>CP186339.1:0-4233832 GCA_049347715.1 Thalassotalea piscium | reverse complement strand
AACACTACTTTTCAAAAATAAAACGATAATGACGTAGGTTGAAGGTATAATTGTTATTCTTTATTTTGTTATTATCCTCCTAGTTATCCACAACATCAATATTGACATTTAAAATACAGACATATATTTTGAATTTATTTGTTATAACCTTGTATTTTATGGCACAAAATAATCTAAACAATAAATAATTAAGGTGAAATAAAGAAGATAAATGAGCTAAAAAATGCTGATTTAACACGATTTAAGTCAATATAATTAAATAAATGTTAAAAAACTGTGGATATAAAATGATCCTCTTGGATCTCACAGGGATCTTTATAATAAATAAAGCCGATAATATATTGACAAATGTCGAGACTCTATGTAACATTCGCCCTCTTTTTTAGACCAGTGTGCTCAAAACGGCTGTTTTGCCTGGGCAACAACAACCGACGGATTAGCGTAATGAAAAGAACATTTCAACCTAGTGTATTAAAGCGTAAGCGCAACCATGGCTTTCGTGCTCGTATGGCTACTAAAAACGGTCGTGCCGTAATTGCACGTCGTCGTGCAAAAGGTCGTGCAAGACTTAGTGCATAACTTTTTTACTTAGCTTTAAGTAATAGAGATAAGTAGCCGACATGGTTACTCATAAATTTAATCGGGAGTCACGTTTGCTGACTCCCGGTCATTTCAAAGCTGTATTTTCTGATCCTACCCGTTTTAGTTCAAAACATTTTACTCTTCTGATCACAAAAAATTGTGAAAACAATAAAAGATTAGGTTTAGCTATTGCTAAAAAACGCGTAAAGTTAGCCGTTGAACGAAATCGTATTAAACGCATAACTCGAGAGAGTTTTAGACTCAATCAGTTATCTTTGCCAAACATTGATGTTGTGGTTATGGTCAAGTCAGGTATAGATAAACTTGAAAATCAAGAAATCAATCACCAACTAGATAAGATATGGCAAAAAATAATTCAACGTCACAAACGTTAGCGATTGCCGTAATTAAAGGCTACCAACGCTTTGTTAGTCCACTGCTTGGTAACAATTGCAGATTTAATCCAACGTGCTCTTTTTATGCCATTGAAGCTATAAAACGCTTCGGAGTTATAAAAGGTTGTTGGTTAGCAGGCAAACGTATACTAAAATGTCACCCATTAAATGCGGGCGGTGAAGATCCCGTACCACCAATAAAAAAAGAGAAGTAAGCTTTATGGAATCGCAACGTAGTTTTCTTTTCATTGCACTTATGGTTGTAACGTTTTTGTTATACCAGCAATGGCAATCAGACAATACTCCAGTTCAACAACCCTATGATATTGAACAGACATCAATAGCACCACAAACTGATACAAGTGATAGTGACTTTGTACCTGCATCAAGTGCAAGCAATCTCCCCGCAGTAAAAGAAGTTCAATCTATTGCCAACATAATTACAGTAACAACTGATGTATTAAAATTAAAAATTAATACTCAAGGTGGCGATATTGTTGAGGCAACCTTACTTAAATACGATACTAAGCAAGGTAGTGGTGTTCCATTTAAAATAATGCAAACCGGTCAGTTTAACTATATAGCACAAAGTGGGTTAACAGGTGCCCAAGGTATTGACCGTATTGTAAAAGGTCGACCTATTTATCAAGTTGATGCTAAAGAATATGTGTTAACGGATAATAATCCTTTAGTTATTGATTTAAGATACAAAGCTGAAAATGGCTTAACAGTAACTAAACGTTTTACCCTTGAAGCTAATAGCTACAAAATAAATGTAGACTACATTATTGAGAACAATGCAAGTACTGCAGCAAGCGTAGAACTGTATGCTCAATTAAAACAATCAACAAATGCCGACAAATCAAGTGCCTTAATTCCAACTTACCGTGGTGCAGCTTATTCAACCCAAGAAGAGCGCTATGAGAAATACAAATTTGATGATATTGCTGACGCAAATTTAAATGTAACCACTAAAGGTGGTTGGGTTGCCATGTTGCAACATTATTTTGTTTCATCTTGGATACCTAACCAAAATGAAACTAATCTGCTTTACACTAGCTACACAAGTAAGCAAGAAGCTGTAATTGGTTTTAAAGCTCCGGCAATAATCATTGAACCTAACACAGAAGTTACAACATCAACGACTTTTTATGTAGGCCCAAAACATCAAGATACCTTAGGTGAAATAGCTGATGGTCTTGAGCTAACCGTTGATTTTGGTTTCTTATTTATGATCAGCCAACCGTTACATTGGTTGTTAATTCAAATTCAATCAATTGTAATCAACTGGGGTTTGGCCATCATCGTCATTACCTTGATAGTTAAAGGTGCTATGTATCCATTAACTAAAGCTCAATATACCTCAATGGCTAAAATGCGTGCCTTACAACCTAAAATGGCGCAGTTAAAAGAACGTTGTGGCGATGATAAACAGAAAATGTCACAAGCAATGATGGAACTTTATCGTAAAGAAAAAGTTAATCCTGCTGGTGGTTGTTTACCATTAATTATTCAAATGCCAATTTTCTTAGCGTTATATTGGGTATTTTTAGAAAGTGTTGAATTGCGTCAAGCTACTTTTGGATTATGGTTGCAAGATCTTTCTTCTAAAGACCCTTACTATATTTTACCTGTGTTAATGGGTGTAAGTATGTTTATTATGCAAAAAATGCAACCAGTAACCGTACAAGACCCAATGCAGCAAAAAATAATGCAGTACATGCCTGTTATGTTTACTATCTTCTTTTTCTGGTTCCCTTCAGGACTAGTATTATACTGGTTAGTAAGTAATGTTATCTCCATTGTACAAATGAAAATAATATTCTCAGGCTTAGAGAAAAAAGAAAAAGCTGCACAACAATAGTAGTTATTAAAAATAAAAAAGCGGCTTAGGTCGCTTTTTTTATGATTAAATTTCCTCAAACTATACCCTTAAACTATTAACGTTTATAATTAACCCATATTTAATCCCTAAAATTGTAGCGGAAATTTCATGAGTGACCATGTTTTAACTTTTTCAGATAAAGAAACCATAGCAGCACAAGCAACAGCTCCCGGTAGAGGTGGTGTGGGAATTATCCGAATTTCAGGTCCAGAAGTGAAACAGGTAGCTCAAGTCATATTGGGTAAATTACCCGAATTACGTAAAGCAGAATATTTAACTTTTCATGATTTACAAAAGCGACCACTTGATCAAGGAATAGCGTTATATTTTAAAGGGCCAAATTCATTTACGGGTGAAGATATTCTTGAATTACAGGGTCATGGCGGTCCTGTAATTTTAGATATGTTATTAAAAGAAATTTTAACTATTCCAAAAGTAAGAATGGCAAATCCTGGTGAGTTTAGTGAACAAGCTTTTTTAAACGATAAACTCGACTTAACCCAAGCAGAAGCCATTGCCGATTTAATAAATTCAAGTTCAGAACAAGCCGCACGCTGTGCATTACAATCCCTAAAAGGTGAGTTTTCAAACCTAATTAATGAAATGGTTGAAAGTACTATTCATTTAAGAATGTATGTAGAAGCCGCTATTGATTTTCCGGAAGAAGAAATAGATTTCTTAGCCGATAAGAAAATAGTAAATAATTTAAAAGCGATTATTGAACAAGTTGAAAATGTTCAAAAACAAGCACAACAAGGCGCTATTATTAGAGAAGGCATGAGGGTTGTTATTGCGGGTAGACCAAATGCAGGTAAATCAAGCTTATTAAACGCCCTCAGTGGACGTGACAGCGCTATTGTTACTGATATAGAAGGTACAACTCGTGATGTATTATCAGAGCAAATCCATATTGACGGTATGCCTTTACATATTATTGATACTGCCGGCTTAAGAGAAAGCGCTGACAAAGTAGAGCAAATTGGTATTGAGCGCGCATGGCAAGAAATCAACCAAGCAGATCGAGTATTACTTATGCTTGATTCAACCACTCAACAAACTGAAGATCTAAATCAAATTTGGCCAGAATTTTTTCAAAAACTTCCCAAAAACATAGGTCTAACCTTAGTTAAAAATAAAGCAGATATTAGTGGCAGCAATACCGGTTTAAGTGAACAAAATGGAATACCTACCCTAACAATTTCAGCAAAAACAGGTGCAGGAATAGAACAACTGAAGGAGCACTTAAAATCTATAATGGGCTACCAAGGCAGTAACGAAGGTGGTTTTATGGCTAGACGCAGACACCTTGCAGCTTTAGATGCAGCGCATCAACATTTAATCATAGGTTTAGAACAACTTGAATCTTTTGTTGCTGGTGAAATTTTGGCTGAAGAATTGCGCTTATGCCAACAAGAACTAAATAAAATTACCGGTGAATTTACTAATGATGATCTGCTTAGTCAGATTTTCTCGTCATTTTGTATCGGAAAATAATAAACTCAACAAAACGTTATTATATACTTCTTGTGTAATAACGTTTGCATAGCACTTTTATACACCAGTCCTTTTAAAACAGACCGTCTATATTTATATAATTGCTTAAATGAATTTCATCACTATTATTGCTTGATAAAAATAAGCTTATAACCCTCTTAACCACACCTCATTCCATTAGTAAATCGTACTGCTACAGACATTGAACAGCATAACTTGTATGAATGTTTTTACTCATTAGATAATCAAAGTGCCAACTATTGAAGATAATGCAATAGACAGAAAAGTATTTGTAGATATATTAAGTAAAGAAACTTTTTGCTCTATACCAGGCTAAGATGATTTAAAAGCCATCGAAATGATAAAAACAAAGTGTTTACTCTGTTCATAATGGACTTATATATACCAAACCTTGATGGCGTCAATACCAGCAAACAAATTAGAAAATAATCTAAAGACGTTGATATACCTATCTTAACCCTCTCAGAAAATATAATAAATAAAAGATAAAGAAATGGGTTAACTATGGATTGAAAGGGTATATTTTGAAACCTTTAAACAAAGCATAAATGTTAAAAAACATTAAAATTTAACTAAAGTAGTTATAAATATCAAATATATAACTAACAACCACTAGTAACAATATCATATATAGGTGGTGTGTTTTCATCACTCGCCTGGGTATATTTAAAATAACAGTTATCATCTTTTACATTATTATTTTGATTTAAATCATAACCAAAATACGTAAAATCAATGCCCTCTTCTGTTATAGAAAAATCATCTGAAAAGTGAATACGTTTACTAATATCAGTATTATCTAAATACCCCCATTTCAGTCTCACATCTTTACTGTTCGATATATCAAAAATACCATCTTTATCGAGATCAACATCGATTAGATCAGGTCTATTAAGCACAGGCTGACTAGAATAACTTGGCATTTTACTTTTTAAAAAAAGTAAATCATTCGCTGATTTAGTACTGACTTTAAGCTGCGTGATCACTTTTATCCGAGCATTACTAGATAAATCAATATATTTAGGTAAAGCTGTTACAGCTAATACTCCTAAAATAACAATAACTACTACTAATTCTATTAAGGTAAAGCCTTTATTATTTTTATTCATTTTACGACTAATTTTCACTTAAATTTAATGACAATAATCTATAATGCTACCATTAAAATTATTAAATAGGATCGATAAATGACCTCAATTCAAATTATTGTGGGCAGTATGTTAGGTGGAACTGAATATATTTCTGAAGCATGTCAGGAAACGTTAAATAGCTTAAATTATTCTACAGAACTTCATTTTCAACCACAATTTTCACAAATTCCACATAAAAATGCAATTTGGTTAATATGTACTTCAACACATGGTGCAGGTGATTATCCTGATAATATACAAGCATTCGTCAAAGAACTAGAAAACTGTAAAGAAGATCTAAGCACTCTCAAATATTGGGTTATAGGTACAGGAGATACCAGTTATGACACCTATTGTTATGCGGCAAAAAACATAGCAAAGATATTAAAATCAAAAGGTTGTAATGAAATAATTGAATTAAAAACCCTTAATATTTTAGACGATGATGATCCCGAAGAAGCTGCACAAGAATGGATAACTAAAAATAAAGATCTTTTAATACAGAGTTGCTAACGTGTTAT
Source organism: Thalassotalea piscium (assembly GCA_049347715.1). Taxonomy (GTDB): domain Bacteria; phylum Pseudomonadota; class Gammaproteobacteria; order Enterobacterales; family Alteromonadaceae; genus Thalassotalea_B; species Thalassotalea_B piscium_A. The sequence goes on along the minus strand of CP186339.1, from coordinate 4,227,804 downwards.
TCACAAAAATAACGCTAATAAAATATAAATGTGGATAAAACTAAGGATAAGCTATTAATTAACGGTTATTATTCAGTTGACAGTTATTACTTTTAATTTGCCTGTGGATAAAAGGTGCTTTTGATCATAGCTTATACGGAGAATGATCAATGTTTGATCACAGCTTTAGATGTAGTATAACTTAATGAATTATAAAGTAATAAAAGGGTTATCAACAGAAAAGGCGTTTATTAATAATAAGTAATAATAAGATCTTTAAATAGATCTTATATATTATTAAAGGATCCTAACGCGATCTTTTATTTAAAATGATCATTCCCCTAGCAAGCAAAAACAGTTAAAATACGTGCCCTTTAATTTTGAAATAACTTTAACTAAGGTCGTTAATCGATGTGGTATCAAGAGTCATATGACGTAATCGTTGTTGGTGGTGGTCATGCAGGTACAGAAGCAGCCCTTGCCTCAGCACGTATGGGCTGTAAAACATTATTACTAACTCATAACATTGATACTTTAGGCCAGATGTCTTGTAATCCAGCCATTGGTGGGATTGGTAAAGGTCATTTGGTAAAAGAAATTGATGCCTTAGGTGGATTAATGGCAACAGCCATTGATCATGCAGCCATTCAATTTAGAACGTTAAATGCGAGTAAAGGACCTGCTGTTCGAGCAACACGAGCACAAGCGGATCGTGCGTTATATCGTTCATTTGTAAGAAGTTATTTAGAGAATCAAGAAAATTTAACTATTTTTCAACAGCCTTGTGATGATCTCTTACTAGAAAACGATCATGTTGTTGGTGTTTCAACCCAAATGGGGCTAAAATTTAAAGCTAAATCTGTAGTTTTAACTGTTGGAACCTTTCTGGCAGGTCAAATACACATAGGATTAAATAATTATCAAGGTGGTAGAGCGGGTGATCCTGCAAGTGTTAATTTAGCTAAGAAATTACGTGATATGCCTTTTCGCATAGATCGTTTAAAAACAGGAACACCGCCAAGATTAGATGCAAGAAGTCTTGATTTTTCTGTAATGGAAGAGCAACCAGGCGACGATCCTCGTCCAGTATTTTCATTTATGGGATCCAAAGATCATCATCCTAAGCAAATTTCGTGTTTTATCACTCATACAAATAAGAATACCCATGATATTATTCGTAATGGTTTAGATAGATCCCCAATGTATACAGGGGTGATAGAAGGCATTGGTCCTAGATATTGTCCATCTATTGAAGATAAAATAATGCGTTTTGCTGATAAAGATTCGCATCAGATATTTGTTGAGCCTGAAGGTTTAACTACTCATGAAATTTACCCTAATGGAATTTCAACAAGCCTTCCATTTGATGTACAAATGAACTTAGTTCGATCAATTAAAGGTTTTGAAAATGCTCATATAACTAGACCTGGTTATGCTATTGAATATGACTTTTTTGATCCAAGAGACTTAAAACAGACCCTTGAAAGTAAATTCATTAGTAACTTATATTTTGCTGGTCAAATTAATGGTACTACTGGTTATGAAGAAGCTGGGGCCCAAGGCTTGATAGCCGCCACCAATGCTGCAGCTAAGGTTCAAGGAAAGGATCAATTAATATTAGGTCGTGATCAAGCATACATGGGCGTTTTAATTGATGATTTGGCTACTTTAGGCACGAAAGAACCTTATCGCATGTTTACTTCAAGGGCTGAATACCGTTTATTGTTACGTGAAGATAACGCTGATATACGCTTAACAGAAATAGGTTACAAACTTGGCTTAGTTGATGAAAAACGTTGGGCAAGATTTAATCAAAAAATGGAAAATGTTGAATTAGAGCGTCAACGTCTAAAATCGACTTGGATCCAAAAAGATCACAAAGGCATTGAGCAAATTAATGCGTTAGTTAAATCTTCATTGACTCGTGAAAATAGTATTGAAGATTTATTACGTCGTCCTGAAGTTCGTTATCAAGATCTGATGAAAATTGAGGGCTTAGGTCCAGCAATAGAAGATACACAAGCCTCAGAGCAAATAGAAATTCAAATTAAATATGCTGGTTATATTGAAAGACAGCTAGAAGATATTGCTAAGAAAAAAAGACATGAAGATACTCTAATACCTATTGAGTTTAATTATAGTCAGATTTCTGGATTATCGAATGAAGTCGTTGCAAAATTAACTGAAGCTAAACCTGAAACTATTGGTAAAGCATCACGTATTTCAGGTATAACACCTGCAGCAATTTCATTATTGTTAGTTTATCTTAAAAAACATGGTTTATTACGCAAATCGGCTTAATGTCGTTCAGGTAAAAAAATGGCATTACAAGATCAATTATTAGAATTGTTAGCTCAATCAACAATCAATCTTTCAGATAAACAAGTTGCTCAATTAATTCAATATGTAGAAATGTTGGTTAAGTGGAATAAAGCCTATAATCTAACTTCTGTTAGAGATCCAAGTGAAATGTTAACCAAACATATCATGGATAGTTTGATGGTAGGCCCTTGTTTACATGGTAATCGTTTTATTGACGTGGGTACTGGACCTGGACTACCTGGTATTCCTTTAGCAATATTGTATCCAGAAAAAGAATTTACATTACTTGATAGTTTAGGTAAAAGAATTACATTTTTACGTCAAGTTGTGTTTCAATTAAAGCTTGAAAATGTAAAACCTGTTTTAAGTAGAGTTGAAAAATTTCAACCAGAACAATTGTTTGATGGTGTTTTGAGCCGAGCTTTTGCTTCTCTTGACGATATGGTTAATTGGTGTAAACATCTAACAGCAGATGAAACTGGTCGTTTTTATGCCTTAAAAGGACAATATCCCAGTGAAGAGTTATCACAATTGCCTGCAGGTATAAAATTAGTAACAAGTTACCCTATTGTTGTGCCACAATTATTGGGTGAAAGACATTTAATAGAACTTAAAAAAGCTATCAACAATAACAAGGTTTGAGGTGCTAGTGGGAAAAATAATCGCAGTTGCCAACCAGAAAGGTGGTGTCGGTAAAACAACGACAGCAGTTAATTTAGCGGCATCGCTAGCCGCAACCAAGCGTAAAATATTGTTAATAGATTTAGATCCTCAAGGTAATGCGACCATGGGGAGCGGTATAGATAAATATGAAGTACCAGCAACTTGTTATGAATTACTTGTAGAAGAAAAACCATTTGAACAAGTTGTTTGTAAAGAAACTAGCGGTATTTATGATTTAATTGCGGCTAATACAGATGTTACTGCAGCTGAAATTAAATTAATGGAAGTTTATGCTAGGGAGCAGCGTTTAAAAAAAGCTTTAGCACCTATTGTCAGTAGTTATGATTTTATCATTATTGACTGTCCTCCTTCTTTAAATATGTTAACGGTTAATGCCATGACAGCAGCAGATTCAGTGCTTGTTCCTATGCAATGTGAATATTATGCATTAGAAGGGTTAACTGCGTTAATGGATACTATTTCTCAATTAACTTCAGTAGTAAATGGCAATTTACATATTGAGGGTATATTAAGAACTATGTACGATCCTAGAAATCGTCTAGCAAATGATGTATCTGAACAGTTGAAACGCCATTTTGGTGATAAAGTTTATAGAACGGTTATCCCAAGGAATGTTCGCTTAGCAGAAGCGCCAAGTTTTGGTGCTCCAGTGATGTATTATGATAAATCATCTACAGGGGCTAAAGCATATTTAGCACTTGCAGGTGAGGTGCTCAGAAAAACAGAACAAGAAAAAAAGAATAAACAAGTTGCGAACTAATAAGAATATTCAGCAAGGAAAATTATGAGCCCATCGAAACGCAGAGGCCTTGGCAGAGGTTTAGATGCTTTATTAACAAGCGCACCACGAAAAGAAGCAGAAGACGGCTCTTCAACACAAGCAGTTGCCGATACTAGCGAATTACAAAAACTTCCTATTGAACAATTACGTCCTGGTAAATATCAGCCACGCAAAGACATGTCCGCAGATGCCTTAGAAGAATTATCTGCATCAATTAAATCTCAAGGGATAATACAACCTATTGTTGTACGTCCAATAGATAAAAACAATTATGAAATTATTGCTGGTGAACGACGTTGGCGAGCAGCTCAATTAGCAGAAATAGATCTTGTACCTTGCTTAATAAAAGATGTGCCAGATGAAGCAGCTGTAGCAATTGCATTAATTGAAAATATACAACGTGAAGATCTTAATGCGATGGAAGAAGCTATTGCACTTGAAAGATTATTAACTGAATTTGAATTAACTCATCAAGAGGTTGCTGATGCCGTAGGTAAATCACGAACTACAGTGACTAATATTCTACGCTTAAATAATTTAAATCCTGATGTTAAAACGTTACTTGAACATGGCGACATTGATATGGGACATGCTCGTGCCCTATTAGCCCTAGAAAATGACTTACAAACTACCACTGCTAGAACTGTTGCCGCAAAAGAGTTAACAGTACGAGAAACAGAAGCACTTATTAAAAAAATTCAACAACCAGAAAAACCTAAACAAGAAACAGAGAAAGATCCAGATACCAAATCACTTGAACAAAATTTATCTGAAAAGCTAGGTGCACAAGTCAGTATTAAGCATAGTAAAAAAGGTAAAGGTAAAATGGTTATATCGTATACGAATCTTGAAGAATTAGATGGTATTGTTTCTCGTTTTAGTTCTTTTTAGGTATTCATTAGATTAATTTTAAATATTACCAAACAATCGCACATAAAGAGGGCAACAACTGCCCTCTTTTGTTGCATTCACGCTATAATTAAGTATACTTGCGTCGGCTTTTTGAAGTAACAAGATGTGTACAACTTATACGAAACTAATCGTACGGAGAAGCTGGTGAACTCGCCATTTAAAAATGATTTAGCGAAAACCGGTAGGAAATTTGCTTTTAAGCAAATTATAATATGTACGATAGTTGTAACAATTTGTACAATAATAACATGCATTTTTTGGGGATTATCATACGCTCAATCAGTATTAGCTGGTGGAGTTATTGCGATAATCCCTAATGTTATATTTGCCCTTAAAGCATTTCGTTATGCAGGAGCAAAATCGTCAGATAAGGTGATAGAATCATTTTACAGTGGCGAAAAGATAAAAATAGTATTAACGGCCATTTTATTTGCGCTAGCCTTTAGATTTATAGCGATTGAGCCAATACCATTTTTTACAAGTTTTTGTTTAGTTGTGGTATTACCACTGCTAACACCAATTTTTATAAAATTTAAACTTTAATCATTAGGAACTTTAATATGTCTGTTGCTGAACTAACCAGCCAAGAATATATTAAGCATCATTTGCAAAATCTAACAGTGGGCGAAGGCTTTTGGGCTGTTCACTTAGATACGCTAGGATGGTCAATATTTTTAGGCTTGGTTTTTTTAACTATTTTCCGTTCTGTTGCTAAAAAAGCAGAAGCTGGTGTCCCAGGTAAACTTCAATGTGCTGTTGAAATGATAGTGGAATTTGTTGGTGATAGTGTGAAAAGTACTTTTCACGGCCATAATCCATTAATAGCACCTTTAGCATTAACTATTTTTGTTTGGGTTTTATTAATGAACTCAATGGATTGGGTACCAGTTGATTTACTACCTTGGTTAATTAGCTTAGTTTCTGGCATCGAAATGTCTCATATTTATATGAAACCGGTTCCGACAACTGATCCAAATATGACTTTTGCTCTGGCATTAGGTGTATTTTTTCTTATTATTTACTATTCAATTAAAGTTAAAGGTATTGGTGGGTTCATTAAAGAACTAACTACGCAGCCTTTTGGTCATTGGTCTTTATATCCAGTGAACTTTATTCTTGAGACTGTCACAATGTTAGCTCGACCGTTATCACTTGCGTTACGACTATTTGGTAACTTATATGCGGGTGAGTTAATATTTTTACTCATTGCGACAATTGGTTTATTCCAATTGCCAGTACACTTTTTATGGGCTGCTTTTCATCTTTTAATCATCCCATTACAAGCGTTTATTTTCATGATGTTAACTATTGTTTATCTTAGTTTAGCGCATGAAGATCACTAATATTTCGGGATAAATATAAAACGACTTTAGTCGAACCGAATAGTGTGGGAATAAAATCCCAAAAAATATTTTTTTTAACCTTAGTTTTATTAATTTTTAACTTTATAACTTTAAATAATCGGAGATAAATATGTTATATATCGCTGTTGCTTTACTAATCGGTTTAGGTGCTCTTGGTACTGCGATTGGTTTTGGTATCCTTGGTGGCAAATTCTTAGAATCTGCTGCACGTCAACCTGAGCTTGCACCACAACTTCAAGTAAAAATGTTCATCGTAGCGGGTCTTATTGATGCTATCGCGATGATCGGTGTTGCTATTGGTTTATACCTATTATTCGTAATTGGCGCTTAATCGTCTTTTGTATTTTTACGAATAATTAATAGGAGGTACACAAATGAATATTAATATGACCTTAGTTGGTGAATTAATCGCATTTGTAGTATTCGTCATTTTTTGCATGAAGTTTGTATGGCCACCAATTATTGGAGCCATCGAAACACGTCAGAAAACCATCGCTGACGGACTTGCTGCTTCTGACCGTGCCGCTAAAGACTTAGAGCTTGCTCAAGAAAAAGCCACGGCTCAATTGAAAGAAGCAAAAGCGCAAGCAGCTGAAATTGTTGAAGCTGCGAAAAAGCGTGAAGCAAAAATTGTTGAAGAAGCTGCAGTTAAGGCACAAGCTGAAAAAGATAAAATTTTAGCTGCTGGCCATGCAGAAATAGAGACTGAACGTAATCATGCTAAAGAAGAACTACGCAAACAAGTTGCTGTTCTTGCTATAGCTGGTGCTGAGAAAATTCTCGAACGTTCAATTGATGCCGCTGCACATAGCGACATTTTAGATAAACTTGTAGCTGAACTTTAAGAGGGAAAGAGCTATGTCTGAATTGACAACCGTCGCTCGTCCCTACGCTAAAGCAGCGTTCGATTTTGCTGTTGAAGCTAATGCAATTGAAGACTGGCATTCTATGCTAGTGTTTGCTGCAGAAGTTTCTAAAGATGTAACCATAAAAGATTATCTTTCTGGTGGTGCATCGGTTGAACAGGCGACTGATATATTTTTAAAAGTATGTGATGTTCAACTTAGTAGCAATGGTCAAAACTTGATAAAAGTAATGGCTGAAAACGGACGTTTGTTGGTGTTACCACAAGTTCTTACTCAATTTAGCGAATTAAGAGCTGAATATGAGAAAGAAATTTCTGTCGATATTACATCTGCAGTGAAATTAAAAGTGGCACAACAAAAAGTAATTAGCGCTGCGCTTGAAAAGCGTTTGGCTCGAAAAGTAAAGCTCAATTGTGTTGTAGACGCGAACGTAGTCTCTGGTTTAGTAATTAAAGCAGGTGACATGGTAATAGATGGTTCAATTAGAGGTAAATTGAACCGCTTAGCAACAACAATGCAATCTTAACGGGGAATAGAGCATGCAACTGAATTCCACTGAAATCGCTGAACTGATCAAGAATCGTATTGAACAGTTTGACGTAGTTAGTGAAGCTCGTAACGAAGGTACTATTGTTTCTGTAACAGATGGTATTATTCGTATCCATGGTCTTGCTGATGTAATGCAAGGCGAAATGATCGAACTTCCTGGCAACCGCTTCGCAATAGCGTTAAACCTTGACCGAGATTCGGTCGGTGCGGTAGTGATGGGTCCTTATGCGGACTTACACGAAGGCTTAACAGTAAAAGGTACTGGTCGTATTTTAGAAGTACCTGTAGGACGCGGCTTATTAGGTCGTGTTGTTAATACATTAGGTGAACCAATTGACGGAAAAGGTCCAATTGAGAACGATGGCTTTATGCCAGTTGAAGTTCAAGCACCTGGTGTTATCGAACGTAAATCAGTTGATGAACCTGTTCAAACAGGTATCAAATCAATTGATGCTATGATTCCAATCGGACGTGGTCAACGTGAACTTATCATTGGTGACCGTCAAATTGGTAAATCAGCAATCGCACTAGACGCAATTATTAACCAGAAAAACACTGGTATTAAATGTGTGTACGTAGCAATTGGTCAGAAAGCTTCAACTGTTGCGAACTTAGTTCGTTCATTAGAAGAACATGGCGCGTTAGATAACACTATTGTAGTTGTTGCATCTGCATCTGAAGCTGCTGCATTACAATACTTATCAGCCTACTCTGGTTGTACTATGGGTGAATATTTCCGTGACCGCGGTGAAGATGCACTAATCGTATATGATGATTTGTCTAAGCAAGCAGTTGCTTATCGTCAAATTTCATTACTTTTACGTCGTCCGCCAGGTCGTGAAGCTTACCCAGGTGATGTTTTCTATCTTCACAGTCGTTTATTAGAGCGTGCTGCTCGTGTAAACGAAGCTTATGTTGAAAAATTCACTAATGGTGAAGTAAAAGGTAAAACGGGTTCTTTAACTGCGTTACCTATTATTGAAACACAAGCGGGTGATGTATCTGCATTTGTACCTACTAACGTTATCTCAATTACCGATGGTCAGATTTTCTTAGAATCTAACCTATTTAACTCAGGCATACGCCCTGCTGTTAATGCTGGTATTTCAGTATCTCGTGTTGGTGGTGCTGCACAAACTAAAATTATCAAGAAATTAGGTGGTGGTATTCGTTTAGCACTAGCTCAATATGCTGAATTAGCGGCTTTCGCTCAATTCGCATCAGATCTTGATGACGCTACTCGTGCCCAATTAGAACATGGTCAACGTGTTACTGAATTGATGAAGCAGAAGCAATACAGTCCATTGTCAATTGCTGAAACAGCAGTATCTTTATTTGCCGCAGAAAAAGGCTATTTAAATGATATTGAAATCAACAAAGTTGTTGATTTTGAAGAAGCATTACGTACATACGTAAACAATGATCACGCTGAGTTGATGGCTACTATCAACGAAAAGGGTGACTATAACAAAGATATTGAGTCTGGTTTAGCGAAAGCAATAGAAGCTTTCAAAGCTACCCAAACTTGGTAATTTAGTTAACCTTTTCGGGAGAATAGTCATGTCCGGCGCTAAAGAGATAAAATCGAAGATTGGAAGTGTACAAAATACACAGAAAATCACCAGCGCGATGGAAATGGTTGCAGCTAGTAAAATGCGCAGAGCGCAAGATAGCATGGCTGCCTCTCGTCCATACGCTGAAAATATGCGAAATGTGATCGGTCACATCGCGTTAGGTAACTTAGAATACCATCATCCTTATATGGTGGAACGAGAAGCTAAGCGCGTAGGTTATATTGTTGTCTCAACAGACCGTGGTTTGTGTGGTGGTTTAAATATTAACTTATTTAAACAAGTACTTGCTGATGCTGGTAAACAGCAATCAGCAGGCGCCGAAGTTGAATTTGCAGTTGTTGGCTCTAAAGCCACAGCCTTTTTTAACAATATGGGCGCAAAAGTTACTTCACAGATTTCTGGATTAGGTGATAACCCTTCACTTGCTGATTTAATTGGTAGTGTGAAGGTAATGTTAGATGCCTATGATAATGGTGAGATAGACAGGTTGTTTATTGTGTATAACAAGTTTGTTAATACAATGACGCAAAAACCGACAATCGATCAACTTTTACCTTTGCCTAAGTCAGATGATGACGCTATTAAGCATCGCTGGGATTATTTATATGAACCTGACGCCCAAGTATTACTTGAGCAGTTATTAGTTCGTTATACAGAATCTCAAGTATATCAAGGTGTGGTTGAAAACCTCGCATGTGAACAAGCTGCTCGTATGGTTGCAATGAAAGCTGCAACAGATAATGCGGGTGACTTAATTGATGATTTACAATTGGTATATAACAAAGCTCGTCAAGCAAGCATTACTCAAGAATTGAGTGAGATTTGTGCAGGCGCAGCAGCGGTATAAGCAAAGGTTCTTAAATTTAAGAGCACAAAGATTAGAGGATTAAACATGAGTACAGGTAAAGTCGTCCAAATCATTGGCGCAGTTGTGGATGTAGAATTCCCACAAGATGCTGTACCTCAGGTATATGACGCATTAAATGTAACTGAAGGTGATCTTGCTGGTTTGGTACTTGAAGTACAACAGCAATTAGGTGGTGGTGTAGTACGTACCATTGCTATGGGTTCATCTGACGGATTGCGTCGTGGTCTGAACGTAGTAAACACAGGTGATAATATCCAAGTTCCAGTTGGTACTGCAACTTTGGGTCGTATCATGAACGTCTTAGGGGAGCCGATTGATGAAGCTGGTCCTATTGGCGAAGAAGAAAAATGGTCTATTCACCGCGCAGCTCCTGCTTATGCAGAACAGTCAATGTCGAGTGAATTACTAGAAACTGGTATCAAAGTAATCGATTTAGTTTGTCCATTCGCTAAGGGTGGTAAAGTTGGTTTATTCGGTGGTGCTGGTGTTGGTAAAACCGTTAACATGATGGAACTTATTCGTAACATCGCGATTGAGCATAGCGGCTACTCAGTATTTGCTGGTGTAGGTGAGCGTACTCGTGAAGGTAACGATTTCTACCATGAAATGAACGACTCTAACGTACTTGATAAAGTATCGTTAGTTTACGGCCAAATGAACGAGCCTCCAGGAAACCGTTTACGTGTTGCCTTTACTGGTTTGACAATGGCTGAAAAATTCCGTGATGAAGGTCGTGACGTATTATTCTTCGTAGATAATATTTACCGTTATACACTTGCTGGTACTGAAGTATCTGCACTTCTTGGTCGTATGCCATCAGCGGTTGGTTATCAACCAACACTTGCTGAAGAAATGGGTGTTCTTCAAGAACGTATCACTTCTACTAAGAAAGGTTCAATCACATCAATCCAAGCGGTATATGTACCTGCGGATGATTTAACCGATCCATCACCAGCAACAACCTTTGCTCATTTAGATGCAACTGTTGTACTTTCTCGTGATATCGCCTCGCAAGGTATTTACCCTGCTATCGATCCACTAGATTCTACTTCGCGTCAATTAGACCCGTTAGTAGTTGGTGCTGAGCATTATGAAACGGCTCGTGGCGTTCAATCAACATTACAACGTTATAAAGAACTTAAAGATATCATCGCTATCTTAGGTATGGATGAGTTATCTGAAGAAGACAAGCTTGCAGTAAATCGCGCTCGTAAGATTCAACGTTTCTTATCACAACCGTTCTTTGTTGCTGAAGTATTCACTGGTTCTCCAGGTAAGTATGTATCACTTAAAGACACTATTGCTGGCTTTAAAGGGTTACTTGCAGGCGAATATGATGATTTACCTGAGCAAGCTTTCTACATGGTTGGTTCTATTGAAGAAGCAGCTGAAAAAGCTAAAAACATGTAATGAAGGCTGGCAGTTACTTACTGAATAAGTAAGATTAACTGCCTACTAGGAGGTTAACATGGCATTACTTACTGTAAATCTGAATGTTGTTAGTGCAGAAGAAAGTTTATTTTCAGGTACTATTGAATCATTACAGATCACCGGTAGCGAAGGTGAACTGGGTATTATGCCCGGTCATGCACCTTTACTGACCTCACTAAAACCAGGAATGGCTAGAATCGTTAAGCAAGGTGGAAAAGAAGAAGTAATCTACCTTTCTGGCGGTATGCTTGAAGTTCAACCGAATAATGTGACTGTACTTGCTGATATAGCGGTACGTGGCGATGATTTAGATGAACAAGCTGCGGAAGAAGCGAAGCAACGTGCAGAAGAAAAATTAAATGCACACAGCGACGATATCGACTATGCCGAAGCTGCCGCTGAGTTAGCACGAGCAGTAGCTCAATTACGTGTTATCCAAGCGACAAGTAAAAAATAGCAATACATTCTAAAATTACACTAAGTTTTAGTGATATTAAAGCGACATTATCTGCTGATAACGTCGCTTTTTTTTATAATTTTATTCCCTTTCTGACTTATTTCTATCACATAACCGTCAAGTTACAGTAACTTAATCGTCACCCAATCTTAATGCTCTTTGTTTACTTTAGTTGTGTTTTTAAAATTGAATGAACTGAACTTGGAGTAATGAGTAATGATTAAGCAAGGACTATCACTGGTGATTGCCAGTTTATTGTCGTCAGGAGCTTTAGCTCAAACGATTCCTGCTAAACAAACAACAAATGCTTGGTTTAAACAAGGCCAAGATAAAATAATTGAAAAACTACAACAACAACGATCAATAAAAGCGAAAAATGTCATTCTGTTTGTCGGTGATGGTATGGGAATATCAACATTAACTGCGGCAAGAATTTTAGATGGTCAATTAAAGGGTAAACCCGGCGAAGAAGGTTACCTGAGTTTTGAAACCTTTCCGTTCTCAGCGTTAGTAAAAACCTATAATGTTGATGCTCAAACACCAGATTCAGCAGGTACTATGACGGCAATGATGTCTGGATTAAAAAGTGATGCAGGCGTATTAGGTGTTAATGAAGATGTTGTACGAGGCAACTGTGCTTCAGCTAAAGGTAATGAAGTAGTTACAGCGTTAGAGCTAGCTGAAATAAAAGGTCTATCAACGGGCGTTATCTCAACAGCAAGAATAACACATGCTACACCGGCAGCTACTTATGCTAAATCCGCGGATCGTAACTGGGAAGATATCTCAGATATGGGTATTGCTGATCATGCTGAACGTGCCAATTGTGAGGATATTGCATCCCAATTAGTTAATTTTGAGGCGAATCTAGAAAAACGTTTCAAAGGTGTTGATGTTGATGGTATTGACGTTGTGATGGGAGGTGGCCGCCGTCACTTTTTACCTAAAGATGCCGCTTTCAATAGTACAGATGCAGTAAGTAGTATTGAAGGTGATCGTACTGATAATCGTAATTTAATTACTGAGTGGCAAGATAAGTATCCTCAAGGGACGTATGTGATGGATAAGGCAGGTTTTGATGGTGTTGATGGTAATTCAACGTCGCAACTGTTCGGCTTATTTAATGAATCACATATGCAGTATGAAGCTGATCGCGAGAATGATATTGCTGGTGAGCCAAGCTTATCAGAAATGACAGCAAAAGCGATTGATGTACTGGACAACAATGATAAAGGATTCTTTTTAACTGTAGAGTCAGGTCGAATTGACCATGCACATCATGCTGGTAATGCCAGTAATGCTCTTACTGATACCATTGAATTTTCTAAAGCCGTACAAGCTGCTATTGATGCAACTAATGAAGAAGATACATTAATCATTGTTACCGCTGATCACAGCCATGTATTTACTATAGCGGGTTATCCAAAACGTGGTAATCCAATATTAGGTAAAGTAGTTGGTATTGGTGCTCAAGAAGCATCGTTAGCAAGTGATGGTAAACCTTATACCACGGTTGGTTATGCTAATGGCTTAGGTTATAGAGATTTAGGCGATGAAACTGATGCGGATGCTGCATATAGTAATGGAGCTGTAGCTGGTCGTATGGATTTAACCTCTATTGATACCACCATGAGTGGCTTTCACCAAGAAACAACGGTTCCTTTAGGTTCTGAAACGCATGCAGGCGAAGATATTTCTGTGCATGCCATGGGTCCTAGTGCACACCTTATTCAAGGTACCCAAGAACAAAGTGTGATATTTCATTTAATTAACCGCGCACTAGGCCTAGTTGACTAATTGTCATCAAAAGAATTTAAGGATTTAAAATCATGAAAAAATTTATTGTTTCAGCAATGACAGTGTCCCTAACGTTAGCACTAAGTGCTTGTGGAGATGGTGATGATGGAAAAGATGGTGCTAAAGGCATTGATGGTCAAAATGGGTTAATAAGCTTAATTAAGCAAACTGAGTTACCAGTAGGTGATGATAATTGTTTAAATGGTGGCGTTAGAATTGACTCAGGTATTGATGCTAATAGCGATGGTGTTTTAGATGAAGGTGAATACAGCAATAGCGAATATGTATGTTCTGCAACGGTAAATACAGTATCGGCAGATGACATTGCGACGAATAGTTATAACCCTTGGTTTATCGACGGAAAAGCGGAAATAACAAAAGCTGAAAATGTATGGCAAAAAATAGCGTCTGAAACTAATGCTGCAGCCTCTTCAACAAAAGTGGCTTATGCTAAAAGCCAGGCTGAAGTTGATAGCTTGCGAGGTAAAGCTAAGAATGTCATTTTATTTGTTGGTGACGGAATGGGCATCTCTACGGTTACAGCGGCAAGAATTCTTGATGGCCAACGAAAAGGTCTGATGGGTGAAGAAAATCAGTTAAGTTTCGAAAAGTTTCCTTTTTCAGGTTTAGCTAAAACCTACAATGTAGATGCGCAAACACCTGACTCTGCCGGTACTATGACAGCAATGATGTCAGGTGTAAAAAGTGATGCAGGTGTATTAGGGGTTGATGAAGGTATAGTTCGTGGCGACTGTTCAACAGTGTCAGGACGGGAAATGATCACCGCATTAGAGTTAGCAGAAATGGCTGGTAAATCAACAGGGGTGATTTCTACAGCTCGTATTACCCATGCAACGCCAGCAGCAACTTATGCTAAATCAGCAGATCGTAATTGGGAAGATATCTCTGATATGCCACAAGCAGCCATTGATGGTGGCTGTGAAGATATTGCCTCTCAATTAGTTAATTTTGAAGCAAACTTAGAAGCGCGATACAGCGGAATTAATGTTGATGGTATTGAAGTGGTAATGGGAGGCGGTCGTCGTCACTTTTTACCAAAAGATGCTGCTTATAATAGTGGTGATGCGGTTAGTGAGAAGGAAGGTGATCGCACTGATGGACGTGACTTAACGGCGCAATGGCAAGCTGCTTATCCTAATGGTTCTTATGTTTGGAATGAAGCAGGCTTTAAAGCAATAGACCCTGAGGTAACAGAGCGTATTTTTGGTTTATTTAATGAATCTCATATGCAATATGAAGCCGATAGAAAAAATGATGTTGCTGGAGAGCCTAGTTTAGCTGAAATGACAATGAAGGCTATTGATGTGCTTGATAATAATGACAAAGGTTTCTTCTTAACGGTTGAATCTGGTCGAATTGACCACGCTCACCATGCCGGTAATGCCTACAATGCACTAAATGATGCTATTGAGTTTTCAAAAGCAGTTCAAGCTGCTGTTGATGCAACTGATGATGACGATACATTAATTATTGTGACAGCTGATCATAGTCATGTATTTACTATTGCAGGTTATCCAAAACGTGGTAATCCAATACTAGGTAAAGTCGTTGGTATCGGCTCAGATGAAGCATCTTTGGCTAATGATGGTATGCCTTATACTACTGTTGGATACACTAATGGCTTGGGTTACAGAGATTTAGGTAATGAAACTAATGCTGATGCAGCTTATTCAGCATCTGCTGTTACTGGTCGTGTAGATTTAACGAGTGTAAATACTCAACAACCAGGTTTTCATCAAGAAGCCTTAGTTCCTTTGGGATCAGAAACACATGCTGGTGAAGATGTCGGTGTTTATGCTATGGGTCCAGGCGCACAGTTAGTAACAGGTACGAATGAACAAAGCTTATTGTTTCATATTATGGAATTTTCTGGCAACTTAAGCAATGAACAGTAAATACTAGAAACATATTAATATTAATGGGGGCTTAGCCCCCTTTTATTTGGAAAAAAAATGAAAAAATTTCTGATTGTTTTAACGGTATTACACTGCTTATTTATGAGCATCATTAGTCAGGCAAGCTCTTTATGTGAAGGCATGTCTATAAATATAGGGGCAATGTATACAATAAAAAAATCTGTATTGACCTCATCAGAAGATGTAAAAGAAACTAAACAAACAAGCTTTCAGTTGTGGCGAAAAAATAATGACACCTTGCATGTTAACTCAACGGAAAAAGTATCAAAACAATGGCATAAATTAATCAATGGTGAAGTGCGAAAGACTGATTATTTTGATCACTACCAACGAGGAATAGAGTTTGAGCCAAAAAAAATAACTGATATTGGTTGGGAGCAGAAAAATCAATTAGTTAGTAATGAGCAATTGTCTAAAATGAAGTTAATAGAAACGACAGGAAAAGGTTGTAACCGGATAGAACATTACCAGTTAAAAAATGAGCAGATATCAATGGAGCTTTGGTGGTTACCAGAGTTAACATTAGCGCAAAAAATTGTTTATATTGAACAACAATATTCAACCACTTGGCTGTTAAATGAGAAGATCGATTCAATCGCCCAAATAGAAAATGTTTTTAAAAAATATGAAAACTATGAAATGACAGACTTCGCGGATATCGGAGATAATGAATCTGACCCTTTTTTAAGAAAAATGATCCACTTGGGTTTTATTGAACATGGCGGTAGTGGTTTTTATGATGCCGAAGGTCATCAATTATCAACAAATATTCACCATTGATAAATAGGCTGAACTAATTAAAAACTAGCTCCGAGGTAAAAAACAAGGTTACAATAATGTATACGTACATTATAAAAAGTAAATAACGGAATTTTTATGTCTCTGTCAGTTGTTATTCTTGCTGCGGGTAAAGGTACTCGCATGAAATCATCACTTCCTAAAGTACTTCATCCTATCGCAGATAAACCTATGGTAAGTCATGTTATTGATGCAGCAAGGGTGCTGAATGCTGAGAATATATACCTAGTTTATGGTTTTGGCGGAGATGTGTTAAAAGCCGAAATAGTAGGTGAAGATCTTACTTTTGTTGAGCAAAAAGAACAATTAGGTACTGGTCATGCTGTTGATATGGCCTCTCCTTTTCTTAAAGATGATGAAGATGTACTGGTACTTTATGGTGATGTGCCGCTGACTCAAGTGTCCACATTAGAAAGATTGATAGCGGCAAAGCCTAGCGAGGGCATGTCATTATTAACAGTAGATTTAACAGATCCAACAGGTTATGGCCGTATAGTTAGAGAAAATGGTCAAGTGGTAGGGATAGTTGAACATAAGGATGCCACGCCAGAGCAACATAAAATATCAGAAGCAAACACAGGTATTTTATTAGCCAATGGTAAAGATTTAAAACGCTGGCTTGGGAATTTATCGAATGATAACGCACAAGGCGAGTACTATTTAACGGATATAATCGCTGCATGTCATAACGAAGGTAAAGCTATCACCACAGCTCACCCTGACACTGAAATAGAAGTTGAAGGCGCTAATAACAGAGTCCAGTTAGCAGCACTAGAACGCGCATTTCAATTACGAGAAGCTGAAGCTTTAATGTTAGCAGGTGCAAGTCTAAGAGACCCATATCGAATAGATATTCGAGGACGAATAGTTATTGGCCAAGAAGTTAAAATAGATATTAACTGTATATTCGAAGGTGAAGTAGTCCTAGCAAATAACGTTAGTGTTGGCGCTAATTGTATTTTAAAAGACTGTACTATTGGTGAAAATGTCACCATTAAACCGAATACAATTATTGAAGGGGCTGTTATTGGTGACGAATGCTCTATAGGACCATTCGCACGCATTAGACCTGACAGTATAATGAACAAAGACTCTCATATTGGTAACTTTGTTGAAATGAAAAAAACCGTATTAGGTGAAGGAAGTAAATCAGGACATTTAACTTATCTTGGCGATACAACAATAGGTAAAAATGTCAATATTGGTGCAGGAACCATTACTTGTAACTATGACGGTGTTAATAAATTCCAAACGATCATTGATGATAATGCCTTTATAGGCTCCAATAGTTCATTAGTTGCCCCTCTTTTCGTTGGCTCCTTTGCTACTGTAGGTGCAGGCTCAGTAGTGACTAAAGATGTTGAAAATAGTGAACTGGCAATTGCTAGAGGTAAACAGAAAAATATTTCTGGTTGGCAACGTCCGGTTAAAAACAAATAATGATAACGTCACTGAAGTGGTTATTTTTTCTTATTGGGTTTTGTTGCCAAGTACAAGCGCAGCAGAATCCTTTACGAATTGTGGCAGATGACAGAAAATTATTACAGTTTCCTGAAGATAATGAGGCCCATGGGCCTAGTGCTGATATATTGCGATTATTATTAGCGCAGGCAAATCTTGATAGTGAAATTGAATTTATGCCATGGTCTAGGGCCTATAATACAGCCTTAACTCGACCTAACACCTTATTATTAACTATTATCAAAACACCAGAAAGAGAAGATAAATTTCATTGGATCAGTAAAGTCAGTGACTCAGTTTATTCCTTTATTGCCATGAAATCAGCTGTGGTAGAGCCCAAGCTAACTTTAGTTGCAGCAAAACAAAAAGTTACAGTTGTTGTAAGGAATACTAATAGCCATAACTATCTATTATCTGAAGGTTTTATTGAAAATAAAAACCTTTATGTTGTAAGTGACATTGATCAAGCTATTAAGTTATTAGAGAATCAAAAAGTTGATTTTGCATTTACCATACCAGCGATATTTATTAATTATTACACATGCCAAGGGCTTGATTATAGAAATATTATTCAATATAGACCTATTGAAGAAACTCGTAAAGAAGGTTATATCGCACTCAATAAATTGTCTGATAAAGACTTAGTTGATAAATTAGTTACAGCCCATAATGTAATTAAAGAGATGCCCGTTTATCAGCAGTTAGTGGATTTTAGACCTTTTGTTAATAAGGATAAAGCACCTTAATAATCAAGGAATATGGTTTCATCAATTTTTCTGCTAGGTTCTCAATCCGTTTTAATACTCCCTCTCTTTAAATAAGTTGTTCAGTGACTTAAATGTGTAAAAAATAAATTATTGATTAAATCAGTAGAAAACTTATAATAACTTTCGTTTTGAAATTTAAAGTGGTCAATCGAAAGATATGTCAAAAAGAAATACCAAACAACGTCGTCATATAATAATGATTGAGCTTAATCAGCATGGAGAAGTCAGTGTTGATCAGTTGGCAAAAAAGTTTGAGACATCTGAAGTTACCATCAGAAAAGATTTAGCTGCTCTAGAAAATAGTGGCCTACTATTGAGACGGTATGGTGGGGCTGTTCCTTTACCAACAGAATTGATTGAACCTAAAAATGATAAAGTTTCGAAACGAAAGGTTGCTATTGCAAAAAAAGCAGCGAGTTTAATTCGAGATCATAACCGAATTATTATTGATAGTGGCAGTACAACCTCTGCCTTGGTTAAAGAATTAGGTAAAAAAGATGGTTTAGTGGTTATGACTAACTCTCTTGCGATTGCCTCAGATATTCATGCGTTAGAAGATGAACCCACCTTATTGATGACCGGTGGTACTTGGGATCCTCATTCTGAGTCTTTTCAGGGTAAAGTAGCAGAAAGTGTTTTACGTTCTTACGATTTTGACCAATTATTTATTGGTGCTGATGGTATTGATATTGAACGAGGTACCACAACGTTTAACGAGCTTCTAGGTCTTAGCCAAGTGATGGCAGAGGTTTCAAGGGAAGTAATTGTGATGATCGAGTCAGAAAAATTCAATCGTAAAATACCAAATTTAGAAATCCCGTGGTTGCAAGTTCATACTTTGATCACCGATGATGATTTATCAACAGAAATAAAAGAACAATTAATAGCGCAAGGCGTTAATTTAGTGTGTGCTAAGTAACAAACAAGGATATTTAACAGATGTGTGGAATCGTAGGTGCAGTAGCGCAGCGTGATGTGGCAGATATATTAGTAGAAGGCTTAAAACGATTAGAATATCGTGGCTATGATTCTGCTGGCGTAGCAATTATTAATACGGATAAAAAATTACAGCGCGCGCGTCGTTTAGGTAAAGTTCAAGAGTTAGCCGATGCGTTAACTAGCCAACCATTGTTTGGTGGTACTGGTATTGCGCATACTCGCTGGGCAACTCATGGTGCTCCCAGTGAAATTAATGCTCATCCTCACATATCTAGTGATAATATTGCCGTAGTACATAATGGTATTATTGAAAACCATCAAATCCTTAGAAGTAAACTTCAAGCGATGGGTTATCAATTTACTTCAGAAACAGATACTGAGGTTATTGCTCACTTAGTGCATCATGAATTAAAAACGGCAGCAACACTTTTAGCTGCAGTTCAAGTAGCGGTTAAACAATTAGAAGGTGCATATGGCACTGTGGTTATGGACAGTAATGACAATAGCCGTATTGTTGTTGCGCGTTCAGGTAGCCCTTTAGTTATTGGTTATGGTTTAGGTGAAAATTTCATTGCGTCAGATATGATGGCACTTTTACCTGTTACGCGTAAATTTGCCTTCCTTGAAGAAGGTGATGTTGCTGAAGTGACACGTCATCAGGTTAATATTTTTGATGCAAATGGTGCACCTGTTATTCGTGAAGCTAAAGAACATGATGTTAGTCAAGACAGTGGTGACAAAGGTGAATATCGTCATTACATGCTTAAAGAAACTTATGAACAACCAACCGCTATTCGTAATACCTTAGAGGGACGCTTAGTGGCTGGGAAATTAGACATTAATACCTTTGGGGAAGGTGCCGACGATATATTCAAAAATATCGAACACGTGCAAATTATTGCCTGTGGTACTAGCTATCATTCTGGTATGGTTGCCCGTTATTGGTTAGAAGCTATGGCTGGTGTTTCATGTAATATTGAAATTGCTAGTGAATTTAGGTATCGCAAATCCCATGTACCTAAAAATGCCTTAATTGTTACTATTTCACAATCAGGTGAAACCGCCGATACATTAGCGGCACTTCGTTTAGCAAAAGACTTAGGGTACAGCGCGAGCTTAACTATATGTAATGTACCTGGTTCATCACTAGTACGAGAGTCAGACTTAGCTTTTATGACGAAAGCAGGGGCAGAAATTGGAGTGGCATCAACCAAAGCTTTTACTACTCAATTAGTGGGTTTACTCATGATGACCTTAGCCATAGGGCAACATCATGGAATGAGTGAACAAACACAACAAGATGTAGCTCAATCATTAATGATGTTACCTAATAAGCTAGATGAAGTATTAGCGCTTGCTGATTCTATTGAAGATCTAGCAGAAGATTTTGCTGATAAGCACCATGCGCTGTTTTTAGGACGTGGTGATCAATACCCAATAGCAATGGAAGGTGCATTAAAATTAAAAGAAATATCTTACATTCATGCAGAAGCATATGCAGCGGGTGAATTGAAACATGGTCCATTAGCGTTAATTGATGCTGAAATGCCTGTTATTGTAGTAGCACCCCAAAATGACTTAATTGAAAAATTAAAATCGAATGTTGAAGAAGTACGTGCACGTGGTGGTTTAATGTATGTATTTGCTGATACCGATGCAAAATTTGAAAGTGATGATACTATGACAGTCATTAACGTACCTCATTGTGACGATATCATAGCACCAATTGTTTATACCCTACCGCTACAGTTACTTTCATACTATGTTGCTATTATTAAGGGCACAGATGTTGATCAGCCTAGAAACTTAGCTAAAAGTGTTACGGTTGAATAAGCTGTTATTTATGCATCACCTGATTGTCGGAAGACAATAAAGTTTGACTAGTTACAATAAAGTCTGATCATTTATAAGCCTCCTGCTAAGTTTAACTTACACGGAGGTTTTTTTATGTCAGATGCAGATAAGCCACTCAACAATAAAGATCAAAAGCGTTTAGATGAAAAACGGGGTGAAGGCGTAGGTATAAATTATGTTCCATTCATTCATGTTGGTAAATTCAGCAGCTCCGGTGAAAGTGTTCGAGTAAAAAGCGCCACAGTTGGACGTACGCATCACTTTTTTTCTGGGAATGAGTTAGCGGTTTTTTGGTTTTTTGATTGGTGCAAAGATGTCATCGACATTCGAGAACAGTTTCCTCTTCCCCTTACAGACACTCTTAACGTTTAATATCCTCTTTAAAATGTCAACAAATGCAAAGATTGTGTAAAGATCCCCACGACTTCATTTTTTTGGTCTAGTATGCAGTATGGAAATAATTCGCTTGCATAGGAAATACGATGAAACTAATTATCCTACTACCAATTATTATTAGCTTGGCAGCACAGCCAACTATCAGCATGGCTCAAAATAAAGTTGCTCCAGCGCATAAAAATTCAAAAAAAACGCCTAATGCGCATAAAAAACTGCCTAATGCGCATAAGCGAGTAGTATATAAAACGGGGGCAGTACTGCGCAAAAAGCCGGTTAACGGGATAGCTCTGGGTTTTGGCGGCGTGTCTTATATATTTAACAACGGTTTGTATTATCGTCATTTAGATAAAGGATACACAGTCGTTCGACCGCCGATTGGCCTGAAAATAAGTCTCCTGCCAAAAGGCTATGAACGTATTATTATTATGGGTAGTTCGTATTACTTTTTTCAAGGCATATACTATGTTTATGACGCTGGTTACTATCGTGTAATAGACGAGCCAGCAAGCTTGGTTACCAGTAGTAATAGTTCATCAATTGCCAATGTTATTATATCTCAGGACGAAGGGCTCGCTGAAAATTTAAGCTTTCAACTTGGCAAAGCTTATAGCGCATTACCTCAAGGCGCCCAACCAGTAATCGTCAATGGTCAACAGTACTTCAAATATGAAGATGTGTACTTTTTGCCTCAATCATCAAATAATACGGTTCACTATTTAGCGGTAAAGTTGGAATAGTCGCGGGTAAAAGTATGTAACTCGTAAGTGAATAAATCCTCGGGAGTAAGGCTAAGATAATTCAATAATGTAAAGAATGTGTAAAGTTAGTAGCGTGAATAATTCGGTGATTATAAAATGCATTTTTACGCGGAGGACGTATGCGATTTTTTTTACTCTTATTTACTCTTATTTAGTCTTTCAGCTTGTATACAAACTCAATATTACGCAGCACCGAAACTTGATATTTTGGTGTCTCCGCTTTTTAATGCAGGAAGCTTGGCGGCTAACGAAGATATTTCTCGCCTCACTAAGCAGCAAGTTGAATTGAATTATATGGACCAAGTATATCAAGCGTTTGCAGAGGTTGAAAATGGCATGTTGCAAGAACGCAACTTGCAGACTCGTTATGCTCGCTTGTCAGAAGCCGAAACCAACGCCCTAGTTGCAGAAGAATTATCGTTTGAACAATACTTAAAAGGCATAGTGTCATATACCAACGTGCTTGATGCAAAGCTCCTTAATTCAAATAAAACGTCAACTATTACCCCCGGTGAGTATTCTAACTATGGACCTTGTTAAATCATGAAGAAAACGAATAGAAATAAACTAATTATTGTCGTTCTTGCGCTTGCACTACTGATGATTGCGGGCTTTTTTTATTTTTCTGAAAATAGTGGGCCTGCACCAAATTTTGCGACAGAAAAAGTTCAGCGTGGCGATATCGAAAATAGTGTTTTAGCAAATGGTATGTTGCAAGCTTCTAAACTAGTTAGTGTGGGTGCTCAGGTTTCAGGACAAATTATTAATCTCCCCGTGTCTTTAGGTCAAGAGGTAAAAAAAGGCGATCTTATTGCGCAAATCGATAGCCTTACTCAACAAAATACATTGAAGGAAGCGCTCGCATCACTTGCCAGTAGTAAAGCTGAATATAGAGCAAAGCAAGCACAAATTAATCAAGCCCAGCAAGAATTTGATCGTCAAAAATCTATGTTAGATGATCAAGCCAGCTCTCAAGCCGATTATGAAGCAGCACAAGCGTCTCTTTTAGTTTATCAGGCAGAACTTGATCAATTAAAAGCGCAACAAGAACAAGTAGAACTGAATGTTGAAAGTGCTCAGCTTGATCTCGATTACACAACAATCAAAGCGCCAATGGATGGGATAGTCGTCTACACCGCAGTGACCGTCGGGCAAACAGTTAACTCTAATCAATCAACCCCGACTATTGTTGAATTAGCCGATTTACAACAAATGACAGTAAAAGCGCAAATCTCCGAAGCCGATGTTATTAAAGTTAAACCAGGGCAAGAGGTTTATTTTACTATTCTTGGCCAGCCCAATAAGCGCTATAACGCAACATTACGTGCGATTGAGCCAGGACCAACACTGATGGATGGTGATGATAGCGATATGACCTTAAGTGATTCTGATGCTATTTATTATAACGGCCTGTTTGATGTGGATAATGCCAATGGAGTGTTGCGAATTGGCATGACGGCCCAAGTTTCTATTGTGCTTAGCCAAGCAAAAGATGCCCTGATTGTTCCTGCACAGATATTGCAAACAAGATCTGGTCGAAATCCGAGTTATAAAGTGCCTGTTTTAGTGAACGGTGAAATTGAATACCGCACAGTGAGTGTTGGTATCAATAATAAAGTCAGTGCAGAAATTACAGACGGATTGCAAGAGGGTGATGAAATTGTTCTTGCTGCTCCTTCATCGGATTCATCGGATTCCTCTGCTCGGACGGGCAAACGTATGTCTATGAGGTTTTAAGCCATGAGCGAACAAGTACTACTTAGTGTGTCTGGTGTTTACCGCTCCTTTGCCGCCGGCGATCAAGAATTAACGGTTCTGCGTGATATTAATCTTAGTATTAATCGCGGAGAGATGGTCGCAATCGTGGGCACGTCTGGCTCGGGTAAATCAACGCTAATGAATATCTTAGGGTGTTTAGATAAACCCTCCAAAGGACGTTATTTTATTAATGGTCAAGATACGTCAAAGATGGATGCCGATCAATTAGCTAAATTGCGGCGTGAACATTTTGGTTTTATTTTTCAACGTTATCACCTACTAGGCGATCTTGATGCTGTGGGCAATGTTGAAATGCCTGCGATTTATGCGGGAAAAGATAAAAAAGAGCGCAAAAAAAGAGCTGAAAGTTTGTTGTCGCGTTTGGGCCTGGCAGATCGACTTGACCATAAACCCAGCCAACTCAGTGGAGGCCAACAACAGCGAGTCAGTGTAGCAAGAGCATTAATGAATGGCGGCGATGTTATTTTAGCCGATGAGCCAACTGGCGCCCTAGATAGCAAAAGTGGTAAAGAAATGATGAAATTGTTGCAAGAGCTTCATCATGATGGCAATACCATTATTCTTGTGACCCATGATATGGATGTAGCTAATTTTGCAGATAGGATTATAGAGCTTAAAGATGGTGCAGTTATAAAGGATGAATCAAATGCTAAGTCAGAACAACAAAAAAAACTACCCGAGATTAAATCCCCCACGACTTCTTGGCTTAACTGGGATCGATATACCGAAGCATTAAAAATGGCGCTTGTTGCTATGTCGTCTCACCGAGTACGTACGTTTTTAACCATGCTTGGCATTATTATTGGTATTGCTTCAGTAGTATCAGTTGTTGCGCTGGGCGCTGGCTCTCAACAATCGGTACTAGAAAATATTAGCTCCATGGGCACCAATACCATTGATGTTCGTTCTGGAACGGGTTTTGGTGATAGGCGCTCGGCTAGTGTACGCACATTAACAGCACAAGATAGCGATGCACTTAAGGTCTTGTCTTATGTAGATAGTGTAACGCCTTCTATTAGTACTGCCGGTACTATTCGGTATACCAATCAGGCTGTGTCTGCTAGTTTTAACGGTGTAGGGGCAGAATATTTTCGGGTACAAGGCTATGAAATAGCGGAAGGTCAATACTGGGATGAAACCAGTGTTTTAAATTTAGCACAAGAGGCTGTTATTGATGACAATACCCGACAATCATTATTTCCCGAGCAGTCCGCCATTGGTAAAGTTATCTTTCTTAATGACCTACCCGTGCGAATAATTGGGGTTACAAAAGCGAAAGATAGTGCGTTTGGCAATAGTGATTCACTAAATGTTTGGATACCTTATACCACGGTTTCAGGTCGTATGGTTGGGCAGCGTTATCTAGATAGTATTACCATTAGAGTTAAAGAAACGGTATCGAGCAATACGGCGGAGCAAGGGATTATCTCTTTAATGGAAATGCGTCATGGAACCAAAGACTTTTTTACCATTAATACCGATACTATTCGTGAAAGCATTGAACAGACCACGCAGACCATGACCTTACTAATTTCAGCTATTGCGGTCATCTCACTTATTGTGGGTGGAATTGGTGTAATGAATATTATGTTGGTTTCAGTCACCGAACGAACGAAAGAAATTGGTGTGCGCATGGCCGTAGGAGCTCGCCAGAGTGATATTTTGCGTCAGTTTTTGATCGAAGCCGTATTAGTTTGTTTGTGTGGCGGTATTATCGGTATTGGCCTTGCCTACTTAATTGGTCAGATCTTTGCTTTTACAGGAGGAAGCTTCCAGATGATTTATTCAACAACCTCCATTGTTGCCGCATTCGCTTGCTCAACACTTATTGGCATATTGTTTGGTTTTTTACCCGCACATAATGCAGCGCAATTAGATCCTATTGATGCCTTAATGAGAGAATAACACCATGATAAAACGATCTTTTATACTAAAACTCTCTTTATTGGCGCTTTGTATATCACTGGCAGCTGGTTGCAGTAGCATTACACGGACGGAATTTGTCGCACCAGAAGTGGATATTCCTGCCAGCTGGCAAAGCGTGAGTATTAATCAACAAGTTAAATTGGACCCTTGGTGGCAGAGTTTTAATAACCCAGAGCTTAATCAATTAATTGAGCAGGTATTAACAACCAATAACGATTTGGCATTGGCCACCTTGACCTTGCGTACAGCACGTTTGCAAGCAGGATTAAGCGAGACAGAAAGCTATCCACAGATAGGGGCAAGTATTAATGGCTCGAAATCAAAAGCGTTTGATGGTGGCGCTAGCGATACCGAATATGGGTCCAATTTATCATTAAGTTATGAGTTGGATCTATGGGGGCGCGTTTCTGCAGATATAGATGCTGCCAAATGGGCTAGCCTAGCCAGTGCCGAAGATAGAGAAAGCACCGCCCAAAGTTTAGTGGCTACAACGGCCATCTTATATTGGCAAATTGGCTATTTAAAACAGAGTCTATTACTCAGTCAAAATAGCATCGACTATGCACAGCAAACACTTGATCTTACTGAACGACAATATCAGTCTGGGTCTGTTACTCAATTAGACGTATTTGAAGCTAAGCGTCGCTTGGCGGGCGAGCAAGCAAGCCATAGTGAATTACAGCAATCGCTAATTGAAGCGCAGAATTCATTAGCCATTTTGTATAACCAACCACCATTGAAAATGCCGATTAAAATTGAGAAGTTACCCGACGGTAATATTCCCACTATAGCTGCGGGTGTCCCGTCTGACTTATTGATCCGTCGGCCTGATATTAAATCTGCACTCTATGAATTAAAATCAGCATATGCGTCAAAAGATGCGACTTTTGCTGGTTATTTGCCAAGCTTAACTCTATCAGGGGCTTTGGGAACTTCTTCTACAGAACTGAAAGATTTATTGAGTAATCCAATTGGTACACTCGGTGCAAATTTAGTTTTACCATTTTTGCAATGGAATGAGATGGAGCTATATAAAGAGATTGCAAGTATTGAAGTAGAATCTGCGGTGGTGAGCTATCGAAAAGCTTTATATAACGCATTTAAAGAGGTGGATAATGCAATTTCAGCACGACAACATTATCAGTATCAAGCACAACGATTACAGGAACAATTTGATGCCGCTTCAGCTGCTGAACGTATCTACGCAAGCCAGTACCGAAATGGTGCTATCAGCATTCAAGTTTGGTTAGATGCTCAAGAAACTCAGCGCAGTGCTGAAGTCGCCTTATTGGCTAATCGATTTAATCAGTTCAGTGCCCAAGCTACACTCTATCAAGCACTGGGTGGCAGTGATATTGCAGTATCGACGATTGATGTCAAATAGCCCTAATTACACCAGTGCTGTCGGCAAAGCTTCTTGATTCTCCTTATACTCCTCCAATCGCGATGGATGAAGGCTTACGCTTTGCAATCCGTGAAGGTGGTCGTACAGTAGGTGCTGGTGTTGTAGCGAAAATCTTCGCATAAGACCGCATTAGAAATTAAGAAAGGCGCTCATTGAACGCCTTTTTTTTGCTTAATAAAAAGAGGCCCGCGGTGTCCAATGACGCGCGATCCTGATGCCTGCAAGGCCCAATATAATTAACATCAAAGCATTTGGCTCTGTTACTTCGGTGACTCTTAAGGAGAATGGATTTACATCCCGTTGTAGTGTAACTTGGGCCGCAGTCCCGGATATGTCTATATAATAAAATCTCGAAAAGATATCAGTGGAATCGTCATGAAGCGTTAAGTGATAGCTATAGATGCTATCGAATACTGAACTTGTAAAGTTATAACTAGTGATTTGCCCCGCATTTACATCAAAAATATTAGAATAAGCCATATCAGCGAAATCGATACCAACGCCAATGGACGTTGTATTTGATGTGAGTAGGACAGTGCTTGCAGTTTGTCCAGATAAATTATCTACTAAGCCTAATATTTCGCCTGATATGGTATCCGTTCCATCACTAAATTCGAAATCAAAAATTAGTGATGCTTGAGCGATTCCCATCCATCCTGTAAGTAATATTATCATGATAACTTTTGTTAGCTGGCTTTTCATGTTGGTTCCTTAACAATTGCGCAGACTTAATTAGTCTTTGTTGGATAAATAATATTAGATATTGCAATATTTATGCCGCTGAATAAAATCAAAGGCTTACTAAGACGTAGTTAATAAGTTGTAAAAATAGCTGACAGGTTTCTCTTGCTAGTTTGTACGAACTATAACTAAGCAAGTAAATCGATAAAGCGGGAAAGTTTTACCAAGCCGCCGTTTGGCGGGCGAGCAAGCAAGCCATAATGGTGAGAAACCCAAATTTTCAGCTGCAAACAATCCTTTTCCCACGTATATTTTGTTGCAAGAAATTTCAACATCGCTCGCCAACAAGCTAATAAATATAGCACCAATAGGTACAAAGCCGATGGCAATTGGTGCGTGCTTATTTCTTATAGCAAACGATAGGAAACTAGGTTGAATGTATGATCACCCATTTAAGAAAACAGGCAGAAGTAAAGGAGTTTCTAAACTTCACACTTACAGAGTAACTTTTTAAACTTATCAATCTGACAAATCTGAGAGGAAAAAATAATAGATGCGGTTACCGTGTTAACGCTACCGTACGCTTACTTTAAGACTAGACATTTCCTTTTATATTTTCAATCAAAATGAATAGGTGTCAGGGTAAGTCAATTTTACTTAAGTTCACTTGCATACTTTGTGATGTTTTCAGTAATTATCACTGAAAGATAAGCAACTTTCTTAGCTGAATCATTTGTAAGAATAATTTACGCTTCTTAATCGCCTTACTTATGTCTCTGTTTAAAAATTCAATGGCATTGGTTGTATATATTGAATTTATAAGGATTTGATAGTGGAATAATGTACCATATGTGCGATACACCGTTGGATTTGTGTTTCAGCGTAAACTGTATAAATTACTGTTGTTAATGATGATAATCAAAGTTACTGTTATCTCAAATAAACAATAAGTATGATACTTTATTGTAAGTTTACACTGGTAGTTGAAAAGTTATAAGATTTCATGTTTTATTACTATTCTATTTGTCAGGGATGTTTCCTTTAACTAATTAAATCATAAGGTATTAAGATGAATCGTTCATTTATTGAAAATGTATATTACAAATTAGGGGTAATTGTAGTTGCCTGTTTATTTTCAACAGTGGCTAACGCGCAGTGGACACTTGATAGTGATAAATCGAGTCTTCATTTTATATCCATTAAAAAAGATACCATTGGTGAAGTTCATCATTTTAAAAAGTTAACGGGCACAATAAACAAAAACAATAGTGCTACTGTGATAGTTGCTTTAAATAGTGTTGAAACATTAATCCCTATTCGTAATGAACGTATGCAATCAATGTTATTTCATACTGATAAATTTCCTTCTGCAACAATCTCTACAACAATTAACAGCGCCGAAATTGAAGCTTTACCTGTAGGTAGTGTAACGTATAAAAAAGTGGATTTAGCCGTAGCGCTACATGGTGAAACACACACTTACACTAGTAATATTCAAATCACTAAAAGTGATAGTGAAACTATAATCGCTACTACAGAAGCGCCTATAATTGTTAATGCCGTTGATTTTAAACTGTTAGAGGGTATTGAAGCGTTACGTAAAATAGCGGGTCTACCTTCTATAGCATCGGCAGTACCTGTTACTGCTACATTAATATTTAAAAAATAAATTTAGATAATATCGTAGAATTCCATAAAGAGATGAGTCTGTATTATCACTCTTAATTTTTTATTTATGATGTAAAAAATAATTTTGACACCACAATTGATATTTATTATTTGTGGTGTCTTCTAAGTTGAGATGACTACATAATCAATGAATAACGTGTAGCGTTATTAGAATTTTTTTATTCACCCTCGGTTACCAATTAAATTGTGGGTAATGAAAAAGTGATTTTTATTTCCTTTCAGAATACTATTACCTTTCATCGAAGTAGCATGGGCAGCTGAACAAGTGTTTACTATTCATCTTAGCTTTAACCATTGAAAATAAAAGGATATCAACTAATGATAACTGTTCATCATTTAAATGCGTCACGTTCAAAAAGGGTTATTTGGTTGTTAGAAGAACTCGACATTCCATATAAGCTTGTTCAACATCAGCGAGATGCTGAAACACAATTGGCTCCTGCTAGTTTGAAAGCAATTCACCCTTTGGCTAAAGCCCCCATCATTGTTGACGGTGATACTGTATTGTGTGAGTCAGGAGCGGTAATGGAATATATTATTGATCAGGATCCGCAGCAAAGATTGAGACCTTTAAAACAAAGTGCTGACTATTATTTCTATCAAGAATGGTTACACTTTGCTGAAGGTTCGTTAGCTTTACCTGTTATTGCTACACTGATGATGTCCATGGAAGAGCGTAAGGGTGACCAAGCAATGGATAAATATATTAGTAAAGAAGTGGCGTTAGACTTTTCTTATATTGATACTGTTTTGTCAAAACGCACATATTTTGCAGGTACTGAATTTACAGCTGCTGATATTATGATGACGATTACGTTAGAAATAGCTGATAAATTAGGTTTATTGGCAGGAAGAGAAAGCACGTTAGCGTATTTGAATAAAGTACAGTCTCGGTCAGCTTATCAAAAGGCTGCTAGTTTCGGTTAAACCCGCTTTACATCCTTTTTTCACGCCATATTCATGCTGAAATATAGGAACTTAGAGGGCTTGACCACCTACACTTGAGGTAGGTTAAAGATGTAATAGTATTCATCAAGTATTGAAAGATGAATACTATAATTTAGCTGTTTATTAAAGGTATTTGGATAAGGTGTAAGTAATCTAAAAGTAAGAAAAAACTACTGCGTGGCAAGGTTTAAATAAAGTAAAACATCACGTTTAGCCTGTCATGTATCTTAAGAGTTAAACTTCCTGATAGACAGTTGAAATCACCTAGTTCTCAGCTACCAGCACTAAGTACTATGATGATATTATTTGTCGTATTAATCGTTTTAACGCCAGCGCTTTGATTGGTTTTCTTAAAAATAGAAAATTCGCTTCGCTGGTATGTTGACGGACTTGTTCTGAGGGATCAGCTGAGCAGATAACACAAGGAATCGTCCATTGTTGGCTACTCAGTAATTCTTGTACTAAATCGACACCATTTTTATTATTATCTAAATGATAATCTGCGATGATTAGTCGTGGTTTAGTACGCATTTTTGTTAAAACGTGTTTCATTAAGGCACGTTCATCTTTCGCCATAAACACTTGGCAACCCCATTCTGTCAGTTGTGAAGATAAAGCGGTTAGCATTAATGCATCGTTATCAATTAATATAACAGGCATATTGGAAAATTTATCCACTTGTTTATCTAACGTTAACTCAAGATTACGACTGACCGATTCTTTTTCACCTTGGATACGCGGAATTTCAATCATGAAACCTGTACCTTTACCCACGGATGATGTTAAAGAAATAGATAAACCAAGTAATGACGACATTCGTTCAGCAATAGCTAAACCTAACCCTAATCCTGGTATTTCTCGAGTTTGCTCTAGTCGTTCAAACTCTTGGAAAATTGTTTGTTGTTTCTCTACTGGTATTCCAGGTCCATTATCCCAAACTTCAATGCGAATATTGTTGTTGCAGTGGCGAACACCAAGTAAAATTTTGCTTTGAATATTGGTTTTATCACCAGTTTTATCGCGGCAATAATGTACGGCATTTGAGAGAAAGTTTTGAACAATACGGCGTAACATTCTTTTATCTGAATTTACCCAGCAAGAACTTTTTTGATAATGAAATTCAATACCTTCTTCTTCGGCAAGAAGGGTAAATTCATTTTTTAGCGGGAGTAGTAATTCATCAATAGCAAAATGGTTTTTTTCTATTTTTTCAGAGCTGTTATCTAAGCGAGATATTTCCACTAAATCTGACAGGAGTGCTTCAACAACGTTGAGAGAGTCATCTATGTTGTTAGCTAAGGCCACTAGTTCATCATCTTTGACTTTTTTCTTTAGCATTGAAGTAAATAACGATAAGGCGTTAAAAGGTTGCATTAAGTCATGGCTGGCGGCGGCTAAAAATCGGGTTTTACTGCTATTTGCAGCTTCCGCTTCAGCTTTTGCTTGTCTTAAGGCCTGTGTTCTTTCTTCAACACGTTTTTCTAAGTTTTCATTCGATTTTTTTAAGGTTTTTTCTGCTTCAATATGGGCGGTAATATCTGAAAATGTGCTAACAAAACCGCCACCAGGCATAGATTGCCCTCTAATTTCTAACACAATTCCATTGGGCATAGTGCGTTGAAAGTGATGGCTATTTCCTGAACGCATATGTTTAATACGACGTTCAATTAACCCTTCATTTTCTGCGCCAGTAATAATGCCTTTTGCAATGTTATATTTAAGTAGTTCTTCAATGGATTTACCTGCGGTGACAAACCCCTCAGGATAGTCTAATAATTCAATATAACGTTGGTTCCAAGCGACTAAGCGCATGTCTGCATCAACAATGCTAATCCCTTGTTCAATATTTTCTACACCGGATTGTAATAACTCTCGATTAAAGCGGAACATTTGGCTAGCTTCATCAACAATACTTACAACATCTTCAAGTGGCATATCTTGTGATGTTGAAACGGCTTTCATCACCATGCGAGTAGAGGCGGAACCTAGCACCCCAGAAAGCTGTAATCGCGTATATTCAATGAGTTTTTCATTTTTTTCTTGATTGCTACTAAAGTGCTGTTTAGCAAAATTGTGAAGTTCTTCTACTGCATTTTTGTCGATAAAACGTAGTAGTAAGCTAGAAAGGTCATCAAGTGAAAGATGTCGTTCAAATTGATTCTGAGTTTTATTAACAAATAATTCCGCTTGAAGTTTTTCACCTACACTGCGATGAGTTAATAATGACACACACACATAGCACAGAATATTGGCGATTAAGCTATAAAAAACCCCGTGACTGGTAGTATCTAAAAAGTTAACACCAAAAAGTGCTGTTGGTTTTAACCAAGGTATATGCCAAAGGCCGGTTTCAATCCAAGTACTTGTTGGTAATAAAGAGGGTAAAAGTAAGGTATACACCCAGACTAGACTGCCGACAATAAGACCGGTTAACGCGCCTTTAGTATTTGCTTTTCGCCAGTACAATGCCCCGACAGTTGCCGGGGCAAATTGTGATAACAATACAAAAGATAATAATCCAATAGAAGCTAGATGATTTTGTTGATCAAGAAAACGTTCAAATAGAAAACCTAATAACAGAATAATGGCAATAGAAAAACGTCTAAAATTAAGTAACACCCCTGATAACTGAGCGCTTTGTTTAGTATTAAATAATTTAAATTTTAGTGCTAAAGGGGTTAATACTTCGGTAGAAAACATAGTACTTAAGACGATAGCACAGACTATAACCATACTTGTTGCGGCGGCTAAACCACCTATGTACACCAATACACCGAGCCAAGCCTGTTGATAAAATAAAGGTAAGGTTAATACATAGGTATCGGCATCAACACTGCCACCAGGAAAGGTTAACTGGCCAGCAATAGCGATGGGTAAAATAAAAATATTAATGAGTAATAAATATAAAGGAAATAACCAACGAGCGGTTTTAAGCTCTTGTTCATTATGGTTTTCAATCATCATCATATGAAACTGTTGAGGAAGAATGAAAATGGTAATTGCGCCTAAAATTGCTTGTGCTGTAATTAAATATGCAGATTGATTTGTTGTACTTGGGCTAATAGTGGCTTGTTGGGAAATTAAGTCACTAAAACCATCAAATATAAAAAAGGTCGCAAAGATACCAACAGCGGTTAATGCAAATAACTTAACGAGAGAGCTAAAGGCGATCGCTAATACTAGCCCTTGGTTTTGTTTATTTGCCGCTATTTGTCGGGTACCAAATAATACGCTAAAAACGATTAATACTAAGGTTAAAATAAATGCGGTACTAATTCCTGATTGATAAGTACCTGTAAGTAAATCAAAGCTGCCACTAATAGCTCTCAATTGCAAAGCGATATAAGGAATGGTGCCGATCAAAGCGATTATCGCAACAATAGCTGCAATTTTAGGAGAGCGATCATATCGAAAGGCAATAAAGTCAGCAATTGAAGTTAAATTTTGTTGCTTGATAATTAACAATGTTTTGTAAAGCATTGGCCAAGCAAAAACTAAACAGAAGATTGTGCCAATGTAAATTGGAGCCAACCAAGCACCTGTTGTCGCCGCTTGTCCAACGGTGCCGTAAAACGCCCAAGAGGTACAACTCACCCCTAAAGATAAACTATATACCCAAGGTTTGCGTGACCAATTTTCAGGTGACTGTTTTTGGCCCCAATGCGCGACAATAAAAAGTAAAATAAGATATGCGATAGACAGTAAAGTAATAAACCAAGTATCTAAAGAAAGCCAAACTAACAAAGGTTACCCTTACTTATAATTGCCACAAAAAGCAGTGTTTAGTGTGATATATACCCTGAATGAGGAACTCATTTTCGGTGCATGGATTAACGTTAATTATGATAGATTTAAGCATAACACGCTTTGTTTACTAATGTAGTGAACTAAGGTAGTAGTTATTTGCTACCTATCATACGGTAACCTGAAGCTTAATAATTCCCTTGATTAGAAATTATCATATATGAAAATTAGTCACAAATACTTAGTAGAAGCCATTGTTTTTATTAGCTATGTACTTTTCGCTATGGCTTGGGTGGGCGGTGCTGCGAGTATGCAGCAAATTATGTCTACAATGCATGTAGACAGTTTAGCCTCTGCAAGTTTTATTAGTGGCATGGTTACCTTAGCTAAAATTGTTGGAACCTTTGGTGCCGCGTGGATTGCGATAAAATTTGGTATTAAATATGCCTTTTTCATTGCAAGTTTGCTTATCACTATTGGGATATTAACCCCTTTTGCGCCTAATTATGAATTATTGCTTTTAAGTCGATTCTTAATGGGGTTAGGTGGTGCATTTATGATTGTGTATTTTAATCCTATTGTGATGCATTGGTTTCCTGTTAAAGAACGCGCAGTTATTAATGGTTTAAATGCGGTGGCTTTTAATGTTGGCACAGGTGTTATTCTATGGAAAATGAATGAAATAAATGCGCTGACCGGTAGTTGGAAAATGAGCTTAATTGTCTTTTCTCTTGCCAGTCTGCTATTCACCTTAGCTTGGTTGTTGGTAAAGTTTGAACCTCAAAAAGATGCTCACCAACAATCGATAGATGATGCCAGTGGCCATTATAGTTATGTTGATGGATTAAAAGATAAGTTTAATTGGATTTACGGGCTGACTTATTCAGGGTTATTAGCCTTTTATATTTGTCTATTCACTTTTTATCCGAAAGCGGGCATTAGTCAAAGTACGTGGGTGATTGGTTTTGGTATTGTAGGTACGCTTGCTGGTATTATTTATAGCAAAAAAAATCCGATGCGCTTACCTATTATTCGTTGGTCCGGTGCTATGATCACATTAACCATTATTGGTATTTCATTTAGCCCAAGTACTGAACTGCAAACCATATCGGCTATTTTACTAGGGTTCTTTGTATTTTTCCCAGTGACGGCTTTAGTTTCTATTCCACATGAGCTACCAAAAATGACAGGGCAACGAATTACTGTGGTTTTTAGTCTTTTTTATTCCATTAGTTATTTAATATCAACAATTGTCTTGTGGCTTTTTGGAAAATTAGTCGATATGAACCAAGGTGATTATACGGCGTCATTTATTTTAATTTCAGTCGTTAGTGCCACCTTTTTTGTAGGAAGTTTCTTTTTGCCAGAAACAGGAAAAAAAGTGAAGAAGGATGAATTATGCGAGGAGTAATATCCCCCAAACTAGAAGCGTTTTTAGAACAAGTTAATAAAGCGGTTGCCGATGCGAAACAACAAGGTATTGGGTTTAGCGCTGAATTAGTGAGAACAGGACTTAATAATTTATCAGCGTTGTTAGACCAAAAACCCGACGTGGCCTTTATTCGTGATAAACATTTAACGCTGAACGATCATCAAATACCTGTACGTATATATCACCCATCGCCTACGGAAAAGTTGCCCGTATTATTACACTTCCATGGTGGTGGTCATATATGTGGCAGTATTGAGTTATACGACTCCATTAGTCGTCAATTAGCGCAACATACCAAGTGTATAGTGATTTGTGCTGATTATCGATTAGCGCCAGAGCATCCATACCCAGCAGGGATTGATGACTGTCAGTACTTGTTAGCTCATTATAAAGAAGTACTTGAAGGGATTAATTACAGTGATAGCTTGTATATCGTTGGTGATAGTGCCGGTGGTGCTATTTGTACTACCTTAGTCATGAATAACCAAACGAGTAACGGGGTAAAAATTGACAAGCAAGTACTGATTTATCCAAGTGTTGATTACACAATGAGAGCCAAGTCAGTTGAAGAGAATGGTCAAGGTTATTTACTCGAAAAAAGTAAAGTTCAATGGTATTTTCAGCAATATTTCCAAATAGAAAGCTTAGATGATCCCATAGCAAGAAAAGCGTCACCTCTTTTTGGGGGATTTTCAAATAATATGCCGGAAACCTTTGTCATCACCTGTGGATGTGATCCGTTAAGAGATGAAGGTTTAGCTTATATTGAGGCACTAAATAAAGTAAATGTTGAAGTAACACATCATCATTTTGCTGATATGCCACACGCGTATATGTTATTGCAAGCACTAGTGGCTGAAGAGTGTGAACAAAGCTATCAATTAATTGGTCAGTTTTTAAGGGATGAAAGTCGTTAAAAGCTAGTACCGGATATTTTGTTATGCATTATAAAGAACAGCCATTATGGCTGTTTTTTTATGGTTAACATAGCGGTAAACATGATTCTTTAGTTGCATTATTGTGTCATCTCAGGCGAATGAGAGCTGATGAGTACAGTGTTAAGCACTAATAAACGTAGAGTGTTTTACCTAGGGTTGATTGATTAGCGGATGGTTTTTGCTGTGTGGTTGCGCATAAATAAAAACAGAAGGGCTTTTATTTATGCTTCATTAGCATCGAAATAAGCTTTTGCTGCTCTGAAGGCTTCTTGTGCCGCAGGTACGCCGCAATACACAGCGCTATGGAGTAACACTTCTTGTATTTCTGCTTTGCTGGCGCCATTATTTATCGCACCTCTAAGGTGGCCTGTGAGCTCTTGAGGTGCTTTAAGGGCTGCTAGCATAGCAATAGTGACTAAGCTTCTCGTTTTTAAATCAAGTCCTTCTCGTTGCCAAGTAGCGCCCCAGCCATGTTGATTAATATAGGTTTGCATGGGGAGTGTGAAGGAATCACTATTTTCTAGTGCTCGATCTACAAAGCTATCACCCATTACTTGACGACGTATTGCTTCACCAGAATCCTTCATCTTTTTCCTTACTGAGCGGTCCATGCACCATCCATCGGTAATGATGAACCAGTAATACTGCGGGCGCTATCACTACATAAAAATAAGATAAACTCACCAATTTGACGTGGATCCATCATTTCAGGTAGAGGCTGTTTGGCTGTGACTAGATTGTATTTAGCATCGTTAAAATCAATATTCTCTTTTTCTGCAATCGCTTGGATTTGATCATTAATTAAAGGTGTGTCTACCCAGCCAGGGCAGATAGCATTTGCTGTGATACCTTGCTCTGCAGACTCTAAGGCAATCACTTTGGTTAAACCCACTATGCCGTGTTTTGCTGCGCAATAGGCGGATTTATTTACGGAACCGACTAAGCCATGGACAGAGGCGATATTGATAATACGTCCCCATTTGTTTTTTTGCATACCGGGTAAGGATTTTTGAATAGTATGAAATGCCGCAGATAAATTAATAGCAATAATGTCATTCCACTTGTTTAATGGAAAATTAACTGCAGTTTCAGTATGTTGAATACCAGCATTGTTAATTAGTATGTCTATATTTCCCATTTTACTGATGGCGGCATCAATAAATGAATGAATACTTTCTGGATTTCTCAGATCGGCATTATCAAATAGCGTATTTATTTTATATTGTGCTGCAAAATTTTCCGCTAAAGCTTGTCCTTCTTGATCAGACATTAATCCATGTAAAATTAAATGGATACCTTGCTCTGCTAACACGTGGGCTGCAGCTAAGCCAATACCACTGGTTGATCCTGTAATTAAAGCAACTTTACCTTTTAGCATAAGTGTTTTTCCATTATTAAGAAGAATAATTGTTAAATTTTTGTATTTAACTTGGTAAAAATAAAGCACTTGAGTCGTGCTTTTAACTGAATGATTACAGCTGTATTTTTACCCTCACTGAATAAAAATAATGGGGTTATCCTACGATAATTTATCGATGTTTTAATTAGTACCTTAGTACCATGCGAAAGCATACCTCTAAGGGCGTTAGGTTACTCACTCTGATCATTAACATTTTCTGGTGGTGCTAGCATGAGTTGTTGATAAGCTAGACCGGCTAAAGTTCTGTTATTGACTTCCAGTTTCATTAAAATAGCTGAAACATGTTTTTTTACTGTAGTTTCTTTAATGTTTAAGTCGTAAGCAATTTGCTTATTTAATTGACCATCAGCAATTTGTGTTAACACAATATACTGTTGAGGAGTGAGTTGAGCTAATTGCTTTGCAAGTTTCTGATGTGCAGCCATCATGTGTTGATCTGCATTCATTTCTACATTTTCGGGGAGCCAAACACCTCCACCTAACACTGTATCAATAGCAGTGGCAATGGTACTTAAATCAGCTGATTTAGGAATAAAAGCAGCGGCACCAAAGTTAATAGCCTTCTGCATTGTTTCATCACTATCATCTGAAGAGACCATGATAACAATGAGATCTGGATAATGATTTTGTAATTGGGTTAAACCGGTAAATCCATTGTTTCCTGGCATATGTAAATCAAGAAATACAATTTCTAAACTGGGGTTTTGCTCAATACTTGCTAATAATTCATTGAAATTATCAGCTTCTAACGTACCAGCATCTTCAATACATTCAACGATTGCTTGTTTTAATGCAGTACGAAATAAGGGATGATCATCTGCAATAATAACTTTTGCGTTCGACATAAGCACTTCCTCAAAATATGAAAAGCCAGTATGAAAAAAAGAGCCGACATATGCCAGCTCTTTTATCTACATTATCGAATTATTTGATTAGAATTGATAACCTACCGTTAATGAAACAGTTCTTGGGTCACCGAAATAGCCAATCAAGGTGTTATCGCCGCCTAAACCAGGTAAATAGGTACCATCACCTTGAGGAGCAACAAATTGGTAACCACCGATCATATATTCTTCATCAGTTAAGTTTTTAACATGTAACCCTGCACTCCAGTTACCATCAGTGCTGTACCATTTGACACTTACGTTAGCAATACCGTAACCATCTTGAGTTAGTAAGCTATCTTCTTCAAATAAAACATAGTCGTCACGGTAGTAGTAGCTAGCATTGAGAATAAAATCACCTAAGTCAGACTCTATAGTATAGTTAGCACCTAAGTTATACGTATACTCTGGGGTATTAGAGATAGAGAATTTGTCTGATTTATCAAATTGTTCGCCTGTTACCGGGTCAGTATCAAAAACTTCATTAAAGCTTGAGTCAATATAACCAATGTTAGCTGTTAGCATTAAGTTATCTGAAGCTAAATAGGTAAACTCGGCTTCAACACCTTTACCTTCTGAAGAGCCTATATTACCTAAACGTTGATTTAAATCAGAAGAACTATCCCCTGGTAATACAGAAATGTACTGGCGATCGGTATGATCTAATGAGAATAAAGTGATATTGGCGCGTAAACGATTGTCTATCCATTCACTTTTCATCCCTAATTCAAATGAATCTACATCTTCTGGGTTAGCTGCAGGTTCTGCTATGGTTGCTCTTGGGTTAAAGGTACCTGATTTAAAACCTTGGGCAAAACTAGTGAAGAACATTAAATCGTCATTAGCTTGATACTCAAAGCCGATACGTGGTGTAAATTTAGACCAATCATCTTCATCATCAAGTACGGTTGGTACTAAGTCACCCTCAGGTCTAACATAACCAGGTATCCAATCTGACTCAGGATAGACGATATCAAAGATCAAACCATTATTTACGATAGCTTGTTTTTCATCTTGGGTATAACGAGCACCAACAGTAACAGACCATTTGTCTGATAAGTCATAACTTAACTGTGCATAAGCGGCTTTACTTTTTGAATTACTACAACCACTTACTTCTCGCGTTAAACCGGCAGCACCGAGTGATTGTCCTAATACACCTAAGATGGCTTCAAATTGTCCACAAGACTCGCCATCGTAATAGTAAAGACCTGAAACAAATTTGTAGTTATCACCATAGTTATTTAGCTGTATTTCATGGGTGCTTTGTTCATCATCATAAATAGCTGGCACATCAAAAATGGGTAATGACGTATTGTCAAAATCGATATTTGTAGGTGAGTAGCTATCACGATTAGAATAAACATATTTTAATGTAGTGTTGTCAGAAACCGCCCAATTCGCAGTAAAGCTAATGCCTTCAAGTTCTACTTCATTCCAAGTTGGTAAGCTAGTATAAGAATCAAACACACTATCAGGAACTGGCGCATCAGTTAAAATACTTGGAAGTAAACGGTAGCCGCCTTTTGAATTAGACTTGTCTTTGGTTTTATCCCAGTTCAGGCTGAAAAATAAGTCATCAGTGGCATGGTATTCTAAAGTGATACGACTTGCGGTTAAGTCTTTATTATAATTTTCTTTATCTTGATTAGGTAAAGCAGAAGTTAAGAACTCACCAAAACCGTCACGTTCTAAACTAGCAACACCAAAACCAACGAAGAGCTTGTCAGCTATAATAGGAAATTGTCCGGTAAGTTTTAAATCTTTTTGACCATAGCTACCTACAGTACCTTGAATTTTAAATTCACCATCGCCAGACATTGATTTAGTAACATATTTAATGGCTCCACCAATAGTGTTCTTACCGTAAAGTGTTCCTTGTGGGCCACGTAACACTTCAACACGTTCAATATCTAATAAATCAAGAACAGCACCTTGAGGTCTCGCTATGTATACGTCATTAATATAAATACCAACACCTGCTTCATAACCCCATAATGGATCCTGCTGGCCAACACCACGAATAAAGGCTGTAATCGTTGAGTTAGTACCACGGCTACTTTGTAATGTTGTATTTGGAGAAAATTGTTGTACTTCAGTAATAACGCTTATCCCCTTTTCAGACAGTTCATCAGCACTGATTGATGTCACAGCAACAGGTACTTCTTGTAAGCTTTCTACTGCTTTTCGGGCTGTAACTTCAATACGTTCTAGACCAGCATTATCTTTTTCTACAGCTTCTTCAGCGGCTAAAGCAATATTGCTAGTTAGTGCTGATGCTATCGCTATGGCGAGATAGCTCATTTTATTGATGCGTGATTTCATAAATTTTCCCCATTTACATTCATTATATGGTGT
This sequence comes from Thalassotalea piscium, assembly GCA_049347715.1. Taxonomy (GTDB): domain Bacteria; phylum Pseudomonadota; class Gammaproteobacteria; order Enterobacterales; family Alteromonadaceae; genus Thalassotalea_B; species Thalassotalea_B piscium_A. The sequence goes on along the minus strand of CP186339.1, from coordinate 4,186,106 downwards.
GTCATTCAAATGTGTTTTTAGTTTTATTGGTATGAATGAACTCTATAGCAATTTTGAAAGAATATAATTTGTACTATAGTAGTATATGGTCCAGTTATATCCTATCATATTGATTCTTAAGTCTATTTGTTTACTTTTAGTTTAAATTCCAGTGCTTGGTAATATGTAATGCGGCACTTATTGGTGCTTTTAATACAAACGGTGCTTCGATACCGCCATTATTTTTTTGCGGGTTTACCGGTATGCCATGCCCCATTCCATCTATTTCAACTAAGGTTACTAGCGGGAGGCCTTTATCGTTATTCCAACGACTGATTTGATAGCCCTCTTCAGTTGAAAGAGTCTCTTTTGAGTTTGCTTGCGTTAACATTGCCCAGTGTTGAGCTAATACTGTGGAATTTGCTGAATTGACTACCTTATCTGCAGTACCTGTCCAAATGGTTAAGCTTGGCCAATGTCCTTGTTTCTCATTTGTTTGTTTCACTAACTCAGTGAGCTCTTTAGCTGATTGTGATGGTCCAGTGCGCATACAAGAAATGGCTTTAATTAAATTATCGGCACAGGGATATGGAACGCCAGCTATTATGGCGCCTGATTCAAACATATTAGGATAATTAACGATCATAGCACTGGCCATCGCACCGCCGGCAGATAGGCCCACGATATAAATGTGTTTTGCCTGTACTTCATCTTTAACATGATTAATGATGTTTTTTAAAGACAGACTTTCACCTTTATCCTTGTCGGTATCTTGTGCTGAAAACCAGTTAAAGCAGGTTTTGATATTGTTGTTTTGATTTTGTTGAGGGATTAATAAGGCAAAGTTTTGTGATTCAGCTTGTCCTAAGAAACCACTTTGTTTAGCAAGCTCTTCACCGTTTTGTACACAACCATGCAATAACACCACAAGATTATTACTTGTTTTTTTATTGGTAAAATAGCTGGCGCTAAGCTCTCCTGGGTTTTCACCAAAATCAGCCACAGCTTTAAAATTTGCGGCGGCATATTGAGGATATAAAGAAAGCGCAAAAAAAGTGGATAAAAGCATGGTTTTTAACAGTAAGCGCATAAAGTGTCCTAACGATCTTAATTAGAATTATTGATGTTAGTAGCATGACCTAATCAAACCTATAGCAGTATGGTACTTTAGTGTTAATGATTTTGAAATTTGGGATTAGTATGAATAAAGGCGTTAGTGTTCTAATTGAAATGAATAACAGATCCTAGATGACCAAACAGGCTAATAGAAAGAAGTAACGCTGATAACGATAGCATGTAGTGTGATTTTCGTAGAGTGGTAAAACGTTGGACTGGATTAACATCCAGCCAACGTCGTCTTAAATAAAGCTAAAAGCGCTTAATTTTATTTATTTTTTAAATATTCTAGCATAGTATCTGCGTCTGTCGTTTCAAAAGGGTCTGTCGGACAGTTATCTTCAAAACCATCTTCAAGGAACACTTTTTTCACTTCGCCATTTTCAACATACATAGAATAGCGCCAGCTACGCATACCAAAGCCTAAGTTAGATTTATCTACTAACATGCCCATTTTACGGGTAAATTCGCCATTACCATCAGGTAATAAAAAGACATTGGTTGCATTTTGACTTTTGCCCCATTGATACATAACAAATGCATCGTTTACTGAGATACAAACAATCTTATCAACGCCTAATTTGGTAAATTCTTCATATAACTCTTCATATCTAGGTAAATGAGAGGTTGAACAGGTTGGCGTGAACGCGCCAGGTAAAGAAAAAACAACAACGTTTTGATCTTTAAAAATCTCGTCAGTAGTTAAGTCTTTCCATTCAAATGGGTTAGGTCCGCCTAAGGCTTCATTTCGGATGCGTGTTTTAAACGTGACTTTTGGAATCGTATTTTTCATAAGGGCCTCTTAGGTAAATGTAGGGTTTAATCAATAGTCTAATTTGGCAGAAATAGCCAAGAAAAAATAGGGTTATTGTTGTTTTTAGTTAATTCAATCAATAGCAAGTTATCCTTTGAAAAGGCGTAGGTCTTGAAGGTAAAGTAAGTATGCAAAGTAGGCAATTGTTTATCTTAACCTTATAGTGTTTATTTACCGTGCTTTCAAATCAATCATAGTAAACGTTATGACGTTTATTGCTTATATTCCGTAAGAATAACATCTTTGGGCAGTTTTTCTGGGGTTATTTTTGATGAGTGGAGCATTTGTACTTTCCAATTATTGTTGTTTTTAATAAGTACAGCACTCTCTAGCCAAACGACGGTTTCAACGATATCCCCTTTAGTAAAGGTTGCTTTATTCCAATAGCTTACCCAAGCCGTATTGTCATTTATCTTTGTGCTGATGACATTGAAATAATTTCTTCTAGTATATTCTGAAGGGTTGACTACATTAATAAGATCTTCTAAATCCCAGACTTCTCCAACCTCTAAAAGTTGAAAGTCGCGAGTTACATTTGTTTGCATTTTTACATGATCAACGGCAGACATCGCTGAAAATAAATCTTGAACGGCTTTAAATGGATTTTCTTGCCCAAATGAAGCACCGCTGATCACTAGCGATATAAAAAGAACAAGTTGCTGTATTTTACCCATAAGATTGTAACTCCATTTAATTAAGTATTTGTTGCCGCGTGAGCTTTTTCGAGCAATAACAGTCTGATTGTTTCATTTTTAGGGGTCCATGTCTTTTTATAATCATAGAATTTACTAAAAACTAAGGCATCAGCGGGTAAGTTTATCCAAGGTTGCTTTGATTCTGTGTAGATATGTACGTCCGGTTGAAATTGATCGGGGTTATCAAGAGTACCAACACGAATAAAACGTATCATTTCTTTTATTCCCCCCATGTAATAGTTACTCCAAACAGCGACTTTACACCGAGGGCAGCGTGAGATTATTTGCCCTCTTCCACTGGGGGATTGGGTCACTAATTGCTCCACTGTTCCGCTAATTACTTTTACTTTATTTGTTTCCAAAAGAGCATTGATAGCAAATGCACTACCTGTTTGGCGTTGACAGTATCGGCAATGACAACAGTGTGTAATTAATGGGTGAGAGTTGATTTGGTAGCGTAAGAATCCACAGGCGCAACCTCCTTCGCAATTGTGTATTGGCGTATCCATCATTAATCCTATTATAGATGTTTTAATTATTAAGAATCTAAAATGACTAACAACTTAATAGCCTATATAAACAATTGGGCTTGTATCTTTGATGCGGTTATAGATTATCAGTAATGTTAAAGGCTATCAATGGTGTAAAAATTTCAGAAAACAGCGATTAAAAGAGTAATATTCTTGGTATTTTGTAGGCAGCAGATTCAATTATTTCACTGTATATCAACAATGAAAGGTTGTGCTATCAGATAAAGAACCCTTTTCTTTTAATCAAATTTTAGTTAGCTTAACCGTCTGGTCTAACCACTGCGTTTATAAAATGAATAATAGAATAAAGTTATCAATAGAAGATAATGTTGCTTACGTCATGTTAGCACGCCCTGAAAAGTTAAATGCTCTAGATATGGCTATGTTTATTGCTATCGATAAGGTTATTAAGCAACTTAAAAAAAATCGTTCTTTGCGTGCAGTTATTCTCACCGCTGAGGGTGATAATTTTTGCTCTGGACTTGATGTTAAATCAGTTTTTTCGTCATCAATAAATGCCTTTCGCTTATTATTTAAATGCCTTTCGCTTATTATTTAAATGGCTGCCTTGGCAGTCAAATTTGGCTCAACGAGTTTCTACAGGTTGGCGTGATATTCCGGTACCTGTTATAGCTGTCATCAAAGGTAAGTGTTGGGGTGGCGGTTTGCAAATAGCATTGGGGGCTGATTTTGTTGTAGCGCATTCAGAAGCTGAATTTTCGATAATGGAAGGTCGCTGGGGATTGATACCTGATATGGGAGGAACCTTAGCCTTTAGAGAAAAGCTTAACCTGAGTGTGGTTAAAGAGTTGGCAATGACGGCCAAAATCATTTCGGGAGTAGAAGCTCATGCCATCGGCTTGGCCAGTCATGTCGATAAAAAGCCTGAAGAAGTAGCGCAAAAATTAGTTTCATCATTTATTAAGCAATCCCCTGACAGCATAGCGGGTTGTAAAAAGCTTTATAATAAAAGTTGGTTCTCTTCACCCGGTATGGCTTTATTTAGAGAATCGTATTATCAAATTTGTATTATGTTTGGTAAAAATCAAAAAATTAAAACCTATAATCAACAAAACCCAGATAAGCCTAAGCCATTTTCCGGCAGAAAATTTTGGTAATCTCTTCTTCTTCTTTTTCTTCTTCATAAAGTAAGTATCTAATCCCCTCTCGCTAGCCATAAGTTATGAAGGCTAGTGGGTTTTTTGCTGTGTGTCAGTTAATTTGCAATCTGTACTTCATAGGTTATCTTTCTATTGTAATACCAATATTATTAATTGGTTGACAATCGAAGGCTACTTAATTACCATTTGGTTATACAGGTTGGTTCTGTTAGCAATTGACTTGTAAATAAAGGTTTATACTATTTTCATTGAGCCACAGTAAGTGCCTCTTATGGAAAAATAAAAGTATGTCTCTCTTTGAGCGATGCTTTTTAACTAAATTGGTCCACAAAAGTGAGAACCACTGGTTAGTTATATCAGACATTAATATGAGCCTTAGTTGAATTTTCATTTTCAGATAAACATACAGCAATTTATTTAGGAGTTAGATATGACAAAACCTACTATAGGTTTCATCGGGCTAGGCCTTATGGGCAGTAACATGGTTGAAAACCTACAAAAAAAAGGCTTTACGCCGATTGTAATGGATCTTAATAAGGATGCTGTTGCTGCTGTTGTTGCTCGTGGTGCTACAGAAGCAAAGTCAGCTGCTGAATTGGCTGCGGCTAGTGATATTGTAATGCTTTGCCTTACTACTTCTGCGGTTGTCGAAAAACTTGTTTATGCAGAAGATGGTATTTTGGCGGGCATCAAAGAAGGTGCTGTATTAGTTGATTTTGGTACCTCAATTCCTGCATCTACACGTAAAATTGGTGCTGACCTTGCTAAAAAAGGTGCAGGTATGGTTGACGCTCCTCTAGGTCGGACTCCTGCTCATGCGAAAGATGGTTTACTTAATATTATGGCTGCTGGTGATCTAGCTAACTTTGATAAAGTAAAACCAATTCTTGAAATGCAGGGCGAAAACGTTTTTTACTTAGGTGCTTTAGGTGCGGGTCATACAACTAAGCTGATTAATAATTTTATGGGAATGACTACTGTTTGTGCCATGTCACAGGCTTTTGCTGTAGCAGATAAAGCCGGCGTTGATCGCCAACAGCTTTTTGAAATTATGTCTACTGGACCGTCAAATTCCCCTTTTATGCATTTTTGTAAAAACTATGCTGTTGATGGTGTGAGTGATTTAGGTTTCTCTATTAGCAACGCCAATAAAGATTTAGGTTATTTCCTTGAAATGGTTAATGATTTAGGTACTAGAGCACAGATCGCTGAAGGTACTTCCGCTAATCTTCAAGCTGCATTTGATGCTGGCATGGGGAATGGTAATGTACCTGAAATTTTTGATTATTTTTTGAAATTAGAAAAATAACTAAAAAGTGACTTAATAAAGAATATCTGTACATGTCGTATTTCTATTTATTAAATATAACGTGTGCATAAGTCCTAGTAAGTACTTGGCAATGAACAGCCTCTCATATGAGAGGTTTTTTTATGTTCAGGGTTCAGGGAGACTATCTAAGTTGTGTTTTTATGTAATAGCGCTAAAGCCCTGTAGGTTTATTTTTAAACAATAGCGTTTAGCACAGCTACATGAAAATGCGCTTTAGGGGGTGATTAAATATAATAAACTTGAATGTTAGGGTTAACATCCAAGTTGATATAATTTCTATGAGTAAGGAAAACCTAGTTGGAAGGGCTTGTTTTTAATATATTTGTTAAAGAGTAAAGACCACGTTTTTCACTGTTTTTACGGCGAATTTCTTCTAGTGCTCTTGTCTCCGCCTCATCAAATAATGTATTGATTAATCGATTAAAATGCTTATGCATGGCAATACGTGCTTGGGTCGCATCTTTAGATTTTAGTGCTTGGTAAATAGCATTATGTTCAGCGATGGTTTTTGCATTATCTTTATTACAAACGCTGGCATAATCTTTGACTATTTCCTCAGTAGAAGAGCGAAGCGCCCATAAGTTTTCTACTGATAAAATCATCGCACTATTGCGGGTGGCATTAGCAATAATTTGATGGAATTCTTTATCCGCTTTTTCTACGTTAGTATTGTTTTCCATAGCTATAAGCGTTTGCTTTAGCTGTTTTAATTCTGTTTCAGTAATAGTGGTTGCCGCCATGGCAGCGACTTCGCCTTCAATAAGTGCTCTTGCTTGAGTCACTTCAAATGCATTTACCTTTACTTGATCTTGCGTATGACTTGTTGATGCCAATACATAGACACCAGAGCCCGTTTTTACTTCCACACGGCCCCTTACTTCGAGGGCAATGATGGCTTCTCGAATGGTAGGTCTACTTACATTAAGCTTTTCTGCTAGTTCTCGCTCTGGTGGTAAGCGACTTCCAGCAAGATATTCTCCTTTGTTTATCGAAGATTCTATTTTATCGACTATATGCCAAAACAACCGGCGACTGCTCATGATTTATCCTTGGTTAAAGCCTATATATTGGTAACTACGATATCATAACGAGTAATATCGAACATGGCAAAATATTATAACAAAACTGATAATTGTCATAATGTTTGGTATTAACAATATAGTGTTCTCAATCGACTTGTCAAATCATTGGTAATAATAATGCGAGAGCTATAAATGTAATTGGTATAACAAAATGGTTGACACCGGTAATAACAATTGGTTAAATTTGAGTCAAGTGACTGTTCATTTAATTTATTTGTTGAACAGAAAACTATAAAAAATAAATAGCAAAGCTATAAAAAAATCTGGGGGGATGGAACGTGAAATTAACTAAAATTAGTCACGCGCTTAAAATGACTCATTATCTAACACCGAAAGCCGTTGTAGTAGGTTCAGCGCTGGCGGTAATGGTAAGTTTACCGGTAAGTGCTTTTGAAGAACAAGCAAGTAAGATAGAAGTAAAAAATACTAAAGGTGAAATAGAAGTGATAGAAGTGCGTGGAATGCGCGGTACTATGACTCGTTCACTAAATGAAAAGAAAAATACGGCAGCTATTGTAGATGCCATTGCGGCTGCAGACTTCGGTGATTTACCTGGCTTATCTTTAGCCGATATTATTGAAAATGTTTCAGGGGCTTCAAGCCACCGTTTAAAAGGTAGTCAAAATGAGATCTCCATTCGTGGTTTAGGTTCTTATTGGGGTTATTCAACATTTAATGGGCGAACCATTACGAATGCTGGTCCAGGACGCGCGGTTAATTTTAAAAAATTCCCTTCGGATTTAGTAGATAAAATTGTCATTTATAAATCTCAACAAGCAGATTTAGTTGAAGGTGGCACTTCAGGTACCATAGATGTGAATTCATTACATGCTATCGATTATGGTAAAAATGAAACAACGGTTGAAGCTACAGGTATATATAACGATTATTATAGTGATGTTGAAGGCGCTAATGTTAATCCTTGGGGTAGTAAATTTGTTATTTCTACAGTCAGAAGCTGGGAAACAGAAGACTATGGCAATATGGGTTTTACCTTAGGTTTCGTTTCTTCAGATGATTCAAATCCAGAAGAAAACTATGGTGGTAGTTCACAAATGCAAGCATGTGCATTACGCGATGCTGCAGGTAATGCACTTGAAAATGGTAGTGGTGACTGTGAAGATGGTGACCAAGGCGTTTCAAGTGGTCGTCAAAACAGCAAACCTTATTTAGGTCGAGATACCGACCTTGCTGATTTTGATCAAAGTTCAATTTTTTATGTTCCTAATGATGCTTATTGGCGTACAGGGGAAGATGAAGATTCACGTAGCAACGTAGTTGCAACGTTTCAATGGCAACCTACAGATCAGTGGGATATTAATTTAGACTATGAACGTTCACGCTTAGAATATACTGAAGAGCGTATGGAATTTGGTCTTGATACGCGCCGTAGAAAGTTATCTGATCACATTATTGCCGATGATCACACCTTGCTTTACGCAAAAGGCGAAGCGAAAGCCCAATTAACAGGTGAAAGTCGTAATCAAGTTGATGATTATGATGGTGGTGGTATTAGTGTCGATTTTTATCCAACCGATAATTTAAAACTCTCTGGTGACTTGTCTTATTCAAAGTCTTATCGTTATCGTGTACGTCATCGTACCAAGTTTAAAACGCAAGACCGTTATCAGTATGAATTTGACGCACGTGATACCAATGTTCCTTCATTAACTTGGTTAGATGATGATCGCAATGGTATTAATGATGCTGGTTATAATGCGAATGAGGTATTTGATCCTACAGATATTTACGCATTTCTAGATGATGACGGTGTCGCTTATGAAGAATACCGTAGAACACATGAAGAACGAGAAGATAAGATTTTTGCAGCTAAATTTGATGTGGAATATGTACTAGATAACGACATATTTTCAAGTATTAAAGCGGGTGTTCGTTACTCAGAAGAAAATTTATATGATGAGCAAACCAATGATGTTTCATTAACGCTAACTGATGGTAGCCAACGCAATGGTTCAACAGATACAGCTGATAATAATTGGGATGATGCCGATGATGCTGCTGTAGCAGGTCATGTTGCTTTAACAAATGGCATTATTAATAACTGTATAAATAATCATCAAAACGATCGCCTTTTCGATGAAGAAGGTGGTGGAGCTGGTGATTTCGTAACCTACGATGCGAAATGCTTTATTGGCCAAATGTTAGGTGTTATTCCTGGCAATAATGGTGATACCAGTTTTTATGATATTGGTGAACGTGAGGATGGTCGTGATGGCGCTGATCGTATTGTTGAAGAAAAAATTACCGCTATTTATGCAATGGCAAATATTGATACCATGTGGGGTGAATACCCTGTAACCGGTAATGTTGGTGTGCGTGTTGTAAAAACAGATACGCATTCAGATGGTTACGGTGATAAAGTTTATATCACCACTAACCCTGATGGCACCTATAGTACAGATATTAATGTCACCGGTGAAATAGAAGATGTCACCTTAGATTCAAGCTATACCAAAGTGCTCCCAAGTATCAATTTAACCTTTCAATTAAATGATCAATGGTATATTAAAACTGCGGCTTACCGAGCGATGTCACGCTTTCAAATGAATGCGATGTCCTCAGGTGTTAGTTATAACATTTGTACATCAAGCGATTCAGGTGATGAAGGGTGTAATAATAATTACTCTGAAAGTGTGACGAGTGGTTCTGCAAATGGTAATCACATGAAACCATACATGTCGACTAACTTTGATGTGTCATTAGAGTATTACCCAAGCTTAGATGCTGCAGTAACCCTTGCTATATACAATAAGAGTTTTGTGGGTGGTTATGAAAGTGTGAATGAAGATCGTGACATTATAGTGTCTCTAGATGGTGTTGATACGGTTTTCCCAAATGTAAGTCATGCCACAGTACAAACTTCAGATGATTCTTCAACTATAAAAGGTGTTGAAATCACCGCACAGAAACATTTTACAGAATTACCAGGCATTTGGAGCGGGGTTGGTGTTAAGGCTGCGTACAACTATGCTAGCTCTGATTTTGTTTCTGAAGAAGTCGGTAGCCCAGGTTTAGTTCCTGATGCTAACTTGTTTGGTTTCTCAAAAAATGTGGCTTCTGCTTCAATTTATTGGGAAGGTGATGATTTATCATTACGAGTGCTATACAAGTACCGCTCTAAGTATTTCCAACCCAATAACTTACCATTCCCTTCACGTTCACATCGCTATGTACAAGACAGTGATTATCTTGACTTTAATGTTAAGTATAAAGTGAGTGATAACGTTTCTGTTTCGCTAAAAGCTCTTAACTTACTAGACGAACCGCAAGTAATGACTCGGGGTAACGATACCACAGTGTCGGATTACTCTCGTTCGGGAGCAAAATTTTACTTAGGTGTAAAAGCTAAGTTCTAAGACTCGCTATTTAATTAGCGTGAGGGGCTCACTATTACAGGAGTTGAGAGAGCCCCACTTTTATTAATCAATATTTGAAGAAGCTCATTATGTTTATAGTTCAAAAGTTATCACAGCGTATTTTCACCGCATTATTCTTATTTGCTGCAATGCTTAGTTTTAGTTCAGTTGCTCAACAATGGCTAGTTGATTCTCCTCAAGCATATAAAAATGCCTTAAAAAAAGTAAAAGCGGGAGACAAGATTGTACTTGCCAATGGTGTTTGGCAAGACTTTGAAATTTTATTCAAAGGAGAAGGAACCCAAGACTCTCCTATTACTTTAACTGCTCAAACTAAAGGAAAGGTTATTCTTTCTGGTCAATCAAATTTGCGCCTGGCTGGTAAACATTTAGTAGTGTCTGGCTTAGTTTTTAAAAATGGTTTTAGCCCAAGTAGCGCGGTTATTTCATTTCGTCAAAATAAACATACGTTAGCCTATCACTCACGTGTATCTGAAGTGGTTATTGATAACTTTAATAATCCTGACAAACAAGAATCTGACTATTGGGTCGCATTGTATGGCCAGTATAATCGTTTCGATCATAGTTACTTAGTAGGTAAACGCAATAAAGGTGTAACTATGGCAGTGCGTTTAGATAGTAAGGAAAGCCAAAACAATCATCATTTAATTGATTTTAATTACTTTGGTCCTCGTCCAATTTTTGGTTCAAATGGTGGTGAAACGCTACGTATTGGTACAAGTCATTATTCATTAACGGATTCATTTACCCGTGTAGAAAATAACTACTTTGATCGTTGTGACGGTGAAGTAGAAATTATCTCGGTAAAATCAGGTCGTAATACCATTAAAAATAATGTCTTTTTTGAATCACGCGGTACGTTAACACTTAGACACGGTAATTATAATACAGTAACCGACAATGTTTTTTTTGGTAATGGTGTAGATCACACTGGCGGTATTCGTGTCATTAATAAGCATCAACGTATTAACAACAACTATATGGAAGGCTTAACTGGTTACCGTTTTGGTAGTGGATTTACGGTAATGAATGGCGTGCCAAATTCCTCAATAAATCGTTATCACCAAGTTGATGATGCGCTTATTGAAAATAATAGTTTATATAATGTGTCGCATATTCAACTTGCCGCTGGTAGTGATGAAGAACGCAGTGCAACACCAGTCAACAGTGTTGTTAAAGGTAATATTATTGTGAATGATAATGGCCAGCAGCCTTTTACATTGTTTGATGATGTTAGTGGTATTCGTTTTGCAAATAACATTGCTAACACACAAGTTGTTGAGTCACTGGTATCAGGAGTTGAAAAACAAGACATTACACTTAAACGTGCGCAAAATGGTTTGTTATATCCAGTAGCACCAGCGCAACAAAAATATGGCGTTAGTCGTTCATTAACACCTATTGCTAAAGCTAAAACCGGTCCTGTTTGGTATGAAAAACGTGCTGCATCTACCGAGTTTTCATCAGGTGATATACATGTTATTGACGCTAAGGAAGGTGTACTTTTTTCAGCAGTTAAACAAGCAAACGATGGTGATGTGATCTTGTTAAATGACGGTCATTATGAGATCAGTAAACTGATATCAATTGATAAAACGTTAACTATAAAAGCAAAAAATAAAGGAGGCGCTAAACTTAGCTTTCAAAGAACTTCTTTATTTGAAATTGCCAATGGCGGTAGTTTAACTCTTGATGGTTTGTTGTTAGATGGAAGTCAAAGTCCTGATTCATCTGGTAATACTTTAATTCGTACTCAGAAATGGGGCATGGTTGATAATTATCGATTTGTGATGAAAAACAGTACTGTGCAAGGATTGGATATTAATCATTCTTTCCATTTCTTTGATTCAGGTAAAGGTGCTTTTGCTGATTACATTAGCTTAACCAATAATCAATTCTCAACTGTCACGGGTGATATTCTTCGTTTAGATAAAGAAGTTGAAGATTTAGGTATTTATAACGCTGAATACGTCACCTTAAAAGGTAACCGTTTTCAAAATGTTGAAGGTGCCTTAGTTAAGCTTTATCGCGGCGGAACCGATGAGAGTACCTTTGGCCCACATTTAGTCATGACAAATAATACTGTCAATACTGTTGGCAAAGGTAAGCGAAACAAGGCCAATGCGAGTGTATATATCCATGGTGTACAAGTAGGTACTGTTCAAGATAATACCTTCAACAATAGTAATATTATTCGAGTAGAACACACTGTAGGTGAACCTATTACTCATATTAATGGTAATACTTTTATCAAAACAGATAAACCAAGCGTGATTGAGCTAAAAGCGAAAGGCCCTCATACGGCAGACGTTAGCAATAATCAGTACCACTCGAACTAAGCGGATTAAGGAAGTTACCTTGTTAAATTTTATTTTAAAAAGTAAGGTGTTAAGAATAAAGCAAACTATTGTTTTAATGAGTTTATTTGTTTTTAGTTATACTGCTTTTGCTCAGCACCCTAATTTAATGGTGACGAGTAGCGACGTGGTCTCTATGCGTAAAGCCATTAAAGAAACAGGCTTATTCCAACAAACCTATTTAGCGAAAAAAGCTGAGTTAGATCAGCAAATGCAGCTAGTTGTAGATATTCCATTACCGCAAGATGGCGGAGGTGGTTATACCCATGAACGTCATAAAAAAAACTATCAGCTAATGTACGATGCAGGTATTGTTTATCAACTGTCACAAGACGTTTCATACGCCAATTATGTTCGTGATATGTTATTGGAATATGCCCAGTTATACCCTACTTTGCCTTTGCATCCACAACGAAAAATGGGCAAACAAAATCCAGGAAAACTCTTCTGGCAGAGTCTAAATGAAGCCGTTTGGCTGGTATACACCAGCCAAGCCTATGACTTGATTTTACCATCATTAACAACTACTGAAAAAGCAAAAATTGAACAAGGGTTATTTCGCCCTATCGTCAAATTTCTATCGGTGGATTCACCTGAAACATTCAACAAAGTTCATAATCACGGTACCTGGACCACAGCTGCTGTTGGTATGACAGGTTATGTTCTTGGAGAGTTAGACTGGGTAGAACAAGCACTTTATGGTTTAGATAAATCAGGTAAAGGTGGCTTTTTAAAGCAACTGGATGAGTTGTTTTCTCCGCAAGGTTATTATAACGAAGGTCCTTATTACCAACGTTACGCGCTAATGCCTTTTGTAACATTTGCTAAGGCTATTCAAACCAATCAGCCAGAACGTAAAATTTTTGAGTATCGTGATGGGATTGTGTTGAAAGCAATAGATACCACAATACAGCTAAGCTATAACAAACTTTTCTTTCCAATAAATGACGCAATAAAAAGTAAAGGTATTGATACCATTGAGCTTGTTAATGGTGTCACTGTTGCTTATGGATTAACCAAGGATGCAGGTTTACTCGACATTGCTAAACAACAAAACCAAATATTGCTAACGGGCGATGGTTTAAGGGTTGCTCAAGCACTTGATCAGCAATTAGAGAAACCGTATCAATTTAAGTCGGTTGCTTTTGGCGATGGTAATGATGGTAAGCAAGGAGCATTAGTAATAATGCGCCAAAATGTGAATGGCGAACAAGCTGTATTGTTTAAACCGGCAGCACAAGGCTTAGGACATGGTCATTTCGATAAATTAACGTGGCAGTTTTACGATAGAGGTGAAGAAATAGTTTCAGACTATGGTGCTGCTAGATTTTTAAATGTTGAAGCTAAGTATGGTGGTCGCTATTTGCCCGAAAATAAAACGTGGGCAAAGCAAACCATTGCGCATAATACCCTTGTTGTTGATGAACAATCACACTTTAATGCAAAGACAGAAGTAGGTAATGCTAATCACCCGCAGTTACTATTTTTTGATAAAAATGAAAATGTCACTATTAGCTCAGCTAAAATTGATAGTGCATATAAAGGGGTATCTTTAAAGCGCACTATTGCGTTAATCAAGCTGCCAAGTGACGAAAGCAAAGCGTTGGCACAATCTTTTGTGGTGGATATTTTTGACGTAAAATCAACTAAAAAACATCAATACGATTTACCTGTACATTATAAAGGTCATTTGATTGACACCAATTTTGATTTAGACACCCAGTTAACTCGTTTGCCTGTGTTAGGTAAGAAGAATGGGTATCAACACTTATGGTTGAAAGCGCAAGCAAAACCTCAATCGGGGTTATCACAGATCACTTGGTTAAATAGTAATGGACGTTTTTATACGAACTCTTCTATTTCAGACGGCGATTCATCATTTATTTTCACGCAGATTGGCGCGAACGATCCTTTATTTAACCTTCGTAATGAGAATGCTTTTATTCGCCGTTCTCAGTCAAAAAATCATACTTTTGTCAGTGTATTAGAACCTCATGGTGAATATAACCCATCAAAAGAATTTACGGTTGAAGCTGTCAGTAAGATTCAAAAGTTATCTCACCAACAAGATAATAATATCGATATTCTTGAAATTGTTTTACGAGGCAATAAACGTTATTTGTTAGCGTTTAATTCAGCGGAAAACCTAACCAACCATTTAGTAAATACATTTTCATTTAATGGGGCTTCATATCAATTTGATGGCCGTTTTAAATTGTTCGAAATTAAAGAGTAAGGATAAGTCATGAGTCAAAGTGAACATTTTTCATTCGGTAATGAAACAAAAATTGAAGACATAGGCGGTGGACTTAAGCGTCAAATGCTGGGGTATAACCATGAATTAATGGCTGTGAAAATTTGGTTTGAAAAAGGTGCCATTGGCTACAATCATGCGCATAGACATTCTCAAGTTACTTACGTTGTAGAAGGTGAATTTCACTTTAACATTGATGGGGTTACTAAAATTTTAAAAGCAGGCGATAGCTGTATGATACCGCCACATGCTGACCATGGGGCTACCTGTCCAACAGGTGGGATTTTAATTGATACTTTTAGTCCAGCTCGAGAAGACTTCGTGGAAGAAGGCGCTTTCGATCATATTAAAAACAAGGAAAGCAGCGCATGAAAATAAATAATTTACGTTGGTGGGTTATTGCACTCATCGCATTAGCTACTGTGATTAATTATATTGATAGGTCAGCACTTAGCGTACTTTGGCCGGATATTGTTGAAGATCTTTTTCCTGATGAATCAGCGTTAGAGCGCAAACAAATATATGCCAATATCTCTATTGTTTTTATTTTATCTTACGCTTTTGGTCAAGCTATCTTTGGTAAAATCTTTGACTGGGTAGGTACACGCTTAGGTTTTGTTTTATCTATTGGTGTTTGGTCTTTGGCTACTGCAGCTCACGCACTTGCTCAAGGGGCGTTAAGTTTTAGTGTTTTTCGTGCCATTTTAGGTGTAGCAGAAGCTGGAAATTGGCCGGGTGCAGCTAAAAGCAACGCCGATTGGTTTCCAACTAAGGAACGAGCACTTGCTCAAGGTATTTTTAATTCTGGTGCTGCTATTGGTGGCATTATCGCCATTCCATTAATTGCTTATTTGACCGTTTATTTCAACTGGCAAATGGTGTTTGTAGTAATAGGTGTTGTGGGTTTGTTATGGTTAATTCCTTGGATTATTTTAGTTAAAGCGCCACCTCAATCACATCCGTGGATCACAGATGAAGAACGTAACTATATTTTAACTGGGCAGCGAAATACTAATGCTGATGATGGTAGTGAAGAAGACGAATATAATCCATCAACAGGTGAACTGCTTTCTCGTAAAGAAAGTTGGGGTGTGATTATTGCCTCAGCGGCAATAGACCCTATATGGTGGTTATTTGTTTTTTGGATCCCTATTTACCTTAATGAAGTGTATGCAATGGATGTGAAATCTATTGGTATTTACGGTTGGGTACCCTATGTCGGTGCAATGTTTGGAGCTTGGTTTGGTGGTCTTTTGGCACAAAATCGGATTAAAGCTGGTTGGAGCACCAACAAAACACGTAAATTAACTATTACTTTAGGCTGTTTGATTATGTTACCCGCCCTTCTGGCAATGGCAAATCCAGGGGGCCCAACTACAGCAGTAATCATTATGGCAATAATTTTATTTGGCTTTCAAACCACTATTGGCAATGTGCAAACTTTACCAAGTGATCTATTTGGCAAAAAAGCGGTTGGTACCTTATCAGGTTTTGCTGGTATGGCGGCTAAACTTGGCGCATTGGGTCTCACCGCACTTGTACCTATGTTAACGGCGGATGGTAATTATACCCCTGCATTTGTTATTGGTGCATCTTTAGCTGTTACTGCCATGCTCGCAGTTTGGATCCTTATTCCAAAAGTTGAACCATTAAAAAGCATTAAATAATTCGGAAAATTTTGATCACATCATTGTAAATATACCAAGTGGTTAAGTATGTCTTCCACTTGGTAATAACGTTAATAAGGTTTTGTAAATGAGTAATATTTATGTGTTCGGAGAATGCATGATTGAGCTAAGAGCGGATAAAGCCCTTAACTCTTCACCAAATGATGCTGCATCAAAGATACTTAGGCAGGCATTTGCCGGCGATGTCTTGAATACTGCTGTTTATATGAAAAGAACATTTCCATCACTGAATAGTCATTTTATTTCAGCCGTGGGTAAAGATAAATTCAGTGAAGAGATGCTACATTTTTTTAAAGAAGAGCAAGTCGGTTGTGACTTTGTTTTTAAATCGGAGAATAAAATACCCGGTTTATACGCAATAGAAACAGATAACGCTGGTGAAAGAACCTTTAATTATTGGCGAGAAAATTCCGCTGCTAAGTCTGTGATGTCATTCATTAATGAAGACGTTATCGCTCAACTTTGCCAAGGAGATATGTTCTTTTTCTCAGGGATTTCTTTAGCTGTGATTATACCTGAACACCGACCGTTATTTTGGCAAATGGTTGAACAGCTTAAATTGGCGGGTGTGAGTATTGTCTTTGATCCTAATTATCGTGCTCGTATGTGGGATACAGCAGAGCAAGCGAAAGAACAGTTTGAGCAAGCATTTGCTTTAGCCGATATTGCTTTGCCTGGCGTTGATGATTTTCAGCAACTTTATGGTATTAATGATGCGGAAGGCGTATTTGAATTTTGCCAGCAGTTTAGCATTCAAGAACTTATCATTAAAAACGGTGAGGCTGGAATATTATGCTATTGCCAAGATAAAAAACACCAATTCTCTGTTACCCCGGTAACGAATGTTGTTGATACTACTTCTGCGGGGGATTCATTTAATGGGGTCTATTTGGGAGCAAGAATAAGTAAAAAATCAATTGATTTTGCATTAATTATAGCGTCTGCAGCTGCAGGTTTTGTTATACAGCATCAAGGGGCCATTGTTCCAAAAGCAATTTTTAATCAATTTATTGAAAACCATTTATTTGACCACTAAAGATAAATAACCAGTAGCTGAATTAGGCTGAGTGAATGGCGTTTGTTTTCACTAATGCATCAACTATTGGTTTCTTTTCTACCGCGTTAATTACCTCCTCAAGTATTATTTTATATCCCTAAGTCTTTACAAAATCATGTCAGTGTATGACACTCTTTTTATGGTGAAGTACCTAGAGCATGCTTATGAGCGAAGACAAATTAATAAAAACACTTAAAGTGTCTATTGTGTTGGGGCTTTGCTTGTTATTACTCGGTCACTATCTCTTAAGTTATGCACATTTACCTGAAAAAATGGGGGTAAGTGGTATTGTCATTAGTGCTGCATGTATAGCTTTTGGTCTATTATTTTCATTACCCACTAAAATGTACTTAACGTTTCTATTTATGACTAAAGAAAATAGAAACAAAGTCAAAAAGAAAGCTAGAAACACACAGTAAAAGTGTGCTTTGACATGACTTAGGCAGATCACTATTTAATCTTATTTTGGAGTTATCATGGATTGGGTCATTATTGCATTAGCTGGCTTTATTGGAGGGATGCTCAATGCCGTAGCCGGAGGTGGCAGCTTTATTACCTTACCCGCATTAATTTTTGTCGGCATTCCACCTATTATTGCAAATGCCACAGGAACTGCGGCGTTATTACCTGGATATATCGCAAGTGCTTGGCGATTTCGAAAAGATGTTACCCTGCCGGCAAGCCTTAGTTTTATTCATATTTTTTTGCTCGCTATTGCTGGTGGCAGTATAGGGGCCGTTATTTTATTAATGTCTAGTGAACAAGTCTTTTCCTATTTAATTCCGTGGTTAATTTTATTTGCCACACTTGCTTTTATCATTGGTCCTACTTTGATTAAAAATAATGGCGCTAACAAAAGTAATAGCAACAACATTGATAAGTTGTCTGTTAAAACGACTGTAGGAACCTCTTTAGTATTGTTAGGTATTTGTATTTATGGCGGCTATTTTAATGGCGGGCTGGGGATTATTGTTTTAGCTGCGCTGGTACTTATGGGGCAAACTAATTTACATGGCATGAATGGCTTAAAGAACGTGTTGTCGGCCATTTTAACTGTGGTGGCGGTTTGTATTTATGCTGCCGGCGGTACATTATCATTCAAATATCTAGCTGTCATGTCTATCGCCGCGGTCATTGGTGGTTATTTGGGGGCTGTGGTAGCTTATCGTTTATCGCAAAAATACCTAAGGTATTTTATTGTCACTGTTGGTTGTATTATGTCAGTTGTGTTCTTTTATAAGAATAGCTAATCTTTATTTATAAGAATATAATTTCATATAAATCATGTAGTTAACGTTGGTACATTAACCACAGTTTGTAATAAACTGCATTGCAGGTTTTATTGTCATCCATCTGACCATCTCTATCACAGTCAGAGCCCGTGATAGTTTTAATTACATCAGGACCGTACTCAACAATATCATTTTCCGCTGGTTTGACGGTAATGGTAACTTTAGGGGCGTGATCAATAAACTCACCAACATCTTTGTAGGATAAAAATTCTGATTTAGAAATTAACGAACTAATATCCGGATGGGTTTTATTGTCTGCTAAGGTAAAAAATGAAAATAAAGAAAGACTCATTAAGAATATATAAAATAACTTCATTTTATATCCATTTTGAAAATTGTTTTTAATCACATGCTTGTATGTTATCAAAAGTACTAGAGATTAAAAGGGAGAATATTTTTATATATTCGTTAATGTATCTGTTTATATTCCTCGTCTGATAGACCCACTATAGGTTTTAGTGAGCGTTTCGAGAGGTGATTTATCCTAGCTTATATTTTTTGTACTGAGGGTAAAATTCAACAGCGTCGCACCAAGTACTAAAGTTTGTATAAGAAAAGCGTTTATCTGTAGCAGTCACCCATTGAGATTCCATTTGTCCTGCTAACCGAAATTTTTTCTTAAAACCGTCAATGGCTATATAACAGGCAAGCTCTTTAATTGTTTCATTTTTAATTTTTGCTTGAATAAATCCTTCTGAAGTTTTATTAAAGAGTGTCGTTGTTTTAGGTTTACTTTCAACAGAGAAGGTAAAGCACCAACTTAGTAGCGTTAAAGAGAGTAATACTGGCATTTTAGTACGAGATATATGCATTTTATTTCCTTTTCTGTAAAAGGTTGATTTAATTTGCTATAACATTGATTATAGATGATAAATCTTATTCTGGTGGATAAATATGGTGATGCTAAAAAAGAGAAAACAATACTTTTTTATGCATTAACCATTGAAAGCGATTATCAGCGTCACCATAACTTACTTAACTAAAAAAATAGACTGCAAAATAATTATAAGCGCAGTTCAGAAAATCAGAGACATTTTATGAATATAGTACCGGTAAAAAAAGAGCAACATCAAAACTTAAAACTCGCAAAAAAGCGTGACTTATCACATGTTGCAACTCAACATATTGTACCTGTAACCGCGCGTGAATTTGCACAAGCAGCAACAAGTTATCCAATTGTTATCGTGAAAGATCCTGATTCATCACGTTACCGTTGTGTTGCTATGCTAGGTTTAGAAGCTGGCGAAAATTTATATTATGGTGAAGAGAAATGGAATGCGATTTATGTACCACAGAGCATTTCATTAGTGCCATTTACTTTAGGACTTGATCCTGAAAAAGAAAAAACATTAACCGCATGTATTGATTTAGATAGCCCGTTTGTTGGCGAAGATAAAGACGATGCCTTATTTGATGCAGAAGGTAATGAAACTGATTTATTAAAAAGTGTTCATGAATCTCTAGGTCGTTTATATGAAGATGAAATCAACACAGAAAACTTCTTAAAAGTACTTCAAGAAAATGATTTATTAATTGAGCTTGAATTACAATTATCACTTAATACAGGTGAAAATAAGAAACTTGTTGGTTTATACGGAATTGATGAGAAAAAATTACAAGAGTTATCTGAAGAGAAAGTGATGGACTTCCATAAACGTGGTTTGTTTATCCCTATTCATGCCATGTTAGTGTCAGTGGGCCAAGTAAATCGTTTAGCGCAATTGCGTAATACGAGTGAAAACCCTGCAAAAGTGAGTGGTATTCAATTTAGACCTGCAGAAACAACTAAATAAATAACCTTAGGGTTAAAATAAAAGGGGCTATATAGCCCCTTTTTTTATTGTTACTATTTAAGTATGGTGTAATACAAATTTGACCAATTATTTATTTCAATAGATATAATATTATTTAACAGTACCTCAAGCTGTGCTAGTTTATCTTATTGCTGTATTTAAATTTAGGGGATAATATGGCTGATCAGAAAAAAATAACAGACAGTATAGAAGAAAGCATTCAAAGCTTAGCGGGCGATATTTACATTCAAATAGAAGAAAAAGTCGCTGAGCTTGTTAGAGCATCTCAAAAAAATAAAGACATAACGATTGAAGATATTGAGCAACATCCTCACTTTTTATCGGTTAAAAATACGAATAGCGAACAACTTAAGCATATTGAACTGACAAGAGTTCAAGCTGAAAGCACAATTAAAGAACAGCAAGCGCTTATCGAAACGTTACAGCAACAAAGCAATCAGCAGCAAAGTGAATTAAAAAATATTGCGGATTTAAATGGGGCTAAATTAACCGATACTGAAACTGTTTTACAAGACAAGCTAAGTGAAAATAGTCAACTAACTGAACAAGTTAAACAGCTCACTTTGAAAGAAAAACAACAAGTTGAAACCCTTGAGTCACAAAGTAAGCAATTAAAAATGCTTATCGAGCAAGTGGCTGAATTATCAAGAGTAAAAGAGAACCTCACTAAAAATGATCAGGCGAAAGCCGCAACCTTGAATGTACAGAATCAGCAAATATCGGATTTAAAAAATCAACTCAATGATGCCTTAGCTGAACAAGCACATGCTAAAGCAGAATTCGCGCGTAAAATTGCCTCAACGACAGATTCTGTTTCTGAACATCAAACACAATCAATTCAATTTGCTAAGCAGTGTGAAGAATTATCGCAGCAGCTTGACACAGTAACGAAAGAATTACTGCAGGAAAAAGAGCGTGCTGAAAAGTTAGCGAATGAACTTAAGCAAGGGCAATCAGATAAATCAGCGTTAGAAAAAACAGCGAGTGAGCATGAACGTGTTGTTAAATCATTAGAAGAACAAATAACTAAACAAAATGATGAGTTGAATAAACTTAAAGAAGAACGCGTCCTATTTGATAAAAATAACCAGCAAGCAACAGATGAGTTAAAAGCACTACGCGTGAAAAATTCAGCGATGAATGAAGACTTAGTGAAAAGCGAAGCACTTGCGAAAGAGTTACAAACCAAACTTGAAAAAATAGAAAAAGAGTTAGGTAATCAAGCGGAAACACTAAAACAACTTAATGAAAACAATGAAAAACTCATTAAAGAAAAAGAAGGTCTTGAGCAACAAGTAGCAGAGAATGCACAAAAAAGTGAGCAATTGCAGCAACACAGTCAAACATTAGAAACGTCGTTTGCCGCACTTGAAAAAGAAAATCAGCAACAAAAAGAAAGTATTTCTCGTATTAGTGCTGAGCTTAAAGTAGCAAATGAACAAGTAAATCACTCACAACAACGTTTTGCAACGAATAGAGACAAACAAGAGATGGAGTACAACAAAGCACGCGAAACTATTAAGTATTTACGTGATGAGAACCATATCTTAAATGAAAAACTCACCACTGAAGTGGCTAATCTTGAAACACAATTGACTGAGTATCGATTACGTTTCGAATATGCGCAGAAACAATTAGCCAAGCAAAGTGAATAACAATTAACAATACCCGAATCTACTCATTACCACACGGTTGAGTGATTTGGGTATTTCAATAAAATAATAGCGAATGGAATTATAAGTGGCTATCGATCTTCCTTTAAATGAACTCTCCCTGTGGCAAAAAATTGCCTTCAGTACAGCTTTACTTGAACGTATGTTACCTAATTATAAAATGTTTTCACAAGCAGCTGAGTTTGGTGATTACCCTTTATTACGAAATCAAGTTAATTTGATTTGGCAACGCCTTGATAAAACACAAAAAGTTAAAATTAATTATCAAGCTCAACTGACTAAACTCGAAGCGCAAATTCCTGACCCTGACGCATTTGATTTCTTTGGTGTTTATCCTGCGTTAGATACGTCTATGGCAGTAATGTCGTTATTACAGGCGATGCAAGATAATGAAGATGATGAAGGGTTTATCGCCGTCTCTAGATTATCTCATAATAGTGTCAGTTTTTATCTGGGTTTATTGTTAGCTCAAGAATCTGAAAATGATGACTCCCCTGAAATATCTGATGAAGCTATTGACCAAGATCCCTTAATGGTTTGGGAAAAAGAAATGCAAAAGGAACTGTTTGATTTTATTAAGGGGGCAAATGAAACCAAACAGACCTGTGAAAGAGTGAAAAGCATAGCCTTATCTGAAGGACTATCGAATTTAGGGATAGAATTCGAATAAGAGATAATCGTCTCTGTAATCAATTATTTACTTTAAAAATATGAAGATTTGTTTATCACACTAGTCGATTAATGATTTTTCGGATAGGGTGATTCAAAGCTTCAATGACTTAATTATATTAGGATAAAACATGAAACCCACTCACTTGATTGTCTTTAGCGCTTTATTGTGTGCTACTACTTTTGTTAGTGCAGCACCAGCTGACAATAAAATTCAAACAATAAAAGAAACGGTTACTCGTGCTATGGATACCTTTCAGGTGCCGGGTGTTGCTGTTGCTATTGTGAAAGATGGTAATCTGGTCTTAAATCAAGGCTTTGGTGTGGTCGAACAGGGCAAAAACCTTAAAGTAAATAAAGATACCCTTTTTGGTATTGCCTCTAACACTAAAGCAATGACGGCGGCATTAATTGCACAACTTGTTGACCAAGGTAAGTTATCTTGGCGTACACGTGTTATTGATATTATTCCTGAATTTCAAATGCCAGACCCTTATGTAACGCGTGAATTTACAATTATTGATTTGTTATCGCATAACAGTGGTTTAGGTTTAGGTGCTGGTGATCTCATGATTTGGCCTGAAACTACACATACTATGGCTGATATTATAAAAGGCATGAAATATTTACCAGAAGCGAGTAGCTTCCGCAGTGAATTCGCTTATGACAATTTAATGTACATTTTAGCGGGTGAAATTATTGCACGAGTCACGGGTAAGCCATGGCAAGAGACTATTGTTGATAATATTTTTACCCCATTACAAATGAATAAAACCAAAGTGAAATTTTCACTTATTGATAAAGATAATAAAAATGTCGCCAGAGCTCATGTTCCACTTGATGGTAAACTAAATGTTGTTGGAGGTAATTTTCTTGAAAAATTTTCTTCAGCAGGATCTGTTGCATCGAATGTTAACGATATGAGTAAATGGATTACAGCGATGCTAAACAAAGGGGTCTATAGCAATACTGGCAATCAAGAAAAACGTTTGTTTAGTGAAGCGCAAAGTGATGCTTTATGGCAAGCTCGCACTCTATTACCTGTGTCTTCTTCTGCAACTGAAAATGATAAAACCCACTTTGCCGCTTATGGCTTAGGCTGGTTTATGAAAGATTACCATGGGGTTAAGTTGATTTATCATACCGGAGGTATTTTAGGTATGGTATCTAAAGTAGTGTTAGTACCAGAAGAAAATCTTGGTATGGTTATTTTAACGAATCAGCAATCTGGCTATGCGTTTAATGCAATTTCAGATCAAATATTAAATGAATTTTTAAACTTACCCAAGAAAGATTGGGTTGCTCATTATCAAGCGAGTCGAGATAAACGTCTAGCTCGAGAAAGTAAACGTTTATCCGATTCGGCAGCGAGTATTGATAAAAATTCTTCACCATCATTACCTTTAGAAAGCTATGCACAAATGTATAGTGATGACTGGTATGGCGATATTGAAATTGATGAGGTTGATGGCCAACTTTATATGCAGTTTACTCGAACACAAGAGTTAAGAGGTACACTTGAGCATTACCAACACAATACTTTTATTGTGCATTGGGATGATCCAACTTTAGAAGCCGATGCGTTTGTTAATTTTAATTTAAACGTCGATGGTTCTATTAATTATGTCACGATGAAAGCTGTATCGAACCTAACTGATTTTAGTTTTGATTTTCGTGATCTAAAGTTAAAACCTAAAAAATAAGATTTAGGTATTTTGAACAACAAGGGCTTAGTACTGCTTAAGGTCTTGTTGTTCTCTTAGATAATAAAAAATGTTACCGGAAGTTGTAAATTGTCCATTATTTGTCAAACACCACGTTTAACGATTAGGCATTTATCCCACCATGATGCGCAATTTATTGTAGCACTGCTTAATGAACCTTCATTTATTGAAAATATCGCTGATAAAGGGGTTCGTTCCCTTGATGATGCCGTAGCTTACTTAAATACAGGCCCAATGATGAGCTACCAAATAAATGGTTTTGGTTTGAATTTGGTCACATTGACTGACAATCAACAGCCTATAGGTGTGTGTGGATTGCTAAAAAGGCCTGAATTAGCAGTACCTGATTTAGGTTATGCTTATTTGCCTGAATTTTGGGGCGAAGGCTATGCTAAAGAATCAGCGCATGCGGTTTTAACGGATGCTAAACAGCGATTGCATTTAACCCATATTGCTGCAATTACTCACATGAATAATGAGGCTTCTATGCATTTACTTAAGAAACTAGGGTTTAAATTCATCAATACTGTGATTTTAACTCCGGGAGAGGCTGAATCTCGTTACTTTGAATTTAACCAGGTTAAGTAGGTCTTTTCGATGCTAGTTCCTACTCTTTTTATCTATCAGTTAGATTGATATAGTCGATAAGCAACTTGTCCGGCAACTTTTTCTTTTAGCAGTGTCCAATTCTCAGGGAGAGATAGAGGTGCGCCTTTACTTTCCACTTCGACATAAATTAATGCTTGTTCTTTTAACCAGCCTTGGTTAATTAAATGACATGTTTGTTCAGCTAACCCTTTATGAAATGGAGGATCAATAAATACAATATCAAAAGATGCATCTTTGGCGGCGGCTAAATATTGTAATGTGTTGGTATTAATAACATCAATATTATTGGCATTAAGCAGTTTTTTATTGTCGTTTAACTGTTTTGCTGCTGATTTATCGAGCTCTAGCAAGGTGACATGAGTAGCATTACGAGACAAAGCTTCAAAGCCTAAACTTCCCGCGCCAGCGAAGCAATCAAGACAATGACTATTATTTATATAAGGCATTAACCAATTAAATAATGTTTCTTTAACCCTATCTGTTGTTGGGCGCAACCCTTCAGCCATCAGTACTGGAAGCTTTCGCCCACGGTACTTACCTGAAATGATACGAATAGCGCCCATTTTGGATTGGCTTTTGCTTGTTTTTGGTTGTTGTTTTTTGGCTTTGTGCATTTGCTAAAGGCTTTTGTTTTTTGTCGGCATTTTAGGTGTTACTATATTGGTAATTCTATCCTTGTTTACTGCGCAATTACTATCATTAATCTGCGCAAATAAAAGAAATTGTGAATATGTCAAAAAAGAAAGGTATGTTTTCTTGGTTGGGTTTAGGCGGCCAGAAAGAAAAAAAACAAACGATTGTGGAACAGCAGCAAGACGAAAATGCTTTGTTGGCTGAAGATACGGCAATTAACGAAGAAAAAACATCAGAAAATGATGGTTTTATTTCCAATGAAGTTGAAAATATCCTGCCAGAGCCAGAGCCAGAGCCAGAGCCAGAGCCAGAGCCAGAGCCAGAGCCAGAGCCAGAGCCAGAGCCAGAGCCAGAGCCAGAGCCAGAGCCAGAGCCCAAGATAGGCTTTTTCTCTCGGTTAAAGCAAGGGTTAAGTAAAACACGCCAAAATTTAGGTGGAGGGTTATTCGACCTATTTCGTGGGAAAAAAATTGATGAAGATCTTTTCGAAGAACTAGAAACACATCTGCTATTAGCGGATGTTGGGGTTGAAACAACCACAAAGGTTATCGAGTCGTTGACCCAGTCAGCATCACGTAGTCAATTAAAAGATGCTGAGGCCTTATACGATTTACTTAAAGCTGAACTGAAGCAAGTGATTGATCCAGTGAGTGTTCCTTTAGATATTTCTAACGCGAATGGTCCTTTTGTTATTTTAATGGTCGGTGTTAATGGTGTAGGCAAAACCACTACTATCGGGAAACTAGCAAAGCAATACCAAAGCGAAGGTAAATCTGTGATGCTTGCTGCTGGCGATACTTTTAGAGCGGCAGCTGTTGAGCAATTGCAAGTTTGGGGGGAGCGTAATGACATTCCTGTTATTGCACAACATACAGGTGCAGATAGTGCGTCAGTCATATTTGATGCAATTAGTGCCGCGCAAGCAAGAAATATTGATGTGTTGATTGCTGATACTGCAGGACGCTTACAAAATAAGAGCCATTTAATGGAAGAATTAAAAAAAGTGGTTCGCGTAATGAAAAAGAAAGATGAAAATGCTCCTCACGAAATCATGCTTACCTTAGATGCAGGAACTGGGCAAAACGCATTAAGCCAGACACAGCTATTTAATGAAGCTGTTGGTTTAACCGGATTAACGCTTACCAAACTTGATGGTACTGCAAAAGGTGGTGTTGTTTTTGCTGTTGCAGATAAGTATGGTATTCCCATCAGGTATTTAGGTGTAGGTGAAGGTATTGATGATTTACGTCCCTTTGATGGCAATGACTTTATCGATGCTTTGTTTAGTGATGAACACAAATAGGTATGACAGATAACTTATGATCCGTTTTAATAATGTAAGCAAAGCCTATTCAGGCGGCATAATTGCACTGAAAAATGTTAGCTTTAGTTTAGCTGCAGGTGAAATGGCTTTTCTTACTGGGCATTCAGGTGCAGGAAAAAGTACATTATTAAAGCTAATGAGTTTGATGGAAACATCAACTAGCGGGAGTATTCATATTAATGGTAAAAATTTATCAGAAGTGACATATCCGCAAATACCTTATGTGCGTCGCGGTATAGGTATGATTTTTCAAAATCATAACTTGTTAATGGACCGTACTGTTTTTGACAATGTTGCGCTTCCTTTAATTATTGAAGGTTTCAGTCATAAAGAAACGAAAAAACGTGTTGAAGCTGCGCTCGACAAAGTTCACTTAGGCAGTAAATTAAAAAGTTTCCCAAGTATGTTATCCGGTGGTGAGCAACAACGTGTTGGTATTGCCCGTGCACTTGTTAATAAGCCCCCTATTTTATTGGCTGATGAGCCAACAGGAAACTTAGATCCTAAATTATCATTAGAAATTATCCGGTTGTTTGAAGAGTTTAATGACATGGGAGTGGCGGTATTAATTGCAACTCATGATTTAGGTTTGATTGCTCGGTTACGCTATCGCACCCTGACCCTTAAGCAAGGGAGTATGATTAATGATGGTTTAATTGAGGGAATGCGAATTCCTGGAGGCGATTATGCTTAATCAACGGGAAACGCATAAATTAAAGCGTAGTTTTGTCGATAAAGTGTTTGGCCGTGTAATCCGTCATGTACAACAAGGCATTGGTAGCTTAGGCGATCTCTGGCGAACCCCTTTTACTTCGGTGATGACTATTCTAGTGCTTGGAATAAGTTTAACACTGCCAGCAACACTTCATGTTTTTGTAAAAAACGCTAACAGCATTTCTGAACATTGGGGTTCTGCCTCTGAAATCAGTTTATTTTTAAAACTGTCGGTGTCAGACAAAGAAGCACAACAGTTAGTACGGCGTTTACGCTTATATCCAGAAATTAGCCAAGTTGAATATATTTCTGCTGATACTGCCCTGAAAGAATTCAAAGCATTATCGGGTTTTGGGGATGCATTGAGTTATCTTGATAAAAACCCCCTACCAGCGACAGTCTTAGTGACGCCTGTCAGCCGTTCTAGCCAAGTATTGGCAGCGGAGGAGTTGTTGCAAAAATTATCCCAAGAACGAGAGGTTGAGCAAGGCAAACTTGATCTCGAATGGTTAACGCGATTAGAAGCAATAGCTAAGCTTATTGAGAATGTTGTATTAGGTTTAGGTGTTTTATTGTGCTTCTCTGTAGTGCTTATTATTGGTAACACGATTCGCTTAGCCATACTCAATCAAAAAGATGCAATAGCCGTGATGAAATTAGTGGGGGCAACAGATGCGTTCATTCAACGCCCTTTTTTGTATGCTGGCGTTTGGTATGGTGTTTTAGGTGGATTAATAGCTAGTTTATCGGTGACCATTTTGGCTTATTATTTTTCAGGTGCTATTGTGGAATTAACTGAGTTGTATCAAAGTAACTTTGTTCTGGAAGGACTGAACTTTAGCGAGTTGTTGTTATTAATTGCTCTTGCAGTGATGTTAGGGTTAGCTGGTAGCTATATATCGGTGAGAAAACACATCCGCGCGATAGAGCCTACGGCAGATTAATTTTTATCATTAAATATTCACATTTTGTTGCAATTACCGTTAGTCATTTGTTTTATTAAAGAAAATGACTTAGGTGGACCTTTTTCATTTAAAAAATGTCATAAAAAGTGAAAGCAGAGGTTGTTTAGCCCTGTCTACTGATGTAAGGTTTGCCGCATAGCTCGCGATTTTTTACTTTTTGTGTTATAATCGCGACAGTTTTTAAGAGGAGTTTTAGATGAGTAAAACAATGCAATCGATGGCGCTTACGATACCACAAAGTGGCAGCATTGAAGCATATATGCAATCAGCGTATAGCATTCCTATGCTTACTGCTGAGCGTGAGCATGAGCTTGCTACTCGTTTATATGAAAAAGACGACTTGCAAGCAGCACAAGAACTTATCATGTCGCATTTACGCTTCGTTATTCATGTTGCCAAAGGCTATGCTGGTTATGGTTTACCGCAAGCGGATCTTATACAAGAAGGCAATGTAGGGTTAATGAAAGCGGTAAAACGTTTTAATCCTGAAGTAGGTGTGCGTCTAGTCTCATTTGCTGTTCATTGGATTAAAGCCGAGATACATGAATATGTATTACGTAATTGGCGTATTGTCAAAGTAGCAACAACCAAAGCTCAACGTAAATTGTTTTTTAATTTACGTAAAAATAAAAAACGCTTAGGTTGGTTTAGTAATGAAGAAGTCAGCACTGTTGCAGAATCGCTTGGTGTCAGTGAAAAAGATGTACTTGAGATGGAATCGCGCATGACGAACCAAGATCAAGCCTTTGAACTTTCTTCAGATGATGATGACAATGCCAGCGCTAGCAGCTTTTCACCCGCACAATATCTTGAAGATAAGCAGTCTGATCTTGCCACTGATGTTGAAGATAAAAACTGGGAAGCTCACGCCAACCAGCAATTAGAAAATGCTATGGTGAGTTTAGATGATCGTAGCCAAGATATTATTAAAACACGCTGGTTAAGCGACGAGAAAAGTACTTTGCAAGAACTTGCTAACAAGTATGAAATTTCTGCAGAGCGTGTACGACAGTTAGAAAAGAATGCCCTAAATAAATTAAAAGGGGTTATCGCTGCTTAATTAGTTTGATACTTATTAGCAGATAAAATGCCGGCAATTGTCGGCATTTTCTATTTTTAAGCCAGTAAAACAATAAGATACGAACTTTTTTAAGATCTGATTACTTTATCGAAATGAATTGTTGATTTATTGTGCAATAAACACTGGATATGTGACTACATTTTGTTAGACTACTGGCACAAAAATAATAATATATAAAAATGGTCTAGCCTTAATGGAAGTCAGGGCAAAAAATGATCTTCAAGCGGCGAGACAATTACCGAAGCTGAAATCATTACTTAAAAAATATCGTCAAGTTAAAACGATGCAATCAGGTTTACTGCAGCTATCTGAGCTAGCGAGTACAGTGACTGATATGGATACGTTTTATCCTGCGCTAAATACTGTGATAGAAAGTTTATTTATCACGGACTCATTTCATATTGCCCTACTTGACTCTTCTAGAAAGTTAACACTTACTTACAGTGAGAACTCCGAAGAAAAACAGTTAATTAATCAAATAAATAGTCATTCCTGGGATAAAACGTTAACCGGTTTAGTGTTTGAAAATGAAGAGGCTATGCATTGCAGTTCAGAAGAACGGAAGGTGCTGGCAAAAGCGGGAAAGATTGTACTTTTTGGTTCAGCCTGTGTTGATTGGCTAGGTGTGCCATTAACCCGAGGCCATCAAGTTATAGGGGTTATTGCGCTACAGAGTTATGAGAACAAGCTCTTTTTTGATGACCGGGACTGCCAATTACTTGAGTTTATTGCTGAGCATTTAGTGACGGCAATCGATAGAGTAAAAAGCCGTGAATTACTTGAACAAAATATTAGACAACGTACTCAAAAACTGACGGAAACTAATCAAAAGTTACAACTCGAAATTGCTGAGCGTCAAAAGGTTGTAAGAGTACATAAAGCCTTACTCGCTATTTCAGAGCTAACTGCAGCTTCAGACGATATTAATCTTTTTTATCGTACTATCCATGGTCAAATTGAAACCTTATTACCGGCTAAAAATTTATACATTGCTCTTTTATCTGAAAATAAAGCCATGATAGAGTTTAGTTATTATCACGATGAAAAAGTCTCACGTCCTCAGCCACGTCGTTTTGCTTCAGGTTTAACCGAATTAGCAATACAAACGGGAAAGCCGTTACTTATCAGTCAAGGTCAAATTCATACGCTAGATGATAATGGAGACATTGAAGCACAAGCTTTTACGTTAAAGTATCCTGTCGAAAGATTACCAAAAGCCTGGTTAGGCGCTCCGCTAATCGATAGGGGGAAAATCATTGGTGTCTTGGCAATACAGCATTATCAAGATGAAAATGCCTATCAAGATCAAGATTTGAAAATTATCCGCTTTGTTGGCCAGCACATTGCCACCGCTATTTTGCGTAAAACAGCACAAGATAATATTCAACGGAGCAAAGCAGAATTAGAACAAATTGTTAACCAGCGTACGCAAGAGTTACAAGCAAGTAATTTAAAGCTGCGCATGCAAATAGAAGAACGTAAAAAAGCAGAAGAACAACTCTTTTATGAGGCTCATCATGATGCCTTAACAAAACTACCCAATCGAGCAATGTTTTCTGACCGGCTGTCATTTTCACAACGTCATCTAAAACGTCATCCCAATCATCGTTTTGCGGTACTGTTTATTGATTTAGATCGGTTTAAAATCATTAATGATACGCTGGGCCATTTGGCGGGTGATAAGTTTTTAATTGAAATCGCTAAACGATTATCAGAATGTGTGCGAGATAATGATATTTTGGCCCGTTTAGGGGGCGATGAATTTGTTATCTTACTCGACTCATTGCAATCTCAAGATGATGTAGAGGAAGTGGCAAGTCGAATCATTAATGCAGTAAGTAAGCCCTTTAATCTTGACGGACATTGTTTATATTCTAACGCAAGTATTGGTATTGCACAGTGCAGCCAACATTATAAAGATGCTAATGAAATCTTGCGAGATGCGGATGCTGCGATGTATCAAGCGAAAAGTTTAGGTCGAGGGCGCTATGTCTTTTTTGATGAGAGTATGAGAGAGCAATTAATTGCTAGTATGACGTTAGAACAAGAACTGCGCATTGCCATTGAAGAGAAACAGTTTGAACTTCATTATCAGGAAATTTCAGATCTATTGCTAACCAATACTATTGGTTTTGAAGCACTTCTGCGCTGGCAGCACCCAACGAAAGGGATATTAACGCCAAGTGAATTTTTATTTATGGCGGAAGAAACGGGAATGATTTTAGAGATAGAACACTGGGTAGTTGCAGAAGTTTGTTCTCAGTTAAAAACTTGGTTTGAAGATGAAGGTGAGCATCAAAATGCCTTTATTGGAGTGAATCTTTCAGGGCGTCATCTAAACCAAGCCAACCAGCTAAATAAATTAATAGATCTTATTCAAGAACACACAATTGAGCCGCAACGATTAATATTAGAATTTAATGAGTCTGCGTTCGTCGCTAATAATGAGTTAGCATTAAAAGGTTTAAGAAAATTAAAAACCTTAGGTGTTAAACTTGCACTTGATGATTATGGCGCAGGCCAGTCATCATTTAACTTCTTACATGGTTATCCATTTGAATTTATTAAGCTTGATCGAAGCTTTATTCGCACCTTAAATGGCAGTGATCAGAATATTTCATTAGTCAAAGCATTACATGATTTAGGCGATAAATTTGGCTATCGATTAGTAGCAGAAGGCATTGAGTCAGAAGAAGTCTTACAAAAACTAATGAAAGTTGGCTGTGATTTTGGTCAGGGATATCACATTAGTCGACCCGAAAAAATTGAAAATAAAAGTAGCAATATCGAACAATTAATTCCTAAAGCGAGAGCTTAACTTCACTAAGTTTTAATTTTTGTAAAAGAAACCTTCAACACGTAATGCTATGCCTGGGATAGTGTGGTAATTAAGGGTTTCAGGCCATTCGATAAAAGGTTCTACTTCAAAATAGAGCCAGTCTTTATAAGCGTTAAATCGATAGCGATAACTTAAGGTGTATTTGTCAATGATAAAGCCGCGGTCGCCATTTCGTTCTCCTTCCACTTGTAAACCAAATAATGAAGCTGTGGTTCTATCAATCTGGTTAAGTTGGTACAACCCGTGTTTCCAGCGAATACCACTAAACGATTGTGAGATGCGTGTACTATAATTAATGCGTAATTGTGACTTTGGGGAGATCTGATAATCATATTCCAGTAGTAATTTGCTACCCCAGCCATCTTTTAAAAAATAATAGAGAGAGGGTTCAATCTTTAGGCTATGATTTTCTTTGCCCGTAAATCGTCTTACATACCTTGAACGCGCAAATATATCCCCCCCTGAAATGCCAAGTCGGGTATCGGTAAATTGTTGACTATTTTTACGATAAACATAACGTACCGCAGCAGCGAAATGTTCTTTTTCCGTTTCTGGTTGGGTGTTCATACTTTCAAGCGGTAGCTGATTTTGGGCATTCTCGTCATTATCAGATAAAATTAAATCCATTTTGTCACTAAAATGAGGTAGATCGACCTTGATACGAAAGCGCGCTTTAAATTCTTGTAAGTCTCTTGCTTTTGGCGCCCACTCCAAACGGATTCGTGCGTTAGTACTGGGCATTTCTTGTTGACAGTCTTGTTCAGTAAAAAAATTATCAAACCATAAAGCTGATTGGAAAACACCATTGGAGACAGATTTATGGAAGTTTTCTATCCATTTATCCTGCTGCTGCTTTTTTATCTCTTCTGGGCTAAGTGGTTGTGCTGATTTTGTATCTTTTAGGCTAGGTTCCGTTTGAGCAGATAGTTCTTGTGCCATAATTGAACATTCAGCATATACAGTATTGCACTGGCTAGCAGTGAATAACGCGAAAAGAGTGATATTTACGAGTCGATGACGAAATAAATCAAACAATCTGACAATGTCCTTATTTTTTAGTGCATAAGAGGTGCTTTTTTCAAACAAAACTTTATAATGAAGTTACTTAGATTATAGGAGTTTTTTCGATGGGCGGAATAGGTATTTGGCAATTATTAATTGTTGCCGTCATTATAGTGCTTTTATTTGGTACAAAAAAATTACGCAACTTAGGTAGTGACTTAGGTAGCGCGGTTAAAGGATTTAAAAATTCTATTAGTGACGATAAAGAAAAAACAACGGCAATTGATGATAAAAAGACAGTAGATGAGAAGGTTGCTTCAACTACTGATGAAAAAGATAAAGTTTAATTTATGTTTGATATTGGCTTTTGGGAGCTATTATTAATTGCGATAATAGGTCTCGTGGTTTTAGGACCCGAACGTTTGCCTGTTGCTATTCGTACCGTTCGCGGTTGGATGAGTAATGTCAGACGATTTAGTGATAGTGTAAAAAGTGAATTGAGTGAAGAGCTACGTATACACGAGCTACACGCGAATCTAAAAAAAGCCGAACAAGTCAATATGGAAAATTTATCACCAGAAGTTGCTGAGTCAGTTAAGTCATTGAAAGAAGCAGCAGAAATGGTGACGAAACCTTATATGAAAAATACGGAAACGCCAGTTATTGACACCATTGAAAAAAAAGAAAATAACGAATGACCCAAGCAACACATACCTTATTCGATCATTTACTTGAGTTGCGTTCCCGACTATTGAAAGCAGTTTTGTCTGTTTTAGTTATTTTTTGTTCAATGATTTATTTTGCTAATGATATTTATGAATATGTCTCAAAGCCTTTATTAGCAACTATGCCTGAGGGCGGACAAATGATTGCAACAGATGTTGCTTCATCATTTTTTGCGCCATTTAAGTTAACGATAGTGTTAGCTGTGTTTCTTGCTATGCCATTTATACTTTTTCAGATTTGGTCTTTTATTGCTCCTGGTCTGTACCGCAACGAAAAACGATTAGTCGCCCCTTTGATGTTTGGAAGTACCTTTTTATTTTATTCGGGTATCGCTTTTAGTTACTACGTTGTTTTTCCTCTGATTTTTTCATTTTTTACTTCGGTTGCACCTGAAGGCGTCACTATTGCGACTGATATTTCAAGTTACCTCGACTTTGTTTTGAAATTATTTTTTGCCTTCGGTATCGCATTTGAAATTCCTATTGCCATTATTTTAATGTGCTGGACAGGTTTCACGGATCCTCAAAGCTTAAAAGCAAAGCGTCCATATATAGTGGTAGCAGCTTTTGTTATCGGTATGTTACTCACGCCACCAGATATTATTTCACAAACATTACTAGCAATACCTATGTTAATTTTGTTTGAAGTCGGAGTGTTTATCGCATCAATGAAATTTGGTGAAAATAATACCGACGAGAGTGATGAAGCTGACATTGCTGAGTAACAGGTGCACACAACTACAGTAATATAATTATATAGAGAGTGAGTTGTTTGATTGATATAGGTGTAAATTTTACCAATAGCCGTTTTGACAAAGATAGAGATTTAGTCATTGAAAGGGCAAAAGCTGAAAAGGTGACAGGCTTTTTGGTGACAGGTACATCTATTGACGAAAGTCAGCAGGCGTTAGCTTTATGCCGACAGTATCCTGATTATCTTCATTGTACCGCAGGGGTACATCCTCACGATGCAGCGAATGTTCCGCTTGATTATATTGACCAACTTACTGAATTATCAAAATCTCCTCAGGTAAAAGCTATCGGAGAATGTGGTTTAGATTTTAACCGTAATTTTTCCACACCAGAACAGCAGCTTCAGGTGTTTAAAGAACAAGTGACACTTGCAAGCCATTTATCTATGCCACTCTTTCTTCATCAACGAGAGGCTTTTCAGCCATGGTTTGATATTTTAACTCCCGCGATAGAAAAAATACCGGCGATGGTCTCGCACTGTTTTACGGGTAACAAAAATGAATTATTAACCTGTTTAGATGCAGGCATGTATATAGGTATTACTGGATGGTTGTGTGATGAACGTCGCGGTCAAGAGCTACAAGACATTGTAAAATATATCCCACTGACACAATTAATGATCGAAACGGATGCCCCTTATTTAACACCGAGAAATATTAATCCCCGCCCGAAAAGCAGTCGTAATGAACCTTGTTATCTTGGTGTGATTGCTAAAAAGCTAGCGGAACTTACCGCTTATAGTGAAGAAGAAATTCGCCAGCAAACTGAGTTAAATGCTAAGCAAGTATTTAACTGGGATATACCTCATGAGTAGACCTTATTGCTATGGCTTATTGTTTTTGCTGCTACAGTTGTGGACATTTACTAGTGTAGCGGCGACTTATGATGTGGTAGTAACACCAGAAGTTAAGGTCACTAGTACTTATTCTGTACTCTCAAAAGAATACGTAAATGCTACAGTTCATCAAGTATTTAACTTACCTAATGATGCGTGGATTGAGCAAAACCAGCCATTGAAATTAGTGAACGGTCAAAATTGGATAGTTATAGACATCTTAAATACCAGTGAGCAAGCAGCTAATTTTTATATGGTACTTAATAATGGACTTCAGTTAGAAACGGTAATGCTTTATGAGCGCCGGTTTGGCGATACTGTTAAAACAACAGAGATCACTCGTCACTATAATAGTTTATCCAGTGCGCAATTACGTATTCCAGCAAAAGCCACTTGGCGCGTATATTTGGCGGTAAAATCTGATGGTGAGTCCACTATTAAACTTGATCTATTAAGCTCAAATGAGTTTGTCACTAACTTAAGTTACAGTCAGTATGTCACGGGAATCGCCATTGGCGGAATGTTTGCCTTAGCATTAGTCATGTTGATGCTATTTGCAGCTAATGGCAGTAGATCACTACTAATTCTTTGTGGATATTTTGTGGTACAAACGTTATCGCTTGCCGTGTTATTAGGGATTAATTTGTATAACTTTTTTCCAGATACCCCAGAATTTCGTGGATTTGAAATTCCCTTGCTTACCTCATTTTCATCCATTCTATTGCTGTGGTTTGCACGAGTATTATTTACCTTGAAAGACTATTCTGCTCCTTTTAATAAAGAGCTTAGACTTTTAGGCTGGCTATTTTTCTTATATTTACCGTTGAGCATGATGTTAACGTTAAATACTAATGTGTTGATTGGTAAATTTATTGATGTACTGACACCTGCTGCGCTGATTGTAGTTGGACTATTCTTGATCAAACAAAAGCAAAGACTGGCTACGCTTTTTACTATTGTTATTTTGCTTCAATTAGTTTTTAAAATAACTAATATTGTTACTATTTCGTGGTATAGCTTTAATAGTATTTTATATACGGTCTCATTTTGGTTGCATGGCTGCTTAATGACTTTTGTTTTAAGTCGGCAGTATTATTACCAAAATCTTGATAGCGAACGGGCAAAGAAAGAATCTCTAGAAAGTGAGCGAGTTTCCCGGCAAGCACAAGAAGAGCTTTTAGCCTTACAGCAAAAAAACCAAGAGCAACTAGAAATTAGAGTGCAAGAGCGCACCTTAGAACTCAATATTGCGTTACAAGAACTTGAAAATGCGAATAGCGAATTAGCCGAAAAGAATACTTTAGATGACTTAACTGGGTTATTTAACCGTCGGCATTATGATCAAAAAATTGTTGCTGAATTTCGACGTAGCCGTCGTAATCTCACGCCATTAAGTATTGTTGTCATTGATATTGACCATTTCAAAAAAATTAATGACACCTATGGGCATGTGGCAGGCGATAACTGTTTAATTGCTTTAGCGAAAACGATTAAAGCAGGTTTACGTCGAAGCACTGATATTGGTTGTCGATACGGTGGCGAAGAGTTTTGCTTAATTTTACCTGAAACTGATGTTGAGGGGGCAATTGCTATTGCTGAAGACCTACGGATAGCAGTCAAAGAAAACGATTTTGATGTAACCGTTAAGAAAGTGAAATTATCAATAAGTTGTGGTGTTAGCACCTATCAACAGGAAAAGGATTTGAATCCAGAAGATTTATTTTTAGCGGCAGATAAGGCGCTTTATCAAGCAAAAGATCGTGGTCGTGACCGAGTCGTATTTTTTGATTTTCATACCGAATAAGTCTTTATTATTTGGCTATAATGCGCTCATTACCAAATAGGAGTATATACATGAGTCAATTTGGGCAGTATCCAGCACGCCGTCTACGTCGAATGAGACGCGACGATTTTTCAAGAAAATTAATGGCCGAAAATCAATTAACGGTGAATGATCTTATCTATCCGGTATTTGTTTTAGAAGGTGAAAATCAGCGTGAAAGCGTGTCATCTATGCCAGGGGTGGAACGTAAAAGTATTGATTTGTTACTTGAAGAGGCAAAAGAGTTAGTCGAACTTGGCATTCCAGCCATCGCCCTTTTTCCAGTGACTCCGAGTGATAAAAAATCGTTAATGGCAGAAGAGGCCTTTAATCCAGATGGCTTAGCACAAAGAGCAGTGCGAGCGTTAAAAGCTCACTTTCCTGAATTAGGCGTGATCACTGATGTTGCTTTAGATCCCTTCACTACCCATGGACAAGATGGCATTCTTGGTACCTCAGGTAAAGATGAAGGCTATGTGCTTAATGACATTACGAAAGATATTTTAGTGAAACAGGCATTGTCTCATGCTCGAGCGGGTGCTGATGTTGTTGCACCTTCTGATATGATGGATGGTCGAGTTGCTGCTATTCGCCAAGCACTAGAGAAAGAAGGCTTAGTTAATACTCGAATATTAGCTTACTCAGCTAAATACGCATCAAGTTATTACGGACCTTTTAGAGATGCTGTTGGCTCTTCTTCAAATATCAAAGGTGGCAATAAATTTTCTTACCAAATGGATCCTGCCAATAGTGATGAAGCCTTACACGAGGTTTCTCAAGATATTTACGAAGGGGCAGATATGGTAATGGTTAAGCCAGGTATGCCATATTTAGACGTAGTACGACGTGTTAAAGACACGTTTAAAGTCCCGACCTATGCGTACCAAGTAAGTGGTGAATATGCGATGCATATGGCTGCGATACAAAATGGTTGGTTAGCTGAAAAACCTTGTGTGATGGAAGGTTTACTTGCATTCAAACGTGCAGGTGCTGACGGTATCTTAACTTATTTTGCTAAACAAGTTGCTCGTTGGCTAAAAGAAGAATAACTAATGACGAGGGCGAACACTCACTGCTAGTGTTCGCTTTTTAAAAACCTTTTTCTGGTAATTATTCATATAAAAAACGGATTGTAATAGTATTAATGATTGCCGTGTGGATCATTGTTGATAAGACTGAGGTATCTTGATAATTACTGACATATCAGTATGTAGTTATTAGCTGTTATTTTGCTTACTATCTATCTTGAGGGTAAGTCCTATTTTACTTAATTGTTTATTCTCTTGTAAAAGTTCATCAGCAATTAATGGGTGTTGTACTAGCCATTGCTCAGGTAAACAAAGAGAGACAGTGTTGTTATCAACATTGATCTGATAATTAGGTAATACATCATCTTGTCGACGACGGCACAAGATAATGGCTAATCGTAAAATACAGAGATAATAACAAGCCTGTTCAAAACTGACTGCAGATAAAGATCTCAATAAATCTGCATCAATATCCCCTTTATAGAGTTTTACTAATGCTGCAATAAATTGTCGCTCTGCTTGTTCAAATCCAGGGATATCTGCATTGTTAAGCAGATAGGCACCATGTTGTTGGTGGCGTTTATATTCTAATAATAGTCCTATTTCATGCAAGGCCGTGGCTGCATTTAATAGTTCTATATGATTTTTATCGATAAGGTGCCAAGTATTAGCGACATTATCTAACAAGGTAGCCACTTGTTTCTGAATACGTTGCGCATGTAATATATCGATATGAAATTTTAATGATAGGCCGTTGACTGTTCGTTGTCTGATAGCAATGTTACGGCTATTAGGTAACATTTCATATAATAAGCCTTCGCGTAATGCGCCACTCGATAACTGTAGTTGTACAATATCTAATGATTCAAATAATGCGATTAAAATTGTTAAGCCACTCGCCAATACAGGGGCTCGTTCGCTGGTTAGCCCCAAAATACTAATATCGTCAATGCTGTGAAATTGCTGAAGTTTGGTGCGTATGTGTTGTAAGAAGTCTAGGGTGATTAAGGCTGGTTTTTTCTCAAACATTAGAATTTCAGCTAACGCTTGCATGGTACCAGAGCCTCCCAAGACGACTTGCCAACCTAAGCTTTTATAATATCCTACATGGGCAGATAAACTTTCTTTTGCGTGCTCTATAGCTAAATCGAATGCTTTTGGCGTTAGTAGTCCCTCAGCAAAAAATTGTTTGTTGAACGTTACACACCCCATATTGATACTCATGGCATGTTTAATTATAAAGCCGCTACCAATAATAAGCTCAGTACTTGCACCACCGATATCTAATACTAATTTATCTTTAGCTGAAGCGCTTGTATGAGCAACCCCAAGATAGATATTTTCAGCTTCTTGTAACCCACTAAGTAAGGTAATGTGATGACCAAGTATTTCATTAGCAGCATCAATAAATTGATCTCTATTGGTTGCCAAGCGTAGGGTGGCGGTGGCCACTATTCGGATGTTACTGGGAGAAATATCTTGTAGGCGCTCAGCAAAAAAGCTTAAACATTCAAGCCCTCTTGCGATGGCTGTTTGGCTAAGCTCATTCTGGTTATTAAGTCCTGAGGCTAAACGAACTTTACATTTAACTTTGTCGACAACTTGCACACTATCAGCAAGTTGTCGAGTGATCAGCATATGAAAACTATTTGATCCTAAATCGATGACCGCATATAAAGGAGACGTACTATTTTCGATGGCTGAAGACATTAATAACGTGAGTCCTTAATCTAACGTCGACGCGTTCTGTTATTACCGCCAGGTTTACGATTTTGTCCTGAATTATGAGGTCGAGGACGTCGTTGTCTCGGTTTAGGCTTAGGTAAGTCAGTCAATAAAGCATCTTGATCATACTTACTTACAGGCAGAGAATGTGAAATATATTCTTCAACCGCTGGTAAATTAAAAACGTATTCTTCACAGGCAAAGCTAATTGCATGGCCAGTTTCGCCAGCACGACCCGTTCTGCCGATACGGTGAACATAATCTTCACAATCGTCAGGTAAATCATAGTTGAATACATGAGTGACTAACGGAATATGTAAACCACGTGCGGCAACGTCAGTTGCAACAAGGATATCTAATTGTCCGCTGGTAAATTGCTCAAGCACTTTTAGGCGTTTTTTCTGTGGTACATCACCAGTTAATAAACCAACACGAATACCATCGGCTTCTAAATGGGCATAAATATTTTCACAGCTGTGTTTAGTATTAGCAAAAATAATGGCTTTATCTGGCCAATCTTCTTCAAGAAGAGTTTGTAGAAGTGTCATTTTATCTTCATTTGAAGGATAAAATAGCTCTTCTGATATACGTACATTTGTTTTTTGTTCTGGAGCAACTTCTACACTGATGGGGTCGTTCATATGTTCAAAGGCAAGTTCTTTGACGCGGAAAGACAAAGTAGCTGAAAACAACATACTTAAGCGTTCAGTTGGAGGTGGCATACGACGGAACATGTAACGTATATCTTTAATGAAACCAAGATCAAACATACGATCTGCCTCATCAAGAACAACGACTTCAATATTATTAAGGTTATAAATACCTTGTTTGAAGTAGTCGATTAAACGTCCACAAGTACCAATGAGGATATCGACACCATTTTCAAGTTCTTGTCGTTGGCTGTCGTATCCTTCGCCACCATAAACAACGCCGAGTTTTAAACCTGTACTTTTTGACATTTCAATCGCATCGCGATGAATTTGTACAGCTAATTCACGTGTTGGTGCCATAATCAAAGCTCTTGGCTGATTATGTTCGGGTTTAGGTTTTTGCAGTAAATGATGAAAAGTCGCTGCTAAAAAAGCGATGGTTTTTCCTTCACCTGTTTGTGCTTGGCCGGCAATGTCTTTGCCTTCAAGAAGTACAGGTAATGATTTTGCTTGAATTGACGTGCAATTTTCAAAGCCCATGGCATCTAATCCAGCAACCACTTGTGGTGCTAAATTAAGCTCTTTGAACTTGATATCTGTTAAATGTGTATTATTCATAACGTTAGCTTAACAGGTTACGTGATCAATAAAAATTAGTATCTGTTGGTTTAATGCATTTAGATTATCTTAGTTTCAGATATGAGTTAGATCAATAAATATTAGTTTCACTATTGGTAATTAAAAATGATGTAGGTATAATTTCAATCAATTGGTGAAGAGCCATTATTAACGGAGAATAAAATGAGCGATAAGATTGTTCAATTAACTGATGACAGTTTTGAAGCTGATGTATTGTCTGCATCAGGATTAGTTTTAGTTGATTTCTGGGCTGAATGGTGTGGTCCATGTAAAATGATTGCCCCTTTATTAAATGATGTAGCTGAAGAATACGCAGATAAAGTGACTGTCGGTAAATTAAATATTGACCAGAATGATGGTACACCACCTAAATATGGTATCCGTGGTATTCCAACATTATTGCTATTTAAAGATGGTGCGGTCATTGATACAAAAGTTGGCGCGTTATCTAAAACACAATTAAAAGAATTTTTAGACAATCACCTTTAAGCAGGTTAAGGTTCCTCTTATATGAGGGCCTTTTGGTGTTTATAGCATTAATCATTAGTCGTTACTTTACGGATGTAATTTTTAATGCTAAGTTTAGCTTTCAATGGAAACAACATTTCAATATTCAACTCTAAATTCATTCAAAAATGCCATGTTGGCAATGCATAACAACGTAATATCGTTAAAGAACCTTTACTATGAACCTTACCGAATTAAAACAAAAATCCATTAGCGAGTTAATTAAACTAGCTGAAACCATGAAACTTGAGCATTTAGCTCGTAACCGTAAACAAGATATCATTTTTGCAATTTTAAAAGCTCACGCTAAAAGCGGAGAAGATATATTTGGCGGCGGAGTATTAGAAATCCTTCAAGATGGCTTTGGCTTTTTACGCTCTGCGGATTCATCTTATTTGGCAGGACCTGATGATATTTACGTATCACCTAGCCAAATTCGTCGCTTCAGTATGCGTACTGGCGATACTATCCAAGGTAAGATTCGCCCTCCTAAAGATGGTGAACGTTATTTTGCATTATTAAAAGTTAATGAAGTTAACTTTGATAAACCTGAAAATGCACGAAATAAAATTTTATTTGAAAACTTAACACCTATTCATCCAAATGAACGTATGGTGATGGAGCGAGGTAATGGCTCAACAGAAGATATTACAGCGCGTGTTTTAGACTTAGCTTCACCAATAGGTAAAGGCCAACGTGGATTGATTGTTGCTCCACCTAAAGCGGGTAAAACGTTATTACTACAAAACATTGCTCAGAGTATTGCGCATAACCATCCTGAATGTGAATTGATGGTACTGTTGATTGATGAACGTCCAGAAGAAGTAACTGAAATGCAACGCTTGGTTAAAGGGGAAGTAGTTGCTTCTACTTTTGATGAGCCAGCTAATAGACATGTTCAAGTGGCTGAAATGGTGATTGAAAAAGCCAAACGTTTAGTTGAACATAAAAAAGATGTGGTTATCTTATTAGATTCAATTACACGTTTAGCGCGTGCTTATAATACGGTTATACCATCATCAGGCAAAATATTAACTGGTGGTGTTGATGCTAACGCATTACATCGTCCGAAACGTTTCTTTGGTGCAGCACGTAATATTGAAGAAGGCGGAAGTTTAACTATTATTGCTACTGCACTGGTTGATACTGGTTCGAAAATGGATGAAGTTATTTACGAAGAATTTAAAGGTACAGGTAACATGGAATTACATCTGTCTCGTAAAATTGCTGAAAAACGAGTATTCCCTGCTATTCACTTTAATCGTAGTGGTACCCGTCGTGAAGAGTTATTAACTAAGCCTGACGAACTACAAAAAATGTGGATTTTACGCAAAATAGTTCATGATATGGGTGAAATTGACGCGATGGAGTTTATGATTGATAAACTTGCCATGACTAAAACCAATAATGAATTTTTCGATTCAATGAGACGTCAATAACGGCTGGTTGAACATTAATTGAAACTGCCAGCTTTTGCTGGCTTTTTTATTTGTGAAGTATCAACAATCTTCTAGTAAACCTTTTATTAGTATACTAAGGGTAAATTTTAGTCACTTATTGTTATTCCCGTAAATGATACGGTGAACTGAACAAATTTAGCCTACACTCAGTATAGAGTTATGAAAAACACGATAAATTTTAATCAGTAAATCTAAAATAAAAGGAAAATAAATGCAGTATTATTCTATAACTTTCCTGTTTTTACTGCTTAGCTCTTTCTTTTGTTTTGCAGATACTGAGCTTGCCGTCGATGACATTCAAATCAAAGTGGTGACAGAAGATAGCTTTCCGATACAGTTTTTAGACCAGGGTGAAATTGTCGGTTCATCGACAACATTTGTTAAACAAGTATTAGATGCCGCTAAAGTCTCATATGACATCGAGATGTTACCTTGGGCAAGAGCATACTATATGGCGCTCAATGAGCCCAATGTCTTGATTTATTCATTAGCTAAAACAAAAAAAAGGTCAGATAGTTTTAAATGGGTTGGTGAGTTAATGACCTTAGATTATTATTTATACGGTATGGTTGATAGTCAAGTGAATGAAAAGTCTTCACTCGATGATCTTAAACAATTTCGCATAGGAGCCGTTCGTGATAGTGCGGTTTATCAATACTTACATAGCCAAGGTTTTAAAAATTTAACTGTTGTAGTGCATGGCTTGCAAGGGGTACAGCTAGTTCAAGCAAATAGAATCGATCTTTTTCCCTCCAATAAATCAACATTTCAAGCAATCTGTCACAAAGAAGGACTCGATTGTGAGCACTTTAAACCTGTATATAAATTAAACATGCCTGTGACTAAACTGTTTATGGCATTTAGCCAATCTACGGATGATGCCATCGTAGAAAAAGTGCGGGCTGGGTATAACCAAGTCAATGCAAAGCGAAATAATCTAACTAATATTGTAATCGATTAGGGGTTTTCTATTTACTCACGTTATAATATTCGACAAAATTTTTAGTCAAAATCTAATATGAAATACAGTGATTTAAGAGATTTTA
The DNA here is from genome assembly GCA_049347715.1 of Thalassotalea piscium. Taxonomy (GTDB): domain Bacteria; phylum Pseudomonadota; class Gammaproteobacteria; order Enterobacterales; family Alteromonadaceae; genus Thalassotalea_B; species Thalassotalea_B piscium_A. The sequence continues at coordinate 4,141,156 of CP186339.1, read as the reverse complement.
TCAAACAATTAGAAAAGTTAGGGCAATTGAAACGTATTAGCCTGCCTATTTCTACTAATTTAGCCATGACAGAAATCAGTGATCGTACCTTGCGTCAGGGCGGACCAGCATTATTATTTGAAAACCCAGTCGACAAAGATGGCAATCCTCAGAATATACCGGTACTGACCAACTTATTTGGTACACCCGAGCGGGTTGCATTAGCTATGGGGCAAGATAAAGTGAGTGCGTTGCGCGATGTTGGTAAACTTTTAGCTATGTTAAAAGAACCAGAGCCACCGAAAGGTTTTCGTGATGCTTTAGGGAAAATACCGGTTTATAAACAAGTGCTTAATATGCCTGTTAAAGTCATTAAAAAACCTTTGTGTCAGCAAGAAGTTTTTAGTGGTGATGACGTCGATTTAACTCGTTTGCCCATACAAACTTGTTGGCCTGGAGATGTAGCGCCTTTAATTACTTGGGGACTTACTGTTACCAAAGGGCCTCATAAAGAAAGACAAAACTTAGGTATTTATCGTCAACAGGTACTTAGTAAAAATAAAGTTATTATGCGCTGGTTATCGCATCGTGGTGGTGCATTAGATTTTCAAGAATTTAAAAAATCAAATCCCGGTGAGAATTATCCGGTTTCAGTAGCCTTAGGTGCAGATCCTGCTACTATTCTCGGTGCCGTGACACCTGTGCCGGATACCTTGTCTGAATATGCTTTTGCCGGGTTATTACGAGGTGCAAAAACTGAAGTCGCTAAATGTATTAGTAATGATTTAGAAGTGCCTGCTACGGCTGAGATTATTCTTGAAGGCTATATTGATCCTAATGAAACCGCACCCGAAGGTCCTTATGGTGATCATACTGGATATTATAATGAAGTAGATAATTTCCCTGTATTTACGGTTACACATATTACGCAGCGAAAAGACCCAATCTATCACAGTACTTATACTGGACGTCCGCCAGATGAACCTGCAATTTTAGGTGTGGCATTAAATGAAGTGTTTGTGCCTATTTTACAAAAGCAATTTCCTGAAATTCAAGATTTTTACTTGCCGCCAGAAGGGTGTTCGTATCGCTTAGCTGTTGTGACAATTAAAAAACAATATGCCGGTCACGCCAAACGCGTGATGATGGGGGTATGGTCGTTTTTACGACAATTTATGTATACCAAATTTGTGATTGTTTGTGATGACGACATTAATGCTCGGGATTGGAAAGATGTTATTTGGGCAATGACAACACGAATGGATCCTAGTAGAGATACAGTGTTAATTGAAAACACACCCATTGATTATTTAGATTTTGCTTCACCCGTTTCTGGCTTAGGCTCGAAAATGGGGATGGATGCGACTAATAAATGGCCAGGTGAAACCACCCGAGAATGGGGGGAGCCTATTGTGATGGACGAGGACATCAAGCAGCAAATAGACGAACTGTGGGATGAACTCAATATTATTGAGTAGGGTCAATATATTCGTGATAAAATATACGGCTATCACATTTATTTAATAGAGCATTTAAAGGTAAATATACGCAATGAGTATTGTTAATTGTCAGGTACATTCGTTAGAGCCACTAACTGAATTTGTTTATAAAGCTCTGTTAAAGCCAGAGCAGAAAATTGATTTTTTGCCTGGTCAATATTTGAATTTTATTATGTCTGAAGACGATAAACGTTCGTTTTCCATTGCAAGTGCACCTGAGAATGAATTAATAGAACTTCAGATCGGGGCTTTTAATGCAGATAGTTATCCGATGCAAGTGATTGAGCGCATCCAGGCTAACAACCAAGTGCAAATAGAAATACCTTTAGGTAGTGCTTATTTAAGACCGAGTGAACGTCCATTACTATTGATTGCTGGTGGTACAGGTTTTTCCTATATCAAGTCAATTTTCGAACAGCTTGTACACCAAAACTCAAAGCGTAAAGTTATTGTGTATTGGGGGTTACGTCAAGAAAGTGCCGGTTATGAATTAGAGAAAACTCAAGCAACCATCAGCAAACTTAAGGATAGTGAATTTTATCCTGTAATAGAAAACCCGAGTGAAAGCTGGCAAGGTAAAACGGGCATAGTTCATCAAGTAGTGATGGATGATATTGAGGATTTGTCAATCTATGATATCTATCTTGCCGGCCGTTTCGATATGGTAGGTATTGTACGAACCGACTTTGTTAGCAAAGGCGCGTTAATCGATCACATGTATGCAGATGCCTTCGCCTTTATTTAAATCTCTTACGTGATTTATGATAACCCCATTAATAATGAAGCTTTATTAAGGGGTTTATTGTTAATTTAAATAATGTTGATGATACTTTTTACACTCTCTTAAAAGTTTAGAAAACTCTTCCATAGAGCGGTCAATACAAGTGTTTGGAATAAATAAGTGAGCACCAAAAATGCCATGTAATAAGGCGCATTGATGTAAAAAGCCAGCAATAGGTCCTTTTAGTTTATTTTGACCAAGAATGAAGACATCAAAATTAATAACAATTTCTTCAATAGTCAGTAAGTTACGTGAAACGCAATACAGTAAAATAGGTCGTTGCTCGTGAATAAGATGATTGGCTAAACGAGGAGGAATACGCGAGGCTATTTCATTAATATTTGTAATAGCAATACCTATATAATCAAGTTCTTCCATATCAATACCACTGACATTTTTAACTGGCCTGACATTTCTAATAACAGACCAAGGTAGTGACCATATACCTTTACGGTGAATAAAGGTTAATGACTTAGGTGTTAATTTAAAACTGAATTGGGGTTCTATCAATTTTACAACGCCGATAACGAGTGTTACTAATGAAGATAAGACCAAAAAAATTAACGGTAATTTAGCGCTTTGCCAAAAATGTTGACCAATGGTTAACAGTAAAAGTAATGCTAAGCTACTAGCAAAGGTTAATGATAGGCCATGCCGATTTGCATTCGAGCAGATTAAGATTTCAGGAAGTTTACTCATTTATCTACCAAGGTTCATCAAAAACATATTTCAGGCATGAATCATTCTATTATTTAATTATTGCGTATTTATACCTATCTCGCTCAGAAAATATCACGATAAATTGTGGTGTACCCCTTTTAAGTTTTAATGTGACTCTGCTAAAGTATTTTTTCACTTAGTGAGTGCAAATGTATATAGCAGAACTACCGAGGACAACTTACTTTTGAATCATATGAGGTTAGACCTAGTTTAGTGGATAGTTGCTAGGAATTATTTGGTTTAAATTGTTGTTTTTTGTGATATATGTGTTTAGAAAATCTAAATAATAAGGAAAAAAAATGGAAGTAAGTGTATTTAATAGAACGGAAACAAATGACAAGGTAATTAGTGGTTCTGTTTATAATTTTGTTATTGGTTTAACCCTGCTTTGGGGGTTCGCTATTAATTGGTTCATGGTGTTAACTATATCCGTTGAGTCGATAAGCAATATCAATCCAATTATCTTTTTTATTGGGTATTTTGCGTCATGTTTTTTTGGTATTTACTTATTTACTAAATCTGATAGCCCACTTGTTAGTTTTGTTGGATATAATTTTGTTGTTGTTCCCTTTGGCTTTATTATTAATCTTGTCGTAGGGCAATATAACCCAGACGTTGTGCTAGAAGCGATTAGAGTGACCGGCTTAGTTACCTTTGTCATGATGTTGTTAGGGTCTATGTATCCTGCCTTTTTTAAAAAAATAAGTGGCGGTTTAACCATAGCGCTACTCTGTGTGATAGTTGTTGAATTAATTGAAATATTTATTTTTAAAACACATCACGGTATCTTAGATTGGATAGTTGCAATCATTTTTTGTGGTTACATAGGGTATGACTGGGCAAGAGCTAATGCTATTCCTAAAACATATGATAATGCGATAGATAGTGCTGCAGCATTGTATATGGATATTATCAATTTATTCCTGCGTATATTAAGAATTCTTGGAAGGAAATAGGCTTGTTAGCCTAAACTGAGTTAATGTATTACAAGTTGCGTAATAGTCACTGAAAATGCAGGTAACAGTAAAATTATGTATAGGATTTTATCTTAGAAGCTAGATGATGAGCTTATGGTATTGGATTCATTCTATCCTAATCTTGTCGATTGCTATGAACCTGGTTCAGATCTCACCGGGTAAAATCTTTTGTGCCAACAAACTCACAGCTAAGTTAAGCGCTAGCTTCTGTAAAATCATTACATAGGATTATGTACTATGGTTTATACTTGTTATAGCGTTATCATTGATTATGCAATTATTTATCATTAGTTGTGTATGATTTGCTGTACAATCGTTTCTAATTAAATAAAACGGATACCCCTTATGAAAAAACTCATTATATTATTAACTATTTCTACCTTAAGTAGTTCAGCGATTGCACAAGAAACAAGTTGGTTTGATAGCTTGAAAAATCTTGTTGGCTTAGGCAGTACTCAAGAACAAACTATTCCAACCCCTAGTGCTGATGGTTTGGTTGATATGTTAACAAGCTCTTTAAATGTTAATACAGGACAAGCCTCAGGCGGCATGGGTGCAATTTTAAATTACGTTAAAAACAATGTGTCTAATGATCAATTTAGCCAGCTTGCTCAATCAGTTCCGGGTATTGATGGGCTTGTTAGCCAAATGCCTGATATTAGTAAACTGAGTTCAGGTGAAGGTTTAGGTGGCTTAATAGATAAAGCTTCAGAATATAGCGATTCATTAAAGTCTATTAATGATGTGAAAAAGCAATTTGAAGCCTTAGGGTTAGAACCTGAAATGATCAGCAGTTTTATTTCAAGTGCCCAAGCGTACCTAGATACTGAACAAGGTCAGCAAGCTAAACAAATCTTAATGTCTGGTTTAGGCAAATTAATGGGATAAATGCTGTCCCCGCTCTATTTTAGACTAATACCTGTGAGCTTCTTGATTGATATCATTAAGCTCACTATTTTATTCTAGGCAGTATGAAGTTTACATCACAGGATAATGTAACTTCATGTCAAAAATTACTCTCCCCGTTGTACTCTGTTTATTCGTTATTAGCGCTTCCTTTCAAAGTCTTACGCAGCCATAATGTAAAAATCTTTAATGTTTTCATCACTCAAAATGCTCAGATCATGCTTATGGTCTATGGTGAAGTGTGGGTGACAATTCATTTAAAGTTATGGTCAAAAATAAAGTAAACTATTTGGGTGTCAAATTGGGCGTCAAAAGTTTTATACGTGCTAATTCTCGTTTATTAGCGAAAGTTGACCCAAGCACTTCAATACAGACGAGTTTAGCTTTCATCTCGTTAACTAATCTTTATGATTAACAAGGGATTACTTATGTCATCATACGTAGCAACAATTAATTGGGCACGAACTCCGTGTGAGCCATATATTGATAATCAATATAGTCGAGGTCACGAGTGGATTTTTGATGGCGGTATTACTGTGCAAGCCTCTTCTTCACCCCAAGTTGTACCCTTACCTTATTCGATTGCGGAAAATGTCGACCCAGAGGAAGCATTTGTCGCTTCTCTCTCCAGTTGCCATATGCTGTTTTTTCTCTCTATTGCGGCTAAACACAGATATATAGTGGATACCTATTTAGATCATGCAGTTGGTATTATGGAAAAAGACAGTGAGGGTAAAATATCAATGACGCAAGTGACATTGAAACCTAAAGTTGAATTCTCGGGTGATAAAAAGCCAACAAGGCATCAGCTTGAAAAAATGCATCATCAATCACATGAGCAATGTTTTATTGCTAATTCGGTTAAAACAAGGGTTGTCACGGAAATTATTATCTAATTAGGTAGTAATGTTGTAAATAGCTGAGGTGTTTACCTCAGCCTAACAAATACGAGTAAGAGATGTTTAAGCAATTTTTTGATTGGTTAGAAAATCGACGTGTAAAAAAAATGGGGTTTACCGCAGCACAATGGGAGGCTGCCATTGCTGACTGGCCTGTGATGAATCGTTATCAAGGAAGTGAGCGAGATACGTTACGTGACATGAGTTTTCGATTACTTGTGAGAAAGAGTGTAGAGTCTGGAGGTGGGTTTGAACTTACTGATGAGATCTGTTTAAAAGTCGCGACTATGGCTTGTGTGCCTATTTTGCACTTAGGGCTAGATTGGTACGATCATTGGTATACCATTATTATTTATGAAGGTGATTTTTTACCTAATCGCCCCTATCGAAGTGCGGATGGTGTTGTTCATGCACAAGGGCCACGATTAAGTGGTGAAGCTTGGCTTAGAGGGCCTGTTATTTTGTCATGGGATTCGGTCGAGGAAAGTGGACCACATGCACGTGGAAATAAAGCCAGTAATGTTGTTATTCATGAGCTAGCACATAAGCTTGATATGTTACGAGATGGGGCGAATGGAGCTCCACCTATGCATCCTGATATGCGACCGGGGGAGTGGCATGATATTTTTACTGCTGCATGGGAACGATTGCTCAATGACTTACACCGTCATCGACCTTTACCACTTAATGATTATGCATTAACGAATCCAGCTGAGTTTTTTGCTGTATGTAGTGAAACGTTTTTTGAAGCGCCAAATAACATGAAAAAACATATGCCAGAGGTGTATCGATTATTATGCCAGTTTTATCGTCAACATCCTGATAGTCATCAATAAAGCTTGGTTGGTATTGAGCCGTGATGGACTTACTCTTGATAAATCTCTAATGGTAAGCCGTCAGGGTCGCTAAAAAAGGTGTAAGCCTTTTGTGTATATTCGTCAATGCGAATAGGTTCTACCATAACACCTTGCTCAGTTAAGTAGGTCACCATATTTTCAATCGATTCAACACGAAAAGCTAAATGTCGTAAACCACAAGCTTCGGGATAACTGACACGTTGGGGTGGATTGTTAAAAGAAAATAACTCTATTTGACTGCCGTCTGGTAAGGCAAGATCTAACTTATATGAATCTCGCTCCGCTCGATAGTGTTCTGAGATGACCTTTAGTTGTAATATGTGCTGATAAAAATACTTAGATTTTGGGTAATCAGCACATATGATTGCGGCATGGTGTAAGCCTTTTAGCATACCGTTTCTGTTTCTATAACAACTTTATTAAGCACTTGAATCGCTTTTTCTAACAGACCTTTTTGTTCCAGTACTAGCGCAAAAGACTTTAAGTCGAGTTGGTCATATTGATGACCGTCTAAGTTTACCAATGAATTAAATGCTTTCTCAGCAAGATCCCAGTCTTTATCTGCAATCGCTAAATGGGCTAAACAACTAAGCCATTTGGCACTAGTAGGATCATGGTGTAAATGTTTTTGAACCGCTTGTGTAAGTTCATTCGTGCCGGAAAGAGGTAGTAAACGAATCTGTTTAAGTAAATAGTCATTCGTCCCTTTTTTAATAACAGGCAGTAAAATTTTAGTGAGAGGCTGATTAATTTTATGCTGTGCTAATATTTGACAATAAGCGAGTAAAATGGCTTCACGTTGTTTGATTTTTCTCGGTAACGCATCCCAATACTCGTGTAATGTTTGATTACTTTTTTGTTCAATTTGTTGGTTAAATACGCCAGTAAATGCTTGAGATTCCCATAATTGTATTTTACTTGCTTCCAGCGCTTTACTTTTACGGGCTGCGGTTAATTGTTTAACCACATATTCATAACGCTTCTCAATTAAGCTCAGTGTTATTTCAAGTGCCAGTAAACGGTCGTCATGACCAATATGCTTATGATGCTCGTCGATTAATTCTCGCGCTTTATTATATTCTTTATGATTGAGTAACAATTTGATGGTAACTAAAACTGACTCAAGTCCCAATTCTTTAATACTAATAGGCTGTTCATTCAATTGTGCAAGATAGTGTTTACTATTGGTGGATAACCCTTGTTTGTCAGCGGCACAGGCAGCTAATAAATAGCAAAGTTGTGCTTGTTGTGAGGGTTCTGCGCACTTACTTAATAAATGTTCGGCTTGTTGGTTATCTTCTAAGAGGTAACATGCAATACCTTTATTAAAGTCTCTAATTGCCCTACGTCGACTAGCAAATGCAATTTTGTTCCAGGTACCAAATGTCAGGGATAATCCACCGCGAAATACTTTTAACGAAATCAGTAAGCCAATGAAAACGATCACTAACATTAAAGTAGCGGTTACCACTGTAGATTCAATTGTCAGATCACCCATTGCGATGAGTATGTAACCTTTTTCATTAATTAACAGTGGGCTGATCGCAACAGCGGCCAAAAATAATAAGATTAAAACAACAATACGTTTCATTAGTTGTTCTCGCTCTTGTTAGTTGTTTCTTCTGGTATTTCGTTGCTGTTTTCGGGTACTTCAACATCCGTTGAAGTGGGATTTAACGCAGGTAATTGCGTTAAGGGCTTTTCTTCAATCAAGGAGCGTATACTTGATAAAGCGGATAAATTTGTTGGGTATTGAGCATCAATTTTTTGTGCTTGTAGTTCTTGTATTGATTGTAAAAAATGCTGATTAGCCAGGTCAGTCATATCAAAATACTCAGTTAACCATGCTGTAATATCCTGAAGCGTTTGTTGATAAACGCGCGATTGACGTTTAGTAATTGCCCACTGCGCCACTTGTAGCTTAAGCATTAAGTTTTCACGTAAATTTTGTTGGTGTTGTGGCGCCATTAAGGGTTCAACACTACCTGTTCTACGTCGTACGGTAATAAAGTCACTTAAGAATTTATGCCATGTCTTCGCTAAATTGGCTTGCCAGTCAGAGGTGTCTTCCGAGAGTGTAAAATTTTCTTGTTGTTCTGACATATCTGGTATTTTAACCATAGCCAGAGGGAGTTTGTTGACTTGTTGGTTTAGCGCATTCAAAGATAATAATAAGCTCTCGTTATCGATAACAGGTAGTAATTGAAGAGACTCTATATCGTTTCGAATTGCTTGGCGAACAGGGAGGTACTGTGGGTCATTTAATTCTTTTAATCGAGCATCAGCATCTTTAAGTAAGCTAATCGCGACGCTAGTATTTTTTTCTAACCATAATGTACGGCTAGAAATTCTGATCAGATATTCAGCTTCGTTGACTAACCAATCTGTTGATTTTGTTTGTTGTAAACGACCTAGTTGTTGTTCTAGTTGGTCAATACGATCTCCACTTTGCGCTGCTTGCTGGCTAAGTAGTGAGTTTATTTGAGTCGTTAAAGCGTTACCTTTTTGTTTAAATAATTGAGCAACTTGTACTTTTGTTTGCTCTTGTTGGGCTAATAGCTTTTGTTGTAACGCTTGTTCTTCTGCAACTAATTGTTGGCTGTGTAACCAATGAATACCAGCGATACCCCCCACTCCTAATAAAGCAATAATTAATGCGACTACAGCCGTTTTGGAAAGTGGTATTTTAGTTTTCGTGGTTGATGAATTTTGATTAGTTACCGGACGCGCTGCTGCTCTTGGTGGTGTGGATGCTTTTTTTGTAGTGTCAGCAGATGTCTGCTTTTCTATGTTTTTTTCACTTTCACTTTGAGGAGGTAAAGAGATGCTTGCAGATAAACCTTCAGCACTCGTGGCTTTAGTATTATCAGTACTTTTTGATGCTTTTTTATCAGATGACAAATTTGAGTCAGGTGTTTTTTTGTCGGTCATAAGTTAATTCCGTTTTCAACAAAGTATTTATAATGGCTTGGTTTGTAGCACCGTTAGTATTTATTACGTTTTTAAGCCCTAGTGTTGTTGCATTATTGGCAATTCTTTCGCTGATTACTAACCATAAACAAGTCTCTTTCCAGTAATCATCAGTAAAGTCTATGATTCGCGCAAGTTGTTCTAAAAATGCATTACTAGTAACGACAATACAATTAATTTGCGCTTGACGCCATTGTTGGGCTTGATCTGGTGCAAATTTAAGCCACTTTTTTTCATATACTGACAAAAAATTAACATTAGCGCCCTTTTCATTGAGTTTTTGGGCTAAATAATCTCTACCGTCTTCACCACGGACAATAGTAACACGATATTGATCTAGCGAGGGTTGATTTAGTAGCGGTAATGACAGCATCCCTTCACTATCAAATGTCTGTGGACAGAGACTTTCAAGTGCACAGTGCTTGAGTGCTTTTTGTGTAGATGGCCCTACTGCGATTATAGTGTCAATTTGACTTATTTGCTGCCATTGATCGAGACTAAAATGTTGCTGAGCATATTCAACCGCTGCCATGCTGACAAATACGAGCACATTGGGTTGAAAGGTCTCTAAATGTTGGCGAATATCGGTTTTTGTTGTTGTGGTTTGATAAGTCATTATCGGTTGGCAGAATGACTTAAATCCAGCTAATTCAAGTTGATAAGCAAGTTTTTCACCCGGCTCTTTCGGCCGGGGGACCAAAATGGTATTAATCTTGTGAGTCATAAACACTTTTTAATATTTTATCAGCACCTTGTGCCAATAAGAGCTCTGCTAGTTCAAGTCCTAATGCTTCAGCCTGTTCAAGACTTCCAGAAACCTCATTTTGTAAAATTTCGCTGCCATCTACCGCTCCAACTAAACCTCGTAAATGTATGGTTTGCTTGTTAATTTCGGCATAACTTCCAATAGGCACTTGGCAACCCCCTTCTAATGCTCTATTCATTGCTCGTTCAGCGAGAACCCGTATACGTGTGGTTTTGCATTCTAGAGGTGCTAATAAAGCTTTGATAGTTGCGTCGTCACTTCGGCACTCTATACCTACAGCACCTTGCCCATTAGCTGGTAGCATTAATTCGGGTGCAATAAATTCACGGATACGTTCAGGCATTTTCAAACGAATTAAACCAGCTGCCGCTAAAATAATGGCGTCGTATTCGCCTTTGTCTAATTTGGCTAGACGTGTGTTGACATTGCCACGTAAATCACGAATATCTAAGTCTGGACGTAGGGCTTTAATTTGACATTGACGGCGTAAACTTGAGGTACCGACAATAGCACCTTGTGGAAGTTGCTCGAATTTATCTATGGTATTTGAAACAAAAGCATCTCGGGGATCTTCGCGAGGACAAATAACTTCAAGGCCTAAACCTTCGGGAAACTCAACCGGTACGTCCTTCATTGAATGTACCGCAATATCAGCTCGATTTTCTAACATTGCCACTTCAAGCTCTTTAACAAATAAACCTTTACCACCTACCTTTGCTAAAGGTGTATCAAGAATAATATCGCCTTTGGTGGTCATAGGAACAAGTTCGACAGTGACATTGGCATGAAATTTTTCAAGTTGTGCTTTTACATATTCCGCTTGCCATAGAGCTAATGCACTTTTACGAGTGGCGATACGAACAAGTTTAGTGGTCATGTTTTTTCCTAACAATTATGGTGCCTGAGTTAATGTTATATCAGTATCTGCTTGAATACTGACAGCTTTAGAAATGAATTGCCAAAACTCACCACCACCTCTTTTATCCATCCAACGCTCGTTTTCTAGATGGAAATGATGGCCATTAAATTTAGTAGCAACCCAGATTTCATGGAGCGGCGCTTGTTTGTTAATAATAATTTTACTACCATTTTTAAAGGTAAGTGTCAGCATGCCACTTACCCCTTCGTAATCAATATCTACACCGCAGTCTTCTATTGCTTCTTCAAGTGCTAAAATGAGCTGGTCGGCAATTAAATTGTACTGGCTATCGTTCATAAAACGGTCCTTTTAAAAAAAACACTTTAATTAGGCTTTTCTTTTGCTTGTAACTTATGGTCACGGCATTATAAAACGTCTATCATGGGAAAAAAATCAAATTGATCAAAAATGCGTAAACTAAATTCATTAAATCTAGCTTGGCTATTAGTATTATTACTGTTATCGGGTTGTGGAATGCCAGGTCCGTTATATCAAACACCTGAAATTAAAGCGAATGAAACACCACCTAATACTCAATCATCTAATCAAACTGTGCAGGAAAACTCATAGTGGATTTTTTTAATTATAAAAATAATACCTTATTTGCTGAAGAAAGTGCGGTTGCTGATTTAGCTAAAAACTATCAAACACCCTTGTATATTTATTCTAGGGCGACAATTGAACGTCATTGGCATGCATTTGATAGTGCTGCGGGCTCACATCCTCATATGGTTTGTTATGCGGTAAAGGCTAATAGTAATTTAGCCGTATTAAATGTCATGGCAAGGTTAGGTTCAGGTTTTGATATTGTTTCAAAAGGTGAGCTAGCGAGAGTCATAGAAGCCGGTGGCGATCCCAGTAAAGTAGTATTCTCCGGCGTCGGGAAAAAAGCAGATGAAATTGCATTTGCATTAGAAAAAGGCATTTATTGCTTTAATGTTGAGTCGGAACCTGAACTAGATCGTATTCAGCAAGTGGCAGAGTCATTAAATAAAGTAGCTTCTATTTCTTTACGTGTTAATCCAGATGTTGATGCAGGTACACATCCCTATATTTCTACCGGATTGAAAGAGAATAAATTTGGTGTAGCAATAGATGATGCTTTAGCTATTTATTTAAAAGCGGCCAAAATGTCGCACATCGCTATTAAAGGAATTGATTGTCATATAGGTTCACAATTAACAACGATTGCTCCTTTTATTGATGCACTAGATAGACTGTTAGCTATGATAGATCATTTAGCCGAACAAGGTATATCGCTTTCACATATTGACGTAGGTGGTGGCTTAGGGGTTAATTATCAAGATGAAGAACCACCAATGCCAAGGGAATACGCTACAGCTATTGTGGAACGCTTAGCGGGAAGAAAGTTAACACTTTTGTTTGAGCCTGGCCGTGCCATCATGGCGAATGCAGGTATTCTTGTCACTGAAATTGAATTTATTAAAACCAATCAAGATCGTCATTTTGCTTTAGTTGATGCGGCAATGAATGATCTTATCCGTCCCGCGTTATATCAGGCATGGCAAAATATTATTCCCGTTACAGTCAACAATGTACTTGAAAAGAAAGTGTACGATATTGTTGGACCGGTCTGTGAAACAGGTGACTTTTTGGGGAAAGATCGTGCATTAGCCATTCAAGCTGGTGATTTACTTGCGGTGCGTTCATCAGGTGCATATGGTTTTACTATGAGTTCAAACTATAATAGTCGACCTCGAGCTGCAGAAGTTATGGTTGATGGAGATCAACATTATTTAGTCCGCCAGCGTGAAACATTAGCGCAATTATGGCAAGGTGAGTCTTTATTACCTTAGGGTAAGTGATTTTTGTAAGCACGGTTAAGCGGCATGAGTAAAATAATATAATGTTAGTAAACTTCTCAAAAATGCATGGTTTAGGTAACGATTTTCTGATGATAGATAACGTTACTCAGAATGTGTTTTTACCAAATGATCAAATAAAACGATTAGCTGATCGTAATTTTGGGGTTGGTTTTGATCAGATGTTGGTGGTTGAGCCACCATACGATCCTGATTTAGATTTTCATTATCGCATTTTTAATGCTGATGGTAGTGAAGTAAGTCAGTGTGGCAATGGTGCTCGATGTTTCGCTAAGTTTGTTCGTATGAAAGGATTAACTAATCGGAACAAAATTAAAGTATCAACGCAATCCGGTAAGATGACCTTATTTGTTGAACGTGATGGTAATATTACTGTGACTATGCCAGTGCCTCAATTTGAACCTCATAAAATTCCTTTTAATGCGAAAAAAGTAGAAGGCACCTACATTTTACGTAGTGAAGAAGAAACGGTACTTTGTGGTGCTGTGTCTATGGGAAATCCACATTGTGTGATTACTGTAGATGCCATTGAAGACGCACCAGTAAATACCTTAGGTGCGGAACTTTCAAAACATGAACGTTTTCCTGAAGGTGCCAATGTGGGGTTCATGGAAGTAGTTTCTGCAGATAGTATTAAATTACGTGTTTACGAACGAGGCGCACAAGAAACATTAGCCTGTGGCAGTGGTGCATGTGCCGCTGTGGTTATTGGGCAAATACAAAAAAAATTAGCTAAACAAGTGTATGTTGAGTTACCTGGTGGCAAACTTAAAATTTATTGGAAAGGCCCTGGCCATCCAGTCAAAATGACAGGCCCAGCAACACATGTTTTTGACGGACAATTATATATATGAGTAAAAAGATGAATCCGGAATCAAGTTCAACAAAATATTTACAAAGCGAAGAAATCGCCCTGTCAGATGAAATTGTTGTGAGCTTTTTACAAGACAATCCTGAATTTTTTAATCGTCAACCAGAGCTAGTGACTAGTTTACGATTACAAGATGTTCAGAGAGGAACCGTCTCTTTAGTTGAGCGCCAACAGCAACTATTACGAACTAAAGTACATAATTTAGAAGAAGAAATTACGCACTTAATGTCTGTTGCCAATCAAAATGAACAACTATTTGTTCTTTATAGCGACTTGTACTTAAGATTACTTGATTGCCAAGAAGCAACAGAACTACTTGAATGCTTATATCAAGCAACAACGCAGTTGTTATCATTATCGGGCTTAAAGTTATGGTTAGCCAAGCCTACCGATATTGAACATCCGAGTATTTGTGATGAAGATTGCCATGAAATCTTCGAGACTCGTTTAGCGAATGAAGACTATTATTTTGGACGTTTACAGCAAAGTGAACAACAACAAATATTTGCTGAAACCGTTACTGGTTCGGTAGTGTTAATTAAATTAAGTGATCATCATGGCACGATTGGATTTTTAGCCATTAGCAGTCAAGATGCGGACCATTTTGACCCGCGCATGGATACTTTGCTTATTAGTCAATTTACCCGTTTAGTGTCAAAATTATTACGTCAGCATTTGTTCGCTCAGTAATGCTTGGTGGGTTTTTATTCACTGCAGTTAAGTGAGTGGTAATACGATGAAATTTTATCGACGTTTACAACCGATTAGTGCGATAAGTTTTGACTTAGACGATACCTTATACAGTAATTATCCTGTGATGATGGCTACTGAAGAGCATATGGTTAAGTTTTTTTCAAAACAATTACCTGCGCAGTTGAATCAATACAATCATGACTATTGGTGGCCATTTCGTCTACAAGTTATTGCCAATAATCCTTTATTAAAACATGATGTTAGTGCTTTACGGTTGCAAACTTATTGTTTGGGTGTCAAAGCGTTAGGTAAGAGTGATGAGTTTGCTATCAAGTTGGCGCAGGCTGCGATGGATGAATTTAATTTTCATCGTAGCAATTTCAAAGTGCCTGAGAAAACCCATGAGTTTTTAAACTTACTGTCGATGAATTACCCATTAGTGGCTATCAGTAATGGTAATGTGAACACTAAAAAAATTGGTATTGAGCAGTATTTTACCTCTATTTATCATGCCGATTTAAATCAGCAACAAAAACCCAGCGCTGATATGTTTACTTTGGCATGTCGAGACTTGGCTATTTCTCCTCAGCAATTGTTACATGTGGGTGATTGCGGTCATAGTGATATTTATGGCGCTATTATGGCTGGTTGTCAAAGCGCGTGGGTAACTCAATATAATGTAGGTAAACCCTTGTTGATATTGCCGAATATAGAATTAACTTGTGTTGAAGAGTTACAACAGTTAATCCCGCCTAAATAACCTTGAAGAATTAGCTGAAAAGCGAGAGAAGTGTTGTCTTGAAATTCGCATCCGGAAGTCGTTTGGGTATATAATCACACTATTGAGTCGATAATCAAAAAATTCCCCAACCTATGGATGTTTCTCAACTTTTAGATGATTTAAATGACAAGCAACGTGATGTTGTCGCAGCCCCACTACAAAATATGTTGGTGCTTGCTGGTGCCGGTAGTGGTAAAACCCGCGTATTAGTTCAACGAATTGCTTGGTTAATGAAAGTTGAGCATGTATCACCTCATAGTATTCTTGCCGTAACCTTTACAAACAAAGCTGCTGCTGAAATGCGTTCTCGTGTTGAGCAAATTGCTGGTGGTAATATTCATGGTATGTGGATAGGTACTTTTCATGGTTTAGCTCATCGCTTATTGCGCATGCATTTCCAAGAAGCCAAATTACCACAGAGTTTCCAGGTTCTTGATTCTGATGATCAATTGCGTTTGGTTAAACGGATTATTCGTTCTCTTGATTTAGATGAAAAGAGATGGCCAGCTAAACAAATGTTGTGGTATATCAATGGCAAAAAAGATGAAGGTCTTCGTCCTCATCATATTGATACCCAGTTTGATCAAACAGAAGAAACATTTGTAAAAGTGTATAAAGCCTATCAAGAAGCTTGTGATCGGGCTGGATTAGTAGATTTTGCTGAATTATTGTTAAGGGCTCATGAGCTTTGGCTACATAACCCTGAGTTGTTGGCGCATTATCAGCAACGTTTTCGTCATGTACTGGTTGATGAGTTTCAAGATACGAATGCAATACAGTATGCTTGGTTAACCTTATTAGGCCAACCTAAAAGTAAAGTGATGATTGTCGGTGATGATGATCAATCTATTTATGGTTGGCGTGGCGCACGTATTGAAAATATTCAACGCTTTTTAAGCGATTTTGATAACGCCCAAACGATCCGTTTGGAGCAAAATTATCGTTCGGCAGCTAATATTCTTAACGCAGCGAATAAATTAATTGCTAATAATAACAATCGTCTTGGAAAGGAATTATGGACCGAAGATGAAGATGGAGAAAAAATTTCTATCTATACAGCTTTTAATGAAATTGATGAAGCGCGCTTTATTTCTGGTCGTATAGATGAATGGCGTACTGATAATGGTTCACTCGATGACGTCGCTATTTTATATCGCAGTAATGCCCAATCACGTTTACTGGAAGAAGCGCTAATTCAAGCTAAATTACCTTATCGTATTTATGGCGGCTTACGCTTTTTTGAGCGTCAAGAAATTAAAGATGCTCTAGCTTATCTACGTTTGATTAATAACCGTGATGATGATGCTGCGTTTGAACGTATTATTAATACGCCAACACGCGGGATTGGTAATACAACGTTAGCACTTGTGAGAAATGCGGCAAGAAGCTTAGAGCTGACTTTGTGGCAAACGTGTCAACAAATGATAGCCAATGAAGAGCTTAAAGGACGAAGTGCAAAAGTAATCACTCAGTTTATCCAACTCATTGAGCAACTTGAAGATGATTCTGCGCAATTAGATTTAGATCAGCAAGCTAATTTTGTTATTCAACACAGTGGCCTAAAGGCGATGTACCAAGCTGAGAAAGGTGAACGAGCGCAAGCACGAATAGAAAACTTAAACGAATTAGTTACGGCATGCCAAACTTATGAAATGGAACCGGAATTAGAGGGCGAGCAAACTAAGTTAACTGGTTTTCTGACTCATGCAGCACTGGAGTCAGGTGAGTCGCAAGCCGATGAATATGAACCTGCGGTACAGTTGATGACGATGCATTCAGCTAAAGGTTTAGAGTTCCCATTGGTGTTTATTGCTGGCTTAGAAGAGGGGATGTTTCCTTCTCAACAGTCAGTTGAAGAGATTGGACGATTAGAAGAAGAAAGACGCTTGTGTTATGTTGGTATGACAAGGGCAATGAAAAAGCTTTATCTCTGCCATGCAGAAAGTAGGCGTTTGTACGGACAGGAAAAGTTTCATCCTCCTAGCCGTTTTTTACGAGAATTGCCTGAGCAGTGTGTTGACAATATACGGATGCGTAATCAAGTTTCGCGACCTGCGACAACAGGACGATTTTCCAATACTATTACTTTGGAAACCTTTGAAAACTCTGGATTTAAATTAGGTCAGTCAGTGATGCATCCTAAATTTGGAGAAGGGGTTGTGTTAAATTATGAAGGTAATGGTGCACAAAGTAGAATACAAGTAAATTTTTCTGATGTAGGTAGCAAATGGCTGGTAGTTGCCTATGCTAATCTTAAGGCTATATAAAAGTTAGGTTGAAAATGGCAAAAAAGTTGTTGGTCGTTGAAGATAGTAAAACTATTGCTAGAATGATTAAGCAGATAGGGAATTCATTAAATTATGACGTCACTATTGCTGAAAGTATGGCGCAATTAAAAGATATCTTGAAGCGAGAACGCCTATTTTTTGCGGCAACAATTGATTATTCATTACCTGATGCTCAAAATGGCGAAGCTATTGAATATGTACTTTCTCACCAAATTCCCGGTATTGTTATGACAGGGGTAATGGATGAAAAAACCCGTAAAAAAATCCTAAAACAACCTGTCATCGACTATATTCCAAAAGAAAATAATCAAGCTTTCCTTTATTTAAAACGAATATTGTATTGGCAGACTATTAATAATGAAGTGGGGGTTTTAGTCGTTGCCGACTCAGAAACTGCTCATATTGAAATTACAGATTTGCTGCAAAGACGAAATTTTACCGTTTATGCGGCGGAAAATGCTAGTACAGCAAAAGATCTACTCAAGCTGCATCCCTCGATTAAAATGGTGATTATTGATCTTGAACTTTCAGAAATGGAGGGGGTTGAGTTAACTAATGATATTCGACAGAGCTTTAATCGTGATCAACTCGCAATTATTGGCATCTCAGGGGCCGCTTACGCCGCAAATACTGCACGATTTATTAAAAATGGTGCAGATGATTTTTTGCGAAAACCTTTATGCCCCGAAGAGTTTTATTGTCGTATAACCCAAAATATTGAGAATTTAGCTAACATTGAAAAAATTCAAAAAGCGGCTTATACGGACTACTTAACAGAATTACCAAACAGAAGAGCTTTTTTTCAGCAAGCAGAAGGTTGTATAAGACGTTTTCAAAGTATAGGAGCTGATTTTTGCTTAGCAATGATTGATATTGATTTTTTTAAGCAAGTCAATGACACCTTTGGTCATGATGCTGGAGATCAGGTT
This sequence comes from Thalassotalea piscium, assembly GCA_049347715.1. Taxonomy (GTDB): domain Bacteria; phylum Pseudomonadota; class Gammaproteobacteria; order Enterobacterales; family Alteromonadaceae; genus Thalassotalea_B; species Thalassotalea_B piscium_A. Next base: position 4,122,477 of record CP186339.1, on the reverse strand, counting down.
TTAAAAGTTATTGCCCAACGTCTACAAAAACATTTTGGCACAGGCCTTATTTCTCGTCTTGGGGGTGAGGAATTTATTGTATTAATTGAGGGTGTTGATCAAAAAAATCTCAAGCATAAATTGGAATGTTTTCACCAAGAAATTGACGAGCTAACGGTTAATTATGATGAAAGTCGTATCAAATTTACGGTGAGTATAGGTGCCATCATTAATGGAACTGAAACCTTAGCGAAACAAATGAGTGCGGCAGATGATGCTTTGTATTACGTAAAAAATAATGGTCGCAATCAAATCAAGATTATCCAGTAATCCCAATGCTTGATTAGGGTAACCATCTGGTTTCACTTGCTTAGTGTTTAGCTATTTGTCTATCTAACCGATATTTTTTTCTAACTTCCTTTTTTTCTTGTGACTATTGATAGAGTCCATACTATAGACAAGTAGCGCGATCCAAATAAAAGTAAACGTGATGATTTTAGCTGTTGATAAGGGCTCGTCATAATGAAAGGTTGCAAGTAAAAACATAATACTTGGACCAATATACTGAAAGAAGCCTAAGGTCGATAAGGTTAAGCGTTTAGCCGCCGCGGTAAAACACAATAAAGGGGCTGTAGTCACAACTCCTGCCATAATTAAACTGATATTAAGAGAAATACTGTTATTGAATAAGTTACTTGTTTCAGTGGTTACAAAAAAATGCCAATAAAGAAGAGCAAGAGGCAACATTAAGATAGATTCAATCAATAACCCAACAAACGAGTCGACGGCAATTTTTTTTCTAAGTAGGCCATAAATACCAAAGGTGCCCGCTAAGGCTAGTGAAATAATAGGAACTGAGCCAATCATGACGACTTGAATCAGTACACCAATAATAGCTAAAAATACCGCAAACAATTGCCATTTACTCAATGTTTCTTTTAAAAAAATCATACCTAAGGCGACATTAAACAGTGGATTAATGTAATAACCTAAACTGGCATCTAACAAATGGTCATTGTTGATTGCCCAAATAAATAAAAACCAATTTACTCCAAGAATAAGAGCCGTTAATGTTAATTTAAAGAGAATATTGGGGGTTCTGCTCACAAGTAGTGCGAGAGCGCGCCATTTTCCGGTAATTAAGATAATAATGAACAATAATAAACATGACCACAAGACACGGTGCAACATGATTTCATCAGAACCAATCTGACCAAGAAATTTAAAATAGATGGGGGCAAGTCCCCAAAGAAAATAGGCGCATATGGCGCTAATTACGCCGTGACGTTGTTCTTTAGCGGAAAGTAATTGGGTCGTCATATTTAGAATTATGAAGGTAAAAAATCATTATATCATTATGTTGACCTGGGGTAATACGGGTAGTTGCCAGTTAATTGCTTTATGCTAGCGCATTACCCTAATTAACCCACCATGTAAGTGCCTGTGCCAAAGGCGATATGATCATTTTTTTCGTTGTGTAATTCCATTCTTGCTACGGTGACTTTAGTGCCACTTCGAATAATTGTGGCTGTAGCAATAAAGCTTTCTCCTCGGCCTGGTCGTAAAAAGTCGGTTCGTAAATCAATAGTACTTAATTTACTTAGGCTTTGTTCAATCGCCTCAGGAGAGTAATCATCAAGGTGTTCAATGATATTGGCGGCAGCGACTACACCTCCAACCAAATCTAAAGCAGTTGCGGTGACACCGCCATGGAGAATTTTTTGCATAGGGTTACCAACTAACTTATCTTGCCAAGAAAACCGTACTTCAGATTTTTGATGATCAAATTGCGTGATAGTTAAACCAAGTAATTGATTAAAAGGCATATCGTTATTCCAAAAATTTTGCATTTGTTGAATAATTAAAGCGCGATTCATAGTTAAACCAACTGGTAAGATGAGTGAGTTTTACATAGTGTAAAGGATTAATAGCTTATTTAACAATAAATCACTGTTTAGGCTAGTCCCTCTAAGGTAAAATAGACGTACTTGTCTTATACGTTGAATAATATTTTGTCTGCACTTCCCGAAAAAACCTCTACATTTACATTGTTAAGTGCGTTACAGCACTATTTTGGCTATGGCAGCTTTCGCTTTGGCCAAGAAAAAATTATTGAGCAAGTACTTGCGGGGCAAGACAGTTTAGTCTTAATGCCGACAGGGGGAGGTAAATCACTCTGTTATCAATTACCAGCAGCTTTACTTCCGGGCATCACTATTGTTATTTCACCCCTAATCGCATTAATGAAAGACCAAGTGGACAGCCTTAACCGTCAAGGTATTTCAGCAGCTTTTATTAATTCAAGTTTATCTGGTGAGGAAATTAACGGTATTTTTCAACGATTAATGACTGGTGAAATTAAATTATTATATTTAGCTCCTGAGCGCTTAAAAAGTCGATATTTTCTCGAGAGTCTACATAGTTTACCTATTAGTCTTTTTGCTATTGATGAGGCGCATTGTATTTCTCAATGGGGTCATGATTTTAGACCTGCATATACTCAGCTGCACTGTATAAAAGAGCAATTTCCTACTATCCCTATTTTGGCGCTAACTGCTACTGCCGATGTTACCACTCGCAAAGATATTCTGTCTCAATTACAGTTACACCAACCAAATATTCATATTGATAGTTTTGATCGCCCTAATATTCGCTTAACGATGGCGGATAAATACAATGGTATTCAACAAGCGATTAGCTATGTTAAAAAGCGTGGATTAGAAAGCGGAATTATCTATTGTAATAGTCGTTGGCAAGTGGAAAATTTGGCTAAAGCATTAGCTTCATCAGGTGTTAGTTGTGCTGCTTACCATGCGGGTTTAGAAAGTGAAATTCGTAATAATGTACAAGATAACTTCGCCAAGGATAATATTCAAGTAGTGGTGGCTACCATTGCTTTTGGTTTAGGGATTAATAAGTTAAATGTGCGCTATGTCATTCACTTTGAACCACCACGTACGCTAGAGTCCTATTATCAAGAAATTGGGCGTGCGGGGCGAGATGGCTTGGCCGCAGAAGCGTTATTTCTTTATGATGATAAAGATGTTCAGCGCATTATTAAACGTATAAATGATCAAGAAGATGACCAACGCATAGATGTAGAAATGCAGCGTTTTCAGACAATGCAGGGGTTTATCGATGCGCAAACCTGTCGCCGGCAAGTGGTATTAAACTATTTTGCTGAATATACGGATAAATCATGTGGTAACTGTGATATTTGTCTCGATCCTCCAACACAGTTCGACGGTACGATAGCGGCGCAAAAAGTACTTTCTTGTGTGTATCGTATTGGTCAAAAGGGTAATATTGATTACCTTATTCAAGTTATCCGTGGCGAACTCTCTAGTGACATTAAAAGTAATGGCCATGAGAAAGTGTCTACGTTTGGCATAGGTCGTGATAAAACTCCGGGTTATTGGCATGCAATTATCCGACAGTTAATTCATTTAGGTTATTTGCAGCAAGATATTTCTGACAAATCGAACCTTTGTTTAACGCAAGCTTCACGAAGTGTGCTCAAGGGGGATAACGTATTAATGTTAGCGGCTCCTCGATTGCAGAAAGCGAGTTACTGGCAGCGTAATAAACAAGATAAAAGTCATTATGATCGAAAATTATTTGTCAAATTACGGGAATTACGTAAAACCCTTGCCGATGTTGAAGATATTGCCCCTTATATTGTCTTTAATGATGCGACTTTAGCTGAGTTAGCGAGTGTTAAGCCATTAAATTCAAATGAATTTCTAAGAATAAATGGTGTGGGGGATACAAAACTTTCACGTTATGGAAAGCCTTTTATTGAGGTGATTCAAGAGCACTTAAATGGTGGTAGCTAGGGTGTTTACTGAAAGGTAGATACAAAAAAGCGCTCAAAGAGCGCTTCAATTAACTTAAATAGTTATGACTATTTTTTACTAGCAAAGTACGCTGCAACGTTCGCAACATCATCATCAGTTAATGGCATTGCCATTGCTGACATTACCGGATCTTTACGAGCACCCGATTTAAAATCTTTTAATTGCTTGATAAGGTAAGCTTCTTTTTGACCTGCCAAATTAGGGTACATAGGAATAGCCGAGATACCTTCAGCACCATGACAAGCTGCACAAGTAACTGATTTAGCTTTACCAGCGGCAATGTCACCAGCAAAAACAGGAGATGCAATCATCACTGTAGCTGCAATAGCTAAAGTAAGTTTTTTCATAATATTTATCTCTCTTTAATGGTTAATATACGTTTCAATCCCACTAATTATAAGTAAAAAACCTAATGATGTCGTTGCTTTTTTTGTATTATATGAAATATTTTGCTTAAGATCATAAAGTAGATTTATATGAATGATAACTATTTTCAAGAAACGATTACCTGTATTAATTTGAATGAAAATTATTCCACTATTATTTTTCAGGTTTCTAACTTTAATTGGCAAGATCAACACTTGCAGCTGTTTGTAGAAAAGTTTTTTGAGTTATTAACATCAGCCCAGCTCATTGAAATGATTGAAGGAGCTGATAGATTGCAGATTCGTTTTGATTACCAACAAGAAGCCTTTGTACTCAATTTAGAATGTAATTGTGAATCTATTTGGATCGAAAGCTATGTCCACAATCACGAATCATTACTGAGGTTAATGTTTGAAGATATAAATCGTCAGATTGCTAAGGAACTTAGATGAAAAAATTATTAGTGAGTGCCTGTTTGTTAGGAGAGAAAGTACGCTACGACGGGAACTGCCAGCGTCAACAAGATGCAAGATTAAGTGCTTGGTGTGTACAAGGTTTAGTGTTGAGTATGTGCCCAGAAGTAGCGGGCGGCCTGCCTGTGCCGCGAGCACCAGCAGAAATACAATCAGATGAGCGAATTATTACTAAACAAGGTTTAGATGTGACAGGTGAATTTTTACAAGGAGCTGAGAAAGCATTATTTTTGTGTAAAAAATATAAGATAAAATACGCACTTTTAAAAGAGTCTAGCCCATCCTGTGGCAGTCATACTATTTATGATGGTTCATTCTCAAATACTAAAAAGAGGGGGATGGGGTTAACCGCAAAATTATTAACCGTTAATAATATCCAAGTGTTTTCAGAAAATCAGCTAGATGAGCTAAGTCTACTATTGTCATAATTTGCTAAGTGTTAACTGGCAATGGCTATCTGATTATACTGAGATTTTTTGTGCATTTCAGAAACAAGATTACGTGTTTGACCTATCATCTGATGAACATTATTGCTTAAGTCGAAACTTTTTACCCCAAGCGATATGGTCATTTGAGGTAATCGAATACCTGTTTTACTACTAATAAATCGTAACCGTTCAACACCTTGACGAATTTTTTCTGCTATTTCCGAGGCCTGGGCACACTCAATTTCTGGATATAATATTGTAAATTCATCACCACCTGAACGTACTGGAAACCCACTATCTCCTACATAACTACTGACTTTGTTTGCAATTTTAGCTAATAATACATCACTAATTAAGCTACCAAACTTCTCTGTTACTTGTTGTAATTGATCAACATTAATAACAATGGCCGCTAAGCTTTTATTTGGATCTTCTTTTATCCAATCTTCAATATGTTTATTTAAGGCTTTACGATTATATAGTCCTGTTAATGGGTCTAAATATACTTCTTTTCGTATTTCTTCTAATTCCATTTGAAGTGAAGCGGTTTGGGTTTTTGATTGCTCTAACTGCAAATTTAATTGTTGTTGTTGCAGTTTGAAGTTACGAGATGCTTTATGAATCTGTAATAAGGCTTGTTTAATTTTATGTTCGTCATGTGAATAAAGCTGCTCTGAATGCTTGTCCACGTCTGTAATAAATTGCTCTGCTTGTAAGGCTGATTTTTGACTACTGCTTTTTACTTGATTAATTACTGTATCAATATCGGTGATCATTTCATCACGAAATTGGGCACCACCTAAGAGTAATTGACGATAAACGTCTTCAATAAAAAAGTTATCAAGAGATTTTTCGGAAGCTATTTGTTGATTAATTAGTGCGGTTAATGTGGTATTTTTATCGGTAATGTATTCATAGCTCACCGCATAATTGATCGGCGTTGCGGGTAAATTCCAGAGCTGTAACTGCTTAGTAGCAAGAGTGAGCTTTTGCTCAGCTTGTGTAATAGAATCATGGTGTTTCATAACTCGCCTTTTATGTACAACATGTAATTTTACGCAAAAGTATTGATTTCTACATTCTCTAGTAAAAATATGAAAACTTCTATAGAAAAATACAAAATTAGTGAGTAATTAACGAATATAGTCGAAAATTCGAGTTTATAACGAATTTTATAGCTATTTTAATTAATTCAATAGAACAAAAGAAAGGAAAGGTGGCACGCAAAAGTTACCGAGGCAGAAACAACAGACAGAATACTGGTTTTAGATAAGCCCCCACTATATCTAAATTCGGTAGTTCCGCTGCCATAGAATAAACCTTAGGTCGGTAACTTTGCGTCTCTAACTTTCATTAGATTTGCCCTTTTCAAGCTTTAGTAGCTCGATGACTATTATAGGTGAAAAAAATCTATTGTAAACCTTGAATATAATTATCTTAAAACTTAGTGTCACTAAGGGAGTCATGGTAGAGTGAATTTGGAGATGCTGATTAGATTAAAAGAGGAGGAATTGATGAAACTTAGTACCATGTCTTGTTTACTTATATTGATTCTCGTCGTATTTAGTCGTCATGCCTTAGCCCAAACTATGGGGGTTGTTGATAATATAAAGCAGGTTGAGTTTCTATTCTTGCAGGAGAAAGAAACACTGCATGCTGAAGAAGTGTTATCACTTGCAAATAATATTATTAGGAAGCGCCATTTTTACAGTACAAATACTGTCGCAAAAGTGTATATCCTATTAGCGAATATCGCTGAAAATAAGGGAGATTTAGGTAAATCAATACAATTTGCTCGAGATGGCATTGCCTTAGTAGGGATTGATAATGTACTTAAAATCGATCTTTTACTTAAATTAGCTGCAGGTCATTATGTTGAAGGGCATTTTCATCAAGTAAACAAATTTGCACAACAAGCAGTGATTTTGTCTAGACAAGTGGCGCCGGTTAAATATTTATTGATCGCCCTTAGTTATAGCGCAATGTCAAATGCACTAATAGCAAATAATTCTAAGGCATATCAAGAACTAAAAGAAATTTCACAATTATTGCTTGATAATGACGAGTTCAAAGATCATTTAGATGTGATTGAAATTCTTGCCTTGGCTCATTTATATCAGCATGATTATTTCGTGGCGAAAACATTATACAACAAGGCAATTAAACTACGCTTTGAATCAGGCAGAATGGAAGCCATAGATCGTAGTTACTATTATCTCGCTTTAATCGATTTAAAGTTAAATAGGCTTGATGATGCTTATAGCGGTTTTTATCAGGCGAAGCAATTAGCTACCAAAAATCAACTACCTATACGTGTCGCTTTTGCCGATTTAGGGCTAGGTAAAGTATTATTGCAGCAACAAAGTATTCAAAAATCAATTGAGCATTTAAAGGCCGCTGAAATACAACTTCAGAGTGAAAGTTTTGGTGCTCCTCATTTATCCGCCTTAATTGCTTTAGCTAAAGCTTACGCGGAAATGGATGATAAATTAGCTTCTTATTCAATACTTGAACGGGTAGAGGTGTTAACTAAAAGTATTGAAGTTAGCTACGACCAGTTAGAACTTTATAGCTTACTTGCTGAGATGTATGTTGATCAAAATAACTATTCAAAAGCATTTGATGCTTATAAAAAGCAAGTCACCTTTTATCAACAGTACTATTTTCAAAAACCACTATTTACTCAGAATGTTATGGATGGTTCATTAGATTTACAAAATCGCCAAATAGCATTGAATGTTGCTGAACATTCTGACCTACGTCAGTCCTATTTTGAAAAATATCAAGATGCGAAAAAAGTAATTTATATGTTAATCACTCTATTGTTTATTTTGATTGTTTTTTCTTGTTATTTATATTTAAACCAAAGAAATTCGCGATTAAACAAAGCTTATGATGATGTTGAAAAACCCATAGATTTTATCGCCTCACCAACGCAAACCAAACAGATGTATCAACTAAAGTACAAGGAAGCGCGAAAATTTGAATATATTTTGTCGATTGGTTATTTATCAATTGATAATTGGCAAGAGCTTACTTTTCGTTTTAATAAAAAAGTAGTTGCAGAAGTGGTTAAAACCTTTGGTATTTTGATTAATGAGTATGTAAGTGAATTTGATCGGGTTGGACTCATTAAAGATGGCGAGTATTTATTTATCTCACCCCACCAAAGCAAAGAGAGCTTACAAGGTAAATTAAACTTGCTGTCGAATGCATTAAAAACACGGTTTTTTGCAAATTTAGGCGATTTTTCTGTAAAAATTAGCTATTCGACAGAGTCACCGAGTGTACAAGATATCGATCCTTTTATCTTTTTGTCACGGTTAAGCGAATCTAAACGTTCAGAATATGCCACTTTTAATAAGTAATATTAGCTCAATTAGTTATATGGCAGATAGTGTATAGATATTGAAATTAGGGGAAGTGATGATCTAAGAAGGGAACATTACATTAATTGATAATGAGTTCCCCATTTATGAATTAAGGGCGGATAATGATTTCAGGACTGGTGTTAATTTCACCATCGTCAGTAATTGTTGCAGGGTTACCGTCGCAGACTAATACTGCAATATTACCAACAGTGCCTGTACGGATAAAGACAAGATCATAACCAAATTGCGTTAAGCTACTTGCGGCAAATTTTTGAGCTAAAGATAACTTATCCCAAAGTGTTGCTTGTTCAGGAGTATAGTGTCTTCTTTCTAATAACACTTCTCTATCCATCATTGCTTGCACTAAAACCTCGATAATAATAAAAATGAATAACTCATATAACTCGACAATATCTCAATTTTTTATCTATTACAACTTATTACGTTCAAAGTAGGTACTGATAGTACCAGTGTACAATTTGCGTTCGGAGTTGATACTGATAGAACCAGTGTTAAATATACGTTAGTATTAACGTATATTTATTTCAGAATATCATCAAGTTAACGGTAACGAGTAATGAGCCAAGTATTAGATGAACTATTAAGCCTTTTAACATTAGAGTCTATAGAGCAAGGGTTGTATCGTGGTCAGAGCCAAGATTTAGGCTTTAGAGCCTTATTCGGTGGACAAGTCATGGGGCAAGCATTATCTGCTGCGCAAGAGACAGTTGAGTCGAATCGGCATGTACATTCTCTACATTCCTATTTCTTAAGACCTGGAGATGCTACAAAACCAGTTGTTTATGAAGTTGAAAATATTCGAGATGGACAAAGCTTTACTACTCGTCGTGTTAAAGCGCTGCAAAATGGCAAGGTGATTTTCTATCTAACAGCTTCGTTTCAAGCGCCTGAAGATGGATTTGATCATCAAAATAAAATGCCAATTGTGCCACCACCAGAAGAAGTGCCTTCATATCATGATTATATCATTGAAAATCAACATTTTATTCCTGAGGCGGTTCGCGATAAATTTTTGGCAGAAAAACCTATCGAACTCCGTCCGGTAGAGCAATATAACTGGATAAAACCTGAAAAAATGGCACCTGTGTGTCATATGTGGATTAAAGCTAATGGTCAACTTCCAGATGATTTACGCGTGCATAATTATATGCTCGCTTATACATCTGATTTTCATTTTCTACCGACAGCTTTATTTACTCATGGAGTGAGTTACTGGCACCCTAATTTTCAGTTGGCGACTATTGATCATTCTATGTGGTTTCATCGCCCTTTTCGTATGGATGATTGGTTATTGTATGTTATTGAAAGTCCAACAACGATGGGGGGAAGAGGCTTAGTTCGTGGTCAAATTTTTGCTCGTACTGGAGAGCTAGTCGCCAGTACGATGCAAGAAGGTGTTATGCGTCAACGTTAAGAGATACCTTATTGTCGTTGAAACGCTTGCCAATCGTTGCTACTAGGGTGTTGGAAAAGGCGCAGATCAAAAAATTTGGCCATTGCAAATAAATGGTCAAATATATCTGCTTGAATGTTTTCATAATTCACCCAATTTTGATCGTTACTGAAAAAATATAACTCTAATGGTAAGCCCGCTGCCGTTGCCGGAAGTTGTCTAACCATACAGGTCATATTTTTATGTACCTTTTCATGTTGTTTCAAATAGGCTTCAACATATGCTCTAAAGGTACCTATATTAGTAAGTTGACGGCTATTTACATCATCTTCCGTTAAATGATGCTCTTTTGCATGCGCCTCAAGTTGTTCGGTTTTTTCTTTTAGGTAAGGAGCAAGTAAACGTATTTTTTTAAGTGCTTCTATTTGTTCTTTATTATAAAAATCAATACTTGTGATATCGATATGCAGAGCACGTTTAATCCGTCTGCCTCCGGAGTTGAGCATATCTCTCCAGTTTTTAAAAGAGCCACTAATTAAGGCATAAGTTGGCACTGTCGTTACTGTGCGATCGAAATTTTGTACTTTTACCGTATTTAAGCCTATTTCAAGTACATCGCCATCGGCGCCATATTGTGGTATTTCAATCCAATCGCCTGGAGCAACCATTTTATTAGCCGAAATTTGAATACTCGCCACTAACCCTTTGATTGTATCTTGAAAGACCAATAACAAGACGGCAGTTAATGCCCCTATACCACTTAATAGATAGAAAGGAGAGCGATCTAAAATATAAGAAATAGATAAGATAGTTGCGATTAAATAGACGAGTAATTTAATGACTTGGATTGTTGAATTTAAGGGTAAATAGCGTTCGCTGGCTTTTCGTTCATAAATGCTTTTGATAACGTTTAGCAATGATGAAATTGAACGAGCCACTTGAAAACAAATAGCAATTTTAGCCACCGTTAATAGAAAATGTTGGTATAAAGTATCTTCCTGAGTAAATAAAGGGACTAAAAATAATAAAACTAAATAAGGTAAGGTTAGTGCGATTCGTTGAAATACGTTATGTTCAAGAAATAAATCATCCCAAGTATTATTCGAATGAATCACTATTTTTTTGACTAACCTTAATAGCTGATGTTTAGCTAAGTAATAGCTAAGGGCGCATAAGACAATAATACAAATATTACCGACGAATGAAGCTGTTAGATCTAAGTTAAGTTGAGATATCCCATTCTCACTTAGCCATTGTGTTATTAACTCAAGCATTTACTTTCCTAGCGATTATTATTTTTTAATTGGTCTAACAATTGATCTTTTTCTATCCACAATTGATTAACCCATTTTTGGAAGCTGATTTTGTAACGTCTATCATTAACATAATCACCTAATAAATTTTCATCGATGTCTTTAGTGTCTATAACAACTTTTACTTGATGCATTTTTCCACAGAGAAAATCAAGAAAGTTTGGTGATCCTTCCGGATAGTATATTGTGACATTGACGATTTTGTTTAAGTTCTCACCCATAGTTGAAAGAACAAAACCTATGCCACCCGCCTTGGGTTTTAATAAGTGATCAAAATGAGTATTTTGTTTTTGATGCTTCTCATCGGTAAAACGTGTTCCTTCAATAAAATTCATCACACTAACAGGTTTATACTTAAATTTTGCACAAGCTTTTTTGGTTGTTTCAATATCCTTACCTTTTAGGTGTGGATGTTTTTTAATAAAACCTTGGCTGTAGCGTTTCATAAAAGGAAAGTCGAGCGCCCACCAAGCAATTCCGAGGAACGGGACATAAATGAGTTCTTTTTTTAAGAAAAACTTTAAGAAGGGGATTTTACCATGTAACACCCGTTGCAGGATGAGAATATCAACCCAAGATTGGTGATTACATACTACTAAATACCATTGTTTAAGATTTAGATCTTCAAGACCAGAAACATCAATAGAGAGTTTAGTGAATAGTTTCTGATTTATTGTGTTAACTGCTACCCAATTACCGGCCATATGGTCGAGTAAGTAACTAAATATTTTCTGCCAGAATTTAAAAGGCATAAGTGCTTTTAAAATAGAAAAAACAATAATAGGGATTAACCAAATTAATGTATTTAGTGCATAGAAACTAAACGATAAAAGACCAATTAAAGGAGAAGGTAAAAAATTCAACATAAAGCATTTATATAATTGAGTAAATCAGCTTATATAATAATATTATTTGAGCTTTTTTGCAGTAGTTAAAATAATAAGATTAAATTTAGTGTTTATATCGAAAATTGATTGAATTTCTTAGCAAATGCTTATAAAAGATAAATCATATCTATAGAGCTTGTAACAAAATGTTACTATTTACAGTCTTAATGGTGGTTGGCAAAGAGTTAAGGTGTTGGTTGAATATAAATCAAATAAAAATTATTGATGAAAACTAATAGGAATTATTTACATTTAACCACTAAAAAATAGGGTTTGTATTCTATATTGCTAAAAGTTCATGATAATAGCGATATTATCTAAAATAATAAGAAAAGTCGTTTGCAACTTACCCTCTTTTCGGTGCATGCTTTAGTATCAAATTAAGGGGGAGAGTAAATGAAATTCAATCGTATTGTTATTAAGGTAGGAAGTGCGCTAGTTGCTCCTGATAATAATGGTTGTAGTGGTAAGTATTTACTCGCCATTGCCCGCTTTATTAATGAATGCCATAAAGCAGGTAAGCAAGTTATTTTAGTCTCTTCTGGCAGCGTTGCCGCAGGTCGCCATGTGATTCAACACCATTCTCAAATTCCTTCAATACCAAATAAGCAAGCAATGGCTTCAGTTGGTCAAATGAAAATGATGGCTAATTGGCAACGCTTTTTCGATGTCCCTTGTAGCCAGTTATTAATCACACATGCTGATTTAAAAGATCGCGAGCGCTATATTAATATTAAAAATACCCTGAGAATTTTATTAGAAAATGGCGTGATCCCTATTGTTAATGAGAACGATACGGTGGCAACTGATGAGCTAAAAGTGGGTGATAATGATAATTTAGCGGCATTAGTTGCTTTAGTCAGTGAGGCAGATAGCTTATTTATACTAAGTGATATCAATGGGGTTTATGATAAAGACCCTCGTCAGCATAACGACGCCATTTTGATCCCTGAAATAGCTGAAATTAACGATGCAATATATGCAATGGCTGGTACTACCAATAACCCTATTGCCACTGGCGGAATGAAAACAAAAATTCAAGCGGCGGAAAAAGCCGTTGAAAATGGCATAGTCACTTATATCGTCAATGGTAGGAATGCCGAGGTTTTTGATAAATTATTATTAGGGGAAAACCCAGGCACACAATTTTTAGCTAAGCATGCAGCTAATAAAGCGCGTAAGCATTGGTTGAAGTATACCTTGAAAAGTAATGGTAAAATTATTATCGATCAAGGTGCTGTTACTGCAGTACAAGAAAATGGGGCATCACTATTGCCTTCAGGTATTAATGCGTTAGTTGGTGAGTTTGCTAGTGGTGACTCGATTGAAATTGTTGATCAAGTTACCAATAAAGTGATTGCTAAAGGTATATCACAATATAGTGCGCGTGATTTAGCACGCATTAAAGGTCAGAAAAGTAGCCAGATCACTGCTATATTAGGTTGGTGTCCAAGTAAGGTTGTTGTTCATCGAGATGATTTAGTGATGATGTAAGATCATTGGTCGAATGAGGAAAAAAAATGAAATTTGATATAGAAAATAGTGCCAAACAAGCCAGAGTGGCTTCGCGACAAGTTGCTCAGCTCAATACCAATGAGAAAAATGAATTGTTATTGTCGATGGCGACCGCTATAGAAGAAAATAGCGAAATAATTATCCAAGAAAATAGTAAAGATATTGAGTCTGGCCGAACTAAAGGCCTTTCAGAAGCAATGCTTGATAGACTATTATTAACACCTCAGCGAATTCAAGATATTGCCAGTGCAATTCGAGAAATTGTTACGCTTGCTGATCCTATTGGTGGGGTGGACCATTTAATATTACGACCTAATGGCATGCAAGTTGGAAAAATGCGTATTCCTTTAGGGGTTATCGCGATGATTTATGAAGCGCGCCCAAATGTCACCGCTGAGTCTGCTGCTTTATGTATTAAGTCGGGTAATGCCGTTATATTACGTGGTGGCTCTGAGGCAATTCATAGTAATTTAGCTATTGCTAAGTGTTTACATCAAGTCATTGAAGGTAAAGCGTTAGATCCAAATATGGTCACGGTTATTCCTGATACGAGTCGTGAAGTTATTGGACAATTATTAAAACAGCGTGACAGTATCGACCTTGTTATTCCTCGAGGTGGCGAAGGACTCATTCGCTATGTAACAGAACATAGTCAAATTCCTGTGATTCAACATTTTAAAGGTGTGTGTCATCTTTATATTGATAAATATGCCGATTTAAATAAAGCTATCAACATTTTAGTTAATGGCAAAACTCAGCGACCAAGTGCTTGTAATTCAATAGAGACTTTATTGGTTCATCAAAGTATTGCGGATCAATTCTTACCTTTAGCAGCGAAAGCCTTAATACCCGCGAATGTCAAAGTACATGCCTGTGCGAAAAGTATTCATTATTTTGAAGAGGCAACACCTGCTACAGATGATGATTTTCATGCTGAATATCTAAATCAAGAAATTGCTGTCAAAGTGGTTGAAGACTTCGATGCTGCAATTAGCCATATTAATGAATATACTTCTGATCATACCGAAGTGATTGTAAGTCAAGATACTTCCCGCACTCAAGCCTTTATCAGACAGATTAATTCGTCTGTTGTGATGGTGAATGCCTCATCTAGATTTTCGGATGGTGGACAATTAGGTTTAGGTTCTGAAATTGGTATTTCTACCAGCAAATTACATGCTTATGGCCCGATGGGACTTGAGTCATTAACGACAGAGAAATTTGTAGTTTATGGAGATGGACAGGTTAGAGACTAGTCCAAACTAATGAGTATCTCAAAGCTTAATTAATCAGAGTTCAATGGTTTTAAGCTTTGAGGGACTAGGCTGCTAAATTGCTACTATTGGCTTAAATATGAGCAACAATAATCCGTTAATTCTTTTACTTTTACTTTAAAGCGGGCATTTGCAGGGACATAAAAATGCTCTCCCCCTTTAATTGTCAACCACTGGGTTGCTTCTGGTAATAAAATATCAAGATTGCCGGCGGTAATTTCCATCAGTTCTTTTTCAACTGTTGAGAATTCGTATTCTCCGGGCATCATAATCCCTAATGTTTTAAACGTACCATCAGAAAACATGATTTTTCTACTGGTTACTTGACCATCAAAATAAATGTTAGCAGCGATATCAATATTAACTTGGCTAAATTGTGTCATAAAGTTTCTTCTTTGTTTGTTAACAGCCTATGTCAAAATATAAAAAGGCGGTATTGGGTTCAGAATTCCAATACCGCCTTTTAACCTATTACCATCGGCCGTCAGTAACAGGCAGCGAGCAAAAAGTAATTCATTTGCGGTTAGCAAATGAATGTGTATTTTTGGCTTAGGCGTTTGATTCAACTATTCTTTTCATATCAGTCATGTAGCCACGTAATTTTTTGCCAACAGCTTCTACGCTGTGGCTTCGAATTGCGTCATTCACTTCAATTAAGCGTATGTTATCAACACCATTTGATGTTTCTTTAAGCCCTTCTCCCAATTCTTCAAGCGTTAATTGACTTGCGAATTCCTCTAGTAGTGGAACCGCTGCATGACTAAATAAATAGTTACCGTATTCTGCAGTATCAGAGATAACAACATTCATTTCGTACAGTTTATTGCGAGCAATACAGTTAGCAATAAGTGGCGTTTCATGTAAAGACTCATAATAAGCAGACTCTTCAATAATACCAGCAGCCACCATAGCTTCAAACGCAAGTTCAACACCGGCTTTTATCATGGCAACAACAAAGATTCCTTTGTCATAATATTCTTGTTCTGTGATTTCAATATCACAATCAGGTGCTTGTTCAAAAGAAGTATCAGCAGTTTCTGCACGCCATTTTAACAAGTTAGCATCATCGTTTTTCCAATCTTCCATCATAGTGGCTGAAAAACGCCCTTCGATAATGTCATCCATATGTTTTTCAAACAGAGGGCGAAGAATCACTTTTAATGATTCAGACATATCAAAGGCTTTAATTTTTGCCGGGTTTGATAAACGATCCATCATGTTTGTGATGCCGCCGTGTTTCAAACCTTCTGTTGTTGTTTCGATGCCGTATTGTAATAGTTTACGAGCATATGCCGCGTCCATTCCTTGAGCGATTAATTGCTTATGTCCAAGAATTGCTGCAGTTTGTAACATACCACAAAGAATTGTTTGCTCACCCATTAAGTCAGACTTCACTTCAGCAATGAATGATGATTCAAGTACGCCAGCACGATCACCACCAGTTGCAGAAGCGTAAGCTTTAGCAATTGCTAAACCGTTACCTTGGGGATCATTTTCAGGATGAACAGCGATCAATGTAGGGACACCGAAACCACGTTTATATTCTTCACGAACTTCAGTACCAGGACATTTAGGAGCAACCATAACAACAGTAATGTCTGGGCGAATTTGCATTCCTTCTTCAACAATGTTGAAACCATGGGAATATGATAAGGTCGCCCCTTGTTTCATTAGTGGCATTACCGCACTTACTGCCGAGGTATGCTGTTTGTCTGGCGTTAAGTTTAAAACAAGATCTGCTTGTGGGATTAGTTCTTGATAGGTGCCAACAGTAAAACCATTCTCAGTTGCCCATTGATAAGATTGACGTTTTTCGGCAATTGCAGCATCACGTAAGGCATATGAAATATTTAATCCAGAATCACGCATGTTCAGGCCTTGGTTTAATCCCTGAGCGCCACAACCAACAATGACAATGTTCCAATCTTTGATAAAGTTACAACCGTCAGCAAATTCTTCACGTTTCATAAAACGACATTTGCCTAGTTGTGCCAATTTCTCGCGTAAACTTAAGGTATTAAAATAGTTAGCCATGATGCTCTCCAAATACTCACTGAGTATTTTCTTATAAACGTGTCAATGTAGTTGTCAGTTTTTCTGACGATGGAGACATCATATCTTTTTTCTTTTGTTGCTTAAAATGATATATTTGCATCATGGTGTTGCGTTTTCTGCAACTTGAGGGTTGGATGGTGTTATGGATTTAAAATCACTGAGAATGTTTGTACATCTCTCTAAAAATTTACATTTTGCAAAAACGGCTGAGTTGTATCATGTTAGCCCGTCCACGCTGAGCAGAACAATTCAAAGGCTTGAAGAGCAAGTAGGTTGTGATTTATTGCATAGAGATAATCGTACTGTTGTGTTGAGTGAAGCGGGTAAGCAGTTTCGGACTTTCGCCGAACAACAGATTGAACAATGGGAGCTATTACAGCTATCACTTAATCAACAACAAGCTCAACTGCAAGGTAAATTACATTTATACTGCTCAGTGACTGCAGCCTATAGTCACTTACCGACACTTATTGATCGCTTTCGAGCACAACATCCCTTAGTTGAAATTGTGCTTTCAACTGGGGACGCTGCTGATGCTTTTGAACAGGTTCGTAATGGTGTAGTTGATTTGGCTATAGCTGCGAAACCGGATAACTTGTCTCGAATGTTTTACTTTCATCATATATCAACTTTACCCTTGGCAATAATAGCTCCAGCTATGCCGTGTCGCGTTCAGCAACAACTCCAAGAAGAGGTAATTCCTTGGTCAGAGATTCCGTTTATTTTACCCGAGCATGGTGCTGCACGTAAGCGATTTGATTATTGGTTTAGAAAAAAACAACAAGGAAAACCAACGATTTATGCAACGGTGGCAGGTAATGAGGCGATTGTTAGTATGGTCGCTTTAGGCTGTGGTATTGCGATTTCACCAAAAGCTGTAGTAGAAAATAGTCCGGTTAAAGATCGTGTTCAATATGTTCAAGGTGTTGGTGAAATTGAACCGTTTGATCTAGGTGTTTGTTGTTTAAATCAAAGTCGTGATCAGGCCTTAGTCCATGCTTTTTTTGATGCCTTAACAGGCGATGATAATAAAAGTTAGATGATGCATTTTACCTGTTAAACCGACACCGCATCTGTGAGGTGCCGTAATATTCGATCCATTGCTCGGTATGAAAGAGCCTCTACAAGATGATGATTTCCAATACTTTGTGCTTGCTCCATATCCGCCAGAGTACGCGCGATTTTTAATAATTTATGGTGAGCACGTGTTGATAATCCTAGTTTCTCAACCGCTAATTCAAGAAACTCATTATCACCAGAAGTTAATTGGCAGTAGCGACGTATTTCTGCGCTTGATAAATGAGCATTAGCTTTTCCTTGTCGTTGCTGTTGAAT
Source organism: Thalassotalea piscium (assembly GCA_049347715.1). Taxonomy (GTDB): domain Bacteria; phylum Pseudomonadota; class Gammaproteobacteria; order Enterobacterales; family Alteromonadaceae; genus Thalassotalea_B; species Thalassotalea_B piscium_A. The sequence goes on along the minus strand of CP186339.1, from coordinate 4,104,210 downwards.
GCTGGCACATTGTTGCACTCGCGCACGAATCTCGGCACTAGTTTCATTTTTTTCGGTGTCATTAGCCCACGAACCTTTAGGTAATCGAGTCACTTCAATTTGAATATCAATACGATCAAGAAATGGGCCAGATAAGCGATTAAGATAACGTAGAACTTGCTCCGGTGTACTGCGATTATCGTTATAAAATCCGGTTGGACTTGGATTCATTGCTGCGACTAATTGAAATTGTGCAGGAAAGGTTTGTTTATGTAATGCTCTCGAAATTGTCACTTCCCCAGACTCTAATGGTTCGCGTAATACATCTAACACTTTACGTTCAAATTCTGGTAATTCATCAAGAAATAAAACGCCATGATGTGCAAGTGAGACTTCGCCGGGTTGAGGTTGACTACCTCCTCCAATAAGGGCTGCAGGCGAGGCGGTGTGATGAGGGGCTCTAAACGGTCTTGTTAACCATGAGCTGGCACTAATATTTTGATGACAAATTGACCCAATAGCGGCAACTTCTAATGCTTGAGTTTCTGTCATTTGAGGTAAAATTCCTGGCAGTCGGCTCGCTAACATAGTTTTACCTGTGCCAGGTGGGCCAATAAACAAAAGGTTATGAGCCCCACTCGCTGCAATTTCTAAGGCCCGTTTAGCCATTGGTTGGCCAATCACGTCTGCGATGTCGTTAGCTGTTTCATGCGCTTGCTCTATTTGAGCGCTATTGGTTGCAAAAGGAAGTTTTTGCTGGTGTAGCAAGTGTGGATATAACTCATTTAAATGGGCTATCGCATAGATAGTTGCAGATTTTACCCAACTGGCTTGATCGGCATTGTCTTGAGGAATGATCAAACTTCTATTGCTTTCACTACAAGCCATTGCCATAGGAATTTCTCCGATGACTGGACGTAATTGTCCGGAGAGTGCAAGCTCTCCCGCAAATTCATATTGCCCAAGGTCTTCAATAGGTATTTGTCCGGAAGCCGCTAAAATACCAACGGCAATTGGAAAATCAAAACGACCACCCTCTTTGGGTAAATCAGCGGGCGCTAAATTAATGGTAATACGCTTTGCAGGAAATTCATATCCACAATTAATTATCGCACTTCGTACTCTATCCTTCGCTTCACGAACTGATGTTTCTGGCAAACCAACAATATTGAATGCGGGTAAACCATTAGCTAAATGAACTTCTACCGTTACCAATGGTGCGGTCAAACCAACACGAGCTCGGCTGTATACACATGCAAGAGACATAAAATTCCATTTTGATGCTAATCCATAGGATAAGTTTAGATCAATTTTTATTATGTGTGAATTCTCTATCACTAATTTCTAAAATAGATAAAGTAAGTTTATTCTTTAGTGATCATTGTTTATACCACCTAGGTAACACTTGTAACTGTGCTTTATCTAAGGGCTTCATAACGAGTAGGGCTAACCTTTTATCGTTAAATTGTTAGTGGTATTGATAGTCTTTATAACCAAATCCCATAACCGACTTCAAAATTCTCTAATAAAAACACTTGCGTCTGATATTAGAGCTATGGTACTAATTTAATAAGGCCGAAATGAGCCAACATTTATTATTAGTTTTTCAGGTATTGTGAATAAACATGCAAATCAATAGCGCAGTAATTATTAACATTCTCGTCGTGGTGATTATTAAATCATCGCGAGGTTGTTTATTGGGCTAAGAAAAGCTAAACGTAAACATAAACCCTCGCTCCGAAAGGACCGGGGGTTTTTCTTTATAGCATTTTTAGTAAATGTTGAGATAATTAAATTTTACATGAGGAGCAACTAGACACGTATATTTTTTTGAATATAAAGTGAATAGTGCAACAGATTATGGCAAGCGAAAAGAAACAAACAGGTGGTTCGTTATTATTTGACATATTACAGCAACATGGGGTCCAGCATGTTTTTGGATATCCCGGTGGTGCAATTATGCCGATATATGATGCGTTATATGATAGTCAAGTAGAGCATTTTTTATGCCGTCACGAACAAGGTGCTGCCTTTTCTGCTGTTGGTTATGCTCGGGCATCAGGCAAAGTTGGTGTGTGTTTAGCCACTTCAGGTCCTGGTGCAACTAATTTAATTACAGGTCTTGCTGATGCTATGGCTGATTCAATTCCTATTGTAGCGATCACTGGACAAGTGGCGACTTCAGCCATGGGGTCTGATGCCTTTCAAGAAGTAGATATTTTTGGTTTGTCACTCGCTTGTACCAAGCATTCTTTTCAAGTAACGGATGTTAACGAACTGGCTAAAGTGCTTCATCAAGCATTTGCTATCGCACTTGAGGGGCGACAAGGTCCTGTTTTAGTTGATATTCCGAAAGATATTCAAGTTGCTACAGTCAACGCAGAACTAAGTAAGTCGGCGAAATTAAAAAATAAAGTCAAACTTCCTCCTGCTAATGTTGGTAAAGCCATCGCACTATTGAGCCAAGCAAAACAACCTGTACTGTATGTAGGTGGAGGTGTTGGTATGGCCAATGCTGTTGATGAGTTAAGAGCCTTTGCCACAGCTACCGGACTACCGAGTGTTTCAACATTGAAGGGGCTTGGTGCTTTGGCTCCCGATGATGACAATTACTTAGGCATGTTAGGTATGCATGGTACGAAAGCTGCGAATATCGCAGTACAAGAATCAGATTTATTGATTGCTGTTGGTGCCCGTTTTGATGATCGTGTAACTGGAAAGTTAGCTGAATTTGCTCCTCATGCGAAAATTATTCATTTTGATATCGATACCGCCGAAATTAATAAAAGACGATTTGTTGATGCTGCTATTTTAGGGGATTTAAAAATCAACTTACCTGCGCTTTCCGTCCCTTTATCCATTGAACCATGGCAACAAAAATGTCAGCAAATGAAACGTGACTTTGCTTGGCGTTATGACCATCCAAGTGAAACTATTTTTGCCCCTGCTGTTTTAAATGAAATCAGTGCAAAAATGCCTAAGAATAGTTGTGTAACTACTGATGTTGGTCAGCATCAAATGTGGGCTGCTCAGCATATGTCATTTGAAGATCCGAGTAACTTTTTAACGAGCGGTGGCATGGGCACTATGGGCTTTGGTTTACCTGCGGCTATAGGTGCACAAATTAGCCGTCCAAATGACTGTGTTATTGCCGTCTCTGGTGATGGTTCTATCATGATGAATGTGCAAGAGTTATCAACGATAAAACGTTTTCAGTTACCGGTGAAAGTCGTGTTAATTGATAATGCAAAACTGGGTATGGTGCGTCAATGGCAAGATTTATTCTTTAATGGTCGCTTAAGTGAGACTGACTTGTCTGATAATCCAGATTTTGTGATGCTCGCCAATGCTTTTGATATTAAGGCGAAACAAATCACATTAAAAAGTGAAGTGTCGGCTGCCATTGAAGAAATGCTTGATCACGATGGTCCTTATTTCCTACAAGTCAAAATTAATGCTGAAGATAATGTGTGGCCATTGGTACCGCCAGAAACCGCCAATGATAAAATGATGGAGAGTACTTAACATGAATGACTACCAATTAATTATATTGGCTGATGATAAACAAGTAGTACTTGAACGTATTTTACAAGTAACACGCTATCGAGGTTTCTTAATTAACGGCATTAATGCTCAAGTGAATACGGGGACTCACATAGGTACTATTGAACTGATGATCAGTAGTGACCGTCCTATTGAACTTTTAGTTGATCAAATCAATAAGTTGATCGATATCAAAGAGGTCAAAGTAGACAATAGAACAAAGAAAAAAACTTAGCTTTGTTAATAAGATAAGCAATTAAAATAACCTATTTTTCTTAGGTTATTATTACATTATAACGAAAACACTTACGGGATTAACCTGTTGTGTTTTGGATTATTAACTTGTTGAACTATTCGTTATAGTTTGGATGAATTTACCTAAGTAACGAGTTTGGCAATAAAACGTTAACACTATTAATCGGAATCAATATCATGCCTAAATTAAAATCTGCAACCTCAACTCAAGGCCGAAATATGGCGGGTGCTCGTGCATTATGGCGAGCAACTGGAATGAAAGATGGTGATTTTGGGAAGCCTATTATTGCTGTGGTAAATTCATTCACACAATTTGTTCCTGGCCATGTTCATTTAAAAGATATGGGACAATTAGTTGCAGGTGCTATTGAAGAGGCAGGCGGTGTTGCAAAAGAGTTTAATACTATTGCCGTTGATGATGGAATAGCCATGGGTCATAGTGGCATGCTTTATAGTTTGCCATCGCGAGATTTAATTGCTGACTCAGTGGAGTATATGGTTAATGCTCATTGCGCTGATGCTATGGTGTGTATTTCAAACTGCGACAAAATTACACCAGGCATGTTAATGGCGGCAATGCGGTTAAACATTCCAGTTATTTTTGTTTCTGGTGGACCGATGGAAGCAGGTAAAACTAAGCTTTCAGATCAAATAATTAAACTTGATTTAGTTGATGCCATGATTCAAGGTGCAGATCCCAAAGTATCAAATGATCAAAGTGATCAGGTTGAACGCTCTGCTTGCCCCACATGTGGTTCTTGTTCGGGAATGTTCACCGCGAACTCAATGAACTGCTTGGCCGAGGCCTTAGGGTTAGCCCTACCAGGTAATGGTTCTATGTTAGCGACACATGCAGATCGTGAGCAGTTATTCTTAAAAGCCGGTAAGCAAATTGTTGAGCTAACAAAACGTTATTATCAAGACAACGATGAAACTGCATTACCACGTAATATTGCCAATAAAGATGCTTTCTCAAATGCCATGTGCCTTGATATTGCCATGGGTGGGTCAACTAATACCATCTTACATTTATTAGCAACGGCACAAGAAGCTGAAATTGACTATACCATGGAAGACATGGATAAATTATCACGTGTGGTACCACAGCTTTGTAAAGTGGCACCATCAACGCCTAAATACCACATGGAAGATGTTCACCGTGCTGGTGGTGTCATTGCTATTTTAGGTGAGTTAGCACGTGCCGGCTTGTTAAAAACTGATGTACCTAATATTTTAGGGACAAGTTTAGCTGATGTGATCGCTCAATATGACATTACTCTGACTGACGATGAAGAGGTTAAAAAATTCTACCGTGCAGGTCCTGCAGGTATTCGTACTACAAAAGCATTTAGTCAAGATTGTCGTTGGGACACCTTAGACGATGATCGTGAAAACGGTTGTATTCGTAGTATTGACCATGCCTTTTCAAAAGAAGGTGGTTTAGCCGTACTTTCAGGTAATATTGCGCTTGATGGTTGTGTCGTTAAAACGGCTGGTGTCTCAGACGATAATTTAGTCTTCACAGGTCCTGCGCATATTTTTGAAAGCCAAGACGCCGCCGTAGCAGGTATTTTAGACGGTAAAGTAGTGGCTGGTGAAGTAGTTGTTATTCGTTACGAAGGACCTAAGGGGGGGCCAGGAATGCAAGAAATGCTTTACCCAACCACTTATTTAAAATCTATGGGTTTAGGTAAAGCCTGTGCCTTGTTAACAGATGGTCGTTTTTCTGGCGGTACTTCCGGTCTATCAATCGGTCATGTTTCTCCAGAAGCGGCAAGCGGTGGTGTGATTGCACTTGTTGAACAAGGTGACATTATTCATATTGATATTCCAAACCGTAGTATTGAACTTCAAGTTTCTGATGAAGAACTTGCTAACCGTAAAGAGGCAATGGATGCTAAAGGTAAATCGGCTTGGAAGCCTGTGGATCGGGTACGCCCTATTAGTTATGCCTTAAAAAATTATGCGATGTTAGCTACCAGTGCTGATAAAGGGGCTGTTCGTAATCGCAAATTACTCGATGGTGAAAGCGATGACTGAAGCAGAGGTTAAAAATCAAGGCATAGGGCTTGAGTACTTACGTCGAATATTACTTGCACCTGTTTATGATGTTGCAGTAGAAACGGCATTAACACCATTAACTAAGTTGTCTTCACGCTTGAATAATCAAATTTATTTAAAACGAGAAGATCAGCAACCTGTTCATTCGTTTAAGTTACGTGGAGCATATAATAAATTATCAAATTTAACTGAAGCTGAATGTATTCAAGGGGTTATTGCTGCTTCAGCAGGAAATCACGCTCAAGGTTTAGCATTGGCGGCTCATAAATTAGGTATTAAAGCGACTATTGTAATGCCTGTTACCACACCTGATATTAAAGTGGACAATGTGCGCCGATTTGGCGCTGAAGTACGCTTGATTGGTAAAAGTTTTAATGAAGCGCAATCTGCGTCAATGACCTTTGCTGAGCAAGAACGTAAAACCTATATTCACCCCTTTGATGATAAAGACGTTATCGCAGGGCAAGGCACAGTAGCAAAAGAGTTGTTACAACAGCACCCGAATATAGATGTGGTATTTGTTCCAGTAGGCGGAGGAGGCTTGCTTGCCGGCATGGCGGTATATCTTAAACAGTTACGACCTGAGATTAAAGTGATTGGTGTCGAAGCTGAAGATTCTGCCTGTTTGAAAGCCGCCCTAGATGCGGGTTACCCTGTTGATTTAGCCCAAGTAGGTCTGTTTGCTGATGGCGTTGCGGTGAAGCGTATTGGCACTCATACGTTTGAGTTAATTGAAAAATTTTGTGATGAAGTGATCACTGTTTCTACCGATGAAATTTGTGCATCTATTAAAGATATTTTTGAGCAAACACGAGTGATTGCGGAACCAGCAGGTGCTTTATCACTTGCAGGATTACAAAAGTATTGCCAAACCAGTGCTGGAGACGAATCCTTAGTGGCTGTTCTTTCTGGCGCGAATATGAATTTTCATACCTTGCGCTATGTTTCAGAGCGTTGTGAGTTAGGTGAGCAAAAAGAGGCGGTGTTAGCGGTTACTATTCCTGAAGAGAAAGGCAGCTTTAGGCATTTTTGTCATGCCCTTGAAGGTCGAGTGATCACTGAATTTAACTATCGCTATGTTGATAAGGGAGACAGAGATAACAACCAAGCCAATATCTTTGTCGGGGTTCGTGTTGCTGGTGGTGAAGAAAGACAAAAACTAACTGAATTACTCGAACAAAAAAATTATCAAGTAGATGATCTTACTGAAAATGAACTGGCAAAATTACATGTGCGTTATATGATTGGAGGCCAGCATGCGTTGCCATTGCAAGAACGCATATTCCAATTTCAATTTCCAGAATATCCAGGTGCATTGGAAACCTTTCTTGATACCTTAGGTGAACATTGGAATATCACCTTGTTCCATTACCGTAACCATGGCGCAGCCTTTGGCCAAGTATTGGCTGGTTTTGAAATGACAACCAATGATCAGGTCGCCTTTTTTAATCATCTTAACGATTTAGGTTATGAATGGCAGGAAGAAACAGATAATCAGGCCTATCAAGCCTTTTTAACTTAGTGCTAAAGTATGCTTGTTCATTAGTATTTATGGAAACGTTATCTACAATGATTGTTATAACGTTTTCATTAATCTGTAAAAATTTGGAAAGTCGACTAAAGTTATTAGAGCGTTTCGTTAGAATTGAATACTTTGCGGGAGTGGAATATGACCGAACTCTATTTACTCATAAATCGGTTAACGAATACATTAATAAATGAAAACAGAAAAACTTTGGCTGAATTTGGTTTACAACCTGTGCATTTTGATGCGCTGCTATATTTGTCGATGGCGAATAAGCATTCAGACAATGCAATTGCTGTAGCAGAATATCTTGCTCATACTAAAGGCACGATTTCTCAATCCTTGAAAGTGCTTGAGCGAAAAGCACTTATCCATAAAAGCCTAAGTCCTGACGATAAACGTGTTTTGCATATAAAGGTCACTACAGTTGGCAAGCATATTCTTTCTCAGCTCACGGAACATTCCAAGTTAAAATTAGCACTCAAAAAGCTAAGTCACACCAGTGAAAATGCCCTAATAAAACAACTTGATAGTATTTACAGTCAGGTGCATGCAGAGGGAGAATCTCCTTCATTTGGACAATGTTTTACTTGCCGTCATTACCAAGCAGGAAAGCCAGCCCATTGCTCATATTTTAATGAATCAGTAACCGAGGCAGAATCTTTATTGCTTTGTCGAGTACATATCAAATAGCTTAAGTATAAATCTTCTCAATGTCTCATTGTGATATTTAGGTAAAGCGCCTTTCACTAATGAATGATTTCCCCCTTCTCTAGTCTTTGTAATTGATATTTTGCTTTTTTTCTTTTGTTAACATATTGTTAATTCATATTTTTATAACGGATATAAACAATCATGAAAAAAATGCTAGAAGGAGTTAGCGATATTCCAGAGTTAGCGCCTATTAATGAGTCTAAGCGAATAGATGCCCTTGATATTCTTCGAGGGTTAGCACTTATTGGTATTTTATTGATGAATATCGAGTGGTTTAATCGGCCAATGGCTAATTTAATTGGTTTCGATAACTCTTTAACAGGTACTGATCATGCGGCTGGCTGGCTTATTCGTTGTTTTGTTGAAGGGAAATTTTATAAAATTTTCGCATTACTTTTTGGTATGGGCTTTGCTGTGATGTTGATACGTGCACGGGAAGTGGGTCGACCATTTGGCGCATGGTTTACTCGGAGAATGCTCGCCTTGTGGTTTATAGGCATAGCTCATATGGTTTTTTTGTGGGGTGGTGATATTTTACATGACTACGCTTTGGCCGGATTATGTTTATTGTTATGGGTGTATTTACTGCAAAAACCGCGATTCAAAAAATACGACCATCCACGCGCGTATCTCAAGTTTGCTTTATTTTGGTTATTTATTCCTATTCTTCTCCCCACGATTGTTGGTATAGGTGCTGGTACTTTTATTGATCACCAAAAAACAGTCGAGAATTGGGAACAAGATCAAACCATTGCTTTAGCGGTTGAAAAGCAACTCTCTTTACCTGAAATTACATTAAAAACCCCCTCTGAAGAAGCGTTAGAGCACAACCCTAAGGTAGAAAGTGGTGATGAGCGTAAAGATACAACAGATGAAATGGCAGATACTGATAGCACTGAAAACGAGATTACGACCTTAGTAAATCAACGCCGAGAAGCGAAAGAAAAAGAATTAACGGAGACAAAGGCGTTTACTGAAGGGAGTTATTGGCAAGCAACTGAATATCGTTTTAACTTTTTAGCTCAGATGTTACTTTTTTCACCCTTGTTTGCATTTTCTATGTTAATTCCTATTTTTATTTTAGGTTTTTGGTTTGTTGCTACGAATAAAATTACTCATTATCAGCAGCATATGCCGATGTACAAAACAATGATGCGTGTTGGTTTATCCTTAGGTATTCCGCTAAATGTTGCAGGATTATTATTATTACAGCAACCTGCTGCTGAGATTTCTATGATGATTTCTACTATTAGTGAAATGATATATTTTGTTGGCCAATATGTATTAACTGCAGGTTATATAGGTTTGGTCATTTGCTTACTTAATGATAAAAAGTGGCATCATCGCCTAGCTTATTTTGCCCCTATGGGGAAAATGGCATTAACAAATTATCTTCTTCATTCCGTTATATTAACGTCAGTCTTTTATGGTTATGCAGGAGGTCTCTTTGGTGAAATTTCTCGGGGACCTCAAGTATTAATTGTGCTAGCACTCGTTGTTTTTCAAATGTTCTTTTCTAGATGGTGGTTAAATCGTTATCGTTTTGGCCCAATGGAGTGGTTATGGCGGTCAATTACGTATAAAAAAGTGCAACCAATGAAACTAGCTTAACCGATGTAGTTTGACATAATATGTCCCATATGACATATTATGTCTTTGTTTCTTATGAAGCTAAACCAAAAGGTAATAATAATGAATAATGGTTTAAGTAAGCCCAACTCGAAAATAAATCCCAAAGATTTTACTAAACATTTTTGGACGTTAGGGACAGTGTTAGTTCTTGTTGTTGGAGCGTGGCAGGTTTTTTATACCATTGATGAAGGTCATGTCGGTATAGTCAAACGTTTTGGAGAAGCGACAACTCAAGTTAATCCCGGATTACATTTAAAAGTACCTTTTGCTGATACAGTTGAAGAACTAGAAATTCGTACAAGAAAAAATTCCGAGATGTTAAAAGCGTCCACTTATGAGCAAATGCCTGTAACAGCTGAAGTCTCGGTAAACTGGACAGTAATTCGACCAGAAGCTTTTGAGTTATACAAAAATTATGGTGGTTTAGACCAATTTGAAAACCGCATTCTAGATCCTCGTTTGCGTTCAGCTACTAAGGATGCATTAGCCCGTTTTAAAGCAGAACAAATTATTCAAAATCGTGGACAAGTCATTCAAAAAATTGAAGAGACATTACTCTCAGAAATGACAGATTTTCCTGTGAAACTCGACAGTGTTCAAATAGAGAATTTAGTGCTACCACCTAAATATTTACAAAGCATTGAAACAAAGCAAACGGAGAAAAATTTAGCGGCTGCAGAAATGCATCGTCTAGAACGTCAAAAACTAGAAGCTCAACGCGAAGTAAATACTGCTGAAGCACAAAGAGATGCAGAGAAAGCACGAGCTGATGGTTCTGCATATGCTATTACTACAGAAGCAAGAGCAGAAGCAGAAGCGATAAAGTTAAAAGGTTTAGCTGAAGCAGAGTCCATGATGAAAAAAGCGGAATCGCTTAAAAACAGCAAGCTGTTAGTGGAATATGTTAAGGCGCAACAGTGGAATGGTCAATTACCTTCAACTGTGATGGGTAATGGCCAAGATATTTTATGGAATATGAAAGAAAAGTAAGTCATTAATAATCCATCTGGCTTGCAAGCTAAGTCTTAACTTGAATTGTTGTCAGGTTTACTTGTTATCGGAAGTGGTGAGTAATTCTATGCCCAGAGCCTTTAAAAAAAGGATATCGGTGACAGGTAAGCGTTAAAAGGAGGGAACTATTATGTCAAAGCAGTGGAAGTGCCCAAAATGTGATTGCCAAGCATATGAAACTGATACGATTGCTACTACTGGTAGTGGCTGGTCAAAGATTTTTGATATGCAAAACCGGAAGTTTACAGCCGTTATTTGTAGTAACTGTACATATACCGAATTTTATCGAGGTAAAACTAGCACCTTAGGGAATGTATTTGATTTATTTACAAACTAGTGGCGGATTGTGGAGATAAAAAAATGACAAGATTTACCTATAAAATCATTGATACAAGGGATGTTAAAGCCGAAGGGATGTTTAAAGGTAGAAAACGTGAAGATATAGAAGCATATCTTAATGCACTTGGCGCCGAAGGTTGGGAACTTGTGAATGTCGACTTTCGTGAACTTGAAGGTGGATCAGAGTTTGCAGGAGTGATGAAAAAGCCTAATTAGTTTGCAGACGTTGATATTTAATGAAGATTAACATTAGCTATGGCTTGTTAATCTTCGTTTTAATCAAGATAACTTAGCTTAATTTGGCTTCTAATTCAGCCACTTTTACTTCCAACGCTGCCAGCTTTTCGCGTGTTTTAAGCAGTACTTGAGTTTGTACATCAAATTCTTCCCGGGAGATAACATCAAGCTCCGACAGTTTACGCTGAATAACTGTTTTCGTTTTTTCTTCAAAGTCATTTGCTAAATTTTTCAAACCTGGAGGGATTGCATCAGTTACTTGCTTGGCTATATCTTCAATTTTTTTACTATTAATCATCTTTAATGCCCATCATTTACAATTAATATCTATTGTAAAGCTTTTAGCTGTTTTGCCAATGGTTAAAACAAGGTAAAATCTTCGCCCCCTGTTTAATGGTATGTAATATTTAATGAAACTCAATCCTAGACAAAATGAAGCGGTTAAATACGTTACTGGCCCTTGCTTAGTATTAGCAGGCGCGGGTAGTGGTAAAACAGGGGTTATTTGTCAGAAAATTGCTTATCTTATTCAGAAATGTGGTTATAAAGCACGAAATATTGCTGCGGTGACATTCACAAATAAAGCATCGCGTGAAATGAAAGAGCGTGTCATTAAAATGTTGGGAAAAGACCAGACTCGCGGCCTAACGGTATCCACCTTTCATTCACTTGGTTTAGATATTGTTCGCCGTGAAATTAAAACCTTGGGCTATAAGCCCGGTTTTACCTTGTTTGATGACCAAGATTCATTAGCCCTATTAAAAGAGCTAACGCAGGAAGAGTTTGATGGTGATAAAGATTTACTGAGTAAGCTTCAGAATATGATTTCTAGTTGGAAGAATGACTTATTACTCCCAGATCAAGCGCTAAAACAAGCAGTAGATGCTGATGCAGTTCTTTTTGCGGAATGCTACGGTCGTTATCAAAAACACATGAAAGCTTATAATGCCCTCGATTTTGATGATCTTATTCTTGTTCCCACGTTATTATTGAAAAATTATCAAGAAGTGCGCGAACGTTGGCGTAATAAAATTCAATACATGTTAGTTGATGAATACCAAGACACCAATGCCAGCCAATATGAACTAGTGAAATTAATTACCGGCGAAGCGGGTTTACTGACAGTTGTTGGAGATGATGATCAGTCTATCTATTCTTGGCGTGGGGCAAAACCGCAAAACTTAGTGCTACTAGGTGAAGATTATCCGCAATTAAAGCTGATTAAACTAGAACAAAACTATCGTTCAAGTGGGCGTATTCTTAAATGTGCCAACGTATTAATTGCCAATAATCCTCATGTATACGATAAAGCGTTGTTTAGTGAGTTAAATTATGGCGTTGAACTTAGAGTTGTACAAACAAAAAATGAAGAGCATGAAGTTGAGCGGGTTGTTGGAGAATTAATTGGTCATCGTTTTTTAAATAAAAGTCAGTTTAGAAATTATGCCATTTTGTATCGCGGTAATCATCAATCGCGTCTACTTGAAAAAGCATTAATGACTAACCGAATACCTTATAAAATAAGTGGTGGTACGTCTTTTTTTTCGCGGGCTGAAATAAAAGATATGATGGCTTATTTACGAGTATTAGTTAATCCTGACGATGATAATGCATTTTTACGTATTGTTAACGTACCAAGAAGAGAAATAGGTCCTGCTACACTAGAAAAGCTAGGCAGCTACGCTAATATGCGTCAAATTAGTATGTTTGCAGCGAGCTTCGAAATTGGACTAGAACAAACTCTAAAAGGGCGGGCATTATTACACGTGCAAAACTTTTCTCGTTGGTTGGTGACGCTAGCCGATAATGCGGAACGAGGCGATACCGCGGCGGTTTTACGGGGAATGGTACGTGAAATGAATTATGAAGATTGGCTTTATGATAGTTCGCCAAGTGCTAAAGCCGCTGAAATGCGGATGAAAAACGTTACTGAACTTTTTAGTTGGGTGACACAGATGCTAGAAGGCTCAGAGGATGAAGAGCCGATGACCTTACCACAAGTGGTTACTCGTTTGACACTACGAGACATGATGGAGCGTAATGAAGATGAAGATGATGCCGATCAAGTACAATTGATGACATTACATGCATCGAAAGGGTTAGAGTTTCCTTATGTGTTTCTAATTGGAATGGAAGAAGGGTTGTTGCCACATCAAACTAGTATTGATGAAGGTAGTGTCGAAGAAGAACGACGTTTAGCCTACGTGGGGATCACTCGCGCCCAAAGAGAATTAATTTTTACTTATGCAAAAGAACGTCGTCAATTTGGTGAAGTGTCACGTACCGAAGCAAGTCGGTTTTTACATGAATTACCCCAAGACGATCTCAGTTGGGAATTAACCCAAACTAAACAAAGTGCTGAAAAGAAACAAGAAACTGCCAAAATGGGTGTAGCTAATTTAAGAGAATTATTAAAAAACAAACCGAGCTAATATCGACTCGATTTGAATTAAAACAAATATCTTGATGACTTTATCTATTTGGTGATTAACCATAATGCATGGATAACACCAGGGATAAAGAATAAACAACATAGAATAATATTAATAATTAAGTCTTTGCCTACACCATATTTTAAAAATACAGCTACTGGTGGTAACAATATAGCGAGTATAACGAGCAATAGTTTATTCATTCGATTTTCCTTTAGTTATGACAGTATAGGTTATCGGCTGAATACGTGATTGTATTAATGCTGGTCGTCGTTTTTGACTTTATTTGTTTTTCTATGCTCGATGATTTTGAATATATCTCGCCAGCTTAATAACCCTATTGGTTTCCCTAGGTCATCTATGACAGGAATACAGGAAATTTTATGAAGGTTAAATAGTGCTATCGCATCATAAACACTTGCTGTGGGTCCAAGTGTAATAAGTTTGCGTGTTAAAATTTGGTGTGCCCTTTTATTTAGCGAAGCAATATCTTTTGCAGTTTCGGAAGCTGTGCCAATATTATGACTGATGGCTTTAAGTAAATCTCTGTCAGAGATAACGCCACATAATTTTTGCGCCTCTACTACTAATACATGATGAAAATTAGCATTGTCAAAAATATCTTTAACCACTTTAAGCGTATCATCCATTGTTACTGTAACAACAGATTTGCTCATTATTTGTGATATTTCCATAATTCTCTCAACAGTTATTGTTTAGATGTGATTTCTTTAGTGAAAATCAAGGTTAATACCGGCACTAATAAAAAACTAGCGATAGCCGAAATACATAAGCCTGAAATAATCACTACTCCTAGTGGCTGCCATAGACCTCCGCCATAAAGCGTTAAGGGTAATAAACCGCCAATTGTTGTTAATGTAGTTAACAATATAGGTGTAAAACGTGTTGTTGCAGCATTGATAATCGCTTGCTTCTTTTCCTGCTGCTTTAGGTTGGTATTGGCGGTGTCGATGAGAATAATTGCATTGTTTACCACAATGCCAAATAAGCTAATTAAGCCAATAAACGCCATAATTGAGAATGAAAAACCGGTTAAATATAATCCTATAATCGCCCCTGCCATGGCAAAGGGGATTGAGGTGAAGATCACAAGTGGTTGTAAAATAGATTTAAACTGTAAAACAAGCACTGCAAAAATACCAATAGCAGTAATTAGTAATATTTGTAGAAGCCCAGAGAAAGATTTTTGTCGAGATTCCTCTTCGCCACCAAGGACAAAGTACATGCCTTGTGGTAGTTGATAGTTAGATAAATAATCCACTAAGGTTAAAGTCAGTTCGTTAATAGAATACCCTTGTGCAACATCGGCAGATATTTTTGCCATGCGTAATTTCTGATAATGAAAAAAGTCTGATTGCCCTTGTTGCAACTGAATATCCGTAACTTGATTTAATGGGATACTCTGATCTAAGTGATTTTCAATATAGATGTCATTTAAGCTTTCTACATCAAATTGATTTCTACGGACAACTACAGGGTAGCTTTCACCATTAATGTCATTAAATAGCCCAATATTCTCACCCGATAAAATAGTTTTAATCGTGTTATCGAGTGTATTAATATCCAGCGAGAATAAGCCTGCCTTTTCATAATCGACATTAATATTTACTTCGGTATTGGGTAAACCAATGGGATTTTCTATATTAACGACACCAGCAGTGCTTTTCATTTTTTGAGTAAGATCTTGTGCAACTTTATGTAAGTCAGTTAAAGATTCGCTCATTAAGCGAAAGGTAATGGGTTGGTCGGTTACCGGACCTTGAGTAAACTCTTTGATGGATACATCCGCTTTGCTCCAGTCTTTATATTTTTCTCTTAGCTGGGTAACTAACTGATTAACGTCATCGGCTTGGTAATCAGTTAACACAACTAAAAGCTGTCCATATCTTGCGACGCCACGCTTAGGAATTTCATTGTAATAAATGCGAGGATTTGCGCTGCCGACATTTAAGGCAATATTTTTGACTAGAGAATGCGTAGAAAGGTCTTGAGCCATTTCTTGCATTATTTCGCCAGTATAGTTGAGTGATGAGTTAACTGGTGCTTCTACATCAATTAGTAACATCGGTTTTTCAGCTTTGGGAAATAAGCTCACGCCTACCTTAGGGAATAATGACAGCATTGCGATGAGCAAGACAACAAACACAATGATTAATAAAGTTTTTAACTGCATTAACTTTGTTAAAAATTGTGCGTAAAGGGTTTCTGCAAATATATTTAAATAATGTTGTAACGTTTTTATTTTGCTTTTTTTACGAGTAAATAATTGACTGGCTAATAGAGGCGTTACCGTAAGGGCTATCACTAGTGACGCAAATAAAACGAGTACGACAGTGACTGGCATAGAGCGTAAGAAGTCACCAGTATTACTGGCCATTAATAGCATAGGTAAAAAGGCAAACATGGTTGTGATGGTACCAGAGGTAATTGCCCAACCTACTTTACTGGCTCCTTTAGTAGCTGCGTCAGCCATATTTTTACTATTTTTTTTCTCTCGATGAATACTTTCAGTGACAACTATTGCATTATCAACTAATAAGCCAAGTGCAATAATTAAGCCCACGATGGACATTTGTTGTAAACCAAAACCGGTAAAATCTAGCCAACCAATCGCGATTAAAAAAGATAAAGGAATAGCCGCGACAACAACTGTTGCTTCACGCAAACCTAAAAAGAGGAGAGACATTAATCCAACAATGAATAACCCTTGCCACAGGTTGGCAAAAAAGCCATCAACCCGTACTTCAACACTATCTGCTTGTTTAAAAAGTGTTTCGAGTTTGATGTCATTGGGTAGTGCTTGAGAAAAACGTGCTAATTCAGCGTCAATACTTTTTGTTAATTCAAAAATATTGGTGCCTTCTCGTTGTTGTACGGTAATGAAGATAACGGGTTTATGTTGATAATATGCTAAATAATTAGGTTCGCGATCACTAAAGTGAATCGTTGCCACATCTTTTAGTCGCAAAAATCCGTTGCTATCAGAGCGAATAATGGTTTCCGATATTTGTGATAATTGCTCAAAACTACCAGTACCAGTGACATTAAAGCGACGATTACTAGCATCAACAAAACCTGGCGTTACATTAACTGAGCGCCCTTTTAATGTCTTGCTAATGTCTGTAATGGCAAGTTTATAATGTTTGAGTAAGGCTAAATCTACATCAATTGCAACAATTTGCTGAGGATATCCCCAAGTTTCTACTTGTCGTACACCCGATAAGGCTTCAATGCGTTTTTCAAGTTGCTTACTTTGAAATACCATCGATTTGTAGTCATGAGGTTCACTCCATAATGCAATTTGCATAATGGCAACACTCGTTGGCGTAGCTTTAAATACAGCTAATTGTTGAATACCATCAGGCAATGAGGACTTAACTGAGGATACCGCTTGTTTAACTTTGTTAAATGACGCTTCAGCGTCAACACCATGAATAAACTCTATTTTTATTCGGGTCCCCCCATTTTTTATTTGGGACTCCATTTTATAGATGTTTTCGATGCTAGCAATTTCTTGTTCTAGGGGATTAACCACTAAAGATTCAATATCACTAGGGGACGCGCCAGGATATACCACTTCAATTAGGGTGATGGGTAAATCGAATTGAGGATCTTCTGATCTGGGCATATGGAAATACGAGACTATGCCGACTAATACAAGTAAGGCTGCGATGATAAGAGTAAACTGCGTGTTATTTATCGCTAATCGAGGTAAATTCATATCACAGCACTACTTTACGTTATGCCAACCGTGGGTGATCACAGTTATCGTATTTTGAACATTATCATCGTTTAAATAGAGAAAATGATTGTTAAGCTGGTAGATAGAAAAAGTTGTCGGTAGCGTACGTCCATCTTCCTGTAATGTCATGATTACTGCATCACCTTGGTCATTAATTTCTACTAAGGCATCAACAGGTACTGCATACACTCGTTTATCTGTATTAGTAGTGAATGATATCTGTGCTAATTGTCCCGCGATTAATCGATACTTTTTATCAACATTTGGCAGCAATATTTCAATAGTAAATAACTGCGTTTCTACATCTGCACTGGCGGGAATTTTAGAGACAACACCACTGATGTTCCCTATATTATTAAGAAATACATTCACTGTTTGATTTAAAGAGACCGAAGCGATTTCAGTTTCAGTCAGTGCGACTTTTATTATCCAATTATGCTCTAACGCGGCAATTGATAAGGCAACTTGTGACGGTGATTGTAACTCTCCTATATCAGTATGACGTTCAACAACAACTCCTGAAAAAGGGGCTATAATTTGTGCCTTTTCTAAGTTGTAAAAAGCACTTCGATAGGCTGCTCTCGCTGTTTCCACTGCTGTTTGTGCTAAATCTAGGGCTTGGGCGGAACTTAACTCTTTCGCAATTAATTCTGAAATACGTCCAACATTGCGTTTGGCATTAAGTAATGTCGCATAGGTTGAATTTTTAGCTGCTGACAGTTCCGTGGTTTCTAGCGCCGCTAACACATCACCTTCTTCAAAATATTCGCCTTCATCTACAGTCAGTACTTTAAGGTAACCTGTTGCTTTAAAAGATAAATTAACAGTCCGTTTAAAGTCTAATTTACCCGTTTTATTTATAGTTTGTTGAAATGGCTGAGAAGAGATCTCTTTCGATTCATAGCTTTGCGCTATAATGGAGAATGATAAAAAACTAAAAAATATAACAAAAAATACGCGCATAATAAAAAATTACTTTGCTCTTCAATGACTAATAAATTTAACTTAACAGTTACTTTAGGCTGGTTATCAAAAAAAGTACACCTTTTTCAAATACTATAACGACTGGTTTACTGACTAAAATAAAGCATGCCTTAAAAATGTAGTGGTAAGTCATCACGTAAACTAGACAATGAACAATGAAAACTATAGTATTGCCGCGCTTAATCTTTTCCACCCGTAGCTCAGCTGGATAGAGCGCGCCCCTCCGGAGGGCGAGGTCACAGGTTCGACTCCTGTCGGGTGGGCCAATACGACGACACATTTTTTCCTATTTTATCTGATGTTTCCTTACCTCATTAACTTAAGGTATTAACCTTTCTCTTTTGATAGGTAATGCTTTATGTCTCTAAAAAGAAACGACTAACAGGAGTGGTTAATAGTATAATCATACCGCGGTTAAACGACTGAATTAGAGGTTTTTAGTGGAACAAAATCATCATCATGCTGGCATTGCTGCTGTTTTAGCGATTGTCATGGCGTTAGCTCCCCTTGCACTTGATACTTATCTGCCGGCATTTCCATTTATTGCTGAGAGTCTAGGAGTGAGTGTTCATCAAGTTTCATTGAGTATTTCAATTTATATTTTTGTTTTAGCACTTGGTCAGCTAAGCGGAGGCCCGCTATCTGACCATTTTGGTCGTAGCAAGGTGATGTTAACGGGGATCGCTATTTTTGGTATCGCAAGTATATTATTGGCTTTTACTGACTCGTTAACAGAATTTTTACTCTTTAGAGTATTACAGGCCTTTGGTGGCGGTTGGGCAACGGTGACAGTTCCTGCCTTAGTACGCGACAGACTATCAGGTGTTGAAGCGGCTAAATTCTTTAGTTTAATTGGTTTGTTAATGGTATTGGCACCGGCTTTGGCGCCTAATATTGGAAGTTTAATCCTGACGACATATGGTTGGGAATCGATTTTTATTTTTCTAGGTGTCTACAGTATTATCGCCTTATTATTGATAAAAATATTTATTTTTAAACCAAGTCATGTTGGTGTAGTACAAGAAAGAGCATCAGTGTTACAACGTTATAAAATGGTGTTATCAACACGTGAAGCGATGCGTTTTATGCTAACAGGGACTTTTGCCTTTACTGTGATGATGCTATTTATAACGCATTCGTCATTTATCTATCAAGATCACTTCGCGGTAACACCGACTAATTTTTCCTTATTATTTTCCGCTAATGTTGTCTTCATGTTAATGATGAATTTAAGTAACCGTCGGCTGTTGAAATACTTTCAATCAGTACATATTTTAAGGGGGTTTGTACTACTGCAAGGGATTGGTATTCTTTTGTTAATTGCTTGTGTTCAAAGTGATGCGCCCTTGTCGCTTTTTGTACTGGCAATGGTATTAACCATTGGCTCTATGGGCGCTATTTCTCCTAATGTGCAGGCATGTTACATGGAGTTTTTTAGTAAAAATGGTGGTACAGCTGCGGCTTTATTAGGTGCAACCCAGTTTTCTGTTGCCGGCTTAATTTCAGCAGCTTCAACCTTATTACCAGAAAGTTTATTATCTATAATACTTTGCCAAGCAGGGTGTTCATTAGTGTGTATTATCTTAATTTGGTCGGGTAAGAAAAAAGTTAACCCTCTTTGAATTTTACTACATCTGCGTGTGATCCCATGTTAGAATCTTGCGCTCATTTTTGAAAGTTAACTGTTCGTTTTCAACGAGGTTATCTTATTAAAAAATGAGCTAATCTAAAAAGCTGATAGTACTAAAAATCGTTTAGTACTATTTAATATAGTTAGTTCAAGGGAAGAAGATGAGAATTCTTCACTGCCCCCGCAACGGTGATCATAGTTTGACTATGTTAGTCCGAGTACTTGAGCTTTCTTAATCTACTACGTAAATACGTGGTATTCACTGTGGTGCGGAGGGCACCATTAAGAGGTCATATGAAATACAATTCAAGAACTATTCTTAAACAATCTTTATTATCATTCGCTATAACTACAACTTTTGCTACCTCTTTCATCGCATCTGCTAATGAAACCGAGGAGGAGAATGTTGAAGTTTTTACAGTGACTGCCAGTCGCTCATCGATGGAAATGGGAGATGTATTAACAAGCCAAGTTGTGATTTCACGCGCCGACATTGAAGTGATGAACCCTACTTCGGTACTTGATATATTATCAACTGTGCCAAGTATTGATGTTGCTAGTAATGGCGGTCGTGGTCAAAGTGCTTCCATTTTTATGCGCGGTACTAATTCTGATCATGTCTTAGTATTAGTTGATGGTATTCGGGTTAGCTCTGCAACATCAGGTGGTGCTAGCTTGAGTTCAATTTCTCCCGAGTTGATTGAGCGCATTGAAATAGTGCAAGGACCTAGAGCTTCGTTATGGGGATCAGACGCGATAGGTGGTGTAATACAAATATTTACTCGTAAGTTAGCCAGTGGAGAGTTTTTCGCTGGCGCTAGTTTTGGAACTGACAGTTTTCAAAAATATAAAGCGGGTATTGGTTTCAGCCATGGTGATGGTCAAACAAGTGTGAGTGTCAGTCATGAGAAAAGTGATGGCTTTGATGTTAAAGAAGATGACGAACCTGATGATGACGGTTACGAATTTACTTCTGTGGCAATTAGAGGTCAGCAAAATGTCACAACAGATTTAACCTTAGACTGGCTCTTCTCTAGTGATCGAGGAGATAATGAATATGATGGCTATTACAATGGTTCCGACATTAAAAACCATGTGTGGTTAATTCGCGCAAATTATGACAGTAATTTTAACGGTATTGACAATAAAACCGTTATGTTTATTGGTCAAAATCGTGATTATGCGGATAGCTTATCAAATGGTGTTTCAAAAGGCATTTATGAGACACGTCGAGATCAATACTCCTTGGTAAATACCAGTCAAATGTCTGAAAATTTTCAGGTTAACTTTGGGGTTGATCACTACCAAGATGATGTATCTCAAAGCACTAAAAACTATGAACAGGCTCAAAGAGATACCACCGGAGTATTTGCGCATGCCCTTTTTAGTGATCAAGCATGGACGTATGAAGCCACCATAAGACACGACAATGTTGAGGATATCGATTCAGAAAACACCTACAATGCGGGTGTTGGTTATCAAATGAATGCAGATAGTCGTGTTGTGCTAAATTATGGCACGGGTTTTAAAGCTCCTACGTTTAATAACTTATATTATCCTGGTAGTGGCAATCCTAATTTAAGTTCTGAATTATCTGATTCAGTAGAGCTATTTTTTGAAACTAGCATTGCAGGGATCAATACTAATATCAGTTTTTATCATTCAAATATTGATGATTTGATTGCTTGGGATGGTTCTAAGTCGGTGAATATTAATGAAGTTGAAATTAGCGGTGCTGAAGTAACGTTAAAATATTCAGGTTTAGGCGGTACACATGACTTTAATATGTCTTACACCGATGCGGAAGATAAATCGACAAACGAACAATTAGTACGAAGAGCCAAAGAAAAATTTAACTATAAATTTGTAACGACTGTAGCGTCTGCTGATCTTTATGCGGAATATAAATTTGTCGGTTCACGTAAAGACAGAGGGAATATAGATTTAGGTGCTTATCAGCTACTAAATTTAGGTTTGAATTACCCACTCTTTGAACACGTAAACCTTACTGCTCGTGTCACTAATTTGCTAGATAAAGCTTATCAAACGGCTAATACCTACAATACGCAAGAGCGTGGTTTTTATCTTGGCGTGAGTTACCAAAACTTTTAATTCATAGTTGTTTAACATTGTATAAGCAAAAAGGCACATCGCCTTTTTGCTTATTTTTTCAGAGTCACCCTCACTTTAGTTAATGCCGTTGATAAGCGTGAAAAATTATCAGGCGTTGTAATACCAAACCTTAAAGCGTCTTGTTCATCGGTTAGACGGACATAAATACCTTCCTGACATAATAATTGATAAACCCTAGTAGCAAGATCTTGCTGATGAAAATGGAGCGTTAAAAATAAATTAGTACTATTTATCTCTGCAAGCAAATCAGAGCCGAGTATCTTCCATATTAATGTGTGTTGTTGTTCTTGTAGTTGACCTAAGTTCTGCCGTTGCTGTTGCTGCCAATGAGTATCATTTAAGGCTTGTTGAGCAATATATTGTGCAGGACCGTTAACCTGCCAGGGACCTAAGTATTCGGCAAAAAGTTCGCGCCAAAAAGGAATAGCGATTAAAAAGCCAATACGAATACCGGCTAAGCCAAAAAACTTTCCAAATGAGCGTAAAACAAGGGTATGGCTATCATCAATATGGGCACACATTGATTGGGTAGGTTCTATTACATCAATAAAAGCTTCATCAACTACAAGTAAACCGTTAAGTTGTTTTAATGCGTTTTGGTAGCGGGCGAGCGTTACTTTATCAATGAGTTGTGCGGTTGGATTATTAGGGTTAATAACAACCAGTACACAATCGCTAGTGAGTTCGTTAAGCTCAGGTAATTTATGGTGATAATAGCAAAGTTTAAAACCAGCATTCGTCCATGCTTGTTGATGTTCTTTGTAACCTTTATAAGGTATATATACTGTATTTGAATGAGTGTTTTGCTTTTGCCAAAGTAGTGGCAATGCTTTTATTATTGCTTGGCTTCCATTGGTGACTAGGATATTTTTATTGCGATAATAGTTTTGAGCCGCTACTAATAAAGCTGTATTTTCTTGTGGTAGTTGTTGCCAGTATCGATTCGGAATTGCTGGAATAGGATAGCTTAAGGGAGCAACTCCTGTTGATAAATCAAGCCACTCATTTATCGGTATACTAAATTGCTTTGCAACTTGTTGTAGTTGGCCTCCATGAATCAGCGCCATCATTTTCTCCGTAATAAGTTATACGATTCGTCGTTAATACACACCGTTGATCATTGAAAAATAGTGAACATACATAAATAGTTGCAGGGCAAAAATAAAGAGTAATAATAAAATGGCAGCCCGTTGCACCAAGGCTAGACTTTGAGGAATATCATCGATAGTAACTGTGCCTCCGCTCCCTAATTTAATTGAATTAACTTTAGTGCCATGATAATTAGCTGAGCCCCCTAAACTAACATTCATTACCGTTGCCCCTGCTGCCATTACCCAACCACCATTATGGCTTTTATAACGATTACCTTGAGAATAGGCATTTTTGAGACTGACTAAAAAATTGCCTTGAACGGCATAAAGTAAAGTACAACACTTTGCTGTTAAAAAACCGAGTAAATCGTCAAGGCGAGCACTGGCATAGCCGAAAGAAAAATAACGTGGATTTTTATAGCCCCACATAGCATCTAAGGTATTGGCTAATCTATGTATGATAACCAGAGGAGCCCCCCCGATAAGATAAAATAGCAGCGAGGCAATCACCGCGTCATGACCATTTTCCAGCACCGACTCAACTGTTGCACGTGACATTTCATCAGTGCTAAGAGACTGAGTTTCTCGGCTCACAAGGTAACCAGTAAATTTTCTAGCTGTCTCCAAATCACCAGATTTTAATGGCCTATATACTTGCATGGCATGTTGTTTAAGGCTACTAAGTCCTATTGCTAAATATAAAATGATACTATCGATGAATACGTGTTGCTGCCAAGATATATTGCGAAAAAGAAACCAATAAATAAGAGGGAGAGGTAGTACAAGTAACCCCCAAGCAAGTGCGCCTAATGTCGCGCTTTTTACAGAAAATACATTTTTTACATTAGCAGATTGATTTTTCTTGAAAAAGTTAGCTTTATATTCAGGATTAAGTTTTTTTTCTAGCCTTTGGCAAAGTGTGCCAAAGGCTACTAAGTAATGATATTTTTTGGGCTCACCCAAGAGTCTATCTAAAAGCAATGCCAGCAAAATAGTGAGTGATAAAGAAAAAAAAGGTACTAGCATTATCATAGGGCTAATTCTGCATTTGTCATAGGATCACTTTGGTTAGCAAGCTTTAAATGCTGCGTCTTGATGTTGATAACTAAACTTATAAACACAAGCATTTGAAAATAATTCATAGGCATTCTCGCTATATTCTTGCCCAAGAGCGAGTAAAAAACATCGAAGTGCTTCTCCATGAAAAATAACTAAAATACGCTTGTTGGGCGCGCGTTGAGCAATGGTTTCAATGGCATGATATATACGTTGACCGCAAGCTTGGGCACTTTCTCCTTTAGCTGGCGCTATATCTGTGTATTGTTGTAATACTTCCGTATATATGGCTTCACTAGCCAGAGTGCTGACTTCTCTTCCTTGCCATAGCCCTAAATTACGCTCACTTAATTGAGTTTCGACAGCGGTTGGTGTTTTCAAATGTTGCTGGCAAATGTTGGCGGTAGCTACGGCTCGGCCAAGAGGGGACGAAATGACATAATCGATAGCTTTATCGCTGAGTGACTGGGCTAGTTGATGAGACTGCTGTCTGCCTAGTTCAGTTAATTCACTATCAAGCTGTCCTTGAAATCGCTGCTGCAAGTTCCATAGGGTTTGGCCGTGACGAGCTAAGTATAAGGTTGTTTGCATGGGGGCGAGAGGCTCTTTTAGTGTATCGACTTCATTTATTTAAGCGAAGGCAGAATAACTAAATCAACAAGCAGGTTCAATCGTTAATCAAGAGTTTAAGGATATTTATCTGTTTTTATTAGCTTTACTAAGGTTGATTTTGATTGCTCAGGCGCCATGCCTTTGTTGTATCTATAGGGAACTTGTCGTAATATGAGTTCAAATTTAGGTGTCTTTAATCGGCTAGTGCTTTGCGTTCTCGTGAAGTGATAGTTTGAAATGAAGATGAAACGTGAAACTGGTTAAATGCCAGTACTGCCCCCGCAACGGTAACTGTGAGCAGCAACATAAGCCACTGTGTTTATTTAATAACATGGGAAGGCGTTGCAAATGCGATGAACAGAAGTCCGGAGACCGGCCTAAACATACTCGACAACTGCGGTGGGCGGTGATTCAGAGACTAGTAAATAGGCTTAGGTTAACAATAACTCAATTTCTATCGAGGTATTGAAGTAGACACTCGCCATTATAGTTCATTTACTAACTTTGATTTCCAACACCGTTAATTTACTTAATGGATATGTTATGAAATCAACCAATCTCAAGTTATCTCTAAATTCGCTGCTAAGCTTATTTTTGTTACTCACTTTTTTAATGGTAGCAACACGCGGACATCATTTTTCATCTTTCAGTCAACTACCAAGTGCTTCTACTGCAATATTCTTTATTGCGGGTATGTATTTACGTTCACTTAAAAGCTTTTGGTTTTTCTATATTTTATCAATTGTTATTGATCTAACATCGTCTTATATACGAGGTGAGTTTGGTAGTTGTTTAACTGTTTCTTACCCAGCGCTTGCCTTTAGTTATGCCATAATGTTTGCGGCTGGTTACTACAGTCGGGCGAACTGGGTAAAACAGTCATCATTATTTAATGTGGCAAAAATTTCATTCGCTTTAGTTATTGCTAGCTCGTTTGCTTTTCTGATTTCCAACGGTAGTTATTATGTGTTTTCAGGGAATTTTCCTGAATTATCTTGGGCAGAATACACGACACGAGTGGTTAAGTATTTCTCGCGTTCATTTTCTAATCCTATTTTTTATGTTGTTGTCGCTATCGCTATCGATTGGACCATCAGTAAATGGTTGAATGTGAAAGTCGCACACCCTTCGCAAGAAAATAATCATCACTAATTTTAGTTAATAACAACTGATAGACATCAATAGTAGAGATACCATGGCTTTTCAACAAAAACCAAAACAGCAAGTAGGTACCGGTGTACTATGTCCCGCGTTAATTGTTTCTGCCCCATCGTCTGGTTCAGGAAAAACCACAATTACTGCGGCATTAGCAAGATACCACCGTAATCAGGGACGTAAAGTTACTGTATTTAAAGTGGGACCTGATTTTATCGATCCTATGATTTTACGCCAAGCAAGTGGGGAACTTGTCTATCAATTAGATCTTTGGTTGGTGGGTGAGCAAGGGTGCCAAGAATTGCTTTATCGGGCGGCGTTAGAATCAGATCTGATTTTAATTGAAGGTGTTATGGGGTTATTTGATGGCACGCCAAGCAGTGCAGATATTGCGGAATATTTTAATATTCCTGTGCTGGCTGTTATTGATGCTTCTGCAATGGCGCAAACATTTGCTGCAGTTACTTATGGTTTAGCAAAACATCGCCCAAACTTACCTTTTTCGGGGGTTATAGCTAACAGAGTTAATTCTCAACGACATGAAGAATTATTAGCAACGGCATTAGCGCCGGAATTTACATTTTATGGGAGACTCCCAAAAGAAGCCGCTATTACTTTACCTGAACGTCATTTAGGTTTAGTGCAAGCTCAAGAGTTAGCCGATATAGACGTACAGCTTAATCATGCAGCTGATTTAATCAGTCAAACCGGCTTAACTGATCTTACTGCTAAAGTTGAATTTTTTCCAAGTACTCAAACCTCTCTAGGTCCGTTGATAGATAATGAACTTGCAGGTACTCGTATTGCGATTGTCAAAGATAATGCTTTTAGTTTTATTTATGCGGCGAACATTGCTTTTTTTAAACAGGCTGGTGCAGAGATCATTTATTGTTCCGCACTTAATGATGCTTGTTTGCCTGAAGCTGATGTCTTGTATATACCTGGCGGATATCCTGAGTTATACGCAAAATCATTAAGTGAAAACACGTCATTCATACAAAGCATTAGAGATTTTTCTGCCGCGGGAAAACCGATTATTGCAGAATGTGGAGGGATGCTTTACTTACTGGATACGTTGACAGATTTTGATAATAACGCCTTTGATTTAGTTGGTCTTATTCCCGGTAGTGCAGTGATGCAAAAAAAATTAGCGGCTATTGGTTCGCAATCAGTTCAATTGCCATTATTTGGTTTAAATGAAAATAATACTATGCGTGGTCATAGCTTCCACTATTCAAGTGCTGAAATTGCGTTAACGCCTATTAGTCAAACAAAGCATTACCCCAGTGAACGATTAGGTGAATTTGTTTACCAGCATGGCAATATTATTGCGTCATATATGCATTGGTATTTGCCAAGTAATCCTGCGTTAGCAATAAAGCTGTTCAATAAGACACGAATGTTTTCAGCGACTGACATAAACACTCATTAGGAGATTAACTTATGAATGAAACTGAAGGTTTCGATGAACCACTAAGCGCTGAAAAAGTTAATCAAAGGGTGACAGATCAACAATATAAAGCGCGTCAGCAAAAGCAGAAGAAAAAGGTGGCAGATCGTGTTGCTAAAGCCACCGAAGAGCGTGGCGTATTGGTGGTTATTACCGGTAATGGTAAAGGTAAGAGTACTTCAGGATTCGGTACTGTATTACGAGCCTTAGGTCATGGACTCAAACCAGGGATTGTTCAATTTATTAAAGGAACAAAGTGGGAATGCGGAGAATTGAATATTTTAAAACAGTTTCCGATCGAACATTATGTCATGGGAACGGGCTTTACTTGGGAAACCCAAGATAAAGAAAAGGATATTGCTGCAGCTCAACTAGCATGGCAAGAAAGTAAACGTATGTTAAACGATCCTAGCATTAACATAGTGCTACTTGATGAAATGACTTACATGATTAAATACGGCTATATTGATCTGGATGAGATTATTGAAACACTTAATAACCGGCCTGCAATGCAACATGTTTTAATCACGGGTCGTGCATGTCATCGCCGTTTAACGGAATTAGCTGATACTGTCTCTGAAGTGCAACCCATTAAACATGCTTTCACTATAGGGGTTAAAGCGCAAAAAGGTCTAGATTGGTAAATAAAGATAAAAAGTAACGGTGTTAAGTAAAGGTAACACCGTTAAATTCTTCGATCGTTTTATTGAGTTCATCATTGCTCATTCCTAGGTAAGTTACATATTCAGGAGAGTCATTAAGTTGTCTTTGCCAGTCCATTTCAAGTAGTTGTTTAAAGAGCTGTTCGCTATCGTTTACTTTACTTAGATTAGCGACTTTGTCTGAGGCACTCGCAAGATTAAAGGACAATATAGCCACTAATGATAAGGTCACGAGAGCCTTATTGATGAGAGACATAGCAATCCAAATATTATTTATAGTGAATAAAAAATAGCATAAAATTTAGCCAGCACTATTTCAAAATCGCTATGAGTAGATAGCTGAATCTATAAGTTTTTGGCTAATAAATTAAATGGGTTTATTTAAAGACAGTAAATAACTGCTTGTTTCCCTTGTCTGCTTCTTTTAAATTAGTAGCCTTATTATGGATATTACTATTTTATGAACAAACCAATACCAGAAAATCATTTATGCACAGTTACTTTATTAGGTAATCTAGTGACAAAACCGGATATTCGTTATCAAGCGAACCCGGTAATTGCTGTTGCTGAATTTGTTGTTGCTACTCATAGCCAATGGCTTGATAAAGCGAGTAATCAAATGAAGCAATGGACAAGTTATCACACGGTAAAAATGATTGGTGAGGTGGTAGAACGTGCGTTATTACACGCTCAAAAAGGTGATATTGTCTTTATACAAGGTCATTTGGTTAATAGTAAAAAATCTGAGCGAGAAATTATCCATGCAACTTATGCTCATACTTATCCAAAAGGTTATACCCATTCAATTAACCAGTTACAATGTAGTGGTACTATAAGTAGTGAAGTACGTTTAGTCACTACTGAGTCTAATAAACAATTAGCGGAATTAGCCTTAACGATTAATTATTATGCCTATTCGCCCGTTACTCGTGAGTTAAGAAGTATAGAGGTTTGCCGACCGTTACATGTTTGGGGAACTCAGGCGGTTTATATTAAAGAAAACGCGGTTATTGGTGATCAGTTAATCGTTGAAGGTAAATTGAGCTATTTAAATAATGAAGAAAAGTCGCAATTTTTAGATGCCAAACAAGTATTACTACAAAAAAAATAATAACTAAAATAGATATTACATAGGGATTTCATCAGTTGATACGCACAAAAAAATATTTATCACAGCAAATCCTAAAGGGCCTTTTTAGTTTATTTCTATTCGTGGTCTGCTCTGCACAAGTTAACGCTAATAATCTTTTATTGTCACCACAGGTCGATTTTGGTGAGTCATTTAAAGCGAATGTCGATTGGCATAAACCTCAAGCAAACCCTAAAAATAACCAAGAATATTTTATTGCCAGTAAGCAGGGGCAGTTACATTTATTAGATAGCAATAAAATTATAAATCCCCCGATCTTGAATATTAAGCAGTTTTACCCAGAATTTATCACACTTAATAGCCTAGTACTCCATCCCAACTTTGGGCTGATTCAGCAAAAAGGATATAACACTTTTTATACTGCACATGTTGAACCGACAGATAAAACTAAACGCACATTAAGGGTTAAAGATAACACAATTTCACGGGTGTTCCCGTATGAAGTGACCATTGTTGAATGGAAAATAAAAGAGATTAATTCACTAAAGGTAGATCCTGAGAGTAGAAGAGAGATATTTCGTATAGGGGTTAACCAACCTGAAAAAGCAGTGATTGGTATGCGTTTTAATCCATATATAAAATCTTGGCATGACAACTTTTCACATTTATATATTGCATTGGCTTATGACGTAACTTTAAAAGAGAGTAGCTTATATTCAGGTGCAATATTACGTATTAACCCTGAAAAATTTGGTTTGCGCAGCTATACCACGCCTAATAATAATCCGTTTATTAATCAACCTGAAATACCGGATGAGTTATTAATTATTGGTGCTCAACAAATAAAGCAATTTCTTTGGCAGAAAAACAATGATCAGCAACTGATAGTGTCACATGTTTATGACCATCAACCTTTGCTAAGCCAACTGGATTATGGTGATAATTTATTGGCGAGTGCACCGAAAACAACATTATTAAAAGGTGATGTTATTTCTGCAAAAGATACCTTAGTGCTGTATAGAGGAAGAGCATTTAAAGAGCTTAGAAATAAACTTCTTTATTTGACTAAAAAAGAAGGGAGTTGGCAATTACAATCACTGACTACAACATTACCCTTTCAAAAAAATATTATTCATGCATTTTCAAAAAATGAATTAGCCAGTGAAGATCAACCTGCATTTTTTGAGGATAACAATGATGAAGTGATGCTATTTTCAAGAGCACAACATGTGATACAAAGGCTTGATAAAAAAGCATCAAATGGACTATCAGATCAAACCGTTCTCTCCTCAGATAATCAAGAGCAAAACGATGAGGCAAGTTATGGATATCTTATTGGCTTATTGATTCTATTTGGTGGGGGGCTTGCGTGGTTTGTTAAAAATAAAAAAGCGCAACAAGCCGTTAAAAGCTTATTACATCGAAATTATGCACGTTTTGAGTTGTCTCCTGATCAAACGCAAGTTTTCCTTTTTCAGCGTCATCAAGAAGATTCATCATTAACGCTTGATGTTAATACTATTGTTCGCTGTGATATCGTCTTAAATAATGAAAAATTATTGTCTATAAAAGCCGGAGTGTCAGGTTTTGATGAAGCATTAGAACAAATGCTAGAAAATCAATTCATTGCTGAAAAACGTATCAAAATGGTAGATCAACGAACGCGTAAACTTGAACTGATTATTGGTGATAATACTGATATGGAATATGGTATCTGTTTGTATTTTCGTGAAGGAAACCAACGATTAACTAAAGCTAAATTTGGCACCATAACTGATGAATTAAAAGACTGGTGTTGGTTTATTGCCAATAAAATTTCTCCTGAACAAACAGGTAAACGTATTGTTAAAACGGTACAACCTCAACCTGTTAGGGTACCCTCAACACCTCGCCAAGTGGTGACTAAACCTATACCCAAAGCAGAAGAAGTGAAAAGCACGCCTACACCCCAAACTGTTAAAAAACGTGGTGATGAGTCTGAGAGCAATCGTAATAGTTCAGAGTTGGATACTCAACTGATTGATGCTTTAAACAAGCTTGCTAACTTAAAAGCAGAAGGTTTTTTAACGGAAGACGAATTCGTGAATGCCAAAACTAAAATTTTAGCAAATTTAAAAGATAATGAATCTAGAGGCTAAGTTGGATTTGTGGCTATGGTTAAACAAGGTTAGTAATGTACTTTGATCTTATTTAATAAGCCCGTTACGGTAGCTGTTTACTTGATGATGTTCCTCGTATTAATGATGCCAGTTTTGTTTTATTTACTTATAGACCAAACCACGATTAATCATCTAGTTGAAATATACCGTCCCCAAACAAAAATAGAATATTCTTTATGGTTTTTGTGTTTAATGGTGGCGATGACCATTGGACTACCTCGTCAAATAGCTGCCTTTAGTTCAGGGTATCTCTTAGGTACAGTTTCTGGTGCTATTTTTGCCACATTAGCTGCAAGTTGTGCTTGTTTGCTAACTTTTATTTCTGCACGTTTTATTTTTCATCAGAGCATCAAACGCCGTTTTCCTGAGCAACTAAATAAGTTAAACATTTTTTTTACACATGATGTTTTCATTAAAGCATTTACTATTCGTTTAATTCCTGCTGGTTCGAATTTTTTAACTAATGTGTTAGCGGGTACAGCAAAGGCTCCCTTATTACGTTATCTTGGAGGGAGTACTTTAGGCTTTATTCCACAAATGACGTTATTTTCAATGTTAGGGGCTGGAATATATGTAGGTGACAATCAACAAGTATTACTCAGTGCAATTTTGTTAGTGATTGCATTGGTGTTAATTGCTTATTTGGTTAAAAAAAGGTGATGGATTAGCCTTCTTTTTCATCATACAGCGCTAGTAGTCAACACCTGTGTCTAACGTACATTGCTGATTTGACTGGCTAGGATTGATGAATCTAAATTACTCGGGTTAATCTTATTTAGGACGGGTCAATCAATAGGAATAAAAAAGGTGCTTACTAAAAGCACCTTTATTTACTGTCTTGAGGTTTGGGTAGTAAATTATTTTAAGTTGACCAAATAATTAACCAAGTTCACATAATCTTTTTCAAAATTATCTTTATCAAGCCCCGTATTTATAATGCGATATTTACCGTTGACTATCACAGCAGGAACACCATTAATCCCTTGGGTTTTAGCTAAGGCATCTTGGTTTGCTTTCATTTGCGCCGCTTTTTTTATGACACTCTCACTATTAATTAAGGCATCAAATTTGTCACCGTCAATTCCGGCTAAAACAAAAATATTACGAACGTCATTCACTGAAGTTGGCGTGGCTCTTGAAATATGAATGTATTTAAAAATAGCAGAGGTAACTTCTTTTTCTACATTTAATTCTTGGCCGACAACTAGTGCCTTGGTAAGAAGCTGTTGCATTTTTTGAGATGCACCAGGTAAAAAATCGACATGATTTTTTTCTACATTAATGTTTTTAGGTAATTCTTTTTTTAAGATATCAATAAAGCCTTCAAAACGAAAACAATGGGGACAATAGAAAGAAAAATACTCTCTAACTTCAGTATTTTCAGGCACTATGCCTTCAACTTTTGCATACTGAACGCCTTCTTGATAATTGTCGTCAGCAAAAGCGCTGGTAAGTGGAACTAATGCGATGAAAAACGCAGCGATTAATTTTTTCATAAAAAATCCTAATTATTGTTTTACTCTAAGGTATAAGCGTTAATGGTGGTTGTTGTAACGCGAAAAATTGTTCTTTAAGCATGAGTATTTGTTGCTCCCAATATCTTTCGGTATTAAACCAAGGAAAGTTATGTGGGAATGCTGGATCTTGCCAACGTTTACTCAACCAGGCCATATAATTAACTACTCGCATACTACGTAAAGATTCAATTAAGGCAAGTTGTTTTGTGTCAAACGAATAGAACTCTTCATATCCCATGAGTAAGGTATCAAGTTGAATGGTTTGTTGTTGCCTATCACCTGATAACATCATCCATAAATCTTGGATGGCTGGTCCCATTCTGCAATCGTCTAAATCAACAAAGTGTGGGCCTTCATCTCGCCATAAAATGTTGCCGGCGTGACAATCACCATGTAAACGAATATCTGTACTTGGTCGGTATTGTTCGCTGGCTAGAGCAATGACTTGTTCAAGAATAGTAAAAAAAGGTAAGGTTAATGATTTGGGAACAAAGTCAGACTCACGAATTATTTGTTGAGCATCTTGAAGAAATTCTTGGCTATTAAACGTGGGACGATGAACGAAGGTTTTTTGTGCAGAAATAGCGTGAATTCGACCAAGAAAGCGTCCCATCCATTCAAGTTGATCAAGGTTATCTACTTCAAATATTCGACCACCACGACATGGATAAATAGCAAAATAATAACCTTGATGTTCAAATAACGATTCGTTATCAATTTTAAGTGGAGCGACAATAGGTAACTCATGTTCTATCAATTCAAAGGCAAATTCGTGTTCTTCACGAATTTGCGCTTCACTCCAACGTTGTGGACGATAAAACTTAGTGACATATTTAACACCATCATAATCGCTAAATTGATAAACGCGGTTTTCATAGCTATTTAACGCTAATAAACCGCTGTCGACGGTGATGCCAGTTGTTTCAATGCCATCAAGAATACAATCAGGCGATAATGAACTAAAATCAAATACTGACATTAGCGTTTATTAAAGAAACGACTTTCGTGCTCTACCACTACTTCATCTTCATCCGAAATTAATTCAATCACAAAGGTAATATCTGTCATATAACCTTTAAGTTCGTAGGGGTCTACCGTTAAGCTGATGGGTAAGGTATATACACTTGCCGCTTTCACAAACACTTCGTTTTCACCATTCCATACGGTATTGTCTATTCCTTTGACAGATAATCGATAATGATTATCTGTTTGTGATTTGTTGAGAATTTTTAAGGTATAGACGTTTTCTATTTCACCATTAAAGTTCTCTTTAGCTAATTCAGTTCTGTCTCTAATAATATCCATAGAAACAGGCTCTCTATGCATTATTTCTAGCACTAGCAAGACACACATAATGGTTAGCACCACAGCGTAGCCAATGAGTTTAGGGCGAATTAAATGAACGGTTTTCCCTTCAAGTTCATGCTCTGTAGTATAGCGAATGAGCCCTCTATCATAGTTCATGCGATCCATTACGCCGTCACATGCGTCAACACAGGCACCGCAATTGATACATTCATATTGCAAACCATTACGAATATCTATGCCTGTTGGGCAAACCTGTACACATAAATTACAATCAATACAATCACCTAATCCAAGCGCTTTAGGGTCTTGTTTTTTAGAGCGCGGGCCTCGGTTTTCACCGCGACGATAATCATAGGTGACAGTTAAGGTGTCTTTATCAAACATGGCAGATTGAAAACGTGCATAAGGACACATGTGTAAACACATAATCTCACGCATCCAACCGGCGTTTCCATAAGTACAGAATGCAAAAAACCAAACAACTGCTGCTAAGCCGAAAGAGCTATTAAAGGTAAAAAAGTCGACAAAGGCTTCTTGTACTGGGACAAAATAGCCAACAAAGGTGAGCGCGGTAACAATAGAAAATAATAACCAACAAGTGTGTTTAAGGGCTTTTCGCCAAAATTTATTAAAGTCGAGCTTTTGGCTGTCGAGCTTTTTACGTTGGTTTGCTGACCCTTCAATTTTCTCTTCAAACCAAATGAATATGAATGTCCACACCGTTTGCGGACAGAGATAGCCACACCAGACACGGCCGAGAAAAGTAGTAATAAAGAAGAGTAAGAAAGCACCGATAATAAACAGCCAAGCAAGTAAGGTAAGATCTTGAGGCCAGAGGGTTAAACCCCAAAAGGTAAATCGCTGCTCTGCAATATCAAATAGAATCGCTTGGTGACCGTTATATTGCAACCAAGGCAGTAACGCAAATCCTATCAAAAAAATGAAATTCATTTTTTGGCGAACTTGCTGAAAAAAACCTTTTACCTTCCTCACATAAATTTGATCACGCGGTTTGTATTTTTCATCTTTTTTAGGCTGATGGATTTGAACGTTCTTAACAGGTATTTGAATACCAACTTTTGATTTTTTATCTTCTGATTTCACCGCTAATCCTAGAATGCGCCGCTACGCATGTAAAAAATTCTAATTGGAAACTGACCACTTAAAGAAATTTTTCTAAAAGCATTCATTGTTTATACAAAATTGTTTACTCTATAAAAACGACAACATTATAACGCAGACTATGAAAAATTTATTGATCTTAATCGTTGCAGCGGCAATTTTTTTACATTTTTATCCCCAACCTGAACTTGAAGCGTGGTTTGAAGAGCAAAAAGCATTTGTGTTAGGAAAATTTTCTGATGCAACTGATACTCATGTGAGATTAAAATCAGAGAAAATTTATACTGACTTGAAGCCTCACTTTAAGCAATTTAGTGCAAAGGAGTTAGCTTTCCTAAAAGAAATCACTTCAGATCGTAAAAAGGTGATTGCTTTTTATCATGAGTTTTGTTCTACGACAAAGCCAAAAAGATCGACCACATTCCACTATGGTAACCAGCCATTAGTATGCACAGCAATTGGTAAATATCAGTCTTTCTTTTAATAATAAATTGGCTTTATTTATTTGTGATAAAGCCATTTTTATATTGGTTTAGTGGTTAGTTGATACGTTGTAAAAGTTGCTTGAATGCTTCAGCTGCTTCTTGTTCAAGAGGATGCTGACCATTACGTACACACCATTGACCATTGACCATGACATCGGCAATAACATTATTTTGTGTGGCAAAGAGTAGGCTATCGAGTAGGTATTCATCTTCAGCTGCAAATAAGGCCAGCTTATCTTCATCAAGAACAAGTAAATCGGCTTGCTTACCTATGGCTAACTCACCTACATTACTGTTGGTACTTTGAGCTCCTATCTTCGCCGTATGCGTCCATAAAAATTCACCTACAGAGGCTTGTTCTGTAGTTGCTAAAAGGGTTCTTTGCTGTTTAACTAATCGTTGTATATATTCCAACCAGCGTAATTCTTCAATTGGATTTATAGAGATATGACTGTCAGATCCTATCGCGATAGTACCACCTTCAGCTAAAAATTCGGTGGTAGGAAAAATACCATCACCTAAATTTGCTTCAGTTGTTGGGCAAATACCTGCTATTGCTTGTGTTGCGATAATGCCATGGCGTTCTTTTTCATCAATGTGTGTCGCGTGAATAAGACACCAATGAGAGTCTAAATCACAATGATTTAATAGCCATTGAACAGGTCGCTGTTGATAATGTTGTATGCAATCGTCAACTTCTTTTTGTTGTTCAGCAATATGTATATGAATAGGTGCTTTACTGTCTAAGGCACGAACATGTTCAATTGCATGATTAAGCGAGTTTTCATCAACGGCTCGTAACGAGTGTGGAGCAATGCCAATATTGGTATTGCTATAGGTTTGACTCAATTGATAACAATCGCTGACTAAGGTATTAAACTGCTCAGTTGAATTAATAAAACGTTTTTGACCATTATTAGGTGCTAGTTGCCCAAAGCCACTATATTGGTAAAGTACCGGCAATAAGGTGAGACCAATGCCGGATTGCTTGCTAGCCTTAAAAATTGCTTCTGCCATTGTGGCTAAATTATTGTAAGTACTACCATCAATATTGTGATGTAAATAATGAAATTCCGCGACCCGGGTATACCCAGCTTTTAACATTTCTATATAAAGTTCAGTTGCAATAATTTGGGCGTCATCAGCGGTTAATTGTGCTAAAAACTGATACATCACATTACGCCAAGTCCAAAAGCTGTCTTTTCCTTCGCTCCCTTGTTCGCTAAAACCGGCAAATGCGCGTTGGAAAGCATGAGAATGACAATTAACCATGCCAGGTATAACTGTCCCTACACTTTCCGCATCCGGTTCTTGCCCTGTAGTGATATTGGTTATAATGCCATCCACTATAGTAAGTGTTTGCTTACGTTTCCAGCCTTTTGAAAGTAACACTCTATCTGCATATAACTTCATGTTGTTACTTCTCCTGTTGCTGTGAAAAAGCGATCAGTAATTCAACAAGAGACCGTAACTTGGGTTTTACCTTATTAGCAAGGGAGTCAATATAGTGAAAGTTTTGCTCATCTAAGTAAGTTCGTTGTGACAGTTCCAACTGTATGGCATGGATGTTATTTGTAGGATCACCATAAGCACGGGTAATGTACCCACCTTTAAAACGACCATTAGTCACCATGGTATAGGGTGCTAAATCAAGTTGTGTAATTTCTGCTAGTAGCGCTTGAGAACAGCTTTTACCATTAGCGGTACCAAAATTAAAGTCAGGTAATTGCCCCTCAAAAAAACGAGGAACGGTTGATAAAATTGAATGTGCCTCTAACAGTACAGCTCGTGAGTGCTGTTGTTTAATTTCAGCTAAGGTTGTTTTAATAGCTTGATGATAGGGTTGCCAGTAGGTATTAATTCTCTCTTCAATGTCGTTTTGGCTGGGTGATTTACCTGCTTGATATATCGGTGAAAGATCAAAGGTTGATGTTGGACAAAGTTCAGTAGAATTTGCACCTGGATATAAATCAACTCCCTGTGGATCTCTATTGAGATCTATAACATAGCGACTGTAGTGTGGGATTAAGATATACGCGCCTAACGCGTTAGCAAAGTCATATAACCTGTCTTTATACCAATCAGTATCCGGTACCATTTTGGCTTTATCTGTCATGTTTACGGCAATATTGTCAGGAATTAATTGGCCGTTATGAGGCATGCTAATCAGTAAAGGCACTGTGCCTTTTATTAGGGTGTAAACGTCAGACATAGGCTCTCCAAATTGTATATACAACTTGGTTAATTTATCACGCTAAGCTAGCTGTTGGCAATAAGGAGTATTCTAATCAGATCGCAAGCAGCAATCGCTCGCTTAATATACTCACCTTTAGGCTATAGAGAGCTAAAGATGAGTATCATGAAAGACTATAGAATATGGGTTATTGCTTGTGTTAAAAAATAACCGCCTACTAGAAGCCAAATAAATAAAATACTTGCTAAATAAACGGGCTTGAGTCCAATCCCTTTAAATTTACTTGCTCTTGTTTCCATCCCTAGCGCTGTCATCGCCATAGTTAAAGCAAACGTATCTAGGTGGTTAATTTGTGTAATGACTTGTTGCGATACTAAATTTAATGAATTAAACGCAACAATAGCGATGAAGCCTATGGCGAACCAAGGAATAGTAATGGGGCTTTTATCTGCACATGGTTGATTTTCACATGTTTTATCTTTTAACCAGAAACATAGTATCAGTAAGAAAGGGGCCAGTAACATAACCCGTAGCATTTTTACAATGACGGCAGTATCAGCTACATTTTCATTAATGGCATGGCCGGCACCAACAACATGTGCCACTTCATGTAAGGTTCCTCCTAAATATATGCCCATTGCTGGCTCACTTATATTGAGAAAGCCACTTTGATAGAGGAAGGGATAAAGAAACATTGAAATGGTACCAAAAACTACCACAGTGGCGACAGCAATACTGGTTTTGTATGACTCTGCTTTTAATACGGGTTCTGTTGCTAAAACGGCGGCGGCTCCACAAATAGAGCTTCCCGCACTAATCAAAATACTGGTATCTCTATCCAATTTTAGTAATTTTGTTCCGACAAAATAACCGAGAAAGAAAGTCAATGACACTATAAGTATGCTAAGGATAATACCCGCAATGCCAACTTCAGCTATATTTTGAAAAGTTAAGCGAAAACCATAAAAAACAATTCCTGCACGTAATATTGTTTTAGTCGAAAACACGATGCCGCTATGCCATGAGCTAGGTAATTTATGGTGTAAGGTATTGGCGTAAAAAATACCAAGCACGATACCAATAATTAATGGACTGATAGCCAATTGCTGAAAAAAATCTAAGGCTGCAATAAGCGTTGCAACAACAGAAAATAAAGCCACAAGAAGTATACCGTGTAGTTTTTTGTCTTTTTTATCCGTATAAATCATTGGAACCTGCTTATTATTTAAAGGAATGGTAACGTCTAGCGCTATCAAGCTTAAATAACGCTGAAGCTAGCGTTATTTAAGGATATTCATTTTTTATCTAATATATAACGTTATTTTAAATAAATAAAACAGATGTTTTTTATTAACTATATTAATATTACTAATATAGATTTTTTTGAGTTGCCATTTAATGAATATAACGTTGAAACAACTGGCTGTTTTTGTTGCTACTGCTCGGCTTACGCGTATCAGTAGTGCTGCAGAGGAACTGTTTTTGACTCAGTCGGCGGCAAGTCAATCATTGAAAGAGCTTGAAAATAATTTAGGTTATCAAGTGTTTAATCGGCTAGGTCGACGTTTAATGCTGAATGACAATGGACGAGCGATATTGCCTAAAGCCATTAAAATGCTTGAATTACAAACTCAGTTACAACAATCATTCAATAATGAACTACACGGTCATTTGCATGTTGTTGCAAGTGCAACCATAGGCTCATATTTATTACCTAAGCTGTTGGCTGATTTTGTAGCGTTACACCCTAAAGTGTCTCCGACATTAGATATTGGTAATTCTGATGAAGTCATTCATAGATTATTAGATGGCCAAGCACATATAGGTTTTATAGAAGCTCCTATTACCAATCAACATTTATCGATTATTCCATGGCGTAAAGATAAGCTTAATGTGTTTTGTCTACCTGAGAACCCGCTCGCACAAAAAAAGATATTATCAATTGAAGACATGTCTGAGAATCCTTTGATTTTACGAGAACAAGGTTCAGGTACACGCGCAGTGTTTGTTAATGCGATGCAGCAACAAGGTGGGGTAATCGCTAATAGTTTAGATCTGTCACGACAAGAAGCTATTAAAGAAGCGGTTAGGGCAAAACTAGGGTTAGGTGTGTTGTCCGAACTTTCTATTAAACAAGAATTAACGTTAGGGTTATTTGTTGAATTACCTACAAGTCTAAACTTAAATCGACAGTTTTCAATTGTACAATCGCAGTTTTATCAACAGAACTCTCTGGTTAAGGCATTTGTTGCCCATATAGAATAATACGTTTAACAGGTGATTATTAGTGGGTTTTTACAGCCATTTTTGTTATCAACTGGTAAACTCTTATTTTTACAACACGATAAATATTTTTGTTATGGATAATCAACCTTTCAACCCTTTACACGGGGTTACACTAAAAGTCATTGTGACAGAATTAGTCACACATTTTGGCTTTGAAACGCTAGCTACTGAATTTAAGATGAAATGCTTTGCGGATAATCCTAGTATTAAATCCAGTTTAACTTTTTTACGAAAAACCCCATGGGCTCGTGAAAAAGTGGAACAATTTTACTTAAAAAATAAAGCTAAAATAGCTAACTAGTTCATTGCAAACCAAGCGTTATTGACTGTTTTATATTAATTAAATGAGTATTATATAGGCCAAAGTTATAACAGGTGGCAATAAAGCTAGTGCAATTCTTTGAAATACTGGCAAAATATGATAATTGTTATTACTGCTTAGTCTGGAAAAATGAATAATACCCATCATTATATTTTAACGTGGCAATGTCCTGATACCTCAGGGGTACTAGCCACAGTATCTCAAAGCTTGTTCGAACATGGCGCTTTTATTACTGAGACGTCTCAATATAGTGACCCCTATAGCGACACGTTTTTCTCACGTATAGCTTTTGATGATCGCAGTTTAACAGTACCTATTGCAGAGTTTCGAGACGCTCTTGATATTTTGGCAAAGAAACTGAACATGAATTATCAATTGAGAGATCGCAATGATTTTCCTAATATTGCTATTGCTGTTTCCCAATATGATCATTGTTTAGTTTCACTACTGACTAAATGGAAGTCGGGAGCTCTGCCGGTTAATATTGTTGCCATTATTTCAAACCATGACACATGTAAAGATTTAGCCCAGTGGCATGGGGTAGATTTTTATCACCTTCCTATCAATAAAGAGAATAAAGAAGCACAAGAAGCTGCGTTGCTCAGTGTTCTTGAACGGAATAACATCGATTTATTGGTACTTGCACGATATATGCAGATACTCTCTGATGACTTATGTCAGAAGTTAAAAGGTAAAGCGATTAATATACATCATTCTTTTTTACCTAGTTTCAAAGGTGCTCGACCTTATCACCAAGCGCATCAACGAGGTGTAAAAGTCATTGGTGCAACTGCACATTATGTGACAGCTGACCTCGATGAAGGCCCAATTATTGAGCAAGAAGTTAAACCAATTAATCATGCATTTACCATAGAAGATATGGTGCATTTAGGCCATGACATTGAAGCAACAGCACTGAGTCATGCCGTTAAAATGCACGCGGAACAACGTATTTGTTTAAATGGTGATAAAACCGTTATTTTAATGTAAAAGCCTTAAAATTTTTGTGATTTTTAACGTCCGATTATCAAATTTCTGATACATTGAAGAAAATCTATTTCTTTCAATGTATCTATGACTATTTATTACACTATTTCAGCTGATAATTATAAAAGCCATCTCTTCGATGTGAGCATTCGTTTTGAAACACAAAAGAACAAAAGTTACCATTTAAGCCTACCTGCTTGGTTACCAGGCAGTTATATGATTCGTGATTTTGCTAAAAATATTCATCAAATTTCAGCTTATGATGCCGACAACCGTGCTGTTGAATTACAAAAGCAAGACAAGCAAGGTTGGCTCATAGTCGCACCCAATAGTCAGTTAATTATTAAATACCAAGTATTTGCATTTGATTTGTCTGTACGAACGGCTTATCTAGATGATCAGCGGGGGTTTTTTAATGGCAGTTCAACATTTTTGGCTGTTGAAGAGTTAACCCATTGCCCATGTGAACTCGATATCATGCCGGTAAATGCTCATCAAAGCTGGCGCGTTGCGACCGGTATGACGAGATCTGCGTTAACTAAAAAATATCAATTCGGTCATTATCAGGCGACAAGTTATGATGAATTAATTGATTGTCCAGTGGCATTAGGCGACTTCGACGCGTTTGAATTTGAAGTAAATGGTATTTGCCATCATATGGTATTTACCAGTAAACATTACGGTGATCGCGACCGAATAGCTAAAGATGTCGGTAAATTATGCCAACATCATATTAACCTTTTTACTCAAGCGCCTTTTGATGAATACTGGTTTATTACTCACTTATTGGCTGACGGCTTTGGTGGTTTAGAGCATAAAAACTCGACTATTTTGCAGGCAAGTCGTTTTGACCTCCCTAATCCTAATAAACCTGATGTTTTAACAGAACGATACCAAACTTTTTTAAGTTTATGCTCACACGAGTATTTTCATGCGTGGAATGTTTGCCGTATTAAACCCATCGAGTTTATTCCTTATGATTTATCCAAAGAAGTTTATACCGAACAACTTTGGGCCTTTGAAGGAATAACTTCTTATTACGATGATTACTCTTTATATCGTACGGGTCTTATTGACTTTGAAACCTATCTTAAGATTTTAAGCAAGGCGTTAACCCGTGTAAGTAGAGGAAATGGAGAGCTTAAACAAAGTGTTTCTGAGTCAAGTTTTTATGCTTGGACAAAATTTTATCAACAAGGTCCTGAGTCTGTAAACCATATTGTAAGTTACTACGTAAAAGGCGCGATTATCGCACTATGGATAGATTTAACACTTCGTGAAAAATCAAACCAGCAATTTAGTTTAGACGAATTAATGCGTCATATTTGGTTCAATTTCGG
The DNA here is from genome assembly GCA_049347715.1 of Thalassotalea piscium. Classification (GTDB taxonomy): domain Bacteria; phylum Pseudomonadota; class Gammaproteobacteria; order Enterobacterales; family Alteromonadaceae; genus Thalassotalea_B; species Thalassotalea_B piscium_A. Next base: position 4,061,136 of record CP186339.1, on the reverse strand, counting down.
CGCCAAAAATAAAGGCACGACTACTCAAGACTATCTACATATTATCAACCAACTATGTGGTGAAGATCTGTCAGCAGAGATTAATACCCTGTTAAATAAAGCCAAACGGATTGACTTGTCGACATTATTTGAACGATTTGGTGTTGAGTTAACTACACAGAAATTTAAAGACTTAGCGAGTCTGGAAACAATAGCCTCTACAGATTATATTCCTTACTTAGGTTTACAATATCAGGCTAGTGAGGCTGGCCTTAAAATTAGCCAAATATTAGAAAACTCTCCCGCTAATCATGCAGGACTGGCGGTTAATGATGTGCTAGTGGCTATTGATCATTTAAAAATTACAGCAACTAATTTTCAAAGCTTAGCCGAGCACTTACCTGCTAATACTCCAGTTGATTGTCATTATTTCAGAGATGATAAACTCGTTAAAACTTCTCTCGTTTTTATCGATTCTCCTGAAACGGCATTAGCGTTAAAAGTAGTAGATGATAGCAAAGTAGAGAAATGGCAAAGCATTATTGGTGGTATTTAACTGCTAACGACAAGCGCAAAAACTGATTGAATCATGGTCAGTCGCTAAACGTGCTCTTCGCCATACCGCTTGGTTGCATGAATAACAATAAACAAGAATGCTCATTAACCTTAAGGATATACCTATTAATAGGTTCGCATATGATTAAGTACACACTACTGGTTTTTATTACCTTATTTAGCTCGTTATCAATAAGTGCTAGCCTGTTACCTAAATATTCAAGCTTAGTGGATATTGGTGACCGGCAGTTGCATATTCGAACTATGGGTAACAAAAGTGACCTCCCGACTATTATTTTATTGTCGGGCCCTAATCAACATTGGCATAGTGATAGTGCATGGTTTGCCCTATTACAGCCGCTATTGGCAAAAAAATATCAGGTTATTAGTGTAGATCGTGCTGGGAATGCGTGGAGTAGTTCATCAACAAAAACGACTTATCAACAATTTGCCTTAGACCTTAAAGCTTTACTGTTAAAACTCAAACTAGATAACATTATTTTAGTCAATTTTGCCAGTAGTAATTTGACCAGTGTGATCTTAGGAAATGAACTTGAAGCGCTTAACGTTAAAGGTATGTTATGGATTGATCCTGATATTCTTTTACCGCACTCAATAAGCTTATATTCCGATTATCCTGCAAATTGGTATCAAAGTAATATTAATAAAATCTTACCTCATATTGCCAATAATAATTGGACAGAAAAAACAGCCAAAAGAAATACAGAACAAGTAATTGCTATCGAAGCTATGCTACCAAAAAATTATTATGATTTAATGGATTGGGCTTATTTTAAAGCGGTGCAGAAGCAACGTTTAGCGATAGTGAACCAACAAACCCTTGCTAATGAAATAGCGCATTATCACCAAGATTTACAGGTTGCTGCTAAGCAGGAGTTAGTATGGAACATTCCTATTTCAATTATTGATACCGACTTTGAATTACACGGTTTAACTAAAGAAAGTGAAAATTACCAAGCAATTACAAAGTGGCAAAAAGAAGGGAGTCAATGGAGTCAGCGAATTAGCCAAAATAGCCAGGGACAATATTTATCTATTCATGAGGGCAATCATTTGCTTATGTTTCAGCAGCCAGAGCAAATTGAAAATATGATTGATCAGTTGATAGAAATAACCCAATTTTAGGTAATAGAATTATATATTCAACGAAGATTTTCGTATAAAAAACATTGTTTAACAAGTACTCCATTGTCCATTGTTCTTGTAAGACATTGACCATTAAATTTGGACTTGTTCACTATTTGTGTATTTTATGAAATATTTTATATAAATAAATACAAGTACTTACCTAATGTCGAATTAAATTTTGTAAATTTTTTGTAATATTTTACTTGCTGCAAATTTTTACTTGGGTAAAGTATAGGCAGTTGAATTATTCAACTGGAGAAAAAGGACATAAAAGCGCAAGGAAAGCGAACAGAGTTTACTCAGTAAACCTCAAAATTCGTATATGGATGATTAACTGAAATCAGGAAGATTGTTACTATTTAGTCCTGGAGGACATAGGGAAAGCCCAAAAAAGCGTTAGGATGACCGAAAAAAAGAAAATAGCTAGGAATGCGCAAATAAAAACAGGATAACTGTCAGAGAATACAGGGACCGTACGTGTAGGTTAGGATAACCACTTAATAATTATAACTAGGTATAATTGCTGATAAATTCACAATTATTTTCCCCTAAAACGATGGCTTGTCCATCGTTTTTTTTATTTATAAAAAAAATTCTTCATACAAACTAACCATTGCTTGTCATTATGTCGTAAAATAAGCACATACTTGTCAAAAAATTTGAAAACCATGAGTCGCATTAAAAAATCAAGAAAGCCTAGCTTTGTCGCAACCAGCACAGCTAAAGAAGATAAGAAAAAAGAATTAGTTGTTAGCGACAGAAAACCGAAGAAAAAAAGCGGTAAGGAATCTGGTAACCGTCAGAAAGAAGCGATGGTAGATAAACGCACCGCAAAGGCTAACTCACAACCGAAAGATCCTAGAATTGGTAGTAAAAAACCTATTGATCTTGGCCAACCGGTGGCAACACCTTCGGTAGTAAAAACTAAACCAAATAAAAAGTCTCCTATTGCAGCAATTCGTGAAGTTAATACTAGCGAAACGCTTGAACAAGAGTTATATGCTATTGAAGACGATACTCAGTTGCAGGAAATTTTAGCCAAACAAGAAGATGATATTGCTTTAACTGAAGAAGAAGTTGATTTTTTCAATGAGAAAATGGCTCGTCATGAAGCATTACGTGAACTTTTAGGTTGGAGTGATGACGAGGAAGTGACCAAAGAAGAAAGCAAAAGTACAGATGAAGAGGCACTTTGGGATAAACTAGATAAGCCGAACTTTTCTGATTTTGAGTAATGTATGATTGCGAATAATACCATGCCTTTTATTATTGGTGCTGTTGTTATTGTGGTGTTGTTATCTGTTTATGCGGCTAAACTTTTACTGCAACTACGTCAACAAAAGCTAGCACAAGAAAAAGCGCTACAAGCCTCTCAAAAAGCACATAATGAACACGACACTAAAATACTTAATAGTGTTGTGATTATTGTTAGAGCCATGAAAGAAGATCAGTGTGATTATTCTGAAGGTTGTTGGCGCTTAAGTGTTTTACTTGATTCATTGAAAACAACTGAGGGGTTAGAGCAACAATTCCCTTCGATTTATGGGCTATATAATGGCATAAAGCACATGCCAATTATGGAAGCACGTAAAGAATTAGCTAAACAAGAACGCATGAAGTTAGATTTAGAGCGTACTAAATTAGAAGCTAAATTAACTGCTCCTATCGTAAAAGAACTGTCAACTCTGCACCAATATGCCTTAGATAAAATATCAAGAATGTCAGATAAGCAGTAGTCATCTATCTTACTTATTGTTGAAGCACGGTTTATCCGTGCTTTTTTGTGTCTAATTTCTGAGAAAATGAGCAAAAAAGGCTGCTAAGTAGCACCAATGTACAAAGGTGGTTAATTATGATACAAACTGGTAAGAGCAGGTTGAGGCGTAAGCTAACATTAAATCAATACTAATTAAAAATAACTTGCTAAATACAGTAATAACTTCCTTGGGGGAACCAGTTTTGAAATATTCATATATACAATTTTACAAACCAATAACGGCCTTCAGTTTGGCCTGTTTAATTACCGCATGTGGTGGGGACTATAAGTACAATAACAGCTCCACTTATGTGCCTGAAGAACCAAGTGTACCCACCACGCCCGTCTCGCCTGATCCTATTCCGGCTTTTGACAGTGATGGTGTACTAACAGCTAATATCCGTTGGACGGATTATGGCGTGCCGCATGTCACTGCTGATAATTTAGAAAGTATGTCATATGGCGTAGGTTACGCGTTTGCCAAAGACAATATCTGTGTATTGGCGGACCAAATTCTGAAATACAATTCAGAGCGAGCAAAATATTATGGTCCAGATATGGTCCCAGGATCTGGAGATTCAGAGCATTTAATCAATGATTTTGGCTACTTAGCATTAGATATAAGGGCGCAAGCGGAAAAAAACATTCGAAGTATGTCGATTAATAGCCAAGCGTTAATGTCAGGCTATGCGCAAGGTTATAATAAATACTTAGCTGATACTGGTGTTGCCAATATCGATGCCTCTTGTGCAGGTCAGCCATGGGTGAAACCTATTTCTGATATTGATATTCTTACCTATTCCTTGGGCGTGGCATTATTGCCAGGTGCATCGAATTTTCTTGGACCCATGTTTTTAGCGGCACCTCCAGGAGAAAGCTTTTTACCCTACCCGATTGCTGGGGTGAATTCAGCGCCTATGAAAATCCAGCCAAAAATAAAAATGCCTGAAAAAAACCCGAGTAATTTAGGCTCCAATGGCTGGGGGTTAGGTAAAGATAAAACAGAAAATGGTAAGGGAATGGTATTAGCTAATCCTCATTTTCCACACACAGGTAATTTACGTTTTTGGCAGTTTCATACCACAATTCCAGGTCACTTAAATGTGATGGGGGGATCACTAATGGGTATGCCAGGTGTGATAAATATTGGTTTTAATGAAAACGTAGCTTGGACACATACTTTTTCTACCGCAGAGCATTTTGTTGTTTACCAATTAACGTTAGATAACAGCTTACCTGGCTTACTCAATCAGTCTGTTGATGGTGTACCACGACCAATTGAAAGCAAAGAGCTTGTTATTGATGTTGCCGTAGCGCCAGGTGTTACCATTAAATTGGCGAAAAAAAGTTATTCAACCTTACAAGGACCCATGATAGTTGTACCGGGTAACTTCGAATGGACAGCGACAAATGCTTTTGCAATTAAAGATGCCAATCAAAAAAATCTGGATATTGTTGATCACTGGCTCGCGATGAATGTGGCTGATAACTTAGATGACTTTAAGCAAGCATTTAAGGATTATGATGGTGTAATTTTCAATAATACTATGTCGGCTGATAAAGACGGCAATGTGTTTTATATTGATGATTCTACGGTACCAAACCTTTCTGAATCGGCAATCACTACTTTAACAACTAATCCTATGCTTATTGGTATTAAGCAAGCGGCTGGTTTTACTGTATTACCCGGGAATATTTCTGCATTTATTTTCGATGATTCAGTACCTTATAGTCAAGCACCTAAATATTCGGGAACCGACTCAGTACAAAACTCCAATGATAGTTTTTGGCTAACCAATGCAGCGGCGCCCATCGATGGCGTATCACCACTTTATGGTAATGTGAATGAGCAACAGTCATTACGTTCTCGAATGGGACAAACGTTATTAAACGATGCTGCGGGATCAGATAATTTATTTTCTATGACTGAGGTTGAACAAGCGTTAGTCGGTAATAGAAGTTATTTGAGTGAAGCCATTCTTAATGACTTACTCACTATCTGTAGTGGACAAGGGAATACACCTGTTGATGGTAAAGACATTAGCGCAGGATGTGCAGCCTTAGCATTATGGGATGGCACTATGAACAAAGGTAGTGTGGCGGCTCATGTATTTCGAGAATTTGCTTTTCAATTTAGCCAAAATCCTCAATGGGCAATCCCCTTTGATGCTAATAATCCACTGACTACGCCATCAGGTTTAGCCAATAACAGTACGACGTTAGCACAGTTCGCTCAAGCTATTAATAAAATAGAAGCGGCAGGTATTGCTCTTGATGCAAGGCTAGATGAGGTGCAATTTGTTGAGCGAAGTAAACCTGATGGTAGTGCTAGCGGTAATAAAATCCCATGGGCGGGTGCGCATAACATTGAAGGTGGCTTTAACGTATTTACCAGCCGTACAGATAACGATGGCACTTTATTAGCTCGCCATGTATATCCTGCACAAGATAGCTCGTCTATTTTAAGTACAGCAGCCAAAGGTTATCATATAGGCTATGGTAGTAGTTGGATGAGTGTGGTGAATTTTACGGACGATGGACCGGTAGCTAGAGGGTTACTCAGTTATTCGCAATCACACGTTTTTGGTACTGAACATAATACAGATCAGTCAGAGTTGTATTCTTCACAGCCTCAATTACGTCCTTTGTTGTTTAAAGAAGCGGATATAGAGGCTAATAAAATTGCTGAGATGACCATTTCTTCACAATAGTTTGAATAGTTATCTTGTTGATAAAAAACCAGCGTGATTATCGCTGGTTTTTTGTTTTATGCTAATTGCTTTAAACTGAGGTACGACAGTCCCTGCTTGTATTATGTGTTTAACGATATAAATATTATTCCCAGGTTATGATTAGTTGAAACTGTTCTTGCAACTTCTATGCTAATTATCATCAAAGTCTTTTATGAACAAAGTCCTAGCACACCAATCAAGGCCATTATTTATGAATTATACAAATGGTATTAGTTTGCGCTCGATCAATTATTGCTAAATCACTTTACATTAAAATACCGCAAGTTTTTTTAGTGGGAATAATGATGAAAGCTGATAAGTTTTTCGATAAAGGTTTGTTAAAAAAATATAATACGAGTGGGCCTAGATATACCTCATATCCAACCGCATTAGAATTTAGTGATCACTTTACTCATCAAGACTTTGTTACGGCAATTGATAATTCAACCAATAACGATTTATCACTTTATGTTCATATCCCATTTTGCCATAGCCTTTGTTATTACTGTGGATGCAATAAAGTTGTTACCCGTCATAGAGGCAAAGCCGATGATTATTTAACCATATTGGCAAAAGAAATTGCATCGCGAGCTCCGTTATTTAAAGACTACACAGTCAGACAGTTGCATTGGGGAGGCGGTACTCCGAGTTTTTTAACCCATGAGCAAATAACAAGACTGGTTTCGTTATTAAAACAAGCATTTAATTTTGCTGATGAACTTGAAATGAGTATTGAGATTGACCCGCGAGAAATTGACATGAATTTAGCGGATCACTTATTTCAACTAGGATTCAATCGTTTAAGTCTTGGTGTGCAAGACATCGATGAAAAAGTGCAAAAAGCGATTAATCGACCACAATCAACTGAGTTTATCAGTGATTTTATTGCCCACGCTAAAGAAGTCGGTTTTAAATCCATCAATGTCGATTTAATCTATGGTTTACCCCATCAAACAATTGAAACCTTTACACGTACCATAGACAAAGCCAATGAAATGGAGGTAGATCGTATTTCATTGTTTAGTTATGCCCATCTTCCAAGCCGTTTTGCCGCACAGCGAAAATTACGAGATGAGTGGCTACCTGATGCCACAGAAAAATTTGCGTTAATGAAATTAGCGATAGAAAAGTTATGTGATTATGGGTATGAGTTTATAGGTATGGACCATTTTGCTAAGCCTACAGATGAACTTGCCATCGCACAAAAAGAAGGACATTTACATCGGAACTTTCAAGGTTACACCACTAAAGGTAGCTGTGATTTGCTAGGTTTAGGGGTTTCGTCAATTAGTGCTATTGGTGATAGTTATTCACAAAATATAAAATCATTAGTGCCATATTATCAAGCGGTAGAGTCTCAAGGTCATGCCTTAGAAAAAGGGTTATCACTTACAGCAGACGACATTATTCGAGGAGATGTAATACGAGAATTAATGTGCAATTATTATCTTGATAAATTGCAAATAAATGAAAAATACAATATTGAATTCAATCAATATTTTGCTGAAGATTTACTGTTACTAAATACCTTTATTAATGATGAATTAGTTGAAAATAGTGAAAATTTTATTGCCGTCAGCCAAAAAGCGCGCTTACTCATTCGGAATATCTGCATGACGTTTGATGCTTATATGAAACAGCATATCAATCAGCAGCGTTTTTCTCGTGTAATTTAAAGGTGTTTACAACTTAGGTTATTCAATTCGCCCTAAACTAAATTGGCAGTTAGCGCTGGTGATAATCAGCTCAACACCTTGCTTGGTTGTTTGCTCTTTTGCCATATCAACCCATTGGTAATAAACATTACGGTGAACTTTCGCTGATAAATTTCGACGAACAGTTACATATAGTTCACCTTTGTCATTCACTACTATCGGGTGTTCTTGATTAATTTCAAACTGGTCATCTAAATTAGTACTGGCGGCAATCGTGGTTTCAGTTGCATCAAGCCAATGCCATTGAGTTAATAAAAAAGGCGCATCTTCAACGGTTATTTTAACTTTTTCAACCGGCGTGACTAAATAATAGTCATCGCCTTCACGTTTTAACACGGAAGCAAAAAGTTTCACAAGTGCCAGTCGTTTAAAAATGGTGCCATTATAAAACCAGCTACCATCTGCTTTGATGACTAAATCTATTTCACCACAATATGGTGGATCCCATAATTCAACAGGAGGCAATTTTTTATTTGAGCTGGTATTTAGTTGTTCTGAGAGCTTATTTAATGACATAGGATGACCATGTAAAAAGAGCAAATAATATTTCAAGAATATTATAGTTGAAAAAGTTTAATTATTACCGACAAATGACAAATAAAGGTTTGTTCGGTTATTTTTTGCAGAAACCATAGGATAGCTTATGATTAAGTGATAATGGAATGATTATTTTAACTAGATAGAACATTTTTATGTCTTTAATTGAATGGGATGATGTTGACCTCAAAGTAGGTATAGAAAGTATTGATAACCAGCATAAGGTGATTATTGGCTGTATTAATGAATTATCTGATTGCTTGCAGCAAAATGTACCGGATGAAATAGCTGAGAAGCTTTTTGATCGTTTGATTGGTTATACCCATTACCATTTTGCTAATGAAGAATCTTATTTCAATTGTCTAGCTAAAAAAGATGCGCAGTTACATGTTTTACAGCATAAGCATTTTATTGAACAACTCACATTTTATCGTAAGCAATTGAAAGGAGGCCTTAGTGTAGAAGTACTAGATTCTCTTTTAGATTGGTTTATTAGCCATATTCAGAGTGAAGATATTAAATTTAGCCGTAGCATTAAAAAATAATGAGACCAGACAATATTTACGTCTTTGCAAAAAATTAATAAACATAGCAATACTATGCCTGTAGCTTGATTAGTTTCAACTATACACCCTATCGATAATCAATATAATTTCGCTTTTATCCCTTGCCCCTTCCATATTAGTTGCACAAATGTATCTAACAGGATCTAAACAGCGACAAACAAGTTAAATAAGGAGCTTATTTAGGCCGGGTTATTCAATGTTAATGGTCTACTTGAGTGTGAAATCTTTACTGCCTAGATTTGGTACGGTTAGTGACTGTTAACTTTATTATTACAAAGTGCGCATTGATGACGTTAGGGGAGGGTTAAAACGAGTATTAAGTTGTGTTCAGTGGCCTCTATTTATTTGTTCTAGAGCAAACTAAATGTAACCTAGTTAAGAGGTATTAACTTGAAGTTTTCGCCTTAAATAATTATGATTAGTCCGTGGAGTGAGTACGGAATGTTGTTATATTTTAAAAGCTTATTGAAACTTTCTTCATTTAGATAATAAAAATATTAAACTTTAAAGGACTAATTAATGAAAACCTTTTTTTGCCAGACGGTCTGGTTGCTTATAGCTTTCATCTCAATTGAAATATGTGCTGAAGAGCAAAAAATTTATGAAGTAGATACTAATAGAGAAACAACGAGAAGTGAGTCAATTGTACCTACTTTTTATCAAGAATATGGTCCATACTTATTTTTTCTTAGTCAACCTGAGTATGACCCTCAATGCTGTAGTGTATTACGTGCATATAGCAGCGATACTCTATGGCGCCTTGACCCAAGAGATAATAGTGTTCAACTCGTGGTTTCAGGTTTAAGTGGCCGGAAAAAAGCTACGTCATATGGGATAGTTAATGACCGCATTATTTATTTTTCTACAGCTACAGATAGTCTTATATCAACTGATTTATCGGGTCTAGACAAAAGGTCACTAGGCACAATAAATGGAAGATACAATAACGAGCCTTATCAAATGGTTCGGCATAATGGATATGTATATTTTACGGTTGACGGAGAACAATATGGGGCAGTAGAACTCTGGCGTTCAGACGGCTCTGCTGAAGGCACAACAAAGGTTAATCTATGCATAGAAAGTACTTGTTATGAAAAGCCTAGAAAACTAATCGTATCAGACAACAAGTTATTTTTTATTACCACTTCTGATGATAACACTAATGTCATATGGTCAGTAAATAGCGACAATGAACTTGTCGTATTTTCAGAAGCTACAGTGTCATCTCAGGAAAACCTTTTCCCTGTTTCTAGCGGCGTCCAGTTTAATTCTACAAATCAACTTTGGTTTACCGATGGTACAAGTGCAGGCTCTTACCCTATTAATTTTATAAAAAATAATACTTTATCAAAAGCTATAGAAAGTATCGACTTTGGGGATCTAGTTGTTATTGCCTCAGAAGAGATTTATGTTATTTCAGACAAAGGCAAAGGAGTGACAACACTAATTGACGTAGATCCACGAGTGGAAGGCGGCAACGAGTACAGTAGTATCCCTAGTAATTTAACTATTTTAAATAATTTCGTTTACTTTATCGGTAAATTTTATGATCCAGCACTAGGGGTATTTATTCCCAAGTTGATGAGTACTGACGGTACGCCAGAAGGTATTCATGACATTTTTGAGTTTCCTTTATTAGATCATGATGAATACAAAATTGTTGCTACTAAAGGAAACAAGTTAATTATATTCCGTCACGTACCAGAGTCCCGTAATAATATTTCTGAAATAAATGAAATGTGGATAAGTGATGGAACTACAGAAGGAACAATGAAACTTACTGAACACGGAGTGCCAAATAACCTTTGGGAGCTTGATACTTGGCACTTTTTACAAAATGATTTTTACTTTTCTGGTTATAGCGAAGAGCATGGAATTGAGTTGTGGCGTACCGATGGCTCTGTTAGTGGGACATTATTAGCAAAGGATATAGGGTATGGTCAAACTAAAGTGCAAAAAGGACCTATAGCCACTAATGGTGATGATGTCTTTTATATGATGCAAAGAAAATGGTATGGAGAAGTTGATTCTATACTCGGTGAGCATACGGAAAGAGAACTTTGGAAAACTGATGTTTTAACCATGCGCAGCTCTAAAGTAACGCAATGGAACTCCCCTAAGAAAACATTAAAGCAAATTATTACAGTTGAAGGTGGACAATATTGGTGGGTAGAAGGTAAAGACTTAAGCCACTCTGATTTAGTTTTTTACGATGATCAAAGTGAAGACGTTACCACTGTAATAACAGACATGTGGGATCAATGTGTAGATTCCGACTTTACTCGTCGAAAAATGGCAACATTGGGAAAAAATTATTTCTTTCAAGCCCCTGTCATCAACAATGATAGCTGGAGTTGTCAGTTATGGGTAAGTGATGGAACAGTTGATGGAACAAAGGCAGTTACAAGTTTACCTAGAACCGCTATACATAGAGAAATAATCAATAACATAGTCACTTATCAAAATGAAGTTTACTTCAGCTTACTTGTGCAGGTTGATGAATATTTACCTTTACGAACAGCTATATTCAAAACTAACGGTACTGTATCAGGCACTGGGGAAGTATTTAGATTATCTGCTAGTGGTGAAGATAGCCTTTTTTACATAGAGAATATGTTGGCTACATCACAAGGAATTTATTTGGTAACTGATTATGGTTCTACAAACTTATGGTATTGGCAACCAACAGGTATTACTCAGGTTGTAGATAATGCAGATGATTTTTCTATATGGTCTTTAACACGATTTAAAGAGGGAATTTCGTTTGTAAATAATAATGCTATTTGGAGTAGTGACGGTACTAAAAATGGCACTTTGCCAATGATTGCTTTGGAAAAAATAGAAGGTAAACATAATTATGTACATAACCTTTATTCAACACCTGATTATGAAAAACTAATTTATGGCTCACTTGATTCAGAAGGAAATAATCGGTTATGGGTGTCTGATGGAACATTATTTGGAACTAAAGCAAAAGGTCCCATCATTAATGATAATAACTTTATAGTTAATGCCTTTTCGGGCAATGATTTTTATGTCACCGATTACTCAGGCATATATGGAGAAGAGTTTTATCAAGACTTTAAGCGCGTTTCTTTAGAAGGCGACATTGTTGAGTTGATAATGCAAAGGCGAGCTGATGATGCAAATTTTCCAATAACGGTCGTGGAAGCTCAGGGTAGAATATTCATTGGTCAAGAAAGTGAAATTATTTCATATTATGGGCCTGGATTCGGTGGTCCATATGTAACAGCAAAATTAAACAATGAAGATTTTGATAACGATGGATTCATGGATAATGAAGATATGTTCCCCTTGCATTATGATGAGCATCAAGATACGGATAAAGATAACATTGGTAATAACTTTGATACTGATGATGACAATGATGGCATTGCAGATGAATTAGATTTGTTTCCTTTAGATGCAACGGAATGGGCTGACAATGATACTGATGGCTTAGGTGATACTTCAGATTTAGATGATGACAATGATGGAGTAAGTGATTGGTTCGATTCTTACCCTAAAGACCCATCGCGCAGCACTAATGATACCGATGGCGATGGTATAGGTAATAACGCAGATACCGATGATGATGGCGATGGAGTACCTGATTCAGATGATGCATATCCATTGGACCCAACTAAATCGACAGCACCTACTGAAACTGAACCAACAAAAAGTAGTGGTGGCGGTTCAACCAGCCTATATATGCTACTTATTCTCTTACTAGCTATAGTTCCTCGAGGTTTTGTAAAAGCTAACACTTAGTTAGTGGTGCTTTAAATCGCTACAGGCTAAGTTAATTTAGAGATAACCCAAATATGGGTTATCTCTTTTGTTTTTGGCTTGAATACAAATCCGAGGTCAGTTTTGCTTGAACATTACAAGTTGCCAAATTCAGTAAAACACAAACAACAGTGTATAAATACAATCTAAAGCGAAGATTTTTCTTGTCAATCTACGCATAAATACAATATACTCCTCGCGCCTTACCACAAGGCGAGTTCAGTAATATCAGTGGTGGCTATAGCTCAGTTGGTAGAGCCCCGGATTGTGATTCCGGTTGTCGAGGGTTCAAGTCCCTTTAGCCACCCCATTCTTTTATTATTCACCTATAATCTCATTACATTAGCATAGCCAGTTTAACTATTTTATCTGTTCCCCCTTTTTCGTTGCCAATTAATATACGCTCCAGAAGTTAAATTTAATTTTTATGTATGAATTTCATTCATGGCTAATGATTACTAATCATCATTTTCATTTTATATTAGCTAGCCCCAACATGATTTAAATCAAAAAACGTGCAGGCATTAACAATAATAAGCACGACTTAATCAAAATGGGGAAGCCAATACATGTTTAAAAGATCATTAATTAGTATTGCAACACAGGCAATCATTTACTCATCGTTTACAATACCAACTATGGTATTTGCTGATGATAATGCTGAAATCGAAAACGATAAAGGTTTAGAGCGAATAGTTGTTACATCGCAAAAACGTTTACAGTCAATTCAAGATATTCCTACCTCTATTCAAGCCTTTTCGGGTGAAAGTTTAGAAAAAAATAATATTGATAACTTATTGGGGATGTCTGAAAGTTTACCTAATGTACATATAACGGAATCATCAAGCAGTAAACGCATTTTTGTGAGAGGGATTGGTTCAGGCACTAATGCAGGTTTTGAACAATCGGTTGCTATGTATAAAGATGGCATTTATTTAGGTCGAGGCCATCAAGCGAAATTTCCTTTCTTAGATATGCAACGTATTGAGTTAGTCAAAGGGCCACAAGCGGTCATGTTTGGTAAGAATGCGACTGCAGGTGCATTTAGTATGATCACTAATTCACCAATAGATGAAAATGAAGGCTCTGTTTCATTGGAATATGGATCTGATAATGAAAAACGCATTAATGGGGTCGCCAATTTTGCTCTGAGTGACGATTTAGCTATTCGTATAGCTGCATTTGATGAATCTATGGATGGATATGTGCACAATGTTGCTCGTGATAAGGATGAAGCATCATCTGAAGCGCGTGGTGTGCGATTTTCAACAGACTGGCAAATTAGCGATCGCTTAAATGCTTTATTAAAATGGGAACATGCTAGCTTTGATACTAAAGGGTCACGTTATCAATACATTATTGACGAAACCAGTCGTAATGAACAAATAGCGAGTGATCCGGCTAATCAAAATAATGTTGGTTATCGTTCTTTCTTACTTTCCGATGACTCTGGACTTGATTATACCAGTGCAGTTTCTGGCGATGATCACCCTGGTGGTTTAGACGAAGGTAATTCTACTACTTCAAATAATGCCGTTTTACAGCTAACTTTTAACGAAGGTTTACATGAGTTTACCTCAATTACTACTTACAGTGATTATGACTGGGACGCCTTATTTGATGCTGATTATTCTGAAGTATCTTTAATTAGACAAGACTACAGCGAAAATTTTGAACAGTTTACACAAGAGTTTCGAGTGTCATCTCCTACAGGTGATGAGTTTGAATATGTTGCGGGTGTTTTTTATATGAATAGTGAGTTATCTCACCCCAACGATATATTACTTGCTGCATCGACGTTAATTCCAACGTTACCACCTGCAACCTCAGTAGGAACAAAAGCACTATTTAAACAAGATCAGGAAAGTTACTCTGTTTTTGGTTCTTTAACTTGGAACGTTAACAATGATTGGCGAGCCAATTTAGGTTTACGTTATCAAAAAGAAGAAAAAGACGTAACAAGTTTGCAAAGTGCATATGGTATTTATGCGGATAACGTTCCTGAACCAGTTCAGCAATATATTGATACTTTGATACCCGGCATCGCTACTGCGTTGTCTGGTGCTGGTTCGCATCAAATCTCAGCAGATAGAAAAGAGTCTCATTTATCACCAAGCCTTAGCATTCAATATTTAGGTTTCGACGATACTATGCTTTTTGCAAGCGCAGGTATTGGATATAAAGCCGGGGGATTTGATGGTTCTGGATTAAATTCTTCCAACGGTACCCAAGCTGATCCTCAATCTGGTTTTGAATTTGATGATGAAAAAGCAAAAAACATTGAGTTTGGTATTAAATCGGAACCGATTAAAAATACCTTAGAATTTAATGCCACACTTTTCATTACAAAATATGAAGATCTACAAGTGTCAGAATTTAACGGTAATGCATTTGTTGTCAAAAATGCAGCTGAAACTAAAGTTCAAGGTATTGAAATTGATACTCGCTGGGCGGTCAATGATAGCTGGACAGTTTCGGCTAATATAGCTTTATTAGACTTTGAATATGAAAGTTATGTTGGAGCGTCACCTACAGTACGTCAAGCTGAATTGCTTGGACAAGCCACGCAAGATCTCAGTGGTAAAACAGGAGCCTTTGCACCCGATTATTCTGGTAATCTAGCTATTGATTACAATACTGAAGTCTTTTCAGGTTATCCATTGTCTGCCAATCTTTCGCTTAACTTCACTGATGATTATTTCTTAGAGCAAGATCTAGATCCTATTGCGCTGCAAAAAGGTTATGAAAAAATCAACTTTAGAATTGAGTTAGCGGACAAAGATGATACTTGGACAATAGCATTTTTGGCTAAAAATTTAACGGACGAACAAACCTTTGGTCAAGCGAATGATGTTCCCGTGTTAAGTTATGCCCATCGTTTTTTATCAGAACGTCCGCGTAGTTATCATATCCAAGCTAGTTATCATTTTTAAAGAAGTAATAGCGAGTAAGCATGGCGGGTTAAAGTGCCATGCTTGCTTTTGAATGGTTAGTTATATGTGCTTTTTTAAAGTACTTGCTTGGCAATAGAAAGTAGTTTTTGTCGCATCCAGCTATTCATTAGGTCGTGTTCTGCTTGTTTGTG
This sequence comes from Thalassotalea piscium, assembly GCA_049347715.1. Lineage (GTDB taxonomy): Bacteria > Pseudomonadota > Gammaproteobacteria > Enterobacterales > Alteromonadaceae > Thalassotalea_B > Thalassotalea_B piscium_A. The sequence continues at coordinate 4,045,273 of CP186339.1, read as the reverse complement.
CCAATACATGTGTACAGGTAATACCGGAACCTCAAAGGGTAAAGGAACAACACATACAGGCATTCGGTCTTTTAAAAGGTTGGCATAAGCATTGGGCATTGTTAGTAACATGTCACAACGACTTATGACGCTAGTCGCTGCAAAATAATGCTCACATTGAAGTGCTATTTTACGGCTTGCGCCATGTTTTGCTAAAGCCATATCAACTAAGTCAACACGAGAGTCCTTTAAGGCAACTAATGCATGAGTGGCATTTACATAATTTTCTAATGTTAAGTCGTTAAGTATTGGATGCTCATTACGACAAATAAGCGAAAAGTGTTCATTACAGATTAAAGTATTAGAAATATTATTACTTGTGGGAGTTAGTACATCGATAACAATATCTAACTCTTTTTGTTCGAGTGCTTTCTCCATTTCAACACGAGAAACTTGGCGACTATTAATAGTGATGTTGGGTGTATTTTGGTGTAAGTCAGGCACTAAGGTGGGGAAAAATATTGATTCAAGAATATCTCGAAACCCGAGTTTTATTTCGCGTTTATGTTCACTAATGTCGAACTCTTTTTGATCGATTAGTGTCGCTTCTAGTGTCGCGAGAGATTGAATGACTTGCGGCATTATTTTTTGGCATAACGCGGATGGCACCATTTTACGACCATGGCGAATAAACAATAAATCGTTAAATCTATCGCGTAAACGAGAAAGTGCATGACTAACCGCGGGTTGAGTTAGATGTAGTTTATTTGCTGCAGCAGTAATTGTACCTTCTTGGTATACCGTTTTAAGTACGAGAAATAAATTTAAGTCAATTTTACTATGAAGCATATTTATATAAACCCATTAGTTTGCATCATTTTTATTTATTTTAAGAGTAATTAGACTGAAGTCAATTAGTCTTTTGGGAGAACAAAATGAACAACGAATTTACAGAGCAGGCAAAATTGATGACCATAGGGAGCGACCGCTTTACTGTACCTATGCCACCGACGTTCGAAAATTTACAAGATCAGCAGTTATATGAAAAGCAGCGTTTAGCGGCTGGTTTTCGAGTATTTGCCATGCATGGCTTTGATGAAGGTCTAGCTGGTCATATTACCCTGCGTGATTGTATTGCTCCAGACACCTTCTGGGTAAATCCTGTCGGTGTTCATTTTGCTCATATTAAAGCGTCTGATTTGGTGCGAGTTGACCACAAAGGCACTATAGTGGAAGGTAAATTTCCTATTAATAATGCTGCATTTGCGATTCATTCACGTATTCATATGGCTCGCCCTGACGTCAACGCGGTTGCGCATGCTCATACTAAGTATGGACGGGCATTCTCAGCACTTGGGGAGTTATTGCTACCTATATCACAAGATGCGTGTGTATTTTATGAAAACCATAGTGTATTTGATGTTTTTTCTGGTGTTGTCGCAGAGGTTAGTGAAGGCGATATGATTGCTGAAACATTAGGAAATAAAACAGCGGTTATTTTACAAAACCATGGTTTAGTAACGGCAGGAACCTCTGTTGATGCGGCAGTGGCTAATTTTGTGTTAATGGATAGCTGTTGTCAAAGTCAATTATTGGCACAAGCGGCGGGTAATTTGAAATTAATTTCACACGAAATTGCTGTGAAAACTAAACGTGCAAATGGTTCGGAACTCGTTACTTGGGGCAATTTCCAGCCTTTATATCAAAGGGTGTTAGCGCAAGATAGTAGCTTTTTAGACTAACAATAGAAAAACAAATAGTAGTAAAGTAAGAATAACGCTAGGTTGAGGTAGTAATGGAAAATAAAATAGATATAACAACTGTCCGAACACAGATGGATATGGCAACATTAGATGTAGCAAGTATCTCCCCAGAGAAGCTACCGAATTCTATTTATGATGCCATTATTACTTCAGCCCAACGTTATACCGACAAAGTGGCGATACGCTATATATTAGATGGTGACTGCATTGGACCTAAGCAAATTCCATTTTCAAAGAAAATAATTCATCAATTATTGAAAGTAGTTAAAGGCAAAGAGTTTGCAGCACCCTACCGAGAAATTAGTTACCAAGATGTTGCTAAGCGAGTTACTCAAGTAGCTAATGCATTAACTGGTTTAGGTGTAACGCGTTCAGATGTGACCTCTATTATTTTACCCAACTTTCCAGAAATGTATTTTTCACTATGGGGGGCGGAAACTACCGGTATTGCTAATCCTATTAATCCATTGCTTGAAGCGAGTATTATTAAAGAAATTATTACCACTTCAGCAAGTAAAGTACTTATTGCCTTAGGACCTGTGCCAGGGAGTGATATTTGGGAAAAAACATTAGCAATTAAAGACGATATTCCGTCACTTAAAGCAGTGATTAGTTTATTTGGTGATGATATTGAAGCATCTGAAAATAATAAAGTGCCTGTATATAGTTTTGAAAAATTACTTAAGCAACAACAAAGTGAAGCCTTATTATCGAGCGCTCCGGTGCAAGATGATATTTGTTCTTATTTTCACACTGGTGGTACTACAGGTTTACCTAAACTAGCAAAACATAAACATTTAAATGAAATTACTAACGCCGCTCAAATTAATTTAATCTCTCCTATGGTCAGCAATGATAGCGTCTTCATTGGCTTGCCTATATTTCATGTTAATGCTGCGATCACAGGCCTTTCGTCCATCATGCTAGGTTCTACTATTTTACTTGCCGGGCCTTCGGGGTTTAGAGGCAAAAATGTGATCAAGCATTTATTAACTATTTTAGATAATTTTAACATCGCATTTATGACAGCAGTACCTACTGTCTATGCGGGTTTACTACAACACTTATCAACACAAACCCTTCCCCCAATACGTCCTAAAAATATGAAGCTAGCCATATGTGGTGCTGCGCCATTGTCCCCTGATCTTCAAGCTAAATTTATTGAGAAAACCAAAATCAATTTGGTTGAAGGCTATGGTTCCACTGAAGGAACTGCTGTTAGCTCAATTATGCCCGTTCATTCAATTGCTACAAGAACAGCAGTAGGCTTAACGATACCAGGCACAGTATTACGTATAGGCGAAATTGATCCAGAAGGTCAATTAATCAGATTCTGTGATACTGATGAATCGGGGGAAATTCTCATTGCGGGGAATAATGTTTTTCCGGGATATGTTGATGAAATACATAATGAAAATTTATGGGTAATAACACCTAATGGTGACAAAATGGTGCGAACCGGTGATTTAGGGCGTTTAGATAGTAATGGCTATTTATCATTAAGTGGTCGCCAAAAAGAGTTAATTATTCGAGGTGGTCATAATATTGATCCTAAAATGATTGAAGATGTTGCATCGGCACATCCTGAGGTATTGCTTGCTGCGGCAGTGCCTCGCCCAGATAGTTATTCAGGAGAACTTCCTGTTTTGTACGTTACTCTTGTTGAAAATAGTAAGGCAGGCATTAGCGAACTTGAAGATTTTATGAAAACTCATATCCCTGAACGTGCGGCAATGCCTAAAACAATTCACATTATTGAAGAAATGCCTCTAACTGCGGTGGGTAAAATGTACAAACCTGAGCTAGTGTGTCGAGAAATTTATCAAGTGATTGTCAGTGCTATTACGTCTGATTTTGATGCGGAGCAATATCACATCACGGTTGCTCCCGATAAAAAGCAAGGTATTGTTGCCCACATTAATATAGCAAGTGAAGAGGCAAGCACTCAGGAGATTATTAACGCACGTTTGGCAGAATATTCATTCAATTACAAGGTGATTTGTTTGCCAAAAATTCAATTGGAGTCAATATAAAATGGAAGCATCCATATTCACGCAAGTGTTATTACCTATTGCGATTGCCTTGATTATGTTTGGCATGGGATTGGGCTTAACCGTACAAGACTTTACCCGTTTAGCAAAAGCTCCACGGGCCATTTTTGCCGGTTTATTAGGACAAATAGTATTAATGCCTTTGCTGGCATTTGCTTTGTGTTTATTCTTTGAACTTGACGCACCTATCGCCATTGGTATCATGATTTTAGCGGCTTGTCCTGGTGGAACAATGTCGAATGTATTTAGTCAATTAGCTAAAGCAAATCTCGCGCTCTCGGTCAGTTTAACTGCGATTTCCACTTTTATTTGTGTTTTTTCTACTCCCTTTATTATTCAATTTGCCGTTAACAATTTTTCTGGAGTACAGCAGGTTGAATTCTCACTTGTCCAAACAGCATTAGGATTATTTTTAGTAACACTTGTGCCTGTAATCATGGGTATTTGTATTCGACATTACTATAAACATGGCGCATTGAAAGCGGAAGTGTATTTCAGACGCTTCTCCCTCATTTTTATGGTGTTAATGATTCTAGCCCTAGTGATCAAAGAGATTGATTTATTAGTGGCGTCATTTGACCAAGTTTTCTTTGCCTGTTTAGCATTAAATTTACTTTCTATTGTCATAGGATTACTTTTGGCAAAAGTGTGTAATTTAACATTTGTAGATGCAATAACATTAGCGATAGAAGTTGGTATTCAAAATGCGACACTAGCTATTTTAATTGCCATAAGCTTTTTAAATGCGCCTGAATTTGCTGTCTCAGCGGGTGTCTATGGTTTGGCAATGTATATAGGCCCTCTATTGCTAGTGTTATGGGTGAAATTTAAGCGAAACAATCAGGAAGAGCTAACCTCAGTTATAAGTTAAATACCGACTGGACGTTATTATGAGTCATTAATTTTATAAGTAACCTGAATTCTGGTTAAGTACATTGCTATGACTTCAAAACAAAAGGCTAACTCGCAATTGCGAGTTAGCCTTTTACAAAGGGTATTTAATGTAAAATTATTCTTTATTTATTGTAAAAATTTGTCGTTGAGCTTGTTTAGGTGTTTGTTTATATTTATCTTTAAAACATTTTGAAAAATGTGGCAAGGTTGTAAAACCACAAGATATCGATATATTCGAAATATTGCCGCCGAATTTCAACATCTCATAAGCACATTGCAGTCGGTATTCCCGAATAATATCTTTGGGTTTCTGTGAGAAATAAAGTTCGGATTTTCGTCTTAATGTTCTTTCATCCATCGCCAACAGTTCAGATAGTTTTTTCACATTAAATTCAGGATCAGGAAAGTGAACTTTTAAAAACTCTCGTGTTCGTTGTATAAACCTATTGCGGGTTTCATCTTCTGTCACTTCTACCTGTAAATGGTTAGATGCTGAAGCGGTAATTTTGTTTCTTGTTTCAGTCGATGATTCTAATAAATTAGCTATTTTTAATTTCAATATTTCGCTGCTAAAAGGTTTACTTAAATAGTCTGTAGCCCCTGCCTCTAATCCCTGTTTCTGGCTCAACATATCATTTTTAGCGGTCAGTAACATGATTGGACATTTGCTATATGGCCTATTACTTTTTCTTATAAATTGACATAATTCAAAACCATCCATTTGAGGCATCATTACATCGGATAAAATCAAATCAGGTTGAAATTCATCAATTTGTTCAGTAGCTTCTTTACCATTGTAAACGTTTAAGACATCGTAACTTGAGGCTAATAGCTGAGTTAGGAATTGGTTTATTTCTTGGTTATCTTCAACAATAAGCAGTCTTCGTTTACCCTTGCTTGGAGCCGTATTTACTCGCGATTTAGTGGCTATGCTACTTTCAATTAATGTCTGGTCAATATTAAAAATCAGATCAATAGGTAGTGCTACAATAAACTGAACTAGATTAGGCTGGGTATTATCTAACGTTAATGTACCGTGATAAGACTCAACGAGATCTCTACAGGATGAAAGTCCTATTCCTTGTCCTTCTGTTTCATGGTGATGTTCAAGGCGGTAAAACTTTTCAAAAATCGATTCTTCATATGTTGTAGGAATATTTGGACCTACATTAGTGACTTTAATCACGCAGAAGGGATTTTCTAGCATACAAATGATTTTAATTTCAGTGGAATTGTCTGCATACTTGATTGCATTAGATACTAGATTAGTCAGTATGGTCTCTAATATCTGACTCTCAATAATAAGTTCTGCATTTGTTTTACATTCAAGTACGATGGTCAGTTTTTTTTCTGAAGCAAAAGAAGAGAAATTATTTATGACTTGTCGACAAGTATTAGCTAGCGATACGATTGATTTAGTTACAGTGGACTGTTCATTACTGGCAAGGGATAATAATTGTTCAACAAGGTGAAACAACCGTTGGCCATTATGTTTAATGTTACTCATTTTTTTCTTGTTTTCGACGCTTAATTCGGTATTTGATACGGTTTCTAAAGCGTTAAAAATAAGTGTTAATGGTGTTTTAAGCTCATGCGAGATATTTTCAATAAAATGCTGTTTTTCTTTGAGGAGAGCTTCAACTTCATGTTTACTTTTGACTATCTCTTCTGTTTTTAACATCACTTGTTTTTCAAGTTGATTTTCGCGTTTTCTATGTTCTTTTTGACGAGCTAATATATAAAGATAAATGCCGGTAAGAATAGTGATAGTGTATAAGGTTAATGCTAGCCAAGAATAATAAAATGGCGGTGTAACTGTTACCATAAGTGCTTTTGGGTTGTTTGACCATACACCTTCATTGTTGCTGGAATCAATTTCAATTTTATATTGACCGAATGCCAACTTCCTGAAGGTTAAGTCTTTGTACTTAGGATTTATGCTTGACCAATAGCCATTATCAACTCTGTAGCGATATTGATTTTCTTCTGGTTGAGTATATTCATTGTTGGCTACCGATAGCGAGAAAGGCTGCTCATCATAATTAAGTGTTAATTTATCCGCGTAACCTATCCACTTGTCCAAACCATGATGAGATTCAGGTGTTATTGGTTGTTCTTTAATTGTTAGTTCACTAAAAAAAGTGTTTTTTGGAGGGTATGGATTAGACTTCATACCTTTTTCTGGGTTAAAACTGAGTACACCGTTTAAGCCGCCAAAGTATATTGTGCCATCCTTTGCTTGAAATGCGCTTTCTGAATCAAATTCTATGTCTGATAAAGGCGCTGATAATTTAAAGTGCTTAATCTTGGGTTTACATTGGTAATTGAATGGAAATGTGTCTCTATGACAAGGGGTTAATTGATCTACTCCTCCTGCGGAGCTAATCCAAAGAGAGCCTAATTTATCTTGAAAAATAGCGTAAATCACATTACTTGATAAGCCATCTTTCATGGTGTAATGGTGGAAGTTTTCACCATCATCTTTTAATAAATTAATGCCTCCACCCCAAGTTCCAACCCATATGTCTTGATAGCTATCTATTTTAATTGTAAAGATTAAATCATTAGATAAGCTTTCACTTTGGTTGGGATCATGATTAAAATTTTTCCATTCGTGGCTGATAGTATTAAATTTATATAAACCTCTGGCATTTGTGTATTTTTCTGACTCTTTTGTTTTATTAAAATGAGTACCTACCCACAAATTATTTTTATTGTCCTGTTCTAATGCTCTAACCATTGGTGCAGTATCATTGTCTTCTACTGGAGAGTAATTAGTAAATTGGTGAGATATTGTTGAAAAAGAGCTAATTCCTCTACCATGACCAATCCACAGTTGATTCTCTTTTCCTTCATGTAAGTTGAAAATATTATCTTGCCAGCTATTTTGTTTAAATTGTTGCCATTGTTGTGTGCTCTCATTAAATAAGTTGAGGCCTCCTCCCTCTGTGCCCGCCCAAATATTGCCTTGTTTATCTTCAAGTAACGCTCTTACATGATTATTAGATAAGGTATCTTGGTTGTTCGCGACATGAGAAAAATAGTCCCAAGTTTGAGTGTTTTTATTAAAGCGGCTGATACCTTTATCTTGACTACCTAACCATAACAGTCCTTTAGAGTCATACAGAATGGCACGACTTAATGTACTAATTGGACCTACAGCTGATTTAGGGTTAAATTGATAGGCAATAAATGTAGGCTGATTAAAGGAGATTTTAGCAATGCTTTTTGACGTTATCATCCATAAGTTTTTTGATGTATCACTAAAAATATGAAGTGTCTTGTTGCTTTTATCTACTTTTGGAAAGGCGTCTAAAGGTAACTGTTTAATTTTTTGGGTATTGTACTCAAATTCGAGCAACATATGTTCAGTTACTATCCAGAGTCTCCCATCAATTTTTTTTATCGCTAAGGCTTTATTGGTTCCATATTGATCAAAATTTGTCTGTTGAAAATGTTCTAACAGCTTATTTTCTTCAGACATCTGGTAAATACCACTATCTGCGATTATCCAATAGCTAGAGTCGTTCTCAATAAAAATATCGTTAATCTTATTAGTAGGTAAATCAGAAGAAAAAACTAACGTTGTTTCGCTAGCTTTATCATTAATTCGGTAGACGGCTTTATTTGTTTGTACCCAGGTAAAACCTTTTTTCCAAATGAATTTTTCTATTTCTTTCTGACTTAAAATATCTGATTTTAATTGTGAAAATATACCTTGTTGAGCTTGCCATAGATAAATGCCTTGGCTTGTTGCTAGACCTATTTGACTGTCGGTAAAATAGCTAATTTGATTAAAAATGAGTTGCTCATCAGGGGCATTATTGGCGATAGGAACTTCAGTGAGCAATTGTTTGCTAGTATCATAGATAAATACCCCTGAATCTGTGGTTAGCCAGATAGTCCCCTTTTTATCTACAAATACTTGGTTTCCACTTAACTCTGTTAAGTCACTCTTACGACCCTTGATGGAAATTTTTGACATTTTCCATTCGCGTTTATCCAATCTAAATATTCCATTAGCAAAATTTAAGAACCAGATCCCTTTGTCGTTATCCTCAAAAATATGAGCAACATTTAAAGGCTTGTCCCCTGAGCCGGTTGCTTGAGTACCTAATGGCTTAAACTGATCGCCTAAATACCAGTTAACCTCAGTTTCTGTACCTACCCAGATAATGCCATCACTATCTTCAAAAATTGTGTGAACATTTGAGTTACTTAATCCCTGTTGTTTACCAAGGTAATCAACCGATATCGCCAAACAAGAGCGAGAAGCAAATAAAAGAATACATAGCCAGATAAAGGATGAGAGCAGTGAATGGTGCTTCTTTATTACTGTTGATGGCATATTAGTGCTTCATTGTCGATTTTAATAAGAAGTTATTATTGTCGCATTTCATACAAACATCGTAAAACTATTTTTATTTACGTATAAAAACCAATATTTGCACATTAAAACTATTTTTAACTTATTTAGACCGTTTTTGATAAAAATAAGACCGTTATAGATAAACAGTACAGCATTTTTTTCATTAATATACGCCCTTTATTACAGGTTCGTTGAGCACACATGGTGCAACAGCACTTAAGCAATGAGTGAAGGAATAACGTTATGAAGAAGCAAATGTTATTAGCTGTAGGTGTTTTAAGCACCTTAGTAACATCTCCAGTATTTTCATCATCTGCTGAAGGTAATTCTGTACCTAAGCATATTCAAAAGGTTTTTGTTGGTTTTGTCCCTGCTAACAATGAGGTCGAGCGCTCTTATGGTCGCGAAAATAACTTTTTAGGACTAATAAAAAACGCTATCAAATATGTGAAACCGTAAATCCTTACTAATTTAAATTAGCGTTAATTTTGGCTATTTGTCGCATCAATTAAAAGTCAAAACGTAATGTCTTTTCAATTTTATATATAAAAACAACCGACTAAAACTTTGGTTTTACATTTAGGAATATGTGGTCATTTATGATTAAAAAACTTTTATCGTTATTAGTATTAATGCTAGTTACGTCTTCGGCCGTTGCCGTTGATGTTCAAATATCAACATTAACCGACACTCCTGACCCAGCTCCTCGTGGTGGAGAGATCACCTATGCCATCTCATTATTAAATGCTCACAATGACACCGCTACAAACGTTACGTTAGCAGTTCCTATACCTGCAACCACAAGCTTTGTAAGAGTAGATGATGCTAGATGTAATCATGACTCAGGCACCAACACAGTCAATTGTACTTTTGGTGACTTTGTTGGTTCAGTCGTTACTAATATAAATTTAGTATTAAAAACAAGTGGTAGTACAGGCAATACCATTGCGTTAACTACGACAGTAGGGACAGATTCAGCAGATACTGATACTAGCAATAATGATGAAACACAAAATACGACTATTGGAAATGGTGCTGACTTAAATATTGTTCAAACAAGTAACCCTGCAGCTGTCTTTGCTGGTAAAGCTTACAATTACACATTAAATGTTAATAATATTGGCCCAGATGATTCCAATACTATTACGGTAGTTGATACTTTACCTACAGGTATTAGTTATGTTTCCTCTAGTGGCTCAGGTTGGACTTGTAGCAACTCAGGACAAACGGTTACGTGTAATAGAGCCAACATTACCAATGGCGATAGTGCGCCAGCAATAACCCTTAATGTAAAAGTCACTGGTGCAATAACAGGCACAGTGACAAACGTAGCCGAAGTCAGTACAACTAGCGCTACGGTAAGTGACCCTTATTTAAGTAATAATAGCTCTACTGCTAATACCACTATTGCGAAAGGCACTGATTTAAGCATTACTAAAACAGTTGCTATGCCTGTCGTTGGTGGTAAGACAACAATGTTCACTCTAAAACCAAGAAATCTTGGTCCTTTTAACGCTGATAATGTTGTCGTTACAGATGCGTTACCTGCGGGATTTACTTACCAAAGTTACACTGGTGCTAGTTGGGCATGTGGTGAAGCAGGTGGAACCGTTACTTGTACTCGTGCCTCATATAACGTCGGAGAAACCGACGATATTGTCATTACCACAGATGTACCATCTACGGGTACCGGTATTGTTAATAACGCTTACATCGATAGTGATACAGACGACCCTATTACTTCTAATAACCACGATGATGTTACTTTTGATATTGTCCCTGATGGTGCTGATTTATCAATAACCAAAGTAAAAACACCTAATCCGGTTGCTTTAGGTGGTGATATGAATAGTAGAATTCGGGTGCATAACCATGGCCCGAATACTACAACGGGTACAGTAACTGTTGTGGATACCTTAAGTGCGAACGAAACTTATAGCTCATTCTCTGGTACTAATTGGGCTTGTACTCATCCTGGCGGAATTGGTGGCGATGTGACTTGTGAATATAGTTCACAGCTCATCAACGGTGCAGATAGCGCTTATCTTAATATAGTAACCATCGCAACTAATGCCGGTTCATTAACAAATAGGGCCTGTACAGAAGATAAAGGTGTATTAGGGCAATTTGATCCGGTATCTAGTAATAATTGTACGACAGGTACAGCTAAAAGCACGACAGCGATAGCAGACTTAGACATAAGTAAAACGGTATCAACCCCAAATGCAAATGCGGTATTAGAAGTTGACGAAAGCACCATAACTTATGTGTTAACTGTAACGAATACGGGTGATGATATTGTTGATACGGGTGGTGATAACGGCGTGGTTATTCAGGACACCATCCCTGGGTTTGTTAATACGGCTACAACAGCTATAACCGCATCGGTCACTGGCGGCACACAACAGAATTTTTCTTGTGATATAACAAATGCAACGGTCCAATGCGTATTAGATGATAATCAAACCTTTGGCGGTACTGCTGGAAGTGGGGCTGATACGGTCGAAATTACCATAACCACTTCTCGTGGTTTATTTGATGGCGATAAGGTTAATACCGCTAGCGTATATTCTCAAATTTTAGGTGAACAAAACACAGCAAATAATAGTGACAGTGTTGACATAACAATAGATCCTATTGCCGATGTTGAAATGACAACGTTATCCATTTCTCCTAATAGTACGGAAGCAGGGACAGAAAGTACTTACGTTTTAACATTTAAAAACAATGGTCCTTCTAGTGCTGCTAATGTTGTAGTAACACATGAATTTACACCGCCTGCTGGCAGAACCTATAAATTAATATCTTCAGATCCTTCTAAAGGGAGCTGTTTAGCGTTAGCGGGTGATACCTTAACCTGTAATATCGGGACGTTAACGAGAAATGAAACTGAAACAATTACCTTAAAAGTTCGTCCTGGTTGGGATGGTGCAAATACAGGTTGGATATTAGCGAACGAATCATCTATCACAACAGATACTCATGAAAGTATACCTGTTGCAAACAATAGCCAAACGGCTGCCTTGACTGTAATAAAGGCAAAGCTTGATTTATTAGTTAATAATACTGATGTTACAGATCCTGTCGGTTGGACAATAGCCCCAGGTGTATTTCCCGCAAGTTTAAATAATATTATTATTTATGAAATTGAAATGACCAACCAAGGACCTTCGCTTGCTACAGGTGTAAAATTAACTGACGTTATGACACCGAAAGCAGGGAAGCAAGTAACGTTTTTATGTGATAGCGCAGGTAGTACAGGCTGTAATGCTGCGACATCTATTTGTAATAATATCAACGCTTCAGCCACCGGTAATACAATAATAACAACTGTTTGTTCGTTACCTGACGATATTGCTGCAAATACTACAGTGACGCGTTTTTTATACTTTAGTGCCGATACCGCTCCCGATGCAACAGGTGATACTCACTCTACGATGGCGACAATCAGTGCAAATGAAGATGACACTGTTCCTGGTAACGATAATGAAAGTGAAACAACTTCTGTTAGAGCTACGGTTGATTTGGCTATCACAAAAACACCCTCTCAAGCGTCTGTTTCAATAAATGAACACTTTAATTGGAATATTGTTGTTAAAAATAATGGCCCAGGAGATAGTGCTGACTCAGATTTAACTGATAATTTACCCGCAGACATGGAGCTCATAGGTCCCCCTGTACCTAGTCAGGGAACTTGTACCGGTGCTGCTGGCGATGATAGTTTTACTTGTGAATTAGAGACCATAACAAATGGTGCTAGTGTTACAGTAACTGTTCCGGTTGTGGTAACAGCAAAACCAAGTAGCGCTAGCATATCAAACACGGCATCAGTTACTACCTTTGGCGTTGATTCAGATGACAGTAATGACAGTGATACAGGCACGGTAACGGTCACTGAGTCGTCTATCGCTGGTACGGTTTATAACGATCAAAATGACAATGGTTCGATTGATAACTATGATCATGGTATAGCTAACGTAACCATGACATTAACAGGCAAGGATGACTGGGGAAATGAGCTTAATGAAGTAGTGGTAACCAATGTTGATGGTGATTACTTATTTGACCATTTACCTACAAGTGATGCTAATGGCTACACTATCACAGAAACTCACCCAACAAACTTTACCGATGGTTTAGAAAACCTATCTGGAGTTATCGACAATAGCAGTAGAATGACTGATGTTATTACCGCAATAGCATTACCTACCAACACAGACATCATAAAGTATGACTTTGGTGAACTTGGCAAAGCCAGTTTGCGAGGCAGTGTTTGGTACGATGCTAATAACAATGGCATTAAAGATGTTAATGAAACAACAGGTATTGTTAATACGCTAATTACACTCTCAGGCACAGAAACAGTTAGTGGTAAAGTGGTTAATTTTACTCACACAACAGATGTTAATGGTGAATATCAATTTACGAATCTAACTGCTGGCACTTACGTTATTACCGAAACGCAACCGACAATATGGGGTGATGGTAGTGAACAATTGGGGGATGCCGGAGGGAATATTACTAATGACACTTTTTCAGCAATAACCTTAACGGCTAATCTGTCTGGTGTTAATTACAACTTTGGTGAGCAAGGTGCAAGTATATCAGGCTATGTTTATCGTGATGCTAACGATAATGGCTTACGCGATACTGCTGAAGTAGCCATTAATAATGTAAAAATCACCTTAACAGGTTTTGATGATCATGGTTTTACTGTCAACCAAAATACCACCACAGATGTCAATGGCTATTACCAGATTTTAGGCTTACCTGCATCAAATGCGGCAGGCTACACACTAACTGAAACACAACCGAGTTTAATATTTGATGGCAAAGATACTCTAGGTTCGTTAGGCGGTACATTAGCTAATGATGTGATTTCAGCGATAATTCTGCCAGTTAATGGCGTTGGGCTTAACTATAACTTCGGTGAAGGTGGCGACATCGCCTCAAGTATTTCAGGAAGTGTTTTTATCGATCTCAATGATGACGGTATAAAGGATGCTGATGAAGTATTCATTGAAAATGTAACCATTACCCTGACGGGCACTAATAGCTTAGGTGTGACCATAAATAAAACACAAACAACAAATGTTGTTGGTCAATACAGCTTTAATAACCTAGCCCCAAGTGATGCCAACGGTTATAGCATTACTGAAACTCAGCCAACTAATTTTGAAGATGGTTTAGATAGCAAGCTAGGACAAATATTAACAAATAGTCGTACTAGTGATGTTATTAGTAAGGTCATCTTAGGGGTTGATGAACACTTACTCGAGAATAACTTTGCCGAGTTATACCCAAGTAAAATATCAGGGACCGTTTTTATTGATGTCAATGATGATGGTATGCAAACCAGTGATGAATTAGGTATTGAAGGCGTATCTATAACATTAACAGGCACTGACAACTTAAATAGAGTTATTAGTAAAACACTGTTAACGGATGATAGTGGTAATTATACCTTTACTAATTTGCCTGAAAATTCGGTTACTGGTTACACCATTACTGAAAATCATCCTAGCAAATTTGACGATGGTTTAGACAGTAAGCATGAGCAAGTACTTGTTGATAGCCGTACAAGTGACATTATTAACATGCTTATTTTAAAAAGTAACGAGCACTTAACCAAAAATAATTTTGGCGAGCTCTATTCAGGTAAAATTTCAGGTACTGTCTTCATTGATGGCAATAACGACGGCTTGCAATCTACGGATGATCTCGGCATTGAAAATGTCAGTTTAACACTAACAGGCACAGACTATTTAAACCGAGCGGTTAGTGAAACACAAATCACCAACGCTAGCGGTGAATATACATTTATACATTTACCTGCAAGTGATGCTAATGGCTATACCATTACAGAAACGCAACCGAGCAACTTTGTTGATGGCTTAGACAGTAAGCTTGGACAAGTGCTTGTTAATAGTCGAAACACTGATGTCATCAACAGACTTATCTTAGCGGATCAGGATCACTTAACCGATAACGATTTTGCTGAGTTACAGCTCGGTAAAATATCAGGTAATGTTTATATTGATGCTAATGATGACGGTGTAAAAGATAATGCTGAAGTCGGCATTGAAGGTGTTACGGTAACATTGGCAGGCGTTGATTTCACAGGCACTAGTGTTACAACGGTATTAACCACTGATGAGCAGGGTGACTATTCTTTCGATAATTTATTACCGAGCGACGAAAATGGCTACCAAATAACAGAAAATCAACCTGATGAGCTGTTAGATGGGTTAGAAAGCATAGGTAAAGTTGTTATCCCGGGCAGTCGCTTTAATGATTCAATAACCTCTATTTTACTTGCAGCTAACCAAGAGCTTGATAACTATAATTTTGGTGAGCTTGATACCTCCTCTCTTTCAGGGACTGTTTGGGTAGATGAAAATGACAATGGCATCATTGATGATGAAGAAGCTATCCGTATTGCTAATGTCACCATTACCTTGTCTGGCATTGAATCCCACGTGGCTGCAGGTGAAACACCGCAAAAGCTTACGGCAACCACAGTTACTGACGAAAATGGTGACTACAGCTTTACTATGCTCAGTGCTGGTAAATACAGTATTAGCCAAAAGCAACCTAACGCATGGATGGACGGAAAAGATCACTTAGGTACATTATCAGGAGAGCTAGGCAATGATCTTATTGAAGCTATTGAACTTAATGCGGGACAAAACGGCACGGATTATAACTTTGGTGAACGTGGTAGTGATTTACAAGGCGTCGTTTATAACGATTTAAACAATAATGGACTGATAGAATCCAATGAAGCGGGAATTCCAGAAGTAGAAATGACACTTACGGGGACAGACAGTAATGGTCAACCCGTTAGACGAATCACATACACCCTTGTTGATGGTCAATATCTTTTCAAGCATTTACCTTTGCCTAATACTGAAGGTTATCAAGTATATGAAACACAACCTGAAGAAGTAGATGATGGTAAAGACTCTTTGGGTAGTCATAATGGCACCCTTGGAAATGATCATGTCAGTGACATCATTTTCACTAGCCATTTTACCCATGTAACGGATTATAATTTTGGTGAATTAATTAGAGACCCTGCGCGTATTAGCGGTATGGTCTGGCTTGATAGTAACCATAATCGTAGTGAAGATGATGGTAATGGCCTTGAAGGCTGGACAGTGCAGCTAATTGATAGTCGTGATAATGGGAAAGATAACGCCAATGTTACCCCTATTGCAACTGTCATAACGGGTAAAGATGGCACTTACTTATTTGATGGCTTATCACCCGGTGAATATGAAGTAAGGTTTATACATCCTCAAGGTGGTGTTATTTACGGCTATCCTGTATCTGACGAACCGGGTGTTGACTTAACCGCCGGTACAATTCGTAAGCTAATACTTGAGGCTGGCGAACATATTGATGAACAGAATCTGCCTATAGATCCATCAGGTGTGGTCTATGACAGTAAAACGCGTGAAACCGTTGCAGGTGCAACCGTTACACTAATAACCCCTCCAGGATTTGACCCTGATCGTGACTTAATTGGCGGCCAAGACAATATGTCACAAATTACCAGTGATGATGGTTTATACCAATTTCTATTTTTTAATTCTGCACCTAGCGGCGAATATCGCTTAGTGGTTACAGAGCCTATGGGTTATTTACCGGGTGTTTCAACTCAAATACCTGCTTGTGTTAATACCCCGACTATTATGAGCAACACTACTCCTGCTCTCGTACAACGAGATGATAAACCGCCAAAAATTGGTGCAGTAATTCATGATGTGAATAGCTGTGGCACAAGTTCTACCAACTTTACGCAAGGAGAAAATAGTACACAGTATTATTTAAGCTTTATGATTAATCCACAGTTACCATCAGCAAATGTAGTTAATAACCACATACCTGTTGATCCCATTAATAATGAACTTTTGAGCGTAGTTAAAAGTACTCCAACGACAAATGCAAGCCGCGGTGATTTAGTACCTTATACCATTATGGTAAGCAATAATCTTGAACGTCAGCTTAATAATACTGCGGTAGTTGATCAATTACCGCCAGGATTTAAGTATGTACAAGGCTCAGCAAAAATTGATGGCATGACGCTTGATCCAGAGGTCAATAATCGTCAATTGATTTGGAATAACATTGATTTTGATGCCTTAGCACAACACAGTTTTACCTTAATGACAGTCATTGGTGCTGGCGTTGGCGAAGGCGAATATATTAACCAAGCGTGGGCACAGGTAGGTGATTCATCAAACATCATTACTAATATAGCTAGTGCAAGTGTTCGCATAGTGCCAGACCCTATTTTCGATTGTTCAGACATTATCGGTAAAGTCTTCAATGATAAAAACATCAATGGTTATCAAGACCAAGGTGAAAAGGGGCTACCTGCCATAAGAATTGCTACAGCACAAGGGTTACTGGTTACAACAGATGAAGATGGTCGCTATCATATTGCCTGCGCTGAGGTGCCTAATGCAATGCGAGGTTCTAACTTTATATTAAAAGTTGATGAACGTACGCTACCTTCAGGATTTAGAATTAGTACTGAAAATCCAAGAATTGTTCGCCTTACTCGCGGTAAATTAGTTAAGGCAAATTTTGGTGCAACCATACATCGTGTAGTGCGTATTCAACTTAATGAAATGGCTTTTAATGGCAATACACTGCGAGCAGAACACCAAGAAGCATTAAGCCAAACTATACAAACGCTACAATTGAAACCTTCTATTCTACGTATAGCGTATCAACAAGGTGATGAAAACGACGATACTGTTGCTGAACGTTTTGAACGACTTACTGAACAAATTCAACAGCAATGGCAAGAGTTTGATGGCAAATATGAATTAATTATTGAGCAAGAAATTACCCCAGCAGGTGATGATTTGGAGTTATTGGGTCAAACAGGGAGTGCTCATCATGAATAATTTTAATGCAAAACAGAACAGTAACTTAAATAAGAGTATTATTGCCACAGCCGTCTCATTAGTGTTGGCTTATAACACGAGTGCCTATGCCAAACAGGATAATATTGACCCGAAATGTCTCGATGAAAATACTTGTAGCGCTAGAGATATTGTCGGAAAAATTTCAGACGATGGTAGTTACTTTAAGAGTAAAGTTTTACAAAATACGGAAAAGTTATTAGCGAATGATAATTGGACTTTTCATGGTTTAACGCCTGTAGCCGTAGATAAAGTAACAGTACCGGAAATTACCAATAAATCACTGACTATTGATGATATTCCCAACTTAACTTTTGCTTCAGGCAAACATGCCATTACGGAAAAAACGAAAAAGCGTTTAGATAAGGTTGTTGCCCAATTAGCGGGTAAGAAAAATGTGCGTTTACATTTTGTCGGTCATACGGATAATCAAAAATTAAGTAGCCGAGCAAAAAGTATATATCAATCGAATGTTGGTCTTTCTAATTTTAGAGCTTCAATTATTGCGAAATATTTTCAGCAACAATTATCGTTAAATAGCCGCGCGATAACCACTGAAGGTAAAGGGAGTTCTTTACCTATTGCTGATAATAGCACCTTGAAGGGCATGGAGAAAAATCGTCGCGTTGAGCTTTACGCTTGGTTTGATGAAGAGGTGGAAGCAGCAAAGCTTACTGAGCATTCAGACTTTCTTCGCCAAGAGGTGTGCCAATTAACCAAAGTAGCGGCTAAACCATTTGTTGTGACCATTGATGGTACTCCTATGATTGCAGAGCAATCAGCAAATGACGCTGATCATCAACGCTGTACTGACATCGCGTTAGACAATGCCAATGTTCAGTTGCAGTATGATAATTTAAAAATACAAGCTGCACTAAATGTAACATCAGTTGTTCGTCATCATGATGATAATATTATTGTTGATTTTCAAGGGTACAGTAATTATTCAACTTTTATCGACAAAGCTGAAATTCGCATTTTTACCGATAATGCATCGGTACAAAGTGAGCCTGCGTTTATTATTAGTTTGGACAAAAATAATCGAGCAAAATGGCAAAGTGAACAAGTATTATCAACACTTAGTTTAGATGAGCCATTATCATACCGTTTAAGGGTTTACAACGAGAGTGGTCAGTTTGATGAAACCCAAACTTTTGCACTAAACCTCAGTCAGCAAACGAATGTAGAATTACCTATTGAGCAAGCGTTGTTAGCTGGTTATGGTGAAAGCCATTTGAGCATACAAAACATACCACTTACTGGCGGCACGTTAACGGTAAATGGCGACAATGTTCCTAGTGATCATTCGGTATATTTTTTAGGTAAAAAATTGCCGGTAAATGCTCAACAACAATTTGTTGCTGAGCAGATTATTCCTTCGGGAATTCATAATGTTGAAGTTGCCATTTTGGATGAACAAGGCAATGGTGAATTATTTCAGCGTCATCTTGAATTGAAAAGTAATGATTGGTTTTACGTAGGTATGGCGGATCTTACTTTAGGAAAAAATTCTAGTACAGGTAGTATTGGTTTATTAACCGGCGACAATCAACATTTTGACAATGATTTGTTTATTGATGGCCGTATTGCACTTTATGCGAAAGGAAAGTGGAAGGACGATTATACCATTACAACAAGTCTTGATAGCCAAGAAGAACCGCTTAACGAACTTTTTTCAAACTTAAATAAAAAAGATCCAAGTAGTTTATTGCGTCGTCTTGAAGAAGAAAACCATTATGCTGTTTATGGTGATGATTCAACTGTAATAGAAGATGCGCCTACGCAAGGGCGTTTTTATGCCAAAATCAACGATGATAAATCTCATTTAATGTGGGGTAATTTCATTGCTGATATTAAAGATACTGAGTTTTCACGAATTGAACGTGGTTTATATGGCGCCAGTCTTGATTGGAATACCGAAGCCTTAACACAATTTGGTGAAAGAGTTGGTAATGTAAAAGTATTCGCAGCAGAAGCAGGTACCAGTGCTGCTTATGAAGAGTTACGTGGTACAGGCGGCTCTTTGTACTATTTACAAAATCAAGATATTACTCAAGGCTCAGAGCGAGTGACAATTGAAGTAAGAGATAAGGATTCAAACCTTGTTATTAGTTCAACACCGTTAGTGGCAGGCCAAGACTATGACGTAGATGCTTTGCAAGGTCGAATATTACTAACCAAGCCATTAGCTTCCATTAGTAATGATAATCTAATTGTGCGCACTGGCGGCTTATCCGGTCATCCAACTTACCTTGTGGTTAACTATGAATATACTCCAGGCTTTGAAGAACTTGATAATTTAAGTGTGGGTGGTCGTGCAAGCTATTGGCTAAATGACAATTTAAAAGTTGGCATAACTGCTAGTAAAGAAGACATGGGGATAGAAGATCACAAATTAACTGGTCTAGACTTAACCTATCGTCATTCAGCACAAAGCTACGTTAAATTAGAAACAGCACAAACACGTGGACAAGGTGTTTCAGGGGTAAATTCTAGTAACGGTGGTTTTAATTTTTCTGATATTTCTTCAAGTAGCTCGTCAAATATTGCCGCGGATGATAAGGCCAAGGCTTATCGTATCGAAAGTGCCTTTATTTTTAATGAGTTAGGTTTTGGTAGTAAAGCTGATAGTGGCTTACAAAGTCGAGGTAACTTTTATTGGCAGCAACGCCAACAAGGCTTCTCAGGTGTAGGGCAGTTTAGCCAGTATGATACTGACCAAGCTGGGGTGCAATTTCAATTACCCGTAACTGAGAATACTCAAACCAGTTTGCGACTTGATACCCGAGACGAAGATGGCGGTATTGATAAGTTTAGCGCAGAGATGAATATTGCTCATCAACTTAATGAACAATGGCAACTTAGCGCTGGTTTACGCATAGAAGATACTGAAACTTCAGACCAACAAAGTCAAAATATCGGCGAAAGAACTGACCTTGCAGTACAGCTTGATTATCAGAATTCATCAACATGGGGGCTATACGGCTTCGCTCAAGGAACACTTAAGCATGATGAAAGCAAATTTGCTAATAATCGCGTTGGTTTGGGGGGCAAATATCAAGTAAATGATGCTGTTTCTTTGTTAGGTGAAGCATCTGAGGGAAATCAAGGTTTTGGCGCGAAAATAGGATCTGATTATCAATACAGCGATGCTAGTAATGTGTATCTCAATTATGAATTAGATCCCGACAGAACCGACAATGGTTTGGCTGGGCGCAATGGTCAATTAGTCAGTGGTGTACGTCATCGATTTACCGATGCCGTTAATGTGTATGGTGAAGAGCGATATCAACACGGTAATAATGGTGTTGGCTTAACACATGCGTATGGTATTGAGTTTTTACCTAGTGAAAAGTGGGTATTAGGACTTAGTTATGAAAATGGTAAGTTAGAAGATGCAGATCAGGCAACCATTAAACGTAATGCTATTGCACTAAACGCAGGCTATGCTACCAAAAACTTTAAATACGGTACTTCATTAGAATTTCGACAAGATGAACAAGGCGAACAACAGCGTGATTCATATTTAATACGTAATAATTTATCGTATAAAGTGAATCCAGATTGGCGTGCGCAACTACGCATTGATTTTGCAATAAGCGACTCAAGTGTTGCCGATCAGCTAAATAGTGACTATACAGAAGGGTTACTCGGTTTAGCTTATCGTCCAGTTGATAATGATAGATTTAATGCACTGGTAACCTATAACTATTTATATGATTTAGCACCTGCCGATCAATACACTGATACAGGGCAACAAAATGATTATCAACAACGCAGTCATGTTTTTGCTTTTGATGCTAATTACGACTTAACTACTCGTTGGACACTTGGTGCAAAATACGCATATAAAAGAGGCGAGGTTCGTCAAGGTCGTGAAGAAGGGGTTTGGTATGACAGTACAACCAACTTATATGTGGTAAGAGCTAATTGGCATGTAGTGCGTCACTGGGATTTTCTGGTTGAAGGCAGAATGTTAGATGTTAAAGCGGCGCAAGATAATAGGAAAGGCTTCTTAACAGCTATTCATCGTCATTTTGGTAACAATTTAAAAGTAGGTATTGGTTATAACTTTACAGATTTTAGTGATGATTTAACGGATCTTAATTACGATGCTAAAGGCTGGTTTCTCAATATTGTTGTAAAAATTTAGTTAGTATAAAAGTAATGAGTAAACCTAATGGAGTACCTTTAATACGATATGTATTAATAGGTACTTCATTGGGTAGATTATTTCGCGGCAATGGTCTGTCCCACTGCTCTTAAGTGTCTAGTCATAACACCTAGTTTACATAACAATCAGCGTGATTTAATCAAAGTAGAGATACTCATACGCGCTTTAAAACCTCCGCACGATCGATAATTTAGGTATTGTATTATTGTTCAATTTACTCAGTTATAAGTTAAATACCGACTGGACTGTTTCGCGCAACCATATTAAGGCAACGTCTTTTTCTGTATTTTGATGCCAGTATAAGTGGGTTGACACAGAGGGTATTTTATATGGGATAGGTTTGATCACTAAATCAGTATCCACGAGTTTTTGTGCTATCAAGGAGGGTAAGGTAAGTAAATGGTCTGAAACTTTTATTAGCTCTTTCGCTGTTTGGTAACTTTGGCAACGAATATCTACAGAGCGATTAATACCTTGTTGCAGTAGAGCATAGTCTTCAACAACTACTCCATTGGCTCTATTTGAAACGGCAATATGTTTAGCGCAAAGATAGTTATCAGATGACATGTTATCGACATTTGTATGATGTTTATTCAATAAAATACAAAAGTCATCGCTTGATAATTTAAAATGTTGAATCGGTGCTTTTAAGGGTAAAGCAATATCAATGGCAATATCTATTTGATTGGTGTTGAGTTGACGCGCCATATCTTCACGAACAAGCTTACTGCTAATTAACTTTGCATGAGGAGCTTTTTCCATTAATACTTTTTGAATTTTTGGTAAAACGAGTAATTCCAAGGCATCGTGGATCGCTAGTTTAAACGTTTGACCCGTGCGAGATAAATCAAATTCTCCACAGGCTTGTAATATTTGCCTTAATTTTTCGAGAGTATCAATTAACTGAGGTGCCATACGCTGACAAGCTGGTGTTGGTTGCATTATCTGGCCTTGCCGAATAAACAATTCATCGTTGAGCACTAAGCGTAAACGTTTAATGGCGTGGCTTACCGCTGAAGGACTAATAAATAGTAACTTGGCAGCTAAGCTCATATTTTTCTCTTGATAGAGACATTCAAATACCTTAAGTAAATTTAAATCTAACTGTTGTACTGTTTTTGCTTCGATCATACCTATAGCCTATGAATCATATTCATAACAGGTTAACAATATATTTCACTTAATTCATCACTAAAATTACATTATGCTAAACAACCTCGCAAATAATTGAGCTAGAGATACAAGCATGAACTTTGAACCCAGTGCGAAAAGCCAAGATTACTTAGTTAGACTAAAAAATTTCATGGATGAGAATGTTTATCCGGTTGAGCAAGCCATTATTGAGGAAAACAAACGATTAAACGAAACCTCAGATTGGCGACAATGGCAAATACCTTCTCAAATAGCACCATTAAAGGAAAAAGCCCGGAAAGCAAAACTTTGGAATCTTTTTTTACCTGATGCCACCTTAGGGGAAGGTCTTACATGTTTAGAATATGCGCCTCTTGCTGAGGAAACTGGCCGTAGTTTAATTGCCCCTGAATTATTTAATTGTAATGCACCTGATACCGGTAATATGGAAGTGCTTTATCATTTTGGTAATGATGAACAAAAAGAAAAATGGTTATTGCCGTTATTGAGTGGAGAAATACGTTCGGTTTTTGGTATGACAGAGCCCGATGTCGCCTCGTCAGATGCCACTAATATGGAAGCAACAATTGACGTTGATGGCGATGAACTCGTGCTCAATGGTAAGAAATGGTGGAGTACTGGGCTAGGTCATCCTAATGCTAAGATCGCAATTTTTATGGGATTATCTAACCCTGAAAATGACAAACATAACCAACATTCAATGGTTATTGTTCCATTAGATACCCCAGGTGTTTCAATCACGCGGATGCTAACAGCATGTGGTGAATATGATGCGCCATACGGGCATGGTGAAATGAACTTTATTAATGTAAGAGTTCCCAAAGCGAATTTAATCATGGGTCTTGGTAAAGGATTTGCGATTGCACAAGGGCGCCTTGGTCCAGGGCGAATTCATCATTGTATGCGAGCCATAGGGGCAGCTGAACGTTCTCTTGAGTTAATGATAAAACGCGGCCTTTCACGAACTGCATTCGGTAAACCTATTATTAAACTTGGCGGAAATTTAGAGCGTGTTGCTCAAGCAAGAATGGCAATCGACCAAGCCCGTTTATTAACATTACATGCGGCATGGAAAATTGATACGGCTGGCGTAAAGCATGCGATGACTGAAATTTCGAGTATTAAAGTTGTAGTGCCGAATATGCTCCAGCAAGTGTCTGACATGGCAATTCAAATGTTTGGTGGTGCGGGCGTTAGTGAAGACTACCCTGTGGCGTCCTTTAATGCCATGGGACGAATATTACGCCTGGCTGATGGTCCTGATGAAGTACACATGGGTATGGTATCTCGCCTTGAACTTAGAAAATACATTCAACGATAAGTGATAAACATGACATCGCGATTATTAATAACAGGCGGAGCCACAGGCTTAGGCAAGTCCATTGCTTTGGTCTGGGCTAAAAATAAGCAATCATCAGTAAAAATTTGTATTGCCGATATTAATCAGGAACGGGGAGAGCAAACTGTTGCTGAGCTTAACGCCCTAGGAACGGAAGCTTTTTACGTTCATTGTGATATCACCAAACAAACTGATATTGATGATTTACACCTTGCGATTCAAAGACAATGGCAAGGAATAGACGTAGTTATCAATAATGCAGGGGTAGCCTCTGGAGGTTCTTTGTCCGGTGAAAGTATTGAACAGTGGCAATGGATACTTGATATCAATTTACTTGGTATGGTACGTATTTCCCAAAGGTTTTATCCTGACTTTAAAGCACAAGGCCATGGTTACTTTATTAATATTGCATCACAAGCGGGGTTAACTCCTATTCCATTTATGAGTAGCTATAATGCGGTTAAGGCGGCTGTTGTGAGTTTTTCTGAAACGATGAAGCTAGAGTTATCTTTCGATAATATTGATGTCAGCGTTGTTTGCCCGAGTTTTTTTAAAACGAATTTAGATGAATCGTTACGAACTAGCGAACCAGCAATGCGTAAAATGATGGATCGCGCCTTTGATAAATCAGAGATCAGTGCAGAGCAAGTCGCAGAAACGATATATCATCAGGCTCAAAAAAGAAGGTTTTTAATTTTAACTCATAAATTAGGTAAGCAAGCCTTTCTAATGAAAAAAATAATGCCGACTGCTTCCTATATTAAGAGTATGTTAAAGAAAACAAAATCGATGCAACGGTTAACCAAAAAACGATAGATAATAATAGGCTTACTCATGAGTAATAATGTATTAGATCAAGCAAAACAGGTACGTCACGGAGAGGAACTCGACATTGCGTCAGTGGACACTTGGTTAAAGTTACACCTTGAAGGATTAGAAGGAATACCCAAAGTAACCCAATATGCAGGCGGTGCATCTAATTGGACGTATTGTATCGAATATCCAAATGAAGCGCTGATTTTACGACGTGGCCCACAAGGGACAAAAGCGCAAGGTGCTCATGACATGGGTCGAGAATTTCGTTTGCAACAAGCATTACGTCCTTTCTATAGCTATGTACCTGAAATGAAAGCTTTCTGCGACGATAAGAACGTTATTAATACCGATTTTTACGTAATGGAAAAACTGACGGGTATTATTCCTCGTAAAAATTTACCGAAAGGCTTGTCTGTAACACCCACACAAACGAGAAAGTTATGTGAAAATGTTCTTGATTGTCTCGTTGAGTTGCATCAAGTGGATTATCAAAAAGCGGGATTAAGCCATTTAGGTAAAGGGGAAGGATATACCAAAAGACAAATTCAGGGGTGGCAAGAACGTTTTACCAAAGCTAAAACCTGGAATGTTCCTTCGGGTAAATTTGTTATGAAGTGGTTAGCGGAGAATATGCCAGCTGAAGAACGTATTTGTATTACTCATAATGATTTCAGGTTCGATAATGTGGTGTTAGATGCCAATGATTACACTAAAGTCTTGGGAGTGTTAGATTGGGAGTTAGCAACCTTAGGAGATCCGCTAATGGACTTAGGGAATGCTTTAGCTTACTGGGTAGAGCCAGGAGATGATTTTTTAGCTCAATCATCCCGTCGTCAACCCACCCATCTTAGTGGAATGCTCACAAGAAAAGAGGTGGTAGCATATTACTGTAAAAAGATGAACATTACAGTAGAGGATTTTACTTTTTATGAAGTGTATGGCTTATTTAGATTAGCGGGAATTGTTCAGCAAATTTATTACCGTTATCACCATGGTCAAACTAACAATCCTGCTTTTAAAAACTTTTGGATTTTTGTGCACTATTTATTACATCGTTGTAAAAAAGCAATCCGAAACCAAGGTAAGTAATATGACAATTATTTACTTAGTTAGGCATGGTCAAGCGAGTTTTTCCTCAGAAAATTATGATCAGTTATCTGATAAAGGCATATTACAGGCAAGTTTAGTTGGTCAATATTTACAAAAAAAGATAGCTAGGCCTTCGGCGGTGATAACGGGTGATATGAATAGGCACAAACAAACGGCTCAGCATAGCATCAAGGCGTTTAATTTAAATTCAGACGATAATGACATAGTAATAGAAGACGCGCGCTGGAATGAATACGATCATCAAAATATTTTGGGTATGTATAATACTGAGCTGGCAACACCGAGTAGTACACGCCGTTATTTAGCTAAACAAGAGCAGAGTTTGCAGATGTTTAAAGCACTTTTCATCAATGCGATTAATCAGTGGAGTCATGCTGAGGATGCGAGTGGTTATACGGAATCATTTGCGCATTTTAGTGAAAGAGTGATAGCTGCTTTAAAAGAGGTTGCGGAAAAGCACACTGGAGGAAAAGTTATTATCTACACTTCAGGTGGCCCAATCAGCCTTATTATTTGTTATCTCCTTGGTTTACCTTTAACACAATTTATTGATATAAATTGGAGTTTAGTCAATGGGGGGGTTACGAAATTAATCACTCGTGGGCAAAGCAATCAATTAACCTTGTCGACCATGAATGAACATGATGTATTTGAGCAATGTACCGATAAGCGTTTGATTACCTATACCTAGTTTTTTACAGGTTTGATTATCAAGATTAACTACCATAATAATTACTTAATTTGGACAACAGATGATTCGTAAAAATATATTAATAACCGGTGCAAGTTCTGGGCTAGGGAAAGGAATGGCGATTGAATTTGCCAAGCAAGGAAGTAACTTGGCACTATGTGCGAGGCGATTAGAAAACCTTGATAGCTTAAAAGTAGAATTAGAGGAAATAAATCCTAATATTACTATCGTGATTAAAAAACTTGATGTTAATGACCATGACGCCGTTTTTGAGGTGTTTAATCAATTTAATGAAGAACTTGGTGGTTTAGATCGCATTATTATCAACGCAGGAATGGGCAAAGGTGCATCGATAGGTACTGGCTATTTTCATGCAAACAAACAAACAGCGGAAACAAATTTTATTGCAGCAATTGCACAAGCAGAAGCTGCAATGGAAATATTCAGAGCGCAAAACAGCGGTCACCTAGTGACCATTTCTTCTATCAGCGCAGTACGTGGTTTTAGACGAGCAATGACAGTTTATGCTGCAACAAAGGCTGCTATTACCTCTCTCAGTGAAGGAATACGGGTAGATGTTATGAATACCCCAATTAAAGTGAGCTGTATTCATCCTGGCTTTATTCGCAGCGAAATAAATGAAAAAGTTAAAACCGTACCTTTTATCGTAGATTTAGAAACAGGTTGTAAAGCTTTAGTGAAAGCTATCAATAAAGAAAAAGCAAACAGTTTTGTACCCACTTGGCCTTGGGCTATTCTACATTGGGTACTACGAATTGTGCCGTTAAGTGTTTTACGTAAAATGAGCTAAGTCATCAATCTAAAGTTCAATGGCCATTGACGGAACAAGAAGCAGCATTGAGCTTATTTATAATTGCAGGTGAGAGATTGAAAAGTTTTAAAACATTAAGGACTTCAGTTACTATATAAAAAGTCTTTGAGGAAACTAGATGTCTATCACCAATCAATTGTCATTATTTCTAGATGTTGTGCAGCAAGGTTCATTTTCTAAGGCGGCGGCCTTACATGATATGGATAACTCGGCTTTATCAAAACAGATCAAAAAACTTGAAACTCATTTAGGTATTCAATTACTTAATCGTTCTACCCGCTCATTTTCATTAACCCCTGCGGGAGAAGAAATACTTGAGCAAAGTCATCTATTAATTGGCACCTTAGATCGCATTCAAAATATAGCTGATTCTTATCGCCAAAAGCCGAAAGGCCATATACGTATTACGTCATCGATTGATTTTGGCCAAATGTATTTACAACCTGCCATTTCTCTCTATTTAAAAAAATTTCCTGACGTAAAAATAACATTATCATTAGATGATAAACGTAATGACATTATTGCTGACCATTTTGATATCGCTTTTCGTATTGGAAAACTCTCTGAATCAAATCTTATAGCCAAAAAAATAGCGAAAACTAACTTTGTAATACTTGCTTCTGAAGCTTTTGTTGAGCAATACGGTTCACCGCAAACGCCAGAAGAACTCATTAACTTACCAGCTGTGGTATATAGTAATGGCAAGATTACCTTAGACCAATTGGTTTTAAGTGAATCGCCAACCAGCGATAATTTTAAGATGTATAGAATGAAGGGCAACTTTAAAGCAAGTGATGTGCAATCAACCATTAATGCGGCGCGAGACGGTATTGGTTATATTATGATTGATCTCTTTAATCTAGAAAAACCAATCGCAGATTTAAAACTAGTGCCGTTATTAACCAATCATCAAATATCTATGATGGATACTGGTATCTATGCGGTATATCCTCATCGAAATCAAACCCCGTTAGTCACTGAATTTATTACCACGTTACAAACGTATTTAGGAGAACCACCCTTTTGGGAAAAGCACGTTCCCAATTATCAACACTTGTATAAAAAGCGTTAATTCCTAGTTTTATGAGGCATGTTTAGTTGCTTGAGATAAGTTTTAGCTGTTTTTATATCATCGAAAAAAGCGTGTCTAATTGCATATTGTTGATAACACTTAGATAATTGATGTTCTATTAAATGTTTGTATTGAGCATGGCAATGAACAACAGCAGAAAAAAATAACCCATGCTTTTGTCGCGTCACTAAAGTTTCACAAAGATGTTGTTCTGCTTCTGGGGTAAAGATACTTGTACCATTCATGATAATTATTTGCCCCCAGGATTTTTTCGACAGATCTTGCGTGTGTGCGACTAACGAACGTTGAAAGCTATTCATGACTTGGAGGTTAAATGGTCCTGTGGCATCAATAATTAAATGCGCTCCATTATTTTGTATGGAAAAATGACCGTGCTCATTAAATTTCATAACCATTATCTCAGTAGAATTTAGTGATGCGCAATAAGAAAATAGCGCTAATAAGATAGCGCTATTGTATGTAAGGATTAGCTCATTTCGCGCTAAAATTCCGTTACAAAATTCATGTATTGTTTTAAATCGCCCTCAACCGCTTCATCCATTAACTTACCGGTTGTAATTGCGTAAGGTTGATTAAAGTGAATGTCCCAAACGTCTGATTCTTTACGCCAATGTTCATAAACAACAAAGGTATCTTCTTGTCCTTCTACGCTATAAAAATCAAACAGTAGATTACCTTCTTCATCACGAGTGCTGTTTACATGTGATTGAAACTGCGAAATTATTTTTTCACGATAACCCTGTTTTATTTTAAAAATAAAAAAGATAATAAAAATATCGTCTTCATCATTGGCTGTTTTGGGATTGCGCTCATGTAAAGGTAGCGGTAACGAATCGGTTAACTTTTGAAGCACAGGCGCTGCCTGAGCAGCGGTTTCCAGTAATTCAAAAACTAAGCCAGTATAAGGCTGAGATGCATGATATTTTAATGCTTCATCATTCTCAAAACGTTCATAAGCAAAAATAATATTAGGTTGGTTTTTATCTTGAAATAAGCGAAGTTCAAGACACCCTTTTTCATTATTAGCACCTGCTTGATCAGCTAGTAAAGCGGCTTTAAATTCTTCTACTTTATTTAATGCAATATCAAATTTTACTATTTGAGTAATCATTTGAAAAATCCTATTTATTCTAAAAATGGGATTAACCCTAAGGTTAAATCTCGGTTAAAATAGCTTCGAAAGGCAAGCGAGATTTCGGTAATGAGGCATTAAAGTCGTTTTCAGCATCACTATAACCAAGTGCTACAACGAACAAGCTAGAAAAGCCTTTCTCACGTAAACCTAATTCATTATCTAAAGTACTTCTATCAATGCCTTCCATCGGAGTGGCATCTATGCCCAATGTTGCAACACCTAGTAAAAACTGTCCAAGATTCAAATACACTTGTTTATCCATCCAATGTTGAACGTCTTTAAATTCTTCTTTATGCAAGTTAATAAACATTTTACGACCAGCATCCATACCTGCTCTAAACGTTTCAGGATCACCATCAAAGCGGCCATCTTTTTCTTCTTGTGTTAACAAGTGTTGTAAATGAGCTTCTGTGGGTTCTAATCGACTCGCAAAAACTACAACATGTGAGGCATTACGAATAGAATTACTATTAAATGGATAGAGTTCATCCGTTGCTTTAGCAACTCTATTTTTACCCTCAGCAGTTGATGCGATTACAAAATGCCAAGGTTGTGCGTTAACACTTGAAGGGCTAAAGCGCAGTAACTCTTTAATTTTTTGTATATTTTCAGCTGATATTTTTTTATTTGCATCGTATGCTTTTGCTGATTGTCTTTTTTTAGCGTAGTAAATGATATCGTTATTCATAATTAAACCTTTTCTAAATGGTGTTATTCAAAGTCTCTAGATTTAGAAATTTTCTAAAACTATTTTCCCTTTGGCTTTACCTGTTTCTAAAATTTGGTGCGCTTTGCGTAAATTTTTAGCATTTATTTGCCCTAAATTTTCACCTACTGTGGTTTTGATCGTACCGTTATCAATCAGTCGTGATAGTTCATTTAGGATGTCATGCTGAGCTTGCATGTCAGGTGTTTGAAAGAGAGAACGAGTAAACATAAATTCCCAATGTACAGAAACGGCTTTGCTTTTAAATGGCAAAATATCGAGGGTTTTTGGATCATCTATTAACCCAAACTTTCCTTGTGGTTTGATCACTTTTTCAATCTCTAATAAGTGAGATTCTGTATTATTTAAACTCACTACATAGTCAACTTGTGCTAAATTTTGTTGAGAAAATTCATCACTTAATTTGTTTCTATGATTAACTACATGGTCAACACCTAGCGATTTTAACCATTCAGTTGTTTCTGGACGAGAAGCGGAAGCGATCACGTTAAGCTTAGTCAGTTGTTTAATTAGCTGTACCATAATGGAACCAACGCCACCTGCGGCACCAATGACTAAGATACTTTTGTTTTCATCATTTTTAGGAACGTCTAAACGGTCGAAAAGCATTTCCCAAGCGGTTAATGAAGTTAAAGGTAATGCTGCCGATTCCCCAAAAGAAAGAGAATTAGGCATTTTACCAACAATACGTTCATCAACGAGTTGTTGTTCAGCGTAACTGCCTGAACGTGAAATATCTCCAGCATACCAAACGTTATCACCTGGTTGAAAGTGTGTAACCTTTTCACCGACGGCTTTAACTGTTCCTGCGGCATCCCAACCAATGACTTTCCACTCACCTTCTGGTGCTGGTACATTAAGTCTGACTTTATAGTCAGCGGGATTGACTGAAATACCTTTTACTTCAACTAAAATATCATGACCTTCTACTATTGGTAGATCAAGTTCAATATCTTGTAGTGCAGCATCGTTTTCGATAGGTAAATTTTGTTGATATCCAATGGCTTTCATC
This sequence comes from Thalassotalea piscium, assembly GCA_049347715.1. Taxonomy (GTDB): domain Bacteria; phylum Pseudomonadota; class Gammaproteobacteria; order Enterobacterales; family Alteromonadaceae; genus Thalassotalea_B; species Thalassotalea_B piscium_A. The sequence continues at coordinate 4,013,197 of CP186339.1, read as the reverse complement.
ACATTACTCTTGTTTGATTTTGATGGTGTTATTATGAATCAATAAAAAAGGAAATAAATGACCATAAAGTCAAATTATTATGGTCATAAAAGTCCATAATGTCTTGGCCATATGTTTTTACTGATTATTAGGAGCTTTGCTAATTGCAGGCGATTATTTGTACTCTCCCTGCTAATTATATTATCGTGATGTGATGTTCAGATTTACACTGATGGTGATAATGTAGGGTACCGACAATCAGCAGATTACTCTGACTGTCGATAGTGAAAATTTAATTCAAAACAGTTAGGCAGTTTTGATAGCAGGTAAGGATCGAGTTAAATAACTTATTCTTTACAAGGGAATTCCTCAATAAGGGTATCAAAGAGGACTTCTTTTAGTGACTTATTTGCTAATTTATTAATATCAATAGATTTTGCTACCATTGAGGCCAATGCTTGTCGTTCAAGCTCTTTGGGAATACAAAATTGGTGAGCGTCTTCATTCGGTAGCATTGATGAGGTTGTTAATAACCGAGTTTTGTAGGCTCGTTTTAAATAGTCACTTTGAGGTTTTTTTTGATGCGCGATCACAGCTCTTGGTTTGATAACGGCATCTTCGGTAATTAATGCGGAGTCAATAAAACCATCAATATAGAGTTTGCAGGCATTAATTCTACTGGTATCTTTTCCTTGTTGGTAAGCTTTACAAGAATCAATAATGTCAGTTTTAAAATCAGCTAACACTACACTGGGTGTTAACACTAGCCCTATTGTCATAATATAGCGGATTATTTTGTTGAAGTGATACATGTTCTCTCCTTTATTGATAAGGCTGAATATTGAAATAATATCCAGCGATTACCTATGCTTTACTACCAAGTGAATTAGCAGTTTTTAATGATTTTCTTATTAAAAAAGTACCTGCAATTGCAGAAATTAATGAACCGACTAACACGCCAACTTTTACTTGTGTTTGATAAGCAAGCCCTTGTTCTTCAAAAGCCAATGAACCAATAAATAAACTCATGGTAAAACCAACACCACAAAGTAAACACACGGCATATAACTGAGTCCAAGTAGCATCTTTTGGTAAACGGCAAAGTTTCAATTTAATGGCAATAAAGCAGGCGGTGAAAATGCCGAGCTGTTTACCTATGAATAAGCCGCCAATAATGCCTAATGAGATAGGGGTGAACAACTCATCAGCGGATGCATTAGTTAACCCCACCCCTGCATTTGCGAAAGCAAAAAGTGGTAGTACAAAAAATGAAATCCAAGGGTGCAGTGCTTTTTCAATTTGATAAGACATTGAAATTGACTTATCTCTAGCAATCGGAATAAACCAAGCAACCGCAAAGCCGGCAAGCGTCGCGTGAACACCTGATTTTAGCACTGCGGCCCAAACCACCACAGACACTAATATAAACGGGGTTTTATTTTCTAATTTAAGTCGATTGAAGATGAATAAGGTAAATAAACCAATAGTGGCAATAATGAGTGAATTAGGAGAGAGCTCAGCGGAATAAAATAGCGCGATAATGATAACTGCCCCAATATCATCAATGATGGCAACTGATAATAAAAATAGTTTTAAACTTGGGGGTAAATGTTTACCAAATAATATGAAAATTCCCAGAGCAAATGCAATATCAGTTGCTGACGGAATCGCCCAACCATTCATGGCCACTGCATCTTGGTAGTTGAAAATAACATAAATAATTGCTGGGAATATTATCCCTGCAATAGCCGCGAGAAAAGGCAGTACCACTTGGTCGCGACTTGATAATTGTCCATAATATAATTCACGTTTAATTTCTAAACCGACGACAAAAAAGAACAATGCCATCAGGCCGTCATTCACCCATAACACCAGAGGTTTACTAATAGAAAAATCACCTAACGAAATGCTTACCGGAAATTCTAGAAAAGTATTATAGCTGTTGCTAAAAAAGCTGTTAGCCATGATTAAAGCAAGTATCGCAGAGATCACTAAAATAATACCTGTGCTGGCATCAGTTTTAATAAAGTGTTTCCAACGTTGAATAAGAATGTTTTCTGGCATAAGCACTCCTTTATGTACTGTATTCATTTATAGCGAACTAAACTAAACAATTAAAGTCGATTTAACTTGTGCTAATATCAATAAAAAGTTGATTGTAAAATCATCAGTTATTACATCGTTTAGAGGCTAATGGATACTATGAGCAAACTAAATTATCATCACCTACAATATTTTCATGCGATAGCGACCAACGGTAGTATTGCCAAAGCGGCAGAAGTACTCCATATCACGCCACAAACATTAAGTTACCAACTTAGCTTATTAGAAGATCAGCTAGGCTACCGTTTATTTGATCGTAAAGGACGACGTTTAGTACTGAATGATATTGGGCACACTACACTCAGTTATGCTCAAGAAATTTTTAGCTTAGGTGATGAATTAGTTAATTCATTGAAAAACCATTCCACTGGCTTCGTCTCGCGCTTTTCTATTGGAGTGACAGACGTCATTGCCAAAGTGTTTTCTTTTAACTTTTTAAAAGCCATTTATGAAATGGATGACTCGATAAAAATAGTATGTAAAGAAACAAGCTTAGAAGTATTGTTAGGGGAGCTGGCGACTAATAAATTAGATGCAATTTTAACAGATTCATCATTAAGGCCAGGTTCACCTTTAAATGCATATAGCCATTTAGTCGGTAAAAGTGGCTTTAGTTTTTTTGCACATAAAGATATCGCGGCTAAGTTAAGGGAAGGCTTTCCTTATTCTCTCGACTCAGAACCTTTTTTTACGGCAGGTGAAGGCTCTAATCAACATTTAAGTATGCTTTCATGGTTTGAGCAACTTTCTATTTCACCGACTATCATCGGAGAGTTTGACGATTCTATTTTAGCAAAATATTTTGGCCAAGCCGGCTATGGTGCTTTTGGCGCTCCCACTATTATTGAGAATCATGCTATTGAGCAATTTGATGTTGAACTGATTGGCAGAACCGAGGACATTAAAGAATATTATTACTTAATTTCCCCTGAGCGAAAGGTGAAACATCCTGCCGTTCAGCATTTATTACAAGAAGGTAAAAAACTATTTAATCAACCAATTAATTAGCGCAGATAAACCTGTTGTGCTTATTGAATTTCGTTCACTTAAGCGTAAAAAAGAATTAACAGTTACAAGCGATTCATCAAATGTTATCCTAGCGCGAAGAATTTCAGGCACTCAATTATTTTTATCTATGGAAAAATACGAAGAACTACTTGTCTCGATCAGAAAGGTTATCAGAGCGATAGACCTTCATTCAAAGCAGCTTAAAAAATCTTCAGGCTTAACTGGGCCACAATTGTTGATTATGAAAGAGATCTCCCAAGTTTCAGGGATAACTGCCAGTCTCATTGCTAAGAATATTAATTTAAGTGCTGCCACAGTCACTAATATTTTAGATCGACTTGAAAATCGAGAGTTAATCAAACGGGTTAGAAGTCTAGAAGATAAAAGACGGGTAGAACTGTTTTTATCTGAGGAAGGTCGAATGTGTTTAGTCGATGCTCCGCAACCACTTCAAGAACATTTTATTAATAAATTTTGTGCAATGGAAGATTGGGAACAATCACTTTTATTGTCGTCAATGCAACGTATAGCAACTATGATGGATGCTAATGAAATAGATGCATCTCCAGTATTAGAAATTGCATCTATGGATAACAGCATTATAGAAAAACCCTAATCACTTTGATGGGGTTTTATTAAACGTATTATTAAGAAATTGCTTTTTCTATAATTTCTACTAACTTTTCATGTTCCGTTACTTGCTGCTCAGCATCTGAATCAGTATGAGAAACCAGAAAAACATTTTCGGTTGTTTCACCTAATGTACTGATTTTAGCTGAGTGGATAAAGAAATTATTCTCCGCAAACAAATGACAAATTTGTTCAATATAACTTGGATCATCCAAGGTGTTTACTTTCAGCAATGCTTTGTTTTTACTTGTCGTTTTTAGTAACTCTATATTCGGCTTATGTTCAAAGTTTTTAACTGAGAGCGGGGTACTTAAAGAGGAAGGGGTAAACTCTTTTGATAAGGTTTGTTCTACCCGTGCAATCACCGATTTCAAGCGATATTCATCGTCAATCGGTTCATCATTCTGATCTAATAATCTAAATATTTCTAACGCGTAATTATTTTTAGTCCGCATGATTTGGGCGTCTTTAACTCTGAGTTTAGAGCTAGAAAACGTTTTAAACAAATCAACAAAGAGGTTAGGTCTATCTTGGGTGTAAACCACTAACGAGGTGACATTCTGTTCGCTATTTTCAATAGAAAAAACCGGTATCTCAGCGGCTGATTGCGCAATAGTAGCAGTAATATTTACAATGTCGTGCAAGGAGTTATGGCTAAAAAAAGTGTTAGGAAGTGCTAACCAACAAGTTATTATTTGTTGCTCACTAAGGCCTTGCGCTAATAATGCCTGTTTAGCATCTTGTTTATTTTCACGAATAACTTCCCTAGCGGCGAAAATATTTTCTAACCCTTGGTTAAGTGCATCACGTATGAAAAGGTACATTTGATTTAACTGATATTCATGCCAGTCGTTAAAGTAGTTTTCATTAGTTGCCATCATATCGGCCATAGTCAAAATGTATAAGGCACTTAATTTTTCCTGAGATCCAATAAGTTGAGCAAGACGTTTTATTTCTTCTGGCTCATTGATATTTTGGGTTTGAATCGCAGAAATAAGTAAATCTTGATTAGCAATCAACCAGTAAATTCTATTTTTAGTGGAATTTTTTAATTGATGTAAATCCGCAATTTCTTTCGCTTGCATGGCGCTTAATGTGTTTTTATCAATGGCTTGTTTACCTGATAAATGGTGAAACAAAGCGGCAAACTTTAATGCGAGTGTGTCTTTAATATTTCGACAAACTGAATATGCTAAGCTGGCTTTATCTTTACGACGATTAAATGAATCTATAAATTGTAGCGTTTTGAAGGAGTGTTCATCAACGGTATAGGCATTGTGCATATCAAACTGCATTTGACCTTCAATAAGGCGCCATTGAGGAAAATATGACGCTAAAATACCATATCTATGCATAAGCGCTAACGCTTTTTGAGTGCCGGTTGGGTGAGCAAGTATGGCAAGAAATTCTTCACGACAACCTTGGTAATCTTGTAACTCACCTAATAATCTACGGCGAGTTTGACGAAGTAATCTTAAGGTTTTTGGTGCAATACCATCAATGTTATTGTTATCAGCTATAAGTCTGAAAAGGCGAATAACCTGTTGTTTATTAATAAAAACATGTTCAAATTGCGCTTCAATTAAGTTACCGCGAATCATAAAGTATTCGTCAATGATGGTGTTTTTTTCAGCGGCATTACCGTGCAAGGTATCTAATTTAAAGGCGTCACTGATCATTTGATTTAATTCACGCACGCGGGTCATAGCACGATAAAGTTGTTTCATCATACGTTCAATCGCGGTTTGGCTATTATCACCGCTACCAAATTGCATAAATTCAGCCACGTCGGCTTGATGTTCAAACAATAAAGTTTCCTGGGCACTATCTGTGATTGAATGTAATGCCCAGCGTACCCGACAGATAAAATCATATGACTCGTTTAACTCAGCCAACTCATCTTGTTGTAGAAAGCCGGTACTGCGCAAGGCATTCGCATTCTCAACTGAGAAATGTTTTTGCGCAATCCACATAATGGTATGAGCATCTCGCAGTCCTCCCGGGTTATTCTTTAAATTGGGCTCTAAATATAAGGCGGTATCTTTTGCTTTTTTATGACGGGCGTTTTGTTCTGCAATTTTAGCCAGATAGAAAGACTTACTTGACCATAAATTGTCTTGGTATAAATTCATTCTAATAGTTGCTGTATGGCTTTCTGTGCCGATTAAATGGCGAATATCAAGTAAGTTAGTGGCTATAGTAATATCGCCCTTAGCTGCTTTGATAGACTCATCAATAGAGCGAACAGAATGACCAATATCAACACCAAAGTCCCACAATTTTGTTAGAAATAGGGATAAGTTTTCTTGTTGCTGCTTAGATAGTTTACCATTAAAAATAATTGCTAAATCGATATCAGAATGTGGGTGGAGTGCTTGTCTGCCATAGCCACCAACCGCATTTAACGAGATGTTAGTGTCTTCAAGTTGGTAATCTTGCCAGAGCTGAATCAGCAATTGATCAAAATGTTTGGCGCGTTCACGCATTAACATTTGTATAGAGTGAGTTAAAAAGCATTCATTAAGTTTGACTGACAGAGTTTGAATGCCTGCTTTAATTGCTTCTCTTGACGATGATTCGCTATCGATATTCACGTTATTTCCGTTTAAGGCGTTTAAACCATGTATTTAAACTATCTAGTTGTCCATTAACGACCGACTCATTGGTCAGTCGTCCACTAAATTCAAATTCATTTTCAGCACAGGTTGCATTATGGGGTAAATGACTTGCAGCTACCATAATGCGAGCAGTGTTACAGTCTTTCGATTGGTAATAACTACCCATCGCTTGTAATAGTTGGTTAAGTAACTGCCGCAGATCTAATGCTAGATTAACAGTAAAATGAAAAAATTCGAGGTCTTTAACTGTTTTTTGTTCAAAGGGGTATTGTTTCATTAAATGGATAAACGCAGAAAGCTCACTCTGGTGAATATTATTAACAATTAAGGTGTCAGAAAAAGGATCGATAAGAGATTCAATTGTATTGTTAGTTGTCCGTGTTTCAAAATTTAATGCAGTTTCATTCATAAAACGCCTAGTCAATCATATGCTAGTTAATTAATGTTAACAGCACTAACTATATTTATCAAATAGCGAACAGGGCTTGCAGGTTTAGCTTTTGTTTTAATAGATTTAAGCTATAAATAAATGATTTGTTATCTAACTAATTTTCGATGAAAAACTTCTTTTTCTGTAGAAAAGCCTAGATTATTTATGGAGGTATTAGTATGTGAGTTGTTAAAGGTGACTGTTATGGGAAATGGGGGAGTAAGTAGCTAGTATTTATTTAAATACAGCTACTTATGTAATCACCATGAATTGACTTTGATAGTATATTGAGGTCATCGTTACGCTGTGGTGTTAATAATAGAATCGCCATCTTCGATATCAAATTTTTCAAACATTTGAGCTAAAATTGATTCTTTATCTTCATCGGTTAGCTTGCCTGTTTCACTTGAGGATAAGGTTTCTTCTAGAATTTCAGTCAAATAATCTACCATAGAGGTAATTTCATCTGAACTTTGTTTAGGTCGCGGCGGTGGAGGTGGTCGGTTGCCGTCTTCTGAAACACCAGCTAAGTCACCGAGGGATTTAGCGTCAATACCGAACTCAGCCATACTCTTTTCAAGTTCTGCACCTGGTTGAATACCCGCTTGCGCAAAAGTGTCTACAATACTAAGAGCATCTGATTCGGTTAGGTTTTCCATGTCAAATTGCGATAGCGTTTCAGAGATTAAGGATTGTTGCTCTTGAGTTAATGCATAATTTGATTGTTTAGTGGGAGGCATAGGCATTCCCGTATTCATTGAATTATTGATAGCACTAGTCATTTTTATTTCCTCTATTTTTTGGAGGACGTGGTGGTTTGTGATTATTGTATTCTTCACTACTGATGACACCATTATTGTCAGTGTCTATTAGGTCAAAAATAGTTTGATGATCCCCTCTTGGAATTTCCTGCGCTAAAAATTCGTCAAAACTAATGTCTGTGTCTCCGTTGATATCTATTGATTCAAAGGTGGGGCGTGGAGGATGATTGTCTGGACCTTGAGCTTGGTTAGCCGCATTGGCATAACTACTTAAGGTTAAACAAACTGTTGCTAAAATTATAGCGTGAGCAAAGTGTTTCATAATTATTTCCTGTTGTTGAACTTACCAAAGAAGTTTAACAACAGAAAATGCAAACAATGTGCAAGAAAAAAGGAATGTTAAAAATAAATATTAACTAGGGAATGAGACGATACCCAGTACCGTAGACAGAGTGAATCCAGTTTTTGTCATCACTGATATCCATTAACTTTTTACGTAATTTTTTTATATGGCTGTCAATGGTTCGATTGTTAACTATGCGGTGATCAGAATACATATTATCCATCAAGTATTCACGAGTGAATATACGCTCTGGTTTTTCTACTAAGGGTTTTAATAATTGAAATTCAACCGCTGTCAAAGAAACCTCTTGTTGTTGGAAGGATACCGTTAATCGGTGTTCATCGAGTTGTAAACTATCAAGACTTGATTCAACCGTGTGGGTACGTCTTAATACAGCTTTGACTCGAGCAACCACTTCACGAGGACTAAATGGTTTGCAAATATAGTCATCAGCACCAAGTTCTAAACCAAGTAGACGATCAATCTCATCCACTTTCGCCGTTACCATTAATATTGGCACGTTAGAAAATTGCCTTATTGCTTTGCAGACATCAATACCGTTTTTACCAGGGAGCATTATATCAAGCAAAATTACGTTAGGTTGATGCTCTTTTACCCATTGGATGACTTCATCCCCTCTATGGATCATATGGGGTGTGTATTCAGCTTGCTGGAAATAGTCAAATAACAGCTGAGCTAACTTAATTTCGTCTTCTACAATAAGTATTGAATGTGACATAGTGAAAGCCTTTCAAATCAGTTAATAGTTACGGTCTACACGTTATTAAGTCATTGGTAGCTTAATAATGATAGCTAAGCCACCTAAGGATGATTTTTCTGCTGAAATTTCACCTTGATGTGCCATAACTATATGACGACAAATAGATAAACCTAGCCCTGAACCCCCCATACTTCTATTTCGGGAATCGTCTATACGGTACAAATGTTCAAACAGATAGGGTAAATGCTCATCATCAACTCCAATACCATTATCTTCAAATTTAAGTACAGCAAGCGTTTGATTATTGATGATGTCAGTGGTGAGTGTAATTTTAAATTCACTTGCCTGTGAATATTTAACGCTATTATTGATGATATTTTCAAACAATTGAAATAATCGCGTTTTATCTGCGAAAATAGTCATCAGTGAGTGGTTAATATCTAGGGTCAGCTTGATGTTGCTACTCGATAAGTAACTGGTATATTTCTCCAACTCACTCTCGATTAATAGCACTAAGTTTTCATTTTGCTTACGGTAGCGCATACCGCCAATATCAGCACTTGTTAGAAGATTTAAATCATCAATAAGACGTTGTAAATGCTTAACTTCTTCGGCTACTGAGGCAATATTACTTTTGGTTAAGGGTCTTACTTCATCAAGCATAGCTTCCAGTTCACCTCGTAAAATGGCCACCGGAGTCCGTAATTCGTGAGAGATATTAGCAAGCCAACGTTTTCTGGCAGTATCATTTTCCGCTAAAGTTAATGCAAGCTCATTATAATCGCGGCTTAATTCGCCCAGTTCATCTTGACGTTTTAGGTGAATACTTTGTTGGTAATCACCCTGAGTTAATTTGTGCATACCGTGAGCAATCAATTTAATCGGCTCAACGACGTGGCGAGAGAGTGGAAAGGTAACTAAAACCACCAAGCCAATGGAAAGTAAGGCAATTATCCAGAGATCATTCTGTTGCTGCTCGACAAAGTCAACTTCATAGCCTTCGGTTAAACTTTTACGTTTAGAAACAGCTAAAAACCCAATGGTTTCCTGATCTAGAGTGATCGGGGTTTTACTGTATTCCATATCATCAATATAACGACCAACTATGACATGGCCTGTGTTATCTAATAGAGCATAAAGGGCATCGTTTTTATTGTGTGGTGGAGGTAGTCTGTCTCGCTCATTTTTGTTAGGGCGATTATTCTGTAATGGTGGGGGCATTGGAGGGCGAGCTCTTAAATTAAGGTCTTTTTGGGGGGGAACATTGTTACCTTGCGAAAATTCACTATCCTTTAATTCATTTGTAATGAGATAATGAAACTTCTGGTGCTGATCTACCATGCTCTGCCAGTTATTTTTTTTCTGGTATTCTTTACTTAAAATTTTGATCACTGGGGTTAAGGCATGAATTTCTTTGGTATTAACATAGTCGATCATGCCCTTACTTATACTCCATTGAATGGGTAGTATAAGCATCGCAATTAACAGTAAACTAAAAGCTAAAAAGGTCAGGAAAAGTTTATTTTGTATTTTCATTAAGTATCAATAACCTTTGCTAAAATGAACCGGTTGAATAAGATAAGCACTTACTTGTATATGTCATCATAACGAAAAAATGTGCAATAAATGTGCAAGGAACTACTTACCTATTATTTAGCATAAATCATTGAGCTTAGTAAGCGATTTCATTTTAATAGGCTAATGTTTTTATACCAATAATGATTAATATCACGCCACCGAATAATTCAGCTTTACTCTCAAGCCAAGTACCACTTTTTTCACCCACAAACACGCCTAACCAACTGAACACAAAGGTAGTAAACCCAATAATTAAGCAGGCAGAAATGGGGTTAACATCGAGTAAAGTCAGTGTGAACCCCGCAGCCATTGCATCTATACTCGTTGCAATAGCGAGGAGTAACATTATTTTATGTGTTACATGTGCAATTTCATCATGTTCACTAGAGTTAAAAGCGTCAAAGATCATTTTTCCACCAATACCTAATAACAAGAAAAAAGAGATCCAAGGCGCGTATTGTTCAATCCAATAGGAAAAGCTCACTCCGCCAACATAACCAATTATGGGCATAATGGCTTGAAACAGACCAAAGTAAATTGCGGCAAGCAAAGCGATAGTACGTAGGGGTTGAGTGCGTTTAGCACCTAAACCAATTGAAACAGCAAAAGCATCCATACTTAATGCAATGGCGAGAGCAATAACTTCAATATTAATGATATTCATTTTTTGAAAATAGAACCTTAACTTCAGGAACTTATCTGGACGTAGAGGTGGTAATGCACCCAAAATAAGTGACTATAAAAGCAAATTTAAACAAATTAGCGCAAATTTCACATATTTTTATTGAAAAAAATAGCTTTAATTTCAAATGGTAAGAATGAAAATACTTCCTTTAATCATTAAATAGAAGTATTTTCAATGAGTTAGGGTTACTGATTTAAATGCTGAGCATGAAAAACAAGATGTTCTTCAATAAAGGAAGCAATAAAATAGTAGCTGTGATCATAACCTTCGTGCAGGTTTAATGTTAAAGGGTAATTATTAGCTTTTGCCGCCGCCTCTAACATTTCTGGTTTGAGTTGCTCCGTTAGAAAATCATCAGCAAGTCCTTGGTCAACTTTAGCCGGTACAAATTGAGTGGCCTTTTTCATGAGTTCACTAGCATCATGTTGTTGCCAACTTGTCTTGTTTTTACCCAGATAAGTAGTAAATGCTTTTTGCCCCCAAGGACAATTTATTGGATTACAAATGGGACTAAATGCAGACATTGAACTGTATCGTTCGGGGTTTAACATGGCAATAGTCAAAGCACCATGCCCACCCATAGAGTGACCGCTAATAGCGCGTTTTGTTGAAACTGGAAAGGTTGATTCAATAAGCGCAGGCAGTTCATTTACGACATAATCGTACATCTGATAATGACGATCCCAAGGGGCTTGGGTAGCATTAACATAAAAGCCTGCACCTTGGCCTAAATCATACCCTGAATCATCAGGTACCTCTTCGCCACGAGGGCTAGTGTCAGGTGCAACAATTGCAATGCCTAATTCAGCCGCCATACGTTGTGCACCGGCTTTCTGCATCATGTTTTCATCAGTACAAGTTAAGCCTGAAAGCCAATATAAAACTGGAACTTTTTGCCCGTTTGAGGCTTGAGGAGGTAAATAAATAGCAAAACGCATGGTACAGTTTAAGGTTTTAGCGAAGTGACTATATTGTTTGTGCCATCCGCCAAAACTTTTGTTCATACTTAAATTTTCAATAGTCATGGTTAACCTCTGGCTATAACCCTGAGTATATAAATCAGGGTTATAGCACTAATTATTATTTAGAAAAATGAATAACGCTGCGAATACTTTCGCCTTTATGCATTAATTCAAATGACTCATTAATGTCTTCGAGAGGCATAGTATGGGTGATAAAGTCACTTAACTTGAATTCCCCTTGTAAATAGCGTTCTACATAATCAGGTAATTCAGTACGACCTTTTACACCACCAAAGGCAGAACCACGCCATACTCGGCCAGTGACTAATTGAAATGGGCGGGTAGATATTTCTTGTCCGGCACCGGCAACACCAATAATGACAGATTCTCCCCAGCCTTTGTGACAGCATTCTAGGGCCGAGCGCATTAGGTTCACATTACCAACACATTCAAAGGAATAGTCGACACCGCCATCGGTAAGTTCAACAATAACGTCTTGAATGGGCTTGTCATAATCTTTTGGATTAATACAGTCAGTAGCGCCTAGTTTTTTAGCGAGTTCAAATTTACTTTCATTAATATCAATGGCAATAATACGACCGGCTTTAGCCATAGTTGCACCGATAACAGCGGACAAACCTATGCCACCAAGGCCAAAAATAGCAACGGTTGCTCCGGCTTCTACTTTGGCAGTATTCATTACTGCACCCATACCTGTGGTGACACCACATCCTAATAAACACACTTCTTCTAAAGGGGCTTCTTTATTTACTTTAGCTAGAGAGATTTCAGGTAACACAGTATATTCAGAGAAGGTTGAACAGCCCATATAATGATAAATTGGTTGACCGTCTTTATAGAATCGAGTTGTACCATCTGGCATTAAGCCTTTACCCTGAGTTTCACGAATTTTCTGACAAAGATTAGTTTTACCCGATAAACAAAATTTACATTCACGACATTCTGGTGTGTACAAAGGAATGACATGGTCACCCACTTTCACACTGGTAACACCCTCACCCACTTGTTCAACAATACCACCACCTTCATGGCCTAAAATAACGGGAAATATTCCTTCAGGATCTTCACCTGATAAAGTAAATGCGTCAGTATGACAAACCCCTGAGGCAATTACTTTTATTAATACTTCACCTTTACGCGGAAGCATTACGTCGACTTCTTCAATGGATAAAGGTTGTTTAGGACCCCAAGCAATTGCTGCTTTTGATTTAATAAATTGGTCTGTCATGATATTTCTCACTGTTTGGTTAATTGATAGAAATCCATTGGCTATCGAAAGTGTAAGACTAGGATTCAATTAATACATTAATCTAGTTTAAGAGATTTAACGGATAATGATAATACCGTTTATTTGAAATTTACTTTTACCTGTCAGTAATAATGAAATTATTCAGGTCTAGTGAGTGTTGGTGTAATAATGCACTGTCTCGTCCAGATGGTTTATGTTAATTAGTATGTGTGGCACCGTTATTTTTGTTTTATCTCGAGTAAGCATCTAAGTATAATGAAATTATTAATACATAGGGGTAATAATAATGCAGTGGGAAGGTATTAGTGAATTTGTAGCGGTGGCCGAAAATGAGAGTTTTACGCGAGCGTCAAAAATAATGGCAATCTCTACCGCTCAGGTTAGCCGGCAAGTCAGTGCCTTAGAAAAGCGGCTTCATATTAAATTGTTTTACCGAACAACTCGTAATGTGTCTTTAACGGAAGAAGGTCGTGTATTTTATCAACATTGCCGTAGCGTGCTTGACGGGCTAGAAGCGGCTGAACGTGCTATCACTAATTTGCAGTCCAAACCTCAAGGGAAAATAAAGCTTACTGCCCCGGTGACTTATGGCGAACAACAAATTTTGCCATTAGTGAATGATTTTGCCAAACAATATACCGAAGTTGAAGTGTCAGCATACTTAAGTAATCAGAAAATAGACTTGGTTGAGCAAGGCTATGATTTAGCCATTCGAATAGGTAAATTAAGTGATTCAACCATGATGGCGAAAAAATTAGGGCAAAGAACTAATTACATTTGTGCTTCTCCCGATTATTTAAAAAAGCACGGTGTACCCCATTCGTTATCTGAATTGAATAAGCACAGTTGTTTGTTAGGGACACTTGATTATTGGCACTTTCGAGATAGTGGTAAGGAAAAGCACATTAGAGTTAGCGGTCGATTACGTTATAACAGTGGTCAAAGTTTAGTAGATGCTGCATTAAAAGGTTTAGGGATAGTGCAGTTACCGGATTATTATGTTCAGCCGCATATTGAAAATGGCTCTTTGGTAACCTTGCTTGATAATTATAGGGAATCAGAACAAGGCATATGGGCAGTGTATCCCCAGAACCGACACTTATCACCTAAAATTCGACTATTGGTAGACTATTTGGCTAAGTCTTTACTTGCCAAAAATGTTTATTAAAGAGGTTATTCATTGTCATTTGTATTTTTGTGTACCGCTAAGTACAATACAAAGGTATTAATTGATAAAGTGAAATAGTAATGACTAGTGGCAGAAAAAAAGCCTTTGATGAAACTGTTGCGTTAGAAGCGGCAATGGACGTCTTTTGGAAGAAAGGGTACATAGGTGCTTCATTGGCTGATTTAACGCAGGCGATGGGTATAAATAAACCTAGTTTGTATAGTACCTTTGGCAATAAAGAAGCGCTATTTATTAAGGCAACTCAGCATTACATTGATAACAAAATTCAGGTTAACTTAGGGTTACTTTCAGAAGAAAATGTGCCATTAAAAAGTCGTCTAAAAAACTATATGTTGTCTGTTATGTCTATTCAATGTGAATCAGATCAACCTAAAGGCTGTTACTTAGTGTTATGTCAGTCAGAGCTTGTTGGTGGAGATATCCCAGATGAAGCAGCTTCATTACTTACTGAGCTAGAGTCTGCTCCTAAAGCCATGCTAACTCACTTATTTGCCACTGATGATGAAGCCATTGCTCTTGGCTTATCAGAAAATGCCAGTTCAAATGCATTAAGTTTGTACACTGTCTTGAAAGGTACAGCTTCAATGGCAAGAGGGGGGGCGTCCAGCGAAGCATTAGAGCCTGTAGTTGATAATATGCTCAAAGGTATAGGGCTGCATTAACTTTTCCTCTAACTTGCGTTTAGGCAGGCGCCCCAAACACTTGTAAATTACATACTTCATCATGGCGTTATGAAAGGTTAATTACCTGTTAACCCTAACATTATCGCCTTAGCTCAATAAAGCGGTTGTTATATTTACTGAGTGTTAACTGGGTAAATTATTATTTTGTTCTTAGTTATTCCAAAGAAGGCTTGATAGTGTTGTACCAATCGGTACAATAGCTTTAAATTACCAATTGGTACACATAAGACAAGCCTAAGGCTAGGAATAATTAATGACTACATTAACGCTACATACCATTGATACAGCACCAGCAGAAAGTCACGCTTTACTCAATAATTCAATCAAGGGATTCGGTATGTTACCCAATTTACATGGTGTTTTAGCGAGCGCTCCTCAAGTGTTAGAAGGGTATCAAATATTGCACGAACTTTTTATGAATACGTCTTTTGATAACGAAGAACTGACTGTTGTTTGGCAAGGTATTAATGTTGAACATGAGTGTCATTATTGTGTGCCAGCACATACAGGTATCGCTCACTCTATGAAAGTAGATGCCAAATTAATTGATGCATTACGTAATGGTGATCCTTTACCAACCCCAAAATTACAAGCACTATTAGATATGACCTTAATTATTGTACGCAATCGCGGACATGTTGCAGAAGATGAGCTACAAGCTTTTTATGATGCGGGTTATGGGGAACGCCAAGTACTCGAAATTATTCTGGGACTTTCACAGAAAGTGATCAGCAATTACACTAACCATATTGCAAGTACGCCAATGGATAAAGCATTTGAAAAATTCGCTTGGCAGAAAAAAATCTAACGTTAATAACTTCATTGGAGTGAAAATGAAAAATCAATACACGCCACCTAAAGTATGGACTCATGAGACAAAAAATGGCGGAGAGTGGGCCAATATTAATCGACCAGTTTCAGGGGCAACACATGAGAAGACTTTGCCTGTAGGTAAGCATCCATTACAGCTTTATTCATTGGCTACGCCAAATGGAGTAAAAGTAACAATTATGCTTGAAGAGTTATTAGCATTAGGTAAAGAGGGCGCAGAATATGATGCTCATTTAATTAGTATTTCAGACGGCGAGCAGTTTTCATCAGGCTTTGTTGCTGTTAATCCTAATTCTAAAATTCCGGCATTAGTTGATAATGAAAGTGACGCACCTTTAAATATTTTTGAATCAGGTTCAATATTATTATATTTAGCAGAAAAATTTGATGCGTTTTTGCCACAAGCAAAACAGGAACGTACAGCTGTTTTAAATTGGTTATTTTGGTTGCAAGGCTCTGCTCCCTATTTAGGTGGTGGTTTCGGGCATTTCTATGCTTACGCACCCGAGAAATTTGAGTATCCAATCAATCGCTTTACCATGGAAATTAAGCGTCAACTAGATTTATTAGATAAGCAATTGGCTAATTCAAAATATATAGCAGGTGATAGTTATAGTATTGCTGATATGGCAATTTGGCCATGGTATGGAAATTTAGTATTAGGCGAAGCGTATAATGCTAAAGAATTTCTAGCGGTAGATAGCTATACCCATGTAAAACGTTGGGCTGAAGAAATATTAGTACGTCCAGCCGTACAGCGTGGTCGCGTTGTCAATCGGTCATGGGGTGAAATTTGGGAACAAGTTCCTAATCGCCACAGTGCTGAAGACATTACTAAGGTATTGGCTCTTAAACCGAAAGCCTAGTAACTGATCTTATGTATCTCTATGAAAGCCAATAATTTCATAGAGATACGAACGCCATTCAATTTAATTATTAATATTTCAATATTGTTTAACCCCTTTTTCTTCCCCTCATCGTTTTAGAGATAAGTAATTAACATTAATTACTTATTGTGTGATCACACCTTGTTAATTCAAATTGATAAATGGGGAAATACATAATGAAAAAAACAATTTCTATTGCTAGCATAGCCAGCGCAGTCACGCTTGGTCTATTCGCTTTCATGGCGTTTTTAATAGGTAATGATCAGGTAGGCATAGGGGAAACTCCGCAGACTGTCGTTATTGATGTCATTGAATTACCTGAAGAGACAAAAGCTGAACAAATCACACGGCATAAATTTGAGCTACCCAAACCACCTATGGTTATGCCTAAAAGCCAAGTGATACAAGAAGTAACAGAAATTAACACAGCGTTTACTTATACTCCGTCTGTGATTAACTTAAAAAGTAATGTGGCAGATGGCGTTACTTTAGGTAGTAAGCGAGATACTGATGCAAGGCCGATTGTTAGGGTTAACCCTAAATACCCTATTGAAGCATTAAGAAATGGGCTACAAGGTTGGGTAGTGTTAGCATTTGATATTAATGAAATAGGTGCGGTGATTAATGTGAAGATTGTTGATTCCCAACCTAAACGTATTTTTGATAAAGCAGCCAAACAAGCGTTGAAAAAGTGGAAATACACAGCAAAAACTATTGATGGTAAACAAGTTAAGCAAAAGAATTTTACCGTGCAATTAGACTTTAATATGGAACAACAAACTTAGGCTGCTAATTTGAAATTACCTTCAGTGATAAAAGGCTGGTTAAATACCGCAGAGACACCGGAAAAGTGGCTTGCTAACTATGTAGCTACTGGTGATAAAAAGTATCTATCACGTTTGGTTGTGCAATTTAATCAATCTCTTTATCACTATCTTTATAGTTTATCAGAGAAAGAAACTGCCGAAGATGCCTTGCAAAGTACCTGGCTTAAAGTGATGAAGTCGTCGAATTCACAAAATCAACAACGTCATACTAATGTGAAAAGTTGGCTTTACACTATTGCTAGAAATACCTTAGTTGATGAGTTGAGACGTCAACAAAAGTGGCAATGGCAAGAGCTGAATGAGCAGATAGTCATAACCAAAACATTAGCAGAAAACGTGGAAGATGATCAGAAACTGGCAGCGTTTAATATCGCGATTAACCAGCTCCCATTTTTTCAAAGAGAAGCCATTATTTTCCAGCAAGAAGGGTTTTCAGTAATGGAAATTTGTCAATTAACAGAAGATAGCTTTGAAACGGTAAAAAGCCGTTTACGTTATGCTCGCAAGTCATTAAAAGAACTACTAAGGGCACATTATGAACGATGAGCAATTTGATAAGGAACTCAATCATCTTTATCAAGCTAGAAAAGCACAATTAGTTCCGCCCGCTATTTCTTTTGAAGATGGGAAGAAAAAAACTAAATTCTCAATAATGAAAATCCTATCTATTGCTACTGTTGGGGGATTAGCATCGTTTGGTATTATGGCATTGGTTATTCAACTTATAGAACAACCGATAAACAAAGACGTCACTACTCCTAGTTATCGTCAAGTAGAAATAGCAGAACTCGACGTTGCACCGCCAGCTGGAATAACTCCATTAAAGCGAGTTGAGTTACCTCCTAAACCTGAAGTTGCCACTTTAAGTGTAGATAAAAAGTTGGTGAAGTCCCTAGACAGTAATATCAGTGTAGATAATGTGGAAAAAGTTGAAATAGACATGATTCAAACGGTTACCTTACCACAAGTTAAAGCACCGAAATTATCCATTCAACCCATTTTCAAAGTTATGCCTAGCTATCCTACAAAAGCGTTATTAGCAAAACAATCAGGGAGTATTAAGCTTAGTTATGAAATTGATAATCAAGGGGAGGTCAAAAATATTAATGTGGTGGAAAGCGATGTAAGTAGAGCATTACAGCGTGCAGCTAAAAAGGCATTAGCTAAGTGGAAATATAAAGCTGAAGATAATGTGCAAAGAAATTATCAAATTGTTTTCGAGTTTAATGCAGTTAATCAATAATTTAATTAAAGCCTAAGTAAGGAAGTGATATGAAAGTAATGTTAATTTTTATCGGTTTAATTGTTTCGATGACAGGGTATGCATCTAGTTTACCTGATTTTCCCTTTGTCACAGTCACCGGTGAAAGTATGCGAAAAGTGGCGCCAGATAAAGTGACGTTAAGTTTTTATTTAACCTCATTTGAGAAAGAGTCTAATGAAGCAAAAGAAGTGTTAAATCAATCAGCAAGTAAAGTATTAGCCATTCTTAAAAAGCATGAAATACCACTTAAAAATATTACCTCTTATGAAATTAATAAAAGAGCTAAAAGAGCTAAAGATAAAAATTATAATGATTTAGCTATAGTCGGTTATGAATTTACCCAGCAGTTTGAGGTGATTGTTGAACAGTTAAATAAGTACTCAGAGATCAGCAATGCATTATTAGATGTTAACCACCTTAACAATATTCAAAGCCAATTCGATTCTTCATTACGAGCAAAAATAGAAGTTGAGTTAATTAAAGAAGCGGCTGAAAAAGCGAAATTTAAATCAGAGCAAATGGCTGCAGGCTTAGGTGTTAAACTAGGATCTGTATTTGCTTTTAATGACACGGGTTCTTTCTCGTCATTTTTTGCTACTTTTGGCTTAGAAAATCAGAGCAGAACATATCCAATGGCTCGTATGAAATCAGATAGTGGCAGTGCCAGTCTTTTCATTCCTCAGCATATCGAAATTACAAAGAGTATTAATGTTATCTATAAACTTAAAAATTAAGTGAGTAGGTATAAAAGCATAAAAAAATCATCAGGAAGTTATTCGCTTTACTTTGATTAATTTTACTATTAGTTAGTGAAATTAATCATAAATGAGATAGTATTGAAATGTTTAGTATTTCTATCATTTTAACAACACTTTCTACCAAGGAATAACCTATGCAAAAGGTATGGTTTACTCGCACTCTTACGTTTATTTGTTTGTTATGTATGAGTACTTTGGCGCTAGCCGCTGTAAAAAAAGCCGATGAACGAGCGGCTTATATTCGTGCCAATTATACAAAATATGAACATAAAATTACTATGCGTGATGGCATTAAGCTTTTTACTGCTGTTTATGTTCCCAATGATCATTCGAAAAAATATCCTATGATGCTACAGCGCACGCCATATCGAGTAGCGCCTTATGGTAGTGATAAATATAAAACGAAATTAGGTCCAAGTGAAAGCTTTGAAAAAGACGGCTTTATTTTTGTTTTTCAAGATGTTCGCGGTAAATTTATGTCTCAAGGGGAGTATGTCAATATGCGCCCTCAAGATGCATATAAAAAAGGAAAAAAAGCAACGGATGACGCTACAGATACCTTTGATACTATTGATTGGTTAGTGAACAATATTGACTATAACAATGGTAAAGTGGGGATGTGGGGAACCTCATATCCTGGGTATTACACCTCTGTAGCTGCTATTAACAGCCACCCTGCATTAAAAGCTATTTCACCACAAGCACCAATTGCTGATTGGTTTTTTGATGACTTTCATCGCAATGGTGCTTTTGTTACTCCTATGGCATTTCTCTTCTTTGATTCATTTGATAAAGCGCGAGACGGTGTTCATGCCGATTGGCCTAAAGGTATGGATCCTGTAACGCCTGACGGTTACGACTTTTTTAGAAAGTTAGGTCCTTTATCGAATGTGAACAAAGATTATTTTCATGGTAAGCGACCTTTTTGGAATGAGTTAACTGAGCATCCTAACTACGATGAATTTTGGCAAGCACGAAATGTTTTACCTCATTTGAAAAAAGTAAAACCAGCTACCTTAGTCGTGGGGGGATGGTACGACACTGAAGACCTTTACGGCCCATTAGCCACTTATCAGGCCATGTCAAAAGCGAATAAAAATGAACATATCAAATTGATTATGGGCCCTTGGTATCATGGTCAATGGAATCGAGGTGGTGGAGATAAATTAGGCGAAGCCAATTTTGGATTTGATACCAGCGAGTGGTTCCAAAAAGAAATACTACTCCCCTTTTTTAAACAGCACCTAAAAGGTGAAGGCAATGTAAAATTAGCAAGCGCGACTATGTTTGAAACCGGTAGTAATCGCTGGCGTACCTTTGATGTTTGGCCTCCTAAAAATGGCAATAAACAGACCTTGTACTTAGGTGAGCATGAAACCTTAAACCAGACAGAACAAGGCAATGGATTCAGTGAATATATCAGCGATCCAAACAAACCAGTACCGCATTCGGCTAGTATTAGCCGAGGCTGGGATAAGCCTTACATGGTCGAAGATCAACGATTTTCAGCCCGTCGTCCTGATGTGTTGGTGTTTGAAACCCCAGTGATGAACGATGACTTTACCATTGCTGGCGCTATCGATTTAGATTTATGGTTTTCAACATCACAAAGTGCGGCTGATATTGTCGTTAAACTTGTCGATGTATTCCCAGGAAAAGATGCCAATAATGACAAAGTGGATAACGCAACGGGAAATCGTCATGAACTTGTTAGATGGGGTGTAATACGTGGGCGTTTTCGCGATAGCTTTACTGAGCCTAAAGCGTTTACACCTAACCAGGTAAGCAAGGTTAATTTTGAACTTTATGATGTGTTACATACGATTAAGCGAGGGCATAAATTACAGATCCAAATACAGAGTAGTATGTTCCCTTTTATTGATATAAATCCGCAAAAATATGTTGAAAACATTTTCACTGCAAAGCCAGAAGATTTTGTTAAAGCAACGCATAAAATATATCATTCAAAACAGTATCCTAGTGCAATACATTTTAAAACATTAAACTAAAAAAACCGATATAGCCGTTATTTATTAGCGGCTATATCGCTGTACACCAATCTGATTCTTCTGCAATAGATGTACTATCTCAGAGTGAGCATTCAAATAAAATTATTGTTAATTCTCCCTTCTCATATTGATTCGTTCTGCTGCCTGTAGGTGTTACTGAAAAGTAAAACTGCGGGTTCTTTATTATTTAAACATGCATTAACAACCTTTATTTAATTAAGGTAATGAAAAAAATAATAATATTTTTAATGATTTTTTTGTGAAAATTAAATCTGCCGATAGCTAATATTAATTAATAATCGCGTTTTTTTGGTTTAGCGTTAAATTTGCTTCATTTCCAAAAATCGTTTACATTTTGAATATGGCGCTAGCCTCACTTGCACGCGAGTGAAAAACAGCAAATTGACCTTAAAAGGCACTAAATAAACCGATACCTATTTAAATTTTATTAATACATACATGGCTTGAGAGATCATGTTGTAATCGCGTGTAGCAATGATTGATAACAGATTAGCTCTGTCTCAAGCATATGGATATGTATATGAAAAATTTAAAACCACTTATCTTTTCGGCTCATGCTGAGCTAAAATCTAAACTCCCCGCAATTAAAAAAAGTCATTTATATGAAGCCTTTGCCTCATTCTGTGGCTTTAAAAGCTATGCTGCATTTCAAGCGGCTACCGTTAACAAGATTGATGATATTGAACTAGCTAATAGGCAATGCTTTGAGCGTATGCAACACATTGGCTTTGATGCAAGCAGCGCATTATTAATATGTCAGCAAACGCAGAATCTATGGGAGCAGCGTAATAATATTTCGTTAGCGGAAATTTATGCTTTTTACTGTACCCCAGCTTTTGAAGATTATATTGATGCACCCCATATGTTTAGTGCATTAAAAACATTGGCCGTATCAGGTGATAAGGATGCGATATTGGTTGGGTTAGTATTGTGCTCTCAAATTCTAGCAGAATATAAAGAAAACCCAGATAACAGAAGTGGCGAATACTGGTATAAAAAGTTAATAGCCAATCAAGCACTTAGTAGTTTTCAGCAAGAAGTTGCAGAGGAATATCAGCAAGTTCAACCTTATAAAGTGTTTTTAGATACGCTAGTGTCAGAACTTATCGAAAGCGACAAAATTAGTTTACCTAGCCCATTAGTCATTAGGACGCTTTGCCGCCAATTTGATGACCGAAGAGAACGTCACTGGACTCATTATTTCAAAAATGATTACTTTCACGTACAGCAGGCTTTTGCGTTCATTAATCATTACAAAGGTGACGGCGTTGACATTATCCCAGAAACGCTCATTTTAGACTGGCAAAAAGCTGAAGTTATGGTGACTCCTTATCGAGGGGACATTAGTGAAACTATTGAACATTCAATAACTAATCAAGAAAAATGGTTTTGGTATTATTGGGGGCTAGCGCATGATATTGATGTAACCCAAGATGATCTTTATGCCATTAACGCAGATACGGGGGAGGACTATGATGATTGCGGCCCGATGGCTGTTAGCGGGTATGAAGGTATCGCGTTGCCTGATATATCTGCTGCAGAAAAAGCCAATGCACAAAAGCTAGCTCAGCAACTTGCAGCTAAATAAATAATTCAAACCTAAGTTTGGGGCTTTGAACTTCAAAGCCCATTTATGTGATTTACAGAGAAGTGATATTGAGCTTTTCTATAAAAGAGCCAGCTTTTGGCTGCCTGCTAACGCTGAGCTTTAATTGAATTAATTGTTATTAGCGATAAGGAAAAAAAATGAGCAACGTTTTTTCTTCTATGTATAAGAGAAAATCAACAGACCTCAAAACTGATTGTAAAAATGCGAGAGAGGCTGTTGCGAACAATACAAATGAAGGAGTTCCTGTTGGTAAGAAACTGAAGCACGATTAATGAAAGCCTGTAAACACAGAGGGTCGTTAAGTGTTCAACAACTTATTAATGAGTTTGTTAATGTGTTCAGTTTAATGACAACTAATTCGTCACCTCAAATAAGTCTGTTTGTAAATATTTAGCAGACGCTGGTTTTAATGGTAATTTGCAGATAGCACCTAGCTTACTTCCAACAGCACTAGATTTAAGCTGTTTTTTTGAAGTTTCTTAAGTTGACGCGCATTCATTTTTGCTTTCTGCTAAGCCGTTGTTGGTGATAGTACTGTCCTTTACGTTTTAATTGAGCTATTGAGAAGTAAGTTATTTCGTTAACGTTAAATAGCAATGGATCAAGGGCTGCTTTCGAGTGTAACAACTTTAAATAAAGCCTTTTTTGATTTCTTAGCATTAGTTTGCGTCGCATTTATTCACTGATCCTAACGTCATGTATAGATAGAAAAATTACGGCTTTACTACATCCTCTAGCGAAACGCTGTGCTCACCTTTATTCAGCATCTTATTAAAGTAAACCGAGTATCATGAGCCTAATGCGACAGCTTTTCAGGCCTAATCAGCATGCTAGATTCAATTTTTTCGTAGCTATAAGTGATGCTATGACAAAAATCACCTACCATTATTGTGTTATCACACCCAAAGCACTCATAGAAAGTGTCATTGTTTGATTTAGCCATAATTTTTCCTTTATGAAGGTTTAATACTTTTACTCAATCTTAGTCATTGAGTGTGGGATTTAAAAATAATATTTTGAACAAAAAACGACTTTACAATGAATAATTAGTCTTTCAATAATTGTTATGATAATGTCAAATTAGGATTTTCAAGTTATTGATTTAATTATTTTAATGTTTATTAATTGATGTGATTTAATAATTGCATGGCGATATTTTAGGAAGTAAGTCACGAGTGAATGGCTTTCATAATAAAATAAAAAGCCAGCGGTCACATAAGTGACGGCTGGCTTTTTTGCCCACCCTATCCCGTATCACATGTTATGTTTCGGCTGATCAGCAGTACCTTTGGCCTAGCTTAATTCAAAGCAATAACAATGTGCTCCTAAAGTTGTTTGAATAGCGCTATGGTAGCGAACTGGCTATCCATAGGGCTTACCCAATTGAGTGCTTCAAACATTGTGGTTACCCACAAGTTTTGGCGTTTAGGTGCCAAGTCCCTTTTTTGGATTCTTTTATACACTACCAGATGGCAGGGTATTCAACAATTCCATCAATATCAAATCCATGATTGAGCAGTGATTGTCTGGCTATGAATGGTAATGTATTAGCATCACTAGGGTATTCAGCTAAAGTTTTTTCTGCATACTTATCAATAACATTTAATAGTTCAGGCAAGTCATACTGCTCTGAAACAGTAGAACCCCATATAGCGTCTTCAACTGTTGATTCTAACTCTTCATTGGTATTTTGAAATGTTAAGCGGCTTTGATATACCACTCTAAACTTGCTACTACCTTGATGGTGAATGGTAAGTTTATGTTGAGGAATTTTTTTCTCTAACCTTGGACCATTTCTTCTAGCATCATAAAAGGCTTGGTTTAAAATAATTTTGCCTTCAACCTTATGAAATATTTTGGCTTTAGTCTCAGAATCAATATTCCAATAAACCCTAAAAGAGTTTCTTCTTAATTTATGACCATAGATCTCAAGTAAAGGTTTTAATTGCTGTTCAGTGCCTTGTTTAGAGCCACTCTTCCATCCACTAACAATGGATTGTTGGACCCTACAAGCATCTTTAATTTCATTTTGAGTCCAGCCATCATTAAGTGCTAGCCTGACTAGCTGTTTGGTTTGCTTAAATTTACGTTTATTCTTTTTTGAGTCTGTTGTTTCTTTCATAATCATCCTTAAAGTGAAGCAGGTGAATAATCACCCGCTTCTCCATTCCCAGCTATTTTTTCTGGTTTGGGTTCATTTGCTTACCTCTATTACCATGTACTTTAGCATTAGCAGGGTTGTTTCCTGAAGTGCCTTTATTATTATTAGCTTGATTCGCTTTGTGATTACTATTTTGATTAGACATTATTTTCTCCTCGTTGATTGTCTGTTTAAATCATATGAAATTAGGAAAAAACAAAAACTGATAATTTAATGATAATTGGTGATATCTAATGATATTTTTGTATTACCAAACAATACGTATTTTTAGATTTCTTGTTATTTCCTCAATTTTCTCATATTGTAACTAGGTTCATTTTTGAGATGGTCCAATGACAGACGAAATATTAACGATTCAAGAGGTTGCAGCATACCTAAAGTTGAATGAAAAAACGGCTTATCGCCTTGCAAGTGAAGGCAAGCTACCGGGATTCAAGGTTGGCGGGTCATGGCGGTTTAAGCGTGTCGATTTAGAAAAGTGGATAGAAGAACAAAAACAATAAATAAGGATATGGTGTGATCCCCAATTACCAACAATTTATGCGTCCATTCTTGCAAATAGCAAATGATGCTAACGGCAATGAAGTAAAGCTCCGTAATGTAATTAATCAATTAGCAGATCAATTTGGTCTAACTGACGAAGAAAGATCAGAAACATTACCTAGTGGTCGCCAAAGCGTATTAGATAACAGAGTTGGTTGGGCACGTACTTATTTAACTAAAGCAGGACTATTAGAAGCTACTCGCAGAGCACACTTTGTTATTACCCCTCGTGGTAAAGAAGCTTTGTCTGAAAATGTGGATATTAATAACGAATACCTGAAAAAATTTGATGAATTCATCGCTTTTAAACAAAAAAGCAATGATGAAGCTGAGAATGAACCAAATATTCTTGAGCAAGAAAACGTTTCAACGCCGGATGAAATATTAAGAGCTGCTTATAAAAAAGTAAATGAAGCGCTAGCCCAAGATATATTAGAACGCACCCGCAAAGTTACCCCTGATTTTTTTGAAGACTTACTCATCGAATTATTAGTGGCTATGGGTTACGGTGGCGCTGGCGAAGGTGCAGCACATGCCCTTGGTAAAACGGGAGACAATGGTGTTGATGGCGTTATTGACCAAGACCCACTAGGTGTTGATCAAATATATATTCAAGCTAAGCGTTACGCAGAGGGCAATAACGTTGGTGCTGGTGATATCCGAGATTTCTTTGGTGCATTGAATCTGAAACGCGCTCAAAAAGGTATTTTTATCACAACATCTGAATTCACATCGTCAGCGCAAGACACGGCAAATAACCTTGGTACACGCATTGTTTTAATTAATGGTAAAGAGTTAGCCAAACTCATGCTTCGCTACAACATAGGCAGCCGAGATGAAGATATTTTGCATATTAAAAAGATAGATGAAGACTTTTTCGACGAAATTTAGGACGTTATATGGATATTGATGGATTACAACCAGAAGCCCAAGCGAGAATAACGATAGATGAAAAACTAAAGCTCACTGGATGGAAAGTACAAACTTGGCCTAACACCAACCTTGGTGAAGGGGTAGGTGTTGCTATTCGTGAATATCCTGTTGATAGTGGTAAAGGGAAATATACCGATAGTGCAGATTATCTGCTATTCATTGATCGTAAAGCAGTAGGTGTCATTGAAGCAAAAAAAGACGAAACCATTTTTCTTAAGTCGAAGAGCAGACACTTCGCTACGCAACGGGTAAAATTAAATTTAGAAATGAATCAGAGCCACTTTCTTTCCTATTCGAAGCAACTAGCCAAGTTATTCACTATAGCGACTTAAGAGATCCCGCACCCAGAGCGAGAGAAATTTTTCACTTTTTCAAACCAGAAACATTGCAGGAATATTTACAGCAAAGTAATTCACTTCGTCATCGTCTTAAAAATGAAATTCCAGAATTACCTAAAGTCAAACTTCGAGAATGCCAAATAAGCGCAATTACTGGATTAGAAAAGTCTCTAGCTGATAACCGACCACGTTCACTAATTCATATGGCTACAGGTGCTGGCAAAACTTTTACCGCCATTAATTCTGTATACCGTTTGATAAATCATGGTGGTGCTAAACGTATATTATTTTTGGTTGATACCAGAAATTTAGGAAAACAAGCCCAACAAGAGTTTCACGCCTTTAAACCATCGGGAAAAGAAACCTTCTTTCATGAAAACCACATAGTGCAGCGATTAAACAGCAGTACAATTGATAATGCGGCTGAAGTTTGTATCTGTACTATCCAACGCATGTACTCAATCTTAAGTGGAAAACCCATTGATGAAAGTGCTGAAGACTTATCACTCCATGAAATTAAGCAAAATAAACAGCAAGCTAAATTAGTTAAATATAATCCAGCGGTTCCAATAGAAACCTTTGATTTTATCATTGTTGATGAATGTCACCGCTCAATATACAATTTATGGAAACAAGTACTCGACTATTTTGATGCCTTTATTATTGGTTTAACAGCTACCCCAGATAAACGCACACTAGGTTTTTTCAATGAGAATATTGTAGCAGAATACAGCTATGAAGATTCAGTACTTGATAGCGTAAACGTTGGTTATGACGGTTATGAAACCGAAATAGGCAATAAAGGTGCTGAACTAAAAGCTAAAGAATGGCTTGATCATCGTGACAAAGCCAGTCTAGATGTATTTTGGCTTAAAGACGATAGCTTAGATAACCTTGATAACTTGCCTGCGCCAGACATTTTACAACAAGAAATCATCGATCATTTAGAGGCTGCTCTAGCAGCTTTTAAGGATGTAGCAGCAGGATTACCTGATAGTCGTAATTAGAGATAAAAAGCATGGATTGGTTATCAGACACGAACTCTTTGATAGGTATAGCATCTGGTTTAATAGCGATATATTCAGCCTTTGCTATTTGGAAAAAGCAACTAAAAAGTAAGGCGTTAGCTAGTAAATCTAAAACGTGTCCTGCCGAGAGATTTCTAAAATTATTT
Source organism: Thalassotalea piscium (assembly GCA_049347715.1). GTDB lineage: Bacteria > Pseudomonadota > Gammaproteobacteria > Enterobacterales > Alteromonadaceae > Thalassotalea_B > Thalassotalea_B piscium_A. The sequence goes on along the minus strand of CP186339.1, from coordinate 3,984,882 downwards.
GAATCTCATGGAGTTTCAAGAAGTCAGATTTCTGGCTTCTTCGAGCATGGTTTAACAATAGCGGATTGTTCTACTCCAGACAAATTGATAGAAAAGCTAACTGAAGAGATCTTGCATGATGCGGCAAAGTTATTTGGAATTAATCTTGAGTGGTTGCATGGTGCGTCTGAAGAAATTTTTAAGATTCATCATTTTTATAAAACACCAGAGGAATGCGTTAATTTCTTCTCAAAATTAAAAGCCAAAGGTAATGAGCTTTCAGGGTATGCGCTTCGACCAGACAAACTATCATCAATCGATGGATATAGCTCTGCGATTGTCATCATAGAAAACATTGGGCAAATAAATGATAGGCAAATCCAAAGGTTACATATCTTTGGCGGCTGGGTGCATTCTTATTGGAAGTGCCGAGGTTATTATGCTGCGTGTGCTTCTATAGCTATGAATAATGATGTTTGGTTGATTGGCAAAACATGTGAGCATCAATGGCTTTCTAAATTCTCTTCAGGCGAAGTATTACCAGCATATGACTTTGAACTAGATAGTTTTAGTTTTGAACTCAGTGGTACTTGGTATGTTGATGAATTTTTAGAAATGCCAAAACAATATCTTAAAGATGTTTCTCCTGAGGAAAGCAATTTCGGTTTACATTCGGCAATCGAACTTTGGCTCAAACTTGAAGCAAAAGGCTATATGTGTATCGATAAATACTCAAACAAACAACAGATTCGAGATATGTTTTTAAATTACGAGCCAGATTAACGACTTATAGAATTTAGAAGTATAAAACATCAAACGAAACTCAGTTGCAGGCTTGATGAATAAAGAGATTCACTCATTTGGAAAAAAATTCACTGAATCTTAAACCTACACATCAGCACTAAGTTAGTTAATAAGGACTTGTGTTTATTAACAGTCTGTATACAATAACAGTATCGCTGTGTAAAAATACAGGAATGTATAAAATGACTGAATTTCGTCCGTTAACTTCAAGACAACAACAAATTTTTGATCTAATCAAAGAAAAAATTTCAGATACGGGTATGCCGCCAACGAGGGCTGAAATAGCTACGTTTTTTGGTTTTAAATCGGCTAATGCAGCGGAAGAGCATTTAAAGGCTTTAGCTAAAAAAGGCTATATTGAAATGTTGCCTGGTACTTCTCGCGGCATTCGTTTAGCGGAAGAGTTTATTGAGGAGTCAGGTTTACCATTAATTGGTCGAGTGGCTGCTGGTGAGCCTATTCTTGCCCAAGAACATGTAGAAGACCATTACAAAGTTGATGGTAATCTATTTCATCCTTCCGCCAATTATTTATTAAGAGTCAATGGCGAAAGTATGAAAGACATTGGTATTCTCGACGGTGATTTATTAGCAGTACATCAAACAACGGATGTACAAAACGGTCAAGTAATCGTTGCTCGTGTTGAAGACGATGTGACAGTTAAACGCTACAAACGTGAAGGCAATATTGTGTATTTACATGCAGAAAATGAAGCCTTTTCTCCAATTAAGGTTGATCTGAGTACGCAACATTTTAATATTGAAGGTCTTGCTGTTGGTGTTATTCGATCTGCTGATTGGATGTAGTTAACTAAGATCATGAATACTTAACGATTAATAGGCATTTTTATTTTTTGATAGAGGTACCACCTCTACATTGCTAATTGAACGTAACCTTTTCATTAGATTGTTTTTTGTACAAAAAGCAATCTATTTTTTTTGCCTAAAATTAAATTATTTCTACCTGTCTGGTTAAAGAGCATACAATTAAGACAGCCCTCTCATATCAAGGCTCTCATCCTTTTAGAGCTTACACTCTATTGTTATTATTCGGTTTTTTATAAAAGCTTTCCAAATTTATGATTTGACCTAGATCAACTTTTGAGTAATTCTAGAATAGAAAATAACCAAAAAATAAAATAATAAGACGGACCTAAGTGTGATTAATAATTCGTCAAATAATAACAACAAAACAACGATTAGAAACTAGTGCATTAATGGTAATTACTACTGTAAGTGTATGGTTTTTGAACTTAGAGGGGTAAGGAGATGTCGAGTGAAAAGACGTAACCTAGGTTGGCTTTTATTAGGAATGTTTGTTCCTAGTATGGCTTGGGCAGAAAAACAATTAAATTTAACCAAAGGTGTCACAGACATAAGTAACGAGGTATATGGTTTACATATGTTCGCACTTTATGTTTGTACCGCTATTGGTATTGTCGTTTTTGGTGCAATGTTTTGGTCAATGATTTTTCATCGAAAATCGAAAGGGGCTAAAGCCGCCACATTTCATGAAAGCACGAAAGTAGAGATCATTTGGACTATTGTTCCGATCTTGATTCTTATCGGTATGGCCATCCCGGCAACTAAAACACTTGTATCAATGGAGAATAATGACGATTCCGATTTAACGATTCAAATTACCGGATCTCAGTGGAAGTGGCATTATAAATATTTTGATCAAGACATAGAATTCTATTCGGTGCTCTCAACACCAAGAGCGCAGTACGAAAATCAAAAAGGCGAAACAGAAGGCAAAGGTGAACACTACCTGCTAGAAGTTGATAAACACCTTGTTATTCCCACAAACCAAAAAGTACGTTTCTTAATGACATCGGATGATGTTATTCATTCGTGGTGGGTACCCGCATTTGCCATTAAACAAGATGCTAATCCCGGTTTCATTAACGAAGCTTGGGCTATTGTCAATGAACCGGGTATTTATCGAGGTCAGTGTGCTGAGCTTTGTGGTAAAGATCATGGTTTTATGCCAATAGTTGTTGAAGTAAAAACTGAAGATGATTTTGCTTTATGGATTAAAGAACAGCATCAATTAAAAGCGGATGCTGCGGCTGCAGAAGCGGCTTCTTTAAATGCTTCTGCATCTAAAGAAGAACTAATGCAATTAGGTGAAACAACTTACATTGCACATTGTGCTGCGTGTCATCAAGCAACAGGCTTAGGTTTACCACCAGCATTTCCAGCGCTTAAAGGTAGTGCTTTTACCACCACAGGTAGTATTGATGAGCATATTAATGTTGTCGTAAATGGTCGTGCAGGCACAGGTATGCAAGCATTCGGTAAGCAATTGAGCTTAAAAGAAATTGCAGCTGTTGTTACTTACGAGCGTAATGCTTGGGGTAACGATACTGGTGATACGGTACAGGCTGCTGACGTACAGGCACTTTCTGGGACTACCGCACCGCAAGCGGCAGTGACAACTGAAGCTGTAGAGCAAGTTGTTGATGATTTAGCAACCCAAGTTGCTAATGAAGTGACTGAAGATGTGACTAAAACATATACATTTGATGAGCTAATGGCGAAAGGTGAGAAGGTTTACAACTCTTCGTGTATGGCATGTCATCAACCTACCGGAGCTGGAGTACCTCCTGCATTTCCAAGTTTAATTGGTAGTCCAATTGTGACCGGTGATGTTAAAGGACATATTGATATTGTTTTAAATGGAAGTAAGAAAAATCCGGCAATGGTGGCTTTTAAAGCTTCATTATCTAAAACGGATATCGCAGCAGTTATCACCTATGAGCGAAATGCCTTTGGTAATAAAACTGGCGATATTGTTCAACCCGCAGACATTGATGCTGCAAGTGCTAAGTAGGAGGAAGAATAATGACTACAGAAGCTATTCACGACTCGCATGAGCACGATCATCACGATCATAAAATGACGGGGTTAAAACGTTGGTTGTATACCACCAACCATAAAGATATTGGTACTTTATACCTTTGGTTCTCATTCATCATGTTATTAACTGGTGGGGCATTAGCCATGGTTATTCGCGCTGAATTATTTCAGCCTGGATTACAGTTTGTTGAGCCTGATTTCTTTAATCAGCTAACAACCGTCCATGGTTTAATTATGGTGTTTGGTGCCATTATGCCTGCTTTCACTGGTTTTGCTAACTGGATGATTCCAATGATGATTGGTGCGCCAGATATGGCGTTGCCGAGAATGAATAACTGGAGTTTTTGGATTTTGCCTTTTGCATTTTCAATACTACTTTCTTCTTTCTTTATGGAATCAGGCGCACCTAACTTTGGTTGGACGTTTTACGCGCCACTATCAACTACCTATTCAAACGGTAGCACGGCATTTTTTGTATTTGCCGTTCATATTATGGGTATCTCATCAATAATGGGGGCAATTAATATTGTTGTTACCATTATGAATATGCGTGCACCAGGTATGACCTATATGAAAATGCCAATGTTTGTTTGGACATTTTTTATCACCGCATATTTATTGATTGCTGTAATGCCGGTGTTGGCCGGTGCAGTAACCATGATTTTAACCGATACCTATTTTGGTACCAGTTTCTTTAATGCTGCCGGTGGCGGTGACCCAGTTATGTTCCAGCATATATTCTGGTTCTTTGGTCATCCAGAAGTTTACATTATGATATTACCTGCCTTTGGTATTGTATCAACTATCATACCTGCTTTTGCTCGTAAGCAACTATTTGGTTACAGTTCAATGGTTTATGCTACGGCATCGATAGCTGTTTTATCATTTGTTGTTTGGGCTCATCATATGTTCACTACAGGAATGCCACTGTTTGGTGAGTTATTCTTTATGTACTGTACTATGTTGATCGCCATTCCTACTGGGGTGAAAGTCTTTAACTGGGCAGCCACTATGTGGCGTGGTTCAATGACCTTTGAAGTACCAATGTTATTTTCAATTGCCTTTGTGATTTTATTTACCATAGGGGGTTTCTCTGGATTGATGCTGGCATTAACACCCGTAGATTTTCAATATCATGATACCTATTTTGTTGTGGCGCATTTCCATTATGTGTTAGTTACCGGATCGCTGTTTTCAATTTATGCGGGAGCTTATTACTGGTTACCTAAATGGACTGGGAACATGTATAGCGACAAGTTAAGTAAAGCACATTTTTGGTGTTCATTAATTTCAGTCAACATTCTATTCTTCCCGATGCACTTTTTAGGTTTGGCGGGTATGCCACGTCGTATACCTGATTACGCATTACAGTTTGCTGATTTTAATAAATGGGTCAGTATTGGCGGTTTCGCCTTTGGTTTATCACAGCTGATTTTCCTTGCCGTAGTGATCAAATGTATTCGTGGCGGCGAAAAAGCAGCAGATAAACCATGGGAAGGTGCGGAAGGATTAGAATGGACGGTACCAAGTCCAGCGCCTTACCATACTTTTGAAAAACCACCTAAAATTGACTAGTAGGTAGTTAAAATGAGTACAGAGCAAGATCAAAATAAAGTTGAAAATAAACAGCTTAATGAAGCAAAAAACAAAACAGTGAAAAAATTAGTACTGGTTGTTTTTGCTATGTTTGGTTTTGGTTTTGCTTTAGTACCTTTGTATGACGTGTTTTGTGATATTACAGGTTTAAATGGAAAAACAGCTACCACCGCAGCCAATACGAATGAAAATGGTATAGATACAAGTCGTACTATTACGGTGCAGTTTATCAGTCGAACAGCCAACGGAATTCCTTGGTTGTTCGAACCTATGATAAACGAAGTGAAAGTCCATCCTGGAGAAATGAAACTCGTTAAATTTTATGCAAAAAATAAATCGCTTAATGACATAGTAGGTCAAGCTGTCCCTTCAGTTTCACCCGGCCAAGCGGCGATTTATTTTCAAAAAATTGAGTGTTTTTGTTTTAACCAACAACCATTAAAAGCCCAAGAAGATGTTGAAATGGCATTACAGTTTTATGTAGATACTGAATTGCCAGAACACGTATCGACAATTACATTGTCTTATACGTTATACGATGTTACGGCGAAGGTTGAAACTTAGGCGTTTACGCTTAAACACAGGGGAAAGTTATGACAACAAAAGAATATGAAGCTTATTATGTACCCGCTCAAAGTCATTGGCCTATTATCGGAGCAGTTGCACTTTTTTTAATTGCTATCGGTGCCGCCAATTACGTAACAGAAATTAAAAATGCACAATCGGGTATTGGTGGTTATATTTTACTCGCAGGATTTGCACTAGTTATTTATATGGTATTCGGTTGGTTCAATAATGTAATTAATGAATCAATGTCAGGTAAATATAGTGCACAAATGGATAACTCTTTCCGTCAAGGAATGAGCTGGTTTATTTTTTCAGAAGTAATGTTTTTCGCTGCCTTTTTTGGCGCCCTACTTTATGCCAGAACATTCTCTGTTCCTTGGTTAGATGGTGCTGGGAATAATGCTATGACGGGGCAGGTGTTATGGCCAGAGTTCACGGCTACTTGGCCACTAATTAAAACACCAAGTGGTACTGAAACCACAGGTATGGGATGGTATGGCTTACCACTAATCAATACTATCTTACTTTTAACGTCCTCAATAACGGCTCATTTAGCACATATTGCCCTCGAAAAAGATAACCGAGGTCAGTTAAAAATGTGGTTAGGATTAACCGTTGCTTTAGGTGTCTTATTTTTATACTGCCAAGGCTTAGAGTACGCCCATGGTTATGCTGATGAAATGAAGCTTTACTTAACAAGTGGCGTTTATGGTAATACCTTTTACATGCTAACCGGCTTTCACGGAATGCATGTTACCTTAGGTACTATTATGTTATTCGTTATGCTTGTTCGAGTATTTAAAGGGCACTTTACGCCGAAAAATCATTTCGCATTTCAAGCAGCAAGTTGGTACTGGCATTTTGTTGATGTGGTTTGGGTACTGTTATTTGTGTTTGTTTATATTTTATAAATACAATTTTTAATAAAAGTGGACGCTCTGTTCTCGCTTAGAAAATAGAGCGTTCTAATTAGAAAGGTTGAGGATTGGGAGTAATAACTCCGGTTAATATACCAATGAGTAATAGCACAACAATTAATACTGAAGTCATTACTCTTCGGCCTATAAATTTAGACATACTAGGCTGATCAGGATCATTTTTATTCATCAATACTAACGCTCTGAATAAGTTGTAAATCATAAATATAAGTAACCCAACAATAATGATTTTAATGATCATACAATCCTCTCTTAATATGTTAATTGGTAATCTATGACGTTAACTGAACTAGGTCTTTATATTCGCCAGTTAAATTGGCTGATGGTTGTTTTTACTTTGCTTGTCTTTTCCGGATTAATCAAGCTCGGATTATGGCAAAGTGAAAGAGCGGTAGAAAAAGAACAACGTTTAGCAAGTATTGAAAAATATCAGACACAAAAAGCGCTTACCTATACAGCACTAAAAGATGTTATGAAAACCCTCGACGATATTAATGATATCCCGTTACAACTCACCGGGCAGTTCCAACCGGAATTTGTTTTTTTATTAGATAATCAAACCCATCAAGGACGACTTGGATATCGGGTATTACAAGTTATCCATATTGAAGGTGGTAATGTGTTAGTGAATTTAGGTTGGGTTCAAGGTTCAGTAAACCGCGATGTGTTACCTGATATTACTCCATTAGTAGGAAAACATACGATAAAAGGTCATATACGTATTATCGATAAAGGTATTGTGTTGAGTGAACAAAAATTTAACAACATCACTTGGCCGCTAAGGGTACAGCAAATTGAATTGACTAAGTTTTCGACCATTATTGGTGAAAAGTTATTGCCCTTTGTTCTTTACTTAGATAAAACAGAGACAATAGGTTTTGAAAAAAACTGGCAGCCAATTGTGATGCCACCAGAAAAGCATCGAGGATATGCGTTTCAATGGTTTAGTTTAGCAATTGCTTGGTTAATACTAATGATAAGTGCGAGTGTCTACTGGGCTCGTCAAGATAATAATAATAAAAAGGGTTGATATGTCTGTTTTGAAATTAACGAAATCACGACAATATTTATTGCTAGTTATTGGCGTGTTTCTTGTGCCAGTGATTTTGGCTAAGTTAGCGTTAGATGGAAAATGGTTTGATTATGCGGTTACCAATCAAGGGGAATTACTTAATAATCATTTAACCTTAGATGATTTAGGACTTAAACCCGAAGCATTTAACAAGCAATGGCTTATGTTAGTTAATTTACCGGAGCAATGTGATGAGCTATGCCAAAGCACAGTATTAACCATTAACAATGCCTTTGTTTTGCTAGGACAAGACATCCCGCGGGTAACACCTGTAGCACTGATTCAACAGCCGCTGTCTGAAGCAACAGAGCAATCCATGCATCATAGTAAATGGCGCTCGATCACATTAACAGAACAAGCGAATCAGGCGCTTGATCATCCACAGCTTTTAATTATCGATCCACTCAGTAATGTAGTGTTGTCCTATTCGTTACCCTCGTCCAAAGATGAAATTACTCAATTAGGTCATGCAGTTATTGCAGACATGAAAAAATTATTGAAATATTCAAGGATTGGCTAACATGAGGAACGTAAAAAAAAATAACATTCGCACGCTAGTATTGGTAAGTATTTTCTTAGCTATAATTGTAGTCAGTTTAGGAGCTTATACTCGCCTTACTCATGCTGGACTTGGTTGCCCAGATTGGCCCGGTTGCTATGGCATGCTAAATGTACCTGAAACCACAGAACAAATTCTTAAAGCTGAGAGTGCTTTTCCTGAACGACCAGTAGAACCAGAAAAAGCATGGAACGAAATGATACATCGCTATTTTGCTGGAACCTTAGGTTTGTTTATTTTAGCCATTGCCTTTTTATCTATTAAGCACAGAAGAGAAGGTACTCCAGTCTTTTTACCCTTATTAATCTTAATGGTGGTGATCTTCCAAGCGGCGTTAGGCATGTGGACAGTGACATTAATGCTGATGCCCATTGTGGTCATGGGACATTTGCTTGGCGGTTTTACTACCTTATGTTTATTATTTTTATTGTACTTGCGGCTAGACCCATATCGGGTACCGGGAGGGGATATTCGTCTGCGCGGTTATGCCCGTTATGGAGTACTGGGTATTATGATTTTAACTACGCAGATTGCACTAGGCGGATGGACTTCGTCCAATTATGCTGCGTTAGTCTGTGTAGAGTTACCTATCTGCCAAGGTGATTGGATAGCAGAATTGAATTTTGAAGACTCGTTTGATCCTATTCCACCGCATCGTGAAAGTTATGAATTTGGACATTTTCAGCATGATGAGCGTATTACCATTCATGTAGTACATAGAATTGGCGCAATTATCACCACATTATATTTGCTGTGGCTGACGATTAGTGTTTTTATGAAAGCAGAAACAACATTTTTTAAAAATATGGCTTTGGCCGTAGTGGCCTTTTTAGCAACTCAGGTCGGTTTAGGGATCAGTAATATTGTGTTCTCGTTACCTTTAGCTGTAGCCGTCAGTCATAACATTGTTGCAGCAGGTTTAATGTTAATGTTAATTGCATTAACGTATAGCTTAGCGCGAAAAACTTAGGGGATATTATGAGTAATGTGTCAACGCAAGAAATTTCTCCAGGTGTTAGCTCTCAAACCAGCTGGCGAGATTATTATGAAATAACCAAACCGCGAGTGGTAGCGTTATTAGTACTTACCGCTTTAGTGGGAATGTGTTTATCTGTACCAGGAGCCATTCCGTGGCAATTATTAATTCCTGCTATGTTAGGAATAGGTATGTTGTCGTCGGCAGCTGCGGCGATCAACCATATTTGTGATGAAAAAATTGACAGCATTATGGGACGTACACATAACCGTCCTCTCCCTAATGGTCGCTTAACTACAAAAAATGCGGTGACTTTTGCGACATTACTCGCCGTTGTAGGCTTTGTGATACTTTATCGTTTTGTTAATCCTTTAACGGCTTGGTTAACCTTTTCAGGGCTAGTGGGATATAGCTTTATTTATACTATGTACTTAAAAAGAGCTACGCCTCAAAACATTACTATTGGAGGCTTAGCCGGCGCTATTCCACCTCTTTTAGGCTGGACAGCAATGACTAATGAAGTGCATCCCAATGCCTTATTGTTAGTGTTATTAATTTTTACTTGGACACCGCCACATTTTTGGGCGTTAGCTATTCATAGAAAAGATGATTATGCCAAAGTGAATATTCCAATGTTACCGGTAACTCATGGCGTTGAATTTACTAAAACACAAATTTTGCTTTATACCATTTTATTGTTTGTTGTTGGCTTATTACCTTACTTAGTTGGTATGAGTAATTGGCTTTATTTAGCTGGCGCAGTAGTGTTAAATTTAGGCTTTTTTGCTTACGCATGGAAGTTAAAGTTTAATGCGAATGAACATACCGCAATGGACACCTTTAAATTTTCTATCATACATTTAATGGCATTATTTGTGATATTGTTACTCGATCATTATTTACTTCCCATTCATTAATAGGATTAGAAACGTTTACTGATATGAATAAGCTATTAATTGTTATTATTGCCGTGGTTGCCCTAGCGTGTGGCTTGTTTGTTTTTAAATCAACGTCACAACTAGCACAACCAGAGTATTCTCTTTATTACCAAGAGCCTAGAGAGATAAAGCCTTTCGCATTAACCGACCAGAATGGTCAGGCGTTCACCAATGCTGACTTTGAAGGTAAGTGGTCTTGGGTGTTTTTTGGTTACACCTCTTGCCCTGATGTTTGCCCAACGACCTTGCAAGAATTAAATTTCAGATACAAAGATATCAAAGCTATTAGCGAGAATAGCCAAGTGCTATTAGTCTCTGTAGATCCTCAACGAGATACACAAGAAAAGTTAGCGCAATATATTGCATATTTTAATCCAGCATTTAAAGCATTAAGAGGGGATCACGGCACATTATTTCCGTTTGCTCGAAATCTTGGTTTGATGTATGCCATTGCTGATGATTCAAGTGAAGAGAATTATTTAGTGGATCATAGTGCGTCAATTGTGCTTATTAATCCGAAAGGAAAAATAGCAGCAATCTTTAAACCTCAACATGAGTTAGGCCAAGTTCCAAGCGTAGATGGAAGTCAATTGGTGAGTGACTTTGAAAAGATAGTTAAACTTTATCAGTAGTATTGTTCAAATGTTCTTTTAGTGGTCACTGCTGACAGAACACCTACCCCTCCGAAAACGCTAGCATTATAGGTTAGTTTGATAGGGTAACTTTTATTTAACTGATGCGTTAACCGTTATTACTACGGCTAACGCATTGAGTTATTTATAAAGGATACCACTGCTTATCTTTAGTTAAGACAAACCAAGGTTTAGAATACCAATAATAGCGACCTGGCTGACTAATACTCGGCGCTGTACAATTACATCGTACTCTGCCGGTAGGTAAAGGCTGATTAAAAGTAATAGAAAAGTGTTTGTTATTTAGCCATTCAACTTTTTGTTTACCTATACCAGAGATATAACAATTGAGCTGCGATTTTTCAAAATCATCCACCACAATATCAAAGGTTACTGAACTCAGTTGGTCTTGTGTATAGATGGTTTGTGCGTGTTGGCTGTCTAGAGACATAATAAAAGGCAGTGAATAAAGTTTATCGCGCAAGCTTGCTATTTTATCGTAGGGTTTTGATACTGGAAAGCGAGGAACATTTGTTAAGTCAGTGGCTAAACTAACCGCACCACTTTGCTGACTAAACGCGATAAAATCATTTTTTTTAAGCCATTGTTGAATTTCTGGGGTAAATTCACCATAAGGATAAGCGAAATAACGCCAGCTTTGTCCCGTTTTTTCTTCAATAATTTTTTCTGATGTTAATAGATCTTTAGTTAATGTTTCTTGCCAGTTATTGTTATCCATGCCATCGACAAGACGAGCAAGTGAATCGTGCTCTAAACCATGATTTGCAATAATAACCCCATCATCAGCCATAGCTTTTAATTGTTGCCAACTTAGGTAGCCTTTAGGGCTTCTCTCAACAATGTTTGGATTGATAAAAATGGTAAAAGGGTAGTTAAATTTGTCGAGGATTGGTTTCCCCTGCGTTAGAATATCCAAATAAGCATCATCGAAGGTTATCGCAACCGTTTTATCTTTAAGAGGTTGTTTTTTTAGGATGGTATTCATTAGTTCAGATAATGGAACCACAGTAAAATTGTTATCCGCTAGATATTGCAAGTGAGCTTCAAACTGTATGGGTGAAATACTCGTGCTTTCTGGAGTTGAGTCACTAATGTGATGATATTGTAAAATCACAGCACTTTGTGTGAAGTGACTAACCAATAGCAAAAGCAATGCTACGGCCACTTTAACGAGAGATAACATTTATCGAATCCTTATTAATGCGTTGGGGCTTCATAATACCGTGTTAACCATTTTTTTTTAATCATTATCCGATACAAGGTCAGATTTAGTTGAAATCATTTCGTCAATTACCTCATAAACAGTTGTTTGCGCTCGCATTGCCTATGATCTTATCTAATATCACTGCGCCTTTATTAGGTATGGTAGATACCGCGGTAATCGGTCATTTACAGCATGCTTATTATCTTGGTGGTAGCACTGTTGGTGCTATGGTGATTACGTTTGTGGTTTGGTTATCTGGTTTTTTACGGATGTCGACAACAGGTTTAGCCGCCCGCGCCTTCGGTAAAGACTCTGCTAAAGATAACCAGTTAGTATTGTTGCGAGGTATTAGCGTAGCCTTACTCATTGGCTTAGTAGTGATCCTATTTCAAGGTCCCTATATCTCAACAATACTTTATTTTGCGGGGGGATCAGAACAAGTTCAGTTTTACGCACGAGAATATAGTGAAATTCGGATTTACGGTATCCCAGCCGCGATTGCCAACTTAGTTATTTTAGGCTGGCTTTTAGGTAACCACAGAGCGAAAGCTGTGATGTGGGTTCTCATTGTTACCAACTTGGTTAACCTTGGCTTAGATTTATTGTTTGTATTAGGATTTGAATGGCAAGTCAAAGGAGTTGCTTGGGCAACCTTGATTGCAGAATATACAGGGCTGATCCTAGGTTGTTCTATTATTTATCTATCTGACATTAAATCGCGTTTATCCCATGAAAAATGGCGAATAGTCACTTGGATTGAGGTGATTAATCGCGAAGCTTTCAGCGCCTATTTTAAACTCAATCGCGACATCATGATCAGAACACTATCCTTACAATCCTGCTTCATGTTTATTACTTTTCAAGGGGCAAGATTAGGTGATGATGTGGTGGCAGCGAATGCCATATTGATGAATTTTCTTTTATTAATTTCATTTGGTTTGGACGGAATTGCTAATGCCACAGAAGTGATGGTGGGCAATGCTAGTGGCGGTAAAAATCAACAAAAACTAAACCAAGCCGTATCTGTTTCTACTATCTGGACGCTAATTTTTGCGGCGATATACAGCCTAGCTTTTTTACTTTTTGGTAGTGAACTTATTGGTATGATTTCAAGTATCAATGCCGTTGTTGTACTGGCTAATCAATATTTAATATGGATTGTGGCTTTACCTTTAGTTGCTTGTTGGAGCTATTTATTAGACGGTATTTATATTGGTTTAATGCGTGTAAAAGTAATGAGAAATAGCATGTTAATGGCGACTTTTTTGGGCTTTTATCCTGCCTGGTTTCTGTTGCAAGGTTATGATAATCAAGGTCTTTGGGGAGCATTTTTCATCTTTATGCTTATCCGAGGCGGGAGTTTAGCATTACACTATTATTATTTTAATAAGCAAAGCTATTAAAATGTTGCATTATAAGCTATATTTTACGCGGGATATCACTTATGCGTTATTTAATACGGCTTTATGCTGTTGCAGATTAAAAAATAATTTATCCTGCTTTAAGGCAAAGTCTATAGTCTTATTTCTAAAAAGGAATTAAGTATGAAAAACAAAATAACATCTATGCAAAAATTAGCCGCGCTCGGGCTATTTGCACTGCAGCTAATCATTGGCATACCCGCTTCATTTTCTGCTGAAGAATCTGAAGAAGATCTTCTTGCTAAAGCGCAAGCGCAAATGAATGCAGAAGTACTTTCTAAGCCATTTCTTGCTGAAAAACCAAAAGAAGTTGATGCTTATATCAAGAGTATGTTGGAAAAGAAGGTAAAACCACCAGAATATCAAGGCTCTTATTGGCGTTCAGGTTACACTTGTAGAGATTTATTACGCTACAGTTGGACACAATATAGAAACTGTAAATACTATTATCGCTATCATGGGCGCTATTATTATTAAAGACCAAAATATTTAAAAAACTAAAAATAAGGAATTAAAATGATTAAGGTGAAATCCCTCATTAACGGTGTAGTAGTAGGCACAATGTTAGCTATCCTTGGTGGGTGTTCTGCTGTTCACACCTCAATTGCTAAGCGTGACTTAGATGTACAAACAAAAATCAGTACTTCTATTTTTGTTGATCCTGTTCCACAAGAACAACGCAAAATTTATTTAGAAGTGAGAAGTGGTGTAATGGAATTTGACAGAAATTCATTCCGCCAAGCATTGTCGCAGCAATTAGTTAATAGTGGTAATGGTTATACTTTGACTGATGATCCGAAAAAAGCTCAGTATACTATGAGTATTTTTGTACGTAATCTAGAAAAAACTACACCAAGCGATGCTTCAAATGCATTGAGTGCTGGGTATCAAGGTGCAGGTGCTGGTGCTGCTTTAAGTTATGCAACTGGTGGGTCGTATAGAAATGCAGTAGGAACTGGATTAATTGCTGGTGCATTATCAACGGCTGCAAACGCTTTTGTTCAAGATGTTATGTATCTTTTAGTTGCAGATATTCAAATAAAAGAACGTGCAGGTAAAGGTGTTATTGTTCGTAAAGACTCTAAGATCAATACTAAAATTTCAGATGATGGTGCCACTACGCAAACTTATTCTGAAGCCACTACACAAAAAGAATACCGTACACGTGTAGTAACTACTGCTAACAAAGCAAATTTAGAATTGGCAGAAGCACAACCATTAATGTTTGATAAAACAGCTTATGCAATGGCCGCTTTTTTCTAAACGCCATAGTTAAGAGATAGTTAAGATATAAAAATACCCACGAACATTACTAATGTTGGTGGGTTTTTTTTAACTAAAATAAATGATTAGTAATATGAATGTTCACCGCGTTCATGTTCAGTCATATCACGTACACCTTTTATTTCACCATCCATAGATGTTAATAATTGTTTTTCAATACCGTCTTTCACCGTCACGTCTATTTGACTACAACCGTTACATCCACCACCAAACTGTAATACCGCATAACCATCTTCGGTAATTTCCATTAGGGTACATTCACCACCATGACCAGCAAGTTGTGGATTCACTTCTGTTTTTAAGAAATAATCAACGCGTTCAAATAAAGGAGCATCATCTGATACTTTCTTTAATTTCGCATTTGGCGCTTTTAATGTGAGCTGAGAGCCCATTTGATCTGAAGTAAAGTCGATTTCAGCTTCTTCAAGAAAAGGTTTGCTGTCTGCATCAATATAGGCAGAAAAATGCTCAAATGGTATTTTAATATCATCTTCTTCAATCGCATCTGCAGGGCAATATGATACGCCACATTCAGCAGAAGTTGTTCCTGGATTAACCACAAAAACACGAATGTTTGTACCTTCAGCCTGTTGAGACAACAATTTTACAAAATGGGCCTGAGCTGTTTCTGAGATAGTAATCATAATGCTTAGTTCGCTCTCTATGAAAATAAAAAATATACCTGAGTAATTTAGTCAGGTATGAGTATTTTACGCTGCGTAATCTCTAGACTCAAGTGATTAAGCTTTTCTTAATAGATAAAAATGAAATAGAAAATAACCTTTATACTGGCAGCATTATGAAGACTTTGTTATTTTGGTCGTAAGTGATTGAGGAATATAGCTATGACTTTACGATTTTATCAAACAATTATTATTATATTGACCTTTTGGTTGATGCAAGCGAATGCTGCTAAGGTTGAGCAGTATTTGCCAGATCAGCAAAATTATGCTGCTGAGATCATCAAACCGGAAGATATTTTAGGTTTCGGTATTGGCGAACGCCATGCCCGTCATGATCAATTAGTGCAATATTTAACGGCGCTAGCTAATCAATCTGAGCGTATTCAGTTAACCACTATGGGGTTAACCACTGAATATAGAAAACAGCTATTATTAACCATTTCAGCACCGAAAAATCTCAAGAAACTCCCTCAATTATTGAGTCGTAAAGTCGGAGAAAGTCTTGAAGGTGAACCTTTAGTCGTTTGGTTAGGTTACAGTGTTCATGGTGATGAAATTAGTGGTGCCAATGCAGCTATGGTTGTGGCGTATCATTTAGCGGCAAGTACAAATGCCGACGTGCAAAAAATGCTCGAAGACACCATTATTGTTTTAGAGCCAAGTATCAATCCTGACGGAATGGATCGTTTTGTCAGTTGGGTTAATACTTATCGTGGTATTACGCCTAATGCTGATAAAAATCATATTGAACACCACCAAGGCTGGCGAACAGGGCGAACCAATCATTATGGTTTTGACTTAAATCGCGATTGGCTGTTATTAACCCAACAAGAAAGCCAAAATCGTTTAGCTTATTACCATAAATATCAACCTAATGTATTAGGGGATTTTCATGAAATGGGTGCCAACGGTAGTTATTTTTTTCAACCAGGTATACCGTCTCGCACACATCCGTTAACACCGCGTAAAAATACAGAATTAACGCAACTTATTGCAACCTTTCATGCGGAAGCGCTTGATAGCCAAAACCGTTTATATTATAGCCAAGAAAGCTTTGACGATTTTTACTATGGTAAAGGCTCTACTTATCCTGATATTAATGGCGGTATTGGTATCTTGTTTGAACAAGCAAGCAGTAGAGGGTTTCAACAAGAGACCATTAATGGTTTATTAACGTTTGAATATGGTATTCAAAACCATGTACTGACGTCATTGTCGACAATAAAAGGCGCATGGGAAAATAAAAAACAATTTAAAGATTACCGTCAAGCCTTCTATAAAAACATTCCAAAACTTGCTAAAAAAGAAGAGTTCAGTGGTTATCTTATTAGTGAACCTTTTGACCAATCTCGGTTGACTATATTTTTACAAAAACTAGCAAAGCATCAAATTGAAGTTTATCCCTTAAAAGAGAATTTTCGTCAAGATGGTCACGTGTTTAACAAAAATAATAGTTACTATATACCGCTCGCACAAAAGCAGTTCCATGTGGTTCAAGCGTTATTTAATACACAAACCAACTTTAAAGATAATACCTTTTATGATGTTTCTGGTTGGACAATGCCATTGGCAATGGATATTGACACTTATCAAGTTGAAAGTACGCGCGGTTTAAAGTTAGCTGAAACTACCTGGCAACAAGCAAGTAAAAATATCACAGCGCCACTTACAGAGCATTATGCTTATGTATTTGAGTGGCATGATTTTTATGCTCCTAAAATGTTAAACGCGTTACTCAATGAAGGTATTCAAGCCAAAGTTGCTACCCAATTTTTTAGTGCCAAGGTTGCAGGCCAAGAAAAATCATTCTCCACCGGTAGTATAGTTATACCTGCCGGCATTCAAACAGATAAACATTGGTTAAGTCGATTAAATTCAGTTGTCACCCAATATGATATTCCCGTGTACCCTTTAACAACTGGCTTAACAGTTAAAGGTATTGATATTGGCAGCCACTCTTTTAGTATGCTTAAGCCAGTGAAGGTGCTGCTTATTGGTGGAAAACCTAGCTCTCAATATGAAAGTGCAGAATTATTATATTACCTTGATAATTTATTAAATATTCCAGTGAGTGTTGTTGAGCAAAACCGTCTTGCTTCCATTGACCTGAGTAGTTACAGCCATATCATGATGGTTGATGGTAACTACAGCAAATTAGGCAATACAACAGTTGCTAAAATAGAAAATTGGATCAAGGACGGTGGCGTTATTTTCGCGCAAAAACGTGCGAGTCAATGGTTAGCTGACAAAAAGGTGTTAAAAGCGTCGTTTGTATCTAAAGATCAAATAGATAATTTGTTTTCAACGGAGAAACTCACCTATAAAGATAAAGAAAGGTTATCAGCGAGAAAACGTATTGCCGGCGCTATTTTTGCTAGTGAGTTAGATTTGTCTCATCCATTAACTTATGGCTATAGCGATAATCAATTGCCACTATTTAGGAACAGTACTTTAATCATGGAGCAAACGGCTACGCCATTTATTACGGTCGCCAAATACAGTAATAAACCGCTATTAAGTGGCTATGCGGATACTAATTTAGTCAATAAAATTGCCAGTAATTCAGCCATAATTGCACATAGCTATGGAAAAGGCCGAGTGATAGCAACTACAGATATCCTCACGTTTAGAGGTTATTGGTTAGGTAGTGCTAAGGTGATTGCCAACAGTTTGTTTTTTGCTAAAGCCTTTCGTGCGAATGCTAAATAATTAAATAACTATGGAAGGGGTTAGCGCCCCTTCCTCATTTATCTTTAGGTAATGAGATCGCTACGGTCAAAATTGTTACTTTTTCAACCCCCTTCTTTTTCAATATTCGACTAATTACATTAGCAGTAGTGCCTGTGGTGATCACATCATCAATCAAAACAACATGTTTATAGGTGGGTATATATTGGGGGTTAACGGCAAATGCATTACTTAAATTTTTTCGTCGTTGGGCGCCAGACTGACCTACTTGACTATTTCCTTCGGTGACTCTTGAAAGCATGTTGGCTTGATAGGTTAAATGATTCATTTGAGCGAAACGTTTGGCAATTAGGTGTGCTTGATTAAACCCTCTTTTTAGCCATTTATTCATATGAATAGGTACACAGGTAACACAAATATCGTCGCAGTAGTCATCAGTTTGCACTTGCTTAAGGTGTTGATACCAGCACAAGGTTAATAGTTCAGCGAATAGGGGGGCAAGTTCGAATCGTCCTTGGTATTTCAGCTGCTTTAACCAAGTATCATATGGCCATAAATAAGGGGCATAACAGAGAAGTTGGTCAAATTTTCTATTGTTAAATACCTTATCAATTGCGGGCCACAGTAACAAATGTCGAGTTCCTTTGGGTAAGATAAAGTGTGGTGTGTCGTGTAAGCAGGTTGTGCAGAGCAACTTGCCATCACTTAGGGTATTGCAAAGATCGCAGCGAGCGATACTTTTAATAAAACGGTGTTTGAATTGAGCTAGGTGGTTTAACGCTTGGTGGTAATAAAACACAGCATTTTTTTGATATGACTTATTACCAATCGTTTGCTTAATAAATGAGGCGAAAAATTCCATTTTTATATGCCTTTGGGTAAACTACTCATCTTTGAATATTGTATCGCTAAGCATGGCAGAATTATTAAATATTACCAGTAAGGGAGAAGGTCTTCCCATTGTTCTCATTCATGGTTGGGGGCTTAATTCCGCTGTATGGTTGCCACTTGCGGAATCACTAAAATCAACTGTTAAAGTGATTAGTATTAGCCTACCTGGCTTTGGTGATAATCTTGAACATAGTGTAGAACCCTACTCCTTAGCTGAAGTGTCTAACCTCATTGTAAAATCAGTTAATCAGCCGGCTATCTATTTAGGTTGGTCTTTAGGTGGTTTAATTGCTACAGACATTGCCTTGCGCTTTCCTGAAGCTGCGCTCGGTTTAATCACGGTATCAAGCTCTCCATGTTTTGTTGCTGAAGATACATGGCCGGGTATAGAGCCTGAAGTATTAGCATTGTTTCATCGCCAATTAACCAAAAACACGAAAAAAACAGTGGATAATTTTTTAAAAATTCAAGCAATGGGCAGTGAAACAGTACGGGATGATATAAAACACATTCGCCAGTTAGTGCTGCAATATGAAATGCCATCAGAAAAAACACTATCAGATGCATTATTATTACTGGAAAAAGTAGATTTACGCGAAAAATTAAAAAATATTACAGTGCCGTTTTTACGCCTTTATGGTGGGCTTGATAACCTAGTTCCCAAAAAAGTGATCCCATTAATTTCTGAATTAGCGCCGAATAGTCAAGAGGTTATATTTGCTAAGTCGTCACATGCGCCTTTTATTTCTGATCCTGATAGCTTTCTTAGCACCTTAAAAACGTGGTTACAATCCCACTTTACTGGTGTTTGATGATAAGTGTTACTTTACTTTCTATCTTTTTTGGTCAATAATTAGTCAAGTAATTACTAGTGAAATATCTGTTGTAATGTGACGTTTAATTAACGTTCACTTTGATATTGAGGAGAGTCCCATGGAAATTCAATCCGCTTTTAACTCAGGCGTGCAAGGTTTTCAGAATGCACAAGAACAAGCGAATCAAGCCGCTTCAAATATAGCGCAAGCAGCTAATTTTAATGAGCAAGCTGTTACTACAGAAAATACGCCAGTTAGCTCAACGGCTAGTACTAAAGCCAATGATATTCCTGATCTTAATCAAAATATTGTTGAACTTAAAGTTGCTGAATTTCAGGCAAAAGCTTCAGCAAATATTGTACAAACAGCTGACGAAACGCTAGGTACATTATTAGATGTAACTGCTTAACCGCTTATTATGAATATTTCATCTACGTCGCATAATGTCACACTGCCATTAGCTACTGTGGTTAATCCACAGACTGATGCCTTGCGCCGTGAAAATAATCAACGTGAAGTCATTGCTCAACCTGCTGCAGCAAGTCATTCAGCCGGTGAAAAAGGTGTTGCCTCAGATAAAGACAGAGCGCGTACTCCAGGGCAACAAAATGCAGAAATAGATTTTGCACAAATACAAGAGCAGTCAGAACAAGCTCACCAAACCATTAATGAAGATCAAGATTCTCAGCAAAACCCAGAAAGCTCAGAGCAGCAAAGGGAAGAAAATACTGATCCAAACGAGGATGAGCAACGTCTTGATGGCGAACTCGATTTTGATGACCAGCAACGCGTTGCTGAATTAAAAAGTAGAGATCTAGAAGTTCGTGCACACGAACAAGCGCATTCGGCCTCAGGTGGCGCTACAACTGGCTCACCCTCCTTTTCATTTGAAGTAGGTCCTGATGGTAAAAAATATGCCGTAGAAGGTGAAGTGTCTGTTGATTTATCTACAGTAGATGGCAATCCGAGAGCGACAATTGCTAAAATGCAGAAAGTCTATTCTGCTGCACTTGCACCTGCAAACCCTTCAGTTCAAGACACCAAAGTGGCTAATGCTGCCGCCCAAAAAATTGCACAAGCTCAGTCAGAATTAGCGGCATTGCATTTAGATAACCCTGAAAAAGCAGAAGAAATTAAAAGTGCTTTCACTACTAGTGAGACATTTTCAAGTGACGCAGAAGATAATGGGAGCCAACAACCGCAAGACTTTGATACTTTTGTCAATCAAACTTTAAAAGCGCAAGAGCAAGTGTCTCCTAGTATTACAAACGAGACTTATGAAAGAGCACAACGAATAGAACATCTCTACGCCAATATCAATCATGCTTATGAAAAAGCGCCCATCTCAAATTTCGAATTAACGGCTTAACTGATAAATTCACTTTTTTAGTGCATAAAAAAGGAGCCGTAGCTCCTCATATATGATGCATAACTAGCAAATAAGCAAACAACTAAATACCGTAATCTGCTCTATATTGTTTAATGCTGGCTAAGCTTTCTGTCATATCAGGCTGTGTTTCTAAATAACTAATCAAATCAGTTAATGTGACAATCGAAATCACTTGAGTATTAAAATCACGCTCTACTTCTTGAATTGCAGAAAGTTCACCTTTGCCTTTTTCCTGACGATCTAACGCAATTAACACGCCACTCAATTGTGCTTTATGGGCTTGGATAATTTCCATTGATTCGCGAATAGCAGTACCTGCCGTGATGACATCGTCAACTAACATTACTTTCCCTGCTAAAGGTGAGCCAACTAAGCTGCCACCTTCACCATGGGTTTTTGCTTCTTTACGGTTAAAGCAATAAGGAATGTCAATATTATGATGATCTGCAAGCGCCACTGCTGTTGTGGTGGCAATAGGTATTCCTTTGTAAGCGGGACCAAAAAGCAAATCAAATTCAATACCTGAATCTGCGAGAGCTGCAGCATAAAAACGACCTAAACGGGCTAAGTCACCCCCGGTATTAAATAAACCCGCATTGAAAAAATAAGGGCTTGTTCTACCTGACTTTAAGGTGAATTCCCCAAATTTTAAGACTTGTTTTGCTAAAGCAAATTCAATAAATTCTTGTTGATAGGCTTTCATTGTATTTTCCTAACTTAACGCAGCTTTTTGGGCATCAAATAATTCATTTATACCATTTTTGGCTAAGGTCATCATGTTTTGCATCTCGTCAAAACTGAAAGGTTCTTCTTCTGCAGTACCTTGTACTTCAATTAATTTGCCTGTTTCAGTCATGACAACATTCATATCAGTTTCGGCGGCTGAATCTTCCAAGTATTCTAAATCAGCAATTGCTTCACCTTTATAGATACCTACTGATACAGCGGCAATCATGTGTTTCAAGGGATTCGTTTTAATAATGTCATTTGCACGCATGTAATTAAGCGCATCAACTAATGCAACACAAGCGCCGGTAATTGAAGCTGTACGTGTGCCACCGTCTGCTTGAATAACGTCACAATCAACAGTAATGGTATTTTCGCCTAAGGCGACTAAATCAATGGCTGCACGTAAAGAGCGGGCAATTAAACGTGATATTTCAAGGGTACGACCGCTTTGTTTACCATTTGCGGCTTCTCTTCGCATACGAGTGTGAGTAGAACGAGGTAACATACCATATTCAGCTGTTATCCAACCTTTACCTTGTCCTTTTAAAAAGCGAGGTACACCTTCTTCAACAGTCGCGGTACAAATAACTTTAGTATCGCCAAATTCAATTAAAACAGAGCCTTCTGCATGAGCAGTAAACTGACGAGTGATGGTAACTGGACGAATTTGACCTAATGTTCTGCCACTTGGACGCATAGTGAGATCCCTTAAATTGATGAATTGCTGCGCATTATAATAGGTTGAGTTACATTTTGACATAATGACGAGAAAACTATTTTGAAATATAGTAGAGAAAGCCAAGGTCATATTAAGTAATGCGATAGATAGAGACGACTAATGAAAACCACATACTACATACCATTATTGATGAGTTTGCTCATTCTACTAACCCCTCAGAGTTTTGCGATGGATAATATAGCAAGCGAATTGCCTTTATATAGTAAAATTTATGATGATGAGCGAGACCCTTTTAAAGACGCCGTAGCTGCTATTGCTTTAGCACAAAAAACTCAGCGTAATGTCTTAATTGAAATTGGTGGCAATTGGTGTAGTTGGTGCCATAAAATGGATGCGTTTTTAGCGAAAAACCCAGATGTTTATCAAGCACTACATAATAAATATGTGTTATTAAAAGTAAGCGTAAGTGATGTAAATGAAAATGAAGCCTTTATGAAGTCACTTCCTCCCGTTTTAGGCTATCCTCATATGTATGTTTCAACTAATAGCGGCAAAATGATGTTATCTAAAGATACGGCTGAATTGTTAGAAGGTGACTATTATTCAAAAAATGCGTGGCTTACATTTCTTGACCAGTGGCAATATGACAAAAATGCTCAAAACTTACTTAACATGAAGACAGAATAATGAAAGAGACCTTTTTTGATTCGAGTTATAAAACGCCAAAATGGTTGAGCGATAAGCTGTCTCGCCGTAAATTACTCAAGGCTGCTGCCGGTACAAGTGCATTAGCTATCATCCCCTTTAATCAATTGGCCTTAGCTGCGCAAACAAGTTTTGATTCGAAACTAAAAACTGACCCTTGGCTAACCTTAGATGCAGTATTAAACCACTTATTGCCGGTATCAGACGTAGGCGTTAGTGCTAAGGACATTCAAGCAACTTACTACCTTTATCAATTAGTGCATCAACAACCCACTGCTCAAGATGAAATTGAATTTATCTATAAAGGTGTTGGCTGGTTAAATGGTTATGCCGTTAAACAAACCCAACAAGCATTTGTGTTATTGGATAAATCCGATAAAGAAACCATGTTACGTGATATTAGCCATTCAGAGGCGGGTGATAATTGGATTTCTATGTTGATCAGTAATTTGTACGAAGCCATGTTGTCAGCACCTTCCTATGGTGGTAACCCTAACGGTATCGGCTGGAAATGGCTGGAGCATCAAGCTGGTTTTCCATTACCTGTAGCAGGAGAAAGGTATTTTGAACTACCTAAGCGTAGCCAATTATCTGCAAAAATAAGTAATCATATTATCCCTACTCGTCATTTATCGGTTAGCGCAAAACGAGAGCAAGGAAAAACAAAAGCATGAAATACGACATTTGTATTGTAGGCAGTGGCGCGGGTGCTTCTCCAGTGGCGTATACCTTAGCAAAAGCTGGGGCTAAAGTTCTGGTTTTAGAAAAAGGCCCTTGGTTAACGGAAAAAGAATTTTTTAAAGATGAATTAGCCATAAGCCTGCGCGATTCGTACAACCCAGATTTAAATGACGAACAACATGTTATTGAAGAGCTGTACGAAAATGAACAGGGAGAAAACTTCTGGCAAGGTGAACCTACTAGCGAATCAGGCTGGAGTTTTTGGAATGGAAACGTTGTCGGTGGTTCCTCAAACTTTATGAGTGGCTATTTTCACCGTTTAAAGCCCATTGATTTTAAGTTAAAAAGCGAATTTGGTGAAATACCCGGCGCTAATGTTGAAGATTGGCCAATTAGTTATCAAGATTTAGAACCCTATTATGCCCAAGTTGAACGAGAAGTAGGGGTATCAGGTAGAGTGGTTGAACATCCCCATCAAGAACCGCGTTCAAGTGACTTTCCTTATCCACCGGTGGCAGAACACCCAGTTTCAAGTTGGATAGATCAAAGCTCAAAAGCGATTGGTTACCACGCAATTCCGGTACCTCGTGCAATATTATCTCGGCCAGCCATGGGGCGTAATAGCTGCGAATATTCAGGTTATTGTTCAAGTTATGGTTGTTCATCTGGTGCGAAAGGTAGTGGTAGAGCGGCTTTGTTAAACCATGCGGTGGCTACTGGCAATTTAACTATTATTGCTAATGCCAAAGTTTACCATATAGCCAGTGACGAAAATTCAAAGGTTACCGCAGTGCATTATTATGACAGCAGAGGTCGAAAGCAGTCAGTAAGCGCTAACATCTATGTAGTGGCATGCCAAGCGGTAGAAACGTCGAGGTTGTTGTTGTCGTCTAAGAGCAAAAATTTTCCCAATGGACTAGCCAATAATAATGGGCAAGTGGGTAAAAACTTAGTTTTTAGTGCCGGTGGTACAGGGCAAGGAGACTTTATTTATAACGACCTTCCTAAAAATAAACAAACGGAACTTAAACAAGTAGGGCCATTTATTAATCGCGCGTTACAAGATTGGTATCAAATTGATGACAAAAACTTTGATGGCGCTAATGATCAAGGAAAAGCTAAAGGCGGTACTATTGATTTTCTGTTTTACCAAAATCCAATAGCGAGAGCGCGAGGAACCGAAAGAGATAGTGACGGCGCTTTAATGTGGGGCGAACCATTGCAAAAGGCGCTTCATAAAGAGTTTACCAGTTACAAAACCCTACGATTTGAAGTATTTAATGATTGGTTACCTACCGACGACTGCTTTGTTACCCTTGATGATGAAGTGACTGATCAATGGGGAGACCCTGTTGCTAAAGTACGTATTGGTGCTCACGCACATGATCTGCAAGTAGGTGAATATCTAGCGAAAAAAGGTGAAAAATTACTTGAAAACATGGGAGCTAAAAATATTAGTACCTCAGTAAGTAGTTATCCCCCAACCAATTTAATGGCTGGTGGTTGTCGCTTTGGCAATGATCCAAAAACCTCAGTATTGGATAAAAACTGTCGCGCACATGAAGTAAAGAACCTTTATGTAACTGACGGTTCGTTTATGCCTACAGGTGGCAGTGTCCCTTATACTTTTACTATTTATGCTAATGCTTTCCGTGTGGCAGAACACATTAAAAAACAATGGCAAACGTCTTAGGCAAAAAGCGTTAAAAAAATGCCATGGTATTGTGATAGTTTTGTTATGAATGGTTAACTATTACTGGGCATACTCTTCATACGTGTCGTTATCGATGAACGATAACGCACTTAACCTTAATGGAGGGTATGGTTGTGTTAGTAAAAACAATATTATGCAGTGGAGTTCTCTTTACTTTATTTGCCTGTGGTGGTGGCGGAGAAACTCAATCAGATAACACAGCGTTAATGTCTCCCTCAACGCCTCAGCCTACTCCTTTAATCTATCAAGGTGTTTTTCTTGATGCTGCCGTAGCTAATTTACATTACCAAACCCTTGAACAAGAAGGCTATACAACTGAAACAGGCGAATTCAATTATCAGCTGAATGAGCGCATTGTATTTTCAATTGGAGATATTGTTTTTCCAGAAGTTTCTGCTTCAGGAACAATTACGCCACTAGAGGTTTTTAATACAGAGGATACCAGTGAACAGGCGGTTATTAATATGCTGCGTTTACTCCAAAGTTTAGATATTGACGGCGATGCCAGTAATGGTATTACTATATCAGACACTGCACATGAGTTAGCCAAGGGGCTTACTGTTGATTTTTCTGCAGACGATTTTGATGACCAAGTCGCACTATTAGTGGCAGGTAGCGGCAGTATTTATCAAGCATTGATCACCGAGCAAGACGCGCTGTATCATTTTCAAGAAACCCTTGATGGGCTAACACAGCAAACCTCAAACAATTGTGGTTCTACTCATAGTAAAGTGGGTTACACCGGTTATTTTGAATCTTTCGCTCATAATGTATCGGGACGAGCGGAAATTATTAACGATTGTACGATAAAAATCACCGAATTTTCTTATGATGGTGGTGGCCCTGAAGTTTATATTTATGCGGCTAAAAATCATGATTATCAAAGTGATTTAGCCTTTCCTATCAGTCAAAAAATTAATGGAAAAGCCTATATTAACGCTGAAATAACAGTGCGACTGCCGAGCAGTAAATCGCTTGATGATCTCACTGGGCTAAGTGTTTGGTGTGTGGATTTTGCGGCTAATTTTGGACAAGTGAATTTTACACCATAAGACTTTTTTGAATAACTGGTGACTTTGGTCTTGCTCAGGCATAATTGAACTGTTCATTCTTATAAAAGAAACTTTTATTGAGTAAAAATAGGAAAGATTATGATCCATAGTATGACAGCTTTTTCACGTATTGAAGTGAAAGGTGATTGGGGCAATGCGGTATGGGAAATTCGCAGTGTAAACCAACGATATTTAGAAACATATTTTAGACTGCCTGAGCAATTTCGTAGTGTAGAACCAGTGCTAAGAGAGCGCTTTCGTAAAGCTTTAAACCGTGGAAAAGTAGAATGTGGGCTACGTTTTAACGCCAATCCAGCCACTAAAGGCAAACTTGCGATTAATAAAGATCTTGCTGAGCAATTATTAGAGCATGCTAACTGGTTAAACGAAAAAACGTTAAATAGCCAAATAAACCCATTAGAAATTATGCGTTGGCCAGGGGTTATGGAGGCAGAAGAAGCCGACATGGACTCTATTCAGGCAGATATTTTGGCTGGTTTTGATCAAGCACTCAAAGACTTCATTGTCGCCCGAGCAAGTGAAGGCGCAAACATGAAAGCCTTGATTGAGCAACGTCTTGATGCAATTGTTGCAGAAGCTGAAAAAGTTAAAAACCATATGCCAGAAGTGATTCAATGGCAACGTACGCGTATTACAGATAAGTTTGCAGAAGCAAAAATTGAATTGGAATCGACACGAGTTGAACAAGAATTGGTGATGCTAGCGCAAAAAATGGATGTAGATGAAGAAATTGATCGTTTATATAGCCATGTTAAAGAAACAAAAAGTATTCTTAAAAAAGGCGGCGCCCAAGGTCGTAGATTAGATTTTATGATGCAAGAATTTAACCGTGAAGCCAACACATTAGGTTCCAAATCAATCAACTCAGATATTACTAATTCAGCGGTTGAACTGAAGGTGTTAATTGAGCAAATGAGAGAGCAGATTCAGAATATAGAATAAAGCCTAATAGTGAATATTTTTACTGGCATTATTTCCAAGTTAATGATGCCAGTGAGCTATTTTTATTTGAGGGATAATTTTTATAATTCGTTTTGTTTAACATCATATAAGATTATAGCGCTATGATTCCAATAAAGAATAACATTAAGTGGTGTTCAATCGCTTCGTTGGAAGACGTAAAACTCATGAATGATAGTGTATATGTCTTTTATTTCAGTACACAAAACTTATCTGAAAAATTTTTCATTAAGGCTAAGCAATGGTTGTCTCCCCAAGAACTTCAAGTTTTAGCTAAACGAAATGGACAGCAACGAACTAATTTTTTAGCGAGTCGTTACTGCTTAAAGCAGTTGATTGCTAATCAATTTAAGTGTGATTTAATCGATGTAACTATCTGTTTTAACGAGAAAGATAAGAAAATATCAGCTTTTTTAAATTCAACAAATTTACCTTTTTCTATTTCTATTAGCCATAAAGATAATAGGTTACTCATCGCGTTGTCTTTAACTCCATCTGTGCTAGCGGTTGATTTGGAAAATATATCTAAAAATCGGGATTTTTTAAGTATTGCTCAACAAGTATTTTCCAAACAGGAATATGATGAAATGAAGCATGTGGGAGATTTAAATTTTTATTTTTATCAACTCTGGACATTAAAAGAATGTCTAGTGAAAGCAACGGGTCAAAGTTTAGTGAAAATTTTAGGTATAAATACCGAACAAGAGCTGAAACACCAGAAGCTCAATTTTAGTACATTTGTTGAAAATGACTATATTGGAACCTTATTATACTCACAATATATTGTTTTTAATAAAGTTCACTTTATAAAATGTTTGAAATTTGAGAATTAAGATAGAAAAGTACTTACTCTAATCTAGAACTAATTTCTTAATATATCTAAAATACATTGAGTTAATGTCCTTTTTTTAGTTTAATACGCCTGTTTTAATTTAGTATCATTCTTTACGACTTCGTTTAGAAAGGATTCTATCAATAATAAGATATATAAAAGTTTGTGATTATAACTACTCTTGTTAGCAGAATCTGAAAATTGTTAGTCGTCTTCAATTAGATAATTATGGCAAGAACATGCGACAGCATTTTTTTATTGATAACTGGGTAAGTTTAAATGCGGGATCATCACATAATGATTTTTTCTCAATAGACGTGCCTGTAAGGTTTGATAAAAGCCAATTACCTAAAATAGAGTGGGTACCTTCGATGCAAAGAAGACGATTAAGTATCTTTGCTAAAATGGCTCTTTACTGTGCTCATCATGCATGCGAAAAAATAGATGTATCTCTTCCTAGTATTTTTTCTTCGCGTCATGGTGATTTACATAAAACTTCTATGTTACTTGAAGACATAGCTCAGGATGAAGCGTTATCGCCAACGGCGTTTAGCTTATCGGTTCATAATGCAGTGTCTGGTCTATTTACTATTTTAACTAAAAATCAACAAGCAACTAATACGGTAGTAGCCGGTAAAAATACTATGTTGATGGCGATAATTGATGGCTTTGCCCGTATTAATACCGATCATAGTGATAAGCTCTTAATCGTGCATTGTGATCAAGCGTTACCAGATATTTATCTACCGTATTCGGATGAATTACAAATAGATCATGCTGTTGCATTTGTTATCAGTAGAGAAAAACTCACGGGTAGTAGTGTTAGAGTCGATTTAAATGAATTAAAACTAACTCTTGAAGGTATGAACACCCTCTACCCACAAGCGTTACAAATTGAACAATGGTTAGCCTCTCAAAAAGCTATTTCTTTGTCTTGTTAGTGTTGAATCATGAATAACATAATCAATATAATTAATCGGATCTGGCGTATTTTCGCAACAGGTTTTTGTTTTGCAGTGTTTGGTTTCGGGGCGGTATTACTATCGTTTTTTTGTTTTCCATTGCAAAAACTGATTTATCGAGATTTTAATAAAAGACAAGCTGTAGCGCGACTAACCGTTCATTATACATTTAAATTTTTTATACAATTAATGAGTCTATTAGGCGTTGGTTCATTCAATGTACCAAATAAGCATTATTTTGAGCAATTACGAGGCCAATTAATACTAGCTAATCACCCATCTTTAATTGATGTGGTCGTATTGATTTCACTCATGCCAAATGCCGATTGTATTGTAAAGGCTCATTTATTTAAAAACCCTTTTATAAGAGGGGTAATTAAAAACACTGGTTATATCAGTAATAGTAACCCAGATGAATTGATCGATGCGTGTAGTCGATCGTTGGCGCAAGGAAATAATCTTATAATATTTCCTGAAGGAACACGTACTACTTCAGGGGAAAATATTAAATTTCAACGAGGTGCAGCAAATATTGCAATACGATGTCAGGCATCCGTTACTAATTTTATCATTAGGGTATCACCTACTACTTTAACAAAAACTGAAAAATGGTATCAAGTACCACAAAAGAAGTTTGAATTTAATTTATACGTAGCTGCTGATTTTAATAGTAAGTTGGAATTTTCGGATAATATATTAAGTAAGGCATCTCGTGTATTAACACGTAAGTGGCAATCATTTTTTACTGAGGAATTACACAAATATGAGTGAATTAAAAGAGCAGTTAAAATTACTGATCATTGAAACACTAGACTTAGAAGATATTACTAATGATGATATTAATGATGATGAACCTTTATTTATTGACGGTTTAGGACTTGATAGTATCGATGCCTTAGAATTAGGGTTAGCAATAAAAAAAACATTTAATGTTAAAATTGACGCTAACTCAGAAGACACAAAAAAGCATTTTAGTTCTGTGAATAACTTAAGTGCTTTTATCCAAGAAAATAGCAGTAACTAGGATTTTTTATGGAATCAAGAGAAGAAATTTACCGTATGTTAACCGATATTTTGGTTGAAGAATTTGAATTAGATCGTGATGATTTATCAACAGATGCTCATTTATATCAAGATCTCGACTTAGACAGTATTGATGCCGTTGATTTAGTAGTGAAACTAAAAGATTTAACTGGAAAAAAAATTGATCCCGAAGCTTTTAAAGCAGTACGTACTGTTGGTGATGTGGTTGATGAAATTGAAAAATTAATGGCAAATTAGTCTTTAATTGTGAAAATTATAATTACTACATTACTTGCTGTATTAGCTCTTTTATATCCTGTTTTGGTTTATTGGGGCATGCAGCATTTTTCCCTTCAATATATCGCCATCGCATTGATTGTTTTAATATTATTAAGGCTGTCGTTTAGTCGCTCATTATGGCAAAAAATGCCGTGGCTTAAACCTGCGTCAATATTGGGTGTTGTTGTGCTGACATATTCAGCACTGAAGGGCGATTCGATTGGTATGTTATTTTATCCGGTTGTTGTCAGTACAGTAACGTTAATTATTTTTGTTTATTCCTTAATCAAGTCTCCAACTATTATTGAAACCTTTGCCCGCATGACAGATCCTGAACTTGATGCTAATGGTGTTAGCTATTGTCGTAATGTCACAAAAATATGGTGTGTGTTTTTTATCATTAATGGTGCTATTGCATCATATACTGCTTTGTTTTGTTCGCTTGAAGAGTGGGCGCTATATAACGGTTTTATTTCGTATATATTGATGGGTAGCTTAATGGGAATTGAGTATATGGTACGCTTATTAGTCAAAAAAAAACAAATAAAGAAAAGGAATTCATGTGTTTGATTTTGAACACTTAGTCCACCAAGAACGACTTTTTTTCTGTGATGATAAGTATATTGATGGCTCACAATTTTTAGCTGATATATTTAAATACCAGCAAAAAATAAAATCATTTTTAAAAAAGGTTTCATCCCGAGAGCAAAATAATACATTTAACCAATATAGTGTTATTTTATTTCATCCAGATGTTTACCAGTTTGCGGTGAGATTATTTGCTTTAAGTGCAAATAATATCAAAGTCATCTTACCGGCTAATGGTCAATTAAAAACACTGGAAGATTTATGTCCATTAGCAGATGCATTATCTGGTGAATTTAATTGCTCTTTGGATTTTCCTTCACTTGAGGCATTGCCTGAAGTTTCTGTTTTAGGAGAGAGCCAAACACCTTTGTTATGGCCTACTGATTCATTATTACTTTTTTCTACTTCTGGCTCTTCAGGGCAAGCAAAGTTGGTGGAAAAAACGTGGGAACAATTATCCATTGAGTTAGCTACATTAAGTGATACTTTTCAGCTGGAAAAGAATACAGTTTTTTTATCAACAGTATCCCATCAACATATCTATGGCTTGTTATTTCGTTTGCTCTGGCCGTTAACACAAGGTGCTATGATTGAGAGAACGATAGAATATCCAGAGCATGGTATTTCAATTTTGCAGCAGTTTTCTTCAGTGGTGCTGGTCTCAAGTCCTGCATTCTTAAAACGTTTAGTTTTTGATAACGTGTTGATGAACGACAAAGAAAGCCTTGTGAAAATATTTTCATCTGGTGGTCCATTAGCGGACAGAGATGCTCTTGAGTTACATCATCAGTTTGAGCAAGGCGTGATTCAAGTTTATGGTAGTACCGAAACTGGGGGAATAGGTTATCGTTCAGTTGTATCTTTACCCGCTGAATATTGGCAAACTTTTGATAAAGTTACATTAACTACTCAGTCTGAAACAAAGCGTTTGTGCTTAAATTCTCCTTATATTAATGAGCATAATATGTTGCTTGATGATAAAGGAGAGGTTTTTTCAAATGGTAGTTTTTCTTTGTTAGGTCGAGTAGATCGCACTATAAAGTTAGAGGAAAAACGATTAAGTTTGGATGAGGTTGAGCAATATTTATTAACCTCACCAAATGTTAAAGAATGTCGTGTCATGGTATTGAGTGATTCAAGGTCTAGTTTAGTTGCAATCGTTAGTTTGAGTGAAGCTGGTTTATTGTTAAAAGAAAGTCTTTCAACGTTCGAACTCAATCAAAAGATGAAACAGCATTTACTTGAACGCTTTGAGCGAGTTTGTCTACCAAGGAAATGGCGTTACGTCGATAGTTTGCCTTATAATAGCCAAGGAAAGTTAAGTCATAGTGCATTGGGGAAATTGTTTGAATAAGCTAGAGGTAACAAAGCCTGATATTCTCAGCGTAGAGTCATTAGGTGATAGTGTAATAATGAAATTTCTGCTACAACCAGAATTAGATTATTTCAAAGGTCACTTCCCCAATATGCCTATTTTAGCTGGCGTAGTACAGCTAGATTGGGCAATTAAATATACTCAACAGCATTTAGGTTTTGAATCGCAATTGGTGATAAACGTTGAAGTATTAAAATTTCAAGTAGTGTTAAGTCCAAATTTGGAAGTGCAGTTGCATTTAGAAAAAAAATCAACAAATAAAGTACTATTTAAATATATTTCAGCGAAAGGAATTCATGCCTCAGGTCGTATTGTTTTCGAGAGCGTCTAATGAAATATTGTTTTTTAATCCCTCTTTATAACCACAGTGAAGTGATTCGAGATGTCATTATAGAATTAACGACTTTTGAAATGCCTATTATTGTAGTCAATGATGGTAGTGAGTCTAGTGTGGCTAAGTATTTAGACACTTTAACGTCACTCACTCCATTATTAACAGTTTTACATCATGATAAAAATAAAGGTAAAGGAGCTGCAGTTCAAACCGGTTTTATTCATGCGGATGTTCAGGGTTATGACTATGCGATACAAATAGACGCAGACGGTCAACACTCATTGAATGATATTAAACACTTGTTGAAAATGTCTGCGCAATTTCCAGGGGCCTTGATCAGTGGTAATCCTATTTATGATGAATCTGTGCCTAAACATCGTTATTGGGCTCGATATATTACTCATGTTTGGGTCTATATCGAAACATTGTCTCTTTCATTGATTGATACCATGTGCGGTTTTCGAGTTTATCCCATTAAAGACTGTGTTGCTTTAATTAAAGAGGTTCACTTAGGTGAACGAATGGACTTTGATACCGAAATAATGGTGAGATTATATTGGCGAGGCGTAAATATTAAATTTTTTCCAACAAAAGTTATTTATCCTGAAAATGGGGTGTCACATTTTAATGCATTTGAAGATAATGTATTAATATCATGGATGCATACTAAATTATTTTTTGGCATGTTAATTCGTAGTCCTATCCTACTTGCACGTAAATTCATTCATCAAAAGCATAAATAAATGACAATCAAACATCAGAGTAAAGATCATTGGGCGGGCATTGATGAAAGAGGCTCCATCATTGGTATGAAAATACTATTTTTTGTATACCGGTTGTTGGGACGGTATCTACTTTGGATTCCTTTATTTCCGGTAGTCTTTTATTTGTATCTAACGGGGAAAACTGGTCGAGTTGAATCACGACGGTTTTTAACTCAAGTTAATCAGTATAATGGGATAAATAAAAAAGCAAGTTTTTGGCAAGGGTTGAAGCACTATTGTAGTTTTGCTAATTCTGCATTTGATAAAATAGATGCGTGGCTAGGTAAAATAGACCTTAAACACATAGAGTATGCAGGTGACACTGTTTTTTCAAAAGTTGTAGAGAGTAAAAAAGGGGCAATACTTATTGGCTCACATTTAGGGAACTTAGAAGTTTGTCGCGCTTTAAGTGATGGTCGATATTCGACTCCAATTAATGTGTTAACTTTTACTCAGAATGCAGAGAAGTTTAATCGTATTTTACAAAGTGTTAATAACCGTGTCAGTGTTAACTTAATTGAAGTGAGTGATATTAGTCCTGGGCTAGCTATTTCACTTAAAGAACGAGTTGATGCCGGTGAGATTATTGTTATTGTTGGAGATAGAACCAGTATTAGCACATCAGGACGTGTAAATTATGCTAATTTTCTTGGACGTTCGGCAGCATTTGCACAAGGGCCTTTTATTCTAGCTTCTATTCTAGAGTGTCCAGTGTATTGGCTTTTTTGTTTAAAAGAACATGGGCATTATAATGTTATCTTTGAGCATGTTGCAGATAAGTTAGGCGTGCCAAGAAGAAATAGAGACCAAGCCTTACAAGAAATTATAAATGTCTACGCTCAAAGATTGAGTTATTACGCAAATTTATATCCTTACCAGTGGTTTAATTTTTTTGATTTTTGGCAAAAAGATGAACACATTTCAAGAGAATCCAAACGGAGTCACCAGTAAAGTGAATCAAGATAATAGTATTATTTTTGGCAAGCAGTCATTATCAATTGAAGATGTAATTGCGATAGCTAATAAAAAGGTATCAGTAGCATTAACTGACGATGGACATTTTGTTGAAAAAATTGATTCTGCACTAAAATTTCTCGATACGTTGTTAAAAGAAGATGGTGTTATTTATGGTGTTACAACCGGTTATGGTGATTCAGTTACGGTAAATATCCCACTTGATCTTGTTAATGAACTACCTTTACATTTAACGCGCTTTCATGGTTGCGGATTAGGGCAGTATTTTAGTCCGATGGAAGGGCGTGCGATTTTAGCTGCTCGCTTAGCCTCTCTTAGCCAAGGGTATTCTGGTGTGAGTTGGGAGTTACTTAATTTACTGACTGACTTTATTAATAAAGATATTGTGCCTGTCATCCCTCAAGAGGGCTCTGTTGGTGCAAGCGGTGATTTAACTCCTTTATCATATGTAGCTGGCGCTATGGTTGGAGAGCGCGATGTATATTATCAAGGAGAAATACATAATAGTGCATCAGTGATGGAAAAATTAGAGTTAACACCATTGATGTTAAGACCTAAAGAAGGTCTTGCGGTAATGAATGGCACGGCGGTAATGACAGCATTAGCTTGTTTAGCTTATGATCGTTCAGAATATTTATCTCGCTTGGCCGCACGTATTACGTCTTTGAGTAGTTTAGCTCTTAAGGGAAATAGTCATCATTTCGATGAAATATTATTTTCTGTTAAGCCCCATCAAGGTCAGCAACAAGTTGCAAGTTGGATCCGTGAAGATTTAAATCATCATCAGCACCCTCGTAATTCTAATCGATTGCAAGATCGTTATTCTATTCGATGTGCGCCTCATGTTATTGGTGTATTGCAAGATAGCCTACCATTTTTTAAAAATATTATAGAAAATGAACTCAATTCCGCTAATGATAATCCAATCATTGATGGTATTGGTGAGCATATTCTTCATGGAGGGCATTTTTACGGTGGTCATATTGCAATGGCGATGGATAATTTAAAAACGGCGGTTGCCAATTTAGCTGATTTAGCTGATAGACAAATTGCATCATTAGTCGATACTCGTTATAACAATGGCTTACCTTCTAATTTATCGGCGAGTTCGGAAGAGCGTCGTTATATTAATCATGGTTTCAAGGCTGTTCAAATTGGTGCTTCGGCATATACTGCTGAAGCACTTAAACATACAATGCCAGCAAGTGTATTTTCACGATCTACCGAATGCCATAACCAAGATAAAGTAAGCATGGGAACTATTGCGGCACGCGATGCTTTGCGTATTTTACAATTAACTGAACAAGTACTAGCCAGTACTTTGTTAGCTGCGGTACAAGGGGTCAGAATTCGTATCGAACAGGGTGATTTACAGCATAATACTTTAGCTCCTAATATTATGGCTATGTATGATGATGTTAGCGGTTATTTCGAAAATTTAGTGGAAGATAGACCATTGGAAAGTGTTTTAAGATATACCATTGATGCCATACAAACTAAACGATGGGCTTTATATGAATAGTAAAAAAGCCTTAATTTCAGCTTATGTGGAAATAGAAATACCTTTTCATGACTGCGATCCTATGAATGTTGTTTGGCATGGTAGTTATGCTCGTTATTTAGAGGTAGCGCGTTGTGAACTACTTCGGAAGTTTGACTATGACTACCTCGAAATGAATGATTCTGGCTATATGTGGCCGATTGTTGATATGCGATTGAAGTATATCGATTCAGCGACTTTTAGACAGTTGATACGTGTAGATGCTTATTTGAAAGAATATGAAACGTGTCTAAAAATTGATTATGTTATCACTGATGCAGCCTCAGGCAAAAAATTGACTAAGGCATCGACAACGCAAGTCGCTGTAGATATTTCAAATAAAGAAATGCAATATGCTAGTCCGAAAGTACTTCTAGACCTTATAAAAGGGATTTTAGCATAATGCGTACAGTGACTTTAATTGTTAGTTTATTTGTTACCTGCCTTTTGAATGCAGCTGAAAACAATGAAATGCCGAACACCTTGCTAAGTGCTACGCAGGCGTTAAGCATATTGTCATTAGAAACGAATAATAATCTTAATGGTAATTTTCTACAAAAAAAATACTTTAAAATATTAAAAAAACCTTTTATTTCAAGCGGGAAGTTTAGCTCTGTAGATCAAAAATTTACGTGGCGAACGTTAACTCCCGTTCAGAGTGCAATAATATTTCGTGAAAACAAACTTTATATAGAAAATGCCAATGGGGAATTAAGTGAGCAAGATGAAGCGCAGGATATTGGCCATATACTACAACAGTTATTATCAGGACAATTTGAATCATTAAGTGATCATTTTTTAATAACCAGGACTGCAGGTATAGAAAGTGAGCATTGCTTAATGTTAATCCCAAAGGACAAAACTTTTGCTCAAGTTTTTAAACAAATAGCTTTATGTGGGCAAGGTCAAATTGATAAAATTACGTTATTTGATCCACAAACTAATTATACGGTCATTACATTAAGTTATACAGATGCTAATGATCAAAGTAATGCTGAACGTCATTATAGCCACTAGCTTCAAAGGATAAAGAGTGAAAGGAATAAAATTGTGGTTAGGGTGCTTCCAAGTACTAGTATTAGTAATACTATTAGGATTAGCCGTTAAGCAAGATCGGACACATTTTCAAGCTGATTTATTAAGTATTTTACCTGCTAATGAGCAATCTGCTTTAATAAAAAATGCTGAAAAGTGGTTTTTTGATCAATATAAAACACGAGTTATGGTGACACTTTCCGGTGAAAATGCCATTGTTGCGCATGATCATCTTAGACAAGTTTTTAGCCAAAAAGGGTGGTTAGATACTAGTTTACAATCCTTAGATGTTAGTGAAATAACAAAATTTTATGCCCAATTTCAAGGGGCATTATTAACAAAATCATATCAAGCATTATTAGAGAAGCCTGAATTATTAGTTCCTTTTGCAACTGAAAAATTAACTTCTACAGTTAACCCATTTGTCGGCGCATCATTTAATCAAGATCCAAGTTTGTCTGTTGCAGATTTTACTGAGCAACAACTGAGTGATAATTCAGTTGTGTCAGTAAAAAATGACCGCTTAGTGATTAATGATAATGGGCGTACTAATTACTTATTAGTATTAAATTTACCTGAAGAGTCTACAGGTCTAGTTAATTCACAGATAACAAGTAAAGAGCTCTTGGGTTATTTCACTAGCATTCAACAAAGCTATACTAGTGTGAAAATGGTTTATTCGGGAATTATCTTTCATACAGCAGAAAATGCCGCTCAGGCTGAGTTTGAAATGAGCTTTTTTGGTGGTGTTAGCATGCTAGGCATGCTGATTATCATTGTCTGGGTATTTAGGAGTATATTACCCATTGTTGGTGCATTATTAACAATTGCCAACGCTGTGCTTGCTGGGTTAACTGCGTTAGTGTGGATTTTTCCTTCCGTTCATATGTTAAGTTTTGTTTTTGGTATAACCCTTATTGGTATTGCAATTGATTATAGTTTCCATATCATGGTCGAATACCTAAAAGAGCCCAAAGATAGAGAGAACCAAAGTTCAAATCGCTTAGATAAACGTGCTAGTTTAATTTCTCATAAAAAAGTTGTTAGGTCGATCTTTCTCGGTTTTATTACTACTGCCCTAGGTTATTTAGTTTTTGCATTTGCCCCGCTCGATTTAATGCCACAAATTGCTGCATTTGTTATTGCAGGTTTGGCCGGCGCTTTAGCTTTCTCAACATTGCTTCTTCCATCTCTAATGCTGTCTATGCCAACAATTAAATTTAACTTTCCAATTATTGAAAATGTCATAAGGCTGTTTAAAAAAATCAAAGAGCATAGCCGAGTGATTACCATAACATTGAGTGTGGTTTTAGTGATGGCCTATGCAGTGGTTCCATTGAAGTTCGATGATAATATCCGATTACTCAATGCGAGCAGTAAGCAGCTCTTAGCAAATGAAAAGACCCATCAGCTACTTTTGAATAATGACAATGTTCATCGTTTTTATGTTAGTGCAGACAGTTTTCAGGCACTGCTTGAATTAGAAGAGAATATCACTAGTGAAATTATTCAAAAGGTACCTAATGCTAAAGTTAACACTTTGAGTGATTGGGTTCCTTCGAAAAAGAAACAAGAGTTAAGTTTTGAACTTTTATCTGCGGCACAAAAACGTGGAGTTTTTGATGAATTATCGACTATGTTTGATTATCCCATTTCATTCGATAAATTAAATTATTTAGAGGAAGTTGATCTAAATAATTCTCCTATTTCTCTTATTACCTATAGCAAGCTTTATCATAGTAAATTTAATGTTGGGGTATCAGATAATCATGCTGAAAGACAAGGTTATGTGTCATTAATGGAAGTGAAAGGCTTGGATCAATTACAGTTGAATGCTTTAGTAGTACAGTTAGCCGGAAAATATAATCAACAAGTTAGCTATGCGGATAAAGCAAGTACGCTAACAAAAGTATTAACAGAGTTTCGTTTGCAACTTTATTGGGGGTTTATTTTCGTTTTTGTCATTATTCTACTGATATTTTCTTGGTTCTTTACGATAAAAGCGGCTGTAAAAAGTGGTATCTTACTCGCTATTGTTGTTGCTCTATCCCTTTATGCCTCAATGTTGGTTCAACAAACGCTTAATATATTTAATGTGTTTTCTATTATGTTAATTTTAGCGCTTGCCATAGATTACCTTATCTTTTACCGAGAGCGTGGCTTACTCATGTCCAATGTACTTGCAATAAGCTTATCAGCAATATCCTCAATTTTAGTATTTGGTATGTTGTCGTTTAGTAAAACGCCTGCTGTTTTTAGTTTTGGTCTTACGGTGATGTTTGGCATTGCCTTTATTTATCTACTTGCTCCTATAGTAGTAAAGGAAAGTTATGAAAAGTGAACAGTTTGATGTAGTCATTATAGGTGCAGGTCCTTCAGGAGCAGCGGCTGGGGCAATGCTGTCAGATTTAGGTTGGCGGGTACTTATATTGGAAAAACAACATTTTCCTAGATTTTCGATTGGTGAAAGCTTATTACCTCAATGCATGGCATTTTTGAAGGCTGCTGGTTTAGAACAAAAAGTGCATGATAGTGCTGATATACTAGGTTTTCAGTTTAAAAATGGTGCAGCATTTCAAAAAAATGATAAATATACAGAGTTTGATTTCACGAGAAAATTTTCATCCGGACCAAGTACTACATATCAAGTAAAGCGAGCATCATTTGACAAGGTATTAGCGGATGGAGCTCAAGATAAAGGTGCCGATATTCGTTATGGTCACCAGGTGAAAACGGTTAATGTGGACGGTGAAAAACCGATTTTGACAGTACTCGATGAATCTGACCAAAGTTACCAAATTGTAGGTCGTTATTTACTGGATGCCAGTGGTTTTGCTCGTGTACTGCCTCGTTTACTCAATTTAGAAACACCATCTAATTTTCCTGTAAGGTCAGCATTTTTCGCTCATTTTAATGACAAAATAGACGATGCAGATTTTGATCGAAATAAAATCTTAATAACAGTGCATCCTGTCTACAAGGATATTTGGTTTTGGACGATTCCTTTTTCAGATGGCACAAGCAGTATAGGTGTTGTGGGGAAACCTGAACAGTTATCGAAAGGTGGCCTAAGTCAGGAGCAGCTTTTGCTTGATTTTATTTCACAAGCACCAAATCTTAAAGCTTTACTTAAAAACGCCACGCTGATTAATGAGGTGCAATCTATCACAGGTTATTCAGCTAATGTGACCTCGCTTATAGGTAATAATTATGCTTTATTGGGTAATGCGGGTGAGTTTTTAGATCCTGTTTTCTCATCTGGTGTAACTATTGCCTTGTGTTCAGCAGTACTGATTTCTCCTGAAATCGATAAATTTTTGAAGGGAGAAGCCGTTGATTTTAACCAATCCTTTGTTAAGCCTTTAAGCGAGGGGGTTAAGTGTTTTAAAACGTTTGTCACTAGTTGGTATGAAGGTGGTTTTCAAGATGTAATTTTTTGTGACCAGCAAACAGATAAAATAGAGAGAATGCTTAGCTCAATTCTCGCAGGTTATGCTTGGGATAAAGAAAACCCTTATGTTGCTCAAAGTGAGCGTCGTTTTAGTGCTTTGGTTGATGTATGTCGTTCTTAAAGTTAACTCTCGCGATTTTGTTATTATTAACTGCTTGTACACATTCAACGTTATCTACAAGTGTCGATGTTGAAATTTCTCCTCAAGCGCACTTGTTACTGGAACTACCACGTAAGGCTTTGTGGGATACTGAGCTTAGTCAACAAATGGAAATTCGCTACAAGGATAAAGTGCATCAGTTAGTTTTGTTAACGGGATTTAACGAAAAGAATATTGCTGTCGTTGCACTAACGCCATCTGGTATTCCATTATTTGAATTAACTTTTACGGAAGATAAGCAGATAAAAGTGACCAAACATATACCGATTGAAAGTTTATCTCCAGAGTATGTGTTAGCTGACTTACAACTTGTTTATTGGCCGATAGAACAATTAAATAAACAATTGTCTGAAGGGATAAGTATTTCAGAAAATGAAAAAGGTGAACGTTTGATTACCCAAGATAAGCAGCCCATCATTCATATTAAGAAAAATGAAGGTAATATTAGCTATCATCATTTAATTAGACACTATCAATTTACTGTTTCAGATATTGGGTAATTCATCATGCCAGTATATTTAAATGATTTAGGAATAATTTGTGCACTAGGGCATGATAAGTCAACAGTCATAGATGCGTTAGTTAATAACAATGCTCAAGAATATTTATCTAAGGATGAGCAATTATCATTAGATAAAAGGCCAATTTTTGTTGGTCAAGTTAACGTGCCCTTACCTTCTCTTGAAAAATTTCCAACTTATTTTAATAGTAGAAACAATCAATTAGCTTATTTAGCTTTTCAGCAGATTTCAGAGAGTGTTGAACAACTTATAAATGAAATACCAAAAACTCGTGTCGCAGTGATCATGGGCACCAGTACATCAGGTATATTAGAGGGTGAATTGGCACGAAAATCGAATGCTCATATCGGGCATATGCCCCCTGATTTTCATTATTTGACTCAAGAAATGTCTTCACCGGCTAATTTTATCGCATCTATTATTGGGGCGGAAGGTCCTTGTTATGGTATTTCTACTGCTTGTAGTTCAAGTGCAAAAGCATTAGTAAGTGCAAAAGCCTTACTCGAGAGTGGTCTTGCGGATGTTGTTATTTGTGGTGGGGTTGATTCATTAAGTGCTTTACCGATTAATGGTTTTCAAGCGTTAGAATCAATGGCGAAGCAATACTGCCAACCTTTTTCTCAAGGTCGAGATGGTATTAATATTGGTGAAGGAGCTGCTTTATTTGTAATGAGTAAACATGCTGCCCCAATTCAATTACTAGGCTCGGGAGAAAGTTCTGATGCTTATCATGTCTCAGCCCCAGATCCGCAAGGGCAAGGTGCTATCAGTGCAATGACAAAAGCATTAAACTCAGCAAATTTGCAAAAACATGATATTGATTATATTAATGCTCATGGCACAGCAACGCCTAAAAATGATGAAATGGAAGCCCATGCTATCTTTAAAGTCTTTGGTTTCAATGTACCTTGTAGTTCAACCAAACGTTTTACTGGCCATACTCTTGGCGCCGCAGGTGCCTTAGAAGCAGGAATTTGTTGGTTACTCTTATCTGAGTATAATTTTGATGATAAAATACCGGGCAATAAAGCTGAAGCATTAGTCGATGAACAGCTCGAAAAAATTAATTTATCGCAAGGGCAGGTTTTAGATAAGTTGTTGTATTGCTTGTCAAATTCTTTTGCGTTTGGTGGTAATAATATTAGTCTTATATTAGGTAAAGTTGATGACTAATTATAGTGTTAAGGATGTTATTCCTCATCGAGATCCCATGATATTAATTTCTGGATTAAGTTATTATGACGATAGGCGTGCGTGTTGCTGGGTTGATATCAATGAAGAATCACCATTTTATGATCATCAAATAAAAGGTGTGCCAAGTTATGTAGGTATTGAATATATGGCTCAATCGGTTGCTGCTTATGCGGGAGCTAATGCCTTAGATCAACAACATGAGATTAGAATTGGCTTCTTACTTGGTGCAAGAAAAATGACTATACAAGAACGCAGTTTTTCTTGTGGTACACGTTTAATAGTTGATGTAGAAGAGTTATATCGTGAAGAGTCTGGTCTTAGCGTTTTCGGATGTACCATAAGTCATCTGGATAGAGTTGTAGTGGAGGCAAAAGTGAATGTCTTTCAACCCTCCAAACCACAAGAATTTATTAAGGAACAAGAGTGAATAAACGCATTTTAGTCACAGGCTCGAGTCGAGGAATCGGTAAAGCAATTGCGCTTGAGTTAGCCAAGCAAGGCTTTAATATTACTTTGCATTGTCGTAGTGGTTTGGCACAAGCTAAAGAAGTCGGTGAGCAAATTTTAGCACTAGGACAACAGGTAAATATTTTACAATTCGATGTCTGCGATCGTGAAAAAGCTAGAATAGCTATTGAACAGGATATTGAAGTAAATGGAGCCTATTATGGCGTTGTTTGTAATGCTGGCTTAACGCGCGATATGGCTTTTCCTGCAATGACAGGTGACGATTGGGATGTTGTTATAAAAACTGGATTAGAAGGCTTTTATAATGTAGTGCACCCGACAGTTATGCCAATGGTTCAAGGTCGAAAAGGTGGAAGAATAGTTACTATGGCTTCTGTTTCAGGTATTGCAGGTAATCGCGGACAAGTTAATTATAGTGCTGCGAAAGCGGGCATTATAGGTGCAACTAAGGCGTTATCTTTGGAACTTGCCAAGCGAAAAATAACGGTTAACTGTGTTGCACCTGGACTAATTGAAACAGAGATGACAACTGAAATACCGGTAGAAGAAATGTTAAAAATGATCCCTTTACGTCGCATGGGCCAGCCTGAAGAAGTTGCTGCAACTGTTGCTTTTTTAATGTCTGATTCTGCGGCATATATAACGCGCCAAGTTATTTCTATTAATGGTGGGTTGATTTAATGAAGCGAGTTGTTGTTACGGGGATGTCGGTGATCACGGCGCTTGGGGATACTTGGCCAGAGTTTAAAAATAATATAGAAGAGGGAAAAAACGCTGTAATAGCAATGCCTGAGTGGGATTATATTCAAGATATGAATACCCGTTTAGCGGCACCAGTGACAAGTTTTGTAAAACCTAAACATTATAAAAGAAAGCAAGTACGCTCTATGGGGCGGATTTCTTTAATGGCAACAAGAGCGACTGAATTAGCACTTGAACAAGC
Organism: Thalassotalea piscium; assembly: GCA_049347715.1. GTDB lineage: Bacteria > Pseudomonadota > Gammaproteobacteria > Enterobacterales > Alteromonadaceae > Thalassotalea_B > Thalassotalea_B piscium_A. Next base: position 3,940,578 of record CP186339.1, on the reverse strand, counting down.
TGAACTGTTAGATCAGCCGTGTTTAACTAATGGTGATACCGGTATTGCTTATGGGTCATCAACAGGTTCAACAGATCCAATAATCCCTTTTGGTCGGATGTTGGACACTGGTTCAATGGAAGGGGTTACTGCAACTAGCTATATACAAATGATGGGGCATACTACTGCCGTCAATGTTGGTGTTTTTTTTGGGATCAAAGGTAGAGTGATAACAACAAGCTCTGCGTGTACATCAGCTTCTCAAGGCATTGGTTATGCTTATGAAGCTATAAAATTTGGTAAACAAAAAATCATGGTAGCGGGTGGAGCCGAAGAACTTTGTGCGAGTGAAGCTGCAGTATTTGATACTTTATATGCGACCAGTGTAAAAAACGAGACTCCTGAGCAAACACCACGCCCTTTTGATAAAAATCGTGATGGTCTAGTAATTGGAGAAGGCGCGGGAACTTTAATACTTGAAGAATATGAACATGCCAAGGCAAGAGGCGCAAAAATTCTTGCTGAAGTGGTAGGTTTTGGTAGTAACTCTGATGGTCTCCACGTTACTTTACCAACGTCAGATACAATGGAAAAAGCAATGATGCTTGCATTAGATGACGCAAATATTGATGCTGCCACAATAGGCTATGTAAATGCGCATGGCACAGCAACAGAGCGAGGTGATATAGCGGAGTCTCATGCTACATTTAATTTACTTGGAGCCAAACCTATAAGCTCATTAAAAAGCTACCTAGGGCATACTTTAGGGGCTTGTGGGGCGATTGAAGCTTGGGCTTGCATTAATATGATGTCTGAAAATTGGTTTGCACCGACGATAAACTTGACAGAAATAGACGAAGAGTGTGCGCCTTTAGATTATATAAGGAGCAAAGGTCGCGAAATAACAACTGATTACGTAATGACAAATAATTTTGCTTTTGGTGGAATTAATACTTCGTTGATATTTAAACGTCACCATGACTAAAGCAGGGGGATTGTTTTTATTTTTATATTCTATATGTACTCAAGCGTATGCTGAAGATGATTATTTCCTGCAATTAGGTGTAGGTGCTTTTGCTTTATCCATACCAGATTATCCAGGTTCAAACGAGCAAACAGAATATCTTGTACCACTGCCATATATTTATTATCAAGATAAAAAAATATCGATCGATCGCCAAGGAATCACGTCATCATTATGGCAGAAAGGGCGCTTTGATTTTGATATTTCAGCCGCAGCAGGTGTTCCTGTAAAAAGTGAAAAAAATAGAGCTAGGATAGGAATGCCTGATATTGACTGGACGTTTGAACTAGGCCTATCTGCCAAATATTTTTGGAAAGGTACTCAGAGATCCAAAAATCATCTATTTAGTGAGTTATTTATACGTAAAGTAACAGCAACTGATTTTGCTACTCTTGATGGTGTTGGGTGGCACAGTGGTTTAGCTACGGTAGTTGAACGAACTAGCACTTTTTTCAAATATCCAACGAAATGGAGTACTAGGTTTAACATTAATTTTAATAGTGGGCGCTATTTAGACTATTACTATGGTGTTGAAAAGCAATATCAAACCGCTCAGCGTAATAAATTTCAAAATAATGCAGGCTTTGCAGGTGTAGATTTATCATCGGGTGTGATGATGAAATTACCATCATTTTGGCTAGGCGGTTTTATTAAATACTATTCATTTAAACAAAGTGAACAAATTAACAGTCCACTGTTAACTGATGATGACGGTTGGGCCGTAGGAGTTGGTTTACTGTGGGTTTTTTATAACAACAAGGAGTCATTATGACAAAACTAACCAAATTGATATGTTTTATTGTCAGTTCAACATTTCTATTTTCACTAAATGTACAAGCAAAAGATGATGTAGGAAAATATCCTATTGAACCATTATTAAAATCAAGTAAGGCTAAGAAAGTTCTCTTAGACGATATAGCACTTTATTTTGGTGAACAATCTTACCCTAAGTCTACAGAAACTTACGGTGAAGTAATGTCAAATAAGAAGACAAATGCATTTATGAAATCAGATAGTGAGGCTTGTGAGTGGGTTATGTTAAGTGCTCTTATTGCTTTACAAGAACGTGCGAAGAAGGAAGGCATGAATGCTGTTGTTAATATTCAGTCATATTATAAAAAACATGATTTTGTATCAACATCAGAATTTGAATGTGGCGCAGGCCATTTATTAGCGGGTGTTACTTTGAAAGGTACATTGGTTAAAATAGCTAAATAAAGGGTTCTAATGAAAGCACAAATAATTGTAGTATCGTTTTTAATATCAATATACTCGTCAGTCGTATTAGCCGAATCAATTGTAATTGATAACAAAATACCTTTTGCCGAAGGTGCCAATATACGCGATGCGATAAAAGACGAATGTGAGTTGGAAGAAAAATTTTCTCGCTTTATTAAAGCGTATGCTAAAGACCGAGGTTTTACCGTGCTTGAAAATAGCGATGATAAAGCGAAGAGTGTTGAAAAGTATTTGTCAGTAGAAATTGATCGCGTTCATGGTAATGGTGGTGGTGCATGGAGTGGCGGTAAAATGGTCCATGCAACAGGTAAACTGACAGAAGCTGGTAAACTTATTGGTACTTTTAACGTACAAAGAACTTCTGGTGGTGGTGCTTTTGGTGCCTTCAAAGGAACCTGTTCGATATTAGGTCGTGATGTTAAAGCTATGGCTAAGGATATTAGTGTTTGGTTGACAAAGCCTAAAATGCAATCGAATTTAGGTGAATTATAAACTAGGAATTTAACCCTGTAAGCATTCAGTGTGGCTACTAAATTTAGACTATTTTACAGAAAACTTTGTTTAGCGTGAACTGATTGCACAAGCGTAGATCCAAGTTACTCTTGGATCTACGCAGACCACAAACTGGATTTAATCTAGGATAAAATATAGGTGCCATCAGAGTCGAAGAAAAGTTGTCATCTACATTGAAGTTAGCAGTAATTGTAGTGACTAAAAACTGCCGCGAGCTACTTGAAAGCAGATCACTCCCTCCATTATAAATTAAACTTTCACTCCAGATTTTGACTAGTTTCAGACGATTAGATGTATCAAAGATCTTTTCAGGAATTGAATCTTTATAATTATCGTTCTCTTAGTATAAATTCAGTCTGTTTTTCCGCAGCAACTAATAACATGCAATCACCTAAATCATCTTCAATTTTATAAACTTTTTCAGATTCAAATTTAGTTTCTTGTCTACCAAAATCACACCTTATATCAATGTTATCAATTTTTCCTTTTTGTAATTCAATTGAAAAAGACTTTTTGGTTAAAAGGTGTGAAAAGCTGTTTTTTCCTGTGACTTTTGCTTTGCGAACGATAGGGTTATCAGCTTCATGAATAGCTTTTATAGATAATACATGTTTTTGTAACCTAGAGTTAAACTGTTCTTTATCTGTAAGTGTTTGCGTAAAGTTGTACACATCTGTCATGCGCTTATATTCATTGTTATTAAAAAATGCCTTATACATGCTAAGTATTACACTGGTACGAAAGTCTGAAGGCTCTTTATAATAAGTTTTTACCGTTTCATATAAATCAATTAATGATTCTATTTCAGAGGGAAAATCGTTGGTTTTTCTGAAATAGCGAGCGTTTATTTCAGACATCATTAACCGTTCTTGAAAACTTAAATAGGCTCCTGTGTCTAACGCTTCTAACAATTGCTTAGTTGTTGACAGATTATTGTTTTTAATCGATGTTTGAGCTTCTTCGTATCGAAGGGAAAACTTTTCACTAATCTCATTATTTCGAGTATGTGGGTTGAACGCCAGTTTAACTAAAATGTGACTAGCTTCAGATGTTTTATCTTTTCTATTACTAGGAGTATAAATCCATTTAGCAAGCGCCTTTTTGGCTTCTATGTCAAATGCACGCACCCCACTAGAATAGATTACGACTATATCTTCAGGAATACCTTTATTATTAATAATTGTACTTAAAAGAGTCCAACCTGATTGCCCTGATCTGGCCGCTACTAAAGGGTATTTAGGCTCAGAACGCTCTAATGCATAAGCCTTATCGTATGCTTTACTTTCATGAATTACAGACTTCAAAGGATAAACAAAAAATGCTTTATTGTTCTCAACATTTTTTTCATACAGTGCAAATTCAAAAGCAAGTTTTGCACCTTGTGTTTCTGCAAGCTCGATGAAATTTGATTTCCGTATAGCTCTTTTTACTTCACGATCAAAAATCCTTTTAGTATCAGCGCTGATTATGACTACATCTCTAGCATTTCCGGTTTTATCTATATTGAAATTTGCAATGACGCACCCACCTACCAACCCTTTTTCCGCATGGCGTATAGGGTAATTAGGTAGAATAATATTACTAATTTCTTCAGGTAAAATGAGAGTGTCGCTCCAAGTATTATTATAATTGGAGCAGTTAATATCTTCGTCAGCTTGCGCTTCATATGTGCAAAATATCCCTAAGACAATAATAGCGACAAGAGATGCAAGATTGGTCATAAATAGACTCCATTTTTTTAAGAGTATCCCCTAAAGGATTTATACGTAAGAAAGTTACGATTGACCAAATATTATCACTTTTAATTAATACATTGATAATACTAATTTAACTAAGTCATAAATATCATATATGATGGTTTTATATGAATATAATCAGGATAAATACTTGAAACAATTAATATATATACTTTTGGTTTTAATAAACCTGTCTGCGCACGCGAGTGAGCCTAGTCTTAGGGATCTGTATCATACCCACAATTCATCTGCTGATTTGGTTGGCTTTATCACAGGACCAAGTGTCAAAAAGCGCATTGAATTAGGCGATGCGGATTTTCGTATTAGGGAATACGCTTCAGGTTGTAAGCTTGCACTTTTAGATCCCGCTGATAATTTTAAGACGAAAAAGTTTAAAAATTTACCTCACTGGCAAGGAACTAACGAAATTAAATTGTTAAAAGCCAAAGTACTTTCTTGTAAAGCTGCCTCTCGCATGGAAGGCAAAGAAATCTTTTTTTCAGCAAATGTGAATATGGACAGTTCTAAATCAGAAAAAAGCTATTTGTGGAATTCTCATCATTACAAAAAAAGAAGCAATAGAATTATTCAAAATTTATTGAAAGAAGGCGCTCAAGAATCATTGCAAAAATTAGCTGCAGATTTCGCTGAAACTCCTATTGGTGTTAGTGCTCGTGAATCATATGAATTGGTTGTAAAAGCTAGACAACAAAGACAAGACAATATTAAAAGCGAAAGAGATGGTTATATTCGAGAAATCAATACGCTTTACCATGACTCATTTAACAATATTGATAAGCTAATTACATTAACTAAAAAATATAAGAATGATGAAATTTATCGAAAGGGTTCTATCGATGATATGCCGATAAAATTCAGTGATGCGATTACGCAGCAAGAATATGATGAAATGGTAAAATTCGCCTATAATCACTTTTCTAAATTCAACAATATAGATTCACACAAACAATTTATCGAACACTTTCCATCTCATAAATTAAAGGGAGAAGCGATAAAATCAATTTATGAGTTAGTAAAAAGTCAAAATAATATAATCGCTTATGATTGGTTTATTTCTTCGTATCCATCAGTGACCTTCTCGACTGAAGCGTTAATGAAAATGCATAGTTTAGCATTTGAATTAGTTGACGATATCGATACCATCAACGCGTATAACGACTTTGTAATTGCCTACCCCACAGCAAAACAAGTAAGAGAAGCAAATGACCGCGCTTACGAACTAGAAAAAAGTGAATATGTGGGGATACTTAGCTATTTCAGCGAAGAAAAAGATGCTCGCAGATTATTAGTGCAATCAAAAATATTGGAGCAATCAGCGGAAGACTTGTCAAGTGACGAAAAAGCCGGTTATATGATGGTTGTTAATAGAATGAATGACTTGTTGAAGCAAGAGTTTAATAGTACAGATGCGGCTCTTCGTCATCTTGAAAGTAACGAATTTAAGAGCTTTGTTAGAACTTTTAAGCGGTCAATGAAAGATTTAAAACGTCAAGTTAGGTTGATTGCAGATAATACCGCAGACCTATCATCAATTATGAAAAATCAAAGTTCGTTGATGAATAACCATTTTGAAAATGCAGCGCAAGATCGAGAAATGGCTTCAGAGTTAACCAAACAGCATAGAAACTGGGAGCGTTTTATTGGTGAGGTAGGCCTATAAAACTTATATATAAATAATCGTAGTTTTAATGACTTTTTACCGCCATAGGCATTTTTTATGATATGGCGGTAGCTTTCCCATTAGGCAAGCATACAAGGAATCACTTTTTTGTAGGTGGTTGGTGACTAAAATTCGCTATGTAGGCTTTTTATAAGCCTGTTATGAAATGTATTTGAAAATAATCATCTATAAATATTAAGTAAGCAAATATGGCGCAGAGCCTAAAACCCCTCCGAACTTTTACTCAAATCGTGTTTTTCTTCGACCTATGATGTATTGCCGATAAATAGCTTAAATAAATGAGCGATAACCCGTTGTAGGTCTCCATTGTATTTTTGAACTCTTGGGTATACCGTTTGCCTTTGCTTATAAACACTTTTAGTTGAAACTGGAATGTAACTCATTTTGTGCCTAGCAAGTCCTGTAATACTATAAGCATAATAAAAATCAAATAAAATTTATTGTTTTATTCTTCACAACTAATTGAATTAATGTTTCTTTTAGGCTTGCTTAGTGTTTTTTTAAGATTGCTACAGATAGAAAATAAGGTGTACACTTCATCATATAGCACCTAATGGCTAAAGGATTATTAATGACGGTCGAATACTATAATCAGCACGCAACCGAATTCTATTCATCAACCGTGAATGTCGATATGGAGAATATTTATCAACATTTTATACCGCATTTAAAGCATGGTGATTTAATTGTTGATGCTGGCTGTGGTAGTGGACGTGATGCCTTGTATTTTAAATCTTTAGGTTTTAACGTCGAGGCATTTGATGCCTCAATAGCGCTAGCAAAAAAAGCTGAAAAACTCATCAATCAGCCAGTAAGTGTTACCACGTTTGAACATTTTACTTTACCTAGCCTTGCTAATGGTATTTGGTGCTGTGCGTCTCTATTGCATGTAAGTAAAGATAAGTTATTAGCTAGCTTAAGCAATTTAGATAATCAATTGGTTAGCGGTGGTGTAATGTACGTAAGCTTTAAATACGGAGATACTGAGCGAGTGAACAATGGTCGCACTTTCACTGACGTGAATGAAAGTATATTAACTCATTTGATCAACCAATTACCCCATTTGCATATTCATGAGCTCTGGATAACAGGAGATAACCGACCTAACCGAGAAGATGAAAAATGGCTTAATGCTATTTTATTGAAAAGCTGATGACTAGCGTTAGTTATATGTTGAGGAAGCTTAGTTCATGACTCATGAAATAAATGAGGTTGCAGGGCAGTATTCTATTGGAAAGCTAGCTTCGTTTACTCAACAATCGCAGCAGCAAGCACAATTAACGCGGATATTATCAAGCTTTGGTTACGAGTTTAAAGAAGAAACGCAAGTCGGTTTTCTTTTTGTTCATAGTAATCGCCCAGCTATTTTTGTAGATACTTACCTAGACAAACTATCACCAAAAGACTATCAATACGTCGCTTATACCAGTTATCAAAATCAATTAATGCACACATATCAGGGCGTGTATCGATTTGTTTGGTTTGATGAAAAAAGCTTTGTTGAAGATGTCAGTGTTTTTTTGACCGATTTATTAGATGATGATATCGAGCTAGCTATTTATGGGGCCAATAGAGAATTACAGCACGTTGACCCAACACCGCCAGAATTTAATTTTTCTGTATTTTTTGAACAAACCTTTGGTGAAAAAGCAATTCATGCGCTTCAGGCAGAGTGCAATTACACCGATAAAGAAGGGCATCGAAGGTTTATTGATTTTGTATTGAATACTCAAGATAGACAGTTTGCAATAGAGCTTAATGGCGAGCGCTATCATCACCCACTTCTTATTAGTCAAAAACAATATCGTTCACAATTATTTAAGCAGAACTCCTTAGTTTACGATGGTTATTTGGTTTATCGCTGGTCAGATAGGGGGATGGCCGATGAAAACAAGCTATCAGAGCAATTAAAAACATATTTTGGTGATCAGACAACTTTTAACTCAACGCCTAATTATAAGGCAAATCGCCAAGTAAGTTTTCAGTTATACCCTCATCAAAGTGATGCCATTGAAAAAATAGCCAAACAACGATTGAACGGCGACAATTCCTTTTTAGTTGTTTTACCCACAGGTACAGGAAAAACAGAAGTTTTTATTGAAGACGTTTGCCAACAATTACGTGAAAACGAGCAGTTTAAAGTGCTTGCAGTGGTGCCAAGTAAAGAACTTAAAAAGCAATTAATGCAGCGTATTTCAGTTGCTATGCCCAATGTTCATCTTGTCGATAACATAAAACCAAAAAACAGTTATGAACAAGGTACAGAAAAAATACCAGCTCAAGCACAATCAATATTTGTTGTTACCTCAGCTTATATTCTACGGCATTACCGTAACTTTCCTCGTGACTACTTTAATTATATTGTTATAGATGAAGCTCATCGTGCCGCAGCTGCCGGTTTGAGTAACGCTCTGGCATATTTTAAACCTGAATCACTTTTAGGTTTAACCGCCACGCCTGATAGAACTGATCAACAGCAACTAGAAAAAATATTTGGTGAATATGATATAGATTTAACGTTGGCCGAAGCTATAGAGCAAGGATTAGTGCCACCAATTCGTGCTTTTAGGTTAGAGAGTAACATTGATTTTTCAAAAGTACGGTTCAACGGAAAAGAATTTGTTAAACAAGACTTAAACAAAACCGTATTAATACCTTCACGTAATGAACTTATTGCCAATGTACTCAAGCGTTATTTTTCTGCACCATTACAATCTAACCAAGCGTTGAAGCAAGGTGTGGTATTTTGTGTTGATGTAAAACATACAAAAGCCATGGCTAAATTATTAAATAAATATGGATTAAGCGCAGTAGCTGTTGATGGTAAAAACCGCGACGGTATAGATCAATATCGTAGCGGTGATGTTCAGTTTATATGTGCATGTGACTTATTAAATGAAGGTTGGGATGTACCAAATACATCGGTAGTGGTGATGGCTAGACCAACAATGAGTAAAGTGTTGTACACGCAACAACTTGGACGTGGTACGCGTAAATGTGAAGGGAAAGAGGCTTTATATGTAATTGATGTTGTTGATGCTTATGGTCCGTCACTTTCTCCATGGAGTGTGCATAGTTTATTAGGTTTAACCAATTATCAAGCATTTTCTGACGTGTTAACACCCAAAGTTTCAACTCAAACAGAAATCATTACTCTTGATGGATTGTTTGAAGAAGAACGTCGGTTAGAACCCATTAACATTTTTAATTTTGAGAAAGAATTTGGTGATTTATTAAATGAAGAACAATTTGCACGAGAACTTTTTATTACTACTTCAACCGTTAAACAATGGTTGAAAAAAGGCGAATTAAAAGCAACCAAAACAATTCCTTTTGGTAATAAAACACTTAGTTATTTTGCTAATGATGTACTTGAAGAAATTCGCTTAATTAAAAAATTAAAATTACGTACAGAAGATACGCGACGAGATGACTTTTTTGAATTTTTAGCGCAACGAGATTACACCTTCTCCTATAAAATTATTTTTATGTTGTTAATGTTAAAACATTGCAATGATCGTGGTGAAATTGACTTGCCTTTCCTTGTTGATAAATATAAATTTTTCTATGTAAATCAACTTCAACAGCAAGGTAAAGCTGATAAATCAAATAGTCCATATAACAAAGAAACGTTTTTAGAAAATAAGGACGAACTGCAAAAAAATCTATTAACGAATCCATTTGAAAAATTTGAACGTAAGCGCTTTATTTATCAAAGTAAAGATCTGAACATCTTATCGTTCGATGAAGTGTTATGGCAAAAACTGTCGAAAACCGACATAGCTAAAGCGATTAAACAACTAGAACAAGATGGAATAGATTACTTTAGCAAGTTAGATATAACGTTTGATTTAAGCTTATTAAATTAGAAAATAGGGTTATCTTCTATATATTTAAGTTTATTTCATTTGTGTTTCGATATTTAAGCTAAAGAAACGATCACCATAAAGCGCGATAAATAACTGCGCTATGACGTATGTGTTTAATATGCTTATTAATTTAAAACCACTCACTTTGTCACACTTGTTACGCAATGTAACAAAATATTACATAAAGCTTGTGTTCTCAGTCTAAATGCGGTGGAATGAGGAGGATAATAATAAAATGATGTCATAAACATCAGTAGGCAAACCGATTTGTTACATCTCATATGTAAATTTTTTATACTCTTATTGAGTCTTGTTGCTGTTTCAATTTCAGCTCAAAATCTAACTAATACCAACGCAGGCAATGAGTTAACGTTTGCTTTGCAAAGTAAGATGGGCGTTATTGATAACTTTTTGTATGAAAATACAAATACGGAACAAACAACGTTTGTCAAAATATCACCAAGTATTCGCATTCAAACACAATTTTCGCATCACTTATTACAGCTGGTAGCAAAAAGTGAACATGTTTTTTATCAAGAATTTTCTCAAGATAATCACAGTAATTTCAGTTTAAATCCTTCTTACCAATTTAAGTTAGCTGCCAATAAAACGGTATTTGTTGATGCGTTGCATAGCGAGCATTACGAAACGCGTGGAACGGGCTTGTCACTAGGAAATGCACATTCTCTTGAGGTGGGTGATACTAAACAAGACACCACTATTCATGGTGGTTTTTTGTATGGCAGTGAAAACTCAGTGGCTAAGCTTTCAATTAGATTAGGGCAAGAGCATAGCCGTTATACTACGCGCAGAGCATTTACAAAATTACTTGATGTTGAAAGTAGCTTTATTAACCCCTCGTTTGATTACTTGATTGGTGGCGGTTCGTATTTCGCTACTGAGGTTAAAGCCGAGCATATTGTTTATAAATATAATACTGCCTTAAGTAAAAACAAGTATGTTGGTCTGGTTGGACTTAAGTGGCAGCCTAGTATTATTACCGATTTTACCTTTTTATTAGGTTACCAAGAGATTCAATTTGAACAATCAAGTTTGTCGAATGACAGTGCAATAAAGTGGCGAGTGAATGTTGGCTGGCAACCGCTTGAAGACTTGGCGTTCAGCTTGATGTCGGAACGTGATTTTGCTGAGGCAAATAAATTACAAGACAGTTATCGTTTAGTCGACAATATATCGTTAGGGCTACGTAAAACGTGGAATGATTATGTAACGCTAAAAACAACACTAGGTTACAGCAGTGAAGATGTGTTTTCACAAACGCTTGTTTCCACTGAAGAGTATTTAACGTCAAATATCACCATTAACTATCAGCGTAATACTTGGTTGTCTATGTATGTTGCTTATGATTATAACGATTTAGATACCAGTGAAAATGACTTGAGTTACCAGAGGAATAGCCTTTCGTTCGGCTTTAGTGTTACTCTTTAATGAGGTTTGAATGAAAATTATACGACTTTTAAGTACCTTATTTTTATTATTTACTAGCTTTTTAAGCGTGTCTGGCAATTATACCTTAGGGTCTGGGGATCAGATAGAAATCACTGTTTACGGTGAACCTGATTTAACAACACGAGTTAAAATTGATAAATCAGGAATTATTACTTTTCCATTTATTGGCGATATTCAGGCTATAGGTTTAACGACTAAATTGCTTGAAAAACGTATTTATAAAGGCCTGTTAGGCGATTATTTAATAGAACCCCAAGTATCGGTTTCTGTGGTTAGTTATCGTCCGTTTTTTATTCACGGACAAGTTAAACGCCCTGGAGGATACCCATTTCAGGATGATTTAACGCTGGATAAAGCTATTGCTTTAGCGGGCGGATTAGCTAATAGAGCGTCAAGTTCCAATTGGAAAATCACTCGAGTTGTTGATGGCGCTACTATCACCATTAACGCAACGGTTGCTACATTCATTCAACCAGATGACATAATAAAAATAGAGCAAAGTTTCTTTTGAATCAGAATAATAATTTTAACGACTTAGCGAATGAAGAGTTGGCATTAAAAGAAATTTTAAGCCCACTTTGGTCTCGTCGTTGGAAAATTATCTTTTTTACGCTTGTGTGTACCACTATTGTTACCTTTTATGTTTCTTTACTTAAGCCTTCATATAAGGCTACGTCTATCTTACAAATTGGTACCAATAAACCGGCTAATACCTTATCTATTAATGATGCTTTTAATGAGTCAGCCGCAAGTCATGAGCAAATTCAAACGCAATATGAATTATTACGTTCAAGAAAATTTGCTGAGCGGGTTATTTCTCGATTAAATCTTACTGCCCATGAAGAATTTAATAGCGGTAAATATAATGATAAAATTTCATTTCTTGCCAATAAAGGCGTTTCAGCTGTTAGGCCTACTATTAGTCAAATAGTACCTTCTTTTAGATCGCGCCTGAGTATCAATCCTATTTCGGGAACTGAGTTAGTTAAAATTTCTTTTTTATCCCATTCGCCTGAGCTGTCGATGCAGGTGGCGAATCAAATAGGGATCACTTATTTACAGTACCAAGATGAAATTCATAGTGAATCGAAAGAATCAACCTCTCAATGGCTTGTTGATCAGTTGGAAGAATTAGGCAAAAAACTCGAATCGTCTGAATTAGCATTGCAAACATATAGAGAAACTGAAGGTATTGTTGATATTCGAGGGATTTCAGGTCTGGTAGGCGCGGAACTGACTGAGCTGACGTCATCGGCATTAACTACATCGAAAAATGCAGATGAATTAGCGGTTACTTATCAGTACATTCAAAAACATAAAGGTGATTTTGATGCCTTAATTGAATTAGAGCAAATTGCCAATCAAGTAACGTATTTACAATTAAAACGTTCAGAAGAATTGATAGAGCGTAAGTTCAATGAGTTATCTAAACGATACGGTCCTAAACACCCGAAAAGAATTGCGGCAAAATCAGAACTGTCATCATTACAGGCGCGCATTAAAGAACACGTAAATAATTTAGTGATCTCGTTAGAGAAAAGCTACTTCTCGGCAATGGAAAAAGTGAAAGCTACACAGCGACGATTAGACAAAGCAAGAAAAGACTATTTACGGTTAAGTCGTTTAGAAAATAAGTTTTCACAACTAGAGCGTGAAGTTAAAACCAACAAAGAACTTTACAGTAATTACTTGGTGCGTTTAAAAGAAGCAGACGCAATGGGTAATTATAATTCAAGTTTTTATGTTAGGTTTATTGATAAGGCGCTAACACCTAAGAATGCGGTTGCACCGAATAAAAGCTTATATGTCATTATGGCTTTTATACTGTCAGCGGCCTTTATTTCGATTATTGTGATTATGCGTGAATTATTTCTCGACACCCTTAACTCACGACGTAAGCTAGACAATTTCCATGAAGCACCTATTTTAGCGGTCTTACCTAAATTTAAAGTTAAGCAAACCGCTAATAACGAAGAGCCTTGTTATACCGACAGCCGGTTTATTGAAGCGATCCGCTCTTTGCGTACGGCATTATTATTTAGTGCTGAGAAAAAGGCACCTAAAATTATTGCGATAACATCATCTGTGCCTAATGAGGGTAAATCAACCGTTGCACTTGAGCTTGCCCGTTCATTTAGTGAAATGGAAAAGGTGTTGTTAATTGAAGCTGACATGCGTCATCCAACATTATATAAACGCTTGAATTTAGAATTACATCGTCCAGGGCTTTCTAATTTATTGGCGAAAACCCATCAAATTAATGAATGTATTTTACGTGATAAAAACGTCAAGTTAGATATTTTAACCTCAGGTATTTCGCCGGCGAATCCGCTTGCATTTTTATCAATGAAACGTTTTAAAATGTTAATTAAAGTGTTTGGTAACTTTTATGACCGCATTATTATTGAAACACCGCCGGTTAATGCGGTAAGTGATGCGGTTATTATTTCTAAGTTAGTAGATAGTGTTTTGTATGTTGTTCATGGCGGTAAAACTAAACGAGAACAAATTACCTCGGGTTTAAGAATACTCAAGCAGGTAAATGCCCCTATTGAAGGTATTATTGTTAATCATAGTGAGAATGTCGATACGCAAAAATATCAAAATAAATATTACTCAGATATGGGGAACATCATCAAAATGCCCTTACGTAAACAAATCTAGTAAATACCCTGCTTGTTGTTTCAATTAGTAAGGTTATCGTGCGGATACTCGCATCCTAGTGTTATTTGGGTATAATGTCGAAAATTGTTAAAGTCGTTATCCATGAAGTCACACCTAAATTTTTCGTTAAAATCTAGCAATAGTTTTTCCTTCGAGAGCATTACGCCTTGTATATATTATCCTGAGTCTATTGCTGATTTGAAAGCGTTGAGCTTATTAGCCATTGAAAATTTTTATATTCTTGGTGAAGGTAGTAATACACTCTTTTTATCAACTCAAGCGCCTGTGATTATTCACGCTCAATTTATGGGTATTGAAGTTAATGAAGAAGACGATGCTTATTATGTTTCGGTGGGCAGTGGTGAAAACTGGCATCAACTCGTTACTTTTTGTGTTGAACAAGGTTATGGGGGGCTTGAAAATTTAGCGTTGATCCCCGGCAGTGTTGGCGCAGCTCCTATACAAAACATTGGTGCATATGGTGTTGAGTTATCTCAGGTAGTGGATCATGTGTATTGGTATGAATTTGCCAGTCAAACTATGGTTAAACTTTCTCAGCATGAGTGTCAGTTTGGTTATCGAGACAGTATTTTTAAGAACGCCCTTAAAGATAAAGGTATTATTACTAAGGTTTGTTTAAAACTTCCTAAACATTGGCAAGCCAATATTAGCTATCAGGGCTTAGATGACCTTGAAAATCCAACGGCAGCAGAAATTTATCAACGGGTTATCGACATTCGACAAGCTAAATTACCCGATCCTAAGGTAAAACCCAATGCGGGAAGTTTTTTCAAAAACCCTATTGTTGATCACCAACAGTATCAACAACTATTACAAAAGCATCCAGATATGCCCGCATATGTGCAGGCGAATGGTCAAGTCAAGCTTGCAGCGGGTTGGTTAATAGAGCAAGCGGGCTTTAAAGGTATTGAAAAAAATGGTGTCGGCGTGCATAACAAACAAGCACTGGTGTTAGTGAATCATGGTAATGGTTGTGGTGAAGCTATTTATCAGTTGGCACTTGAAATAAACAAAACTGTTTTTAGTCAATTTGGGGTTTATTTACAACCTGAAGTGCGGTTAATCTCAACACATGGTGTTGTCGGCAATGGAGACTTTCATGGCTCAATCAATTAAAGAACAACTGATCAGAGAATTAGCTGAGGGGAAATTTGTCTCGGGTCAGCTAATTGGTGAAACCTTAGGTATTAGCCGTGCGGCAGTGTCTAAACAAATTGCCAGTTTAAATGAAATGGGCTTTGACATATTTAGTGTAACAGGCAAAGGCTATCGTTTGTCTCAACCTATTTCATTAATTGATAAAACCAAAGTATTAGCCGCATTATCAACGAGAGCGTTAGCAAGCAAGGTTGAAGTACATTGTTTAATAGACTCAACCAATAATTATCTTCTGCGTCGCTTACCCGACCATATAAAGCAAGGACAAGTTTGTATTGCTGAACACCAAAGTGCGGGTCGAGGTCGACGAGGTAAACAGTGGATTTCACCTTTTGGGTCTCATATTTATATGTCGATGTATTGGTACTTAGAGCAAGGTATGTCTGCGGCTATGGGCTTAAGTGTTGTTGCGGCTATTGCCATTAGCGATGCAATTAAATCACTTTATCAAATTGATGTGCAATTAAAATGGCCAAATGATATTTATATCGACGGTAAAAAATTAGCAGGGATTCTTATTGATTTAGAAGGGCAGGCACTCGAGCCAAGCCATTGTATCATTGGTATTGGGATTAATGTGTCGATGCCAGCGCATGCGTCAAAAGAAATTGATCAACCTTGGACCGATTTACAAACCCATACATCTATTCCTATTGACCGTAATCTATTTATTGCTGAAATCATTAGTAAACTTACCGACAGATTATACGAACATAAAGAGCATGGTATTGTGAAAATGCTGGCGCAATGGTTTAGTTTAGACCTTTATCTTAATCAACCCGTGAAATTAATTTCGGGGGATAAAGTCACTCAAGGTATTTGCCGAGGTATTAATAATCAAGGGGCTTTATTACTAGAGGTAGACCGTCAAATTAAACCAGTATATGGCGGTGAAGTGAGTTTACGTAAATGCTGATTTTAATCGATATAGGTAATACTCGCAGTAAGTATGTGATTGTAGAAAACAATCAGCGTTCCGCTATAGCTTACTGTGACAATGAGCTATTGAACGATAACTGGTTAGCACAACATTTTGCACAAGCGGCGGAAATTATTCTTGCGAATGTAAATAATGACAAGTTCACTAAGTTAATTAGGCAATGGGCTGAAAATAAGGGTATTCAATTCCAATTACTAGCAACGTCACCTCAAGCGTTTGGGGTAACGTGCGCTTATGATGAGCCGAATAAACTAGGCGTTGACCGCTGGCTAGGCATATTAGCGGCAAACTTATTATATCCAAATAAAGCGTGTGTAGTTGTTGATGCCGGTACTGCCACTACTATTGATGCCATTTCACCTGAAGGGCAACACCTTGGCGGTTGGATTTTTCCCGGAATTGATATGCTCTATCGAAGCCTTGTTGATAATACTCAGAAAATTATTGCCGATAAATGTTATCAACCAAGTATCGCCTTGGGTAAAAATACCAGTGAATGTGTTAATAATGGTTCGTGGGCAATTACGTTAGGGGCAATTGAATTGCAGTTAAATCATATGAAAAAAAGCTATGAAAACTTCGAAATTATTATCACTGGTGGTAACAGTCATGAAATTTCTTCGCAATTATCTGCCATTAACCATGTGATTGATGATTTAATTTTCATCGGCATGCAACGTTTCAAGCAATAATTTGTGTCAATTATTGTAATTTTTATCGTTATCTTGAATAAAAAAACGACAAACAGCTAAAAAGCGAATATTTTTTACGATTTGCTCTTGCAAGGGGCAAAACATTACACTAGAATTCGCTCCACTTAATGTAGTGCCGACTTAGCTCAGTTGGTAGAGCAACTGACTTGTAATCAGTAGGTCGCCAGTTCGACTCCGGCAGTCGGCACCATTAATACACTTTACTTTGAATAAAAGGCGAGTGTGACAAATTTGGAGGGGTTCCCGAGTGGCCAAAGGGATCAGACTGTAAATCTGACGGCTCAGCCTTCGGTGGTTCGAATCCACCTCCCTCCACCATTTTGTTGTGATAAATTGAAAGAATACGCGGACGTCGTATAGTGGTAATACCTTAGCCTTCCAAGCTAAAGCTGCGGGTTCGATTCCCGCCGTCCGCTCCACCTTTTATCGGAATGCTGATATGGCTCAGTTGGTAGAGCGCACCCTTGGTAAGGGTGAGGTCGGCAGTTCGAATCTGCCTATCAGCACCATTCCTTTGAAACTATTCTTTTGTTTGTCTACATCATTTAATTTTTGTTAATCTACCTAGAGGTATTTTAAAATGGCTAAAGAAAAATTTGAACGTAATAAACCACACGTAAACGTTGGTACAATCGGACACGTTGACCACGGTAAAACAACGTTAACAGCTGCAATCTCTGCGGTATTAACAAAAACTTACGGTGGTGAATTAAAAGATTTCGCACAAATCGATAATGCTCCAGAAGAGCGTGAGCGTGGTATTACAATTAATACATCTCACATCGAATATGATACAGAAATCCGTCACTATGCGCATGTTGATTGTCCAGGCCATGCTGATTATATCAAAAATATGATCACAGGTGCTGCACAAATGGATGGCGCTATCTTAGTAGTTGCTGCTACAGATGGTCCAATGCCACAAACACGTGAGCACATCTTGTTATCACGTCAAGTAGGTGTTCCATACATCATCGTATTCATGAACAAATGTGACATGGTAGATGACGAAGAATTATTAGAATTAGTAGAGATGGAAGTTCGTGAACTTCTTTCAGAATACGAATTCCCAGGTGATGATTTACCAGTAGTTCAAGGTTCAGCATTAGGCGCACTTAACGGTGAAGCTCAATGGGAAGAAAAAGTACTTGAACTTGCTCATCATTTAGACACATATATTCCAGAGCCAGAGCGTGCAATTGATGGTGCATTCATCATGCCGATTGAAGATGTATTCTCAATCTCAGGTCGTGGAACAGTAGTAACAGGACGTGTAGAACGTGGTGTTATCAAAGTTGGTGAAGAAGTTGAAATCGTAGGTATTCGCGAAACAACTAAAACGACTTGTACTGGTGTAGAAATGTTCCGTAAATTGCTTGACGAAGGTCGTGCAGGTGAGAACTGTGTATTTTATTACGTGGTACTAAACGTGAAGACGTAGAACGTGGTCAAGTATTATGTAAACCAGGTTCAATTTCTCCTCATACAAAATTTGAGTCAGAAGTTTACGTACTAAGCAAAGATGAAGGTGGTCGTCATACACCATTCTTTAAAGGCTACCGTCCACAGTTTTACTTCCGTACAACTGACATCACAGGTGCTGTAGAGCTTCCTGAAGGTGTAGAAATGGTAATGCCAGGCGACAACTTAAAATTTGTTGTAGAGCTTATCAACCCAGTAGCGATGGATGAAGGTTTACGCTTCGCTATCCGTGAAGGTGGTCGTACAGTTGGTGCTGGTGTAGTATCTAAAATCATCGAATAGTATCGATAATTTTAGTTTACATTAGAACTAGAAAAAAGGTCGCGAAAGCGGCCTTTTTTGTGTCTGAAATTCAGGATATTGAATTTATCTGGACGTGAAAGCTATAACTTCTTATTAGCTATATTATTAAACCGTGTTTTATTGTCGACAGCTCGGCAACTGCTCCAGCGTTGCTCTACTTCTTGCATCCATGTCTCGATCGACACTTGTCAGTGCTAGTTGACAAGTAAATCGCTGAGATGGGAATGCTTAAGACGAATTACTCAGTTCTATAGCTATTTAGAGAGACATATAACCTAGCATAACTCCTCTTCTGTCATGTTTTTTAGTTTAACTAAGTAAAATTCAAATAATAAATTTCTAGTCTATACTAGTTTTGAGTTGCTGTTTTATTACTGGGTGTTAAGGATATATTCGAATTATTTTGCAAGAAAAATATACTTTTAATAGCCTCGCTTGATGAAACACTGACGATGTGTATCGTTATTTGAACAACAAAGTTAAAAGGAATTTTTATGTCAAAATCAAAAGTCTCTGCGCAGTTTTCTAATGTAGTATTCAAAAAAACCTTACTGTTCACTAGTCTAAGTTTAATTTTTAGCCCTTTAGTTCTCGCTGAAGAAATTGCTCCAAGTGTTGATAATGAAGATCCCTATGAAGTGATTCTTGTCACGGCGCAAAAACGAGAACAGAAACTTACCGAAGTCCCTATTGCGTTATCATCGTTCAGTGCTACAAATATAGAACAAAGTGGCATCACACAGTTGACGGAACTGTCTGACTTTATTCCTAACTTATCTGTTTCTAAAGCGACTGATTTTACATCTGCGATAACCATTAGAGGGGTGGGATCAAATAGTCGTAACATTGGTTTTGATACTCGTGTCGGTGTCTATCTTGACGGCGTTTATTTGGGGCAATCTCCAGCGGTAAATCAGGAGTTGCTCGATTTAGAACGTATCGAAGTATTACGTGGTCCTCAAGGTACCTTGTTTGGTAAAAATACAGTGGCAGGTGCTATTAACCTGATATCTAAAAAACCTTCAGATACGTTTGAAGGCAAATTGAGTGCATCGTTAGGTAATTTAAATGCGCGAGAACTTCAGGGGCAGGTGAATATTCCTTTATCTGATACAAATGCGATTAATTTTCCTTAACCAAAGTTGATAGGGATGGTTATATTAAAAATTTAACCACAGGCCATGATCTTAATGAACGTGATGCAATCGCTTATAGGATGCAATTTCGGTCTGAACTCTCTGATGATTTAGAGTTGAATTTTAGTTTTGATGGCCTTAATACTGAAAGGCTTTCATTATTAGGTGAAGCGGTTTCTGATACCTTAAGTAATACGCTAGATATGGCAGCACCTAATAAAGATGAAGTTGCTACAACCGTCGATACTTATGAGAAACGTGATATTTACGGAGGCATGCTCAATTTATCTTATCACATGGATAATGGCTTTGATGTTAAATCAATTACCGCTTATCGAGATACGGATATTTTCTATCGTAACGACCCTGATTATGCAGCGGTTGATCTGTTAACAATAGAATACAGCGATCAATATCAGCAGTGGTCTCAAGAATTTCAATTAATTTCTCCGCAAGATGATTCACCTTTTGAATATGTTGCTGGCTTATATATCTTCAAACAAGATGCCGATACTCAACGGGATGCAATTAACGGAGCGCAAGCCTTTATTCTTGGTAATGTACCGGGAAGCACTATTTATAATAGTGGTAGTTTAACCACCAATAGTTATGCGGCTTTCTTTAATAGTGCATATGAGCTTAGTAAAAGTACAACCTTAGGTTTGGGGTTACGTTACACCGATGAAAAGAAGGACTTAGATTGGTTATTAGATGGTGTTAATTCAGGTATTTTTCGAATAGGTAGCACTAATGGCACATTGTCAGATAGTCGCAGTGATAATTATTTGTCATATTCTGTGAATATTAGCCATGCCATTAAAGAAAACCTCAATGCTTATGCGAAATATTCAACTGGTTTCAAAAGTGGTGGATATAACCTTGATTACATTACTAACAACGATCTAGCTGCTGGCATAGACTTTGATAAAGAAACTGTGGGGAGTAGTGAACTTGGGTTAAAAGGCAATTTTTATAATAATAGCCTTAGTTTAAATATGGCGGCATTCCATTCGCGCTTTAAAGATTATCAAGTGAATCAGTTTATTGATTTAGGTAATGGAGCATCGTCTATCTCTATTCGTAATGCTGCTGAAGTAACAACGCAAGGTTTAGAGCTAGAATTAACATACCGTCCTATAAGTGATCTAGAAATTCAAATGAGTGCTGGTGTGTTAGATACTAAGTTCGATGATTTTCCTGGAGGATTAACAGGGGGCGGGAATGCTGAAGGTAATGATTTGATCAATGCTCCAGATGCTAACTTTTCATTGAGTATTCAATATTTCAGCGAATTGCCTGACCTTAATGCTGATATGTTGTGGCGACTAGATATGAATCATAGTACCGGCTTTTTTACGACAGTTGATAATGTAAAAACTGCAAGTCTCAGAGACGGCACTGAAGTTGAGTTTGGTCATGTGGACAGTATAACCTTAGTTAATGCTCGCATTGGATTACTAGGCACCAATAGTAATTGGGAAGCTTATCTGTGGGGACGTAATTTGGCTGATGTTAGGGATCCCATTGATAATCGCAAAGATTTTTTTGGCACGGTAACCGCTAACTATACAGAACCTCGTACTTATGGCGTTGAAGTCGTTTATCATTTTTAACAAGGAATTATTATGCGTATTACCTTTTTAGCTTTATTGTTTGTTTGCTTAGGCTGTTTTGCTCAAGAGAAGAGACAACCGCCACCATTGCCTGCAATGCCAGACTATCCACCGGTAAGTGAATTAACGGCAACGAGTAGCGGTGATGTTTATTTTGAATCGATAACCCCCGGTGATTACAAATGGTTAGTGTTACCTGAACAAAACTTGGAACCGACAACTGTTCATGCTCAACTTTTTCTTCCTCCTGGGGCAAGTGCTGAAAACCCAGTGCCTGCTATGGTGATATTACATGGTAGTGGCGGCATCCTCCCAAGCAGAGAGACTGCGTATGGACAGTGGATGGCGAGTCATGGCATAGCTGGGCTTGTTGTTAACTCTTATGGTGCACGAGGCGTTACAGAGCAAACACCTTATGGTTTACGAGTGGCTGTTGTCAGTGATGCTGATGAAGTTGCTGATGCCTATAGTGCTTTAAAATTTCTTAATCAACATCCTGCGATTAAGCCAAGTAAAATTGGCGTAATGGGCTTTTCTTATGGCGGCATGGCGACATTGGCGGCACTCGATAAACGTATTCAACAGAACCTTGCAAAAGAAGTCCCCGCTTTTGCGTTACACCTAGATTATTACGGACCATGTCATTTTGACTTACAAACCACTGAAACTACTGGCGCGCCATTATTTAGTTTGAGAGGAGCTGAAGATCAGTCTAACAATCTTGAAGCATGTGCTCGTATTGAAAATAGTTTGCGCGCAGCAGGTTCCGCTGTCGGTAGTACTATTTTTCCAAGTGCAGGGCATGGTTGGGAAATGGAAACGCCAAGACAATTTATCAAGACCCTCAATCCGGCACCTTGTGAGCAGTATTATTTAGCAAACGGTGACTGGAAAATAGGAGGAAAAACAATTCCTGTGCCGAATATAACCAGTAGACAAGATAAATTTTTATTCCGTCTCAGTGTATTAGGCGAAATGAAGCAAAGTTGCATGTCTGGTGGTTATATTATGGGACAAGATAAAGTGACACACGCGCAGTCAAATCAGTTACTTGAGCAATATGTTAATACGTATTTATTACACGAATGAGGCTAAGAGAAACTAAAATGAAACGAATTAATACTATGCTGATAGCGATTCTATTAACGCTAAGTAGTCAGGCTAATGCCCATCCAAATAATGAAATTGAACGTTTGAGTACCGAGGCTTTTAAAACACTCAATTTGCCTTTTTCACAAGCCGTAAAAGTTAATGGTATTTTGTACTTGTCGGGAGAGCTTGGCGTGAAACCTGGGACGTTAACTTTAGTCGAAGGCGGTGTTACACCACAAACAAAGCAGGCATTAGACAATATTAAAGGTACATTAGAGCACTTTGGATCGAGTATGGATAAAGTGATTAAATGTACGTTGTTCCTTGCAGATATCAAAGAATGGCCTGATGTGAATAAAGTCTACATTGAGTATTTTAAAGAGGCCTTACCGGCTCGAAGTGCAGTTGCAGGTAGTGGCTTAGGATTAGGCGCTAGAGTCGAAATTGAATGTATGGCGCTGGCAAAATAATCTTTTAGGTGGTTGTTTATTATTAAATCAGCAGCCACCTAGTTAATACCAGAAGAAAATAATGATATAAATCACAAGTGTGATAATCAAAAGGTATTTAACTAAGCTAATTAACATTTAAGGGGGTGAATAAAACGCTATATTATCTAAGTTGCTAATTTATTTATACAATGAACATCGCACTTAATGCGCCAAAGATAAAAATACTTCAGTAAAAAGTAAAATTAAAATTTTATACCACTCAAGTCTTTGGTAAAATTAAGATCTAGTCCAAACCCCAATATAAAATAAGGCTATACATAACATCTTCTTTGTCGCTTGTTTATATTTGTTTCGGTAAAACTAAATGTTTCAATAAGACTTAGTGAAGACTAAGTGTTGATGTTCCAGATCGTACTAAAGACAATTTTCGTAAATATACAATTTTCTGACCATTAGTGAGAGTAGTAAATGTTTTTTATTGATCAAGTGATTTTGTTGGCTGCGGTATTAATTTTGCTTGGTATTATCTCAAGTAAGGTATCTGCACGTTTAGGATTACCAGTACTCGTACTCTTTTTAATCGTGGGGATGTTAGCAGGTGAAGACGGCCCAGGGGGGATCTTTTTTGATAACGCAGAAGCAGCTCACTCCTTAGGTACTTTAGCTCTAGCGATGATCTTATTTGATGGCGGGCTGCAAACGCCGTTTAGATCAATTAAAAGAGTATGGAAACCCGCATCAGCACTTGCCACGTTGGGTGTACTTATTACTGGCGCAGTTACCGGTTATGCTGCCGCTTATATTTTAGATATTCCTTTACTACAAGGTATGTTGTTTGGTGCTATTGTTGGATCTACTGATGCCGCCGCCGTGTTTTCTTTACTCAGAAATGCACACATACACTTGGATGAAAAATTAAAAGCAACACTCGAAATAGAAAGTGCCTCCAATGACCCTATGGCAATATTTTTAACAGTAGGTTTGTTAGAAGTTTTAGTCAATGGAATGAAGCCAGGCTCAGGTTTGTTGATTATGTTTTTATCGCAAATGGGACTTGGGGCAGTAGTTGGTCTTAGTGTTGGCTGGCTTTCGGTTAAGTTGATCAACAAAATTCAATTAGTTGCCGCTGGTTTATATCCGGTATTAGTGGCTGCGTGTGGTTTGCTCTCATTTGGTATTACCGCTAATGTTGGAGGTAGCGGATTTTTAGCCGTATTTATTACCGGGGTCGTTATAGGTAATAGTCGTTTCGTTTTTCAACGGAGTACCTTTTTATTTCATGACGGTTTAGCCTGGTTAAGTCAGATCACCATGTTCGTGGTTTTGGGGATTACTTATTATTACCCCAACATCATTATTGGATGTGTGGTTTGAAGGCCTGATGATCGCTTTAGTGTTAATTTTTATTGCCAGACCTATTGCTGTTATTCCTATTTTAGGGATATTCGGTTTTAATTGGCGAGAAATTACTTTAGTTTCTTGGGTGGGATTACGAGGTTCTGTACCTATTATTCTGGCAATTTTCCCCTTGATATTTCATTTGCCAGGCGCTGACCTTATCTTCAATGTGGTTTTCTTCGTTGTCCTTATTTCTGCAACGTTACAAGGATCTAGTTTGGCATGGATGGCAAAGAAATTAAAACTCACACTTCCTCCACCTGTTAGTCCTACCGCAACATTAGAAATTACAGCATTAGGTGATGTTGATGCTGATATCGTTGAATATACACTGGGGGATCAATCACGTGGCGTAGGTCGTCGACTCTCCCAATTAGCACTGCCAAATACGGCTGTTATGGCAATGATTACCCGCGATAGTCGTGTTATTATTGCACCTCGGGTCGACCTTATTAGAAGCCGAAGATCATTTGTTTATTGTACTTAAACCCATCACCCGGGTATTTGTTGATTGTGTATTTTCGGGGAAAATCCCTAACGGTAAAGCGGAACTACCTAATAGGGAGCTGCAAGTTAAAGGGAATACTCATGTTGCTGATATTGCATACTCATATGACATTGTTATCCCAAGTGATCAGGAGCTAACTTTAGAACAATTAATCAAGTCTACGCTGAATTCGCCAGCCGATGTTGGTGCCATGGTAGTAATTGACCAAGTGAAGTTATTCGTGAGAGAAATGGTAGGAGATCGTATTATCACTGTGGGTATTGTTTTATTATAAGAGGCTAGTTAATTCATTTTGATTATAGATTATTGAGATTAATTAAGGTCTCAAAGAAAGAGACCTTAATAGTTTTGTGAAACAATTAACCTTTATTAGGGATTATTTGTATTTCTACACGACGATTTAATGAGCGATTTTTTGCAGTGCTATTGTCAACTAGCGGCATATTTTCGCCATAGCCTGTTACTTTCAAACGGTTAGCTTGAATGTTTTTATTAACAAGATAATTTTTTACACTTTGTGCTCGTTTCGTTGACAATGTTTGGTTATATTCATAACTGCCGGTACTATCAGTATGACCTTCAATACTAAGTAAGGTTTTATCAAATTTGGTTAACACTTTTGCTATGTCGTTTAACGTAGCGTGAAAACCCGAAGTGATATAAGATTGATTAGTGGCAAAGGTGATGTTTGAGGGCATGACTAGACGAATGTTGTCACCTTCACGAATAACATCTATTCCAGATCCAGACAGTTCTTTTCTAAATTCTTCTTCTTGTTGATCCATGTAATTACCTATTGCTGCACCCGTCATTGCACCAATGGCTGCCCCCCAAACAAGACGTTTATCTTTATGGTTGCTTGTAGATTTTCCTAGAATTGCGCCAGCTACTGCGCCTATAGTGGCACCTTTTTCTGTATTGTTTGAGGTACAACCGGATAATAGAAGTGATGAAATAACAATAGCGAGTAAGGATTTTTGAAAGAGCATATAAATAACCTGTACTTAATTTGTTTAATGAAATATTACTTATTTAGTGAGCAGTATATACCAACACCAATAGCGGCTAAATAGCGGTTAAACATTATGTTGCAAATATCCCTTGAGTAAAATAGTTTCATCAGTATAATAGCGCTTCACTTCTGAGTATCTCTTAATTCCCTTGTTAAACTAAGATTCGCTCGGCAAGTGTAAGTAAATTTTAGGGGTATAGTTCCAATTGGTAGAACAGCGGTCTCCAAAACCGACGGTTGGGAGTTCGAATCTCTCTACCCCTGCCATATTTTAATAAGCAACAGATGTTGCTTTGTGTTTAATGCCCGTTATTGGGTGTATTGTCTATTAGACGAGTTATTACAGGTCATAATTATGAATGCAAGTACAGAAAGCCAACCAAGTGGTTCTCTCGACTCCTTAAAATGGGTACTCATTGTCCTTATTTTAATTGGAGCGGTTGTTGGTAACTACCTTTACAGCGATCTCTCAGTGCTTATTCGCGCTATTGCAGTTGTCGCAGCGGTTATTGTTGCAGGTTTAATTGCCATGCAGACAGTAAAAGGTCGTGCAGCAGTTAATTTTGCTAAAGAGTCTCGTACAGAAGTTCGTAAAGTTGTTTGGCCAACAAGACAAGAAGCTGTTCAAACAACAGGTATTGTGATTGTTGCTACTTTTATTATGTCACTTCTCTTATGGGGCTTAGACACAGCGTTATTTGAAATCGTTGGCTTTATTACAGGATTAAAGGTGTAATTATGACTGAAGAAATCACAAATAATGATGACAACGTAAACGAAGAAGAAAGTGTAGTTGTACCTAAAAACACTAATCCAAACTTACGTTGGTACGTAGTACAAGCTTTTTCTGGTTATGAAGCACGTGTTCAAAAAACCTTGTTAGAGCATATTGAAATTAACAACTTACAAGATAAGTTCGGTCAGATTCTTGTACCGACTGAAGAAGTTGTTGAAATGCGAGCAGGTCAAAAACGTAAAAGTGCACGCAAATTTTTCCCTGGCTATGTTCTTGTAGAAATGGCGATGGATGAAGAAGCTTGGCATTTAGTGAAAAGTGTTCCTCGCGTTTTAGGTTTTATTGGCGGTACGAGTGATCGTCCTGCACCGATAACACAAACTGAAGCGGATCGCATTTTACAACGTCTTGAAGATTCAACTGACAAGCCGAAACCTAAAACATTATTTGAAGTGGGTGAAGTTGTTCGTGTTAACGATGGCCCATTTGCTGACTTTAATGGTGTTGTGGAAGAGTTAGACTACGAGAAAAACCGTATTAAAGTATCAGTATTGATTTTTGGTCGTTCAACACCTGTAGACTTAGAGTTTTCTCAAGTCGAAAAAGGTTAATCACGACAAAAAGCGTATTGCACAAAATAAAATCAATTAGATCTTGAATCGGCAGCGATGATTAAATATAATCCGCTGCCGATTTTTTTTGATAAGCAAAAAGTTTTGAAGAAATAATCGCTAATTTTTATTCACGGGGAGCTCACCGCAAGGTATTTGTTAATTTATTAACAGGGCGTTTGTACCCAATTAGAGGAATTTTTAAAGATGGCTAAAAAAGTCCAAGCTTTAATCAAGCTACAAGTAGCTGCAGGCGCAGCTAACCCGTCACCACCAGTTGGTCCTGCATTAGGTCAACACGGTGTTAACATCATGGAATTCTGTAAAGCGTTTAACGCAAAAACAGATTCTTTAGAAAAAGGCGCTCCAGTACCAGTAGTTATTACTGTATACAGCGATCGTTCTTTCACGTTCGACACAAAAACACCACCAGCAGCTTATTTATTGAAAAAAGCAGCAGGCATCAAGAGCGGTTCAGGTCGTCCTAACACTGAAAAAGTTGGTACTGTTACTACAGCACAACTTGAAGAAATCGTTAAGACTAAAGAGCCTGATTTAACAGCAGGATCATTAGAAGCTGCTGTGCGTACCATTGCGGGTTCTGCTCGTTCAATGGGTTTAGTGGTAGAGGATTAATCAATGGCTAAATTATCAAAACGCGCTCGTCTTGTTCGTGAAAAAGTAGACGTATTAAAAGATTATGAAATCAATGAAGCATTTTCGCTTTTAAAAGAATTAGCAACAGCTAAATTTAAAGAAAGTGTAGATGTGGCAGTTAACCTTGGCATTGATGCTCGTAAATCAGACCAAAACGTTCGTGGTGCAACTGTATTACCAAATGGTACAGGCCGTGATGTTCGTGTAGCTGTTTTCACTCAAGGTGAAAATGCTGAAAAAGCAAAAGCTGCAGGTGCTGACATTGTTGGTATGGAAGACTTAGCTGAATTAGTTAAGAAAGGCGAAATGAACTTTGACGTTGTTATCGCTACTCCAGACGCAATGCGTGTCGTAGGTCAATTAGGTCAAGTATTAGGCCCACGTGGTTTAATGCCAAACCCTAAAGTTGGCACAGTAACTCCTGACGTTGTAACAGCAATTAATAATGCTAAAGCAGGTCAAATTCGTTACCGCAATGACAAAAACGGTATCATCCATACTACTATTGGTAAGGTTGATTTCGATGACGCTAAGTTGAAAGAAAACTTAGAAGCATTATTGGAAGCGCTTAAAAAAGCAAAACCAGCTAATGCTAAAGGTCAATTTATTAAGAAAATTTCTGTTTCAACTACAATGGGTGCTGGCTTAACAGTAGACCAAAGTAGCTTGGAACTTTAATTTTAGTAAAACTTCAGATAATGAAGCTTTACAGGGGTTGAAATTTGCACTATAATTTCGCCCCTTAAAATTTGGTAGGAGTTGTCGGTTATTATTTATTGATTTTTACAATTAATAATAACATTAAACAACCCCCGTCCAAGACCGTAGGTGTGTGCAGTATGTACGCTTAATGTCCTACGTAGATGGTGATTACCCAGTATTTCCTAAATTCTGGTCCTCGCCGTAACGGCCTAAAACATAATTTTGTTTTAGGGATTGTAAACACCGGTATATCCGGTTGAACCAGGAGTTAAAGCCAATGGCTATCAATCTTGATGACAAAAAAGCAATTGTTGCTGAAGTTCAAGAAGCTGCCAAAGGCGCTCAATCAGCTGTAATCGCAGATTCACGCGGTGTTACAGTTGAAGCAATTACTGCATTGCGTAAGCAAGCACGTGAAAATGGTGTATGGATGAAAGTTGTCCGTAACACATTAGCACGTCGTGCAGTTGAAGGTACTGATTTTGCTTGTCTAACTGACAACTTTATTGGCCCTTCATTGATTGCATTTTCAAACGAGCATCCAGGTGCAGCAGCGCGTATTTTTTCAGACTTCGCTAAAACTAACGAAGCATTTGAATTAAAAGCAGCCGCATTTGAAGGCGCTATCGTTGATGTGAAGGTACTTGCTAAGTTACCTACATACGACGAAGCCATCGCACGTTTAATGAGCGCTATGAAAGAAGCATCTGCAGGCAAGCTTGTCCGTACGATTGCTGCAATTCGCGATCAGAAAGAGCAAGAAGCGGCTTAATTATCAGGTTTATAAAAAACCTAGATTCGCTTTTTGTATTAGTAGTTATTAAAAATGGTCAAATGGCCGTTTATTGAAACAGGAAATTTAAAATGTCTATCTCTAAAGACGATATCCTAAACGCAGTTGCTGAAATGTCAGTAATGGACGTTGTAGAATTAGTAGAAGCAATGGAAGAAAAATTCGGCGTATCAGCTGCTGCAGCTGTTGCTGTTGCTGGCGGTGACGCTGCTGGTGCTGCTGAAGAGCAAACTGAATTCGACGTAATCTTAACTGGTTTCGGTGAGAAGAAAGTTGCAGTAATCAAAGCAGTACGTGGCGCAACTGGTCTTGGCTTAAAAGAAGCTAAAGACTTAGTTGAATCTGCTCCTAAAGCGCTTAAAGAAGGCGTTGATAAAGCAGAAGCTGAAGAGCTTAAGAAAGCTCTTGAAGAAGCAGGCGCTTCTGTTGAGCTTAAATAATCTGTTTTTAACAGATTAACTGCCTGAAAAGGCAATGGCTGGTGATTTAAACGTCACCGGCCTTTTTGCGCTAAAAAGTATCGTTTGTCAAAAAACGAATATTTAGGTTTTTTTTTAAACCAAAACAGTGCATTATTTGATGTGTAATAGCATCACTGCAATACCCTGTCTGATACCAATTGGATTAGATAACAGGTGAAAATAGATTTCAACTCGTTATTTAGTCCAATTGGTATTTTAAGGCAGATTCGGCCATAACCAGCAAGCTGAGGAACCCCATGGTTTACTCTTACTCTGAAAAGAAACGTATTCGAAAGGACTTTGGTAAAAGTGCGCAAGTAATGGATTACCCATTTTTGTTATCTATCCAACTCGAATCTTTCCGTAAGTTTATAGATATTGATCCTACTGGTGAAGCGGGCCTAGAGGCAGCGTTTCGTTCTATTTTCCCAATTAAAGCCTATTCAGGCAGCTCAGAATTACAATATGTGAGCTATCGACTAGGTGAACCATTATTTGACGTGAAAGAATGTCAAATTCGGGGTGTAACTTATTCAGCACCGCTTCGTGTTAAATTACGTTTAGTAATTTACGATAAAGAAGCGCCTGCCGGTACAGTAAAAGATATTAAAGAACAAGAAGTTTACATGGGTGAAATTCCTTTAATGACAGACAACGGTACGTTTGTTATTAATGGAACAGAGCGTGTAATTGTTTCTCAATTACATCGTTCACCTGGTGTGTTCTTTGATCACGATAAAGGCAAAACACATTCGTCAGGAAAAGTGTTATATAACGCTCGCGTTATTCCTTACCGTGGCTCATGGTTGGATTTTGAATTTGATCCGAAAGATAATTTATTCGTACGTATTGACCGTCGTCGAAAATTACCTGCGTCGATTATTTTACGTGCCTTAGAATATTCTACCGAAGAAATTTTAGATATCTTCTATGATACAACATCGTTTGAAATTAAAGGCGATAAGTTGATCATGGAACTTGTGCCTGAGCGTTTACGTGGTGAAACGGCAACATTTGATATTACAATGCCAAATGGCGATATTGTTGTAGAACAAGGTCGTCGTATAACTGCACGTCATATTCGTCAGTTAGCGAAAGGTAAAGCGACTGAGTTGGAAGTACCAGCTGAGTACATCGTAGGTAAAGTATTATCAAAAAGTTACATCGATGAATCAACAGGTGAAGTGATTGCGGAAGCAAATGCTGAATTGACGCTAGAACTATTAGCTGAATTGAGCCAAGCTGGCCACAAAACTTTATCTACGTTATATATGAATGAATTCGATGTTGGTTCATATATGTCAGATACATTACGTGTAGATTCTTCAACTAATCGCTTAGAAGCATTAGTTGAAATTTACCGTATGATGCGTCCTGGTGAGCCACCAACGAAAGATGCGGCAGAAACGTTATTTAATAACTTATTCTTCTCTCTTGAACGTTATGACTTATCAACTGTTGGTCGTATGAAGTTCAACCGCCGTGTTGGTCGCGAAGTTGAAACTGGTGAAGGTATCTTATCGAAAGATGACATCATTCAAGTTATGAGAACCTTAATTGGTATTCGTGATGGTAAAGGTGAAGTCGATGATATCGATCATTTAGGTAACCGTCGTATTCGTTCTGTTGGCGAAATGGCAGAAAACCAATTCCGTGTTGGTTTAGTTCGTGTAGAACGTGCTGTTCGTGAACGTTTAAGTTTAGGTGATTTAGATGCAATCATGCCTCAAGACTTAATTAATGCGAAACCAATTTCTGCGGCAGTGAAAGAATTCTTTGGTTCTTCACAATTGTCTCAATTTATGGATCAAAACAACCCGTTATCAGAAGTAACGCATAAACGTCGTATTTCTGCTTTAGGGCCAGGTGGTTTGACTCGTGAACGTGCTGGTTTTGAAGTACGTGATGTTCATCCAACGCATTATGGTCGTGTTTGTCCAATTGAAACACCTGAAGGTCCAAACATTGGTTTGATTAACTCGTTATCGTGTTATGCACGAACTAACGATTATGGTTTCTTAGAAACACCGTACCGTCGTATTGTTGATGGTGTGGTTACTGATGAAGTAGATTACCTATCAGCCATTGAAGAGGGTAACTTTGTTATCGCTCAAACAACGGCTGATTTAGATGCTAACGGTAAACTTGTTGACGGACTAGTACAGTGTCGTCATAAAAATGAATTTACCTTGATGTCAGCTGAACAAGTTCAGTATATGGATGTATCACCACAACAGATCGTTTCTGTTGCTGCGTCATTAATTCCATTCCTTGAACATGATGATGCTAACCGGGCCTTGATGGGTTCGAACATGCAACGTCAAGCTGTACCAACGTTGAAAGTGGATAAACCACTTGTTGGTACTGGTATGGAAAAAATTGTAGCTGTTGATTCAGGTGTTACTGCTGTTGCTAAACGTGGTGGTGTTGTGAGTTATGTTGATGCATCTCGTATTGTTGTTAAAGTTAACGACAATGAAATGCATGCTGGTGAAGCCGGTATCGATATTTATAACTTAACAAAATATACCCGTTCAAACCAAAATACATGTATTAACCAACGACCAAACTGTCGTGTTGGTGAACCTGTTGTACGCGGTGATGTATTAGCAGATGGTCCTTCAACGGATATGGGTGAATTGGCACTTGGCCAAAACATGCGTATCGCCTTCATGCCTTGGAATGGTTACAACTTTGAAGATTCAATGTTGCTTTCTGAGCGTGTAGCGCAAGAAGACCGTTTTACTACGATTCATATTCAAGAACTTACTTGTATTGCTCGTGACACAAAATTAGGCTCTGAAGAAATAACTTCAGATATTCCTAACGTTGGTGAATCAGCATTATCAAAACTTGATGAAGCTGGTGTGGTATATATCGGTGCTGAAGTTAATGGCGGCGATATTTTAGTGGGTAAAGTAACCCCTAAAGGTGAAACCCAATTAACACCAGAAGAAAAATTATTACGAGCTATATTTGGTGAAAAAGCAGCTGATGTTAAAGACAGCTCTTTACGTGTACCAAATTCAGTTTCGGGTACGATTATCGATGTTCAAATCTTCACTCGTGATGGTGTTGAAAAAGATAAACGTGCTGTAGAAATTGAAGAAATGCAGCTTAAAGAAGTTAAGAAAGATTTAGGTGATGAGTTCGCTATCTTAGAAGACGGCATTTATGCACGTGCTAAGAAATTATTACTATCTGCTGGCTTAAATGATGCTGAATTAAACAGCATGTCACGTGATAAGTGGTTAGTTCAAAATTTAGCGAAAGAATCAGATCAAGCTGAACTTGAGCAAATTGCTGAACAATACGACAACATAAAAGCTGATTTCGATAAGAAATATGAAATTAAGCGTCGTAAGATCACTCAAGGTGATGATTTAGCACCAGGCGTATTAAAAATAGTTAAAGTTTATTTAGCTGTTAAACGTCGCATCCAGCCGGGTGATAAAATGGCCGGTCGTCATGGTAACAAAGGTGTTATTTCAAATGTAGTGCCAGTTGAAGATATGCCATACGATGAGCATGGTGTTCCAGTTGATATCGTATTGAACCCATTAGGTGTTCCATCACGTATGAACATTGGTCAGATCCTAGAAACGCATTTAGGTATGGCTGCACGCGGTATTGGTGAAAAAATCAACCGTATGTTAGAAGAACATCGTGAATTAGCGAAGCTTCGTGCCTTCTTAAAAGAAGTGTATGACTTAGGTGAGTCTCGTCAAGAAGTTGATATTGATAGCTTCTCTGATGATGAAATCTTACGCTTAGCTGATAACTTACGTGCAGGTCTTCCAATTGCAACACCAGTATTTGATGGTGCTAGCGAAAGAGAGATAAAAGACTTATTCAAATTAGCAGATATGCCTGAAAGCGGTCAGTTTACGTTAACTGATGGTCGTACAGGTCGTGAATTTGAACGTCCAGTTACTGTTGGCTACATGTATATGTTAAAACTTAACCATTTAGTTGATGACAAAATGCATGCTCGTTCAACGGGTTCTTATAGCTTAGTAACTCAACAACCACTTGGCGGTAAAGCGCAATTTGGTGGTCAGCGTTTCGGTGAGATGGAAGTATGGGCGTTAGAAGCCTATGGTGCTGCCTATACACTACAAGAAATGCTAACGGTGAAATCAGATGATGTTAACGGTCGTACCAAAATGTATAAAAACTTGGTTGACGGTGATCATCGCATGGAACCGGGAATTCCTGAGTCGTTCAACGTATTGTTGAAAGAAATTCGCTCGTTAGGTATTAACATCGAGTTGGATCAGGAATAAGCATATCGCTTCGTTGCTGAACGTATCAGTACATGGACAAGAGCAGAAAGTTGCTCTTGTCCGAAGGTTAACTCCGACAGGAGATAGAGTGTGAAAGATTTACTTAAGTTTCTTAAGCAACAAAATCAAACAGAAGAATTCGATGGCATTCGCATCGGATTAGCATCACCTGATATGATCCGCTCATGGTCATTTGGTGAAGTAAAGAAACCTGAGACGATTAATTATCGTACTTTTAAGCCGGAACGTGACGGTTTATTTTGTGCGCGTATATTTGGCCCAGTAAAAGATTATGAATGTCTTTGTGGTAAATATAAACGTCTTAAGCATCGTGGTGTTATCTGTGAAAAATGTGGCGTAGAAGTTACATTGACTAAAGTTCGTCGTGACCGTATGGGTCATATTGAACTTGCAAGTCCAGTTGCACACATTTGGTTTTTAAAATCATTACCATCGCGTATTGGTTTATTACTTGATATGACATTACGTGATATTGAGCGTGTATTATATTTTGAATCTTATGTTGTTACCGAACCAGGTATGACGACATTAGAAAAAAGCCAAATATTAACAGAAGAAGAATACCTTGATGCATTAGAAGAACACGGTGACGAGTTCGATGCAAAAATGGGTGCTGAAGCTGTTTTAGCTTTACTTCAACAAATCGATTTAGATGCTGAAGTAGCACAAATGCGTGAAGAATTACCAGAAATTGGTAGTGAAACTAAACGTAAGAAAATCACTAAGCGTTTAAAATTAATGGAAGCCTTCGCTGCTTCAGGTAACAAGCCTGAGTGGATGATTATGTCGGTTCTTCCTATTTTACCGCCTGATTTACGTCCATTAGTACCACTTGATGGTGGTCGTTTTGCTACATCTGATTTGAACGATTTATATCGTCGTGTAATTAACCGTAATAACCGTTTAAAACGCTTATTAGACTTAATTGCGCCAGACATTATCGTACGTAACGAAAAACGTATGTTACAAGAGTCTGTTGATGCTTTATTAGATAATGGTCGTCGCGGAAGAGCGATTACTGGTTCTAACAAACGTCCATTAAAATCACTTGCCGATATGATTAAAGGTAAGCAAGGTCGTTTCCGTCAAAACTTACTTGGTAAGCGTGTTGATTATTCTGGCCGTTCTGTAATTACTGTTGGTCCTACATTGCGTTTACATCAATGTGGTCTTCCTAAGAAAATGGCGCTTGAATTATTCAAACCATTTATCTACGGTAAATTAGAAGCACGTGGTTTAGCAACAACGATTAAAGCAGCTAAAAAATTAGTAGAACGTGAAGGCGCAGAAGTATGGGATGTACTTGACGAAGTTATTCGTGAACATCCAGTAATGCTTAACCGTGCACCTACACTTCATAGATTAGGTATACAGGCGTTTGAACCTGTACTAATCGAAGGTAAAGCTATCCATTTACATCCATTGGTTTGTGCGGCATATAATGCCGATTTCGATGGTGACCAAATGGCGGTACATGTACCGTTAACAATTGAAGCACAGCTTGAAGCTCGTGCCTTAATGATGTCAACGAATAACGTGTTATCACCCGCAAATGGTGACCCAATCATCGTACCTTCACAAGATGTTGTATTAGGGCTTTATTACCTAACACGTGATCGTATAAATGGTTTAGGTGAAGGCATGGTTTTTGCCGACACTAAAGAAGCTGAAAAAGCCTATCGTACAGGTGCTGCTGAATTGCATGCTCGTGTAAGAATTCGTATTACTGAACATGTTCGTAATAGCGAAGGTGAATTAGTTCCACAAACTACGTTACGTGATACTACAGTCGGTCGTGCTATTTTGTGGCAAGTTTGTCCAAAAGGCCTACCTTATGAGTTAATTGATCAGCCTTTAGGTAAAAAACCTATCTCAAGATTAATTAACCATGCCTATCGTAACCTTGGTTTAAAAGACACAGTAATTTTTGCCGATCACATCATGTATACCGGTTTCCACTACGCGATGATCGCGGGTGCTTCTGTTGGTATCGATGACATGGTTATTCCAGATGCGAAATACACTATTATTGATGCTGCTGAAGAAGAAGTTGCCGAAATTCAAACACAGTTTGAACAAGGTCTTGTTACTCAGGGTGAAAAATACAATAAAGTTATTGATATTTGGTCATCAGCTAACGAAAAAGTTTCGAAAGCGATGATGGACAACTTATCGAAAGAACAAGTGTTAAACCGTGACGGTGTAATGGAAGAGCAAGACTCTTTCAACTCAATCTTTATGATGGCTGACTCTGGTGCTCGTGGTAGTGCCGCTCAGATTCGTCAGTTAGCTGGTATGCGTGGTTTGATGGCTAAACCAGATGGTTCAATCATCGAAACGCCAATCACTGCTAACTTCCGTGAAGGTTTGAACGTATTACAGTACTTCATCTCAACACATGGTGCGCGTAAAGGTTTGGCCGATACGGCATTGAAAACAGCTAACTCTGGTTACTTAACTCGTCGTCTTGTTGATGTTGCACAAGATCTTGTTGTAACTGAGCATGACTGTGGTACGCACGACGGTTTATTAATGACACCATTAATTGAAGGTGGTGATGTTGTTGAACCATTACGTGAACGTGTACTAGGTCGTGTTGTTGCAGAAGATGTAGTGATTCCGGGTACTGAAGAAGTATTACTTCCTCGTAATACCTTGATTGACGAAAGCTTATGTGACGTTATTGAAGAGCATTCAGTAGATCAAATTAAAGTACGTTCAATTATTACTTGTCAAAATGACTTTGGTATTTGTGCATACTGTTATGGTCGTGATTTAGCACGTGGTCATATGATCAACCAAGGTGAAGCAATCGGTGTTGTGGCAGCACAATCAATTGGTGAACCTGGTACTCAGTTAACCATGCGTACGTTCCATATCGGTGGTGCTGCATCTCGTGCATCAGCAGAGAACAACGTACAAGTTAAGAATGCAGGAACGCTTAAACTACAAAATGCTAAGTTTGTAACAAACTCTGCAAACCACTTAGTTATCACGTCACGTTCATCAGAATTGACGATTATTGATGACCTTGGTCGTGAGAAAGAGCGTTATAAAGTACCTTACGGTACCATTCTGACTAAGAAAGATGGTGAGTCTATTGCAGCTGGTGATGTTATCGCTAACTGGGACCCTCATACGCATCCAATTATTACAGAAGTGGCAGGTAAAGTTCAATTTGTTGAACTTATCGATGGCGTGACTATGGTTCGCCAAACCGATGATTTAACCGGTTTGTCATCACTTGTAGTAACAGAAGTTGGTCAACGTAACAGTGCGGGTAAAGAAATGCGCCCAATGGTTAAATTAGTTGATGCTAAAGGTAATGATGTAATGATCGCTGGTACAGATATACCGGCACAATACTACTTACCTGGTAATGCAATTGTTAACCTTGAAGATGGTGCTGATGTTAATATCGGTGATGCGTTAGCGCGTATTCCACAAGAGAGTTCAAAAACTCGTGATATTACCGGTGGTCTTCCTCGTGTTGCTGACTTATTTGAAGCGCGTAAGCCAAAACTTCCTGCAATACTTGCAGAAAAGACAGGTATCATTGGTTTCGGTAAAGAAACTAAAGGTAAGATTCGTCTCTTGATTACTCAGCCTAGCGGTGAAGTATATGAAGAAATGATCCCTAAAACGCGTCAATTAAATGTGTTTGAAGGTGAATCAGTTCAAATTGGTGAAGTTATTGCTGATGGTCCTGAGTCTCCACATGACATTCTTCGCTTACGTGGTGTTGCACCAGTTGCAAACTACATAGTTAACGAAGTACAAGAAGTTTACCGCTTACAGGGTGTTAAGATTAACGATAAGCATATTGAAGTTATCGTACGTCAAATGATCCGTAAGTGTGAAATTTTAGACGCAGGTGATTCTGATTTCTTGAAAGGCGAACAAGTTGAAGTGGCGCGCGTGAAAATTGCAAACCGTGAACTTGAATCTGCAGGCAAACGTCCGGCAGAGTTCGAAATGCAAATGATGGGTATAACCAAAGCATCATTAGCAACAGAATCATTTATTTCTGCGGCATCGTTCCAAGAGACTACACGTGTATTAACTGAAGCAGCAGTTGCTGGTAAGAAAGATAATTTACGTGGCTTGAAAGAAAACGTTATTGTTGGTCGCTTAATTCCAGCAGGTACAGGTTATGCTTATCATCAAGAGCGTGCGCGTAAGCGTAATGCGGTTGTTGTTGAAGAAGTAACAGTATCAGCAGATGAAGCAGCCCAAGCATTAACGGATGCTCTTAATGCTGACTTAACATCTGGAATTGATGAGTAAGTGAGTTATTAGGGAAAAGTATCAAATTTAACCTGTCAAATAAGCACTAATACTTGACAGGTTAAAGCTTGACCTATAGAATTCCGCGACCTTATATTCTGTACTTAGTGTACAAAGTATTTATGGTCGCGGATTTTCACGTTTATAAGCGGGTAATATGGCAAACTTAGTCAATAGATATTATCCATAGTTTTAATTAATCAGGAGCTATAATGGCAACTATTAACCAATTGGTACGTAAACCACGTGTCAGACAGGTACAAAAAAGTAATGTTCCGGCGTTACAAGCTTGTCCACAACGTCGTGGCGTATGTACTCGTGTGTATACAACTACACCAAAGAAACCAAACTCAGCACTTCGTAAAGTAGCTCGTGTTCGTTTAACTAACGGCTTCGAAGTAACTTCTTACATTGGTGGTGAAGGTCACAACTTACAAGAGCATAGCGTTATTTTGATTCGCGGTGGTCGTGTTAAAGATTTACCAGGTGTGCGTTATCACACTGTTCGTGGTGCACTTGATTGTTCAGGTGTTAACGATAGAAGACAAGGCCGTTCTAAATACGGTGCTAAACGACCTAAATCTTAAGTTTCCCTTTCGTTTACTGCGAGCAGTAAATTGATAAGAAACGTTAAGTAAGGCCAAATTACTATATTTATATTTTGGATTAATCCTGAATACAACGGAGAATTAAGATGCCAAGAAGACGCGTCGTTGGGCAACGTAAAATATTGCCAGATCCTAAGTTCCATAACGAACTTTTAGCAAAATTCATCAACATCCTTATGGTTGATGGTAAAAAATCTACTGCAGAAAAAATTGTATACGGTGCATTAGACATTTTGACTGAAAAAAATTCTGAAAAAACTCACTTAGAGTTATTTGAAGAAGCACTAGATAACATCCGTCCACAAGTTGAGGTTAAATCTCGTCGTGTTGGTGGTTCTACGTATCAAGTACCAGTTGAAGTTCGTCCTGTGCGTCGTAATGCACTAGCCATGCGTTGGTTAGTTGAAGCAGCTCGTAAACGTGGTGAAAAATCAATGGCTCAGCGCCTTGCTAACGAAATGCTTGATGCATCAGATAGCAAAGGTTCAGCGGTTAAGAAACGTGAAGACGTTCACCGTATGGCCGAAGCGAATAAAGCATTCGCTCACTATCGCTGGTAAGCACGATAGTAAAAAACTAGATGGCGTGGTTGTTGATTTCATAAATCTGCAACTACGCTTTTCTACTATAGTGATTTATTTAGGCTATACCCTAATAATTTTAATGAAACACCATGAAGTTATTAGAATATATCTTTTTAGTACTGAGGAATAATTAGTGGCTCGTATCACCCCTATTGAGCGTTACCGTAATATTGGTATTTGTGCGCACGTAGATGCAGGTAAAACGACAACAACCGAACGTATATTGTTCTATACTGGTCTGTCACACAAAATTGGTGAAGTGCATGATGGCGCTGCAACAATGGATTGGATGGAACAAGAGCAAGAGCGTGGGATCACAATTACTTCAGCGGCGACAACGTGTTTCTGGAAAGGAATGGGTGCGCAGTTTGATGACCATCGTATTAATATTATTGATACTCCAGGTCATGTTGATTTTACCATTGAAGTTGAGCGCTCTTTAAGAGTACTTGATGGCGCTGTATTAGTGTTATGTGGTTCATCAGGTGTACAGCCTCAAACGGAAACCGTTTGGCGCCAAATGGAAAAGTATGCAGTACCACGTATGGTCTTTGTTAATAAGATGGACCGTACTGGAGCCAACTTTTTAAGTGTAATTGAACAGCTTGAAACTCGTTTAGGTGCTAATGCAGTACCGATTCAATTACCTATTGGTGCAGAAGAAGACTTTAAAGGTGTTGTTGACCTAATTAAGATGAAAGCCATTAACTGGAATGAAGCGGATCAAGGGATGACATTTACCTTTGAAGAAATTCCAGAAGAGATGCAAGCACTTGCAGAAGAATGGCGCGAAAAATTAGTTTCTGAAGCTGCAGAAGCAAATGAAGAATTAATGGATAAATACCTTGAAGAAGGTGATTTAACCGAAGAAGAAATAAAAGCGGGTTTACGTCACCGCACATTAAATAATGAAGTGATTGTTTGTACATGTGGTTCTGCCTTTAAAAATAAAGGTGTTCAAGCGGTATTAGACTGTGTTGTTGAATATATGCCATCGCCGACTGAAGTGGCTGCAATTACTGGTATTAATAATGATAAAGACGAAACCGAAGGTGTTCGTGAAGCAGATGATAGCGCACCATTTTCGGCATTAGCGTTTAAAATAGCCACTGACCCTTTCGTAGGTACGTTAACCTTCTTTAGAGTGTATTCAGGGGTTGTAAAAACTGGAGATAGTGTTTTTAATCCGGTTAAAGGCAAAAAAGAACGATTTGGACGAATTGTGCAAATGCACGCCAATGATCGTCAAGAAATTAAAGAAGTTCATGCGGGTGATATTGCTGCGGCAATAGGCCTAAAAGATGTAACCACAGGGGACACTTTATGTGATCCCAACCATGTGATTACGTTAGAACGCATGGAGTTTCCTGAGCCTGTGATCTCGATTGCTGTTGAACCAAAAACAATTGCAGATCAAGAAAAAATGGCTGTTGCGCTAAGCAAGTTAGCGGCAGAAGATCCTTCGTTTCATGTGGAAACAGATGAAGAAACAGGACAAACCATTATTTCAGGTATGGGTGAATTACATTTAGATATTATCGTCGAACGTATGAAACGAGAATTCAGCGTCGATTGTAATGTTGGTAAACCTCAAGTTTCTTACCGTGAGACTATTCGTTCTACGGTTGAAGTTGAAGGTAAGTTTGTTCGACAATCTGGTGGTAAAGGGCAATTTGGTCATGTATGGCTAAGAATGGAACCATTACCAGAAGGTCAAGGTTTTGAATTTGTAAATGATATTACTGGCGGCACGGTACCTAAAGAATATATACCGGCTGTTGAAAAAGGTTGTCGCGAGCAGATGGATTCAGGTGTATTAGCTGGTTTTCCTATGCTAGATGTTAAAGTAACACTTTATGATGGTTCATTTCATGATGTAGATTCAAATGAAATGGCATTTAAAGTGGCAGCATCAATGGGCTTTAGAAAAGGCGCATTAGAAGCAAAACCGGTTATGCTTGAACCTATGATGAAAGTAGAAGTGACAACACCAGAAGAAAATATGGGTGATGTTGTTGGTGACTTAAATCGCCGTCGTGGCATGATCGATGGTATGGATGAAGGTTTTGCTGGATTGAAAATTGTAAATGCATTAGTACCGCTAGCTGAAATGTTTGGCTATGCAACAGAATTAAGAAGTGCAACCCAAGGGCGAGCTTCTTACTCGATGGAATTTAAGCAATACAATGAAGCGCCAAAAGCTGTAGCACAATCAATAATTGAAGGGCGTGGTGGAGTTATCTAACACGCAAAACTGAAGCAAGGTATTGTTTTGGTAGAAAATTTTGAATCATAGAAGGTGTTTTTTTTGTGATTCAATGTAAAACAAGCTCCCAGTGAGTTTGCTCTAAGGTGAAGAGTTTAGCATTGGTTTTGACAAGGGTACTTACCTTAACTAGAATCAATGCTTCACGCGACATCTTTTAACTCTCGCTGAGAGGATAAATAATTTAATTTAAATGATATCTTTTTAAGGTAATTGAAAAATGGCTAAAGAAAAATTTGAACGTAATAAACCACACGTAAACGTTGGTACAATCGGACACGTTGATCACGGTAAAACAACGTTAACAGCTGCAATCTCTGCGGTATTAACAAAAACTTACGGTGGTGAATTAAAAGATTTCGCACAAATCGATAATGCTCCAGAAGAGCGTGAGCGTGGTATTACAATTAATACATCTCACATCGAATATGATACAGAAATCCGTCACTATGCGCATGTTGATTGTCCAGGCCATGCTGATTATATCAAAAATATGATCACAGGTGCTGCACAAATGGATGGCGCTATCTTAGTAGTTGCTGCTACAGATGGTCCAATGCCACAAACACGTGAGCACATCTTGTTATCACGTCAAGTAGGTGTTCCATACATCATCGTATTCATGAACAAATGTGACATGGTAGATGACGAAGAATTATTAGAATTAGTAGAGATGGAAGTTCGTGAACTTCTTTCAGAATACGAATTCCCAGGTGATGATTTACCAGTAGTTCAAGGTTCAGCATTAGGCGCACTTAACGGTGAAGCTCAATGGGAAGAAAAAGTACTTGAACTTGCACATCACTTAGACACATATATTCCAGAGCCAGAGCGTGCAATTGATGGTGCATTCATCATGCCAATTGAAGATGTATTCTCAATCTCAGGTCGTGGAACAGTAGTAACAGGACGTGTAGAACGTGGTGTTATCAAAGTTGGTGAAGAAGTTGAAATCGTAGGTATTCGCGAAACAACTAAAACGACTTGTACTGGTGTAGAAATGTTCCGTAAATTGCTTGACGAAGGTCGTGCAGGTGAGAACTGTGGTATTTTATTACGTGGTACTAAACGTGAAGACGTAGAACGTGGTCAAGTATTATGT
Source organism: Thalassotalea piscium (assembly GCA_049347715.1). Taxonomy (GTDB): domain Bacteria; phylum Pseudomonadota; class Gammaproteobacteria; order Enterobacterales; family Alteromonadaceae; genus Thalassotalea_B; species Thalassotalea_B piscium_A. Next base: position 3,897,440 of record CP186339.1, on the reverse strand, counting down.
AAACCAGGTTCAATTTCTCCTCATACAAAATTTGAGTCAGAAGTTTACGTACTAAGCAAAGATGAAGGTGGTCGTCATACACCATTCTTTAAAGGCTACCGTCCACAGTTTTACTTCCGTACAACTGACATCACAGGTGCTGTAGAGCTTCCTGAAGGTGTAGAAATGGTAATGCCAGGCGACAACTTAAAATTTGTTGTAGAGCTTATCAACCCAGTAGCGATGGATGAAGGTTTACGCTTCGCTATCCGTGAAGGTGGTCGTACAGTTGGTGCTGGTGTAGTATCTAAAATCATCGAATAGTATCGATAATTTTAGTTCACATTAGAACTAGAAAAAAGGTCGCGAAAGCGGCCTTTTTTGTGTCTGAAATTCACAATATTGAAGTCACAAATTTGTTAGCTTGATTTGATTTCTAGTTAGTGCAGGTAACTGCTTATGCTCCATTTGCCAAAACCATGCCGTCGCTACAGCGACAATATCAATAGAGGATTAAGCAATACTCGAAAGCATTTTACTGTTCGATGAACTCTTTCTAATCTTTCATGTTAATACTAGAGATACAATATAGACTGTTAATCGTAAATAAAGGGTTAGCAGTGCCTATAAGTGTCTATTTGTTATCCTTGTATCTTTATCAGGGCTCTAACAAGCTTTATATAAGCTATCACTTTATTGGTAATTGTCCTACAATCATATCAAGAGTTAAGTTTCTGATTTTTCAGTACAGATTACGGATAATAATTAATGCCCCAGAGAGATTATATTTCTGCCGATGCTCCAACCCTACTTTTAGTCGATGATGAGGCTAGTAGCCTACTCATTATGGAAACTATTTTTGAGGGGTTAGGACACATCTATACCGCTTCTTCAGGCAAAGATGCTTTGGCAATGGCCAAGCGTTATAAGCCAATGGTTGCGGTTCTTGATATTGAAATGGCAGACATTAATGGTTTAGAGCTTTGCCAATTATTAAAAAGTGATCCTGAAACAGCTGATATAGCCATCATATTTGTGACCTCACATACCCATGCTGACGTTGAATATAAAGCACTTGAGCAAGGGGGAATCGATTTTATATCAAAGCCCTTAGACGGAAAAATATGTCGCCAACGTGTTAAAAATCATATTCAGCTAAAAATAATGACTGAAGCGGTTAAAACGGCACAACGGGCAGCTTTTAAAGAAAAAGAAAAATTTAGAGTTACACTCAATTCAATAGGTGATGCGGTTATCGCTACGGATACTGAGGGTCGAATCACCTTTATGAATCCAATTGCTGAACATATGACTGGCTGGTTAATGAAATCAGCCATGTCAAAAGAGATCGAAGAGGTTATGACACTTCGTGACGCGGAAACTAAAGCCGTCATTATGAATCCAATAAGGCTCGCCTTACAGGAAAATCGCATTGTCTGTTTAGCGCTGAATTGTCAGTTAATAAGCCGAGATGATGTTGTTTACCGTGTTGAAGATTCAGCATCACCGATAAAATATAATGGTAAAGTCATTGGGGCAGTTATTGTCTTTCACGATATTAGCGAAGCTATCGCTATGGCTGTGAAAATGAACCATATGGCAAACCATGACCAATTAACAGATTTACCTAATCGTGTTTTATTGCATGATAGGATCACGCAAAGCTTAAAAATGGCGCAAAGTAACGATTCAGTAATCGCATTATTGTTAATTGATATTGATCGTTTTATGTTTTTAAATGACTTAGTTGGGCATTATTCTGGCGATAGAATCATAAAGTTATTGGCTCAACGGTTGCAGCAATTTGAGACGGCACCGAGTACGCTAGCACGTATAGGTGGTGATGAATTTGTTTTACTTATTCCAGGGATTAATCAATATACGGAAGTTGATCATATCGCCAATGAAATTGTTGAGGCCTTTAGACAACCTTTCATTTTAAATGATAAAAAATATAAATTAACGGTTAGTGTCGGTATAAGCCTGTTTCCATTTGATGCGGATTCTGAAGAAAGCATGATGCGACATGCTGATGTCGCTATGTATCGGGCTAAAGAGCAAGGAAGAGATCAGCATTGCTTTTTTTCTAGTGAATTAGAAATTAATTTACAGCAACGTCACAATATAGAAACCTTATTAAGACATGCCATTGAACAAGATGAACTAGAAGTACATTTTCAGCCACAATTTAATCTCAATAATTCTAAAATTATCGCTGCTGAAGCTTTAGTTCGATTGAAATATAATGACACTTATATTCCACCATTAGAATTTATTCCTATTGCAGAAGATATTGGTTTGATTAATAAGCTTGGCGAGCAGGTTTTATTTAAAAGTTGTCAGTTGGCTTATCAGTGGAAACAAGCAGGGCATCCGATTAAAATTGCTGTTAATATCTCAGCCCAACAATTTTCGAATCCTCAATTTTATTCTCAGGTGATGAGAATATTAGAAAAAACTAAATTGCCTAGTACTTTGTTAGAATTGGAAGTGACAGAAACGGCATTAATGCATGATTTTGATGAGACTAAGTTATTACTAGATAAATTCAGATTAGCTAATATTTCTATTTCACTTGATGATTTTGGTACGGGTTATTCTAGCTTATCCTATTTAAAGTTTTTTGATGTTCATATATTAAAAATCGATCAATCGTTTATTTTCGATATGCTTGAAGATGAGCAAAGCTTGAGTATTGTAAAAGCGATTATAAGTTTAGCCACAGCGTTAGGTTTAACTATTATCGCAGAAGGGATTGAAACCGAAGCTCATAGTAAGATGCTGCAAGATTTAGGTTGTCATTTAGGACAAGGCTATTATTTTAGTCGGCCACTTTCATCAGAACAGTTTCAAAAGTTATTATTTACTACGGAAAAAGCCACTTATGTTTATTAAAATACATAAATGGAATTTTCGATTAGCAGCCTTATTGGCTGTGATAGTCATTCTTTTTATTCTTCAAAAACAAGATAACCATCATGCTAGCACTACGCAGTCGGCTATCGTTAGTTTGTTAGAAAACGTCTACCAAGAGCAAAAAGGTATTTTTACTCATTTTCTTGAATCTCAGCACCGCCATCTCAAGTTTTTATTGGCAACGCCGCCAGTAGCAGGCATAGATAGAGCAATCACTAATGATGGTGTCGATCCACTCGAAAGTACTACTACCGCCCTTTGGGAAGCTAGATTAGCTAGTATTTTTTCTTCATTAGTAGAAAGTTATCAAGATATTACCCAGGTTAGACTGATTGATGCTTCATCAGGTAATGAATTGGTAAGAGTTAACCAAGTAGACGGGAAAAGCCAACGGGTTATCAACTCTCAATTGCAGAATAAAAGTAGCCGTGAATATGTCAAAAGAGCCCTATTATTAGCGGAAGGGGAAGTATACACCTCTCAGTTAGATTTAAATCGAGAGCATCAAGTAATAGAGTACCCACTAAACCCCACTATTCGCTTTGCAATGCCAGTGTATAATGAAGATCATAGGCTTTATGCATTACTCGTTATCAATGTGTCTGCTGCGAAGCTGCTGGCTCATTTACGAGCGGTAAGTAACAAGCACAATGTAGCATTTACCTTATTAGATCAGTACGACAATATTATAGAGCATACTGATGATAGTTATCGTTTTACCAAAGACCTTGCGCCAGAAATAAAATGGCATGAAGCGTTTGAGACCATTCCGTGGACATCTAATGGTCTTAAAATAACAAAAAAGCATGACGATGATATCAATTATATTACTTTGATTGATGAGTTGGTTATAACTTCCCTTGAAAATCATGGGGCGAGCTCTTTCACCTTTATTAATTATATTAGTGAAGATATGTACGATAGTATTTTATTAGATAAACGACTTTCTAGTTTAGGTTATTTGATCATTATTTTTATTATTTTCTCAGTTATTTCAGTTATTTTGATCTTTTATTTTCGAAGCTCAACACAACTGAGAAAAACGCGCACTCAGTTTGCTGCGATTATTGAAGGTGCTTCAGATGGTATTATTGCCATCAACAATAAGTTACAAATAGAGAGTGTTAACCAAGCCGCAATTCATTTTTTTCCTGAGTTGGAAAATGTTAAATCAGAAAAAAACATAACGGATCTGAACAGTTTTTCTGCTGAACTATTAGTACCTTTTCTTAAGGAACCGCATTCAGAGAATTTACGTCTTCAAGTTAAATCATCAGATAATAGTGCCGACTTATGTGTAAAAGCATCGCCAATTTTAGATGATAAAAATCATAAAATTGGTAATGCTTTTTTTATTCAAGATATATCAGAACAATTGAAATATGAGCGTGGAATCAACGAATTAAATACTTCTTTAGAAGATCAAATTTTAGTGCGAACTGCTGAATTAGAAAAAGCACGAAAAAATGCAATTAAAGCTTCAAATATTAAAAGTCAATTTGTATCAACAATCAGCCATGAAATGCGAACCCCTTTAAATGGTATTTTAGGTTCACTTAGTGTGATGGCAAAACAAAAGCACGATGAACATATTACGTCTTTATTAGATATGATGAATTCAAGTGCAGCTTCCTTGAGCACATTAATTAATGATGTGTTAGATCTATCAAAAATTGAGGCGGGCAAACTAGAAATAGTGAAAGATGATTGCAATGTTATTGCTGTGATTGAAGATACCGTTATTGCACTATCGGCACAGGCATCTAATAAGAAAATTGATATTGAACTTGATTTACATGAGATTAAGTATTTTTCTTTACATTTAGATAGTGGACGTCTTGTTCAAATATTAAACAATTTAATTGGTAATGCTCTTAAGTTCACCATAGCGGGTGGCGTATACATTACTGCTCGTACTCGATTGATAGATGACCAGGTGAGATTAGAAGTAAGTATTCGTGATACGGGTATTGGTATTGCTAAAGAATTACAATCGAAATTGTTTCAATCATTTGGTCAAGCTGATAATAGCATTGCTTCTGAATTCGGGGGAACGGGATTAGGACTATCAATCAGTAAGCAACTTTGTGAATTGATGGGAGGTAAAATATCCGTTGTCTCAGAAAAAGGTGAAGGGAGTACATTCAGCTTTTATATTGAGACAATAGCAAGTTCAGCAAAAGCATTGCCTGAAATGAACTTATTAAATAAAAAGACATTTAAGTTATTACTTCTCGATGAATTTATTGTACAAAAATGGGAAAACATCATTCGATATTTAGGCGGTAGCCTTGTTGCTGGTGAGCCTGATTATTATATTGTTGATTGTCATCATGTAGAGTATCAATCAATGAAAAATGATGATGAAAAATTAGCTAAGTGTATTTTTCTCTCTCGCCATTCTGATAGTTATGCTGAAATGCATCATGGCTTTGCTTTTTTAAATCGCCCAACCAAACTTATTTCTTTAATCCGATTATTTTCCAATAATCCAAAGCATCTACAATATTTTACTTCTAGCAGGAAAGAGGATGATAAAAGTGAGTTAGATTTTCCCAATCTTGCTGATAAAACGTATTTAGTTGTTGATGATAATAATATAAACATCACGATTGCGTGTCATTTACTTCATTCGGTCAACGCGAAAACCATTACCGCCACTTCAGGGGTTGCGGCAATAGAAAAGCTTATTGAAAGCCAAAATGAGCACATTCATATCGATGCAATCTTACTCGACTGTCAAATGCCTATTATGGATGGTTACGAAGCAACTAAACGCATTAGAAATGGCGAAGCAGGGGATGAATTCATTACAACACCTATTATTGCGCTAACCGCGAATGCAATGTCTGATGAGCGTGAAAAGTGCTTGGCATTAGGCATGAATGAATACCTTACAAAACCAATCGATACCATTAAGCTCTTTAACACACTTAATAACTTTCTTACTGTAGACAATCACATAGAACCGGATGTTGAGGAGATCGAATTACATGTATCTGATTCACTTAATCAGTCTGAAGCATTAAACCGTTTAGACGGAAATGAAATACTTTACCAAAAACTCTTGTTAATGTTTCTCGATGAAACACCAAATAAACTCATGTTATTAAATAGTTGCTTCAATTTAGAAGACTATGAAGGGATGAGACAAGTCTGTCATGCGTTAAAAGGTACATGTGGCAATATAAGTGCTTTATCTCTTTTCCGATTAGCGGCGGAATTAGAAACAAAAGTGCAACAAGAAACGCCAACCGACTTACATTTGCTACTTAATGCTATTGAGTTAGAGTATCAACAGCTTGATAAAATCATAGCCACTATCCTCAAACTTAAGCGTTAAGTGGTTAAATAAAAATGCGCGTTATTGAAAAAATATCGCTGTGATTATTTTTTCATGCTTGAAGGTCGGACCAGTATGGGTAACAATAGCTTAAATAGTTGCCTGTTGGATGGAAGTATGAGTAATCGATTAAGTAAAATGGTGAATAAAATCAATGCGGGGCCAACGTTTATGCGTTCTTGGCTCTTAACGAAATTATTTTGTTCACAAGTGAAATATGCAAATACTACGGGTATTAAGATCACTCATATTGATCACCAACAAGTAGAAATTGAACTAGCTAATAAGAAAAAGGTACGCAATCATATTGGCGGTGTACATGCAATTGCGGCAGCTTTATTAGCTGAGTCTGCATCGGGCATTGTTTTTGGTATTAATTTACCTGATTCACAACTTCCGTTATTAAAATCGATGAAAATGGATTTTTTACGAAGAATGCAAGGTGCATTAAAAGCGAAAGCAACCCTTACTACTGAGCAATTAGCCCAAATGAAAGCGCACGATAAAGGTGATTTTATGGTTGAAGTGCATATTACAGATGAGTCCGGTGAAGAACCGATAACTTGTTTGATGCATTGGGCGTGGGTTACTAAAAGATCTGGATCTGAATAGAAAATTAATCGAGTTGCTTTCTGGACTCGATTTAACCTTTGATTATTATTGAATATCCCCTAAACTGTTGTTTTCTTTATTGGTGATTATCTTCATTACAAATAAAGGTAGGTAAACAGTATTTATTTTGGGTAATTAATGACAAGCATGGATTCTTCAACCCCATTTCATAAGCAAATTAAAGGTCGTATTGTTTCAATAGCCTTTTTATTTAGTTGTTTATTTATTGGTATACTCGCCATATTATATACCAGAGAAACTGCTTTATTTTCGTTAAAGCGCGAAACGCTTCCAGCCATTGAAACGCAGCTGAATTCCTATAAGTTATTAGTTAGTAGTGAACAATTACTTAGTCAAATATTAATTGCTAAACACCCTCAAAATTTTGACTCGTTATTTTTACAATATCAACATAACCTTCAAGCGCTCATAAAAGCGGGTGGAAAAAATACACGATATGCCCGCAAGTTATTAGCTGAAATAGAGCCTTTTCAATTTTCTGTTAAAAAGCTTACGGCAAATTATGAAAAAAACGAACAACTTAAACAAAGCACTATAGTTCAATTACAGTTAGTGACAACAGCCTTACATGACGCATTAGCAAAAGAGAACTCAGTACATCGTTACTTGTACCAACAAAGCATAGAGTTGTTGTCACAAGCGTTAATCATGATGGAAAGTTTATCAATAAGCACTGATATTGAAACCTTCATACTATTTACTGAACGTTTAAGTTCTTTAAATCAGCAGTGGATGCTCTTTTTAAAATCAGATGAATCAAATACTATCGACGCTAAAGTAGCAGTATCAATATTTGAGCTTAATAATTTGTTGTGGGTTGAACAACGAAGTATTGCAAAATGGCGTGGACATATCCGGATCAGTCAAGAGTTTCTAGCGCTTATTGAACAGCACTATGACATGATTTCATCATTAAGTGCTGAGTTTAATATAGCTCAACTTCCAAGTGATAATCTGTGGCCGAAAGCGCTATTACCTTATCTGCCTAAAGAAGTGAAAAATTCAACAGAAGCTTATTATATTGCACTTGCCTCAATACTTGCCCTGTTTTTGATTTGGTTATGGTTGTTGTTATTCTCGCTTGCTCGTCGGATTAAACGTTATCAACGGCATTCGTTAAACTTAGTTGAACAACAAGTTAAGGGAGAGGTCTCCCTACCGATCGTTTCAGCTGAGCAACAACGTACTTTAGATTTAATACAGCAATTAGCAAAACCTGCACACAGTGAAGCGGATTATCAGCAACTTAAGTCGAAGTTTGCCCAACAAATCAAATTACTTGCTCAACATTCACAAACCGTTGTGTGGTCAAGTAATCAGATGCCTGAAGCTGGCAAATTAACGCTTCGTCATTTGTTACAGCTTAGCGATGGCCAATGTTGGTATCATGCCTTTAGTCGTGAAGTTGTTAAACAGGTTTTAGCTGATGCTCGTCAAGTAAGATCTGATGGCGCTCAGATATTTAAAGTGATAAAAGACAAACAAGGGCGTTCTTTATCATTCACTCTTGAGTATATTGATTTATGTTGGCAAGGAACGTTAAGTACACAAGAGCATAAAACTAAGCTTGAGCAAGAGTTAGTGTTGTTAAATCAACAAATGCAAGCAGCGCAGCAAAGTGTGTACTATCAGCAAATTGAACATAGTCAAAAGTTAAGTAAAATGCTTATTCGTACTATGTTGCAAAGTCAGAGTGCTTCACTCGGTTTGAGTGTGGCACCGCCAAAAGTTTACCGACATTTAATCCGTATGCTTGAATGGTCAAAGCAATTACACCTAACTACTCTTCTTGGGAGTAAAGACCGTCAAGTTCAATTAACAGATGTTAATTTATCCAATGAACTTTATGCATTAATGACTAATATAGCTGTTGAAGCAAATTTACAACGAAATACGATTAGTTATTCAATTGATAGGCATATTACAGCACCCTGTAAGTTTAATGTTCGTCTTTTTCATCAGACCCTAAGTCATTTTTTACAGCTGTTATTACAAGAACTGCTGAAAGGACATTTACATTTAATGGTGACAATGGCAGACAAAAATTCAGGGCAGCAAATACTCAATTTTGCTTTTTCTGTAACACACCAAGAAAGCTCTGCAGTATTGCCTGATGTGATTACCGATTTAATCAATATAAATGAAAAGCAGTTAGACCAAGCATCAACTACAACGCAATATTTTTATCGTGTATTTAAAGCGACTCATTGTGAACAGTTGCAAACTAACGTGGTTGAAAATGGCTATGAAATTAGTTTTAACATGCCTATTACCACTTCTGCCTTATCAATTAACCGACATGAAGATATTGATTTTAATCAAGGGAGAATGTTGTTACTCACCCGTCAATCTGTAGTGAAAAACACACTAGAACTATTTGCGAAAAAACACCATGTGATGTTATCAACTATGGGCAATACCAAAGATTTTACTCAACAGGTTAATGCTAAAGAATTGACCAAAAGAGGGATCGAGGTAGTCATTGTCGCGGAAGATGTTTACACCCGCGATTTTGACCTGATTTTACAACATGTAAACGCTTTACCTAAAAATGTACAGCCTAAGCTTTTCGTACTTCAACCTTTTTTCAATCAAGCTTTTTATCAAAAAGGCATGTATCAGCATACTCAAAATGTTTTGAATGCAGCTAGTTTTGCTGAAGAGGTAAAGCAGTTTATTAAAAGTGATGATCAAACTAACTTGATATTAGCAGCGGATCTTTTCAAACAATATCGTTTTTCGTCTACACAAGTGGAAGTATTATTTGCTGTCGCAGAACCTAAGCAGCATGAAATTTTACAACGTTTGTTACATTGGATGGGATTACAAATTCATCTCGTGTCTAATCAGCAGGCTATGCTTAAACAGTGGCAGTCTGGTCGCTATTTAATTTTAATTACTGAATTTGAGATTTCACCATTAATCCCATTAGAAGTAGGAAGAAAGGTTAAACGTTCCGTTTACACTTTCAAGAACACACAAATAGCACAATACCGTAAAGAGATCACTGATGAATATCGTCATTGGGATACCGTATTATTACCTAATGTTTTAGATGTTGCTGCCCTTGTTAATGTATTTAGTCCTTGGTTGAAAGATCAACATATAGCACTCTCTCCTAAAAGAGCTCCTAAGTTGGCGCAACCGAGTGTGATAAAAAAGGTTGCTCCATTACTTTCTCCTATAGTCGCTCCTTCGGAAGAAAAAATAGCGTTTGATTTAGCTAAGTATGCACAGAATCAAGGTTCATCAGAATTAGCGGCTTTTATGTTATCTGACTATATTAGTGAAATCGAAGCTAATATTGCTGAGTTAGTCGATGTGATAGCCGCGAAGGATAGATTAAAAGCAGAGATCATATTAAAGTCTATAATAAAGGTAACTAAAATTTTGGCAGCAAAAGATTTATTAGATGCTTGTCAGGTGTTAAGCCAAGCATTATCAAGTGACGATTTTAAAGGTTGTAACCGTGCAATATCAGATTTACAGCTGACATTTAAATTACTCGCCACCTATGCGGAAGGCATTTAAATGACAACGAATAATAGCGTGACTAAAGATAGCATTAGCAAGAGCACAAGTCCTTGCGTAAGAAATTGTTGTTTAAACCAAGAGGATATTTGTTTAGGTTGCTTTAGGCATTTAAATGAAATAACCCGCTGGCGAGAATTAACTGAAGTTGAACAAAGGCAGATTTTGATCAAATGCGAGCAACGTAAAGTAACTAGTAAACCATAGTGTTGCGCGTGTTGTAATGAGGCTTGATGGATTCAGACATTAAAAACCGATTAAAAAATTTTGAACAGTTACGGGTTTTAGTCATTGACGATAACTTGCTGGTTCATGACGTTTTGAAAAAGTCTTTGTATGAACTTGGTATACGTATGGTTAGTTGTGCGCAGAGTGCATATTACGGTATAAGACTTTGTAATGAAAAACGCTTTGATGTTGTGATTTGCTCGTTTAATGTCAATAGTGATCGAGATGGCTTTCATTTACTCGAAGAGCTTAAAGTCAAAGGATTTGTAACACGAACAACAGTGTTAATTTTTTTAAGTACTCAAACAGATGAATCATTGGTAAATGCTATTATTGAATTAGACCCAGATGATTTTTGGGCTAAACCTCTTATACCTAAACTTGTGCAAGATCGCCTCACTCATACCTTAAAAGTTAAACAACAACTCTTTAATATCTATTATGCGCTGGATCAGCGTGAATACTCAAAAGCGGTGTATTATGCTGATCGCTATTTAGCTAATAGTGATCTCAGTAAATACCGTCCGCATATTTTACGCATGAAAGGTGATGCCTTACTAAGTTTACGAGAGTTTGGTGAAGCAGAGGTTTTTTATAAAGGACTACTTAAAGAGATTCGTTTTAGTTGGGTTTACATAGGTTATGTACAATCTTTGTTGAAGCAAGGACGAATTGATGAAATTAAAAAGCTGATAGCGTCCTTGATCGAAAAACCTGATACCCGTTTTGCAACACATGATTTATTAGCTCAATATTATATTGAACATGAAAATTATCAGGCAGCGTATGAAGAAATTAAGCTAGCAACCGCCTTGTCGCCACGTAATATAGAGCGCAATCGTAAGTCTTGGGATCTCGCTCGACTTAACCATGATCACCAAGGGCAGTATATAGCGACACAAAACATTGCGAAACAAGCGAAAAACTCCATTCATGACTCGCCTGATTTGATGCTAAATGTCATTCGCTCAGCAATCGATTTAGTATGCACAGTCTCTGATGATAATGCCGCACAACTAATTACCCAAGTGGAAAGATACATCAAGCGTTTAGAAATTGATTATGGCAAAGAGCATGATCTAACTCAGCAGTTAACTGTGATCAGAGTGCGTTTGCTCAATGTTCAGAAAATGACAGAGAAAGCTCAACGTTTAGCTGATAATCATATTAATTTGCGGCCAAGTGTTTCTATTGAAGATAATCTTGATAAGGTCAAAGTATTTCATGAGTTAGGCATGCGTGAAGAAGCGGCGGTGTTATTACAAGCCATTAAAAATCAAATTTTAGGTGATTCTTTAACTAGCCAAGTGATCAATAAATATATAGAGCAAGAAACCCAAGAAAGATCAGATATTCATTATACTCCAAAACATTTGCATGAAATGGCAGAAGAACATTTCAAAAAAAAACGTTTTGTCCCTGCTTTAGAAGCCATTATTCAAGCTCAACATTTAGCTCCCACGTCAATTAAATTCGCATCATGTTTAATGAAAATCATGCTTATAATGAAAGAGAAAGATGAATTAGATGATGCTTATTTAGAATACGTAGATAAAGCCATTACCACCTTTGGTGCGGCGAATTTGAATGGTGAGAGTAAAGAAAAAGTCAATAACTTGATAATACGTTGGCATAAGTTACATCCTCAAGAAACTTGTGAACCCCCTACAGAATAATAACCTTTTTGGGATAGTTACTGAATCTGATGGGGTTTGTTATAGGTAAAACCGAAATGGTTAAGCATCTCGGGGTAAGCCTTTTTCTACGGAACGAATTAAACGAGCATTGAGCCTTTCATTTGCTGATTTTATTATTTCATGCTGTTTCATTTTTTGTTGCGAGAGTGCCCAATCAATATGTTCTTGCACCATAGCTGATGCTATCGAACGTTGTTGAGAAAGTGCTTCTATAACCTTAGTATTATAATCACAATTGCCTAACGCGACTGCTATATTTCGTAACCATTGTTGATGCCCTATTCGGCGAATAGGGGAACCTTCAGTATTGGTTAAAAAGGCGTTTTCATCCCATAAAAATAGATCAATTAAGGAAGACTGATCAAGTTTATGTCTAGCTTGAAAGTCTTGCTCTGCACTGAGTTGCGCATATTGATTCCAAGGACAGATCAATTGGCAATCATCACAACCATAGATTCGATTACCCATTAAAGGCCTAAACTCCTCAGGGATGGCCTCTTTCAACTCGATAGTTAGATAGGAAATACATCGTCTCGCATCAACAACATAAGGTTCAACAATCGCGTTGGTTGGACAAATTTTTATACAGGCAACACATTTACCACAATTTTCTTTTTCGGGTTGATCTTCTGGAAGGGGAATATCTACCAATAATTCACCAATAAAAAACCAAGAACCCGCTTCCTTACTTAAGAGTAAGCTGTGTTTACCTACCCAACCTAGCCCAGCTTTCTCAGCAAGAGGACGTTCTAAAATGGGAGCAGAGTCGACAAATGGGCGATAATTTAAGCTAGCACAATACCCTTTGATTTTTTCACCTAATTTTTTTAAGCGTTTACGCATTAATTTATGATAATCGCGCCCAAGTGCATAACGGCTAATATAGGCTTTATCTTTATCTTCAAGTATTTGCGCAAATTTTGCATCGGTTGGTAGATAGTCTAGTCTGACAGAAATAACACTGAGCGCGCCAGGCGCGAGTTCCGCGGGACGAGCGCGCATTAATCCATGATTTTCCATATAATGCATATCACCATGATAGTTTTTAGCTAACCATTGGGTTAAATGCTCTTCATGATCACTCAAGTTAATATTAGTGATGCCCACTTTATTAAAACTAAGCTCTTTACCCCAGAGTTTAATTTTTTCTGCTAGTTCTAAATAGTCAATAGAAGGTGATGTCATCGAATGATAAATCATTATCGGCTTGTTAAGATAAGACGAAGTTTACCATAAAAACTTTATTGAACGACATAGGGTAATTGAGCTTCACTTTTCTATTGGTAGCATGCGTTAATACTTATCGGGTATAATTTATACGCCCCTATCATTTAAGCATTGGATAATTACTTAGGTATGAACGAACCCTTATCAGCCATCTTGGCGCAGAAAACATTTGATTTAGTCGATGAAGATGCGACAGTTAGCTTTGGTAAAAAATTAGCTACTATTGTCAAAAATGAACTAAATCATGGTATTGTCGTCTACTTGAATGGAGATTTAGGGGCGGGGAAAACAACACTTACACGAGGTTTTGTTCAAGGATTAGGCCACCAAGGTAATGTAAAAAGTCCAACCTATACTTTGGTTGAACCTTATGACCTAGGGGAATGGCAAGTCTATCATTTTGATTTATATCGCTTGGCTGATCCCGAAGAATTAGAATATATGGGGATTCGCGATTACTTTAGTCCACGTAGTAACTGTTTTATAGAATGGCCAGAAAAAGGCATTGGGCTATTGGCTAATGCCGATGTTACTATTAATATAGAATATCAAGGTGAGCAGCGAAAACTTACTTTACTTTCACACACTGAGATAGGGCAGCAGTTATTGCTCGCTTTATTTTAGTAAAGTTAAATATTATATACATATCATTCATTCAATTGAGTGGAAACGAAGTTAATTAAATGAATTTTTGGGGTTGTTAGCAACATGAATTGGGCATTAGCCATACGTACTTTAGTTTATACCTTGCTTACATTTTGGGTAATATCACCAGCTGTATATGCAGCTAGTAATACCATAGATGGTATTCGTGTTTGGCCAGCTCCAGAAAATACTCGTATTGTTTTTGATTTAAAATCTACTCCTGAATACTCATATTTTAGTTTGAAAAACCCACAACGTTTAGTGATTGATTTTAAATCGACACAAAATTTGGTGGAGTTAAAAAATCTTACAGAGAATGATAAACGTATAAAACGTATTCGCACTTCCACTCCTAAATACAAAGGTGGTATGCGTTTAGTCCTAGAGCTATCTGATAACTATAAACTCACTTTATTTCCATTAGCCCCCGCAGGACAATACGGCAATCGGTTGGTTGTTGATTTATTCGATCAAAATAGCTTAACCCAAGTGGTCGCTACTCATACACCGAACACCCGACGGGATGTTGTGGTTGCTGTTGTTGCTGGTCATGGCGGCGAAGATCCGGGTTCTATTGGCGCATCGGGTACTTATGAAAAACATGTCACTTTAAATATAGCTAAAAAATTATCTCGTTTGATCAATCGACAAACAGGGTTTAAAGCAGTGATGATCCGTAGTGGTGATTACTATGTTAATCATGATCGTAAAATAGAACTTGCTCGTCAAAAAGGTGCAGATTTATTAGTCTCGATTCATGCGGATGCTTTCACTTCTTCGCAACCTAGTGGTGCCTCGGTGTTAGTGCAATCTACCCGTCGTGCGGATTCTGAATTTACTCGTTGGATTTCTAATCGTCAAAAAGAATCTGAATTATTAGGCGGCGCCGGAGAAACGATTAAGAAAACTAAGGATAAAAACCTTGCTATCACACTAGCTGATATGAAAAAAGAATACACTATGGCTAGTAGCTATGAGTTTGCTGAACATGTGGTTAAGCAAATGAAAAAAGTGACTAAGTTACATAAACAAAGACCAGAACGGTTAAGCTTAGCTGTGCTTAAATCTGCAGATATTCCTTCTGTGTTAATAGAAACGGGCTTTATTTCTAATCCTCAAGAAGAAAAACGTTTGAATAATTCGGCGCATCAACAAAAACTGGCTCAAGCTATTTTTACTGCGGTAAACCATTATTTTGAAAAAAATCCTCCTCAAGGAAGTTTATTAGCGGCGATGACGCTGAAAAAACATCGAATATCTCGGGGTGAATCACTGTCGGTGGTTGCACAACGTTATAATGTGTCTGTAAGTAAATTAAAGTCTATTAATAACTTATCTTCAAACGTTGTTCGTATTGGACAACTGCTTAAAATCCCGCACGCAGATTTATAAATTCCGGTACTTATTATGACAATAGAAATTTTACCCGCACGTCTGGCTAACCAAATTGCGGCGGGTGAGGTAGTTGAACGACCTGCTTCAGTTGTCAAAGAATTAGTTGAAAATAGTTTAGATGCTGGCGCGACATCAATCAAAATTGATATTGAGAAAGGTGGCGCTAAACGTATTAAAATTTCTGATAATGGCTGCGGCATTATCAAAGGTGAATTAACATTAGCACTTAGCCGTCATGCTACAAGCAAAATCAAAGATTTAAACGACCTTGAAGGCATAAGTAGTTTAGGGTTTCGTGGCGAAGCGTTAGCGAGTATCAGTTCAGTGTCGCGTTTAACATTAACGTCTAAACCGGCAGAACAAGAATTGGCATGGCAAGCGTGTGCAGAAGGGCGAGACATGGCGGTTACCGTGTTACCCGCTGCTCACAGTGACGGTACCACTATAGATGTACTGGACTTGTTTTTTAATACGCCAGCACGACGTAAATTTTTACGTACTGAAAAAACAGAGTTTACCCATATAGATGAAGTGATAAAACGAATCGCGCTTGCCTGTTTTGATGTCAGTTTTGTTTTATCACATAATGGTAAAATTATTCGTCAGTATCGTGCTGCCAACAATCAACAGCAATATGAAAAGCGCGTGGCACAAGTTTGTGGTCAAGCCTTTGTCGATAATGCGTTATATCTAGATTGTAAGCATGAGTCTTTGCATTTGCATGGTTGGATGGCTACACCTGATTACTGTCGAAAGCAGAATGATTTATGCTATAGCTATGTCAATGGTCGCATGATGCGCGATAAATTAATTAATCATGCCATTCGCCAAGCATATAGCGATTCTTTACCAGCCGAGACATATCCGGCATTCGTATTATTCCTTACCTTAAATGTTCAAGAAGTCGATGTGAATGTTCATCCTGCAAAACATGAGGTTCGCTTTCATCAATCACGTTATGTCCATGATTTTATTTTCTCAGTGTGTCAACAAACGTTAGCGAGTCGACACAATATAGATGAAAAAACACTTGAGCCAGCAGAGACAACATCTGTAGAGCCTTATTCAGCGCGAGAACAAGCCTATGTTAATCCAATTCGTCATGTGCATGAAGCTGGAGTAAGCCATTATTCTGCATCGACATCTGCTGAACCTAGACATGGTCAAAGTGCAGTAAATAGACAAGCAAGTACGGCTTATCAAGCGTTAATGACCCCTTTAACTGCCGAAACTTACGCAGATGAAATCGTAAATGAAGGGCAGATAGTTTCTGGTGAAAATGTTAAAGAATCTTCGTCAATAGAGTGGTTAACTTTTGTTGAATCAGATTATGTAATGTTTAAGCTTGAGCGAGAAATTCGTTTGATTTCAATCATTAAAATAGCTGAATTGTTGGCGTTAAATACCTTACAACAACAATGGGCTGAACCATTAGTGAGTCAGCCCTTATTGCTACCGATAAAATTAGAAGTAACAGAAGCCGATTGTATGTTAATTCAAAAGTTCGCTGAAAACCTCACTCATATAGGTATTGTCATTGACGTACTTTCGGCAACACAACTAAAAATTAGACAATTCCCAGCATTATTACGCCAACAGAATATTTCTGAATGCGTCTCACTACTTTGTCAAAGACTTAATTCGCTTGAAGCTAATGGAGAGACAGTGCAAACACAGCATTGGCAACAGTATGTGGCGGAGCGCATGTCGCACAAGGTTTATCAAGCTCAAGAGGCGCAACAAATATGGCGACAATATTTGCAATTACAGTTAAATGATTTAAACACAAAATTACGCTTGAATTCTGCAGAGGTTGACCTCACATTAGTTAAAAAGCAATTAACTTAAGTTTATGTCAACTACGTCACACACAGCTGAAAAAAACAATTTACCGCCGGTAGTTTGTATTATGGGACCTACGGCCTCAGGTAAAACTGCATTAGCGATGGCGTTACATGATAGTATTGAAAGTGACATTATTAGTGTTGACTCCGCTTTAGTTTATCGTGATATGGATATTGGAACAGCTAAACCAACCCTTGAGGAATTAGCCCAATACCCACATCGCTTAATTAATATTAAAGATGCAAGTGAGAGTTATTCTGCCGCAGAGTTTTGCAAAGATGCACTAAAAGAAATTGCAGAGATTCGTGCGAATAATAGAGTGCCGATCTTAGTCGGTGGCACTATGATGTATTTTAAGAGTTTGATAGATGGGATATCCCCTTTACCTGAAGCTGATGCTGAAACGCGTGCTGAGATAGAAAAAGAAGCTTTAACGAAAGGATGGGAGTATCTACATCAGCAATTACTTAGTGTAGATCCTGAATCGGGTAATCGAATACACCAAAATGACCCGCAGCGTATTACTCGGGCATTAGAAGTTTATCGATTATCAGGTAAAACAATGACTGAATTAACGAAAGTTAAAGGTCCTCGTTTATCAGGAAATGTGCTTCAGTTTGCCATAGCACCGAAAGAAAGATCTGATTTACATGCACGTATAGCATTACGGTTTGAACAAATGATTTCTCAAGATTTTGAGCAAGAGGTCGATAAATTACGAATGCGGGGAGATTTACATCAAGACTTACCCTCCATTCGCTGTGTGGGTTATCGACAAATGTGGCAATATCTTGAGGGTGACTATGATCATAAAGAAATGGTATTTAAAGGTATTTGCGCTACGAGGCAATTAGCTAAGCGTCAATTAACCTGGTTAAGAAACTGGCCTGAATTACATTGGCTAGATATGGAAAATGAAAATAATTTGCAACAAATTATGACTGCGGTAAGCAAACTTTAAACATTGATGTATAATTAAAAAGGTTTAGTGGGACTAAGCAGTTAGTTTTATTACAAAAGCAAAGACGATATCAAGTGTAATAACACTTAAATTTAACTAAAAATAAGAAAAGGGGCCAAATAATGGCAAAGGGGCAATCTTTACAAGACCCATTTTTGAATGCTTTGCGTCGTGATCGCATTCCGGTAGCAATTTATCTAGTAAATGGTATTAAATTACAAGGACAAGTTGAGTCATTTGATCAATTTGTTATTTTACTTAAGAATACTGTCAGTCAAATGGTGTATAAACATGCGATTTCAACAGTTGTTCCATCTCGTGCTGTAAATACAGCGCCACAACCCGCACAAGCTGGTTCAGAACAGGATTCAGAAGATTAATGATAAAATCTCGTATTGTTTGGTGTTGCTCATTTGTTTGATCGTTATCAAGCCGGTGAGCAAGCGATACTTGTTCATATAGATTTTCCCGATGAAAATGCCCGCGAAGACCTCCAAGAGTTTGAAATGCTTGTGTCTTCTGCAGGTGTTAATGCGTTATCTGTCATTACAGGTAAACGTAATAGACCGCACAGTAAATTCTTTGTTGGTACAGGTAAAGCTGATGAAATTGCTGACGCAGTAAAACTGTTTGAAGCTGACGTAGTTCTTTTTAATCATAGCCTTACACCATCTCAAGAAAAGCAACTTGAAGCATTATGTGAATGCAGGGTTGTTGACCGTACCACTTTAATTCTCGATATTTTCGCACAACGCGCCCGTACGCATGAAGGTAAACTTCAAGTTGAATTGGCGCAGTTACGCCATATGAGTACCCGTCTTATTCGTGGTTGGACTCATCTTGAGAGACAAAAAGGTGGTATTGGTTTACGTGGTCCGGGTGAAACACAGCTAGAAACGGATAGACGGCTTTTGCATGAGCGCATGATGAATATTCGTAAACGTTTAGGTAAAGTTGAAAAACAACGACAGCAAGGGCGACGTGCTAGAAATAGAGCAGAGTTGCCGACAGTGTCATTAGTGGGGTATACCAATGCTGGTAAATCTTCACTATTCAATCGTATCACTAACGCTAATGTTTATGCGGCCGATCAATTATTTGCAACACTTGACCCCACATTACGTAAAATTGAAGTTGAAGATGTCGGACGAGTAATTTTAGCGGATACTGTTGGTTTTATCCGTCATCTTCCTCATGATTTAGTCGCGGCATTTAAAGCCACATTGACAGAAACCCGCGAAGCGGAGTTGTTGTTGCATGTGATTGATATTGCGGACGAGAGACGAAAAGAAAATATTGTTGAAGTAGAAGAAGTATTAAAAGAAATAGAGGCTGGTGAAGTGCCTCAGTTGTTAGTTTGTAATAAAATAGACAAACTCGAAGATATAGATGCGCGTATTGATAGAGATGATCAAGGTGTACCCATTAGGGTTTGGTTATCGGCTAGTACTGGTGTTGGAATTGATTTACTGTTTACCGCATTAGCTGAAAGGCTAGGGAAACAAATTATAAAACATTGTTTAAAAATTCCTCCTGAATATGGCAAGTTTAGGGGGGCATTGTATCATCTCAACTGTATTGTTAATGAGCGTTACGATGAAGAAGGTCATTGTGTAATCGACGTTAGAATGCCGATTAGTGAATGGAATAAGTTGATAAAACAGGACAAAGCCCTCATTGAAGGCTTTATTGAAAGTTAACAGACTGATATATTAGTTTGAATATTAATAGTATCGATTGGCAAATCATAAATCCAATCAATTGAAATTTCGGAGAGCAACATGGCTTGGAACGAACCAGGGAATAAAGATAAAGATCCCTGGAATAATAACAAGGGCGGGAAAAACCAAGGTCCCCCTGATTTAGATGATTTATTAAAAGATTTAGGTAATAAATTTGGCGGAATATTTGGTGGCAAATCATCGGGCGGAGGAAGCGGTAAAAGCTTCTCAAGTATAGGTATTAGCCTTGTACTCATTGTTGCAATATTAGTCTACGCCTTTAGCGGGTTTTATACTGTTAAAGAGGCGGAAAAAGGCATTGTACTTCGCTTTGGCCAATATGCAGGTATGGTTGAACCAGGCTTACGATGGAAGTGGACATTTGTCGATCGTATCATTCCTGTTGATATGGAAACCACGCGAGATCTTCCTTCTGCGGGCTTTATGCTTACCCAAGATGAAAATGTTGTTCGTGTTGAAATGGTTGTTCAATACCGTGTAGTTGATCCACGTAACTATATTTTCAGTGTAACGAATGCTGATGATAGTTTAAGTCAATCGTTAGACAGTGCGTTACGCTATGTAGTAGGTCATTCTCATATGGATGATATCTTAACTAGTGGTCGTGAAGTTGTACGTCAAGCTGTTTGGAAAGAACTTGAAAGTATCATTGAACCTTATAAGTTAGGTTTGATTATAGTGGATGTTAACTTTAAAGACGCTCGACCTCCTGAAGAAGTTAAAGACGCGTTTGATGATGCAATTGCCGCACAAGAAGATGAAGTCCGTTATTTACGTGAAGCAGAGGCTTATGCCCGTGGTATAGAACCGCGAGCTCGTGGTCGAGTCAAACGTATGGAACAAGAAGCTTTGGCTTATAAGCAACAAACTGTGTTAGACGCAGAAGGTGAAGTGGCACGATTTAATAAAATGCTGCCTGAATATCAAGAAGCACCGGAAGTTACTCGTAAACGTTTATACATAGCTACGATGGAAAAAATTTATAGCAACACCAGTAAAGTTATGGTGGATGTTGATGGCGGTAATAACATGATGTACTTGCCACTAGACAAAATTATGCAACAACAGCCTAATTACCAAAAATTAGTGCCACAGTCGTTGCCATCAGTAAATTCAACAACAAATACGTCTAGCACTCAACCTAATATTTCTGGTCGTGCTGATCGATTTGATAATGGGAGTAATTAAGCGATGAAAAATTTTATTATTGCGATTATTGCCGCATTAGTTATTTTAGTGATTTCATCAGTTTTTGTTGTATTTGAAGGGCAAAGAGCCATAGTCTTTAAATTTCAAAAAATAAAACGTGATGATGCGGGTGTAATGATGGTGTATGAACCAGGATTACATTTTAAAATTCCTTTTATTGAGAATGTACGTAAGCTAGATGCACGAATTCAAACCTTAGATGAAGCGCCAGATCGTTTTGTAACATCTGAGAAAAAAGATTTAATGGTTAATTCGTATGCAAAATGGCGTATTGTTGATTTTTCAACGTATTACTTAAGAACAACAGGTTCTATTGAAAATGCCCGTGCCTTGTTAAAGCAAAAAATTAATAATGGCTTAAGAACTGAGTTTGGTTCGCGGACAATTAAAGAAATTGTATCTGGCGATCGTGACACTATCATGGCGAAAGCTTTGGAAAGTGCTAAAAGTAGTCGTGAAGAGTTAGGTATTGAAGTTATTGATGTGCGTGTTAAAGCGATTAATTTACCGACTGAGGTGAGTAACTCTATTTATGAGCGTATGCGTGCTGAACGAACAGCTGTTGCGAAAGAACATAGATCTCAAGGTCAAGAGCAGTCTGAAATTATCAAAGCGACAATTGACGCTAAGGTAACCGTAATGCTTGCAACCGCACAAAAACAAGCTCAAGAAATCCGTGGTGAAGGTGATGCATTGGCAGCAAAAGTCTATGCCGATTCTTACACTAAGGATCCTGAGTTTTATAGCTTTTTCCGCAGTCTAGAAGCTTATGAAAATAGCTTTAATAGCAAGAGCGATATTATGGTTATTAAGCCTGATAGTGACTTTTTCAATTACTTGAAAGTAAGTGATAAAGCTAAAAAGTAATCATTATTTTTGATGAACATTATAAAACCAAGGATTATTCCTTGGTTTTTTTTATCTGAATTTTGATAACAAGAGTGGCAGAAATGAATGTAGAAACCTTTTTGATAGCTGTGTCATTAGCATTAATTATTGAGGGGTTATTTCCCGCACTGTTTCCAAATAAATGGAAACGATATGTGTTAAAAATAGGGCAAGAATCCACACAAGTGATACGTACTATAGGAATAGGCGTTATGCTATTTGGCGCAGTATTGTTGTTTATATCAACTTAGCTAATAAATACCTTTTTATAATACTAGCTACTATTGAATCAATTGATAGGGCAGATTTTGCCTAAAAATCAATGAAAGCGAGTCAGGACTAATGTAGCTAAGAGCTTATATACACTGGTTATTTTTTTATCGTCTTAAAAACCAGCAATTATTGCTTGGACTCAATATCTATATTTGGTAGAATCCCCGCCTAATTTTTTTTCCAAAATGTGAATAATGGGTAAAAACGTCGTAGTTCTTGGCACCCAATGGGGTGACGAAGGCAAAGGTAAGGTTGTAGATTTATTAACTGACAAAGCAAAGTACGTAGTTCGCTATCAAGGTGGACATAATGCTGGTCATACGTTAGTAATTAATGGTGAAAAAACTGTACTTCATTTAATCCCTTCGGGTGTTTTGCGTGAAAACGTAAAATGTTTGATTGGTAATGGTGTTGTACTATGTCCAAAAGCACTAATGACTGAAATCAAAATGCTTGAAGAACGTGGCGTCCCTGTACGCGAACGTTTATTGATCAGTGATGCTTGTCCATTAATTCTCCCATATCATAATGCTTTAGATACAGCTCGTGAAAAAGCACGTGGTAATAAAGCGATCGGTACTACTGGTCGTGGCATTGGGCCAGCTTATGAAGATAAAGCGGCTCGCCGTGGTTTACGTGTTGGTGATTTATTTTGTCCAGAAACGTTTGCAGTAAAATTAAAAGAAATTATGGAATACCATAATTTTGTTTTAACAAATTACTACAAAGTTGATGCTGTTGATTATGAACAAACATTAGCAGATGCGTTAGCTGTGGGTGAAATCATTAAAGGTATGGTTGCCGATATCGCTGAACTTCTTGACCAGTCACGTAAAGCGGGCGAGTCAATTATGTTTGAGGGTGCACAAGGCACCTTATTAGATATTGATCACGGTACATATCCTTATGTTACGTCTTCAAATACCACTGTAGGTGGTGTAGCAACGGGTTGTGGCTTTGGTCCTCGTTATTTAGACTATGTATTAGGTATTACTAAAGCTTATACTACTCGCGTAGGCTCAGGTCCTTTTCCAACTGAATTGAATGATGCAATCGGTGAACATTTAGGTACTGTAGGCCATGAGTTTGGTGCTACTACAGGACGTGAACGTCGTTGTGGATGGTTCGATGCTGTTGCAATGCATCGAGCAGTACAAGTTAATAGTATTAGTGGCTTTTGTTTAACTAAGCTTGATGTATTAGATGGCTTAGCAACATTAAAAATATGTACTGGCTATAAATTAGAAAATGGTGACGTGATCACTGTTCCACCAACGGCAGCTGAAGGTTATGAAAATGTAACTCCGCTTTATGAAGAAATGCCGGGTTGGACTGAATCAACAGTTGGAGCCACTTCTATTAAACAGTTACCTGCTAATGCAATTGCTTATATTAAGCGTATTGAAGAAATTACAGGTGTACCTGTTGATATTATTTCAACTGGCCCTGATCGAAATGAAACTATTATTTTAGTTAATCCTTTCGCATAACATTTATTGTTAATAAAAAAAACCAGCGCATGTCGCTGGTTTTTTTATGGATAAAAATTAACTAAATATAAAAAATAATAGGGATAACTTAGCTGAAATCATTTTCCAATATGTCTATGATTTATTCGATTTTCGCCGAAAATAAGCGAAAATCATACAATTTATCATGAATATTTGACTTAAATATCACCGATTTATATCAGTAAAAACTGATTGTATATTATATTTTTTTCTTTGAAAGTAGGGTTTTATATAGCTTGTAGCGATTTTTTATATGTAAATGCTCTTGATTGCGGTAAGGGAAATGCAATACCATATACACAATATTGATAAGGTTATAACTATAATAATTAATTAAAGCTCTATGTAGCTTATTTTCATTCAACTCTTAGGAAAAGAAATGGCAGATTTACGTCAAGAAGCATTAGATTATCACGCATTACCCACTCCTGGAAAAATCAGTGTTGAACTGACGACCGCTGCTGAAACAAGTTATGACCTCTCTCTCGCATATAGTCCTGGTGTTGCTGAACCTGTCAGGGCAATAGCTGCAAATCCAGATGATGTTTATAAATATACAGGTAAAGGTAATACTGTTGCTGTCATCACTAATGGTACTGCTATTTTAGGTCTAGGAAATTTAGGACCAATGGCGTCTAAACCGGTAATGGAAGGAAAGGCGTTACTGTTTAAACGTTTTGCCGATATCAACTCTTTTGATATTGAAGTTAAACATAAAACGGTTGATGACTTTATTGATACAGTTGCCAATATCGCTGATAGTTTTGGTGGTATAAATCTTGAGGATATAAAGGCGCCTGAATGTTTTGTTATTGAAAAAGCTTTAATTGAGCGTTGTAAGGTACCTGTTTTTCATGATGATCAACATGGTACTGCTATTGTAACTGCTGCGGGTATGTTGAATGCGCTTGATATTCAAGGTAAGGATATTAAGGATGCTGATATTGTCTGTATGGGAGCAGGAGCTGCAGCAATAGCTTGTATGGAGTTGTTGATTAAATGTGGCGCGCAACGTGAAAAAATTTATATGTTAGATACTAAAGGCGTTATCCATACTCGCCGTGATGACTTAAATGAATATAAACGTTTATTTGCTAACAACACTGACAAACGCACCTTAGAAGATGTTATTGACGGTGCTGATGTCTTTGTTGGTGTTTCAGGTCCAAACGTATTAGGTGCTGAGCATGTAAAAATGATGGCGCCGAACCCAGTGATCTTTGCGTGTTCAAACCCTGATCCAGAAATAAAACCTGAATTAGCTTTATCGGTACGTGATGATGTTATTATCGCAACTGGTCGTTCTGATTACCCGAATCAAGTGAATAATGTCTTATGTTTTCCTTTTATCTTTCGTGGCGCCTTAGATGTGAGAGCAAGAACGATAAATGATCAAATGAAAGTCGCTTGTGTACACGCTATTCGAGAATTAGCAAAAGAAACTGTTCCTCAAGAAGTCTTGGATGCATCAGGGGTTGATTCATTGGTGTTTGGTAAAGAATACATAATTCCTAAACCTATGGATTCTCGATTATGTGGTCGTGTTGCTCGTGCGGTTGCACTTGCGGCAGTAGAATCAGGGGTTGCGGCTCTTGATCTTCCTGAAGGATATATGGAATCGTAATTGTTTAAAAAAAAAGCCAACGCATTGTTGGCTTTTAACTTTAAATAGAAAGACGAATTGTTATAAGAAAATTAGCTTTCGTCTTCGTCATCATATTGTGAAAAATCTGTGATGCCTTGTTCAGTGAGTATTTTACGAACACTAGCGGGTAGTTTTTCAGTGTTATCTTTAGCTAAGTCATTATCATCAGGTAAAGGTTGGCCAGTAAATGCGTGTAGAAAAGCTTCGCATAATAGTTCGCTATTAGTGGCATGTCTTAAGTTATTAATTTGACGACGCGTACGCTCATCCGTTAGTACTTTTAGTACTCGCAATGGGATAGAGACAGTGATTTTTTTCACTTGTTCGCTTTTTTTCCCATGTTCTGCATATGGATTTATGTACTCGCCATTCCACTCTGCCATGAAGTTTCCCTCTGATTTAATTTGTATATTTACTTTTTTTATAATGGCAATGACACTAGACAAACAATAAATTACTTCACGTTTATCATAGTTTACTACCAAACTGGTCTGACTATGATTTTACTGCTTGTGAGCCCTGAGTCAACATGAATGTGTAAATGTGTAGAAGTTTAGATGTCTAAAGTCCTTGACCCTATTATTTAAAACATTTAGAGTTATAGACGTCCAAACATCTATTTAAAATTAAATTGTTCAACTAGGTATATTTATGTCTGATAAAAAGCATGCAACTATTGCCGTACGTGGTGGTATTAATACGGATAAGCACCATGGGGCTGTGGTTGCACCCATACATCTGTCTAGTACCTATTCATTAAAGGGCTTTAATGATAAACGACAATTTGATTATTCTCGAACAGGCAACCCAACTAGAGCTACATTTGCAAAAGCAATAGCGGATCTAGAAGACGGTAGTCTTGGGATTGTGACAAGTACAGGCATGGCTGCTGTACATTTAATCTGTCAATTATTAACCGTAGACGATTTAGTCATTATTCCTCACGATTGTTACGGTGGCAGTTACCGTTTATTTAAACATTTAGCCGAGCGTGGACAATTTAAACTGATTATTGTCGATCAAAACGATGATCATGCATTAGCGCAGGCTTTAGCGCAAAAACCTAAATTGGTACTAATAGAGTCACCTAGTAACCCGCTGTTACGTATTGTGGATATAGAAAAAATTACACATTTGAGTCATCAGCAAGGAGCTTTAGTTGCTGTTGATAATACGTTCTTATCTCCGCTTTTACAGCAACCTTTAAGATTAGGTGCTGATATTGTTTTTCATTCCACCACTAAATATATCAATGGCCATAGCGATGTTGTGGGTGGTGTGTTAGTGGCGAAAGACCAAGCTTTAGGTGAAAAACTGGCTTGGTGGGCAAACTGCATTGGCATTACGGGTTCCCCTTTTGATAGCTATTTAGCATTAAGAGGTTTGAAAACATTACCTATTAGAATGAAACAGCACCAAGAGAATGCTGAGCAAGTGGCGGAATTTTTACAGCAACATTCAGCAATAAGTGCTTTATATTATCCAGGGCTAGTTAGTCATCCAAATCATGAAATAGCCAAGAAACAGCAAAAGCATTTCGGTGCTATGATGAGCTTTGAGATTAAGGGGGGGATTGAGGCGGTTAAACAGTTATTTGATCATTTAACCTTATTTACCTTAGCGCAGTCTTTAGGTGGGGTAGAAAGCTTAATCAGCCATCCGGCTACTATGACTCATGCTGGCATGGAGTTATCTGCTCAACTTGAAGCTGGTATCACTCAATCGCTAGTACGCATATCTGTTGGCATAGAAGATATTGAAGATATTATTACCGATTTAGCACAAGGTCTTGCTGCTAGTCAGTAACTCTAATTTAATTTTTGTAGAAGTGTAAATTTTATTATGGAATCATCCAATGCTGTCGCGTTAAGCGCAGACAATAACCAATTAGTGAAGCAAGCAGTTCATGTACATAAGTTCGGTGGTAGTAGCCTAGCGAATAAAGCATGCATTGAACGTGTTGTCGGTATTATTCAGACTCATTGCCAGTTAAATGATCTCGTGGTTGTTTCGGCGAATGGTAAAACAACCGATGAATTGTTTTCAGTGTTAGCTCTTGCTAAAGCCGGTGACCCAAGCGTTAATGATGCGATAAGTGTGTTAAAGGATAGTCAGGCGTTGTTAATCTCATCACTGTTAAATAAGTCAAGTGCTGCACGACTGATTGAAAAATTAGAAAAAGATATTCAACAACTTACCTTATGGTTATCGGCAGATATTGAGAAAATTGAGAATGATCTTTTAGCATTTGGCGAACTATGGTCAGCTCGTCTGATGTCAGCGGTGTTAAACGAAGGTGTATGCCCTAGTCAGTACATTGATGCGAGAAATTTTTTAGTTATTGATAATGAACGTGATTGCCAAGTGCAATATGAGATCAGTGAAAACCAATTTTCCCAGTGCCGTGAACGAGGAAAATTAACAGTAGTTACAGGTTATATTAGTAAAGATACTGACGGGCAAACAAAAACATTGGGGCGTAATGGCAGTGATTACTCCGCTACGATTATGGCGGCATTAGTCGGTGCTAGTAATGTGACACTTTGGACAGATGTTGACGGTATTTACAGTGCAGACCCGCGTGTTGTACCTCATGCCCGTAAATTGCATCGTCTCCCAAATGGTGTTGCAAGAGAGTTAGGTCGTTTAGGTAACCCTGTATTACATGCCAAAACATTGAAACCACTCACTAACCATAGTACGCATCTACATGTTGCAAGCAGCTTTTCTGCAGAAATAGTAGGTACTGAAATTGGAACATTCGGGCAGATTGCCAAACAAGAATTGTCTGTAACTTATCTCAATGACTTATTGCTTGCCAGAAGTGAAAGTTTTCTAGGTAAAAGAGGTGAAAGAGCCGCGGAAGAATTTGAAGCGATTACTTATGATGTTGAAAACGCTTTTATTGTGATTTACCAACATCAGCAAAAAGCCTTAAGTCAATGGTTAGCCAGCCATGATACTGAGGTTTCCTTTACACCTGCTGCTATTATGGCAACTGTTGGCCATAAGGTCGTCGAACATGGTGACATTAAAGCGCGTTTTAAGCGTTCATTAAAAGATGCCAATGTACTAGAGTTTGTCAGCTCAAATAATAAGCATAGCTTGATCGCTGTTGTCCCGCAAAATTGTACGGTAGAGCTAGTTAATAATGTTCATTATGATATGACCAAAGACGCTCGTCATATTGGCGTTGTTGTTGCTGGATTAGGTAATATTGGTCAACGTTTCATTGAAATGTTACCGAATCAACTTCACACTATTCAGGCATTAGAAAATGTACATTTAGTGGGTTTAGTTACCTCAAGTAAAGCGTTAGTAAATAACGATGGTATTGATGTTAACCAAGCATTGGCGCAGTTTGATGCTTATGCTCAACCATATGATAATAATGAGTTTGTCGCGTGGTTAGCAAGTCATCCGTATGATGAATTAGTCATTGTTGATATCACACCTAGTGAACATTTTAGTCAGTTATATCATGCCTTTTTTGAGCAAGGGATTCATGTGATAGGCGCTAATAAATGGGCTGGTTCTGCTCCAATGGCGCAATATCAACAGTTAGTTGAAACGGCTAATAAAAACCACAGTATATGGTTAGGAAACACAACGGTGGGGGCAGGATTACCGATTAACTATGTGATTAATGATCTACTGAATAGTGGCGATAAAATCACTGAAATTTCGGGTATATTTTCCGGTACACTTTCTTGGTTATTTGAGAACTATGATGGTTCTGTGCCTTTTTCTACTTTAGTTAAAGATGCGCTAGCACAAGGGTTGACTGAGCCTGATCCAAGAGAAGATCTTTCTGGACGCGATGTGCAAAGGAAGTTACTGATTTTAGCACGAGCTGCAGGCTTTGAGTTATCTATGGATGATATTGATTGCCCTAACTTAATCCCTGAAGCCCTAAGAACATTATCAAAAGAGGAATTTCTTTTAACACTTCCTTCATTAGATGGTTACTTTTTAACACAACTCAAAGAAGCACAACAACAGCAAAAATGCCTTCGATATATCGCTCGTTTTAGTGTTGAACAAGATAATATTAAAGCAAAAATTGGTTTGGAGTGCTTACCTTGTGATGACGCTTTTGCGAACTTGTCTGCTTGTGACAATATCTTTCAAGTGAAGAGTAGTTGGTATGATAGTAACCCTTTAATTGTTAGAGGACCTGGGGCCGGACGAGATGTTACCGCGGGTGGACTACATTCAGATTTAGTCAATATTTGCCAGCAATTAGTTACGCGCACGAATCAAGTCAAAATTAAAAGTAACTAGTCGCTAAGATATTGAATTTTTGTGATGATTAGCATTTAAATTTATTAATGACTTGTTAGTTAATTAAATATTAACTAGCATTGAGAGATAATAATTGTTGCATGGATATTCCTGCTACCTATGTCTAAAAAAGCCACTAGTAATACTAAATTTACGACTCAAGTGAAGCGTATTTTAGACAAGCTTTATGGTCGAAGCGTGTTAAAAGACTCACTTGTTGAACGTGCTAGTGAGTTTTTTGCTAAGCAATCATTCATGCAACATAAATTAGATGGCTTACAAGAAAGTATCACTGAACTAAAAGCGAGCGAAGGTGATAATGGAAAGAGTGTTAAACTTGTCGAACGAAAATATCGTGAGTTAAAACAAGAGCTACGTTATGAAAGCAATGAAAGATATAAATATTTGTATGAGATTTGCCATGAAATCTTGCAGTTAAGTGAAGGTCTTTCTTTTGACGAAACTAATCGTAAATCTGCACAATTACTCGGTACTATCCAATTAATTAGCCCGACAGAAGGTAATAAAGTTGCAGAACAAAATGAGCGAAATAAGCCTCTGTATAAAGCTATTTTGTCGCTGCGCTTATTTGACCAATTATTGCTAGATAAGTCAGTAATATTAAACCATCCCTATCTTAATGAGCATGTGTCATCAATTGCGATAGATAACTTTAAAACACTGCCATCATCAGATAATAACGCTTATCAAGAATTTATTGATAAAGTGAAGCTACCTATTCTTATTGCGGCAATTATCCAAGATATTGGCAATTATCACCCAGATGCACAACAAATTTTAAAAGGAGATACGGGTAAATTAGACTTACACCGCACGCTGTCGATTGATGATCGTAAAGCCTTACTACAAATTAACTATCGAGAAACAGTTAAGTTTATGGTGGATGGCTTAGGTTCTCCTATTTATGTCGGTAACTCAAAAGATGATCGGGATAAATTTAATATTTTAGAGCATCATAAGTTGGTTTTTATGAAACAACTTCTGAAAGCGTCAATTGCACCAAGGTCGGGTATTGGCAATATTTTAAAGGTGCCACAAATCTATGCATCTATTATTTTATCAACCAAACCTAGTTATAATTACAAACTACTCCCTAAAGTGTATCAAGCGCTTTACCAAAACGCTGAGCATGGTAGTTGTAGTAAAGAGGCTGTTGATACCCTTTATCGTATTACCGGTGATTATCCCCAAGGCTATGGCGTTACTTATATTCCTACCGATAGTGAGGGGGGGATAAGTGATCGTTACGAATATGCGATTGTTACTCAGCTTTATCCTGAAAATGGAAAAAATCCCATTTGTCGTACTGCCACACGTTATTTAACCTTTATTAGTTATGGCCAAGATGTAGTTATTGATAATAAAAGCAATTTATATAATGTAGAAGTGGCTCAACAATTTGCCACTATTAGTAAAGAACGTTTAAATGAAATATTAGAATTACTGGCTTCTAATTATTCCGATCGGAAAAATCTCGATTTATTACCTCGATATTGGCATGCAGGTGATTATTTTTCGGTAAAGGATAACCAAAAATTATGGAATAAAAGTAAATAAGCTAAGCTTACCCGCTTTCTTGATTAGTTACTTTATTGTTAAATCAATTTTATTGTAGGAGTATTCGCTATTAAAGCGCTTTGGATTATCAGCTTTTTTTCGGTATTAATTTGGTCGGGAATTAACCCTAAAGACCAGTTTACTTGGTTGTTAGAAGCTGGCCCCGCCATTATTGGTTTTGGGCTTATGGCGAAAACCTATCATTCTTTTAGACTGACGTCACTCTTGTACTTTTTGATTTTATTACATTGTATTGTCTTGATGGTTGGCGGTCATTATACATATGCAGAAGTTCCCTTTTTTGATGGCTTATTTGGTTCGGAAAGAAATAATTACGACAAAGTTGGGCATTTTTTCCAAGGGTTTGTGCCTGCGTTGCTAGCGCGAGAAATACTTGTTCGCAAACAGGTTGTGAATGGACAAGCTTGGTTACGATTTATTATTATTTCTATTTGCTTAGGTTTTAGCGCTTTTTACGAACTTATTGAATGGTGGGTTGCTTTAGCTTCGGGTGAAGATGCGGAAGCTTTTCTTGGCACCCAGGGTTATATTTGGGATACGCAATCAGATATGGGGTTAGCCCTGTTAGGGGCTATTTGTTCCCTATTACTGCTAGCAAAAACGCATGATCGACAATTAAGTGGACTCGCAAGTAAGCGTTTATAGTTACTTTACATTAATGTAAGTGCTCAGGAGTAGGTGAGTTGAGACTCTAAGGTAAGCATAATCAGTTGAATGTTTTAAACAGGTGATACATTGGCAATGATTTTAGTGTTCGGAAATTCTGGTTCCGGCAAGTCTACTCTGGCGAAGAAACTAGCAGTTGAACAGTCTTTGGCTCATCTTGATTTAGATACTATTGCTTGGGAAAACACTCTTCCTCCTCAACGCATGGCGATAGAAAAGTCGGCATCATTGATTAGTGACTTTACTTCTGAGCATAAAGATTGGGTGATAGAAGGCTGTTATACCGATTTACTTCAATTGCTCTCGCAACAAGCGACTGACATTATCTTTTTGAATTTATCCATTACAGACTGTATTTGTAACGCCAAAAATAGACCTTGGGAACCTCATAAATACCCAACGAAAACCGCTCAAGATGAAAATCTGGCAATGTTAGTGGATTGGATCGCTCAATATGAAATGCGAACTGATACCTTTTCAAAAAGCGCCCATCAAGCGTTTTATGATAATTTCATCGGGCAGAAAAAAATGTACTGTAGCAATGTTTAGCGATAAAGCGTGATGTTTAAAAGCAATATTTATTAATCAACTGTAATAGCATGCTGTCACATTTGCTAATTTGATCTAATGCTAAGAATTCATCAGGCTGATGCGCTTGATCAATTGAACCCGGTCCCATCACAATAGTGTGACATCCTAGTTGCTGAATATAAGGAGCTTCTGTTGCATAATTTACAGCACAGCAACTATGGCCACTAATGTGCTCAGCAAAATCTATCAATTCACTTGGTTTGCTTTGTTCAAAACTTAGACAGCTAGGATGTAATTCATTAAATGTTATTCGGCCAGG
This sequence comes from Thalassotalea piscium, assembly GCA_049347715.1. Taxonomy (GTDB): domain Bacteria; phylum Pseudomonadota; class Gammaproteobacteria; order Enterobacterales; family Alteromonadaceae; genus Thalassotalea_B; species Thalassotalea_B piscium_A. The sequence continues at coordinate 3,864,373 of CP186339.1, read as the reverse complement.
GTATTTTAGGGCTAGGGGCTCTAAGGTTTTTGCCAACCAGTCAAGGAGTTCATTATCATCTAATCCAGGCAGTGCCCGTATATCAATATCTAGTTCACAATGACCACATATTCTATTAGCGTTATCCCCACCGTGAATTGCGCCTAAATTTAGTGTGGGTATAGGTACTTCAAATGATTGATGTTGATAGGTTAATGCTAATTTTTCTTTTAATGCTAATAGCGCACTAATAACGTGATGCATGATTTCAATTGCGTTTATCCCTTTATCGGGTTGGCTTGAATGCCCAGATTGCCCCATTACTTTTATGCGATGTGACATGTGCCCTTTATGCATAGTTACAGGTACTAAGTTGGTGGGCTCACCAATGACAGCAACATCAGGTTTTGCTAATTGACTCTGCATAAAAAATCGAGCACCAGCCATAGTGGTTTCTTCATCTGCGGTAGCTAGAACATAAAGAGGTTTCTTTAAGTTTTTAACATCAATATTTTTACATGCTTGTAGAATAAAAGCGAAAAAGCCTTTCATGTCACAAGTACCTAAGCCATAAAATTTATCATTTTTTTCAGAGATAACGAGTGGATCAGTATGCCAACGATTTTCGTCAAACGGCACCGTATCACTATGTCCTGATAATAATAAACCACCAGTACCACTTCCTAGCTTTGCTAATAGATTATATTTATTGCGAGTTTCAGGTACTTTCTGAATGTTAATAGTAAAGCCTAACTCTTCAAACCAAGTGGCAAGTAATTGTATTACCGACAAATTTCCTTGATCCCAGCTTTCTATAGTTGAGCTAATTGACGGTTGCGCAATGAGCTCTGTTAGTGCTTGTGTAAAATTGGGTAACGATTTCATAATATACCTAAAAATAGTTATGCTAGTTTATTGCATAACTACCCATTTAATGTTAATTTCATTTTTTAACTTATTATTCGTTAGATTACGCAAAATTTTGTGGAGATTCAATCCGATTTAACTCTTTTCTCATCGGATCTCTTGTCTCTATTATAATTCAGTAATGTAGCATCAAAAAAGTTTAATAATATCGGTTTATAGTGAATAAAATTGCATTTTTTAGAGGGTGATATGAAAGTAGCAGTAATTGGAGCAAGTGGTTATGTCGGTGCAGAGCTTATTGCCTTGCTTTGCCAGCACGACAAAATTTCCATTTGTGATTTAGTTGTCTCAGAACAGAGTGACTCTACTGGAGAACTATTTTCGACATTACATCCAAAGTATTTAGGTATTTGTGATTTACCTTTAAAGGCTTTTTCATCAGATTGGTTTGAAAAAGCAATTAAAGAGATTGATGCGGTGTTCTTCGCTACGCCACATGAGTTTAGTGCTGATTGGGCACATGCTTTTGTAGAAGCTGGTGTCAAAGTGTTTGATTTATCGGGTGGTTTTCGTCTGAAAAATAGTGAGGATTACCCTAAATACTATGGCTTTACTCATCAACATCTTTCAACGCTTGCGCAGGCTCAATATGGTCTAGCTGAATGGTACGCCGATGAAATAGCCCAGAGTGATGTAATTGCTGTCCCTGGTTGTTACCCAACCGCAAGTTTACTATCGTTAAAACCTATTACGAACAAGCAATTAAATGTTGATAATGGCTTAATCGTCGTCAACGGAATCAGTGGTGTTAGTGGTGCGGGTAGAAAAGCATCATTAGCTACAAGCTTTAATGAAGTTAGTTTAACCCCTTATAATATTCTTGGTCATCGTCATCAACCCGAAATTAGTCAAGAAGCTCATGCTGAGGTTATTTTTAATCCTCATTTAGCCCCTTATAAAAGAGGCTTATTAGCAACAGTGACTTTACAATTAAATGTTGGCGTGACTGCTACCGACGTAGATGAGGCTTTTCATTGTGCTTATGACCATTCTCCCTTAGTTCGTCTTGTTAAAGCATGGCCAAAAATCGACAATGTTGCTTATACACCATTTGCTGATTTGCACTGGCAATATGATGAAGCCAAACAGGTGGTAGTCGTTAGTTGTGCCATTGATAACTTATTAAAAGGAGCGGCTTCTCAAGCTATCCAGTGTGCCAATATTAGCTTAGGCCTAGCCAGTGATTATGCTTTAATTAAAAGGGCCAATACATGAAACAGCCATTAGTGATAAAAATTGGTGGAGCAATTTTAGAAAAACAATCAGCCTTAACGGCTTTATTAAATGTCATAGCGACATTAAAGAGTCATGCTATTGTCTTAGTGCATGGTGGCGGATGTGTTGTTGACGAAATGCTAGCTCAGGCCGGCTTTACCACAGAAAAAAAACATGGTTTACGAGTAACGCCACTTGAGCAAATGCCAATTATCAGTGGTGCCTTAGCGGGGGCAGTTAATAAGTCTATTGTGGCAGCAGCAACAAGCATGAAACTCAATGCCGTAGGTTTATCACTGGCTGACGGTAATATGGTTAATTGTCAGTTAAATGATCAAGATTTAGGGGCGGTTGGTATACCTAAAGCTCATGACAGCAAATTATTAGATACATTGTTACAAGCAAAGTTTCTTCCTATTATTTCCTCTATTGGCGCACTACCTGATGGGCAGTTAGTCAATATCAATGCAGACGATGCCGCCGTAGTGATTTGCCAGTTATTAAATGCTCAGCTTCTATTATTAACCGATGTTAATGGGGTTAAAGGGGCTGATGGTGAATATCTCTCTGAACTCGATGCAACGGCTGCGAAGAAGCTCATTAATGACGGTATTATTGCCGGCGGAATGACAGCAAAAGTCAATGCGGCGTTTTATGCTGCTAATCAATTACGACGAAGTATCGCGGTGGCCAGTTGGCAAGCTCCCGAGCAAATTATACGTTTGCTAGACGGTGAGCTTATTGGCACCCGCATTCAACCTGAATAACTTTTATTGATAATTATGTTTCGTCATTTTTTATAGGATTGATAATGCCTTTATTACACTTTTTAGCTGATGATCAGCTAACGAAAACACAAATACTTAATTTGATCACGCTTGCCAAAGATATCAAACAAAACCCTAAAAGCTATGATCAAAAACTGGCTGGTAAGTCAGTCGCGATGATTTTTGAGAAACCTTCGTTAAGAACACATGTCAGTTTCGATATGGGCATTAATAAGCTGGGTGGTCATGCACTGTATTTAGGACAGCAGAATGGCAAACTGGGGGAACGCGAAAGAGTGAGTGACTACGCTAAAAACTTGTCATGTTTTGCTGATGCTATAGTCGCTCGTGTATTTGAAAACACGGCGATAGAAGGTTTAGCCAAACATGCCACTGTCCCTGTGATTAATGCTTTATGTGACCTTTATCATCCTTGTCAGTCATTAGCTGATTTTGTCACATTGTCTGAGCATTTTGATGACTTGTCAAAGGTCAAGTTAGCCTATATTGGTGATGGTAATAATGTCTCCAATTCCTTGATGTTAATGGCGGCTATTGTCGGAGTAGACTTCACTTTAATATGTCCAGAAGGACATGGTCCCTCTGCTGATATGCTTAAAAAAGTTAAACAACTTGCCCAAGAAAGTGGTGCTAGCTTCATTTTTACGTCTGACATTAATAATATCAGTCAACAAGATGTCATCTATACTGATACTTGGGTGTCAATGGGTGATGAAGCAAGCAGTAATAAAGCGGAAATTTTAGAAAAATTTATGGCTTATCAAGTTAATCATCAACTGATGGAGAAGGCACAAGCAAGTATTGTGATGCATTGCCAACCAGCACATCTGGGCGAAGAGATCACAACTGAATTGTTCGATGATGAAAAAAAATCAGTTGTTTTCCAAGAGGCTGAAAATAGAATGTGGGCGCAAGCCGCAGTACTCGTGACATTATTTAGTCATAATCATTAAGCAATATTGAGTAAATATTCACTCAATATTCTCAGTAACATTATTAAGAATTTAGGAAAGAACAATGGCTTTAGCAGCAAAGAAACAAATTAAAAAAGTGGTATTGGCATACTCTGGTGGTTTAGATACTTCGGCTATCATTCCATGGTTAAAAGAAAATTATGAGGGCTGTGAAGTTGTAGCTTTTTGTGCCGATGTTGGCCAAGGTGAAGAAGAGTTAGTGGGTATTCAAGAAAAAGCAATCGCTTCAGGTGCTTCTGAATGTCACGTTGTAGATCTTAAAGAAGAATACGTAAAAGACTACATTTACCCAATATTAAAAACGGGGGCGGTTTATGAGGGACAATACTTACTAGGTACTTCTATGGCGCGTCCTGTTATTGCTAAAGCGCATGTTGAAGTGGCGATAAAAGTTGGTGCAGATGCGGTATGTCATGGTTGTACTGGTAAAGGCAATGATCAGGTGCGTTTTGAATCTTGTTTTGCTGCCTTAGCGCCTGAGTTAACGGTTATTGCGCCATGGCGTGAGTGGGATATGGTTTCTCGTGAAGATTTATTAAATTATCTTGCTGAGCGTAATATTCCATGTGCCGCTTCTTTAACTAAAATTTATAGTCGAGACGCGAATGCATGGCATATTTCTCATGAAGGTGGAGAATTAGAAGACCCATGGTGTGAACCATCGAAAGAAGTCTGGACAATGACGGTTGATCCACTTGATGCTCCAGATGAACCAGAACGTGTTCAGTTAAGCTTTCAAAATGGCGAACTAGTTGCTGTTGATGGTCAAGATTTTAGTGAAAATGGCTCTCCTGCCTATGACGCATTGATGTATTTAAATGCTAAAGGTGCCGCACATGGTGTTGGCCGTATCGATATTGTTGAAAACCGTTTAGTGGGTATGAAATCTCGCGGTTGTTATGAAACTCCAGGTGGCACCATTTTAATGGCGGCTTACAAAGGACTAGAAACGCTTATTTTAGATAAAGAATCGTTAAAATATAGAGAATCTATTGGGTTAGAGTTTTCACATGTTATTTATGATGGACGTTGGTTTACACCTTTAGCCAAAGCACAACTTGCTGGAGCTGCATCATTTGCTGAGAAATTAACTGGTGATGTTGTTGTTAAATTATATAAAGGTTCTGCGCAAGTGACTCAACGTCGCTCACCTAATTCATTGTATTCAGAGGCATTTGCTACATTTGGCGCCGATGATGTTTATGACCAAAAACATGCAGAAGGTTTTATCCGTTTATTTAGCTTATCAAGTAGAATTACTGCGCTAAGCCAAAAAGATCAGGAGAAATAAAATGGCATTATGGGGAGGACGCTTTAAAGGGCAGCCAAGCTTGCAATTTAAAAAATTTAATGACTCATTGCCAGTAGATTACCGCATGGCGGTGCAAGATATTGTCGGTTCAATTGCTTGGGCGGGCGCTATTCACTCAGTGGGTATCATTACTGATAAGGAATTGGTTGACTTAACATCGGCATTAAATGAATTGAAAGAGTCTGTTGAAGCTGATCCTCAACAGATACTTAGTTCCGATGCGGAAGATATTCATAGTTGGGTCGAAGGTAAATTAATTGAAAAAACGGGTGACCTCGGTAAAAAATTGCACACAGGTCGTAGTCGTAATGATCAAGTGGCAACTGATTTAAAACTGTGGTGTAAAGAAACGGGCGGTGACTTATTATTTGCCTTAGTGAACTTACAACAAGCGATGATGAGTTTAGCTGAACGTGAGAAAGATACCGTATTACCTGGCTATACACATCTACAACGCGCCCAACCTGTTACTTTTGGTCATTGGTGTTTAGCCTATGTTGAGATGTTTAATCGCGACATTGGACGGTTAAAAGATGCCTTGTACCGTTTAGATGTGTCGCCATTAGGTTCAGGTGCCTTAGCGGGTACTGCTTATCCTATTAATCGTAACGCTTTAGCTCAAAGTTTAGGTTTTAGAACGGCAACTATGAATAGCTTAGATGCCGTATCTGATCGTGATCATGTTATTGAACTGTTAGCGTCGGCAAGTATTTCCATGATGCATTTATCTCGTTTCGCTGAAGATTTAATTTTTTATAACTCAGGTGAAGCGGGTTTTGTTGAAATGAGCGATTTAGTGAGTTCAGGCTCTTCTTTAATGCCACAAAAGAAAAACCCTGATGCTTGCGAACTTATTAGAGGTAAAGCTGGACGCGTATTTGGTTCTTTAACCGGCATGTTAACTACCATGAAAGCATTAGCACTTGCTTATAATAAAGATATGCAAGAAGACAAAGAAGGCTTGTTTGATGCCCTTGAAACCTGGCAAGAATGTATGGAAATGGCTGTATTAGTTGCAGATGGTTTAAAAGTCAATCGTTCTCGTACTTTAGCTGCAGCGCAACAAGGATATGCTAATGCCACTGAACTTGCTGATTACTTAGTGAGTAAAGATATTCCGTTTCGAGAAGCGCATCATATTGTGGGTGAGGTCGTATTAGCGGCTATTGATAAGGGGTGTCCTTTAGAAGATTTAACACTTACGCAATTACAAACATTTAGCGATCGCATCGAACAAGATGTTTATCAACATTTATCCATTGAATCAACACTGGATAAACGCGAGGCATTAGGTGGTACATCACGTTCACAAGTGCAAAAAGCACTAGATAATATCCAGTCGGGTAATCGTGAAATCCTTAACGAACAAGTGGTTGGTGCACCAGGTAAAGAGCAAGTGAAAGTGGCGCTCCAACAAGTTAAACAACGTTTAAATGCTCAACGTGCCGCGGCTATGTCTGTACGACGAGCAAGAATGTCTGATGTGGATAATATTTTCAAGTTAACCTGTTACTGGGCTGATAAGGGTGAAATATTGCCACGTAGTAGAGACAATATTATTCATGATATTCAAAACTTTGTGGTGGCTGAAATTGACGGTAATGTCGTGGGGTGTGCGTCACTTTATATTTATCAAACAGGACTCGCTGAAATTCGCTCTGTTGTGATTGATAAAACGGCACATAATCAAGGTCAAGGACAAGCCCTTGTGCAATATTTACTTGGATTTGCTCATCAAATAGAGCTAGAAAAAATTATAGTACTGACCTATATCCCAGAGTACTTCTCTAAACTTGGTTTTAACTTGATTGAGAAAAGTTCGTTAGCTGACAATATTATCGAAGACAGCGAACCTAGCCCTCATAAAGATCCTGCAGATGAAGTTGCCATGGAATATATTTTATTTCCGTTGGCGGTAGACAATAAGTCGTAATCTAAGAAGTACAGACATGGCTAATAGTAATAAAGAAAATGTTAAATGGTTTAGAAACGCCGCACCTTATATTAATGCTCACCGTGGAAAAACTGTGGTATTAATGTTTGGTGGGGAAGCGGTTCTGCATGATAACTTTGCTAATATAATTCATGATATTTCACTACTACGTAGCCTCGGGGTTAAACTAGTACTTGTTCATGGTTCTCGGCCCCAAATTGAAGATCGTATTGCTCAGCGTGATATTGAACGGCACATTGAAAATAATATTCGAGTAACCGATGCAGACACTTTAGTTGCGGTGAAAGATGCAACCGGTTCTTTACGATTGCATATTGAGGCTTTACTCACCATGGGGTTGGTTAATTCCCCTATGCATGGTTCGCAAATTCGTGTCAGTACGGGGAATTTTGTTATTGCTAAACCTATTGGTGTGCGTGACGGTATTGATTATAAATATACTGGAACTGTGAGAAGAATTGATGCTGTAGGTATCAATACACAATTGGATTACGGCTCTATCGTGCTGTTGTCACCTATTGGTTATTCGTCAACAGGTGAAGTGTTTAATTTAGCGCTAGAAGATGTAGCAACACAAACCGCTATTGCTTTAAAAGCGGATAAATTAATTACCCTTACTGAAGACGAGGGCTTGATAGATGAGTCGGGAGAACTGATTCGTAGTTGTAGTATTCGTCGCGTGAAAACCTTATTAGATGATAAAGACTGTCATGTTCGTCAATTGTTGTTAAGAGCGATAATTCAAAGTGGAGAAAATGGCGTTGAACGCTGTCACTGTGTGAGTTATCAAAGTGATACTGCGTTGTTACAGGAACTATTTACTCGTGATGGTGCGGGCACTTTAATTGCTAAAGATCATAAAGAACAAGTCTTTACCGCAACCATAGATGACGTTGGGGGTATTTTAGAACTTATTGCTCCATTAGAAGCGGAAGGCATACTGGTAAAACGTTCAAGAGAACTTCTTGAAGTTGAAATCGATCGATTTACAGTGATCAAAAAAGAAGATGTGATTATCGCTTGTGCTGCTTTATATCCTTATTTAGATGCGAGTGCTGGTGAGATTGCTTGTGTCGCCATTCATCCAGATTACCGTAACGGTAATCGCGGAGAAAGGTTGATGGAAGCATTAGAGCAGAGCGCGAAAGACATTGGATTAACGTCAATTTTTGTTTTAACCACAGTAAGCGGGCATTGGTTTCGTGAGCGAGGTTTTATTGAACGTTCGATGGAAGACTTACCTGAAGGTAAAAAGCAAATGTATAACTTTCAACGCAAATCTAAGGTTTTGATTAAAGAGATATAAAGATCGGTTATATGTGAAGTTGTTGCCGTTTTAGTTTAAGAAACGCTGTCCTTAGATCTACTTAAGCTAATATAGAAAAAATAACACAAAGGGTAAAATATTCTTTGTGTTTTTTAAACATTAGTATCAGCAAAAGCCGATAAACTGTTATGCTAAGGTTTTATTTAATTGTGTTAACAGTTATTGGCCCCTACCATAATGTATAGTCGTTTTTTCTGGTTAATATTGTTTTTATTAATCTCACCTTTTGCATTGTCTGATATGCTCTCAGTTAAAATGACTGACGATTTACCTCGATTGGTGGAAAAAAATATTGATGCCTATTTAGGTGATTTACCTGAGACTGAAAGTGAGCGTGCAGCATTTGTTTTCTCTGCGAAAAAGCAAACGTCAAATGCGCTTAAGGCACTGGGTTATTACCAAGCTGTCGTGACAAGTTCGGTTGATAAAGATCTCGACGAAAATTTTTGGACGCTTTCACTTCACGTATTATTAAACCAACCGACGCTGATTAATAAAGTGGATATTCGTCTCAGTGGTGATGCAACTGAAGATAGCGCTTTTTCAGCACTCATTAAAGCAACACCCATAGTAACAGGTGATACATTACACCACGGGCTTTATGAACAATTTAAAACTGACTTAATTTCGCTAGCATTAGAGCGTGGATATTTTGATAGTCGCTTTCTTGAGTCGACGATAGCGATACATAAAGATTTGAAACAAGCTGATATTATTCTTCATTTTGATAGTGCGACTCGGTATCAATTTGATGACGTGAAATTTAATGAATTTGATATAAACCCCAATGTGTTGGCGCCACTAATGACTTTTAAAAAAGGGGATTTTTATCAACAGAGCTTGTTGCAAGACTTACAAAATGAGTTAGATGAAACCCAATATTTTAGTAGTGTAGTGGTTCGCCCTGATACCGATGGAATCACTAACAATTTACTGCCTGTTGCTGTCTCCTTGGCAAAAAATAAACGTCATCAATTTAATATTGGGTTAGGCTATGCAACTGATACTAAGGAACGTTTTTCATTTGGCTGGAGGACACCTTTAGTCAATCGATATGGCCATCGCCAAGAATTGAAATTGTCTTATTCAGATATTAATCCTACGGGACATTTTATTTATAGTATTCCTCTTTCTCATCCAAATAATGATGTCCTTCAATTACAGGCTAAGTTAGAAAGAAATGACTATGGTGGCTTAACCAGTAGGTTTCATATTTTTCAAATGGGACGTGTTTATCTAAAAGAGGATGTCCTGCGTCAGCCTTATTTTAGGTATCTTTCGGAAGAATGGCATACCAATGGTAATTATGATGATGCTAGCTATATGATCCCTGGTTTTACTTGGTCTGATACGGATCATGAAGGCCCTTTACTCGATCCAATTAGCGGTTTCAGGCAATACTACAACTTAGAAGGGAGTTACCAAGAACTTGCTTCAGAAACCTCTTTTTTGCGTTTCAATGCCCGTTGGAAATATATCTCCTTATTAGCACCTAAGCACCGCTTAGTAGCCCGTATGGAGCTTGGATATATTATTGTTGATGATGACGTTGAAGAAGATCTCTCCCCTTCCTTAAGATTTTATGCGGGTGGCGATCAAAGTATTAGGGGATTCGCTTATCAATCCATAGGTCCGAAAGTGGCCATTACAACGGGTAGCAATCAGGGAGAAGAGCTGGTCATTGGTGGCACTAATATGGTTGTTGCCAGTTTGGAGTACCAATATTATTTTACCAACAAATGGCGGGGAGCATTATTTGTAGATGGGGGGAGTGTTAATAATCAGGATAAATTAGATCCCGTCTATTCTGTGGGACCCGGTTTACATTATCTTTCACCAATTGGCCCAATTCGTTTTGCGTTAGGTTATTCACTTAGTGATGATGATCCGTCATGGCGAATTCACTTCAGTATTGGTGCTGAACTATGACCTATAAACGTATAAGTTATACGCTGCTGGCGACAATAACAGGAATACTGTGCTTTTTAGCTATCTTATTTTCTACCCCTTTGGGGGCTAAACTTTCATTCTATGTGATTAAGGGGATTTATCCGATAAACGTGGAGTACGACAGTGGTGCACTATTAAATGATTTAGTATTAAAGCAAGTTTCAATTGAAACAGATGATAAGCGGATTGATGCAAAAGATATTCAATTAAAACTACATTTACGCTGTATCTGGAAAAGTCAGTTATGTATAGATGAGTTAACTATTGCATCATTAGAGGTTGATCTAAAAGCCAACGCTGTGACAGGCAAGCCTGCTGAAGCGAGTAATGAGTCGCAAAATATCAGTTTGCCTTTCACGGTTAAAATGAAAAGGTTTTTTTTAGCCGAAGCTAAAATGACTCACTCAGGGGGAGAGGTTCATTTATCAAACTTTTCGAGTGCATTAACGATTAAAAAAAATCTTACTAATGTTGTTGCTGTCAATATAGATAAGTCAACCTTAGCTGAGGCGACAATATATCTCAATGATACCAGTGCTTCAGCAAGCCAAGTGGTAAAAACAGTGGTTGAACCTTGGCCATTATCAGCACTCCCTGAGATATCATTACCGGTTAAGTTAACGGCAACGTCAGTCGTGGTGAATACGCTTAATGTCATAGAACGAGATATATCCGCCAAAGAAAAGCCGCTAGTGTCTATAACCCACGTCGTTGCACGTTTATCCTGGTTTAAAAACCAACTGTTGATTCAAGAGTTATCGTCCAAGATTGATAAAATAGGCGACCTGTTATTAACGGGCAAGGTTAATTTTATTCCTCCTTATACTCTTGATGTAAAAATAAAAAGTGTCATAGATCATTTTGAGTTATTGCCTCAACTGAATAATTCTTCACAAGATATCTTTTTACAGGGGAACATAGCGCAATTAATCACGACTATTGATAGCAAAGGAGAATTAGCATTAACTTCTCAGTTGACTGTGGATCTCACAAGAGCACATTTACCTTATAAGTTAAGTGCTCAGGTAAGTAAATTTAGCTTACCTGATGACTTAGCCGATATCGTTTCACCATCAAGCTTGCAATTGAGCAGTGAAGGAAATATTAGTCAGCACATTATTAATGTAGAAAGTAATGTGACTGGTTTTGGTTATCAAAATGCATTACTGGCGTTAAACGCAACCTACAATCATCAAATACTTAAAATCAATACTTTGCATCTAGAAGAAAGTCATGGGAAAAATAGCTTACAGATAAAGGGAGAATTGCAATTAGGTGAGCAATTGTCATGGGATGTTAAGCTTAATTCTTCAGGTTTTACCTTGCCAACTATAGATGAACGTATTTCAGGTCGAGTGCAAGGGAATATTAATAGTAAAGGCTATTGGCATGGCAAACAGTGGGGACTCAGCCTCGTTAATTCGACACTGGAAGGTGAGATAAATAACAAAAAACTATATGCAAATGGCAATATTAAAGTTAATCATAAAGGTGAACTGTCGCCAAGTGAAATGGTTATTAACTATGGTGAGATGGGGGTGTTATTTAAAGGCTATAGTGATGAATACTGGCATGTAAATGGAACCGTAGACCTTGGTGAAATCAGTGATTTTGTTAAAAATGCTGAAGGAGGATTACATGCACGTTTTTCTATTCTTGGATTAGCCCAACAACCTGAAATTAATATAAATGGCCAGATAACTAAGATATTTTTTGAAAAGCTATCCAGCGATGAAATTAGTTTTGAGGCAAAATACTCGCCGCTAAACAATCATGCACATAAGGTTTCTCTGACGAGCCCTTTAATAAGCTGGGATAAATATAAAATTGATCAGGTGAAATTAGCGAGTGTTGGTGATTTAAATCAACAACAATTTAATGTTCAATGGCTGGGTGATTCAAGTATAGATTTATTCATTAACAGTCATTACTCTCCATTAGACGGTCAATGGGAATTAGCCTCAGAGCAAGCTAACCTTTCTGTTGGCAAACAAGCCTTTAGTGCTGATAAACCTCTGCATGTTGTTTATAACAAAAGTAACAATACACTGGCGATTAAACAACACTGTTGGCTTGGTACTGGCACTAAGTTGTGTTTAAACCAAGATACGCATTTTAATATGACACAAGGAGGACTCGCTTTAAATGTAGAACTGGGGACTGCGCTTTTAACACCTCTCATACCTAAAGATGTGCAGTTAGACAGTTCACTTAGTGGAAAATTAAATATTGCGTGGAAACCCGATACTATGCCATCACTAAATGCTAACTTATTGATTAGTGAAGGACAGTTACAAATCAATCAGGAAGAAAGTGAACACACACTACTCGAGTGGCAAAATGGGCAGTTAAACTTACTGTTTGCTGATAACAATGTCTCAGGAGATATCGCTTTATTTTCTGTCGATAGTGTCGAAATGTTCAACGCTAATACTGCTTTTTCACTCAATGAGGACGGTAATATCAAAGGCAAAGTGTCCGTTAATGATATTAACTTGTCTCCGCTACAAGTTTTAGTGCCAGAGCTCTCTTTACTGGAAGGAAAGTTAGCAAGTGAGCTTACTCTTGAGGGCAATTTAAATCGTCCAAAAATCACAGGTAATATTGCACTTAGCCAAGGTAAAACTAAAATTCTGGGTAATATAAATACCTTAGATAACATTAATATGGCCATCGACTTTAAAGGTTATCAAGCGGTTATTTCTGGTGGCCTTAATATTAATAACGTAGCGGCAACTTTAACTGGTGATGCTGATTGGCAAGACACATTAAAGGGTAATCTTAATTTTGATGGTGAGCGTTTGCCTTTTTCTGTACCTCCAGACCTCACATTAACTGTTGCGCCACATCTTAGTGCACAACTAACCGCCTCAGCGCTGAAATTATCAGGACGTGTTGAAGTACTTGACGGCAAGTTGTCTATTAATAAATTACCTCAAGGTAGTGTGAGTTTAAGCTCAGATGCCATTATTGTTGATGAACATGGTGTACAAGTGAGCAATGATAAACCCTTTGATGTTTCCACCAATATTAGAGTGGTGATTGCCGATGCATTTAAAGTTGATGGACAAGGTTTTGTTGGTCGACTTGGCGGCGAGTTACAAATGAGTCAACAACCGCATCAACCGTTGCAACTTTTTGGTAGTTTGAATGTTCCTGAAGGTCGTTATCGAGCGTATGGACAAGACTTAACTATGACGAAAGGACTCATTTCTTTCAATGGTCCAGCGAATAACCCATATGTAACTTTACAAGCTACTCGTAGTATTGAAAAGGAAGATATTATTGTCGGTATTGATGCGACAGGATTAGCAAACAGTTTGAATATTAAATTATTTTCAAAACCGACAATGCAGCAATCTGAAACCTTGTCTTATCTGGTACGAGGGAAAGGTCTAGATGCCGAAACTAACGACAGTAATACCGCCATAGGTGTAGCTTTAGGTACTGCAATAACTAATTTTTCTGGGGTTTTAACGCAAATTGAAAAACTCCCATTAATTAATCGAATTGAAATTGATGGCGATGAAAAACAAGCGTCCATAGCGGGTTATTTAGGTGACAAGGTTTATATCAAATATGGTATTGGTATCTTAGAACCTATAAATGAATTAACCGTTAGATTTTATTTACTGAATCGCTTGTGGGTAGAAACGGTTTCAGGATTAGAAAATTCGGCGGACATCTATTACTCGTTTGATCTTAAATAAAACCTAGGTCAGATTATTCGCTTTGATTTGCATAAGAAACGATTTAAATAACACCATGACTTGTTCAATTGAAGTATTAAGTCGATGGTCGCCATCAATCAAATGTAATGAGCATTGCGCTTGTTGAGCATATTTTATTGAATGCTCAACAGGAATAATATCATCAGACCAACCATGTACTATTTCGAGCTGTTTTATATGACTAGGGTAGCTTTGCTGCTTATAATCAGGCATAAATAATGCGGGCGCTAATAGAAAAACACCATGGGCTTTATTGGTTTTTGCTGCAACTAATGAAACATAGCCTCCCATACTTGAACCAACAAGAATATAGGGTTGTGTTTGAGTTACTAAGTAGTGATTAAGCCTTGTTACACGTTCATCTGGGTTAGATAGGTCAGTGTAATCAATGCTATCAACGTCAAAGCCTAATTCTTTGGCTAGATTAGCGAGTTTAGTGATTTTACTACCCCAAGGACCACTTTCTTTACCATGCGAAAAGATCACTTTCATATATAAACCTGTTGATTATTATAAAAAATTGCACTGCAACAAAGTAAACAGATAGTAGCATAGAATGTGTATGATCTATGTACTTGATAAATTAACGAGATAAACTGTAATGGCAAATAGTTAGAAAGCTTGAGTAAAACATAGGTATGATCCTAATTATAAATTGCTTTATATTTCCTTGGTGCATTTTAGTTGTGCTACCAATGGAGACAATTAGTAGCACCTAAGCGGGTAGCCATCGGGATCATTAAGTATTATTCCATTAACCTCTCCGGAGCTAACTAAAAATTTCGATTCTTGCCCTGCAACATCTTGCGTCAGATTTTTTAAATTTTTAATGTCTAATCCTAAAAAACCAGAATCCGTTGAGGTTCTGTAGTTAAAGCCAATTTTTGACTCAATATCATCTGTATGTTGAAGCTCCAAGAGCGTATACGGTCGTTGCCAAAGCCACTCTCTAATGCTCACTGAATCAATGTTCGAAGAAGGGGGTGATTCCTTATTAAAAGATAAAAAGTACAGGTGCATGTTTCGGCTTTCTACTTTTTGGCGTGACACAAGACTCATACCTAGCTTTTTGTAAAACGCTAAACTTTTGTCTATCTGCTTAACTCTCAGTGTTGAAAGATTAAATGTAGGCTGGCACTCTTGGAATGAAGTGCTGCGTGATAGTATTTTACGGTTATTGTTTGTCAAATAATGTTGAATTAATTCAATACAATATCCATCAGGATCAGTGAAGTGACAAAGATAAGCAATATTTTTCACTGCAAATGGAGATCCAATATTTATCCCCTGCAATATTAGATGCTCTCTAGCTAATACTAGGTTAGGTACTGCTATTGAGTACTTCCAATACCCTTCTGTTAAACTTGGCTGTGATTCAACTGTAAATACAGTATTGGGATCAAAAACAAGTTCCAAGCTAGCATCTTGTTTTTCTGAGAAAGCTAAGAAATAGTGATGTTTACTAGCTACTTTGTACTGTGAAATGAGGAGCATACCTAGCTTGTTTATATAAAAATCAAGGGAAATGTTCGGCTCTGAAATTTGTAAACGATGGTTCGTTATGCTCATCATGGTCCCTTATTTATTTTTCACCCTGGATCTCAAACGAATCGCTTTTTAAGCGGGCTTTACCGTCTTGTTCAACTATCCAGTGTTCACGATGTACGACACCGAAGGCTTTGTTCATTTCCCAACTTGAAGTGAGAATATACCCTCCATCTTGGGCCGCTTCCCATTTAACATTCGAATATTTAACATCAGCAAACCCTTTATCCATGATGTTTTGCCAACAGCCTAAGATCTCTTCTCTGCCTTTGAACACACCTAATGGTTTTGCTTCCATAATACAGTCTTCGGTGTACTGAGCTGCACATCCTGCAGCATTTTGACTGTTGAATGCTTTTTGCCAAGTACTAATACCTTCTTTACATAGGTCTAAAATATTTTTATCTGTCATGAGTGTTCTCTTTAGTGAGTTATGGGAGCGAGAACATAATAAAGCTTTTCATTAGATGTAAAAATAAAGATAATAGAATTTACAGTTCTGTTTTGTAGGACAATAAAAGGTGAAAAAATTACGTCATATGTCCGTGTTTGCTTATATTGTTGAAGCGGGCTCAATTACGGGGGCTGCAGAGTCACTACAATTGTCAAAATCGGTAGTCAGTCAACACCTTAAGGTATTAGAAAGAGAGCTAGGTGTTTTATTGATCAAACGAAGTACGAGGAAACATACTCTTACTAGTGCAGGAAAAGATTTTTATGAATCTTGCAGAGAAATCAATAAAATCACGGAATTCGCTTGGCAGCAAGCACAGGAATCAACAGAAGTTCCTAGAGGTATTATAAAAATTACAGCGCCTAATGCACTCATGGACGTAGTTATCGCACCTGCAATAGGGAAATTACTAAAACAATATCCGTTACTTGAGCCTGAGTTAATTAGCGATGATCGCCAACTAGATTTGATGTCAGACAATATAGATTTAGCAATTAGAGTTGGCTCCTCTCAAGCAAGTAATATTAAGCAACGTAGAATTGGAGAATTTAGAGATATTCTTTGCGGAACTCGTGAATTGCTACAAAAGGAGGAAATCGATAAGGCTGTGTATATAGCGAATAAATGGCAGGGTAAACATATTAATCACCTCTTTAATGGTATTGATGGAAAAAGGGTGCTTTATGAAGCTACTGCTCTGTGCCAAGCTAACTCATTTTATTCGTGTTTAGCATTGATAAAAGAAGGTGCTGGTATTGGATTGATTCCAGATTTTCAGTTTAATAAGATAAAACCTGCCTTGTATGAAGTTTTCCCAAAGTTGAAACTACCAGTAAACAAAGTGTATGCATTACATACATACGATAAACACCTTCCATCTAATATTAAAGTCTGCATCGAAGCTATAGAAACGTATCTTACTCAATTGTCTGAAAGATGAGTTATTAAAATAATTGGGACACTATACGTTTAATGGATCCTTGTTATTTCTTTTGTCTAGTGCTGCTAAAACCCGTATAATTATTAAATATTTTAGGCATTACTTTCAATGCCAGAACCCATTTCATACTCAAGGTTTTACTGTTACTTCATGATTTCTCATAAACTTTCAATTGCCCCAATGCTCGATTGGACAGATCGTCATGCGCGTTACTTCTATCGTGTGCTATCTAAAAATACGGTGCTGTATACTGAAATGGTGACAACTGGCGCTATTTTGTTTGGCAAGGGTGATTACTTATCGTTTAATAATGAAGAGCACCCTGTAGTATTGCAATTAGGGGGAAGTGACGTTAATGCTATGGTTGAATGTGCCAAAATTGCCCAGCAGTATGGCTATGATGAAATAAATATTAATGTCGGTTGTCCGTCTGATCGTGTCCAAAATGGTCGTTTTGGTGCTTGCTTAATGAGCGATCCGCAATTAGTTGCACAATGTGTGAATGAAATGCAGCACGCAACTTCCCTTCCTGTGACGGTAAAATCACGTATTGGTATTGATGACCAAGACAGTTATGAGTTTTTACATACCTTTGTTGATACTGTGGCGAAAGCAGGTTGCCAACATTTTATTATTCATGCAAGAAAAGCATGGTTGAGTGGTTTAAGCCCTAAACAAAATCGTGATGTCCCTCCGTTAGATTATGAAAGAGTGTATCAAATCAAACGTGATTTTAATGATCTTACGATTTCAATTAATGGTGGTATTAAAACCTTCGAACAAACTCAAGCTCACTTGCAGCAAGTGGATGGCGTGATGATTGGTAGAGAAGTTTACCAAAATCCTTATTTACTTGCCCAGGCAGATCAAGTGCTGTGGAATGATAACGCTGAAATATTATCTCGTGAGGCGGTAATTGATATTATGTCTGACTATATTGATCGCTATGTGGCTAGTGGTGGCAGAGTTTGGCATGTTGCCCGTCATATGCTGGGTCTTTGTAATGGTTTAGCTGGTGCAAAGCAATTTCGACGATACTTAAGCGAAAATGCGAATAAAGAAGGTGCCAGTAGCCAATTGTTAAAGGACGCATTTGCTAAGGTGAGTGCTTAATTCAATTGAGTTAATGGCTTACTCACCCAAAGTAATCAGTACTCGTATCAGGAGAATTCTCCAAAAGGATTCTTTTTCAATAAATTGTTGTTTATTTAACTGATATTTAGTCGATATTACACATGTTAGCGATAAAAATATGAGTTTAAGCGACAGCATAAAAATTAAATTTCATTTTAAATCAATAAAATACAAAAAAACTCGTCTTTTGGCACAACCTTTGTAGTAGTTAATGCGTCTATACCACTATAGACACGTTTTAATTAAAAATTAAATAACTATCACAAGGGGTTAACATGATATTAAGTCTTACTACTATTGCGGTATTATTAACAACACCTGCATTAACTATGCTTGCGGTTTCATTTCTAGTGAGTATTTTTGAAAAAAAAGACGGTTATGAAACGCAAGATTGCATGGGAAATTTAACCGCTTAGTACCTTGGGTTTAATGTGAGAAGTATTAAACCTCTTTTATAACTCACTTACTTTATTCACTCTATTAAATCATGCATAGTTAGCTTTGTGTTTTTTAATATGAATGAATGTTATGTCAAAATTACCATCTCCACTTATTAGCTGTGAACAACTCCAGTCCCTGCTTTGCCAAGATAATACCATAGTGCTCGATGCTAGTATTCCTCCCGTAGGCGGAGCATCATTACCTGATAATAGATGGCCAGAGGTAACTATTCCTGGAGCGATTCGCTGTGATATTAACAAGGAATTTTCAGATCATAGCGCAAGTAGTCCACATACTATGCTTTCAGAAAGCGACTTTCAAAATGCCGTTAGCAAATTAGGTATAAATAATGACAGTAATATTGTTGTATATGATGATCTAGGGTTATTTTCAGCTGCTAGAGTTTGGTGGATGTTTAAAGCAATGGGTCATCATACTGTTTATGTGCTTGATGGTGGTTTACCGCGGTGGATTGCGTTAAACCTACCGACAAAATCTGCAGAGCAAAATTTTAGCCATCAACCGGGTAACTTCACAGCACATCGTCAACCATTAATGTTTTGCCAAAAAGAGGATGTGCTTGCTGCGATTAGCACCCATTCTGCCAAGATACTTGATGCTCGATCGGCAGAACGTTTTAATGGATTAGTTGACGAACCAAGAGCGGGGGTTAGAAAAGGGCATATCCCGAGCGCGTTAAATTTACCTTATAGCCAATTACTTGAAAACGGTATGTGTAAACCTAATAACATCCTCGAACAGTACTTACTAAAGTATGCGGCTAAAGATGAGTTGTTAATTATGTCATGTGGTTCAGGGGTAACAGCTTGTATTCTTGCACTTGCAGCTGAGATATCGGGATACTCAAATATTACTGTTTATGATGGTTCATGGGGGGAATGGGGAGCAGATCATCAATTACCGATTGAATAACCATATTTAACTCTATAGTGAGGTTTTCGAGTAGTGTATTTAACCAACCCATTAGTAAAATACACTATATTTTGGTTTGACATATTATGTCCCTAAAGGGTGCTGGTTTTTAACTTTTCTATTTTTCCTTATAATACAATCAATTAAAGAACATTTCATTGTTGGCATGTCACTTGTAATAGTAAATATAACTTCATCATAAATGAATAACTTTTTACTTTACCAAGGATATCGATAATGAAAATCGCAAATAAAACATTAGCAATTATTTCACTTATAATCGGTTTAGGTGTAACCACTTCCGCTTCAGCTAACCAAGATGAGCTTCTTGCTTCATTAGCACAAACGGTTCAATTACAAGGCCAGCAAGTTTCGCAATCGATTACAAAACAAATAAAAGAAACTTATCAGGCTAATATTGAATTTATGGCAAAGCAGGCGGCGATACAGTGGAATGAAAAAGGACAAGTGATAGCACGGAATAACTTAGAGCAAGCTAAAAATAAAGCAACTTCAAATAAATAAGGGGAATGACAATGGGTATGTTTACAAGATTTACAGATATTATCAATGCCAATATTAATAGCATGTTAGACAAGGCTGAGCATCCAGAAAAAATGATTAAATTAATTATTGGTGAAATGGATGAAACCTTAGTTGAAGTTCGCTCTGCCGCAGCGAAACATATTGCAGAAAAGAAAACACTTTTACGCCAAATTCGAGTGATGGAAACAAGTGCCACTAACTGGCAAGAAAAAGCAGAGCGTGCAGTCAATAAAGGGCGAGATGATTTAGCTAAAGCCGCTTTGACAGAAAAACATAAAGCAGTTGCTCAAATTGAAGCTTTAACCCAAGAGTTAGCCCTATTAGAGGAATACTTACTAGCCGTTCAAGAAGATGGTCAGCGAATTCAAGAAAAACTGAACGAAGCCAAACGTCGTCAAGAAGCTTTGATTTTACGTCAGCAATCAGCACATGTTCGTTTGAAAGTCCGTGAACGGGAAAACGTTTATAACATTGAAGAAGCAATGAATAAATTTGAACGTTACCAACAAAAGATTGATCGTGTTGAAGCTGAGCTAGAGGCTTATGACTTAACACAGAACAATGATTTAGAAAGTCAGTTTAAAGCGCTTGAAGAAGATGAAAGTGTAGAACAAGAATTAGCTGAATTAAAACAAAAAGTGTCAAACGGTTAACTGTTAATTTTTACCGCACCGTCGAAAGACTTAAAATCTTTGACGGTGGGCTAAATGACTGATAATCAAACCAAGTGTAAGGAGTATCACATGAGATACCAACAGAGTTACCGTGTAGAGAAAACATTAGCAAAAGACAGTGCGAATAAACAGCTTTCAGGAGTGTGTGCAGGTATTGCTAAGCATTATGAACTTCCAAGAGTCGCTATCAGAGTTGCAGCGCTGGTTGCTTTGGTTACTTTTCCAGTGGTAACAGGTGTCGCTTATGTAGTCGCTGCAATACTTTTACCTACCAGGTAAGAGTGTAGTAAACGCATTAATTACTCGGGAGGTAATATGTCATTTATAAAATCATTAAGTTTAGCAATAGTAGCTACGTTATTTTTAACTTATGTACTTGGCACGAGTATGATTGAGTTTTTTGATATCGATATCTATATGGGTAATACACTTATAGAGCCTTTGAAAGCTATTAGTATTTCAGCATTAGTGGTAGTGTTATTAGTAGTAGCAGCCTTAGCCATAGTGCTAAGTGTCTTTGGAACCATTATTTTCTTAGGGTTATTAATTGTAGGTTCACTGGCTATGGTCATGATTGGCGTGTTTTGGCCAATATTACTGGCAGTTGGTGTGATTTGGTTAATTACTCGAGATAAAAATAAACAGCAATATACATAATAAAAAGGGTAGTTATTACCCTTGAATAATAATCAAATAATTCAAAAAGGAATTTAAATGAAAATAAAGCTTTTATCCCTGTCATTAACGCTAGCATTGATGACGAATGCTTTCGCTTCACAAACAGATGTCGCATTAGCTTTAGAGAGTAACCAAATACCTCTTGCAGAAAGTCATTATTCGGCACTCACTGTTGATGAAAAGGCAAGTCTAGGTGGTAAAATCCTCTATAGCAGAATCTTAATCGCGAAAGATGATACGGAAGAGGCTTATGACTTGCTTGAAGAACTCAGGGAAGATCATCTCAACAATGTTGATATTGAATATTACTTTGGTCAGAGCGCCATAGTCATGGCGCAAAAAGCGAGTGTATTTTCTAAACTGGGATATGCTAGTGATTTTCTTGAAGCCATGGAAAAAGCTATAGCGCTTAAGCCTGATCATTTAGAAGCATTAGAATATTTAGTGGGTTTTCATTTAGGGGCACCAAGTATAGCGGGCGGAGATACAGATAAAGCGCTTGAATACGCTCAACAATTGAAAAAATATGCCCCGGAAAGGGGGATTACTCAGCTAGCCAATGTATATTGGCAAACAGAACAGTCCGAGAAAGCGATGCAAACTATGGCTGACGCTTTAAGTGCTTTTCCTGAAAATTCAGATATGTATATATCGCGGGCGAGCTTTTATATTCAAACAAAAAAGTGGCAACAAGCGAGAGCTGACCTGATACAAGCGGTTAAATATGCCAAAGATGATCAGCAAAAAAGTCAATCTCTATATCAGCAAGGAAAAGTATCTGCTGAATCGGGTGAAGAAACAGACTTAGGTATTAGTGCTTTAATGGAAGCGATACCTTTAGCAGAAGGTAAATTTCAGCCTTGGGTTAAATATCGTTTAGCGCAGTTACATATGCAAAATAAAGACTTAAAAAAAGCGAAAACTTATCTAGCACAAATTGATACGAATGAAGACGATGATTTAAAAGATAAAGTAAAAAAATTGAAGAAAAAACTTAAAAAAATGAAGGTGTAGTTTTTAAAGTTAATTAAACTCGGTTGTTAGCTTATTGTTAACAACCGAGTTGATTTATTTGAAAAAAAGACAAATACTTTTACTATAATAAATATTTTGTTTTAACCTTGTAAATGCAAAAGGGGTTATTTAAAGAAGGCACCCAGTATGTTTTTACAAGTATCAGTATTCATTAAACGAGTAAAATCTTGACCTTCATTAGCCATGGCCTGTTCTACTTGTGAAAACGTTGATTTTTTCATTAATTTTCGACTACTTTGTACTGCATCTGCGGGGAGTTTAGCAATATTCTCCGCTGTTTGAAGTGCGGTAGAAAGTAACTCTTGAGCTTCACAACAGTGATTGACAATACCGTATTCACACGCTTGTTGACCGCTGAATGTATTGCCTAAAATGAGTAATTCAAATGCTTTATTATGGCCCATTTTTAAAGGTAACAATAAGCTTGAACCTGCTTCCGGGCATAATCCCAATTGAGTGAAAGGGAGTTTGAATTTTGCATTTTCTGTACTGAAGACCATATCAGAATGTAACAATAGGGTAGTACCAATGCCAACGGCAGGTCCTGCAACAGCAACAACTATAGGTTTGGTAAAGGCAGCAAGTTGCTTGACAAATTTAAAGGCAACAAACTCTTCTTTACCATCGTGTTGGAGAAAATCAGCAAGGTCGTTACCCGCGCAAAAACATTGCTCATTACCTTGAATAAGTAGACAATGAATAGCGGAATTTTGATCTGCATATTCGAATAATCGACAAAGCTCAGTATACATTACTTTATTTAATGCATTTTTTTTGTCGAAACGATTAAGGGTTATTGTTAAAACATTATTTTTTTCGTTTGAGAGAATTAAGTTATCCATTTTCCAATAGCTTAGTTAAAATAAAGGCAGTACCACAATAGACAAAATTAATAAGGAAGTATAGCGTCAATGAAAAATCTATTAGTTAAATCACTTGCAATTATGTCTCTATTATCCGCTATAACTTTACCAGTATTTGCTCAGCAGTTAACGGTAAGTGAGGGATATATTAGAGCAACAATACCTGGGACGAACGTATCTTCAGCATATATGACGTTAAAAAATACCAGCGATACGCCTATTACATTAATTGGTGCAACAAGCCATTTTAGTGATCGTATTGAAATTCATGAACATGTAATGACTGACTCTATGATGAGTATGCGTCAACGTGATAAACTTATTATAGATGCTCATAGCGAAGTTCAATTACAACCATTTGGTTATCATTTAATGATTTTTAACTTAGCAAACCCCCTCGTTGCTGAAGAAAGTGCATCAATAACACTTAAATTCTCTCAGGGTGATTCACAAACCATTGAGCTACCAATACAGAGCATCAAAAAGCCAGCTAAAGATAGCCACAAACATCACTAGGAGTATGATATGACCTCTAAGTTTTCATCTAAAATTATTTTTTCGATAATATCGGTCTTAATTGTTATTTTATATTTCATCGGTGTTTATTGGAGTTTTGAGCCTGAGCAATTTGATGTAAAAGCCACAACTATTGCTGATGCTAAAGCCAATAATGTTAAACCAGTCATAGGTTATGCTACGACCACTACATTAATTCATGTGAGTGAAGTTTTACTCAATAAACCGGGGGGATATCTGTCAAATGATGCCTTACCTCCTTCAGTGTTTCTTGATAACATTCCGTCATGGGAATTTGGTGCTTTAGAAATGGTTCGCGATATGGCGCTAGTGATGCGACAAGAATTTAGTCGTTCGCAATCACAGTCAATGCAGAACAAACACTTACAAATTGCGCAACCACAATTTAATATTGACAGTAAAAGTTGGGCAATGCCGAGTGCCGAAGGCGAATATAAAAAAGCAATTAAAGCCTTGTATGCCTACCGCAAAGAATTAGCGAGTGTTGATAATCAGTCCGCTCAGTTTTATGCCCGCGCTGATAATTTACGTGATTGGTTACAAGAAGTAACAAAGCGTTTAGGTAGTTATTCACAAAGATTAAGCGCAAGCGTCGGTCGAGAACAACTGAATGTCGATCTTGCCGGTGATAATGTAGCAACACAATCTACCTATAGTCAGTCTAATTTAGCATTAAAAACAAGTTGGTGGCAGATTGATAATATTTTCTATGAATCTCGAGGTGCTACTTGGGCGTTGTTACATTTTTTAAAGGCTATTGAAATAGACTTTAATGATGTTTTAGAAAAGAAAAATGCTCGAGTGAGTTTACAGCAAATTATTAGAGAATTAGAAGCAAGTCAAGAAGCCGTATGGAGTCCTATGATTTTAAATGGTTCTGGTTTCGGTATGTTAGCGAATCATTCTTTAGTCATGGCTAATTATATCTCTCGTGCTAATGCAGGTTTAATCGATTTAAGTGACTTATTAAGTCAAGGGTAAAATAATGAAAAAAAGAGTATTAACTGCAAGCTTATTATTAGCTTGTAGTACGAACGTATTCGCTGACGCAATCGGTGTTTATGTTGGCGCAAGTATTTGGGATCAGAAAGCTGAGGGCACCTTCGGTAGTCGTAATGATCAATTAGATTTTAACTTAGCGGATCAACAACAGATGAATTATTCCATCGCAGTTGAGCATCCTCTTCCATTTATTCCAAATGCAAAAATCACTTCCACGTCATTAGAAACCGACGGTACAGTAACCTTAGGTTCTACGTTTGACTTTGATGGACAAACCTTTGATTCATCAAGCGAAGCGATGGCAAATTTTGATGTAAGCTTTGTCGACTATACCTTGTATTATGAGCTTTTTGATAATGATCTTATCTCATTTGATTTTGGTATTACGGGGCGTGATTTTGATGGCTCAGTATCGATTGAAGGAAACGTTAACGGTAGTGCGAATAGTGCTGGTATTTCTACCCGTGAAGTTATTCCTATGTTATATGCCCGCACTCAAATTGGTCTGCCTTTAACTGGTGTTAATTTCTTTGCCGAAGGTAATTTTTTATCGATAAAAGATCATACCATTTATGATTATCAAGCAGGTATTAGCTATGAACTTGTGGAGAACATGGCAATAGATATAAATTTGACCTTAGGCTATCGTGAACTAAAATTAGAGCTTGAAGACTTAAATAATTTATATACGGATATTACATTCAGCGGATACTTTGCAGGGGTGGTTGTTCATTTTTAACTGACTACTTACCGCACTGTTAAAGACAAAAGACTGATTTTTCAGTCTTTTTTTTTATGATAAATCTGATGTCTTATCGAACGACACACTATATAGCATTAAATACACTTGAAATGTTGCTTAATTGTTAAAAAAATGTGATATTTTGTGTAATTGTTTTTTGTTGTTGCGCGACAAAAAATTAAGGAAAAAAAATAATAAGTATGAGGATAGGAATCGAATGAAATTTAATAAATCAATTGTGGCTAGTTTTGTTGGGGCTGCATTAACCTCCATTTCAGTGAGTGCTGTTGCAAATAATATGACACTTTCTCAAGTGTTATCAACACAAAATATTGCATCACCGTTAAGTAATGCTAACGCTCAAACTCAGCTTCCTACAGCAAGTGGAATGCGTAATCAGTATGACCGCCAAACAGGAAAAGCTACATTTCAATGGGCGAGTGTTAATCAAGTTAAACCTGATTTAGGCGCAATAGCAGCTGAGCATAGAGTCGCTTATGCAGCTGATTTTTACTTGAACCAATTAGTAGGATTATCAACGAATAAAAACAATGCTATTAAGCCTGTATTAGCGAACATTCATGATTCAGGTCGCGGTGCTGCAATTGCTAAATATAAGCAATCGGTTGCAGGAGTAGAGATCTTTAACCGCGAATATAATGTCATGATGGACCGTGAATTAAATTTAGTGGCTTCGTCAGGTTATTTTGGTCCAACAACCAGTAGTACACTCGATGTACAATTATTGTCTCAGTCTTTCGGTGAGCCAGTATCAGCTATTTCTAAAGCCTTTGCTGATCTGGGCGGAAATGCCAATGAGATTCAAATTTCAGAAAAAGAAAGTGCTGATAATGGTTATGTAAAATTTAGTGTTAACAATCAGCCTGCTGGGAAATCTCTATTAGGTCAACCTAGAGCTAAAAAAGTATTTTTTGAATCCAAAGGTAAATTACAAGCAGCGTATTACGTTGAAATAGAAACGTCTATTGAAGACTCTGTTGAGTCTGATTATTACAGTTATGTTATTTCTGCTGATAGTGGCAAAGTGTTGTTCAAGCATAATCTTGCTAGCCATGCCGAAGATTTTAACTATCGTATTTATGCCGACCAAGAGACTAAAAAACCTTGGGATGGCCCTCATGGAAATGTTATTCCTGCTGTTAGTGCAGACACTCCAGATGCTACTGCTTATCTTCCAGCACCGTTAATTAGCTTGACGTCAGGCCCTATCAGTACTAATGATGCTTGGTTAGCCGATGATGCAACCACGACTGATGGTAATAATGTTAAAGCCTATGTTGATGCTGTTGCACCTGATGGATTCACCACAGGTGATATTATTGCTGATGTTACAAGCGCTAATACCTTTGATTATAGCTATGATACTAGTTTGACTGAAAACTCTATTCATAATAGAAAAGCAGCAACAGTTAATTTGTTTTATCTAAATAACTATCTACATGATGATTTTTATGATCATGGTTTTGATGAAGCATCTGGTAATGCACAAAACGTCAATTATGGTCGTGGTGGTGTAGAAGGCGATGCGATTAATGCAGAAGTGCAGGATAATTCAGGTTTTAGTAACGCCAATATGAGCACACCAGCAGATGGTGCTTCTCCTCGTATGCAAATGTATTTGTTTGATAGTAAAGATGCAAAAAACGGTACAGATTATGGTGTAACTATTACGTCGCATGATGATATCGGCTTAATTGACATTACACAGCGTTCTTCATTTGGTCAGGGCCAATTTAACGTGACGGGAGACATTGTCAGAATTGATGATGCTACAGACACAGTAACTGATGGTTGTGAGGCCGCTGATAACAGTGCCGAACTTGCGGGCAAAATTGCTATTATAGATCGTGGCGCGTGTGCCTTTACCGATAAGGTGAAAAATGCACAAGATGCAGGTGCTATAGCAGTATTAATTGCTAATAATACCAATGATGGTACACCCGCACCTATGGGAGGCAGTGACGATACAGTAACCATTCCGAATATGGGAATTAATTTTGAAACGGCTGCTGCTATTTATGACAAATTAGATGCTGCGGAAACGGTTAGTATCTCAATGTTTAATAACAAACCTTATAAAGGTAGTTCGTGGGATAACGGCATTGTTGCGCACGAATGGGGTCACTATATTAGTAACCGTTTAATTGGTAATGCTTCTGGCTTAAGTAACCAACAAGGTCGCTCTATGGGTGAAGGTTGGGGGGATTTCCATGCCTTATTGCTATTATCAGAAGCTGATGATGCGTTAATTGCTGGTAATGAAATGTTTGGTACTGCCTACTCAGCTACCTCATACGTTGCCGACTTCCATACCGGGATCCGTAATTATCCTTATTCTACCAATATGGATATCAACCCACTGACGTTTGCTAATGTAATGTTGGGTAATGGTACTAGTGCAGATGAAAATGGTAATGCCGAAGTGCATGATGCTGGCGAACCTTGGGCAGCAATGTTATGGGATTCATATGTCGCATTAATCAATGATGACCGTTATAGTTTTGCGGAAGCTAGAAGTCTAATGAAAGACTATTTAGTTGCAGCTTATAAAATGACGCCTATCGCACCTACTTATACCGAAGCTCGTGATGCGCTATTAGCAGCAGCCTACGCAAATGATATGGAAGATTATAAACTTATCCTTAATGCTTTCGCTCGTCGAGGAATGGGGTTAGGGGCAGTTGCTCCTGCTCGATATGATGCTAAGCATTCTGGTGTAGTAGAGTCTTATGAAACTGAATTATCAACATTTTCAGTGTCAGCACACCAAATAGACAGTAACTATGAAGGCCTAATGACGGGATATTGTTCAAATGATAATATCTTAGATAAAGGTGAAACGGGTACCGTAAGCTTTACGATTGGTAACAAAGGTAGTACTGCATTATCGGGTCTTGTTGGTAAAGTTGTTGTCACCAGCGGACAAGATGTAACCTTTGCTAATGACGGTATGATTACCTTTGATGATGTTGATTTGTTTGCTAGCACAACTAGTTCACCACTTGAATTTACTTTAAATGAAGCGGCAACAGCAGATCAGTTAACATTAGAAGTTACTTTCCCTGAATTAGATGATGGTATAACCGCAGAAAGCTATGGCTTGACTATCAATGTAAATATGGACTTTAAAGATCGTGCGCCAGTTTTAAACACCACTACTGACAATGCTGAAACTGTAGCAACGTTACATGATTGGACTGAAAATGTTATGACCGGTGGTGATCTTGCTAAAGGCACTGTTAGTTTAGATTCAACTTATGCTGGATTATTTCCAGTTGATGAACAATATATCTTTATCAATAACAATCAATTTACTTCAGATGTTGCGTTTGAAACAAAAACCTTCAATGTCGGATATGCTGGTAACTTCACTGTAAGCTGGTGGCAATATTTTGAAATTGAAGAAAATTGGGATGGTGGTGTTGTTGAAGTTAGTGTTAATGGCTCTGACTGGGCAGATGTAACCACTATGGGTGGAACTTTCATGGGTGCTGGCTATACCGGTACTATTGAAGAGCAAGATATCCAACCGTTATCTAATAAACAAGCCTTCACCGGTAATATGCCTTTCCCAGGTGGTATGGAAGGGGTTGATTTTGGTACTGCATTAAATGGTAACGAAGTTAAATTCCGTTTCCGCATGGCAAGTGATACTAATACCAGTGCTTTTGGTTGGTTTATTGATAATGTGACAGTTACCAATATTCAAACAAGTATTTTCTCTGACATTGTTGCAGGTGACACTTTTGCTTGTGATAACCGAGTTCCAGTTGTTAAAGCCGTTTCAGAAGAGAGCCAATCAGTTGATGAAGGAGCTAGTGTTAGTTTAACGATAGAAGCATCTGATCCTAATTCAGATGACTTAACTTATAGTTGGACACAAACATCAGGCGCCTCAGTCGCTTTAACTGGTGGTGATACAGCAAGTGTGTCGTTTAGTGCCCCTGATGTTGCTTCTGGAAGCGAAGAGTTGACCTTTATGGCAAATGTTTCTGATGGCGTAGATACTACTTCTCAGAAATTTACTGTCACTGTTAATGATATACCTGCGCCATTTAAACCGGCTAAGGCTTATTCTACGGGTGGTTCAACAAGCTTATTAGCTTTATTCTTATTGCCTTTAGCTTTATTACGTCGTCGTAAGTAGTTTAGCTAGTTAACGTATAAAAGCTGATTGATGATTCAATCAGCTTTTTTTTCGAAAAAAATTAAAATAAAGAGTAAGTTATGAATTCAAAATGCATGATCGCAAGTTTAACCCTGCTTGTGCTTGTCGGTTGTAATGACACAACCGAGCACCTTGATACCAGTCAAAAGGTAGAAAAACTGAATGTTGATGAACCTCAAAATAAAGCAGTAGAGTCTAAGATAAAACAAGTAAATAAAAGTGATACTGAGCTTTTGTCGTCAAAAATCAATAAAAAAACTATTCGTTTAAACGGTAGCAAATTTTCACTATTAGATGGCAGACTTCAAAAAGGCACTCGGGTATTAAATCATGGGATTAATGAATTTGGTACTGTTAAAGGTAGTATCGTTGTAACACTTAAAAATAATAGAGATATTGCAGGAAAGCATTTTTCTAAAGTTGAACAAATTGCCGTAAACACGCTAAGAGTTTGGCCTTTAGAAAGTGATAAATTATTAAGTTTCTATCAGAGTCTAAGTAAAAATTCAGACTACAATCATGTCGAACTAGAGATAGATTATAGTCCTATATCAAAGCGTCAGACTCAATAGTTAAAGAGTACTAACGCTTTAATCTCTAGGCAATTAATGGCTAGTACCATCAATAAACGATTGCAATTGAGGCCGTTCAAAAGAATAGGTGGTATTACAGTAATCGCAGGTCATGCTAACACTGCCTTGCTCAGCTAAAATACTTTCAAGCTCTGTTGGCTCAATTTGAGAAATAGCATTTAAGCATTTTTCTTCTGAACAACTGCATTGAAACGAGACCGCTTGAGGATCAAATAACATTACTTTTTCTTGATGATATAATCGATAAAGTAACGTCTGGGCATCAAGGGTAAATATCTCTTTTTCTTTAATGGTATTGGTTAACTGACATAAATGCTCAAAGTCAGTCATTTGTTGTTCTTTATCATCACCATCAGGTAACAACTGTACTAAACTACCTGCAACCATTTGATTTTCATTATCATGAAAAAGCCAGATTTTTGTAGGAATTTGCTCTGAAACTTCAAAGTAGTGAGCTAAGCAATCAGCGAGGTTCTCTTTTTCTAAAGCGACAACACCTTGGTAGGGTTCACCTTCTTTGGGTCTAATGGTGATCACCATATTTCCCTTGCCGATAAGTGCTTTTAATCCATGAGCATTTGTTGGCGTTGTCACTCGTGCGATACCGCGCATGTTTTGCTGATGGTCACCATTAATAACGGCATAACCTACCGGTCCATCACCTTGCAATTGGACCGTGATTTCGCCTTCCATTTTTAACGTGGCAGTTAATAAACAAGTGGCGGTTAAAAGTTCTCCCAGTAACTGGCGAACACCTTCACTATAGTCATGATTGGCCACAATAGCTTGATAACTATCACGTAATTGTACTAACTCTCCTCGAACATGAAGATCATCGAAAAGGTATCGGTTTAATACATCAAATTGTTGGCTCACAAATTAGATCCTTTCTTTTAGTTGTCGAATCTGCCGACGTTGTTTTTTATCGGGTTTAACATCACTCGCGGGACTGAGTAAAATTCCTTGCTTACGAGCAAGAGAGTTTTTTTCTCGTGTTTCGATGCTTTCTGCTGTTTCAAGGTACAGGGTTTGGGCAAAAGTTGCGTCTCTACGCCTATCGGCTAAGGCGATAACTTCAACTTCTTTAAGTTCGTAGCCTTGACGTATGGTAATTATATCGCCCAAGACAACAGCTTTACCTGATTTAGTTCGCTGCCCATTATAAGACACCTTACCGCCATCAATCATCTGTTTTGCAATCGCGCGAGTCTTATAAAATCTTGCGGCCCATAGCCATTTATCCAAGCGAATTGATTCATTTGATTTAGCTTTTTGATCTTGTGTCATAATTTTGCCATATTATTCGTATTTAATACGGTCGCGCACGTTATCACAGTGTAATTTTTTTCGCTATAAATAAAGGCACATTGTAAATAAAAGTAAATAATTACGATGTTATCTTGTTGCACAGCGGTCGCTCACGTATTATCAGTAACGATTTATTAACTTTTCTCACATTATAGTAAAGAGTAGTATGCAGTTTCCAACTAATTGGACCGAATTTAACGATAATTTGTTAAAAATACCACAACAAAAAGTAGCAAAAGTCATTATTGCCTTACTACTTATTTATGTGGCTTTTTTAGTGGCTAAAATTACCTGGTTATTGCTTGACAATAATACAAGTATTTCAGTGATTGATTCAGATATCTCTGCGATAAAAAAACAAGAACAAGTGTCAATTAATCTCGAACCTTTGAAAAAGCTCAATTTATTTGGAGAATATAATAAAACACAACAAAACGTAAAAGTTGAGCTTGAAACTGTTGAGAATGCACCTGAAACCAAACTTAACTTAACGTTAACTGGTGCAGTAGCTAGTGATAATAGTGATATTGCTGCGGCAGTTATTGAAAACAATGGCAAACAGGCAACTTATGGTATTAATGAGCAAATTACCGGCACGCGAGCCACGTTATCAAAAGTATTTAATGATAGAGTATTAATTAAGGTTAATGGCAAACACGAAACCTTAATGTTGGATGGGTTTGAATATAAGAAAAATAGCAGTAATATTGTTGGAAGAGTGCAACCAGTTAATCCTCGAAGAACAACAAGAAAGCAATCGACCTTCACTACTCCTAAAATTGTGGATCAACGACACAACGAAAGTTTGAGTCAGAGTGCCCAGCAATTTAAAGATGATATAAGTGACGACCCTGGGAAAATTACAGATTATTTGAGAATTAGCCCTAAACGTCAGGCTGGGAATATCGTGGGCTATAGCCTAATGCCAGGTAAAAACGGAGAGTTCTTTACCAAATCAGGATTAAAAGCTGGTGATGTTGCGGTAGAAATTAATGGTTATGATTTAAGCGTAGCCAGTAATGCTGCTCAAGCATTACAGGAACTTCAGGAACAATCGGAAGTCTCACTCATTGTTGATCGTAATGGTGATATGACAGAGATTTTATTTAGTATAAATTAGTTTTAAGGAATTTTTCATGCGCAAACAAGCAACTGCGCCTTGGTATCGAAAAGTAGTATTCATGTTGATGACTGTAGCCTTATGTGGTGGAGTGTTAAGCTCTGCGAATGCTGCTCAGTATTCTCCAAATTTTAAGGGAACCGACTTAGAAGAATTTATTAATATTGTCGGTAAAAATCTAAAGAAAACTATGATTGTTGACCCTAACGTTCGCGGTAAAGTTAACGTAAGAAGTTATGATTTATTAACAGAAGAGCAATATTATCAATTTTTTCTCAATGTGCTTGAAGTTTACGGCTTTGCAGCCGTACAGATGGAAAATAATATTGTAAAAATTGTACGTAAAAAAGAAGCTAAGTCTTCATCCATTCCTGTCGTTGGCGATGAGAATCCAGGCGTTGGCGATGAAATGGTCACACGTGTGATTGAAGTTAAAAATGTTACGGTACGTGAGTTAACTCCTTTATTACGTCAAATTTCAGATCAAGCTGGCGGCGGTACAGTAACGAACTATGACCCAGCTAATGTCATCATGATCACCGGTACTGCTGCCGGCGTGAATCGTTTAGTTAATATTATTAAGCGTGTTGATAAAGCAGGTGATCAAGATGTTGAAATTATTAAATTACAATATGCTTCAGCTGGAGAAATGGTCCGAATTATTGAGGCTATGAACAAATCAACACAAGGCAAAGGTGCGTCTACGCCAACTTTTCTTATTCCTAAAATTGTTGCCGATGATCGCACTAATAGCGTAATTGTTAGCGGAGAACGTCAAGCAAGAGAACGTGTATCTAAGTTAGTGTCTCGACTTGATAGTGAGTTAGAAAGTAACGGAAATACCCGTGTTTATTACTTAAAATATGCAAAAGCAGAAGATTTAGTAAAAGTGCTTGAAGGGGTTAGTGCATCGATTGACGCTGAAGGTGGAACGACAAAGTCTAAGCAAAAAGGTAGTAAAACCCGCGATATCAATATAGATGCTCATGAAGATACCAATACCTTAGTTATTACAGCACAACCCGATATGTTACGTTCGCTTGAAGCTGTCATACGTCAACTCGATATTCGTCGTGCTCAAGTGTTAGTCGAAGCGATTATTGTTGAAGTTTTTGAAGGCGATGGTATTAATTTAGGGGTTCAGTGGTATAACGAAAATGCCGGTTTTACCCAATTTAATAATGGCCCTGCATCATTAAGCTCTATTGCAGCAGGCGCGGAGGCCGCAAAATCTACGAAAGGTGACTATGTTCCTGCGGAATATAATAGTGACAATGTCTTAATTAAAGAAGGTTTCTACCAAAATGACACTAAAGGCGATTACAGTCTTTTAGCTGAATTACTTGGTTCTGTTAATGGCATGATGTTTGGCCTTATGAAAGGTGATTGGGGAGCTATAGTTCAAGCCGTAAGCTCTGATACCAACTCAAATATTTTGGCAACACCTAGTATCACTACATTAGACAATGAAGAAGCTGAGTTTTTAGTTGGCCAAGAAATTCCTATTTTAACAGGGTCAACCGCGGGTAGTAACAATGGCAATCCTTTCCAAACGGTTGAGCGTCAAGAGGTAGGGATCAAGTTAAAAGTAACACCACGGGTCAATGAAGGTTCGGGTGTTCAGTTGACCATAGAACAAGAAGTGTCATCAGTCAGTGGAGCCACAGGCGTAGATATTTCAATTAATAAACGTGAAATAAAAACCACTGTGATGGCAGATAATGGTCAAACTATCGTATTAGGCGGTTTGATTGATGAAGATATACAAGAAAGCCAACAAAAAGTGCCATTTTTAGGTGATATTCCTTTCCTAGGTAACTTATTTAAATCTACTAGTACCACGTCACGTAAACGTAATTTGATGGTCTTTTTAAGACCAACTATTATTCGTGAAGGTACACGTATGAATGATATTAGTAAGGAAAAATACAACTTCATTCGAGCTCAAGAGTTAGAGCAAATTGATCGCGGTTTATCATTGATGACAGATGAAAAATTACCATTATTACCTGAATGGAACGATGCGTTAGCATTACCACCTTCATTTGATGAATACACCGAAAAAAAGCAAAGTGAGCAAGCGACTCAAACAAAGATCAAGAATGATGATTGAACCGAGCAAAAATGAACAACAAACTGATGAAACCATAGATGATTCAGTGATGGAAACTTTGGGCGATGATATTGTTGATTTGCCTTTTGGTTTCGCTAAGCGTCATAGCATATTGGTTAAACATGTCGATGATCAATATTGTGTTCATTGCTTAACGAGTGTGTCGGTTAATGCGTTAAGTGAAGTACGTCGTATTGTTAAAAAACCCATCAGTATTGAAATTGAAACGCCTGAGCATTTTGAATTTATGCTAACGGAAGCTTACCAAAGAGATTCTTCAGAAGCCCAGCTAATGATGGAAAACATTGGTAATGAAGTTGATTTATATTCACTTGCTGATGAAATGGTCGAGACAGAAGACTTACTTGAGAACGAAGATGATGCGCCTATTATCAAGCTGATAAATGCGATGTTAAGTGAGGCTATCAAAGAGAATGCGTCTGATATTCATATTGAAACGTTTGAACAAAGTTTACAAATTCGTTTTCGAGTGGATGGCGTTTTACGTGAGGTTTTACGACCAAACCGTAAATTAGCCTCGTTACTTGTTTCTCGTATTAAAGTTATGGCAAAGCTAGATATTGCTGAAAAACGTATTCCACAAGATGGTCGTATTTCTTTGCGGATTGCTGGGCGAGCAGTAGATGTTCGTGTTTCAACTATGCCAACAGGGCATGGTGAGCGTGTTGTTTTACGTTTACTCGATAAAAATTCCGCGCGCCTTAATCTCGAAGACTTAGGCATGACAGAGAATAATCGTAAGATATTCACTCAATTGATTGAAAAACCACACGGCATTATTTTAGTTACTGGGCCTACAGGGTCAGGTAAAAGTACAACCCTATATGCTGGACTGAGTCAAATAGATCATAAAGAACGTAATGTGCTAACGGTAGAAGACCCCATTGAATTCGCGATTGAAGGAATTGGTCAAACACAAGTGAATACAAAAGTGGATATGACGTTTGCACGTGGTTTGCGCGCTATACTTCGTCAAGATCCTGATGTGGTTATGGTGGGTGAAATTCGAGATTTAGAAACCGCGCAAATAGCGGTGCAAGCGAGTTTAACCGGGCATTTAGTAATGTCGACCTTACATACAAATACAGCATCAGGCGCAATCACACGAATGGAAGATATGGGGGTTGAACCTTTCTTACTTTCATCAAGTCTTCTTGGAGTACTTGCGCAGCGTCTAGTGCGTACACTTTGTCCTCATTGTCGTGAAAGTCATTTACCGGATGCTGAAGAGCTTAATATTCTAGGCTTACCTAAAGATAGCAAGCAAGCTATCTATAGTCCTGTAGGTTGTAGTGAATGTAATCACAAAGGTTACAAAGGCCGAACAGGTATCCATGAATTAATCTTTGTCGATGATCAAATTAGAGAACTCATCCATAGTGGTAAAGCAGAACAAGCGATAGAGCGTTATATTCGTAACATTATTCCAAGTATTCGTCGTGATGGTTTTGATAAAGTGTTGGCGGGTATTACAACACTAGAAGAAGTGTTACGTGTTACTCGTGAAGATTAAGAGTAGTTATTATGGCGGCATTTGATTATCAAGCGGTAGATCACCGAGGTAAAAATAAAAAAGGCGTGATTGAAGGGGATACCCCTAGACAAGTACGATCTATGCTAAGAGAGCAAGGGTTAGTGCCAATTGAAGTCACGCCAAGTTTAGCGCGCGCGAAACAAAATGCCGTAAGCGCTAGTTTTGGTGGTAGTAAAAAGGTCACGGCAACGGAACTTGCGTTAATTACTCGACAACTAGCCACTCTAGTTGAATCAGGTTTGCCGCTGGAAGAGTCTTTACTTGCTGTTGCCGAACAATGCGAAAAAAACAGTCTTAAAAGTATGATCATGGCAGTGCGCACGAAAGTGACAGAAGGTTATGGTTTAGCTGAAAGTATGGCTGAATTCCCACAAATATTTAATGATCTATTTCGGGCTATGGTAGCAGCAGGAGAAAAGTCAGGTCATTTAGATAAAGTACTTGATCGGTTAGCTGATTATACTGAAAAAAGACAACAGCTGCGCTCACAAATGATTCAAGCGTTAGTGTATCCCATTATTATGACGATTGTGGCAATTGGCGTTATTGTTATTTTGCTGACGAAAGTGGTACCTCAGATTGTTGGACAATTTGAGCATATGGGGGCTAATTTACCGAAAAGTACTCAGTTTCTTATTTCCAGTAGTGATTTTTTACAACACTATGGACTTTATATTGTAATTTTCTTTGCCTTGCTGGTGGTTGTGCTTAAACGCATGTTACAAAAACCCGCATTTAAACTCGCCTTTCATCAGCGATTACTAACCTTACCTATTATCGGGAAAGTCGCACGAGGATTAAATACCGCAAGATTTGCCCGGACATTAAGTATATTAACGGCAAGTGCTGTCCCTTTACTTGAAAGTATGCAAATTTCAGGTGAAGTACTGAGTAATTTACATATAAAACGTAAAATTAAAGAGTCCGCAGACAAGGTTAGGGAAGGTTCTAGTTTACGAGTTTCTTTAGAACAAACAAAATTATTTCCCCCTATGATGTTACATATGATCGCAAGTGGGGAAAAAAGTGGTCAACTTGAGCATATGTTAGCACGAGCAGCAGATAATCAAGATCGAGAATTTGAAGCAATAATGAATATTTCTCTTAAGGCATTAGAGCCAGCAATAATGGTTAGTATGGCGGGTGTTGTACTATTTATTGTGATGGCAATATTACAGCCAATATTACAACTAAACACTATGATAGGAAGTTAATATGAAACAAATTAAAGAAAGAAAACAACAAGGTTTTACCTTACTTGAAATTATGGTGGTTATCGTTATTTTAGGTATTTTAGCAAGTATGGTTGTTCCCAACTTGATGGGGAGTCAAGATCAAGCAAGAGAACAGAAAGCGGTTATTGATATTGGCGCATTAGAAACGGCCTTAGGCATGTATCGTTCTCAGAATTATGCTTACCCTACTACAGAGCAAGGCCTTGAAGCCTTAGTTACTGAAACGGATATTGAACCCTTGCCACGTCGATTCCCTGAAGGTGGGTATATCAAGCGTTTACCACAAGACCCATGGGGTAATGATTATCAGTTATTAAACCCAGGTGAGCATGGCAAAATGGATGTATTTTCGTTAGGTCCAGATGGTGTTAGTGACACTGAGGATGATATTGGTAATTGGAATTTAGGTGATTATCAATAAATTAGTCGTCTTAAAACAATAAATGATGGCTAACAGCAGCCCTAGTATAGTGGAAAGCAGAGGCTTTACGCTGATTGAAGTAATGATCGTGATCGTAATTATTGGTCTTATGGTCGCTGCTGTGCAGTTTAGTTTTAGTGGTAATAAACCTGAAACTAAACTGCAACAAGAAAGTGTTCGTTTTGCCGGGGTATTCGATCTTGCAGCCCAATACGGCTTACTGAATAATATTGAACTGGGGCTTGTTGTTACTACAAATAATTATGAATTTGTTGGCTACGATGGCACTCAGTGGGTTGCACTTAGCGATATAGCATCCCTTGCACTTTATCAATTACCTGAAAATATGACCCTCACAATTTCATTTGACGACTTGTCTCCTGATGACAATTCACTTATCAGTCGAGAGTTATTTGAGTCAGAAGATGAAGAGGGTTTTTCATTAGAAAATGACGATGAAAAACCTATTGTGCCGCAAGTTTATATTTTGTCTGGGGGAGATATCACCCCGTTTAAGGTGATATTTGGCTGGGATGAGTCCGTCAGACTTGATAAAGAAATTACCTACGAAGTGATTGGTGAATACACGACTCCTTTAATGGTTAAAGGACCCATTTTTGATGGGGTTGCTTATGACGAAAACTAATAATGTTATACGTCAATATGGTTTTACGCTGATTGAAGTACTGTTGGCCATGTCTATATTTTCAATCGCCGGTATCGCGTTATTAAGCACCGCTGATACCCATATGAACAATTTATCTATTTTAGAAAAACAAACCTATGCAGACTGGATCGCGTCAGATCAATTAGTGGAAGCGAATTTAAGTAACACTTGGCCACCTAAAAACAATCTCAAAGGTGAAGTGGAATTAGCTAGCCATAAATGGTTTTGGACACAGAAAGTGATTAAAACAACAGACAATGATATGCGTGCTGTTGTGGTGGAAGTAAGATTTAATCAAGATGACAAATCACCATTAGCATCGATAACTACTTATCTAGCACATGATACGAGTCGTGCCAATGAGCGATAACTCCCTTGGTAAAGCAACAGGATTTACACTATTAGAAGTGTTGGTTTCTGTCGCAATTTTTGCGTTAATCAGTTTAGCCAGCTTTAGCCTGTTTGATGGTGTCTTAAAAAGCGAAGAAGTGTCGCGTGAACAGATGGAACGCTTAAATGAAATTCAACGAGGATGGATGCTCATTGAACGAGATATCATACAAATATCTCGTCGTAGTTTACGTATTGAAGGAGAGGCACCTAGTGACAACCTATTACATACTAGCCTTGATAATTATTCTTCTAGCAACATTGGCTTAGCATTTACCCGTTATGGTTGGACTAACCCAGGGTTATTAATTCCTAGAAGTGAAATGCAGTCAGTTGCCTATTATTTAGAAGATAATCAATTGCAACGGTTACATTTTAATTTTGTTGATAGTGTTGTTGGGGAAACACCCAAAGTGCGGCCTTTGATTTCAAATGTAGAAAAAATATCATTTGAATTTTATTATCAAAAAAAATGGCAACAAGAAATTGAAGAGGGTCGCTTACCTGTAGCAATCAAAGTGGTATTAGAAACCTCTGATCTAGGTGTGCTATCCCGAAAGTTTTTAGTTGCGGGTGATAGTCAGCCATCGAAAATAAAACCGTCATGATGAATAAATTACGTGGTGTTGCCTTAATAACTGTGATGTTACTCGTTGCGTTAGCCGCAGTTATAGCGACACAAATGTTAGCGAGGATACAATTACAAACACAACGAACAACGAATATTGCATTTAATCAACAGGCATATTGGTATGCAATGGGAGCCGAAGCATTTGCTAAACGGGTGTTAATTACAGCATTTAAAGATGAACCTGAAATTACTCATTTACAACAAATATGGGCACAAGGAGAAACAAGCTACCCTGTTGATTTTGGTAGTATAAGTGGTGAAATAAAAGATCAACAAGCCTGTTTAAACCTTAACGCGTTAAAAAAAGCACCTGAAAACACAGCATCTGCTACTAAAAAAACTATACCTAGAGCTGTCTTTGAAAGATTGATTGTCTTGTTGAATATTGATGGGATTGGAACTTCAGATTTTGAAGCGGCACGTTTAGCCGATGCATTAGTGGATTGGTTAGACAGTGACAGTAATATTTCTAATGTAGGTGGTGCTGAAGATAATGACTATGCTGGCAAAGAGCACCCCTATTTAGCGGCGAATAACTATTTAGCAAGCATCAGTGAATTAAGAGTGATTGAACACTTTAGCCTCAATGTCATTCATGCGAT
Organism: Thalassotalea piscium; assembly: GCA_049347715.1. Classification (GTDB taxonomy): domain Bacteria; phylum Pseudomonadota; class Gammaproteobacteria; order Enterobacterales; family Alteromonadaceae; genus Thalassotalea_B; species Thalassotalea_B piscium_A. The sequence goes on along the minus strand of CP186339.1, from coordinate 3,823,868 downwards.
CAAACCTTTTGTTTGTGTACTGCCAAATACAGATTTACATAAGATTAATATTAACACTTTGTCTGCGGAACAACCTGAGCTACTGCAAGCCTTATTAGATATTACTAAAGTAGATGCAGAAGAATTATTAAGTGCAAGGCGAGATGAGGGATATGATAATATTGAAGATTTTTTTAATTTGCCTGACGTGAGCCGATTAAATATTAAAGAAGATTTAAAACAGCAGTTTGTTGTTGATAGTGAATACTTTAAACTAAAGGCATCAGCAAGTTTTAATAACAGTTATTTTGTAATGAATTCGCTACTAAAAGTCATAAATAATAACCAAGTGACAGTAATTAGCCGCAGGATAGGACGAGACTAAAATGGCGGAAACTTTATATATTAGATTAGGCAGTATGAGCAATGATCGCATTCATTGGCTCGTGTATTCTGATACTGAACAAGACATTATTGCCAGCGGTGAATTAACGGGGGCAAAGCAACTTGATCTACTCTCAGATAAAGCGCAGCAACGTAAAGTCGTCGTATTTGTGCCAGGCTGTGATATGGCAATTAAGCAGCTTAATGTTCCTGCCAAATCCCAGCGAGCAATTAAATTAGCTGTTCCTTATATGCTTGAAGATGAATTAGCGCAAGATGTTGATGATTTATTCTTTGCTTATGCCAATGTGAAAGGTGATGTCACAAACAATAATTGCTTTGTTGCCGTTGTTGAAAAAGCGCAAATGGATAGATGGTTATCATGGTTAAGTGAAGCTAATATTCGCTGTAAAATGATGTTACCTGATGTATTAGCTTTACCAACAGTGACAGATACTTGGCAAGCGATCATGTTAGGCGAACAAGTATTATTAAAGCAGGGGGTATGGCAATCACAAGTCATTGATGCTCAAATTTGGCCCTTGGTTAGTCATAACCTGGTTGCACAATATAATGGTGAGACTCTCCCTATTATACAAAACTATTCATTGCTACCAGAGACAGACTCTCAGCTTACGCTTGAAAGTATGCCAGAAGAATTACCTTTAGTTTTGTTAGCAAAAGGCAGTAAAACGCTTAATTTTAATTTGCTGCAAGGCCAGTATAACGCTAAAGAAAAACGTTCACCTGTGATGAAAATATGGCAATTTGCCGCCGCAGTTTTAGTGATGGCTTTACTACTAAACCTTGGTTATAAAGGGATATATCTCTGGCAATTGACGGATCAACAACAACAAGTTGAAACTGAAATTATCGATGCTTATAAACAAGCATTCCCTAAAACCAAGCGGGTTAGAATTGCAACAATACGCTCACAACTGAAAAATAAGATGGTAGGCATAAGCACAAGCGAGCATAGTGGAGGCTTTCTTTCAATGTTAGCTAAAATTCAACCTGCCTTTGCTAACACTAAAAAGCTGAAACCTGAGTCAATTAAATTTGATAGTAAACGTAACGAGTTAAGATTACAGGCAACGGGAAGTGGCTATCAAGATTTCGAACAATTTAGGCAATCATTAGAGCAACTTAAATTAACGGTTTCTCAAGGGGCTCAAAATAATCAAGGTAATCAAGTCTCAGGCTCATTTAGCATTGTAGATAAAGAGCAAGGAGGTCGTTCATGAAGGCGTGGTGGTTAGGTTTACAAACACGGGAACAACGTTTAGTAGGTTCACTTGGCGGCGTTGTGATTATCTTTTTATTCTATAGTCTTGTCTGGCAACCTCTAAGTAATAATATTGTAAATACTGAGAAAAGACTGGCAAAACAACAAGAGTTGTTAGTTTGGGTTAAACAAGAAATTGCACGTTTTCAAAAAAATTCTACGGCAATTAAGCGTCCTAATAGTAATGCGAGTTTATCAAGTATTGTTAATCAATCAGCGAATCGCAATGGGATCTTGATCACTCGTATACAACCACAAGGTAGTGATTTGCAAGTGTGGATCGACAATATTGCTTTTGATGCTTTATTACACTGGCTTGAACAATTATCCCAAAAACATGGTTTAATTATTAAATATATTGACCTTGATGCAACAGATTTGAATGGTGAAGTACGTGTGCGCCGCCTACAATTAGGAAAAATTTAATGAAAAAGTGGTTGGCAGTGGGTGCTGCTTTTTTGAGTGTTTATTTGATTTTCGTAATAGTTTTATTACCAGCGCGCTATGTAATTAATAAAATACAATTGCCTAAGAATGTCCAAATAGCAGGTATTTCTGGCAGTATTTGGCATAGTAAAATTGATAGTTTACTCATTGAAAAAACATTAATTAATCATATTAGCATTAAGGTTAATTGGTCTTCTTTATTTTTGTTAAATCCGAGTGTGGAGGTCGCATTTGGTGGAGCCTTATATAATGGCCCTGAAGGGCGTTTCAACGCGTTAGGCTTTTTATCAGATATCACTATTTCTGATTTACAGCTTGAGATAAGTGCGAATGAAATTGCCCAGCAATTACCACTCCCTATTCCAATGCAAGCTAAAGACAATGTAGTCATTAGTGTAAAAGAATTTGTGCTAGGACAACCAGTATGTCAGCAATTATCTGGCCAAATTCAATGGAAAAATGCGGCAATAATAGCGCTGTCAGAGCAAGTGCCTTTAGGTACATTAAAAGCGGCATTATCATGTGAAAAAGGCAACGCTGTAGCAGTTTTAGATGATAATAATGACTTAGGCGTCACATTTAGTGCGGTACTTGGAAACAATGGTGTTATTTCAGGTAACGGTTATTTAACACCTCATAACCAGTTACCTAAAGCGATTGAACAAGTTTTACCTTTTCTAGGACGTAAAGATAATCAAGGGCGTTATCGTCTAGCTTTTTAATGGTGCTTTTTCTATAGGGTACTGTTTAATATCAGCAAGCAAACTATTAAAATCAGAAATTGAAGGATAATTACTGATTATTTTAGTTGCTTGCTTACTGTCAGGATTTGCCACGGCGAGTAAATGCTTAATCCCAAACTTTTTCGCTGAATCAAGTATAACAATACTATCATCAACAAATAGAGTACGAGCGCTATCAAAGCCTTGCTTCTCTTGCAGTCTCTGCCATAACAACTGAGACTCTTTGGTGACACCAAATTCATGAGTTGAATAAAGCTGATCAAAATATTGGTCCAGTTGCGTTCGTTCAATTTTTAATGACAAACTTTCAGGATGAGCATTTGTCACCAAGATTATTTCCCGCCCAGTTTCTTTTAGTGCAACTAAAAAATGATGAGCGTCATCGCGTAATTTAATTAAATGCTGCACTTCCCGTTTTAATTCTGTGATGGGTAATTGAGTTTGTTCCGCCCAATAATCAAGACAATACCAAGAAATAGTTCCTTCAACCCGTTGATAATGATTTACCAGCTTTTCTTTTGCTTGTTCTTGGCTAATATTAGCTATTTGAGCATAACGTTTTGGTAAATGTTCTAGCCAAAAATGATTGTCAAAATGTAAATCTAGGATAGTACCATCCATATCCAGTAAAACAGTTGAAATTTTTGACCAATCAAGCATAGATTTTCTCTAGTAAAACATCATATGATAGGGATTATACCCAACCTTATCTTGAACAGGTAGACTAGTTTCACATATGGAAAAGACAACGACATTACCTCATATCAGAAAACGTACTTCCGTCGCTCGTAGTAAGCTGTTTCGTATTGAACAGCTCGAACTTACTTTTAGCAACGGTGTTGAGCGAGTTTATGAACGCATGGAAGGTTCAGGGAGAGGCTCGGTCATGATAGTGCCAATGCTTGATGAAAACACTATGTTACTTGTTAGAGAGTACTGTGCAGGTACTCACAGTTATGAACTAGGCTTTCCTAAAGGATTAATTGATGAGGGTGAAGTCGCCGAATATGCAGCGAATAGAGAATTAAAAGAAGAAATTGGCTATGGTAGTCATTCATTGACACTATTAAAGTCAGTGGCAATGGCGCCGACCTTTTTTTCAGGAACCATGAATATTTACTTAGCAAAAGGTTTATATAGTGAGAAACTTGAAGGGGATGAACCTGAGCCTTTAGAGATTGTGCCATGGAAAGTGGATAATTATTTATCATTAATTGCTCGAGATGATTTTAAAGAGGCGCGCAGTATCACTGCCTTAATGTTAATGCTTGACCAGCTAAGGGGTAACTAGTGGATTTAGCGCAGCTATTAGATATAGCGATAAAAACAAGTAAAAAAGCAGGGCTTGAAGTGTCTCGTCATTATCGTCGGGGTGACTACACGTCTGAAATGAAAGAAGATAACAGTCCTGTTACCAGTGCTGATCTTGCATCGAATGATGTGATTATGGCTGAGCTTGAAAAGCTTACACCTGACATTCCAATCATTTCAGAAGAAGTTGGAGCCTTGCCATTTCATGAACGAAAAATATGGCAACGTTATTGGTTACTCGACCCTATTGATGGTACTGGTGAGTTTATCATTGGTAGTGGTGATTTCGCCGTTAATATTGCATTGATTGAAAATGGTTGGCCTGTTATTGGGGTCATCCATGCACCGGATCATCAGCTTACCTATTATGCACAAAAAGATTTAGGTGCATTTAAAGAAGATGATCAAGGTAGTCACCCTATTCAAGTGGCTGCGTATGATGGTAAGCGAAAAATTAAAGTGGCGATTAGCCGCAGACAAGAGTTAAGTTTAATGGGGCAGTATCTCAATAAAACCTTTGACTATGAGTATGTCGCTTTAGGTAGTTGTTCACTTAAAAATTGTTTGATCGCAGAAGGTGGAGCAGATTGCTATTTACGCATTGGTCCTACCGGAGAGTGGGATACGGGAGCCAGCCAGTGTATTTTAGAGCAAGCGGGCGGCACTATTATCGATAGCGAGTTTTTACCTTTATCCTACAATAAACGTGAAAGTTTATTAAACCCTGACTTTATTTCACTTGGGACAAGTAAAATACCTTGGCAGCGCATAATTATTCCACATCAAGCTCGACGATAAAGCATGATAATATTTTCTTTTCAATGAGAGTTGTAGACTTAAACATTAACAAATAAAGTATCTTCTTATTATTTGTTAATGTTTGATTTTATTTATTTGTTTTATATGAGCAATTAGCTTTGTGCTATTTTTCAGAGGTAGATTAATATGGATCCAAGACCTAAGATTATTATTTCATCACGTGATGCAGAACGGCTAGATAGCATGCTTGAAAATTTAGGGAATAACCAATTTCCAGGAAAAGACGAGTTGCTTTTCGAGTTAGATCGCGCAGACATAGTTGCGCCAGAGGAAGTGCCGCCAAACATTGTGACGATGAACTCAACGGTTAAGTTTAAAGAGGTTAATTCAGGTAAAGAGTTTGCATTAACATTGGTATATCCACAAGAAAAGTCTACTAACGAAGGGGTAGTTTCTATTCTTGCTCCTGTTGGAAGTGCGTTATTAGGCCTTACTGAAGGGGATAAAATTCAATGGCCAAAACCCGGTGGGGGGCAGCTGATGGTGGAAATTCTAGAAGTGATTTATCAACCTGAGCGGGAAGGTGAATATCATATCTAGACTTTTGCTTACCATAGATTAGGGCATTGCCTCGTGCATTGCCCTAGCGCACTAGCAAATTTAAATGATAGTAAATGACTATTGAAATTGATCTTTAGGTAAAATATTTACTGTTTCATGTAATTCTGAATATACCAAGACTACGGCACCGGATGCTAACTGACTGATGACATGTTCAATTTTATCAGAAAGGGAATACTCTTCTAACCCATAATCTGTACCTTCACGTAAAATAAAGGCCTCAATAACTGCATTTAATGTTTCACTATCAAGTGATTGGTAGGGGACTATCATATATAACTCGTTAAGTAGTTTGGCACACGTTGCTCTAGCCAATAATCGGGATTAAAGGGATTATTACCTGATATAAATCCTACATGCCCACCTTTTTTACTGACTTCAAATGTCAAGCTGCTGCTGAGTGCAAGCTGTTCGACAGTGCTAGTATGGCATAGAAAAGGGTCGTCTTGCGCATGAATCACAAGGCAAGGTATGTTTATTTGAGCCAGTAGTGGCTTACCACTCGCTTGTTGATAATAGTCTTGTGCATCAGTAAAGCCATTTAAAGGCGCAGTATAGCGATTGTCAAAGTCCCATAAGGTATTAATTTTAGCTAACTCCGTTGAGCTAATATGTTGGACTTTGTTCTTTTCAATTTTAATAAGAGCACTTTTTTTCAGCATATCGACTAAATATTTTTGGTAAACCTTAGAAAAACCTCGATTAATGCGTTTACTGCAACTGGCGAGATCAAAAGGAGCACAGATGATGGCGCCTGCAACTATATTAGCTGAAGGTGATTTGGCAAGATAATTAGCAAGAACATTGCCTCCTAGCGAAAAACCAATAAGGGCTAATTTATGTTGAGGGTATCGCCCTTCTATCAGAGAGACTAAATAACGAATATCGGTAATATCACCACTATGATATGAACGACCAAACTTATTAGGATATTGACCACAGCCACGAAAATGCATTAATAAACCAATCCAACCGCGATCTTTGATTGTTTGTAACATGCCTTTTGCGTAATGGCTATCTACTGATCCTTCTAAACCATGTAAGACTATAACAATGGGTTTATGCTGCTGTTTCGAAGGTAATTCTGTCCAAGCCAATTCAAGAGAATCATCGTCTGGAAGTTGTATTATTTCACGATAAGTCGTGATTTTTTCATGTCGACGCAACCATTTAGCCGCAATAGTCTGTAAATGAGGATTTGATAACCACCAGGCGGGTTGAAAAGAGCTAGTATGAAGCATGATATTCTTAGCTAAAAATGATGCCAGTATTATAACCGTGAAAGATCCGCTAAGCCTAATAGTTATGATGAATGCATTAAGGATAACTCATTGTGTTACCTTCAGCTTAAGTGGTCATTTTCTTTAGTTAATAAGCGCTGATAAAATAATACCCTTTCGCAATCAATAGATAATGCCTTCAAGCCTTTTATAACTATTACAATGGTTATTTATCTTCTTCAATGTGTTTAATAAAATAATAAACATAAAAACCACAAATGCCTAATAGAACAGCTAGACCAATAAACGAAATAAAAACAACGGGGTCATTTAATAGCATATTAAAAAAGTTCATAACAAATTCCTTATAATAGTGATGACCTCTAATTGAGGTCATCTTTATTCTAAATAAGGTAGTGATTTAATATTATGATCGTGATCAATAGAAATTAAATTATAGTATTTATTCGGTGAGCATTTTTGTGCGTAGTTCAACTTGCTCTAAAATTTGTAGGTATCTTTTCTCGGCAATTTCACGGGCGGTTTGTATATCTTTTGTGCCCATTTTATGTTCGTCCATGTCTCTACTTTTAATGGCTGGTTCATAACCACTTTTTGCGGCAATAATATTCCATATATAAGACTCTTGCAGACTTAAGCGAACGCCTTTACCTTCAAAATACATTAAGGCTAGGTTATATTGGGCGAGTACATAATTTTGTTTAGCTGCTTTTTCATACCAGCGTGCTGCTCTTGTTGAATCTACAGGTGTACCTTCGCCATTTGCATACATAACACCTAAGTTAAATTGGGCGCTGGGTAAGTGTTTATTTGCTGCTTTTGTCATATATTCAAAAGCTTTTTTCAAATCTTTTTTCACTAAATCCCCTTCTGAGTAAAAAACAGAAAGAGTAAATAACGCTTCAGGGTAGTTTTGCTCGGCCGCTTTGACAATGAGCTCTAAGGCTTTATTTTTATCTTTTGGCACACCGTAGCCGTTTAAATAGATTAACGCCATTTGATATTGCGCGGGCGAATATTCTTCCGCCACTAAAGGGGTAAATTCTTTGATGGCGGCCTTGAATTCCCCTCGGTTGAGTTGAAAAACGCCGAGTTTGTAATCGCCATCAAAAGCAAAGACATTTAAACTTGTTGAAAGGGTTAACGCTAAAGCAAATAAAGTTAATTTTTTCATAACATTTCCTATTTTACTGGTAACCAGTGTAATCGTATAAGTGTAGTAAGGCATTTAAAGATAAACCTAACCTTGGGCATTAATTTTTTCAATTTGCGTTTCTATTTCTTCTTCAAGCTCTAGCCATTCTGCCTCAGCATCTTCTATGTCTTGTTTTAGTTTAGCTTGAGTTTGAATACAGTCTGTCAGTCTTTTTTTATTTTCTGCTGAATATAGTTCAGTATCAGCGAGCATCTCTTCCGTTTCTGCGAGTTTTGTTTGCCATTTACTTATTTGCTGTTCAAGTGAATTAGCTTTTTTTCGAAGAGGAGCCGTTTGTTGACGTAAATTCGCTTGCTGCTGACGTTGTTGTTTTTTATCAACAGTAACTGTCGTTGTTTCTGTTTTGTTATTACTGACAGTAAACTTCTTATCATCGTTCAACCACTGCTGGTAATCATCTATATCACCGTCAAATTCAGACACATGACCATTGGCAACAAGGTAAAATTCATCAACACATGATTCTAATAAATATCGGTCATGAGCAATGAGGATAATTGCCCCTGAAAATTCCTGTAATGCAAGTACAAGTGCTTGACGCATTTCTAAATCTAAATGGTTGGTCGGTTCATCGAGTAACAGTAATTGTGGTTTTTCTAGCACAATGAGTGCTAATACCAAACGTGCTTTTTCACCACCAGACATAGTATTGATTGCGGATAATGCTTGATCACCACTAAAACCGAATCGGCCAAGAAAGTTACGCGCTTGTAATTCACCAAAACTCGGTTTTGCTCTAAGAATATGTTCAATTGCGGTTGAACTCATATGCAATTGTTCTAATTGATGTTGAGAAAAATAGCCAATAGTTAATTCTTGAGCACAATAGCGTTCACCACTTAAAATACCTATATCGCCCGCTAATGTTTTTATTAAGGTCGATTTACCAGCCCCATTTCGACCCAGTAATCCGATGCGACTCCCAGGTACTAAGGTAATAGAGGCTTGTGTTAAGATTTTGCTGTCTTGTCCATATCCGCAATCGACTTTATCAAGCGAAAGTAAGGGGTAAGGCATGTGTTCGGGTTGTTCAAATTGAAAAGTAAATTGGCTGTCAATATGCGCTGGCGCTAAATCGGGTAACTTTTGTAGTCGTTTTAAACGGCTTTGCGCTTGTTTGGCTTTACTTGCTTTCGCTCTGAAGCGATCAACAAATGCCGTTAAATGGGCGACTTCTTTTTGTTGTTTTTGAAATTGAGCATCTTGTTGGGCTAATTGTTCTGCACGCTGGCGTTCAAAGGCAGAATAATTACCTGAGTATAACTTCGCTTGCTGTTGCTCTATATGCAATATTTGTTCAATGACATCATCAAGAAAATCACGGTCATGTGAAATTAAGACCAATGTACCGGTGTAGCGTTTTAACCAACGCTGTAACCAAATCACCGCATCTAAATCTAAATGGTTGGTAGGTTCATCAAGTAACATTAAGTCGGCACGACTAATTAAAGCTTGGGCAAGGTTGAGGCGCATACGCCAACCACCAGAAAAATCTTTAACTGGATGACTGAGTTGTTCTTGTAAAAAACCTAAACCATGTAAAAGTTCACCGGCGCGAGCGGGTAAGCTGTAACCTTGGATAGCATCAATTTGATTAAGTATAATCGCTTCTTGATTACCATTATCAGTGGCTCTCGCTTGTGCGAGTTCTTGTTCAAGTTGTCGGAATTCTTTATCACCATCAATCACATAATCGAGCGCTGTCATATCAAGAGCGGGAGTTTCTTGTTTTACCGTGGCTATTTTCCAACTTGTGGGCATGGTGAGTTCACCCCCATCCGGTTGTAACTGACCAAGCAGTGCCGCAAAAAGCGAAGATTTTCCGCAACCATTGGCTCCGACTAAACCGACTTTATGGTTAGGATGAATCGTAAAACTTGATGAAATAATTAAGTTTTTAACCCCACGGTCTAAACTTAATTCACTGGCGGTGATCATGAAAATTCCTTTGCGATAGTAAAATCGTTGCTATTGTCGCTTTTCCTATGGTTGTCTTTCAAGGTAAAATGTTGCAACAATCATATTTAATAGATAAAAAAATGAAAAAACGATTTATTGCTGGTGCCATTTGCCCGAAATGTAAAGCGATGGACACTATGGCATTAACGAAAGAAAACAATGTTGAAATAGTAACTTGTGTGAGTTGTGGCGAACAAATGTCTCAACCTGAAGCGCATGTCGAAAAAGAAGTTCGCCCTCAAGAACAAGTTATTGGCGTATTTAAACCTTAATCGATATTAGCTATTGAACCTCGTTATTAATAATGAGGGGGTGGTGTATCATCGGCTAAATCAACGACCTGAGTCGACGAAGGTGAATCTTTGACTCTTTTCGCTAACATTTGGATTTGCTCTTTTAATTGAGAAATAGCAATTTGATGCAGCGTAATTTCTTGATTGAGTTGTTCGATAATATCATCTTGAAAGGCATGACGAGATTCTAGTAACTCAATACTCTGTGTTAATTTTTCTATAGTATGGGCTATTGGCTTATCGGCCATAATTCAGCATATCCTGATGACGATTCGGTTAGTATGTGGCTATTATCGCTAAAAGCGATACTGTACACAACCGCTCCGGTAGGACGATTTTCGTCTTTCGCCGTGACACGCCAACTTTTCAAGCGTTTTCCTGTATGTAAATCCCAAATACTCACTTTACGTGATGGCGCGCCAGTTGCTAAAAAGAGACCATCTTCGGAAAATTGGACCGCGCTGTATACTTCTTGGCGATTATTATATTGTAATTGGCTAATGAGTTCGCCCGTTTTTAAATTCCAGATATTAGCTGACTTTTTACTGTCAGCGGTAAAAGCAAATCGACCTTGAGGATCAAGTGCTACATATGTCACTCGACTTGGATGATTAAAACGGTATATCACTTGCCCACTTTGAGTATCCCAAACATAGGCGACAAAGTCATTACCGCCTGAAATAGCGATCCGACCGTTCGGTAGCATATCGACCGAGTTAATTTTTTCTTTATGACCTAAAAACTCTAATCGACGTCCCGTTTTCGGGGAAACGTGAAGTACTACGCCATTGCTTTGGCCTATTAGTACTGACGAGGCATTATTAGCGATGGCTATATCACGTATATTCGTATCACTGATGTGCCAAAAACCTTCAGATTGCCCAGAACTCATATTCCAAATAGAAAATGCGGTTCGGCTTGCGGTAACTGCATGGCTGTTATTATTGGCAATATCAACGGAGAGTACTAAATTATCGGCATCATTTTGTTGTTGAGACCAATTATAAATAATGGCATTTTGTTTTATGTCCCAAACATGAATCCCCTGATGGATTGAAGAGACAACACTATATTTGCCATCGTTGGATAGGCTGGCCGCATAAGCGCCTTCAGACGCATGCTTCCAGCGTTGAATGGGGTCTTTTCTATCTGGTTGACAACTTGCTACTAAGACCAAGAGTATCAAACAAATACCTTGATGATAAAATCGCTTACAAAATTCCAATGGATTAAGGCTTTTTTCTCTAGTCATTTATCGTTAGTATAAGTGGTTTTTTAACGTAATGTTAAGTTTATACTAAGAGAAGTGAATGTTGGATGACTTATTTCAATCGGTATAATTTAGTATTACGCAATATTTTAGGTCGTAAAATGAGTGCGGCTAGTCTTAATGGAGAAGTAAATGAAATTTTTTAAACCCACGCTTGTAGCACTTGCACTTGTTTCAGTTATCGGTTGTCAAGAAAGCAAAATTGAAGAAAAAGCCCCTGTATTGGATACTGAGATTCAAAAACAAGCATATAGCTTAGGTGCTTCTATTGGTATGTATATGACACGTAACCTTGACGAGCAAAAAAAACTTGGTATGACATTAGACCAAGATTTAATTGTACGTGGTTTTGTCGATAGCTTATCTGATAAAGCGGTTATTGAAAAAGAAGAAATCCAATCATTGTTAATGAGCTTAGATCAAAACATGAAAGCTAAGCAGCAAGAACAAGCAAAATTAGCGTCAGAATCTAGTTTAGTGGAAGGTCAAAAATTCTTAGAAGAGAATGCTAAGTTAGAAGGTGTTCAAGTAACTGAGTCTGGTATTCAATACCAAGTCATTACTGAAGGCACCGGTGAAAAACCAGTAGCAACTGATACAGTTAAAGTGCATTACACAGGTACTTTAATTAATGGTGATAAATTCGATAGCTCAGTTGACCGTGGCGAACCTGCAGTATTTCCATTAAACCGTGTTATCGCTGGTTGGACTGAAGGTTTACAATTAATGTCAGTGGGTTCTAAATATAAATTTACTATTCCATCTGATTTAGCTTATGGACCTAACGGTCGCCCTCCTCAAATTCCAGGTAATGCAGTATTACAATTTGAAGTTGAGTTATTAGAAATACAAAAACCACAAGCACCAGCTGAAGTGGGTGATAAAGAATAAGTTAGACATTTATTCGATATGATTAGGCTCTAGTGTTTTATGCGCTAGAGCCTTTTTTGTTATAGCACCTCGTTTAATATACTCGTAAGACGATGTGCCGCTAGTACAATACGATGTTCTAAGATTGCTTGGTATTTTTGATGGTATGCCAAAGTGATTTCGGTTTTCTTAGACGTTAAAGGTAAACATTTATCGTTAGTTTTTTTACAATAACCAAAACCTTCAGAAGTGACTAATGCGATCGATTCATTTGCCCATGAGTAAACGTCAGCTTCATGCCATATTGGCGTTGTAACACTAGTCATTTGCGTTGTTAATTGTGGATATAAAAACTCAAACGCAGTGACATCTTTCGGTAACTTCTCAACATAGAGTAAACATTGATCCCAATACCAATGTAAGTTTTTACATTTGCCATATTTAGGGATGATTGCAACTTTATTTCCACCAAGGTCGCTTGAAAAACTCACGTGTAAAGGTTGATGTATATCACCTAACCAATGACCTAAAAACATTAATGCTTGTAGCTTATCTTCCGGGGTTTCACTTTCAGTAAAATGCTTGGCGTGATAGATAATGGCTGATGTTAGACAATCTTTTTGGCAACTACTGGCATCTAAACGATTTTGATTTCGGTCGACATTAACATAATGCCAAGACTTATAACGGTCAAAGGTATGATCTCGTTTTATTGCATCAGCCCAAGTACAGGCTTTCGCGAACGTTATTGCCTCGTTCTCTTTTTGATGGTTATAACGATTAATCAGTTTCTTTGTCGCCGGAGAGACTGTTTTTAGCAGTGCATCAATACTTTGTTGTTGAGGGGATGTAAGTAAATCATAACTAAGTTGACAGACGAGTTGATGGCCTACTTTACCTAGTGCAAAACTCGCAAAAGATGTGCTTAGTAGCGTAATAAAAACAATCGATAACAGCACTCGAAAATACATAACAATAATCCAAATGGGTACAAAAATATAAAGGATGGAAGAAGATAACGGTATTTGTAATCAATACCAAGTAAATTTAGTTATTTTACCTGACAAAAGCATGTAAAAATCAGAGTACAGTATTGAGAATAGACAGTAGGCGAGTATCGCTTATTTATTAGCAACCTTGTGTTATTCATTTTCTAAGCGGGTGATTAATCTCGACAATGAAACCATTTAAGAGGTTGATTATTACTTAAGCAAAGAGATAACATTATCTTTCTTTTGATTATGCTGAGTTTGGATGTGAATTTTTGAACGAACAATTACCTGCCATAATAGCAGGCCCAGTGTTGAGACATGTTGACTGTCATCAACTGACATTTTGGTTCGTTACTAGCAAACCTTATTTATTTGAGTTTTCCTTGTCGTTAGCGCCAAAAAAGCTCTCTATATTTAATGCATTACTAACTGATGAACAAGTACAACAAATTCCCATTGGCCAGCATGCTTTTGTTAATTTAATTACCATTCGTAGTGAAGAGGCATTTCCGAGTGCGCAAACCCTTTATTATGATTTTACCTTGATCCATCAAGGTCAAAGGGAATCTTTAACGTCACTTATTCCTAGCCTTTGTTATCAGGACGAAGTATTACCTAGCTTTATTATTTCAACTGATATTAGTTCTTTAATGCATGGTTCTTGTCGAAAGCCACATAGCGAATGCCAAGATGGCTTAGTACAAGTTGACACTTATATTGAAGAACGCCTCAGTACACCAGATAAACGTCCTGCGATGTTACTACTTACAGGTGATCAAATTTATGCTGATGATGTCGCTGGCCCTATGTTAGTGGCTATTCATCAGGTGATTACTTTATTAGGATTATTTGATGAGTCTTGGCAAGGTTCATTAGCCAATAACAGCCAAGCACTTTTTGACAGTGAATATTGCTATTACCAGCGAGAGCTTCTGCTTCCTTTTGAAGATGCAAATAAAGCGGTGTATGAAAAATTTTTCGCTGCGGCTAAAAAGCCGATTTTCACTTCTGTAAATGCTAAAAACCACCTTATCTCCTTAGCTGAAGTATTTGCGATGTATTTATTAGTATGGTCACCAGAATTATGGGGAAAGATTAATTTAAGGCAAAACAAGATAAAGGCTATTCATCAGTCGCTTTATCAAAAAGAGCAACAAACGATAGAACAATTTAGCCAAGGATTAACACAAGTTAGACGGGCATTAGCCCATGTGCCTGTTTATATGATTTTTGATGACCATGATATTACCGATGACTGGAATTTAACTCGAGGCTGGGAAGAAGCTGCATATCATCACCCATTTTCAAAAAGAATCATTGGTAATGCCTTAGTGGGATATTACTTTTGTCAGGGATGGGGAAATGCGCCTGATAACTTTAAGGGCGTGGCATCAACACTAGCCGAACATTTCACTCCCCAAGGTTATCAGCAACATGGTGAGCTGGTGGATACCTTACTTGCTTGGCAAGAATGGCATTATAGTTTAGCTACATTCCCTAAAGTGATAGTGCTAGATACAAGAACAAGGCGCTGGCGCTCCGAAAGTCGGGCGGGGAAACCCTCTGGCTTGATGGACTGGGAAGGCTTGTCAGAGCTTCAACAAGAGTTAATTGGTGAAAGTCAGGTTATTTTAGTTTCAGCTGCACCTATTTATGGCGTAAAACTTATTGAAACAATACAGCGAGTGTTTACTTTTATTGGCAAGCCTTTAATGGTTGATGCTGAGAATTGGATGGCACATCAAGGGACAGCCAATGTTATATTAAATATCTTTCGCCATCAAAACACCCCTCCTAATTTTATTATTTTATCTGGAGATGTTCATTATTCCTTTGTTTACGAAATCACACATAGATTTAGACGTAGCAGTTCAAAAATTTATCAAATAACCTGTAGTGGTATTAAAAACCAATTTCCAACATCACTGCTAACTTGGTTTGAGCGCTTAAATCGCTATTTATATGCAACTTATTCACCATTAAACTGGTTCACTAAACGCCGACGGATGAAAGTACAGGTGCGCTTGCCGCAGGTTGAAAACGAAAGTGTGAATAGTCAGAAGACGTTATTTAATGAAAGTGGTATTGGTGTGCTGCATATCACTACAGATATGGAGGTAAAAGCTGAGCTGATAACAGCTAAAGGAGAAACCGTTTTATTTAAACCAATAAAGACCGAATAATTCCTCGCCATTGTTTCTAAAAGAGAAACAATGATTTTCTCTTTAATACATTTATTGTTGGCGAGTTTGACTATAGTATTTAATAATCACTTTTCGATAATGAGTACTCAAACCATGAAAGTATTAGCATTTTCAGCCAGTAATAATTCTCAATCAATTAATAAGCAATTAGCTACGTATGCAGCATCACTTGTCGTAGATGCTGAAGTTGAAATAATTGACATCAATGATTATGAACTGCCTATTTTCAGTCAAGACAGAGAAGCCGAACTAGGCCAACCTGCATTGGCAAAATCTTTTTTTGAAAAAATAGGTGAAGCAGATGCGGTAATCATTTCGTTTGCTGAACATAATGGTACTTATACTGCCGCTTATAAAAATTTATTTGATTGGCTTTCACGTATTAATACTAAGGTATTCCAAGACAAGGCTGTTGTTTATTTGAGTACATCGCCAGGGCCAGGAGGCGCTCAAAGTGTCCTTACTTCTGCCGTTAATTCAGCCCAATACTTTGGTGCAAATGTAAAAGGCCACTTGTCAGTACCTAGTTTCAATGACAACTTCGACGTTACTACCCAAAAATTATCAAACCAAGACTTAGATAAAGCACTACGCCAAATCATTGCATTATTGTAAGTGAATGGAACCCGTCCCTTTGATTCAGCCATAATAGACGAGATTGAAGGGGCATTTAACTTGATCAAGTTAAATGCTCATTAAAAAATAATACTTTTCATATTAGTGTCAATATAGGTTTATGGGTCTTGTCACAATACCTACTTATGGGGGACTTCTTCGTTCACCATGGGGTCGCTCTACATTAAAGCTTACCGCCGATAAAAAATCGCTATTTCATTCAATATATTTGGTAGACGCATCTTTTTAGCTTTGAGAATTGCTAGATTTTTTTATGGTTCGTTAGGTAAAAGAGATTAGTTACTTAACGTGAGAATGTTATTAATT
Source organism: Thalassotalea piscium (assembly GCA_049347715.1). Classification (GTDB taxonomy): domain Bacteria; phylum Pseudomonadota; class Gammaproteobacteria; order Enterobacterales; family Alteromonadaceae; genus Thalassotalea_B; species Thalassotalea_B piscium_A. Next base: position 3,807,352 of record CP186339.1, on the reverse strand, counting down.
GATATGTGGTTTACACAAATAAAAAAGCCTTACCAAAAGGTAAGGCCTGAAATGCTCGCTGTATGGTCTAGTAAATCTAGCTTCTTATTAATTGTCTTCTTAACTAGCGCGGGGTATTTTATAACAAAGCAAAATTAAGCATGCAACAACTTTATTAGAGCATTTATACCACGATATTTTTCGTATAATCTCAGTTTTCATTAACATTTTTTTAACCATATTCTTTAATCTATTGATACTAAAAGTGATTAAGTGAATTTTAGCAATAAAAATGAATATTTCTGTTGGATGATTTGATTTAGAACATAGATCAAAAAAAATTGAAATGATAGAATGCGCGCACTTAAATTATTGGATCGCCTTAGATGACTGAATTGAAAAACGACACTTACCTACGCGCTTTAATGCGTCAACCTGTAGATTACACTCCAGTTTGGATGATGAGACAAGCGGGTCGTTATTTACCTGAATATCGAAAAGTTCGGGCAACCGCAGGTGATTTTATGTCGTTATGTCGAGATGCTGAGTTCGCTTGTGAAGTCACATTGCAGCCATTACGACGTTTTCCATTAGATGCTGCTATCTTATTCAGTGATATTTTGACCATACCTGATGCCATGGGCTTAGGCTTATATTTTGAAACAGGTGAAGGGCCAAAATTTCAACGTCCAATAACGTCAAAGGCCGATGTAGAAAAAATTGGCATTCCTGATCCTGAAGATGAGTTAGGTTATGTAATGAATGCAGTGCGTACTATACGTAAAGCATTAAATGGCGATGTACCTTTAATTGGTTTCTCTGGAAGTCCATGGACTTTAGCTACTTATATGGTTGAAGGTGGGAGTTCAAAAGCCTTTACTAAAATTAAAAAAATGATGTTTGCTGAGCCCCAAACATTACATTTGTTGTTAGATAAATTAGCAGAATCAGTGATTACGTATTTAAATGCTCAAATTGCTGCCGGCGCACAATCAGTAATGATCTTTGATACTTGGGGTGGGGTGTTATCGCCACGGGATTATAAAGATTTTTCATTGCAATATATGGCAAAAATCGTAGATGGTTTAACACGCTTTGCCGACGGCAGAGCCGTCCCTGTTACCTTATTTACTAAAAATGGTGGTATGTGGATTGAAGATATCGCAGCGACGGGTTGTGATGCGGTTGGACTTGATTGGACCATTAATATTGAAGATGCTAAAGCGCGTATTGGTGATAAAGTCGCTTTACAAGGAAATATGGACCCTTCAATGCTGTATGCCTCGAAAGAGCGAATCGAGCAAGAAGTCAGTAACATTCTTGCGGGATTCGGTGATGGTGGAACCGGTCATGTATTTAACTTAGGACATGGAATTCATCCCGATGTTAATCCAGATCATGCTGGTTATTTCATTGATGCAGTGCGTCGCTTGAGCATGCCGTATCATCAAAAGTAATGATGAGTTTGTTTAACGAGTATTGATAAAAAAGGAGCATTAGCTCCTTTTTTGTTGGAAAAAATTGAGGTTAGTGCTTTATTGGCAGCTCAGAGGCTGCTTCAACAAGGTTAACTGCGTATTTTCTCCATGAAACTGCACTTGGTAAAGCATTTGGTATTCAGCTTCTGTAATGTCTGCTACGGGCGTATTAGCAATTAATGCTGTTAGTTGTGGCGTAGTATTGCTGTGACCGACAATTAAGGTATTGGTTTTGGTGTTTTTAACTTGTTGCGCAAACGAAGCAAGATCTTTGGCAGAGTAAGCCGTTACCTGTAGATTGAGCTGGGTAGCTAAAGGAGCAGCAGTTTGCTGGGTTCTTAAGGTTTGAGTACTATAAATTTGTTTTATCTTTGCTTGTTTCAGTATGGTGGCAAGTTGAGTTGCACGTTTCATACCGCAAGAGGTTAGTGCAGGATCTTTTCCCCCAGCTATTTTTTCAGCATGTCTGACTAAATAAATCGTATAGTTGTCATCAGGCGTAGTATTGGCCAAACTTTCCAGACTCAATAAAAGCAAACTGATAAAACACAGTTGTATATATGTGATTATTTTCATCTATTTTCCTTTTTATTGGTATTAAGGCGCTTAAAATAAACGATTTAAACCATTAAGTGCTGCTACCCTGAATGCTTCTGCCATAGTCGGATAGTTAAAGGTTGTTTCCACAAAATATTCGATAGTATTCCCACCATTTTTTTGTTGCATGATGGCTTGTCCAATATGAATGATTTCTGCAGCATTTTCACCAAAACAATGTATTCCTAATATTTCTTTTGTTTCTCGATGAAAAAGTATTTTTAGAGAACCGACTAAGCTATGTGCTATTTGTGCTCGAGCGAGATGTTTAAATTGAGAACGGCCCACCTCATAAGGAATTTTAGCTTCAGTCAGTTCTTGTTCTGTTTTTCCCACTGAACTAATTTCAGGAATAGTAAAAATACCTGTAGGTATATCTGCAATTAATTTGGCGGTACTTTGATTATCAATCATGGCTGATGCAGCTAAGCGACCTTGATCGTAGGCTGCACTCGCTAGGCTTGGATAACCGATAACATCGCCTACGGCATAAATGTTTTCAATGTGGGTTTGATAGTGGTCATTGACTTTTAATTGACCGCGACCGTCTGCATTTAGCCCTGCATTCTCTAAATGTAAGTCGGCAGTGTTACCGGTTCTTCCATTTGCCCAGAGTAAGCAGTCAGCTTTCATTTTTTTACCTGAGGCTAAATGAACAATGACAGATTCATCATTGGTTTCTACACGTTCTATCTGTTCACCATGGCGAATAACAACGCCGTTATTCCACAAGTGGTAACTGAGGGAATCAGACATTTCATCATCAAGGAAAGACAATAAACGGTCACGAGTATTGATTAAATCAACTTTAACTCCTAACCCTCTGAAAATTGACGCGTACTCTGTGCCAATAACCCCAGCACCATAAATGATGATAGATCTTGGATCGTGGGTTAATGATAAAATAGTATCAGAGTCATATACGCGAGAATGTTTAAAGTTTATATCACTTGGGCGATAAGGGTGTGAGCCAGTAGCAATGACAATTTGTTTAGCCGTTAATTGTTCAATTGACCCATCGGGTTTTAAAATTTGTAACGTATGCTTGTCGATAAAAGAGGCTTCACCAACAATATGCTCAACACGATTACGGTCATAAAAACCACTTCGTAGTTGTACTTGTTTACGAATAACCGCTGAGGCATGTTTTAAAATATCAGGGAAGGTTAAACGTTTGGCTTTTTCATGACCACGAAATAATGGATTTGAATTATATTCAATTAATCGTCTAACACTTTGACGTAGTGCTTTTGAGGGAATAGTTCCCCAATGTGTGCAACCACCACCAACATCCTTATAACGTTCAATTACCGCAACTTTTTTGTCTTTCTTAGACAACTCCATTGCAGTGCCTTCACCACCAGGTCCAGTACCTATGATTAAGGCATCATAATCGTATTGGGGTTGTTTGGTTATTTTTGGGGAGGATTGCTTCTTGGTCAAAATAAAGTCCCTATTTCTCACTAATATTTAAAAATAGTAGCAGGAAATAGGATTAAGGTAACTAGTAAAGTGTTATTTACCTGACTTATTGAGATTAAACATACTTCTCGATAAAGAACTGCCAACTCTGTTGTTGCTCTAACATACGTTGTTTAAGTTCTTTATATTGTTTCATAATGTCTGATCTTTCAATGTCTGCTACTAGTTGTTGCTTTTTCGTCGCTAAAAGCTGTTTTTTAACATCATAATAATCATTAATTTTAGCAATCAAACTATCATATTCATGCTGTAATTTAGCAAGCAATTGTTCGGCATCAGGATGTGAAGCTAGCTTTTGTTGATTTCTTTTTAGGATCATCGCTAATCGGGCTTTTTCTACTTTATCTTCAGGACTTTTTCTTAACTGGTAAGTTAGTCCTAATAAACTACAACCTTTAATGAGCCATTTTGTTGGATCAAACTGCCACCAACGAATACCATTACGATAGTCATTTTCAAAAATATGGTGGTAGTTATGGTAACCCTCACCAAAGGTGAAAAAAGCTAATATGCCGTTATCACGCGCGGTATTTTTTTCAGTATATGTTTGCTTGCCCCAAATATGAGCTAAAGAATTAATAAAGAATGTCGTGTGATGGCTAAGTACTAAACGTAAGAAACCGATCAATAACAAACTACTAATAATATCGCCATGCCAAAGACCAAAGGCCAGCGGAATACCAATATTTGTTGCTATGGTTAATAATAAGTAATATTTGTGTTGCCACATAACAATGCCGTCTTTTTGTAAATCACGGACATTTTTGTAATCTGTATAACGATGTGCTTGATATTCACGCAGCATCCAACCGATGTGAGAATACCAAAATCCTCGTTTAGCGGAATAAGGGTCTACATCATTATTGTCGACATGTTTATGGTGAATACGGTGATCTGATGACCAATGTAAAATACTATTTTGCAATGCAAATGCACCACCAATAGCAAAAATAAAGCGTAGCGACCAATGCGCTTGGTAAGTTTTATGAGACCATAGACGATGATAACCCGCAGTAATGGACATGCCACAATAGATAAAGCAAATAACGGCCATGACAATTTCAGCACTGTCGAAACCGTGAGTCATAGCGCGGTAAGGCACGGCAATAGCGGCAAATAGAAAGGTAATAACAAATACCGATACATTTAACCAAAGAATTCTAGGTTTTTTCATTTATAGTTCCAGTAAAACAGATTGAACATTTTCAGTGTACACATGTACGCTATTCATTTTAGTCTTGTCCCAAGAGCAGTCAAGTTATTTATTATTAAATAAGTATGACGGCAAAATATTTTGCTTTTATAAATTATGGTAAAATCGATTTATTGCGTATGATAGTTATCAAATTGTATTAGGATTGGCGAGCTATGACGGGTATTAGAGCACAACAAAAAGAAAAAACTCGTAGACAATTAATTGATGCCGCTCTTGGGCAACTTAGTTGTGAGCGTAGCTTTTCAAGTTTAAGTTTACGTGAAGTGGCCAAAGAAGCAGGCCTTGCTCCTACCTCCTTTTATCGCCACTTTACCGATATGGATGAATTAGGATTAACATTAGTTGATGAAGCTGGACTTACGTTACGCCAATTAATGCGTCAAGCTCGTCAGCGTATCGAAAAAGGTGGTTCAGTGATTAGAATCTCTGTTGTCACTTTTATGGAATTCATTGAGAATAATGGCAATATCTTTCGATTATTATTGCGAGAACGTTCTGGTACCTCTGCTGCTTTTCGCGCTGCGGTAAACCGAGAGATTAGTTATTTTACTTTAGAGCTGTGTGATTATTTGCAGCAAGCTAACCAAATGGATGCTGAAGTGGCGTATATGCATGCTAACGCGGCAGTAACTATTGTCTTTAGTGCCGGTTCTGATGCATTAGATGGTGATAAAAAAGATCGTGAACAATTAGCGTTAAGAACCATTCAGCAGCTACGTTTTATTGCACGTGGTGCTGCTGAATTTAATCATCGACTCAGAGTGCTAAAAAGCGCTTAAACATAAATTGATTAGCGCAAAAAGTCGTTTATTTTCTCGTTAAAATAACACCGGTTTCGATATGGTGGGTATAGGGAAACTGATCAAATAGTGCAAATTTCACAATATGGTGAGTCTTTGTTAATTCGGCTAGGTTTTCTTTCAATGTTAATGGGTTACATGAAATATAAATGATATCTTTAAAGCGACTGACTAATTCAACACTGTCAGGATCTAAGCCAGCTCTAGGTGGATCAACTAACACAGTATCATAGTTATAAGCGGTTAAGTCGAAATCAGCTAAACGACGAAATTTGCGCTCTCCATTCATCGCTTGACTAAATTCCTCACTCGACATCCGTACAATATCTATGTTGTCTATTTTATTCATGGCGATATTTACTTGTGCCGATTTCACCGATGATTTAGATATTTCAGTACCTAGAACACGCTCAAAATTTTGTGCTAGTGCAATGCTAAAATTCCCATTACCACAATATAGCTCAATTAAATCGCCACCACGTTCACATGTCGCTTGTTGAGCCCATAACAGCATAGACTCATTTACATGGGCGTTAGGTTGAGTAAAGCTGTTTTCCACTTGTTGATAGTGAAATGTTTGCTCACCAACAGTAAGTTGTTCGATGACATTATCTTTATCCAAAATAAGTTTTTGTTTTTTAGCACGACCAATAATATCTAAGGGGGCAATAACACTTAATTCATTTTTTAACTCAAGGGCTTGTGCCTGCCATATATCAGTTAATGGTTTATGGTAAAGCAAGCTGATTAGTGCTTCACCACTGAGCGTTGATAAAAAATCTACTTGAAAAAGGCGCTCTCTTAATAAAGGCTTATCTTTTATATTGATAAGCAACGCTTTCATAAACTTATTAATCAGTTCACTGGCGACAGGAAAGTCATCTACACGAAATTTTTGTTTGGTCTTACTATCAAACATAATGTAGTACAAGTCATCACCCTCATGCCAAACTCTAAACTCAGCACGTTGACGATAATGTAGTTTAGTCGAGGGATAAATATCAAAGCGAGGACCATTAAACGGCGAAAATAACGACTGCATTTCTTGTTCTTTTGCTAACAGTTGTTGATCATAAAATGCCGGATTGATATGACTAAACATTAAAATACCTTCAAGTCAGTTAAATTTAAGAGCGCAGAGTTTAACGTTGCCCACAGCTTTGTCTAGTAAATGTGCCAATATTTGTTATTAAAGTAGATAGATTTAGGCAAAAAGTAAATTCAATCGTGAAAAATGTTATTAACGAAAGGGTTATTCCATTTGCTTAAGGACTTGTGTGAATAACCAAGAGGATGGGTGGCAAAGGTCTAATATCACATCAAAATGATTACGCCCGATGATTTCGTGACAGGCGACTTGGTAGCCTAATGCCATTAACTTATCTGTGAATGCTTGGCTTTGGCGTTTGAACTCAGACGTTTCGTTTTCACCATAACAGATAATTAACTTACAAGGTGTTTCATCAGCATTAGCCATGTTAAAAAGCAGAGGGCTATTGTTTAAAACCTCTGATGAAGTCAATAGTAATGGCTCATTAATATAGGTTTGAACAATAGGACTAAGATCATAAATACCGCTAACAGCACAAATTCCTTTAACAGGTGATAGCTTTGTCTGTTCTTGTGTAACGTTAAGATAGTATGTCCAATCAGTATTAAGCATCATTATTGCTAAATGTGCACCTGCGGAACTACCAGATAGATATATTTCGTCTTTATCGTAACCGTATGTGGCTGCATGACTGTATAACCAAGCAATGGCTTGTCTAACTTGTTCAACAATGCCGGTTAAACTGGTGTTTGGGGCAAGGCTATAATTGAGTACGGCAAAATAGTAGTCATGTGCTTGAAAATTAAGGGCGGCAAAACAAGACTCTTCTTTGGAGAGTTCTTGCCAATATCCGCCATGAATATATACCTGCAATTTACGCTTTTGTGTTTTATTATGTTGATGATTTTTAGGTAAATATAAATCTAAGCGTGTGTCATTACTCGATGCGTATTTTAAATCAGTAAGTACTAACTTATCTTCTATTGCTTGTTCTTTAGCTTTTTTACTTTGCTTGATATAGGCATCGATATAAACATTAATGTCATCTACGCAACTGCTTGGCGAATATTGCTCAGTTAACTGATGTTGCGATAAACCGTTATACATAATAAATGTCCTAATCAGCTGATTGGGTTATTAAACGCTCAATTTCTTTTTGATAAGCCTGTTGTTTTTCATTGTTAAAACCGACGTGGGCACTAACAATTTTTCCTGAGCGATTAAAAATATAGCTGCTTGGCATACCTCGTAATTTGAATGCTTTGGCTACTTCGCCTTCAGGATCATAAAACACAGTAAAATTAGCCGGAGTCTCCGCTAAAAACTGGGCAGCAAATGACTTTTCAGCATCGAGATTAACACTAAAGATAGCTAGGTCTGTGGGGTGTTTTTTTTGTAATTCATTCATCCATGGAAAAGAGCGTCGGCAAGGAACACACCATGAGGCCCAAAAATCTAGATAAACAACTTTCCCTTTGTGTTGTTGAAGTTGATGTTCAAAATTAGATAGTGTGTCAGCTTGGGCATATGATAATAAACTCAAGCTAATGAAGATAGTGACCAATATGTTGGAGAGATAATTCATCATTGATTTAGTCAAAGTTATTAATAAAGGCATAATGTCATATCTGTTCTTATTGATAAATATTCTTCTAAAGATATTACAACATTTAATGGTTATTGCGTATAATCAGTGGGGCAAATAGATCTGTGCTCCAGAGAGTAAGTTAACTAAATAAAGGATGCTTTATATGAGCAAAACTGTTTTTATCAAAGGATTGATAGTGGGTATATTAGCGGGGTGTTTTAATGTGCAAGCAGCTTCAAATGAGCAAGCGGCTAATAAACACTATGATGCATGGCTAAAAAATAAATTCTCCAAACAACACGATGCGTTAATCCCTGTAGTTGCTGTTGCTGATATGTTTTATGCCTGTAATAAAGCTCGTCAGGTAGATCCCGCCATCTATGAAATAAAAGAGTTGATTATCAAAATGGATCGCACTGTGTTGGCTGAAAAATTGGCACTTTGTTTAAATGGTGAACCTGTGCAGTCAGAAGTTGCATTAAATTTTGGTTTAACAGGATGTTTTTCAGAACAGTTGCAAGGTTTACCTACTGAAGAGCGCAAGCAAAAAATGATATTGGTACAACGAGCCATCGCTTCTCTTACTTATCAAGAAAGACAAAAAAGTTTTACTCAGTGTGTAACGGATCAAGCTATTGGTTATTTAAAATAACGGTATTTATTTAGGTCTTTCATCTTCACGAAAAGAGCTAGGTAGAATATCAACGCCAACCCATTTTCCTAACTTGATGACAATGGGTAAGGTAATAGGGGCGAAAGGTAATAGCGCAACAACTCCAATACCTAAGCCTTTTAACACATCAAAAAACTGTTTATTGGCAAGTTTCATTTCTTCAGGGGTCGCTTGTCTTCTGGTATAGCGTTTGTAGATGGCAAGCATTTCTTTTGTTTCTACTTTTTCTTGAGATAGCGCGATTTTCACTCGTATTAATTGGCGCTTCAATTTAGTAATGAAACGTCTACGACTGATAAATACGACTCTTCGAGGAGCCTTAAAAAAATAAATCCATACTCTCATGGGGGCATTCTGACATATTGTTGTCTGGTACGTTAATGAAATTTTATAAATAGTAATAAGATGCGAATAAAAATTAAATTATTTTACTTCCTGTATCTTTAGAAAGTGTAAAAGTAGTAAGCTATAATGGAAAAACGCTGGTATTTAAGTACATAGAGTAGTCATAATTTGTAACAAAACGCAGAGGAATGATACAGACAATATTTATTAATATCTGTCAGTATCGCTTATAGTACAACTAATTTAAGTATTTTAGAGAAAGAAGGTGCAATATGGGTCAAGAAACCCCTAAAATTTTGGTCGTTGATGATGATATGCGATTAAGATCATTATTAGAGCGCTATTTAGTTGAGCAAGGATTTGTTGTTCGAAGTGCTGCAAATTCAGAGCAAATGGATAGATTACTTGAGCGAGAAAACTTTCACTTACTTGTACTCGATTTAATGTTGCCTGGAGAAGATGGCCTGTCTATTTGTCGCCGTTTACGTCAACATTCTAATGATATCCCTATTGTGATGTTAACAGCTAAAGGTGATGAGGTTGATCGTATTATTGGCTTAGAGTTAGGCGCTGATGATTATATGCCTAAACCTTTTAATCCTCGTGAATTACTGGCGCGTATTAAGGCGGTATTGCGACGTCGCGTTCAAGAAGCTCCTGGGGCTCCTTCATTAGAAGAGAATGTGATTGCTTTTGGTGATTATGAATTGAACTTAGCGACACGTGAAATGCGCAAAGGCGAAATTAATATGCCACTCACTAGTGGTGAGTTTGCGGTATTGAAAGCATTAATCACTCATCCGAGAGAACCATTATCGCGAGATAAATTAATGAATCTTGCGCGAGGACGTGATTACTCTGCTCTTGAACGTAGTATCGATGTTCAAGTGTCTCGATTACGTCGTATGCTTGAAGAAGACCCAGCAAAACCAAGATATATTCAAACGGTTTGGGGACTTGGCTATGTTTTCGTTCCTGAAGGGAAGGCTGTCGCTTAATATTAAATGAAAATATTACCGCGTAGTGCTTTTGGGCAAACGATATTATTGATTAGTGTTTTATTGTTTATTAATCAATTAGTGTCATTGGTTGCCTTTGCTGTTTATAGCTTTCAACCTAATTCACAATTGATTAATGAACTGCTAGCCAAACAAGTGCGCGTGGTTTTTATTGATGTAAAAGATCCAGTGTTAAGTCCTGCAATGGCTGTTGCGTTTCAACGTGAAACCGGCATTGGTGTTTACACTGAAAGTAGAGCGTTGCAGCTAGGGTTAGAACACGCTAATTATTATCAAAACCGCTCTCTTGAAATGTCACGGTTATTGGGAGGCGAAGCAGAAGTCAGAATTTCACAAGGTGATGAGTATCTGTTTTGGATACGTCCTCCACAAGCTCCTCAGTATTGGGTTAAAATTCCGTTAACCAGCCTCGAAGAAGCCAGTTATGCCCCGCTTTTGTTTGTTTTAGCTGTGTTGGGTTCATTAAGTGTTATTGGTGGCTGGCTCTTTGTTCGACAACTTAACCGTCCATTAAAAGCATTACAAAAAGCTGCGCACTCAGTCGGATCGGGTGATTTTCCCGAGCCGTTGAAAGAACGTGGTACCACTGAAATTGTTGCGGTGACACAAGCTTTTAATCATATGTCTAAAGGGATAAAACAGTTAGAAGATGATAGAAATTTATTAATGGCAGGTATTTCACATGATCTACGTACGCCATTAACACGCATTCGCTTAGCATCAGAGATGATGTCAAAAGATGATGAGTTTCTCAAAGAAGGCATTGAGGGCGATATCAACGATATGAATACAATTATAGATCAATTTATTGACTATATTCGCCATGATACACAAGACAAAACAGAGCTCTCTGATTTAAATGCATTAGTGGAAGAGGTTATCCATACCGAAACTATTCCTGATAGAAGTATTCGTTTTATTCCTGGTAATTTACCTGATGTTCCAATCAAGTATGTGGCGATCAAACGCGTTCTTGCTAACTTAATTCAAAATTCACAACGATATAGCAGTGGCGATATTGAAATATCCACAGGACTTGAACCTGATAGCCAGTTGTTTTTTATTGCGGTTGCAGACCATGGACCCGGAATTGATGAAGCTGAAATTGAGCGCTTATTCCAACCTTTTACTCAAGGCGATAAGGCTCGTGGTACAGGTGGAAGTGGTTTAGGTTTGGCGATTATTAAACGAATAATCGATACTCATGGTGGCCGAGTTTTTCTTAAAAATCGTAAAGAAGGTGGTTTAGTTGCAAAAGTTTTATTACCACTGAAGTAATAAAAAAAGCCGCAGATGCGGCTTTTAAAATCATATTCTATCTTGGTGTAACTATTATAAAATAGGACCCGCTTTTACTAATTTCTTACCATTTTCAGTATCAGTGAATTTTTCAAAGTTATTAACAAAGCGGTTAGCTAAATCAATTGCTTTTGTTTCCCACTCACTTTCTTGTGAATAGGTATGACGAGGGTCAAGTATTTTTCCTTCAACGCCAGCAACACTCGTCGGTATCTCTAGATTGAACAAGGGTAAAATTTCAGTCTCAGCATTATCAATAGAGCCATCTAAAATAGAATCAATAATGGCACGTGTGGCTTTTATTGAAATTCGTTTACCTGTTCCATTCCAGCCAGTATTAACTAAATAAGCTTCTGCACCAACAGCTTCCATACGCTTATGTAAAACTTCTGCATATTGGGTAGGGTGTAAACTTAAAAATGCAGCACCAAAACAGCTTGAAAAAGTTGGTGTAGGTTCTGTTATTCCACGTTCTGTACCTGCTAATTTAGCAGTAAAACCTGATAAGAAGTAATATTCAGTTTGCTCTGGTGTTAATTTAGCTACTGGTGGTAAAACACCAAATGCATCAGCCGTCAAAAAGATAACTTTTTTGGCATGCCCAGCGCGTGACACTGGTTTTACAATATTATCAATGTGATGAATAGGGTAAGAAACACGTGTGTTTTCTGTTTTAGAATTGTCATGAAAGTCGATAGTGCCATCATCAGCAACTGTGACGTTTTCTAATAAAGCATCACGACGGATAGCGTTATAAATATCAGGTTCATTTTCTTGGCTAAGGTTGATTGTTTTTGCATAACAACCGCCTTCAAAGTTAAAAACACCATTATCATCCCAACCGTGCTCATCATCACCAATTAACTGACGTTTTGGATCCGTTGATAGCGTTGTTTTACCTGTTCCTGACAAACCGAAGAAAATTGCCACGTCACCCTCTTTACCAACATTGGCACTACAATGCATTGAAGCTATGCCTTTAAGTGGTAAAAGGTAGTTCATCATAGAGAACATGCCTTTTTTCATTTCACCACCGTACCAAGTTCCTCCAATTAACTGCATTTTTTCAGTTAAGTTAAAAGCGACAAAGTTTTCTGAATTTAAACCTTGTTCTTTCCAGTTAGGATTAGTTGTTTTCGCACCATTTAATACGATGAAATCAGGTTCGTAATTGACAAGTTCTTCATCGCTTGGACGAATGAACATGTTCTTAACAAAATGTGCTTGCCATGCGACTTCGGTGATAAAGCGTACTTTTAGGCGAGTATCTTCATCAGCACCACAATAGGTATCAACAACAAATAATCGTTTTCCTGAAAGTTGTGATGTAACTTGATCTTTTAATTGTGTCCATGTTTCTTGTGACATGGGTTTATTATCATTTTTACCTTGATCTGACCACCAAACGGTATCTCTGGTGATATCGTCACGAACAATATATTTATCTTTAGGAGAACGACCGGTAAAAATTCCAGTATCTACTGAAACTGCGCCTAACTCAGTTACTACACCTTTATCATAGCCTGTAAGATCTGGCTTTGTCTCTTCAGCAAAGAGCAGCTCATACGAAGGGTTGTAAATAATTTCATCAGCGTCGGTGATGCCGTATTTCGATAAATCAATTGAGTTCTGCAAAACGGTCATAGCAAATAAGCTCCTAAGTATGACAATTAAAGGGATAAGTTTCGGTGTTGTTGAGGTTGCAATTCTAGGCGATTAGCAGGCAAAACGAAAGAAAAATTTCTTTCGTTGTGAAAGTTTTCATTATAACTTTCATTTATAGTGGTGCTTATTGTAAGTAAATAAGCGTGGTTGAAGCAGAATGAGAATAAGTGTTCATTGTTAAGGTGTTGTTATTTATTATAAAAATATTTCAAATTCTTTTCATAAGGAGATGAAAAGAATTTGATCAAAAATGTGTATATAGAGGTGAAATATATTTAAACTCAAGTTTCAAACGAAAGTTTTAAAAGGATGAATACCCTTAATAAGCTCACTGTAAGTTTTGAGTTGAAATTTATTGCATATTGTAACTATTAAAATAACTCTTTAACGGGTTCACTTTTATGTTGGTTAAATATTTCATTACTAATATCTTTGCTGACATATTCAGTTGGCTCTGTACCTGAAATAAAATATTCAAACATACTGGTTTTGTCTGTTTTTGTGGTGAGCTTACCGGTTTTCTTATCTATTCTCATAGATACAATATTTTGTGGTTGCTGGAAGGGTTCTACTGGGTAGTCTTTTAGCGCAACTTCCATAAAAGAAATCCATGCAGGTTGAGCTGATTTTGCACCGAACTCTGTACCGCTGATTTGATCTTTACCTAAATTTCTATTGGGTGTCGTTCTACCAAGGTTCCGGCTATGATCATCAAAACCAATCCATGATGTGGTTGCTATATGACGGCTAAAGCCAGAGAACCATGCATCTTTCGCTTCATTGGTTGTGCCGGTTTTGCCTGCAATATCACGACGTTTGAGTTTTCGCGCTCTAAATCCTGTTCCTTGCCAACCTGCATTTTTAGACCAGTCAGCACCCCAGATAACTTCATTAAGCGCCTGCGTCATTAAGAACGCATTTTGGGCACTAATAACTCTCTTGGCTTTAACCAGGGGGAGGGGGTTAATGTCTTCAGCAAGATCAGATGATGCTGTTGTCACTGTCTCCGGAAAATCGAGTCCATTTGCTTCAGAAGAAGGTTTTTCAGCAGGGATATCTGTGCATTCGTCACAAGCAAGGGGAGGGTTTGCTTGGTAAATAATATTGCCAAAAGAGTCTTCTATACGTTCAATTAAATAAGGTTCTACTAAAAAACCACCATTAGCAAAAGTAGCAAAACCTGTGACGACTTCCAATGGAGATAAGGAAGCAGAGCCTAAAGCAAGCGATTCATTTCTGGGTAAGTCGTCAAGAGAAAAGCCAAAAGAGGCAATATGTGGGATCACATTATCCATACCTACATCTCTGAATAATCTCACAGCAACTACGTTTTTAGATTGCGCTAATGCGCGTTTTACTCGAACTTCACCGTTATAAACAGCAGGTGAATTCTGTGGTCGCCAAACGGTACCGGTTGATTGGTCCCATTGGTTGATGGGGGCATCATTTACCAAAGATGCGAGTGTAAAACCGTGTTCTAATGCGGCAGAGTATAAAAAGGGTTTAATATTAGAACCTACCTGACGCTTAGCTTGTGTGACACGGTTAAATTGACTGCGATAAAAACTAAAACCACCGACAACAGCTTTGATTGCACCGTTATCTGGTGAAAGAGAGACTAATGCTGAACTCACATCGGGTAACTGACTTAACTGGTATCCTTGTTCAGTATGCTCAACATAAATAACATCCGCATAAGTTAATATATCAGCAGGTTTTGTTGGTGGCATCCCTTGCTTTTCATCACTAATAAATTCTCGAGCCCACGCCATATTTTCCCAAGTGATAAATGCTTTTTCATTATTTTTTAATGTGATTTCCACCGAATCCTCAAGTACTTGAGTGACTACGGCTGCATCTAGACGTTGATAAGTCATAACATGATCTATGGCTTGACTGATTTCTGTCTCCGATAACGGCTGAATTTCTAGATCTGTATCATTAATACTCGTTAAGCTCTCACCACGTAGATTTTTTAAAGGTCCGCGATATCCATGGCGTTTATCATAAGAAAGAACATTATTAAGTACTGAATTTTGTGCCGCTTGTTGTAATTTTGAAGGAACGGTTGTGAAAACTTTATAGCCACCAGTATAAGCTTGTTCCTTGCCATAGCGTTCAATCATTTCTTGATGGGCCATTTCTGCGATGTAAGGCGCGTTTAATTCTATTTCGGTGCCATGCTTCTTGGCTGTTACAGGGGCTGCGTTTGCTTCTTGGTATTCCTCGTCTGTAATATAGCCACTATCGAGCATACGTTTTAAAACAACCGCTCGTCTTTGTAATGCGCGTTCGGGTGAGCGCAGTGGATTTAAAGTAGAAGGTGCTTTAGGTAAACCTGCAAGTACTGCAATTTGCGCTAATGTTAAATCATTAACATCTTTGTTGTAATACACTTGTGCGGCGGCACCAAAACCAAATGATCTATGTCCAAGTTCAATTTTGTTCATATAGAGTTCGAGTATTTCATCTTTACTAAGAAGGCTTTCAATATGAAATGCGGTAAATATTTCTCTAAGTTTTCGGATATAGGTTTGTTCACGTGATAAAAAGAAATTACGAGCGACTTGCATAGTGATGGTACTTGCCCCTCCCTTATTTCGTCCGGTAATTTGTCCTAAAATTGCACGAGCCATACCAATAGGGTCAACACCGAAGTGCAAGTAAAAGCGATCATCCTCAGTAGCAAGAATGGCATTAATCAGTTGCTGAGGCATCTCATGCAACTTTAGCGGAATTCGTTTTTTTTCACCGAATTGATTAATTAATTTTCCGTCGATACTATATATCCGCATCGGGGTTTGCCATTGAATTGTTTTTAGAGAATCTACACTTGGGAGTTGATCCTTTATAAGAATGTATGATATCAAGATACTTAGGCATCCTAAAATGCCAAGAATAAAGATGATTTTTGCAAGACGTTTCAATGAAAACAAAATAAAATGCTCAATAAAATTTATAAAAATTACTTAATAGTACTAGTATATCGTGTAAAAGCATGTAATAAATGTATTTATAGATAAAAAAAGCTTAATATTATTATAACAAAATGATCTAGTGGGAAGTTATGCTAAGCAATCTGTTAAAAAAGAAAGCTTCTTTGATGGTGGGAATCGATATTGGTTCTCATTCAGCCAAAGCAGTTTTATTAAGTCAGGGAAATGATGGTTTTGTCCTCGAGGCAATTGCAACAGAGTCTATGCCTAGGGGTGCAATTATTGACCGGGAAATCCAAGACATAGAAGCGGTTGGTAATGTAGTCGCGAAAATAAGAAAAAAAATATCATCGTCAGTTTCTTTGGCTTCAGCCGCCGTTTCAGGGCAAACGGTTATTACTAAAGTTATTTACATGGATGTGTCCTTAAGTGAACAGGAGCTAGCCAGCCAAATAGAAATTGAAGCTGATAGTTTAATTCCTTATCCATTAGATGAAGTTAGTTTAGATTTTGAATCATTAGATGTTAATGAGTCAGACCCGTCGAAAATTAACGTCTTACTGAGTGCCGCACGTACGGAGTCAGTTGAGGCTCGAGTTTCTGCACTTGAAATGGGTGGTTTCGAGACTAAAGTGATTGACGTTGAATCTTATGCGGTTAGCCGTTCTTATGATCTCAATCTCTCGTTATTACCCGATGACGCGAGTGATAAAGTGGTTGCTATTGTTGATATAGGAGCAACGATGACGTTGTTTTCTGTTACAGACTCAGGTAAACATATTTATAGTCGAGATCAAATTTTTGGTGGAGAGCAATACACACGCTCAATAGTTTCTTATTACAATAAATCGTTCGAAGAAGCTGAAATGGCAAAAATGAGCAATGATCTTCCACCAAACTATACTTTTGAAGTGTTAGCCCCTTTTCATACGGTGTTAGTACAACAAATTAGACGTGCGATACAAATGTTTCTCACCTCAAGTGGTAAAGCAAAGGTAGATTATCTTCTCTTGTCTGGCGGTACTGCACAAGTTGAAGGTGTTCAGCAGTTACTTAATGATGAGTTAGGTATACACACTGTTATTGCTAATCCTTTTAATGATATTGCGATTGCTAGCAAAGTCGATAAAGATGAGTTGAACCGCACTGCACCACAGTATATGGTTGCGGCTGGTCTTGCATTACGGAGTTTTTCGCCATGGCATATATAAATCTTCTTCCTTGGCGAGAAGCCGCAGAAAAAGCTAAACAGCGTGAGTTTTTCACTCAATTAACTGCTGTAGCATTAATCACCTTTGCCTTAGTGTTTATTGTGAGTCAGTTCTATCAATCACGGATTGATGGGCAAACCACACGTAACCAATATCTTCAAAGTGAAATAGCAGTGTTAGATACTCGTATTGCTGATATTCAAACACTTAATGAGAAAAAGTTGGAGCTGCAAAACCGTATCAATGTTATCGAACAATTACAGCGCAGTCGTAATGTCGGTACGCAAGTATTAGATGAAATTGCTAAAGTGATACCTACGGGTGTTTATCTCACCAGTTTAGGTAAACAAGGCAATACCTTAGAATTAGTAGGTAAAAGTGAATCGAATAATCACTTAGCTAATATGATAAGGGCAATAGAGCGCTCTGATTTACTTACTGAGGCAGAACTCGAATCCATTACCTCGGATGATGCAGAAAGTAAGTTGTTAAGTGATTTTAAAATGCGAGTTCGTATTAAAGGTATTGATGATGCCTCGGCAACAGGAGGTGAAGGATGAATTTAGATTTTTCACAGTTTGAAGGATTAGAATTAGACAACTTAGCGGAATGGCCGCCGTTAGCAAAGGGTGTCTTTATTGTATTTATTGCTATTGTTGTTATGGGATTAGGTTTTGTTTTATTAATCAAAGACAAACTTAGTACGTTAGATACAGTAGCTGCACAAGAGATTACATTAAAAGAAGAATATAAAACTAAGTATCATGTTGCGGCTAATCTCGAACTGTTTCAACAACAAATGGATGAAGCTGAAACCTTATTTGCTAACCAGTTGAAGAGTTTGCCAGAAAGTCATGAAACTCCTGGATTGTTAGATGATATTACCTTTGTAGGAACAACGAGTGGTTTAAATTTCGCTACACTGAAATGGCAGCCGGAAATCACTCAGGAAATATACACAGAGCTTCCTATTGATATCAAAGTGATAGGGACATATCATGAGTTTGGTAATTTTGTGAGTAAAATCGCTGGCTTGCCTCGTATTGTGACACTACATAATTTTGATATTAAGTGGCTTCCTGATAGTGATGAGCTGATTTTACAGCTGCAGGCTAAAACATATAAATATCGAGAGGCAACCACAGAATGAAAAAAATAGTCAGTTTATTCTTTCTCATTTCGCTTACTGGTTGCTTTGATGATACAAGTGATTTAAAAGCGCACATTGCGACAGTACAAGCTAATACAACATCAAAAATAGATCCTATGCCGGAAGTGCCGGTTTTTGATCATGTTGAGTACTCAGCTCAAAATTTACGTAGTCCTTTTGATTTACCTCGTCCAGAGGCAATTCAAGAGAAAATTCAGCAGATGTCGGGGTGTTTAAGCCCAGATCCTCGCCGACGTAAACAACCGTTAGAAAAATTTTCATTAAGTGATTTGTCAATGCGAGGGACATTAGGAGAGCTAGATATCACTTGGGCGTTAGTTGAAGCATCAGATTCTACTTTGCATCGGGTCGCTGTAGGTAATTATGTGGGTTTATATAATGGGCGAATCAGTGAAGTGAATCAGAATAATATAAAAGTAATTGAATTAATTCCTGATGGCTCTGGCTGTTGGGTGGAACGAGAAACTGTAGTGACTATGGTGAAATCGGACGCAGAGGGGCAAAGGAAGTAATGTTGCTAATAAATAAAATGAAAAAATCAAACGTAATTAACCACTGTCTTAATAGTATTTTAATAAAGGTGTTGTGTTTAAGTTTCGTCTCATCAGTAGTTAATGCTGCAGATCTTAACGAGATTCGATATAACACATTACAAAATAATGAAATTGAGTTGGTTTTTGCACTTTCAGAAAACATGGACAGTCAACCTGAAGTTAAAACGTCAATGTCGCCTGCGAAAATAGATATCACCTTCGATATTGATGGCTTTAACCCTGATTTATTGAAAACAGTTATCGACCACGCCGGTGTTCAAGATGTCACAGTTCAAAAATTGGCGGGTAAAGTAGTTGCTTCAGTCAATCTTGAGCAATTAACTATCTTTGATGTTAGCCAAATAAATAATGAGTTTTCCTTAGTATTAAATAAAGGTTTACCAAATAAGGCGCTTGCTGATTTATCTCCTGTGGGCGGCGAGTTTATTAATAATTTGTCCAATATTGATTTTCGTAAAGGTAATGCAAGTGAAGGACAATTATTAGTTTATCTTGAAGACAGTATGGTTGCGGTAGATGTAAGCAACAAACTTGGTAAGCTATATATTGAGTTTCATAATACGCAAATTCCTGAAGAACTTTTATATACACTTGATGTGGCCGACTTTGGCACAATAGTTAAAGGTATTGAAACTTTCAGAGAAGGTCGTAATGCACGTTTAGTTGTTGATATAGACGGTGACTTTACTTTCACTCATCAACAACAGAACAATGTCTTTTCTTTGTCTGTGAAAGAAAAAGTAAAAGTACCTGGATACTTAGGTGATTCAGAAGATTTTACTGGTCGTGCTATTTCACTGAACTTCCAAGATATTTCTGTTCGTACTGTCTTGCAAATTGTAGCGGATTACAATGGCTTTAATTTGGTGATAAGTGACACAGTTGCTGGGAATATCACCTTAAGATTAGATGGTGTGCCGTGGGATCAAGCCCTTGATATTATCTTAAAAGTGAAAGGTCTTGATAAACGCATGCAAGGCAACATTTTAATGGTGGCCCCAAGTGATGAACTTGCCGCACGTGAAGCAAAAGAATTACAGGCAAAACAACAAGTAGAAGAGCTTGCTCCTTTATATTCAGAATATATTCAAGTTAATTATGCAAAAGCATTAGAGTTTGCGGCGTTAATTAAAAATGAAGATAACAGTATTTTATCTGAACGAGGAAGCGTTAGTGTAGATGAACGTACCAATACGTTATTAATACGTGATACGGCTTCTAGCATTAAAGATATTAAGCGTATGGTTGATGTACTTGATATACCCGTTCGTCAAGTAGTGATTGAATCACGCATGGTTACGGTTAAAGACAACATTAACGAAGAGCTTGGTATACGTTGGGGTGTAACAGACACAGATGGTCAATATGGCACCTCTGGTGGTATAGCAGGTGTTAGTGATGCTACTGGCGGCGTAATTCCTGATATTGCTGACCGTTTAAATGTTAATCTTCCTGTAGCAACTCCTGCTGGTAGTATTGCATTTCAAGTTGCTCGATTAGCAGATGGTACTATTCTAGATTTAGAATTAAGTGCGATGGAAAAAGAAAACAAAGGTGAAATAATTGCAAGCCCGCGTATAACTACCGCGAATCAGAAAGAAGCTTATATTGAACAAGGGGTTGAAATTCCTTATCAAGAAGCAGCTTCAAGTGGAGCAACAACAACGCAGTTTAAGAAAGCCGTGTTAAGTTTAACGGTAACGCCTCATATAACACCGGATGACCGTATTATTTTAGACCTTGTTGTTACTCAAGATACTGTATCATCAGTAACAAGTGGTACAGCACCCGCTATTGATACTCAACGTATTGGTACACAAGTATTAGTGAATAATGGTGAAACCATAGTATTAGGTGGTATTTACCAACAACAAGTTATTAATAGTGTGTCAAAAGTTCCAGTATTAGGTGATATACCATACTTCGGTTGGATGTTTAGAAGCACCACAGACTTCAATGAAAAGAAAGAATTGTTGATTTTTGTGACGCCTAGAATTGTAACTGAGAAGTTTTAACTAAAAAAAGATAATTCCTTTATCATTGAAAAATAACGATTTTAAAGGGATTACTAATAAAAATAGCAAGTAAGTGATGCTTTTATGCAACACTTACTTGCATTTCTCCCTCAACAATTGCGATAATTACGCCCTTAAAATCTTCGAGGGGGTACCCTCTTATCTGTAAACGTAATTATTAAACGCGAGTATTAAGTTAGTCTCATGGCAGAAAAACGTAACATTTTCCTAGTAGGCCCGATGGGCGCAGGCAAAAGTACCATAGGTAGAGAATTAGCAGATAAATTGCATCTAGATTTTTATGACTCTGATCAAGAAATTGAGCGTCGTACAGGTGCAGATATTGCGTGGGTTTTTGATCTTGAAGGTGAAGAAGGTTTTCGCAAAAGAGAAGAAGGCGTCATCAATGATTTATCTGAAATGCAAGGTATCGTATTAGCTACGGGTGGCGGATCAGTGATCAGCGCTCAAGTGCGAAATCGTTTATCCGCCAGAGGTATTGTTGTCTATCTTGAAACGACCATCGATAAGCAAGTTGCACGTACGCAACGCGATCGTCGTAGACCTTTATTACAAACGTCAGAAGAACCGCGTAGTGTCCTAGAAAAGCTAGCGGTAGAGCGAAATCCTCTTTATGAAGAAATTGCTGACGTAATCGTTCAAACGGACGATCAAAGTGCAAAAATAGTTGCCAATAAAATTGTTGAGCGCTTAGATTTTTAGCCAATGGCAACTTTAAACCTTTCTTTGGGTGAACGTAGTTACCCTATTTATATTGATAGTAAATTACTTAATCGTAGTAATTTACTATCAACTTATATCCGCGCGAAGCGTGTCTGTATAGTATCTAACACTATTGTCTTTCCACTTTATGGTGATTTAATTAAGTCACTATTAAGTGATTTTCAGGTGGACGAAATTATCCTTCCTGACGGTGAAGCCGAAAAGAATTTAAGCAATTTCGATATAATAATGTCACACCTGTTAGCCAATGGTCATGGGCGCGATAGTACCCTGATAGCGTTAGGTGGTGGTGTTATTGGAGATATTACTGGTTTTGCTGCAGCCTGTTATCAGCGTGGCATTGATTTTATTCAAGTTCCAACAACTTTGCTGTCACAAGTTGATTCATCTGTCGGTGGAAAAACTGCGGTTAATCATCCATTAGGTAAAAACATGATTGGCGCTTTTTACCAACCTAAAGCCGTTTTTATTGATATTGATAGTCTATCTACCTTACCGGTAAGAGAATTCAATGCAGGCATGGCTGAAGTGATCAAATACGGTATTTTAGGTGATGCGGCATTTTTCCAGTGGTTAGAAGATAATACCGCTAAAATTAAAGCCGGTGAAGAAAGTGTACTAATCCAAATGGTTGAAACTTGCTGTCAATGTAAAGCCGATATTGTTGCTCAGGACGAAAAAGAAGGTGGTATTAGAGCACTACTTAATCTTGGGCATACATTTGGTCATGCTATTGAAGCAGAACAAGGCTATGGAAACTGGCTTCATGGAGAAGCTGTTGCTACTGGCATGGTACTTGCTGCTAAGCTAGCAGTAGCAATGAATTTGCTTGAAGCGTCAGAACTTCGTCGTATTGAAAGGCTAATAGCCGCGTTTGATTTACCTTTGGAAGCTCCTAATAATATGAGTTTCGAACATTTTTTATCTCATATGAAACGAGATAAAAAAAATATGGGAGGCCTATTAAGATTTATAGTGCCAACCGCCATAGGACAGTCAGAGATAAGAGACGATGTCACAACGGAGATGCTTCAACAAATTCTGTAAGGTAAAGCAGAGGGTGAAGCATGTCGGCATTAGCACAATTAGATCCATTAACTATATCGAAAAATAATGAGAGTGTTACCTCTATTAGCGTTAATGCGCGTATTGATTATATTCTACGTTTTTCTAAGCATTCAATATTAGTTGTTGATGAAAGTGCAGAAGCATGTTCATCGGTGGGCTATCAATTTCTAGATCAAATTTCTTCAGATCATAATGCCGCTTTTGTGTCAGCATCCGTTAAATTAAACAATATTCAAATTCGATGTCGGATTATCGAACAACTCTTTAGCGATAGTGTTTTTGATCCTGAACAGTCGTTAGCTGTGACTATCATTAACTTATTAAATGCAGATCCACAAAAACTGGCAATAGTCATTGATAATGTTCATTGTGCTTCCTTACAAATCATCCATGAATTAACTCAGTTAACCTTGATCGCGAAGAAGGCAAAACTAGAGATAGAAGTGTTGATGTTAGGAAATTACACCGCGGGTAGAATGCTGGCTCAGCATAAAGATTTATTCCATAAGAAAATTTCAATTTTATCTAAACAATCAGGACAGTTACTTTCTTTAAATGCTAAAGAATTTAAAACATCAGGTTCGTGGTTTACATTAACTGTTAGTAAAAAATGGTTAATTGCATTATTAACTGTCACCTTAATATCCATATTGACTGTGATTTGGTTGCGACAACAGGGACCTTCTAATTTTGCCAAACTTCCGGAAAAAACAGTAGAGCAATTACCACTTAATAGTACTGCTGATGAAACAGTGTTACCAAGGTTTTCAACAACGACAGATGAAACTGCATCTACCAATGATATATATACAGCATTAACCGTTAGCAAACCGGTACAAGAAACCATTGTTCATAAAGATGCTAATGTAAACGATATTGTCATGGCCATCGCTGCATTTGAAGCACCATTAACACAGAACAATGAATCCAGCGCGAGTCTATTGCCTGATGAGGTATTAAACACTGCTAAAGTATCTTCAACAATAGAGACGACACCCAAGGCTGCTATGATCACTGAAACAAAAGTGGTGGCATTAGGTAATCATCAACAGTCAAATAAGAGTGAGCCCGTTGATCCGTCTCCAAGTAGCATTGCGTTGACTAAGGAAATTCAGCCAACAATGGAATTTTCTGGTTCTCAATATTACAAAAGTTTTACTAAGGGCTTTGTTATTCAACTATCTGGTTTTACACAAGAAAGTATTATGAAGGAGTTTCTAGCAGATTTTACTTCGCTAACGTTTAAACATTATAAACGGTTATTAAATGGTGAAGTAATGACGGTATTAACCAGTAAACACTATGCTACACATGCAGAAGCAGAGCAGGCTTTAAATACTTTACCCGAATCAATTTTGACAAGAAATCCTTGGATTAAGACCATTTCCGCAATTAATAATGAAATCAATGCGTTTGAACGTTCCCAATAAGACCCAATTCAGGATACAATTCATACTTCACAATACTCATCAGTGATACGGCGTTAAATGGTCGTTTTGAGGTTTTTAGTAGAATGGTTAAAAAGCATCGAGCTTTTTTAAAATGGGCTGGCGGTAAATACGGTCTTAGTGATGTTATTAATAAAATGTTGCCTAAAGGGGATCGCCTAATAGAACCTTTTGTAGGGGCAGGATCCGTTTTTTTAAATAGCAACTATGACAATTACATTTTAAGTGATATCAATAAAGATTTGATTAATCTGTATCAAATTATTCAAATCAAACCACAAACATTTATTGATGATGCTAGAAAAATTTTTAGCCCTGAAAATAATCAAGCAGACGCTTACTATCATCTACGAACAGAGTTTAATGCCAGTGTTGATAAATATTATCGCTCATTACTCTTTCTTTATTTGAATCGTCACGGTTATAACGGTTTGTGTCGTTATAATAAGTCAGGTGGCTATAATGTGCCATTTGGTAAATATAAAAAACCTTACTTTCCAGAAGCTGAACTCCATTATTTTTCAGAAAAATCTAAGAAAGCTATTTTTATTTGTGAAAGTTATCGCCAGAGTTTTGCTAGAGCAAAAGCAGGGGATGTAGTTTATTGTGATCCTCCCTATGTGCCCTTAAGCAAAACAGCTAGTTTTACCAGTTATTCAGGTAATGGTTTTGGTTTAGATGAGCAAGCGGATTTAGCCAATGCAGCTGAAGAAGCATCTACCAATGCCCATTCAACGGTTCTGATTAGTAATCATGATACTATTTGGACGCGTAAGATATATGAACATGCTGATAAAATTAAGGCAATAAAAGTGGCTAGAACGATTAGCCAAAAAGGAAGTAATCGAAAAAAAGTTGGTGAGTTATTAGCGCTTTATAAAAGTTAGTTTATGCTAAAACAAAAGAAACAATAGTGATTAAGGTCACAATAAATAAAGCAACACCGATAAGACCAACAATAACAAAGTGACTAAACTTACCTTCAGTGAAATCACGTTCGCGATTTTTATTACTTTGAACGCCTAAAAAAGCAAAGAAAACACTTTTGATTGTATTTGTAATAGAATTTGATTTACTCATCACGTACTCAGTCAGACAACGTAATTTTAGTATCATTTATTTTTTACTTTGTTACAAGATTATTTCTATTACGGAATGATAAGTGATAAGCAGTCACTGTAAAAAAATCCAAACAAAAGTTTGGATTTTATAATGATAACAATAACTAGCACACGGATTACTGAAATAATTTTTCAGTAATCCGTAGCGAACTATTTATAAATCAATATCGATAGCGTATGAAACGTAGACCTTCATGTCATCGCCGTCTAAATCTGTTTTTGAGGCACCTAAAGTAAAGCCACTTTTACTAATGCTAATACCATAATCAATAGTGTCTTCTGCTAACCAGTCACCTGAGTATGAACCTAGGTGAAGTGCAACTTCTGCTTCATTAGCTAAAGCGAATGCATAGTCTGCAGTTAAATATAACGTATCACCTGCATCGGCATCTTCACCAGAGGTTAGCACGGCAGCGCCAAGTGTTAATGCTTCAAAAGAAACGTTAAGGTAAACTTCTGAAAAATCGGCATCTCCTGACGTTTCGTCTGGGTATGCGTAATAAATAAATCCAACATCATATGAAACAGATTCATTAATATCACCACCGAAACCACCATAAAAATCTAACTCATAGGTCATGCCTTCTGCCCAATCGGCATTTGAAACCCATGTACCCACATAAAATCCTGAGTCGGCAGCATAGTCGATACCACCAGAGATAGCACTTTTACCATTAGTTTGTTCTAGGCCACGCCACAAGTAGTTACTGGTAGCACCAACATTGGCTGAAAGGCTATCTGCTGCTGCAGTAACAGAAAAAGCGCTTGAAGTTAATAAAGTTGAAGCTAATGCAATTTTTATTAGTGTATTTTTCATGTTATTTCTCTTTGTCGTTTATTTTTGTTAATACTCAAATTGCAAAGACAGTGCCCAAAATTTAACTTTCGCAAAAATATAAGTATATTTGATGTATATCAAAGAGTTATTGGTTTTTTTAAGAGTCGTCAAATAAAGTAAACGTTAAATGACGCACCTGTTTGGTGCGATTATGAGCAATATCGGACAAATACTGTGCAGCGGAAATTGCATCTGTAGAGGTAAGAAAGTCGATTAATTTTTCATTTTAGGATAAAGTAGCGCAGTTTTTTTAAAAGGGCTTATGTATGTCATCATTTCTTATTGCACCTTCTATATTATCGGCTGATTTCGCTCGTTTAGGCGATGATGTTGCTAAGGTACTCGCTGCGGGAGCGGATGTTGTTCATTTTGATGTAATGGACAATCATTTTGTACCAAATTTAACGTTTGGTCCTATGATTTGTCAGGCGTTAAGAGATTACGGTATTAGTGCACCTATAGATGTGCACTTAATGGTTAAGCCAGTGGATAGTCTTATTCCTGATTTTGCAAAAGCAGGGGCGAGTATTATCACTTTCCATCCTGAAGCCAGTGATCATATCGATAGAACATTACAGCTTATTAAAGATCATGGTTGCCAAGCTGGATTAGTGTTAAATCCTGCTACGCCATTACAAGTTTTAGATTTTGTGATGGATAAGTTAGATGTCATTTTATTAATGTCAGTTAATCCAGGGTTTGGTGGGCAATCTTTTATCCCAACAACATTAGATAAATTAA
Source organism: Thalassotalea piscium (assembly GCA_049347715.1). GTDB lineage: Bacteria > Pseudomonadota > Gammaproteobacteria > Enterobacterales > Alteromonadaceae > Thalassotalea_B > Thalassotalea_B piscium_A. Next base: position 3,780,313 of record CP186339.1, on the reverse strand, counting down.
AATTAGTTAAAGAAAGAATTACTGCGAGCGGTCGAAATATTCGTTTAGAAGTCGATGGTGGTGTAAAAGCAAGCAATATTGCTGAAATTGCCGCCGCCGGTGCTGATATGTTTGTAGCGGGCTCAGCAATTTTCTCTCAAGATAATTACAAACATGCTATTGATGAAATGCGTGAACAACTTGCTACCGTTAAGTGAATTAACGTTTAAATGCTATTTAAAGAAGATTAGGTAAAGAGAATTATGTCAAAACCAGTTGTGTTAAGTGGCTGTCAGCCATCAGGTGAACTTACTATAGGTAATTACTTAGGTGCGTTAAAGCAATGGGTAAATATGCAAGCAGATCACCATTGTTACTATATGTTGGTTGATCAGCATGCTATTACTGTTCGTCCTGAGGCGGAAGCACTTCGTAAAGCGACCCTCGATGGATTAGCGCTTTATTTAGCTTGTGGGGTAGACCCAGAGCAAAGCACGATATTTATCCAGTCTCATGTTCCTGCTCATGCGCAGTTAAATTGGGTGTTAAATTGTTACACTCAGATGGGTGAGTTAAATCGCATGACGCAATACAAAGATAAATCACAAAAATCAGAAGCGAATATGAACTCGGGGTTATTTACTTACCCAGTGTTAATGGCCGCAGATATTTTATTATATCGTGCTGATCGCGTACCTGTTGGTGATGATCAAAAGCAGCATTTAGAATTAGCGCGAGATATAGCAACACGTTTTAATAATATTTACGGTGACATTTTTGTTGTGCCTGACCCTCATATTCCTGAACATGGGGCTCGTGTGATGAGTTTGCTTGAGCCAACCAAAAAAATGTCTAAATCTGATTCAAATCCAGGTAATTTTATCGGCTTATTGGAAGATCCGAAAAAAGTAGCGAAGAAAATTAAGCGTGCAGTGACTGATTCTGATGAACAAGCACGAATTTACTTTGATTATGATGAAAAACCAGGTGTTTCAAATTTACTTTCATTACTCTCTTGTGCAACTAATCAGTCGATTGCTGACTTGGTTCCGCAGTATGAAGATAAAATGTATGGTCACCTAAAAGGTGATGTTGCTGATGCTGTTGTCGCAATGCTTGAACCTATCCAAGAAAAATTCCATCAGTTTCGCCAAGATCAAGCCTTCTTAGAGAAAGTGATGCACAATGGTGCTGAACAAGCCTCTGAACGTGCTAATAAAGTACTGACATCTGTTTATGACGCTGTAGGTTTTATTGCACGTCCATAGCCGTTAGCGCTGCTAAAGGTATTATAAAAATAAACCCCAGCAGGTAAACTACTGGGGTTTTTTATTAGCATTTTTTAGCTGTCGTTAAATCAAAGACTAGCTATTATTTGATTTAGTCTTTGGAGTGTGACTGCTTAGCTTTTTCGTCGTCTATTTTACTGTCTGCTTTTTTAAACAGTTTATCTGATTGTTCAATAAAACTATCAACATCACTACTTGGTGCAAAAACAAAGTTTGGTGTCATAAGCACATTGTTAAACCTTGGTTTGATTGTAAACTCAGGTTGTTTACTTAATTGAATTAGGTAACTGCCACCAAATAATAAAACTGTCAAACTCGCTGCGACAAATGCTCTACGCTTGCCACTCATATGAAAGCCAATATAGCAATTTAGCCAAAACAAACAAAACGCCAGCGATACCGGAAGTAGCGTTAGTAGAGGCATTAATAGAAAACTGCTTGAGGTATTAAAACTGACAAATGTTTCAATGAAATCTGTTACCCAGCTGAGGTTGTAAATAATAAAAGAAACACCGAGTTGCGTTAGCACTCGTGCGTCATGTTTGGTTAAATGAGAGATTAACGAGACGAGTGCTGGCCACATTAAGAACATTAAAGTCATACCAATTGCTGGCACAAGTAGTTGAGTAAATCCCATTTCTTTAGGGTTATTTAAAAAGATGGTCCAAGCAACAATGAGCGTAAATAAACCAATACTTGCTGCTAATACAAGTGGCTGACGTGCTAAGTTAATTAAATTTTCAAATGGACTTAGTGTTGCGCTAGGTTCCACAGGATGATCTGGAAAGACAACTCTTATCTGACTTTGTCCTAAACTGAAAATATCTCCAGAACGAATAACATGGCCATGTGCTGATTTTTTACCATCAGCTAAAAAACTGCCATTAATTGATTCTTGATCAGCAACTGTCCAGTGCTCGCCATCAAAGTCTATAGACAAGTGGTTAGCACATACATGAGGGTCAGAAACTATGATGTCATTGTGATAACCTCGACCAATAGTGATATGTTCACTGGCAAATTTATGGCGGCCAATGAGTTTTTGCCCACGGTTGATTTCTTCAATAATTATTTCCATGACACAGACTCCATAAATTGCTTCGTAAAGGCTTGAACGGAATCTTGAGCTACACCTGAAATGGTAAAGTGGCTTAGTAGTGCTTGTTTATCTTTATCAACGGATACCCCTAAATATAATACGTCGTATAATTGAGGGAAGTCTTTGTAAGCACGGACACATAATACAGATTTGTTATTAATATTATGATGTGAAGGCATAACTAAATCGTGCTGGCATTGATATTCAGTAACGTCATCTTTAGTTGCTTTGTTACCCGGCATGACGCGAGAAATTTGATTTTGGTAGAGTCGGTAAAACTTAGTCGCTCCTAATTTAAGGGATTTCATATAACGAAACTCCATTTCAATCGAGCCTGTTAAAAAGTTACCTTCAATATAAGTATCTTCATCAAGACTACAATTGGCCACAGCTACCATTACTAATGCATCGCTTTTATCTGCATTCGAATCACCCCAACAACGAATATATGGTACGTCAATGGTTGGAATGAGTGCTTCTCCTAGCTCTTTCAAATGCCAAGTACTGGCTAATAACTCAGAAATGAGTTTCGCTTGATTCGCTTTTAATTGTTGCGCCATTTGTTGTTTAATATCTTCAGACGAATTTTCTTTATATTGGTTAAATAACGACACTAGTTTGTCATGAGGCACAAGAAAACCAATTTGATTACCTGACGTTGCAACATTAATCCCTACCACTTTAGAGTCTTTGTTAACCACTGGACCGCCGCTCATACCTGAGTTAACTGAACCAGTAAAATGAATTCTATCGTTAAAGGATTCTTTTTTTAGCCCGTTATAAGTTCCCGGTACAACTATCATACCTAAATCATGAGGGTTGCCTAATGAAAAGAGTTCTTCACCTTTGGCTGGAGCACTTTTTGCAATGTCAAAAAAAGGCATATCTTGGGTGACTTCACGTTTAACTAAGGCTAAATCGTTAATGACATCAACACTTTCTAAGGTTAATTCAGCTTTGTTGCCTAGATAATCTAAATATTCAATACTGTATTTTTGCGGGTAACGAGCATAACCTGAAATAACGTGGTAATTGGTAGCAATTAACCCCTGAGGCGTAATTTGAAACCCTGAACCGATAGCGGATTTTTCACCACTAGCTTTGTCTATGATTCGTATTTGATAAAGTGATGGTGCAAGTTGTTTAAAAATAGCTTCTGCTTGCTCATCAGCAAGGCTAACAAAACTGAATGTTAGCAATAGAATGGAAATCAGCCCTTTCATTTATAATCCTTAAGTTAACCGTTAGCTTTATTGTGCCATCGTTTATCTATTTGTCATCCATTATCCGATTTTACTTGTAAGAAAGTTTTAAAGAGCCCTGTGTTTCAAGGATATCGACATATTAGGGAAGACTAAAGGTGAGGATGTTTTGCATTTTTGTGTTGATACCCCTTTTTTGTGTTGATACCCCTTTAATTAATCGTTGATCTGAAGAGGGAAGCCATTTAGTTATTAGGATTCCTTTTTTTATATGATTGGTCAATGTAGAGTCATTCGTATTACACTCCACTTACCATTATTTAATTTAATTACATTTATATGAATGCAAACCAAGTCGAAGCGGCTTTACTGGCTAAACCTGAAAGTTCACTTTATTACCCGTTTGGCGATGATGTTAAAGTATTTAAAGTGAAGCATAAAATGTTTGCGACCATATCTATGGGCAAGGGTAACGAAAAAGGTACTGATGGTAAAATGGCAGGGCATTTTTGTGTAAATCTTAAATGCGACCCAGATGAAGCCGTAATGCTTCGTGATATTTTCGCGAGTGTTATTCCTGGCTATCACATGAATAAAACACAATGGAATACCGTGATTCTTGACGGCTCAATCCCGAAAGGAGAGATTGAGCGAATGATAGATAACTCTTATATGTTGGTAGTAAGTAAAATGACTAAAAAAGATCAGCAGTCAATTTTAATGCATCTCTAAAATGTGTTTTTTGGTAAGTGTTAGTTTACTTTATTTGTTGCTGAATAAATGAACGTGTGTCTTTGAGTAAATCAACTCGAACATCTTGATTGACATACATCATATGACCCCCTTGATAATAATGAAATTGAATTTGATCAGCCTTAATTCCATGGCGATTTAACGTATATTCAGCATCAAAAAAGGGCGTGATTAAATCGTAGTAACCGGAAGCAACAAATACTTTTAGCTTAGGATTGATTCGTAAGGCTTTTGACAAGTCATGTGTGGTATTGACATAGGTAGGCTCCCACGCTTTACCCATAGGAGAGGTTCGCCAACTCCACTGTGCTGACAATTTGTCATCAGCAGGAGATAGATAAGTGCGATCCCAGTTAACACCTAAATCGCTGCGAATGTAACTCATTAAGCCAGAATTAAATGAAGAAGAAATTGTTCTACTGGCATCGTAACTAGATTGTGCTTTTAAATCATCGACTTCATCAAGTGTGTAACGGGCATCTAATAATCCTATTGATAATCCTTCATCTCTTAATAATTCTTTTGCAAAATGGAAACCTTGAATACGTAAATTAGCACGGTCAATATATGAAGGGGAAAGTCCGGTAAAATGTACCAACCTATCTCGAATGTGCTCTTTAGTTGCTTGGCTTATTGTATTTCCTTTAAATAATGCGGGCATTAATTCGTCAGTGGCGAAGGTTCTCGCATCTGCTAAAAATTGGGTTAAATTTTGAGGTTTAGGTAATATTTTTCCATGATAAACTGCCGCAGCCGCCATAGTTGGCAGATAAGTAATATGTGAGATTATATTATCTTTTACATAGGGAGAAGAACCTTGATAATCCAGCGCTTGAGAAATAAAAATAATCCCGTTTAAACTAATAGATAAATCCTGTTCTAATATTTTTGCTACAGCGGCAGCACGGGTAGTTCCGTAACTTTCGCCAAGTAAAAATCGCGGTGAATTCCAACGACCGTTCTCCGTTAACCAAGTACGTATAAAGTGAGCCATTGACGCGGCATCTTCTTTTAATCCCCAAAATTCTTTACCTTTATGTTTGCCTAGTGCTCGAGAAAATCCGGTGCCTACTGGATCTACAAAAACAATATCAGAAACATCAAGTATAGTTTCTTGTGAAGCTAAAATAGGATAAGGAGGATTGCCTGGATAAGTAGCATTGCTGGGGACTTTAACTCGTTTAGGTCCATATATTCCCATATGTAACCAAGTGGAAGATGAACCTGGCCCGCCATTCCAAATAAAAGTGACAGGTCTGTTTTTATTCTTATCTTCTTTTTTAGTATAAGCAAACGTAAAAATACTTGCGGTTGCTTCACCATTCTTATCTTTTAAATATGTTTCTCCGGCGATGGCTTTATACTTTATCTTCTGACCATTAAATTTCCCTTCATGCTCACTAATAAACTGTCGAGCTTCTGGTATCGGCTTAACGGTTATTTTGTCCTTAGTATTTTCTATTGCTGAAACGTTTGTTGAACAAAGAATGATCGAATTAAAAATTAGTGCAGTAAAAATAGATTTAAATAGCATGAGTCTAACTTAATAAATTAGGATAATTATTTATAGTCAATATAGGTGATGTAGTCAAATAATCACCAAAGGAAGAATACTCGTTTCATTTAACGCGCTAGGGATAACTGCTATTTCAATAAGCAGGGCCAAGAAAGACCGATATGTGATCTTTCTTGCTTATTCAGACAATCCCGTTGCGTAGATTGTTTTTAGTAGCGACTCGGAACCTTATAGTGCTGTGATCAACGTTTCGACACTTGATGCAATTTCTTTTCTCGCTTGGAGTAAATTTTCTTCTTTAGTTGACATATTTAAGCCTTCAGCATAAATAAATTCAACGTCGGTAATACCAATAAGGGCTAATACATCTTTAAGGTACTGGCTTTGAGAGTCTTTGGCAGTACCTGCATATATTCCGCCTCGGGCAGCAACAATAATCGCTTTTTTTCCTGTTATTAAACCAACCGGACCTTGTTCCGTATAGGTAAAAGTGACACCCGCTCTTGCGATGCGGTCAATCCATACTTTAAACGTTGATGGAATTCCAAAGTTATACATTGGCATTCCAATGATTATCGTATCGCTGTTCTTGAGCTCTTCAATTAATGTTTCTGAGAGAGCAGCAAGCTCTGCCTGTTCTTTGCTGCGTTCATTTAGCGGTGTTAGCCATGCGGCCATTTCTTGTTTACTTAAATGTGGTAGCATTTGTTTGTCTAGATCTCGTTCTATAGTATTGACTTCAGATTTTATTTTTAAGCATGATAAAAGTTCTGTTGCTAATACTGTTGAATTGCCTTTTTCACGATTTAACGATGAATTAATTAATAATATGTTTTTCATAATCAGTGCCTACCTAGAGGAATAAACTAAAGTTGAATCAATAGCGTTATTATTAATGGATTTTATGAAGATTAAAATGAGTAAAATTGGCATCTAACATTCTAAAAATCAGAATGAATGAGATAATTTACGTGATAAATACTTCCCAATCATTTTAGGTGATGATTACTAGCTTATTTCACGTTAATAACGAGCAACCCAACTGATACGAGGATACGGTGATGAAAAAAAGAATTGAGTTTACCAGTCATGGTCATACATTGGCAGGGTTACTAGAATACCCTATCGGTCCAGTAAAGGCGTATGCCCTTTTCGCGCATTGTTTTACCTGTGGTAAAGATATTGCCGCAGCTTCACGTATTTCGGGAGCTTTAGTTGAGAAAGGGTTTGGGGTACTACGTTTTGATTTTACAGGGTTAGGTAATAGCGATGGCGATTTTTCCAATACAAATTTTTCGTCTAATCTTGAGGATTTAAAATCTGCAGCCACCTTTTTAGCAGAGAAATACCGAGCACCACAATTATTAGTGGGTCACAGTTTAGGTGGCGCAGCAGTGCTTGCGGTTGCTAATGATATTGAGTCAGTGTCTGCTATTGTAACTATTGGCGCGCCAGCTCAAGCTGAGCATGTTATTAAAAATTTTGAAACAAGTGTGGACGAAATTAACGCGCAAGGTGTTGCCCAAGTTAAGCTTGGCCAGCAAGATTTTACTATCAAAAAACATTTCATTGATGATCTCAATATAAATAGTCAGAAACAATTTTCCCTTAAAGGAAAGTCAGTGTTGTTAATGCATAGCCCAGTGGATACAGTTGTTTCAATAAACGAAGCAGAAAAAATTTATTCAAAACTAAAACACCCGAAAAGTTTTATTTCATTAGATACTGCCGATCATTTTCTTTCAGATCAATCAGATGCTGTTTATGCGGCAACCGTTATCAGTAGCTGGGCAGATAAATATATTAAACAAAATGAGGAGACTGCTGCATCGGCAATATTGACAGAGAAAGGTCATGTTGTCGTTTCAGAAAAAGACCACAAATTTACGCTTAATGTTATTAGCGATAATCATTATTGGTTAGCGGATGAACCTTTAGCTGTTGGGGGACAAAATTTAGGTCCAGACCCTTATGAACATCTTTTAGCTGCTTTAGGTACTTGCACGGTTATGACGTTAAGGATGTACATCAATCATAAAAAAATGAATTTACAGGACATCAAAGTAACTTTACAACATAACAAGAATTATCATCAAGATTGTCAATCCTGTGAAGACAAAAATAGTTATGCAGAACAAATTACTCGTCAGATAGAATTTATAGGTGAACTCACTGAAGAAGAAAAAACTAAATTACTTGTGATTGCAGATAAATGTCCAGTGCATAAAACTCTCAATAGTAAGCTTCATATTACAACAACAATAAAATAATAACCGCTTAAGGAAGTAAAATGTTAGAAATGGCCGTTATCTATTTGGCTGCAGCAATTGTTGCTGTACCAATAGCAAAACGATTAGGGTTAGGTTCAGTACTTGGCTATTTGATTGCCGGTATTTTAATTGGTCCTTACCTGTTAGCGTTAGTAGGCGATCAAACCGACGTTATGCACTTTGCTGAGTTTGGTGTGGTTATGATGCTATTTCTCGTTGGCTTAGAGTTACAACCTAGTCGGTTATGGAAGTTAAGGCATGCCATTGTCGGCTTAGGTGGGTTACAGGTAGTAGTCACGAGTTTTATCTTTTTTATCGTGTGTTACCAAGTATTATCTTTAAATTGGCAAGCATCGTTAGCTATAGGTTTAATGTTAGCGCTGTCCTCAACGGCAATTGCATTACAAACCTTGACTGAAAAAGGCTGGATCAAGCAAGATGCTGGACAAAATGCCTTTTCGGTCTTGTTGTTTCAAGACATTGCCGTTATTCCTATTTTAGCCTTATTACCATTATTAGCTTTTGTTGAAAATACTTCAGGGATTGTTTCTAGCCATGGTAATTTAATTGAGCACTTCCCTGCATATGGACAGGTATTAATTTCCTTCTCTGTTATCGCGATTATTATTCTCGCAGGTAAATACATTTCAGCCCCCTTGTTTCGATATATTGCAGAAACGCGATTACGTGAATTATTTACCTTATTTGCTTTGTTTTTAGTGATTGTCATTGCTGTGATAATGCAAAAAATTGGCTTATCGCCTGCCTTGGGAACTTTTTTAGCAGGGGTGGTACTTGCTGAAAGTGAGTTTAGACATGAATTAGAAGTAGATATAGAACCTTTTAAAGGGTTACTACTTGGTTTGTTTTTTATCACTGTAGGGGCGTCGATTGACTTCCCGTTATTATCTGAACAACTGACGACAGTGGTTACCTTAGTGCTAGGCTTAATTATTTTAAAAGCGATAGTCTTATATGTGTTAGCGATACTTTTTAAAATGAAAAGCAAGCAAAAGCTCTTATTTACACTGGCGTTAGCGCAAGGGGGAGAATTTGCTTTTGTACTGTTGTCATTGACGTCATCATTACAAATTTTGAGCGAGGAACAAACGAAACTCACTACTTTAGTCGTCGCGATATCTATGTTGATGGCACCTTTGTTATTAATGTTTTACGAGAAAATAAACAATAAACACTCTCATGTTGAGCAAGCATTTGACCAGCCTGAAGCGACGAAGAATGTCATCATTGCAGGTTATGGCCGTTTTGGGCAAATTATTGGACGTTTGTTAACGGCTCAAGGTTTTCACTTGTCTATTCTTGACCACAGTCCTAGTCAGATTGAGTTATTAAGACGGTTCGGTAATAAGGTGTTTTATGGTGATGCGGCACGGCTTGAATTACTTGAAGCTTCAGGGGCAAACGATGCGCAATTATTAGTGATAGCTATCGATGACGCCGATAAAATTTTAGAAATCGCAGCGCTGGCACACAAACACTATCCTCATCTAAAAATTGTGGCTCGCGCTATCGATAGACGCCACGCATATCAACTTATAGCTTTAGGGGTCACATCGTTTAAACGAGAGACTTTCGATTCGGCACTTAATTTAGGCGTTGAAGCATTAACCTTGCTAGGTGTTAAGCACTCTGATGCTAAACGTGCAGGTCAGTTATTTGCCGAGCATGATAATGAGTCATTAGTTACCTTAGCTAATCTATGGGGGGATGATCATAGTTATGGTATCGCCATAAGACAACGTATTGACGATTTAAAGCAGGTTTTGAAAAAAGATAAAGAAGAACAAGATAAACTAAATAACGGGCTAGAAAGCGATACTGCATCTAAAGATTAAAGTGAGTGACTAATGTTAAGAATTTCGTTAGAGCAGTGGCGAATGTTTCGTTCCATTGTTGAGTTTGGCGGCTTTAATCAAGGCTCGCAAGGTCTGCATAAAAGTCAGTCGAATAGCCATACTGTGTTTGGTCAAATAGAGGGGCGAAAAACTGTATTAACTGAAGAGGGAAAGTTAATGCTAAGGCGCGCTAATTTTTTACTTGGTGAGGCTGAGAAAATAGAAGCATTGTGGTTTGACTTACCATTAGTGAAAAAGGCATAAACACGAATGGAAATATCAACGATATTACTTATTGCCTTTGTCGTATTGCTTATTGGTATTTCCAAGTCTGCTTTTGCGGGGGCGCTGGGGGTGTTTGCAGTGCCTCTGTTAATGTTTAAACTTCCAGCGACAGAAGCCATTGCTTTGATATTACCTTTACTCATTATCGCTGACGTTATGAGTGTGAAAAGCTTTTGGAGAAAATGGGATGCGCAATTATTAGTGTCGCTTATTCCTGGGGCAATTATTGGGATTGCAATCGCGAGTGTTACCATAGACCTTATTAACACTACTTATTTACGTTACATTATTGCTTTCATTTGTATTGTTTTTTCCCTCAAAAATATCTGTTTTAAGCAATTACAAATACAGTTTCTTAATAACCGCTTTGGTGCGTATTTGATGTCTGCTAGTTCTGGTTTTACAAGTACCTTAGTACATGCTGGCGGGCCACCGTTAATTTTATATTTCACCGCAATTAAGTTATCACCAACAAAATTTGTTGCAACAGCAGCCATATTTTTCGCGATAATGAATGTCATTAAGTTGATTGGTTTTTTATCTTTAGGATTATTAACCCCAGAGACGTTAGTTACGGCGGTTGCATTTGTTCCGCTGGCGTTTATTGGTAATCGACTTGGTTTGAAAATCAACCAAGTATTAGATAAGAAACGTTTTTTAACTGTGATGAATGCTTTACTTTTAGTGTTAGGGTGTTGGTTAGCCCTGACTTAATCGGTATTAAGTCAGGTTTACGGCTTTGTAAAATCTGAGAATATGAGCAATAAAATATCCTATTTCACAGGCCCTAATTATGCATAATGCCTGCGCTTATTGTTTTTTATCCCTCGACTCTAAAAAGAAAACAATGAAGGTAATAATCCCAAAGGTCACCCAGACTAGAGTGGGTATAATGGAGGTTTCAAACTTAGTGACATCACCATCGAGTGATGTCGGTATTAAGGAGGCTATACCGGCAGATAAGTTTAATGCCATAAAAATTTTAAGGAGATTGGTATTTCTTTCTTTTCTTGTTTCGGAATGAATTTTGACGATATTAATATGTTCTTTAATAGCAGCAAAATGCTTATGAGTTTGATTGATATGTTCATCCAATTTTAGGGCGTTCATGATCACTTTTGATAGTTCAGTATAATAATTACTTTTAAAAGGAATACTTAGGTTAGTGAAATTGATCATTTTGCGATTACATGTAAAACACAGTGACTCAATAAGTTTTGCTTGGTTACTAAGTTCCACTGAGGTATGCGCTTTTTTGACTTGTTTTTCATCAATCACTTGCAGCAAATGTTCGCAATGGAATATCCAGGTTTGGCATTTAAAAAAGTTAGCGAGATTTTCAAAATATAACGCTAAGAAAACATCACTTGCTTGATGATTTGAAAATATAACTGTCTTCCAAGTGTCGAGAAATATTCCACCGTCGGACACTTCAACGGCTTTCTCTTTAAAATCGGTCGAAAAAAGAATACCTTTAATTTTTTCATTTGATTCATGACAAGAGTATAAAATACGCCCGTGTTGATAAGGGTAAATATAATCGTTTTCAACACCTACTTTCTTCTGTTTTAGCGTGTTTATGATTAAGTCTACAGTTTCACCATGATTAAATATTTCAGGAACAAGCACTTGTTCTGGAAATTTAATTTTTTCCATAGAGTTAATATAAGTATTCTTGCGTTTAAGATAATTTTTGTATGAAACATTAGTATAGCTTTGTAGCTCATGAACCACTGAGGGGAGGTCGCATTGATGACTATCTTCTATATGATATTGATATTCAAAACAAAGTGTTCCATTAATTCTAATGGTGACAATGAGTCGTACTTTAATGTCAACACCGCCGATGCGTATAGATTCTTCATCGGCTAAAAAACTAATATGGGGTATGTGCAGTGAAAGGTAACTAAAGTTATAGGCGATAAACTCAAAACTATGCTCTTGCTCTTGCCATGAAGGAAATGCTTGTCTTAATTCTTGTGTTATCGATTCTACTGTCTCGACGGATTCCTTAAATTTTATACCTAGATCATAAAATATGGGATTATGAATAACGACTTTGTTCTTATCCAAATTAAGTTAACTCAACGGCGATTTTGTTTAAACTTAAGGTAATTATATAACTAAGGCAATAAAAAGATGGCGTTTGAACTCTTTTCGCTATCTTTTATTGTAAATTCAATGACTAAATACTGTTCAATTGGATGCGGTTAATCTCTCTCTTAATTGATTCAGCGCTGAAACGGAAAAACCATCATCGTAAAAATAAAGCACTTTGCCTGCTTTATCTAACAAGATAACTCGAGCATTGTTAGGGGCTTCATTACCGGTAAAAGATTGAATTTTATCACCATCTTGATAAACCGTAATAACACCATTCCATAATGCTTTTGGGATACCCGCGCGCATCCCATTATCAATTAATGTACTAAACATTCGAGGAAACAATCCTTGAATGGTTGGCAGCTCATAAACGGCTACTTGAGTGTTTGTCATATCTAAACCTATTAACCATCTATCAATATCAAACTGTGAATTTTGCTTATAGCCAATAAGTAATAAGGTAAATTTATCTTTAAAGTGTTCAGGAATATTTATTTTATTTTTTTCAAGTGATTGCCCACTAACCGAAGGAAATGTTTGCCCTATAACTGATTGATTACGATATTGCTGACTGCAGCCAAGGGTAAAAAAAATAATAATGATTAATAAAGTACTACGCATTGTTAGTTGCTCATTCGATAAAACTATACCTAGTCTATACGTACAAGGTTGACTAAAGATCATTATAATTTGCCAGGTTAAATCTTTTCAGTAAAATTATTGTACTCAATCGTTTTTTCCATGATAGATTAAATCGACTATTCAACCTGAGTAAGGACGACCTGTGAAAATAATTACCATTATATTGTTTATTCCTTTTATTTATTTAGCAAATATTGGAAGTGCGCATGCACAAGCAGCGGTTGCAATGCCTGACAGCTATAGTGCGCAGGTAGCCAAAGAGATATTAAAAAGTGGAGGTAATGCTATTGACGCGGCAATTGCTGCACAATTTGTATTAGCAGTGACGTTACCTGAGGCAGGAAATGTTGGTGGTGGTGGCTTTATGACTATCTACAAAAATGGTAAAGCTGATTTTTTAGATTATAGAGAAGTCGCTCCGAAAGCGGCACATCGTGACATGTATTTAGATAAGGATAAAAATGTCGTTGCTAACTTGTCGGTATACGGGATTTTATCTTCGGGGGTACCGGGTACAGTTGAGGGGATGTGGCAAGCACACAAAAAGTATGGTTCTAAACCATGGAAAGAGTTACTTGCTCCTGCAATTAAACTCGCGGTAGATGGTTTTATTGTTCACCCTAAATTGGCATCGTCGGTAAACTGGCGTATTAATAGTTTTGAAAAGCAAAATATTTTGGTTAATTTTTCTCACTATTTTGGAAAAATGAAAGCCAATAAGATCTTTAAACAACCTGAACTAGCGGCAACGTTAAAAAGAATTTCGAGTGAAGGTAAAGATGGTTTTTATCGAGGAGAAACAGCGAAAATCATCAGTGATTTTATGGCAAAAAATGGAGGCATTATCACTGAAGAAGACTTAGCACATTATCAATCAAAGTGGCGTGAGCCAGTACAAATGAAATGGCGACAATACGATGTTGTTACCGCTCCCCCACCAAGTTCAGGCGGTATTGCTATTTTACAGTGGTTAACAATGTATGATCTTGCTAAGAAAGACTCAAAAATGACACATAATTCAAAAGATTATATGCATCTATTATCTGAAATAGGTAAAAGAGTCTTTGCTGATCGCGCAGAATACTTAGGAGATCCTGATTTTTATAAGGTTCCCGTTAACAAACTTTTATCAAAAGACTATTTAGCTAAACGTATTGCTGACATTTCACTCAATAATATTTCTAAAACCGCCGAGATTAAACCAGGGCTAGGAGAGAGTAGAGATACCACCCATTTTTCAATTGTTGATCAGTGGGGTAATGCTATTTCAAACACCACAACCATTAATTATACCTTTGGTAGTGGTGTTGTTGTCGAAGGTGCGGGTTTTTTACTCAATGATGAAATGGATGACTTTAGTGCCAAGCCTGGCGTTGCTAATATCTTTGGCGCTGTTGGCGGTGTTGCCAATGAAATACAACCGACAAAGCGCATGCTTTCTTCTATGTCGCCAACTATTTTATTAAAAAATGGTGTGGTGAAAATGGTGACTGGTTCGCCTGGCGGTACAACTATTATTTCATCTGTGTATCAATCTATACTTAATGCCATTGAATTTGATATGACGGCTGAAGAAGTGGCTAACCAACCTAGATTTCATCATCAGTTATTACCTAAAAATCAAATTGCTTATCATAGCGGTATTGATGAGAAGGTATTAGCTGAGTTACGAAAAATGGGATATAAAACCAAGCAAGATGATTTTGGTGATTTACAAATCATCATAAACAAAAATAATAAGTTAAGCGCCGCTTCAGAAGATGGAAGCCATAATCGAGGAGTAGCATTGTCTTTTTAAGTCTTTATGAAGGAGGCTATCAGCTAACATTCGATGGTCTCCACTTATGATGATTAGGTATGAGTTAAACGCTCGCGTTAGCGTTTAAATTGCAAAACATAACCTTTATATTCTTCAGGAAGGTTGCTTGCTTGTTCTGCTTTTTCTTGAATAATTGAGTAGCCGAGTTCTACCATTTTTTTACCAAATTTTGCTTTTCTTCCTCGTCCTGGATCCACTAAAATTACTTCACAATTTTTATTAGCATGGCGTTCTATGAATGAAGTTAATAATTCTATATGTTCATCTTCATACAAAAGATCGCTGCCAATAATCACATCAAAGGTTTTTAGTTCAGGACATGAATCAGCCCAGCTTGTTCGGTAGAAAGGGATATCTGCATCATGGTTGAGGGAGGTGTTCTTAGCAAGGAAACGTTTTACTTCAGGATGAATGTCGGTTGAGGTGATATCATCGTGGCGTTTATTTAGCATTAAGCTTGTTAAGCCAATTCCACAACCAACTTCTAAAATGCGTTTACCACCAGTCTTAAATTGATTCATAAAGTTGGCAAGTACAATGCTTGAAGGCCATATAACACCAAAGATAGGCCAAAGAGTTGAGTTTATACCTAAATTCTTAGCTTCATCGTCATCGTCTGAAAATTGATTTCTATCTCTGAGTGTTCGTAAGTGAATATCAATATCATCGAATTCAATAGTTTGGTATGCGATTCTAACACTGGTCATAATTAAGCCTTAATATGAAGGAGGACAGGCCATATACCAAATGAAGGATATCTGACAAATACCTAATTAAACAATTCGGCATACTTTTAATAATACGCTGATTAATACTTAGCTACAATGATATTTCATTAGTGAATGCCAGCAAGGTCTTTGGATAGAAGGCTAGATGAAAAAAAACCCACGTTATTGAAGTGGGTTTATCAGGATATATCGAAGCTGTTTATTTTTGTAGTTTTTTACGGCTTGCTGAAGCTAAGCCTAAAATGGCTAAACCAAATAAAGCAATCGAAGCTGGCTCAGGTACACTAGCACCACCACCACCAGTAATTTCACGTACTAATTTTTGTTGAATACCAGCGGTAAAGTCATCAAAAGAGCCCGCACTAATAAGGAATGGATTAGTTCCACCAATAACATTATTAGTATAATAACTATCTAAACTTGAGGAGCTACCGATGGTAATACCATTAATCGTATCAACTCCTAAGGCTAAAGCAGTATCACGTGCGGTACTAGCAATAGCACCTACATTATTTGTACCATCACCCGAAACATCCATGACTTGTCTGACAGCGTCATATTGGTTATTGAAAAATAAATCTTTACCGTAGTTAATAGCAGTACCTATGCCGGTATTATTACCTATACCAGTAACTTTAGAACCAAAGCCTGATAACAGATCCGCAAAAGCATTAGCAGAAGTACTGTCATATATATGAAACCAATCGATTCGTATTGCTGCATTTGTAGACCACTCAATATACTGTACCGCTATTCCGCCTTCTTGTCCGTTTACAATAGCATCAATTACTGAAGTATCACGAAAAGCAGTTTGGTAGCCACTAATTTGTAAGTTGTATTCGCTTGAGCTAACACTACCTGAAACATCCGCAAGTAATTGTAGTTCAAGATCAACCATTATATTCGCATTTGCATTTGCTGTAATTAAGGCTGCACAGCAAAGTAATGCACTGGTTATTTTTTTTAACATTATATTAATCCTTCATTGCTAAACGTTTTATCAAAAATGCTTATTGCCATTTTTAATATCTAAAAATGATAAATATACAATAACAATGCCAATTACATATTATAGATAGATTTCAAGTGGTTATTTTTTGTACATAAATGCAGTTCTTATTTAGTGTAAAAAAAGTCGACACTTGTGAAGATTCAACTATTGTTTTTTATCTTGGTTATTGTGGAAGATAAAAACTGCGCTAGTCATAATATTGGCAAGGGAAATTTGTTTGATGAAATTAACATAAACATGATCTAAATCGACTTTATTGAATAATATTATTGTTAATCTATCTCAAAATCGTTTAATATTAATGATAATCGTTATCAGTTAAGTTTGTGTGGTAATTTAAGTGACATTATCTAAATTAAAGAAGAAGCAGCGTGCACGGATCAAATCCTTGCCTAGCGACTTATTGTTATCAAGTCGCTTAATGGAACAAGGATTTGTGCCCAACTCCCTGGTAGAATTAGCACATATTGCTCCGTTTAATGGACCACGCGCGTTTTACTTACATGGCACCAAAATGAGTATTCATCAATCATTAGCGGCGCAGATACATATAGAACTAGAAGTTGCCTAATGCCCAAAATTGCCCATTACACCTTAGTTGGTTTTGCCAACTCGGGGAAAAGTACGTTATTCAATCAATTAGCAAACACTAAACAAGCAACGGGTAATTGGGCTGGTGTGACTGTCGCGGCAAAGCAGCAACAAGTGCAATTTAACCAGCAAAAAACCTTGTTTTCAGACCTTCCAGGTATTCCTTCTTTATCTAAAAGACAACATCAAGGGCAAGATCTGTCTATTAGTCATCAATTTTTAGATGAGCAACCTATAGATTGTTTAATTAATGTGGTTGATGCAACACAATTACAACGCCAACTCTATTTAACCACACAGTTATTAGAATTAGGTTTACCTATGCTGGTGGTGTTGTCAAAAACAGATCGTAAAGAAGCGCGCGAGATTGACTGTAAAAAATTATCAGTTTTATTAGGCTGCCCTGTTATAAAAATTGATGGGCGTTCTAAACAAGCACATCAACAAGTTGAGCAAGCATTAGCAACCTTACCACAAGCGACAACTCTGCCAGAAAGTATGGCTATCCCTAGCGCGGTATTGAGTGAAATGACGAACGCAAATGTCAGTTTGTTAGCTTATGAAAAATCTTTAAGTACTAAAGAGTGTGCCTGTAAATCAGATGGCGAAGCCGCAATGCAAATAATGCAAGCTCGCTACGACTTTATTGATCAAACCCTTGCAAAAGTGACTACAGCCGAGTTAAAACATCACTCTATAACCGATAGGATTGACCACATAATATTACATCCATTAACGGGTGTACCAATATTTTTATTGATGATGTATTTGCTCTTTATGTTTGCTATTAACGTGGGAAGTGCTTTTATTGACTTTTTCGACATTTTAGCTGGCGCAATATTTGTTGAATATCCATTACAGTTTTTAGGGCAATTTAATTTACCTGCTTGGCTGCTAACCATTATTGAAGGCGTTGGTAGTGGTATTCAAACAGTAGCAACATTTATACCTGTTATCGTCTGCTTATTTATTGGTTTATCATTGCTTGAAACCAGCGGTTATCTTGCGCGAGCGGCATTTGTGGTTGAAAGTGTAATGCAAAAAATCGGCTTGCCGGGTAAAGCCTTTGTACCATTAATTGTAGGCTTTGGTTGTACTGTACCTGCTGTAATGTCTGCACGTGTGTTAGATAATGAACGCGAACGTATCACCACGATTATGATGTCTCCCTTTATGTCTTGTGGCGCTAGATTGCCTGTTTATGCTTTATTTGCAGCTGCATTTTTTCCAGAGTCAGGACAAAATTTAGTCTTTTTGCTATATCTTATTGGTATTGCCGCGGCGCTATTTACCGGTTTTTTACTTAAAGCAACAGTACTGTCTGGCAATACCACTGCTAATTTCATGGAGCTGCCGTTATATGAATTACCAAAAGTTAGCACACTGATAAAACGAGTAGGGCGCCGTACTAAGTCATTTATTTTTGGTGCAGGTAAAACCATTGTGCTTGTGGTGTGTTTTCTTAACTTTTTTAATTCACTGGGTACTGATGGAGAATTTGGTCATCATGAACAGAAAAACTCTATTTTAAGTGTTACTGCACAATATGTTACGCCTGCATTAGCACCGATTGGCGTGAAAGAAGATAATTGGCAAGCCAGCGTCGGTATAATTACTGGTATTTTTGCTAAAGAAGCACTAGTGGCCACGTTTAATAACTTATATTCGTCGGCATCTGAAGAAGATGAAGGTGAATTGAATTTTGCAGACAAATGGCAAGAAGCTACCGATTCAATTAAAGAAAACTTATTAGGTATAGCGCCTGATGATCCGCTTGGGGTTGATGTTGGTCATGTCTCTGACCTTAATATGGCAGCAGAAGAGCAGCACGTAACCGTTACCACTTATCACGCCATGCAGAATGCTTTTACTGGTCAAATTGGGGCGTTTAGCTATTTACTCTTTATTTTACTTTATACTCCTTGCGCCGCCGCAATGGGGGCGATAAAAAATGAAGTGGGCAATCGCTGGGCGTCTTTCGCAGCGTTATGGAGTTTCACGCTTGCCTATTTAGTAGCGACGTTAGTTTATCAAGTGATGACTTTTAGCGAGCGTCCGCTTTTTGCTGCTATTTGTATTGTGTTATCACTACTCACTTTCTTTGGAATATATCATTGGCTTAAATACAAAGGGCGAAGAGTTCTTACCATTCCGGTAATGGTCACTTACGCTAAATAAATAGTGATCTGAATCTTCATGTCTCGAGAAGACTTTCTTCTCGGGGCTAGCTTATTTCTTACTAAACACCCTATATCAAAGGAAAGAGGTTATAGGTTATTAATATCCAGTTACCTACTTAGGTGATGCTCATTAGATTATCAGCTTAATCAAAATGCTTTGTATTTAGACCGCACTAATAAATGATTGATTTTAGATTATTGAAATTCGCTAACCTTAGATAAAGGATAGCGAAATATATAAGAATAACGCTAGGGTTAATAATAACTACCCTTGAATCAAGGGGATTTGTTGTTCATTGTTATCAGCGGGGGTATTTAATATCGCTTTAGCCACACTCGCAGGAATAAAGCTTTGAGCCGATGCAACTACTGCTTTTGATTGTATTCCAACAACTCTTGCATTAACTAAGTATCCACCTTGGTGCCTAACTAAGTTCCCAGTAAATACATACCGAATTGGGATGTTTTCAGATAACTCATTAAAGTTTCGACTCATGATAAAGTCGCCTTGTTCCGTCACACGTAAATAGTCAGTTACTTTGTAATCAAGTACAGGAATACCTACTTTATGGATTTCATGCATGAGACTTTCAGCGATTTGATTACCCAATAGACTTGTATGCTCTAAATCGCCGTCTAAATTAACAAAACTTGTCACTGCAACTGGTGTTTGCGAGTTCACAGATTCTAAATTACTGACTAAGTCTTGCATTAATCCGCGCATATAAAAATTAATGTTTTTGGTTAATGCAGGACCTTGAAACACTTCTTCATCGGTTTTGTTATTTATTGCTGATTGTGGAAACTGGAACAGCTCTTTATTGATAGTCTCTGCTATAGGTGTGTTATTACTTGCTTGTTCAGGAGAATCACTATCTGAAGTTGCACTATCATCTAACATTGAACAGCTACTAGTTGCTATCCCAAGTATGGATACTATAGAAAGTGTGGATAATAATTTTTTCATGACATCACCTTAATAAGAGTTACGGTAAAGCATGTTATTTTTCATGCCTACTTTACGTTGTGTTGACATAATATCAATTGGAATATAGTCGGTTGCTGCTGCCACCACTCGCTGAGTTTTTAGCTCTATAATTCGTGCATTAACGATGTAGCTATCAGTTTGTTCTGTATATGTGCCTGTTAGATAATAGTAGGCATTAAAATTATTACTGAGTTCTTCTATATTTCTCGACAGCATAATATCGTAATTTGACTGCAACTTTACTGACGGCATGGTTTTAAATTCAATCACATTTAAAC
Organism: Thalassotalea piscium; assembly: GCA_049347715.1. GTDB lineage: Bacteria > Pseudomonadota > Gammaproteobacteria > Enterobacterales > Alteromonadaceae > Thalassotalea_B > Thalassotalea_B piscium_A. The sequence continues at coordinate 3,759,723 of CP186339.1, read as the reverse complement.
CTGCTTGAGTACCTAATGTAATTAAGCTTTCTTGCACCTGATGACCAATTAAATTATCAGTAGGCATTAATTTTTCGCCTAACTGGCTTACGGGTAAAAAAGTACCAACAGCTACTGGTTTACTAGGGACAATACCTTGTGCAGTTGAAAATAATTTATTTGCTAATATCATCATTCGTTGATGGATCATTTGATTAGCTTGAACCTGTGTTAACGTTGGATCACTAACGTTCTCTTGATTAGTTTCGGAATTTTCGTCGCTTATGGGGGATTGTGCGCACGACAATAAAAAACTACTTAAGACCAAGATAAATAAACGGGACATGATAAACCTCAATATAAAATTTGATGTTGCTAAGTCTTTGCCATGTTGCAATGACTACGAATTAATGTCTTGTTAATATCCATTAGCTAGCTAATTTTGCGAGTAAATAATGGGGTATTAGCTTAGATGTTGAGCCAATAATTTTTTTGCTTTCTATATTAATTATTTTGGCGTATATCATTACCCCTTTATCATTTTCTCTAATGGTGCCTTTTAAAATATAGCCAATGTCTTCGTTGTTCTGCATATCAGCAATAGTATTGACGAAATCACTGGTTTCATCTGGTTCAGCATAGGTAAGGATATTTTCTGCCACCGGCAAACCTATATTTTGCATATCGGCAATAAATAGCTCCGCCAGTTCAATATTAAATTTACTGTCAGTTTGGGTATTTGCTATAGATGAGATAAACGGAGGAACGGCGATAGTTTTATCTACTTGTTCGATGCTTAATTTAGAAAAAATAACATAGACCATCTGTTCTGTATATTCGCCCAGTGTTTGAAAATTTGTACCTGGTTGAAATAGAGGCTTATTTTCATTGGCTTTATTAGCCATTTTTATTTCATCGCAGGGGGTGGACTCACCTTTGTTATTAACACAGATTTGATCAGGCTTTTTATCACTTTCACCTAAATCAAAGCTACTAATTTGATTCAAAGAACAACCTGCTATCGATATTAAAAGCACAGTAGTTAGTATGTATTTTATTGTTTTCATCGGCATTTGCCTTACAAATAAATTTATCTCATTTGATAATTAAGCAATATTAAAGCCAATTAATAGAAATTATGGATAAAAAAGATATTTTTGGAACTATTATTTAAGAATTTAAGTAATAGCAGAACTAACGTAATAGTTTAAATAATGTTATTTACCATGATTGCTAGATGAAAGTATTTGTTTTTACGCTTATTTTTATCATTTTTACTGAGACTTATTGCCCACGGTTATAAACGTTTTTGTCTATCAATATTAACGTTGGACATAGTGTTTAAATTTATAGCTGTACCTTAGGCATAGTTATACAACACTTTATTGTCAGTAATTTGACTTTAATTAGCTGAAGGGATAAGCATGCCATCATTTATTTATGGCTTATCACTATGTCCCATTGGTTAATTCTTTAATACTAATATTGCTTTGTGATAAGGCTACATTAGTAGGTAAGGGATTATTTCCTGCTAGTAAATAAATGACTTTTTGACCTTTTTCAGCGAGTTCAATGGCATGTTGATAATTAATCAATATGCTCGAAGCAATAGGTTGTGGAAATTTATCAGCGTCGCGTCGAATATATTCTATCAGTTGAACGTTTACCTCATCATCATAGAATACTGCATCGGCAAATTGCATTTCTCTATGTGCGGCTAAAGTTAAATTATCTGGTTCTCCTGTGAGGGTGTGAATAAAAACAATTTCACCTTGGGGTGGAGCAACACCATTTTTTAAACTGGCAATTAGTAATTGCTCGGCTGGTTCTATGTTACCAGCGAGTACTTTTTCACCTATTGGACCTCGTAATGTTTCTTCCCAAAAGGTACGACGATTACGTAACCCTTTTATTCTTGCTTTGACATGGTCACGAAATTTAAATGAAAATTCGGCTAGCTTTCCATAGTTGGCAGGCAGCATCTTTTCAATCTGTTCCCGTAACATACGTAGTAAAATTGGTGCATTGCCAGAGCTAGACATGGCGATAATCATTGGATCTCTATCAATAATCGCTGGCGTGATATAACGACATAACTCGGGTTGATCAACCACATTAACTAAAATATTAGCTTGATGGGCTTCTTGAGCGGCTAACGCATTAACACTTTCTTGATCGGTAGCGGCTATCACTAAGTTATATTGAGTTAAGACATTAGTTTGGTAATTATGGGCTAACCAGATGAGATTGTGGCTCTTTATTAATCGTTCGACACTATCATTCACTTCTGCTGCCATCACAGTGATGGAAGTCGTGGTTTTTAATAGCAGTTCGATTTTGCGAGCAGCAACATCGCCACCACCAATAACTAATGCATTGATATAAGCAGCGTCTAAAAAAATGGGAAAATATTTCATCTATATATTAGCTATGAAAGCCGTATGTTAATTTTATTATATCGTGATGATTACGTGTGACGGGTAAAATTACAAATATTTTTTAAAATGTTAAAGATAAGCTGTACCGAGAAAAAGCCAGTAATGCTAAACTTAGGGTAATTTTTTAGAGAATAAATAAAGCAGAGCAAATTACATGCCTTGGATACAGCTAAGAATAAGTGCTAATGAAGAAAACGCTGAAAAGTATAGCGACTGGTTAATGGCTTGCGGTTCACAAGCGGTTACTTTCATTGATGCAAAAGACACTCCTATTTATGAACCTTTACCAGGGGATGAAGTTATTTACTGGCAGAATACTGTGGTAATGGGCTTGTATGATGCCAATCATGATATGGATAAAGTAATTGCTTACTTACAGTCTATCCATCCAGACAAAGAAGCAATGCGTTATAAGTTAGAGCAATTAGAAGATAAAGATTGGGAAAGGGAGTGGATGGATAACTTTCACCCAATGAAGTTTGGTGAACGTTTATGGATTTGTCCAAGTTGGCGTGATGTGCCGGATCCTGAAGCTGTGAATGTCATGTTAGATCCGGGTTTAGCTTTTGGTACAGGAACACACCCAACAACGGCACTATGTTTAACTTGGTTAGATGGCCTTGATTTAAAAGGTAAGACAGTCGTCGATTTTGGTTGTGGCTCAGGTATTCTGTCATTAGCCGCTTTAAAATTAGGTGCCGAAAAAGTTATTGGTATTGATATAGATCCTCAAGCGTTACAAGCGAGCAAAGAAAATGCTAAGCGCAATGGTGTTGAAGATCGTTTGGCTTTATTTCTACCTGCAGATCAACCTGATATTAAAGCAGATGTTGTTGTTGCTAATATTCTTGCGGGGCCTTTGAGAGAATTAGCGCCTGTGATCATTCAATTTGTCGGTGATAAAGGTCTATTAGCTTTGTCGGGTGTATTGGAAAATCAAGCTCCAGAGCTTCAAGAACAATATGGTCAGTGGTGTGATATGGATGAAATTGCTGTTCAAGAAGAATGGGTGCGTTTATCTGGTACAAGAAAATAATAAAAAGTTGTGCAGATTTTAACTCTTGTTTGGTTAATATCTGCACACATCAATAGTTTGCAAAATGTCAATATCAAAATGATGAAAAAAACTGTCATTTGGTCAATTTATATTCTTTTCAATTCAAAAAAAAACGCGTAAACTTAGCGCCCTTTTGACAGGTAGCTCAAAAAAACAGCAATGAAAATAGGTTCATATTCATTATCGAGTCAGGCGATGTTAGCGCCAATGGCAGGTATTACTGATCAGCCTTTTCGAGAACTTTGTTGTCGAATGGGAGCCGGATTAGCTGTATCTGAGATGGTGCTAGCAAATCCTAAGGTATGGAAAACTGATAAGTCATTGCATCGAACACGGCATAGCGAGCTTGCTGGTATACGTTCGGTACAGATAGCGGGATCAGATCCGCAAGAGCTAGCTTATGCAGCACAAGTTAATGTTAATGATGGCGCGCAAATTATTGATATTAATATGGGTTGCCCTGCAAAGAAGGTAAATAAAAAACTAGCGGGTTCTGCTTTATTAAAAGAACCCTTGTTGGTTGAGCAGATTGTAAAATCTGTTGTTGATGCTGTTTCAGTGCCAGTTACATTGAAAATTCGTACTGGTTGGTGTGAAAACACTCGTAACGGTATAGAAATAGCAAAAATTGCTGAACACAATGGTATTCAATCATTAGTGGTGCATGGACGTACTCGGAACGACTTTTATAAAGGCGAAGCTGAATACGACACCATCAAGGCAATTAAACAGGCTGTTTCTATTCCAGTGGTTGCTAATGGAGACATTACTAGCCCTGAAAAAGCAAAACATGTGCTTGAATATACTGGGGCTGATGCATTTATGGTTGGTCGTGGTGCTCAAGGGCAACCGTGGATTTTTCGAGAAATTAATCATTTTTTGAAAACAGGGCAACATATGTCGCCACCTTCTTGGGACGAGAAGCGTTCAATAATAATTGAGCATGTAAAGGAATTACATAATTTTTATGGTGACTTTATGGGATTAAGATTTGCCCGTAAACACGTATCTTGGTACATGCAATTGCTTGAACCAGATAAAAAGTTTCGTTCTATTTTTAATGGGCTAGAGTCAACAGAAGACCAACTAGTCGCATTAACTAGGTATTTTGATAATTTAACTTAAGAAAGAGTCTGAACTATATGTTTGAACAAAATATTTCATCTCCATTTGTTACTGGTAATTTGCAAGCTCAAACTGAGTCTTCACCATTACGTACTCAAGCTAAAATTGCTATTAGCAACTACTTATCACAATTAAACGGTAATGATGTAGATGATATGTACGACCTTGTACTTTCTGAAATTGAAGCACCGATGCTTGAAGAAGTCATGAAGTATACTCGCGGTAACCAAACGCGAGCTGCTAATTTACTAGGCATCAACCGTGGTACTTTACGTAAGAAATTGAAGAAATACGGCATGAACTAAAATTTAGCAGGTATATGCCTGCGATGAAAAAGCACCCTAGGGTGCTTTTTTACGTATTAAGGTATTAACCTGTTATTACATTAGGTAGTTTCACCTTTACTCGGTGATATGGATGTTTCTCGCCAAGGATATGTGTCAAAGGCCAGACAACACGAATTAATTTAAAGGTAATCAAAAAGCAATGGATACCCCTCGCCCAATCAAACGTGCACTATTAAGTGTTTCTGATAAAACTGGAATTGTAGATTTCGCCCGCAGCCTTGCTCAAAACGGAGTAGATATTTTATCTACTGGTGGTACAGCTAAGTTACTTGCTGAAAATGGCATTAAAGTCACTGAAGTGTCAGAGCATACCGGACATCCTGAAATTATGGATGGTCGTGTAAAAACGCTTCACCCGAAAATTCATGGTGGAATTTTAGCGCGTCGTGGTACTGACGAAGCGGTAATGCAAGCGCATAATATTGATGCGATTGATATGGTTGTGGTTAACTTATATCCATTTGCTAACACTGTGGCTAAAGAAGGTTGCTCATTAGCGGATGCAATTGAAAATATTGATATCGGTGGACCTACTATGGTTCGTGCCGCCGCTAAAAACCATAAAGACGTAACGATTATTGTTAATGCTCATGATTATGATCGCGTGTTAGCTGAAATGAATAGTAATAATAGCTCATTAAGCTATGCAACTCGCTTTGATTTAGCTATTGCTGCTTACGAACATACTGCGGCTTACGATGGCATGATAGCGAACTATTTTGGTCAAATGCTTCCAGCTTATGGTAGTGAAAATTCAGCGCCAAACTTTGAAGAGAAAAATAAATTTCCACGTACGGTCAATAGTCAGTTTATCAAAAAACAAGATTTACGTTACGGTGAAAACTCCCATCAAGATGCTGCTTTTTATGTAGAAGCAAATCCTGAAGAAGCATCAGTTTCAACGGCTAACCAAATTCAAGGTAAAGCCCTTTCATATAACAATATTGGCGATACTGATGCCGCACTTGAATGCGTGAAAGAATTTGACGAACCAGCATGTGTTATTGTTAAACATGCTAATCCTTGTGGTGTTGCTATTGGTGACAATATTTTAGCCGCTTATGAATTAGCCTATAAGACAGATCCTACCTCAGCATTCGGTGGCATTATTGCATTTAACCGAGAATTAGACGCTGATACTGCTGAAGCTATTGTTTCACGTCAGTTTGTGGAAGTGATTATAGCACCAAGTATTTCCGATGCTGCTGCACAAATTGTTGCCGCTAAACCTAATGTGCGTTTATTAGAATGTGGTCAATGGAATACACAAACTACAGGTTTAGACTATAAACGTGTAAATGGTGGTTTGTTAATACAAGACCGTGATCAAGGTAAAGTGGCTGCTAGCGATTTAAAAGTGGTTACTAAACGTCAACCGACAGAAGATGAAATGCGCGATTTACAGTTTTGCTGGAAAGTAGCGAAATATGTGAAATCTAACGCGATTGTTTACGTTAAAAATAGTATGACCATTGGTGTCGGTGCGGGTCAAATGAGCCGTGTATATTCTGCAAAAGTTGCGGGTATCAAGGCTGCTGATGAAAATCTTGAAGTAAAAGGTTCCGTAATGGCATCTGATGCATTTTTCCCATTTCGGGATGGTTTAGATGCTGCAGCTGAAGCGGGGATCACCGCAGTGATTCAACCTGGCGGTTCTATGCGTGATGACGAAGTCATTGCCGCAGCAGATGAACATAATATTGCCATGGTCTTTACCGGCATGCGTCATTTCCGCCATTAATGAAGTGATGGAGCAGTTAATTGTAAAAGGTTAGCTGCTCTTTTTCTATTTATGGTAGTATTTTATCGTTTAGTGAACATTTTTTTCGCAAAAGGTGTTCTTATCATTAGTAATAATAGTGTTAACTTCCTTAAACGATAAAAAAACATGGAAAAACAAATGAACTCAATAAAACAGATTCTTAGTGCAGGCGTATTATCTGCAGCTTTCGTTGTTACTGGTTGTATGGCTAGTGATGATACCTCAGCGTTAGATAATGCAATCAATAGTGAACATCGTTCAGCGGCTAATAAAGCGCGTGATCAATTTCGTCATCCTAAAGAAACGCTCGAGTTCTTTGGTTTTACACCCAAAATGACAGTTGTTGAGCTTACTCCTGGTGGAGGTTGGTATACTGAAATACTTGCACCTGCTTTAAAAGGAACGGGTAAACTCTATGGCGCACATTATCCAGATACGGGCGAAGATAATTACTACAGTAATTCACGTAAAAGCTTAGTTAAAATGTTGGCAAGTGACCCTATCTATAGTGAAGTTGTATTAACAGACTTTGTCCCGAAAAAAGAAAGTGAATTAGCCCCTAAAGGGACTGCTGATTTAGTTCTTACCTTTCGTAACCTCCACAACTGGGGTGAAGAGGGGATGCAACAAGTTTTCAAAGATGCCTATAAGGCTCTTAAAAGCGGTGGTGTACTAGGTGTGGTTGAACATAGAATGCCTGCTAGCCAAAACTGGAAAGACAATATGAGAACCGGTTATGTACCTGAATCTTTAGTCATTGATTATGCAAAAGCTGCTGGCTTTAAATTAGCAGCAAGTAGCGAAGTTAACGCAAATGCTAAAGACAAAGCTAATCACCCTAAAGGTGTTTGGACATTACCACCGTCACTTCGTTTAGGTGAAAAAGATAAAGAAAAATATCTAGCGATTGGTGAAAGCGATCGTATGACATTAAAATTTGTAAAATAAAAACCTCAGCCCATTACGTGATAATCAATATGTTTATTACGTAATGGCTTTGTAATCCGTAGGAATTTAGTTAATGAATGTTTTAGTTATTGGTAGTGGCGGGCGTGAACATGCACTTGCTTGGAAAGCGGCTCAATCGAAAAATGTAGATAAAGTGTTTGTTGCCCCAGGTAATGCAGGTACATTATCAGAACCAAAATTAGAAAACCTTGCTATTAGTGTTAGTGATACATCAGCGTTAGTGACATTTGCAAAAAATAATAATGTTGAATTAACCATAGTCGGCCCAGAGCAGCCATTGGTTGATGGAATTGTTGATGCTTTTCAAGCAGAAGGATTAATGATTTTTGGACCGAGCGCGAAAGCAGCTCAACTTGAAGGGTCAAAAGCATTCACTAAAGATTTCCTTGCACGTAATAATATTCCAACAGGCTGGTACCAAAACTTCACCGAAATTGAACCTGCATTAGCTTATGTACGTGAAAAAGGTGCGCCAATTGTTGTTAAAGCTGATGGTTTAGCTGCAGGAAAAGGGGTTATTGTTGCATTAACCTTATCTGAAGCCGAAGAAGCTATTAAAGATATGTTAGCGGGTAATGCCTTTGGCGACGCGGGTCATCGTGTCGTTATTGAAGAATTTTTAGATGGCGAAGAGGCTAGCTTCATTGTGATGGTTGACGGATCTCATGTACTCCCGTTTGCAACAAGCCAAGATCATAAACGTGCTTATAATGAAGATAAAGGCCCAAATACCGGTGGCATGGGAGCATATTCTCCAGCACCAGTAGTTACACCTGAGATACATCAACGTATTATGGACGAAGTGATATTCCCTACCGTAGAGGGTATGGCTAAAGAAGGAGCACCATATACAGGCTTCTTATATGCCGGCTTGATGATTGCAGCAGATGGTACGCCAAAAGTCATTGAATACAATTGTCGTTTTGGTGATCCAGAAACACAGCCTATTATGATGCGCTTACAATCAGATATTGTTGAACTGTGCCAACTCGCTTGTGCTGGAAAGTTGGATCAAGCTACGATTACCTTTGATCCTCGAGCAGCCGTTGGCGTTGTCCTTGCTGCTAGTGGTTACCCAGGTGATTATCCTAAAGGCGATGTCATACATGGTTTAGCAACAAACAAACTTGAGGATCGTAAAATATTTCATGCGGGTACTGCCATGAAAGAAGATCAAGTTGTTACAGCTGGCGGACGTGTATTATGTGCAACAGCTTTAGGTAATAATGTAACAGAAGCACAAAAAGCTGCTTACCAACTTCTTAATGAAATTACATGGGATGGTATGGAGTTTCGTACCGATATTGCTTATCGAGCTATTGCACGAGAACAATAACCATTCGTTAGATTCATTGCTAAATGTAATTATAAAAAAAGGCTTAACAATGTAAATTGTTAAGCCTTTTTCATAGAATGAAGATAGTTAAATATTAAGAATCAATTATCTTGAACGAGTAATTTCTCATCAGCACCACCTGCGATAGCCGCTTCCATTGCTACTCCTTCTTGCAAACCGGCACTAATAGCTGAATTTACGATGTTTCTTGCTTCTCTATCTGCACTGTTTGTGACAGCCATTTGAACAACCTCTTCACCCATGCCTGGGAATAAAGCTATAGCATCTTGGACAAAGTAGGTAACTTGTTGAGGTAATGCTTTTATTGCACCCGTTAATATTTCAATAACTCTATCAGGAAAAGAATTTAAAGTGTGCTGTACCATTGAATCAGATAATACAGGGTCAGTATTAATAGCCACGTGAACAATGTCTTCAGTAATGGCTGGACTATTAAGCATGACAATATTAACTATTTCTTGTGCGTAAGCGGGTTCAGCTTCAATGGCAAAAGCAACTAATTCAAGCGGGTCTGCTATTTTTTCATCTAGAAAGATTTGGATTACTTCACATGCAAGCACAGGCTCTGCTTTCATTGCACCAGCTAAAATTTCTTTATAGCGATGAGGGTAGAGTTCAAGTGAAGCGTGAATAACAGAATCCACTTTTTCAGGATAGCGAGATAAAATAGCCCGAACACTATTCTCTAAGGAAATTTGTTGATCAACTTGTTGGCTTAATAATCTTGATATTAACTTATCTTGTTTATACTCTGCGCTACCTTGCGCATAACAATGAAAATTTATTCCAATAAGTAGCAACAAAATAATTAGTTTATTCATTATTATTGTTCTCACATATTTTAAGGATGTTGCTTATTATTGTGTTGAGTCGAAAATCGACACTAGAATTAATATAGAGCATATTGAAAACTTAATCTCCTGTGTTTATGTACAGAGGATCAACAAAGGATCCTAGTGATTAGGCTAATAAACTCGCGTTTAGTTCAATATATATGCAAACAAACAAAAAGTGCAAAAAAGATCTTGATCCTTTGAGTAAAGTCGTTAGAATGCGCTCCACTTCTTCAGGGAAACTTGAGAAGCTACTAAGTAAGGAAATACTTAGTTCACTTAAATAGGATGACCAAGTGAGAGTTTTAATACGTTTAGTAAAGAGAATACTTTAGTAAACGTGTTGATAGCGTTTGAAAACGGTTTTAAATTTTAAAACTTTTTTAAAAAAACTATTGACATTAAAACTCAGGTGCGTAGAATGCGCATCTCGCTTAAGGCAAGGCCTACAGCGATAAAGTTAAACGAATGCGATTTAACTTTTTCTTCACTTCACGTAAGTCGAAGAATTTCTTTAACAATTAGTTATCATGCAATTTGTGTGGGCACTCACATTGATGTTGATTTTACCAGCTACTTAGGTAGCAAAAACAGCGCAATGAAGATGTCACACAAATAAGTATTAATTTTCTCTTAGGAGATAAATTAGTACGTTTTATGTAGTTATCTACTTCGGTAGGTAACACGACAGAATTCATTGAGCAGTAGGACTTGTTCCTACACAAACGATTTTTTAATTGAAGAGTTTGATCATGGCTCAGATTGAACGCTGGCGGCAGGCTTAACACATGCAAGTCGAGCGGTAACAGAGATAGCTTGCTATCTGCTGACGAGCGGCGGACGGGTGAGTAATGCTTGGGAATATGCCTTTAGGTGGGGGACAACAGTTGGAAACGACTGCTAATACCGCATAATGTCTACGGACAAAAAGGAGGGGATGCTTCGGCACCTTTCGCCTTTAGATTAGCCCAAGTGAGATTAGCTAGATGGTAAGGTAATGGCTTACCATGGCGACGATCTCTAGCTGGTTTGAGAGGATGATCAGCCACACTGGGACTGAGACACGGCCCAGACTCCTACGGGAGGCAGCAGTGGGGAATATTGCACAATGGGGGAAACCCTGATGCAGCCATGCCGCGTGTGTGAAGAAGGCCTTCGGGTTGTAAAGCACTTTCAGTTGTGAGGAAAGGTGTAAGGTTAATACCTTTGCACTGTGACGTTAGCAACAGAAGAAGCACCGGCTAACTCCGTGCCAGCAGCCGCGGTAATACGGAGGGTGCGAGCGTTAATCGGAATTACTGGGCGTAAAGCGTGCGTAGGCGGTTAATTAAGTCAGATGTGAAATCCCGGGGCTCAACCTCGGAACTGCATTTGAAACTGGTTAACTAGAGTACTGTAGAGGGTGGTGGAATTTCCAGTGTAGCGGTGAAATGCGTAGAGATTGGAAGGAACATCAGTGGCGAAGGCGGCCACCTGGACAGATACTGACGCTGAGGCACGAAAGCGTGGGGAGCAAACAGGATTAGATACCCTGGTAGTCCACGCCGTAAACGATGTCAACTAGCTGTCTGTGGACTTGATCCGTGGGTAGCGTAGCTAACGCGCTAAGTTGACCGCCTGGGGAGTACGGCCGCAAGGTTAAAACTCAAATGAATTGACGGGGGCCCGCACAAGCGGTGGAGCATGTGGTTTAATTCGATGCAACGCGAAGAACCTTACCATCCCTTGACATCCACAGAATTTTCTAGAGATAGAATTGTGCCTTCGGGAACTGTGAGACAGGTGCTGCATGGCTGTCGTCAGCTCGTGTTGTGAAATGTTGGGTTAAGTCCCGCAACGAGCGCAACCCCTATCCTTATTTGCCAGCGAGTTAAGTCGGGAACTCTAAGGAGACTGCCGGTGATAAACCGGAGGAAGGTGGGGACGACGTCAAGTCATCATGGCCCTTACGGGATGGGCTACACACGTGCTACAATGGCGTATACAGAGTGCTGCAATACCGCGAGGTGGAGCGAATCACACAAAGTACGTCGTAGTCCGGATCGGAGTCTGCAACTCGACTCCGTGAAGTCGGAATCGCTAGTAATCGTAGATCAGAATGCTACGGTGAATACGTTCCCGGGCCTTGTACACACCGCCCGTCACACCATGGGAGTGGGTTGCAAAAGAAGTGGCTAGTTTAACCTTCGGGAGGACGGTCACCACTTTGTGATTCATGACTGGGGTGAAGTCGTAACAAGGTAACCCTAGGGGAACCTGGGGTTGGATCACCTCCTTATCTTGAAGTAAAACGGCTCAATGGAAACTTTCGAGTTTCATGAGTGTCTACACAAATTGCAGTGATAACTAAAGTAAAGAAGAAGTCCTAACATGTAAGCTTCGGGCAATTTATATAGGTCTGTAGCTCAGCTGGTTAGAGCGCACCCCTGATAAGGGTGAGGTCGTCGGCAGTTCAAGTCTGCCCAGACCTACCAAGTTACGCAGTTACTGTGTAATAAAGTTGCTTTAATTATGTGTTACCCACTCTCTTTGAGTATAAAGAGGGGCTATAGCTCAGCTGGGAGAGCGCCTGCCTTGCACGCAGGAGGTCAGCAGTTCGATCCTGCTTAGCTCCACCACTTCTTCTAAAAGAAATAGAAACCAAACTTAAGGTATTCAAATGAATAATTTACGTTTGGTTTTTTAAACCACGATTTAAGCGAATGCGTCTTAGATTGCACTCTTTAACAATTTGGAAAGCTGATATAAATACCGGTATTTATTAGGTGAATGGCGTGTCGCGCGTCAAACATATAATGATAGATACCAACAGCGAGTAAGATGATTTTATCGGTCATCGAACAAGCTGGTTAATAAGGTAACTTATTAACGAAAATCTAATTCAAGTAACTCTATGAGTGCGTGAAAATGTCAGACTTTACAATTGCTGTGGTTTTTTATCACCACGGCGTACTAAATTGTCGAAAGACCATTTGGGGTTGTATGGTTAAGTGACTAAGCGTATATGGTGGATGCCTTGGCAGTTAGAGGCGATGAAGGACGTGTTAATCTGCGAAAAGCTCAGTTAAGGTGATAAAAACCGTTACAGACTGAGATATCCGAATGGGGAAACCCACTTGCATAAGCAAGTATCTTTATGTGAATACATAGCATAAAGAGGCGAACCGGGAGAACTGAAACATCTAAGTACCCCGAGGAAAAGAAATCAACCGAGATTTCCTTAGTAGCGGCGAGCGAACGGGAATTAGCCCTTAAGTGGTTTGTAAGTTAGTGGAATGTTCTGGAAAGGACAGCGATACAGGGTGATAGCCCCGTACACGAAAATAAACTTATCATGAAATCGAGTAGGTCGGCACACGTGAAATGTTGACTGAACATGGGGGGACCATCCTCCAAGGCTAAATACTCCTAACTGACCGATAGTGAACCAGTACCGTGAGGGAAAGGCGAAAAGAACCCCTGTGAGGGGAGTGAAATAGAACCTGAAACCGTATACGTACAAGCAGTGGAAGCCCTTCGGGGTGACTGCGTACCTTTTGTATAATGGGTCAGCGACTTATATTTTGTAGCAAGGTTAACCGAATAGGGGAGCCGTAGCGAAAGCGAGTGTTAACTGCGCGTTTAGTTGCAAGGTATAGACCCGAAACCCGGCGATCTACCCATGGGCAGGTTGAAGGTTGAGTAACATCAACTGGAGGACCGAACACACGTATGTTGAAAAATGCGGTGATGACTTGTGGGTCGGAGTGAAAGGCTAATCAAGCCGGGAGATAGCTGGTTCTCCCCGAAATCTATTTAGGTAGAGCCTCGCACGAACACCATTGGGGGTAGAGCACTGTTAAGGCTAGGGGGTCATCCCGACTTACCAACCCTTTGCAAACTCCGAATACCAATGAGTGATATGCGGGAGACACACTGCGGGTGCTAACGTCCGTTGTGAAGAGGGAAAAACAACCCAGACCGCCAGCTAAGGTCCCAAAGTCATAGTTAAGTGGGAAACGATGTGGAAAGGCCCAGACAGCTAGGAGGTTGGCTTAGAAGCAGCCACCCTTTAAAGAAAGCGTAATAGCTCACTAGTCGAGTCGGTCTGCGCGGAAGATGTAACGGGGCTAAACTATGCACCGAAGCTGCGGATTCATCTTAGGATGAGTGGTAGGGGAGCGTTCTGTAAGCCGTTGAAGGTGAGTTGTAAAGCTTGCTGGAGGTATCAGAAGTGCGAATGCTGACATGAGTAACGATAAGGGGAGTGAAAAACTCCCCCGCCGAAAGACCAAGGTTTCCTGTCCCATGTTAATCAGGGCAGGGTAAGTCGGCCCCTAAGGCGAGGCGGAAACGCGTAGTCGATGGGAAACAGATTAATATTTCTGTACTTCTATATATTGCGAAGGAGGGACGGAGTAGGCTAGGTGAGCACGGCGTTGGTAGTCCGTGTGAAAGTATGTAGGTGGTTAGTTTAGGTAAATCCGGACTTTCATTCAACACTGAGATACGAGACGAGAATTTACGAATTTGAAGTCATTGATGCCATGCTTCCAGGAAAAGCTTCTAAGCTTCAGATATATAGGAACCGTACCCCAAACCGACACAGGTGGTTAGGTAGAGAATACTAAGGCGCTTGAGAGAACTCGGGTGAAGGAACTAGGCAAAATAGTACCGTAACTTCGGGAGAAGGTACGCTCCCTAGTGTGAAGCATTTACTGCATAAGCACAGGGGAGTCGAAGTAACCAGGTGGCTGGAACTGTTTATTAAAAACACAGCACTGTGCAAAATCGAAAGATGACGTATACGGTGTGACGCCTGCCCGGTGCCGGAAGGTTAATTGATTGGGTTAGTCCTCGGACGAAGCTCATGATCGAAGCCCCGGTAAACGGCGGCCGTAACTATAACGGTCCTAAGGTAGCGAAATTCCTTGTCGGGTAAGTTCCGACCTGCACGAATGGCGTAATCATCATGGCCACACTGTCTCCACCCGAGACTCAGTGAAATTGAAATTGCGGTTAAGATGCCGTATACCCGCGGCTAGACGGAAAGACCCCGTGAACCTTTACTATAGCTTGACAGTGAACATTGCTCCTACATGTGTAGGATAGGTGGGAGGCTTTGAAGCAGCGTCGCTAGATGTTGTGGAGCCAACCTTGAAATACCACCCTTGTATGCGTGATGTTCTAACCTAGGGCCCTTATCGGGCTTGGGGACACTGTCTGGTGGGTAGTTTGACTGGGGCGGTCTCCTCCCAAAGAGTAACGGAGGAGCACGAAGGTTGGCTAAGTATGGTCGGACATCATACGGTTAGTGCAATGGCATAAGCCAGCTTAACTGCGAGACAGACACGTCGAGCAGGTACGAAAGTAGGTCATAGTGATCCGGTGGTTCTGTATGGAAGGGCCATCGCTCAACGGATAAAAGGTACTCCGGGGATAACAGGCTGATACCGCCCAAGAGTTCATATCGACGGCGGTGTTTGGCACCTCGATGTCGGCTCATCACATCCTGGGGCTGAAGTCGGTCCCAAGGGTATGGCTGTTCGCCATTTAAAGTGGTACGCGAGCTGGGTTTAGAACGTCGTGAGACAGTTCGGTCCCTATCTGCCGTGGGCGTTTGAGAATTGAAGAGGGCTGCTCCTAGTACGAGAGGACCGGAGTGGACGAACCACTGGTGTTCGGGTTGTCATGCCAATGGCATTGCCCGGTAGCTACGTTCGGAACTGATAACCGCTGAAAGCATCTAAGCGGGAAGCAGGCTTTGAGATGAGTTCTCACTGGAGATTTAATCTCCCTAAAGGGTCGTTGGAGACTACAACGTTGATAGGTCAGGTGTGGAAGTGCTGCGAGGCATTGAGCTAACTGATACTAATTGCCCGTGAGGCTTAACCATACAACACCCAAGTGGTTTGTATGAAGTTTGATAGAGACACGTACTCTGTTACTGAATGAATTAGATTAAGGTATTTAGCGTTAATATGCTCGAGGGTGTATTGACCGAGTGCGCAAGCACATTGGCTTTTCAAATTAACTTTTTTTGTCTAGCGACAATAGCACTGTGGTACCACCTGATCCCATTCCGAACTCAGAAGTGAAACGCAGTTGCGCCGATGGTAGTGTGGGAGTTCCCATGTGAGAGTAGGACATTGCTAGACTTCTCTTTAGAAAAGCCCGTTACACTAGTGACGGGCTTTTTGCTTATAGTATAGACAGTGTTAATTAGCTTATTTGTAAAGTAAATTAATTAACAACGTTTTTTGTCTAGCGACAATAGCACTGTGGTACCACCTGATCCCATTCCGAACTCAGAAGTGAAACGCAGTTGCGCCGATGGTAGTGTGGGAGTTCCCATGTGAGAGTAGGACATTGCTAGACTCCTCTTTAGAAAAGCCCGTTACATTTGTGACGGGCTTTTTGCTATCTGCTTTTTATTAACAAGCATTGTTGTTGGGCTAAAGCCCAACCTACAATACATTCTACCCAATGTTAAAACGTAGAGAGCCTTGTGTAGGTCGGTATTTATGCCGACAAATAGCGATAGAGGTCAAATTCACAGATATAATCCATTTCGGTTGTTGGGCTAAAGCCCAACCTACAATACATTCTACCCAATGTTAAAATGTAGAAAGCCTTTTGTAGGTCGGTATTTATGCCGACAAATAGCGATAGAGGTCAAATTCACAGATATAATCCATTTCGGTTGTTGGGCTAAAGCCCAACCTACAATACATTCTACCCAATGTTAAAATGTAGAAAGCCTTTTGTAGGTCGGTATTTATGCCGACAAATCGCGATAGAGGTCAAATTCACAGATATAATCCATTTCGGTTGTTGGGCTAAAGCCCAACCTACAACATATTCTACCCAATGTTAAAACGTAGAAAGCCTTTTGTAGGTCGGTATTTATGCCGACAAATAGCGATAGAGGTCAAATTCACAGATATAATCCATTTTGGTTGTTGGGCTAAAGCCCAACCTACAACATATTCAATCCATGTTAAAACGTAGAGAGTCTTTTGTAGGTCGGTATTTATGCCGACAAATCATAGATAGAGGTTAAATTCACAGATGTAATCCATTTCGGTTGTTGGGCTAAAGCCCAACCTACAATACATTCTACCCAATGTTAAAATGTAGAGAGCCTTGTGTAGGTCGGTATTTATGCCGACAAATAGCGATAGAGGTCAAATTCACAGATATAATCCATTTCGGTTGTTGGGCTAAAGCCCAACCTACAACATATTCTACCAATGTTAAAACGTAGAGAGCCTTAGGTGTAGGTCGGCATTTATGCCGACAGATAATAGGTTATTATTTAAAATAGATCTAATACGATTGGGTGTTTGGCTAAAGCTCAATTTACAAAGAGCGATGGTACTTATGTTGTCAAATAACCTCTTAGGACCTCATGTACTAGTGACAATCACTAATATCGTTTAAAATGAATAAAACATATTTTAGGGTTAACCATGACTGAATCACAATTACCTTGGAAGCTAGCTAAACTAAGGGCTGGTTATATGCGCAAGATCAGAGATTTTTTCTTTGAAAAAGATGTTGTTGAAGTCGAAACCCCCTTACTATCTAGAGGCACAGTTACTGACGTTCATTTAGATGCGTTTAGTACTCAATACCAATTCTTTTCTGATTCAAGCATTGAGCACAACACCTCACTTTATTTACAAACATCTCCAGAATTTGCTATGAAGCGATTATTAGCAGATGGTTATGGTTGTAGTTATCAAATTTGTAAAGCGTTTAGAAAAGAAGACTATGGACGTTTTCATAACCCAGAATTCACTATACTTGAGTGGTACCGTGTTGGCTTTACACTAGAGCAACTCATGGATGAGGTGAGTGAATTATTAGCTGTCGTATTAGGTTGTAACCCTTCAATCAGGTTGAGTTATCAAGAAGCTTTTAGCCAACAAACGGGAATTGATCCTTTATCTTCAAGTATTCAAGAATTAAAGGCTTTCCTTAGTGTAAAAGGTGTTAGCGATGAATGGGTAGCGACTGAAGAGGACAAGGATATATTATTACAATATATTTTTAGTGACTATGTTGAACCTAAGATTGGAGAAAAGGCGCCCTGCTTTATATACGATTTTCCGTACACACAAGCTGCTTTAGCTAATATCTCAGTGCAGGATAATCGGGTTGCGCATAGATTCGAGTGTTATTATCACGGAATTGAACTTGCTAATGGTTATAATGAATTACTCGATCATGAGGAGTTGTTAACTAGGTTTACTAGGGATAATGAAACGCGAATAAAAATGGGCAAACCTCAAATGCCCATTGATAATAACTTTATTCGAGCGATGAAAAAAGGCATACCTGAATGTTCAGGTGTTGCTCTTGGGTTAGACCGTCTGATGATGTTAGCGTTAAATAAACAGCAAATTAATGAGGTGATTACTTTCGGGATTGAGAATGCTTAAGGTTTTTTTAAAAAACGCAAAATATCATTTTGTGATATTATCTCAATTGTGATATTATATCATTAAGTTAAATAGTATTATTTGGATCATTAAGCATGTTAGATAGAATAGGTATTACAGCAACGTCATTATGTGCGTTACACTGTATTTTATTACCTGTGCTGTTACCCGCTCTACCCCTATTAGGTGTCGGCTTTTTAGCTGATCACGTTTGGGAACATGTATTTCTTGTTGTGACTGCTATATTAGGGTCTATTGCAATGTTGTCTGGTTTCAAACGATATCATCGGAAACTATATCCACTTTACCTACTGCTTCTTGGCGTAGTGATCTATTGGCAAAAACATGACTTTTCTGAGGCTGTTCAACCTTATATCATTATTTTAGGTGCCTTTTTGATAGTTACAGCGCACTTTTTAAATATTAAGTTATGTAACAATTGCAAAAAATGTGAAACCTCCGAGTGTACTGGATAAATCCATTATTATGCGTATAAGCAATAATGGATTTTATTTATTTTATATTCAGTTCTTTAAGCTTACGAGTTAAAGTATTTCTTCCCCAACCAAGTTTCTTTGCCGCTTCTTGTTTATGACCTTGAGTATGAGACAAGGCGCATTCTAATAATATACGTTCAAACTCAGGTAAAGCTGTATTAAGAATATCATCATTTCCTAGTGATAATTGACTATTGACCCATTGTCGTAAGCCATCTTGCCAAGTCATTTCAATTGAGTTGGTGGTAGTAGGTGTTGCTATTATCTCAGCAGGTAAGTCATCAATAAGAATTTCTTTGCCACTAGCCATTACGGTTAAGAATCGACAAATGTTTTCGAGTTGTCTCACATTACCAGGCCATTGGTATTGTTCAAGAAAAGCTAATGTACTTTTATGAAGGGTTTTAGGCTCAACACTTAACTCATCAGCAGCAAGTTTAAGAAAATGATTTGTTAATTGCTTAATATCTTCTCTTCTTTCGCGCAAGCTAGGTAAATGAATACGAATAACATTGAGTCGATGAAATAAATCTTCTCGGAAATCCCCTTTGTTCACTTGATCTTCAAGGTTCTGATGAGTTGCAGCAATGATTCTCACATCCACCTGAATCGGAGAATGCCCACCAACACGATAAAATTGACCGTCTGCCAATACTCGTAATAATCGAGTTTGTATATCTAAGGGCATATCGCCAATTTCGTCTAAAAATAAGGTGCCATTGTGGGCTTGTTCAAAACGTCCATGTCTTATTGAATTCGCGCCGGTAAATGCCCCCTTTTCATGGCCAAAAAGTTCTGACTCGATTAAATCTTTGGGGATTGCTGCCATATTTAATGGAATAAAAGGTGATTGGGCTCTTGGGCTATGCATATGAAGAGCATGAGCGACCAGTTCTTTACCTGTACCTGATTCGCCATTGATTAAGACACTAATACTTGAACGTGATAAACGTCCTATTGCACGGAAGACTTCCTGCATTGAAGGAGCTTCACCAATTATACCAACAGAAGAGGGGCTTGGTGTCTGTTGTTTCTTATTAGAGCTTTTTTCCCTTGCATGAATGAGTGCACGCTTTGCTAATGAAACTGCTTCATCAATATCGAAGGGTTTAGGTAAATATTCAAAAGCTCCTCCTTGATATGCATTCACAGCACTCTCTAAATCAGAATGTGCTGTCATAATAATGATTGGTATATCAGGGAATTCTTTACTTACTCTATCGAGTAATTCCATGCCACTAATATTGGGCATTTTAATATCTGAAATGATGATCTCTGGTTTACCATGAGCGAGTGCGATCAACATGTTTTCTGCACTATCAAATGATGCACAACTGATGTTTTCACCTGATAATGCTTTTTCTAATACCCAACGGATTGAGCTGTCATCATCGACAATCCATACTTGTTCATTGTTCATTATAATCCCTCATCTATAATGGGTAGTAAGATTTGAAACTCAGTGTTGCCTGGTTCACTAATGCAGAATAATTTACCATTATGTTGATGAATTATAGTTTGTGATATAGATAAGCCTAGTCCAGTACCATTTACTTTCCCAGAAACCATTGGATAGAATAAGGTATCTTTTATGGGAGCCGGAATACCTGGCCCATTGTCTATAATGGAAATTTTCGCACAGAGTTTTATTCGTTTACCATTGATTGTTTTATTGGTTGCAGCTCGAGTTCTTAGGATTATTTCCCCGCCCTCGCCGATAGCTTGGATCGCATTATTTACTATATTTAAAAAAGCCTGCTGTAATTTTTCATCATCAAAGATAATGTCTGGTATCGAAGGGTCGTAATCGCGAATGATTTTAATATTTTTATTATTACTAAAACGTACGACTTGGTAAATTTTCTCTAACACTGAATGTATATTAAGTTTAGACATTTTAGGTAATTGATTAGGCCCTAAAAGTCTATCGACAAGATTAGTTAAGCGGTCAGCTTGTTCAATAATCATTGCCGTATATTCTTGCTGTTCTTGTGATATCTCTTTACTTAGTAACTGGGCTGCACCTCTTAAGCCACCAAGTGGATTTTTAATTTCGTGGGCTAAGCCTCTAATTAAATCACGTGCTGATTCCCACTGTTGATGTTGAAAAGCTTCAGCGCTAATATTCTTTTGTTGATCTATTTGTTTAAACTCAATCAATATGTGGGGAGAGTCTCCAAATTCAAAAGAGGATGCCATTATTTCAACGGTGATGATATGGTTGATATATAGCTCTAGAGGCACATCACTATCACTGAATTCTTGCCCAGAAACGAGTAATTGAGCTAATCGACTTTGTTTTATTGGCTTATTAATGAATATATTAGACAGTGGTTGATTATATAATTTATTAAAACTTCGAATCAAAAGCGCTTCAGCAGCTGGATTTGCATATTGAATGGTTAAATTTTTGTCGAGTACAATGACCGCAGTGACTAACTGATTCGGTATTTTTTGCTGATAATCGTGCTTTATTTTATTAATGTTTACTGTATTGCCTAACATAAAACCTCACGCACCATTTTAGTGCGGCATGAATTAAAGTGTATTATCTTCGTATAAAGAAATCACCATTTTATTCTTAGTTTGCTTTATTAACGGACGCTCTATGCATATAGAATGTGATTGGACTAGATGATGCAATTATCTTGCCTTTTTCATCTAATAAATCCATTTTTATTTGATGCTCGCCACGCTCAATATTTCTTAATACAAATATTGAATTGTTTTGAGGCTTGAGGTGGGGGGTACCATCTAAGGTCAGCGCAATTTTTAAGCCTTTTTTGAAAATAGGCTTAATACGGCCAGAGACATATACTGAACCGGTATTATCACGAATTGTTGCACTATCAGCTGGTTGGGTTATTTCGACTTGGTAGCTGTTCTCGATCGCTTTAGGAATGATGTCTAAAATGGAAGTGTCAACAGAGGAGTTAGATATATTAGGATCGCTTATCTCAACTTCTTCAGCGCCAGGTTTTGGGCTATCAGAATAAACTAAAATACCATCAGAATTACGCCATACATATATTTTTGCCGACCCAGCGTAGAGCTCTGAGCTAAGCCCTAAAAGGAGAGCAATCACAATAAAGCGCATAAAGTAGGTCAATTAATTAATGCCGGTTGTAAAGTCATAGTTATAATTTAGCTAATAATACAAATGATAGCCACAAAAAAAGCTCACATAGTGAGCTTTTTAATTATTTGATGTAATTAATGCTTACTTAAACACTATAATACATATCAAATTCAACTGGATGAGTTGTCATATTAAGTAATGCGACTTCTTCACGTTTCAACCCAATATAAGCGTCAATCATATCATTATCCATAACACCACCTGCGGTTAAAAATTCTCTGTCAGCTTCTAATGCGTCAAGTGCATCTTCTAGTGAAGTTGCTACTTGTGGGATTTGAGCTGCTTCTTCTGCTGGCAGGTCATATAAATCTTTATCCATAGCATCACCAGGGTGAATTTTGTTTTTAATACCATCAAGGCCAGCCATAAGTAATGCTGAAAACGCTAAATATGGATTCGCTGCAGGATCTGGGAAGCGAGCTTCAATACGTACAGCTTTTGGAGATGGTACAATTGGAATACGGATAGATGCAGAACGGTTACGTGCAGAGTATGCAAGCATTACAGGTGCTTCAAAATGCGGAACTAAACGTTTGTATGAGTTTGTAGACGGGTTAGTGAAAGCATTTAAAGCTTTAGCATGTTTGATGATACCACCAATGTAGTATATCGCCATTTCAGATAATCCGCCGTATTTATCACCTGAGAATAAGTTAACACCATCTTTACCTAATGACTGATGAACATGCATACCAGAACCGTTGTCTCCAACTAATGGCTTAGGCATAAACGTTGCTGTTTTTCCATAAGCGTGGGCAACATTATGCACAACATATTTGTAGATTTGAACTTCATCTGCTTTTTTAACCATAGTATTAAAACGACAAGCAATTTCGTTTTGACCACAAGTTGCCACTTCATGATGATGAGCTTCAACAACTAAGCCCATTTCTTCCATAACTAGACACATAGCTGAACGTATATCTTGTGATGCATCAACTGGAGATACTGGGAAGTAACCGCCTTTAACTCCTGGACGATGACCCATGTTGCCACCTTCGTATTCAGTACCTGAGTTCCAAGCAGCTTCTTTATCGTCAATTTTGTAGAATGAACCACTCATATCAGTATGGAAGCGCACATCATCAAAAAGGAAAAATTCAGGCTCTGGACCAATTAAAACTGTGTCGGCTATACCAGTAGAGCGCATGTATTCTTCAGCGCGATGAGCAACAGAACGAGGGTCTCTGCTGTAGCCTTGCATAGTTGCAGGTTCTAAAACATCACAACGAATATTTAAAGTAACTTCGTCTGTAAATGGGTCAAGCACAGCTGTAGATGAATCTGGCATTAATACCATGTCTGATTCATTAATGCCTTTCCAGCCAGCGATAGATGAACCGTCAAACATTTTACCATCTTCGAAAAAGTCTTCATCAACTTGATGGTGAGGAATAGATACGTGTTGCTCTTTACCTTTTGAATCAGTAAAACGCAGATCGATAAATTTTACATCGTTCTCTTTAATTAGATCTAATACAGCTTGTGACATATTGTCTCTCCACTTATGGTTATTCTAAAGTATTCAAATTTCATTATTGTAGTCCTAAAGCGAAAATTGTGCCAATAATGAAAACCTTAATATACAAGGGCTGGGAAAATTTTTAGGGTGCCTGATGCCTTCTTTTGGTGCGTCGTCGTGATCATTTTGGTGCAACGCACTTAATTAATCATTTTAATACCCATTTTAAGGCTAATGAAATTAGTGCTTGATAATAATTAAAAATAAATGGTGCTATATTTATGAAAGGAAATGCTGTATAATTCGCGCCCAATTATAGCCCTATTGAGCAAAGCTTGTGTTAGAGAAATTACGTAATGTTGCGATTATCGCCCACGTCGATCACGGTAAAACTACCTTAGTCGATAAATTATTAGAACAGTCAGGAACGCTAGACGTCAGAGGCGGTTTAGAAGAACGTACCATGGACTCGAACGATATCGAAAAAGAACGTGGTATCACCATCCTAGCTAAAAACACGGCTATTAACTGGAACGGTTACCGTGTAAATATTGTAGATACTCCTGGCCATGCTGATTTTGGTGGTGAAGTAGAACGCGTTATGTCTATGGTTGATTCAGTTTTGCTTATCGTTGATGCGCAAGAAGGTCCTATGCCACAAACACGCTTTGTAACTAAAAAAGCGTTTGCCCAAGGGTTAAAACCTATTGTGGTTATCAATAAAGTAGATAAGCCTGGTTCTCGTCCTGATTGGGTAATGGATCAAGTTTTTGAATTGTTTGACAAACTTGGCGCTACTGATGAACAGCTTGACTTTAAAGTTGTTTACGCTTCAGCAATTAATGGTTGGGCTACGCTTGAAGAAGGCGAAATTGGCACCGACATGAAACCTTTGTTCGAAACTATTTTGAAGGAAGTACCTGCTCCAACAGCAGATCCTGATGGCGCATTCCAAATGCAAATTTCTCAGCTTGATTATAGTTCTTATTTAGGCGTAATCGGTGTTGGTCGTATTACTCGTGGTTCAATTAAACCGAATCAACAAGTCACTATTGAAGGCGCTAACGGTAAATTACATAACGCTAAAGTAGGTAAAGTTTTTGGTTATTTAGGCCTAGAACGTCTTGATATTGAAGAAGGTTTTGCTGGTGATATTATCGCCATTACTGGTTTAGGCGAGTTAAAGATCTCAGATACAGTTTGTTGTCCAACAGATGTGCAAGCGCTACCTGCATTGTCGGTTGATGAACCAACGATTAACATGACTTTCCAAGTAAATACTTCACCATTTTGTGGTAAAGAAGGTAAATTTGTTACTTCGAGAAATATTAAAGATCGTTTAGAAAAAGAATTAATACATAATGTTGCATTACGTGTTGAGCAATTAGAAGATGCAGATAAATTTAAAGTATCAGGCCGTGGTGAACTTCACTTAGGTATTTTAATTGAAAATATGCGTCGTGAAGGTTATGAGTTAGCTGTATCTCGACCTGAAGTAATTATTCGTGAAATTGATGGTCAATTACAAGAACCATATGAAAATGTAACTATTGATGTTGAAGAACAACATCAAGGTCCTATCATGGAACGTATGGGTGTTCGTAAAGCCGAATTAACTGATATGGCACCTGACGGTACTGGCCGTATTCGTATGGACTTTATTATGCCAAGCCGTGGATTGATTGGTTTCCAAACTGAGTTTATGACATTAACGTCAGGCTCTGGTTTGATTTATCATACATTCTTCGAATATGGACCTCATAAAGGTGGCGATATTGGCCAGCGTAAAAATGGCGTAATGATCGCTAATGCCACTGGTAAAGCATTAACTAACGCAATATTTAACCTACAGTCTAGAGGTCGTATGTTGATCGGGCACGGGGTTGATATTTATGAAGGTCAAGTAATTGGTATTCATAGTCGTGATAACGATTTAACGGTAAATGCACTTAAAGGTAAGCAATTAACGAATGTTCGTTCTTCAGGTACTGATGAAGCGCAAACCTTAACGCCGCCAATTATTATGACGTTGGAACAAGCACTTGAGTTTATCGATAATGATGAATTAGTGGAAGTTACACCTGAAAGTATTCGTATACGTAAAAAATGGTTAAAAGAAACAGACCGTAAACGTGAAAATCGTGGTCCTAAAAGTTAATTAACACCAATGATTAACGAGCCGCTTTAATGAATAATTAAAGCGGCTTTTTTATATCTGTTGCTAAAGAATGTAAATAACACGAATGACTAAGTGGCCTAACTTGCTGCTAATACTCAGATAATTACCTGCTTAATTGCTAAGGCTAGTAGTCGCAGTGTGTAAAAACAGGATGACTTCTTACATAAAAATTAGGTGTAATAGAAACACCAACGCTGACACACCGAGCAAGTAGCGCCTCAATTCAACAATCGATTATCCAATACACACTACGTGTCGCATAAATATTAAAATGATGACTTATATCGCTTTAGCTAATGTAAATAAGCTTTTTCGGTTTTTAGGCGTAATGTTTAGCCCTGCAAAATTCTCTAATAGATGCCAGAAAAGCTGATTTTTCCATAATAGCTTCACAAACAAATATGGCTGTACTTTTATGGCTATGTTGTAGTTTAGTGTGGGTTATTGGCTGGAAAATTGGAGTAGGCGGATTACTGGCAATGCCGTTCAAAATTTATCGTAAATATAAAAATGATGAGAATAGAGAGGGTATTCTCATCAAATACATATATATATTGATCAGAATATAAGAATGATTAGAATAAACCCTTTATTCTAATCAAAAATAATGCTATTATGATCAGAATGCAAAAGGTGACTAATATGAGCTTAAAATATAACTGGCAACATCCTAATTGGCCAAAATTTACATTTCAATCTGATGGTATTAACAAGATCATAAGTGAATATACTAAAATTTCCTCTAATCTTCAGGGGCAAGTTTCCCAACTTGATCAAAATAATAAATCTGAAGCCTATATATACCTAATGGTTGAAGAAGCAATTAATACCAGTGAAATTGAGGGTGAAAACTTAAATCGTGAAGAAGTGCGCTCATCTGTTGCTCGTTATTTAGATCTAGAATTATCTCAACCTAAAGGTATCTTCCATAAAGAAAATGGTATTGCTTCATTGCTTGTTGATGTTCGCAACAATTTTACCAATAATTTATCTAAAGAAATTGTTTGTAGTTGGCATAAACTACTTTTAACAGGACAAGAGGATTATTGCGCTAGAAGAAATATTAAAGTAGGCGATTATCGTAATGGACCAGTAGATATTGTTACTGGTAATGGTGATTATGAAGAAGTGGTTTTCGAAGGACCTCCAGGTGAAACAGTTGAAATTGAAATGACTGCTTTTATTGATTGGTACAATGAAACATCTCCACTTAATGATAATGGCACATTCCTTCCCGGCCCTGTTCGCTCTGCAATTTCTCATATGTGGTTTACCTCAATACATCCTTTTGGTGATGGCAATGGACGTATAGCTCGTGCCATATCAGAACATGCACTATTTCAGGATTTTGAAATACCACCTTTATTTAGTATATCTACACCAATTAATGAAAATAGAGATGAATATTACAAAATGCTTGCCGAAAGTTCTCGTATTAACCCATCTGTAGATCTAACCAACTGGGTAAAATGGTTTTCTGAAACAACAAAAAATGCCCAAATTGATGCTAAAAACAAAATTGATTTCATCTTAAAAAAATCTATCTTCTGGGATCATCACAAAGATACAAGCTTAAATAAACGTCAGAAAAAAATCACTAGTAAGTTCTTTGATTTTGGCGAGAAAGGTTTGATTGGAAGTGGGATAAGCCCTGATAAATACCAGTCTATAACTAACTGTTCATCAGCTACAGCTACGCGTGATTTAAAAGATCTTGTTCAAAAAGGTATATTAACTCCATCTCAATCTGGTGGACGTAGCTTGCGTTACCATATAAACCTTATTGAAGAAAAGCCTGTATTTAATATCTTTCCGAAAGGAAACGATAAAAAGTTAATAGAGATCAGTATCAGGAAATTATCAGAGGATATTCAGAGAAACATTAATTTTCATCAGTCTCCAAATAAGCAATTAAATAAACTTATTGATAAGTATAAAGTTTTTGCTGATGATAACCCTGAGCATCTAGAGAAATTAAATGAGCTATTATCACAACTTGATGATAGTGGATTTACACCATAAATTGATTTAATTATTTTTTTAGCTGAGCACTATCTTGAATGACTATGTTGTAGTTTATCGGGGTAGTTTAAAATTCAGATCATAGAGCCTCTTTTATCCACGTTTGATCTGAATACTCACCGTTATCTTCCATAAATCTAAACCAACTTAAATAATTCTCAACGTAGTCTGTTCCAATGCCATTAAACCTTTTCAACCAACCTTTCCAGCGTTTCATGTAATTATTCAAGGTTTGAATATGGTATACACCATCGACAACTCGTTGATTATCAAGTCCTATCAATCGCTTATGGTCAACATCTAGTTCCTTCGCAATACCTTTGTATGATAAATTACCATCCGTACAAAGCACTGAGCCTGATGATAATAGCGGCTTTAATTGGGCTTGAATATTTTCTTTTGTATTGCGCTCTAAAACCTTGTGCGATACAGCACCACTACGATCAAGCGCAATAAAGATAGGGACTTGTTTGATTCGTCCACCACCACGTTTACGTGATTTACGGTCAATAACTCTCTTACCTTTAAAAGATTCCGGTAAGAATGTTTCATCGGCTTCAATAACGCCTGTAAGTTCTGATGGATTGAAGCTGGCAGGGGCTTTGATAAACATATGTCGCCAGCGAAATGACGTTCTAAGCGTTATGTCTAAGGCTTTAGCTGACTTCCTCAGGGATACTCCTTCCCACATTAGTTTAGTGTACTCAATCCATTTCTCCGATTTTTTCATGCGATAAAGAGGTGAATCAGCAAGTGCATTAAAAGTTTTGTTGCATGATTTACATTTAAACCGTTGAATTCCTTGCCTTGTTATCCCCCAACGATTTAATTGATGAGAATTACAATGAAGACAGTGAGATATTGTTTCTTCATGATCGGCAATAGCTTGATCTACCTGATTGCTAGCTATATTTGATTCTACTTCATGGCGAAGTTTTTTAAGCTGGGAGTAGTTTAGACTTGTAACGTGATGTAGTATATTTTGAAACTGCCTGGAAGCCATGTTGCACCTACCGTTATTAGGTTTCAGTATATTAAGTATAGTTTACCCACACCGAAAGACAACATAGCCACTTTTATACAGGTATAATGGCTTTTATCAAAAATAACCGCTTTTTGGTCCTACTAAATATTTTTTAAAAACTCGCTTTGTTTGTTATGAATTTGTAAGTGGTTAATTTTTAGTAGAAATTTTTTTCCAAATAATATTTAATAGGGTACAAGTCATTCTCGATAAAAGAATTCTCACTTTGTTTACGGAGAAACAATGAAAACTCAACCAAACAATGGATGTTTTATCTATTTAAATCAATTATCTAGCTTACCTATAAAGTCAGTACTTCAAAAGAGTGTCTGGGACTTTATACTAAATGCTCGGTAATAAGCGTTATACAACCTCACTAGGAGTGTACTTTGAGTTTTTCAGACAAAATTGCTTTCGGCGCACTCTGTGTTGCAATTATTTCATTATTTTTTGCATTTATAAGCTATAGGCTATCTGTAAAAACATACAGACTGACTAATAGGGAACACCAGGATAAATACTTAAATATCAAACCATATTTAATTGATGCAAAAAAATGGAGTGATAAAGGTGAGGATTACATATCTTTTGCTATCAGCTACACAAATGAAGCTACTTCTGCAAATTCTTTAAAAACAATCGAACTTCAATTAGAATTTTATGATGATAGTAAACTATTAAAAATAGCGAAAATTGATCCTGCCTTTGATGTGTCTCCAATTAACTTAGCTGGTAATTATAAAGCATTGGAGTTGCCTATGACATTTACCGACAAGGAGACCAAGTCTGGCTGGGTAACTTTTAAGCTTTCTAAGGATATTTGGAAGGAGTTTATTATTGATATTTACAGGGTAAATGCTCTTACTGCATCTAATAGTTCAGTATCGGTAGAAACCCATTTAGTTAATACGGTGAATAATGAAAACTAAAATAGCATTGTCTACGATTCTTGAAATTGTTTCTGATGGTGCAATTGCATCACATCATACAGCCGATGGCCGACTTATTCCTGTTCTTATAGTGAAGAATTCAAATAATAATGACCTTGAAAACTTAATTAAGATACATGGAGATACTCCTCCTGGAGATGCAGTATCTATGTGGGCTAAGAAAAGGTTTAATTCTAAAGCTCTTTACCTTGTAATTAAATTTAAAAAGCCCCTTGAAGTAGAAGCTACAGTCGAGTTTGATATATTTAAGCATGATATTTTAGTTGATGGGGTTATTCATTCCAAGGCTGTTTATTTACAGCCCGGTAATGTTGGGGATAATGTCAGCGATGATATTAATGCCCCTAAAATTTTAGTCGAAGTTCCGGCAGGAGCAACGATTGAAAATTGGGATAAAACCTTAAATAAAATTGTATCTAAAAAGCTTCAAAAGAAAGGTTTTACGAAAAAAGAAGCTTCACATGCATCATCGGAGCACATTGCTCGGCAGCGTGAGTTGTGGGGAGCAAGGTTTTAAACAACGGTTGTATAACAAGCTGTTAAACAAGGACAAAAAACAGTTGATTTTGCTCCTTCGTCGCTATTTTAACCAACTACTTTTTGCCTGTTAACAGGGCGTTAGCGAGCATTATGAAGCTGTTCTTGAATTCTAAGTCACTACTAATAATTCTAATCCTGAGTCTTTCGATTTGGGCATATTTGGTTTTGTTAAATTATATCGGTGATCCTCGAGTATTAGACTCAAGTCTTGATGGAGAGGAAATGCACTTCTTAGAATTAGCATTTTTATATCTGTCGTTAACTTCAACATTTTATCTTTGGGTATGTTCGTTTATTCATTGCTTCAAAAATGTAAGTAAACTTCTTTCAATTGTTATTGTAGTTATTTGGCCTCTAATTTATCTTTATAGTTTTTATGTGTTAGGTTCAAATTGGCGTAGTTTAAGAGCTCGCTAACAAGCAAATTAACAGGGACTAAAAAAGCTTGGCTTTCGCTTCGCTCAGTTTAGCCAATCATTTTTAGCCCATTATTTGGGCGTTGGTATGACTCCCCATGTCAACGTAAACCATAAAAATCTTTGCTTTTTTTCGAGCCATCATTTTTCTCTTTTCAAGTTGAGTGAGTTAACGCATAGAATGAAGCAAGTAATTTCGTCGGTTATCATGCTGATATTCGTGGATTATTAACCTATTGGCTAACAGCGCCTACCTTACTTTTTCCGTCGTGACACCTAATTTCAGTCTATGCTCGTGGTTCAATAGCCATTAGGCTATTGCCATCCTAAAGCTACCGCATCCTTGCTCTCGCCCCTTACCTACATCCATGTAGGTAACGCCCTCGGTGGTTGTGCCACACCCGATGCTTGACTCCATGCGCTAACTCAAAACTTTTTCTCATTTAATCTTTTCTCTTTTTCATGTTGTTGTCTTTATTTGCAACTCTCTTTTTGATTATGCCGGTACCCTTGAAATACGTGTACTTGGGTCAATAGGCACTAATATTACTTCTCGTGATATCGCCCAAATATAAGCGACCATTTCACGGGCAATGGCCGCAACAACTACATTACGATGCTTACCGCGTTGCATCAGACGCTGGTATCGTAGGCAAAGCCTTAGTTGGGCTTTCCAAGCAATATCAATAACGACCTTAGGCAGCGTTTCTTGCCGCTTTTGTAGCTCGGTTGACACGTTTGCGTTGTGTTTATAGGTTTGAGCTCCTTCAATAAGTAATCGTCTTGCACGGCCATTGCCACATTTAGTGATGCCGCCTTGTTTTCTGTTATCACCACTTGAGTTTTCTTTGGGGACTAACCCTAAGTAAGCCATGAGTTTTCTCGGGTGGTCAAAGCGTCTTAAGTCACCCAGCTCAGCAATCGTACCTACAGCAACTAAAAAACGAATACCTCGCATAGCCTGCAATGCTTGAACAACAGGGTAATACCGCCACTGCTTAGCTTGATGTGCGAGCTCATTGACTAAGCGTTCAACACGTTTAATGCGCTCAGTAATGGTTTGTATCATTTCTTGTAGCACAATTTGTTGGCTTGGATGCGGTAAAACTAACTCAGTTAGCCAACGTAAATGTTGATTTGACCAGTTATCTTTTACTTTGCAGCTAATGTTATTACGTAAGAACAACCCTTTAAGTTGGAATTTAGCATCTTTTAAGTCTTTCATAGCCGTTTCTCTTGCCCTTGATAAATCACGTATCGCTTCGTCTTCAGGCTCAGGGACATAAATTGGGGTTAGCTCCTCGTCTTTAAGGAGTTTGGCCAATTTCATTGCATCGCGTTTATCGGTTTTGACCTTATCCCCTGGCTTTTTAGGGATAAGCGATGGTGCAACGACATAACAGCAATGACCTAAACTCGTTAGTAGTCGGTAAATCCAATAGCCACAGAGACCTGCTATAAACAAAATGCAATGTCGCATTGGGGTATTTAGATTGATATTGCCGAGCAAGTTTCGTGATTACTGTTTTGTTTGTTTGTTTTTGTTTGTTTTAATTTTTCCGTGGTGAACGAGTTTGGCACCACGTTGGTCTTCAATATGTGCCACTTCTGTAGATACTTTATGGGTATCTAAACCAATAAAAACTATGTTATGTTTATACATGCTAGCCTCCGCTTTAGTTCATTAACAAACTAATTATGGCTCTGATTTTTAAAATTAACCCACGACATGGAGGCTAGCCTCGTGGGGAGTCATTATGTCTAGCCTTTTAAGGATGTATGTAATCGATGTTAGATTTTTTAAGCAATTATTCAGCTCAAATCATTGCTGCTTGTGCGTTGGCTTTTACTGGATGGAGTGCATATGCACAACGTAAACATAATGTGCTATCAGTACAGCCTTACTTAACTACTTTTACTTACCATAACAAAGAAAATGGTAGGGGTTATCTTAAAGTTGAATTATTAAACAATGGTCTTGGTCCTGCGTATATTAATAAATTTGAGGTTTATTTAAATAAAGAGTTATGTGAATTTGAAAAGGCTGTTGAACACGCTACAAAAGGTATAAAAGCTAAGTATCAAAAAACATCGTTGGATGTTGGCTATGCAATGCCAGCAGGGGAAAAACAAAGTTTATTCTCAATAAATTTTCCATGCGAAACCGATGAAGAAATGGAAGCAGTGGAAAAGCAGCTAAACGAACTAGATGTGTCAATTGACTATCAATGTGCTTATGGAAAAGTCAAAAATATGGATACGTTTAAAAAAGGCTAACAAGAGACTATGGCGTCAATAGTTAATTTCACACTTTTGGCGCTTCCCACATTACACCATCTCTTAGCATTGAATTTAAGATAACAATCATCTTTCTAATACAGGCAATTATTGCCACTTTCTTTGGTTATCCTGCTGCCAATAATCGTTGATATGTTGCTTTGAAAACAGGATTAGCTTGCATTGCTGACATCATTGCCATGTATAAAACGGTTCTGACTTGTGGTCTTCCTCCTTGAGTTTTTCGTTGGCCTTTATAGCGGCCGCTATCCCTATTCATTGGTGCAACACCAATTAAAGCGCTAGCTTGTTTGCTGTTAATATATCCTAGCTCCGGTAGATTAGTAATTTATAATATTGAAGAGTTAAGCAATACCCTCCATTAAGGCTTAAAAGCCCAACATTACACCGCTAAAACCCAAATATTCAGTACAACCTTGCCATTATTGATTATTTAACAATATGAAATTAAAATAGCCAAAAACGTAAACGTTTTTGATTGTTAAAAGAAAATAATCCAGTTAGAGTATTTTTATATTATATAACCACTAATATTTGGGGCGCTCTATTCCAAGTTATTGATAAAGAAATTACAATAGAAAATCAGGGTTATATTTACCTATGATATTAACAACAATGGATTTTTAACCAAAAAGGACTTTACTATGGGGGCACATGACACCTATCGCTTTAAAGAGAACCAACTTAAGTCTAAACTTTCGTATAATATTAACCAAAAGAAACTGTTTCAGGATATTGATAAAATACCTGAGCTGTACGGCGCAGCTGTAATTTATATTGATAGTAACTACACAATAACAGAACTTAGACCTTTCGAACCTTCCTGTAGTTTAAACCCTATTAAAGTTGTTTTACGTGAGCCTCCGAAATCAATGACTCAAAAAGAGTTCGCGGGACACTTAAAAGGGAGTCAAGGCAACATCCGAGAATCTAAGCTTGTTGGTGAAGTGGCAGGCACAGTATTAAGTTGTGGTGCTGCATTTTTAGGCTGGGTTGTTGTTTTTGGTAGTAGTGCTGCTATCCCCTTAACAGGAGGTACAAGTACTGCTGTGACTTACTTGGCCGTTGCTGCAAGTACAGCTAGCACAGCACAGTGCATAAATGGGTTCGTCAGAACTACACTAGAAGTCGCTTCACCCCAATCTAATGATTTTTTAGACTCACAGGAGTGGTATCAAAGTGCTACAGCAGCATTAGACATTGTTTCACTTGCTGGTGCCGCAGCTGCGGGAGCTATGACATTAAAAGCGATAAAACTTTTAAATATTAGTAGTGGTAAAAGCCTTTTATCTATTTTAAAAGGCTTATCTCGAGCAGAGAGAAAACGACTAAGCCAAGAAATAATCCGATTAAATCATCCAGGAATATCAAATAAATTATTGAAAGCTTTAGTTAAGGCTGGTAGCTACCCTAAGCGCTATTCAGGAATTAAAATAACGCAATCACTTACACTACAGCTAAAAGATGCTATAGGTGCATCAATGAGTTTTTCAGGTAGTGCACTCTCTGGTGGTGTTAACTCTCTTGCGGTTGGAATATATGAGGAGCTAGATCAATAATGAAGGCTGAAGAAGAAAAGGTTAATTTACTATTTCCGCCTTGGAAATTGGTCGGGAGGTTTCTATTAGTTATTATGCTATTAATGATAGGCACAGGACTTTCTGGGACTATGTTCCTTCTTGAGTATTTTGACACTAAGCCGGAATGGTTGGTTGGAACAATGTTTTTAGTATCTATCATTTTTTGTTTAGTTAACTTCCGTGTTACACGGGGATCCTTTTTATGTGCAAGGATTCTGAAGTACTATTCGCTTTGTTTAATAATTTTATGTCTACCACTATTGGTGATGATCGAAGGTGAAAAGTATTACATACTTTTATTACTTAATTTCTTTGCACTTACCTGTGCGTTTTATTTGATATCAGGGGAAACTTATCAAAAGTTAGTTCAGTATCAGCATGACTTCTTTGAAGACATTAGAGAAGCTAGAGAAGTCGTAGAAAAAAAACTAGCACAATCCCGTAAATCAAAACGCAGCTAACAAAGCATTCAAGCAGGACAAAAAAAGGATTTTTAATTGATTAACTTAATTTTTCTGATAGTTATTTTGATAAATGCATACTCAATTTATTTTTACAAAAGCTATACCAATGAAAATGAAAATGAAAAAACTGCTTTTTTTTGCGGTATTTTCTCCTTGTCATTATTGCCTGTTGCCGTAAAAGGGGTATTTTTAAGTGCTACAAATATTCAAAATATATGGGGTGACTTAAGTGGGTATTCGGGTGTATATTTCATTATATTTTTTACTACTTTATATTCAGCGATCTATGTAGGACAGATCTTAGTAAATAAAATATCTAATCACTTTACAAAAAATTCAGCTAACAAGATACCCTGAGGTGGACAACTAGTTAAATTTAACTATTTATTGCAAACTTTACTAGTGGTCAATCTCTTCGTTTTAGCGCTTCTAAATATTTTGACTCGACATAAGATGTGCTGGTTTTCCAACACTTAAATAATATTCTTATCCACTTAAAAGCGAGTGCTCTGATAATGATGTGATTTTCCTTTATGTTTTTGTTGCTCATAATAAGCTTTAGCCCAAAATGAATATCGTGTTGAAAACCCAGCCCATTCCACAAAGGTTTGTCATAAAAAGTAGGACAACTGTATCGCCAATGCGTCCACATTTTCTTACTGATTCGTTCAATCACACTCAATTTACGGTATAATGCACAATTGACCAAACGGTAGTTATTTATGCTTATACCAACTCATACACCTTCTTCCTCAAATGTGTCTTGCTCAAACTGCAAAGCTTGCTGCTGTCGTCTTGAAGTTATGATTATTTCGGATACTGGTGTGCCAGAAAAATTCATCGCACGTGACCAGTATGGCGGTGAAACAATGATGCGGTTAAATGATGGTTGGTGCGCCGCTTTAGATAGAGATACTTTAATGTGCTCAATTTATGAAAACCGACCTTGGATATGCCGAGAATTCGAAATGGGCTCTAATGAGTGCTTAGATGAACGTATTAAGTTCATCTAAAACAGTCGGTTAATCTTGCAGGTCATTCCTGGATTGTTAGCATAACAAGAGACTATGGCGTCAATAGTTAACTTAACACCTTTGGTGCCTCCCGTATAATACCGTGCCGAAGTATTGAATTTACAATCACAATCATCTTTCTAATACAGGTAATTATCGCTACTTTTTTGGGGTTTTCCTACGGCTAATAAACGCTGATATGTGACTTAAAATAAGGATTAACTTACTTCGCTGACATCATGCCTTAAATAACAGGTGACAATCATACAAGGTAACTTTCCGGTTAAATTTCTTATTTATAAACACACATTTCTTTAGGTTGAGGTCAAAAATTACATCTTATTATGTAAGACATGTCTTAACCTTACGTCAGTTATGCTAGTATATTTAATGCTGTTATTTATCTAAGGTGCTGTTATTAAAGGTGTTTTGTTTTTGTTGAGTGCACTTTATGGCTAGAGAGTCCATTTGTTTTTATCTACCTACTTTTTTCGTTAACTCGCGCTGATACACTTAAGTTACTGTTGAGAAGGATGTAATTGTTTAAGTCATTACTCAGGATGATTGATTTAATTTATTACAAGTTAGAGAGTAGGGTGATGGAGCAAAATAAAGTTGAGCGTTTAAATGATCTATTTGAAAAAATGGTATCAGATAATGCGAATAATTTTGAAGAAATGGAATTAAAGAATCTATATCAAGAATTTATTAATGATGGCCGTCAAATAAAGTCTCAAAAATGTGAATGAAATAAAGAGACACGAATATCATTTAATCAATAGATTATAAACTACAAGTTGATGGAATATGTCACCAGAGCAGTTGGTAAAATTACAAAAGCTAAGCGAGTTATTTGAACAGGGAAACGCAGGAGCAGAACAAATTAAAGAGCTTTCAGAGCTTTTAGCTGAAATTAATCATGTAGATGAAGACTCTTTATTCGGTTCGTTACCTCATACGTTTTAAATTATACCTTTGTTATCAATCTTTATTGCGCTTTCAAAGAGTCGATAAAGGCTTGAGAATCCCCAATTGAATTATTCATCTCTTTAATTAATGCATCGATATTGCGTTTTATTGAGGTGTATTCACCTTTTAATGCGCCTACAGCTTGTGCATTCAGGTTATGTTTAAGGTAAAGCATATTATCCTTTAATGCGGTAAGCACAGGTGACATTTTCTTTTCAGCGCTATGCATGGCGATAAGTACATTAGTATATTTGCTTTTAGTTTGGCGCAATTTAGTTTGGCTTTGACGTTTTAATGACTGGTTTGAGTATTGTTCTATCTCTTCTTGCCATTCGCTAAATAACGCTTCTGCAACTGACTCTATGGCATCTATTCGTTTAGTTACTTCTTGTGCCGCTTGCTCACTTGCTTCGTAATGAGCTTTGCTTTGTTGATAATGAGTTTCTAACTCACCACCATCATAGCTAATTAATGAAGAAAACTGCTCCAAAGCGCTGGCAAATTCTTCTTTTGCCTCTTCCTGTGATTCAGTGGCTTCTTCAACACGGTCAATTAAAATATCGCGCTTGTGAATACCAACCTTTTCCATGGCAGAATAATAAGCACTTGAACAACCAGTTAAAGCAATTAATACCACCAGTAAATAAGATTTGAAATTACCCATCATAATTAATCCGAAGCGCTATAACGTGCAGCATCAATAATAGACCAAATATAGACAATAGGAACAAGTATCCAACCAATTGCCACCCAAACTAATACCCAAGAAATAGCCATTCCAAGAAAGAAAAATATTGCAGCTAAAATTCTACCTTGTACTAGTTGTCCTAAACCGGGGAAGAACACATTGCATATTGCTGCAATTACATTACCACCTGAACCTTGTCCTGACATAATTTCCTCATTAATTAAATTTATTTGGTTGTTGTTATTAATATCATAATATACTGTAGTTAATAATAAATGATTTA
This sequence comes from Thalassotalea piscium, assembly GCA_049347715.1. Taxonomy (GTDB): domain Bacteria; phylum Pseudomonadota; class Gammaproteobacteria; order Enterobacterales; family Alteromonadaceae; genus Thalassotalea_B; species Thalassotalea_B piscium_A. The sequence continues at coordinate 3,721,906 of CP186339.1, read as the reverse complement.
ACCTAAAAATGAAATTAACTAAAATACTTACTAAATTTCCGCAAAAAGATGAAATTATCAGTTTTTTTCGATTTTTTATCGAAAAAATTCGAGTGGAACAAATTCACGTAAGCGCTGGCTATTTATCTTATGTTACGCTGATGTCATTGGTGCCATTAATTGTAGTCACACTGTCCGTGATGACCGCCTTCCCTATTTTTTCAGATATTCGAGAGGTGATTGAAAGTTTCCTTTATGAAAATTTTCTTCCTGCCGCTGGTGATGCCGTTAAAGGGCATATTACGGGGTTTGTTGCGAATGCCTCTAAAATGTCAGCTGTTGCCATATCCTTTTTATTTTTATTTGCACTGTTATTAATATCTTCAATTGATAAAGCATTAAATAATATTTGGAAAATCACGCGTAAGCGTAGACTGTTAACTGCATTTTCAATGTATTGGATGATCTTGACATTAGGACCCGTGCTTGTAGGAAGTAGTCTGGTTGCTACAACTTATATTGTGTCTTTAGTTTCGCTAGGAGATTACGATATATTAGGTTTTTCAAATTATTTGATGCGTGCTTTACCGGTATTTACGTCGTTAATAGCTTTTTTAATTTTATATATGATAGTGCCTAATAAAGTCGTTAAATTTAAGTATGCGTTTTCAGGAGCACTGTTGGCGGCATTATTATTTGAGGTTGCCAAAAAAGGTTTTGCACTTTACATCACGCATTTACCTTCTTACAAAGCTATTTATGGTGCTTTAGCCAGTATCCCCATTCTATTTTTATGGGTTTATTTATCTTGGTTAGTGGTGTTGTTTGGTGCTTTATTCACAGTGACGTTAGAAGAATTTAATCGTAAAAAACCACAACCAGAAGAAGTCTTATAAATTTTAGGGGAGTTAACATGTCTCATTGTTTGTACCCACGAATAGCCACGTTTAAAGAAGAATGGCTGACTGTATCTGATGAACATCAAATTTATATTGAACAAAGTGGTAACCCTAAAGGTATCCCTGTACTTTATTTACATGGAGGTCCAGGCGGCGGTTCCAGTGAAAACTATCGCCGTTATTTTGATCCTGAACTCTATCGCATTATCTTATTTGATCAACGCGGTTGTGGTCGTTCATTACCCGTATTGAGCCTAAATAATAATACCACCTCAACCTTAGTTGATGATATCGACGCGATCAGAAAGCATTTAACTATTGATAAGTGGTTAGTTTCTGGAGGTTCTTGGGGAACTACTTTGGCATTATGCTACGGGATAAAATACCCTCAATCTGTTCATGCTTTCATTTTACGAGGTATATTCTTAGCGACACAAGCTGAGTACGACTGGCTTTATAAAAAAGAAGGTGCTGCCCAGTTTTTTCCTGAATATTATCGAGCATTTTTATCCCCATTATCTGAACATGACCGTTTAGATCCCTTGTCTGGTTATCACGCCATTTTTAGTGGTGAAAATGAACTAGCCAAAGCGGCGGCAAGTAAAGCTTGGTATTTGTGGGAACTACGTTTATCTACCATTGAACATCAGATAGGTAATTTGAAAGTAGAAGATACCCATAAAGCATTATGTATGGCTCAGTTGTCTAATCATTATTTCTATCATCAATGTTTTTTATCTGAGGATTATATTCTGTCTCATTTAGATGCTTTGTTTGACATTCCTGCCATTATTTTACATGGGCGTTACGATATGGTTTGTCAATTAGCCATGGCTGATAAACTGGTTAATTTATGGAAGAATGCTACCTTACAAATTTTACCACAAGCAGGGCATAGTGGCTTTGAAAGTCAAACCATTACTGCTTTTTGTAATGCCACTAAGACGATGGCAACATTTTTAAATGAGAATAAATCATGATTGCATTGATACAAAGAGTCACTCAAGCAAATGTTATTGTGGAAGGCAAAGAAACAGGGAAGATAGAAAAAGGCTTGTTAGTTTTATTAGCGGTTGAACCTGAAGATAATGAGGCAAAAGCTAAACGACTTGCAGAACGGGTTGCCGGTTATCGTATCTTTGAAGATGCTGCTGGAAAAATGAACCTTAATGTTGAGCAAATCGGTGGCGATATTTTAGTGGTTTCGCAATTCACCTTAGCGGCGGATACCAGCAAGGGGATGCGACCTAGTTTTACTCGTGCAGCGGAGCCTGAAATGAGCAAAAAGCTATATCAATTTTTTTGCCAGCAACTTAGAGACAAAGGTTTTACTGTTCCTACCGGTATATTTGGCGCCAATATGCAGGTGAGCTTGCTCAATGATGGTCCTGTCACTTTCACACTTTCTATTTAAACTTGCTGTTTATACATGAATTCCTTGTTGCCATATACGTTGCCAACGCCTTTGTTGGTGCTCTTTTAATGGCGAAGGTGTCTTAGGCGTTAATTGTTTTGTTTTCGTTGTTGGTAAAATGTGGAGAATGATATTTTTGTAGTGGGGAATAGTGAAATACACCACATGAATATTTGGATGACATTTAAGGTGCGTGAGTAAGGTGTTTATTTGTTGCTCTTTTTCATTGGGTAGATTTAGGGTAATAATCGTATTCGATTGCGTTTGATTTAGTAACGTTTCAATTAACTGATATGAAATAACTGAATCTTCAATAGAGACAAAAATATCAATAATTATCCAATCAAATGTTAGCTGAGATTGAGTTGTTAACCATTTCTCCGCTGAGTGATGAATGATACGTGTATCAATGTTATGAGGATTAAAAAATGAATGGAAACATTCAATAATCACCTCATTTAATTCAACACTGCTAAAGTTACATTCGGGTAGTAATTGATTAATGTAACGACGAAACGCTCCTCCTCCTAAGCCTATTTCTAATATATTTTGTGGCGTGAAAAAGAGTAAGGGCAACAGCATACTCAATTGATGAGGTAATGTAAGTTGCCATGGTTTCCTTTTTAACATCACGCTTTGCACTATATTATTTAAACAAAGCCACCGGTAGTGCTGGTTTTCAGCAACGATGAGTGGTTGTCCGTTAGCGCAAAAGTAAATAATTTTTCCTTGTGCTAGATGTTTTGTTAATTTCATTTAATATGGGGCAAGGTTAAGATGATTAGAGTAAGCATAGTCAATGATTGAATGTCGAGCGCCTAAAACGCCAAAAGAATTTGAACAATATTTCCAATTACGCTGGCAAGTATTGAGAGCCCCTTGGCATCAAGCTAAAGGGAGTGAACAAGATGAACTAGAGTCTCAGGCAGTTCATCGAATGGTGATCAATGATCAACAACAAATACTGGCTGTTGGCCGTTTACATTTTTGCGATGATAATCAGGCTCAAATTCGTTATATGGCGGTAGATCCTGCTTATCATGGGCAGGGGCTCGGTCGAACAATTATTGACGCTTTAGAAGGTGCGGCAACCGAGTTTGGCGTTAACTGTGTGAGACTAAATGCCAGAGAACAAGCGTTAGATTTTTATCGTCGGCTTGGTTATCAAGGGGAACAACTATCGCATGTACTCTACGGTGAAATTAAGCATTTCAAGATGAAAAAAAATCTGGCTGTAAGGATGTTACTATCTGAGGATGTCAGTAAGTTAGTGAACACATGGCATAGTCAAATTCCGTTAAGTAACGCGATGGCGATTCAGGTTACTTATTATGATCAAAGTAAATTAGTGACAACATGCGATCAAAACGTTAATAAAAACTTACATCAAACAATGTTTGCTGGAAGTATTTATACATTAGCTACCTTAACAGGGTGGGGATGGATATATTTATTGCTAGCGGAACGCACTCTTGATGGGGATATAGTTTTAGCAGATTCCGATATAAAATATTTAGCTCCAATAGAGGGGGTTGCGTATGCTGTATGTGATGTTAAAAATGATACACCCGAATTTTCGAGGTTATTAAAGCAACGCAATGAAAAAATCATGCTAACAGTGAATGTGTATAGTGGGGAAAAGGTTGCTGCTTGTTTTCATGCAACTTATGTTGTTAAGCCCACGGTGTAACTTATATCCAATTAAAAGGAAGAATCTCTTATGAGCAAATATGTTCTGATAGTTATAGCATTAATGTTTTCAACATTGAGTTTTGCACAAGAAATAATAGAGCAAGATAAAATAACTCAAGTACTTGATCAGTATCATCAAGCCGCTGAGCATGCCGATTTTGAGCGATACTTTGCAACTATGGATGAAAATGCCATTATTTTAGGTACTGATGGTAGTGAGCGTTGGACAAAAGAAAGTTTTAAACGTTATGTTAATCCCTATTTCAAAAAAGGGAGAGGATGGAAATACACGCCAGTTAAACGTAACTTAACGATAGTGAAAGCTAATGAAGTGGTATTATTTGACGAATTATTAAGTAATGAAGCGTATGGCAATTGTCGAGGCAGTGGTGTGTTAATTAATACTGCCGATGGCTGGAAAATTTTGCAATATAATTTAACCTTAGTTGTGCCTAATGATATTGCTACTGAGGTTGTCTCATCAATAAAGAAATATCGACAATTAAGGCCTTAAGTTTTGTTAGATAATAAAGGGGTAACAAAAAGTGTTGCTATCATTGGCTGTGGTTGGTTAGGCCAGGCGTTAGCTCAGTTTTTATTAGCTCATCAATATAGTGTGATAGGAACGAGTCAATCACAAGAAAGGCTTAATTTAATATCAAGCTTAGGGGCAACTCCTGAATGCTTACGCTTACCTATAAATGATAACGATGAGTGTCAATATCAATGTTTTAACTGTCACTCTCTCGTTATTGCTATTCCTCCTCAGTTTCGCTCAGGCAATATCAATTACCCTGAGAATATTGCACAAATTGTTTCGCATGCTAAAAAAGGTCAAGTTAAACAAATTATTTTAATTAATAGTACCGCTATTTATGGGGGATTAGTTGGGAAGGTGGATGAAAATGCCGTGTTAAATCTTTCTCAAGAAAAAGTAACCTTATTACAACAAGCTGAAAGCTATGTGCTTAATAGCGGCTTGTCAGCCGTTTCTTTGAGAGTGGCGGGTTTAGTTGGGCCAAATAGATCTCCGCGCAATTTTTTCAAACAAGGACGAGTACTTAAAGATCCTGATGCTTTTTCCAATCTTGTTCATCAATACGATGTTGTTCAATGCATTGCTGGTATGATTGAAACGCCCGAGAACACTGGTATTTATAACCTTGCTAGTAAAATGAGAATGTCTAAGCAAGCCTTCTATCAACACGCCGGTTTAATGATTGCCGAGTCTGCGCTTCAAACGGATTGCGGCCCTAGTTTAAGTACGAGTAAATTAGTGATAAGTGATAAAATTAGACAGGCACTTTCCATTAAGTTTGAGTATGACGATTTACTCGCTTGGCTGAATGTGACTCGTTAGTGGAAGAGCTAAAGATTAAGAGTTGTGCGTTAGTACATTATTATATTGAGCATTCGCTGGTAATCATTATAATTAGTGGCTTTCTTCTTTCAGCGAGTGCGCCATGACAAAACAAACTAAACACTATTTAGTGATATTTTTACTGTTATGGTTACATGTCACTGTACTTGATTTATTTTATGTTACTACCAGTAAAATAGTATTTTTATGGCATGAAAATTTTGCTCCGCTTACTTTATTAGTGCATTTTTCAACGGCGGTTGCAGCAACGCTTTTTTATATCTGTGTGACTTATTTTAGGCGAGTGTACGCGGTAAATAATACCTTATTAGGTGAAAAGTTTTGCTTGGTAAGCTCTCTTTTATTAGTGATTTTAATAGGATGTTTTTTTATCTAAGAGGAAAGACTCTCGACAGAGATTGTGCCGAGAGTATAAGACTACACTACTTTTTATCTAAACCTAACGTATTAACCCATTGATTAAAATCAAGTAAATTCACTGGCAAGATAACTTTTCGATCTTTTTGACTTAATCCTTTTAACTTATCTAAATACTGTTCAGTCAGTTGCATGTTTAATGCTTCTTCCCCGCCAGGTTGTTCAATTGATTGGGCTATTCTGGTAATTGACTCACCTGTCGCTTTAGCAATCGCAATGATCTCTTCTGCTTTACCTACCGCCGAATTGATTTGGCGTTGTTTTTCACCTTGAGAAATATTGATCATTTCTGTCATTTGTCCTTCAGAACGATTAATACGACTAGCTCTATCACCTAAGCTTTTCGCTAAAATAGCGCGACGTTCACGTTCAGCGGTTACTTGTAATTCCATTGCGTTTTTAACGGTTAGTGGAGGAGTAATATTTTTAATTTCGTACCTATGTACGCGTACACCCCATGCTTCACCCGCTTTATCTAATACTTCGACTACTTTAGCACTGATAATATCGCGTTCTTCAAAAGTGCGATCAAGTTCTAAAGTACCAATTACGGAACGTGTAGTTGTTTGGGCAAGCTGCATTGCGGCAAAACGGTAATCAGTGATCCCATAACTTGCTTTTAATGGGTCAGTAATTTGAATATATATTACGCCATCAACTTCTACATTAACTTCATCTTTAGAAAAACATTCTTGAGGTGGTACATCAATAGTTTCTTCTTTTAAGTCTTGAATAAACGCTACACGGTCGATGAAAGGAAGTAATACGTGAAACCCAGCCTCAAGTGTACATTTATATTTACCTAATCGTTCTACTACGTAAGCGGATTGTGTAGGCACTAAACAAATTGCCTGGATAAATTTAAAGGCCAAAAATAAAAAAATACTTGCCCAAATAATTAGAATGGCTATTTCCATTGGTTCTGCATTTAATGGGTTCATTATTTAGCTCCTTGAACTTGCTGGGTTACTTGTTCCATCCCGTTGAAAAAACCTTCTAACTTTGCGACTTCTGTTGGGAGTACAGACACATCTGCAGTATTTAGAATTTTCCCTGTTTCTTTAATAAATTGCTCCATCAAGCGCATTTTTATGGCTTTATTGCCGCCGGGTAATGAGGCGGCCTTTGCAATAATATCCATACCTTCGGCAGTCGCTTTGGTGATAATTTCAATTTCTTCTGCACGGCCATGGGCAACATTGATTTGTCTTTGTTTATCCCCTTCCGATAAGTTAATTGCTTCTTGTCGTTCACCTTCTGATAAGTTAATTGTTGCTTCTTTCTGTGCTTCTGCCAAGGTGATTTCAGCACGTTTTTGTCTTTCTGCTTCCATTTGTTTTTCTAAAGTATGTACAACATTTGCTGAAGGGGTGATGTTTCTTACTTCATAACGTAATACTTTAATTCCCCATGGATCAGAGGCTTTATCTATTTCACGCACAATGATTTCATTGAGTGTATCTCGTTCTGAAAATGTTTGACTTAAACCTAACTTGCCTATCTCAGAGCGCATTGTTGTTTGGGCAAGGTTTACGCTGGCGCGACGATAATCTTCTATACCGTAACTCGCTTTCGCTCCATCCATGACTTGAATGTAAACTAAACCGTCAACGTCGATTTGGATATTATCTTTCGAAATACAGCTTTGCGAAGGAATATCGAGTACTTGCTCACGCGTTTCATGTCGATAAGCGACACGATCAAAAAAGGGTATTAAAAAATGCAAGCCTGGTTGCATGACTGCACGAAATTTTCCTAAACGTTCAACGACGCAGACTTCGCGCATAGGTACAATAAGGACTAGTTTGAGTACTATTATCAGTAGCCCAAGTATAATAAAAGTTAAAGTTGCTAGCATAAAAACTCCTTGCGTTATGCTGTGCCAAAATGGCATTTGTTATTTTTGTGGTTCCACGACGAGTGAGATGTTTTCTTTGCAAATGATTTTTGCTTTACTGCCTTTTTTTATTTCAGAGCCATCACCAAGTGCGCTCCACGTAGTTCCCTGAAAATTCACTCGTCCAACAGTATTTCCAGGACCAATATTTTCTATTACCTCGACAACTTTGCCATAGATGTCTAATTCTTCATCGACATTATTAATAGTTTGCTCTCCTTGGAAAAACTTATCGGTGAAAAAATAGAGGACAAAAAGTAAAACCGAGGCGCAAATAAACCAAGTTGTTAAAGTTAATACCCATGTATCTAACCATTGTTGGTGAACCCCAAGAGAGACTAACACCGAGGCGATAGCGAGGTTTAATAAGATACCACCGGGAATAAAAATCTCTAAGAAAGCAAAGATTACTGCCAATATTAACCAGGTTTGAAAAAATAATATGTATTCCATTATTTATTTCCTTTTAAAAAGGGCTTAATCAATATCGTGTGGGGTACGATGACATTGTGTGCCTCGACTAAACACTAGGCTTAAGACTACTGCAATCGCAATTCCAATGCCAACATTAGCTGTGGCAGCACCGATAATTAATCCAACACCTACACCAAGTAAAACACCCGCTTTTCTATTATGCTTTGAGCTAGTATACGTTTTCATATTTATGACTCTACAAGGCTTTTTCAAAAATTGTAAATAAGATGTTATCAATGATGACATATTATGTCAAGGTGTAGGATGTTTGAGCAATTTTTATATGGTAGAGGAGAGTAACAATTGAAGAGCAATGCCAGTAATTATACTGGCATTGCTGAAGTTAGTTAATGATCAAAGCTTGGCAATATTCCTTTCGGTAGAAAACCGTTTAAGTCTCCTTCTTCGATAATGCCGGCAGCTTCCGCAATATCAGGAGCAAAGTATCTGTCTTTATCGTAGTAAGCGACATATTCACGTAAAAGTGCTTTGGCTTGCTCAACTTTCGGTGCGCCTTTTAATGGAGATCTAAAGTCTAAGCCTTGCGCTGCTGCTAAATACTCGACGGCTAAAACACCGGTAGTATTTTCAGCCATATCGGTTAAGCGACGACCAGCAAAACACGCCATAGATACATGGTCTTCTTGGTTTGCTGATGTGGGTAAGCTGTCGACTGAGGCGGGATGAGCTAAGGTTTTGTTCTCTGATGCTAAAGCTGCTGATGTGACTTGCGCAATCATAAATCCTGAGTTAACCCCACCATTTTCAACTAAAAATGCTGGTAACTTACTTAAGTTAGCATCGATGAGTAATGCCATACGGCGTTCAGACAAGGAACCAATTTCGGCAATGGCTAAAGCTAAATTATCTGCTGCCATAGCAACTGGCTCTGCATGGAAATTACCTGCAGAGATAAAGTCTCCTTCATTGGCAAATACCAATGGATTGTCAGTAACCCCATTCGCTTCTACATGTAATACTTCAGCGGCTTGACGAATCTGAGTTAAACAGGCGCCCATAACTTGTGGTTGGCATCGAAGTGAGTAGGGGTCTTGTACTTTTTCACAATCAAGATGTGAAGAACCAATGTCTGAATTAGCTTCTAAGATACTACGATATGCGGTTGCAGCATCAATTTGACCTTTTTGTCCTCGTACTTGATGTACGCGATCGTCAAATGGTGCTCTACTTCCTAGTGCGGCTTCAACCGACATTGACCCGATCACAACACCTGCGGCAAATAAGTCTTCAGCGTAGAATAAGCCTTCTAAAGAAAATGCAGTTGACGCTTGAGTACCATTTAATAAGGCTAAACCTTCTTTTGCTGCCAGAGTGATAGGCTCGAGACCTGCAATCTTTAATCCTTCAATTGCAGGTATTATTTCATCATTATGAGAAACTTCACCTTCACCTAATAAGGGTAATACCATATGTGATAATGGAGCTAAATCACCTGAGGCCCCCACTGAGCCTTTTTTAGGTACACAGGGGTAAACTTCGGCATTAAGAAGTGCGATTAATGCTTGAATAACATGTAAACGAATACCAGAATAACCACGTGATAATGAATTGATTTTTAAGACCATCATTAAGCGTACGGTAGCATCTTCCATGTATTCGCCATAACCTGCTGAGTGAGAAAGTACAATAGAGCGTTGTAATAATTCTAACTCTTCTTCTTTAATGCGAGTGCTAGCAAGTAATCCAAAACCAGTGTTGATACCATATACCACTTGGTTCTTTTTAATCACGTTTTGCACTGCTTCTGCACTTTTGTTGATACCGTCAAAAGCACTTTCATCTAGACTATATTCTATACCGTCAAACTTAGTAACGGCGCGTAATTGTGCTAGGGTTAATTGTCCAGGCACTATATTTAGTTTGTTCATTACTTCCATTATTAAGACCCTTTTTTGCCGTTGGCGCCATCTATCATTGGTAAATCTAACCCTTGTTCTTTTGCACAAGTAATTGCAATGTCATAACCTGCATCAGCATGGCGCATAACGCCAGTGCCTGGATCATTCCACAATACGCGAGCGAGACGCTTTTCTGCAGCATCGCTACCATCAGCCACGATAACGACACCTGAATGTTGGCTAAAGCCCATACCGACGCCACCACCGTGGTGTATGCTGACCCAAGTGGCTCCTCCTGAAGTGGATAATAATGCATTTAGTAAAGGCCAGTCAGAAACCGCATCTGAACCGTCTTTCATACTTTCTGTTTCACGATTAGGTGAGGCAACTGAGCCAGAATCTAAATGGTCTCGACCAATGACAATTGGTGCTGAAAGCTCTCCATTTTTAACCATTTCATTAAATGCAACGGCTAAACGTGCGCGATCTTTTAAGCCAACCCAACAAATGCGAGCGGGTAAACCTTGAAATGCAATGCGTTCACGGGCCATGTTTAACCAGTTATGTAACTGAGGGTTATCTGGAATTAACTCTTTAACTTTAGCATCTGTTTTATAAATATCTTCAGGATCACCCGATAAAGCCACCCAACGGAAAGGCCCTATGCCTTCACAAAATAATGGGCGAACGTATGCCGGCACAAACCCTGGAAAATCAAAAGCATTCTTAACGCCTTCTTCTAAGGCCATTTGTCTAATATTGTTACCGTAATCAGTTGTTGCAGCACCAGCACTTTGTAGATCTAACATAGCTTGTACTTGTATCGCCATTGACTGTTTTGCCGCTTTAACTACTGCAGCTTCGTCTGTTTTTCGCATTTTTTCAGCATATTCCATGGTCCAACCTTGCGGTAAATAACCATTAAGGGGATCGTGGGCTGAAGTTTGATCGGTAACAACGTCGGGTGTAATACCACGTTTAACTAACTCAGGAAAAACATCAGCAGCATTACCTAATAACCCGACAGAAATAGCTTCGCCTTTAGCTGTGGCGTCAGTGATCATGGCTAAGGCTTGATCAAGAGAGGTGGCTTTTTTATCTACATAACGTGTTTTTAAGCGAAAATCGATACGAGATTCATCACATTCAACGACTAAAGCAGAAAAACCTGCCATTGTTGCTGCTAATGGTTGAGCACCGCCCATACCACCTAAGCCACCAGTAAGTACCCACTTACCTTTAGCTGAACCTTCAAAATGTTGCTTTGCCATGGCAACAAAAGTTTCATAGGTACCTTGAACAATGCCTTGTGAGCCAATATAAATCCAAGAGCCAGCAGTCATTTGCCCGTACATCATAAGGCCTTTTTTATCTAACTCGTTAAAGTGTTCCCAGTTAGCCCAATTAGGAACTAGATTTGAATTGGCAATTAAAACGCGTGGCGCTTCACTATGTGTTCGAAATACACCGACAGGTTTACCTGATTGCACCAATAAGGTTTCATCGTCTTCTAAACGATCAAGGGTTTCAACGATTTTATCGTAACATTCCCAGTCGCGAGCAGCTCGCCCGATACCACCATAAACTACTAATGACTGTGGATGCTCGGCGACTTCTTCGTCAAGGTTATTCATTAACATCCGTTTTGCTGCTTCGGTTAACCAGCTTTTTGCTGTTATTTCGCTACCCCGTGCAGCACGAATTTTTCTATTGGTATCAAAACGTTTATCAGTAGTCATGATATATCCTATTTTTTAAATACTAAGTGGCTACCCAAGCGATATTTATTGCCTGGGGAGGTTAAAATGGCAACACTGACAACTCCTTGTTTTGACCAAGTACGACGCTTAACTTGGAGACAAGGTTGCTGTGAATTAATCGCAAGTAATTGACAAATTGGCTCGCTAGCAAGAACAGCTTCTATTTCATGGGTAGCCTCAGTAAGAGGGGCTTCATGAGATAAGTATTCGTGGGGCGTTATTTGTGTGAAATCTTGCGCTAGATAATTTGGGACTAGCCTGTTGTTGACGTAACGTTGTTCTAATTGGATTGCGATATCATCTTCAAAATGTAAAATTTCTGAATAAAAAACCGCTTGTTCAGCTGGAACATTAAGTAAAATAGCAAGTTCATCGTTAATGCTAACTTGTTTGAGTACAAGCTGGGAAGCGTGATGATTATGTCCACGTTCAGCTATTTCATCCGCGATATTGCGAATTTCTAACAGTGAAGATTGAGACTTAAATGTGGCTACAAATGTGCCCGCGCCCTGTGTGCGTACGAGTATCCCTTGTTCGGTTAACTCTTGTAAAGCGCGTCGAGCAGTCATGCGGCTAACAGAGAATAACTCAGCAAGTTCATTTTCAGAGGGGACTTTACTATGCTGTATCCATTGGCCAGATTCAATTTTCTCACAAATATGCTGCTTAATTATGGCAAATTTGCTAGTTTTAGTTGAGCTCATTTATATACCTAATAAAGGGAGTGGCAATTAAGTTGTATATACACTCCCATAACTACAGCAAAAAATCAATAGTTGTATATACAACTAGCGATCTTTTTGTTATTGTTTTGTCTTATCTCTTACAACAAATACTTTGAACGCGGGAACAGTATGTATAAGACTGAACTATGGCAATTACTGCTAATCAATGTCAATTTAGCGACTATGTCGGCTGGCTCTTGTGAATATGGCACTATAGAAAATGCCGCTCTCGCGATAGCTAAGGGTAAGATTATTTGGTTAGGTAAAATGAGTGAGTTGCCCGTCTATGATTTGGCGACTGTTGAGGTGATTGATGGTGAAGGAAAATGGTTAACACCTGGTTTAATTGATTGCCACACTCATTTAGTTTATGGCGGTAACCGCGCCCATGAATTTGAGATGCGTTTACAGGGTAAAAGTTATTTAGAAATCGCCAAGGCTGGCGGAGGTATTATTTCCACCGTCATGGCAACAAGAGCAGCTACAGAGAAGGAATTGTTTGAGAGTGCTCTTCCTCGTTTAAAAAGTTTGCATCAGCAAGGTGTAACAACCCTAGAAATTAAGTCTGGCTATGGACTTGATACCATAAATGAAATAAAAATGTTGAAAGTATCAAAGCAACTGGCCAATAGCTTCCCCGTGACAATTAAACGTACCTTCCTTGGTGCGCATGCATTACCTATTGAATATAAAGATGATAGCCAAGGGTATATCGACCTTATTTGTGATGAAATGCTGCCTGAAGTGGCCATGCAAGGTTTAGCTGATGCTGTTGATGTTTTTTGCGAAGGCATAGGTTTTGATATTACACAAACAGAACAAGTATTTAAGGCCGCACAAAGACATCATTTACCGGTGAAAGTACATGCAGAACAGCTATCAAATTTAGGCGGAAGTGAACTTGCAGCACAGTACCAAGCTTTATCGTCAGACCATCTTGAGTTTTTAGATGAGGAGGGCGTTAATGCAATGGCTAAATCAGGTATGACCGCGGTTTTACTACCCGGGGCTTATTATTTTTTACGTGAAACCCAATTACCACCAATCGCGTTATTAAGAAAATATAAGGTACCTATGGCGATAGCTACTGATGCCAACCCTGGAACTTCCCCTATTCATTCGCTACAACTCATGTTAAATATGGCTTGTACCTTATTCCGTTTAACACCAGCAGAAGCATTAGCGGGTGTAACTAGACATGGTGCTAAAGCATTAGGTTTAGCAGAAACGAAAGGACAGCTTGCTGTCGGATTTGATGCAGACATAGCAATGTGGAATATTAATCATCCAGCTGAGCTTAGTTATCAGTTTGGGGTAAACCCCTTAACACAGCTTTATGTTGATGGTAAACAAGTCATATAAAATAGCGCTGAAATGTTTAAATTTATAGTATGAGCAATAATTGGGACTGTACAAAAGCTATATACTTGATTAGTCTGACATAATATCTAAAACATGTATTGTTAGGCAGTTTATGAATAGCACTAGAGTGTTCGCATTAATGAATTCACGTATAAAAGCCTTAGTAGCAAGCTTCTTGGTTGTCATGCTTCCTCTCCCCGCAAATGCTGCAACTCTAACTACATGGGGTGATAATTACTTTGCTTTTGTCTTTGGCATGACTTTCGCGGTTATTGTCACTTTTACATTGCTTAAACCCCTGGCATCTATTGCTAAGCGTTCTCCGTTGATTTTATCGGGTATTTTGTTAATACAGAGCTATGCAATGGAGTATGTACAAGAAAATCAACTGTCAGTGTTGTTGGTAAGTGCGGGTGCTTTTATCTGTACATTATTTATTGCCATTTTTGTTGATAAATTAACAAATAAAAAAACATCAATAGTTACAGCTATGCTGGGTTTAGTCTTTTGCTTGTTTTTAGGGGCATATTTCTTTGTTCCAACGGCTAACGTGGCTCAATTGTGGTTAGGTTTTACTGTCATAACTCTTATCATTGCAGGTGTCGGTTTATACTTATTATCTAAACAAGGCGAACATAACATTACTTCTAGCCGTGTTATCTGGCTATTCATTCTACTTAATAGTGGTGTCGTTTATTTATGGTTAACAAAACATATAGCTGCACATTGGTTAATACTAAGTGCTACCGGCCTTTATCTTATTTATGTGATTCAGTTGTGTCGAGGAATAACGAAAAACATATTACAGCAGTTGAAATCTTTTTCTGATGAAGCGTCAAAGACAGAACAAGAGACGTACGGTGTTAGCAGTTCCTTAGATCCGGTAACAAATTTACCTAATTATCATCAAAGTTTAGATTGTTTACGGCATTTTAATCACCAAGATCCTAGCTCCCTTGTTGTTGTTATATTTAAGCCGATTAACTTTGTGCAAGTGAATAAAATACTAGGGCACCATAATTCCGATATTTTATTACTTCAACTTGCTTATACGCTGCAAAAATCGCTTGTTGATAATGAGCTTTTAGTTAACTTTAATAAGACTCAACCTGCCATTAGGATTGCTCGATTACAAGGGCTAGATTTTATAGTGGCATTAGATGCTAATGCCAGTCATCACCCCATAAAAATACTGGTAGAACAGGTGTGTCAGCAGCTGTCTGAGGCAGTGCCAAACGCCATGAGTTTTAAAAGTTTTTCGTTAAATTTTGATCTGAAATTTGGTGTAGCCTTTGTTAACGAACATCAAAATGATCTTGAACAAACTATTGCTTCTGCTGGCGATGCCTTGTTAGAAAGTGAAAATAGTCATCAGGCAGTTCATTACTTTAATCATGAAACCGCAATATATACCGAGAAAAAATTATTGCTGATGGAAAAACTTAAACAAGATATTCTCGAAGATAAGTTGTCATGGCTAATACAACCGCAAATCTCATTAAATGAAAATAGACTGGTAGGCTTTGAATTATCAACTGATTGGCGAGCATCTGATAATATCGCGATTGATACCAAAGAATTTATCGAAATTGCAGAATACAGTGGTGAAATATATCAATTAACGCGTCAGATTATTGTGCAAGCCTGCAAATTGATTGCACGATTACACAGAGAAAATTTTTACATACAAGTGAGTATTAACTTAACTAGTAAAGATGTATTAGAACCTGAGTTAGTTGAATTTATTGAAGAGATATCAGAGAAACATTATGTTAGCTTACGCTACTTAGTGATTGAAATTGATGAGGCATTACTTTTCAATGCCACTAATAAAACCAAGCTGATCATCGATCAATTAAAATCGATAGGTGTTAAAGTTTCTATCAATAAATTTTCCGGTAGCTATGAAGCTTTAAGGTACTTACGCCGATTAGCGATTGATCAAGTAAAAGTTGATTGTAGTCAGTTAGCTGGAACATTAAACGAAAGCCAGTCTGAAAAAACTATCATCAGTGCGTTAATTAATTTAATTCGTAAAATGGAAATGCCATTTGTTGCTTCAGGTATCAACAATAGTGAGATAAAAAATACCTATATTGATATTGGTGGGGATATAGGCCAAGGAAATTTAATTACCAGTGGTATTAAACTTGAAGATGCTAAAGAGTGGGCTGCTCAGTGGCTGATAGATCATGTTGAAAAAGGTGCATAAAACAAAGAGCAGTATCGTAATAGCTGCTCTTATTTCTTATTGTGGGGATTAATCAATATCTAATGGTTCTGGAGATAAAATAATACCGGTATTATCCACATAAACATGATCATCGGGTAAAAAGGTAACGCCGCCAAAGTTTATAGCTAAGTCATTGTCACCAATGTTTTCATCATTAGCGCCCACAGGAATAGAAACTAAACCTTGAATACCAATTTCTATTTCTTCTAAGAGGTCAACATCTCGGACACTACCGTAACAAATAATACCTTCCCATCCGTTTTTCGCAGCAGCAATGGCAATATGGCTATCAATTAATGCTCTACGGGTTGAACCACCACCATCAATAACCATGACTTTACCTGTTCCTTCAGTCTCGGCTAATTTGATAATCAAACCGTTATTTTCGAAGCACTTAATGGTAACAACTTGTCCTCCAAAAGAGCTACGGCCACCATAATTACAAAATATGGGTTCAACCACGTCAATTAAGTCGGCATAAATATTACATAATTCAGAGGTGTTATATTCCATTTGATTATCCTGTAACTGTTAAGGAGTCGCTTTATGTTCAGTATAGCGTGACTCATGAATGAATTAAACCGATGAAAAGTCTTACAAGGTGAAAAAATGTAAAGCATTAGCTGTTTTGTCAAAAGGAGATAAATGTAACCTATCAGTGAGTTGAGTGTTGATCTTATTGTTTAGATTGGAGAAATAAAAAAAGCGTCAAGTAGCAATACTATAACGCTTTTTTAGTTGGTAAGCCCTAACTACAAGATAAAGCGGCTTAAGTCTTCGTTTTTAACTACGTCACTTAATATGTTATTAACAAAACTTTCATCAATAACAACTTCTTCGCCGGCGCGATCATTGGCAGTAAAAGAAATCTCTTCAGTTAATTTTTCTAACATAGTGTGTAAACGTCGAGCACCAATATTTTCAGTAGTTTCATTTACTTGCCAAGCAGCATTTGCTATCGCCTTAATACCATCATCACTGAATTTGATGTGAAAGTTTTCAGTGGCTAATAATGCGATGTACTGTTCAGTTAATGAAGCGTTTGGCTCGGTTAAAATACGAACAAAATCTTCTGCAGTTAATGCTTTTAATTCAACGCGAATCGGTAAACGCCCTTGTAATTCAGGAATCAAATCTGAAGGTTTAGACATTTGAAAAGCACCAGAGGCGATAAATAACATATGATCTGTTTTTACCATGCCATGCTTAGTACTAACAGTTGAACCTTCTACTAATGGAAGTAAGTCTCGTTGCACTCCTTCTCTTGATACGTCGGGTCCTGAGGTATCACCACGTTTACAAATTTTGTCAATTTCATCGATAAACACAATACCATTTTGTTCAACAGCTTCTAATGCTTTGATTTTTACTTCTTCAGGATTAACAATTTTTGCCGCTTCTTCTTCTTGAAGCGCTTTAAACGCATCTTTAATTTTCAATTTACGTTTAGTTGTTTTTTCATTGGACAAACTTTGGAACATATTTTGTAATTGCGATGTCATGTCTTCCATACCTGGAGGAGCCATGATTTCTACGCCAACTTGTGGTGCAGCAAGGTCAATTTCAATCTCTTTATCATCTAATTGACCTTCACGTAATTTTTTACGAAAAGTTTGACGTGTTGCACTGTTATCGACTTTTTCTTCGTTGCCAAATGAATCACGGGCCGGAGGCAACAAGATATCTAGAATACGCTCTTCTGCGGCTTCTTCAGCAAGGTGCTTCACACGTGACATTTCTAACTCTTTGGTCATTTTCACAGCCATGTCTGTTAAATCACGAATGATGGTTTCCACTTCTTTTCCGACATAGCCAACTTCAGTAAATTTTGTCGCTTCTACTTTAATGAATGGTGCATTAGCCAATTTTGCTAAACGGCGAGCAATTTCAGTTTTTCCTACCCCTGTAGGACCAATCATTAAAATGTTTTTCGGTGTAACTTCAGTACGCAATTCTTCATTTAATTGCATACGACGCCAGCGATTTCTTAATGCGATAGCAACCGCACGTTTAGCGTCACTTTGACCAACAATGTGGCTATCTAATTCATGAACAATTTCACGAGGTGTCATATTTGACATTATGGTTTCCTTATTGTTGGGAGTTAAAGTTCATCAATGGTATGATGTTGGTTAGTGAATACACAGATATCACCGGCGATTTTTAATGATTTTTCAACAATTTCTCTTGCAGATAATTCAGTGTTTTCTAATAACGCTAGTGCTGCAGACTGGGCAAAATTACCACCACTTCCAATAGCAATCAAATCATTTTCAGGCTGAACAACATCACCATTACCGGTAATAATCAATGAGGCAGTTTCATCAGCTACAGCTAGTAATGCTTCCAATTTACGTAATGCCCGATCGCTACGCCAATCTTTAGCTAATTCAACTGCTGCTTTAGTGAGATGACCTTGATGCATTTCTAATTTACTTTCAAAACGTTCAAATAATGTAAATGCATCAGCAGTACCACCGGCAAAACCCGCTAATACTTTATCATTATACAAACGGCGCACTTTACGCGCATTACCTTTCATCACGGTATTACCAAGAGAAACTTGGCCGTCGCCACCAATGACAACTTTACCATTACGTCTTACGGAAACTATCGTAGTCACAATAAACCTCTATTAATTATCGACAGAGTGTCAATTCAATTCTAATGTTAACTAGATAAGGGGATATATTAGTTTTTCAAGGGGAACGGAACAATTGCACTAAATAATATTATGCTTTTGATAAGGGATATTTGTTGAGCAGTCACTTAATTATGCCAGCATGAGTGATGATCAGCGCGTTTGAAATATCGTAAATGGGTATTTATGCTGGCTCACTTGTTTAGCGTCGCCAGCATGTTTGATTGCACTGGAGGTTAAAATACCTTAGCGATTATTTCCATAATAAAATTTGGCAATAATTAATGTTATTACTGCGTAATCTATGCTTATCTTTCTCTGCCCCTCGCTTTCTAGAGTACGGGCCAAGATAGACTTGGAACCACGTTGAACTAGAACCTTTTGCTTTTTTGATATGTGATTCTAAACCAACAAAGGCAATATTTGCTTTTAGTACTTCTGCCTGTTTTTGGGTTCTAAATGAGCCACATTGTAGCTTGTAAGGTCCTTTTTTTTCTATTTCGTATTGTCCTTCTTCCACTTCTTTAGTTTTTAATTTTTCGGGATAATCCCATTTTTCTTTTGGTGGTTCAGGTAATGTTGTTTTTGGTGTAACTGTTTGTGTTTCAGGTGTTACTGTGGGTTCTACATTAGTATCGATTTGCCATAAAAAATAGGCGAATGCCATGATAGCGATAACTGTAATAGCAATAACAAGTTTGAGTTTGCCTGACCCGTGCTGTTGAGGTGGCTGCTTATTTTTTTTATATGGGTTGTTTTTTTTGTTTGTTTTGCGAGAAACGTAGTCTTGGTGTGCCATTAGTATAAATCACTACATAAAAGGGAGAAAAAATGCTGTCGGCATTGTAACGAGTCAACTAGAAAATACCACGTCTTTCGTTGTTAAAAAAGCAATTAGAGGGAATATTTTTACCAACTCAGATCAATGGGGTCGATATCTAATGACCACTTGACCTTATTTGACCATTCATTTTGACTCACATTTTCAAGTAGAATTTTGAGGGCATTATGCAAATATGAGCGTTTTTTCGCTTGTATTAACAAATGAAAACGATATTTTCCCGCTCGTTTTTCCATTGCAGCTGGCATTGGTCCTGCAACCTCGCAATGTTCGAATGCTAATAATGAAAGTTGTCGAAGAAATTTTTCTGGATAAGAGGGGAAATTTGCTTCAGCACGTATTAATGCTTGGTAACCAAAAGGAGGTAATCCTGCGTAGTGTCTTTCTTGCATTGCTTGTTTAGCAAAATGTCGATAGCCGTTATGTACTAAGTCTTGTAGTAAGGGATGTTGTGGATATTGTGTTTGTACTAATACCTTACCTGGTTTGCTGGCGCGTCCAGCGCGTCCGGCTACTTGAATAAGTAATTGTGCCATATGTTCAGCCGCACGAAAGTCGTAACTAAACAATGCTCCGTCAATATCGAGCATCACAACTAATGTCACATCGGGAAAATGGTGTCCTTTGGCAAGCATTTGTGTGCCAACCAGAATTTGATGTTCTTTGTCCATAACTTGTTTGAGTATTTTAGACAGTGCGCCTTTGCGTCGTGTACTGTCTCTATCTATTCGTATGGTTGAATATTGTTCAAATTGTTGTTGTAAGTGTTGCTCTATTTGTTCTGTGCCTTGGCCAATGGGTGTCACTCTGATACTGCCACAATCAGGACATTGTGGTGGTAAGCGTTTTTGTCCACCACAGTGATGACAAATAAGTACACCTTGACCTTTATGAAAAGTATAAGGTTTATTGCAGCGCAAGCATTGAGCCACCCAGTGGCATTCTTGACAGTTAATCGCTGGAGCAAAACCTCTTCTATTGAGAAAAACTAATACTTGTTCACCTTGCGCTAAGGTACGGCTCATTTTTTCTATAACAGGTTTAGCTAAGCCAAATGTTAAGGGTAGATTCGCAACATCAACTAATGTAATTTTTGACTTAACGCTATTGCCAGCGCGTTGCGTTAATTTATGATGTTGATACTTATTTTGTAACGCATTATGCAAGGTTTCAAAACTCGGGGTTGCTGTTCCTAGTACAATTGGAATATTTAATTGTCGAGCTCTTAGAATGGCAATATCTCTAGCATGATAACGAAAGCTATCTTGTTGTTTAAAAGAATTATCATGCTCTTCATCTATTATAATTAATCCGAGTTGCTGTAGCGGAGAAAAAACAGCGGATCGTGTTCCTATTACAATAGCGGCACAACCTTGATGAGCTTGTTGCCAAGTGACCAAGCGTTCAGTATCGTTTAATCCTGAATGGTGGAGAAAAATAGGCACGTTAAAGCGTTGCTCAAAACGCGCTAAGGTTTGTGGTGTTAACCCTATTTCAGGAACTAACACTAACACTTGTTGGTTATTCGCGATGGTTTGCTCCATCACTTGTAAATACACCTCAGTTTTTCCGCTGCCAGTGACACCATCAATTAAATGACAAACAAAATGGTTAATATCATTGTTGATTGCAGAAACAATAATCGCTTGTTCCGTTGAGAGTGACAATTTATCTTCTTGATTTAATCCCTCTTGCCAAAAATAAGTGGGTATTTTCACTTCTTCTTGTTTGATGAAGGCTTTTTGTTCAAGTGCTGTCAATTGCGTTTTACTATAGCCTAATGTTCTTAATTCACTCCAAGAAATACCATTGCGTTGTGCAAGTAATTGATACAGTTGGTATTGTTTTGGTGCTTTTTTAGCAAGCTGAGAGAGTTCTTGCTCACTCATTTTATTATCTGTTTGCCACAACATGGTAGGTAAAGTGCTAGGTGTCTCTATTTTTCGGAGCAATGCGGGTAATGCGGTTTGCATTACTTCGCCTATTGGGTGTTGATAATAATTAGCACAAATCGTTAGTAAGGAGAGCAGAGAACTGGGTAAATGAGTTTGATCATGATTAACAGAAATGATGGCTTTGATTTTATTGATATTAATATTTTCTGGTAATTGTTGTTCTTTACTAATGACTATTGCGACAACGGTTCTATGGGAAAAAGGTACAACAACACGCTGACCAATACTAATGTCAGTTAAATCTATGTTACTTGGTAATTTATAAGTAAAAAGTTGGCGCATCGGTACAGGAATGGCCACTTGAATAAAATGCTCCTGCACTTAGTATCCATCAGTTAATTAGTGAACGTTAGGTTATTTTGACGTTAACTGAGATTAAAGCCAAGATTTCATCGCATTTATTTTCGCTTTACAATTAATTTAACAATAAATGCAATAATAGAAGATAGTTACTTGCGATCTTCAAAGTGATGATTTATTATGCGCCCCCATTAATTCAAATTGTATGGTGCTTGGCAAAGACCAAGTGGCGATACACCCTATACAGAGGTTTCCCATGAAAGACGGTATTCATCCTAATTACGCAGAGATCAAGGCGACTTGTTCTTGTGGTAACGTTATTGTAACTCGTTCTACACGCGGTAAAGATATTCACTTAGACGTATGTTCAGAATGTCATCCATTCTACACTGGTAAGCAGAAAGCTGCTGAAACTGGTGGTCGTGTTGATAAATTCAACAAACGTTTTGGTGCTCTTAGCAAGAAGTAATTTTACTTTGCCAAGACAAAAAAGCGCCTATTTGGCGCTTTTTTTGTGCCTGTTTGATTGCAAAAAGCAGTTAATAATTGATTGTCTCTCCTGAGAATAAAAATAATTCCTAATCATTTAAACCCTTTTGCGTGATACTACATCTAACCTTATAACGAATGACTATTGAGCGATACTGTTTGAAAACAGAGAAAGTAATAAAAGCTGAAGCGCTATTTAGCCAAGACAAAGAAACTGAGTGGATAGCTGCTGCACAGAAAGGTGATCAGCAAGCGTTTCACCAATTATATCTAAGCTACCATCGTCGTATGTATGCCTTATGCTGGCGTATGCTTGCGGATAAAGATAGTGCTGAAGATGTTTGCCAAGAGGTGTTTGTTCAATTATGGCAAAACATTGCAAATTTTAGAGGGGAAAGTAAGTTTTCCACTTGGTTGCATAGTGTTGCCACGAATATCGTTCTCGGACATTTACGTAAACATAAAAATTGGTTACAAAAAGTATTTAGTATTGAAGACCACGGTGTTGAAGAAAGTAGTGTTGAAATGGCAGAACTCCCTGAACTTGATCAACATATTATGCGTTTGCCTGAACGTGCAAGGTTAGTGTTTGTACTCTTTGCTGTTGAAGGTTATCGGCATGAAGAAATAGCGAATATGTTAGGTATGGCGGTAGGTTCTAGTAAATCTCAATATCACCGAGCAAGAAATTTACTGAGAGAATGGGTGAATTAATGATGAAGAGTAATATTTCAGATAAAGCATTAGATCAACAAGTTGCGCAGCTATCAAAAGAAATGACACCACAAAGAGACTTGTGGGTTGGGATAGAAAGGGCCATTACATCACAAGTGGAAGTTCAGCCTTCTAAGACTCAATCTAAACGTCATTTACATTTTGCATGGGCGGCATCTTTTATTGCTGCGGTCTTATTAACTTGGGGGAGTTTATCTCCTCAAATGCCAAATAAGCAAACACCATTGACTTTAGCCTCAATGATGGAAAAAAACTTTGAGAAAAATAAAGCCTTTATTCTGACAAGTTATGGACAAGAGAAAAACAAAACTTTGTCTGTCGACATGCAAAAGCAATTAGCAGAGTTAGCTTCTGCCAGAGCGGCTATCAATAAAGCACTCAAAGCAGATCAAAATAACAGTGATTTACTTAACTTACTTCGTTGGACACAACAACAAGAGTTAGATTTATTGCAACAAATATATAGCCCTCAGTGGCAAACGATTTAATAGAAAAGAGGTAATTATGCGTAAGTTAATGCAATTAGTTTCGCTAACAGTCATGTTAATTCCTAGCTTTAGTTACGCGGGAGAGCGAGTTGATAAAACCCTAGCATTAAAAGATGCCAGCAAAGTGATTATTGAAAACCAACGGGGTACAGTGAAGATTGTTGGCAGTGATGATGATCTTGTTTCAGTAAAAGGGGAGTTAGATGAAAAGACAGAATCTTTTGTTTTTGAACATTCTGGTGCCACCATTAAAATTAAAGTAGAAATGCCCAATAATCAACGTAATTGGCGTAGTAATGACGAAGGCTCTAACTTAACTATAAGTGTGCCACGTCAGGTTAGAATTGGTTTCAGTGGCATTTCTTCAGATGTAGACGTTTCTGGTTTCGATCAAGGGGTTGATATTAAAACGGTTAGTGGCGAAATAACGGTTAATAACCTGCATAAACTAGTCGATATCAGCAGTATAAGTGGTGATATCGACAGTGAGCAACTATCGGGTAAAATTCAACTATCAACGGTAAGTGGTGATTTAAAAGATAAGCACTCATCTGGCCGATTATTTATTAAATCAGTTAGTGGTAGTATCAATACTAAAAGTGATGCGAATGAAGTGTCGGCGGAAACAGTCAGTGGTGATATTGACCTGAGTCTAGCCGCTATTGATGAGTTAACAATTAGTACCGTCAGTGGTGATAGTAATGCACATTTGTTACTGAATGAACAAGGAACTGTAAAACTTTCAAGCGTCAGTGGGGAGTTTGATCTTTTGTTTGAAAAAGGTGTTCAGGCTAATTTTCGTTTAAAAACTAATGCCGGCGGATCCATCGAAAATAGACTGACTACAGATAAATCAGAACGTGGCAAATATGTACCTAGTGAAAAGTTAAGTTTTACCACAGGAAACGGCAGTGGCTCAGTAAAAGCGACTACGGTAAGTGGTGATATTGTTCTTCGAACTAATTAATCTCCATTTCTTAATGTCCTACCATAATTAACCAGTAATTGAAGAACGCTTGTTACTGGTTAATTATCGAAATATCGCGTAATTTCTTTCTCCTATAAGTAAATTTCTGCTACATTAGACGCCCTTAAGTTTAATGTAAATTGAACCCACTTTTTAGCGCTATGTAGGTGTATAAATGGCGGACCGTAAGCCAAAGAATTTTTCAAAAGATAGAAAATTTTCCCGTGATCAGCAAGTTGATGACTTAAAAGTCCCACCGCATTCATTAGAAGCAGAACAATCGGTATTAGGTGGTTTATTACTTGATAACGAGACCTGGGATCGTGTGAGTGAAAAGGTTGTAGCTCAAGATTTTTATTCTCGCTCTCATCGTATTGTTTTTGAAACAATCGGCGCATTGATAGAGTTAGGTGAACCGGTAGATTTAATTACACTTTCTGAAGCATTAGAAAATGATCAAAAATTAGATGATGCAGGTGGTTTTGTTTATCTCGCAGAGATGATGAAGAACACTCCAAGCGCAGCTAATATTACCGCTTATGCTGAAATTGTCCGCGAACGTGCGGTAACTCGTGAAATGATCAGTGTTGCTAATGAAATAGCTGAAGCAGGTTATGATACCCAAGGTCGAACAAGCGCTGATTTACTCGATTTTGCGGAAACTAAAGTCTTTCAAATTGCAGAGCAACGCGCGAATAAGTCTGAAGGTCCTGAAAATATTCATTCAGTGCTTGAGAAGACAGTTGATAGAATTGAAAAACTTTATCAACAGCCTCACGATGGTGTTACAGGGGTTTCTACAGGGTTTGCTGATTTAGATAAAATGACGGCTGGCTTACAGCCTTCTGATTTGATCATTGTTGCAGCACGACCGTCAATGGGGAAAACCACATTTGCGATGAACTTAGCTGAAAACGCAGCAATGACGGAAGATAAACCTGCACTTATTTTTAGTTTAGAAATGCCGTCAGAACAAATTATGATGAGAATGCTCGCATCTCTCGGTCGTATTGACCAAACTAAAATTAGAACAGGCCAATTAGGCGATGAAGATTGGGCAAGATTATCTTCAACTATGGGGCTGTTAATTGAAAAAGGCAAAATGTTCATCGATGATGCTGCTGGTTTAACGCCAACAGAAGTGCGATCACGCGCCCGTCGAATTGCACGAGATCATGGTGGTATTAGTTTAATTATGATTGATTATCTTCAATTGATGCGTGCTCCACAGTTTTCCGATAATCGAACCTTAGAAATTGCAGAAATTTCACGTTCATTAAAAGCCTTAGCGAAAGAGCTCGAAGTGCCTGTTGTCGCTTTATCTCAACTTAACCGTGGCTTAGAGCAGCGTTCTGACAAACGTCCTATTAACTCGGATCTTCGTGAATCAGGATCTATTGAGCAAGATGCTGATTTAATTATGTTCATTTATCGAGATGAAGTTTATCACGATGACTCTGAATATAAGGGGATGGCGGAAATCATTATTGGTAAACAGCGTAATGGCCCAATAGGACGTGTTGCCTTGACATTCCAAGGGCAATATTCACGCTTTGATAATTATGCTGGCTCACATGTATTAGATGAAGACTAATTGTTAAATGACCATTAGAACAGCAACAGCGACCATAGATTTAGCGGCATTAGTTGATAACTTTAATGTGATTAAATCACTTGCCCCAAACAGTAAAGTGCTCGCGGTACTCAAAGCAAATGCATATGGTCATGGCTTTGAACGTATAGCAAAAGCCTTACCACAAGCAGATGCCTTTGGTGTAGCACGGATAGATGAAGCCCTTGCCTTAAGGGCTAGTGGGGTGGTTAAACCGATTGTTTTACTTGAAGGTTTTTTTGAAACGAGCGACTTACCCATTCTAGCCGTTAATAACTTACAAACGGTTATTCATAACGAACAGCAATTAAAGGCAATTTGTAACGCATCAATCGATCGCCCTTTAAAAGTTTGGTTAAAAGTTGATACTGGTATGCATCGACTTGGGATTGATCCAAAGGATTTTTCTTATTATTACCAAAAACTTTCAAACAATAAAAATGTTTTGCCTTCGGTGATTTTAATGAGTCACTTAGGGTGTGCTGATGAGCTAAATAATAAGATAACCACTAGCCAATTATCGCTATTCGAAGAAGTTACCTCAGGTACTGATAATGAATTGAGTCTGGCAAATTCTGCTGCATTATGTAATTGGCCAAGTACTCGTTATGATTGGGTTAGACCCGGTCTTTTGCTCTATGGGGTTTCCCCAATCAAACAACTGCAAGAGCGTGTAACGATAAAACCCGTTATGACCTTACAATCTAGCCTCATTGCTATTCGAACAGTCACAGCGGGCGAATCGGTAGGTTACGGTGGTACTTGGCAAACTCAAACGGAAACAAAAATTGGTGTTATTGCGATAGGCTATGGCGATGGGTATCCTAGACATGCTCAAAATGGCACGCCAGTATTGCTCAATGGTAGACGTGTTGCTTTAATTGGTCGAGTAGCTATGGATATGATCACTGTAGATCTAGGCAAAGAGTCGGCAGATGCTATTGGTGATATTGCCACATTGTGGGGAGAAGGTCTTGCCGTTGAGGAAATCGCAGAATGTGCGACAACCATACCTTATGAATTACTGTGTAATATTTCTCGTCGAGTACAAATGTCGATCAAAATAACAGATTAGCTTAAATCATTAATGGTGACCATCGCCTTGGATGGTTGCCACTATCTTTCTATTAGTGCCATAATTTCTATGCTCACCAAGATAAATACCTTGCCAAGTACCTAAGTTTAATTTTCCATTGGTGATGGGTATGGAAACACTACTACCTAATAAACTGGCTTTTATGTGGGCAGGCATATCATCATCGCCTTCATAAGTGTGTTGGTAATACGGGGCTCTTTCTGGCACAAATTGATTAAAATGTGCTTCAAAATCACTTCTCACTGTTGCATCAGCATTTTCATTGATTGTTAACGAGGCTGATGAATGTTTAATGAACAAATGAAGTAGACCAATATTAATTAATTTAATTTGAGGTAAGGCACTAATAACATCCTCAGTAATGAGATGAAAACCTCTTGGTCGAGCTATTAAGTTTATTTCGTGTTGGAACCACATAGGTATTTTTTTCTGTTAAGAATTAAGAGCCAGAGAAATATCTGGCAATGTCATTATTGGTTATTTATCGAAACTAAATTCAATGTAAGCTTTACCATGTGGAGAACTTAGAGGAATAATCACGATAGGGCCGTCAGCTTTATGTTTAATGGTATGGTTTTTACCAGAAACTACCATAGGTGTTGCCATATCAAATTCAAAACCTTTTTCACTTAACATACGTTTAGCGCCACCGGTAACCATATTCGTTATTTCACCTACTAGGTCAGTGATCTCATCGTTAACTTCATCAGGGGCTTCGCCAACCATACCTTTCATAGTTGCTAATGCAAGAGGACCATCAAAAGTGATTGATAAAGATCCTTTAGTTTGATCACTTACCATCCCGATAAGCCCCGAAACATCACCTGCTGCCACTTCATTTTTCTTTAATCGAGGTTTTTCTGGAGTCAGTTCCATTTTCGCCATGGTTGACATTACATTAAGCATCGATGATAAAAACGGGTTAATAAACTCTACATTCATGAAGTTTTCCAAAACCTTGGTTAATACTAGTGTACTGATTTTGCATACTTATTTAGCAAATGTAAATCGTTGAACACTAATTAATGTTATCAATTTTAGCAATTAGTTGTGAACTGGTAAAAGTTAAACTACCTTGAACTTTATTATCTTGATAATTCACAGTATTTACTTGATTGCTATAAGTATCGATGAGTAATTCATTTTTTACCACTAATCCGGGTAAAAAGTTTTTGAAAGGGGCTTCTTGATAGACATACATATTACCATTGACTATTTCGAGTCCAACCCATTTGAGAGGAATACTTTTATCTAATTTACTGATGGAGAAATGTGCTTGAAAGTATGACTGAATATATTGTTCATACTGTGCGTGTTCTGGAGAAAAATTCTCATTAGTCGCGATTGCTATGGCATTTTCAATATCATGAGCGGTAAATTGGTGAATAACCTCAAGGGATTGTGTTTTTGGGTTGACTGTAAGTTCAGTCAACCCAAAAAAGTATTTATGGGCGGAGCTATGAGCACTCCACCCTAAAACAACAAGTAATAGTATGCTACTGATTAATTTAGTAGACACTGTTTACTTTTTTCCTTCTTCTTCGTCGCCTGTTTTCAGTTCAACATTATAATCGCGCATCATATCTTGTTTTTTGCGTTTATAAAGTTCGAAACGAGACTTAATAGGACGAGCAGGCCAGTAGTTGTTATTGACATTTACATCCGCTGTTTCCCAATTTGGATCTAAGGCGAGCGCTGTAATTTCTTTGTCACGAATAAATAACTTAGAAACAGACTTCGAATTTTTACGCCAAATTTCAGCCGGAATACGTACATGTTCAACTTCACCATCAGCATAAGTAATGTCTAATAAAATTGGCATGACTAATCCACCAATATTGTTGAAGTCAATAATGTAAAAATTACGTTTATCAACGAGTAGATCTTTTTCCCATTGCTTAAGTTTTTTATGTTTGCTGTTATAACTATTACGGTCAGCATTTGTTGCCGTAAATTTGTCATGTTCATTATAAAAATCTAACAATTCAGGTTTTTCATCTGTATGTACAACAGCACCTTTATTACGAAGATCACTGATAAATGTTGGTTTTTCATTTTCTAAAGCTCGTTCCCATGCTTCTTCAACATCAGGGTTTTGGCTGTTAGGACGGTATAAATGAATATCCCCTAAAGCAATATCAACATGATCTGTAGTGTAAAACCAACCGCGCCAGAACCAATCAAGATCTACAGCAGAGGCATCTTCCATGGTACGGAAAAAGTCAGCAGGTGTTGGGCGTTTAAATTTCCAACGTTGAGCATATTCTTTAAAGGCAAAATCAAATAAGTCACGACCCATGATAGTTTCACGAAGAATATTTAAAGCAGTTGCTGGTTTACCATAAGCATTATTACCAAACTGTAGAACGGACTCAGAGTTAGTCATAATTGGTACTTGGTTAGTACTTTTCATATATGTTGTCATATCAGTTGCATGACCACGACGAGAAGGATAGTTTTCTTCCCAAGCTTGTTCTGCTAAGAACTGTAAGAAGGTATTTAAGCCTTCATCCATCCAAGTCCATTGACGTTCATCCGAGTTAACAATCATAGGGAAATAGTTATGACCAACTTCGTGAATGATAACCCCGATTAATCCGTATTTAGTACCACGAGAATAGGTTTTTTCACCGGTTTTCTTATCTAAAGTAGGGCGTGGGCCATTGAAAGTGATCATTGGGTATTCCATACCACCGACAGGGCCATTAACAGAGATTGAAACTGGGTATGGGAAATCAAAGGTATATTTACTGTATTGCTTCATCGTATGGATGATTGCTTCAGTTGAATATTTTTCCCATAAAGGGTTACCTTCATTAGGGTAGAACGACATGGCCATAGTGTCAGTGCCGCCATTTTTATAACCTTGTGCATCCCAAATGAATTTTCGGCTTGAGGCAAAAGCAAAATCACGTACATTTTTAGCACGGAAATTCCATGTTTTAGTTTTAGATGAGCGCGATTTTTCGTTTGCTAATGCTTCGTCAGGAGTTACGATAAGTACAGGTTTTTTCGAATCTCTAGCTTTTTCTAAACGATTACGTTGGCTTTTAGTTAATACCTTTTTAGCATTTTGTAATTCACCTGTAGCAGCAACAATATGGTCTGCTGGAACTGTGATATTGACATCATAGTCACCAAATTCTAAGGTAAATTCACCCGCACCAAGAAATTGTTTATTTTGCCAGCCCATAACATCATAATATGCTGCAGCACGTGGGAACCAACCTGCTACTTCATATAAATAGTTATCATCTTTTTCAAAATATTCATAACCAGAACGACCACCAAGTACTTTTTGTTCATGTAATTGGTAGTTCCATTCAATATTAAAAGAAACTTTATCACCAGATTTAAGTGGTTTATCTAGGTCAATACGCATCATAGTATTGTTGATGACGTATTTTAATTTATTATTGTTTTTATCAGTAACCTTAGTTATATCATAGCCACCGTCAAACTTATCTGCTTCAACAACACCGCGCATACCACTGTAAGTGATTTTTTTTCTTGGTGCAGTACGAATTTGATTAGTATTAGATTGTTTTTTTAATCTGTTTTGATCAAGTTGTAACCAGATATAACGTAGGGTATCTGGAGAGTTATTGATATATTCTATATTTTCAGCGCCAGTTAAACGTTGAGTTTTATCATCGATAGCAATATCAATTTTATAATTAACTTCTTGTTGCCAATATTGATGTCCTGGAGCACCGGATGCTGTGCGATAGGTATTAGGAGTAGGAAGTATTTCTTCTAGCTGACGAAATTTATCATCGCTTATGGTATTTTTCGCAAATACATTACTTATGCTTAGTACACACAAGCAAAAAATTGCAGATTTCATTGGTGTTTTCATATTGTACCTAATTACAGAAAGAAAAGAATAAGGAGCACTTTTTTTATACCATGTTTCGTAGTTAAAAGTTAAGGGGAAACAGTAATAATTGCGATAGATTGGGGGAAAATTAAGATTAAAGGTGGGAGTGTTAAATAGGGGTGGAAAAAGTAGCTGGAAAATCTAGTTTATTGACACGCTTGACATTGGCCATGAGCTTCAACAATTTGATGAGTAATGGTAAAACCGCTAGCATCTGCCATTGTTCTTAGGGCAAGGTCTAAATTATTCGATTGTATTTCTTCAACGTGACCACATGAGTCACAGATCAAAAGCTGAACAGGATGATTACAATCACCAAAGTGATGACATAGTACAAACGCGTTAATTGATTCTATTTTATGAACAAAACCTTGTTTACTTAAGAAATCTAAAGCACGGTAAACTGTTGCCGGTTTAGCTGAAGTATCAATAGATTGTAATTTTTCGAGCAGGTCATAGGCACCAATTGCTCCTTCATATTCAGCTAATAAAGTAAACACTTGTTCTCTTGCCGTTGTAAAACGGACACCTCGGCGAGTACATACTTTTTGTGCTTGTTCTAGAAGATGTTGATTGGTCATTGTTATCATTAAAAGTTTTGAGTTAATCTAGCATAGCATAACATTAAATCGTGCTGGAAGTGCTTAACAGATATTCTATTGATAATATTTAGAATAAAGCGAGATTTAAGCTAAAAAAAAGCCCCACTATAATAGCAGGGCTTTATTAATTACTTAAATAGTTAGACTATTTAGTTAGACTATTTTTTAGCGTTACGTTCTTTAACTTCAGCAATAACTTGCTCAGCTACGTTATTTGGACATGGGTTATAGTGAGAAAATTCCATAGAGAATTGACCACGACCAGATGTCATTGTACGTAATGATCCGATATAACCGAACATTTCTGAAAGTGGTACGTCAGCTTTAATACGAACACCAGTTACACCAGCTTCTTGGTCTTTAATCATGCCACGACGACGGTTTAAGTCACCAATAACATCACCTACGTGATCTTCAGGAGTAAACACATCAACTTTCATGATTGGTTCAATTAACTGAGCGCCCGCTTTTGGAATCGATTGACGGAAAGCACCTTTAGCAGCAATTTCGAAGGCAACAGCAGATGAATCAACTGCATGGAAACCACCATCGTATAATTCAACTTCAACATCTAATACAGGGAAACCAGCTAAAACACCAGTATCCATCATAGATTTGAAACCTTTTTCAACAGCAGGGAAGAATTCCTTAGGAACGTTACCACCAACAACTGTTGATTTAAATGTGAAGCCAGAGTTCGGCTCACCTGGACGGATACGGTAATCAATTTTACCAAATTGACCAGAACCACCAGATTGTTTCTTATGTGTGTAGCTATCTTCAATTTCTTGAGTGATAGTTTCACGGTAAGCAACTTGTGGTTTACCCACAATAAGGTCTACGCCGTAAGTACGTTTAAGAATATCTACTTTGATATCTAAGTGAAGTTCACCCATACCTTTAAGTATAGTTTCACCTGAGTCTTCATCAGTTTCAACTTGGAAAGTAGGATCTTCTGCAACCATTTTACCAATAGCAACACCCATCTTCTCAGAACCACCTTTGTCTTTAGGAGCAACAGCGATAGAGATTACAGGAGCAGGGAACACCATAGCTTCTAAAGTACATGGGTCTTTAGGATCACATAAAGTGTGACCTGTTTGAACATTCTTCATGCCAACAATAGCAATGATATCGCCAGCTTGAGCTTCTGTAAGTTCTGTACGGTCTTCTGCTTGCATTTCACACATACGGCCAACACGTTCAGTTTTGCCTGTGAATGAGTTAAGAATGGTATCACCTTTCTTCAACTTACCAGAGTAGATACGTACGAAAGTAAGAGCACCAAAACGGTCATCCATTATTTTAAATGCTAATGCTTTAAATGTTTCATTTTCATCAACAATAGCAAATTTACCTGTAGGTTCACCTTCTTCATCTGTTAACGGTTGAGGGTTAACATCAGTAGGACAAGGTAAATAATCAACAACAGCATCAAGTACTAATTGCATACCTTTGTTTTTGAATGCAGAACCACAGTATGTAGGGAAGAATAATAATTCGTTAGTCCCTTTACGGATACACGCTTTAATTTGTTCTTCAGTTGGTGTCAATTCACCTTCTAAATAGTCCATCAGTAAATCTTCATCAGCTTCTAAAGCTGTTTCAATTAACTGTTCACGGTATGCAGCAGCATCATCAACCATGTCTGCTGGAATATCAGTTATTTCATAGTTCTCAGGAAGACCTGTGTCATCCCAAACATATGCTTTTTGAGTTAATACATCAACAACACCAACGAAGTCATCTTCTTCACCAATTGGTAATGTCATGATTAATGGGTGAGCACCAAGTACTTTTTCTACTTGGTCTGTTACACGGTAAAAGTTAGCACCTAAACGGTCTAATTTATTTACGAAGATTAAACGAGCTACTTTAGAGTCGTTAGCATAACGCCAGTTAGTTTCTGATTGAGGTTCAACACCGCCAGAACCACAAAACACTCCAATACCACCATCAAGTACTTTTAATGAACGGTATACTTCTACTGTGAAGTCAACGTGACCTGGGGTGTCAATAACGTTAAAACGATGTTTTTTCCACTCACAAGTAACAGCAGCAGACTGGATAGTAATACCACGCTCAGCTTCTTGTTCCATGAAATCAGTCGTAGACTCACCATCATGCACTTCGCCTGTTTTATGGATCTTACCGGTTAATTTAAGGATACGTTCAGTTGTAGTTGTCTTACCAGCATCAACGTGAGCGAATATACCAATGTTTCTATATTTAGATAAATCTGCCATTAGGTTACTCTATTGTTAAAATGAATTGTTGAAAATTTGCGCGCGAGTATACCAGAAGTTATTTTAAACCTACACCTAAAATTGAATTTTATCGTTATTTTTAACAAGACAGTTCGATTTTATATCAAGGTAAGTAGCTTGTTAACTCCTTGATAAGTAGCACTATAGTTAATAAGTGTGGGGGCTGGCATTAAGTTTTAAGCAAAAAAATGTTTTTTTTAAATTTACCCATAATAGAAGAAATTTATACTTTACTATATAAAGCAGAGCGAACAGTTATTTGGCCAAAGTTGGCAGATAATTTAAGAGAATATAACTATAAAAGGTAATGTACTTGTTATTTGATTTTGATTATGTATAATACGCGTCCACGTTTGGCTATGCCTGCGTGGATGTTAATTAAGTAACTGATTTTTAATTAACCTTACAGCAACCCCGATTGTGGGTTGAATGTTTATAGCGATACTCCCCCCTTTTCAATAAAAAGGTGATGGGCTGTATTTTGTTGTTCTTTATATAATGGGGATTTGATTCATGTCAAATCAAAGAATTCGCATTCGTTTGAAAGCGTTCGATCATCGTTTGATTGATCAATCAACAGCTGAAATCGTAGATACTGCTAAGCGTACTGGCGCTCAGGTTCGTGGTCCAATTCCACTTCCTACTCGCAAAGAACGTTTCACTATCTTGACTTCACCACACGTTAACAAAGATGCTCGTGATCAGTATGAAATTCGTACTCACAAGCGTTTAATTGATATCGTAGAACCAACTGAAAAGACTGTAGACGCATTAATGCGCTTAGACTTAGCAGCTGGTGTTGACGTTCAAATTAGCTTGGGTTAATAGGAGTTTTAACATGACTATAGGTCTAGTTGGACGTAAAGTGGGTATGACTCGCATCTTCACAGAAGATGGTGTTTCTACTCCTGTTACAGTCCTAGAAGTTGAAGCCAACCGTGTTGCTCAGGTTAAAACTGTAGACAACGATGGTTATTCAGCTATTCAAGTAACTACTGGTACTAAGAAAGCGAACCGTGTAAACAAACCGACAGCTGGTCACTTTGCGAAAGCAGGTGTTGAAGCTGGACGTGGTTTATGGGAATTCCGTTTAACGGAAGGTGAAGGCGCTGAATTAGCAACAGGTAGTGAAATTACTGTTGAAGTTTTCAACGAAACAAAATTAGTAGACGTAACCGGCACATCTAAAGGTAAAGGTTTCCAAGGCGGTATTAAGCGTTGGAATTTCCGTACTCAAGATATGACACATGGTAACTCACTATCGCATCGTTCAAACGGTTCGATTGGTCAGTGTCAAACACCAGGTCGCGTATTTAAAGGCAAAAAAATGTCTGGTCACATGGGTGCTGTTCGTGTAACGACACAAAACCTTGAATTGGTACGCGTTGATGCAGAACGTAACTTGCTCCTTATTAAAGGTGCGGTTCCGGGTGCTATTAACGGTAACGTAATCATTAAACCAGCTGTTAAAGCTTAACGTCTGAGGAGAATTTTGATGGAATTAGCATTAAAAGACGCGTCAGGCGCTCTTGAAGTTTCTGAAGCAACTTTCGGACGTGAGTTCAATGAAGCATTAGTACACCAAGTAGTAGTTGCATATGCAGCTGGTGCTCGTCAAGGTACACGTGCTCAGAAAACTCGTTCTGAAGTAAGCGGTGGCGGTAAGAAGCCATGGCGTCAAAAAGGTACTGGCCGAGCGCGTGCTGGTACAACTCGTGGTCCAATTTGGAGATCTGGTGGTGTTACATTTGCTGCTAAACCTCAAGACCACAGCCAAAAAGTTAACCGTAAAATGTACCGTGGTGCTCTTGCTAGCATCTTATCTGAGTTAGTTCGTCAAGAACGCTTAGTTGTGGTAAATGATTTTGCTGTTGAAACGCCTAAAACTAAAGAATTAGTTGCTAAGTTAAAAGGGTTAGAGTTAAAAGATGTTTTAATCGTAACTCCAGAAGTTGATGAGAACTTGTTCTTATCTGCTCGTAACCTTTACAAAGTTGATGTTCGTGATGTAGCGGGTATCGACCCAGTAAGCTTAGTGGGTTTTGAAAAAGTATTGATGACTGCATCTGCAGTTAAGCAAATTGAGGAGATGTTAGCATGATAAGCGAAGAACGTTTGTTAAAAGTGCTATTGGCACCGAACATTTCTGAGAAAAGCACAATGGCAGCTGAAGCAAACAACACTGTTGTTTTCAAAGTAGCTACTGATGCGAAAAAAGCTGAAATCAAAGCTGCTGTTGAAAAACTTTTCGAAGTTAAAGTTGAAGGTGTTCGTACCTTAAATGTTAAGGGTAAAACAAAACGTACAGGTGCTCGTTTTGGTCGCAGAAGCGACTGGAAAAAAGCGTACGTTACTCTTGCTGAAGGTTCTGATATTGACTTCGTTGGCGCAGAAGCATAGGAGAGGGATAAATGGCTATAGTAAAATGTAAACCAACTTCTCCGGGTCGTCGCCACTTAGTTAAAGTGGTTAACCCTGAGTTGCACAAAGGTAAGCCTTACGCTGCTTTATTAGATACTAAATCTAAATCTGGTGGTCGTAACAACAATGGTCGTATTACTGTTCGTCATATTGGTGGTGGTCATAAACAACACTATCGTATGGTTGACTTTAAACGTACTAAAGATGGTATCCCTGCAAAAGTAGAACGTTTGGAATATGATCCAAACCGTACTGCTAACATTGCATTAGTATTATATGCAGATGGCGAACGTCGTTACATCTTAGCCCCTAAAGGCTTAAAAGCTGGTGATTCAATCCAGTCTGGTGTTGATGCTCCTATTAAAGTAGGTAATACATTACCATTGCGTAACACACCATTAGGTAGTGTTATTCATGCAATCGAACTTAAACCAGGCAAAGGTGCTCAAATCGCTCGTGCGGCGGGTGCTTATGCTCAGTTAGTTGCTAAAGACGGTGCTTATGTCACTTTACGTCTTCGTTCAGGCGAAATGCGTAAGATAGAAGCAGATTGTCGTGCAACTCTTGGTGAAATCGGTAACGCTGAACACATGCTTCGCTCTTTGGGTAAAGCTGGTGCTTCACGTTGGCGTGGTGTTCGCCCAACAGTTCGTGGTGTTGCCATGAACCCAGTTGACCATCCACACGGTGGTGGTGAAGGTAAAACTTCAGGCGGTCGTCATCCGGTATCTCCTTGGGGTGTACCAACTAAGGGTTACAAGACTCGTTCTAACAAGCGTACTGATAAATTTATCGTACGTCGTCGTACTAAATAATAGTACTTATAAATAAAGAGGAATCACCATGCCACGTTCTCTCAAGAAAGGTCCATTTATAGACCTGCACTTGTTGACGAAGGTAGAGAAAGCTCTGGAAAGCGGGAATAAAAAGCCAATTAAGACTTGGTCCCGTCGTTCAATGATCATACCAAACATGATCGGATTGACCATAGCTGTCCATAATGGCCGTCAACACGTTCCTGTATTTGTAACCGAAGAAATGATCGGTCACAAATTAGGAGAATTTGCACCTACTCGTACTTATCGCGGACATGTCGCTGATAAGAAAGCGAAAAGATAAGGGGAAGTTAAATGGAAGCAATAGCTAAACATAAATTTGCCCGCGGTTCTGCACAGAAAGCTCGTTTAGTTGTGGATCAAATCCGCGGCTTAAACGTTGAGAAAGCTTTAGAAGTACTTCAATTCAGCAACAAATCAGCTGCTGAACTTGTGAAAAAAGTTTTAAACTCAGCTATCGCAAATGCAGAGCACAACGAAGGTGCAGACATTGATGAATTATTCGTTAAAACTATAATGGTTGACGATGGTCCTACAATGAAACGTATCAAACCTCGTGCGAAAGGTCGTGCGGATCGTATCCTTAAGCGTACAAGTCACATCACTGTGATTGTCGCTGATAGCTAGGAGATATTAGAATGGGTCAAAAAGTCCATCCAAATGGTATTCGCTTAGGTATCACTAAACCTTTCGCGTCTACTTGGTTTGCAAGTAATAAAGATTTTGCAGATAACTTACACGGTGACCATTTGGTTCGTGCATATTTATCTGAAAAGCTTAAGCGTGCATCATTATCGAAAATCGTAATTGAACGTCCAGCTAAATCTATCCGCGTAACTATTCACACGGCTCGTCCGGGTGTTGTTATCGGTAAGAAAGGCGAAGACGTAGAAAAATTACGTATTCAAGTATCTAAAATTGCTGGTGTTCCTGCTCAAATCAACATCGCTGAAGTTCGTAAGCCAGAAATGGATGCGCAGCTTGTTGCTGACAGTATCGGTAGTCAATTAGAACGTCGTGTTATGTTCCGTCGCGCTATGAAGCGTGCTGTACAAAATGCTATGCGTTTAGGTGCTAAGGGTATCAAAGTTGAAGTTAGCGGTCGTTTAGGCGGCGCTGATATCGCTCGTTCTGAATGGTATCGTGAAGGTCGTGTACCTTTACATACTTTACGTGCTGATATTGACTACGCAACTGCGCGTGGTGAAACAACGTATGGTACTATTGGTGTTAAAGTTTGGATTTTCAAAGGTGAAGTTATTGGTAACATGCCTCTACAGGTAGAACAACCAGCAGCTAAACCTAAGAAAAGAAATAACCGCAAGAGCAAGTAGGGGATAAGTAATGTTACAACCAAAACGTACTAAATTCCGTAAGCAATTTAAATTGCGCAACCGCGGTCTTGCACAAGTAGGTAGTTCAGTTAGCTTCGGTACTTACGGGTTAAAATCAACTGAACGTGGTCGTATGACTGCGCGTCAAATTGAATCAGCTCGTCGTGCGATGACTCGTCACGTTAAGCGTCAAGGTAAAATTTGGATCCGTGTGTTCCCAGATAAGCCAATTACTAAAAAACCTCTTGAGGTTCGTATGGGTAAAGGTAAAGGTTCTGTGGAATATTGGGTATGTCAAATTCTACCTGGCCGTGTTCTTTATGAAATGGAAGGTGTTCCTGAAGAGATAGCACGTGAGGCATTTGCATTAGCAGCTGCTAAATTGCCATTCAAAACAACTTTCGTAACTAGAACGGTGATGTAATGAAAGCAAGCGAACTTAAAGAAAAAAGCATTGAAGAGCTAAACGCTGAATTGCTTGGCTTGTTACGCGAACAGTTTAACTATCGCATGCAAGCTAGCACAGGCCAATTAGCACAAACTCATTTGCTAAGAACGGTACGTCGCAATATAGCACGTGTTAAGACTATCATAACTGAAAAGGCTGGTAAGTAATGAGCGAGAAAATTCGTACACTACAAGGTCGCGTTATCAGTGACAAAATGGATAAGTCTATCACTGTCCTGATTGAGCGTCGTGTTAAGCATCCTATGTACGGTAAATTCATTACGCGTTCAACTAAGTTGAAAGCACATGATGAAACAAACCAATGTAATACGGGTGATTTAGTTACTATTCGTGAATGTGCACCAATTTCTAAGAGTAAATCTTGGACATTAGTTAACATAATCACTAAAGCTTAATTTAGCTTTATTAGTAAATCTAAACGGCTCTTCAGGGAGCCGTTTTTATATCTGCTATTTATAAAAATGTGATTATTCGCTTTATTATAATAAATAATTGTTTAAATAAAGTACCACTTTTATTTTAGTGGTGTTATAATCTCGCGCCCGCTCGCTTTGAGTGGGTTTATAAGGCAGTGACGGGTCGGATTTTTGGCCTTGAATTATATAACAGCGGAGCACATATAAATGATCCAAATGCAAACACAGCTAGACGTTGCTGATAACAGTGGCGCTCGACGCGTGCAATGTATTAAGGTCCTTGGTGGCTCGCACCGTCGCTATGCACGCATAGGTGATATCATCAAAGTTGCAGTGAAGGAAGCAATTCCTCGCGGTAAAGTAAAAAAAGGTGATGTCCTTACAGCGGTAGTGGTGCGCACTAAAAAGGGCGTACGTCGTTCAGATGGTTCTACCATCCGTTTTGACGGAAACGCGGCAGTAATGTTGAATGCTAACTTACAGCCAATTGGTACTCGTATTTTCGGACCAGTGACACGTGAATTAAGAACTGAAAAGTTCATGAAGATCGTATCTCTAGCTCCAGAAGTACTATAAGGAGTCACGATAATGGCATCTAAAATTCGTCGTGATGATGAAGTAATCGTACTTGCAGGCAAAGACAAGGGCAAGACTGGTAAAGTCACTAAAGTTCTTGTTGAAGACAGCAAAGTATTTGTAGAAGGCGTAAACTTAATCAAGAAACACACTAAGCCTGTACCTCAGTTACAGCAGCCTGGTGGGATTGTTGAGAAAGAAGCTCCTCTACATGTTTCAAATGTAGCGATCCTTAACCCTAAAACGGGTAAAGCAGATCGTATAGGTTTTAGAGTTGAAGGCGACAAAAAAGTACGCTTCTTCAAATCTAATAACGAATTAGTTTAATTATTGGAGTAAACGATGGCGAAACTGCATGATTTTTACAAAGATACCGTTGTAGCCGAACTTCAAAAAAAGTTCGAATATAAAAGTGTCATGCAAGTCCCTCGGATTGAAAAGATCACCTTGAACATGGGTGTTGGCGAAGCCGTTTCTGACAAGAAAGTGCTTGAGCATGCCACGAATGATCTTACTGCAATCTCAGGTCAAAAGCCGATCACGACTGTAGCACGCAAATCTGTTGCGGGCTTTAAGATTCGTGAAGGTTATCCTATTGGCGCAAAAGTAACTCTACGCGGCGAACGTATGTGGGAATTTTTAGAGCGATTAATTTCAATCTCTGTTCCTCGTATTCGTGATTTCCGTGGCTTGAACCCTAAATCGTTCGATGGCCGTGGTAATTATAGCATGGGTGTACGTGAGCAAATTATTTTCCCAGAGATCGATTATGATAAAATCGATAAGATTCGTGGTTTGGATATTACTATCACAACGACTGCGCAATCTAATGAGGAAGGTCATGCTTTGCTGACTGCCTTTAACTTCCCGTTTAAGAAATAAGGTGTAGAGTTATGGCTAAATCGTCAATGAAAGCTCGTGAAGCAAAACGAACCAAATTAGTAGCACAATATGCTGAAAAGCGTGCTGCATTAAAAGCAATCATCTCTAGCGTAGATTCTTCTGAAGAAGAACGTTGGGATGCCGTATTAAAACTTCAATCTTTACCTCGTGATTCGAGCTCTTCACGCCAACGTAACCGTTGTAACGTGACAGGTCGTCCACATGGTTATTTACGTAAATTCGGTTTAAGCCGTATTAAATTACGTGAAACTATGATGCGCGGTGAAGTTCCAGGTCTTAAGAAAGCTAGTTGGTAATTCACGGGAGTAAATGGTTATGATGACTGATCCTATCGCGGACATGTTTACACGCATCCGCAACGGTCAATCTGCAGCAAAAACTGCAGTAAAAATGCCATCTTCTAAGGTTAAAGTTGCAATTGCAAACTTGCTTAAAGAAGAAGGTTATATTTCAGATTTTTCAGTGTCAGGTGATGTTAAACCTGAACTTGATGTTGAGTTGAAATATTTTGAAGGTAAAGAAGTAATTGAGACAATCAAACGTGTTTCACGTCCAGGTCTTCGCGTATACAAAGGTAGCAATGAGCTTCCTAAAGTATTAGCAGGCATGGGTATTGCGATTGTTTCTACTTCTAAAGGTTTGATGACGGATCGCGCCGCTCGCTCTGCGGGTCTTGGTGGCGAAATCCTCGGTTTCGTAGCGTAAGGAGCTAATTATGTCTCGTGTTGCAAAAGCACCCGTTTCTGTTCCTGCTGGCGTTACCGTAACGTTATCAGGTCAAGACATTAAAGTTAAAGGTTCAGCTGGCGAACTTTCACGTACGATCAACAGTTTAGTAAGCATTTCTCAAGAAGAAAATGTGATCAAAACTGATGTAAATACTGAAAGTAAAGAAGCTTGGGCTCAAGCAGGTACTGCACGTGCATTAATCAATAACATGATTAATGGTGTAAATACTGGCTTTGAAAAAAGATTAGTTTTAAACGGTGTTGGTTACCGTGCGAAAGCTGAAGGCAAGAATTTAAACTTGGCTCTTGGTTTTTCTCACCCAATTAACCACGCTATTCCTGAAGGAATAACCGTTGAAACTCCGAGCCAAACTGAAGTCATACTGAAAGGTGCTGACAAGCAGTTGGTAGGTCAAGTAGCAGCGAACATTCGCGCTTACCGTAAACCTGAGCCTTATAAAGGTAAAGGGATTCGTTATAGCGATGAGAATGTACGTCGTAAAGAAGCTAAGAAGAAGTAGGGTAATACGATGGATAAGAAAACATCTCGTTTACGCCGTGCAAAGCGTGCACGTGCTAAAATCAGCGAGCTGGGTGCGAATCGTTTAGTTGTATTCCGTACTCCTCGTCATATTTACGCGCAACTGATCGCTCCAACTGGATCTGAAGTAATCGCAGCAGCGTCTACTTTAGATAAAGAAGTTAGTGCTCAAGTTGAAAAAACAGGTAACATTGCCGCTGCAACTGCAGTTGGTAAAGCTATCGCTGAAAGAGCAAAAGCAAAAGGCATTGAGTCTGTAGCATTTGATCGCTCAGGTTTCCGTTACCATGGACGCGTAAAAGCGTTAGCAGAAGCAGCTCGTGAAGCTGGTCTTCAGTTCTAGGAGTTGATGATGGCTAATGAAAATACACAACAACAAACTGATATGGCTGAAAAGCTAATCGCCGTTAACCGTGTTTCAAAAGTGGTTAAAGGTGGTAGAATATTCAGTTTCACCGCACTAACAGTAGTTGGTGACGGTAATGGCCGCGTTGGTTTTGGCTATGGCAAGGCACGTGAAGTACCTGCTGCTATACAAAAAGCAATGGAAAAGGCTCGTCGTAACTTAGTAACTATTGATTTGAAGGGTACTACTCTTCAACATCCTATTAAAGGACGTCATTCAGGTTCTAAAGTTTACATGCAACCAGCTTCTGAAGGTACAGGTATCATCGCCGGTGGCGCGATGCGTGCAGTACTAGAAGTAGCAGGCGTACAGAACGTATTGTCAAAAGCATACGGTTCTACTAACCCAATCAACGTAGTTCGCGCTACGGTATCTGCTCTAGCGAATATGAAATCGCCAGAAGTAGTTGCTGCTAAGCGTGGAAAAAGCGTTGCAGATATCTTGGGGT
Source organism: Thalassotalea piscium (assembly GCA_049347715.1). Classification (GTDB taxonomy): domain Bacteria; phylum Pseudomonadota; class Gammaproteobacteria; order Enterobacterales; family Alteromonadaceae; genus Thalassotalea_B; species Thalassotalea_B piscium_A. Next base: position 3,678,864 of record CP186339.1, on the reverse strand, counting down.
AATTGAGCATGGCTAAAACAGTAAAAGTAACTCAAGTAAAAAGTTCTATTGGTCGTTTACCGAAACATAGAGCTACATTGAAGGGTCTTGGTTTACGTCGTATCAATCATACAGTTGAGTTAGAAGACACTCCATCTGTACGTGGTATGATTAATCGAGTATCTTATATGATTAAGGTGGAGGATTAATAATGCATTTAAATACTTTATCTCCTGCACCAGGTGCTAAGAAAGCCAAGAAGCGCTGTGGTCGTGGTATTGGTTCAGGCTTAGGTAAAACTGGTGGACGTGGTCACAAAGGTCAGAAATCTCGTTCTGGCGGTAGTGTTCGTCCAGGTTTTGAAGGCGGTCAAATGCCATTGAAACAACGTTTACCTAAATTTGGTTTTACGTCACGTAAATCTTTAGTTAACGCTGAAGTACGTTTACATGAACTAAATAGCATCACTGGTGATGTTGTTGATATTCATGCACTTAAAGACGCTAACCTAGTGACTCGTAACATTGTGACAGCAAAAATTATGTTGTCGGGCGAAATTACTCGTCCAATCACTGTTCGTGGCTTAGGTGTTACTAAAGGTGCTCGTGCAGCTATTGAAGCTGCTGGTGGCAAAATCGAGGAATAATACAGGTTATGGCTAAACCAGGAACGGATAACAAAGGCGCAGGCGGTTTGTCTGAGCTGAAACAAAGATTGTGGTTCGTATTCGGCGCATTAATCGTGCTTCGTTTAGGTTCATTTGTGCCAATCCCTGGTATTGACGCCGCTGTATTAGCTCAGTTGTTTGATCAACAAAAGGGCACCATTGTAGAAATGTTTAACATGTTCTCTGGTGGTGCACTTGAGCGAGCCTCTGTATTGGCACTTGGTATTATGCCGTACATCTCAGCTTCAATTATTATGCAATTGCTAACAGTGGTTCACCCCGCAATGGCAGAGCTTAAGAAAGAAGGTGAAGCTGGACGACGTAAGATCAGCCAATACACCCGCTATGGTACTTTAGTACTTGCAACAGTTCAGTCTATTGCAATCGCAAGAAGCTTACCTGGTATGATGCCAGGATTAGTAATGGATGCCGGTTTCGGTTTCTATTTTGCGGCAGTAGTTAGTTTAGTCACCGGTACTATGTTTTTAATGTGGTTAGGTGAACAAATAACTGAACGTGGAATTGGTAATGGTATTTCTATTATCATTTTTGCTGGGATTGTTGCTGGTATGCCTTCAGCTGTTGGTCAAACAGCCGAAATGGCGCGTCAAGGTGAATTGCACTTATTGGTATTATTGCTGATAGCAGTGATTGTATTTGCGGTAACCTTCTTTGTTGTTTTTGTTGAGCGTGGTCAACGACGTATCGTTGTTAATTATGCAAAACGTCAACAAGGTCGTAAGGTGTTTGCAGCACAAAGTACACATTTACCACTTAAGGTGAATATGGCTGGGGTAATCCCACCGATATTTGCTTCAAGTATCTTGCTCTTTCCAGGTTCCATTGCGAGCTGGTTTGGTCAAGGCGATGGTATGGTTGCTGATGTCTTACAGGAATTGTCTATTGCAATTTCTCCAGGTCAACCGCTGTATATGATGTTGTTAACCGCAGCGATAGTATTCTTCTGTTTCTTTTACACGGCATTAGTTTTTAATCCGCGTGAAACAGCAGATAACCTGAAAAAATCCGGTGCGTTTATTCCTGGGATTCGTCCTGGTGAGCAAACGTCTAAATATATAGATAAAGTGATGACTAGGCTAACGCTTGCGGGTGCCTTGTATATTACCTTTATTTGTTTGGTTCCTGAGTTCATGAGAATGTTCTGGGATGTTCAGTTCTACTTTGGTGGAACATCATTATTGATCATCGTAGTTGTTATTATGGACTTTATGGCTCAAGTACAGACGCATTTGATGTCACATCAATATGACAATGTGCTTAAAAAAGCAAACCTGAAAGGCTATGGCCGCTAGGTTTAACGGAGTATAAAATGAAAGTTCGTGCATCCGTAAAAAAGATTTGCCGTAACTGTAAAGTGGTAAAACGTGCTGGTGTTGTTCGTGTTATTTGTAGCGAACCAAAACACAAGCAACGTCAAGGATAAATCTTTAGCAGTAGCATTATGCAGATAACTCTGTATAATGCCGCTTCGATTGCAAAAAGAAGACGGGTTGAGTATCCTAACGGGCTTTTCAACCCGATGTAATTTTAATCTAGAATAGGAGATGTGTTAGTGGCCCGTATCGCTGGCATTAACATCCCTGATCGTAAGCATGCAGTAATCGCCATTACTGCGATCTACGGTATTGGAGCAACACGTGCGAAAGCAATTTGTGCAGCTTCTGGTATTGCAGAAACAACTAAGATCAGTGAATTGGACGAAGCACAAATAGATTTGCTTCGTACAGAAGTGGATAAATACACCGTAGAAGGTGATTTACGCCGTGAAGTATCAATGAACATCAAGCGTCTGATGGACCTTGGCTGTTTTCGTGGCATACGCCATCGTCGCAGTCTTCCTCTACGTGGTCAACGCACTAAAACTAATGCGCGAACCCGTAAAGGTCCTCGTAAGCCGATTAAAAAGTAACGAGGAATTAGACAATGGCAAAAACACCAGTTCGTACGCGTAAACGCGTAAAAAAACAAGTTGCTGATGGCATGGCTCATATCCATGCTTCTTTCAACAACACAATCGTGACTCTTACAGATCGCCAAGGTAATGCTTTATCTTGGGCAACTGCAGGTGGTTCAGGTTTCCGTGGTTCACGTAAATCTACTCCATTTGCTGCGCAGGTAGCTGCAGATCGTGCTGGTAAAGCAGCACAAGAGTTTGGTTTGAAGAATATTGAAGTGTTCGTTAAAGGTCCGGGTCCAGGTCGTGAATCTGCTATCCGTGCTTTAAATGCTGCTGGTTTTAAAATCACCAACATTACTGACGTTACACCTATTCCTCATAATGGTTGTCGTCCGCCTAAAAAGCGTCGCGTTTAATTGGCACTTTTAGGATAGTTGGAGAAAGATAATGGCTAGATATTTAGGTCCTAAGCTAAAGCTTAGCCGCCGCGAAGGAACAGATTTGTTCCTTAAAAGTGGTGTAAGAGCAATAGACACTAAATGTAAATTCGAAATGATTCCAGGTCAACATGGCGCCCGTCGCGGTCGTTTGTCTGATTATGGTATTCAACTTCGTGAAAAACAAAAAGTTCGTCGTATTTATGGCGTACTAGAGAAGCAATTCCGTAACTACTATAAAGAAGCGGCTCGTTTAAGAGGTAATACAGGTGAAAACTTGTTACAACTTTTAGAAAAGCGCTTAGATAACGTTGTTTATCGTATGGGATTTGCTAGCACACGTGCAGAAGCTCGTCAGTTAGTAAGTCACAAAGCTATTGTAGTTAATGGTAAAGTTGTTAATATTCCATCTTTCACTGTTAAAGCAGAAGATGTAGTTTCTATTCGTGAGAAATCTAAGACTCAAGCGCGTATTGTCGCTGCTTTAGAATTAGCTGAGCAACGTGAGAAGCCAGTCTGGGTTGAAGTAGATAATAAGAAAATGGAAGGCGTTTTCAAACGTATTCCAGATCGTACAGACTTATCTGCTGAAATTAATGAACAGTTGATTGTTGAACTTTACTCTAAGTAAAGTTGCATTTTAAAGAGAGGACATAATGCAGGGTTCCGTAACCGAATTCCTAAGACCACGATTGGTTGATATTGATACCATTAGCCCGACGCGTTCTAAAGTTACTTTAGAACCTTTGGAGCGTGGTTTTGGTCACACTTTAGGTAATGCCTTACGCCGTATTTTACTATCTTCAATGCCAGGTTGTGCTGTAACTGAAGTAGAAATTGAAGGTGTATTACATGAGTACAGTAGTAAAGAAGGTGTGCAAGAAGACATCATAGAAATACTATTGAATCTTAAGGGGCTTGCTATTGGTTTAGAAGGCAAAAATGAAGCAGTTCTTACCTTAACTAAGTCAGGTGAAGGCCCTGTAACGGCTGCTGATATTCAACATGATGGAGATGTAACTATTGCAAATCCGGATCATGTTATCTGTCATCTTACAGGTGATGGGGCTATCAGCATGCGTATTAAAGTTGAAATGGGTCGTGGTTACGTTCCTGCTTCAGCTCGTCGCGAAGCCGAGGAAGAAGATCGTGCAATTGGACGTTTGTTAGTTGACGCTTCATTTAGTCCTGTTGTAAGAATTGCTTATGATGTTGATTCTGCACGTGTTGAACAACGTACAGATTTAGACAAATTAGTTCTTGATATGGAAACCAATGGTACATTGGATCCTGAAGAGGCAATTCGTCGAGCTTCAACCATTTTAGCCGAACAGCTAGATGCGTTCGTTGAATTACGCGATGTGACTGAAGTAGAACAAAAAGAGGAAAAACCTCTATTTGATCCAATTTTACTTCGTCCTGTTGATGATTTAGAACTAACGGTTCGTTCAGCTAACTGTTTAAAAGCAGAAGCAATTCAATATATTGGTGATTTAGTACAGCGTGCAGAAGTTGAGCTTCTTAAAACGCCTAATTTAGGCAAGAAGTCTCTAACGGAAATCAAAGACGTGTTAGCGTCTCGTGGCTTATCTCTGGGCATGCGCCTAGAAAATTGGCCACCTGAAAGCATTGCTGATAACGACTAAGTCGGTCATCATTTTTTAATAGTTGAGATAAGGATTAACTTATGCGTCATCGTAAAAGCGGTCGCCAGTTAAACCGTAATAGCAGTCATCGCCAGGCGATGTTCCGCAATATGGCAAGCTCTTTAGTTAAGCACGGTGTTATCAAAACCACAGTAGCTAAAGCTAAAGAACTACGTCGCGTTGTTGAGCCACTAATCACTTTGGCCAAAACCGACAGCGTAGCAAATCGTCGTTTAGCATTTGCTCGCACACGTGATCAAGAAGTAGTTGGTATTTTATTTAACGAACTTGGTGAACGTTACCAAGAACGTCCAGGTGGATACACACGCATTTTAAAATGCGGTTTCCGTACTGGTGATAAAGCGCCAATGGCTTATGTTGAACTTGTAGATCGTCCAGCAGTTGAAGAAATTGCTGAAACGGTTGAAGAAGCAAGTGCTGAAGCTTAATTAATTATTAAGTTTTACAACATATTAAAAACGGAGCATTAGCTCCGTTTTTTTATGGCATTTTAAAAGTTAAAAATACTAGTACTTGACCTATGCTAAGTTAATTCGTATAACATTAGTCCTTATATCTATAGGCGGTAGTTATGTCATCACGAAATCCTATTATTGCAGTTACCGGTTCTTCAGGGGCTGGCACCTCAACAACAACCGAATCATTCGAGCATATATTCCGATCTTTAGGTATTACATCTGCAAAAGTAGAAGGTGATAGTTTTCACCGTTATTCTAGACCAGAGATGGATCTTGAAAAACGTAAAGCGAAAGAAGGTGGTAAACAACTCAGTTATTTTGGTGATGAAGCTAATGACTTTGACGCTTTGGAAAAGCTGTTTCGTGATTACTCAGAAACAGGTAGAGGTAAAATGCGTCGTTATTTACATACCTTCGATGAAGCTGTTCCATATAATCAAATGCCTGGTACTTTTACCCCTTGGGAAGATTTAGGTGACGGTACAGACTTACTTTTCTATGAAGGTTTACATGGAGGAGTTGTTACTGAAAAAAATGATGTCGCCAGTCATGTAGATCTACTTATTGGTATGGTGCCTATTGTTAACCTTGAATGGATACAAAAAATCATTCGAGATACTAATCAGCGCGGCCATAGTCGTGAAGCTGTTACTGCCAGCATAGTACGTAGTATGGAAGATTATATTTCCTTCATCACACCACAATTTTCACGGACACATATTAATTTTCAACGTGTACCTACTGTTGATACGTCTAATCCTTTTAGCGCAAAAGCTATACCCACATTAGATGAAAGTTTTGTTGTGATACGTTGTCGCGATGCTGTGCAGGTAGATTTCCCGTACTATCTTACGATGATAGAAGGTGCTTTTATGTCGAGAATTAATACCCTTGTTGTTCCTGGTGGTAAAATGGGGTTAGCTATGGAGCTAATATTAACGCCGATGATAAAAGAAATTATGACTAAAAAGACTGAAGCCAATAAACAACTTGATTGGATGAGTGATTTATAAAAGTTTGGGTGTTTATATGGTAATAAACACCCAAAGATAAGCTAGTCTATATTGATGATTTCAAAGTCGTGAGTAATATTAACGGTTTTATTTAACATTAATGCGACGGAGCAGTATTTGTCGGCGGACAATTTAACCGCTCGGTCTACTTGCTTTTCACTTATATTGTGGCCAGTAACCACAAAATGTAAATGAATATCAGAGAAAATACGCGGCACACTTTCCACACGCTCAGCTGCTATTTCTACCACGCAGTCAGTAATCGTCTGTCTTGATTTCTTTAAAATACTCACTACATCTACAGATGAACAACACCCCAAAGATAACAATATATTTTCTAGAGGTGTAGGGGCAGCTTTACCACCGTCTGTATCAAAGACAATACTATGACCACTTTCTGATGTACCAATAAATGTCTCATCTGCGACCCATTTTACTTGAGCTTTCATTCCTTCTCACTTGTTATTGTATGCATATATGAGAATTTTATAGTAAAAACAATAAAAAAACAGTGTCAGTGAAGCATTTAGGAAAGGAATTTTGTATGCACTTCTACATCGAAGAGGTTTTTTATAAGCAAAGCAAATTCTTTAATAAAATCCTGCTGTGCCTGAGTGACTTGATTATTAATGACTCCGGATAAAATTTCTTCTAGATCATAAACGATTGCATCAATTTCTCGTATGATGATATTGCGTTGACTAAAAGTGAGTTCAGGATTTTGGTGACACACAATCATGATTTGTTCACTCAATTCTTGCTCAATTACGGCCATCACGGTTTCCGCGGGTTCATTATTCGCGATAGAATTTTCAAACAAGCTTAAATGCTCAGTTAGGTATTCAATAATATGGATATAACCGTCAGTGTCCGTAACCATAATGACCTTGTTCTTATTCAATATGATAAATTACTTTACTCTAAGTTAATTCGCTTAATCAAGTAAAAGCTAAAATCGTTAATACTTTTTAATAAAGAGTGGTGGTAGTTGGTAGATAGTGAGATATATTTCAACAAAACTGGTTAAAGTGTAAACATATGTGTCAAACAGATAATACAAAAAAATATAAATATAATAAATACAGTAAGTAATAAAGAGGTCCACTTTTTTATCAATTGTATCGAGCGAAAACGTTATTTTTGAATAGTCCCTTGATTTTTTCCGATATTGAATAAGAATTAAATAGGTTGAATTATGTACTGATAGTTCAGGATGTAACCAGCTATATAAAAATAATATTCATTTGTTTAAAGGAAAAAACATGAAAAATAACTTCTCAAAAACATTCAAACGTTCCATCGCAGCGGTGGCTGTAACGACAATACTAGGAATGAGCACGGCTTTTGCTGATACTGGTGCCTTAAAAGTTCAGATATTCGATGCTAGCGGTCAACCTGTAGCAGGTGCAAAAGTTGATGTTCATACGCCAGAAAGTTTAACTAAACGTTCTGCTATGACAGATGAAAATGGCTTTGTTCGCTTATCAGGTTTAGATCCATCAAGAAAATATGAAGTAGATATAGTCGCGGCCGGCTTTAATGGTATACACCAGAAAAATGTTAAAGTTGAATCAGGTAAAAGCTATAACCTAAACTACACAATCAGTCGAGATAGTGTTGAGACCATTGAAGTACGTGGAACACGTAATGTAGCACAAGTCGATGTTACCTCTTCAACCGTTGGGTTAGATATTACTCTTGATCTGACCGAGTCTCTACCTACAGGTCGAAATTATCAAAGTTACTTACAATTGGCACCAGGAACTAAACCATCAGCTTCAGGGAACCCTTCTTCTAAAGGTGGTGTTAACTATGCAGACAGTGGTGGTGCGGTAGGTACATCTTCAGATAATGTTTATTACCTTGATGGTGTCAATGTGACGGACAATGATGCCGGTACTGCGGGTGCAAATATCAACTCTGAGATTATTCAGGAACAACAAATTTTTACTGGTGGTATCCCTGCTGAATTTGAAGGGGGGACGGGTCTTGTTACACGCGTTGTGACAAAATCTGGTGGTAATGAATTTAGTGGCTCCTTTAACTACTATACTCAAAATGATGGCTTAGTCTCCGATAATGAAAATCTAGCAGAGAATGGTTTTTCTACTTATGATACCGCATTCACTTTGGGAGGCCCTATAATTAAAGACCAACTGTGGTTTTTTGTCTCTTACCAAGAAAAACATAGAACAACCGATGTAACTAACGCTGAAACCGGCGAACTGCAACGTAGTCCTGACGATGTCTCTAAACTGGGTTTTGCAAAAATCACATGGCAACCAACGAATGATGACAAAGTCGTATTTAGTTACTTCAATGATCCTCGTGATGTCGATGGCTCTACGGTTGCCAATACACTTAATAACCGCGACAGCGCACGTTCTTATGGCGGTGACAACTATAAATTTGAATACTCACATACGTTTGACGAGTTAATTATCAATTTTAAAGCATCAAGTCATGAGGGTGAGTCATCAGTTAATGCGGCTGATAAAACTACACGTAATGATGTGGCATATCTAACGGGTAATCCATTGAAATCTGACACAGATAAAGGTGGTTTAGGTTCAGACTCTATTAATTTCCGAAATAAAGACGAGTATCAATTAACCGCTGAATATTATATTGATGCTGATGATCTTGGTACACATACCATAAAAGCTGGTTTTACTTATACAAAAAATGAGAATAAGCAAAACACTATTTATACCGGATCAGAAATGACGCAATACACGTCTATCGGTGTGAATGATATTGGTGCAGATCTAGCAACTTATAGTAACTCATCACTGTGGACGGGATCAGTTGATATTACGGCTGATGATTTCAATCGTATCATTGATCATATCGAAGATAGTGCAGATAAAAATTATTACATGGGATTACTTGATACTAATGCTGATGGTAGTCTTTCAACAGATGAATTAGGTGCTTCTAAGTTTACCAATACGTCTGGTAATCCGACAGGGGATGTTAATGCTTATCGTATTATGATGACGCAAACCGCACCAGTGACCATGGAACTTAAAGGTAAATCATTCTTTATTCAAGATTCATGGAATATTAATGATTTCACTGTAAATGCAGGTGTTCGCAGCGAAAAATGGGAACATTATTCTTCACAAGGTGACAAAATAGCGTCTTTTGATTGGGAACTTGCGCCGCGTTTAAGTATCGTCTATGACATTAATGGCGATGGCGAAAGCAAAGTGTGGGGGTTTGTCGGTCGTTATTATGACCCTGTACGCACTAATATGACAGATTTTGCAGGTAACTTAAGTGGACCTGTCCGTGAAGAACAAGTTGCCATTGGCGATAAGTGGTTAACCTTCCGTACTCGTGGTGGTGTTGCCGTTCAAGATGCATTTTTCTCACCATCAACGAAAACACCTTACACAGATCAATTTATTTTAGGTTATGCCCGTACTTTAGCTGAGAATATTGGTATTGAAGTTACATATACTCAATCTGAAACTAAAGATATTATGGAAGATTTTGACCTTGGTTTGTATGCCGAGGATTTAGAGGGTACTGATTATTACTTACCTTATTCTTACTTTGGATATGATGGCAACCCAGGTTCAAACTATGTAATTGGTACATTAAAAGGTGGTAAACGTGAATATAAAGGTATTGAAGTAACGTTAAAACGCTTTAAATCAGATAACTGGCAAGCATATGCCTCTTATACTTATAATGATGCGAAAGGTAATACTAACTCAGATAGTAATGCTGATGTACAAGGTGATATCATTTGGTTAGATCCTAGAGCTCCAGGTCAATATGGGGATCAGCCAGGTAACGTTAAGCATCTATTTAAAATGTATGGTTCATATACTTTTGAAAATGGTATAGAAGTTGGTGCGGTCTATAATTGGAACTCAGGCACTTTATATAACCAAGCGTCAAGTGTTTATGGGCGTTATGTACCCGTTCGTGAAGATGTTGCTTATGAAGATGGTGGTGTAACTACTCGCTGGTTGAAAGAAGGGCTAATGGGCTCTGAAGTGTCACCATCATATGGCATATTAGATGTTCGTGTTAAATATACTCACGACTTTGGTAACTATAAAGGAGAAGTGTTCTTAGATATTAATAATGTCTTAGATGATCAAGCGACCTTAACTGAAATGCCGCTAGTCAATGGTGATGGTACTTATCAGTTTGGTGAAGGGACTTCATGGGAGCAACCACGTCGTTTATATCTAGGGGCACGTGTTACTTTCTAGAAATAACAAAATTTAACAAGAAATAACCAGATAAATAAACTGCTGTCAAAGGCCAATTATGCAGATAATTGGCCTTTTCTTCTGTTACAAATTCTTTACAAATTAATAATAATCATGTGTGTTAATGCGAAATTAACTAAAACTACTGACTACAGCACTTGTAATAAGTTCAATTTATGGCAAAATAAAACTTCAATGTTACAGTTTAGTAACATTTAAAAGATTTTAGATTTACACATAATAACAAACACACTGAAGTTCAGAGAGAAACATAATATGAGAAATAACTTTTCAAAAACGTTTAAACGTTCGGTTACTGCAGCAGCAGTAGCTATGACGTTGAATGTGGCAATGCCTGCAATGGCAGATAACGTTAATGGTTCAATTTCAGGTTCGATCACTACTGAAACTGCACAATCATTAGCGGGTGCTAAAATCACAATCACGAATGCAGTTAAAGGTTTTTCAAAAACGTTAATTGCTGATCAAAATGGTAATTTCAACCTTAGCCAAGTTCCTGTTGGCACTTATGAAGTTACAGTTTCACAAGATGGTTTCGAACAAGCTAAAATTAGCAACGTAGTTATTGGTGTTGGTAAAACAGCCTCTTTAAATATTCCGTTAATGGCTGGTGATATTGAACGCATCTCTGTTGTTGGTGCTACTATCAATGTAATTGATACTACAGTATCTGAATCATCACTTAACATCAGTGCTGATGAATTAGAATTATTACCTGTTGCTCGTTCACTTACTTCAGTTGCTTTACTTGCGCCTGGCGCTACCGAAGGCGATAGCCGTTTCGGTGATAATGCATCTTTTGGTGGTTCATCGGTAGCTGAAAATGCTTATTATGTGAATGGTTTAAACATGACTAACTTCCGTAATGGTCTTGGTGGTGCATCTATACCATTTACGGCGTACGATAGTTTCCAAGTTAAAACTGGTGGTTATTCTCCTGAGTTTGGTCGTACTACTGGTGGTTTAATTTCATCAGTAACAAAATCAGGTTCAAATGAATTTCATTTCGGTCTTGAATCAATCTATTCACCTGACTCTTTAAGAGAGCAATCTCCTAGCACAGTATATTTACAAAATGACCGTTGTGGTGACGACGATGGTACTTGTATCGGTGATCTTTATGTAAATAATTTAGATGACTCGCAAAGAAATTTTGAAACAAACCTTTATGCTTCAGGTGCTATTATCGAAGATACTTTATTCTTCTACGGTATTTATACTTTACGTGATAACGAACGTACATATGCCGGTGCTTCACGTACAGCTCTTACTGAAGAAAAAGATGATGACCCGTATTACCTAGCTCGTATTGATTGGAATATTAATGAAGATCACCAGTTAATGCTTTGGGGATTTAGTGACAAACGTACATACTCAGAACGTACAGTAAGAGACGCTGCTGGTGAAGGTAATTATACAGTAGATGGTGGTACTTCTTATCATGACCGTGGTGGTGAAAGTTGGGCTGCTCGTTATACTGGCTATATCACAGATGATTTTTCTATGTCTGCAATGTATGGTGAAGTGAAATTTTCAGAAACTGATTACTCAGAATATGATGACTGTCCAGTAGGTTATGATGGTGATACTGCCACAGATACTACTTGTTACCTTAACTTTTCTGTTGCTACAAATGAAGATAAGCGTGAGCAATTACGTGTGGATTTCGAATGGATATTAAATGATGACCATACTCTAAGTTTTGGTTATGATTCAGAAACAAACACAGCTGATTCAGTAACAAATAACTCTGGTGGTATTTACTACTATTACAGAACATATGAAGAAGGTTCAACGCTTCAAAACGGTTATGTAATGCCAGAAACGATGAAAACTACTCGTGTAAGAAACTATTCTAATGGTGGTAGTTTTGAAGTTGAAAACTGGGCAATCTACATTGAAGATCAATGGTCAGTTACAGACAATATTACTCTTAACCTAGGTTTACGTAACGATAGTTTCACTAACTATAATGCTGATGGTGAAGAGTTTGTTAGCATGGATAACCAATTTGCACCACGTATTGGTGGTTCATGGGATATTAATGGCGATGGCGAAAGTAAGTTATTCTTTAGTGTCGGACGTTACTTCTTACCGGTTGCAGCTAACACTAATATCCGTTTAGCAGGTGCTGAAACATATATCCACACATGGTACGAATACGAAGGCCTTAAAGCTGACGGAACGCCAAATGGTCTTAGCACGCAATTAGGTAATGAGTTTATTTCTAATGGCGGTGACGGTACAGCTAAACCATCAGGAACTCTATCTGATAAAGATCTTGATCCTATGTACAATGATGAAATTATTATTGGTTATCAAGCATCAATTAATGATGAATGGTCTTGGGGTATTAAAGGTACTTTCCGTACTCTAGGTAATCAAATTGATGATGGTTCTTACATCTTTAGAGATGCAAACGGCGATTATTTAGGTGAAAACTGGTTCTTATTCAATCCAGGAAATGGCGCTAGATTTGATTTCGATCTTGATGGTGACGGTACTACTGAAGAGTATAAATTTTCTTCAGAAGAGTTAGGTTACCCTGATGCTAAACGTCGTTATGCTTCAATTGATTTCACTGTTGAAAAAACAATGGATGATATCTGGTCTTTGAAAGCGTTATACACATGGTCTCATAACTATGGTAACACTGAAGGTTTTGTTAAATCTGATAATGGTCAAGATGATGCAGGTTTAACTCAAGATTGGGATTACCCATACTTGATGGATGGTGCTAACGGTAATTTACCAGGCGATCGTCGTCATAACTTTAAAGTATTTGGTGCTGTTAAGGTAACAGAAGACTTAAGTGTTGGTATTAACCTTAATGTAGCCTCAGGTCGTCCATGGACTGCTTTAGGTGCTGGGTATTCTCCTGATCCATCTAAATATCAATATGGTGATACATATTATGTTGGTGACAAGTACTTCCCTCGTGGTAGCATGGGCGAAACACCTTGGACTGTAAGATTAGATTTAAACTTTACATATAATCTTCGTTTCAATGACCAAAAGATTCGCTTATCAGCTGATGTATTCAACGTATTTGATGCAGCTACAGCAACTCGTTACAACGAAATTGCCGAAATTACAGAAGGCGATGATAGTCCATCATTTGGTTTAACTTCTGGTTATCAAGCACCACGTAGAATACAATTTTCAGCTTCTTACGATTTCTAAGCTGCTAAATTGAAAAGTAATTCTGTAAAATAAGAATTAACTTAAAATAGAAAAGCCTCATTTATGAGGCTTTTTTTTTGTCCACAAATACCGTAAATGCTGGCGTTAATAGCTGAGTAGCAAATGCCATTAGTTATTTTTATGTCAATAGGATAAGCAGGCTATTTGAGCTTTAAGGTAGTTTAATTGCTTTGTTGATGACAAGGGTTGGACTGGCAGGCTTAATTGCAGAATAGGCAGATAATGACTAGAGAGGTAAAATTGGCAGTTAGAGAAAGGTGTATTGTGCTCTAACCGCCAATAGTAAGATTATGCGTTTACCTAAGCGGCATTTGTACTTTCAAATATTTTATCAGCAGAAGTTGCGACAAAACCTGAGTAAAGTTCACCACTTGCAAGCGGGTAACGTTTAGCAAATTCATAAAAGCATGAAGGAATTTCAACGGTTTGATCAGAAAACTGAACAAATGCTTTATCTGCTAGTGTAGATGATTGCTCTAGTTTAACCTGTTGATCACCTTTTACTTCTCCTCCGGTAGTATTAAGGCAAAAGCCACCCGCTTTTACTGTGCTATTAACGGCATCAATTGACTCGAAATGAGCTAAATGATTAATACTAACGGTAAAGTGATTGGCACGATATCCCCAAGCGGATAACCAAGCAGCATATTCACTTTCTTCAAGTAAGGTTTGGTACTCGGCATAACTAATATCCCATGTCTTACCTGAATAAAGGAAACGCTGATTATCTACTAGAGACTCATCGATACTATCAACTATGTTATGAATGATGGTTTGTGCTGCTGGCGATAGTTGTTCAACTAATAATTCACTAATAAATACTTTGGGTAGAGTGGTGTCTGTATGTTCAAAATGCTTAGCATAGAGCTTTTTGGCTTCAAAATGATATTCACCACATTCTTTATACCCAAGGGCTAAAAGGTGTTGTGCAAGCTTATCAAGGCCAACTTTTTTTAAGTTAAATGTTCTGTAAGCGACATGATCATTAATGACATCATTTCCAGAGCCTAATAATTGATGGATTTTCTTAGCTGAAGGGGTTACTTCTAAGTAATTATTCCAGATGTTTTGAAATAATTCAGTTACTTTTGCATTCATTTTAGTACTCCTAATGAGGGCAACGTTTGAGATAAATGGTTATATAAAAAATTAAGATTAGCTGTATGAGATACTGATAAGTAAATTTGCGACGAATAATAAAATGTAGGTGTGCAGAGTGACTAACCAGTACATAGTCAGTTTAGATTTGATTGATACTCTTAAAAAAAGCAGGCTTAAAACCCGCGATTTGGATTTGATATTTAATCGTCATGTGCGATATTTTATACTACTTTAAAGTATTTACTCAAATAAAATGTGAAAAAAATGCTCACTTTATAGTCGCGAGCATTTTTATTTAGATAAAGACTACTTAATCGTTAAACCAGGACTAAGTGTTGCAGGTAAAACCATTGCATCGGCTTCCACTGAGGCTACTGGGTAAGCACAATAGTCAGCAGCATAGTATGCACTAGCTCTATGGTTACCACTTTCACCAATACCACCAAATGGAGCCGCACTACTTGCACCTGTTATGGGTTTATTCCAATTCACAATACCAGCACGAATATGCGTGAAAAAATGCTGATAATCAGCTTCGTTATCACATAATAGGCCAGCAGAAAGGCCAAAAACTGTATTATTAGCTTCAGCAATAGCTGCATCGAAATCACTATATCGATAAACTTTTAACAATGGACCAAAGTGTTCTTCATCAGGCATTGCTTTTATTGCTGTTACATCAATAATTCCTGGTGAAACAAATCCTGTATTAGCTTCTTTATGTGTAAGAGCTAATAAGGTTTTACCACCTAATGAAACTAGTTGCTCCTGAGCTGCTACTAAACCTAAAGCTGCTTTTTCGGAAATCATAGAACCAATAAATGGTTGTTCTTCATCGTCAAAGTAACCAATTTTTAAAGCTGCTGTTGAAGCGATAAGTTTTGATAAAATAGCATCACCTTGCTCACCTTCTTCTATGAATAAGCGACGAGCACAAGTACAACGTTGACCAGTAGTAACAAAAGCTGACTGAATAATGTCATGGACAACGGCATCAATATTACTAACATCTTTAATAATTAATGGATTATTACCACCCATCTCTAATGCTAATATTTTACCTGGCTGACCACTGAATTGCTCATGTAGTAGTTTTCCTGTAGTAGAACTACCGGTAAAGAATAAACCATCAATTTGAGGGTGACTTGCAAGCGCTTTACCTGTGTCAACTTCTCCTTGAACTAAGTTGATAACACCATCAGGTAAACCGGCTTGTTGCCAAAATTTTAACGTTAATTCTGCCACCATAGGCGTTAATTCGCTAGGCTTAAATACTATTGTATTCCCTGCGATTAATGCCGGTACTATATGACCGTTAGGTAAATGACCCGGGAAGTTATATGGTCCAAATACGGCTACAACTCCATGAGGTTTGTGACGAATAAATGCTTTAGCACCAGGCATTGGATTTTCAACTGTTCCGGTACGTTCATTATAAGCTCTGATGGAAATAGCAATTTTTCCGATCATCGCCCCTACTTCGGTGCGCGTTTCCCAAAGTGGTTTACCTGTTTCTAAGGCGATAGTAACAGCAAATCTTTCTTTGTTTTCTTCTAAGGTTTCAGCGAACTTTTTAGCTAAAGCAATACGTTCGTCTAATGAGGTTTGTGACCAAGTAGTAAATGCTTTTCTAGCACTTAAAACGGCTTGATCTACTTGTTCAGCCGAGGCACTTTTGCCTTGCCAGATTAACTCGTTTTTTGCTGGGTTTAGTGAAGTCACATCGTGACCTAAACCTGCTTGCCAAGTGCCATTAATTAATTGAATAGGGTGCGTCATAGTTTTTCCTCAATATTGTTCATATTGAAATAATATAATTAGTGATTAATTGCGAATTAAACGGATCCAATCACCATCGTTTACCTGTAAAGCATCTGCGGTATCTTGAGTAATCACTGCCTGATTAGCGGTTTCTCTTAATGAAAGAGGTGCCTGAATTGCTCTAAAATCAGCGATTTTGGTATTACAAATAATGTATTTGCCATCATCGACGACATTTCCAATAAGTACTTGGCACTTTCGACTTTCACGGATACTTTTAATTGAGTGGGTTTCTGCTTCTACCGTTGGGCCCGCGTCAAAAATATCGACATAACCTCTACGTGAAAGACCTTCAGCCTCTAAAAGCCTTAAAGCCGGTACTGTTTTTGGATGTACCTTATTAATAACTTGTTGAGCTTCTTGGCTTAATAAATTGACGTAAATAGGATATTTAGGCATTAATTCTGCAATGAAGCCTTTTTTTCCTATACCTGTTAAATAGTCAACAGTAGGGAAGTCCATTGAGAAGAAGTGTTCTTCAAGCCAACTCCAAAATGGTGAGCGGCCTTCTTCATCGGAGACTCCGCGCATTTCCGCAATAACAGTTTTTGAGAAACGCTCTAAATGCTCGGCAATGAATAAAAAGCGCATTCGAGATAATAAGCGACCATTGTTATTCTTACGATGAGACTCACTCAAAAAGAGTGTACAGATTTCAGTAGCGCCAGTGTAATCGTTACATAAAGAAAGGGTTTCTACCGTATTGTAAATATCAAGTTCACGTGAATTATGAACTACCTTACCTAAATGATAGTGGTAAAAAGCATCATCTAAACCAACGGCTGCTTCTATACCACTGGTGCCGACAACTTCGCCAGTAGTGGTATCTTCCATGACAAAAAGGTAACCTTCATCGCCTGGTTTAGTCACCGCTTTTTGAAACGATGTTTGTGCGTGGTTAATCCGTTTTTTTAACAACTCTTCATTGACAGGAAGTGATGTAAAACCGTGTCCTGATTCTATTGCGATACGATGTAAAGCATCATAATCACTATGCTGAATAGGGCGTATAATAATCATATAAAGTTCTCAATGATGGAAAAAGCAGGATATTAACCGAAGTTAATATCCAATGTGACTTACTTAGGCGTTTACTAGTTTCGCAACCGCTTTTTCAAAGCGAGTTAAACCTTCAGAAATATCTTCATTTGGTATTACTAAAGAAGGAGCAAAACGAATAATACTGGCACCAGCAACTAAGGTCATAACACCTTCATCCATAGCGGCATTTAAAAATTCTTTGGCTCTTCCTTGATAGGCGTCTGTTAACACCGCGCCAATTAATAATCCTTTACCTCTAATTTCAGTAAAAACGTTATATTTAGCGTTAATTGCGTTTAGGCCATCAACATAAAGTTGGGCTTTATCAGTAACACCTTTTAATACTTCAGGTGTATTAACTGTGTCAAAAGCCGCTTCAGCAACTGCACATGCTAATGGGTTACCACCATAGGTGCTACCATGAGTACCTATTTTAAGGTGTTGAGCAATTTCAGTTGTTGTGATCATGGCGCCAATTGGGAATCCGCCACCTAAAGCTTTTGCAGTAGTTAAGATATCAGGAGTAACCCCTAATCCCATGTAAGCGTATAAATCACCTGTGCGTCCAACACCTGTTTGCACTTCATCAAATATCAATAAAGCATTATGTTGGTCACATAATTGACGAACACCTTTTACAAAGTCTGTGGTTGGAGAAATAATACCACCTTCACCTTGTAATGGTTCCATAACAACAGCACAAGTTTTATCAGAAATAAGCGCTTTAACACTGTCTAAATTATTAT
Organism: Thalassotalea piscium; assembly: GCA_049347715.1. Taxonomy (GTDB): domain Bacteria; phylum Pseudomonadota; class Gammaproteobacteria; order Enterobacterales; family Alteromonadaceae; genus Thalassotalea_B; species Thalassotalea_B piscium_A. The sequence goes on along the minus strand of CP186339.1, from coordinate 3,660,559 downwards.
ATTCAGCATGAAAAATATCACCTGGTTTTGGACCAAAACCATCAGAATATGCAGTTTGCCCACCAACAGTAACAGTGAAAAAGGTGCGGCCGTGAAAACCTTGCTTGAATGAAATTATTTGACTTTTTTCTGCGCCATGTACTTCAAGAGCCCAACGACGTGCTAGTTTAAAAGCCGCCTCATTCGATTCAGCGCCAGAGTTTGCAAAATAGACTTTTTCAGCAAAAGTATTATCAACTATTTTTTTGGCTAAACGTAATGCAGGTTCGTTTGTCATTACATTAGATAAATGCCAAATTTTGTCTGCTTGATCTTTAAGTGCACCAACAAGTGCTGGGTGACAATGGCCTAAACAGTTAACTGCAATTCCACCTGCAAAATCAATATATTCTCGATCTTGTTGATCCCATACTTTTGAACCTTGACCACGAACAGGGATAACCGCTGATGGTGAATAGTTAGGTACCATTACATCATCGAATAAAGCACGATTGACAGGAAAATGATTGGTCATAGTTAACTCCTCTACTGTGAGATCTTATAAATTTAGTGGCAGCGCTCTAGTTGAGTCACTGTGTCATATTTCATTCAGCACTATATAGTTATTGAAAAGAACTCAGTATAGCTGAAATTTAGTGGGGTATTATGACAGATAAAAAATTAACTGTCTCTATTAATAAGTCGGTACAGCCCTTTTAAAACAAGGGGTTCAGGGTTTTATTCAGTTATAGTGCATAACTATATTTTGAGTAAAAAAGGAGCGATTAGGGGGTAATCGTTGTGTTTCCTTTGTGTCGGAATGTCAATCGTGATTTATTCGTGTTCATAATTAATCAAAAAAAATTATTCAAAATTTAACTTAATATGGTCAATATCGCTGCGTTTTAGCAACGAAATGTCGTCAGTTGTTAATTTTACTGTAGCTAAAAGTAGTTTCGCCTCATCGTTAGAAATAAGTTCTTCTTTTAGTAAAGAGCGAAACATAACGTAAGTTTGAGCTTTGACAACTATTTGAGCAATGGGGTGCATTTTGTCGATATCATCAATAATAGCGAGATCAAATAATGGCTCTGTGATAGTTAATCGATCAAAGCGCATTAATTCAACAATATCTGCCGACATTTGGGTATTGCGCTCAATGAGTTGTTCCAGTAGTAATTCTGGCGACATTTCAAACTCAACTAAAATATCATGCAAACGTTTATCTCGATTATCATAAGCCTCTTTTAATTCGGCTTTGTGCATTTCATTAAAGTTATGTAAGACATTACGCGTGATAATAATTAAACCAATATTCGAAAATAACCCAGCAGTAAAGGCGCTAAATTCATCAAGTTCATATTTGTTGGCGAGGGTTTTTGCACTCAGGCCAACGGCAAGGGCATTATTCCATAATTTACGTTTAAGTAATGGATAAGGCGTGGTGTTAGTAGGTAACCAATGCTTTAGCATAAAGGTGGGCATAACTAACTTTAGATTGTCCAAGCCAACATAACTTAATGCTAAATGATTTTCTGTAACTTGTACGTCTGCACGTGTTCGATACTGAGGTTTATTTACTAAGTTAATTAATTCGGTTGATAACCAAGGTAGAGATTGCATTAAAGGCGTTATTTTATTGATGGAAGCCGCTTTTACTGCTAGTACTTCTAATATCGTTGAGGCTGCGTTTTCAATAGAAATTTCATTTGCATATAAGCTGTCTTTATCGTCAAAATCATTATTAACTTTTGCTAATAGTTGTGAGAAAAATTTACTCATCATTTGAGTTTTAAAATGTACTTTCCCATATTGCTCAATAATTTTGTCTTGCTTAGCTTCCTTTTCTACCGCTAATAATTCTCTTCGGCTATTTTCTTGTTCACTATGTTGCTTTTCAACTAAGGATATTTTGCCACTTTTTTCGTCAGCAAAATCTTTGCTGATCATTAAGCTCAGTGCACGTTGATAGAGAGTGAAAACGTGTTTGTTATTATTAAATATTAGCATTGGCAACTTGTGAATTAGGTTTTGGTCAATTAGCCGTCTACAATTGTTATCGACTATGTGTATTTATCATTTAATGTGATTCTATTTTATCTTGAGCATATTGGGTAATAAAGTTTTCTAATAATGTTAACCCTTGTTCCGTTAATACTGATTCCGGATGAAATTGTACACTAACGATAGGGAGTGAATTGTGCCTTAGTGCCATTATTTCATCTTGTTCTCCGTTAAGTGTAGCAGTCCATGCGGTTATTGATAAACAATCTGGTAAGGTGTTTTTATCAACAATTAAAGAATGATAGCGTGTTACTTCTAACGGCATTGCTAATGACTGAAATAAATTGGTTGCAGTATGTGTTATTTTACTGGTTTTACCATGCATTACTTGTCGTGCTTTGACTACCTTGGCACCAAAATGCTGAGCAATACATTGATGACCCAAACAAACGCCTAAAATAGGGATTCTACCTGCAAAATGTTGAATAACTGCGAGTGAAATTCCTGCACTATTTGGATCACAGGGACCTGGAGAAATGACAATATATTGCACCGGCATGGCATTAATTTCTTCAATAGTAATTTCGTCATTGCGACGAACAACGACTTCTTGACCTAATTCAGTAAAATAATGAACAAGATTAAAAGTGAAGGAATCATAGTTGTCGATCATTAACAGCACAAAGAATAACCTTAAATAAAGTAATTAGTATTAAACGTCACTATTCTAAATTGAGAATTGTGACAATTCACTTATTATTTGCAATTTGTTCGTTACCGCGCATTAATCGATTAGTCTGGTTTACTTAAAATAAGGTCAGATTCTGGTATAGCACTACAAGCGAGCACATACCCTTGCTGTTTTTCTTCTTCTGTTAAGCCATCGTCTGCTAATTGCTTTACTTGACCACTATCGACTTTTATCTTGCAACGTCCACACATGCCTGCGCGACATGAATAAGGCAAAATTAATCCTGCTTGTTCACCTTGATCTAATATTAGGTCTTTAGTGTTTCCCTTTACTTGTTTATCCCATGAATCAAATAAAATTGTCACAGCGCGTTTAGTTCTTCGGGGTTTTTTAGAGGGTGCCGTTTGTTTTGTTACCGAACTTTTAGTTACTTTATGAATAAAAGTAGGTGAAGGTTGGCTATCTAAAATAGTAACTTCATCACCCAAATGTATCTGGCCTTTATTTAGGGCAATTAAGTTTTGTCCGAACATTACATCTCCGGATTTAACTTGGCGAAATTCTTTTAAGGTGTTTAGCGGTTGTTGTTTAGGATGTTTTTCTCCTGTACTTGGATCGACAGTGGTCATAATACATCGAGAGCAGGGTTTTACTAATTCAAATTCTACTTCGCCTATTCGGATATGACGCCAAGTATCTTCGGCAAATGCCTCTGTATTATCTACCACCAAATTAGGACGGAATTGAGACATAGCGACTTTAGCTTGTGCTAAATCATCTAATCGATGATTTAGATCATTTAATGATGCTTGTGAAATTAAGAGTAATGGATAACCATCAGCAAAACTGACTTCTTTATGACTATTTTTAACATAACGACTCGAGTTATGGGCAAAGAAATGTAACTTGCACGGGCGTTTAAGATATTGGCTAAACCAAAGGTCAATGTTTTCAGCACAATGAAGACTATTGATTGTATCTTGCCAAACACGAACAGGCTGATAATCCGTTGAAAAATCTTTATAGTTAATTTCAAGTAAAGGCATGCCAGGTGCTGTTATCACAAGTCCATTAGGTGTAATACTTGCCTGAATTAAGCATAAGCTAGGTTCGGTGCGAGCACTAATAAACTCCCCAGTAGGATCTGTTATGACAAAACGACGATCGAAACTTAACCCATAGTCGTCTACCCATGAGTTGGAAAGCGTAATGCCTGCGGTAGATTTTATTGGATAAATCGAAATGGCAGATAATGTAATAAGCTTCATTCTGGGCCTTAAATAAGTAGTTTATTCACTTGATAAGTTAAATACTGGCGAAAATTGATAGGCAAAGCAATGGTTGCAATGAATTAATGTTAATTTTGTGATTATTTATGACGCTAATTGGTATTAGTTGCTAATTCGGTTATATTGAGCGCTAATTTATCGTAGTAGATACGCTAATCTAGCGTGAGTCATTTTAGGCATAATATGCATATTCATATTCTTGGTATTTGTGGTACTTTTATGGGCGGAATAGCCGCTATAGCAAAAGAGCTCGGGCATAGAGTGTCGGGGTGTGATGCCAACGTGTATCCACCAATGAGTACTCAATTAACAGCATTAGGCATTGAGCTTAAACAAGGCTATTTGGTTGAACATTTACAGGACGAACCTGACCTTATTATTGTGGGTAATGCTATGACGCGTGGCAATCCGCTGGTTGAATATGTGTTAGAACGAAAGTTACCCTATACTTCTGGTCCGCAATGGTTACTGGAACATGTATTAAAAGATCGCTGGGTACTCGCGGTGTCAGGTACTCATGGGAAAACGACGACAAGTTCAATGCTGACATGGATTTTAGAATATGCTCAATTAGCACCAGGTTATTTAATTGGCGGTGTGCCACAAAATTTTGACTCATCGGCACGACTTGGCAAAGCACCTTTTTTTGTTATTGAAGCGGATGAATATGACACCGCTTTTTTTGACAAACGCTCTAAGTTTGTTCATTACCGTCCTAATACCTTAGTCATTAATAATTTAGAATTTGATCATGCGGATATTTTTGATGATTTATCGGATATTCAACGGCAGTTTCATCACTTAATTAGAATGGTACCTAGTAATGGTTTAGTGTTATTTCCTCAGCAGGAGCAAGCAATTAATGAAATGCTTGCTATGGGCTGTTGGACACCAACAGAAGTGAGTGTCACCGAAGATAATAAAACTCAAGGCTGGTATGCAGAAAAATGTGTAGCTGACGGTAGTCAATTTAACGTATTTTTTAAAGGTGAGTTACAAGGTACTGTTAAGTGGTCATTAATTGGCGACTTTAATATTGATAATGGCTTAATGGCTATTGCGGCCGCTAGACATGCTGGCGTGCCAAGTAAAATAGCCATAGAAGCATTAGCTGAATTTATTAATACTAAGCGTCGTTTAGAGCTAAAAGGCGAAATTAACGGCATTAAAGTTTATGATGATTTTGCCCATCATCCAACAGCCATAAGTCGTACTCTTTCAGGGGTGAGAGCACATGTAGGGGCAGGGCGTATTATCGCGGTATTAGAGCCTCGTTCTAATACTATGAAGTCAGGAGTGCACAAAGCCACACTTGCTAAATCATTAGCACTTGCTGATCTTGTTTTTGTGTTTCAAGGTGATGGTGTGCAATGGTCTGTTGACCAATTAATTCAAGATTGTCAGCAACCTTGTATTGTCGATAACGATTTAAATCAATTTATAAGTCAAATTGCTGCAAAAGCCCAAACGGGTGATACGATTGTAGTAATGAGTAACGGTGGTTTTGGTGGTATTCATCAAAAATTATTAGATGCATTATCAAACTTAAATCAAGAGAGGCTATAACATCAATGAGTGTTCAATTTGAACGAAAAATAACGCTCGCACTAACAGGGGCTTCAGGCTCTGCTTATGCGTTGCGTTTACTTGAATGTTTATTAGCGGCTAATTGCCAAGTTTATTTACTTTGTTCGAGTGCTGCGCGTATTGTTTTAGACACCGAATTGGGTATTAAATTACCCGCATCACCTGACGTTGCCAGTCATTTTTTAACTGAAAAATTTAATGCGCAACCGGGGCAACTAACAGTGTTTGGTAAAGAACAATGGTTCTCGCCTGTGGCCTCTGGTTCGGCAGCACCTAAAGCTATGGTTATTTGCCCATGTTCAACAGGCACTTTAGCAGCTGTTAGCCAAGGGATGAGTGATAACTTAATTGAACGAGCGGCAGATGTGGTTATTAAAGAACGAGGTCAATTGATTATTGTGCCTAGAGAAACGCCATTTTCGACTATTCATTTACAAAATATGTTAACTCTGTCACAAATGGGGGTAACAATTATGCCAGCGGCTCCTGGTTTTTATCATCAGCCTAAGTCTATAGACGACTTAATTGATTTTATGGTTGGCCGGATCTTAGATCATCTGTCAATAGCACAAACTATCATGCCTCGATGGGGCTACCACTCGTAATTACTCAAATCTGTTACTTCTAACTCAGTTGCCGTTCGTGGCCTTTAAACGGCAATCTATCTAATACATATTTCAAAATGTTTCTATCTGTGTTTCTATATTGACCTAACTTATAAAAATAATGTGATCACAGGTATAAATTATGTTTACTAATCTGCATGCTAAAGTGAGTATTACGCTTTCTTTATTGCTGTCATTCATGTTTTCAAGCTCAGTATTAGCACAAGAAACAGAGAGTGAAGAAAGCAAAAAATGGTCTGTTAATCATCCACAAGGTGTATTTACCACTGCCAATATCGATGTTACCCAAGGCACTTGGATGAATATTGATGTCAGCCCTGATGGTAAAACCTTAGTTTTTGACTTATTAGGTGATATCTATACCTTACCTATTACAGGTGGTGAAGCAACGGCGCTTATGACGGATATAGCATGGCAAATGCAGCCGCGTTTTAGCCCCGATGGTAAACATATTGCTTTTACGTCTGATGAAGATGGAGGCGATAATTTATGGATTATGAAAGTAGATGGTAGCGCAGGAAAAGCGGTGACCAATGAACAATTTCGTTTATTAAATAGTCCTGCTTGGTCTCCTGATGGAAATTATCTTGTTGGACGTAAACATTTTACTAGTGGACGCTCTTTAGGGGCTGGTGAAGTTTGGTTATATCATAAAACGGGAGGTTCAGGGGTTAAGCTAACTAAGCGTCCAAATGATCAGAAAGATTTAGGTGAGCCTGCTTTTTCACCGGATGGAAAGTATGTTTATTTTTCTCAAGATGCGACACCAGGAAAAACCTTTCATTATAGTAAAGACTCAACGAAAGGGATTTACAAAATAAAGCGTTTAGCATTAGAAACCGGTGAAATTACAACAATCATTTCGGGTAAAGGAGGGGCAATTCGTCCGACACCTTCACCTGATGGAAAAACACTCGCTTTCATTAGCAGAGATGATTTCCAGTCTCATTTATACCTATATGACCTAGCCAGTGGTAAAAAAACCTTAGTTTATGAAGATTTAGATAGAGACATGCAAGAAACTTGGGCTATTCATGGTGTTTATCCGACAATAGCTTGGATGCCAGATAATAAAGAATTAATTTTTTGGGCTGGCGGTAAAATACATCGTTTAAATATTGCGACCAAAAAAGCGAAAGAAATTCCTTTTCATGTTAAAACACAAAAAAGTATCCAGAAAGCATTACATTTTAAACAGAATTTAGATCAGAAAAATTTCACTCTTAAGATGTTACGGGATATAGAAGTTTCTCCTGATGGCAAACGTGTTGTCTTTGAGGCTTTAGGGCATTTATATGTTCAAAATATCAATAATGGTAAACCTAAACGATTAACCAAACAAACAGACACCTTTGAGTTTAACCCTAGTTTTTCTCGCGATGGCAAAAAAATTGTTTATGTGACATGGAATGATAAATCCCTAGGTCGAGTTAAAGTGATTTCTTCGCGAGGAGGAAAAGGCAAAACAATTACACCAGAAAAAGGTAAATATATTGAGCCTAGCTTTTCACCTGATGGTAAAAAGGTGGTTTATCGTAAAGTTCATGGTGGCGCGATTTTAGATCCTGAATGGGGATTAAATACAGGGGTTTATGTTGTAAACAGTAAAGGCGGTAAGCCAACATTAGTGACTGATTATGGCTTGCAACCTCATTTTGGGGATCGTTCAGATCGCATATATTTTACTCGTAATGGTCAAACACCTCATTTGATGCGTATTGATATTGATGGCCAGCATGAGAAGAAACTTTATCAAGGTAAGTTTGCAACAGAATACCGCGTTTCACCTGACGGTGAGTTTCTTGCTTTTGCTGAACGTTTTAAGATCTTTGTGACGCCTTTCGTAGAAAGAGGTGACGTTATTGATATAGGTCCAAGTGCTAAAAATTTACCCGTTGAGAAATTATCCGTTCGTGCGGGTGAAGGTATCAACTGGAATGGAGCATCAAATGAAATATATTGGAGTTTAGGTAATACCCTTTATCAAGCGAAAATTGACCAACTTTTTTCTCTTGAGCACCAAGACACTAGTGCTAAAGAAGCAACCTCAGTTTCTACTACTCAATTAGGTTTTACTCAAAAGGTCGATATTCCTTCAGGCACTGTGGCTTTTGTTGGTGGCAAAGTTGTCACTATGAAAGGCGAACAAGTTTTTGATTCTGGTGTTGTCGTGGTGGCAAATAATAAAATAGTCAGTGTTGGAGAAAATGGAAAAGTTAACATTCCTAAAGCGGCGAAGATTATTGATATTACGGGTAAAAGTATAGTACCAGGGTTCATTGATGCTCACGCACATGGCTCACAAGGTAGTAATGAAATTATTCCGCAGCAAAACTGGAAAAACTACGCAGGGCTAACCTTTGGTGTAACCAGTATTCATGATCCATCAAATGATACTACCGAATTTTTTGCGGCGAGCGAAATGCAAAAAGCAGGGGTGATTGTTGCTCCTCGTTTATTTTCGACTGGTGCTATTTTATATGGTGCAACAGCTGCTGGGCTTACCTCTCATGTAGACAAACTTGAAGATGCTAAATTTCATATTGAACGTTTGCAAAAAGCGGGGGCATTTAGTGTCAAAAGTTATAACCAACCACGTCGTAATCAACGTCAGCAATTTATACAAGCGGCACGTGAAGCCAATATGTTGGTTGTACCTGAAGGAGGTTCATTACTGCAACATAACTTAACTATGCTTGTGGATGGTCATACAACGTTAGAACACTCTATTCCAACGGCTAAAATTTATGATGATATTAAGCAACTATGGTCACAATCGTCGATGGCTTATACACCAACCTTAGTTGTTGCCTATGGTGGTATTTGGGGTGAAAATTATTGGTATGATAAAACTGATGTGTGGCGTCATCCAAGATTGAGTCAATATGTACCAAGTGAAATTTTAGCACCTAAATCAATGCGTAGAACAAAAGCGCCAGATAATCATTACAATCATGTTAATGTGGCTCAAACAGCTAAAGAACTTAATCAACTCGGTATAAAAGTAAATGCTGGCGGCCACGGTCAACGTGAAGGGCTAGCAATGCATTGGGAAATGTGGATGATGGCACAAGGTGGTATGTCACCTTTAGAAGCATTAGCTACAGCGACAATTAATCCGGCTCAAACATTAGGGCTTGATGATAACTTAGGATCAATTGAAGTGGGTAAATTAGCTGATTTAGTGGTTATTGACGGTGATATCACCAAAGACATTCGTGTTAGTGACAAAGTGGTTTATACCATTATTAATGGTCGCGTTTTTGATGCTGAAACAATGAATGAAGTTGGCAATTATAATAATAAAAGAACCCCCTTTTATTTTGAGAAATAACCGATAGCTTTGTAAATGAGTATTATCAGAAGCCAGTGACTTAGGTTACTGGCTTTTTTTATGCTCAAATTTTAGAATCTTTAGTCATTTTTGTTTATCTGATGCAATTCTCAGTTACAATAATCCCCTCGGGTAAATAACATTTCAGGAATGTGGTGTGAGTCAGATTGAAAAACGATTAAATAAATATATCAGTGAGTCAGGTTTTTGCTCTCGTCGAGCAGCGGATAAACTTATTGAGGCTAATCGTGTGACCATTAATGGACAAATTCCGGAGCTAGGCACCAAAGTACAACAAGGTGATATTGTTTGTGTTGACGGAAAAACGATAGGGGCTATGCCAAGCAATAAGTCTGATCGGGTCTATATTGCCTATAATAAACCAATTGGTATCACTTGTACGACTGAGCGCCATGTGAGAGGAAATATCATTGATGCCATTAAGCATAAAGAGCGCATCTTCCCGATTGGGCGCTTAGATAAACCCTCAGAAGGTTTGATTTTTCTAACCAGCGACGGTGATATTGTCAATAAAATATTGCGTGCAGAGAATGCTCACGATAAAGAATACATAGTCACAGTCGACAAGCCTATAAGCGAACGTTTTATTGAACGTATGGCTCGAGGGGTACCTATTCTTGGTACGATAACAAAGCCCTGTATTGTCAAACCACAAAGTAAATTTGTCTTTCGCATTATTCTTACCCAAGGGCTAAATCGTCAAATTCGTCGTATGTGTGAATATCTAGGGTACGAAGTCACTAAATTAAAACGTTCTCGTATTATGAATGTTGAATTAGGTAATTTAAGACCCGGGCAGTGGCGCGATTTAACCGCAACTGAAATGGCGGAAATAAATGCTGCAGTTGCTACCTCTTCTAAAACGGCTATTAAGGCAGATAATCAGCATCAAGCAGGCAGTAATCATACTGAACCCCAAAAAAATGTTTACAACACATCTAAAACGACAAGGTTATCGCTCAACGCAAAAAAATAGGCTGTTTGATTGTTCATAAAAAGCGTGGACGGCACTGTGTCTGATAGACACGAAATTGTGGAAGTGAGCGTATCTACTTTGAGTAAATACGCTTTATACTGTGTTATTTATACAACTTATTGATTTAACAAATTAGCCGGTGAAAATTGATCCGTTAAAATTTTAGTGTTTTCTGGCCAATCTTGTTCTTCGCTTGTCGAGGTCATCCATGAGGTTATTTCAACAATATTAATACCGAATGGCTTAAGTTCTTTAACTAAGGCTTTAGCTCTTAAATCAAGAGTTTCCTGACTAGGTAAAGGTTTTGTCGAGGTTAAAATAACACGGTTACTATTTTTGCCATTTCGGACATTAAAAAAATCGCCAAAAACTGATTTATAAGTGGCTGATTCATGGTTATATAACTGGCTTACTGAAAAGGTATTCGCTGTTAAAATACCTCCTTCATTAAGTAAGTTTTTACTTTCTTGCAGAAACTCTTGAGTGAGTAAATGTTCAGGAATGTAGTCACCATTAAAGGCATCAAGGATAATCCAGTCATATTTTTGCTTTTTAATGCCGGCGCGTTTAATAAATATTCGCCCATCAGCAACCTTACTACTTATATACTCATTCTCAATAAACCCAAAATACTTACGGGCAACTTTAAGTACAGCTGGGTCTATTTCGACGTTTTCTATTTTGGCCATAGGGTAAAGGAGATGGATAGTATTTGACATTGTGCCACCACCAAGCCCAACAATTAGCACTCGTTCAGGCGGGTGTTCAAGTACAAGTAAACCGGAAAAAAGTAATTTTGTGTAATTGAAAACTAAGCGTAGCGGGTCATTTTTGAATAAACAGCTTTGGTTCGTTTTACTGGTTTTTACATTAAATTTTAAACAGCGTAATTGGTTGGTGTCTTCCACTAAAATATTGCGATACATGGAGCGTTCTTGATGAATAACTTCAGCCAACAGAGGAAAAGAAATGAAGTTAACGACAATGAGTAATAATGGCAATAACCTATTCATGCAAAGCTCCTGGAATTTGTTGGCATGTACTTGTGATTGAACGCTGGTAAAGTATAGCGGTAATACCGAGCAGCATTAATATGGCACTGAAAGTATAAATAATCGCATTTACTTCAAACAATAAAACAAAATAAAACGAAGTGATGATAGTACCTATGGCACTGCCTAACGTTGACACAAAGTAAAGCATGCCTGCGACTTGCCCACTTCTTTCTTTATCTACTACAAGTAGTCTAACTGAGTAGGGTGATATCATGCCTAATATGATTGTAGGTATAAAAAATAAAGCCATAGAAGCTAGAAATGAGCCGTAACGACTGTCTTCAATACGTAAAAATATCGCTTCCATTATCGGAGCTGACCACAACGCGATAGGGAGTACTGTGATACCTGCAATTAAAAAGATTAAGCCATACCGAGATAAGGACGCTGCTTTTGTTGATAATTTTCCACCGATCAAATAACCCAGTGATAAGCTCAACATAAATACAGTAATGATACTGCCCCAAATATGGACGCTACTGCCAAAAAAGGGCGCTAAAATTCGACCACCTAATAGTTCGATGCCCATAATGCAAAAACCGCTACAGAAAGCGAGCATATAGATAAAATAGTTATGCCGGTTTGAGGGCTTATTTGTATGTTGCAATTGGGTTACTCAAGTAATTGTAAGATGAATGTATATCTTAACCTTATGTTTTGCTCATATGCTAGTGAAAGATAATGTTAGATAGTCAGAGAGAGGAAATTACGGCAACCGTTCAACTTATGACGGTTACCGTAACTGATTATGAAGTAAGTAGTGGTTTTAAAAATCTCGCTGTATGTGAGGTTTTATGTTCTGCTACTTGCTCTGGCGTACCCACAGCAAGTATTTCACCACCACCGGAACCACCTTCTGGCCCTAAATCAACGATCCAGTCAGCTGTTTTTATTACATCAAGGTTGTGCTCAATGACAACAATCGTATTACCATGGTCACGTAAACGATGTATTACTTGAAGTAATTGTTTTATATCGTGAAAATGTAGACCTGTTGTTGGCTCATCAAGAATATATAAGGTTTTACCCGTATCGCGTTTGGAGAGTTCTTTTGATAATTTCACTCGTTGCGCTTCACCACCCGATAGTGTTGTTGCCGACTGTCCAAGTTTTATATAACTTAAACCAACATCCATTAACGTTTGTAGCTTACGTTTTACTGCTGGAATAGCATTAAAAAATTCTAAGCCATCCTCAATAGTCATATCTAAAACTTCATGAATATTTTTACCTTTATAGCGCACTTCAAGAGTTTCACGATTATAGCGTTTACCATGACAAACATCACAAGGTACATAAACATCAGGTAAAAAGTGCATTTCAACTTTAATAACACCGTCACCTTGGCAGGCTTCACATCGCCCACCTTTTACATTAAAGCTAAAGCGTCCAGGTTTGTAACCTCGAGATCTTGCTTCTTGTGTACCAGAAAAAATATCACGAATATTAGTAAATATACCGGTATAAGTTGCAGGATTTGATCTGGGCGTACGGCCAATTGGACTTTGATCAATATCGATAACTTTATCAAGTAAATCTAGCCCTTCAATAGCTTTGTGAGGGGCCGGCTCTTGTGTTGTTGCCCCATTTAATTGAATATGAGCAAGCTTATATAGGGTGTCGTTAATCAAGGTAGACTTTCCTGAGCCCGAAACACCGGTGACACATGTCATTAAACCGTTTGGAATAGTTAAATCTACATTTTTTAAATTATTACCCGTTGCGCCAATAAGCTTAACAACATTGTTTTTATCATAGGGTGTGCGAGTGGTTGGAATTTCAATACGCTCTCTTCCTGAAAGGTATTTTCCTGTAAGTGAGTGTTCACATTTTAATATGTCATCAACATTACCTTGTGCAATAATTTCGCCGCCATGAACACCCGCGCCAGGGCCAATATCAATAACATAATCAGCAGCGCGAATTGCATCTTCGTCATGCTCAACAACGATTACTGTGTTACCTAAATCACGTAAATGAATTAATGTTTTCAGTAGTCGTTCGTTGTCTCGTTGATGTAAGCCAATAGAAGGTTCGTCAAGGACATACATCACTCCAACTAACCCAGCACCTATTTGACTTGCTAAACGAATACGTTGAGCTTCACCACCTGATAAGGTGTCAGCACCTCTAGATAAGTTCAAATAATTTAAACCGACATTAACTAAGAAGCCTAAACGGTCATTAATTTCCTTTAAGATTTTTTCCGCGATTTGACCTTTTTGCCCAGCGAGATCGAGACTTTGAAAAAAGGCTAGCGCATCAGCAATCGCCAATTCTGCAATTTTATGTAATGGAGTATCGGCAATAAATACATTGCGTGCTTCAATACGTAATCGTGAGCCGTCGCAAGCAGGACAGTGTTGGCTATTAAGATATTTAGACAATTCGTCACGAACAGCATTTGATTCTGTTTCACGATAACGACGATCCATATTATTTAATATGCCTTCAAATGGATGTTTGCGAATAACAATGTCACCGCGGTCATTCATATACTTAAATTCTATTTCTTGTGTTCCACTACCTCGTAAAATAACCTCTTGATGTTTTTCATCGAGTTTATTAAAAGGCTTATCAACAGCAAATTTATAATGTTCGGCGAGTGCTTGAAGCATTTGAAAATAATAAAAGTTACGTTTATCCCAACCACGAATAGCGCCGCCAGATAAACTTAACTCAGGGTTTGCTATCACGCGATTAGGATCAAAAAATTGTTGAATACCTAAACCATCACAAGATTGACAAGCACCAGCAGGGTTGTTAAATGAGAATAAACGAGGCTCTAATTCTTGCATGCTGTAACCACATTGTGGGCAAGCAAAATTGGCTGAAAATAGTAGTTCTTCTCGTTTTGGGTCATCCATAAAAGCGACTTTAGCAGTACCAGCGGTTAAGGCTAAGGCAGTTTCAAAAGATTCAGATAAACGTAGTTGCAAGTCTTCGCGTACTTTTACGCGGTCAACAACTACTTCAATCGTATGTTTTTTCTGTAGCTCTAAAGGCGGTGGATCAGATAAATCACACACTTCACCATCAATACGTGCACGTATATAACCTTGAGCAGCTAAACTGTCGAGTAGCTTAACATGTTCACCTTTACGGTTTTGCAGTACAGGCGCGAGTACCATCACCTTAGTGCCTTCTTCAAGCTCTAATACTTTATCCACCATTTGTGATACCGTTTGTGCGGCAAGAGGTGCATGGTGAGTAGGGCAACGTGGTTCACCTACGCGGGCATACAGCAAACGTAAATAGTCATATATTTCTGTAATCGTACCAACAGTTGAGCGTGGGTTGTGAGAAGTTGATTTTTGTTCAATTGAAATCGCGGGTGATAACCCCTCAATGTGATCAACGTCTGGTTTTTCCATCAATGATAAAAATTGACGCGCATAAGCAGACAAAGATTCAACATAACGCCGTTGACCTTCAGCATATAAAGTGTCAAAGGCAAGAGATGATTTACCTGAGCCTGAAAGGCCAGTGATCACAATTAGTTTGTCGCGGGGAATATCTAAACTGATGTTCTTTAGGTTATGCGTACGCGCACCCCTAACTTCTATCTTTCTCATAATTTATCCACAGTAAATCGCAGCCGCATATTATCGCATAAAAAACGTTCGTCGAATATATGATTTTGTTCATTGAATTGCCGTGGTAAACTTATGCGAATTTTTCCCCCTTCTTGAATTAAAAGTAATTAGTATGAGCGCATCAGGGTTAAACAGTATTGAGAAAAAAGCCGCTTTTTCACTTGCGGCAGTTTTTGGTCTTCGAATGTTAGGGCTTTTTATGATTTTGCCCGTCTTCGCTATTTATGGTGAAGAATTAATCGGGTATAGCCCTATTTGGATTGGCTTAGCTATTGGTGCGTATGGATTAACGCAAGCCATGCTACAAATACCTATGGGGATTTTGTCTGATAAATTTGGACGAAAACCTATTATTTTAATCGGATTAGCTGTGTTTCTTCTCGGTAGTGTGGTGGCAGCCTTATCAGATACCATTTATGGTGTGGTTTTTGGGCGGGCGTTACAAGGAATGGGGGCCATCGCAAGTGCGGTGCTGGCGCTTGCCGCTGATTTAAGTCGAGAGGAACAACGCCCTAAAGTTATGGCAACGATAGGTATGTTTATTGGTTTATCGTTTACTTTAGCTATGGTGTTAGGACCTGTTGTCGCTGAATCATTTGGACTAAGTGGTTTATTTTGGTTTACAGCTGCATTGACTATTGGTGCAATGTTCATGATCCAATTTATGGTACCTCACTCTGTTAATAAAGCACCACGTGGTGACAATGTAGCATTACCTAAACAATTGCGATCTTTAATAAAAGACCCTCAGCTACTGCGTTTAAATATAGGTGTTTTCATTTTACACATGGCATTAACTGCATGTTTTGTTACTTTACCTAAACAATTTGTCGATGCTGGTTTAGGCTTAGATCACCATTGGCAGCTCTACTTACCTACCTTATTAGGGTCTTTCTTTTTAATGGTGCCCTTTATGATCATGGCTATTAAAAAGCAAAAAGAAAAAGAAATGCTAACTGCTGCGATTCTCCTATTAACGGTCGCATTAGCATTAATGTGGTTTCTACCCAATACCGTATTTAATTTAGTTCTGGTTGTCGTGCTATTTTTTACAGCCTTTAACTATTTAGAGGCGACTATGCCATCAATACTTTCTCGACTCGCGCCTGCTGGCGTGAAAGGAAGTGCCATGGGCATCTATTCAAGTAGTCAATTTATGGGGGCATTTTGTGGCGGTATCATGGGTGGTGCAATTGCGAATGCATTTAACGCACACCTAATATTTTTAGTGATGGCTGGCATGAGCTTAATTTGGTTTGTTGCAGCAATGGGTTTGAAACCGCTAAAAAAATCAAAAAGTTATAGTTTTAAAACCGCAATTAGTTCTGAAGAGCAGGCAGAGAAAGTTGCTGAAGAATTAATTAATATGCCTGGTGTGATTGAAGCTATTGTGGTCCACAATGAAGAAGTCGCTTATTTAAAAGTTGATGATAAGTTGGTGGATTTAGCGTTAATTAAACGTTTATTAAGACCAACTACTTAAGTTAACCATGCTGGTTAATGGTATTTCGTTGGTTTAGTTAAAAGAGAATAAATTCCTCAGACATTCTTGTTAACGTGAAGATTCATTTATGTTACGCCCTCGATTGGGGGCGATGTCTTGATCTTTAATCACCTCAAGCATCTTCTTTTAGAAGCAGTTAAACGACTTTAATTATGGTCGCTAATAGCTGTTTATGGGCTAATGTTAGCTTTATTTCATCATCCACTTGTTTCCCTATCATTGCTTTTCCTAAAGGTGATTGAGTGGTGATGATCGTCACAGGTATTTGATTGATTGTTGTATTAAATCCTGCTCCAGAGTGAGTGATAAAAAACCATAGCTCACCTTTTTCAATATCATCAATTTGAACTAGCGCACCAATATTAATCGGCATATAAGCGGTATAAGCATGTAAGGGGGTCTCTTTTAATTTTGCAATGTCTAACGCTAAGGCTTTTGCTCTGTTTGCCTGACCTTCAGCTAAGTAACTGGCTTCTATAGCTAAGGTATCATATTGGGTTTCTGCAATCGATTCTTCATCGGTAGAAGCGGCTCGCGCACTAGTGGCTGCCTCGACCAAGGTTAAATGTTCACTCGTTAAATGAGAGAGTATTTTATCGAGTAAAATTTGTTTATTCATAGGCAGTCATCATAAGGTTAATTATTAAATTTTATCATAGCGTTATTATGATCAATAACATAATTCATTCATTCAATCTGACAGGTGTCAAAATTAAAGCTTGTCAAATGCTTAATGAACAACTATTTTATAGTTATCAGGTTAGACCTATAAATAATAAGATGACATTATGACAACACCTTTTTCTCATTTACTCGAACCCCTTGATTTAGGGTTTACAACATTACAAAACCGTACCTTAATGGGCTCAATGCATACTGGCCTTGAAGAAGAAAAAAATGGCTTTGCTAAACTTGCTGCCTTCTATCAAGCGAGAGCAAAAGGAGGTGTTGGTCTTATTGTGACTGGGGGGATCAGTCCAAATATGCGTGGAAGACTTGCACCTTTTGGTAGTGAGTTAAGTCATTTTTGGCAAGTAAATAAACATAAACAAGTTACAGAAGCGGTTCATCAGTATCCTACAAAAATATGCTTGCAGCTATTACATGCCGGCCGTTACTCGTATCATCCATTTAGTGTTTCTTCTAGTAAGAAAAAATCTCCAATTAATCCATTCACACCTAAAGCAATGTCGGTTGGCCAAATAAAATCTACCATTAAAGACTTTGCTTACTCAGCACATTTAGCTGCAAAGGCAGGCTACGATGGTGTAGAAATCATGGGTTCTGAAGGGTATTTAATCAACCAATTTAGTTGTGTCAGAGTAAATAATCGAGATGACGAATGGGGGGGCAGTATTGAAAATAGAATGCGTCTTGGTTGTGAAATAGTAAAGTCTGTGCGCCAGAAAGTAGGTGAGAAATTCATTATTATTTTCCGTTTGTCTATGCTGGATTTAGTTGAAGGCGGTAATAGTTGGGAAGATGTTGTTACTATGGCGAAGGGTATTGAAGCTGCAGGAGCTACCATTATCAATACAGGGATTGGTTGGCATGAAGCTAGAGTACCTACTATTTCTACGGCGGTTCCGCGTGCTGCGTTCACTTGGATCACTGAGAAAATGAAAAAAGAAGTGTCCATTCCTTTAGTAACAACTAACCGAATTAATACTCCTGAAGTGGCAGAAGAAGTTTTAGCAAATGGGCAAGCAGATATAGTGTCTATGGCTCGTCCATTTTTGGCAGATGCTGAGTTTGTGAATAAAGCCGCGAACAATAAAAGTGACGAAATTAATACCTGTATTGGCTGTAATCAGGCCTGTTTAGATCATGTTTTTAAGCAAAAACGAGCCTCGTGTCTAGTAAATCCACAAGCCTGCTATGAAACCGAATTAGTCATAAATAAAACGACAAATCGTAAAAAATTAGCAGTAATTGGTGCGGGTCCGGCAGGCTTAGCGTTTAGTTTATATGCTGCGCAAAAAGGGCATGATGTCACTTTGTTTGATCGAAGCAGTGAAATTGGTGGACAATTTAATATTGCTAAACAAGTACCAGGTAAAGAGGAGTTTTTTGAAACGTTACGCTATTTTGATGTGCAATTGAAAAAGCATCAAGTGACTATTGAATTGAATACGGAAGTCGATGTAAATACAGTAGTGGAACAGGGCTTTGATGAAGTCGTTTTGGCGACAGGGATTATCCCAAGAAAACTCGATATTCCAGGGGCTGATCATCCCAAAGTGAAAAGCTATATACAAGTACTTCGTGATAAAGAACCTGTAGGTGACAAAGTCGCCATTATCGGTGCAGGTGGTATTGGCTTTGATGTTGGTTGTTATTTAGTTGAGAAAAAACAGGTTGATAAGCCTGATGAATGGTTAGCAAGCTGGGGGGTTGATAAAAGCTATCAGCACAACGGAGCACTTTTGAGTTCACCTGTTCATCAAGCCTCTAAGAAAGAAATTTATTTGTTACAGCGTAAAACCTCTAAGGTTGGTGGTGGACTGGGTAAAACAACAGGATGGATACATAGAGCAACCCTGCAAAAAAATAATGTGAAAATGTTAGCTGGAGTGAGCTATAGTTCAATAGACGATCAAGGTTTACACATTGAAGTCAATGGTGAAGCGCAACTACTTGCAGTAGATAATATTATTGTGTGTGCAGGGCAAGAGCCGAATCGAGCATTACAACAAGCTCTAATTGCAGCAGGAAAACCTGTGCATCTAATTGGTGGGGCTAATGTTGCTGCTGAGCTTGATGCTAAACGCGCAATTAGAGAGGCTGCTGAGCTCGCCATGACTATATAAAAACGCTTTGTTTTATTAATTAATACTTATTAAGTGAAAGGGAAGTGAGTATGCTGAGGTCTTCACTTAATATGTGTTAACTAAAAACTATAAAAGAAGGAATACTATGTCAATTTTGTTGGGTCCAGCGGTATCCTTGTCTAATCATCTGCGTTTCAAATTAAAGTTTGTGTTATTAGCAAGTATATTGTTCTTACCTTTACTGGCGAGTTTTTTTTGGATTATCCAAAGTAAGTATGTTTATCTCTTGCAATATCAACAAGAAATGGATGGTTTTAGGCAAATTAATAAAGTTGTTAATTTGGAAAAAAATATTGCGCTAACGAGAAATGATTCAACAGTAAAAGCTGAAATTGATAGTGAGATGGCTTCATTACAAATACTTTTCAAAGAGACTTCAAGCCAGCATCAATTTGAACAACTTAGTGAGATATGGCAAAACCAGAGTAATTCTCTTTCGGCTACAGATTTTACCACTTATAACTTGTTTTATGAGGCCACCGTTGCGATTAGAGAAAATATTGCAGCAATGAGTGGTTTGTCTCGCGAAAGCGATGCTATGGCCTTTTACCTCGCTGAAACGACTATTCAAAGGTTACCTGCCTTAAGGGAATATACAGCCCGTTATAAAGATCTTATCAATCAAATCATCAATGAGGGTTTTACAGCCCAGTCATATACGTTAGCGGTAGCTTTAGATAATCGTATAAATGAATTACAAACTCAGTTAGATAAAACAGAACAACAGCTTAAACGGAGTTATCCTGAAAGTTTAAGTCAAGAAGTTGAGTTAATTGAACAATTTAATTTAGCGTTAGAAACATGGCAAAAAGCAGTTAAACAACAAGTATTAGATCCGGAAGATATCTCGTTAACTAGCCAACAAGCTAAAAGACTGGCTGATGATGCTTTAACGGTATTTGATGAGTTAAGCTTGTCGAGTGATCTGAAATTACATCAACGTCTAGAAACAATGCATGATAGTAGTGAAAGTTTCTTGTGGTTACTTAGTATCGCCCTATTGATATTAGCCACAGGAAGTAGCTATTTATTTCTTGGGGTTTATCGTTCTTTGATCATTAATGTGAAAGAAATTAATCTAGCCGCAGAAAGGCTAGGTAATGGTGATTTTTCAGTACAATTAAAAATTAATTCCTGTGATGAATTAGGCGATATTGGTCTTAGCTTTTCTCAAATGCAAAATAAGATACATGTGTTATTGCAAGGATTTGTCGGTGATGTAAATAATGTCAAACAATCCGCCAGTGAAATTGATTTATTAACACAAGAAATGGCTAATAGTATTCGTCAACAACGACAAAATACTCATGATGTTGCTCAAGCGGTAGCGCAAGTGAGCGATTCTGTTACAACCATTGCAGATAATACTTCGGAAGCAACATTACTCACCGAAGTAGCTAATGATAATGTGACTAAAGGACAAGTGATTATTGGTGAAACAGGTGCTGCGATTAATGATATTGCTGAAGAAGTTAATGCGTCGTCAATTATCATTAATGAATTAGCTAAAAACAGTAGTGAAATCGGAGAATTTGTTAGCGTGATAAGAGAGATCGCTGATCAAACTAATTTATTAGCACTTAATGCTGCAATTGAAGCTGCAAGAGCTGGCGAGCAAGGTCGTGGATTTGCGGTTGTTGCCGATGAAATTAGAACTTTAGCTATTAGAACTCAAGATTCTACGGCTAAAATTCAACGGATAATTGAAGAGCTACAAAATGGTGCTGATCGTTCAGTTGAAGCGATGAATCAAGGTGTTGAAAAAGCACGTAATGGTGTTGAAAAAACGCGTTTAGTGGAAGATACCTTTTCTCAGGTCACCAATAATGTAGCGGAAATCGTTACTGCAACAATCGAAATTTCAGCTGCGGTTGTAGAGCAAAAAAATATGGTTTCTGGTATTAATCAAAATACAGATAATATTGCCCTTGGCGCTGATCAGGTGACTGAATCCTCTCAAAAAGCGGCCGAAGCGAGTAATAACTTGTCAAAACTTGCGGACACATTAACTGTCCAATTAGCCCAATTTAAGTTATAACATGTGATAATTTGATGTTGTAAAGCTGCTTTGTGATTCTTAGAGTTGCTTTAATTTTTAAGGTAAAGGAATTTTAATGTTATATCCAATGGCCGCTATGGTGTTGTTAATTGTTATTGTTGGTATGGTTGCGGTAAAAGCACGTTTTGGCAGTATGAAAAGGGGAGAACTTAGTCCTAAATATTTTCGCTTAATGGAAGGGGAAAATATTCCAGATGTGGTTACTAAATCAACTCGTAACTTTAATAATCAGTTTGAGCTTCCCGTACTTTTTTATGTAGTTTGTACGCTTTATATTAGTTTAGGTATTGATAGCGCCTTAGGGCTTGCCTTTGCTTGGTCGTTTGTCTTTTTTAGATATCTCCATGCTTATATCCACTTAAGTTATAATTATACAATACATAGAATGTTGTCGTTTTGGGCAGGGTTCATTTGTGTGATTGTCTTGTGGGTTAACTTACTTATACAGCAAGCCTAGCCATACTTCACTATCACTATTGGATATAGACTCTTTATGTCCAATAGTCTGGTGTGACTAAATGATTTTACCGGATATATTCCTTTTAAATAGCTCCTTATTAGCGCTTAATAAGAGGTTGTGAAGTGACTACAAAAATAATAGTATCAATTATTATTTAGTAATGGCATAGCGTATTATGGACAAAAGATTATTTCTAAAAACAACCGCATTAACATTAGCTGGTTCAGCAATCTCTCCTATCGTATTTTCATCTGAAAACAAAATTTCCTCAAATAGTATGCCTCAGGTCAATATGGATATCGCACCTATTTCTGTAGCTGAGCGCAAACAACGCATTGCCAAAGCGCAAGGTTTAATGAAAAAAGAAGGTTTTGCGGCTATTGTCTTAGAGCCTGGCGCTGCCATGGATTATTTTACAGGAATTCAATGGTGGCGAAGTGAAAGGCTTACCAGTGTGATCATACCAAGAGAAGGTGAAATTGCGGTAGTCTGTCCCTTTTTTGAAGAGCCAAGTATCCGAGAGTCTTTATCTATTGGAAATGATGTCAGAGTTTGGCAAGAACACGAAAGTCCTTTTGAGAAAATAAAGCAAATACTGAAAGACCGAGGATCCGATAAAGGCTTAATTGGTTTTGAAAATACTGTTCGATATTTTGTTTTAGCCAAAACAATGTCGCTGTTACCCAATGCAAAACATGCCAGTGCAGAACCAATAACCTTGGGCTGTCGAATGTATAAAAGTACGCATGAACTTCAATTATTGCAAAAATCAAATGAAGTGACCTTACGCGCGTACGAGTATGTGTATCAGCAATTGAAAATTGGTATGAGCCAAAGTGAAGTTAAAGGACTCATGAAGCAAACCATGGCTAAGTTAGGTGGAAGCAGTACATGGTGTTTAGCCTTATTTAACGAAGCAAGTGCATTTCCTCATGGAACGAAAGAAGAGCAAACGATTAGAGAAGGCTCTATCGTGTTAATGGATTCTGGTTGCAGCGTGCATGGCTATCAATCAGACATCAGTAGAACTTTTGTTATCGGCAGCGCAACCAAGAAACAGAAACATATTTGGAATACCGTGAGGCAAGGACAAGAAATTGCCTTTGAAAAAGCAAAAGTAGGTGTGAAAGCTGGTGTTATTGATGATGCAGTAAGAGCCTATTATGAATCGTTAAATTTTGGGCCAAATTATCAATTACCTGGATTATCGCATCGAACAGGTCACGGTATAGGTATGGAAGGGCATGAAAGTGTAAATTTTGTTCATGGTGAAGACACGCCTTTAAATAAAGGGATGTGTTTTTCAAATGAGCCTGGTATTTATATTCCAGGTGAATTTGGCGTGAGATTAGAAGATTGTTTATATATGGGTGAGAGTAAAGCGCATTGGTTCACTGAGCCTCCAACTTCTTTAGACTCACCTTTAGGAAAATTATCAAATCCAATTATTGGGTAACCGTTTATTCAAAGAAAAATTTATATATAAGAGAAGGTCAGCGATGTCAGTGGAATACTTTAGCGAACAATTTAACACAAGATTTAGCGATACGGATGCATTAGGGCATATTAATAACACTATGGTGCCTGTTTGGTTTGAAGGAGCAAGGGACCCTATTTTTCGTTGGTTTAATCCGGAACTCGATACGAATCACTGGCGTTTAATTTTAGCAAAAATAGATGTGAGCTTTATCGAACAAATGTTTTATGGAAAACCCATGGAACTACGCACTTACATTGGTCGTATTGGTAGTTCATCGTTTGATGTCTATCAAGAACTCTGGCAAGACGGTAAACTTTGTGCAGCAGGTACCGCAGTCATGGTGCACTATGATTTTGAGAACCAAAAATCAATGAAAATACCTGATGATATCTGCGTGAAAATGTCTCATTATTTAAAGCGTGGTACCCATGAATAAGGTCACTTTAGCTGGACATAATCAAGAGTTAGTTATTTGTCCTGAGCTAGGAGGGAGCGTATTAGCGTACAATGTTACCGTTGCAAAGGTAAAACGCACCATTTTACGCGATTCTACTCAAGCAAAAGCCGTACTTGATACCTGTAATTTTCCGCTGGTACCCTATTCTAATCGTATTAAAAAAGGAAGCTTTCCTTGGCAAGGGCAGCTTATTAAACTTCCTCTTAATTTTAGTCCTGAAACCGGAACGATACATGGGCATGGTTGGGAAAAAAATTGGCAAATAGTTTCTCAAACTGCCGAAAAGTTAGTTATTGAATATAATTATCAGGCAGATGAATGGCCTTTTGATTACCATGCAGAGCAAGTGTTTGAATTAACTGAAACGGGTTTAATTAACACGTTATCGATTAAAAATTTATCCGATAAACCTATGCCTACAGGATTAGGTTTTCACCCTTACTTTTTTCGTACACCCTTATGTAAAATGTCAGTTGATGCTGAAAAAATGTGGGCAGTAGATAGTGAATGCTTGCCAACACAACTTGTTGACATTCCAGAAGGCTTAAATGATAAAACCGGTCGAGTAGTCAATTCACTTGCTATTGATAACTGCCTAACGGGGTTTAAAAAACATGCATGCATTACTTGGCCAGAATGGCAGGTTAAAACAGAAATAATCGCTTCTAGCGCATGTGACTTTGTTGTTGTGTATAGTCCTGAAAACGAAAATTTTGTTTGTATAGAACCGGTAACTCATTGTACGGATGCCTTTAATATGCAGGCTAATAATATTGAAAATACAGGGACGGTTAGTTTGCCAGGTCATGAAACAATGACCATTTCAATGGCATTACACACGAGTGAATTAATTTAACTCTATTGGCCTGTTAAGCGCAAGAGACGCTGATTTTGTGTAAGCGTTAGACGATGTAATAAACAATTTATCGGTAAACCAGTTGAATTTTTTTCACATTTTTTTAAAATTAAAATTATTTTTAGGTAACGCTATCACAACAATAATGACAGTGTTAGAATGTTTCTCTTAACCGTTAAACCTAAAAGTATTATCGCAATTATTGTGAAAGTTAATGCTTAAAAGTCAGTGATTAATTGTTACTGCAAATCTTTAGTGAGAGTGATACATGGCCAGTCGTGGTATAAATAAAGTCATCATTGTAGGAAACTTAGGGCAAGATCCCGAAGTACGTTTTATGCCAAATGGTGGTGCAGTTGCAAACTTTACTGTTGCAACATCAGAAACATGGAAAGATAAGCAAACTGGCGAACAAAAAGAAAAAACGGAATGGCATCGTATCGTGATGTATCAGCGATTAGCAGAAATTGCTGGAGAATACTTGAAAAAAGGTTCAAAAGTTTATTTAGAAGGTCGTTTACAAACGCGTAAATGGCAGAATCAACAAGGTGCAGATCAATATACAACTGAAATTATTGTTAATGATATGCAAATGTTAGATTCACGTGGACAAGGTGCGGCTCAATCTGGTGGCTTCCAACAAGCTCAATCTGGTGGTTATAATCAAGCTGCGACTCAGCAGCCAGTTCAACAACCTGTACAACAACCGGCACAACAACCACAGTATCAAGCACCAAATCAACCAGCTCAGCCTGTTTATCAAGCACCAGCACAACAAGGTGGCTACCAAAAGCCAGCACAACAAAGTGGTGGATACCAACAACCGGCTTCAGCTCCTGCTCAGCAAGGCGGATATCAACAACAAGCGGCTCCTAAGGTGAATCCACAAGAACCGACTATCGATTTTGACGACGATATACCGTTCTAGGCTCCGGGTTACTATTTTTGTTAAGTTAATTATTAAGGGCTTGTTTTTACAAGCCCTTTTTTTATTTTTTTAATAAAAATATGTTGATAAAAACAAGTCTAGATATTATACATAAATAAAGTGTAGATAAAGAGGTGTTCAATGTCACAAATTCGAGATTTGATTTTTGGAAATGGTGAACGATATCCAATATTGATGGAGTAAAATGGATTTGGGCTGAAAAGAATTTAGCTCAAATCTAAGCTGACAAGACACCCTAAAAATCGGGTAACTGTCAGATCAGGTCTGAGCTACTACAGAATTGTTTGGTTTTATTAAGGAGTCAATCTGAAAGCTAAAACTATAGCTTCAGATTGACATATTTTTCAATTAAATTATTTCTTCAAAATGAATTTATAGACTAGATAAAATAAGACGCCTAATACTTGAAAAAGTACAAATAATAAAATCCAAGTAATCTTTTCACTCTTTGTTGCACTTGATTTTATTACATGGATACTAGGCAGAACTAGCACTAACAAACAGTAGATTACAAAAAATATAAATTGTTCCATGGACTAGCCTCTTACACACTATATGAGGTTACAGACTTTCTATCAAAATCAAAAATATAGACTGTAGTGGGTCTTTCTAACTCATTTATAGGGTCATAAAAGCCAATTGCCGAAGCCTTTTGGTATGCTTCATATTGTTTTTCTTGAAAAGAACAACTGTGACAGAATATAGCGTTGCTACTACTGAGAGGTTGAAATGAGCCTGCAACTATTGAAGTAGTTTTTATCATTGCAAGTATAAAGATCGTTAAAATGTAATACTTCATCATAAAATTTCCTTGTATTATTCAAAAAGAGTTTATCCAAAACACTTTGCTAATTTACATCTTTTTACAAAAAAATCAATTTTGATTAATAGATTAGGTACTTTATTCATGGGAGTCGTTTGGTATGTGGTGGATAGCAATAGTGTAAAAGATTTTTGCTAATACGGAGTGACTTAACTAGAGTTGAGTTTCACTTAACGAAATATGCCCAAACTAAGCGCTAAAGCAATGTGTTTTTAGCAGTCGATAATGTTGATTAAAAGGAGTTAGAAGTACTAAATGTACTTTAATTTAACGAATTTTGTCTGTTATGTATATTAAAGGGTTTTATTGTTTGATGTTAACGCTTGCTTTTACTCTGCTTGGTGCATCGCTCACTCATTCTGGTGTTAATTTATGTGCTCATTACCGTTCTAGGCTTCGTATAATATAAAACTGTAAATTTAAATAGTAAATTACAGTTATTAAACTAAAAACCTAGCATTATTGCTGGTTTTTTTGTTGTTTATTGGTGAAAATTTAAATTAGCCGACTGAGGTTATTTCAGGGCAGGCTGATGTATTGGTTTGCCTTGTTGGTTATAAAAAATGTACATTTTAAATATAAAATTTTTGCTTATTTTTAATTTTTTAAAAATAAAACAGGTAGGGAAATAAACGAGGGAGAACGATCCCTGTTAGTGGCGACCTTCTTATGTTCTGAGGGGGTTAAGCATTTTTTTTTATATCAGAGGAGTCTGTTTCGCTGTTGTTGAGGCGCTCTTGTAGAAATTCAATGACTCTTTTATGACGCATTTTAACGGCAGACAATTTAAGATCACACACGTCGGCAACTTCTTGTAAGCTAAGTCCTGTTCGATAACGTAGCAATATAATATTTCGGTCAATAAATGACAAATATTTGATAATTGAAGACAGTGATTGAGAGATATCGTCATCTGGTATTTCAATCTCTGTGGTATCAGTCAAGAGCTCATTAAATTCTTCTTGTGATTCCCAGCGACGATCTCTGATCTTATTAATACATTCATTGTGAGCAATTTTAAATAGCCATGCCTTAAAGGACACAACCCATTTAAAGCTTTTTAAATGGGTTAATGCTTTTATAATTGTTTCTTGTACAGCGTCTTCTGCATCTGACGGGTGATTCAGTAATTTTGTACAATACCCCTTAAGATTAGCGAGGTACGGTGTAATTAATTGCTGAAAAAAACGTGTGTCATAGGGCAAACCTTCTTGCACCAATGCAATAAGCTGACGTTCATTGAGCGTAGCCAAGCGTTTAAAAACCTACTATTGTTTTTTTACCTTATTCGCTAATAAATAGGTATTAGGTAAAGTAATAATAGATTCGTCACTGTCCATTATTTTACTTGCCACGCTACCAATAGTAATTAAAGTACCTTTTGTTTCTTCTACTTCAATCGTATCGCTTATTTGGTACATCTCTCTTAAATAGACGCCGGCAACTATTTCTTGTGCCATTGCTTTTGTCCCTATACCTAAAGAAATAGCGGCAGCTAAACCAATACTGGCAATGACTACTGTCATAATATTATTTAAAAGTGAAACATCAATATCAAGTTGTGTGATAGATAATGAAATTGTGATGATGATGATGATGCCGCGACAAACTTCTGCGACAGAACGACCATAATCTACCCCTGTATTTTTGGCGGCGATTTTTACACCGTTAAAAACGATTTGAGCAACAAAGAAACCACATAAAAGTACAGCTAAAGAAGCAAGTAATTTTGGAAAGAATAAGACCAAGGTATCAATTAAACCTGAGAGAACCGTTAACCCTACGATGTCTAAAGCTGCGAGCAAGAAAATTAATAAGAAAAAGGTTGAGATAATAGTAGCAACAACTTGGCTACCGCTTATATCAACTTCTAACTTTTTAAGTAGGGCATTTAAGCCAAGCTTTTCTAAAAAAGTATCAAAACCTAGCTTAACTAATGATTTATTGATTAAACGTTTAATGATCGATGAAATTATCCAGCCTACGAGTAAAAATAAAAGTGCAACAATTAAATCCGGTAAAAAAGTTACCACTTTATGCCATATGGTTATGAAGCCTGAATAGGCTCTATCAGTAATATTTGTTGTATTCATTGTTTGTTTCCATTATTTGTTGCGTTTAGCTTTGTCTTATTGACTTTTTTGCTTGTTTGTTTAAATACAGGGGCTAGAATTTTTGTAAATATACTAATAAAGACAACCCAAATAGAAGCCATACCTAAGGCAAGTAAATCTTTTGTGCCTTGTTGATTATTAACTGCTGAGTTGGCACGTTTAAAGAGCTCGTCATCGGTTCTGGCAAACTCTATTTCAGGTTCACTTGTTAACTCTTTAGCAATGTTCTTTTCAATCTCTTGCATGTGTTCCTCAGATAAAATCATGATCGCTTTACTTTGTAACGGGTGGCAACTTAGAAAGTCACATTTTATTTGTATAAATTTTATACTTTGTATTTATCAATATTTTTATTTTGTTATCACTGCTCTATTTTACGTGAATTTTACGATTATTGACGAGAAATTATGTTCTAAAACAACTTTTATTAACAAATATAAAAAAAAATCACATTTAATGTGACTTTTTTTCTATTTATCCGTTATACCTTTAGAAACAACATGAAACTCAACAAGGATTTATTTGTGAAAATTTTTAAAATGACTCTGTTAGCTGCATTGATCAGCTCTCCATTAGCAGCAGAAACAATCGACAAAACATGGGAATTAGGCGTATTTGGTGATTATATTAAATCAAGTACTCATAAAGAAGGTGATGCTTATTGGCATCATATTGAAGCGGGAAAAGGTATTGGTCTTGATTTACAAAAGATCATTAATGATTCTTGGAATGTTCGCTTTGAATTAGCTCGAGATCGTTACGATGTTTATAATGGTGCCGATAATGATTATGGTTCACGTTATGGTTTAGATGCTTTGTATAAAATACAAGATTCAGACTTCTACCTTTTCTCTGGTGTAAGACGTTTTAATAACGTACGTAGTTATAATGCCGTAGATGCTGGTGTGGGTTTTGAACGTCAAATCAGCGATCGTTTTTCAGTATATAGTGAAGCAGTAGTTTACCACGACATTGATTATGGCTTTACTGATCAAGGTTTTAAATTAGGTATTAAATACAGCTTTGGTGATGAAAGACAAGCGCCTGTTGTTAAACCTCAACCGGTAGCTGTAAAACCTGTTGTTAACAATACAGTAGCGTTAGATAGTGATAATGATGGCGTGATTGATTCGAAAGATCGTTGTGCTAATACACCAGCCAATGTGAAAGTAGATTCAGTTGGATGTACATTATATTCAGAAAATGCGGTTGATATTAACTTAAATGTAGCTTTTGAAAATAACAGCTCTGAAATTAAGTCTAACGTCATTAACGATATTCAACGCTTAGCTGATTTTATGAAAGAATATGAGCAAACAAGCGTAGTGATTGAAGGGCATAGCTCTGCAGTTGGTGATGCAGCTTATAACTTAATGCTTTCACAAAAACGTGCAGATGCAGTTAAAGCGGTTTTAGTTAATACCTTTAATATTGATGCAAGTCGTTTAACCGCTAAAGGGGTCGGTGAAACTCAGTTACTTGCTAAAGGTAATACTCTTGCGGATCACCGTTCAAACCGTCGAGTTGTTGCACAAATTGAAACTACAGTAAAAAAAGCTGTAACTAAAGACTAGTTCTTTATTCGCATAGGGTGAAATAAATCTGTTATCCCCTTACTTATTTCATTCTGTGCGAAATTTTTAGTTGTTATATTTTATTAAGTCAATGTACTGATAGTTGATTTGAGTCATACAGGAAAATTATGAAAAGAAGAGATATATTAACGCGTAAATTCATCTTAGATAATATTAAGATAAATGAAACGGTGAGTGCATATCCTCTTAGGAAAGTTACCTCGAAAACAGCTAAGGTATTGGTTAACAAACCACAATCTTTTGAAGAAAAAGCTAGCGTTATTAGTCATTCAAACAGTGAGTTTTTGGTTAAGTCTTAATATAGGCTAAAAAATAGATATAAAAAAAAGCTTCGAAAGAAGCTTTTTTTATAATCAATAGTAGGTGTCTTCCCTATTATGGGCTTGGGGATCATAAATAATTTCATCGTAATCGACTTCAAAACTATTGTTGTCATCCGTGTTTGCCATGTAAATGGTACGTGTGGAACCATCAATCCAGGTGACAGTACCACTACCTTTTGTACTTCCACACTTCATGCCAATGTGTATATCGTTAAATTCCATAGAACCCCCTCATAATATATGAATACCATAGCTCAATTTTTTAGAGTTATTATTGTTAATTTAGTTCAAAATTTAGCTGATTTCACGTTTCTTTTTAAGAAGCGAACTAACCATTATAGAGTTAATTTATTTGATAGCTACACAGAAATTAAGAAAAAGCAGCGTACAAAGAGGTTACGGGAGAAAGCCCTTATGGGTCTTGATTTAGCGAGTTAGAATTTTTTTTCATAAGTGAATATTCAATTAAGTGAATGAGTGGCCTCATTCAGGCACTTATTGATAGATAATTAATATAGTTGTTTGAAAAATATACATATAATAAAAAATCACCTAGCTAATTAAATGGAATAAATATAGCTTTTTATCGAATAAATTCTCATAAAGTGAGTGATTATGGCGTTTGTAGCTGATTTTCACTAACGTTTGCGGCAAGTAAGGCTTGTCGAGAACTTGATAATTCTTTCAAGCGTTGTTGAGCTAACTGTATAAATTCATTTTTATATTTTTTGGCAATAGGTTGCGCATCCGGTAATTTAACTGTTCTTGGATTGCGATGAACACCATTTAATAAAAATTCATAGTGTAAATGTGGCCCTGAAGCCAATCCTGTTGAGCCGACATAACCAATAACTTGTCCTTGTTTAACGCGCTGGCCACGTTTAACGGCACGTTTTGAGAAATGTAGGTATTTAGTTACTATGCCATTACCATGTTGTATAAACACATAGTTTCCATTGTATTTATTATAAGTGGAATGGGTAACCTTACCATTACCTGCGGCTACTACAGGTGTACCTGTTTTAGCTGCGTAATCTGTACCTTTGTGGGCTTTCCATCGTTTCTGAACCGGATGGAATCGTTTAGGTTTAAAGTTAGAACTAATATATTTAAAGTTAACAGGGGCTCTCAAAAAGGCCTTACGCATACTTCTACCATCTGGTGTATAATATTCACCATCGCTAAAACGAATCGCTTGGAAAGGGTCATTTTGATTGACGAATTCAGCGGCTAAAATTTTACCTGTTCCAATAAATTCACCATCGATATATTTATTTTCATAAACGACATTGAAGCTATCACCTTGGCGAATGTCTAAACCAAAATCGATATCCCAACCAAAAATATTGGCTAGGCTAATAATTTGTTTGTCATTTAAACCGGATTCTATACCTGCATTCCAAAAGTTTGTTTTGATAATGCCATGAGCAATCCCTTCTTGAATCTCAACTGTTTTTTCTTCAAATTTAGCTTGATACTTACCTTCAACTAAATTAACAAATAAGGTTTCTGTTTGAGAAATAGGGTATTCAAGTACCATTAGCTCTTTTTGATCGTTGGTACCGATGCGAAGGACATCGCCGACCTGTAATTTTTTTAGTTGCTTACTTGCTTTAGCGTCAGCATTACTTACTTTATATGTAGTTTGTGCATTAAACCCTAAACGTTTAAAAATTTTAGCTAAAGAGTCACCATTTCGTACTTTGGCTGTTTGCCACTGATACTCTTCTTCGATAGTTTGATAATCGCTTTCATTTTCTATTAAAGCTTCCTGACTAGAGTGTGTATTGGTAATTTCAGGTAAAGGAAGTTGGTAACGTTGACCTATTTTTAATGAAATATCTTCACTTTGACGGCTTGCAGTGGCTTTTTCTGAAGGCAACAAAATTAATAAAAGCAGCATAATACTAATAACACTGATAATTAATCTATGTTTTTTAGGTAACTGTATATAAAGGTTCTTTATATTATTCAAGAGGTTACTGCCTTTTTCGCAAGATTTTCTACAACATCTGACATCTACTATAACAAATAATTATGTCAACAAACAACGTTAGGGTTTTCACCTAAGGCATATTTACAGTAGAATTCCCACTTAGTTTTTTATAAATGATATTACTGGAGCCGAGTAAATGACCGATGTCAGCCAAGCGTTTGCTGAAATAAAACGTGGTGCAGAAGAGATCTTGCTAGAAGATGAGCTATTAGAAAAATTGAAGCAAGGTAAACCACTAAAGATTAAAGCCGGCTTTGATCCCACCGCTCCAGATCTACATTTAGGGCATACTGTTTTAATTAATAAATTACGTCAATTTCAACAGTTAGGGCATGAGGTTATATTCCTTATTGGTGATTTTACTGGCATGATTGGTGATCCAACAGGGAAAAATGTGACACGTAAAGCGTTATCGCAAGATGATGTATTAGCCAACGCAGAAACATATAAAGAGCAAGTTTTTAAAATATTAGATCCAGAAAAAACACGGGTAGAGTTTAATTCTACTTGGATGGAAAAATTAGGCTCTGCGGGCATGCTTAAACTTGCTTCTCGTCAAACCGTTGCTCGCATGATGGAACGAGATGATTTTAAAAAGCGCTATGCCAGTGGGCAAGCTATTGCCATTCATGAATTTATGTACCCCTTAGTGCAAGGGTGGGATTCTGTTGCATTAGAGTCAGATGTGGAATTAGGTGGGACGGATCAAAAGTTCAACTTATTAATGGGACGTGAATTGCAAAAAGGCGAAGGGCAACGACCGCAAACCGTATTAATGACGCCATTACTTGAAGGTTTAGATGGTGTTCAAAAAATGTCTAAATCCCTTGGTAACTATATTGGTATTACTGATGCGCCTTCTGAAATGTTCGGTAAGATAATGTCTATATCTGATGACTTAATGTGGCGTTATTATCAGCTATTGAGTTTTAAATCTCTGGAGACTATTGAAAGTTATAAGCAACAAGTGGCAGATGGTGCTAACCCAAGAGATATTAAAATTGAGTTAGCGAAAGAGCTTATTGAACGTTTTCATGACAAAGCCTCAGCTGAAGCGGCACAGCAAGAGTTCATTAATCGCTTTCAAAAGGGAGCCATTCCTGATGATATGCCAGAACTTGAATTAGCTGCTGAAGAAGGTGAGTTGGCAATTGCTAACTTGCTCAAAGATGCTGGTTTAGTTAGCAGTACATCTGATGCAATGCGAATGATAAAACAAGGCGCGGCAAAAATAGACGGTGAAAAAATAACAGATAACAAATTACGAATTGCGGTAGGTACCAGCGCTGTTTATCAAGTGGGTAAACGGAAATTTGCCCGTGTAACCGTTAAATAATTATAAACTTAATCAATTAAATACGTTAGCTTATTACGCATATGTAGTTTTTAATGAAAGCCAATAATTTATTATTGGCTTTTTTTTGAAATTAATATTATCTGACAGTGGGTTATTGTTCTGGTTAACAAAGAAGGGGCTGGTATGTTTAAGTGGCTTATTATTATTGTATTAGCTTTTACCTTGTTGTTG
This sequence comes from Thalassotalea piscium, assembly GCA_049347715.1. GTDB lineage: Bacteria > Pseudomonadota > Gammaproteobacteria > Enterobacterales > Alteromonadaceae > Thalassotalea_B > Thalassotalea_B piscium_A. The sequence goes on along the minus strand of CP186339.1, from coordinate 3,626,426 downwards.
TTAGTTATAGCAACACTAGGGTATTTATTGTCGGAAAATGAAAAAGATACGCGAGAATATCTTGAGCAATTACGAGAGAATGAAAAAAATACGTCTTTGTATACCTCAAAGCAAAAAGAGAAAGTGAAGGCAACATTCCAGGAAAACGCTAGCACAACTCAAAATAGCCTTAAGGCGAAACAGCGCATTATTACCAATAACCTAACATGTGCGGATAGCCATCAGTGCACTATTCGAGCATTATCTGTTAATGATTGCGTCGTTGCTGTTAATGCTATTGGTGCGCAATTATTGCAAAAATACCCATTGAAACCAGCAGACTCAGTCACTTGTTTAAATCAACAGCGCAAATCGTCAACGGTATGTTTAAATAATTTATGTCAAATAAAGTGATTTAATGAGTAGGTTTTTAGCATGACGCTCAGTATAATTATATTTTTTTACAGTGAATGATTTTTAATGAGTTTTCCAAACGATGAAACAGGCCAAGTATTGGCTGAAATGCAAGCAGAAGGTATCGACTTTAGTGTGATTCATAAAGTGACATTTTTTCAATTATTTGAAAAAGTTGAAGATGCTCAAGCAATGGTGGACCATTTAGCTCAGAAAACACCTGAAATGAAAGTTACTATGCAGCCAGATCAAACACCCAATGTTTGGGATGTTGACTGTGTTGTCAATATGTTACTTGATTACGATGCCATTATTGCCCAAGAAGCTGAGTTTGAACAATTAGCGGCGAAATTTAAAGGGTATAATGACGGATGGGGCGTGGAAGCTTAATGAGTAATACTTATTGTTAGTAGACTTAGTTATTTTGTTAGCTTAGTCTTTTTCAATAATTTGAAATGCAGGTAATGAAACATTCCAATAAATTGCTGCCAACCTCAGTTTTAAAGCGCCTAATATAGCAAAGATAGTTGCGATATTATCAGACCAGCCTAAATAATTAAAAAATGCGTACATACTCCCACCTAGAATTGCCGCCGTGGCGTAAATCTCTTGACGTAATATCATAGGGATAACATTACATAACACATCGCGAATCATGCCACCTGCGACGCCAGTTATTGTGCCCATTACAATAGCCACTGATATTGGCGCTCCAAGTGCCATTGCTTTTTGTGTACCAAGTACGGCAAATAGCGCTAAACCAAACGCATCAGCAATTAATAAAAAGCGTTTAGGAATACGTTTAGGGCAACGAATTAATAGGATAGTTAACACGGCAGTTATTAAAATAACATAGAGGTATAAAGGGTTTTTAAGCCAAAAGACTTGTGTGTCTAAGATCACATCACGAATAGTGCCGCCACCAATAGCAGTAACGGCAGATAATACAACAACACCAAAGGGATCTAATTGGTAGCGACCTGCCATTAATGCCCCTGAAAAGGCAAAGACAATCACACCAAAGAGATCAAGCCAATAGAGTAATTCAGGCATAATATGATGCTATTGATTAATGGTTGGTAAGTCTGAGGCTAACCAAGCATTCATGTCACCAGCTAGATGTTTTACTTGGCTAAAGCCATGGCTTACTAAAATGTCTTGCGCAATATTAGCGCGTTTACCTGAACGGCAATGGACAATAACCATAGTGTCTTTGTATTGTTCAAGCATAGACAATTTTGCTTCAATATCGGTATGACTAACATTGATTGCGCCTTTAATATGATGCTCATTAAATTCTTGTGCCGTTCGAACATCTAAAACAATAAATTCAGGTACTTTAGGTGCAGATTGTAAACTCAGTAATTGTGGTTGAGTAATTTCTGGAATGTCCGATGCAAATGATACCGAGCTAAAAAGCAGTATAGATAGAACGAAGGTGCATAGTTTTTTCATAATATTTCTCCGGCAAAGAATTGTTTAGCCATATGACAGTTATTATACATGCTAGTGTTTATTAACCATAGACGTTAGCAGATAATTGTATACTAATTTTGATATTTAGGATCAGTTATAAATGCGTGATTAGTATGGCTGCACATACAATTGTAGCCATGACTATATCAACGACGATAAGTTGTTGACTACTACGTTGAATATCAGCGATTTTAGGCTGATTTCCTTGCTCATTAAAAGCCGTTCTTCTTAGTTTTTTTTGATGGTACATAGCAACCCCACCTAATTGAACATTAAGCTTAAGTGCATGTAACGTGAGAATAATCGTTGAATCTAATTGAAAAAAATATTGACGTGTTAAACGAAAATATAACGAAAAGCGATTACCTAGTGTTGTCAGCAAATAAGCACAGTAAAAAATTCTGATAGGGAGCCATAAGAGTAATTGCATCAATAGACGACTTGCCAGACCAAAGTGATTAAATCGGCTTAATTTAATATTCCAACTGTAATGCATTTCTACTATTAAACGATAGGCGAGTGCTGTAATTGGACCTATGAATAAAAAACAGCAGGCTACCCCAAGGTGAAGCTGTAAATGTTTTAATAGTTGCATTTCAATAGTGGTTTTACTAATACCTAATGGGGATAGTGTTTGGGTATCGCGTAAACATTGTGTTTGTAATAAGTCTTTCGCTGATTGCTTGCTATTGCTCTCTAAAGCAAGCCTGACTTTCTGACTTGTTAACAGTGGAGTTAAGCTACCGAAAGCTAAATAAAGTAGCAATAATTGCCATAGCCAGTTAATGGCAACAAACTCTTCAAATAGCCATAAAATAATAACAAGAGGAGCTAAAGTCAGTAGCACGGCGATAAACCCCGCTATTTTTTGTTGTTCATTACTATTACTACTTTTATTCACTTTGTCAGATAAACGTTGGCAATAATAATGGAAATATTGCATGCCGTTATCATTGCCAAAGAGGCCTATCATTAACTTAACCACTACGACCACAACTAATATCGTCATGTTTTGATAGATGGTAGGTATGCTTGAAAGTGCAATCATCTTAGTAGCTAAGTTCGTTTAAGTTAATACTGCGACGATTAACTTAAACGTTGTCCTTTAAGTGTGTCGAGCATTTTACAAACCAATGCAGATGAATTAACTGATGCGGTTTCTAAATAAGCTTCGAATGATACAGGGGATTCTTTACCGGCAATATCAGACATAGAACGGATAACAACAAATGGAATGTTAAATTGGTGGCAGGTATGTGCAATTGCTGCTCCTTCCATTTCTACAGCCGCCATTGTTGGAAAGTTTAAACGGGCTTTAGCAATATCTTCGTCTTTAGTCATAAAGGTATCACCTGTGGTGATTAAACCTGTTAGCGTTTGAATATTATCTAATGTTTTTGCGCTTTCTATCGCGGCATTAACTAAACTAGGGTGCGGAATATACGCGGCTGGATTTCCAGGTAATTGACCTATTTCATAATCAAAAGCGGTTACATCAACATCGTGATAACGTACTTCTGAACTAATCACAACGTCACCGACTTTTAGGGATTGATCAAATCCACCAGCAGAGCCTGTATTTACCACATATGCAGGGGTAAAACGGTCTAATAATATAGCGGTGGCTAATGCTGCTGCCACTTTACCAATGCCTGACTGTACAATGACAACATCGACACCCGCTAATTGCCCTTGATAAAAAGTAAACCCGGCATGATGTTCAACAGTAGGATTGGTTAATTGATCTTTTAAAATGGCAACTTCTGGCTCCATTGCGCCAATGATACCTGCTTTCATTTAAGTGTCTCTGTAATAACGTATTAGGCTGGTACCTAGTATAACGAGAGCAAGAATAAAAATCTTGCTCTGTTAAAGATAAATCGAATATTAGTGAGGAAGTGCTGCAATACTTGGTGATGGAATTTTGGCAGTGAGTTGGTCATTTACTGATAATTCATTTCTAGCGGCAACAGCCGTTAGTACACCAACATCACTATTTGCTGGTTTAGTACGTGGCTTCATCATATTTGCCGGTATCACACGACCTTTTATTTTAGGTGTCGGCGCAGGCGCTTGGCCAAATAAACGGTTATGGATACAATTTTTAATTTCTTCAATAGTATAATTGGGTTTGATTTTAATGCGAATGTGAGGAATAGCTGCAGCTTCTAATGCTCCGCTTACAAACCAATCTTTTTTCAATTTATAGCCTTTACCTTGTGTATCAACTAAGTCTATCGTCCCTAGTAGTTTCATGGTTTCACGTTCACAAATAACAAAGTCTAAATATTTATTATCAGCATTTGCGGTAGCACTCTGTCCTGCTTTGTTCGATACGCCATTTCGAATCGTGACGATGTCAGACAATCTAACGCGATTAACAATACGGTATTTTGGCCCAAGCGCTTGTTCAACTAGGTTTTGAAAGTTTTTCTCTGCGGGGGTAAAAATAGCGTTCTTACGATCAAATGGAAAAGGGAAGCTGTTGTCGTTTAAACGGCTCGCGAGTAATGCAACTACAACAATAAGGCTGATCATGGCAAATAAGATTAGTTCCATAGTCATCTCCGGTTATTCAAATTATTGACAATATTTTTATTATCTTTGAATAAGCACTATTTGTGCCAGAGCATGATAAATATTAGAACTAATCTTATTTAGTTATTAATTAGGGTATTTTTCTTCTAATGCTTGGTAAAGCTGCTGTTGAAAATTAGCCGCTGTAGGGTCAAGTTGATGAACAACATCAGCTAATACTTCATTGTCTTCTTTACCATGCCAAATTTTAATATAGGTACCTTCTTTGTAGCCATGATCTTGGCGAAAAAAGTTTAATGTGTTTTTGCCAACATATTGACGAAAAAGCTCATCTAAATCCATATTAATTAAACGCATACAGTCTGCAAATGCAGCGGCATCAAAGGTTTTGTTGGTAACAGCAGCACTTGCTAGCATTTCGAGAGCTAATTTAAAGTCACTTTCTTTACTCTTATGCGTTAGCTCTTGTACGAGTGTTGACGATATTTCATCAACTGAGGCGCCGGTCATTAAACGTAAACTTAAACCAAAATGAAAAATATCTACAAGCTCGAGTTGAACTTGTGGTACGTCAATTTCTTGATGTTTCCACCATTTCCAACCATGATGATCAAGCATCTCTGCACATTCAACCCAAATAGCGCGATACCATTCATAATTATTGTCGCGCCATGTATCACTTACCCGTGAATTCATAGCATCTTGTAAACTTAACATTTGTTTTATTTGGTTTGTAGCGGTTGATAATTGACTCATGGGGTTCCTAAATCAGTTGATTCGATTATTACTTACCATAGTTTGCCTTTGCGAAATCCTACTGACAAGTATTTAATTCATTTGCTCGAAGGTATTATACAAGTTTGCTATAAATCAGGTAAGCTAAGGTCATCATTTATTTATCTCAATTATTATGAAAACCCTTATTATATTGTTTACGTTTGTTTTTCTGAGTGGCTGTGCGTCACAGAAAAAGCTTAATTTACGAGAAGAACTTAATACTGAGATTAAAGCAGATGGTTCTAAAATTTTTGAATTTTCGGTGTTTTTGCTTCATGAAAAACAAAGTCGCCCAGGGAAAAAAGATAGAAAAGATAAGAATAATGATCCACAACGGCGTGGTGAAAAGCCACGGGGTGCTCAAAGGGATAATTCCAATAGCGATGAGTTATCAGAATATTTTGATAAACGCTTAAGTAATCTACCTATAATCTCACTTTTTTGCCGAGAGCAATATTTTGTATTAGATCGATTAAACGCTAAAGATGAAATCACTGTCAGAGCAGAATGTCATGACAGTGCTTCGGAAGATGATTATGTAAGGTTTAAATCCGCAAAATTACCCACTAAAAACTGAATTTAGCGCGTACCCAAACATTACTATTCGTTTGGTGTTGACCAAAGAAAGAATAATTTTCATCTCCAAAAAAGAGGTTGCCCCCTAACGAAAAACGATATTTGTCATTATATCGGTAAGTAATTGAAGGTTTAATATAACCATCTTCATCACTGGGTGAGTAAAAGCTAAAGAGTGAGTAAATTAATTTTTGTTGTAGCATCATATATGTTAAGCGCAGGGTTATAAGCTGGCGATATTCATCTACAAGGTTTGCAGGCGTGGAACTTGATGTGAAAAATTCATCATATTGTCGTGTTTTTTCTAAATAGTACTGCACACCCGCGGTTAAATCTTTAGCGAGTTCTGTTTCATAGCCCAATAAGAAGCGGTGTTGGCTGTTAGCGATAAAAGGATTGCTACCTTTACTGTCTTTACTGCTGTTATAGGCAGAAAATTCTGCATTAAACACTCCTGAAGCGATTGGCATTCTTATACTTGCTCCCCATGAATTGAGGGTTGGAAAGTAAGATGCTAACAAATTAGAATTTAATTGTTTTACACCAACAGGGGTAGTCCAAAAACCATGATAGCCATAAAGCGCATATTCAATACCTTTTTTTGTTGTAGCGATACGCATTGACCATTGATCATTATTGGTTTTATTCACTAAAAAAGTATCCTTTGGGGCAATTTGTTGCTGTGCTAAAGGAGAGTAAAATGAAAAACGTTCACCAGTGGGATATTTATCCGAAGTAAATTCAGGTGTCCATGCTAAGTCGAATGAGATGCCGTGTGAATAAAATGTTGTTCGAATGCTATCTGACGATGCTTTGAGGTATTCATCATCTCGACCGGAAAAAAATGATTGCCAATCTTTAGCAAATAAATCATTTAAAAATAGGTAGTCTCCCGTTCCCCAAGTTAATACTTGGCGACCTAATTTTACATCAAGGTTTGTGCTCGGACTAAAAGCAATATTAAGTTCCCGAGTGTCCCAAAGGCTTTTATTTAAGACACCATCGTATCTTGCATCTGCTTTAGCTGAAATATCAAAATAGTCATGTTGATAATCCAATTCTATACGCGCGGTTAGTTCACTTAATGATTGAGCTGATGTGACAATATTGTCTTGAGTAAAAGAGCCATAACTGGCATCAATAAATCCTTTAACCTGCCAAGGGGATTTTTCTTCTTCCCCCCATGGACTCTCTCCCCATGCTTCGTCGCCCCACTTGTCACTTTGTTTAACAGACGTTTCATTGCTTTGCTCTGCAACGGCTTGGGCGAAAAGAGGGGGACTAAAAAAAGTCATAATGAGTAAGGCATTAACAACCCCATGTCTATGTTTGTTCACAGTAACATCTACACTCATAATCGTTTATCTTAACCATTTTTTAGGTGGCGTACGTAAGCTACGTTCGGAAAAGATATCATCTGAGATCCCTAAATTATATTGAACCCCTCTAAATTGCATTTCAGTATAGCTATTGTCGATTAAATCCGTGATTTTGGAATGAATAACCGTTGTAATGCCTTGGATCTCTTTTGTTTCTATAACCTGCATTTCACGAATGGCTTTGTTTTTCTCGTTAAAATATGTGACTTTCATAGGTAAAAAAGTGTTCTGATCAATGCTAACTTGATACCAAGAAAATTCTACGCTATTGGCATCTTTAGGGATTGCTTTGATGGTGTAAAGTCCGTTATCACTGCTGATTAAGGTAAAGTTATCTTCAGCTGGGTTACGTCCTGAAACGTCTTCATAGTAAAAATGAGCGCCAACAAATGAGGTTCTTTTATCACCAGCTGAAATGCGTTTGACTAAATCAAGCGCGGGTAGATATAACCAACGGTCATCATCACTATTTATGTGCTTAGCCACTCTAAAAACAGTACCACTAACATCACTGGGACGAGAAAAGAAAACAAGCATTTCTTGATCGCCTAAATCGGCCTTATCTTTGCGCAAAATAGTAAATTGACGCATTTGTTTATTACCTTGCTTATCAACAATAATCATACGCGCTTGTGTTCTACCGTCATCGCCAGGGTAATATGATGCTAAATTAGACTTTTCAATGATTTGGTTAACATCAGTCAGTATTTCTGCGTGTGAACTCACACTCAAAAAGAATGAAATAGTTAATAGTAAAACGAATTTTTTCATGGGTATCTCCTATTTATTTCATTGGCTCTTCGCTGAAGATTCAACGCTTGATGTTTTGTTTGATAAGGTGATCAGCAAGCTTGGTAGTAATATTAAGGTTACTAATGCTGAAAGCGCCATAATACTTGCTAAGAATACACCTACGGTAATATAGGGCATTAAAGGTGATAACAGTAACGGCGTAAAGCCCACTGCTATCACAATAGCATTACGTGAAATTGCTCTGCTAGGTTCTTGAAACATTAAGGTGAGTGCTTTTAATAAGCTCCCTGTTTGCTTTTCTAACTCACGTGTCCGTTGGAGAAAATGAATGGCAAAATCAATCGACAAACCTAGCGTTAATGCAGACAAAACCGCTATTGGCATATCATAAGCTTTGCCAACCCAGCCGATTAAACCGTAGATCATCGTGATGGTAAAAGTTAAAGGTAACATAGCTAAAACACCATATTTTAATGAGCGAAATAATACCACCATCATTAAAAAGACGATCAAAAATGATGACAGTAAACTCTTTAACATCCCATTTACCATAGCGTTTTGCCAAACAATATTTAAATACGATTTACCTGCCCAATCTACGGTTAAAGCGATTGGCGCAGGGTGTGTCTCAATGTAGTCGTTAATCCAATTGACGACAGCGGTGGTATGCTGATTATCGCCACTTGTCATTTGTAACCACAATAGTGATTCTTGGTAGTCTTTACTGACAAAATGCCACAAATCGTCAGGACGATGAGATGATTGATATTGTAATAATGTTTGTGCCACACCTTGAGGACTTGAAGGAATAACAAAGTCTTTGGCATCACCAGAATTTAATTCACGATTGACGGTTTTGACAATATCAGACAAACCGTTCGATTTTCCGACGAGGTCAGTATTATCAATTGCTTGCTGTAATTGTGCTAACCAGTTTAAGACGTCAGGCTGAATAAAAACTTTATTTTTATTATAACTAACTTCGGCGAGTTGATATAAATCACTTAATGATTTTTCAAATGCTGGGTCAGCACTAAAGCTGAGATCATCAAGAATAATTAACAGATCTTGGCTAAATAATTGGTTTGTTTTGTCAAGACTGCCAATATAAGTATCAAGTGCTTTGCTCTCAAAGCCATTATCTTTTAGGTTTTTTAGCTGCAAATTAAAGGCATCAATGGCAACGCTTTGTTGTTGTTCACTTTCTTTAAAGACTAACCAAATGTCGTATGTACCAGCAAAGTGTTCATTTAATGCTTTATCTGCAATGCGTATCTCATGGTTAGCTTTAAACCAATTGATAGGATTGTCATTGATCACTATTTTACTGACCCCATAAGCACTAATAGCAAACAGTGCCATGGCGGTAATTAAAATGAATTTTGTTTTTGTTGTGGAGAATACCCCTAATTTTTCTAAGCTAGAAGATAAGCGGCCTTTTTTCTCCATGCGTGCGATAGCAAGTTGTAACTTATGTAAATTCTTTTCACTTAAACGGGATAAGTAGACAGGTAAATACATCACTGTTAGTACGAATGCTAATAAAATACCTGAACCAATAAAGGCGCCAAAAATTTTAACCGGAGGAATTGGGGTAAGCAATAATGAGTAAAAGCCGACCGCCGAGGTAATTGATGTGAATAACATTGGGGTATACAAGTGTTTCATTACTTTTTGAACAACCGCTTTGGCATCGTCTCCGGGTTTATAGTTTTCAGCAAACTCAGAGAGAATGTGAACGGAATCAACAACGGCGATAGGCATTAAAAATATCGCAATCATGGATGACATGATATGTACGGTAAATCCCATACCTATTAAAGTACCCATGACAATAATTACTGTTGCCATTGCGACAATCATAGGGGCTAAAATTAATGCGAAGTTTCTGAAAAAATACCAAAGTAAAATAAATATGGCTAAACCTGCGAGTGGTGCTGCTATCCCCATTTGGACAAACATTTCATAGCCAAATTGATCTTCGGCAATTGGTAAACCTGTGATGTGGAAGTTGAGATCCACAGGTAAACTTTCGGTAAATGTTCTGATTTGTTCAGCAACGGTATAACTAAGTTCTTTATGGGTTAATGGCACATATATTGCCATTGCTTTGCCATCACCTGAGACTAAGGTGTTATCTAGCATAGGTAATCGTTTCACTGCTCGTTGCAGTTCATCGCTTGCACTTTGTGTTTGCGGAGCTTGTTTCATTAAATATTCGAAACGAATGCCGCCATCTAATTCTTGAGTAATATTATCCACTTCAGAAATTGACAGCATATCCTTTTTGATAACACCATCAATGCCAGTTATTTTGTCTGACAATGATTTTAAGGCGGATAAATTATCAGGTGTGAAAATAGAGGTTTTACTGATTGCTCCTACAACAATCATGTCATGCATATTAAAGCTTTGTTTGGTTTGGTTATGAAGAATACGTGCTGAATTATCGCTACTGAGCATATTTTCAGGATCAGTATCAATGGTTAAATTTGGCATCATAGCCAAACTTGCCAAAGTCAGTAATAACACAAAAGTATAAATAACTTTTGGTTGGTTTAGCGCAAAATTCAATAATTTTGTATAATTCAAGACGAACCCCATTAAAAATATTATATTAGTTTTTACTAATGTACTTTAATATTAGCATCATCTAATGTAATATCACAATACAATTATTAATTTGAGAAAAAAATGACTAAGCCATCGAGTATCAATATTGCTGAAATTCGTAAACATGCAACATCAGCAGCTGAATTATTAAAATCAATGAGTAATGCTAATCGCCTATTGATTTTATGTCATTTAGGGGAGAAAGAAATGTCTGTTAGTGAAATAAATGCGCAAATTGATTTAAGTCAATCGAGTCTTTCTCAGCACCTTGCTCGTTTACGTGCAGACGGTTTAGTAGAAACACGCCGTGAATCACAAACGATTTACTATCGTATAGGCAATGACTCAGTACTTACATTAATTGAATGTTTACAAAAAGAATTCTGCTAATACCTTCAAGCACAGCTAGTGTGAAGAAAATAATTTTTTCCGGACAGTTGCTCTATATTCTCTTGGTGTTAGATCAAGTTCTTGTTTGAATAATCGTGTCAGTTGACCTTGGTCTTGATAACCCACTTGATAGGAAATTTCTTGTATTGATAAGTTGCTCGAAGCTAGTAATTCTTTTGCCATTTCAATTTTTAATCTTTGCCAAAATTTAATCGCATTAATCCCATTTGCTGCCTTAAATCTTCGGGTCAATGTGCGCTGGCTAATACCAAATTGTTTAGCAAGTTCTGCTATAGATAGATCGGCATTTAAGTTGGTTTGCATCCAAAATTGAATTTGACTAATCAGCTCGTCAGGGTGGCGATCGACAGCACCTTCTAAATAACGTTGTTGTTCATAGGGCTTTCTAATTTCATGTGAAAAATTTCTTTCAACATGTTGGGCTGCGTTACGGCCATAAATTTGAAAAATAATATGTACAACGATATCGGCTAGTGCATTCAAACTTGCAGCACAGTATATACGGTCTGATTGGGTAATAAAAAAATCAGGTTTTAAATCAACTTTAGGATAATCTCGTCTGAATTGATCAACATAATGCCAATGTGTTGTAGCAGGATGGTGATCTAGCATGCCAGATTCAGCCATAAAACAAACACCTGTTCCACCACCGATTAAAGTGGTTCCTTGATGCCAAATGGTATTGAGCCAAGTAACAAGTTTTGGATTCTTTGTCAGTGCGGGGCGAGGGTTTCGCCATAAACTAGGAATAAAAGCATAATCGGGTAAAGTGGCATGATCAACATCAATATCAGGCATTAATTTAATCAGTGAGCGAGTTGATACCGGTTTGTCACTTTCTGCAACCATTTGTATATTCAGTTTTGCTGCTGATTTATTTTCCTGATATGCCAAGGCTTCACCTGCTCTTAGCATTTCTACGGGTAGGCTAACACTAGTAGCAAGCATATAATCATATAGAATTAATGAGATAGTGATCTTTTTGCGTGTATCACTCATGGTTTACCCAGCAAGAAAAGTTCATATTTGGCCATAATGACATATTTATTGGCTTTAATTAACAATTATTTTTTGTCAGTTCAGCTTAAACTTACGCTAATTAGGATTAATAAGTGTAAGAGAAATAAATAATGACTGCATTACCTGTTATTGTCGGCATGGGTGGTATTAATGCCGCTGGTCGCACCTCGTTTCATCAAGGCTTTCGCCGAATAGTTATTGATAAATTAAATGCGGAAGCGCGTGAAGAAACTTTTGTTGGTCTTGCCACGTTAATGAATCTATTACGTTGTGAAAATGGTCAATTACTTGACCAAGAAGATAACGTTTATGCGCGTAGTGAAGTAGAAGCTAAATTTGGTGATAAAATTTTAGCGGATACCTTAATTCGAAAAATTGAAAAAAATCATTTTGATCCTGATGCTACACCTTGGCAACAAAAGCTAACGATGCATTCAACAGAGCAAGCTATTTGCTTTGAAACAGCATTACGAGACTTACCCACCCCTTTACCAAGAACGTGGAAAGTAACAGATCTTGGTGATAAAAGAGTACGGGTTGAAATTCAAGGTGAATTCTCAATTAGACAAGACTCTGTTCGTAATAACCCTATCAAAGCTGCGGGACAGTTTCCTACAGGGTTTGATCCTGCGAAACTTTATAATTCTCGTTATCAGGCTCGAGGTTTGCAAGCTACGATATTTGGTGCAGCTGACGCTATTCACTCTACCGGTTTCAGTTGGCAAGAAATTGCGTCAAAAATAACTCCTGATGAGGTTGGTACTTACTCTGCTTCTGTATTCGGTCAGACACAAGCTGAAGGCCTTGGTGGAATGATGCAAAACCGACTAAAAGGTGAACGTGTCTCTACTAAAAATTTAGCTTTAGGGCTAAATACTATGTCAACTGATTTCATTAATGCTTATGTGACAGGAAGTGTAGGGACAACCTTTACATCAACAGGCGCTTGTGCAACTTTTCTTTATAATTTAAAAGCAGCAGTCAATGACATACAAGCAGGGCGTATTCGTGTTGCTATTGTCGGTAGTAATGACTGTGCTATTACACCTGAAGTGGTTGAAGGTTTTGGTAATATGAGTGCCTTAGCTAATGAAGAAGGCCTTAAAAAACTCGATAATTCTGATACTGTTGATTATCGCCGAACAAGTCGTCCTTTTGGAAAAAACTGTGGTTTTACTATCGGTGAAGCGGCTCAGTTTTTAGTGATTATGGATGATAGTTTAGCGTTAGAATTAGGTGCAGATATACTCGGTTCGGTTGCAGATGTGTACACGAATGCCGATGGTATAAAAAAATCCATTACCGCCCCAGGTCCTGGCAACTATATTACAATGGCTAAGTCAGTGGCTTTAGCTAAAAAAATATTAGGAGATGAAGCGGTAGAACAACGCAGCTTCATTCTTGCACATGGGTCAAGTACACCACAAAACCGAGTGACTGAATCGCTAATTTATGATCGTATAGCTGAAAGCTTTAATATTGAAAACTGGCCTGTAGCGGCCCCTAAAGCCTATTTAGGTCATACGATAGGACCAGCAAGTGGCGACCAAGTTGCTTGGGCTCTAGGTGTTTTTGCTCATAATATTATGCCAGGGATTAATACGATTACTGAAGTTGCAGATGATGTTTATGCTGACCGACTAAATATTGCTACGGATCATTGGCATTGTCAGGATATGGATGTTGCCTTTATTAATTCAAAAGGTTTTGGTGGTAATAATGCTACCGCAACATTATTTTCAGATAAAGTTACGTTAACTATGATGGAAAAACGTTACGGTAAAGCAGCCATGAATGCTTACTTTGATAAGCATGAGCAAGTTAAATTAGCGCAAACACAATATCAACAAAAAGCGGATTTAGGTCATTTTGAACTAATCTATCGTTTTGGTGATGGTTTAGTTGAAGATGCTGGTATTGAAATAACGGCAGATAAAATTAGTTTACCTACCTTTGCACAGGCGATTAACTTACCCAACCATAATCCCTTTGAAGATATGGTTTAGTATTTAACAAGAATGATATGTCCAAAGCTACTTATTTTATAAGTAGCTTTTTTTTTATCAGAACAATGTAATAAATTAATTTTTATTAAGACTAAGAGAGTAGAAGAAGTAGGTATCACCCATTCATATTGACATAATATGTCAAGTGAGCTAGTTTAACTACACTATTTATAGTCTTGGCCTGATTGCTTTTAATGATCAGTCATGTGTGTAGGTATAAATTTGCAGTAAACAACAATTAAAAACAATTTCTGCGATATATGGAAATAAAATTAAACAAAGAGGTTAATTATGTCAGCAAATCCCGTTCAAGCATGTCTTGATGTGCTCGTTTCACCCCAGAGTGCTTTTACTACCGTTAAAGATAAAAAAGGTTGGGCATGGTTGCCTTTCTTTCTTGTTATTGCGATGACCTCAGTGGTATTCGTTTATTATTTTAATGTTGTTGATATTGACTGGTTTCAAGATCAATCTCTCGAACAGGCGGCAGCATTTACTGGTATGTCTTATGAGGAGCTAAAAGCGTCTACACCTCCAGCAGATAGAACTGGCGCAATGATACAAACCCTGCTATCAGTGGGCATCACTATTATTGTAATGAACCTTCTTAGTGCTTTATATTATTTACTGGCTACAAAAATCACTGCTAAAAATGACTATGGCTTTAAAGATTGGTTTGCTTTTACTTGGTGGACTAGTTTACCGGCTGTCCTTAGTGGTTTAGCATCACTAATGGTTATATTTTTTGCTAGCGATGGTTATATTTCAATGAATGATCTGCAACCAGCAAGTTTAAATAGTTTACTCTTTTCAGTAGAACAATCGAGCGCGTGGTTTAACTTTTTAGAAGGCATTAACCTATTTACTTTGTGGATGGTGGGGATTGCCAGTATTGGTTTAAAAACCTGGTTAAATATAGGGACTAAAAAAGCGGTTATTTTGGCGATAATTCCAATCGCTGTCATCTATGGTTTATGGGCACTTTACATCGTCTTATAAAGATATTCGTTAATACAACTAAGTGAATAATGCCTCATATTTACAGGGGCATTAGCTCACTTAGTTTAACATCTGGTTATTCTAATGAAAAAAGCACTAATTATTATTTCGGTGGTGGTAGCCGTAATTGTCTTAGCCTACTTTAAAAAAGCAGGTAAAGAACAAGCTGTCGAAGTTAAAGTCGAAGAAGTTCAATCTGAAAATATTAAACGTTCAATTCTAGCTTCAGGAACCTTGGTTTATAAAGAGCAGGTACAGCTTCGTTCCGAAGTGATTGGTCAAGTGAAAGAGATGTTGATTGAGGAAGGTGAGGAAGTTGTTAAAGGACAAGTGTTAATGCGTCTTGAACCTCGTACTTTCAAAGCGGATGTTGAGCAACAAGAAGCTTATGTACGCTTGCAAACTATTGCCATTGAACGCCAACAAAAACAGCTTGAAAATTTAGTTTCGCAATGGAAAAGAAAGCAAAATTTGTATGAGCGTGAAATTATAGGTCAAGATGCGTTTGAACTAATTGATAATCAATTGGCGTTAGCTAAAATTGATCTTCGCTCACGAGAAGAGTCACTTTTACAAGCACAAGCGTCATTAGATAAAGCACAAGAGCGACTTGATAAAACCGTTTTTAAATCACCCATTAATGGCATTGCTACCTCTGTCGATATTAAAAAAGGTGAGACAGCCATCAGCGGTACCACCAATATATCCGGTTCTAATCTCATTACCTTGGCAGATCCCTCATCAATTCTTATTGAAGTACAAGTTGATGAAGCCGATATTGCCAATATAGAAGTAGGTCAAGAAGCGGATATTTTTGCTGTTGCTTTTCCTGATGAGGCGTTAAAAGGTAAAGTGCAGAATATCGCCACATCTGCTAAAAGAGCAGCTGGTCGCCAAGGACTTAGTTTTACGGTAAAAATACTACTAGACGATTCAGGCCAAGTTGCTGTTCGTCCGGGGATGAGCTGTCGAGCAGAAATTTTTACTCAAACTAAAGATAAAACGCTAGCGGTTCCAAGTGAATCTATTGTCTTTTCTAAACCGGAAAGCCAAGCTAAAGAGACAGATAAGGATGCTGACGAAAAGCGCAATGTTGATGAACAAAGTTTTGTTTATATTGTTGAAGAAGGTAAAGCAAAGAAAGTTAAAGTAGAGTTAGGGATCTCAAATGATCGCTATCAAGAAGTGCTTACAGGGATTAAAGAAGGTGATCAAGTCATTACCGGTCCTGCAAGAACCTTGAGCAAACTGAGCGATGGCAACTTAGTGAAAGTGGCTAAAAAAGAGGCGTGATCATGAGTGATTCTCAAGAAGTTGATAACCTAGATACGTTAACTGTTTCGTCACGTAACCAAGTGATTATAGAATTAAAAAAAATCGCTAAACGCTACGTTATGGGCGGGGAAGCCTTTTATGCGTTGAATCAGCTCGATTTAGATATTTATCAAAATGATTATTTAGCCATTATTGGCCCTTCTGGTTCAGGTAAGTCGACTCTAATGAATTTGTTAGGTTGTCTTGATTACCCTACCTCTGGTGAATACTTACTCAAAGGTAAAGATGTTGCTCACATGGATGAGTCTGAACTTGCGGGTATACGTAATTTAGAAATAGGCTTTATATTTCAGAGTTTTAATTTACTACCTAGATCAACGGCATTACAAAATGTGATGCAACCGCTGATTTATCGAGGAATTCCTTTAAAAGAAAGAAAAATTAAGGCAGAACAAGCATTAACACGAGTAGGGTTAAAAGATAGGATGCACCATGTGCCTAATCAGTTATCCGGAGGGCAACGACAGCGTGTTGCTATTGCTCGTGCTTTAGTGACTAATCCCGCTATTTTATTAGCAGATGAACCGACAGGTAATTTAGATTCTTCAACTACTACTGAAATTATGGCGTTGTTCGATGAACTTCATCAAGATGGACAAACATTAATTGTGGTAACTCATGAACAAGAAATTGCCGATCGTTGTCATCGCGTTATACGCTTGCGTGATGGAGAGCTTGTTTCTGATACCTTAAATAGCACCTCTGCTGATGGTAAAAGGGAGGCTGTGTATGTCTAGTTTTTTATTTAAAGTAATGGAAAGCACAAGAGCCGCGACTCACTCTGTTAGGGCGCATGGTTTTCGAAGTTTTTTAACGACACTTGGGATTATTATTGGTGTTACTTCTGTTATCGCTGTGGTTTCTGTGATGCAAGGGTTAAGTGGCAGCATTACTAAACAATTTGATGGTATGGGTACTAATGTGCTCAATGTCAATTCATTTACGCCCAAAAAAGAGCGTTTACAGGGACAAGTAGCAAAATTAAATTATAAAGACTTTCTAGAAATCAAATATAAAGTAGCAGGGATCAGTAATATCACGCCGACTGTGATGGCAATGGGACAAAACTCTGTTGCACAATATAAAGGTGAATCAACTACAACCCAAGTAACAGGTACTGGTTCTTCTTACCAAATGCTCTATGGTGTTTATCCAGATCAAGGTCGATTTTTTAATGTTAGTGATGATAAAAGTCGTCGACGTGTTGCCGTTTTAGGTCCTTCTATTTTAGATAAATTAGAAATTAAAGGAGATCCATTAGGGCAGTATATTATGATCGGTGGTGAATGGTTTAAAGTTATTGGCGTATTAGAAAAGCGTGGAAAAATATTTGGATTTGATCAAGACAATTATATCCTTTTACCTTATTCAACGACGCAAGCTTTATTAGGCGGCGCTGAAGAGCCAGATATTATGATCTCAATGCAAGTTGATGATGCGAATCAAATGGATGGCGTTAAACAACATATTACTAATATTCTCAGACGCAATCATAACTTGGCGAAAGAGCAGAATAATGATTTTAAAATTAGCACAGCGGAGCAAATGTTAGAAACCGTAAATAATTTAACTTCAAGTACAACTCTGGTGCTTAGTGGAGTGGTGGGGATTTCATTATTAGTTGGTGGTATTGGTATTATGAATATAATGCTTGTTTCAGTCACTGAGCGTACCCGTGAAATAGGGATTCAAAAAGCTCTAGGGGCCACTCGTGTTGATATATTAATGCAATTTCTTATTGAAGCTATTTTCTTGTGTCTACTTGGTGGTCTAATTGGTTTGGGACTTGGCTATGGGGCAGGAGCTTTGGTCAGTAGTTTAATTGAGCTTCCCGCTGCTACAGTGCCAGGATGGGCTGTTGCACTTTCATTAGGATTTAGTGCTGGCGTAGGTGTTATATTTGGGATCATTCCTGCTGCGAAAGCGGCAAATTTAGATCCAATAGATGCACTACGTTTTGAGTAGTTAACTCACCATAGTTACTTAAGTGACACTTAGTTATTAAACATGTATTAATGAAAAAGCAGCCTAGGCTGCTTTTTTATATTCAGAGATTTGTCTAACCTTTAACTGGGCTAATTATTCAACAGTGACATAATCAAGGATCCCTAAAGCCGCTTTTCTTCCTTGGTCAACAGCAGTTACCACAAGATCTGACCCTAATACCATATCACCACCAGCAAAAATGTTTTTTGCACTTGTCTGCAAAGCAAATTCACTACTGTCAGAAGCCACAACTCGTCCTTTAGCATCGAGTTCAACACCGGCGTCTTTCATCCACTGTGGAGGACTTGGTAAAAAGCCAAAAGCAATGACTACAGCATCTGCTTCCATGATGAACTCAGAACCTTCGATTGCTTCAGGGTTACGTCGACCATTAGCATCAGGTGCACCAAGCTGTGTTTTGACAAATTTAACACCAACAGCCTTGCCTTTGTCGTCAACGGCGATATCTAAAGGCTGAATATTGAAGGCAAAGTTGACGCCTTCTTCTTTAGCATTTTGTACTTCTTTAGGAGAACCTGGCATGTTTTCTTCATCACGACGATATGCACACGTTACTTTACTTGCTCCTTGTCGTATAGATGTTCTCACACAGTCCATTGCCGTGTCACCACCGCCAAGGACAACAACCTTTTTATCTTCAAAATTCACATAAGGTTTCGCATTTTCGGTGATCCCCATTAAGTTTTGAGTATTGCCAATTAGAAAGTCTAAAGCGTTATATACACCTGGAGCTGATTCATTAGCAAATCCACCACTCATATCGGTATAAGTACCAAGTGCTAAAAAGACAGCATCGTATTCTTTGCTGAGTTCATCGAGGGTAATATCTACACCAACATTGGTATTTAAACGAAATTCAATTCCCATACCTTCAAAAATTTTACGACGACGTTTGATTACACTCTTTTCAAGTTTAAAAGAGGGAATACCAAAGGTTAGTAAGCCGCCAATTTCTGCATGTCGATCAAAGACAACGCTTTCAATACCATTACGTGTTAACACATCTGCGCAGGATAGTCCGGCAGGGCCAGCACCGACAATGGCTACTCGTTTACCTGTTTTTTCAACGTCTGATAAGTCAGGTGTCCAACCTTGGTCGAAGGCGGTATCGGTTATATATTTTTCAATATTACCTATAGTCACTGCACCAAACTCATCGTTTAAAGTACAAGCGGACTCACAAAGTCGATCTTGTGGACATACACGTCCACACATCTCAGGTAAGCTATTGGTTTGATGACATAATTCAGCCGCTTCAAAAATTTTACCGTCAGTGACTAATTCTAGCCATTGGGGAATATAATTATGTACTGGACACTTCCATTCACAATACGGGTTACCACAATCTAAGCAACGATCTGCCTGACCGGCACTTTGAATATCACCCATAGGTTGATAGATTTCGACAAAATCAATTTTTCTTGATTCTAACGCCTTCTTAGGCGGATCAATACGACTCACATCGATAAATTGATATATATTTTTACTCATACTGTTTCTTCCTCAATTCGCATTCGTTAGAAATTACTGTGCTTGAACGCGAAGTTCTGCAGATGAACGGCTACGATGCCCTAATAAGGTTTTGACATCAGTCGCTGTAGGTTTAACCAATTTAAATTTCGCTGCGAAATCGTCAAAATTCGCTAAAATTTCTTGCGCACGTAAACTACCTGTTTCATTAAAATGTTGGTTGATTATACCGCGTAAATGCTCTTGATGAATGGTTAGGTCAGCAATAGCTAAGCTTTCAATTGATTCGTTATTTAAGCGCACTTCAAGATCATCAGTTTCATCAAGGACATAAGCAAAACCGCCGGTCATACCTGCACCAAAGTTTACACCTGTCTGACCTAAAATGGTAACTACACCACCTGTCATATATTCACAGGCATGATCACCTGTACCTTCTATAACCGCATGACAACCTGAGTTTCGAACAGCAAAACGCTCACCAGCACGGCCACAACCATAAAGAGTGCCACCAGTTGCACCATATAAACAGGTATTCCCCATTATCATGGTTTTATGGCTTAAATAGGCAACGCCTTTAGGAGGTTTTATGGTTAATTTACCTCCTGTCATGCCTTTACCTACATAATCATTAGCATCACCGGTTAAGGTTAATTCTAATCCACCAGCATTCCAGACACCAAAGCTTTGACCTGCGGTACCAGATAATTCAAATTTTATCGGATTTGCAGCCATGCCCTGATCACCATGCTGACGTGCAATTTCTCCGGATAAAGCAGCACCAACAGAACGGTCTGTATTGCGAATACTAAAACGGTAAAGACCACCAGAGCTATGAGCAACTGCGTCTGATGCAGCGGCTAACATATCTTGATTAAGCTGGCCTTTGTCAAAAGGTTTATTTTCTTCTTGTTGATATAGCGCGGTATCTGGACCTGCAACAACAGGTGCAATAATTGGCGATAAATCAAGTTTTTGCTGTTTTGCACTAATTCCTGAAAGCGGTTCTAATAAATCGGTTCTACCAATAATGGCTGTTAAACTTTCAACACCAAGTTTTGCTAATATTTCACGTACATCATGAGCAATAAATTTAAAATAATTCATTACTTGATCCGGTAAGCCTTTGAAGAACTGTTCACGTAATACTTCATCTTGTGTAGCAACACCTGTAGCACAGTTATTTAAATGACATATACGCAAAAATTTACATCCAAGCGTGATCATTGGGGCAGTACCAAAACCAAAGCTTTCAGCACCTAAAATGGCCGCTTTGACAATATCTATTCCTGTTTTTAATCCGCCATCAACTTGTAATCTTACTTTATGGCGTAAGCCATTAGTTACTAAAGATTGATGAGCTTCTGCTAAGCCTAACTCCCAAGGGCATCCAGCATATTTTACTGAAGTTAATGGACTTGCACCTGTGCCACCATCGTAACCAGAGATAGTGATGAAATCGGCATAAGCTTTTGCTACCCCAGAGGCGATAGTGCCAACGCCTGGTCCTGAAACTAGTTTCACAGAGATGACGGCTTTAGGATTAATCTGTTTTAAATCAAAAATCAATTGTGCCAAATCTTCAATAGAATAAATGTCATGATGTGGCGGTGGAGAAATTAAAGTCACTCCAGGAACAGAAAAACGAAGTTTCGCAATTAATGGTGTAACTTTATCTCCAGGTAATTGACCACCTTCACCTGGCTTGGCACCTTGTGCTACTTTTATCTGTAAGACATCAGCATTGACTAAGTAATGTGGAGTCACGCCAAAACGCCCCGAAGCTATTTGTTTAATACGTGAGTTCTTAACGGTGCCAAAGCGACGCTCATCTTCACCACCTTCACCTGAATTAGAAAAGCCACCTAAACGGTTCATTGCAATAGCAAGTGCTTCATGAGCTTCTGGACTTAACGCACCAATAGACATCGCCGCACTATCAAAACGTTTAAATAACTCAGTATCCGCTTCAACTTGGTCAATTGAAATCGGTGTTGTGCCTTCTTTCAATGCCAGTAAATCACGTAGAGTTGCTGCAGGACGATTGTTTACTTCATCAGCAAATTTTCGGTATTTACCATAATCTCCTGAGCGTACAGCTTCTTGTAAATAGCTAACTACATTCGGGTTATATGAATGATATTCACCACCATGTACATATTTCAATAAGCCACCATGACTTATTTTTTGATGAGGTAAAAATGCTTTACGGGCTAAGTTAATGTTGTCTTGTTCAATATCAACGAAATCAGCACCTTGGATGCGACTTGGTAAATCAGGAAAACATAATTTCATGATGTTTTGGTTTAAACCAATTACTTCAAATAAGCCGGCACAACGATAACTGGCAATTGTGGCAATGCCCATTTTCGATAAAATTTTCAGTAAACCTTTGTTTATACCATTGCGATAATTCAATACAGCTTCACGAGCCGAAAGGTTAAGCTGACCTTGATCAACAAGCTGCTCAACCGTTTCATAAGCAAGGTAAGGATAAATTGCAGTTGCACCTAAACCAAGTAGTACAGCAAATTGATGTGAATCACGTACAGAGCCTGTTTCAACAATAATATTTGAATCGCAACGTAACTGATTATCAACCAGGTGTTTTTGTACTGCGCCAACAGCCATGGCAGCAGGAATAGGGAGTAGACCTTTATGAATTTGACGGTCTGACAATACTAAGATTACCGTTTTTTTATTGCGCACAAGATCATCGGCTTCATTACAAAGGCGTTTAATGGCAGCTTCTAACCCTTCATCAGGATCATAATTTAAGGTAAGTGTGTCGCTTCTATAATGTGCTTGGTCAAGTTCGCGTAACTGTTTTAATCCTGTGTACATCAGAATAGGCGTATCAAATAGCACCCGATCTGCATGACCTGTTGTTTCATTAAAAACATTATGTTCACGACCAATACAAGTACCTAATGACATGACGTAGCGTTCACGTAATGGATCAATTGGCGGATTAGTTACTTGCGCAAATTGTTGACGGAAATAATCATAGAGTGTACGAGGTTGACTTGATAAGACAGCCATAGGGGTATCATCACCCATTGAACCTGTGGCCTCTTGACCATTCTCAGCTAATGTTTTAACCACTTGTTGGATTTCTTCATAGCTGTAATTAAACATTTTGTGATATTGAGCAATATCTTTATCATTAAAAATTCGTTTACCAATAAGCTCAGCATCAAGTTTTTCAAATGGGACTAATCGACTAATATTAGCGGTTAGCCATTTACGATACGGATGTCGTTCTTTGAGATCATTATCAATATCACTTGAGGTGAAAATTTTACCTGTATAGGTATCAATAGCTAACATTTCGCCTGGGCCTACACGGCCTTTTTCAACCACTTCATCTTCGCCGTAATCCCATATACCTACTTCCGAGGCAAGTGTGATAAAACCATCGCGAGTGATAACATAACGTGCTGGTCTCAAGCCATTACGATCAAGGTTACAAGCAACATGGCGCCCATTGGTCATTACTACACCAGCAGGACCATCCCAAGGTTCCATATGCATTGAGTTGAACTCATAAAAGGCTTTGAGATCATCGTCCATTAATGGACTGTTTTCCCAAGCTGGCGGCATAAGTAAACGCATGGCTCGATATAAATCCATTCCACCAGCTAAAAAGAGTTCAAGCATATTATCTAATGAAGATGAATCGGACCCTGTTTCATTTACAAAAGGTGCGGCATCTTGTAGGTCTGGCAATAATGGTGTTTGGAATCTATGAGTACGAGCACGACTCCACTGACGGTTACCTTTAATCGTGTTTATTTCACCATTGTGGGCAAGGTAACGAAATGGTTGTGCTAAATGCCATTGCGGAGATGTATTTGTTGAAAAACGCTGATGAAAAACACAAATGGCAGTCTGCATGCGAATATCGGCTAGATCTAAATAAAAATTAGGTAGATCTACCGGCATCATTAAGCCTTTATAAATAGTCACTAAACAAGAGAGACTAGCAATATAAAATCGTTCATCGGTAATACGTTTTTCTGCGCGTCTACGTGCCATATAAAGGCGACGTTCTAATTCTCTATTACGCCAACCTGCCGGGGCATCAACAAATACCTGTTCAATAGTAGGTAAATTACCTGCAGCAATTTCACCAAGTATTGATTTATTCGTTGGGACCTCTCGCCAGCCAACTAACGTTAGTGTTTCGTTTGCTAATTCTTCTTCAAGAATTTTTTTAGAAATTTCAGCAATATTTGGATCTGGATTGAGGAAAATCATTCCAACAGCATATTTTTTACCAAGCTGCCAATTATTCTCTTCAGCAACGGCTCGGAAAAAAGTATCGGGCTTTTGCATTAATAAGCCACAACCATCACCTGTTTTACCATCAGCAGCAATTCCGCCTCGATGTTGCATGCGATCAAGAGCAGAAATAGCAGTTTTGACTAGCTTATGACTTCTTTCACCGTGTTGGTGAGCAATTAAGCCAAAGCCACAGTTGTCTTTTTGATAGTTGTGATCATAAAGCTGCATTGTTGTTCTCCTAAATAAAAATGCCTACATGGTCACAGAGTCGGAAAGAATAGAATTATACTAAAAATGCATAAATACTCTGTTTGAGCCCAAGAGGAACCCCTAACTTTAAACGGAAAATAGTAAAACGTCAATAAATATAGAGCATTTGCTCGTAATAAAGTTACACTTTGTTAAGTTGCTGAATTTTATGTTTATTGTTTGTTTTGTTGTACTTTATATTGGTTTTGTGGCTTATAAAAGACAAGGATATAGACCATTTGACTGATTTCTTGACCAATTGGTGTAATTTTATTACATGTTTTTGGTTGTGTTTAGTTATGATAATTTATTCATTTTTTATTCACTTTTAGGGTTTTGTTGTATAGACAAGGTTGCTATAGCTGAGGTATAGCAAGAGAAATATAGGCAAGGGGGAGTGAATATTTTTCCGTTAATAATAAAAGAGTGGGGGGTTATTTGGAATGAACTAATTTATGACAATTTGATATAACGCAATCTTGATTGAGCTAATGGGAGAACTAGCGAAGAGAATTAACAGCCAATGAAGAAACACTGGCTGTTAATAGCAGAGGCAATTAAGGTTGGTAACCACCTGCAACGCCTTTTGTTGTTACACTAACAGCATCATGGGCATGTAACGATTCAAGGTGATTGATTTTAAGCCAAAAGTCAGCATAATCGTCATTAGTTAGCATTATGTGTTGTAAGCGACGTGCAGCATCTTCACAGAACATCAGGTTTTGACCATTAAGGCGTGCAAATTCTTGCTCATCTTCACGTTTAACTGCAGCTTGAACAGGGGTTTTTAACGCATTTTCTATTGCATCAATAATATCTGTGATCGGCAATTCATCGACGTTAGAGCCTAGTTTAACTTTTACTTCGGCAACTGATCGTTGACTATGTGGTGTCGCAACTATGCCGTCGGTTGTACCTAACCAATCGTGAACGTCATTTAGATCAACAGAGTCTGTATTTAAGAACTTCTCTTTAAATGATCTTTGTATCAGCTGTCTAGCAAGGGCTGCAGAGCAAGGACATGTCGATGAATAACGTACGTCAATAGCTAATTCAACCATTAAAGTACCTTGGTCAAGTCTACCTGTTAATGTCACCGGATATGCTTTCCAACCTTGTTTACCACTTACTAACGATTTTCTGCGTAAATGGTAATCAAATTTAAATTCAACTTTAGCATTATCACTCAATTCTTGATGAGAACTGATAAAGCCATTAAGTAAAGCAACTAAACTTTGGTAATTTAGTACACTATTATTTGATAATTCATCAAGCAATAGATATAAGCGTGACATATGTATGCCCTTAGCTTT
Organism: Thalassotalea piscium; assembly: GCA_049347715.1. GTDB lineage: Bacteria > Pseudomonadota > Gammaproteobacteria > Enterobacterales > Alteromonadaceae > Thalassotalea_B > Thalassotalea_B piscium_A. Next base: position 3,600,824 of record CP186339.1, on the reverse strand, counting down.
AGGTGCTTTCAAATTAACAAATGCATCAACATAAGCGGAAACCATACGTTCTGATTGGCCCTTTGAAGAAAGCATAATAGGCATTTCTATATTACTCATGCCTACCCAATCTAAAGTACCTTCAGTTTGTGCTGTAGTATGATTAGCGATATCTGGCATCGTTGTTGACATTATTACTCCACAAGTTAGAAAGGCTCATATGAACACCACACCGAGCAGCGTGATATTTAAATGTTTACTATCTAACTGATATTTAATTAATTATTGACATGAACACGTAAGTTGATTGAACTTTTTTTGCTCAATTACAATTGTCTATTTTTAAGGGCGTGTATTTTGAATGAAAAGCACTCGAAAATCAATATGTCAAAGTGCGCTGCTGCGAAATGAGTTGATGGATCTAGATGAAGTAATGACAGCCGATTTGATTTAATTCGAATGTTAGGGTAGATATGGTGGTTGATTTAAATTACCGATATTTTTAAATCATCATTATTCATTTATAGTGAACACTACATTTTTGATAGGGAAGGCAAATTTCGTGAACAATGAACATCTATTAGATAAATCTTTATTAAAAGGTTACTTAGATAACCTAGGGCAGGCAGTGATAGAAAAGATGCTAGATTTATATCAACAGCAATCTGCACTGTATCTTGACGACATTGCATCCGCGGTTGACCAGGAATCTCAATATATTTGGCAGGAGTCTTGTCATAAAATGAAAGGGGCTTCAGGAAGCGTGGGATTTTTGAAGGTTCATACAATGTTAGTCACACTGGAAAAATCAGAAGAAAAGTGGTCAGTGAAAACTGGACAATTGGCGCAATTAGAGAAGCTAAATAACCAATCAATTAACGCTTTCCAAAGTTGGCTTAATAAGGCTTAAAGCACGGTCAATGAAATGCAATGTCATTTGTTGATTGGCAATACCTAGAGCTTCCTGATTGTTATTATTCTATTTGACCAACAAAACGATAACCTTCACCATGAATAGTGTTAATAAGTTCGGGTGCACCTTCAACGGATTCAAAATGTTTTCGTAACCGACGTATAGTTACATCAACCGTTCTGTCGTTTGGACGTAAATCTCTGCCTGTCATCTCTTTAATTAATTCTTGTCGTGTAACAATTTCCCCTGCATGTGCGATCAGTAATTTTAATGCGCGATATTCACCACGAGGTATAGAAATCGTTTCTCCATTAGGTGATGTCATTTTACGAGAGTTACCATCTAAGACCCATTGATTAAATTTAACTATGGTGATGTCTTTTTCATTATGAGTTTGATGTATTCTATTGAGAATATTTCTTGCTCGAATAGTCAGTTCTCTTGGGTTAAATGGCTTGGTTAGATAATCATCTGCACCAATTTCTAACCCTAGTATTCGATCAATATCACTATCTCGACCCGTTAGAAAAATTAGACCTAAATCTCTATTAGTTATTAGACTTTTGGCAAGTACAAGCCCATTTTTTCCAGGGAGGTTAATGTCCATAATGACTAAATTGACAGTATTATTCTGTAATTGAAGATCCATGCTTTCCCCATCTATGGCTTCTGAAACATTATAACCTTCTGCTTCAAATAAATTACGAAGGCTAAAACGAGTTACATCTTCATCTTCAACGATAAGTATATGAGGTTTATGCATATTTAAAGTCCATGTTTTCTATTTTATTTTACACATTTACAGCTTTAATCATAAAGGTGCTATTTATTGTTATTAAGTGAAATTATGATCTAAATTTTGCGGGAATATTATGGTGAATTCTGTACCTTTTCCCGAACTACTTTCAATTTTAATCGTACCGCCTAATGCTTGAGTCACTAGGTTATACACTAAGTGTAATCCTAACCCACTACCTCCAGACCCTCTTTTAGTGGTAGTAAAAGGTTCAAAAATTTTATTGATCATCGCTTTATCTATGCCATTACCGTCATCTTTGAAATTGATGTTAATAGTGTCATCAAGTGATGATACTGCGATTGCAATAGTGCCTGTTTCTCTATTTTCAAAAGCATGTAAAATTGAATTTAAAATTAAATTAATTAATATTTGATTAATTGGGCCAGGTTTACTGACAACGAGTAAGTCATCAGGGCAATCAAACTCTACCTTGTATGGGGTAACTCTGATTTGTGGTGCTAAGGTTAGTAAAACTTCCTCAATTAATTCTGTCATACTAAATTGACGGATATCTTCAGTACTTTGGTCAACAGCCACCTTTTTAAAACTAGAAATGAGCTCAGCTGCTCGTTTTAAATTACGGTAAATAATGCCAACATTTTCTTGCCCTTCATCAAAAAAACGTTTGAGCTGACTCGATTTTAACGTTTTATCTTCGAAGTGCCTTTTCATCTCAAGTAGCCGATCAGAGAGTAAGGTTGACGCTGTTACACCTAGTCCAATAGGTGTGTTCACTTCATGAGCAACCCCCGCAACCATATCCCCGAGAGAAGCCATTTTTCCACTTTCAACTAATTGATCTTGGAATTGATGCAGCTTTTCTAAGGTAGAGAGAAGTTCGTGATTTGATTCTTTTAATGCTGTGGTTCTATTGATTATTTTGGCTTCTAATTCTTGTGTACGCTCAATACCTTGTTGCTCTGCTAATTGTAATTTTGCCATATGTTTTTCTGTTCGGGAGAGCAAAATATTAATGTTTTTGGCTAACATATCAATTTCTTGGTATGGCATTACATCGATTTTTGACGTGTAATTTTTGGTTTTAGCTATGTATTGAATATCGGTAGCCATATTAAATAAAGGGGTCACGATAAAAGACTCAAGTCTATACATGATAAGCCACAAGCCAGCTAGAACAATAATGAAAATAACGGCTAACACTAAAATGAGTTGACCATTTTGAAATAGTCCAGAATAACTATTCATTTGTACGTATATGTAACCAAGAACCTTGTCAGATTGCTGAATAGGCATAAAATATTCAGCATAATTTTCTGTAATATGAGGGGTGGACAAACGCTGTTTTTCTGCACTTAATAACTGAAAAATTGGATAATTACTTTTTAAATCAAAGGGGTTTTGATGACGGTAACTCAAATGAAATTGTTCTGTTTTCTCGTCAGGATTGTAACGGTAAATATCAACAACCTTGATTAGGTCTAATGGTGCTAACTGCGCAATTGAATCATACAGTGCAGCTTTTTTTATTGGTGAATCAGGCTGAGAATCGTCGAGGTAACGAACACTTAAATTAGCAATATACTGGGTCCAGTACTGAACATTCGTTTGTGTTTGTTTTTCACTATCTTCAATAAATATATGGCTTAAAAAAAGTGATGAAAAGGCAAAAAGCGAAAAAGCGACACCGATAATAAATATCAATAATGTGCGCCTGATTGATTTTACGTTTTTAGCCGAAACCATACTATGTGTTTTACCATCAATAAGTAAATTGTCTTAACAGATAATTGTGGATATTCACTTAAATTGCAACAAATTATTTCAATAATGTTAACTTAGGGTTTACTCCTTTTTATCGCATGATAGATAGAAAAGCCCTTTTCTTGGTGTATTTTGGTTACTTGGTTAAAGTTTTTTTCCATAAGCGGTTGATACTTTAAAAAACTATTAGCAACAATTGTTAAGCTTCCATTCGCTGTTATTTTTCCGCTAATACCGCTTAGAAAATCTTCAGTAGCTTGATAATGGGTTTTTATTCCTTGATGAAAAGGCGGGTTGGAAATCACAAATTGATACTGTTCGTTGATGTCGCTTAAGCTATTTGTTGGAAAAACCTTTCCTTGTAATTGATTTAGTGACAAGGTTTTTTTAGCAGAAGCTAATGCTAAGGCACTCACATCTGCCAGATCAAGGGTTAGGTTTGTTGTTCGTTTTCCGATAAACGCGGCTATAACACCAGCACCACAACCAAAATCGAGCATGTTCCCGTTGTCAAAGTTAGGTAAGTTTTCAAGTAATACCTGCGTGCCTACATCGAGTTTTGCTTGGCTAAAAACACCGGGTAATGCTGCAACTTGAACAGTATCTTGATTAATAGTTACAGTGTAATACTCAAACCAGTCTTCGACAGCAAAGGAGGTTTTTTTAGGGATAATCGTTACATCAAATAATAAACAATGTCTGGCTGAATCTATTTTTTCACAGTAGCTAAAAATACTCTTTCCCGTTTTAGCAAGTGAACGGATCCCTCCATTATTCTCACCAACAATTAATACCCTTGTGGTATCACTTATTATTGGGTTAAGCATGGCGATGGTATACGCTAATTCTTTTTTGCTTTTGGGAAAGGAGATAATAATTAAGTCATGTTTAACTGATGATACATAATGACTAGCAAAAATTGCGCTATGCTTATCTGACGCTATTTTTTTATGTGCTAAATGATTAGCATAATTTGTATCAAAAAAGGCTAATTGACAAGTTGCGTTTAGTTGTAAAAGTTCTTTAGCAAAACTGTCATCAGGCATATTCACTAACAAAGGGTGAGTAGTAGCTAATAAATCTTGATTGCGTATCAGTAGTTGGCTGATATTTGTTAATGACATGACAAAATCCGAAACTAAGTCTGTAGTTTATGTAATAATATAAGGCTATTGTACGTTATTAGTTGCATGTGACCAAGTTTGTAATGCGTTGAATAAATGTCTTTATTTTCCTTAGTACTACCATTTTAAGTGTTAATTATTGGAGGTGTTATCGTTTCAAAACAAGCTGTTGCATTGAAAGCTCGATGGTTACGTAGTTCCCTACGACAACAATGTTTACTATTTAAATACTTTATTTTACCTAAATACTTAGGTTACACACCTAAAGTTGATGTTTATGTAGCTTTAAACGATCCTCATAGTTATATGCTCATTCAAGCATTGGTTGAATTAGAACAGCGCTATACAGTAAAATTTTGTTTGTATCTTGTTTATGAATCTAAAGTGAGTTTATCTGTTGAACCACATATATGGCGAAAGTGGACGATAACAGATGCCAATATTATTGCTGAGCAATATGGTTTCTCTAAAGTGAGTACTATTCCAAAATCTGATGCCTTATTTACAGGCCAGCAGTTATGGCAAATGCAATGCAAAGACATTTCAGATGCCGCAGCGATTTTTCATCAAACGTGGCATAACGAATTTGAACGTTATTATGATGTATCCACTCCTGTTATTAATTTTCAAATAAAAAATCAACAACGATTATTCGATCAAGGACATTATGTTTCTGCATCAATGCAGTTTTTAGGGGAGTGGTTTGTTGGTGTTGATCGATTAAATCATCTTGAAAAGCGATTAAATGATAAAGGATTTGCTAAAACATCTTCGCAGGAAATAAAATATCAAGCCAATTTATTAAAATTTAATTCTGTTGAAACTACTGAAGATAGTCAACCTGTGGAAATGTATTTCTCTCTCAGAAGTCCTTATTCCTTTGTTGGTTTTTACAAGGTAAAACGTTTGTGTGACTATTATCAAGTTCCTTTGGTTCTACGTCCTGTATTGCCTTTAATTATGCGTAACATACCAGTTTCTAGCCGTAAGCAAAAACATATTTATATCGATGCTTACCGTGAAGCTAAAAGTGTAGATATTCCTTTTAGTAGTTTTAATGATCCTATCGGTTTAGGGGTTGTGAAATGTTTTCAAGTGTTTGTCTATGCACAGCATCAAGGTAAGTCAGCGCTTTTTATTGAGGCTGTTTTTAATGCCATTTATGTGAATGATATAGATGTAGCTGTGACGAAAAATTTAGATGCAATCTGTCAAAGCATAGATATGGATTATCAAAGTGCACTAACTTTTGGAAAAGAACACGATTGGCAACAATGGGCAGATGAAAATCAAATGTTTCTCAATGAAAATGGATTATGGGGTGTGCCATGTTTTCGATATGGGAGTCGCATGTATTGGGGACAAGATCGCTTATCCGAAATAGAAAAAGCATTACATAGGTAATGACTTACTGCTCTGAGTATTTATTTCATATCGACATAAGTTTAATCATTATTGATATGAAACATCTATTGACCGCGCTACTTAAAAGATGCTGTAATATATAAGTCCTTTCTTTATTTACTGATGGTTATTAGTCAGTAAATGTAAAAAGGGTCAGAAGAGGAGCGTTAATCAGGTAGCTATTATGAAGAGATCAAACTCTAGTGATTAATAGTGAGGGGATAACAATTATCACGTGTTTACACGGATAATCTAACGCCGAGATAAATGTATCTTTGATTATGCATTTGTCGGTTGTTTCAGGTTGAATCCTGGCAACTGTCACCTATTGGGTGGAGAGCTTCTGGCCTTTGTCGAAGCTCAACCATTCAATTGCGTTGAGCCTAGCAAATGCCTTTAAGTTCTCCGAACGAAATGAGTTCGAGAGAAATGAATCTAAATACACAAACACATACTATCGATGCAATCCGCTTGTGGACTGCATTAGTCACACCTTTTGATCGCAAAGGTGCAATTGACTATGCCAGCCTTAAAATTAATGCTGAGTATCAAAATAATGCCGGTAATGGAATTTTACTGTTAGGTAGTACTGGGGAAGGGTTAGCGTTAACGAAAGAAGAGCAATTATCAGTTGTTACTTTTATCACCAGTATGGCATTAGATGTTCCTATTATGGTCGCTGTTGGTGGTTATAATTTGTCAGAACAACTTGAGTGGATAGCTATTTGCAATAAGCTACCTATCTCTGCCTATTTATTAGGTACGCCTATCTATACTAAACCGGGACCGGTTGGACAAACACAGTGGTTTTCAGCACTACTTGAACAGTCTGATTTCCCTTGTATGTTATATAATGTACCTTCTCGTAGTGCAGTATCTATTCCGGTTACTACCGTCAAAGAACTTCAACATCATCGCAATTGCTGGGCATTAAAAGAGGCTAGTGGTGAGTTGACTAGTTTTCTTGCTTTTAAACAACATTGTCCAGAGATTAAATTATTTAGTGGTGAAGATGCCATGATGCCTTATTTAGCTGGTGCTGATGTCGCAGGTTTAGTCTCAGTTGCTAGTAATGTTTGGCCTGAAGCAACACATATGTACGTTAATCTTGCCTTATCTGGGCGTCATCAAGGCTTATTTCCTCTTTGGCAAAATGCCGTAGATGCGTTATTTCAAGTAAGTAGTCCTATCCCCGTAAAAGTACTTATGGCGCAAAAGTCGATGATTTCTACAGCCACTTTAAGAGCGCCGTTGACCGATCAAGAATTAGCAGCAAATAACGAATTAGTAGAAGTAGATCAATTAATCAATCAATGGCTGATAGCTCAGTCAAAACAAATCATTGGAGTTCAGTCGTAATGAATTGGCAAACAACCTTAGACCAATTAGAAGCAGGTACTATCCGTGCTGCAAATCAAGATGATAACGGTAATTGGCATGCCAATATCGAAGTAAAAGAAGCCATATTATCGGCTTTTAAAGCAGGTAAAAATCAAGCGTTTGAAGGGCAATATCAGGGATTTGTTGATAAGCATAATTTACCTGCTCGACAATTTAGCACTGAAGATAACGTGCGTCTTGTACCTGGTGGCTCATCGGTTCGTCGTGGGGCACATGTTGCTAGTGGCGTTATTATCATGCCACCTGCATACATCAATGTAGGGGCTTTTGTTGATAGCGGCACTATGGTAGACAGTCACGCCTTAATAGGTTCCTGTGCACAAATTGGTAAAAATGTTCATGTTTCAGCAGCCGTTCAAATTGGTGGTGTGCTAGAGCCTGTAGGTGCAAGTCCGGTTATTATTGAAGATGGCGCATTTTTAAGTGCAGGTGTTGTGATTGTTGAAGGTATTGTGGTGAAAAAAGGCGCGGTTCTAGCCCCCGGTGTCTTTTTATCGGCATCCGTGCCGGTGTACGATTGTGTTAATGAAGTTTTACTTGAAAAAGGTAGTGATATTCCTGAGCGAGCTGTGGTTGTGCCTGGTACACGTCCAGTGTCTGGAGAGTGGGCGGCAGCACAAGGATTAAATATGGCTTGTGCATTGATTGTTAAGTATCGAGATGAGAAAAGTGATGCTTCATTAACGTTAGAATCACTATTACGCTAAAGGCGACTATATGTTTAATAAGGTTTCCCATTGGTTAACGCCAAAATTACAAACAATGCTTCTTGCCCATGAAAAAAGCAATTCTGATGAGCATGCGTATTTTGTTTATCAGTTGGATGTACTTAAGCAGCATTTAACTCAATTACAAAAACAAGAGGTAATTAAACTTTGGTATGCGGTTAAGGCCAATCCTTTATCTCGGATAATACAAACCTTAGATACCTGCGATTTTAATTTTGATGTTGCCAGCAGCGGGGAATTAAACCAAGTTTTGGCCCAAGGAGTTGCACCGTCGCGAATTTTAAATACGGGGCCGGCTAAATCATTAGCTCAATTAACCGCTTTTTTAACTGCAGGCGTGGATACTTTTGTAGTTGAAAGTTTAAATCAACTCACTTGGCTCAATGATGCTGCTATCAAGTTAAATAAACACCCTAAAGTGTTGTTACGTGTACAACTGCAATGGCAAGAAGGTGAGAAAAATCCATTAGGTGGTAATAGCTTAACGCCTTTTGGTTTATCCGTGACAGAATGGCAAGGGATCCATGTTGACCAATATCCACAACTGGATTTATGTGGTTTACATATTTTTCAATGGGGCAATATGCTCAGCAATGAAAAAATGTATTCTTTGTGGCAACAAATGGTGTCACCATTAGTTGCATTAGCCAAAACGATTGGTATGTCTCTGAAAGTTTTAGATCTGGGTGGTGGTTTAGGTGTTGATTACTTAGAAAAAAATCAACACTTGTCCTGGCAACAGATTATTGATGATTTAGCTAAAATAAAAGCACAAGCCAATGTTGATGAGTTATGGCTTGAACTAGGTCGTTATGCTGTAGCTCATTGTGGGTTTTATGTTGTGCCTGTAGTCGATCGAAAATCTAACTACCAGCAAGAACAATTAGTATTAGCAGCAGGTATTAATCATTTGTTACGACCAGCAATTACCGAGCAACCATTTCCCGCACGTTTACTCAGACATTCGAGTGCTGAGGTCATAGACTTTGATCTGCACGGACCTTTATGTACCAGCATGGATAAGTTGGGGCATTTGCCATTACCTAGTGATGTTAACGTTGGGGATGAATTAGTTTTTGCTTATACGGGGGCTTATGGATTTACTGAGAGTATGCCCTTTTTTCTGTGCCATCAAACAGCGGCAGAATATGTGATTGAAAATGAACAAATGATAGAAATAAGAAAAGCACAACCGGCGAGCTGGTATCTAGCTTAATGAGTAGCACGTATTAACCAGTAGGGTAAAAAGAATGAATGATTTTTCTAAAGAAGTGTTATCAGTTGGTGAAATGGCAAGTGGCGCGGCGCTAACCGTTCCTGTTTATCGTATAAAAGGGCAAGATAATGCGCCTAGTGTTTATATACAAGCGAACATGCATGGTGCTGAAGTACAAGGTAATGCTGTTATTTTTCAACTGCTAGAATTATTAAAAACCATTAACATTAAAGGTGATATTACCTTAGTTCCTTATGCAAACCCTGTCGCTTGTAATCACAAAAATGGTGAATATACCTTAGGTCGATTTGATCCAATTACGGGGGTAAATTGGAATAGAATGTATCACTTTGACCCTGAGATTATTAAACCCTTTGTCCGTGAAAGTATTGGCAAAGATGACGCCACGATTGAAACTAACTTTAAAGAATTAATGATTTCTACCATTGAGGAAAAACTTGACCATAATGCTTTCGGTTTAACGACAGGACAGCGTATTGCTTATCAACTTCAACGTTTAGCTCATCAAGCTGATTTTGTACTTGATTTACATACAGGTCCTATTTCTAGTAAACATTTATATTGCCCTGAATATGCAAAGGAAAGTGCTCAATATTTTGATATTCCTCATATTTTACTTATTCCTAATCAATTTGATGGCGCATTAGATGAAGCAACATTTTGTCCATGGTGGCATCTGCAAGAAGCTTTTAATGAATTGGGTATAAAATTTTCGATTAGTTCAAAGGCACTTAATAAAGAAAGCTTTACGGTTGAACTTGGCTCACAAGAGCAAATAGATCTTGATGTTGCTCATGAAGATGCAAAAAGTATTTTATGTTATTTAGCCTATAAAGGGGTGATAGACGCACCTCAGTATCAACCGAAAAAAATGACTCGTTATGCTTGTTACTTACAAGATTATAAAGCTTTCTATTCGCCTATGGGGGGAATGGTCGATTATCTCGCTGAATTTGGTAAACCTCTCACGGCAGGTGAGCCTTTGGCTAGAATTTTAAGAATGGATAATTATGGTGATGGAAATCCTTTACATGAAATTTCATTAGATCATGAGGTCTTACCCATTTTACATTTTGCATCAGCGAGTGTGAATCAAGGTACTGAATTATATAAAGTGTTTACACGATTTTTTGAGTTGTAAGAAACAGCAAGCTATATAATTTAAATTATTAGCTTGCATGATTGCTTATAAACGAATGCATTCTTTAAGGTAAGTAAAAAGATCGCGATAATACTTACCTATTTTTTCATTGGCTTTTTCTTTTGCCGCCATACGCACGAGTTGACGGAGTTTTTGACGTTCTAAATCTTGATATTCGTTTAATGTAGCTTCAATTTTATCATTACCCAATGCAATGAGTTCATCACGCAAAGCTTCTAATTTTAAATGTTTACTACTTTCTTGTTGGTGTTTATTAGCCATAACGTCGAGTGCTTGATTAATGGGGTCAAGATCACTTTCTGACAATACTTTTGCCATATGACGAATATGTCGACGTAACGCTTCATGCTTATTACTGATTTTATCAGCTAAAACAAGGTCGGCTTTAATCTCTTCAGTAAACGGAATTTTACTGCGTTGGTGTTTAGAAAGTTTAACTAAACGTTCAGCAAAATCTTGTAATTGATGCATTTCACGTTTTATTTCTGATTTACTTTTTAATTCTTCATCGAATTCAGCGGCAGACTCGGGCATAATAATAAGGCAAATTTAGCGATTGATAATAGCTATTATACAACAAATAGCTGAGTACGCTCTAGCGTGTAGACTAAACTTTGCCAAATATTCGTTGTATTTAATAAATTTATAGAGAAATTCACCCTTATGGCAGAATCAAATAGCATCATTAAGCAAATGGAACAAGTTGAATCACGTGTAGCCGAAGTGTTGGCATTAGCTAAATCTTTAGGGGCTGACGGTGCTGAAGTATCAATGAGTAAACAGCAAGGGTTAAGTGTTTGTACACGTCTTGGTGAAGTTGAAACGGTAGAGTTTACTAATGATGGCGCATTAGGGATCACTGTTTATCAACAAGGACGAAAAGGCAGTGCATCTACAGCTGATTTATCTGATAACGCATTAAAGCAAACGGTTCAGGCCGCGGTAAATATTGCAAAATTTACTTCTGCGGATGAGTGTTCAGGTTTAGCGGATAAAGAATTATTAGCAATGAATCCTGAATCTCTTGATTTATATCACCCAAAAGCCTTATCTACTGACGATGCTATCGCTATTGCTAAAGAATGTGAAATGGCATCCTTAGATTATGATGCGCGAGTGACAAATTCTGATGGCGCAACCTTAGCTAGCTTCGAAGGGTTTAAAGTGTACGGTAATAGTCACGGACAACTAGTGGGTTATCCTAGTTCTCGTCATAGTCTAAGTTGTGTCGCTATTGCCAGTGACAATGACGATATGCAACGAGATTATGCTTATACGATAGATCGCAAATTTGAGTTAATGGATTCAGCTATTAATGTGGGACATAAAGCTGCTCGCGAGACTTTATCAAGATTAAATGCCAGAAAACTGCAAACAGGCAAAGTTCCTGTTATGTTCAGAGCCGATATCGCCAATACTTTTTGGGGGCATTTTATTGCAGCTATTAGTGGTGGTAATTTATATCGAAAATCATCATTTTTGCTTGATGCATTAGGCAAACCTATTTTTCCGGACTTTGTCAGTATTGAAGAACGTCCTCATATTAAATCAGCTTTAGCGAGTAGTTCGTTCGATAGTGAAGGGGTTGCTACAGTTGATAGAAATATTATTGAGCAGGGCGATCTAGCTACTTATTTGTTAACAAGCTACTCAGCTCGTAAATTAGGAATGACGACGACAGGTCATGCGGGTGGAATACATAACTGGTTAGTTTCAGCTAACGGTGGTGATTTTGAAGCTATGCTTAAACAATTGGGTACAGGGCTACTTGTTACTGAATTAATGGGGCAAGGTGTTAATGTGGTTAATGGCGACTACTCTCGAGGTGCTGCAGGTTTTTGGGTGGAAAATGGCGTGATTCAATACCCAGTGTCTGAAATTACTATTGCAGGTAATTTACAGGATATGTTTAAAGGCTTGGTAGCGGTTGGTACAGATACTGATTTGCACGGTAGTATTCGCACAGGCTCGATTATCTTAGAAGAAATGCAAATCGCTGGGAATTAGTTTGATTGTTAGTAAGTCCTCACTGAGGACTTACTTTAGCCTAATAGTAATGTGGCAGTACCTAAAAAGGCAAAAATCCCGACAACATCAGTAACGGTTGTTAAAATGACACTGCCAGCTAATGCAGGGTCAATTTTCATCTTTTTAAGCATTAAGGGAATCGTAACTCCGGCAATACCTGCCGCGGTCATATTCATTAGCATAGCAAAAGCGATAACTATACCTAATGTAAAATCTTGTTTCCAAATAGCAACGACAACAGCGATAAGTACAGCCCAAACAATGCCATTTAAAAAGCCAACAGCAAGTTCTTTGTAAAGTAAGGCTTTTGAGTTACTTTTTCCAATATGGCCAAGTGCCATGCCTCGAATAACAAGCGTGAGTGTTTGATTTCCTGCAACGCCTCCCATGCTGGGAACTAAGGTGTTTAAAATAGCTAAAATAGCTAACTGTCCAAGTATATCTTCGAACATGGAGGAAACTGCTACCGCAAACAAGGCGGTAATTAAATTGACACCTAACCAGATAGATCGCTGTTTTGTACTTTTAAAAACAGGGGCAAAAGTATCGGCTTCGTCATCTAGACCCGCCATACTCATCATAGAATGCTCAGCCTCCTCACGAATGACATCGATAATATCATCAATTGTAATACGACCAAGTAAGTGTCGTTCGGCATCGATTACTGGTGCGGAGAACCAATCGTAACGTTCAAAAAGTTGGGCAACTTCTGTTTCTGGGGTATCGACATAAACTGCTTCAACTTCTTCATTGATCAGCTTTGAGATAGCTACTTCAGGTTTAGCGGTGACAATTGATGAGAGCGAAACTGAGCCAATAAAATGATCTTGCCTATCGACTACATAGAAAGAATCAGTTGCTTCTGGTAATTCACCTTTTAGGCGTAAATAACGTAATACCACATCAACAGTAACATCAGGTCTAATGGTTATTGTATCTGTGTTCATGATACCGCCAGCGGTATCTTCTTCATAAGAAAGTGCTGCTTCTACTCTGCCACGGTCTTGGGAGTCCATAGAGTCGAGCACTTTATTATAAACAGTATCAGGTAAGGTTCTCAGTACTTCAACTAAATCATCAATATCCATGCCTTCTGCAACGGCAGCAAGTTTTTCAGGATGGATATTTTTTAGAATGCCTTTACGAACTTCTTCATTGAGCTCTTCTAATACTTCCCCGTGATGGTCGGGGTCAATTAATTGCCATAGAACAGCACGGCTTTTAGTCGGAGATGATTCTAGTAGTAATGCGAGATCGTAAGCCGGCATGTTTTGCAGTAATTTTCGGACATAGACAAACATACCGCTGCCAAGAGCTTCATTGACATGCTGCAGTTTTTGATGGCTGTATTCTTGTTCTAAAGTTTCCGGCATATTGCTACCTTGTGCCGCTGAAAAACGAAATTAGATCTTAATCTACGTAATTACTAACGAAGTACATTAACTATCAATATTAAGTGTTAATGAATAGTGTTCGATTAACATTCGTGTTTTTACTATTCATGTCTAAATAGACTGGTTATTTAGCAATGCTAAGACAGATGTTAGTTCTATTGATGTTTATTGCATAGAAATAAAACTTAATTTGCTGATATTTCTAAATAATACTTTGTCTGTTTATAAGTTTATCGTAGATAAGTATTTTTTACAGCTTTTTATTAATACCCATTGAAATTTTCTAGGTAAGTAGGGGATTACTCTTCTTCATCAAACTTGTCATTAAAAAGTTGGCAGACATCGTGAAGGGCTTTTTCGGCATCTTTTCCTTTCGTGGTAACCGTAACCTCTTTACCTTGTGCGCCAGCAAGTAGCATTAATCCCATAATACTACTGGCATCTGCATCTTTTCCATCTAAGGAAATATTAACTGTGGCATCAAATTTTTGGCTTAATTGTGCAAGTTTAGTAGCGGCTCGAGCATGTAAACCAAGTTTGTTTGAGATAAGTAATTTTTTTTCAAGACGTGGCATAGGGCCCCTGCGTTAAGTGGACGTTTTTTCAATATCCCGGTGGCGTGATTGCACATCGGCTCTTTCTTTACGTAAATTATTGGCAAGTAATTCGGCAATATATACGGAACGATGTTTTCCACCAGTACAGCCTATGGCAATCGTCACATAGCTACGATTGTTTCGCTCTAAATGAGGAAGCCAAGTCATCATAAAACTATTAATTTGCCAGATAAATTTGGTCACAATGGGTTGAGACCCTAAAAAGTCTTTCACTGGTTGATCTAGCCCAGTAGACGTTTTTAGTTCCTTTTCCCAGAAGGGGTTAGGTAAAAAGCGAGCATCAAAAACATAATCAGCATCTTGTGGTACACCATGTTTAAAGCCAAATGATTCAAACACAACAACCATAGCGCCGGTTTTTTTACCTAGGATACGCTCTCTTACTAAATCAGCGAGTTGATGCGGGGTTAACTGACTCGTATTAATATACAAATCTGCCCGACTTGAAATAGGCTCTAGCAGTTTTTTTTCTAAACTTAATGCCTGATCTAGTGCAATATTTTGTCTTATTAAAGGATGTAGGCGACGGGTCTCGCTAAAGCGTTTAATCAAATCTGAGTCATCTGCATCTAAGTAGAGAATATTGAGTTCAACTGTCTTAGGGAGGTAATCAAGAATTTCAGAGACATCTTTTGGATCATTAGGAAGATTTCGAACATCTAAGCTAACGGCAACAGTTTCATAGTCGTTGATAACGGTATGTGTCAGTGCTGGTAATAGATTTACTGGAATATTGTCGACGCAATAGTAACCGAGATCTTCAAGTATTCTTAACGCAACACTTTTACCTGATCCAGAACGACCACTTACAATAGTTAATTTCATTTTTTAGCCTTATTTGGCATAGCGATTCACTCAGAGTACGCCCATAAATTTAGATGTTAGGGTAAATATTTACGTTAATTTAACTGGCTTGTTTTATTAGTTCAAATATTTCCTGGGATGTTGTACTTTTTCTGATTTGTTTACACAGTTGCTTATCTGTAAATAATTTAGCAATGTTTTGTAATGTTGCTAAGTGTTCTTCGCATTGCTGTTCAGGAACGAATAAAGCAATAAATATATCAACCGGTCTACTGTCTATAGCATCGAATTCAATAGGTTCTTCACTTGTCGCAACTATTGCCACAGCTTTCTCTGAATTGATTAATCGTCCATGAGGGATAGCAATACCATTACCTATTCCAGTTGAGCCCATTTTTTCTCTCGCCATTAAACTTGTCAGTAGTTCGTATGTTGAGAAATCTTCTAGTTCTGCTGATGCTGTATCACAGATGAGTTCTAAAATTCGTTTTTTACTTGTAGCTTGAACTGCACATAAAGTACAGTCCAAGTTAAGTAGTTCAAGTAACTTCATAATACCGGTTTACTTAGCTATATCGATAGCGTTAATGTTGAGTGATTTTACCTTTATACTTAAGTATTTGGCGATCGAGTTTATCGACTAGACTGTCAATCGATGTGTACATATCTGCGTTGTCAGACTTAGCATGCACTTCAGTACCACTAAGGTGAACAGTGGCTTCTGCAATTTGGTTATTTTTTTCTACCGTTAATACGACGTAAACATTATTGATATGCTCAAAATGTCGTTTTAATTTAGAGAATTTAGTATTGACGCTTTCACGTAAAGCTTCGGTAATTTCAACATGGTGACCTGAAAGATTAATTTGCATGAGATTCAATCCTTATTAGTTGTTGTGTTTACTTAAAGTAAACTTTTACGTTGATTAGAAGGGGGAATAGATAAAGATTCTCGATACTTTGCAATCGTTCTACGAGCAACATTAATACCTTGATCTGCCAATAATTCAGCCATTTTACTATCGCTCAATGGTTTCGAAGGTGTTTCTGCCGCCACTAATTTTTTAATTAATGCTCTAATTGCTGTCGATGAACATTCACCGCCATTTTCTGTACTCACATGACTGGAGAAGAAAAACTTAAGTTCAAAAATGCCTCTTGGCGTGTGCATGTATTTTTGTGTTGTTACTCGAGAAATCGTCGATTCGTGCATATCAACTGCTTCAGCAATATCATTTAATACCATAGGGCGCATTGCTTCTGGACCGTGTTCAAAAAAACCTTGTTGACGTTGCACGATACAGTTAGAGACTTTTAGTAAGGTGTCATTACGACTCTCTAAACTTTTGATAAACCATTTGGCTTCTTGTAAATTTGAACGGATAAATTGACTGTCAGTTGATGACTTCATTGAGCGTGCCATTGAAGCATATTGTTGGTTAACCGATAACTTAGGAGCAGTATCAGGATTAAGTTCAACAATCCAACGGCCATTTTTTTTCTCTACAGAGACATCGGGAATGACGTATTGATCATCACCTTTTATGACGCTGTCTCCTGGACGAGGATCTAGTGTTTGAATTAAACGTATGACTTCACGAAGTTGATCTTCCTTCAGTCGTGTTTTCCGCATAAGCTGGCGGTAATCACGAGCACCTAAAAGCTCAATATATTCACGGATAACAAGTTTACTTTCTTCAAGCCAAGGCGTTGATTTATCAAACTGATTAAGTTGGATAGTTAAGCATTCAGCTATGCTACGTGCACCAACACCAACAGGATCAAACATATTAATACGTTTAATTACGGCTTCTACTTCATCAAGCTCTAGCTCATCATCACCAACACTTTCTAATATTTCATCCGCAGAAACGGTTAAATAACCTGCATCATCGATAGCATCAATTATTGCTGTGGCAATTGCGCGGTCAGTATCACTAAAGGGAGTTAAATCCATCTGCCATCTAAGGTGATCTTGAATAGAGTCTACAGTTTCACCTTGATAAGTATAATCTTCACTAGCAACGCCGACTCCGGTATTAGACACACCTGCACTGAAACTTTCATCCCATGTAGTGTCTATGTTTAGCTCTTCAGGAATTTCATTTTTATCCATTGCCTCAGTCGTCGAAATTTCGTCAATTGTTGGCGTTGAGTCCTCACTACCATCATTAGTATTGGAGTTGGTTGTGTCGGTTGGATTTGCTGAAAAAGCATCATCAAAGTTATCGGTATTGCTTTCTTGATCTGAATTAGATGACTCATCAATTTCTAGTAATGGGTTACTATCCAACGCTTCTTGTATTTCTTGTTGAAGATCCAACGTTGACAATTGCAAAAGCTTTATCGCTTGTTGCAATTGTGGGGTCATTGTGAGTTGTTGTCCTATTCGGAGCTGCAGACTAGGGCGCATCTAAATATTTATGTTCCTTTAATTATTAATAACGTTTAATCGCATTCAATCGTACTATAGCGTGAATTGCTCTCCAAGGTATACATCTCTTACTGTTTGATTTGCAAGTATTTGATTTGAGTTACCTTCAGCAATTAATTCACCATGACTTACTATATAAGCGTGTTCACATACATCTAAAGTTTCACGAACATTATGATCGGTAATTAAAATACCTATGCCTCGTTGCTTTAAGTGTAGAATAATTTTTTTAATATCACCTACTGAAATTGGATCTACCCCAGCAAAGGGCTCATCAAGTAGGATAAATTTAGGGTCTGCGGCTAATGCTCGCGCTATTTCTACACGTCGGCGTTCACCACCAGAGAGACTCATACCTAAATTATCTTTAATATGGCTAATATTGAACTCTTCTAGTAATTGTTCAAGCTTTTCTTGGCGCTCAATGTCAGATAATCCTTTTCGAGTTTGTAAAATCGCCATTATATTGTCATTTACGGTGAGTTTTCGAAAAATAGAGGCTTCCTGTGGTAAATAGCCAATGCCTTTTCGGGCACGCTCATGCATAGGCAATAATGTAATATCTTTATCATTGAGTAAGATACTGCCTTTATCGTTTGGCACTAAGCCAACGATCATATAAAAAGAGGTGGTTTTTCCTGCGCCATTCGGACCAAGTAAGCCTACAATTTGGCCTTCTTGCACTTGTAAGCTTACGTCGATGACAACTTTACGGCCCTTATAAGATTTAGCTAAATTTTTGGCACAAAGTGTTGATTTTTCCATAGATTATTTTTTATCCAACTCTTTAGGTTGTAATACTGTTTTTACTCGATTATTTTCTTCACTATCAGCACTGACTTGCTCAGTAACAAAGTTATATGTGATTACACTACCAGTGACTTTACTACCTTCTTGTCGCAATTCGGCATTACCAGAAATCACCACACTATTTTTACCTGGCTGATATTTAATTTCATTAGCTTGCAGATAAATAGGGGTACCATCATCAAGTTTTTGTGAAAATGTTGCTGGCTTACCTTTAGCTATATATGTTTTATCATCTGTTTTAGCATCAGTTAACACTTGTACTAAATCAGCTTTGATTACTAAAGTACCTTGTGTGATCACTACATTGTCGATGTAGCTAAAAATTTTATTTTTTAGATCCGCTGCTTGTCGGGATGCATCAATATTGATTTCTTTTTTCAAATCGATTTTTGCGGCATAACTAGTAGGAACTAGTGCCGTAGTTAAGCCAATAGCTATGAGGCTAGTTTTTAACACTTTTAAAAATGGTTTGTACATGTTCAGTCAACGTCATTTGTTTTGTATTTAAGTCCACTATTAATCCAGAACCATAAATGGTGAAATCTTTACCTTCAATCATAATGGTTTGCTCTGAACTGATAATATTAGTATTTAAATCTAATTCTAAATACCGACCATGAATTTCTTGTATTAAGCTTGATTGATCTGTTGCAGTCAATGTTACGCGATTTTCTAACCTTACGCGATTATTACTGTAGAGTGTCCCTTCATTTGCTTCTAGTTGCCAAGGTGTATTACTATTTTTTGTATATAATGTATATTTTGGAAATTCAAAGTGAGTAACAGATAAATTGGCATAGTGCTCCATTCGTTGAGCATCAATGATATAAGTTAACTCACCCTCTGCATTATAGATATCACTATTTAACGTTTCGGCAATAAATTCAGGTGTCATTTCATTTGTAATAACTTGTGCGGTTTTTTGCGTGGAATGGCGCCATTCGATTATGCCATAGATAGCAATAGCAAAAATAAAAAATGTAATGGCTAAACCGGTTAACCGCGTCATACACTAGCACCAGATGCGAACTGCAATGTACTTTGACTTAACATCATCAAATCACAACATTCCCTTACGGCACCAAAACCACCTTTAATGTAGGTGGTATAATCGGCTAGTTGTAAAATGGAAGGGTGAGCATCATTCACTGCAATACTGAATCCCACATACTTCATACAATCATAATCAGGCATATCATCGCCGATATAAGCGACTTGTTGTGGTTCAAGCGATAAGCTTGTCATGATTTTTTTTAATGCTGGAAGTTTATCTTCTTCCCCTTGAACAATGTGTTTAACATTTAAGGCAGTCATTCGTGTTTGCACAATGTTTGATTGACGACCGGTAATAACAGCAATATCAACACCACTCGCCGCTAAGGCTTTAATGCCATAACCGTCTTTAGTATGGAACGCTTTGAGTTCTTCGCCATCATTACCTAAATAAATTCGACCATCTGAGAAAACACCATCAATATCACAAACGAATAATTTAATCGCTTTTGCTTTCTCTATAATTTGATCACTGACCTCACCGTAAAGTGTTTTCATTTAAATAACTCCTGATCTGAGTAAATCGTGGGTATTCATTGCCCCAATCGGTTGATTATCGTTATTAACGATAATTAACCCATTAATTTTTTTATCTTCCATTATTTTCAGGGCTTCAGCTGCGAGCATTTCTTCATCTGCCACTTTAGGGTTTTTTGTCATTACTGAGTTTATCGGCGCCTGATGAATATCAATTCTCGCATCAAGTATGCGACGTAAATCACCATCGGTAAATAATCCCATTAATTGATTACTATCGTTAACTACAGCTGTCATGCCTAGGCCTTTTAATGACATTTCAACTAAAGCATCAGTAATTTTGGCATCTTGATGGACTACAGGCAATCGCTCTCCAGTGTGCATAATGTCTGATAGACGTAATAATAAACGTTTACCTAAACTACCTCCCGGATGAGAGAGAGCAAAATCGTCAGCAGTAAATCCTCGCGCATGGAGAAGACTAACTGCAATAGCATCACCCATAACAAGGGTTGCAGTTGTACTTGATGTCGGCGCTAATCCTAATGGACATGCTTCACGAGTCACTTTTATACAAATATGAATATCAGATAATTTGGCTAAAGTAGAGTCGTTATTGCCTGTCATTGCAATGAGTTTGACACCAATACGTTTAATAACCGGGATTATTGCTAGTACTTCACCTGTTTCACCAGAATTGGAGATAGTGATCACTACATCATCTTTAGTGATCATGCCTAAATCGCCATGACTGGCTTCACCAGGGTGAACAAAAAAGGCTGGCGTTCCTGTACTTGCTAACGTTGCCGCGATTTTTCCACCTACATGGCCTGACTTACCCATACCAATAACAATGACACGGCCTTTGCAATCAAACATTAACTGGCACGCACGAGCAAAGTCATCATCTATGAATTGAGATAGCTCATTAATTGCTTGTTGCTCAATGTTAATAACATTGAGTGCTTGGAGTTTAAAATCTTTCATATAATTTACTGATTATGCCTTTACTTGGTTAAGTTTTTAATTGACTAAACAAGAGTATTTGATAACTCACAAAGGTGAGTAGTAAAGCAAATCCCTTCAAACGAGTAATTCTAAAATTACCTAGACGACGACTAAAACATATAAAAAACAAAAAGAGTGTTACCGCAAGCATATAAGGGGCATCTCTTAACGCAACATTATGATCAATGTCGCCAGGTGCGATTAAACCTGCTAATGATAAGACCGCGAGAATATTAAAAATATTAGAGCCAATAATATTCCCTATCGCTAAATCATCTTCTTTTTTGATAATACTCATAATACTTGCAGCTAACTCAGGTAGGCTAGTACCCACAGCGATAACCGTTAAACCAATAACTAGATCACTTACACCAAATGCGGTGGCAATAAATACGGATGAATCAACTAAGTATTTGGCACTAAGAGGTAATAATATCATGCCCACAATTAGCCAGATGGTGGCACTTTTTGTACTGGCTTTGGGTACTTCATTCTCAGCTTCTATAACAAGGGCATCTTTAAGTTTGTTTTGTCTTGAATTACGTAATGTAATTACTAAGAGTGCAATGATATAAATGGCAAAACCAATCATTAAAATTAGCCCTTCAATAAAGCTAAAATGGTGATCGGAAAGCATAAAGTAGGCAAGCGCAGTAATTGCTAAAATAAGCGGGATTTCGCGTTTTACCGTTTCAGAGGAAACAGATAGTGGATGAAGTAAGGCAGTTATACCTAATACTAGTGCAATATTAGTAATATTAGAGCCAATCGCATTACCTATTGCTGTATTCACATTGCCCTGTAATGATGCGGTGGTTGAAATCATCATCTCAGGGGCGGAAGATCCCATAGCAACAATCGTCAAACCAATAATCATCGGAGAAATACCAAAATTTCTCGCTAATGATGAAGCCCCAAAAACAAATTTGTCTGCGCTCCATACCAATACGATAAGGGAAAGTAATAAGATTAAAATTTGTACAAACATTAACAACTCCTAAATAACAGCTAAATTGTCGCTGGTTGTTAGCAAAAAAAAAAGGTAAATCGCAGATTAGCGCAAAAAAAATGTCATTATATGTCAATAATAACAAGATTGATGGATAATTAATCCAAAATACTAAACAGAAATGAAACTATTTTAGTATTTACTTGTTCTAATTACACTATATGCAAATTAAACCTGAGCAATTATCTACTTAGTTGTGCAGATTATGTAAGTTTTATTACATTTGCTTACGTTTTTATTCGCTTTATTGATTCTCTGGATTGGAAAAATCATATTTTTCTAATGCAGTTAAGGTTTCCCTAAGGTAAAATACGCTCTAGATTTTAAAAGATAAACATTGATGTTGCCCAATAATATGTCACAACCATTAGTTGAAATTAAAAACATTACTTTCAAACGCGAAGAACGCGTCATATATAATGACATTAGTTTGTCGATTCCGAAAGGAAAAGTGACCGCAATAATGGGGCCTAGTGGTATAGGGAAAACAACACTTTTACGTTTGATTGGTGGTCAAATTCGTCCTGAAACAGGACAAATTTTATTTGATGGTCATGATATTCCAAAGCTGTCTCGTTCTGCATTATATGAAATACGCAAACGTATGAGTATGTTATTTCAAAGTGGTGCGCTATTTAGCGATATGAATGTCTACGAAAATATTGCATTTCCAATTAGAGAGCATACTAAGTTATCTGAAAATATTATTGAAAAAATGGTT
The DNA here is from genome assembly GCA_049347715.1 of Thalassotalea piscium. Taxonomy (GTDB): domain Bacteria; phylum Pseudomonadota; class Gammaproteobacteria; order Enterobacterales; family Alteromonadaceae; genus Thalassotalea_B; species Thalassotalea_B piscium_A. The sequence goes on along the minus strand of CP186339.1, from coordinate 3,578,000 downwards.
TTGATGAAACTTGAAGCTGTTGGCTTACGAGGGGCTCGTTTTTTAAAGCCAAGTGAATTGTCAGGAGGTATGGCGCGTAGAGCCGCACTTGCTCGAGCAATAGCCTTAGATCCCGAATTAATTTTGTACGATGAACCTTTTGCGGGTCAAGATCCAATATCAATGGGAGTGATTGTTCGTTTAATTCGCTCTTTAAATGAAGCGCTAGGGTTAACTTCTGTCGTTGTCTCTCATGATGTCCCTGAGGTCATGAGTATTGCCGATTATATTTATATTATTGCGGAACAAAAAATTATTGGTCAGGGTACCCCTGAAGAAATCGCTCAGCAAACGTCACCTTTAGTACAACAATTTGTCAAAGGCAAAGCTGATGGTCCGGTACCATTTCATTATAAAGCTGCGCCGTATAGAGACGAGCTTATTGGTAAGGGATTTAAATAATGAATATGATCCAAAAACTCGGGCAAAGAGTTATTGCTGTTTTTTCTGGCCTAGGTCGTGCCATTTTAATGTTACTTTCTGCTTTGTGGCATGTGCCTAACATCAGAAAAGGTTATCCCTTATTGGTTAAGCAATTATATGCTGTTGGGGTTTTGTCACTGATTATTATTATTATTTCAGGACTTTTTATCGGCATGGTACTAGCTTTACAAGGCTATACTATTCTAGTGGGCTATGGTGCTGAAGCAAGTTTGGGCCCTATGGTGGCATTGTCACTATTGCGTGAGTTAGGCCCTGTGGTTGCTGCGCTACTGTTTGCCGGTCGGGCGGGATCTGCATTAACGGCTGAAATTGGTTTAATGAAAGCAACTGAGCAACTTTCTAGTTTGGAAATGATGGCAATCGATCCGTTACGACGCGTGATTGCTCCTCGTTTCTGGGCGGGCTTAATTAGCTTACCTTTACTTGCTGCTATCTTTTCTGCAGTGGGTATTTTAGGTGCTCATCTTGTTGGTGTTGAATGGCTTGGGGTTGATAGCGGAACATTTTGGTCTGTGATGCAGTCTCAAGTGTCATTAGAGAAAGATATTTTAAACGGTATTATTAAAAGTGTGGTTTTTGCCTTTGTTGTTACTTGGATAGCGGTATATAAAGGTTATAATTGTGAACCGACTTCGGAAGGTATTAGTCGCTCAACCACAGCAACAGTTGTTCAGTCCTCGTTATTAGTTTTAGCATTAGATTTTGTATTAACAGCATTAATGTTTACAAAATAATTATAATTTTATTTAAAGTTTGGTGGAAGACATGGTGTCGAAGAAAATTGAGTTAATGGTAGGTTTTTTTGCCGCATTAGGAATCGCTGCATTGTTAATGTTAGCGTTAAAAGTTGCAGATAGTGGGCTTTCCGGCAATAGTGAAACCTATCAATTATATGCCAAATTTGGCAATATTGGTGGTTTAAAAGTACGCTCTCCCATTAAAGTGGGTGGTGTTGTTGTGGGACGAGTAAGTAACATTTCGCTTGATCCAGAAGATTATACGCCAGTAGTGACTTTAGAAATTTACGCCCAATATAATCATTTTTCGGAAGCTACATCTGTTTCTATTCTTACTGCTGGTTTATTAGGTGAGCAATATATTGGTTTATTACCTGGATTTATGGATGAATCAGTTGGTACATTGGCTAATGGGGATTATATTGAAGATACTAAGCCTGCATTAGTCTTAGAAGAATTAATTGGTCAGTTCTTATTTAGTCAAGGCAGTGATTAATTAGTGTTTAAGGAGTTAACAATGAAATTAGTGAATAATATTTTAGCGATAGCAACCGCCTTTCTTTTAACGTTTTCGCTATCTGCTAATGCAGTTGAAGCTAAAGACCCGTATAAATTAATTAAAACGGTTGCAAATATTACCTTTAATCGCTTTGCTAACGAGCAAAACGAGATACGTAAAGATCCTAATATTTTAAAAACGATTGTTAGAGAAGAGCTCTTGCCCTATATCAATTATCGCTACGCTGCTTTTAAAGTTATTGGTGGTCAAAACTTCAAAAGAACGACAAAAGCAGAGCGTGCTGAATTTACCAAGGCATTTCGTGAATACCTAGTCACATCATACGCACAAGTGTTTACATTATATAACAATCAAAAAGTAGAGTTTGCTCCGGCAAAAGATTTTAGTAAAAGTAATGTGGTTGCGGTTAATACCTATGTAATTGAACCGGGGCGTGATCCTATCGATATTTCATTCCGTGTACGTAAAAATAAAAAAACAAAAGAGTGGAAGGCCTACGATATGGTTGCTGAAGGTGTGAGTTTACTTGATAGCAAACAATCTCAATTTAGCAGCTTGATTCGTCAAGAAGGTTTACCACATGTAACTAAAATGTTGATTGAAAAAAGCGCTAAAGATATCGTTTTCAAAAAAGGTTAATTGTAATTATGACAGTTGAAATCACAATAAACGAGAATGATATCGCCTTAGCGGGTGAACTCACTCAAGATACTATTACTCAAGCGTTGGAAAAAAAATCAGCTGATTTCTTTAAGAACAAAAGCATTGTCATTGATTTAGCTGGTATTGTTAAAGTAGATACAGCGGGTTTAGCTTGGTTATTAACCTTAGTTGAACTGGCCTCTATCAAAGATTGCAAGATTGAATTTACGCATTTATCACAAGAGTTAAAAAACTTAGCTAAATTAACTGCAGTGGATGCATTTTTACCAACAACACTCCCTTCAGAACACGCTTAGTATTTAGTCAAATAGTCTATTCATTTACCATACCGACTCAGTGAAACTCGCATCTTTAAGTGGTTTGGGTATATAATCTGATCAATTGATTTTGATAGGAGATATAAGTGGAAATTTCAACAATTGAAAAGTTGATAAACGATGCCGTTACATTAGATGAACTACATGTGAAATTTGACGGTTCACAATGTACAGTTATAGCAGTAGCTGATTTTTTAGGTGACTTAAGTCGAGTGAAAAGACAGCAGGCAATTTATGCCCCGCTTGCACAAGTTATTAATGACGGAATCATACACGCAGTAACAATTAAAACATTCACAACGTCAGATTGGCAGCGTGAAAAAATGTTCAATTTACCCCTGTAATTCATAAGTTAATTTAAACGAGATACTCTTGGACGCATTTAAAATTACCGGCGGCATACCACTTAATGGTGAAGTCGCAATATCTGGCGCAAAAAATTCAGCCTTGCCAATACTGATGGCAACCTTATTATCAGAAACTCCCATTATTATTAGTAACGTTCCCCGTTTAAATGATATTGAAACAACCGTAAAATTATTAACTCAATTAGGGGCAAAAGTTGAGTGGCAAGACAACAATACCGTTTGTATTGATGCTAGTCAGGTCGATCAACATAAAGCCTCTTACGAGCTTGTTAAAACCATGCGAGCTTCTATTTTAGTACTTGGGCCTTTGTTAGCTCGATTTGGCCATGCTGAGGTTTCCTTGCCTGGTGGATGTGCTATTGGTGCCCGACCTGTTAATTTACATATTCATGGATTAAAGTTAATGGGGGCTGATATTGATGTTGAAAACGGATATATCATTGCACGTAATAATGGTCGCCTAAAAGGTGCAACCATCTTTATGGATATCGTAAGTGTTACAGGAACAGAAAACTTAATGATGGCTGCTGCGCTCGCCGATGGTACTACTTATATCGAGAATGCTGCACGCGAACCTGAAATTGTCGATTTAGCCAATTGCTTAAATGCTATGGGAGCTAAAGTTTCTGGAGCAGGTAGCGATACACTTACTATCGAAGGTGTACCTCATTTACGAGGCAGCCACTATAGTGTGATGCCGGATCGTATTGAAACCGGTACCTTTTTAGTTGCTGCAGCAGTAACACGTGGAAAGGTCAGATGTACCAACACAGATCCAAAAACATTAGATGCTGTGATAAGTAAATTACAAGAAGCCGGAGCTACTATCTCATCAGGAGTCGATTGGATTGAATTGTCTATGGATAAACGTCCAACCGCAGTGAATATTAAAACAGCACCTCATCCTGCATTTCCAACGGATATGCAAGCACAATTTGTTGCGTTAAATGCAGTAGCCGAAGGTGCTTCAACAACGACAGAAACAATCTTTGAAAATCGTTTTATGCATGTGCCTGAATTACAGCGTATGGGAGCAGATATTTCATTAGAAGGTAATACGGCAATGACTAAAGGCGTTGAGAAATTAACGGGCGCACAAGTTATGGCAACCGATTTACGAGCTTCTGCCAGTTTAGTGATTGCAGGGTTAGTTGCAACAACTGAAACACAAGTTGATCGTATTTATCATATTGATCGCGGTTATCAAAATATTGAAGATAAGCTTCAAGGTCTTGGTGCTAATATTGTTCGAGTGAAAATTAATAAAGATTAAGCCGAAGCCATAAAAAGTTTCACAAAAGCCAATAACTTTGTTATTGGCTTTTTAGTTTGAATGTCTAACGTTTTTCTTCAATAACTACTGGGAGTTCAAGGGGTAATTTACCACGTGAAATTTTAAATATTAACGTGGTGTTTGGTTTTGTTTCAGCCACAATATCAAGTGCTTGACTGATAGAGTGAATTTCTACACCATCAATTTGATAAATTAAATCATTAGCTTGTAATCCGGCTTTATCAGCTGGGCTATTAGGCTCTACTTCACCAATGAGAAAGCCTTTAGCACTAGCAAAACGAGAATTGGTACTGACACCTAACCAACCGCGAATAACACGCCCATTTTCAATGATTTTACGCATAACTTTATGCGCTAATTTGTAGGGCACCGCAAAAAATATTCCTTGGATACTTAATTTAGGATCACTAGAAGCAGGAAGAATATATTTACGAGAGTTAATGCCAACAAGTACACCATTACTATTGACTAATGCGCCGCCTGAGTTGCCTTCATTTATTGCGGCATCCATTTGAATAAATTCTTGGTAACTTGTGCTACTAAGTCCGCTACGGCCTGTACCGCTAATAATTCCTTGAGTCACTGTTTGTCCTAAATTAAATGGATTACCAATGGCTAATACGACATCGCCAACGTATGACGTTAGGTGCTCATCTTGAGGGATAGTAGGTAAATTGCTCGCTGAAACTTTCAATACAGCTAAATCGGTATAAATATCATAACCGATAAGTTCTGCTGGATATCTGTCCCCATTTTGGAGCACTACACCAATTAAATCTGCATCTTGTACAACATGGTAATTAGTTAGTAGGTAACCATTTGAGTCCATTATTACGCCAGAGCCGAGCTCTGTTGTTCTTTGGCTACGATTATAATTAAAAGCCGGTTGAATTTTTTCCGAATAAATATTTACAACAGCAGCACTCGCTTGATTGACGGCTCTCGCGTAAGAGAGGGGCTGTTCAGTTTGAGTTGGGGAGGCTAATATATTCCACCAAGAGGCATTACCATCTCGTAATTCGGGTATTAATAGCAATAAAACAACTGCGATTATCACACCATAACTGGCGGAATTAATTATATATTTTAAAATGTTTAACAGTTTCAAGGGCAAGTTCTTATCATTATCTGTACAGGTGTAACTCTATTCGGGTAGCTTATCACAATTTTCTTAAACGATGAAAAGTCATAATAGCCAAATAAAAAAGGCTCAATTAAGAGCCTTTTAAAATGGTAGTCATTATTAGCGGATGCGGATATACAGTATTGTATTACCACGAATGACTTTCAATAATGAAATCCCTTTAATATCAGATAAATAATCGCGTAGTTCCGCAATGTTTTTAATTCTGACTTTGTTAACACCGGCAATAATATCGCCTTTTCGTAAACCAATCATTTCTGCTGGAGAGTTGGTTTCTACTGAATCAACGGTTACCCCTAATGATTTAGCATTGTTACTGAGTTTAGCTCCTTCAAGCATGCTGTGAATACTAGCGGGTTCAATGTTGGCAGATTCTGCTTTTTTAAGTGTCACACTATAGGTTTTTGTTTTACCATTACCTTTAATTACGGTTAATTTGACATCTTTACCTGCGCCAATCGAGCCAATTTTACCTCGTAACTCACTAAAGCTTTTGACATGTTTGCCATTCACTTTAGTAATGACATCACCCGCTTCTATACCTGCTTCTTCTGCAGCTGAATCAGGCGCGACACGCTCAACAAAACCACCTTGGCTGGTTTCTAATTCCATAGCTTTAGCTATTTCACCATTAACACTATAACCTGATACCCCGAGGACACCACGGCGAACTTCACCAAACTCTAAAATTTGGCTAACAATATTTTTTACCATATTACTAGGAATGGCGAAACCAATACCTACGTTACCACCATTAGGACCAATAATAGCTGTGTTGATACCAATAAGTTCGCCTTTTAAGTTAACTAAAGCTCCCCCTGAGTTTCCACTATTGATGGCAGCATCTGTTTGAATAAAATCTTCGTAGTTTTCGTTATTTAATCCACTGCGACCTAAGGCACTCACAATCCCGGATGTTACAGTTTGGCCTAATCCGAAAGGGCTACCAATGGCGACAGCGAAGTCACCAACTCGTAACTTATCTGAGTCTGATACGTTAATTTCCACTAAGCTCTTAGAGTCTACTTGGATTAGCGCTATATCACTGCTTTCATCAGCACCAATTTTTTTAGCTTCTATTTGACGGCCATCTTTCAATGTAACCTGTATCTCATCAGCTTCTTTAATTACGTGGTTATTGGTAACAATATAGCCTTTGTCAGCATCAATAATTACACCTGAACCTAATCCCCTAAATGGGCGTTCACGAGATTGATTCTGTCTTGGATTACCAAAGAAAAATTTAAAGGCGTCAGGAATTTTTTGCTGATCAATATGTGTTCCTTTAACGGATATAAGAACAACTGCAGGGGTCACATTCGCCAACATAGGTGCCAAGCTCGGCATTTGTTGACCATCTAATTGTAACGGTAAGCTAGCTAGGGCGGGTAAAGACGACATAGCTAAAGTGGTTGAAAGTAGTATAGAACTACATACGATGGATATTTTTTTCATGTGAGAAATTACTCCTACTAAGACGTTTGTACTATTTAAAAAAACAGTTGTTAACTGAAGCTAAAGAGCGATGAAAAAGTTATATTATCCGACCTATTGTAAGTACCTACAGAGTACTCGATAAAAAGGCCGGATAAATGCTAATACTTAACTCATGAAATTGAAGAGCAAAGAATTAAAGCGCTAAAGTATTCACTTAACTAATGACTTATGTATAGGGAATAAGTTCCTAATTTCCAAGGTCAGCATTTGTAACAGTTTGTTTCTTATCGGCAAATAAACCGGTGGCTTCACCCGAATAGTCCAGTGGTGGTTCCTGAGTGTCTACCGATGGTGTGTGGTCTTTTTTCTCATGACGTAAACTCACGGTTTGTGCTAATTGTTCCTGTGTTTCTTTAGAGAAAAAAGGCATTACGTCAATGTCATTAGGTGTCGCTTGTTGTAATAATTTAGTGCTTTCTTCCATTTGTTTCATCGCTTTTTGACATGTTTCGTTCATTTGAGCGAGTAAACTTGCTGAGCTATCTAAATGTTCTGCTACATCTAATTTATATTGGGCTAATGCTGTTTCACTTTCACTTACTTGCAAAGCAAGTTTTTTAGTTTGCGTGGTTGAAGGAGATAAAAATCTACTTGCAAAAAAGCCGATAATGCCACCTACAAGTAGAAGAGCAATGATTGTAAAAACTTCCATAGTGTGTACCTTCGTTGTGTCCTGAGAAAAAATGGGTGAAAATAGTGTTCATAGCAACTAATATAACGCGCTTGTTGATATTATACCAAGCAGATTAAGTGATTGCCCAATTCTTTCGTCTAATGGGTATTCTCTTAATATGTGTGTATAACGCTTATTTCAAGCTTAACTATATTAAATTACAACTTAATGGTCGATAAATGATTATTCTTTCCCCGCTCGAGAAATATAACCAAGATTTAGCTCGAGATGATTTCCAATACGATGCCGCCCAAGAAAATGCAGTAAAAAATTTACAGCGGTTATATGAAGACCTACAAAATAAACCTTTACCAGTGACAGGCTTTAAAAAAGTACTCAACCGTTGGAAGCGTGTGGTTGCAAGAAAAGAACCCAAGTTAGTTAAAGGTTTGTATTTTTGGGGAGGAGTAGGGCGAGGTAAAACTTACTTGGTTGATACTTTTTACGAGTGTTTACCTTTTGATAATAAAATGCGCGTACATTTTCATCGATTTATGCATAGAGTTCATCAAGAACTAAAAACATTAACAGGTCAGTCCGATCCTTTAAAAATTATCGCAAAACGATTTTCTCAAGAAACATGTATTATTTGTTTTGATGAGTTTTTTGTCTCCGATATTACTGACGCGATGATATTAGGGACGCTATTTGAAGAGTTATTTGCACATAATGTTACTTTAGTGGCTACGTCTAATATTATTCCTGATGAGTTGTATCGTAACGGACTGCAGCGAGCACGTTTTTTACCGGCAATCAAATTAATTAATGAAAATTGTGATGTGATTAATGTCGATAGTGGCGTGGATTATCGACTTAGGACACTAGAGCAGGCTGAAATTTATCATTATCCCCTTGATAAAAAAGCAGATGAGAATCTGGAACAATATTTTACGCAGCTAGCGTCTGAACAGGGAACCAAAGGGAAAACGATTCATATCAATCACCGAGACTTGCAAACAATAGAAGAATCAAAAGGGATTGTGCATTTTGATTTTTCAACACTTTGTGTATCTGCACGTAGTCAAAGTGATTATATGGAATTAAGTAAGATTTATCATACGGTTATATTGGCAAATGTTAAGCAGATGAATGTTGATAGTGATGATGCCACGCGTCGTTTTATTGCCTTAGTTGATGAGTTTTACGAGCGAAAAGTGAAATTGATTATCTCGGCAGAAGTTGCGATGGACGATTTGTATACTCATGGAGGGCTAGTGTTTGAGTTTAAGCGTTGCTTAAGTCGTTTACAGGAAATGCAATCAAGTGAATATTTAGCGAGTGAACATTTACCTTAACCTTTAATAAATCGTTTATTTGTAGTGACAAGGAAATTGATATCTATACACGTGACTAAGCAGTCACGAACAATAGAGGTAATAGGTGTGCTTAAAGACCGCCTGCAACATCAATAAATGAACCTGTTGTAAAACTTGATTTGGCCGAAGCTAACCAGAGAATGGCTTCGGCGACTTCATTAGACGTGCCTCCTCGCTTTAACGGCAATTGACTTTTTAACCTTTCTACTCGATTTGCTTCACCTCCACTGGCATGCATCTCAGTGTCAATGAGTCCAGGTCTTACACAATTAACTCTAATGCCTTGATCAGCCACTTCCTTAGCTAAACCAATAGTCAATGTGTCAATTGCACCTTTTGAAGCTGCATAGTCAATATATTCATTAGGGGAGCCCGTGCGGGAGGCGGCAGATGAAACATTTACAATAACGCCACCTTTGCCTAGATGGTTCACAGACATACGTTTAATGGCTTCTCGACAACAAAGAAAAGTACCCAGTACATTAGCACTAAATATTTGAGTAATACGTTCTGCTGACATGTGTTCAAGTTGAGTTTGTGTTGAGAGGATACCTGCGTTGTTAACTAGCAGCTGAAGTTTTCCTAATTGTTGGTCTATGTGTTGAAATAAGTTGATAACGTCTTTTTCTTTCGCAATATCGGCTTGTACCGCAATTGCTTTTCCACCAAACGATTCGATTGTAGTAACCACATTTAGGGCTGCCGTGAGGTCAGAGTGATAATTAATACAAAGTGCATATCCTTGTTTTGCAAGGGCTGTAGCTGCACCAATACCTCTACTTGATCCTGTTACTAAAGCTACTTTCATTAGATTCCTTCCTCATTGGGTCTGGGAGATAAGCCCATCGAATAAATCACAAAGCTAACCTAAAGCCTTTGAAAACACTAGTTTTTCGTGTTTTATGAAAAAAACACTGTGACGATTAAAAAATATACGTGATCTTTGTTAAATACATCTGTATAATGCGCGCTCCCTGACGTTACAAATGTCTGCTATCCCCAAGATACTAGGCGATGGACTCGATACTCGAAGGGGTAATGGCGTAGTCTTTTAACTGACAGTCTCATGTTGAGATTGTTTTTTAGTAACAATTTAATTATGGGTTTTTTAAATGAAAACTTTTGTAGCAAAACCAGAAAGCGTACAACGCGAATGGTTTCTAGTGGACGCTGAGAACAAAACTCTTGGTCGTATCGCTACTGAAATTGCAAGCCGTTTACGTGGTAAGCATAAGCCAGAATATACTCCTCATTGTGATACAGGCGATTACATCGTTGTTATTAACGCTGAGAAAGTAAAAGTTACTGGTAACAAAGCGAAAGGTAAAATTTACTACTCGCATACTGAATTTCCTGGTGGTCTTAAGCAAATTAGCTTTGAAAAGTTAATTGAAAAAGCGCCAGAGCGTGCGATTGAATTTGCTGTTAAAGGTATGTTACCTAAAGGTCCTTTAGGTCGTGAAATGTACCGTAAGCTTAAAGTGTATGCCGGTGCCGAGCACAAGCATACTGCACAACAACCACAACTTTTGGAGCTGTAAGCAATGGCTGATAATCAATATTACGGTACTGGTCGTCGCAAGAGCTCAACTGCTCGTGTGTTCATGAAAGCTGGTAACGGTGCAATAACAATTAATAAGCGTGATATTTCTGAATATTTTAGTCGCCCTACGGCGCGTATGGTTGTTCGTCAACCATTAGAATTAGTAGAAATGTTAGAGAAGTTTGACTTCAACATCACTGTAATCGGTGGTGGTATTTCTGGTCAAGCTGGCGCAATTCGTCACGGTATTACTCGTGCATTAATGGAATTCGATGAAACTTTACGTGCTGATTTACGTAAAGCTGGTTTCGTAACTCGTGATGCTCGTAAAGTTGAACGTAAGAAAGTTGGTTTACACAAGGCTCGTAAAAAGCCACAATTTTCAAAACGTTAATCTTTTATTTATCGTTCAAAAAGCCGACATTATTGTCGGCTTTTTTATTCTTATTTTTCAAACATCTTTTGCTAGCACTCTGATAAAAAATAGATCCCCCCGAGTATCGATGAACTAAGTACAACCAACTTTTTACTCACAGTTAGCTAAATTACCTCTATTCTTAACGCGCCATAACATCAACAAAAAATTGGGGATCAAGGATTGAAATTTTTCTACGCCAGCTAAGAGGGGGAAATATACCGCTAAGTAGCGTAATTATTTACTTTAATTACCATAATTTCCCTTGTAAAAAATAGGGCTTTTCTTTATGATCGTAAAAATTTTTTATCGCTAGTTTGTTTAAATAAAAATGAAATGCTGCTTTATTTAAGCTAAGTATCGAGATGGTTTATTTAAATATAAAAATAATTGGAGATGTTGGATGAGCAATGCGCCCGTTAATAACGGCCGTCGACGCTTTTTAACTGCTGCTACTTCGGTAGTTGGTGGTGTAGGTGTTGTCGGTGTAGCTGTGCCTTTCATTGGATCCTGGAACCCAAGTGCTCGTGCGAAAGCCGCGGGTGCTCCAGTTGAAGTCAATATTGGTAAAATACAGCCAGGTCAAATGATTCGTGCTGAATGGCGCGGAAAACCCGTGTACATAATACGCCGTACAGAAGAAACGTTGAAAGGGTTAGCAACTCACGATGATAAATTGCGTGACCCTAAATCACTTGAACCACAACAACCAGATTATGCAACGAATCCTTATCGTTCAATTAAACCTGAATTTATGGTCGCATTAGGGGTTTGTACTCACTTAGGTTGTGCTCCTACTTATCATAAAGATGATTTTTCCGAGATTGTTGAAGGTGTAAAAGACGGCTTTTTCTGTCCATGTCATGGTTCTAAATTTGATATGGCTGGTCGTGTTTTCCAAGGGGTGCCAGCACCATTAAACCTTGTTGTTCCTGAGCATTCATTCCCAACAGAAGATACCTTGATTATTGGTGTCGGTCATGGAGAAGCATAATGAATAATTTTATGGCTTGGATCGAAAAACGTTTACCGCTCATGGATGCCATGAACAAGCATGCGGCTCAATATCCTGCACCTAAAAACTTTAACTTTTGGTATGTGTTCGGAATTTTGGCTTCTGTCGTTTTAGTAAACCAAATTGTTACAGGTATTTGGCTTACAATGAACTATGAACCTTCTGGTGAAGGGGCATTTGCTTCAATAGAATACATCATGCGTGATGTTGATTATGGTTGGTTGCTACGCTATATGCATTCAACTGGCGCATCAGCTTTCTTTATTGTTATCTATATGCATATGTTCCGTGGCTTAATGTATGGTTCATATCAAAAGCCCCGTGAATTATTATGGATCTTCGGTATGTTCATCTTCCTAGTGTTGATGGCTGAAGCTTTCATGGGGTATTTATTACCTTGGGGTAATATGTCTTATTGGGGAGCGCAAGTTATTATCTCCCTCTTCGGTGCTATCCCAGTTATTGGTGATGATTTAACTATATGGATAAAAGGTGATTATGTTATTTCAGGGGCAACGTTAAACCGTTTCTTTGCATTACATGTCATTGCATTACCGTTAGTTTTAGTTGTGTTGGTATTCTTACATATTCTAGCATTGCATGAAGTTGGTTCGAACAACCCTGATGGTACAGATATTAAGAAACCTAAAGGTAGTGTTCCTCCAGAAGAGCAAAGTAAGTTTACTTTCCATAAACAGTATTCTGCGAAGTACGATATTGTTGATGCGGTACCTTTCCATCCTTATTACACGGTGAAAGATTTAGTGGCAGTGGTAATATTCCTCATTGTATTTTGTTGGATATTGTTCTTTGTTCCTGAAGGTGGCGGTTACTTCATTGAAGCGCCAAACTTTCAACCAGCTAATGGCTTGAAAACACCACCACATATTGTGCCTGTATGGTATTTTGGTCCATTCTTTACTATCTTACGTGTTATCCCAGATAAGTTATTTGGTATGATAGGTATGTTTGCTGCTATTGGAATGTTGTTTGCTTTACCTTGGTTTGACCGCGGTATTGTGAAATCGATTCGTTTTCGTAGTAAAGCGCATTTCTTAAACTTAACACAGTTTGCAATTAGCTTTATTGCTCTGGGTATCCTAGGGACAATGCCAGCGACAGATTTCTTAAACTTGCTAGGTCGTATTGCGGCATTAGGCTACTTTGGCTTCTTTATTGCGCTTTGGTTTTATAGTAAAAACGAAAAAACCAAGCCAGTTCCAGAGAGGGTATCAGGATAATGAAAAAGTTTATTATTGCTATATTAGCTATTATTCCAACTTTGGTTTTTGCATCAAGCGATGGTGTACATCTTGATAGTGCAAATAACGATTTAACTGATAAAGCGTCATTGAAGCGTGGTTTTCAATCATACCTCACTTACTGTTTAGCTTGTCATCAACTAAAACATCAACGCTATAATCGTACATTTGCTGATTTAGGTATTGATGAAAAAGAAGGCGCTGCTAATTGGATGCCAACGGGTGAAAAACCTGGTGATCATATTACTAACACTATGCCTGCAAAAGATGCAGCTAAGTGGTTTGGTACTACACCTCCAGATTTAACCTTAGAAGCACGTTTTAAAAGTCCTGACTATATTTATACATATTTACGTTCTTTTTATGCTGATGAGAATAGACCTTTTGGTGTTAATAACACAGTGTTTAAAGATGTAGGTATGCCTCATGTATTGCAAAATTTGCAAGGTGTGAGAACCGTAGATGAACACGGAAATTTGTTACCTGCAACTGGTGGTAAAATGTCACCTGAGCAATATGACAATTTTGTTCGTGATTTAACGAACTTTTTAGAATACGTAGGCGAGCCAAATAAATTAGAGCGTCAAGCGCTAGGTTATTGGGTTATTGGATTTTTATTTATTTTATTAATCTTTGCTTATTTACTTAAAAAAGAATACTGGAGAGACGTTCACTAAATGTGAATAATCCACTTAGTAATAAGTGGACATAACAGTCTTTCTTTGGGGGCATTTTGCCCCCTTTATTAGTTTTACATTATTTGAATTATTGGAGGCGAAATGGCCGTTGCTGCAAACAAACGCTCTGTGATGACGTTATATTCACACGCAGATAATATGTATAGCCATCAAACACGTATAGTGTTGGCGGAAAAAGGCGTTGGTGTAGACATACATTTAGTGGATTTGGCTAACTTGCCAGAAGATCTATTAGATCTAAATCCTTACGGTACAGTTCCTACTTTAATTGACCGCGAATTAGCATTGTATGAAGCATCAATTATTATTGAATATTTAGATGAGCGATTTCCTCATCCGCCATTGATGCCGGTATATCCTGTATCTCGTGGTCGTAGTCGATTAATGATGCATCGCATTGAGAATGACTGGTACAGTTTGGCTAAAATCATTCTAGATGGACCTGCTGATAAAGCAGCAAAAGCACGTTTAGAATTAAAAGAAAGCTTATTAAGTGTTGCGCCTATTCTAAATGAAGCACCATATTTCATGAGTGAAGAATTTAGCTTAGTTGACTGTTACTTAGCACCATTGTTATGGCGTTTGCCTGCTATGGGTATTGAGCTCGATGGTCAAGGCTCTAAAGAGTTGAAAACCTATATGCTTAAATTATTTGAACGTGAATCTTTCCAAGCATCACTAACAGAGTCAGAGCGCGAATTGCGTTTTGGTCATGAAGGCTAATGACTGAGAATATGACGTCGACTAAGCCTTATATTGTTAGGGCTTTTTATGATTGGATTTCAGACAATCAACTCACACCTTACATTGTGGTCGATGTTTCGGTCACTGGTGTGATGGTACCAATGGCATTTGTGAATGATGGTCAAATTATTTTGAATATATCATCTTCCGCTGTTGGCGCGATTTCGATGTTAGGTGAACAAATTGAGTTCAGCGCAAGATTTGCAGGAAAGCTAGAGCATTTAGTGATCCCATACGGCGCTGTAGCTGCTATTTATGCTAAAGAAAATGGTGCTGGCACTCAATTACCTATTGAACACCCTGAAATTGATGATAACGATTCATTAGCGCCTTCAACGAATGAGTTAAAGAGCGTAGAAGGTTCGAAGATAGATAATAAAGAAGCAGGGGCTAAAAGTGATAAACCACGACCTAGTCTTAAAGTGATTAAATAATCGTTAAGTCTATTGTTTAATTATGTTTCTTAAAAAAAATCCACCTTATGGTGGATTTTTTATATAGAGCTAATAATCCAAACAATTGACTATTCAGTCATATATTCAAACATCTTAAATACTCGATTAACTCCGCCAACATTTCTAGCAATCTCAACGGCTTTATCGCCGTCTTCTTTGCGAATTAAGCCCATAAGAAAGACTTCACCATTTTCGGTGATAACTTTTACATTAGTTGCATCAAGTGAGTCACTCTTAAATATTGCAGTTTTGACTTTCGAGGTGATCCAAATATCATTACTACGAGTGGTCAGTGCGGTTAAATTACTAATACGAATTTGATTGTGTATTTGTCTGACACCTTCAATTTTCTCTACTGTTTTAACGGCGAGATCTTTTAAGTATGCATTGGGAGCCTGACCCACTATAAGCACACTACCATTAACACTAATGACTTGTAAGTTAGTATTCTTAGAAAGCCCTTCTATTTTGTTTAATGCACTATGCGCTTCTATTTCAAGCTGCTGGTCGTTTAATTGTGTACCAATAGTTCTATTATCACTGACAACTGTTGCTCCGCCCACTACGCCGATAACTGCAGCAGCCATACAACCTTGTAATAAGAGTGCTGTGGTGACAGCAATAATACCATGTGTAAATTTCATATTAGCTTTCTTCTTGTGGAAATAAAGTAGAATCAATCATATCGCACAAACAATGAATTGCGAGTAAATGCACTTCTTGAATACGTGCGGTGCGGGCTGAAGGTACGCGTATTTCAACATCATTTTCACCTAGTAAACCAGCGATATCACCACCATCTTTACCCGTTAATGCAATAATAGGCATATCACGAGCTACAGCAGCTTCAATGGCCTTAATCACATTACTCGAGTTACCACTAGTTGAAATTGCGAGTAGAACATCACCTTGATTCCCTAGGGCACGAACCTGCTTTGAGAAAACCTCATCCCAGTGATAATCATTGGCAATTGAGGTTAAGGTTGAACTGTCTGTGGTTAATGCTATAGCAGGGAGACTAGGACGTTCAGTTTCATAACGGTTAAGCAATTCAGCTGAGAAGTGTTGAGCATCAGCAGCTGAGCCACCATTACCACAGGAAAGGATTTTATGACCATTGAGTAAACACTGAACCATGATCATACCTGCCTGTTCTAGTGGGACAGCAAGTACTTCACTGGCAGCAATTTTAGTTTGAATACTTTCGGTAAAGTTACTTTTAATTCGATCTAACATTAGTGTCATTCTCAGTTAAAGGCATTTTTAAGCCAGATTATTGGTGATTTTGCAATATTATCGGTATTGCCTTCAATAGCAACCACATCGAAACGATATGGGGTATTATATTCATTTAATCCTTGGTGTTGCAGGTAAATTGCAGAAGTTTTTATAATTTTTTGTTGTTTTTGACGAGAAACAGCAGAAATGGCGCCGCCAAACAGGTTATTCTTTCTAAATTTAACTTCAACAAAAACGATAACATTTTGATCTTTCATAATTAAATCAAGCTCACCCCACCGACTATGAAAATTTTTCTCAAGGTAGGTTAATCCTTGGGCTTGTAAAAACGTTTTGGCTGTTTCTTCCGCTATTTGCCCATTTTGATTCGAATTATTTTTAATTGCTTTGTTATTCGCGATCCATCGCAATTTCTTCTGCCTTATCGTGTTGATATTTTCCCCACAGTAAACTGCGACGAAGAATGTTTTTTTCCGTCAATTGAAGTACGCCTGTTTGGCCAAAGTGGCGGACGTAATCATGACGATGCATGGCTTCAATTTTAGTCATTAAGCTTAAACTATCATAACCCATGGCAAAAATACGTTGTAAACCATCACTGCGGTTAGGCCATAGTTGGTTAGTTAGCTGATACAAAGGGGTATTTTGTTGACGGCTTGTTAATAGCCATGGCATTTCTGTAAAAACTAAACCTGATAAATCTCTTGAATCACTGGCGTCAGACAAAGCACTATGGCTACGTGAACTGGCATATACAGGGATACGTTTGGCGAATGGACTAATATTAACGTCAATATAAGGTTTGAGTAATCGAGTTTCACTCACGGAACCTACAATATAAATCATATCTATATCTCGACGGTTTCTAGGTTCAGTATCGAGTTTTTCTTTAATACGTGCATTTATTTTTTTAATACGCGCTTGGCTAGTATCTACTTCTAGGCTGTTTTTGAGTATGTTTTGCATATTATTATCATTCTCAAAGTACACCACATCAGGAGAGGTTGATGTGATGTTTTGCCATGTACTTAAAAAGGTATTACTGATGCGCTCACTAACATTGTCTTGGTGGCTTAACACTAAGGGATGTTTGAAATTCTTGTTACTTAATGTCGTTGCTGCTTGATAGGCTTCATCTTCAGGTTTCATTGAAAAAGCTACTTGGTGTTTTTTTAATTCGCCCACACTAGGAATATTAAGTAAAAGTGTAGGAATAGTTAATTCTTCAAGTGCTAGATAAGCATCAACATTCTCTCTTAGTAGCGGCCCTATAACATAGTGTATGTCATCATCAATGAGTTGCTGAGGGAGAAGGGACATATCAAGTTCATTAGAGTCAATAAAGTGTAGTGTTTTGTTATTATTCTTTTCAAAGGCAGCTAGGATGCCTTGTTGTGCTACTTTACCTGCGAGTTCTTGTTTCCCAGATAACGGAAGGATAATGGCAATATTTTCAATATATTCATTTGCCGTATTAGCGAGAGAAACTTGTAGTTGCTCAACTATTTTATTACCGGGATGAGTAGGATACATTTGTTGCCATTGAGATAAATAACGTTGGAATGTTTGATTGTCATAGCCAAACTTAAAGGCATAGTTTAATAATTGTTGCCAACCTTTGTAAAATGGCGGGTTTCGTAAGGCCAATTGCTCTACTTGCCAACTTGATAATCGTGACAGCCTTTGCCACAACGCATTAATTTCCATATCAGAGATATTAGGGGTTTTAGTAAATGCACGTAACTGAGCATCAACACTATTAATAACTTCTTGTCGTAAGGTGTATAAGGCTTGTTTTAGCGTTAAGTAACGCAAAGATTGTTCAAGTGAGTATTTATGCTGTAGTTCTTCTACAACATTTAATACATCAAGGGCTTTTTGATCTTGCTTTAATGCAATCAGTCCTTGAGTCTTAATTAATTGTAACTGAACTTGTTGTAATGGTTGCTCAGTGAGACCTAGCAGCTGATGTGCTAGCCAAATAGCTTGATGATATTTTTGCTCTTTTAATAACTGTTCGCTTGCATTAATTAATTCAGCGCTCGCTTGAGGATAAGGTGATTCCTGTGCTTGTTGAATTAACTGTTTAGCACTTAATCCTGAACTAGCTGGTAGGTCCATTAAGCTGTGAGTTGGCGTGCTAGTTGCCCTTGTTGTCGATTTGTTTGACGAACAACTTACAAGCAAGGCTCCTGTTATTAATATTAATAACAAATGACTTAAGCTGAAAAATTTTTTATATAAACTCAATGTGAAATTCCGCGCGTTGCAATAGTGGTATATAAGCTGTTGTAGTATATAATAAACGTCATTTCTCTGAGTCTCAATATAAGTAATTCATATGGCTAATACATTTGTCGAACCCAGTACATTATACATAGTGGCAACCCCGATCGGCAATCTTGCTGATATTAGTCAGCGTGCGTTAACTATACTAGAACATGTTGATGTTATCGCATGTGAAGATACCCGGCACACACAAAAGCTATTATCCGCTTATTCGATCAAAAACAAAACTTTATCGTTACATGACCATAATGAAACTTATCGTCAAACGCAAATTGCAAATATGTTAACTGAGGGAAAAAGTATTGCATTAGTCTCAGATGCTGGGACACCTTTAATTAGTGACCCTGGTTATCATATTGTTAGTTATTTAAAAAAGCATGAGTTGAAGGTGGTGCCAGTTCCAGGTGCATGCGCCGCAATTACGGCTTTATCTGCTTCAGGATTAGCAACAGACAGGTTTTCATTTGAAGGTTTTTTGCCATCTAAACAGGGGGCGAGACAAAAAGTACTATCAGAATTAATTAATGAGCCACGAACGATGGTTTTTTACGATGCACCGAGACGAGCTATTGATACTGTAAGTGATATTGTCGACGTTTTAGGTCGTGACCGAAAAATAGTGATTGCTCGCGAATTAACTAAAACCTTTGAAACCATACATAATGATACCGCAGGCGATTTTTTAACATGGCTTGAGCAAGATCCAAATCAATTGAAGGGTGAAATGGTTTTGATAATCGAAGGTTATAAAGCTGACCCTAGCGCTATTCCTGCAAAAGCAATTGAAACGTTGAAATTACTATTAACTCATATGAAACCTAAAATAGCATGCGCAATTGCCGCTGATATCTATGGCATCAAAAAAAATGCCCTTTATGAGATAGCGCTAGAATTAAAAAATTGACGCTAAGTTAGCTTATTGGCGTAATACTATAATTAGCAACATCTGCGCCTACATTAACACAGCGTTGAAAAGCTGGGCGTGCTTTTAATTTTTGTAAATAAGCTAGTGTAGCTGGCTGATAGACCTCAGCTAATCCGAGTAATTCTCCTAAGTAGAGTGCATAGCCTACTGCAATATCTGCAATAGTAAATTTATTGTCAACTAAGTAATCTTGTTGTGATATTTGTAGGTTCACCTTTTTCAGTCGCGATAAAAACCAAATTTTGTAATCTTCAACCACTTGAGGGTTTTGGCGCTCAATTGATTCAAATTGCGAATATCGCAGTACTAAGGTTTGTGGAAAAGTTAATGTGGCATCACTTTGAAATAACCAATTTAAAAAATCTCCGTACTCGTTATTTTCTTTAGATACGGTCAAATGCGACATTGGGTAGCGTTCTACTAAAAATAATAACATTGCATTTGATTCTGTGAGACTTGTTTGACCGTCTTGCATAAAAGGAACTGTGCCGAGAGGATTTATCGCTAAATATTCTTTTGCGAATACTCTTGGAGGAAAAGGTAAGCAGTGTAGTTTATATTGTAACTGCATTTCTTCTAATGCCCACAAGACACGTAAAGAACGGGTGTTGTGGCAGTGCCAAAGCTCAATAGTCATTTTAATTTCTTTTGTTTATTGTTTAGTGTTAATTTAAATATAAGAGTATAACAAAATAACCTAATTTAGTTAGTCAGGTCGTTGCCTAATCCTCTTGGTATTCGCTAGGTTTTAGGGTATTATCCGCGGCGAGTTGACTAGACAATCGCTGCTTTATCGTTGTATTTACTGTTTCGACAGTTAGTATACGGGTAAAGGGGAGGAAAGTCCGGGCTCCATTGAGCAGGGTGCCAGGTAACGCCTGGGAGGCGAAAGCCTACGACAAGTGCAGCAGAGAGAAGACCGCCGATGACCGCTTGCGGAACAGGTAAGGCTGAAAGGGTGCGGTAAGAGCGCACCGGACCACTGGTAACAGTTGGTTGCAGGGTAAACTCCACCCGGAGCAAGACCAAATAGGGTTTCATATGGCGTGGCTCGCGTTGAAACCGGGTAGGTTGCTTGAGCCTTAGAGCGATTTAAGGCCTAGAGGAATGATTGTCCACGACAGAACCCGGCTTATCGGTCAACTCACCTATTTAATAAACCCTCGCAGAGATGCGGGGGTTTTTGTTTTCAGACAATGATTGTCCACTCCGTTTACTCCTCAACGAAAGCGGCTTATCGGTCAACTCACCTATTTAATAAACCCTCGCAGAGATGCGGGGGTTTTTGTTTTCAGACAATGATTGTCCACTCCGTTTACTCCTCAACGAAAGCGGCTTATCGGTCAACTCACCTATTTAATAAACCCTCTCAGAAATGCGGGGGTTTTTGTTTTCAGACAATGATTGTCCACTCCGTTTACTCCTCAACGAAAGCGGCTTATCGGTCAACTCACCTATTTATTAAACCCTCTCAGAAATGCGGGGGTTTTTGTTTTCAGACAGTGATTGCCCACTCCGTTTACTCCTCAACGAAAGCGGCTTATCGGGCAGGTCACCTATTTAATAAGCCCTCGCAGAGATGCGGGGGTTTTTGTTTTCAGACAATGATTGTCCACTCCGTTTACTCCTCAACGAAAGCGGCTTATCGGTCAACTCACCTATTTAATAAACCCTCGCAGAAATGCGGGGGTTTTTGTTTTCAGACAATGATTGTCCACTCCGTTTACTCCTCAACGAAAGCGGCTTATCGGTCAACTCACCTATTTAATAAGCCCTCGCAGAGATGTGGTTTTTTTTGTTTTCAGACAATGATTGTCCACTCCGTTTACTCCTCAACGAAAGCGGCTTATCGGTCAACTCACCTATTTAATAAACCGTCGCAGAAATGCGGGGTTTTTTGTTTTCAGGCAATGATTGTCCACTCCGTTTACTCCTCAACGAAAGCGGCTTATCGGTCAACTCACCTATTTAATAAGCCCTCGCAGAGATGTGGTTTTTTTTGTTTTCAGACAATGATTGTCCACTCCGTTTACTCGACAACGAAAGCGGTTTATCGGTCAAATTAACAACTTTAGTAACTGCTTGATTATCTGATAAATAGTCAAGCAGTTTGCTAAGAACCTTGTAAATCAATTGATTGAATTCACTTTCTGGTACGCGGATAGGTACACGGTTTCAATTTTTCAACGATACTTCTTTTCTAAACTCATTAGTAACAAAATATTACTAAAGTACTAAAAGTAATATATACTCATTTATATTAACAAAATTAGATAAGTTGTTGCCGTTGTATCATTTTATTTCAGGCTTGCCCCGTTCCGGCTCAACACTTCTTGCTGGTATTTTAAAGCAAAACCCTAATTTTCATGCTGCTATGTCTAGCCCCGTAGCGCCTATGATGAATAGTGCGTTGGAGCAAATGGGCGCAGGTAGTGAATTCTCCAGTTTTTTTGATCAAGAAAAGCGTAAGCGTATATGCCGCGCATTATTTGATGCTTATTACCAAGAACAAGCCGATAAAAACACCATATTCGATACTAATCGAATATGGACAGCTCGTTTACATCAGCTCGTTGAATTATTCGACGATTTTAAAATGATTTGTTGTGTACGTAACCCTGCATGGATCATGGACAGTTTTGAAGTTATTTACCGTAAAAATCCCTTTGATTATAGCCGCATGTATTCACCCCAAGCACGTCAAACTGTTTATTCACGTTGTGAGTCTATGATAAGTGCAAGTGGTACCGTAGGTAGTGCATGGACGGCTTTGAAAGAAGCGTATTACGGAGAGTATTCAGATCGTTTATTACTTATCGACTATGATTTATTAACACAACATCCTGAAAAAGCCATTGAGCTTGTTTATCAGTTTTTAGGTGAAGAAAGTTACCAGCACGATTTTAATAACATTGAATATGATGCGGGCGAATTTGATGCTCAATTAGGTGTAAAGGGCTTACATACCGTTAAAAGTAAAGTGGAATTTAAACCACGACGTAGCATTTTACCACCTGATTTATTTCAAACATACAGTGACATGGCTTTTTGGCAAGACAGTAATGGCACTGCGGCAAGTATTATCGCGCCCAAGTCAGAAAAGTAGCACAATGTAGCGGCTTATATAAAAGAGTCGTTAGAACAATAGTTTATTGAAAAATACTAAATTAAAGAGACTTATGATGAATAAATACTTATTAAGTGCATTCACTGTGGCAATGTTGCCTGCAGGTATGAGCGTTGCTACAGCACAACCCGTAGGAACTTATACGCATGTAGGTAATAAAAATACACGTCAAAGTGATTATTTGTCACAGCTAAGACTCCCGAGAGTCTCGCCTCAAAATTATTTATCAATAAGCTCTCATAATGCTTCGCATGAAATTAGCAAAAGCTATCTGTCATCTGATATATCAACCCACTCAGTAGCTAACGTGCAAAACATTACTACTGAAACTGACTTGGTGCTAACTACCGCAACTTCTCGTAATAATTTTAATACTACAAATGAGTTACCTACTTCAATTGAGGTAGTAAAAACATTACAAATAACGGCTAATAATCTTGCTAAAGAGTTGATTATTATTGATGCGGCAATACCAGACAAGCATTTATTCTATCAACATATTAAGCCTGGTGTAGACGTTATAGAAATTTCATCTAATAAAGATGGCTTAGTACAGCTTAATACCATTTTAAGTCAATATCAGGAGCTTGACTCATTACATGTGGTTTCTCATGCTACTGATGGTGCACTTCAGTTAGGTAACTCTTTATTAGATGAAACCTCTTTTAAAGCACACCCGCAGTTAAGTAGCGCGTTAAATCATGCGCTTAAAGATGGAGGTGATTTACTACTTTATGGTTGTGAATTAGCTAAAACAGCTAAGGGTGAACAACTGTTAGAATTAATTTCCTTGGCAGCCAATATTGATGTCGCTGCATCAAATAATTTAACAGGAGCAGATAATCAAGGAGGAGACTGGGAACTAGAGATTCAAAAAGGCGATATTAATACTGAGATCGTATTTGACTCTATAGCAATGGTAAATTTTAATGCTGTTCTCTCATATACGGGAACGGTCAATTTTGACAATTTACCTGCAAGCGGTTATGTTTCCTCAATAACCTATACTATACCTGCAACATCTTATAATCTTAAATTTGAAACTAATAACGCAAGTGCTAGTTTATATACTTCCGGAGCTGGCTACCTTTATGCAGGGGTTGCTTTTAGTAATAATCCTTTAAGTACCAGTATTTCATTTACAGGGGGGGAAACATTTAGCCCAGAAAGTATTAAAATTGTAAATTCAGCGGCTATTGCTAAGGTCGTTAGAATTACTTCCAGTAAAGGGGGAGATGTAACATTAAACTCACTAAGTCCTTCAGCAGGTTTTGAACCATACACTTTACCTGCTACTAGTGCATGGGATGATGTTACGAGTATCACCATTCAATACGATTCCGGAAATCTCGATAGGTTACTTATTGATGACCTCACCCTAGCAAATGTTGCAGCAGCTGCTGTAAACACGGCTCCAATAGCAACAGCCCCAACAGCCCCTACCGTCGTAGAAAACGCCAACAATGTAGCGTTGGCTGATAACATACAAGTAACGGATGGCGATGGTGACGACCAAACCGTAACGTTTACCATTACTGGCGGCACTTTAAGTACAGGCACCACTGGCATTACCTTTGGCGGCTCAGGAAATGGTAGCGCCAGCTTTACCGCAGCAGGTTCTTTAGCGTCTATCAATGCAGCATTGGATGCAGCTACATTTACCCCAACCCCTGGTCTAAGTGGCACAAATGCCGGCACCGTGGCTTTTAAGGCCAATGATGGAACGGAAGACTCGAACACAGCATCGGTGACTTTCGATATTGCAGTCGTAACACCAACCATAATGTTTGCCACTTACAATGCTATAACCAATAGTTTGGTGGTAACGGGGACTAATTTTGAGGCCAATGCTGGCGCAACCAATGACGTCGACGTCAGTGATTTAACAGTAACTGGGCAAGCCGGTGCTACATACACATTACTGTCTACGTCAGATGTTGAAATTGATTCTTCCACACAGTTTACGGTTACTTTAAGCGGAGCGGACATAGCTGCAGTGGAAGCACTACTCAATAAAAATGGTGGGAGCGCGGCCGATTCCACAAGCTATAACCTAGCAGGCGCAGATGATTTTATTACCTTCCTTACTACCGGTGATAGCAGCGACCTTATTGGCAACAGCATCACGGTAAGTAATGTCGATTCAACAGCTCCAACAGTAACAGAAGTTACTTCTGTTACTTCGCCGGGTACTGACACGACACCAGATGTTACAATATCAACAAATGAAGCTGGTACCCTTACTGTTGGCGGAAGCTGTGGTAGTGCCAGTGAAGGGGCAATTGGTTCAGGAAGCTCCACTATCACGCTAACCCAACCCGACAACTTCACTCCATTGGCAGCGGGCACATATAGTGACTGTACTGTTACCGTTACTGATAGTTCAAATAATACGAGCAGTGCTCGCACACTGACTGAATTTATTATTAATAGCCCACAAGACAATGACGGCAGCGTTACTGCAGGCGCAGGAATGGAAGCGACTACATTAAGTACAACAATAGACACAGTTCCTGAAGCGAGTAGTATTTTTGATTTCATCATTTTCGATGGCGGTACTTCCGATGGCTTAACGTTAACGGTAAGTCAAATAATAGTTAATGTGTCAGGCACATCAACCGATACTCTGCGAAATAATATTACATGGCGATTAAATGGACCTGACGCAAGTAATGTAATCGGTGTATACGATGCATTGGTAGATACTATTACTTTTAGTGGTCTGTCGGTGTCTGTTGCCGATAGCTCAGGTGAAACCTACACGGTAAATGCATATTACAACGACAATAGTAACGTGACAGAAGGAGCTACCTTTATATTATCAACCGATGGTGATACTGACTTCACTATTGGTAGCAATAGTACTCAGTTTGCGACTTCAAGCGCAGTGACTAATGGCTCAGGGCTTAAAGCAGCCGTTATTGCAACAAAGTTAGTATTCACTAATCAGCCTGCAGGCTCTGTTTCGGGTAGTGCTTTAACAACCCAGCCCGTGATTGCAGCAAGTGATGCTTTTGGCAATACCGATAAAGATTTTACTGAAACCATTACTTTTACGGAGTCCAGTGCTGGTAGCCTGACCGGCAATTCAGTGGTAGCGATTTCTGGTGTTGCAACCTTTACTGCCGTGAAATACTTCGCCACTGCTGATCAACAAAGTTTTACCCTCACCGCAAATGACGAAGACGGCGTAGGTCCAAATTTCTCGACAGTAGATGCCAACTCGGTAACGTCAGATGTGGTGGCAACTACCTTGGTATTTGATACGCAACCTGGGCCATTGTCGGTTAACAGTGGCGAAGCTACCAGTTTCAGCACGATTCCTGTGGTTTCGGCGCGTGATGGTGATGGTGTTATCGATACTGGCTATAGTACCAACATTGTTCTTTCTGAAGTTAATGGTACCGGCTCGGCGACAATGACTGCAACCGGTGATATCGACGGCAGTGCAGCAACCACAACTATCACACCAAGTTCTGGTGTATCAACGTTTACCGGTATGCAAATTACTTATACCGCTTCAGGAGGTAGTAGCGAACCCTTTAATTTACAAGCTAGTTCCGGCGGGCTTTCCACCGTTAATAGTTCTCAACTGACTGGTGTGGTTGATTCCACTGGACCAACGGTTACGTCGGTAACTGTACCTGCTAATGCAACCTACATTGCCGGTCAAAACTTAGAGTTTACGGTTAATTTAAATGAAGCCACAACAGTTGTTACCACAGGTGGCACACCTCAGTTAGCGATAACTGTGGGTTCAACTGTTCGTCAAGCAAGCTATGTAAGCGGCTCAGGCACAAGCGCCTTGTTATTCCGTTACACAACCCAAACGGGTGATGCGGATGCTGACGGTATAGCAATCGGAGCATTATCTGCAAATGGCGGTACGTTACGAGATGCTGCCAATAATAACGCAACCTTAACGTTAAACAGTGTGGGAGCAACTACCGCGGTATTGGTTGATGCAGCCGCACCGAGCGTGAGTTCGGTTAGCGTACCTGGTAACGCCACCTATATTGCAGGCCAAAATCTAGACTTCACCGTAAACTTTGATGAAAGCGTCGCTGTGAATTTAGTGGGTGGCACACCACAATTATCACTAACCATCGGAGCAACAATACGCCAAGCGGTTTATGTAAGTGGTTCAGGCACAAGTGCTTTATTGTTCCGCTATACGGTGCAAAGCGGCGATAGCGACAACAATGGTATTGCCGTGGGTGCACTTAGTGCCAATGGCGGCACCGTGCGAGATCCGGCAGGCAATTATGCCACGCTGAGCTTAAACAGTGTTAGCTCAACGGCGTTGATCACTGTTGACGCACTACTCGCGACCGTGACCTCTGTCACTGTGCCAGCAAACGCGACCTACATCAGCGGCCAAAACTTAGACTTCACCGTTAACCTAACGGAAGACATTACAGTGAATACCGTAGGCGGTACCCCACAATTATCCTTAGATATTGGCGGCACCACGCGACAAGCTACTTTTGTTAGTGGCTCAGGCACAGGCGCTTTGTTGTTCCGCTACACGGTGCAAAGCGGCGATAGCGACAACAATGGTATTGCCGTGGGTGCACTTAGTGCCAATGGCGGCACCGTGCGAGATCCGGCAGGCAATGATGCCACACTGAGCTTAAACAGTGTTGGCTCAACAGCGCTCGTGAATATCGATACAGTTGCAGCAACCGTGAGCTCTGTCATTGTGCCAGCAAATGCGACCTACATCAGCGGCCAAAACCTAGACTTCACCGTAAACTTTGATGAAAGCGTCGCTGTGAATTTAGTGGGTGGCACACCACAATTATCACTAACCATCGGAGCAACAATACGCCAAGCGGTTTATGTAAGTGGTTCAGGCACAAGTGCTTTATTGTTCCGCTATACGGTGCAAAGCGGCGATAGCGACAACAATGGTATTGCCGTGGGTGCACTTAGTGCCAATGGCGGAACTGTGCGAGATCCGGCAGGCAATGATGCCACGCTGAGCTTAAACAGTGTTAGCTCAACGGCGCTGATCACTGTTGACGCACTACTCGCGACCGTGACCTCTGTCACTGTGCCAGCAAACGCGACCTACATCAGCGGCCAAAACTTAGACTTCACCGTTAACCTAACGGAAGACATTACAGTGAATACCGTAGGCGGTACCCCACAATTATCCTTAGATATTGGCGGCACCACGCGACAAGCTACTTTTGTTAGTGGCTCAGGCACAAGCGCTTTACTCTTCCGTTACACCATACAAAGCGGTGATAACGACAACAATGGTATTGCCGTGGGTGCACTCAGTGCCAATGGCGGAACCGTGCGAGATCCGGCAGGCAATGATGCCACGCTGAGCTTAAACAGCGTAGGCTCAACGGCGCTCGTGACTATCGATGCTGTTGCCGCAACCGTGAGCTCTGTCACTGTGCCAGCAAATGCGACCTATATCAGCGGCCAAAACTTAGACTTCACCGTAAACTTTGATGAAAGCGTCGCTGTGAATATAGTAGGTGGTACACCACAATTGGCGATTACGATTGGAGCGACAACACGCCAAGCGGTTTATCAAAGCGGCTCTGGAACCAGCGCCTTGTTATTCCGCTATACGATTCAAGCAGGTGAAAACGACAGTAACGGTATTGCAGTTGATGGATTATCTGCTAATGGTGCTACGTTAAAAGATGCTTCAAGTAATGATGTAACATTAACCTTAAACAGTGTTGGTGCTACCGCTTTAATAAAGGTTGATGCTCGCGCTGCGAATGTCACAGGTATCACTTTGTCAGGCAATGAGATAGCTAGTGATACGAGTATTACTTATACAGTAACTTTTGATGAAACTGTTTTTGGTATAGCTGTTACTGACTTTGCTGTAACCCGACTTTCGGGTAATGCCATGGGCAGTGTATCAAGCGTTTCGGCTAGTTCAGGCAAGTCAATAAATGTGATCGTTTCAAGTATTAGTGGCTCTGGCTCAATACGATTAGATTTAACAGGAACGGTTAAAGACGCGACTGGAAATACTACACCAACCTATACAACTGGTTCAGTCCATACGGTTAATCAAAAGCCTGAAATCTCAGGAACGCCAGAAACAAGTGTTGCTGAAGACAGTGCTTATAGCTTTATACCAACAATAACAGGCGTAGATGTAAACAAAGTGTTAACCTTTAGTGTTATTAATAAGCCTGCATGGGCGACATTCAATACATTAACGGGGGCTTTAACAGGCACACCACTACAAGCGGACATAGGTATAACAACAGGCATTATTATTACCGTATCCGATGCTACAGGTGCTACAGATAGCTTAGCTGCATTTGACATTAACGTAACTAGCACTAATACAGCACCTATTATTGAAGCACAACTATATGACCTTGAAGAAGATAACGCCTTAATTTTTACGTTAACCGCTGAAGATGCTGATCAAGATGAATTAACCTACGTTATTGTTTCTGAGCCAATCCACGGTTCATTAATGCGGGAGACGGATAATACTTGGATTTATACACCGGAAGAAAACTATCATGGTACTGATAACTTTACCTATAAAGTCATGGATGCAGAAGCTGAGTCTGAGCCAGCTACTATTGAGATAACAATTGCGCCTGTGAATGATTCGCCTGTTGCCCAAAATGATGTAATTGTGCTTACTTATAATGAGGGTGGTCGCTATGCACTTGACGTATTAAGCAATGATATTGACGTTGACGGTGATGAATTATCGCTGATCAATGCGAGTAGCTCAATTGGTGAAGTAAGTATTGAAGCAGGAAAATTAATTTATCAAATTCAAGGAGTGATTGAAGGTGATATTGAACTGCAGTATGTCATAGATGATGGCAATAATAGCAACAGTGAAGCAAAAGTTACTATTAGCTTTGATGAGCATATTGATGCGTTACTGCCAGTTATTACATTACCTGATGACATTAATATTAACGCCAGTGGTTTATTTACTAAAGTTAATTTAGGTGTTGCCACTGCTTTTGATAGTAAAGGTAAACAAGTACCTGTGGCACTTGTTAACAATATTACGCAATTTTCACCGGGTGTAAATTTAGTATACTGGCAAGCACAAGACAGCGAAGGCTTTAAGCGTGTTGCTACACAGCGAGTTGAAGTAAAGCCTCTAATAAATATTGATAAAGACAGACAAGGTAGTGAGGGTGGCCATTATAAAGTTGCCGTTCATTTAAATGGAGAATCTCCTTATTATCCAGTGACTGTTGCTTATGATGTGAGTGGTGATGCGGATAGCAATGATCATAGCCTGGCTTCAGGATCACTTGTTATAAACTCAGGTTTAGTGGGCCATATCGAATTTGATATATTAAATGATGGAATAGCCGAAGCAAATGAAACCATTATTATTACACTTGATAATACGATGAATTTAGGGGCTAAGTCTGCATTCACATTTACTATTACAGAAAATAATATCGCACCACAAATAAGCGTTAACGTTTCACAAAATAATGAAAAACGTACAATTATTGATAAAAGTTTAGGTGAAGTCGTTATTTTAAGCAATGTATACGATGCAAACAACGATGATTATCATAGCTATAGTTGGTTAAGTGCTAATGGAGAGTTGATTGACGAAGATAGTGATGACAACAGCTTTACTTTTGACCCAACCTATTTAGCGGTAGGTCAACAAAAATTATCATTAACGGTGAGTGATGATGGTGATACCCCACTCAGTACACAGATGTTTGTTTATTTTGATATTGTTGAGTCATTACCAACACTCACGAGTGCTGATAGCGATGGTGACTTAATACCAGATAATATTGAGGGTCATGGTGATGCGGATGGGGACGGTATTGCTAATTATTTAGATACAAACACTGTTTGTAATGTGCAACCTGCGGACGTTAGTGAGTACCATATTAACCTTATTGAAACTGAATCTGGTATTTGCTTACGTCGAGGTATTCATACGACAAATAATGTGTCAGGTAGCGTCTCTCTGAGGGTAGACGAAGTAAATAGTGATGAAGATGCGATAAATATTGGCGGACTATTTGATTTTACATTATATGATATTCCAGAGGCTGGACAAAGTGTCAGTGTTGTATTACCTCAACGCTTACCAATTCCTGACAATGCGATATATCGTAAATTAACATCAGATAATAACTGGGTTGAGTTTTTCGTTGATGACAATAATTACTATTCATCGGCACCAGGTTTAGTTGGTTTTTGCCCTCCAGCGAATGATAGTAGCTGGACGTTAGGGCTAACTTCGGGGCATTGGTGTGTACAAGTAACCATAGAAGATGGTGGCATCAATGATGACGATGGTGTTGCTAATAATCAAATTGTTGACCCAGGTGGTGTGGCTATTTGGTTTAACAGCAATACATTGCCAGAGATTCAATCAGATCAAATAGCAACGCCGCAAAACAAAGCCGTTACTATTAACGTTCTCGTTAATGATAGTGATATCGATGGTGATATCTTGACTATAACCAGTGCAAACGTTGACTTTGGTACCGTAAGTGTTGTTGAGCAACAGTTATATTACCAGCCAGACGTGAACTTCTTTGGTCTAGCTACGATTAACTATGGTGTTAGTGATGGCAACAATGGTACTGGCTATGGTGAGGTATCTGTTACTGTGGTAGAAAATACCGCACCTATTACCGTTAATGATAGTGCTAGAACGGATGATAAAACTGCAATAACCATTGATGTCTTAGCGAATGATAGCGATGCTGAAAACGATGAACTAATCATAACGAGTGCCAGTGCAGAGCAAGGTAGTGTTGTGATTAGTAATAATGTACTGTTTTACACTCCATCTGTTGGGTTTGAAGGGGTAGATACGCTTAGCTATAGCATTACGGATAACAACGGTGGTGAAAGCCAAGGGCAAGTGGAGATCACTCTTACTATTAAATCTACTGAAATTATTAGCGTCCCGAAAAAGTCGAGTGGAGGAGGCAGTTTTGGAGGCTTTATTTTACTGCTAGGAAGTGGGATATTTCTTATTCGACGTAAAAGTAAATAGTTACTTATATTTTGTGAGTTAGCTTATCGGTCAACTCACCTATTTATTAAACCCTCGCAGAAATGCGGGGGTTTTTGTTTTCAGACAATGATTGTCCACTCCGTTTACTCCTCAACGAAAGCCGCTTGTCGGTCAAATTAACAATTTTAGTAACTGCTTGATTATCTGATAAATAGTCAAGCAGTTTGCTAAGAACCTTGTAAATCAATTGATTGAATTCACTTTCTGGTACGCGGAAAGGTACAAGGTTTCAACTATTTAACTATACTTCTTTTCTAAATTCTCTCATCAAATTTTGATCAAATTCTCTACGGAATAGATTTTGGCTCAGTTTTTTTCCGGTTAAAATTTTTACTCTTAATTAATTTTAATGATTCAAACCGTGTGAACTTTTGTACATGGATAGATACACGGTAAAAAAACATTTGCAAAAATGAGCTTAAATAGTGCTAGTAGTTAATGGCTTTAAACATCTGTACTTAAGGAAAACACAATATTACTTTAGACAACGTATCCCCAAACGTCTGGGGTTACGGGAAATACGACTTTGTTTACATACCTCTAGCTTAAGTGTTGCTGTTATTAAATGGCATCGGTTACAACCTTATATATTAAAGTTAAAACAACTTGTCATCATATCCAGAAAATTAGACACTAAAACGACGAAAGAACGGTTGTTATCACTCAAGGACATTATGACCAAAGTATTAAGTGTTGGTGACATTGACGGATTAATCGCACAACTAGAGCATGGTTATAGCGATAAAGCCCATAGGTTAAATGCCTTATCAGGTGATGATCTCTTAGCGTTGAGTGATAGCTTTAAAGAGCATTATCTTTATATTGCACAAGCATTGGATAATCAACAGCGGTTAGTTCGCTTTAGTGAGGTAGTTGCTAGTTTAGAAGAAGAAAAATGGCCTGTCTTGGAATCGTTTTCAACGGTTATTAAAGCGATGTCGTTTATTGGCAATGATAATGATGATTCAGCCGAAGGATTAGAAAACCAAGCCAACCAATTTATTACAACAAATTGTAGGGCATGAAATTAGCTCGTTTGGTATAATAAGTAATTACACTCATAAAGTGAAAGATATCAAAAACTTGTTGCCGATAATTGATGGATTTATTGTGGGATAAAGCTTAAGGATAGAGTTTTGAAAAGAAGAATATTACGTATTTTATTAACTATTGTGGCATTTACTGTCTGTTTTTTATTCTCAGCAAATTTTTATAAAAAAGACATTAGTTTGCCTCGTGATATTGCTCAAAGTATACGATGGTTAGAGTCATTATTTACTGATAAGGAAGTATTGTTAGATGACAGTGTTCCTTATGAAAAAACAGGTGAAACAACTGAAGCAATTGTTAACTCTTCTGATGACGAAGTGCAGCATTTTTATCACGAACAAATTGAAAATAAATCAAGCTGTAAAGATACATCATTAGGAAAAGTAAAATATAAAAAAGTTGGTGATATATATACTTGGACTGATGAAAATGATGTTTATCATGTCAGTGATAAGCCTCCTAAAAGTGCATTTTTTAAAATGTATAGTAACGCAGGTAATAAAGTCTTTGATTATTTCTCGTTAAATTTAAATACGGAAAATTTACCTTATGACTTTAACCAAAAACTGACAGGAAAACTCAATCAATTGTTTGCTGTTTATGGCAATTTACTTGATGTGTCATCATTAAAGAAAGTAGATATCAACCTGAGAGTATTCTTATCAGAAGCAAGTTTTTCTCAAGTTAAACAGCAACACAATATGCCAACAAGAAATACTTCAAATGGCTTTTATAGTCACAGTAATAATCAGGCATATCTACTCTATACAAATGATGAACAAACAATGAAAACGGCAGTACATGAAGCTACCCATGCGATTAATAGGGCGATTATTGGCTACAGCCCTAAATGGCTGAATGAGGGGCTAGCTGAATATAGTGAAAATATTAGTGTGAATAGTCAAGTTACCAAAGTACACCCTAATAGTAGTTGGACCAAAAACGGAATTTTATCTGAGCGACTATTACCATTAGCTAAACTATTTACTACTAATAATGAACAATGGGACGGAAAGCTAAGGCATCGGCTTTATGCCACTAGTTGGGCGTTTATCTTTTTTATGATGGAAAATCCAAGTAAAAAGTCGATGTTAGCTAAAGTGATTAAGGCTGAGCAGGGTAATATTTGTGATGCTCTCAAACCAGAACAATTAGAATCTTTGTTTAATGGCTCTATTCAAAAACTGCAAAACGAGTTTACTAGTTGGTCTCAAAAGAGAGTCAAGGTACATTCAATATAAATATGCACCTTAGCACAATGAGGTCGTCAATTATTAAGCGGTTAATCTTTTAAGTAAATGCGGGTAAAATTTAATATTTTCAATATCATTCAGTGGTATAGCTGATATTAAAGATTTTAGATACCATAGCGTAATAAACAAAGTTCGTTTCCCATACTTGAAACATCTTAGTCACTGCCAATAAAGCAAAAATCAGTTATATATGAAAAGTACTAGTCACCACTTTTTTCTAATCGAATTTCAACAGGGTGATGACCACCATCGTCACTACTGTGGTTTGGGTCACGAAAATTAATCGTTACAGCTTTTTCATATGGTGTAAGTAAGTCGGCAATATCCAGTGTAAACATTGGGCTCATAGGCAGAGCTATCCCTTCGTTTTTTATTTGAATCATGTTTTTCCCCTAATTTATAAATAGTTAAGTGTGGTGATGTGTTTAACTGATTAAAAACCTTCTTGTTCTTTTATACTATAAAAGTCATCTTCAACAATAAACACATGTTCAATTACTGTAATATCAAGTAACTTAGCAGCATCAATAACTTTTTTAGTAAATGTTATGTTAGCTTTACTTGGCTTTGATATTCCTGATGGATGATTGTGGAGCAAGGCATTAGCGGTCGCACTAACAACAGCAGCAGAACGCAATACTTCGGCAGGGCGTAAACTGACCGAATTGACCGTACCTGATGCCACGGTTTCGTAACTCATGATGGTATTTTGGTTACTTAAATTAACCACAATAAACTTTTCTTTAGGTTCAAGCTTTAAAAAGCTAAAGACCTTATGAATTCGTTTCGGGTTGTCTATGTAGTGGTCAAGTAAAACTAGCTACATATTTATATTTAGCTATTACCTTTCTTACTCATTGGGTATTAAATCAGCATAGTAATGGTGCTTCGTTATTTGAGACTTAGTTTCCGTAAGTCAATGATAGTTCTCAGTACTACCGCTGTCAGATAATTACGGCTTGTATGGTGTGTGGGGGGCGATATGACCCTTTACAGCTAGATTATGCTAAAGGTTTGATTGAATTAACAAGCCCAATATATAAAGCACTGTGCAGTTAGCGTTTTACTCAATCATAATGGCTATGCTTTAGCAGCTTTTAACTTTTTTAAGTAATGCTCTACGCCTATGTTTGCAGCATCAACTGCGCCGGCAATGTACCCCGGAAATTGCACCGACCATTCACTACCAACACCTACTAATTTTTGATGCCATGGGCCATTTTTCGCTGTTATGTGAGGCGCTGGTGTATGAGTACTCGCTGCGTGTGTATCTAACGAAGTCGCCGTGAGAGGGTCTTGTGCCCAATCTTTAATAATATCAATTTTTGGAGTAGCTGCTTGTGCGCCAAAAAGCCTGACTAATTGTGCTCGACAATGAGTGATTAAATCTTCATGGCTGATGCGTTTTCTGTCGGTGGCGGGTACGCCAATAAAGCCAAATAATGCGGCTTGGCCATCTAGGTTTGATGCATCATGTATTTCAACCATTGGCCCAACGCTGCTGCGCGCACTGCCCGATAATTCCTGTTCGCGCCAAAATGGTTTGTCGTATACGGCAATATACTTAGCGTGCGGTGCCATCCAGGTTGCGGTGTTTTGCCACTGTGTTACTAAATCGCTTGGCAATGCCGGTGTAAATGTTATTTGGCTAACGGCTAAACGTGGCGGCAGCGCGAGCATAACATGCTCAACATTGACTTGATTATTTTCCTTGTTTGAGGTGCTAAAGCTAACTTCTATATTGCCCTGCTGGTTGGTAATCGATTTTACCAAAGCGCCGGTGACAATTTGCTTGTTGCTAAGCTTTGCATGTAAGGCATTAATCAATGTGCCCATGCCACCTTTTAGCCGCATAGAAGTAGGAGAATTCGTATAACCTCGCATAGTTGTTGGTGGTTGCGAATGCGATCGCTCTACCAAGGTATTACCTTGCTCATACTGGGCAAATGCTTCTAGGTTTAGGGTTTTAATAATGGCATCTAATTGTGGCTGAAACTCTGGCCAAAACCAGGTAGGACCAAGGTCAAAACTATCCGTTGCAGCCTGCGAATTACCGGTAAAACCCATGATACGCCCACCCAATTGGGCTCTAGCTTCAAGCAGTATGTAATCGGTAATGCCTTGTTGTTCTAGCTGGTAGGCCGCATACAGGCCGCTGAGTCCGCCGCCGATAATCGCAATATTTTTATGCATTAGTTTATCCTTCATAACCTATATTTGTGCCTGTATTTTTAAAGTTACCTATTTTAAGGTAAATATTAGCGCCTGCGCTTTGTGTAGTTATTAAAGCTTCGCAACAGCTTGGCAGCCTTAACCAACTACCTTTTGAATATTCATTTCCTTGGTGTAAGACACTACCCGAAAGTACGAATAATTCGAGCGCATTATTTATACTTGAACCACAAAAGCTTAAATCATCAAATAATTGTTGATGCGGCGCTAACTTTACGAGTTTAGTTACTTCGTTATCATCTTGATAAAGCGGACATATTTGACGCTTGTTTTGTGTTGTCCACGTTGTTGGATCATGTGTATTTATACGCACAGGTATGGTTTCTGCTGCGTTCATTTGCCAAAGTTTTACAAAAATAGTAGCGCCATTTTTACTACTAGGTGCATGTGAAGACCCTGGCGGGTTTCGTAAATAAAAGCCTTGTGGGTAGTCACCCGATTGATCTGAAAAGGTGCCCGAAAGTACCATTATTTCTTCTCCGCCTGGGTGAGCATGGCTTGGAAAAGTTGACTCTGGCGCGTAGCGTACCACGCTCGTTGCTCTGGCTTTTTCACCACCTATTCGGTCTAGCATTACCCGCTCAACACCTGCTTGAGGTGTTGTTTGCCAACTATATTGACTTGGCAGTAATGAAGCTTGTTGTGAAAAATCTGAATTAATCTGCATTTATTCGACCTAAAAAATAAAACAAAAGCAATAACTTAATGTGATTGCTCGATAAATTAGCCCTGAAAAGCGCTTGGTACGTGTCGCAGAGTGTTATGCACTTATGCGACTGTACCTTTATCCGACTGTACATTTAAGTGAGTGTACATAGGTAAATTTAACATAGATAAATTTAGTGCACGCTGCGGCTTTTTGTTAAATGAGATTAGTTACGTCCGGCCATTACGCCGCCGTCAACATCCCATACTGCACCCGTTACCCAAGCTGCTTTGTCGCTGAGTAAAAATGCGATGGTGTTGGCAACATCTTCGCTTGTGCCTACTCGGCCAATTGGGTGGAAGCTGTTAAAGCCTTGCAGGGCATCGTTTACTTCAGCTTTAGGGATAAAACCTTCATAAATTGGCGTTTGTACAACCGCTGGCGATACCGCATTAACACGAATGTTATGCACCGCTAACTCCAGTGATAAATGTTGAGTTAACGCATGTAATCCTGCTTTAGCCATGGAATATGCTGAAGAAGGTGTTGCTGCAATGGCTTGCTTGCCCCACATGGAACCTACATTTACAATGGCGCCAGCGCGTTTTGCAGCCACTAAATTAGCGGCTACTTTTTGAGTAATAAAAAATAAAGCGCGATTAATTTGCATGTACTGATCGTAATCAGCCGCTTCGTGTTCTAAAAATGGTTTAGGAAAGAAAACACCCGCAGCATTCACCAGTAAATCTACATCTGCGTGATCTGTCGAAATAGTGTTAATTAAGTTTTGCACACCCTCATCACTGGTTAAATCGGCGGTTAACACCTCAACAGTGCCTAAAGCTGATAGCTGCTCTTTTGCTGCTTGGGCTTTTTCTTCGCGATGACCGACGATAACCGCTTGACCGCCTTGCTCAAGAATTAAACGAGCCGTTTCAAAACCTATGCCGCTAGTACCGCCAACAACGAGTAATTTTTTACCTGAAAATTGTGTAGTCATCATTCTTTCTCCAAGCGCCAATACGCGCTGTATTTGTTGTATAAATAAAAGTAATAAGTTGCCTATCAGCAAAGAGCTTGCTGTTTGGCTTGGACGGTATTTTTCACTTATTTACTTTGTTTAACAAACGAGATAATCTGAATCACCAGTAAAGAAAAAGTTTATCGCATGAAGTCACCTATACATCTCAATGCATTAAAAGCATTTGAAGCTAGCGCACGGCATCAGAGTTTTTCAGCGGCCGCTGGTGAGCTAAATGTAACCCCTGCTGCGGTTGGGCAACTGGTAAAAACATTAGAAGAGTGGCTCGATACGCCGCTGTTTCATAGAATGAGCTCTGGCAAAACACGGTTGGTAGCCACTGAAACCGCGCAAAGTGCCTTGCCATTAATACGAGAAGGCTTTGATAAACTCGCCCAAGGGTTAGATATTTTAAAAGACAACGCGATAAGCGGTGTATTAACGGTTGCCGTAAGTCCTGCCTTTGCTGCTAAGTGGTTATTACCTAGGCTGCATCATTTTCAAGAAATTTGTGCGCAAACCAATGTAAATTTAAATACCAATTTAAAGCCTATTGATTTTGCTGCTCAGCGAATAGATGTAGGTATTCGGTTTGGCGTAGGTAGTTGGCATGGATTAAGCGCAGAGAAACTAATGGATGAAGAAGTTTACCCTGTATGCTCTCCAACATTTTTAGCCAATAAAACCCGTTTAAACTCGATTGATAAACTATTAAATGAAACCCTTATTCACGATCAATCAATGGACGCACATACTGGGTTTCCATCGTGGTCGTCGTGGTTAAAAAAAGCTGGGGTTACAGGGCCTTTTACTACTAAAAACATTCAAATAAACAACTCAGCGGCTGTATTACAATCAGCAATTGACGGCCATGGTGTGGCTTTAGCGCGTAGTGTAATGGCTAAAGATGATCTAGCCGCTGGGCGATTAGTCAGGTTGTTTCCTGATATATATTTTGAATCGCCTTTGGCGTATTACGTTATTTACCGGCCTGAATGCGCTGACCTACCAAGAATTCAGGCATTTAAAGAATGGCTGTTCAAAGAAGTAGAAAACTCAGTGACTAAAAGTGAGTAGTATTTTTATAAAAAAATACACGATAAAGAAAATATTTACTATTGGGGTCAATAATTTCAGTAGCTGAACACTTTCATTAGTCGTAAGTTCCCGCTCCAAGTTAGCCGCCCAAATGGTGTTCTAATAGGCATAGTAAACTACTAAGAAACTTTGCTTTAGCTTATCGCTTGAGTACCGCGAGCTTGTTCTAAGTGCTATTTCATCAGGCGGGATATTAAGTGTATATGGTTGCTAGTATGTTTATGGGCATCACTTGTCCCCTTAATGTGGGCTATCAGTATTTCCAGTAACCACTTGGATTGTAGAACGATTAACTAAAATAGTTTTTATCAGTAGGTTACATTAATTTTAATGATATAAACGTTAAAGCATTTTAGAATATTTAAAACACTTTAAACGTTACTAAATTAAGTTAAATTAGTTGGTTATTTTTTGGTTTCCTTGTCGTTAGACTTAATTTTTTTAAAGGTACTTGGCCCAAGTTAAATTTGTTTTCTGTTTAAATTGAGAAAATATTTTAGTAGGCCAATAGAGTAATAGTGCAAGTAAAAAAGCAATAGCCCAAACTTGCCATACATTATTTACGCCCCAGTAATCACCCTTAGTTGCACCAAATATATTAACTAATACACGATATGATACTAACAGCACATATAAGTGAATAATGTAAAAAAACATAGGGGCTGAGCCAAAACGCTCAATCACTTTTGTGAATTTATTATTCACATTTTCTAGTGCAGCTAAAACAAGTAGCGAAATACTTAATGTGAAAAGTAAAAAATCAAGTGAAGGAGGGTACTTGGTATAATTTATAAAAGATTTAACAGACGTAAGCCAATCGTCACTTGTTAACCAAGGCAGTGTTTCACCATAGAGATTAAAGCCTCTTAATACTAATAATATCGCTATACAACTTATCCCTATAGTAGTGAGTATTTTTTTTCTATCTTTAGTTGGCGTTGAACGCGAAAAAATAGGCGCAATCAAGTACCCAAGTAGAATTACCCCGATCCATGGTAGTACCGGATAGGAAGCTTTTATTTTAAAAGTATCGTTCACGTATATAAACCCTCTGTCGTGCAAAATGGTCCATAATGTATAACCGGTTTCGTGTGGCTGAAAACTTATAAATGCCAAGGCATTGTGGCCAAAAACAATAGTAAGCCCCAACAAACCTATAAGCCAACGAGGAAGTTTAGTGATAAAAGCGAGTGTGATCATACTTAGTCCTATCGCCCATATAACTTGTAAATAAAGTGCGTTGTAATTTCCGAACCAAGAAAAGTTTATTAAGGTGATCTCAATAAAGATGATAAATAATCCGCGTTTTAGCAAAAATGTTTGAGCTGAACGTTGAGGTTTATTAACTGGATGCGCATATAACCATGCTGATAAACCGGTTAAAAAAACAAAAACGGGCGCACAAAAGTGAGCAGAGATACGCGTAAAAAATAATTCTGTACTTGTTGTACTTATTTCCATCGGATCAGACACGTTATGGTGATAGTAAAAGCGCTCTCGAACGTGGTCTACTAGCATCAACAACATAACAAGTCCTCGTAGAATATCAATTGATGCTAGTCGGACTTTAGTTTGTGTATTATTGGCATAAGCTACTGATGTAACTGACGTCATTTTGATATTCACTCCTTTCTCTGTTTTTGGCGAGGA
Source organism: Thalassotalea piscium (assembly GCA_049347715.1). Classification (GTDB taxonomy): domain Bacteria; phylum Pseudomonadota; class Gammaproteobacteria; order Enterobacterales; family Alteromonadaceae; genus Thalassotalea_B; species Thalassotalea_B piscium_A. Next base: position 3,537,298 of record CP186339.1, on the reverse strand, counting down.
CTTATTTTTGTTGTTAAATTGATTAAAATTGGTATTTAAGCGTCATTTGATAATTTAAAGGAGCACCAGGCATTGTCTGGAAAATATCTAGTATCAGTACCACCTAATTGCATTTAGCTAAGCCAGCCAATTGCGTTCAACTCTGCCACAATATTTCGATCTTAATAGGCCTGTCATCTTTGGATATATTGAACACCACTAGCACACACTTTTGCCGCTAAGAACTGAACTAAATTAGTCCTCAAAATTAGGCAGATTTATGTCAACAAAGATACGATAGCGGAAGCTAGCCGTAACTTATTTAATGGCAGCAGCTCCGACAATGCGGACATTAGGTGTTTACGGCAGTAGCTAGCCATTAGCGGTCATTAGCTTATGAGTTAATGCAGCAGGGCAGAGATTCTAAAGTTTCTTTTTTACACTTAAAAATTCACATCCATTCACAACTAAAGTTATGACTAAAACTTTTGTTTGGCGTCAGAAATAAAATCCCCGAAGCGGACATTAGAATCATTCAAATTTTAATTGAATTTAAAGTATTAAGTTTATGGCGCTATCGCCCTGTACGTAACCAATATGGTTAATCGCATTACGCGCCCCTTCCAAACCACTGCCATAAGCTTGTGTCTGTAACAAAGCTTGTGCTGACAGAGCAAGGCAACGTAAATGCGCTAGCTCTTGAGGGTGTTTAATTTTAATCATATTTGCCTAAGAGATAATTAACGAGTATCCGTGCAATGTGTAAACCTAAACCTATTTTAATGGTTTTGGTTTAAGCCTAGCTCTTTTTGTATTTTCTTTGTTAGGCCTAATGAAACAAGTCGATAAGACTCTTTAAGGTAATATGATAAGTCGTCATCAGTATATTCCGTACTTTCATAATGTTGTATCCATTTCATTCCTCGGGAAGCAAAATATGGTGCCGGTTTATATCCTGGTAATTCACTGAGAAAATGAAAGTTAAGTTCAGATGTTTTAAAAATAAATGCTGGTTTATCATCTTTTCCCAACCCTCCGATAGCAAAAACCTTGCCGCCGACTTTCCATACATGAGAATTATGCCATTGGACCACATAAGTGGTTGCTTCTAATCCGTGGCAGAAATCATTAAATTCTTTATAATTCATCTTGTCGCTCTTTGGCTATAGCCCCACTAACAGAGGCTAAAGTAAATAGAATTGGCCACCTTTATTATTCTAGCGATAACGAGCGTATAGCTTACTGGCTAAAAATGCGCCAATGAGCATTTCAAGCCATGCGATTGGAACCAAGGTATATGCCATTTCCCACGTTCCTAATCCTGAGTTTACCGATCCGATCCAAAAAACACCTAGCGTTGCCATACAAGTTACAGTGGCTGAGATAATGATAGATTTTACATTGTTACCAAAGCTTTGAGCGCATAACCAGTAGATAAATACTATCGTACTCGCCAGTATGGTGTCCCAGATTCCCCATATCAATGCATTACTTACTGCCATTGGTCCAACCGCTAACTTTCCGGCATAGAAGGCTTCCATCATGGGAAACGCAACTAATATAGCTCTTGCCACTTCGGCTACGTGGATCCAAATACTCGTCAGTAACATTACAATGATGAATTGTTTCAATTTAAATGTGTTATTCAAAATATCCTATATGTCCTGATTTTTTAGAGTTAGTTAAATTTATCTTCTGTAGTGAATGGTACGAATACCAAATTCTTAATTAGTGTTAACTAAAAATGGAATTCAACGTATGATCCATGGTTGACTTTAACTCCTCTTCTGTCTGACCTGCTTTTGCTTGAACTGCCAGTCCATAACTAACGGATAAAATATAATTAGCCAGTTTTTCAGCCGTTTGGCCTTTTGGCATATCAGTCTTCGCAATACCAGACGCGAACAAATTCGTTAATATTTGCTTGGTTTCAGTGCCTAATTCTCTGATATAAACAACAACGTCTTCCGGAAATGCAATACTCTCTGATTCATTAACGCTTTTTACAAGCAAGCATCCACGGGGAGTCTCATTATTGGTGAATAGCCCAATAAGCCCATAGAAACAAGCTTGTAATCGTTCTTTTAATGTTACATCTGATGGCTCTACTAGGTGTTTATAGTTAGCTTCTACATATTGCTTTACATAGTGAACCAGTGATTCTTTGAATAACTGTTCTTTATTACCAAACGTTCCATACAAACTCGACGTATTTAGTCCAAGCTCAGAAGATAGATTGGCAACAGAAGTACTTGAATACCCATTTGTCCAAAATAACCGCATCGCTTTATCTAATACTACCTCTTTATCAAATGCTCTTTTTCGTCCTACTTTCACTCTTTCACCCTCAAAAATCATAATTAATGATACCATTCTGAAGTAATCACTTCAGAATGTCAATTCAACCTATTGACATTTTAAAGTGATCGTTTCATAATAGATTTAATTCTAAAGCGATCACTTCATATTAGTGTCATATAGATAACCTATAGGTTAAAAGGTAAATTAAATATGTTTAAAAAATTCGTACAAATTACTGCGCTATTCAACTTTCCAATCGCGCTAGGAATGATTATTTCAGTGATGATAGCACCTCAAGCAGACACCTTTATTATCACGGTGGTATTAGGTGCATCTTTTATGCTCATGGGGCTGCATTACTTTGGGCCACGTCAGATATTAAAGCCCGTGCATCTATTATCGTTTGGAACGGATTAGTAATAATGGTCGGCTTTATTGCGGTAACTTACGCAGCATCATTAGGGTTGGCACCAAAGGTCTTTGTCTATATCTCAGTAATGGATCTTGTTGCTGCGCTTGTTTTTATCATTGGTAGTATGCGCGTATCCGAACTCCCTTTTAAATCCCTATTTTTAGGTAAAACCCAGTAACTTTAGAATAAATAACCATAACTTAAACAAACTACTTTCAGGATAAATATTATGACGATTAAAGCATTAAGAACACCAGAAGAAAGATTCTCTGTATTACCAGCTTTTCCTTACCAACCTAACTACATTGATGATTTATCGGGTTTTGAGTCTTTACGTATGGCCTACATCGACGAGGGTGATTCATCATCCGAGACAACTTTTTTATGTTTACACGGTGAGCCTTCATGGAGCTACTTATACCGAAAAATGATCCCCATATTTACAGGGGCAGGCCATCGTGTTGTTGCGCCAGATCTGTTTGGCTTTGGTCGCTCAGATAAACCCGTTGATGAATCAGTCTATACCTTTGATTTTCACCGTGACAGTTTAATGCAATTTATTGAACGCCTTGATCTGAGAAATATTACGCTGGTCTGTCAAGATTGGGGCGGCTTATTAGGGTTAACGATCCCAATGGATATGCAAGACCGATTTAAAAACTTGATTGTCATGAACACGGCAATATCGGTTGGTGAAACCGCTTCTGAAGGTTTTTATCAGTGGCGAGATATGTGCGCCAATGTGCCCGAAATTCCAGTAGGTGGTTTATTTGCATGTGACGCAGGGGCAGCAGTGTCTGTGATGGATGTTATAGCTTACGATGCGCCATTTCCAGACAACAGCTATAAAGCAGGCGTAAGACGCTTTCCCGCCATGGTGCCTGTCGAGCCAACGATGGATGGTGTTGAACACGGAAAACGAGCAAGAGAATTTTGGTCAAAAGAGTGGAACGGTCAAAGTTTTATGGCGATTGGCATGAAAGACACCGCATTAGGAGAAGGCCCAATGGAGAAATTAAGAAGCTTTATTAAAGGCTGCCCTGAACCATTAAAAATTGCAGAGGCAGGACACTTTGTTCAAGAATACGGTGTTGAAATTGCTGAAAAAGCGCTTGTTCACTTTGGGATAGCTAATCAATAAAGCCACATCCCTAACAAATCCATTAGATTAAACATTCAATGGCTTGAAGATTTCGAAGAAATCCGTATGGCCTTTTTTGTTAATATTATATCCAAAATAAACTTTAGAAAAGTATTGTAGCTAGTAACTTTAATGGACAATTAATTTGGCCATCTCTTAATAGGAATTAATCAATATATTCTAAGGCGCTAAGTGCCCCATTGCGAGATAGAAAGTTAATTTTTCATGCCTACAATTTCTAACGTTAGAATGTCCGCTTTCAGAGTTTTAAGTAAACTTTAGTATTGATTGTGCAAGTTTGAAAATGGGGATCTATAAAAAATTCATTATCTAATTTTGTATTTATGTGGGGTCAGGTACACTTTATTAATTATCAGACTACCCATAATAACTTCAACAGCAGCAATATTTTAAATTCGGTGTTTTTATTCTGCCCATGTAGTCTGCTTTAGGCTCTCAGCTGCCATTAATAACTCAAAAGCACATGTCGGCTATTAGCTAACTATTAACCTAAAGAATGACCGATAGCTAACGTCAACAATGCACACCAAGTGATCATTTTTATTCGTGGTAAACCTAATGTTATTCAGTGGTCACATAAAATGTTATTAGGTGGCAGAGTAGAATGATAATGACTGGCAGTTCTGATGTAATTGGGTGGCATAACCAATGTAATTATCCAATTGTCCAAAGTTTGTGGTATGAACTAGCAAAATACGCTTTATCTAACAGATTATTAATATCGATTTTAATCGTAAGTTGTTCATTCAATTGCATTGAAGCAAAGAGGTTAACTAAAGTATATGATGGCAAAATGTAATTAGGGTCTATGGTTTCCCCTAATCTATCACCAGTATAAGTAAGCGTTGCCCCTAAAAATGTTTCTTTATTTAACAGCCTAGTGTCGTGTTTTAATGAAATATAACCCATATGTTCGGCAATGTTGATTAGACGAGAACCTTTAGGGATTGAGACTCCCCAATCTGAGTTTGTTGTTTCATTTGCTGTTTTAGCATCAGTATAAGAATAAGACAGGTCAATTCTGGTACTGTTAGTGACTAAATAGGTCATCTCTAGTTCAACCCCTTGACTTGTGGCTTCACCTAAAGTTGCTGAAAAGTCATTATTGACTGGATCTGCGGTTAATATGTTACTTTTTTCAGAATCATAAACGGCGAAGCTACCTAAAAAATCACCCTCAGTATTCTGCCATTTTACACCAACTTCAAAGGATTGACTCTCTTCGGGTTCAAAAGCATTACCATTAGAGTCTAATCCAGGATTTGGCCTAAAGCCTTCAGCATAGTTAGTGTATACACTAACTATGTCATTTAGTTGATGAATAAATCCAATACGTGGGCTTACTGATGACTTATCTTGTTCTTGGGCTCTTGTTCGTGTGTAGTCATAAATGTCTTGTTTAAACTTATCAAAGCGGACACCTACAAGTAACCTTGTTTCATTGGTTAGCTCTATTTGATCTTGAAAATATAGGCCAGCCGCTTTTTGATCTTCTTTTTGATTCGTTTGAATTGACGTTTGAGGCTGAACTTGATCATAGTTAGGATTATTTGGATTTATTGAATAGGTTGGGTCACCACTTCCCCATGCGGTACGCCATCTATTTAATTTTGTATCTACATGAAAATCATAATAATCAATACCTAGCAGTAAGTTGTTTTTAAAGTCAAAAAAGCTTGTTTCGCCACTTAATTCAAGACGTGTCGTTAGATCTTCCGCTTGGTAATCTCTTTCTCTACGTTGTCTTGATAGGCTATTTGGATCATTAAAAAGTAGTTGTCTACCACTAGAGAGCTCTGCATCTGAAGATTGCCCTTTAAATGAAGAATCGCGATAAGATAACCCAGCTAATAAATGCCAGTTATTATTGATGGAATGTTTAAGTGAAACTTGGTGTCCTAAAGCTTTTACTGTATGAGGTCCATCTTTGACATCACCATAATAATCCGCAGAGTCAGTGGCATCAAAGTCATTGTTTAATACAAAAATACCGCGGTCGAACACTTTATCCTGGTCAATAATTTCCATTTCATAATTTAAGCTTGTTTGATCTGAAATATTCCACAAAAGAGACGGATGTATATTTAATGCCTTTAAGTTCACTATATCGCGGTAGCTGTCTGAATCTTCATAGGCACCATTTAAACGAAAGGCAACCTCGTTATTTAGCGCATTGGTATAGTCAAACTCAGCTTGCCTAGTATTAAAGTTACCTACGCTTGCTTGAACATAACCTTCTTCGTCAAACTTCGGTTTTTTCGTAATAATATTGATAGTCCCACCAGGCTCTCCTTGTCCGTAAAGAGCAGAACCTGGGCCTTTCATTACTTCAATGATTTCAATATTAGATGTGCTTCTACGGCCGTTATAACCGCGGCCAACATTAAAACCATTGACGAGGTAACCTGCGGCATTATTTTCATCACCGGCAAAGCCTCTAATGGCAAAACTGTCCCACATACCACCAGATGTATTTTGTCTTACCACACTTGAAGAGAAGTCTAATGCTTCTTGAAAGCGTGTAATACCTGAATATTCCAGATCGTTAGCATTAATGCTAACAACGGCCTGTGGTGTTTTCGATAATGGAACGTTACCTCTATAGGGTTGCCATTGGCTCTTTACTTCTATCTTTTCAATATTTTCATTTTGTTCTTCAATCGTGTTTGATTGGGCAGGGGCAATAAAAAGTAAAGGGAGTGAGAACACTGAGTATTTTATGTTAAAACTAAGGTTTATAGGCATTTGTATTATGGCATATGATGATGGGTTAAGATTTATCTATCAGAGTAATATTCTGAGCTAATTACCTATTTGCGAAGGTAATCTAATCTAGTAACCATACAGTTAAAATTGGCCGTAAATGTTATAATATAACAAATTTTATTTCAAGGCGTTTTTAATTTGTGCTTATTTTAAGGGTGTATATGTTTATTTTGTGAGAGGGGGAATTATCTTTATTGTGATTGTATCTCGCTTGTTGTTTGTTCGTGCTTAATATGGCTAAATAAAAGTAATTGAAAAAATGCTATTAAAAGTGATTTGTTTATAAACACAAATTTTCTTAATGTTTAATTATTATAGAAAGTAAAATAATTTCTGATCGTTTATACTGTCTAGGTTTTAATAGAGAAGATTAAAATTCATCAAAATCCCTAGATAGCGTTAATACATCAAGCAAGAAGGTAAAAATTGGTCGTAATGTTAAATAATTATTTCTTTAAACAGCTGTTGAACAACCAATGAAAATACCTAAGCGTATTCAACCCTTAGTGGACGACGGGCTAGTCGACGAAGTTATTTCTCAACTAATGAGTGGTAAGGAAGCTACTGTTTATACTGTTCGTTCAGGTGATACAATTCGCTGTGCTAAGGTTTACAAAGAAGCCAATAAACGCAGTTTTAAAAAAGCGGCTCAATATCAGGAAGGTCGTAAAAGTAGAAATAGCCGCCGTGCGAGAGCAATGGAAAAGGGGTCTAAATTTGGACGTAGTCAGCAAGAAGATGCTTGGCAAAATGCAGAAGTTGATGCGCTTTATAAGCTTGCTATTGCTGGCGTAAGAGTACCTGAGCCTTTTGGTTGTTTCGACGGTGTATTGTTAATGGAACTTATCACCGATGACAATGGCGATGTAGCCCCTCGGTTAAATGATATAACCATGTCTGCCGAACAAGCTATTGAAGATCACGATGTCATGATGGTTTATATTATGCGTATGCTTTGTGCAGGTATTGTCCATGGTGATTTATCTGAATTTAATGTACTTGTTGATGAATATGGCCCAGTGATCATTGATTTACCTCAAGCGGTAGATGCTTCGGCTAATAATAATGCCAAAAGTATGTTAGCCCGTGACGTGATGAATATAACAACCTATTACAGCCAATATGCACCTGAGTTATTAGAAACACGTTATGCTGATGAAATGTGGTCCCTTTATGAAAAAGGCGAACTAACACCAGATACTGAATTAACGGGTTACTTCAAAGAAAGTACAGAAACTGCTGATGTAGATAACGTGATTGAAGAAATTAAAGCAGCATTTCTTGAAGAGCAAGCTCGTATAGAAAGAATGCAATGGGCTGATTCAGATGAGCAAGAGTGATCCGAGCTAAACTTTAATTTAAAAGTCATCATTTCGGATGATTTTTTATTTGTTTGATGAATCTATTTGTTTTAGATACGTTATCAGCCTAAAAAATGTCGTGTTTATACCTTAATTTTTTTTATGTAAAAAGTTTGATAGTAATTTTTCAAATTCCGACAAGCTATATAAACCAAGCGCTTGAGCGGCTTGTGCTAATGAAATATTACTCTGATGAGCCTTTTTAACAATATCAGTGGCTACATCATAGCCTAGTGTCGGTGCTAATAAAGTAATTACGGATAAATTTTGCTTCATATTTGTGTTAATTTGCGTGTTATTCAATTCAAGACCTTCAATACAGTTGTTGGCAAACGAGGTCATCGCATCGGTTAATAATTCAATACTCTCCATAATGTTATGAATAATAACGGGTCGGTAGGTGTTTAATTGAAGTTGACCATTTGAAGCAGCAAGCGACACTGTTAAATCATTACCAAATACCTGCAAACACACCATACTTAAAGCTTCGCATTGTGTTGGGTTAATTTTTCCTGGCATAATCGAACTTCCTGGTTCATTTGCTGGTAATAACCATTCATTCAACCCACATCTAGGTCCACTACCAAGTAAACGAAAGTCATTAGCTATTTTAAATAATACACTGGTTAATTGCTTTAAGGCACTGCTGTAACCTAATAAAGCATCCTCACCTGATACTGCAGCATAAGTATTATTGCTTTGTGTGAAAGGAAGTAAATAATATTTACTTAAGAGTGTCGCTACGTTTTTACCAAATTGTGGGGGAGCATTATCACCACCACCAACGGCTGTGCCACCTAAAGCTAGTTGATAAACTGTTTTTAAACTGTCTGTTATTGCTGCTTTAGCTTGTGTTAATTGTTCTAGGTAACCAGAGAAAACCGCACCTGCAGGTAATGGTAGCGCATCCATTAGGTGTGTTCGTCCAACGGTAAATTCACCTTTAAATTGTTGTTGTTTTTTCTTAATAGTGTTTTCGAGATGTTCTAGTGAATAAAGTAAGTTATCTCGGGTTAAAACGGCTACAGCAATATGCATAGCACTAGGGAAAACATCGTTGGAAGATTGTGATAAATTAACATGATCATTAGGGTGAATGATCATGTCGGACGGAGATGGCTTTTGTGATGTTTGCTGTGAATCTAGGGCTTGTGTTTTAAATTGACTTGCAAGAGAAGAGATAACTTCATTCACATTCATATTGGTTTGTGTGCCTGAGCCTGTTTGCCATACACTTAAGGGGAATTGGTCACTATAATCGTGTGACTGTAGTTCATCACAGGCAAGAATTATTGCCTGTGAATCGTCTGTAGTTAACAAACCTTCTTCAGCATTAATTTGAGCGCAAGCCCTTTTTATACTTATAATCGCATCAATGAAAGCGATTGAAAAATAATGGTGTCCAATGCTAAAAAATTTTAAAGATAACTGGGTTTGTTTACCCCAAAGCATTTCAGTCGAGCGGTTGTTTTTCTGATTATTTTTATTTTGTTGCTTTTTCATCAATTGAGCTCCTTGGTGGTTACTTAAGTAGTTTAGCATTACTTTTGTGTATTAATTTTGGCTAGATAGGCTAAGGATTAATAAAAAATGGGAAAGTGCAACCATGATAAGATTACGTTAACATAGACGTTAAACACTCACTATAGGGTAACTATATGATAAATAAACCAATGTACCTGCGACATCTACTCGCGTTAATTCTTTTCTGTGTAGCAGGTTTAGTTAATGGACAGGATGTCAGCGATATAAATGTTAAACAAATCATTCAATCGCCAAGTACGGCGACTAAAACTTTGGTTATTGGTGTTAAGCCTGCTCCACCTTTTGCCAAGGTTGAGGATAGTAATTATAGTGGGTTAGCGATTGATTTATGGAAAGAAATTGCGAATGAGCAAGGCTGGGATTATCGTTTCCAACAATATGATCTTGATGGTTTATTAACGGCAACAGCCGATGCGCAAATCGATGTAGGGTTAGGAGCTATTACGGCAACGGCTGAACGTGCTAAACAGATGGACTTTACACATACGATAACCAGTTCAGGGCTATCTGTTGCTGTGCGAAGTGAATGGTCATCAGGTTGGTTAGCGGTTTTGTCTGCGTTAGCTTCGCCTGCCTTTTTGAAAGTAATTGGTATGCTCACATTGTTACTTTTGTGTGTAGGGCTAATTGCATGGTTTTTCGAGCACAAAGCAAACCCTGAACAGTTTGGAGGTAGCCGTGCTAATGGATTGTTTTCTGGTTTTTGGTGGGCGATGGTTACTATGACAACTGTTGGATATGGTGATGTGGCACCTCGTACGGTTGGAGGGCGACTCATAGGTATGGTTTGGATGCTAACGGCCTTGATTATCGTTTCATTTTTTACCGCATCAATTACGAGTGCGCTCACTATTGGTCAGTTAAATAGTAAACTCAATAATGCTAATGATCTAGCGGGTATGAAAATAGCAAGCGTGACCGGAAGTACAAGTGCGAGTTGGTTAGATAATCGTAAGCTTAAGTTTAATGATGTCAGTAACTTAAGTGAAGCGTTACAAAATTTATCCGATGGTAAGGTTGATGTGGTTGTGTATGATGCGCCTTTATTGCGTTGGACTATTAAGCAAGAGCATGAAGGTACTTTACAAGTGTTACCTATTACCTTAGCACGTCAAGATTATGTTTTCGCACTTCCAAATAACAGCAGTCTACGAGAATCAATCAATGAATCACTGCTAAAACGGATTAATTCACCAGATTGGCCGGAACGTGTTGAGAGCTATTTTGATGGTGATAAATAATAGCCTCATTGAAATTTTTCAGATAGTTAGGCACTTTTCATTGAATAAAAGTGCCTACTTATTTATTTAGTGGTTAACTCTCGCGCTGAACTAACTTTTCTAACGCACGAATATTAGCGATTAAGTCTTGTCTTGCTGGATAGGCTTTAAAGGCCTTTTTTAAATAGGTTAATGCTAATTTGTAATGCTGACTGTCAATTTCTATTTGTGCTAATCCTAACCAAGCGGATAGTTGAAAGTCAGGTAAACTTTGTGCGCGCACATACATTAACTTTGCTTGAGTGAGTTGATTTTTTTGATGATATAAATTTGCTAAACTGAGTAAAGCATCACCTAAGGTTGGATTAATACTTATGGCGCGATTCAAATGTTTCTGAGCCTTATCCAATTGACCTTTTTCTATGGATAATTGTGCTAAATAGACTGAGTATTGTGCTTTTTGTTGTGGAGTAAATTTTGATTCCACCTTATTCGTTTGGGCGATTAACGCTTCGGTTAATTGCCATTGTTGCTGCACAATCAGCCAATTTAACGTGTGTAATGTGACTTCCAGTACTGATTTTTCTTGTTTATCAGACATGTCAGTTAAGGCTGATTTGAGTAATTGCACAGCTCTTTCACTACTTCCTTGGTTCAGGTGCAATTGCGCCGCTAATAATTGATTACTGTGGTCATCCGGTTTTAATTTAAGGGCAATTTCAATATTAGTTAGCGCTTGTTGTTTATTTCCTTGCTCTAAGGCTATTTGTCCTCTTTGTAACCATAACTGTGGGTCATTAGGTGTTTGGTTAATTAACTCTTTTAACAATACTCGTGCTTGTGTTAAATCACCTGATTCAATTAACGCGAATAACAATCCTTTTTGATATTGAACTTGTCCAGGTTGCAGCATTAATGCTTGTCGATAGGCTGCTATAGCGCTCCAAGGTTGATCATTTTGAACATGAATAAAGCCAAGTTGTGCATAAACTTGTGCATCGGCTCTGCCTAATTCAATTGAACGTATTAAATGTTGTTGTGCCTTTTGGTATTCTTGTTGTTGCATATATAGCAAACTTAGCCCCTGATGAGCTTTAGCTAAATCAGGCATGGTTGCTAGGCAAGCTTTAAATGCTAATTCTGCATTATGTAAATCTTTTAACATCAGTAAAATTTGGCCACGTAATAACTGTAGTGCGGTGCTATCATTAGCCAACTTACGTGTTTTAAATAAGTCCGCAACTTGTTGATATTCATTGGCAGTCATTAGCGGTTGTATTTCACGGGCAAAGCCTTGTTCATGCGGCTCAATATTTACCTCTAATGGGCTTAATACCGTATTGTTTAATGCCAAATTCCATTGAGGATCCGTTAATGACAGTTGCACTTTCAATACTTGCTCTGCACTTATTGCTGAAGTACTCATTAAGGTAATATATAACAATACAATTTTAGCTAGACTAAAAGGTAGTTTACATTTTATTAGCCCTAAAATGGCCGGTAATTTGGTGGATATTTTTGTTTTTTTCATATTACTCATTTCTATAAACACTCATTAGTTAGAGCTTAAATTCAATAGGCCAAATAAAACGTGCTTGCACAGTTTTACCCAACTTTTGCGGGGCACTGAAACGACTGTGTTTAACTATTTTATTTATTTCAGGTATCAATTCACTATAAGGGTTTTCTACAATATTAATTAAACTGACACGGCCATCTTTATCAATAAATACATCTAATTTCACAACAAATGAGTTAACCCCTTGTCGTTTTAAATTTTTAGGTATACGAGCTTTTACTGGTGTTAACAAATGAGGTAAGTCATCAAGTTGATCAAGACTAAACGCTTCCCAATTTACTGTCATAGGTTGCCACTTCGGTACCTTTGTTTTTATGGTTGGTGTCTGTGGTTTTAACAAAGAGAGTTGGCTTTCCACTTTTATATCTACTGCTTGAATCATAGCGCCAGCACCTTCAACAACTAAGCTTTGCATTGGCTGAGCTGATTCTGGTGTGGAAATACTCGGTGGTGGCGGAGGAGGTAAGGAAACAAGTGCAATCTCTCGGACAATCACTTTATCGTCTATTACTTTCTCTGCAAATTGCCCAAGCCACAATAAGGTCAGTACAAAGATTAATACGGCTAAGCTTAATCCAAAGGCAAAAAGGGGATGGCGAATTTTATTCGTTGTTGCCACCGTAATGCCGTTTGAATTATTCTGGATAAAAGTACTTTTCATGTTATTGCTTCGTCGCTAAGTTCACTTGTGCTGCACCCGCAAGTTTTGCTTCGTCGATGACTTGTACTAATAATTCTGTTGGAACTGTTTTATCTGCTTGAATCACAACAGGGCGTTGTTGCTGTTTTAACATTTGTTCAACACTGCTGCGAACGCCAGCTACACCTATTTGGCTGCCATCAAAATACACTTGCTGGCTATCGGTAATTGCAATAAAGATCACTTGTTGCTCTAAACGACTCGCAGATACCGATTGCGGTTTATCAACTTCAACCCCGCTTTCACGGACAAACACTGTTGTGACAATAAAAAATATTAATAAAATAAAGACAACATCGAGCAAAGGTGACATATCAATTTGATGATTTGTTTGTTGTTCTAGTCGCTGTTTTAGCCTTGCTTGCATAATAAATTATCCAACCACTGTTTTAGTATTTGATAATAATGTAATGCCACGTTGTGCTTTGGCTAAATAAGCTTGCATCAGCCATGCAGGTATAGCGCAGACCAATCCTAATTGTGTTGTCAGTAAAGCTTCACCAATGGCTTGGCTCATTAGTTCATTTTGTCCTAAAGACATTACTTTGAAGGTATCAAGTAAGCCAATAATAGTGCCTAGGAGTCCAAGCAAAGGAAGCGCGGCGGTTAAAATTGAGCTTACTTCTTGCCAATAACCTGTTCGTTGTGCTTGATATTGTTTGATATGTAAAATGTCATGCCAAATAAGTTGATAAACGAATAAAGCCAACAACATAATTAACCAACAGGTAACACTCGCTGCTATTTGATCAAACATTGTATTTCTCCAGTTGACTTAACTGCACCGCAAAAGCTTCTAATTGGGTGTAATAAGATTTTACTTTTCGTGATAATAAAGCGTTCAATACTAAAGCAGGGATTGCCACAACTAATCCTAATTCAGTAGTGATTAATGCTTGGGCTATGCCCCCAGAAACTACTTCGGGGTCACCGGAGCCAAATAATGTCATCATTTTAAATGTTTCGATCATGCCACTTACTGTCCCTAACAAACCTAATAAAGGGGAAACAGAAGCGGTAATGGCAATAGCACCTACCCAATTTTCTAAAAGGTGTTTATCAAAGGTTAGCTGATTAAATAACTGGTCATCTCGGGCGTTACCTTTACTATTACTCAGTGATAAATTGAATAAAGCTAATTGCATTCCTTGAAATACCTCACTTTGTTGTTGATTAAATAACGTCAGCAACTGTGATTGAGAATATTGTTTTATTTTACTTAGGCGAAAGAGTTGTATTGCTTTTAATAAGGCGATGACTAAAGCAAAACAAGCGAAAGCCATAATAGGTAAAACCCATAACCCACCTTTTTTCAAATGTTCAAAGGCGTTTTCGTTCTGTGATTGAGTAACCACCATATGCGTTAAGCTAGGATCAAAGGTTAACGCTGTTTTAGTGGTATTGTCTGTGTCTGAAGCTAATAGTTGCATAGCTGAAGTTATCGGGTTATCTGAACTATTTGATTGAATTAATGCCACTTGAGCAATTTCATTTTTTTCTGATAGATCAAGTAAGCCAAAAATGCTTTCAGATGGTGCGCTAAACCATGCAACAGGACCCACTTGTAAAGTATTTGCTTTGGTGAGTACGCCATTTTCTAAGACAATTTTCTTAGTGATAAATTGTGGGTATAGCGCCGTTTTTTGTGCATCTATGGCTTTTACCACTTCGTTTAATAGTGCGTTTGCATCGATCGGGGGTTGTTCGGTTTTATTTTGTTCTCGAACAAATCGGTTTAATAAATTTAGCTGGTATTGCTGTTGTTGTTGCCAAGTATCTAAACGTGTTTGTAGCTTGTTTAAGCTAAGAGTATCTTCATCGGCTAAACGGCGCTTAATCGCCGCATCTTTACGTAATTGGGCTAATGCTTGTTCTTTTTTAAAAATCTTTTGTGATAGTGCCGTTTGTTCTTTAGTGATGCGTTTTTGTGTAAGAGCTAATTTTTTTTCTGCCAATGTTATATCGTTTAGCACACTATTTAACGTAGTGTTAGCGCTACGCGGGCTGTACTTTTCTGTAAAGGGATCTGCCTGTATTGTGAATATCGATAAAGCGAATGTCACTATTATGGTTATAGAAAGTTGTTTGATCGTTGACATTATTTAACCATCCCTGAGTGAGCCGCTAATTGATTGTTATGGACGATTATGGGTAATTGGATCCAATTTGCTGGTTTTTGTTTTTTGAACATAGCTATCGCATTAGTCACTTGCTCGGCATTAATTTCATCATCAAATTTCCATTGCCAACCTAGGGAGTCAGGGTAACCAATTCCCACATAGCTGTTATCTTTGCTAACAAACCAAGCTTGAGAAGCACCTAAATATAGCTGAGTTACCCATACTTCTTCACCATTTGGGTGAAGTATCGCCATTTCATGAATTGAAATACGTTGTTGAAATTCAGTTAACAACTGTATTTGTTTTAAGCAAATTTGGAGTCTGTCAGTCGTCTCGAGTTGTTTATTTGTTAAATCTCCTGCTGCTTGCCAACTGGCGACTAAAGGGGGAGGTAATTGCACTTTTATTGAAATTAATTGCTGACTAATTTTTTTTAGTGCAGTTTTCATTTGTTGTTGTTCTTGTTCTAATTCAGCTTGTTTGGCTATCATTTCAGCTCTTTTTTGAGCTAATTCAGAACCATTTTTTTGTTGGTGTTGCTTGGCTTCATTAAGTTGTTGATATTCAGCTTCAAGCAAGGTTAAAGACTGTTGCATACTGTTTTTTTGCTCGATGGCATTTTGTTCAAGAGCACTAATTTGGCGTTCTGTTAATAGCCAGCGGTTAACGAGTTGCTCTAACTCACTTACGGTATCAGCCTGAGCAACACATCCCCATATAAGGATTACCATTGCAAAAATTTTAATAAAAACGGACATTATTCTTTTCCATACTAGTAAGTAGTTTGTCTAAAAATACCTAAATAACTGTGCAACCTCAGGGATGAAAAATCACTATAAGATAATAATTTTCCGACCTAGATCTTTGAGTCTTATAAATTTGATGGCGTTATTATCTACCAAAATAAAACTTAATACAAGTGATAACTATTCTCATTTACATTGTTATTTGATGGTGATACTATCTTCTCGATTTTTTACCAAGCACTGATATATATGGCTAATAAGTGATATTCATTAGTTAGTCGTTATCTAATTTTTACTCAGTCAATTACATTAATGGAAAAATAATGACTAAATCTCTTATCAAAACTAAAACGTATGTAAAACCGCTAGCCGCTGCTATCACAGCCGCGATTTCCACTATTGCTTCTGCACAAGATGTTCAAGAGCTTGCTGTTACACAGGCAAAAGCTCAGTCTGACACAAGTTATAAAGTAGAAGAATCAAGTTCACATAAAATCAGTAAGCCACTATTAGACACGGCTAAAACCATTACCGTTGTAAACCAAGCCGTAATGAAAGATAGAAATGTGGACAGCTTACGAGATGCTTTACGAAATGTTTCAGGGATTTCGATGGCAGCAGGTGAAGGTGGCTCACCAACAGGTGATAGCATGTCAATTCGTGGTTTTAGTGCGACATCAGATATTTTTGTAGACGGTATCCGTGATATTGCTGGTTATAATCGAGATATGTATAACATAGAGCAAGTTGAAGTGGCCAAAGGGCCAGGTTCAGCAGTATCAGGTCGTGGCTCAACAGGTGGGAGTGTTAATTTAGCAACGAAAACAGCCAAACTGGATGAGTTTAACGATGTGTCTGTGCGCTTAGGCACGGAAAGTGACTATCGAGCAAAGTTAGACAGTAATACACAGTTAAGTGAAGTAAGTGCTTTACGGGTAAATGTCATGGCTAATGACGGTGATGTTGCTGGTCGTGACCATGTTGAAAATTCCAATAAAGCTGTCGCTGTATCTTATGCTACGGGTTTAGGAACGAAAAGTCGCTTTACTCTAAATGCTGATTATCAAAAACAAGATAATATTCCTGATTATGGCCTTCCTTGGGTTTACAGTGACACACCTGTTGCTGAGTTGGCGGGCAGTGCACGTAAGCCTTCTCCTGTTAGTTTCAGTAATTTTTACGGCAACTTATACCGAGACTTTGAAGATATTGAAGCAAAATCAGCTACGGCACGTTATGAATATGACGTGTCGCCACAAACCATGATCAGAGCACAAGCTCGTGTTGGTTCAGTTGAGCGTCAGTCAATCACCACTGCGCCAAGATATATTGATATTACCACATCAACCGATATTAAAATGAGTGATGAAAAAACGCGAGATACAAAAAACTCACTCGCTGCTGTTCAGCTTGATTTGATTGGAGAGTATACCCTTAACGGTTACACTCATAACCTAGTAACGGGTGTTGAGTTTGCTAATGAAAATTATAAGCGTTGGGCTTATGTTGCTTTAACTGCAGACAATTTAAATGATGAGCCAGTTCTGAATGACTTGTACAATCCAGATGCCTATTTACCTTATACAGGTCAATATGGCCGTAATGGTACAAGTATTGAAGGTAAAGGAAAAAATGCCGCTGTCTATGTGTTTGATACTGTAACTTTATCTAAGCAATGGGATATTTCCGGTGGGTTACGCTACGATCATTTTAAGGTTGATTACCAAAATGATTACAATGATCCAAGCGCAGAAATTAGTAACACCGACAGCTTCGTTAGTTGGAATCTTGCTACTGTTTATAAACCAAGTGCCAATACGAGTATTTATTTTGGCGCGGGAAATTCCTTTAATCCATCAGCTGAAGGATTAACCTTAAGTGATTCCACAAAAGTTTTAGAACCTGAAGAAACGAAAAGTTATGAATTAGGTGCTAAATGGTCATTATTCGATAATGCTTTATCAACGAATGTCGCCATCTTTAAAACTATTAAAGATAATGCTCGCGTTACTGCCGGCAAAGGCCAACCTTATGAAATTACAGGTGAGCAAGAAGTCACTGGTTTAGAGTTAAGTGCAACTGGCCAAGTTAATCCAGATCTATTGCTAATTGCCTCATATACTTACCAAGATAGCGAAGTAGTTGATGATATTGTGACCACTTCCATTGGTAATGAATTAGCACGTACACCTAAACACTCAGCCAGTTTTTGGGGGAAATACGAAATTAATGAAAAATTATCAGCAGGTATTGGCGCTCAA
The DNA here is from genome assembly GCA_049347715.1 of Thalassotalea piscium. Taxonomy (GTDB): domain Bacteria; phylum Pseudomonadota; class Gammaproteobacteria; order Enterobacterales; family Alteromonadaceae; genus Thalassotalea_B; species Thalassotalea_B piscium_A. The sequence continues at coordinate 3,519,146 of CP186339.1, read as the reverse complement.
TATTTGGGAGAGCGATATAATGGAACAACTGCTACACGTTCGACAGCGCCTAGTTATACTATTTTTGATTTAATGGTGTCTTATCAAGTATCGAACCAACTTAATGTACAATTTAATGGCGAGAACTTAACTGACAAAGCTTATGTGGATCAATTAGGGGGCGGTCATTTCGTTCCGGGTAATGGTCGTTATTTTAGTGTCACAGCGAACTATTCATTTTAATGAGCTTTATAAGTTAAACGTTAAAAGCTATTCGAAAGGGTAATTTGACCAATATATTACTCTGTTGAATTAATAATTTTTAGGCAAACCTATGCATAGGTTTGCCTAATTTATACCATGAGGAATTTTGTTCATGATCGTAAATATCCCTGAACTACTTACTAAGGAAGAAGTAAGCTATTGTCAAAAGGTGCTACTGAATGCCGATTGGACGGATGGAAATGTAACTGCGGGTTATCAGTCATCGCAAGCTAAAAACAACTTACAGTTACCTGAAGGTAGTGCTGCTGCTAATGAACTTGGTGACATTATTATGGGGGCGCTAGCGCGTAATAACTTGTTTATGACTGCGGCACTACCGGCGAAAATATTTCCACCTTTGTTTAATTGTTATCAAGGTGGTCAATCTTTTGGTATTCATGTTGATAATGCGATAAGGCAAGTACCAGGAACCCCAGTTAAAGTACGTACCGATGTCTCAATGACTCTTTTTTTGAATGAGCCTGAAGAGTATGACGGTGGTGAGTTAGTGATTGAAGACACTTATGGTGCTCACACGGTTAAATTGCCGGCAGGAAGTATGGTGTTATATCCGTCAACCAGTCTGCATAGAGTGACAGCAGTAACAAGAGGCAGAAGATTGGCTTCGTTTTTTTGGTTACAAAGTATGGTCAATAGTGATGAAAAACGAGCCTTGTTGTTCGACTTAGATATGTCGATCCAAGGCTTACGTAAAAAAATAGAAGATAGCGAAGAAATTATTCAATTAACCGGTGTTTATCACAACTTATTAAGACAATGGGCGCAAACGTAAGCGATTTACATGTAACCATACTAGTGAATGCTAATCTTATTCTATGAGGTGTTAATTTTTATTGTTGAGTGCTTGTAACTGATTGGCTATTTTCTCTACGCGTTCTCGATTGACACCAAAGTCAGAATGTCCGATACGTGAAGCTGAGCGACAATGTATAAGGGTTTCTTCTGTTGTACTTAGGGGAAAATAAAACTCGACATCATCAACAAATTGAAATATTTTTGACGTAAATGTTGCCCGAATATAATCTTTATCAACAGATACAATTTGTGCTCTTGGCCATGCTTTTAGTATTTGTAAAAGTTGTTTTTGTGCCTTTTCTTGTGTACCTACCACTTTAAAGACAGGTATCAAATGAGCTTCATCTATAGCTTGTGTACTAACACAGTTAGGTGATTCAGGGCAGGGGATAAGTTCGCCGTTGTTTACCCCTAATTTAGGGGGAGTACTGGAGCAGCTGCTTATGAGTATAACTGTTAAGCTCACCACGAAAATTTGCTTATTCATATTTTTCATTCCTATCATCTACCCATATTGTCATTTGAAGTTTTTACCTTAACAATAGGATGTAGAAGTTATCGTTAAGGAAGTCAATGTGGTTAAAAACGATTAAATCCGCGCAGATCACCCATAAGCACTATCAAAAGGGTCGCAATTGGACCAAGCAGTAATGAAATTAAAAACCAATTTAATCCTTTGCGACCTTTTCCTTGAGCCAAGCCGGCATTGATTAGTGCAAGTGTACCCCAACCGACAAAATAAGAACCCGCGTTTATCATATTTTCCATAAAATTTAATATCCTTTTCAAACAACCAAAGGATTATCTTAGCGTAATAATCCTTTGGAAAAGCTGTGATAAGAGTCAAAAAAGACAAAGTATATGTCTTGTTTAGACCGTTAAATAACTGACCATTACGGTTAAAATAGGCGTAATGAATCAACAATGATTAAAGGTAAGGTTACGTGTTTCTTTAATAGAATACAAAACGTTATTTAGTGGAGTGATATTAGCGTCGATATGGCGGTAACAATAGGGGGCTATTTTTACAAGGAAGGGAGTGTCTATTGTCCAATAATAAAGGGAGTTAATGATAATTCCCTTTATTATTGGACAATACTGAATTTAAGAAAACAACAAACCACCGTTAATATCAACGCAATTCCCTGTCATGTAAGAGGCATTGTCACTGGCTAAAAAGGAGACTAACTTAGCCACTTCTTCTGAAGTACCTTCTCGTTTGATTGCTGTTGCACCCGCAACATTTTCTCGAACGTTCCCAGCAGTAAAAGTATCATGAAACCCTGTATCTATCATACCGGGGCAAACACTATTGACACGAATATCCGGACCTAATTCTTTTGCAAGTCCTCGAGTAAAAGCCATAACTGCGCCTTTAGATGTTGCGTAAGCAACAGCACCAGGTCCTCCGCCATCTCTTCCTGCTTGTGAAGCGAAAGTGACAATAGAACTGCCAGTTTGCATATGAGGAATACAAGCTCGACTCATCATGAATAATGATTTGAGATTGAGGTCCATCACTGTGTCCCAGTGTTCGGTTGGCATGTCTGAAATTTTAACTCTGTTGACTAATCCGCCTGACACATGAACTAATACATCAATTTTTTTAAAGTGATTAATCGTTGTATTTATGACTGAAGTAACATGATCTTGTTGCGTAAGATCTGCTTTTATTGCTAATGCCTTTACACCATAAGCTTCAATTTCAGATACTGCAGCGTTAGCCGTTTTTTCACTTGAAAAATAAGTTAATACAACATTAGCACCTTGCTTGGCTAAGTCTATTGCGCAAGCCTTACCTATGTCTCTGCCACCGCCAGAAACGAGTACAACTTTTCCTTTCATTGACATAATGTTCTCCGATATTTTCAAATTGACTATTAATTAAAACAATTATATTAAAAAATCGATTAGTAATTAGAAAAAGAGCCTATTGGTCAATAGGCTCTATGATGTGGTTTGGGTTAAAATTTACCGCGAATACCTATCGTGTATCGACGATCTGCTTCAGTATACTTCCATGCCCCACCAAGTTCAGATAAGTAAATAGAAGGTTCACCGGTTAGGTTAGTTGCATTGGCAACAACAGTGAAGTTTTCATTAATATTCCAGCTTGCTGAAAAATCTAACTGTCCTCTATCATCACGATAGTTATTACCATAAACCGTACCATCATCTGTTTTAATGGTGCCAAGGTAATTGATGTTTTCTACACGTTTTTCGTTTTCAGTGTCTAAGAAACTATCACGGTAGTTGTATGCAAGGCGTGCCGATAAATCTTCATATTCCCAAAAAGCTTGTAAGTTATAAGTGTTTTTAGAAATTTGTAATAATGGGCTGCCATTTGGTTGTTCACTATCTGCATAGGTATAGTTTGCACTTAAACCTAATCCAGAGAAGGCGCCAGGTAAGAAGGTGAAAAATTGTTGATAACCAATTTCAAAACCTTGGACTTTACCGTTTTCACCGTTAACATCTTTGGTTGTTGCAATACCTGTTCTTCCTGCATCTCGTAATGCTTCAACATGAGCCATACCTTCAGCATCAGTAAATTGTGTGCTGTCAGAAAAAACCATATCTGATTGGCTAACGCCAGCAGTTGCAAGTTGACAGACATTATTCCATTGGGTGACATTTTGACCTGAAGCAGTCGATGGATCTGCAATACAACTAACTTCATTACTTAAGAATGATTCAACATCTTTATAGAATACAGCGAAAGATAACATGTTGCCTTGATCAAAGTAGTGTTCTACAGATAGATCAAATTGAGTTGCACGGTAAGGTTCTAAGTCGATAGACCCTTGAGTAGCACCCGTTCTGTCATTATTGATGTCAAAGGCAGGGCTTAATTCATCAAAATTGGCGCGGCGCATAACTTTTGCTGCGGCAAAGCGGAAGAGTGTTTCGCTTGAATAATTATAAGTAACGTTCAAACTTGGTAAAAAGTCACTGTAATCATTGTCGCCAGTTACTCTTTCTCCATCAAGATAGACAGTTGAGTCTAGATCTGTTGTCACGTAACGACCACCAACGATAGCTGTAATGTCATCAAAATCTAAGTGTGCTGATAGATAAATTGCTGCAGTATCTTCTTCAACATTTCGATAAGCACTTTCTTGAAAGTCTTGGTTGTCAGCTAAACTACCTGTTGTGGCATAGTTAGTGCCTGCAAGTAATTGTTGTAACTGGCTATAAGTGTTATCAAGATCTGATAAACCATTATAAATGGTATAGGTTAATAGATCATTTTGACCTGAGTGACCAAGTTGATCAAACGAGTTGTCATGACTTATCGTAGAAAAACTGCCAGGGAAAGCTTCATTGTAATCATCAAGCCATAAGGTGGCTAATGAACCATCTTCATTAAACGCTTTCTTATAAATATCTTTTAGCTCTTCTTTATATTGCTCGTATTCATACTCACGATTAGTTATACGAACACCGGCTTTTAATGAAGTTACCCATTCGACCCCTAATGGCTCAGTGATTGTTACATCAAAACGAGCAGAGGTTTCATCATTATATGTTCTTTTATCTTCAGCTTTAAACGTACGAAGTGCTAAATTTTGTTCACTAGTATAGGCATCTGATTGTGAATGAATAATACTGGGTAGTTGATTACCAGATTGCGAAAAATAACCGTCATATACGTAGTTTACAAGTTCACCTGTTTCTTCAAAGACAGATTTTTGTACTGGACGTAAGGTAAACTCGGCATCAGGTCTAATACTTTCCGACGAAGCGACTGCCACTTCACCTGAGATCATCACATTGTCTGAAATATTCCATTCTGCACCAAGGGCATGAGAATAAGAGTCTGTTTCGCGAAAGTCACTATAGGTTTTTGGAATCGCAAAATCATTTGTTAAGGTGTAGTTGTTCACACCATTTTTATCTTGTGTAGTATTAGGGTTCGTTTCTAACGCGCCAACTACACCAAGAATAGAGCTACCTTCTTGTTCTCCTGAACGTTTAGTTGCATTTAAGTCAAGGTAGACCATACCGGCTGCAGACTGCGGAGCCCATTGAAGAGATAAGTTGAATGCAGTACGTTCACGACTCTCTACATATTGTTCAACACTATGTTCATCTCTTAAAATAATATTACCGCTAGGTGTATTGCCTTCAGCACCATTAATATCTGTATCTACAGGTCTGGCTTTACTAGAAAATTGGTCTTGGCGAATTTCCCTGTCTTGATACGAAAGCATTGCCATAGCACCAAAGGTGCCTGAATCACCTAAATCCCAGTTATTTCCTACTGAGCCGCTAAAGATAGGGGCAATATTTTCTGTTTTATCGGCATATTCAGCATCTAAAGAAAAAGCGCCTGTTAGTTGTTCTAAGTCTAATGGGCGAACTGTTTTTAAACTGACAGTACCCCCCAAGGCACCTTCTATCATGTCAGCAGTAGGAGATTTAACCACTTCGACTGCTTTTAAGAAACTTGATGGGAAATCTTGAAGACTGATACCGTTACGTGAATCACCAATAGTAGAGCGACCGTTCAGTTCGACGCGGTTTTGAGGTAAGCCACGGATAGATACGCTGTCACCTACACCAAAATCACTGTTTATTGAAACACCTGTGATCCGTTGCAGTGCCTCAGCAATGTTGTTATCAGGGAGCTTACCAATATCTTCTGCGACGATAGCATCTACAATACGGCCATCAGTACGTTTTAGTAATGCTGCAGCTTTCATACTGCCTAACATACCTGTTACTTCAATAACTTCAATGTCGTTATTTTTAACTGCGGTTTCTTCTTCTGCAGCATAGCTTGGCAAAGCTAACATTGCTGTTAGTGCTGCTCCAAAAATGGCTAAGTTATTGTGTGATTTTTTCGTCGCATTAAATACGGAACTTATTTTGTTCAGCTTCATTTTTCTCCCCTCTATCGCTTTTATAATAATAATTGGTTGACCAATTTGTTTTGGGCTTATTTATGCCTCTATTTGTATAGACTTTGGTCATGTCTGAATTATTTATAAGATACTTTTTTGGTAATTACAAGATCTATTACCAATATTTAATTATTGGTATTAATGGTATTTTGTTTGAGAAGGCGTATTTTTTTGAGGCTGAATGCGATGTAAAACAACTGTCTTTATTTATTCTTCTACATGTTTATATTTTTTATCCCTTATTTTACAAGCGCTTATTTTTATTTTTTAGATTTTTTTGTTTTTGTTGTTACCGCCTCTTGTTAACAATTAAATGTATTTGATTGGTGATTTAAAATGTTTTGGTGCTAAGTGATTCGATAAAATAAATCATAGAATTGTTTGTTTTTATTATTTACTTGCCATTTTTTTCTGTGTTTATTTTTATTTTGGTCATGCCAATGGTTGTCACTAATTAGTTTTCTTGGGAGAAGTTAGAGCTATTACGCCGTCATTTATTATCGAATTTATTCAGGTGTTGAGAGGATAGTGAATTATTTGGTATCTATTAGGTATATAGAATCCTAAATAAGATCCGTAAATAGCTAATGTCATATCAATTTCAATAAACCGTCACTTAATTGTAAGAAATAGCCTCTAATTTTATGTCATAGAGTGTTACTTAGTAACTTAATCTCACAGGAAACATTATGTCGAAAAAACATTATAAAACCGTGTGGTTGTCTGACATTCATTTAGGTTACAAAGACTGTAAAGCCGCGTACCTTGTTGATTTCCTGAACCATAGTGAGATTGATGTCCTTTATCTTGTTGGTGATATTGTTGATATGTGGTCAATGCGGAAAAAGTTTCACTGGCCTAAAGTGCATAATGATTTGTTTCACTTGTTGTTGTCTATGCCGAGTCAAGGTACACGAGTTATTTATTTACCTGGTAATCATGATGAACCCCTGCAGAAATATCACAATATGCATTTTGGAGATATAGAAATATCTCGTACTTACACACATGTAACTGCGCAAGGTAAGAAACTCTTGGTGTTACACGGAGATCAATTTGATCAACAAGTGTGCTTTGGTGTGATTCATTCTTGGGAGGGAGATGTTTTGTATGACTTTCTATTATTTCTCAATCGTTGGTATAACTGGGGACGCGTTAAATTAGGGCGTCCATATTGGTCATTAGCTAGCCACATCAAAAGTAAGATCAAAGGGGCGAATACTGCTATCGCCCGTTATCGAAATGCTTGTTGCGAATCAGCTAAAGCACAAGGTTTTGATGGGGTTGTGTGTGGTCATATTCATCATCCTGAAATTGTCGAAGAAGCAGGAGTGCTATATCTCAATGATGGAGACTGGATTGAAAATTGCTCTGCATTGGTTGAATCTCAACATGGAGATTTATCACTGGTTTTTTGGGCTGAAATAAGGGAAAGCGATAATCTAGTGGATTTAATAACACGTAAAAATGAGTCCAAAGGACAAAAGGTCGCATGAATGCGAAGTAGCTACTTAAACTGAGTAAAATATGTTTAGTGTAAATGACGTTGTAAATAAGCATTATCCTCGTGTCGCCAATAAACCTTGGTTGTCAAAATCCTTACATTTTGTCTTAAGGCATTTATTACATGAAAAGGAAATTTCAGAATTTGGTCAGAGTTATCCTCATTTACACGGTGTCGATTTTGTTGAACAAGTTTTAGAGTTTTTTAACGTAAGTTATTCGACAAGAGACAATGAAAAAGAGCGTATTCCGAGTCAAGGCAGAGTGGTGATTATTGCTAATCATCCAATAGGTTCTATTGATGGTTTAGCATTAATTAAACTCATCAGTGAAGTTCGCAGTGACGTTAAAGTGGTTGCGAATGAAATGTTAATGGCAATTAAACCATTACATGACATCTTACTGCCTGTAAATAATATGCAAGGTGGCACAGCGAAGGAATGTTTAAATAATATTCACAACCACCTCCAAAATGAAGGTGTATTACTTATTTTCCCCGCGGGAGAGGTCTCTAGATTAAGAATAGAAGGTGTTAGAGATATAAGTTGGCGAAGTGGTTTTTTGCGTATTGCAAAAAAGGCGAAAGCTCCTATTTTGCCTATTTTTATTGATGCGAAAAATTCACCGCTTTTTTATGGGGTATCAATGATATATAAACCTTTATCGACGATGTTATTAGTGAAGGAAATGTTTAAACAACGACTTAAGCATTTACCTATGAGAATTGGTGAGATGATCCCTCATGAATCTTATAGTGTTGGAGGTATTGCCGTTACTCAGCAGGTTAAATTGTTAAGAAAACATTTATATCGCATTGGTACGAATAAAAAACCTATATTTGATACCCAAAAAGCTATTGCCTTACCAGAAGATCGTCAAGCCTTAAGTAAGGCGATTAAAAGAGAGTGTTCAAAACTTGGTGAAACGGCGGACGGTAAACACATTTACTTGTTTAAACATGACGGTAGTTCAACCATCATGCGTGAGATAGGACGACTTAGAGAAATTGCTTTTAGGGCTGTTGGTGAAGGTAGTAATCGAAGGCGTGATATTGACAAATTTGATAGTCATTATTTTCATATTATCCTTTGGGATATCGATGATTTAGAAATTATTGGCGCCTATCGGTTAGGTGACGCTAAAAAATTACACACTAACAAAGAAGAACCTGGTTTATATACAGCGACATTGTTTGATTATAATGCATTAATGGCACCTTATTTTGAACAAGGACTAGAGCTCGGCAGAAGTTTTGTTCAACCGCAATATTGGGGGAAACGAAGTTTAGATTATCTTTGGTATGGTATTAGTGCTTTTTTGAAGTCTAACCCGCAATATAAATATTTGTTTGGTCCGGTGAGTCTAAGTAATAGCTACCCTCAAACGGCAAAAGATTTAATGGTGCAATTTTACCACTCCCACTTTGGTCATCAGGAGCTTCTTGCCAGTGCAAAATTCCCTTGTACTTTACTACCTGAATTAAAAGATGTATTTCCCGGGGAAAATTATAAAGAGGAGTTTACTCAGCTGAAGCATTTACTGGCTAATATGGGGGTTACAGTGCCAACATTATACAAACAATACTCTGAATTATGTGAACCAGGCGGTGTGAAGTTTTTATGTTTTAATATAGATCCAGATTTTAATAATTGTATTGATGGCTTAGTTATGACAGATGTTAGTATGTTAAAAGCTAAGAAACGTCAACGCTATATTGGCTAATAATGTCCCACCTACTAGTTACTGAAGATTTGTTATCAAATATCATGCTATGGGGGATCATACTTGCCAATGAGTATCGATTGCTAAACTTTCTTTTAAACATGCTAATGTTTTATGCAGTGTTTTTGAATCTCTGTCTGTACGATAAGTGAGATAAATGGGATAGGAAAATTGGGAGGAACCTTTTACTTGTTCCAGAGCTCCGCTCGCTAAATAATCAGCGACTACGCGGGTTCTGAAATAACCATTTCCCCCATGTTTAAGCATAAATTTTTATTTTAAGTTACTAAACGCCTACTTGCTTAAGTTTTAAATACTAATAAAATACCTTATCTTTTTTTGCTTAGCTTTTGTTGTGATAAATAAATGAAAAATATTTTTTGGAATCGTTTACTGACTTTAACTGAAGAATTAAATAACAAAGGTGATGCGAATGAAGTGGATGTCTAGTCGCTAGTTACCCAATTAGAATCAATTACTATTGCTTATGAGCGTTCATTTGAGCCTGCCGAACAGTTTGAAGAATATGTCACTTTATCTTTATGTCGTGCAATTTCGTCGACCTTAAAAAACACACTCAACTGATCATTTTTCGTTTTTAAATTGGTATTTCAGCTTTAATTTGATACATATGTACTATTCGTATTGATATGCTGGAGTAGAAGGTGTTCGACTATATTATTGTTGGTGCCGGATCGGCTGGCTGTGTGTTAGCCTCTCGTTTAACTGAAGATCCTACCATTACTGTCTGCCTACTTGAAGCTGGCGGACCTGATACAAGCGTGTTTGTGCATGCCCCTATGGGGGTTGCTGCTATGATGGTAACCAAGCTTAATAATTGGGCATATGAAACTATTCCTCAACGTGGATTAAACGGTCGTAAAGGGTATCAACCTCGCGGAAAAACGCTGGGGGGAAGTTCTTCTACTAATGCTATGTTATATGTGCGATGTAATCCCTGGGATTACGATAATTGGTCTGCATTAGGTAATAAAGGATGGAGCTATAAAGAGGTGTTACCTTATTTTATTAAATCAGAAGGAAATGAATTTTTTAAAGATGACTTACATGGCAGCAAAGGCCCTTTAAATGTATCAAATGAAACAGATGCAAGTGACATTAATGAGTTATTTTTAGCTTCTTGCCAACACCAAGGGATAAAGCGAAATGATGATTACAATGGCGTTGAGCAAGACGGTTGCTTTATGTATCAACGTACAATTAAAAATGGCGAGCGATGTAGTGCCGCAAAAGCATATTTAACCCCTCATTTAAGTCGTAAAAACCTGACAGTAATCACGCATGCGCATAGTGAAAAAATATTATTTTCAACAACGTCAAATGAAAAAAAAGCTATTGGTATCAGGTATAAAAAACATAACAAAAGCGTAGAGATAAAATGCCGAAAAGAAGTTATTGTTAGCAGTGGCGCATTTGGCTCACCTCAATTATTGATGTTGTCGGGCATTGGCCCGAAAAAACATTTGGCTGAAATGAAGATTAACCTCGTCCATGATCTCGCTGGCGTTGGTCAAAATTTACAAGATCATATCGATTATATTCAAACCTATAAAGTGTCTAATAAACTTGATACTTTTGGATTTTCATTGCCAGGAGCTCGGACGATTTTTAAGGCAATGTCAGAGTGGAAAAAACACCGTACAGGAAAAATAACCAGCTCAGCTGCTGAGTCAGGAGCCTTTTTTCGTACATCGAATGACGTCGTTGCACCGGATATGCAACTCGTATTTGTACCTGGGATTGTTGATAATCATGCACGCAACATTCATTTTGGACATGGGTATAGTTGTCATATAACTCTGCTAAGACCTGAGTCAATTGGTGAGGTAAAGCTAGCGAGTAAAAATCCACAAGCCGCTTTAGCCATTGATCCTAATTATTTCGCCGATGAGCAAGATATGAAGGCATTAATTAAAGGGACTAAAATAATGCAAAATATTTTAGCCTCTTCGCCACTATCTGAAATTAATCAAAAGATGTTATAGCCAGTTGAAAAGGGTAATGACCAGCAATTAGAACAGGTGATCCGTCAACATGCAGACACACAATATCATCCCGTAGGAACTTGTAAAATGGGAACTGAGCATGATCCTCTTGCTGTGGTTAATCATGAGCTAAAGGTTTATGGAATTAAAGGATTGAGAGTTGTGGACGCATCTATTATGCCTAAAATCGTGTCCGGCAATACTAATGCTCCAACCATTATGATTGCTGAAAAAGTAGCAGACATGATTAAAAACTCGCAGAATGTATAAATAAAAATGCCAGTCAAAAGGTCATTGACTGGCATTGGTTATTCATTCTTAGGTTAACCGTTTGAACTAGCTATTACGCGAGAGCTAGCTTCTTATGCCGCAAGTGAACAGCAATAAGGATAACAAAACCTACAATGGCAACTGCTAACCCAATAGGTTGACCTAAATCACTTGGTAAATTAAAGCCAATTCCTGCCGTCATAATATATGAAATGGTCACCGCTGTAGCGATTACTGCTGGAATACTGGCAATCCAATGAAATGTACCAAGATTAAACAAATACTTGGTTGCTAGCCATAACACGCTGGTTGATAACAACATATTCGAGAATGCAAAATAGCGCCAGATAACAGAGAAATCTAATTTAGTCATAAAGTAAGCAATGGTTAATATTGGAACAGCAAGTAATAAACGGTTGCGCAAACTTTGTGGAATATTAAAGGCATCAACAACCGTTAGTCTAAGTGAGCGGAATGCAGTATCACCAGACGTAATAGGAAACACAGCAACGGCAATAATGGCCATAATGCCACCTAATACACCTAAGTAACTATTTGCTACATGGTTGACAACTAAACCTGGTCCGCCTTGGTCTAATAATGCTTTTAAGCCTTCATAACCTTCTGGAAATGCTGCTATTCCTGCTAAGGCCCAAACACAACCAACAATACCCTCACAAGTCATTGCGCCATAATAGACTGGACGTACATATTTTTCATTAGTTAAACAACGAGCGATAATAGGGGCTTGAGTTGAATGAAAACCACTAATAGCACCACAGGTGATCGTAATAAACAGCAATGGCCATGTGGGTAAACCGTCAGGGTTAGGTTCTAAAAAATCGTGAGCGTGATCGCTTTGGAAATAGGCTAAAAAATCACTTGTTATAGGTAGGTGAGGGGCATTGATGAGTAATGAAATAGCAATAGCTACCGTCATAACAATCATTAATAAACCAAAAATAGGATAGAATTTAGTAATGATTTTATCAATAGGTAACAAAGTCGCTAAGAAATAATAAGCTAAAATAGCCAATACCCAGAAAGTATTATTGGCAAAAAAGGTTCCTTCAAAGACATCGAGATGACTTAATAAACCTGCCGGACTCATAATAAATACTACGCCAACAAAAAAGAGCAACATAGCGGTAAAGATCAACATAAAGCCTTTGAATACTATGTTGTAATAATGTCCTGCTATTTCAGGTAAGCTTTTACCGTCTTCTTTTATACTCATTACGCCTGAGAAAAAGTCGTGCACTGCACCACCGAAAACATTACCTAAAACAATCCAAACAAGTGCAACTGGGCCGTACAAGGCACCAAGTATTGGACCAAATATTGGTCCTACACCGGCTATATTTAAAAATTGAATTAAAAAAGCACGAACAGGATGGATAGGGACGTAATCAACCCCTTCATTAAAGCGTTTTTGAGGTGTTTCAATATTCGCATCTAGGCCTGCTTGTTTTTCAACAAAAGGGCTATAAAACTTGTAACCAAGTATCAAAATAGTAAGGCAGATAAAAAAGATGATCATAAAACATGTTTCTCTGATGGTATTAATAGAAGTATGCGATAACGCATAATTTATTGCGTAGTACGATTTAGTACCAAAAATAATTCGGCGCACTCTAGCAAAGGTTTATCTACTTAACAATAAGACATTTTGCTAAGCTAATTGTTTTGATCTGTTAATTTTTATACAGTTAGCTTTTTTTATAGGCTAAGGATAATGTTCCTGTTATTTTTTATTCGTTTTTATCGCAGGTTATATGTAAATCTTCTAGAAGAAGAGTACTTAACAAGGAAAGAAATAAAGTATGTTTTTTCCTTATTGATTTCTTGAATGAATATTCACTGACGATATTGTTTTGGTGATTATGAAAAATATAGATAGGTTTACCAACGTAATATTTTACTTATTAGCTCATATTGCTCTCGAGGTTTATAGCCCGTTATAGAGCCTTGGATTACTATTGGAATCGAAGGTGTAGGTGAATTTGATGTTAACAAAGATTATTTTCTTAACTAGGCTTTCAACTTTCTCTTTACTTATGTTTGAGTAATTCAAGTAATTTAGTGAAGGATGTTTTTAAGTCAGCTAAATCTTGTCCTGCCGGAACGGTTTTTTGAGTGCAGTTATTTAATGATACGGCAAAGTCCATGTAGAGTTGCTTTTGCGGAAAGCGCTGCTGATATTTTTGTACAATCGATTGTTTATAAAGGTCTACTTTCTGTTGAGCAGCAATAGCCTTATTTTTATCACCTTGGTAAAACGTTATTAGACCCGGGCTTACAATGGTGTCTTGAATATAATTGTTATAGGTGTCTAAGCCTTTAATTACTGTGTTTATATCTGTAGTACTGTATGTGTCATTTGACTCTTTTAATCTGATTTTTAAGAAATCAATTAAACCTTGGCAAGTTTGCATATCATTGATAGAGGCTTGTGCTAAAGCGGATTGAGAATTCAAAAGTGAGATTATAGCCAATAAAAGAGAAATCAATTGTATTCTTAATATTCGTGTCATCTTTAATACCATAGGGTGAAAAATGTTACCTATAAATCAAGCTGTGAATACACAGTTTTATGCCCCCATAAAACTGTGTATAACACGTAATAAACGTTCTATTTTTTCAAACGTAAATATTCAACGGCAAATAAACTTACACGTGATTTTTTATTGTAATACTGACAAAAAAGTTTTTGACCGCCATTAGGCGCTAAAGGACTGGTAAAAGCTAAAATACTTAGCATTGTTTTGCCATTGGCTTTTAACTTTTTGCTCCAAGCTCCACTTCGTTGGCTATTACTACCCTCAGAGCATTCAGTTACATTTTCTGAGTTACCACAATAGAGCATCATGTCTTTACCACTGATAGCATCAACGGAATAAATCGATTCAGTTCTTGATTCTTTTTCACTTAATGCGCCTGCGCCTGGGTTATCTGAGTCTATACATTGCATTGTCCAATCATTCGAACTACCTAGCGCTTCATATGCTTTGGTATCGACTTCCATATAAGCAATTTGTCTAGATTGAAGCGAAGGTAAAATACAACCATGAGTTAATTCGCCTGATTGTCGCTTGATAAGACCTGAGCGTTTTTCTTTTTTAAAACCATTTTGAAAAGTATAGTTACCCATATAACCGACAGTAATATTCTCTGGTTTTAACTTTGCACAAGTGGTCATGGAAATCAGACTTTCACTTGGGCCGCCCTCTAAGCTTACATTTGAACTAGATTGTGCACTATTACTTGTTTCTTTCCCTTTTTTTATTACTTTCTGCTTCGTTTCACTCGTTAGTTTACTTTTTAAGCTTCCAAAAAGGTCTGCTTGCGCATTATTGAAAGTAACTAATAAAGCTAACCCTAACAACATAGGTATTTTTGAACGATTCATGGTGTTCCTCTTTTTTATAACAGGTAATTATTTTTAGGGAGTATATCCACTGTTTTTAATTAAAAGAGGAAATTTCATACTTTAGTATGATGATCTATTTTTAATAACCGTCATACTTAAAGAAATATTGCACTTATGCATTAGTTACGACATATTTAATAAATCATGAGCCTAATCATGAATCAACTAGAAGTGATGATTTTAAATGAAAATATTAAGTTTGGATGACCATCCATTATTTAGTTCTGGGTTGAAAGCGTCATTATTAAATTGTGATTTAGGATTTGATATTGTTACCAAACTACATGCGACAGATACATTAGATTATCTGCAAAATAACAAAGATGTTGATTTACTTATCTTAGATTTATCTATGCCTGACATGGATGGCATATTATTTATCAAAGCACTCATTTCAAGACGCATTCTTACGCCTGTGGCAATTATGTCAGCGCAAGAAGATTTAGTTACCCTAGATGAAGCATTTAAGTTAGGGGTTCTTGGTTTCTTACCTAAAACTTGGCCAATTAATAAATTGGCAGAGGCATTATTAAAGATTAAAAATGGTGAAATAGTGATCCCCGAACATATTGCTAATGGCTTAGCAAATATGTCTAAAAATGCAATAGAAAACACACAATCCTCTCTAAGTGAACGTCAGTTAGAAATATTAAAAATGGTACGCGCGGGTTTGACAAATCAAGGGATTGGTTTGGTTCTTTATATTAGCGAAGCTACGGTAAAGTCGCATTTACAAACTATTTTTAAGATATTAGGTGCAAAAAATAGAATGGATAGTGTGTGTAAAGCGGAATCGCTCAATATACTGCCTTAAAATATAAGGTATTCAGACCACCTAATGCGCTATGCTGACGATAAATAATTACATTAGTTTTTGCTGCATCAACATTCTCAAATGAGCCGGTTTTACTGGTTTATGTAAAAATTCATACCCACTGCTGGTAACTTCTCTTAAACGAGCTGGTTCAGTATCTCCACTTATGATGATGGCAGGTATTTCTTCTTTTTTGAGTAAACCTTTAACACGATTGATAGCATCAACCCCTGTTTTATTTTCACGTAATCGATAATCTGCAATGATTAACTCAGGTACGTAATGGTTTTGTTCTAGCATCTCACAAGCTTCATCTGCGGATTCGGCAGACATGACCTGACACTGCCATTGGAGTAACAGTTCAGTCAAACTTTCTCTTATGCTTATTTCATCATCAATAATAAGTATTTTTTTATTTTTGATTAAGGTTTGTGGGGCAAGTTGTACCAGCTCTTTTTGCTTAACAGGTGCGCCACAAGTAGGTAAATTAAGACTAAAACAACTACCTTTTCCTTTTTCTGACGTCAGATTAATTGGAATATGCATAAGCTGGCATAATCTTTCTACAATGGAGAGTCCTAGCCCAAGTCCTTTCTTTTTATCGCGTTCAGGGTTATTCAGTTGGTAAAACTCTTCAAAAATTTGCTCTTGTTCTTTTGCTGTTAAGCCGGGCCCTGTGTCCCTCACCTCTATGAGTAATGTGTCATTATGACTAATTAATATTTCCACTTTACCTGTTTGAGTATAATTAACCGCATTTGAAATGAGGTTACTTAGTATTCGTTGTAATAAAATATTATCGCTGTATACATATTGAGAACAAGGTTGAAATAATAATTGTATCCCTTTTCGGTCAGCCTGCATTTGAAACTGCTGTTTTAATTTATCTAAGAGGCTATTCATACAACATGCTTCTTGATTTAAGGTGACTATTTGTGCATCAAGTTTAGAGAGGTCTAAAATGGCATTTAATAATTCATTCATGCCTTCTGCACATTTTTCTAATTTTAAAAATAAGGAGCGACTTTTTTCTGAAGTAAGCTCAACATCGAGAGCAGAAAGGAAGAAGTTTAAGGCTTGTAATGGTTGGCGTAAATCATGACTAGCAGAAGCTAAAAAACGAGTCCGTGATGAGGCAAAATTTTCCGCTTCTTCTTTTTTTAATTCTAAATTTTCTGCTAATTTTTCATTGCGTTTGATTAACCATATATTTTGGGCATTACCTCGATGAAATACTAACGCTATTTGTACCATAAACATTAAAAATAACGATAATGAAATGGCGAGTAAGTAATAAGGTTGTGGCAGACCTGCCATATAAACGAGAATATAAATTGAGATAACAGAGATGTTATACACAAGGAAATACCCTAACCAATAACTACCAATACCGACAGAACCCGCGGTTAAACCAAATACGATAATATTTAAAAAAACTGAAGCTTCAGGATATTGATTAAAATCCATAATCAGTACTGTTACTCCCCAAAGACAGCCGGCTAATAAGGATAAAAACAAAGAGATGGTTTCAAACCGTTGAACGTTATCGGTCGAAAATTCAGGTTTGTACCAGCCAAAAGTCACATAACCTCGTATTAGAGTGATCAAGAGTATGGCTGACAACCATCCAAATAATAATTGATTAGAGATAAGCGAATAGAAAACATAACATAAAATAAGCGGGAAAAGAGCTTGTACAAACAAGGTACTTTTAAATAATTTTAAATAGGCTTTTCTGTGCTCAGATTCGATAAGTAACAGTTCGTCGTCACTATATATTTCATTTGTAAATATTTTCATTCTTATTTGATATTTTAAATTTAATTAAAATCCGTTTAGTTATTATATTGTGATGATGAAGCTAAGGTGATGCCATTAAGTTACAAGCTTTATTTACTTCAGTTTTTATAGAATTAAAAAAGTCATGAATCGATAAAGCGGAAGGAAATATATCATAGATATATCGTAAAACTGTGTTTATTATGATGATTAATTACACAAAAAATGAAAATCTTACTTCCTAAATTTTAATTTCTTGTATATTATCGCGCTCCCAAAAATTACACTTTAATTTTTAGCGTTTTTTAGCATTGATAAAAGTGTTGTATTTAACGTATTTTTAATTGTCATTGTAACCCTACGTGGCAGGAGATAGGCAAATGTCAAAGGTATTAATTATTGGCGCAGGTGGCGTCGGAGGCGTGGTAACGCATAAATGTGCGCAATTACCCGAAATATTCTCGGAAATTGTACTTGCTAGCCGTACAGAATCTAAATGTAAGGCTATTGCTGAACAACTTAATCGCCCAATTAAAACAGCAAAAATTGATGCGGATAATGTTCCTGAGTTAGTGAAATTGATTAATGCCGAAAAACCGTCATTAGTGATCAATGTTGCACTCCCTTATCAAGATTTAACTATTATGGATGCCTGTTTAGAAGCTGGTGTGCATTATATGGATACTGCGAACTACGAACCTTTAGATACTGCTAAATTTGAATATAAGTGGCAATGGGCTTATCACGAAAAATTTCAAAAAGCAGGATTGACTGCATTACTTGGTAGTGGCTTTGATCCGGGTGCTACTAATGTTTTTACTGCTTATTTAGCTAAGCATTACTTTGATGAAATTCATGAATTAGACATTATCGATGTCAATGGTGGAGATCATGGTTACCCGTTTGCGACTAACTTTAATCCTGAAATTAATATTCGTGAAGTTACAGCACAATGTCGTCATTGGGAAAATGGTGAGTTTGTTACTACACCTGCCATGTCAAAAAAAGCTGAATTTACTTGCCCAGAAGAAGTAGGAACCTTCAATATTTACCGCATGTACCATGAAGAGTTAGAATCTTTATCTAAGCACTACCCAACGTTAAAGCGGGCTCAGTTTTGGATGAGTTTTTCAGACAACTACCTCAATCATCTTGAGGTGCTAGGTAATGTTGGTATGACAGGTATTGAAGAAGTGGAATATCAAGGGCAAAAAATTGTGCCTATTCAATTTTTAGCCAAATTATTGCCAGATCCTTCAAGTTTAGGTCCTCGTACTAAGGGCCGAACCTGTATTGGTTGTGTGGTACGTGGTTTAAAAGAGGGTAAAGAGCGTATTGTTTATATTTATAATATTTGTGATCACCAAGCATGCTATCAAGAAGTTCAATCACAAGCCATTTCATATACAACAGGTGTGCCGGCGATGATTGGTGCAATGAATATATTAAATGGCGACTGGGTAAAACCAGGTGTTTGGAATATAGAACAGTTCGATCCTGACCCATTTATGGATGCTATGAATAAGTATGGCTTACCTTGGAAAGTGGTTGAGTTAACTGATTTCAACTTAGACCAATAATTGGACTTAATTTATGCAGTTCACTGACTTTAATCAGCTAGATTTATCACGTGTTCCTTCACCATGCTTTGTTGTAGATGAAGTGGCGATTGAACGAAACTTAGCTATTTTACAGCAAGTTGCAAATGCAAGTGGCGCTAAAATATTAGCGGCACTTAAAGCATTTTCAATGTGGCATTTAGGCAAAAAAACATCTCAATACTTGAGTGGAACCTGTGCTAGTGGTTTACATGAAGCACGCTTAGGACAAGAGTTTTATCCTGGGGAAGTACATGTTTTTTCCGCAGCATATAGTCAAAGCGATCTGGAAGAGTTACTTACTTTTGCTGATCATATTGTCTTTAACAGCTGTAGTCAGTGGCAGCGTTTTCAGCCGCAAATCAAACAGGCTAAACAATTAAGACCTGAAATGGCGTTTGGTTTACGGATCAACCCAGAGCATTCAGAAGGTGCGGTGGCCATATATGATCCTTGCGCAGCTGGTTCACGGTTAGGTATTACTTTAAAGCAATTAGATGAAACTATGCTTGAAGGTATCAGTGGGTTGCATTTTCATACGTTATGCGAACAAGCTTTTGAACCATTGGCCCGAACTTTAGATGCGGTTGAAGCAAAGTTTGGGCATTTGTTAGGACAAATGCAGTGGATTAATTTTGGTGGCGGCCATCATATTACCGCGCCAGGTTATGATGTTGATGCGTTAATCCAACGGATTCGTCAATTTAGCGATAAATACCAAGTGCAAGTGTATTTAGAGCCGGGTGAAGCAATAGCGATAGGTAGTGGTGTATTAGTATGTGAAGTACTGGATTTGACTTTTAATCAGTTAAATCAAGCGATTTTAGATACCTCAGCAACCTGTCATATGCCAGATACCTTAGAAATGCCTTATCGACCTGATATTATTGGTGCCGGTGAGGCAGATGAATTCGCTTATACCTATAGGTTAGGTGGGCTAACTTGCTTAGCGGGAGATGTGATTAACGATTATAGTTTTCAAACACCATTGACGGTTGGACAGCGCTTAATGTTCAGTGATATGGCACATTATACAATGGTAAAAACGTCAACCTTTAATGGGACTAAACTTCCCGCATTAGTACTTTGGAATTCCCAGACTGATAAGTGTGATGTGATTAAAACATTTGATTACCAAGATTTTAGAAACCGACTTTCTTAATTTTCTCTTAGCCTTTAATTAAGTGCTCAATTAAGGGCTAAATAATGCGTATGAATTAATTCTACGTGTGCTATCGGTAGACTTTATCTGCTGACCACATTATTCTATCAAATCTATAAAAATATTTGCTGTTGATGTTGCAGCATAAATGACAATCAAGGTTGCCCATGACATATGCCAAAATTAGTGGTTGGGGGAAGTGCTTACCCCCAGCTGTTTTAACCAATGATGACCTGGCTACATTTCTTGAAACGAGTGATGAATGGATTAATTCTCGTACGGGTATGAAAGAAAGGCGAATTTCTCATGTGAATGTCAGTGAATTAGCTTACGTTGCCTGTCAGCGAGCTTTAGCTGCTGCAGGAAAAACAGCAGAAGATGTAGAGTTGATTGTCTTTGGCAGTACGACATTCGATGAAATTTGTCCTAATGCTGCATCAAATGTACAGCGTTTATTAGGCGCTAGTAATGCGGCTTGTATCGATGTAAGTACAGCTTGTACTGGTGGTATGTATAGTTTAACCGTAGCTAATTCTATGATTCGTAGTGGCGTTGTTTCCTCAGCGTTAATTATTGGCGCTGAGTGTATCTCGCCAATAATGGACTGGACTAATCGTGATGTCGCAGTGTTATTTGGTGATGGAGCCGCTGCTTTATACCTAGAAACTAGCGAAGAAGAAACGGGTGTACTTGCGGAATCTTTAGGTTGCTATGGCGAGTCTCGAGATATTCTAGCAGTACAAGGTTGGGGCATGAAATATGCGAATCAACAAAAATACTTTGGCGAATCTAATTGGGCCTTTTTAGGCCAAGAAATTTTCAAAAAAGCCATTTCTGGTATGGCACAAGCTTGCGATAAAGTATTGGAAAAAACAGGTGTACAATCTGAAGACATTAATGTCGTTGTGCCGCATCAAGCTAATTTACGTATTATCGATACTTTAGTCAGAAAACTTAAAATGGATAAAGAGAAGGTTTTCGTTAATATTGAAAAGTACGGCAATATGTCAGCTGCTACTATTTTAGTTGCCCTAGTTGAGGCGGTAGAAGAAGGTAAGGTTCAGCCGGGCGATACCATATTAATGCCTGCTTTTGGTGGTGGCTTAACATGGAGTGCCCATTTAATTAAATGGGGCGACAGTATTACGGCTGTAGGTGAAAGTGATATCGAATTACCCGAATGCTCAGACACTGGCTTAGCTTTAGTTCAAAATCTGATTAACAATAAAAGATAGGTTTCTTATTGAGGTTATTTTTTTAAAAGTAACCTCAATAATTATTCATCAACTATACTTAAATAGCTTAAGTATCAAATAAAGGTGTTGGATGAGTGTTTAAGAAATTAATCAAAAGTTTATTCCCTTCTTTTTCCAAAAAAACAGCGGATGCTAATTACCATTACTTTGAAAACAGCCGATCTGATAAAGCGGATAGTTCAAAACAGTCGCTAACTCAAATTCAACAAGAGCTAAATAAAAATAAAGCAAATGACACCTTAATTAAGTCTTCAGTTATTCGAAAAACTGAAATATCTGCTTTCCATAATGATCAATTTTTTGTCTATTTATTTGGCGAAACGGGACAATTAAGTTCGTTCGATCCCTTAAGTGAGTTCGTGAGTAAACAAATTGAAGTCTTATTGGTTCATCCACAAGATTCGCCACAATTGATTTTTAATGCGCTACCTATTTTACCTCATTCAATCACTACTTTAATGTCTGAAATTAACAAGCCAGACTTTAATGTAGAAATATTAATTAGGGTTATTAAGCAAGAGCCTAGTATGGCTGCTGAGGTTATCAAACTAGCAAACAGTGCTGGATTTCAGCGAAGTGACAAGCCGGTAACCGATCTAAAATCTGCCTTTATGGCTATGGGGAGTCAAGGACTATTAGAAGGTGTTATTTATAGCTATTTAAAGAAATTTGTCCCGCCGGCGAATGTCTATTATAAGCAGTTTGGTCAAAAAATTTGGGATCATTGCTTGCAGTGTGGCGCTATTGCAAAAGCGATAGTAGCTAACAGTGAAATAAAAGAGCAAGCAAATACTGCCTACTTTGTTGGCTTAATTTGTAATCTAGGTGAAATGGTTATTTTTCAACTGATGATAGAAGCTTTTAGCCATGTGAACCCTGATGTTCAACCTAATTCTGTTGCATTTCAGTTAATGGTCGATAAATATGCTAAACGTTTATCGTTTGAAATTGCTAAATATTGGAAATTACCTAGTCCTGTTGTGCGTGCTTTAGGCTTACAACTTAAAATAACGCCAGAAACGTCTCGAACAAAGGTACACGCGGAAAATCGTTTAGGTTGTTTTATCTACGAAGCTAATCGATTAAGTGAGATATATGCCCTTTGGCAGAGTAAGTTGATCACTCAAGATGAAGTTTTACTTCGCAATGAGCATTTTATAAAAATGCCTGAGTCGAAAAAGGTCTATGAAACATTTGCTGAAAACCAACATCCTGTTTGAATTAGTTTAATTCCGCTAACTTTCTTGATTGCTTAGCGAGTTTTTCAAACATTATTTTTATGTGTTGTTGTTCCTCTGTCGATAAAACTGACATTAATTCCTGTTCTTTTTTTAGTGCGAGTGGTGCCAGTTTCCGATAAATATCTTGTCCTTTTTTGGTTAAACTAAGTAAGGAAGAACGTTTGTCACCGTCGTTTACACTTTTTACCAAGAGTTTTTGTTGTAACATGCCTATAATAGCTCGACTAATCGGCATTTTTTCTAGGTTTGTTTGAATACTAATTTCTTTTGCTGACAGTGGTGCATTATTGCCAAGTACGGCGAGCACTCGCCATTGCTGAGGAGAGAGGTCAAATTGACCCGTATAAATTTGAGCAATGTTGTTGGTTACTAATGCTTGTAAGTGTGTTAATTGGTAAGGAAAAAATTGTTCTAATACTAAAAGCGACATAAGATACTGGGTATTATAGTTTAACGTTAATATTAATTTATCAAAAAATAAGTGCTAGTGTGACATTTAATTGTAGCAATGTTATTGGTGGCTTCACTGCTAACATCATTTTTATAAGGATATGGTGAATAATGCCTCATTTTGTTATCGATTGTTCAGCGAAGATATTATCAATTCATAAAGAAATAGAAATTAACCAACAAGTTCATCAGGTAGCATATTTGTCGGGTTTATTTGCGGAACATGAGATTAAAGTTAGAATTAATCCGTTTACTTCGTTTCTCGTTGGTAATCAAAGTGAAGATTTTATTCATGTATTTGCTCATATTATGGAAGGGCGGACAAGTGAACAAAAGGCCGAATTATCTAAAAGTATCGTTAGAAAATTGTCCGTAATGTTTCCAGATGTTGTCAATATTGCTATGAATGTGAATGATTTTGAAAAAGCGACCTATATAAATAAAGCGATGCTTTAATTTTTAAATTTAATGATGAGTAGTGAAAGCATATGAACCCACATGGAGCCGCTTCGACAGAATGGAACGATGATTTATTGATAGTGACTCTTCAAGGTCCTTTTAATGAATTAGGTGCAGAAATAAGCATAGCGTTAATTAGGAACGCAGTTATTAATCAACATAAAAAAGTTTGGTGTAAACTCGAATTTTGGGATGATGAAACGTTGGGGTCCCCATGTGTAATGGGCCTTGTAGAAAAGGCATCTAAATGGTATGTCGATAATGGGTGTTTTGCTTCTGCAGTGGTTGTTTCAAATAGTTTACAACAACAGATTATTAGTAAACTCTCCAATGGTCGAACGGCAACGTTTTATCAACAAGCCGATGCAATTAACTGGTTAAACGAACAAAGACCCTAGGGGTTATTTTTTGAAATGACTCTGTTTTAATAGTGTTTCAGCTTTTGCGCCTAAATAAACATAAATACCTAAACCAACGAGCAATCCTACTGATGCTGCCATCATAGCCACAGCATTCGACAAATATTCTGGTGCGCCTAATACAGATTTAAACATAAGGAGTAAGGCTTCTATAGAGACCGCTATTAATATGGTGGCAATGAAACGAGTAATGGTTCTGCGAGTAGAGCTGTGACGGAAAATATCTTTTTTCATTAACACTTCTTCTTCCATTGTTGTTTTTCCTAAATCAAAAATGGCTAATGCTAAGGTTAAAAAGATAATTATCCCAAAAGGTTTTAGGTGAATATTATCAGGGGTCGGGGCCATGATTAAGTGAACAATCTCACTACCGGCTGAGTAGAGTAGAATCCCTACAACGAAGAATAAACCTAAAACTATGAAAGAATATATGCCAATAAAAAAAGGATGAAACTTTTTACGTTTACAGTCTCCCATTAAAAATTCAATCGCATGCTCTAGGTCAATATCTATTACTAAAAAACCAACAACCTCATTTTCTTTGTTTTTATATTTAACGGCGGTAGATATACATAATTTATGACTTGAAGTAGACAAGTAGGGCTCTGTCACTACAATATTGTTAGTTTCATTGGCTTTTATAAAATAAGGACGATATGAACGGTCAATACCTCTACCTTCATTTTTATTAACAGGGGAGCGTTTGTTATTGGCGATATTTTGACTTACTTGAACACCGTTTTTATCGAGAGTAAACATAAGCTCAACAAAAGGGTAATTGTGTCCTAACCATTTCATTGATTTTTTTAATAAGGTTTCATCCTCAAAAAAAGCTTCGTCAAATGCCCCTGCAACTATGGACGCCATTAATTCATGTATTGGCGCCTGATACTCATGATATCTTTCTATTACACTGATGTAGTTCATAAACAGTTATCATGCCTTTGGGTTCGGTGAGGTTTTGTTTAAGGAATCTTAATAGTAGGCAGCATCATAAGCGCAGACAAATGATTAAATTACATCTGATAAATGAAAAAAAATAAACAAGTATAAATAACAGCGTTGACACTGATTATTGAGGTAGTTGGAATATCATTTTTTCAATGCTAGGTTCTATTTTATTGAGTAATTTAAATAGTTGAATTTGGTTTTTAGCTCGATCTAAATTGTGCCTTTCATATTCCGTATGAAAGTAATTATCGCCGTCAATATAATCCGTTAAAAATCGGATGCCGATCATAAATGGTAGTAACTGAGCGCCAATGACTAAACTTTGTTTTTCAAGGTCACTTATTTGATGTGCTAATTCCCCTAGGTAACCTTTTGCAAGCGCTGAGAGAATATCTTCACGAAGGTACATTTGTTCAATGTTTTTACCATCTTCCGGTAAGCTAGAACAACAGGTTCGTACCATATCGCCAAAGTCATGCATAATAAAGCCAGGCATACAGGTGTCTAAATCAATAACCGCAATCGGATTATTATTCGTTGAACTAAAGAGTAAGTTATTAATTTTAGTATCGTTATGAGTGACTCGTAAGGGTAAGTTTTTTTCAAGAGTTTCAACCTGCTCGATAAACGCTTGCTGTGCCAAACAAAAATTAACGAGTTCATGGCAATCTTCGAAGCGGTCACTGCTATTTTTGTTTACGGCCTGTTTTAATTGTGTAAGTCGGTGTCCTAAATGATGAAAGTTAGGAATGATAACGGCCAGCTTTTGTGCGGGGAAATCATTTAAAGCATAGCTAAATTTTGCAAAAGCCGTTGCCACTTGTTGTGCTTGTACACTTGTCTCAACCGCTTCAACGGTATAACAATTAGGGATAAACTCAATGGCACGCCAATACTCATTATCTACAACTGAAAAAGTACTTTTATTTGTGTTTTCTAGTTGGCGCATAGGCGTTAATTGGTATTGTCCTTGCGCTTGTTTGAGGAGCAAATGCTTGTTAATCAAGTCGGCATTTTGTACAACATCAATAGGCTTAGTAAATACGTGTTGATTAATTTTTTGTAGTACAAAACTGATGTTGGCAGAGCGAACTAAAAATGTGCTGTTAATTAAACCGTTCCCTAAGGGGAGTACTGTGCTATTAGTGAGCGAACATTGATAAAGAGGAAGTATTTTATCTAAAGTAGTGTTTTCTACGGCTTTACTCATGTGCGCATTTAACTTCATTAGTCACTAATGAAATAGTCCTTTTTCGGTTAATCGAGCTAGTTTGTTGTGGACAAGCTTTGAATCAGCAGCATATGTTACGCCAAACCATTCATCATGGGAAGTGAGTACTTTGGTCCCTACTTTACCCTCACTAATAGTGTTCATTACTGCATCAGGTAAAAAGACTTCGTTAGCTTTATCACTTGAGGATAAAGCCTGTTCAATAAGATGCATTAAAGTGGTTATGATACAGGGATGAAATGACCAACAGTTCATTGAAACCAAATCGTTTTTACTGAGAAGTACTTCGCGTTCATCACGGATATTTCCTTTTATTAAACCTTCTGATTGAGAAATATTTGCCACTTCTGAAATCGCTATTAATTGCTGTTCAGTGGATAACGTGCATAAACCTCTGTTGACACCGCCATACTGAGATAAGGTGTTTTTTAATGGGTAAGCTACGAGGTAATGTTGGTTTTTGTTTGCTAAGTTAGCATTAACAAGTAAGGCAAAGGCTTGGGCGCCATAATAGTCATCGCCATTAATTACAGTAACATTATCGGTAATTAAGTGATGACAGCACCAAAGGGCATGTGCTGTACCAAGTGGTTTGTCGTGTTGAACCTTTCCAGTGACTGACTTGGGTAGATATTGGTTGTTTTGGATAACGGTATGATATTGACAGTCAGTATAATGGCGAAAGCATGGTAGAGATTTGATTGTTTGTTCATGCTGCTGTTGGCAGACTATAATAAATGTTCGATAGCCAGCGTTGTACGCATGATCTATATTATAAGCCATCAAGGGACGGTTTAGTGGACCAAATTCGGTAAGTTGTTTTGGCCCGCCAAAGCGAGTGCCGTTTCCTGCTGCTAAAATAATTAAGGTGTTCAATAGCCTTCTACTTAGATTCCTACTACTTGAACCGTATATTCAATGTTTATGAGGTTAATTCACATTAACCCTAGCGATTAGGTAGGCAAATATAGTGGTTTAAACAACGACTATGCTTTTAAGTATGCCTTGGTGAGCTTTCTTTATTCTATCAGCTGATGTTGTTGAGCAATAGTTTTTAAAGATAGAACAATGTCTGATTCTTGTTCATAAGCGAGGACTATTTCTCGTGTTAATTTCAAGCCATTAATGGGTTTAAATACAATGTCTTTATGTTCTAATACCTCAGGGTAAACAGGCACTAAGGCACAGCCTAGACCCGCTTTAACTAAGCCAAGCGCGTAATCAATTGTTTGAATTTTTGCACGAATATCAAGTTCAATACCTGAAAGTGCTAAGGTTTCATTAAGGGCCTGCCAGGCTAAGCAAGGGGTTCTTTCTATCACGGCAACTTGATGCAGATGAGACATTGATATTTTATCAAATAATGACAAAGGATGGTTACTTGGCAGCGCGAGTACGTAGTCTTCTCGCCATAAACTTAAGTATTGCTCATCGGCTCTCAATTCTTCTTTAAGGACTATGCGAGCATCCGCATCATCTTGATGAGGAACAAGGGTTAATTCCATGGTGGGCTGCGACGCCGTAAAGTCTTTTAATAAGGCACTCATTCGCTTTACTCCTAGCCCTCTTGTGACTCCAAGTAGAAAAGTTGTTTTATCTTGTTTGCGGATGAAGCTTTGTTTAATTGCATCAGCTTGGCCAAGCAGTTGCGTTGCTAATGGATAAAGTTTCTCACCTTGTTCGGTTATTTTTACACCACGAGTGTGGCGAATGAATAAGGTTTGTTTTAACTCTTGTTCAAGTTGAATAATCGCTGCCGAAATCGAAGGTTGAGCAATAAAACATACTTTTGCAGCACCACTAAAACTTTGTTGTTCAACTACGGCAACAAAATACCTTAATGCACGCAGATCCATAAAATTTCCTGATAATGAGTTTAGTTTTATTATAGGCAAAAACTATAACAGATAAAGAAAATTAATATTTTAACTTTGTCTACGCATTGTCTATTCTTTGTGCTAATAAAACTCATTCATTATTTATACTTATTAGGAAATAACTATGTCTAGTTCTGCTACTCGCCCAAGCTTTAATTGGCAAGATCCTTTATTACTTGATTCATTATTATCTGAAGATGAACGTATGATCCGCGATAGTGCTCATCAATATTGTCAAAATAAGTTGATGCCTCGTGTGTTAGAAGCCAACAGAAACGAGGTTTTTGATGTAGAAATAATGAAAGAGCTTGGTGCCTTAGGGTTATTAGGTTGTACCCTTGATGAAAAATATGGGTGCGCAGGTGCTAATTACGTCACTTATGGTTTAGTTGCGCGAGAAGTTGAACGTGTTGATAGTGGTTATCGTAGTGCCATGAGTGTGCAGTCCTCTTTAGTGATGCATCCTATTTATGCCTATGGTAGTGAAGCTCAAAAAATGAAATATTTACCTAAACTTGCTAGCGCAGAACTGATCGGGTGTTTCGGGCTAACTGAACCTAATTCGGGATCAGATCCAGCAAGTTTAACGACAAAAGCGACTAAGGTTGAAGGCGGTTATCGGATCACGGGTAACAAAATGTGGATCACGAATTCACCCATTGCTGATGTTTTTATTATTTGGGCAAAACTAGAAGGTGTTATCCACGGCTTTATTTTAGAAAAAGGGATGGAGGGGTTATCCGCGCCTAAAATTGAAGGTAAGTTTTCATTACGAGCTTCGATAACGGGAGAAGTGGTCATGGAAAATGTTTTTGTTCCAGATGAAAATATTTTACCTAATGTAAAAGGATTGTCAGGCCCCTTTGGTTGTTTAAATAAAGCTCGATATGGTATAGCTTGGGGAGCTTTAGGTGCTGCGGAATTCTGTTGGCATGGTGCCCGTCAATATACCTTAGATAGAGAACAATTTGGTCGGCCATTAGCGGCTACACAGTTGGTACAAAAGAAGTTGGCAGATATGCAAACGGATATTACCACTGGCTTATTTGCTTGCTTACAGGTTGGCCGTTTAATGGATGCGGGCACATTGGCGGCTGAAGCTATTTCGTTAGTGAAGCGTAATTCTTGTGGTAAAGCACTCGATATTGCTCGTACTGCAAGAGATATGCATGGTGGCAATGGCATTAGTGATGAATTTCATATTATTCGACATGTAATGAATTTAGAAGCGGTTAATACTTACGAAGG
The DNA here is from genome assembly GCA_049347715.1 of Thalassotalea piscium. Classification (GTDB taxonomy): domain Bacteria; phylum Pseudomonadota; class Gammaproteobacteria; order Enterobacterales; family Alteromonadaceae; genus Thalassotalea_B; species Thalassotalea_B piscium_A. Next base: position 3,489,764 of record CP186339.1, on the reverse strand, counting down.
TACTCATGATGTACATGCGCTTATTTTAGGTCGTGCGCAAACGGGTATTCAAGCATTTTTCTAATGAAAAATGTCTTTATAGTTAACTTTTAGCAGTTGTTTGTGTAACGCAAATATTGCCATAACTAAGCGTTGTTATTGGAGTACCGAATGTCTGATCGTAATCAATTATTAAAAGATGCATTTATAAGCAAAGTTATCTCGGGTGACTTGCCGTCATTGCGTCAATCGTTATCACCTGAAAACGTCGGCTTGACTAAGGAAGAGGTTGTTGATTTATTTGAAACACAAGTGCTGAGTAGACACTTAGATTTACAATCTAGAGTGATGCAAAAACAAGGACAAAGCTTTTATACTATTGGTAGTTCAGGTCATGAAGGTAATGCCGCTTGTGCCAAAGCGTTTCGCTTAGATGATATGGCCTTTTTACATTACCGTAGCGGTGCCTTTGTCATTCAACGTAGCAAGAAAGCACCCGGGCAAACTCCTATCTACGATATGTTATTATCATTTGCAGCAGCAAAAGAGGATCCTATCTCTGGTGGCCGACATAAAGTATTAGGTAGTAAATCATTATTTATTCCACCACAAACCAGCACTATTGCTTCGCATTTACCTAAAGCTATGGGGACTGCATTTAGTATTGATTTAGCTAAGCGGCTCGCGTTTGAAGGGGAACTTGCTAACGACAGTATTATTGTTTGTAGTTTTGGTGATGCCTCGCAAAATCATTCGACTGCGCAAGGGGCAATAAATAGTGCTGCTTGGGCTAGCTTTCAGTCTATTCCAATGCCGATAGTGTTTGTGTGTGAAGATAATGGTATTGGTATTTCTACTTCAACACCGACAGGATGGGTGGAGGCAAATTATAAAAATAGAGCCGGACTTGTTTATTTAACCTGTGACGGTCTGAATCTACTCGACACCTATCAAACCACGTTAAAAGCAGCAGAGATTGCGCGTACCAAACGTTGTCCTGTATTTTTACATATTAAGTTGATTCGCTTGTTGGGGCATGCGGGTTCAGATGCTGAGTTTGTCTATCGCAAGCAAGCCGAAATTGATGCCATAGAACAACAAGATCCATTACTACACAGCGCAGCCATTTTGCTTGAACATCATATTCTGGATCAACAAAGCATTATCGATATCTACCAAAAAGCGGCAATACGTATTGAACAAATTGCAGAACGAGTAGTAACTAAGCCTAGATTAACTTCTGCGGATGAGGTTATGGCAAGTTTAGTTCCCGCCGGTGGCGATGCAGCTATGGCTAAAAATAGAAATCATTTAAGTGAAAAAGAACGCTTAGTTTATTTTTCTCATGAAAAACACAATGTAACTAAAAAGCAGCATTTGGCCAAGTTGATCAATTGGACATTAATTGATCTCATGGCTGAGCATAACGATATTGTGATGTTAGGTGAAGATATTGCCCGCAAAGGGGGAGTGTATAATGTAACCGCGAAATTACATGAACGTTTTGGCCAAAACCGGGTATTAAATACCTTGCTTGATGAGCAATCTATTTTAGGTGGCGCTATTGGCCTAGCGCACAACGGTTTCTTACCTATCCCTGAAATTCAATTTCTTGCTTATGTGCATAATGCAGAAGATCAAATTCGTGGCGAAGCCGCAACCTTGTCATTTTTCTCTAATCAACAGTATAGCAATCCTATGGTGATCAGAATTGCAGGCTTGGCCTATCAAAAAGGTTTTGGTGGTCATTTTCATAATGACAATTCGTTTGCTGTGTTTAGAGACATTCCCTCAATAGTGCTTGCGTGTCCATCGAATGGTAAAGATGCAGTTGAAATGCTGCGAACTTCGGTTAAATTGGCAAAAGAGCAGAAAAAAGTAGTGGTTTTCTTAGAGCCAATAGCCCTGTATATGACGAAAGACTTGCACGAAGAAGGGGATGGTTTGTGGACTTTCGCATATGCTGAGCCAGAACTAGCATCAGAAGCTGCAACCGTTAATATGCAGGTGAGTACGTATGGTAAAGGCAAAGAAGTTTGTATTTTAACTTATGGCAATGGTTATTACTTATCGCGACAAGCAGAGCAAATATTAGCGAACAAAAATATTCAATGTCGTGTGGTCGATTTACGCTGGTTAGCCCCTTTAGATGAACAAGGGATTATTAATGAAGTGTCACAATGCCAGCAAGTGTTAATAGTGGACGAATGCCGCAAAACAGGATCTATTAGTGAAGCGTTAATGACCCTTTTAGTCGAAGCAAAACTCAATGATAAAGGGATTGAGCGAATATGCGCTCACGACAGTTTTATTCCATTAGGAAGTGCCGCTTATGAAGTTTTACCTTCGTGCCAAGAGATAGTGGATAAAGTGACAGAGATGGTTACAACTAAGGAAGTGAAATGAGTAAAAAACTAACGGCTGTTGTTATTTGCCCAGGCCGCGGCACTTATAATAAAGAAGAGTTAGGTTATTTAACGCGCTTTCATAGTGATAAAACTGAGCTTATTTCGGTAATAGATAATTATAGAAAGTCGAAAAATCAACCGCTGATCAGTGAATTAGATGCTGAGCCTAATTATCAGATGCGGACACACACTGCTGGGGAAAATGCCTCAGCATTAATTTACGGTTGTGCACTGGCCGATTATCATTCTATAAACCTCGACCAATATGACATTGTTGCGGTAACGGGTAATTCAATGGGTTGGTATATTGCGCTTGCGGTAGCCGGCGCATTAACCCCAGAACATTCAATAGAACTAGTTAATACTATGGGGTCTATGATGGCTGATGGGGTCATTGGAGGGCAGCTAATTTATCCTATTGTTGATGAAAATTGGGTGATTAATGGCGAAATACAAAAGCATGTGATGGAAAAAGTGGCGCAAGTTAACCAAGAAAAAAATAACCAAGTCTATGTGTCGATTAATTTAGGGGGCTATTTAGTTTTTGGCGGTAATAAATCAGGCTTAAAAGCATTAGAGCAAAGCTTACCGCAAGTGCAAGACCGTTACCCTATGAACCTATTCAACCATGCCGCTTTTCATACGCCATTAATGGGTGATATTTCAAAACAAGCGAAATCAATGTTAAGTGATGACCAGTTTTTAGCACCTAAAATTCCACTTATTGATGGATTAGGGAATATTTGGCAACCATACTCGACGGATACAGAAAAACTCTATCACTATACTTTAGCTACTCAAGTGACTGACATGTACGATTTTAGCAAGTCAATAGAAGTGGCACTTAAAGAATTTGCGCCTGATAAATTAATTCTATTAGGTCCAGGGTCAACATTAGGGGGGTCAGTTGCGCAAAACTTAATTAAACACGAATGGTTAGGTATGAAGAGTAAATCTGACTTTATCAGTCAGCAGAAAGACGATCCCTTTTTGTTGGCAATGGGATTAGCGGAACAAAGAAAACTAGTTGAGTAGAGGTAACGAATATATCGGACTATTATCAGCAAAAGCTTTATAATCATTGTTTAGCTTTTGGTTTATAGCGATGGCGAACCATAAACGATAAGGTTTTCATGAATACTAAAATATACAAGCAAGTGCTTGCCCTTACTGATGATTTATTAGCGGCGGCACAAGCAGATAATCAAACTGATTTTGACCGTTACTATTCATCGTTAAAACAACTTTGTGAAGAACATGAGAATACGGATAAAGACCATCCGGTGCAGTGGGAAACACTTGCAGACTTTACTGATGATTTAGCATTAGCTGTCACTCTCTATGAAAAAGCGTTAGTTAAGGCTGAAGCGATAAATGATAAAGACTGTCGCTCATCTATCGGCTTTTCAATTGCTTCCTTAAAAGTTGAGTTAGGCGATAATATCGGTGCTATTGAAGCATTAGAACAAGCTAAAATCAGCTGTAATAAAATTATTGATAAAGAATTAAAAGCAGAAATACATGATTTGTTAGAAAAGCTTAAAGACTTGTAAAGCAGGCAGCTTGTTGAACATTATTTTTTGCATTAATCATGCATATTGATTAATCGTTTGTGCAAGCCATTTTAAGTTAACAGCGAATATCTATGCTTATTGGCATTTTTATATTCGTATTAGAGTCAGTTGCGTTTGATAAAGGCGTTATTTGAAATGTATCGCAGCCATCCATTGGCTGCTTTTTTATTTATGGCGCAAAAACACAAAGTGACGATGAGTCAAAAATAAAGTGTCTTTAAATACCTACTTTATCTTTAGATATTACGATTTGCGGCAATATGCGCCAATGAAGTTAGCGCTTGCTTATATTTAGAGTCAGGCAATATAGCTATAGCATTAATTGCTTTGTCAGCTTCTTGCTCGGCAATTTTTTGTGTATAACGCAATGATCCGGTTTCATCCATGGCAGCTAATATTGCTTCAAGATGCTCCATACCATTACACTCTTCAATTGCTTCTTTAATTAATTGTGCTTGCTCGGCATTACCGTGCTGCATGGCGTAAATAAGTGGCAATGTTGGTTTACCTTCAGCTAAATCGTCCCCAACATTTTTCCCCATTGCTTGTGCATCAGCTGTGTAGTCCATGATGTCGTCAACAAGCTGAAAGGCGGTGCCAAGGTATTTGCCGTAATCAATCATTGCTTGTTCAGTTTTTTTATCATGATCACCAATGACTGCGGCTAATTGAGTGGCTGCTTCAAATAATTTAGCCGTTTTACAATATATGACCTGCATGTAGCTTTCTTCAGTAGTACTAGCATCGTTACAGTTCATTAGCTGTAATACTTCACCTTCGGCAACAATATTAGTTACCTCTGAGAGAATATCCATTACACGCATGTTTTGAAGCTTAGTCATCATTTGAAACGAGCGGGTATAGAGGAAGTCACCCACAAGTACACTTGCACTATTACCAAAGAGGGCATTGGCTGTTTCACGGCCTCGGCGCATATCGGATTCATCAACAACATCATCATGTAGTAAAGTGGCGGTATGTATAAATTCAATAATCGCGGCAAGGTCAATATGCTGCGTACCTTGATAATTTAAAGCTCTTGCTGCTAATGTTGTTAACATTGGTCGCATTCGCTTACCACCGGCATTGACAATATAGATGCCTAACTGGTTAATTAATGCTACATCCGATTGTAGCTGAGAATAGATGAGGTCATTAACCAACGTCATGTCTTGCTGTGCAAGTGATTGAATGTCTTTGATATCCATAAAGCCTAACGATGAAATCTTCGAATGATTGAGGTGTAAAAATTGTTGTAAAGTTTACACGATTTTATTACAGAAAGAAGGTTTCTATTAAATGTTTCAAATATTAAATAATAAATGTTAATTCTACTTGCCATACCTTAATCCATCGAGTAGAATTCGCGCCCTATATTTTTAAATTTATGCGTTTAATAAATGAACGCAGTACGGAGTAGCTATGTACGCGGTATTCCAAAGCGGTGGTAAACAGCATCGTGTAACTGAAGGCCAAACGGTTCGTCTAGAAAAAATTGAACTTGAAGTTGGTGCGTCAGTAGAATTCGATAACGTATTAATGATCGCTGATGGCGATAACATCAATGTAGGCGCGCCTTACATTGCTGGTGGTAAGGTTGTGGCTGAAGTTGTAACACAAGGTCGCGCTGATAAAGTTAAAATTGTTAAATTCAAACGTCGTAAGCATTCACGTAAACAAGCGGGCCATCGCCAATGGTTCACTGAAGTGAAAATTACTGGTATTAACGGCTAATTTAGGAGCGATTCGAAATGGCACATAAGAAGGCAGCAGGTAGTACCAAAAATGGTCGTGATTCAGAAAGCAAACGTTTAGGTGTTAAACGTTTTGGTGGAGAATCAGTATTAGCAGGTAACATTATTGTTCGTCAACGTGGTACTAAATTCCACGCTGGTGACAACATGGGTATCGGTAAAGACCACACTTTATTCGCATTAACTGATGGTAAAGTTCAGTTTGACGTGAAAGGTGCTAAAAACCGCAAATTTGTAAGTATTGTTTCTGAATAATAATACTTAACCAATTTGAAAACCCTGCGTTAAAGCAGGGTTTTTTTTTGGCTGATCATAATAATATCAATTGAATTATATAATATTCACTTTTAGATGGAGTCATTATCTAACTCAATTGATATAATTCGAACGTAAATTAAAATTTAATCTATCGTTTTTTATTATTAGTGTGAAAAATCGCTTATAATATAAGCATAGTAACTATTTTGGAGTGTTTTAAAACACCATGAAATTTGTTGATGAAGTTGAAATTAGGGTTGAAGCTGGAGACGGCGGCAACGGCTGTGTAAGTTTTCGTAAAGAAAAGTACATAGAATTTGGTGGTCCTAATGGTGGTGACGGTGGAGATGGCGGAGACGTTTATCTGATTGCCGATGAAAATTTGAATACCTTAATTGATTATCAATTTGAACGTTTTCATCGTGCAAAACGTGGCGAAAATGGTAGAAGTCGTGATTGCACAGGCAAAGGTTCAGATGATCTTTATTTAAAAGTGCCTATTGGCACTCGTGCTGTTGATGTTGACACTGATGAGCAATTAGGTGATTTAACCAAGCATGAACAAAAACTGCTAGTGGCAAAAGGTGGCTGGCATGGCTTAGGTAATACACGTTTTAAAAGTAGTACCAATCGTGCGCCTCGTCAGAAAACAGATGGTACGCCAGGTGAAATTCGTAATATTAAATTAGAGTTATTATTACTTGCTGATGTCGGCTTACTTGGTTTACCTAATGCGGGTAAATCGACGCTAATTCGAAGTGTGTCAGCGGCTAAACCTAAAGTAGCTGATTATCCTTTTACTACCTTAGTACCTAACTTAGGGGTAGTTCGATTGAGTGCCGAGCGCAGTTTTGTTATTGCTGATATTCCTGGCCTTATCGAGGGTGCTGCAGATGGTGCGGGTTTAGGTACTCAGTTCTTGAAACATTTAGAGCGTTGCCGAATTTTATTACACGTTGTCGATATTATGCCGGTAGATGGCTCTGACCCTGTTGAAAATGCACAAACGATTATCCGTGAACTTGAACAGCATTCAAGTAAATTAGCAGATAAACCTCGTTGGTTAGTTTTTAATAAAATCGATTTAATGTTTGAAGATGAAGCAAAAGAGATCACCGATCGAATAATTGAAGCACTTGACTGGCAAGGACCTGTTCATAGTATCTCTGCATTTAATAAAATGGGTACTGATACACTTTGCACGCAAGTAATGGACTTTATTGAAGCCTTACCTGCGCAAGAAGAAGAAATTACTCCTGAAGATAAAACAGTTGAATTTAAGTGGGATACTTATCATGAAGAGGCCGTTAGTGAGTTGGCTGATGATCTTGACGATGATGAAGACTGGGATGAAGACGACTATGATGTAGAAGTTGAATATCGTAGATAGTTTACAAAGCAATTCGATTCAAAAGGCGTGGTATTAATACCACGCCTTTTTTGTTTAAGAAGATGCAGTTATCCCTTACACTATAATCATTAATCATTTTGTTTAAAACGGTAAGCTTTTATGACTATTCTTTCGATGATTGTTGCACACGCAGACAATCGTATTATCGGTAAAGACAATGAGATGCCATGGCATTTGCCCGCTGATCTGGCTTATTTCAAAAAGATAACACTGGGTAAACCTGTGATCATGGGGCGTAAAACCTTTGAGTCGATTGGGCGTCCATTACCTGGTAGACAAAATATTGTGATATCACGAGATCCACAGTATCAAGCAGATGGTGTGGAAACGGTAATATCGGTTGAGCAAGCATTAAAGGTAGCGGGCGAAGTTGAAGAAGTTATGGTAATTGGTGGGGGTGCTATTTATCAACATTGTTTACCGGCGGCAGACCGCTTGTACATTACACATATTAAAGGGAATATTGCCGGTGATACGCAATTTCCTGAATACGATACTGATACAATATGGAAGAAAGTCAGTAGTGAATTACGTGCTGCAGATGAAAAAAATAGCTATGATCTCGACTTTTGTGTTTACCATCGAATCTAAATGACATTATTTTATTGTTAACCTGAGTAGTTGAAATTTATGTATCCTTTAACTTATGTAGAACCTGTTTTTAGGCCCCCTAGTGAATGGAAAAGCCTTATATTACAAGTCACTAATGGTTGTTCATGGAACAAATGTACCTTTTGTGAAATGTATACGAGCGAGCAAAAGAAATTTCGTCCGAAAAAGTTAGATCTTATCGAGCAAGAGATGAGTCAAGTTGCCTCGTCAAACTTACCCGTAGGGCGTATATTTTTAGCTGATGGCGATGCTATGATGTTGCCATTTGAACGCTTAAAATCGATTCTACTGCTCATAAAGGAGTATTTTCCTCAAGTCACACGTGTGTCGAGTTATTGTTTACCACGTAATTTGAGTAATAAAACCGTAGAGCAACTCTCTGAGTTAAAAGATCTTGGGTTGAAGCTACTTTATGTCGGTTGTGAAAGTGGTGATGATCAAGTGCTGCACTTTATTAATAAAGGTGAAACATTTGACAGCTCAGTAACCGCCTTAACCAAGGTTAAAGCTGCGGGCATTAAAAGTTCCGTGATGATTCTAAATGGTCTAGGAGGCTCAAAGTATTCAGAACAACATGCCATTAACTCAGCTAAACTGATGAATATTTGTCAACCTGAGTTTTTGTCGACATTGGTTGTTTCATTTCCGTTGGGGCAAGAGCGCTTTGAGCAAGGTTTTGATGGTGATTTTATTCCGTTAACTCAGCAGGAGCTGTTTCAAGAAATGAAAATATTACTTGAGCATTTATCACTAAAACAGACAATTTTTAGATCAGATCATGCCTCTAATTACCTCGTCCTGAAAGGGATTTTAGGGCAGGACAAATTAACGTTATTGACACAAGTTAATGCCGCGATAACATCACCTAGCCAGGCTAGTCTTCGCCAAGAGTGGCAACGAGGCTTGTAACTGGCATTTATTCTACTTGCTACAGAACTAATGAGAACTTAATAATGAGCCAAACAAATTCAGCACTGAACACTTTTATTAGTGAGTGCAAAAGCACACAAGTATTATGGGCCTTACAAGATAAGGAAAGTGAAGATTGGGTGGTACTAGATTCAATTAATTTTGAAGATACTGAAGTTATGCCATTATGGTCTAGTGCAGAGCTTGCGCAACAACATTGTACAGATGAATGGAAGAGTTACACACCCAGTCAAATTAGTTTGGCAGATTGGTTTGAGTTTTGGTTAGAAGATTTAAATGAAGATAGCATTATCGTTGGCATCAATTGGCAAGGGGATGATGAATATTGTGAAATGGAGTTATCTGAGTTCACCCAAGCACTAGCTGAAATTGAATCACTGTCTTAATTTGGTATTGAGAGTGATCTTGAATATATAAAAAACAGCATAAAAAAACCGCCTAAAAGGCGGTTTTTTAGTGGTTAACGATTAAAGTTTGAACTCTCGCACTGATGATTGTAATTCTTCAGCCAAACGAGCAACTTCATTAGTTGATTCTGCCGTTTGTTGCGAACCTGCAGTAGTTTGTTCTGCAATGGCGACAATAGATTCTAAGTTCTCACTGATTTCATGTGCAACAACACTTTGTTCTTCAGCAGCTGTAGCAATTTGTGAGCTGCGGTCAAAAGCTTCATGTACCGCATGTGTTATGGCTTCTAATGCGACCACGGCTTCATCACTTGAAGTAACACAATCATCAGCTTGTCTTTTACCTGTTTCCATAACGGTAACGGCTTTTTGTGCGCCGGTTTGTAGCACTTCAATCATGTTTTGAATTTCTTGTGTAGATTCTTGAGTTCTACTTGCCAGCGTTCTCACTTCATCGGCAACAACAGCAAACCCTCTACCATGTTCACCTGCTCGCGCTGCTTCAATTGCGGCATTAAGTGCAAGTAAATTGGTTTGGTCGGCAATACTGCGGATAACATCTAATATACTACCAATGGAAGCACTATCTTGTTCAAGCTTATTAATCACAACAGAGGCAGAATCGACTTCTTTTGCTAATAATTCTATTGTCGATTTATTACGTTCTGAAATCAGTTTAACACGCTCAGCTTCGTCATCAGCTTGCTTGATTTCACCTAAAGCATCATTAGCACTAGATAACACACTTTGTGCTGTACTACTCATTTCTGTAGTTGCAGAGGCGGCTTGCTCTACTTGTGTTCTTTGCTCATCAATAGCGGTTGTACTTTGAGCAGTAACCGCTGATGTTTGTTCTGCGGCAGTCGCTAGTTGACTTGAGCGACTGACAATACCGTTAATTAAAGAACGAAGGCTGTCAATTAACGAGTTACAATTATGTGATAGGGTGGCAAATTCGTCTTTACCACTTTCATCAAGTTTGCGTGATAAGTCACCTGATGCAACGACATTGAGCATTTCGTTAACGCGTGTCAATGGACGTGTAATACTGATCAACGTAGCCCATGCAATCACTATGGCTAAAGTAATAGAAATAAGTAATATGATAACGGTTTGCGTGGTGCCTTGTGCCACTTGATTTTGAACTAATTGACTTGTTTCATGCGTAGTTTTGTTGGCTAATTCTACTTGTGTAGCTAGAATTTCTTTGGCACGTTCAATATTAGCTTCTGCAGCTGCTAAACTTACTTTGGCATTCGCAATTGCATTTAATTGTGATTTTTTCAAAAGGTAAATACCATTTTCACCTGAAATCGTATCTTCAATTTGCGCCATAATCACACTAAACTCATTGGCAATATCATTAGCACCATTGATAATTAGCTCATTAATAATTTCTTTAGATGCAAGGCTAACTTCATTGTGTACACGGCCAAGCTCACTTTCAATCAATTCAACTGAAGAGGGGTTAAGGTTGTCGCGGTATTCAAATGCAGAAGAAACAAGGCTATTAAATGCCGTCTCAATTGTTTCACCAAGTGATACTGCTCGTTGAAGTTTAGTATCAGCCAAATCATGATCGGCTAAATCTAGCATTAAAGTAGCTGCGTCATCTGCTTTTTCTTCTAAGGTATCTATTGACGAAACTAAGTTAAGTTTTCCATTAATGCTGTCTGTTCTATTTTTAAATACTTGGGCAATATCATTTTCTAATGCAGCATAAACATCGTCAACTTGTTTTAGATTTTTTAACAAATGATTTTCTTTTTGAACAATTGTTTTTAAGTTTTTTAAACCTGAAGTAAAACTGCTTTGGTAGGTTTTATATGATTCTTGGTTTTTATTGAGCTCTACTAAGTCAGATTGATAAAAGCCTCTGAGTGTTAAGCCTCCAATAGCAAATAAATCACTTGCAAGTAAATTACTGCCTTTCAATGTTGGAATGGCTAATTCACTTTGGGTTAGTGTGGCTTTTTGTATTGTATTGAGATTGAAGTACGACATGGTACTTGATAACACAAGTAAAATTGAAATAATGGCAAAACCGCCAATAATTTTCATTGCTACCGTTAGGTTCATTAAGCTCACCTTTTTCATTACGTTAGTATATATACAAGAATCGTATACTATTTTTATGTATTAACTTTAAATCATAATGAGGAACATTTCATCCCTAATCTTTTATAAATGATTATTTATTCATTAATACATCTGTATTTTTTAGATAAATGCTTTCTGGGTGTAAATTTTATGTTCTTCCCAATGGTAGAAGGTTAGATGTTCTCCCCATACACAGCCGGTATCTAATGCAATGACATTTTTATGGGAACAATTACCTTTTAATGCCGCCCAATGGCCAAAAAACCAAAAACAATGTGATAGATCTTTTGATAATTCGTACCATGGGACAATATTTTTTGGTGCTTGATTGATGGGTAACTTACAATTAAATTCAAGTGAGCCATCTAAATAACAATAACGCATCCGTGTTAAGGCATTTATTGTAAAACGAAACTTTTCTTCATCATTTTTGGCATTTTCCCAAGTGTTTGGTTGTTCACCATACATTTTCTTTAACCATTGATTACTTTCGTTAGAACGTAATTTTTTTTCAGCAAATTTGGCTTGTTTTTTGGCTGTCTTAATGCTCCATTGCGGACTTAAGCCAGCGTGAGATAGATAAACCTCTTGGTCTGGTAGTTTTCTTAATAAAGGAGTATTTATAAGCCAAGTAGTTATTTTTTCTAGGTGAGGGCTAGCAAGTAAAGAGCTTAATTTATCTTGTTTTTTTACTTTTTTATGTCCTGCAATAACAGCTAATAAATGGAGGTCATGGTTACCTAATACGGCTTTAACACTATCACCTAAAGACATTAATAATTCTATTGTGGCGAGGGAATCAGGGCCTCTTGCCACCATGTCACCAGCGACCCACAACTGGTCATTCGATGGATCAAATTTAACTTTCTCTAATAGCGCTAAAAGCTCTTGGTAACAACCTTGAATATCGCCAACAAAATAGGTTGCCATGGTTTAATTCACGCAATATGGCAGAGCTAATCGAAAGAGCGGAATGGTAACTTCAAGAGGCTCATTATGATGAGTACTTTTCATTACATAGTGTCCTTGCATGGTTCCAAATGGCGTTTTTAAATGGCAACCACTACTATATTCATATGTTTTGCCTGCTTCAATAATAGGTTGTTGGCCAACAACACCATCACCGCTTACTTCAACTTCTTCACCTTCACCATCAGTAATTAGCCAGTAACGAGATATCAGCTGAACTGGGAGAGTATTGCTATTATGGATTTTAATTGTATAACTAAATACAAAAATGGGCTCGCCATTATCAACCAGCTCAGTCACAAAGGAAGTATTAACTGTTACGTTAATTTTACTGGCAAGGATCTTTTCAGAAGTAGAATTCATATTACTCAGCAGGTGGGTGATCAGTGATAAAATTAGCTAGCTTGATAAAATCATTTAGTGTTAAATTTTCAGGGCGAATACTCGGATCAATATCTAATGAGACCAATTGCTCAGCGCTGATTAATTTTTTAAAGCTATTGCGAATAGTTTTTCGGCGCTGATTAAAGGCAGCTAAACAAACACGATTAAGTGCAGTGATATCTTTCACTGGATTTTTAATCGTTGTGTGCGGGATTAATCTGACTATAGCTGAGTCCACTTTAGGCGGCGGTGTAAATGCCTCCGGACCAATTTCCATAACAGGGACTACCTGACATTGGTACTGAGTCATTACAGATAAACGTCCGTACGATTTACAATCAGGACCGGATGCCATTCGTTGGACGACTTCTTTTTGCAACATAAAATGCATGTCTTTGACTTGCGCTTTAAAAGTTAGCAAGTGAAAAATCAGCGGAGTTGATATGTTATAGGGTAAATTACCAAATATTCTAAGAGGATGCTCTGGTGATGCTAACTCTGCGAAGTTAAACTTAAGTGCATCTTGTTCATAAATAGTTAATTTAGGCGCTAAAAAAGGATGATGTCTTAATCTGTGGGCTAAATCTCTATCGAGCTCAACAACTGATAATTCACCAGCTCTATCAACTACGGGCTCTGTTAATGCACCAAGTCCTGGACCGATTTCAATGAGGTTTTCACCTGGTTCAGGGTTGATAGCATCAACTATTTTACTAATAACGGCTTCGTTATTGAGAAAGTTTTGACCAAACCTTTTTTTAGCTTGGTGACCTAAATGAACATTTTTTTTCATTATAAATAACTTAGTTTTGATTGTTAGCTAAGGTAATAGCAGTATTAATCGCTTCATAGAAACTACCTGGATCCGCATTGGTTGTACCAGCAAGTTCTAAAGCGGTACCATGGTCAACAGAGGTTCTAATAAATGGCAATCCGAGCGTAATATTTACTGATGAGCCAAAGCCTTTATATTTCAATACGGGCAAGCCTTGATCGTGATACATAGTTAAAATAGCATCAGCCTGCGATAAATATTTTTCTTGGAAGATGGTATCAGCAGGTAGTGGGCCAACCAAATTGATACCCTCTGCTTTAAGTTCTTCTAAGGCGGGTATCATTACTTCGATTTCTTCTCGGCCTAAATGTCCATCTTCGCCAGCATGAGGATTGATCCCACAAACGTAGATTGTCGGTGTTTTTATACCAAATTTGTTAATAAGATCCTGGTTTAAGATCCGTGCTACTTTTTGTAAACGTTCTTTAGTGATTGCTTTTGAAACATATGCAAGAGGAATATGCGTTGTTACTAAAGCGACACGTAATCCTTCAGTGGCTAACATCATGACCACATCTGAGCAATTAGCTTGATGAGCGAAATATTCAGTATGACCACTAAATGGAATACCTGCCTTATTGATTAAGCCCTTATGGACAGGACCTGTAACTACGGCATCAAATTCACCAGAGATATTTTTTTCACTGGCTAAACGTAAGCTTTCAACAACGTAATGACCATTTTCAGGATTTAGCTCTCCTGGAATACAAGGAACATTTAATTCTAATGGTAATATCGTTAATGTTCCCGCTTGTTGAGGTGTAGCAGGTTCATTTGCATCATATTCTTTTAATGTTAGAGGCAAACCGAGTTGCTTGGCACGTTCCATAAGTAAACTCGGTGATGCCACAACAACCATTTGCATAGGCCATGACTTTTGAGCTATTACAATGACAAGGTCAGGTCCAATGCCAGCCGGTTCACCAGGTGTTATTGCAATACGTTTAGTCATGATTACTTGCTCGGCTCAAAAATTTCTATATATGCTTCGTCGCGGAGTTCTTTTATCCAACGACTGCTTTCCATACCAAACTTACGTTGGTAAAGCATTTGATAGGCTTTATTTTCATTCATTTGCTTAGTTGCATCTAATGTTCTACGACCGGTAAGTTGAACAATATGCCAACCAAATGATGATCTAAATGGTTTGTGTATCTCATCAACTTTTAATGTGGCTAATGCGTCTTTAAATGCTGGATCATAAATACTAGGATCGGCCCAGCCTAAATCACCACCTTTAACTGAGGTAGGTCCTTCTGAGTACTCTTTTGCTAAATCAGCAAAATCTGCTTCACCAGCTTGGATTTTATCCATAAAGCCTTGTAGCATGGCTTCTGCTTTTGCTTCACTTAATATGATGGACGGTTTAATCAATATATGTCGGGCTCTAACTTCTTCAACTTCGACGACTTGGCGTCCTCGAATATCTTTAACTTTTACAATACTAAAACCTAACCCTGTTCTAATCGGACCGATAATGGCGCCTTTTTCTTTACCTTCGACTACTTCAGAAAAAAGTGTCGGCATTTCATTAATACTTTTCCAGCCCCAGTCACCACCTTCTAAAGCTTTATCGCCACCAGAAGAAGCTATGGCTATTTTCGCAAAATCACTACCATTTCTAAGTAACTCGATAACTTTTTCAGCTCTTGTTTTAGCTGCATTCATATCTGCTTGAGTTGGTTCAGGCGGGAATTCAATTAAAATATGTCCTAATTGATATTCAACATTAGTGTTAGTTTGTTCTTTCATGGCGTTAAGCAAGTTAGCCACTTCTTGAGGAGAGATATAAATTCTACGGCGAACACTACCTCTTTTGACTTCTCCTGTGATTAATTCGGTTCGAATCGATTCACGGAATTTATCGTATTCAACACCATCAGCTTCAACTGATGCTCTAAATTGCTCTAATGACAAGTTGTTTTCTTTTGCCATATTGGTCAGCGTAGAATCAAGTTGAGCATCACTGATCTGAATCCCCATTCGTTCACCAATTTGCACAACTAAGGTGTCGTTTATGAGTTTATCCATAACTTGCACACGTAATGCATTGTCTGAGGGTAAGCTTTGATTTGTTTTTGCTGATTGTGCTTTCACTGTTTGTATTAAATCTTTAACTTCAGATTCAAGGACAACGCCTGAGTTAACAATTGCAGCGACTTTATCAATAACCACTTCTTGGGCAAAACTTAATGCGCTAGTACAAAGTAACATTGCGCAACTAACTAATTTTAATTTATTTTTCATGTAGGTAAATTTTCTTTAATCTAATTATTGAGAAAGTAAGGACGCTTGTAACCAAAGATACTCGCGTTGAACATGTCTTCTGTATTCACTGTAGCTTTACCCCCACTCAATCCTTTAATAACGAACTGTAACATAAATCCACTGTCAAATTCATCGCGGTTTTCATTTATAAAATCTTGTTCATCAATGTTGGAATTAATATGGCGATGATAAGCAACACGAATTGCCCAACAACAACTTTCATACTGTAATCCTAAGTAGCTTTCTAAGCTACGCTTGTTTTGTAAGTCTTGTGTTACTCTGCCCACAAACTGCCAATCTTGATTTAATTGATAGCTTGTTAATACAGAAACTTGTTCAAGGCTTGTTCCTGAGACATTACTTGAGTAGCGATGGTTCAATTGAATTGTCTTATTATTTGAATATTGATAATCTAAACTACTCTGACTCTTGTTGGTAGTATTGTTTTTAGTGTTATATTGAATGTCACTACTAAATTGCCATTTGCGGCTAAATTGCCAAAAAACTTCTGTCGCTAATGCTGATTCATCTGCTGAAAGGTTATCATTAGCACTAATATTATTTTCGTTAAGGTAAACAATTCGACCTAAACTGAGTCTAAATAATTCATCGTTACTGGCGGACAATATTCTACTTGTCACCCCCCATGAATACTGATTAGCTTCAGCAATTCTATCAAGGCCACTGAAACGTTTGTCTCTAAATAAACCACTATAATCATCTTGTAAAACGGCTGTATCATACACACCAATGTTACTTTGATCTTTATTGGGTACGTAAAGATATTGTAATTGAGGCTCTAATGTTTGCAAAAAGTCATGTTTAAATAACGAAATATTACGCTCAAGATTAATACCACCATGTAATCGTATTTTAGGAAGCGTTCTGTCGACACTTTCTTCAAGTGGACTACCAATAGGAATGCGCTTTTGTTCATAATGGGTTTGTAATAACTTAAATTCAGAGGTTAGAAACCAAGCAGGTGTTGATATTGGAAAAAGGGCGCCAGCTTCAATATGGTAGCGTTCCGCTTCAGCAATTGAGCTATCACTTGATTTAAAGCTAGTCAGCTCAGAGTAAACATCAAATTGTCCGTTTAAAAATGGAAGCGCTGTTGTACTTTTTATTTCAATTTGCGGTAGGGTTTTATAACTTGCTTTATGGTTTCCTAGTACTTCAAAATCTTGAAATTGCATTTTTGCTTGCCAGGTTTCACCAAAGTAAGCTAATTCACCTACTTGATATAAATAGGCATCATTCGAATTATATTGTTCGGTATCAATATCGACGAGGTAATTGTCATCACTGATAGTGGTGTAATCAACGTAGGCTCTAAAACGTTCAGAAAATGTCCCTACATGTTCAAATCTTGCTAAGTAACGGGGATCTTGGTTGATTTTTAAATTATTATCTTTGTTTAAATATTCTAAATTAATCTCACCTGATTGCTCTCCAGACAAATAACGAAATTCGGTGACTAACTGTAATCCACGTTTTGAAATTAAGCGTGGAGTGACGGTAGCATCCATATTCTCAGCAATATTAAAGTAATAAGGGGTCTCGACCACTAATCCAGATTTATTGGATGACTTTACTACTGGGTAAAGAAAACCTGATTTTCGTTCATTTGTAACAGGAAAAGAGATATAAGGAATATAAAAAACGGGGATATCGAATAGCTTAATACGAGCATGATAAGCTTCACCTAAATTTTCTTTAGCGGAAATATTAATTTCACTGGCTTGTATTTGCCAATCAGGTACTTCACCGTAACAAGTTGTAAAGCTCGAATCCATAAGGCGCAAGGTGCCATCTAAGTTCACATAAATACTTGCTGCGCTACCATGACCGGGATTACCATTTAACTGGTAAGCACTATCGAGTAATTGAGTTTCTTGTTGGCGTTCACTGGCCATTAATTTCGAAGCAAATACATTCACGCCTTGGTTTTGAAAATGTATATCGCCAAGAGCGGTAATAGTTTCTGTTTGGCGATTTATTTCAAGTTGGTTTGCATTAATCGCGTGATCATTATTCATTAAGGTCACACCGCCAAAAAAAGCGGCTTGTTGATTTTTAACTATTTTAGAGTTTTGCGAAAAAATAGTGACAGCATTATCTTTTTCACCGAATTGACGTGTATCAATAGGGGCATAAACAGGTACAGGGCAAGTTGCTAGAATACTTTTACTAAGTGCTGGATTTTCTTGTGCAGTACTTTGACTTAGATAAAGTAAAGTAAAAAAAGAAAGAGTTCTGCGAAAAAATAGCATTTAATATCCGATCAATAAAATTTTGAAAAAAAGTACCCAATAAGAAAGCGTATTTTACCGTTAAATTCTGAAATAATATAGCAATTTTCTTTGTCAGCGTAATTGGTTATATTGTGCAAAAGAATTATGGGGTATTAGCTTGAGAAATGATGTACGACAATCGCAACTAATTACTTGGATTAGCAAAAATTTTCCGGGTGATAAAATACAGTTTTCTGTCATGAGTGGCGATGCAGGTTTTAGGCGGTATTTCCGTTTTAATTATAAAAATCAACCGTATATCGCGGTAGATTCTCCAAGTCAATGGTGTAACAATGCGGCCTTTACTGCAATACAAACAATGCTTAAAGAAGCGGAAATTGAAGTGCCAGAAATTGTTGCTCAAGATAAAGATCAGGGCTTCTTTTGTTTGTCAGATTTAGGTGATACTTTGCTCAGCGATATCGTTTCGCCTGAAAATATGGCATCACATTATCAACAAGCGATTAAACTTTTACCTAAAATTTCATCATTATCTTGTGAAAATATACCAAGGTTTGATGAAAAATTCATTCAAACTGAACTAACTATTTTTGTTGAATGGTTACTGGCTAAACATCTGTCTATTGTTTTAGCCGAAGATGAACAGCAACAATTGGCTGCGTGTTTTTCTTTTTTAATTGATAATGCATTATCTCAACCGCAAGTATTTATGCATAGAGATTTTCATAGTCGTAATATTATGCAGTTGGCTAACCAGACGTTCGCAGTGATAGACTTCCAAGATGCCGTATGTGGACCTATTACTTACGATATTGTTTCATTGCTTCGCGATTGTTATCTTAAATGGCCTGATGATAAGGTTTTTGAGTTATTTGATTCTTTTATCGAATTACAAACGCAACAACACCAGCTAACGGGAATATCGAAGGCGCAATGGCTGCGTTGGTTTGATTTAATGGGGCTGCAACGCCACATCAAGGCCAGTGGAATTTTTGCTAGGCTTTATCACAGAGACCAGAAAGTGAGTTATTTAAAGGATATTCCCTTAACACTTTCATACATCGTTGATGTGAGTCAGCGCTATCCAGAGCTATCTTTTTTAGCACACTTAGTTTCTGACATTGTTTTACCTAAATTAAAGTCGTTACCAAAAGAAGACATTACCTCATGAAAGCAATGATATTGGCGGCAGGGCGAGGTGAACGACTACGACCACTAACTGATCATACGCCTAAACCTTTACTTAAGGTGAATGGCATCCCTTTAATTGAGCATCATATTATTAAACTTGCCCGTGCAGGGATCACTGATATTGTGATTAATTTGGCCTGGTTAGGCGAAAAAATAGAAGAATATTTACAAAATGGTAGTCGATTTGGTGTCAAAATCCATTATAGTTGGGAGCAACCACATGCACTTGAAACCGCAGGTGGCATTATTAAGGCATTACCCTTATTAGTTAATCCCGATGCTGACGATAAAAGGCAAGAGCTCTTTTTGGTCATTAATGGTGATATTTATTTTGATTATGATTTTACTCTTTTGCCTGTATTGGGCAAAGAAGATCTTGCTCATTTATGGCTAGTGCCGAATCCAGAACATAATCGAGACGGAGATTTTGTTTTATCTGCTAACAGAGTATCAACGCTTTCAGCTGCAGAATTAACACATCATCAAGAAAGTTATACCTTTAGTGGTGTAGGTTTATATAAAGCGGATCTTTTTTATCAATTAGCCGAGAGTGAAGCTTATGAAAATGGCGTATTACGTTTAGGGCCCAGTTTAAAGAAATGCGCACAACAAGGCTTATTAGCAGGAGAATTATCGTCCCATTTTTGGACAGATGTGGGTACTGCTGAGCGATTACAACAAGTAAATTTACAAGTAGGAGTTAAAGGTTAATATGCGTGTTTGGGGCAAGGTTTTTGGTTTTTTGTTTGGCTTAATGCTCAGTAAAAATATTTTTGGTGCGCTATTAGGTGCATGGTTAGGGCATAAATTTGATAAAGGCATGTCATTTGATTTTGATGCCTTAAACCAAAAGAATGAAGGGCAACGTCAACAAGTTTTTTTCTATAGTACTTTTTCTGTCATGGGCTTTATTGCGAAAGCAGATGGGCGTGTGTCAGAGCATGAAATTGCATTTGCTAAAGCATACATGGACAAATTGGGGCTTGATGTTACTTTGAGGCAACAAGCTCAAGATGCTTTCAATGAAGGTAAAATGGCTGGTTTCCCAATCGATGAAGAACTCAAAAAATTAAAAAAACATTGTTTCAATAGACAAGATTTAATGTTGTTGTTTTTAGAAATTCAGATACAAGTTGCTTTCGCTGACGGTCAATTGCAAGATGAAGAACGTGCAGCTTTGCACCGTATAGCCAAGCAACTTGGTTTTTCTGTGAGAGATTTAGATCAACTGCTTGAAATGATTATTGCGGGTGCAAACTTTAATCAAAATCGTGGTAATGTCAGCCAGAATACCAGTAAGCAACAGCTTGAAAATGCTTATAAAATATTGGGTGTCAATGCTGGGGATAGTGCTCAGGTGATAAAGAAAGCGTATCGAAAACAAATGGCGCAACATCATCCTGATAAATTAGTTGCTAAGGGCTTACCGCCAGAAATGATGGAAATAGCGAAACAAAAAGCGCAGGACATTCAAGCAGCTTACGAACTCATTGGTAAACAAGGTTAATTTTTACTTGCGGCTATGGTTACCATCCTACTGATGATAACCAACCGTTAATTTCTTTAAGTAATGAATCTGTAGGGTAATGGTTTGGCGTAATATTATGAATTTTTTTCTGCCTATAATATGGCTTCATTTCTTGTTTTACCGCATCCGCTCGTAGTTGAGCGGCTTGTTCAACATACCGATTATCACGAGAAAGCAGTAAGTCTAAAACAGGTATGGGTAATTGGGTAATACTTGCTGCAACCGTTTTATTATCTTCCATTGTGGGTAAAAAACTACTTAACAAAATTAAAGCTGTTGGTAATTCGACTATCTCTTGTTGATAAATATTCGTTAGTAATGCGCCATTGCTTCCTTCTGCAATAATCACTATAACGCCAGGGTAATCTTTAGCTTTTTCATTTATTTGTTTGAGTAATAACCCCATTTCATCTTGGTAATCTATTAGGGCTTTTTTATTGTCTTCAATTTTTTTTTCGCGTTCTATTGCCTGTGAAGGGTAATTATCTGGCTTAGTTAGCGGTTGAATGGTTATCGTTGTCCAACCTTTTTTAGGGAGTTGCTTGCGGAGAAAATTAATACTGTTTGAGCCAGTGGCATTTTGTTGCCAGTCAGGTAGCAGTATCATCACCCCTTTTGCTACGCCTGTTTTATTAAGGTTTAGTAACGTGATGTGCTCTTTCATACCGACTAATATCGGTTTAATTGTGTCAGGCTCAAGGTAATGTTTAATATCTTCTTGCTGCTGCTGGAGGAAATCAATAGGTTTTACAATGGTTGATTTTTTATCTGCTAAAGAGCTGCTTTCGTCAGCGGGTGTTTCAGATGAAGTAGGTGTTTCTCCGGTATTTTCTTGGGTAGCGCTAATGGCGGGTTGATCTGTGCTAACCGGTGACTTTTTTATGTCTTCTTGTTGCGCAGCAAGGTTAAAGCAAAAGATAAAGCTTGTGATGAGCAATAATAATTGTTTTATCGGGAGTTTAGTCAACTGAAACATTAATAACCTTAGCAATGCATATTTTTTTGTATCGGCTAAAATGAAAATATCTTAACAAGTTTATAATTGTATCAGTATATTTTATTATTTAAATAAACGGACAATCACGCATAAAAGTAAGGCTTTCTTGGCTACTTGGATGAGCTAAGGTTAAAATATTGGCATGAAGTTGTAAGCGAGGACTTACTGTTAATGCTTTTTCATGGGCGTATAACCTATCACCTAATATTGGATGCCCAATTGACAGCATATGTACTCTTAATTGATGAGAGCGACCAGTAACAGGAGTTAAGCGAACAAGGGTGCTGTTATCGCCGTACTCAATTACCTCATAGTGAGTGAGTGCTTTTTTGCCATTTTCTTCATCTACTTTTTGCTTAGGGCGATTAGGCCAATCACAAATAAGTGGCTTATCAATTGAGCCTTGTTGATCTTTTACCCTGCCATATACACGTGCAATATAACTTTTTTTCGTTAAGCGTTTTTCAAATTGGCGACTGATTTCCACATGTGATGGTTTATTTAACGCCATAATTAAAATGCCGGAAGTAGCCATATCTAAACGATGGACGACGGTTGCTGTGGGTAAAACTGATTGCACTCTATGTTGTAAACAGTCTTTATGCTCAGGTAAACGCCCTGGTACTGTGAGCAAACCACTGCCTTTATTTAATACAACAATGTCATCGTCTTGATAGACAATATCTAAATAAGGCGACATTGGCGGTTGATAAATAAAATCAGGGTTTGCGCTCATTTCATACTCTTGTGTTTATGACGGTGATGAACAAATGCGTTAATTGCTGACAACAATTAAACGTACGGCTTCAAATTTTAGCTGTGCATTCATAATATAATGACTTAATTCTTTTTGCTGTAAGTCGATGAAATCAAGTTCTTCTTGTCGTACACTTGGATTTATTGCCTTTAAAGCCGCTAGGCGTTGACGCTCTTGAGTTAACTTAGCGGTCATATTATTTAAGGCTTTCGTCTGTATTTCTTCAACTAATTGTTGGGCATGGTGCTCTGCTTTACCAACTAAAGGGGTGACTTGATCTTTCAACGCTTTCACTAATTGTAAGGCTATTTGCTTTTTGACTGGAGCTAATTGTTGATCCAGCACAGCTTCGCTTACTTTATCAGCCAAGTTATTACCTGATTTATCTACTAAGACGCGAAGGGGAGTAATAGGTAAATAACGGCCTAATTGTAGTTTGCTTGGGGCCATAGCTTCAATAGTAAATAAACATTCTAAGAAAAATGTGCCAGCAGGAAGCGCAGGATTTTTAAGTAACCCTATTGTTGAATTCCCTGTTTCATCTGATAAAACGAGATCCATTGCGCCTTTAACCATAGGGTGATCCCAGGTTAATAATTGGTAATCTTCACAGGCTAACGCAGTGTCTCTATCAAAAGTTACTGTAGTGCCATCTTCAGGTAAATAAGGGAAGTTAGCGCAAATCATATGTTCTGTTGGTTGTAATGCAATTGCATTATCAGACTTATCGTCTTGTGCAATACCAAAAACATCGAATACTTGAAACATATACTGAGGTAGATGAATGCCTCTATCTTGTTTTTCAATTCGTTGTACTAGCGCTGTTGCCTTTCCTTGACCGGAGGAGTTAAGTTCTAATAATTTATCTCGACCCGTTTCCAATTCTTTTTTGATAGACAGGTGTAGGGCTTTACTGTCATCAAGAAGCTGCATTTTTTCTGCTGATTGAGGATCGGCGTCGAGGGATAATTCAAACAACTTATCTCCAAAAGCTTCATAAACTGCACGGCCGGTGATACAAGTGTGTTCAAATGCTTGTAAGCTTTGTTGATACCAGTCAAACAGTACTTGTTGGGCTGAATTTTCAAAATAAGGTGCATGTATTTGAATAGTATCCGTTTGACCAATTCGATCTAAGCGACCAATACGCTGTTCTAATAAATCAGGGTTATTTGGTAAATCGAAGAGTACTAAATGATGAGCAAATTGGAAATTTCGACCTTCACTACCAATTTCAGAGCATAACAGTACTTGGGCACTGTCTTCATCTTGTGCAAAATAAGCGGCAGCACGATCTCGTTCAAAAATAGATAAGCCTTCATGGAAAACAGCTGCGCGCATGCCTTCTTTTACTCTTAAGGCGGTTTCTAAATCAATTGCAGTTTGAGCATGTGCACAAATGACTAATACTTTGTCTTTATTAAGAGACTTCAATAGCTCAATTAAGTAATTTACCCGTGGATCAATGTCATACCAATTATCATGACTATCAAGGGAATACAAAAGTTCTGGGGTATAAATTAATTTTGCTTTATTTGTGCTTGAATGGACTTCACCACTTAATAAAAAGTCTTCTATTTTTTCTTGATACTCAACAGGCATAGCTAATGCTTGTGCATTCAATTGTCTTTTAGGGAAACCTTTAATGGTGTTACGGCTATTTCTAAACAGAATACGGCCAGTGCCATGACGGTCTAGTAACTGATTTAGTAATTGTTGGCGAGCGTCATCTTGTTGATCTGGGGTATTAAGTGCCATAAGTAAATCATTAATATTACTTTCTTTTAAAAGTGAAATTAACGTTTTTTCTTGTTCGCTAGTGAGTACTTCTTTACTGACTAACGCATTTGCAGCATCGGCAACTTCAGTATAATGCTGTTCTTCTTCAATAAACTTTTGATAATCAAAGAACCGGTCTGGATCGAGTAAACGTAAGCGAGCAAAATGACTTTCATGCCCTAGTTGATCAGGGGTTGCAGTTAATAATAAAACACCAGGCACCGTTTGAGCGAGCTGTTCTATACATAAATATTCGGTACTGGCATTATCAACTTCCCAATTTAGATGATGGGCTTCATCAACTACCATTAAGTCCCATTCCTCAGCAATTAATGCTTCATACCATTGGGGATTATCTGTAATAAAGGCAAGGTTAACGAGTACTAATTGTTCCGAGCTAAACGGATTTTCTTGATCGCTTTCTTGGCAACGGCTTTCATCAAAAATGCTAAATTTGAGGTTAAAACGGCGCAGCATTTCAACTAACCATTGGTGCATGAGTGATTCAGGAACAATGATTAAGATACGCTGTGCACGACCTGTCACTAATTGTTGATGAAGTATTAAGCCTGCTTCAATGGTTTTACCTAAGCCAACTTCATCAGCGAGTAACACGCGTGGCGCGAAACGGGTACCAACTTCTTCTGCAATATAAAGTTGATGTGGAATCAAGCTGACACGACCACCCGTTAAACCACTAAGTTCTGACTGCTGCTGATTAAATTGATGTTGCAAGCTGTCCTTACGTAATCTAAACCAATCTAAACGGTCAACTTGCCCATTAAGTAATCTGTCATGCGGTTTATTAAATTTGATGAAATGATCTATCATCACTTCTTTTAAGCTTGTAGTTTCCCCTGTATCTGACCGAGTTCCGTGATAAGTCACGAGTGAGTCATCTTCAACTTTCTCAACACTTAATGTCCAGCCTTCGTGGCTTGGAATTGTGTCACCTTCGTTGAATATCACACGTGTTAATGGCGCATTTTCAATCGCATACTTTCTGATATCACCAGTTGCGGTAAACATGATAGTCACAAAACGACCTTCAACTGTGGTAACAGTACCTAATCCTTGATCTGACTCTCCATCACTAATCCAACGCTGACCAGGGTAAAACGACATATACACTTAACTCCAAACTTACAATTTATTCTTCAGGGTGAAAAAAGGGCGCTATGGTAACGTTAATCATAGTTAGGATCATTAAAAAGTTCTGAATTTTTTACTTGTTTGTGCAAAAAAAACATTTATTGCTGACTAATTCCGGAGTTTGTTTAATATTACCCTGTTGTGTGAGTTATTTGAGAGAGAAAATACTTTTTAGTGTTCCCTTTATGTTACAAAAAAATTACAAGAAAAAGGCACTTGCCAGTCAGTAAATAAGCTGGCAAAGTGAAGATATCTTCTCTCAAGGACTCAGATTGTTAGGCTAATCATTGTCGACATTTTTAAGCGAGATGAAGGCACCACGCAACTCGCATTCTGTATATAAATGTTGGCCAATTTTCATTATTGATTTGGACACCACTTTATGAATGAAGAAAAAATCATCTATATATTAGACACAAACATATTACTCCATGAACCCTTTGCATTTCTCTCATTTAAAGAGCATGACGTCGTTGTACCAATGACAGTATTAGAAGAACTTGATTCAATTAAAGACCGTAAACGGGATGTTAGCCGAGATGCTCGTGTTGCTATTAGGGCACTCGAAGATGCTTTAGCTGACGCAACACCTGAGCAAGTTCTTGCTGGTGTACCTTTACCTAATAGTAGTGAAAACAATGCAAGTGGTTGCTTGTCTATCTTCAATGATTTCACCCTTGAGCATGTCACAGGTAATTTATCTTACAACGAAAACGATAATCGTATTATCAATGCTGCGGTACATATCCAGAACACCCATAAAGATAAAAAAGTGGTTCTCGTTACTAAAGACATTAACATGCGCATTAAAGCTAAAGGTGCAGGACTACATCATGTTGAGGATTATCGAACTGATCAGCTAATTGATGATATTCAGTTTTTAACTAAGGGTTATCATAAGTTTTCGGGTGACTTTTGGGAAAAGGTACAAGACTGTGAGAGTGAAACTGAAGGAAGAAATACCACGCATTTTGTTAAGCGTGATTTATTACCCAGTATGTATATGAATGAGTATTTAATTGATGAGGGAGAGCATTTCGCAGGTAAAATAACTGGCTATAATGAAGATAAATTTTCATTTGTTGATTTAGGACAAGAGCGCTTAATGGCCAAGCAGGCTTGGGGAGTATCACCTAAAAATATATATCAAGGAATGGCTATGGATGCCTTACTTGATCCTACTATCGATTTAGTTATTTTAACAGGGCCTGCGGGGAGTGGTAAAACGGGTATTACGTCAACAATAATATCAATATTTGTGCAGACCTCAGTAAAAATAAAGTCTATAGCTCAGTTTTTTAAAATAAATATCATAAAAAACTTCACATTCACTAATCAAATTAATACTTATTCTAAATTATCTTTAGGAGAGTGTTATGTTTAAAAATAAAAAAATTATGGATTTAACTAGTAGTCACGGATTAATAAAAAATAATCTTGAGGTAAATCAATAATGAAAAATTCAAATGAAAATAGAAATCCACGTGTTTTAGATACATCAGCCCTTGTTCATGATCCTAAAAGTTTGTTGGCATATCGTGATGACATTTATGTTTGTTTAACTGTTTTAGAGGAGCTTGATAATCTCAAAGAGCGTACAGATAAAAATGTATCCCAAGATGCTCGTGCAGTGATCCGAATGTTAGAAGACATTATCAACGGTCACTCTTCTGAAGAGATGGAAAAAGGTATTCAGCTACCTTGCACTGAAACAGCAAAGCGCGGGAAATTGTTCATAGGCATCGATACTCAGATCGATTTTGCAAAAGAGCTTAAACATGCCATTGGTAGTGATGCTGATAATAGAATTATCAATTACGCACTTCACCTTCAAAATGAATTAAAACAAGATATCACAATTGTAAGTCGCGATATAAACATGCGATTGAAAGCGAGAACAATTGGCGTTGATGCAGAAGATGTTCTCGTTGATAACCAAATAAGTGACATAGATTTATTATATACAGGTGTTCAAGCTTTTACGGGGGATTTATTCGACAGATGCGAAGAAGAAAAAGACTTTGCGATGAGTGGAAAGTTATATCGTTTTAATCGCGATATTTTCAACGATGAAGCGCAGCCGAACATGTATTGGTATGATGGTGTTGGTCACGTAGGAAAAATAAAAGAAGTTACGGACGTACATGTTTTTACGACATTACTACAAAGAAAACCAGAAAAAATTTGGGGAATACTCCCGAAAAACCAACGACAGGCAGTAGCTTTAGACCAACTTACTGACCCCGATTTTGACTTAAATATCATCCTTGGACCTGCGGGTTCCGGTAAGACTTTTTTAGCGATTGCGGCTGGGTTACACCAAGTACTCGAATTAAAACAGTATAAAAAAATAGTTGTTGTTAGAAGTAGAGATTTTATGGACGATGATCCAGGTTTTTTACCCGGTGATTTAACCGAAAAGTCCCTTCCACTTTTAGCTGGTGTTACAGATGCATTGATTTCAATGCACTCAGATGGCGATGATGATGAAAAAAGCACTCGCGCTACAGTAGAGCATATTATCGATAGAGCTAACATAGAATTCACCAGCATGGCTTATTTTAGAGGGCGATCAATTGATGATGCAGTGTTAATCATTGATGAAGCACAAAATATGACCAGAGCGCAAATGAAAGGAATGCTTAGCCGTGGCGGTAAAAATTGTCGAACTATAGTGCTTGGTAACCTTGCTCAGATTGATGATCGATTTGTGACAGCAACTAGTTCAGGGGCAAGTGCAGCAGTTAATATTTATCGCAATTATGAAAAGGGAAGTGTACTGATATTTGATGAAGTGGAACGTAGCTCGTTAGCGGAATTTACCGAAAAGAACTTTTAGATGATGTTTAATATTTTAAAAAATATGTAATAATGGCCATAGCTTTTATTTAAGTTATGGTCATTCAAAGAGACCAGTTCCCACATCATAGAACGAAATAGATATACTTTGAATAGATAGATAATTCGCATAGCGAATGTGTACCAATACAATTTACTCGACAAGAAGTACGTGGGCTTTTTGTTGCGTATTTTTCTATTGGTGAATACATGTCGCTTAATAATGACGAATTGCTTAATAATGTTAAAAGGCAAGCTAAAAGGCTTTCTAAAAGTTTAGATATCCCACTTGGGCAGGCCCAAGAAATGTTAGCCCATGTTGTTTATGATTGTAATGGGTATGGGGACTTAATCTCTTCAGTAAAAGCTATTTCGTTTAAAAATGAATATTTGCCACTAACTGCGCTCCACCCAAAAGCTGATTTTTTTCTTTTTAAATTACTTGATACGCACCTGAATAATATTGCAGATAGGCTTGAAGAAAAATTAGTTAATAAAAAAATAAATGAAGAAGCTAAAAACATCATCCTCAATATATTTGCTATTGAACCAACTGATTTTGAACGAAAAATAAAATAAATTCCTTATAAATTATACAGATACGTATAACTCATAGCATCTTTACAATCTTTTTATAGTCATATATATTAGCAAAAAGGCTGCACGGACAGCCTATGCCTACACATATTAATAGTTCAATATGAACGATGAAGCAGAGCATCCGTAACAATTTGGTTTTCATAATAATAAGCAAGGCGTTAGTAGGCTGTTGTTTGTTTTTAAATAATTGATGGATAACTAAATGATTTCATTAGCCCAGCTAAATAAAAAACTAGAACTTCAGTCTAAATTCCTTTCTTATTCACTAAATATTTCAGAATCAATCAGTGAAAGAGTTCTTGCACAGGCTATTTATAGCTCTGATACCATGAGTACTTTGTATAATGATCTGTTGCACGAGTTTGAAATAGGTGCTCAACAAAACTTAATCAACCACCAAAGCTTAAAATACTTACTGATTTGCGAGACAGAAGACTCTTTACTTATTAAAGAATTTAATACTGGCTTAGAGGAGATGGCCAATAATGTTGAGTCTATGGTAGATATTAACTTCAGTAAGCTAAAGTTATTTTCAATGTTATATGAGTTATTTGGTCTAGGCGATGAATCGAAATATATTATTAGCACATCAACTGATTTTTCTCTAGATTGGCAACCATGTTACGAAACATTAGCGGATCAAGATTCAGTTTTAGGCGCGGATTTTAAAATTAATAATGTTGTCTATCGTATTTTAGCTACAAAGATTTCTATTAGTGAGTATTCATTGGATAATTTTAATGAGTCAATTAGCTCTAACCTAAAGCAAGTCAGTGGAACATCTGAAGCAGTTTTTAAGGAAGGTGCTTTGCTAGATGACCATAAAGATTGGCTTTCAAAATCAACTGATTTCTTTACTCATTTCGATTCATATAACATGGATGAAGCTCCTAATTTTTATAAAATAAATGGTGAGCGGTATGTCGTATATGGATTTATATTATCTCCTCATCTACAGACAGACCTAGATGCAGACATACCATCAATTGATGTTCTGATCAAAAACATCTCAGATAAACAAACATTTATTATTAATTTAGAACAGCAAAGGTTGGTTTTTGAGGCATTAAAAATGGATGATTTAGTCGCTGAAGAGATAAATTATTGTCACCATAGTATGGGTGTAAAGCACAGTTTATTGACTCATTGTAATGCATGTAAATTTCCTTTAATAATCAACGGAAATCTTTATATAACAAGTATTCGCCCGTATTGTGATATTGATTTTTTGGTGAATGCACTATGAAAATTTTTTTAAAAGAAACAGCATTATTATCTGTTTATGATATTTATGAAGATGAAAAAATTTATATAGGAAAAACCTTATATGGGGTTGTTACCATAGATGAGATTGAGCCACTCCAACCTGACCACCGAGTGATATCAACTACTATTTAGCAATATAATGAATTTGAATTTGTGAATAAACTTGAAGAGAAAAATAGGGAGTGTTTAAAAATCTGTGTCATTTCAGTAAACTAGTAAAAAGAGGAATGACACATGACAACTCAATTCGATTTTCAAGAAGCAGTTAAAGCACTCCAAGCAGGTAAAAACCTGAATGGCAAAGATGGTGTACTTACTGGACTTATCAAAAAACTAAGTGAAGCCGCACTGCAAGCTGAACTTGAGCAACACCTTGCTAATGAGCAACAACCTAATCGCAAAAATGGCTCTAGCACTAAAACGGTTAAATCATCTGTTGGCAACTTTGAACTCGATACACCAAGAGATAGAAGCGGTAGTTTTGAACCTCAACTCGTTAAGAAAAATCAAACATCACTCACCGATGAAATAGACCAAAAAATATTATCCATGTTCAGTATGGGCATGAGCTATCGAGATATTAATAAACACATCGAAGATATGTATGGTATGAACGTTGCGACAGGCATGATAAGTGCTGTTACAGATAAACTTATTCCAGAGTTAAAAGCATGGCAACAACGACCTCTTGATAGCCATTATCCGATTGTTTGGCTTGATGCGATTCATTATAAAGTGAAAGAAGATGGGCGATATATCAGCAAAGCAGTTTACACCTTACTCGGCTTAAACATTCACGGAAAAAAAGAAATCCTTGGCTTACATCTATCAGAAAACGAAGGCGCTAACTATTGGTTATCAGTGCTCAGCGATTTAAATAATCGAGGGGTAAAGGATATTCTCATTGCCTGTATTGACGGGCTAACAGGTTTTCCTGAGGCAATAAAAACAATTTTTCCAGAAACTGAAGTTCAACTATGTATCGTTCATCAAATACGTAATTCGATGAAGTATGTCGCCTCTAAAAATCAAAAAGCGTTTATGGCGGACTTAAAACCTGTCTATCGAGCACCGACGAGAGAAGCTGCTGAGTTAGCACTTGATGAGCTTGAGGTTAAATGGGGCAGCTCTTACCCTCTGGTGATTAATTCCTGGCGTAATAAATGGCATAACCTATCAGCTTACTTCAAGTATCCTGAGCATATACGCAAGGTGATTTATACGACGAACGCGGTTGAGGCCGTACATCGTCAGTTTAGAAAGCTGACGAAAACAAAAGGTGCTTTTCCAAATGAAAATAGCTTGTTGAAGCTACTTTATGCTGGCATATTAAATGCCACTGAGAAATGGACAATGCCCATTCACAATTGGAGTTTGTGTTTATCTCAGCTAGCAATTTATTTTGATGGGCGCTTAGACAGTGTACTCGATATTTAAAAATTTAAGCTGACACAGAATTTTGAACGCCCCCGAAAAATATATTTCATCCCAATTATTTTCAAAAAACGAAAATAATACTAATCACCCATTCTTTGGGTTCTCCTTTAGGATGGTCTTATATATTATCGTCTTACTTTGTGTTTATTCAGGGATTATATTAGTACTGATAGCCAGTGATAATTCAGGTACGGCATATGCTGCAAAGTTCATATTTCAAAGTTGGGCAATCGACTGTTATTAATAATAGAGATGTTCTGATGATTACATCATCAGGGAAAGAATATTAATATCTAGTATCGAAATAACACTAATGATTAAGTGATTTAATAATTCCACATTGGTCAATACTATTATCTGAAGAGCAGGAATTAGCCATTCTTTGTAGTTCCTTTTTCAGTGATTTTAATTCAATCATTCTTTTATTCACTAATTTAAGTTGATCATCAATTAATGCATTAACCGATGAGCAACTTTCTTCAGGACTTTGCTTTAATTCAATAAGTCTTTTTATATCGGATAGTGGTATGTCTAAACTCCTACAATGCTTAACAAATTCTAGTTCTTTTAATGAATTATTGTCATAAAGACGAAAGTTTCCTTCTGATCTATTAGGGTTACTGAGCAGGTTTTCTTTTTCATAATACCGAATAGTCTGGATTGAACATCCAGATACTGTTGATAATTTACCTATTTTCATTATTTTTTAATTCTTGCTTGATTCTATAGTAACTATAGGGTTTATAGTTTGGATATACAAGATTATAAGGTCTAAAAAATGAGTAGCTGCGGGTGTGAAGTAGAAATAAAAGATAATGAGCAGAAGTATGTACTTTATTGGCTTTTAGCTATCAACAGCACAATGTTTGTATTTGAAATCGGATTTGGATGGGTGTCACAATCTACAGCACTTATCGCTGACTCATTAGATATGTTGGCAGACGCAATTGTTTATGCAATAGCTCTCTATGCTGTAGGAAAATCAATAAAGCACAAAGCGAATGCTGCCTTAATTAGTGGCTATTTTCAGCTTGCTTTAGGTATTTTGATTCTGCTTGATATTATTCGTAGGTTATATGGAATAAGTGAGCCTCATTCTTGGTTTATGGTTAGTGTTGGCTCTGTAGCCTTAGTCGCCAACGTTATATGTCTTTTCATTATTCGAAAGCAAAATAGTGGTGAAGTTCATATGCGAGCAAGTTGGATTTTTTCTGCAAACGATGTGATCGCTAATTTAGGCGTTATAGTTGCAGGTATTTTAGTCATGTGGCTTGAGGAACGTTGGCCAGATATTGTCATCGGTAGTGTTATTTCTATCCTTATTTTAAGAGGCGCATTTCGAATTTTAAGTGATGCTAAGCAAGAGTTGGCAAATGACAATACAAAATGTAATAGCGACACTGGCAGCCAACAAACCAATTCTTGTACTTCGAATAAGGAAATATAATGACCACTAATTATTTAACATCTACCCCAATAATTAATTTTGATCATGGTGAAATTAAATCTTTGCTGGTGGACCGAGGTTGGGGCAAGCTTAATGACTTTGACAAAATAGGTGCAGCCTATCAATTTGTTAAAGATGAAGTTTTATTTGGCTATAACCGAAGCGATGATATATCAGCAAGTGAGGTATTATCTGATGGTTATGGTCAATGTAATACTAAAGGGAATCTTCTGATGGCCTTATTGCGTGGATTAGGTATTGAATGTCGTTTCCATGGGTTTACTATTGAACAAACATTACAAAAAGGCGCTATTCCTACTTATGTGTTTTTTTTGGCACCACGCTATATCATCCATAGCTGGGTAGAAGTGAAATATGATAATCGTTGGGTAAATCTTGAAGGATTTATATTGGATGATAAGTATTTATCTTCAATTCAGCAGAAATTTAAGCAAGTTAAAAGTGAGTTTTGTGGTTACGGAATTGCTACTAAATGTTTATCTGCTCCTGATACCGATTGGCAAGGAAGGGATACTTATATCCAAAAGGAAGGAATTCATGATGATTTTGGCATTTATGATTCGCCAGATGAATTTTATCGTGACAAAGGCACTAACTTGTCAGGGATAAAACGATGGTTGTATCAAAGAGTTATTCGTCACATTATCAATTGGAACGTGTCAAAATTAAGAAATAAATTTTGATCAGGAAAGTTCGATGTATGATCATAACCCTATTCATCATTTTCACTTTTGGTCGCTGGATCGTGAAGTCATGTGTTAACAGTGCATTTAATATAAGATCAGGATTATGATGTTAATTAATTGATACAACTAAAGGAAAGAGTTACTCAATCACTTTTAGAGTTTAACTTTTCTTATACAACCATTGAATTTTAATTTCCAAATGAAGTTTATTGGGATAAAAATAAAAGTCATGTACATTAAGGTATTTAGCCTTAGTTTTATCGAATGGCTGGTAGAATAAAACACTGTGTTTTGTTATATTAGTAATGATATATTTATTAGGTGATTAATTTGTTTTCTAACGTTGCTTTAAAGGTTTTGCTTGTTGTTTCGATAGTTTTGCAATCGTTGACTGCTGTAGCATCCGCAACAAATGAAAATCATCAAATAGATGTAGAGCATATTCAAGTAAAGCATGATCATAATTTAGATCATTCAGAATCAGGGAAATTAGTTGATGCTGAAGGGCATGATGTTAATGATTGTCATCACTGCGGCCATTGTAGTGCCTCTCACTCAGTCTGGATGATAGTTAAAAACGCAGTTAAAATCTTTAGTATTAACTCCTTTGAATCTTCTCTTTATCTTGTGAAACACCCCTCTAAATATATAGAAACAACGTTCCGTCCTCCCATTTCTTATTTGACTTAACTTTTTTGGGCCGTTTTCGGCTAAATTTTTAATTCAAATTAAGAAAATATTATATGTATATATTTAAAATTTATGCAGGTTTTATCCTGTTTGTGAGCTTTGCTGCTCTATCATTTCACTCGGTTGCACAAAACCGCCAAAATGATACTTGGGTGGATTCCCAAGTTAATAAAAATCCGGCAGTAATAGAAGCGAGAGAATTATTAAATTCTTCAGCATTTAAAGCGAAAAGTTTAAATCAGCCAATTTATAATCCTAATCTTGAAACAAGTTATGAAAGAGAAGGTGATGGCAATAATTATTCAATCGGTTTCAGTCAAACCATCGATTTTAATGATAAAAAATCCATCAATGAAAATATTGGCAAGTTATCCTATATTGCTGATCAAAACAGCTTAAAAGCAATTTTTGAACAAACGAAAGCTGATGCATTAACTGCATTGATAAAGTGGAAGTTCGCTCAAAAGAATGCAGCGTTGGCTTTTGAACAAGAACGCCAATTGCAACGGCTTTTGACCATCGTTGATGAAAAAAAATCGGCAGGCATATTAGAGCCTATCGATGTTGAGTTGATCTACCTGAACCTTTCTAAAACACTCATCTCAATTTCAGAAAACCAAATGAAATTGAAAGAAACAGAAATGAAAATTAAGGAGTTATTGCCTGATTGGACTCCTGAAAAAGTGGTGATACCTGTAAATGGCTTAGGTCTTACTAATTACAGAATTGACCCGAATTGGATTGTTCAACACCCTGTAGTAGAGCTAGCCAAAATAGAGTGGAAAGTTAAACAAATCTCCACTCAACTCATTGAAAAAACGTCTAAGGCTGACCCTACAATTGGGTTAAGTGCAGGGAAAAATGACCGAGAAAATATTGTCGGTATTACCTTCTCTATGCCTATCAATATTAGAAATAACTACTCTGATGAGATCAAAGCTTCCTATAGTGAAGCGTTAGCTGCTGAAGCAAAATTTCAATCTGTCTACCGCCAACAAACCTTTGTTGCTAAGGCGAATTACGAGACACTCTTGACGAGTAAAAAGTACTTTGAACAATGGCGTACTTTAATGGCAGGACGAGCAGATAACAGTGCCAAGCTTTTAAACCTTAGTTGGGAATCGGGTGACATTAGTACGTCAGATTACCTTACTGGCTTATCTCAAAGAGCAGATGGCCTTTATTCAGGTATTGAATTGGAGATGCAGTTTAAGTTAAGAGAAATTTCTTTTCTTTTAAGCATCGGCCAAATATCCCATTTAAAAATATAAAACCTCGTTATCTAAAATTAGTAGATAACGTTATTGGTGAGAATTATGAAAAAATTTAACAGAAAAAAAATATTAATTATTACACTTATTTCCGTTTTTATGGGAGTAACTAGCAATGCTTACTCGGCAGAAACTATTGATGCTTCATTGCCGAAATCTCAAGTCAAATCGGTGCATAAAGACGAACATAAGAGTGAAGAAGGGCATGAGGAACATAGTAATCATAGTGAAGCTAAAGGACACGATGAGAATAATGAAACTCAAGGACATGCTGAACATGATGGTGAAACGGAAGATAAAGGGCATATGGAGTCTGAAGAAGGTATAACGCTGTCACCAGAGAAAATGTCGATAGCTAATATCACTGTTGAGTCGATCTTACCTAAGGTACATTTTAACATGGTCTATGCACCAGGCGAAGTAAAAGTGAATGGATACAAAAGTTACGTTGTTTCACCTCGTACTGAATCTGTTGTTTTAAGCCGTCACGCTACACTGGGCGAACATGTAGAGATAGGGCAAAAACTTGTCACCTTATTTAGTGAATCAATGGTGCAAGCCCAAGCAGATTACCTTATTGCCTCGACAGAATGGCAACGAGTTAAAAAACTAGGAAATAAAACCGTCAGTGAGAGCCGCTTATTACAAGCGGAAACTGAATTTAGTGCAGCCTACGGTAAACTGCTTGCGCTAGGTTTGACCGACAAGGCCATAAAAAACATTTCCAACAAAGATCTATCCCTATTTGGTCAATATTCACTCGTTGCAGAACGTGAAGGGGTGGTATTACAGGACGATTTTCTTCAAGGTCAGCGTGTGAATGCAGGTGATACTATTATGCTGTTAGCTAACGAGCGAGAATTATGGGTAGAGGCTAAAGTTGCGCCTAGCAAAAAACTGAATCTATCGATAAATTCACCTGCTATTGTGAATTTAGGTGGGCAGGATTATGAGGCTAAAGTCATTCAAGAAGCACACACTATCGATCCGATTACTCGAACACGGATTGTAAGATTATCGGTAACAAACAAGGATGACAATTTACATTCAGGCATGTTCGTTAAAGTAAATTTTCAGTTTAAAACTGATACTCAAGTGATGGCTGTACCTGAAGAGGCTTTAATACGTGGGGCTGATGGTGATTGGACCGTTTTTGTAGAAGACCACCCTGGTGAGTTTAACGCTATAGAGGTTGAATTA
The DNA here is from genome assembly GCA_049347715.1 of Thalassotalea piscium. GTDB lineage: Bacteria > Pseudomonadota > Gammaproteobacteria > Enterobacterales > Alteromonadaceae > Thalassotalea_B > Thalassotalea_B piscium_A. The sequence goes on along the minus strand of CP186339.1, from coordinate 3,452,760 downwards.
GGACAAACATTTGGAGATTACCGAGAAATCATTGGCTTAAACAGCGGTAGTCGAGTGGTAACTAAAGGAGCTTTCTTTGTGGCTTCTGAAATAGCTAAAGGCGGCTTTGATCCGCACAACCACTAGGAGTAACCACTATGTTTAATAAAATGATTGATTGGTCTATCAATAATAGACTACTGGTATTAATTGCCTTAATTGTCACCTTAATTGGTGCGGTTATGGTTATTCCTAAGCTTAATTTAGATGCTTTTCCTGATGTAACAAACGTTCAAGTAGCCGTAAATACAGAAGCTCCAGGGTTAGCTGCGGAGGAAGTTGAACAACTAATTACATATCCTATTGAAGCGGTTATGTATGCTTTACCCGATGTTGAACAAGTGCGCTCTATTTCTAAAACAGGATTATCTGGTGTAACTGTTGTCTTTAAGGAAGGCACAGATATTTATTTTGCTAGGCAGCTAGTGTTTGAGCGGCTACAAGCAGCAAAAGAACTCATTCCAAAGGGTGTTGGTACACCGGATATGGGGCCAAATACTTCGGGGTTAGGCCAAGTTTATCAATACTTACTTATCGCAGACAAAGGCTCTGAATATGATTCAATGTCTTTAAGAAGCTTAAATGATTGGATCGTTAAATTATTGATAATGCCAGTAGATGGTGTCACTGATGTACTGTCATTTGGTGGTAATGTTAGACAATATCAAGTCAATGTAGATCCCTCTAAACTACTTTCTTATCAAATATCACAAGACGATGTTGTTCAAGCGTTAGATCGGAATAATGCTAATGTGGGCGGTTGGTATATGAACCGAGGCCAAGAACAGTTAGTCGTTAGAGGTACTGGTTGGTTTAAAAGTGGTGAAGCAGGCATAGAAAACATTAAACAAGTCCCTGTGAAAAGTGTCGATGGAACTGTTGTTACGGTAGCTGATGTTGCTAAAGTTGAGTTAGGCAGTGAAATTCGCCAAGGTGCAGCCACAATGACCAGGCGAGCTGAAAACGGTAATGTTGAGCAACTAGGTGAAGTAGTCTCAGGCATTGTCTTAAAGCGAATGGGTTCTAATACCAAGGCGACTATTGATGGCATTAACTCGCGGATTGATTTGATTAATCAAGCGTTGCCTGATGGGGTGAGATTTGAAGCATTTTATGACCAGGGCGACTTAATAGAGAAAGCCGTTAATACGGTTGTTGAAGCATTGGCACTCGCTTTTATCTTCATTGTTATTGTTATTGCTTTGTTCTTAATGAATTTAAGAGCTACGTTTTTAGTGCTCATTTCTATCCCAATATCAATTAGTATTGCCTTGATGGTGATGGCTTGGTGGGGGATTTCTGCTAATTTAATGTCTTTAGGTGGTATCGCTGTTGCCATTGGTATGTTGGTTGATGGCTCTGTGGTTATGGTTGAGAATATGTTTAACCATCTTAATAGACCAGATGCGACCCATCTAAAAAATGTAGAGTCACGTGTCCCTCATGAAGATGAAGATCCTCACCGAGTAGAGGGAGATGACCATGGTATAGACTTACGATTAAAACAGGCAGGTAAAGAAGTTGCTCGTCCTGTCTTTTTTGCAGCGTCCATTATTATTGTTGTTTTTATGCCATTATTTAGTTTTGAAGGTGTTGAAGCAAAGCTATTTCAGCCGATGGCTATTAGCATAATATTAGCGGTAGTTTCTGCGATTATGGTTGCTCTATTAGTCGTTCCTGCTTTGGCAACGTTTATGTTTAAAAAAGGCGTGAAACAGCGGGAAAGTTTTGTGCTTAAACCGTTAGATAAATGGTATAAGAAAGGGCTTAAAATAGCACTAACAAGAACTAAGTTGGTTATTATTACCTCAGCTCTTCTTGTTATATCAGCGTTAGCAATCATTCCTCAAATAGGCACTGAATTTGTACCTGAATTGGAGGAAGGCACCATTAATTTGAGAGCTACGTTAGCACCCTCATCTAGTTTGGAAACTGCTTTGTCGGTAGCGCCTATACTCGAAGAAAAATTAATGGCGTTTCCAGAAGTAACGTATGCATTAAGTCGAATTGGTCGAGCGGAAATTGGTGGAGATCCAGAGCCTGTTAATAACATTGAAATTTATATCGGCTTAAAACCTGTTTCACAATGGACAAGCGCTTCTAACCGATATGAATTGCAAGACTTAATGGAACGAGCATTAGAAGTTCATCCCGGACTTTTATTAAATTTCTCTCAGCCCATAGCTACACGTGTCGATGAGCTTTTATCAGGCGTGAAAGCGCAACTGGCAATTAAGCTATTCGGACCAGAACTCGATGTATTGGCGAGTAAAGGCCAAGAGATTGAAGCTGCAATCAAAACTATTAATGGTACACGTGATGTTGCACTAGAGCAGATAGTGGGTGAGGCACAACTCGTCATTGATCCGAACAGACTACAACTATCGCGATTTGGTCTTTCGGTGGGTGACATTATGGACGTAGTTCAAAATGGTATTGGTGGAATAGAAGCAGGACAAATTATCAATGGTAATGAACGTTATAGTATTTATGTTCGTATAGCAGAGGAATATCGTAAAAATATAGAGGCTATTGCTGATATTAGACTGCAATCTCCTAGTGGTGCGTGGGTACGTTTAGGTGATGTCGCAGCCGTTACCTATCAATCGGGTCCTCCGCAAATTAGACGTGATGATGTTCAACGCAGAGTGGTTATTCAGGCCAATGTTCAAGGTCGCGATATGGGCAGTGTCGTTGCTGACATTAGGACTGCAATTGCAGAGAAGGTTGAGCTACCAACGGGGTATTCCATTGTGATAGGTGGCCAATTTGAAAATCAGCAACGTGCGCAAAAGCGACTTGCTATTGTTGTGCCTATTTCTTTAGCGCTAATCGCACTACTGCTTTATTTTGCTTTTGGCTCGGTGGGTCAGGCAATGCTGATATTAGTTAATGTTCCTCTGGCTGTTATTGGTGGTGTTTTCTCGCTTTATCTCTCTGGGCAGTATTTATCGGTGCCAAGTTCTGTTGGTTTTATTACGCTGTTCGGTGTTGCCGTTTTAAATGGTGTCGTGATGGTTGAAAGTATTAACCAGCGAATTAAAGATGGCTTGGACAGTTCTAAAGCAATATTTGAAGGTGCAACGTCAAGATTGAGACCTGTTCTTATGACTGCAATCACCTCGGCTTTAGGATTGATCCCGATGTTAATGTCTAACGGTGTTGGCGCAGAAATACAAAGACCGCTGGCAAGTGTGATCGTAGGAGGGTTGGTTACAGCAACCTTACTGACACTCTTTGTTTTACCTGTGTTGTATCCTTGGTTTTCAAAGAAAAAAATAGAATTGTTAAGTCGTTAATGAGGTAGATAAATAACAATCCCATTTCATCATAGTTATGGGATTGTTTCCTCGTTTAGGTCGCTAAATACAATTACAACAAATTAAGACAACTTAAGTAAAGTTAACAAATAAGGACTGTTTTTATGGGTCACCACCATGGTCACGATCATTCCCACACACATGACGGTAAGCTAAGTTTTGCTGTTTTTATTAATATTTTGCTAACAGTAGTACAAATAATTGGTGGGCTTGTATCAGGTAGCTTATCTCTTATAGCAGACGCACTGCATAATTTAAGCGATGCAGGTGCTATTCTCATCGCTATTGTCGCAAGAAAAATAGCTCGAAAGCCAGCTAGTAGCAATATGACTTATGGGTTTAAGCGTGCTGAAATTATAGGTGCGTTAATCAATAGTACAACGCTGATTATTGTTGGTTTTTATCTTATTTATGAAGCGATATCTAAATATTTTAACCCAGAGCCGATAGATGGATGGATCGTTGTTTGGATTGCGACAATTGCTTTGGTAATAGATGCAGTTACAGCATGGTTAACCTATAGATCGGGCGTGAAAAACAATTTAAATTTAAAAGCCGTATTTATTCATAACATGTCAGATGCTTTTGCGTCTATTGTGGTTATTGTTGCAGGTACGCTTATTATTCTATACCAATGGTATTTTGTTGATATCATCGCGACAATTGCAATATCTATGTATGTTATATACCACGGTTTATCATTGGCTAAACAGACTATTAAAATTCTAATGCAGGCAGTACCAGATGACATTGATATTGATGAATTATGCAGTGTGATTGAATCTCTACCTAGCGTAAAAAAAGTTAATCATATACATGTATGGCAACTCGATGACAATAAGAAATTCTTGGAAGCACATGTCACTTTAGAGATAGACCAAATCGATAATGGTGTGATTCAAATAAAAAAAGTTCTCGTTAACCAATATGGCATTGACCACTCTACTATAGAACGGTATATCGATAATCAAGAAACTTTAGATCATTGTTATCATCCATAGTGAGTCAGCTTTCTTGAATCTAATTTGCAGATGATAACTAGTTTCTACTCTTATAAACAGTGGAGGTAAAACTCAACAGATCAATGCTGAGTGGGGAATAAACCGAGTTGGTCGAAAAATCTATTGATCAATGCACAAAGTGAGACCGTTACCCAAAAGCCAGCGTTTAGTAATGCCATTAAAGCTAATCGCTGTATAATTCCATGTTTTGGATGGTACGAATGGCGAACTAAAAACGGAAAGAAGTAGAAATATTTGTTTTCAAATTCAAACGATAATCTTTTCTGATTAATACCAACGGCTTAAGGATCATAAATTAATCTTCAATTAAAGCTCCGTCAACCCAATCGCACTCAATGCTGGGGTGAGCATTTAATATTTCTTCGATTAGAGCTAAAGCATCTTCAATATTTTTTACTTCAATGCAACCATGCGTTAGCCGTACTTTTATTTTTTGTGTCATTATTTTTCTCTTCTCAGTAAGTAATTTATATTATAGTGTATTACTTGGGTTGTCAGTATTAATTCCTTTAAAACAATGTGTTATTGCACTCATTGTATATTGTGATATTTAAAAGTATTTGAAAAAATTGGTTTTAATTATGTGAAATAACATTAATTAATTATAAGGTTCTTGCTAAAGTCTGTTGATTTATTCGTACATGTACTTAAATTTTTTTATTTTGCAGAGAAAGTTGTTCTTTGGCATCAAACAGCAAATGAAGAACTTCAGTCGTTAACATTAGCAGCGGTTCCAAATGAAAAATTGATCAATACCATAAGCGCATGCAAGTTAGTCTTTGTTTCAAAATTTTGAATTTTGGTTTCAATCGCCAGTTGAACAGGTAGCTTCATGATTTGAAGCTTTAGATGGAAATACGATAGATATTGATGCTTATTAATCTCATTATTGCTTGTTAATGTAAATATTATATTAGTCACCACGACAAAGCTGTGAAACTAACTACTTATAATAATGGGAGCTTAGCTAAACTCTATTATATTGCCTTTGGATAACAACTTTTGGAAGTTGTAATATGTGATTTAGATAGATTAAGTTAAAAAATAATTTTTTTATCCTTTCAAAAATTTATTCAGTGTATTTTATTTTCCAGATATTCGAATATTAAGCTACTTCAAAAATTTAAATAATATTTTTTATCAAAAAATTAAATGAATCGTTATTCATTTTGGTTGGGTATGTATTTGTTGTACGCATCTGTATAATTCTGGCTTTATTTATAATACCTTTATTTATCAATTGGTTGTGTAATATGTTTTAGCTGTGTCAATGTTGTAATCTGCTGTTTTTTATTTGTATATTATTCAAATGTTTATGGCTAAGATTTTTTGCACCTCACTTAATTTTACTAGCTTTAACCAATTATCGATCTATAAATGTAACGCTATGCAAGTTTTATTACGTTCAAATTTATTTTGTTGGTATTAGGCAGAAAATGACTATTGAATAATTATTCACATCTTCATTCTCAAAAAAATATTATTTTGATGTTCCTAAGTAATATCGTGATTAATTGAAAATTATATTGCGTTTAGAGCGGATGCCATCACTGCTGTTAGAAAAGTATGACAACGTGAGACGAGCAACAGTGCATAGAACACTTGAGAGAATTGAGAAGAAACAATCAAACGCAACCTATTATAGATAGGAGTTTAATCTTGGCGCGGCAAGAGGGATATAATATTTTTGATTAATGTAAAGCCCAAGGCTGGATTGATAGTACATTCAGATAGTGTTTAATATGCGAGTCATCGTATAGGCGTATACTCAGATTACATGGTTTTGTGGGCAGTATGAGTAAGAAAGGTTGTTGTTGGTATAATGCAGTAGCAGAGAGCTTTTTGGTAGTTTAAAACAAGAACGCGTACATTGGCGTAACTATCAAACACGTTATGCCACTTAGCAAAACGTAATGAATTATATAACCATGTGGGATAACAGTAACAGACTACATTCTTACTTGGACTATCAAAGCCAGAATGATTTTGAATTGAAAATTAATGATCTAGAAAAAGTAGCTTAACTAGGGTGACTGAACTGAATTTACTTGATCAAGTCAGTTCGGCTTGTCTATTAGTTCTCGTGTAGGTATTTTTGGAGGATTTCAAACAGAGATCACCATGCCTGACTATGTTAGTTAAATCGCAAAGAACAGTAGGTATCCCTTTTCTAATCGCAAATAGCAGGCTTTTGTACTCTTGCCTAAAACCTTCCTTACTTGTTATAAAACCAGCATTAGGCTTAGGGTTATAGTCACCGTCATAAAAAAGGTGCTTCAGACTATACGTCGAATGATAAACCCCAACAATAGCATCACCGAAGTAGCGGCATATGAAGAGCAATTGTTTATAATCATTAAGTCTTCCATCGCTACTGGAAATTAACGACTTAATTAATCTAGCTTGATGCTTTTTCTCTTTTCTTGATAACTCTTTTTTCTACTAACACTGCTTTTTGAGCGCTTTAACCTCTTTCTCCCTTTTTTCAACAAACGAGTTTTAAGCACTATTCTACAAATTTGGCGAAGTAGGTATTTCTGTAATTGAATGGAGCTAGTAAGGTCATTAGAGTTATTTTTAATTTGGCTCAATAAATTGGCAGCTAGCAGAAACTTGTCTTGTTCTTTTGGATATCTCAAATCATACCTAAACTCGCTATTTAGTCAGTGTATTCAGGCACCATAACAGCAATATATAAAGCGGCAATTGAATTACTGTTGGCCATTTTTTAGGTTAACTAGATTTCGGATAAATTAAAAACTACTTATTCAGGTAAACTCATTTTTTTATCAAAAGTAGTAGGTTGAAATAATTCTTTAGCCTTTTTAGTTATTGCAAATTCACTATAGGATTTTTTGGCACGATGAGTGGTGGGGACATAGAGCACTTAAGGAAACACCTTGCTGTTACCATTTTTATCAAGTCCCAGCCTTGCGGCTCAACATTTCTATTAATCTATTTCTTCGTTATAATGGATCTTAAGTTAGTAATAATATTGTGACTGATAAAACCCAGATGAAAAATATATTTTTCTATTAGCATCCACTAAATTATTTATGGGTAACGGAAATTTATGCAATTTAAGAATAGGGTCTTGGTGACAATTTAAGAATGGGGTAACGGCACTTACGTCGGGTTTAACCTATATTGTTGAACGATTTAAAGATTTTTCAGGCAGTTCTACGGTTAATCTTAATGGGGTGGTACGAAGTCGATTAGCCTCTTTTGCTGAAGAAAATTTGTAACTAGCCGAGTAGTTCAATGGATTTGGCGTTAATCAATAAAATGGTATATGGGTTAACGCTAATCCGAGGTCAAAGGTGTAGTTTTTTATTTGGTATGGCATAGTGTTAAGTCTGATCTCTAACGTTTAACATTTGTATGGCAAGCATTAAATATAAAAATCAATTAGTTTCTAGTTACCATATCTCAATTATTTTAGTTTTTGTGGTATTAGTGCTAACTGCATTTGTATTGGCGGGAGTACAATATTTCAATGAGTTTGACGTTTACAAGAAAAATCAATATCAAGCGCTTAATAAAGAAACTACGCTCTTAAATAATATACTATCTCATTCAGTTGATGCCTTATTAGGCATGCGTGACTTTGCTAATTACTATCTAGATAATCCAGATGAGCTTTCTGCAACTTTTCCATCTTTGCTTCAAGATAAAGATCGTTTCTATCTAAAAAAAGTAGAACATGATGTTATTAAATATCGTCAACCACTCACGGTTAATATCACAGGAATAGGTCAACTATCCAGTTTAACTCCCCAAGTTAAAGAAGAGTTAACTATGGCTCGTGCCTTGGCTCCCGCTTTTATCGCAGCGGAAAAATCAAATGACGCAGTAAACTGGTTTTACTATGTCTCATTTTCTAAATTCATTAGTTTATATCCCTGGATTAGTCGAGATACCTGGCAATATTCGACCCGTACGTTAAATAACCCTCAAATGGAAGAAATAAGAAGTGCAAGAAAAGGGGAAGACAAAATTTATTGGTCTATGCCTTATGAAGACGCGGCGGAAAAGGGCTTAAATACAGCGGTTGCTGCTGCAGTTTTTCGTGATGAGGAGGTAAAAGGCGCGGTTTTATTGGATATTAGTCTTGGCAAAATTCATGAAAAATTAGCCGTTATTGAAAAGTCTGATCATGGTGTTGCCATTATTGATAAGAAAGACAATATTTTAGTGCACAAAACAATAGCAAATAAAAAAATACTAGGTAACGATAATAAACATACTGACTTACCCCCTGAATTCATAGATTTAACTTATCAATCCTTAGTCGATTACAGTCAAGGTATGAGGATCGGCAAATATTTTGTTCAATATATGCATGTTCCTTTGAATGATTGGGTTATTTTAACATACCGACCCTATGAGGATGTGATGCTTGAGGTGACCAGTCAATTTGTTGGGAGTTTAATTTTGTCTATCTCGGCATTGTTAACCTTACTGATTATCATCTATGTAGTAACTCGTAGAACCTTTATTAAGCCAACACAACAGTTTATATCTCATATTGCATATAGTGCTAAAGGGGATCATGGAAAAATCAAACCCCCCGCTGGATGGGACCATTGGTTTGAACTAGTGGAAGATATCTTTAGTCAAAACCGTAGTTTATTGCAGCAATTAAAAGATCAAAATAAAGTCTTAGATATTCGGGTGAGTGAAAAAACACAAGCTCTGAAAGAGAAAAGTGATCAGCATCAATATGACTATGCCATTTTACGCTCTGTGATGGATGCGATTCCGGATTATTTAATTTTTAATGATCTTGAGCACAAAGTGATTGGTTGTAACTTTGCTTTTGAGCGACTGACGGGGATCACAGAAAGCCATATGCTGGCTAAGAATGTAGGAGAGCTATTACCAGCTGAATTAGGCGCCCACCTTAATGGTAGTGAAGATTTTTCGCATACGGAAAAAGGTTCTCTTAATATTATAAAAACGCTTGAGAACACTTATGAAGTCTTTATTGAGCCATTTTATAATACGGATAAAGTAATGCTCGGTACTATTATTATTATTCGGGATGTAACAGAACAAACGGCAATTACTTCAGCATTAGAGCAAGCAAAAATTCAAGCAGAAAAAGCTAACCTCGCCAAAAGTCAGTTTTTGGCTAATATGAGTCACGAAATCAGAACTCCTATTAATGCGATTCAAGGGATGCACTTTTTGTTAAAGCAATCAGGGTTATCTAGTAGCCAGAGAATTCACCTAGGTAACGCAGAAATTGCGTCGACTGCGTTATTACACTTAGTTAATGAATTACTTGATTTAGCAAAAGTAGAATCTGGCAATATGTCGATAGTTAAAGCAAGTTGCAATATCGACCGTATAGTTGATCAGGCGGTTAAGTTAAATATTGGCACAGTGATCCATAAAAAATTACAACTATACATAGATATAAAAGCCGATGTGCCCCAACAAGTTATCACTGATGAAATGCGATTAGTGCAAGTGTTGTCTAATTTAATCAATAATGCGGTTAAATTTACTCATCAAGGGAGTATTAGTCTTGTTATTGAAAATATTGGCTTAGAGCAAAACAATGCATTAGTTAAATTTTCGGTTAAAGATACAGGGATAGGCATAGCTAAAGATAAACAAGCTAATTTGTTTGAGGCTTTTCATCAAGGTGATGAATCGATGACACGTCAATATGGAGGCTCTGGTCTTGGGCTTTCAATCTGTCGGCATATTGTTGATTTACTCGATGGGGATATCACCTTAGTTAGTGATACAAACCAAGGGGCTGATTTTAGTTTTGTGCTGCCTATTAGCGTCGATGTATCACATCATAACCGATTACAGTTAAATACTAAGTATGCATTTATTAATGTGTCGGTTGATTTGCCTGAGTGTTTTTCTGAACATTTACACGTGAATGATAATGCTTGTTTTTTAGTGAAGCATTTAGCTGAAATAAAAAATCAAACACAATTTAAAGCCCCTTTACCGTTAGTACTTTTTATTAATAGCGATCTTTTTACTGAAAAGGACTGCCAACTGGCGGCTGATTTGATGCTAGATGAAAGCGTAAATATTAGCTTATTTGTTTTATGTCAAGATTCATATCAAGTCAACAATAATCAGGCATTAACATGGTTTGATGAACAACAACTACCTTATGTTGTCTGTGAAAAACCTATGTATCGATATTGTTTGTTACAGATATTCGATGTGCTACGAGCAGGTGTTCCGTCGATAATGCCGGCAACACAAACGGAAAGTTTAGATACATTAACACAGGACAATAAAACGGATTTAGCTGGTTTAACTATATTATTAGTTGAAGACAATTTAGTTAATCAGCTAGTGGCGAAAGAGTTGCTCTTAAGTATGAAGGCTGATGTTGTTATTGCGGAAAATGGTCAGGTTGCGCTCGACCTATTGATGAAGTCGTTAGCGGTAGATGTTATTTTAATGGATATCCAAATGCCTGTGATGGATGGTTTAACGGCAGCGAAAGCTATCAGACAATTGGACAAATATGCCGATATTCCTATTGTAGCAATGACAGCACATGCAAGAGACGAGGATCGGAAGCAAAGTATTGATGCGGGCATGAATATGCATATTTCCAAACCTGTTACCGCAGAATTATTGCGAAATAGCATTTTATCCTTTTTCTAAGAGGACATAGTCTGAGGTAATAATGATAAATTATTCGTCGTCGAGTATTTCTATTGCATAGTGACCACTTAAGATAATATTTTTAGTCTCGTCAGTTAACTGGCCTAAATTCATTAATGCCGGACCTGTAGGGTCTGCCAGTACATACTCTGTTCCCTCAAATGTTATTGTTGTTTCATTATTTTGTGCGGGAACATTTATGCCGAAAATGGCGTGATTATCAATAAATATTAATGCAATTTTAATGCGTGGCATCAAGGCTCTCAGTAGTGCTACCGTGAGGGTTACTTTACTGTCACAGTCACCTTTGTTTTCCCATAATACTCTTAACGGCGTATTAAACCCTGCACCAGACGAAGTTGCCCGTGATTGCAAAGTTTCATAAGGAATACTTTGAACAAATCCTAAAATGAAGTTAACCACTTTACGAATATTTTTAACGGTAACTATATTTAAAATAACCGGTTTCACTGTTTTTAAATCATCTACTGATTCATTAGCAATTCTGACGTGATCAGGTTTAATGCCTCTTTTATTATCCATAGTAAAAATATGGTAATAGTTCTTATGTAAGTATTGCTCAGTAAACTGTTCTTCAAGCTTAGCTACCTGGTGATAGGCTGCATTAATGGCTTTGTTATCGGCGCCTGAAATTTGTGTCGTTAATTGACCAGACTGATTGGAAAACGCAATCTTAATATTATCAACAGGATTATCTCTGAAATGTTTTTTTAACGAGAGTGCGACAAATTCTTGTGCCATCTTTGGTTTATAATTCTTAAAGCCGCGAAAGTGAGTAAATAACTGCTTTTTAGGGAGTAAAAATTCGATAGCGTTCTTCTCATTGCTACTGTTTAACCATTGGTATTTAAATAAGTAGTCATCTCCGCGCTTGAGTTTATTAAAGGAGACTTGTTCCGCCGCACAAGGTTGATGGTTGTTGTATACAAGTATACAAAGACTAATAAGAACTATTTTTTTCAATTGCATTTATTAGGTATTACCTTGTTTGTTTGGAAACCAATACGCTAAAACCAGGTTAGGCGCTATGTGTGTGCTTAAATTATTTATGCTAAATTAGACCGCACAATAGCAACCTTTCGCTTCTTTGATAATGATATTTGCTGAATAACCTTTAAGGTAATTATTGAGCATAGTTTTAGCATATCCAGATGTTTGTGAACATCCCACACCCTGACCATAGGGGCCAAAATAGATCACTTGTCCGGAATGATCAAGTAATGCGACAGAAGGGGTTGATGGAATGAATGTATCGTCATCCACTATAATATTTTTAATGTTAAAACCATGGTCAGTGGCAATTTTGTTGATGTCTTGTATATGTTGTTCACTATATTGCTGGCAAGTACATTCTTTTTGAGTAAAGTGTAATATTGTTTGTTCAGTTTTATTGTTATTAATTAGGTATGGGGCTAAATAATTACTGAGCTCCTGATACGCGATATTGTCCAATTTATGGTGAGAGTCAAATGACACTAACCTTTCACTGACAAAATAACTAAAGGCTAATACAGTAAAGCTTATCCAAACAAATAAAATACAAAAATGCGACCTAGTCATTATTTAAACCGCGAAATATTGTCTTCCATTTCACTAGCCATTTGGCCAACGCCGTTAGCTTCTCTTCCTAAAGCTTCTACTTTTTTAACATCGTTTATAACTGTGTCTCTTAATGCTTCAACACTTTTAGCAATACCATCAGTGGTAATTGATTGTTGTTCTAAAGCTGCCGCTACATTGATAGACACTGAACTGGCTTGTTCGACTAAGCTGGACGCTTGAGCCACTTGATCTTGTGCACTGCTGGCGCTTTCTATGACAGATTGTACAATCTCAATGCTATAGGTCATAGAGTCCGTTGTTGATTTTGAATACCCATGTAATAGCGATAAAGTTTCATTAATTTTATCTGTACTTTCTTTGGTCCTGTTGGCAAGAGCCCTTACTTCATCAGCAACGACAGCAAAACCTCTTCCTTGTTCACCCGCACGGGCTGCTTCAATGGCGGCATTTAGTGCCAGTAGATTAGTTTGTTCAGCAATACCGGTAATATCAGAAAGGACAAGGGAAATAGCCTCTGTGGAATTTGCTAATTCCATCACCTGCGCGCTAGTTTTTTCTAATGCAGAAGTTAACGTTTTATTTTGTTGGTTAATGGTAATAATATTATTGTTAGTTGACTGAGTTAAACTAGCCGCTTCTTGCATTTGGTTACTCAACATATTGGTTTCTTCTGCTATAGAAGCAACGGTAACCGCCATTTCTTCAGCGGATGTTGCAATAATTTCTGTTTCTTGTTGAAGTTGTCCAGAGGAAAGCTCAAGCTCTGCTTTTGTTGAGATTAAATTATTAGCATTATTATTTAACTCCAATACTTTTTCTTTTACATCTTCAATAACGCTCGACAAAAGCGATAATAATTCGTTAAAAGATTGTAATGTTTTATTGTTGTTTTCTGGCACTCTTAAGCTTAAATCTATTGCATTTATATTGGCTGTTAAGGCAGAAGCGACTGTTGATAACTCACGACCTGCTTCACTTTCTTTATCCATTGATTTTGCGATATAACCGGCAATAACGGCTTCTGCAATAGCATAAACGGCATGGATAATCACAGTAGTAAAGAAAAGTCTATCTTCGTCAAATAAGTAGACGCCGGTATTATTTATTTGCAAAAAGTAAAATGAAAAATGATGGATAGCAACCACCATGATTGCAGTGATAAATACACGCCAATCTTGAAAGATAATTAAAAAAGCCATCAGAATAAATATTTCAAAATGTACTTCTATTAACCCATGCGCTTGGTGAATGTGAAGGGCAGCAAATATCATCGCAGCAAGAGCTGAAACATGCTTAGTAACACTGGCAAGTGGTGCGGTGGTATAAAAATAAAGGGGGACAAGTAATGCAGGCAATCCTATTATCAGGCCTGATAAGAAGGAATCATAAAAAAAACCTAAGACCATACTTTCAATAAATAATGCACTAAAAAGGTAACTAAATAATGTGTTGTTTTTGTTCATGTTTTCTAAACCAAAAAAATTAGCAATTAAAATTTTTATATAAATTACACTTATATATTACTTTAAGTATAGGTGCATAATTGAGTAAATGATAAGTTAATGTTTATTTTTATCGATGAATAAATTTTTCTAATCTAAAATTATTTGATAACGATGTTTTGTATTTTAATACTTTACATTTTCTTATATTTCGCTATATTCAAACAGTTGTTTAAATTAGTTGTTTAATGCTATTCAAGTTGGAGTGTTTATATGGCCGAGTATCGAGTCCCGTTAAAAGATATGAATTTCTTATTACATGATGTCTTTAATGTAGGAAATTTATGGAAAAGTTTGCCGAAACTTTCCGAGCATGTGGATGTTGAAACGGCAGACGCAATTTTACAAGAATGTTCTAAAATAGCAGAGCAAGTAATCGCACCAATCTCTCGTCAAGGCGACGAAGTAGGGGTGAGTTTTGATAATGGCAAGGTCACTACTGCACCTGGCTATAAAGAAGCGTTTAATACTTATGTTGAAGGTGGTTGGACATCATTAGGTGGTGATCCTAACTATGGCGGCATGGGTATGCCTAAAATGATCACAGCCTTCCATGAAGAAATGCTGTGTTCTGCTGATATCTCATTTAGCTTGTATCCAGGATTAACCGCAGGTGCTGCGCTTTCTATTGCAAAGCATGCGAGTGACGAATTGAAAGAGCGCTATTTAACCCGTATGTATGCTGGCGATTGGGCTGCAACTATGTGTTTAACAGAATCTCATGCGGGTACAGATCTCGGCATGATTCGCACCAAGGCAATTCCTCAAGATGATGGTAGCTATTTAGTCACGGGTAATAAAATATTCATTACCGGTGGTGAGCATGATTTAACTGAAAATATTTTGCATCTTTTACTAGCAAAACTACCAGATGCACCCGCAGGCCCTAGAGGCATTTCTTTATTTTTAGTGCCTAAATATCAAATCAATGATGATGAAACTATTGGTGAATTCAATCAAGTTTCGTGTGGTTCAATTGAACATAAAATGGGAATACACGCTTCTGCAACTTGTGTGATTAACTTCGATGGTGCTAAAGGCTATCTTGTTGGCGAGCTAAATAAAGGTTTAGCTTGTATGTTCACTATGATGAACTTTGAACGTGTGGGCGTTGGCATTCAAGGTCTTGGCGCTGCAGAACGTTCTTATCAAAATGCATTAGAGTACGCGAAAGATCGTATTCAAGGGCGTTCATTATCTGGGGCTAAATCTCCGGATAAAGCCGCTGACTCAATTATGGTGCATGGCGATGTACGTCGCATGCTTTTAGATATGAAAGCAAAAAATGAAGGTTCACGTGCATTATCTACCTATATTGCCATGCAACTTGATATTGCAACTTATGGTGAAGGTCAAGAGCAAGCGAAAGCTGAACAGTTAGTGGCACTAATGACTCCTATCGCTAAAGCCTTTTTTACTGACCTAGGTTTTGAAACTGCAGTTGCCGGACAGCAAGTTTTTGGTGGACATGGTTTTATTCGTGAATGGGGCCAAGAACAATTGGTGAGAGATACACGAATTGCACAGATTTATGAAGGTACTAATGGTGTGCAAGCTATGGATTTACTTGCAAGAAAAGTAGCGGGTTCTAAAGGCGCTATGTTGCAAGTATTCACTGATGAAGTGAAACAGTATATTGCTGAAACTACAGCTGATGAGATGCAAGAATTTGTTGCACCGCTAAAAGAAGCTTTAATTGATTTAGAGAATATTACTCAATTTATCCTTGAAAAAGCCAGTAAAGATATTGATGAATTAGGGTGTGCAGCGAATGATTATCTCCATTTATTTGGCTACACAGCGATGGCTTATGTTTGGGCGAAAATGGCTCAAGTTTCTTTAGCTAAACAACCATCGGATGATCAGTATTATCAAAGTAAAATAATGACAGCGAGATATTATTTTGCTCGTTTACTACCTCGTAGACATTCATTATTAGCAACAATTAAAGCGGGCGCACAACCTATGTTTGCTATAGATGATGAGCTTTTTTAATTCCATTAAAGGTTTTTCATAACAGCTAGTAAATGGTTAACAGCCAAGGTAAAGTCTCTTCAACTATTGTTTGAAGAGACTTTATTGTATTTATATGAAACTTTTAGGTTCAACCACTTCACCTTATGTTCGACGGATCAGACTTTATTTATATGATAAAGAAGTTGAGTTCGTTAATTTAAATATTTTTAACCCACAAGACCGTGCATTATTGACGGCTTATAATCCTGCCCAAAAAATTCCGGTATTAATTGATGATGATGTTTGTGTTAATGATTCTGGGGTTATTTATCGCTACTTAACAAACAAATTTGCTCATGGCGTTTTAAGCTGGCATCAAGAAAATTTACTGACAATGATTGATGCTGCCAATGATTCAATGGTTTCAATCTTATTGTTATCTCGTTCTGAAATTGATGTAAAACAAGATGGCTTGTTTTTTAATTTACAGCAAGAGCGTGTTGAAAATGTGCTTGAAAGTTTAAACCAAGCTGTAGACTCAGGTGACTTTGACCAATGGCATTACCCATCAATGTCATTATTTTGTTTACTTGATTGGTTATTATTTAGAGACGTATTTCAGTGGGATCATTACAATTCGCTGATCGATTTTTATAAAAAAGCTAAAGACCAGCGAGGTGTGCAAGAGACAGACCCTCGAAAAAATTAAAAGGAATAACTTGTACCTATTAATGCCATATTGACATTGTGCTCATTAACCAGAGGACTTTGCATAATATCTTTATCTAACAATGTTGAGGTAAAAGCTCCCATAACAGTCCATTTAGCGGTTATTTCATATGTACCTACAACACCTAGAGTGGTGTTTTTGGCTTGGTACTTCATTAAGGATTGACCGTCTTTACTGTGATATTGATAACCTAAATAATCGTTTACCTTGTCTTCACTAAGTGTTTCTACCTTGGCTGTTATTGAAAGGTTGAAAGATGACTTTTCGATAACAGTATAAGCCCCTTGAACATAAAACTGACCACTATCGTTAAGATTGTTATTTTCTGTTAAAAGCGCTGTTTCCATACTAAAACGACCATAATTTAAAGCCGCATTTAACCCTTGTGGTGAAGGCGGCAAGTCATGGTTTATGTTGTCATTGCTCTCATTATTAGTAGTTAATTGTCCAATCCAAACATTTTTATTGTGATTACTATAAAGCCAATAACCTGCTCTATTATAGTTTCCCTGGTAATTAACAACGTTGTTTTTGGTTTCATCAAAACGCGATAAATGAGTGATAACGGGGGTGGATAATTGTGCTGGAATATTAATTGTCGCCAGCCCGAGCTGCTGAGAAAAACGTGTGATCTTTACTGTGTCAGTTGTTTTTATATCCGTTGAAATTGTTTCAGATAAGGACGGAAACGCTAACATTAACGAAAAAGTAATGAAAAAATAACGCATAATTTCCTCCTATAAATAACGAACAGCACATGAATTAATCAGTGAAATTTAATGAACACCACTGTATTAACTATAGCTAAAACAAAGGTGTTCATGAGAGAAAAATGATAATTAATAATAAGGGTTATATAATCTATTGATTTTAAATTAGTTTTTGTTTTATGGGGGTTAAAGCGATGATTAAGCAGACAAATAACGGTATATATTGTTAAATCCAGCGATGATTCAATTACTTAAGTGATATATAGTCAGGGTTGTTTTAGCCTTTGAAACATTAATGTATACTTGCGCTCTTATTTTTATTCAGGGTCTTGCGTTGTTAGCTTTAGTTCGTATTATTTTAATGGCAGTAGCTATTATTCTTATCTCAATAGTTTCATGTTGCTATAGTTTGCTTAGGCCATTTCATAGAGACAATGTTTTCCATACCGCAAAAGTAATGGGCTCTGTTGCTAAATTACTCGGCTTAACGGTAGAAGTGCGTATACCTGAATCTGTGAAAAATATTTCACCGGTAGTTTATATTTGTAACCATCAAAATAGCTATGATATTTTTACTGTTAGTAATGCCGTGAGACCAGGCACTGTTAGTGTAGGTAAAAAAAGTTTAAAGTGGATTCCCTTCTTCGGGCAAATGTATTGGCTGACAGGGAATATATTAATAGACCGTAAAAATACCAATAAAGCGATGAACACCATTGCATTAACGGCGACTAAAATTCGTGAGAAGCAATTATCTGTATGGCTTTTTCCAGAAGGAACTCGCAGTAATGGTAGAGGTTTGTTGCCTTTTAAGACGGGTGCTTTTAGAACTGCCTTACAAGCAAATGTCCCTATAGTGCCTATTTGTACAAGCGATTTACATGATAAAATTCATTTAAATCGTTGGAATAATGGTAAATTAATTATTGAGTTTTTAGATCCTATTTATTTAGATAAAAACTGCAGTGAAAATATTCGTACCATCACCAATGAAACTCGTAACTTAATGGCAGCGAAAATCAACGAAATTAGCGCAGAAGCGCGTTAGAAAATACAAAGAGAGCGGTTATGAATGACGAAAACTTAACGCAATGGATCACCCACACTGAAAACTTGGTTAATGCTTTAATTGAAGATGGCACTAACGAAGAAGTACATCACACCATTGAGCACCATTTTTCTAGCCCAGACTTCAATGTATTAGAAAAAGCCGCAATTGCCGCTTTTAAAATGGGCCTTGAGATAGAAGAACCCGAAGAGGCGGAGCTTGAAACAGGTGAAAAAGTATTTGCCTTTGATATTATTACCGAACAACCGTTAGATATTGATATTATTAATGATGAAACCAAAATCATGTACGAGTTAGCTAAACAAAATAATGTTGATTACGATGGCTGGGGCACTTACTTCGAAGAGTAATACCCATTTAGTCTCTAGTTTTTACGAAAAAGCAAAGCGTCTCGCTTTGCTTTTTTCGTTTATACGTTCAATATTAACATTAATAGCATTCACTATTGTTCGCCGGCGCGCCTAGTTCATTACTATCCTTAAAGGGGATTAGGTTTTCTAATAGATGCAGATGGGGATGTTTAATAAACGTTAACAGAGGTGGGTTACTTAGTGATGCTTAAAACTATCGTGATTAGATATTGCTAGCTTGGGAGTGGATGCTAGCGTTAGACTGTCTCAATACGTCGAACTTACCATAATAATAACAAGCTGAAAGAGGAAGCGAGTAATATGACGAGTAGAGATAAAAAGCCACAAAGTAGCATTTTGCCAATGGCCATCGTTGCCGTACTCTTTTTTATTTTAGGGTTTGCTACTTGGCTCAATGGTTCATTAATGCCTTATCTAAAACAAATATTGCAGTTGACGCCATTTCAGGCCTCATTAATTATTTTTTCATTTTATATTGCAGTTACTTTTACTGCTTTACCGTCAGCTTGGGTTATTCGCAAAGTAGGTTATAAGAACGGTATGGCCCTTGGAATGGGAGTCATGATGGTAGCGGGTTTACTGTTTATTCCTGCGGCAGAGACTCAGATTTTTACTTTGTTTTTGTTAGCTCAATTGGTAATGGGAACTGGACAAACCTTATTACAAACGGCGGTAAACCCTTATGTTGTGCGTATTGGGCCTGAAGAATCTGCAGCGGCTCGCGTTAGTGTTATGGGGATCCTTAATAAAGGCGCGGGTGTTGTCGCTCCAATGGTTTTTACTGCTCTTATTCTAAGTAATTTTAGCGGTACTGTAGGAACTGAACTGACACAAATTCAAATTGATAATATGGCTGATAGTTTAGTCATGCCTTATTTAGGCATGGCGATATTCATTGGCTTGCTTGGTTTAGCCGTAAAAAAATCGCCTTTGCCAGAACTTGTCACTGAAGATGAAGAGTACGGTAGTGAGGGGCAGCTTAAAGCCGCTTTAGCAACACCTAGTTTAGCATTAGGTGTTATTGCATTGTTTGTCTATGTCGCAGTAGAAGTTATTGCTGGGGATACGATAGGAACCTTTGCTTTATCATTAGGTATTGAAAATTACGCGGTAATGACATCCTACACTATGGTTTGTATGGTGTTAGGCTATTTCTTAGGGATTATTACTATTCCTCGCTTTATTTCTCAGCCAAGCGCTTTAATGTTTTCTGCAGTCTTAGGTGTATTGCTAACTGTTTTGATTGTTTTCGGTGATAATGAATCGTTTGTTATTGCCAACGCGTTATTAGTACCATTTGGCGGCACACAATTACCAGATACTTTATTGCTGATCGCCTTTTTAGGACTCGCCAATGCCATTGTCTGGCCAGCGGTTTGGCCGTTAGCATTATCAGGTTTAGGGACATTGACTAGTACTGGCTCAGCATTATTAATTATGGGAATTGCTGGTGGTGCTTTTGGACCTTTATTTTGGGGGATTGCAAGTGGTACGTCTTTAGGGCAGCAGGGGGCTTACATAGTGATGTTACCTTGTTATCTTTTTATTTTATTTTATGCCATCAAAGGTCATAAAATGAAAACGTGGTGAAAACGTTTTACCGAATAAGGTTGTATGGTTAGTTTTTCTTGAGAGAGCCTAGATTGACATTTTTATCGACTTTTAAGATTTAAAGCGACCCTCTATTTGTTAGATTTATCTTATTAGTATGGATTGTTTATTCTAATTTAGCGGGCTTAATAGTCGATAGACTAATAGCTGATGGGTGGAAAAACCTTGTAAGGGGAAGTCGGTTGGATATTGATAGCTAGCTGATAGCCATACTAATAGGTTTAGTATGGCTATCAATAGGCATGGGTTAATTCTTATTGAGCTGTTCTTTATTATAGGTTGGTACTTGGTGGCCTTCACCTAAAGAATCTGCAATTTCTTTTGGCATATAATTTTCATCATGCTTAGCAAGTACTTCAGTTGCAGTCAAAAGCTTGGCTTCTGTTAGGTTACCATTGGCTATGATCCCTTGACCTTCTCTAAATAAATCAGGAAGAATACCATCGTATCTTACCGTTATTGTTTCACCCTTATTGGTAAGATCAAACTGTACTTTTAGGTTGTCAGGATCTCTTTTTACACTGCCTGGGACAACTAAGCCTCCTACACGTATCCGTTGTCCGATAACGGGTTTAATACCCGAATCATCTTTCCCATTAACTATTTCACTCGGCGTATAAAATAAATCGATATTTTGACTAAGGGCGTAAAGTACTAAACCCGTAATAATACTGATAGCGGCAATTACCGAAATAATAATAGTCAGTCGTTTTTTACGACGTGGATTCATGAGATAACCTCTTTTTCAGATTGTTGTTGCATCTTAGCAGCTTGTTTTAATTTGTTTTCGCGCAGCTGGCGTTTAAGAATGTTTTGTTTTGTTTGTTTATCTTTTACTTTACTAAAATAGATTAATCCAAATAATAAAAGAAATGTTATCCCAAAAGATAACCAAACATAAAAGCCATGATTTCCCATCGCAATAAAGTCATTTAAATTGGAAAATTGCATCATTTCCCCTCACTTTGTTCAACAAGTAATTTTACCCAAGGACGCATGGCGTTTCGAGCTAATACCTCAGTGCGGAAACGTAGACAAATAATCCAGCCTGCAAAGAAGACGAAAGCAAAAAAGCACATAACAAAAGGCCAGTACATTTCTGAAGACATAGATGGCGCGCCTAACTTTGTAACCGTTTGACCTTGATGCAGCGTATTCCACCATTCTACTGAGTATTTAATGATAGGGATATTAACAACCCCTACTAAGGTTAAAATACTGGCAGCTTTACCGCCTTGTGCTTTATCGCTAAATGAACCATGTAAAGCAATAACCCCTAAATATAAAAAGAGTAAGATGAGTTCAGACGTTAAACGAGCATCCCAAATCCACCAGGTTCCCCATGTTGGTCTTCCCCATGCGGCACCAGTAATTAATGCAATTGCTGTGAAAATGGCACCTACGGGGGCAATTGCCGCAACGGAGGCGTCAGCTAACTTCAATTGCCAGACTAAACCGCAAAAAGCGATAACAGCCATTGTTGTATAGATACTCAGTGACAGTATCGCGGTGGGAACATGAATATAGAATATTCTAAAACTGTTACCTTGTTGATAATCTGCTGGCACAAATAATAAAACCCAAACGAGTCCAATACTCATCAGTAGTATTGTGAATATTTTAAACCAAGGAATTAATTTACCTGTAAAATGATATGACACTTCAGGATTTGCATAAGGGTGTAGCCATTTCCACATGTTAGTTTGTACTCACTTTTAATGCGGCAGATACTGCCAATGGAGCTAAAGTTAACGAACCAATTAGTAATGCGCCGATTATAGCAAGTTGTCCGCTATAGGGTAAGTTCATTGCGGCAGTATCAATAGCACTTGTCGCAAAAATTAAAACAGGAATATACAAAGGCAGTATTAATAAACTAAGGAGGACGCCTCCTTTTTTGATGCCAACAGTTAATGCGACCCCTATTGCTCCTATAAAACTCAGAATAGGTGTGCCAATTAATAAGGTTAAAAATAACGCCAGATAACTGTCTTCATTTAAATGCAGTAATACTGCAAGTAGAGGGGCAACAATGAGTAAAGGTAAACCGGTTAAAACCCAATGGGCTGCAATTTTTCCAAGCACGAGTAAAAATATAGGATTAGGGCTAAGTAATAACTGCTCTAAAGAACCATCGTTGTAGTCAGACTTAAATAATCTATCTAATGATAAGAGTGTTGCTAATAAAGCGGCCACCCAAATGATACCTGGGGCAATTCGAGTAAGTGTATTTGGCTCTGGACCTATCCCTAAAGGAAATAACGTGATGACAATAATAAAAAACAATAAAGGATTAATAATGTCGTCTTTATGTCGTAAAGCAATCGTCATATCCCGCTTAAATACTAATGAAAATACGCGATGATAGGGTAAATTTTGTGCGCTTGAAAGTGTTTGAAGAGTCTGCATAAATTCGCTACCAAGGTCCTGTTAGAAAAAACGATATTCAAGCGTTATCTTTCTATATAACGAAGACGCCAGTGATAAATCTTGGTGAGTTGTTAGGATCACACAGCCACCTCGACGAGCATGTTCAACAAAGAGCTGTTCAAGTTTTGCTACACCCACTTTGTCGATAGCAGTGAAAGGTTCATCAAGAATCCAAACCGCTGCGGAACTTTGCCAAAGTTTAGCAAGCGCTATACGACGATGTTGACCTGCACTGAGATGGCTTGCAAGGGCATCTTCAAAACCAAGTAAGTCAACTTTCGCTAATGTTGCTTCAGCTTGCTGTGTATCAATTCCGTGTAAGGCCAAATTAAACGCTAAGTTCTCTTGGGCCGTCATTTGATCTTTTACACCGGGTAGGTGGCCTAAATATAAAAGCTGTTGATTAAACGCATCTTTGTGCTTGGTAATATTTTGTGCTTTGAAAAAAACATCACCCTCATAGGGTGTTGACAGACCAGCTAAAATTCTAAGTAAGCTAGTTTTACCCGCACCATTAGGGCCTTCAACTTGCACAATTTCACCGGGATTAATTGAAAAAGACAGATCTTCAAATAATATGCGTTCTTCTCTAATGCAAGTGAGCTGTTTTGCTGTAATTAGTGCTGATAATGTTTTTGGCATTTATATTGTTTTTTGTTCAATTAGGCAGACAACTTTTGAGTCGTGTGATCATAGCAACACAGAAGCTTAATTTTATTGATTTTGATCCTACTATAGAAAAACAAATTATCCTATCATTCGCTGAACAAGATTTTCAGTGCTTTGAACCAAAAAAGCTTATTTTTTTATGTAAGAAATGATTACTTTGCTTAAAAAATAATAAAACAATGCTAGAATTGCCCAACTTTTACGGTCGTTTCATTTTTTTTTAAGACCTATATTAATAATAAAGTTTTCTATGTTGAGACACTATAGAATTCGGAGACCTTTATGATACCTGAGTTAGGGCATTTAGCCTTAGTTATTGGACTAGCATTTGCTATTTGCTTAAGCATTATTCCACTTGTTGGCGTGTACACAAAACATACCCACTTAACCCGATATGCTAAGCCGTTAACCTTTGGAATGTTCGTTTTTACAGGGATAAGTATTTTAATTTTAGGTTATAGCTTTGTCGTTGACGATTTTTCCGTGAGCTATATTGCCAGTCACTCTAATTCTCATTTGCCTTATTATTTTAAAATGAGTGCTGTTTGGGGAGGGCATGAAGGTTCTTTATTACTTTGGGTCTTTGCACTAACCGCTTGGGCGGTTGCTGTTGCTAAATTTAGCAAAGGTATTGATGATAGCTTTATTGCTCGTGTACTTGCCATCTTAGGTATGGTTGCCGTTGGCTTCATGCTTTTCACTTTGTTAACGTCAAATCCGTTTGATCGACTCTGGCCTGTTGTTCCTTTAGAAGGGCGAGATCTAAACCCCCTGCTACAAGATGTTGGTTTAATTATTCATCCACCAATGCTTTATCTTGGTTATGTGGGCTTTTCCGTTTCTTTTGCTTTTGCTATTGCAGCACTGATGGCTGGCAAACTTGACTCTGCTTGGGCTCGTTGGGCAAGACCTTGGGTTACTGCTGCTTGGATATTTTTAACATTAGGTATTGCTTTAGGTAGTTGGTGGGCTTACTACGAATTAGGTTGGGGTGGATGGTGGTTCTGGGATCCTGTTGAAAACGCATCATTTATGCCTTGGTTAGTAGGGACTGCATTATTGCATTCACTGGCAGTAACTGAAAAACGCGGCGCATTTAGAAACTGGACCGTTTTATTGGCTATTTTTGCCTTTAGCTTGAGTTTGTTAGGTACATTTTTGGTGCGCTCAGGGGTTATTACCTCAGTACATTCTTTTGCTTCAGACCCAACGCGAGGTACCTTTATCCTCATTTTATTAGCGATTGCGGTCGGAGGCTCATTAATTTTATATGCCTTGCGTGCTTCTAATGTGGCTAGTTTTAGTCGTTTTGCTTTTTATTCACGTGAGACAGCAATATTAGTGTCGAATATTATTTTAGTGGTTGCTGCCATCACAGTGCTGCTTGGAACTATTTATCCGCTAATTGTTGATGCATTTGGTTTAGGGAAAATATCTGTAGGTCCTCCTTATTTTAATGCTGTTTTTATTCCAATCATGTGTTGTCTATTCATCATTATGGGAATAGGGCCGTTAATCCGCTGGAAAAAAGCGAAAAAGGGCGAATTAAGAAAACAAATCAGCAAACCTTCGGTGATCAGTATTGTGCTTGGGTTACTTTTTCCTGTGATTTACGGCGGAGAATTTAATTGGTTAGTTGCACTGGGGATGACCTTAGCATTTTGGGTTACCTTAGTGGTACTTAAAGATTTATTCAATCAGGCGAAGCAATCAAAAGGTTTTGATTTTCGCCCTATTAGTTTAAGTCAATGGGGAATGACCATTGCTCATATGGGGATTGCGGTAACTATTGTTGGCGTCACTTTAGTCTCTATGTATGAGAAAGAAATTAATGTCAAAATGGTGGCAAATGATACTGTGAATGTTTCAGGTTATGATTTTGTTTTTAAGGGGATAAAACAAGTCAAAGGCCCTAATTATTCAGCCGACCAAGGGCAAGTAGAAATATACCTAAATGAAAAATATGTTGGCTTGTTAAAACCTGAACGTAGAACTTATTTGGTACAAACTATGGGAATGACTGAAGCTGGAATTGAACCTGGATTATTCAGAGATCTCTATGTTGCTTTGGGCGATCCCTTACCTGACAATGCATGGGCAATACGTATACATTACAAACCTTTTGTTCGTTGGATTTGGTTAGGTGCGATCTTTATGGCTTGTGGCGGATTATTTGCAATG
This sequence comes from Thalassotalea piscium, assembly GCA_049347715.1. Classification (GTDB taxonomy): domain Bacteria; phylum Pseudomonadota; class Gammaproteobacteria; order Enterobacterales; family Alteromonadaceae; genus Thalassotalea_B; species Thalassotalea_B piscium_A. The sequence continues at coordinate 3,426,915 of CP186339.1, read as the reverse complement.
GCTGATAAACGTTATCGTCGTAAAAAAGCGAAACAACCAATGAATGAGAAAGCAGCTTCGCTCACTGATGTAACAACAGGGGAGTTAGTTAATGAATAAGATGATTCGTTTTATTCCACTGGTACTATTTATTGCACTTGGTGCGGTACTTTATCGTGGTTTATCACTTGACCCACATGAAGTTCCTTCTGCTTTAGTCGGTCAAAAAATGCCGAGTTTTGAGCTTTCGCAATTACTAAACCCTGATGTCACATTAACGGAAAAGGATCTTAAAGGTAATATTGTTTTACTTAATGTTTGGGGTACATGGTGTGTGTATTGTAAATATGAACATCCATATTTAGTTGATATTGCGAAAAGTGGTCGAGTGTCACTTTATGGCTTAAATTATAAAGATATACGGGTCGATGCTAAGCAATGGCTTAACGATTACGAGAATCCTTATATATTTTCAGTGTTCGATGAACATGGAAAATTAGGTATTGAGCTTGGTGTTACCGCTGCACCTGAAACTTTTGTTATTGATCAATCAGGTATTATCCGGATGAAACATGTCGGCCCAATAGATGCCAGTGTGTGGAAAGATAAGTTCTTACCATTGATAGAATCACTTGAAAAAGAAAGTTAGGGGTTATACAAGAATGAAACTTTTATGGCTATTGCTGACCTCACTTCTGATTGCTTTCAATGTGGCAGCATATAACTCAGATACTTATTCCTTCGATGATGAATTAACGCAAACACGTTATGATGCCCTTGTTAAAGAGTTGCGTTGTCCTAAGTGTCAAAATCAAAATTTAGCGGATTCAAATGCCCCTATTGCCGCAGACTTACGAAGAGAAGTATATGAACTACTCAAACAAAATAAGTCAGATGGTGAAATTGTCGATTTTATGGTGAAACGTTATGGTGAGTTTGTTTTGTATCGCCCTAAAGTGTCTAGCCTGACTTACATCTTGTGGTTTGGTCCAGCAATCCTCTTATTTATTGGTGTCATTATTGTGGTTTTTATTCTAAAAAGTAGCTCAAATAAAAAGCAACCACAAAAGTTGTCCTCAGCACAAAAAAATAAACTTGAACAAATACTAAAAGATAAATAACTCATGCCTGAATTTTATATAATAGCGTTAATTTTTACTGCTTTGATTTTGTTAGTTGTATGGTTACATTTTCTTAAACAAGGAAAAAAACTGGCGAGTGTAGATAATAGCTTACGCGATGAAACCAATATTAGACTTTATCATGAACATAAAGCTGAAATAGAGAAGGACTTTCAACAAGGAAATATAGACCAAGAAAGTTATGACTATTTATTGGCTGAGTTAGATCAAAGTTTATTACAAGATATTGAAGAAAACGAATCAGAAAGTACTCATTCAAGTGTTACCAACAGACGTTTATCTGTTATGTGGCCACTCATCATATCGACTTTTATTATTGTTTTTAGTGGTTTTTATTATTATCAGTACGGAGCTTATCAGTTAGTCTCTAGTAGCCCTAAGGTGTCGGCTGAAAATGAGCAATTAAGTGCTGAACAAGCGGCACTGATGGAATTACAAAAAATAAAAGCAGCCTTAGCGCAAAAACCTGATGATTCCGATTTATGGTATAGCTATGGGCAAGGGCTTGTTGGAACAGGACAATTTGAACAATCACAAATAGCCTTTGACAAAGTGATTGAAATCGAAGGTGAAAAAGCGGATGTGTTTGGTGCTAAAGCTCAAGCCAGTTATTACAGTAATGAACAAAAAATTACCCCTCAAGTGCAGGAATATATAGATAAAGCCTTGGCATTAGATCCAAAAGATCCGTCCACTAATATTCTCTTAGGTATGCATAACTTTTTATCGGGTAATTTTCAAAAAGCCATTGATTTTTGGCAAGTTGTCGTAGATGACCAACGTAATAATGTAAATGTTAAGGCGTTACAGCAAGCGATAAATGAAGCGAAAAACCGTATTTTACTTAGTCAAAATAAAACGCCTACATCTGAGCCTGTACCTGCAAGTGATGCCAAACTCACAGTTAATGTGAGTTTATCTGAACGTATCAAAACTAAACTTGCTAACGAAGGTGACAAAGTTGTCTTTATTTATGCGATACCAACCAACGGTACTCGAATGCCGCTTGCTGCGATGAAAGTGAGAGCAAGTGATTTACCATTAAAGGTTACCTTAACGGATGCGAATGCAATGACACCGCAAGCTAAACTGAGTAATGTGTCAAATGTTCATTTATTTGCCATTGTCTCTAAAGATGGTGGTGCTGGTATTAAGGTTGGCGATTATAAAGCTGAAATTCAAAATATTGAACTCGCTAATGAAAAAGTTTACCAATTAGTGATCGATCAAATTGTAGAATAAGTATTATTACAATGCAGCGAACACTCATTAGTATTTAAATATAGGTAATTCATTAATGGCACGATTTTTAGGTCGTAATAAAAGTATTCATCAGCGACAAGCGAAAACAGGAATTTTACTAACTAATTTAGGTACACCAGAAGCGCCAACAGCAAAGGCGTTAAGAAAGTATTTAAAAGAGTTTTTATCTGATCCGCGAGTCGTTGAAATTCCACGTCTCGTTTGGATGATCATTTTACATGGCATCATTTTACGTATTCGACCTAAAAAATCAGCAAAGCTTTATCAAAGTATTTGGACTGAGCAAGGCTCTCCGCTGATGGTGATTAGTAAAGCACTTACTGAAAAAGTGGCACAAACCGTAACGGATAAGTATCAAGATACTGTCATCGTTGATCTTGCTATGCGTTACGGAGAACCAAGTATAAATAAGGCGCTCAATAGTTTTCAGGCACAAGGTGTAGAAAATATTATTGTGTTGCCACTTTATCCACAATACGCAGGACCTACGACTGGTTCAACCTTCGATGCTGTTATGAATGAAATTAAAGCCTGGCGGTGGATCCCCTCGTTACACTTTATTAGTAGTTATCATGATCATCCTTTATATATAAAAGCCTTAGCAAATAGTATTAATGAACATATTGAGGCGTTTGGAAAACCAGACAAGTTAGTATTGTCTTATCATGGTATGCCAAAACTTTTCTTAGAACGTGGTGATCCATACTACTGTTTTTGCCATAAAACTACTCGTTTACTGATAGAGGAGTTAAATTGGCAAGATGACGAGTGTGTGATGAGTTTTCAATCGCGCTTTGGAAAAGCAGAATGGCTAAAACCCTACACAGATGAAACCTTAGTAGAACTTGCTCAACAAGGTCATAAACATGTAGCAATTATAAGTCCTGCTTTTAGTGCCGATTGTTTAGAGACATTAGAAGAGCTTGCTCATGAGAATAAAGAGACCTTTATCAATGCTGGTGGCGAAGAGTATCATTACATTGAAGCCTTGAATGATCGTGATGATCATTGTCAGATGGTGCTTTCAATTGTTGAACAATACTTAGATAAAGGGAATACATAATGATGACCCCCTTTAAAACCACGTTTGTATTAGATAAAGCTTATTATCAAGAATGTTTTGAACAATCAGTGGAAGCGATACCGTTTCATCAAGCTTATTTTAAAGCGGGCGTTTTAGTCTTACTTGGTGGCTGCTTAGTTATTTTTACTCAGATTAATCAATATGCCGCTTGGTTTGTTTTTATGTTGGGTGTGCTTGAAGCTGTGGCTCAATATTATCGAAAGCCTTGGTGGGTTATGCGACAAATGCTTAGTCGTGCCGCAAAAGGGGAAGTTGAGTTAACCATTGATGATAATGCTATTTCAACGCATTCATTTTATAGTGAACAGGCAATATGTTGGGCGGATATTACACAAGTAAAAGAAACCACATTTGGCTGGGTGATTTTTCATAAACAGGGAAAAAGTTATTTATCCAAACAACATTTAAATGATGAGGTAAATAATCTATTAACTCAAAAAACCCATCAATTAACGAGTACATAAACACGGTGAAATGAAAACCTTAACCTCAGTTAATCCTCTTACTAGTGCTAAATTTATTGTCTCTTTTATTGTTATTTGGCTAATTGTTATTGCTCTTGTTCCTATTTCACTCGTAGCGTTATTCGATTACGTGTTATTCAGTTTGCTTGGTATGTTAGGCGCACTGTTCGCGAATGCTACTGGGGCTGGTGGTGGTGTTGTTTTTATTCCAATGTTTAATGAACTTAACTTTAGTGAGTCTCAGTCTATTGCGACGAGTTTTGCCATTCAATGTTTTGGTATGACTGCTGGAGCAATTACTTGGTGCCATCATTATCACATAGAGAAAAGAGACCTCCATTTATGGCAAGGTTTTAAACGTATTATTCTAGTCAGTAGTTTAGCTGCTGTCGTAGGGATTTGGTTGGTTTATGGCGCTAATATTCAATCACCTTCGTCATTACAACAAAATTTCAGTTGGTTTTCATTGTTGTTAGGTTTATTTATTGTTGCTACTGTTTTTTTGGCTGGATCACATAGAAAACACAGTCAGTTACTTTGGTACGACTGGATGCTGCTTATTTTGATTAGTGTGTTTGGTGGGGCTATTACAGCATGGTTATCTGTTGGGGTTGGAGAACTTGTTGCTGTTTATCTTATTTTAAGACGATTTGATGTAAATATGGCTGTTGCAATTGCTGTTGTTGTTTCTGCGATAACCGTGTGGTCAGCTATTTGGCAACATATCGTTATTGATTTTCAGGTCAATTGGCAAGTGGTTATATTTGCTGGTCCTGGTGCAATTGTTGGAGGTATATTTGCTAAAACATTAGTGACATACCTTTCGGCTTCTCGTTTAAAGCTATTCTTCGCATTTTGGCTATTGATTATTGGGGGCGTAGGTATTGAAATCTAGTAAAATGATTTGTGTTTAAGTTGTGGGAGTTAACTCCTTGCTTTTGCACTTATTTCTCTTTTGTTATTCTTTTTTGGTATTGAAACGCATTATTTTGCCCCTAAAATAGAAAAAATTACTATTTCTTGGGATGGTAATCCACAAAACCCCACAATTTCATCAACTTCCTCTTAAGCCTTAATTTCATTAGTGATCCTGCTATTGAAATTAGTAAATCATTGCTTGACATGACTTCACTTTACTCACTAAACTGTATCAATGTGGAAAAAAGTGGGAAATAGTGGATCGTAGTGATTCAATTATAAAAAAATAAGGTTATGTTTAGAGGCACCAGTGCGATCACGCTTGATACTAAAAATAGAATCACGATACCTACAAGGTATCGCGAAGAGCTATTTGCTGATTGCCAAGGAAAAATGGTGTGTACCGTAGATATTCAACATCCTTGTTTATTGCTTTATCCACTTCCTGAATGGGAAGAAATCGAATTAAAACTTTGTGAATTATCCAGCATGAATCCACAAGAACGAATACTACAACAAGTGTTGTTAGGTAATGCCTCCGACTGTGAAATTGATAAGAGTGGCCGCTTATTGATTAATGGGCCGTTGAGACAACATGCTGGATTAGAAAAAAATATAATGCTAGTAGGGCAATTAAAGAAATTTGAAATCTGGAGCGAAAGTGCTTGGCAAGGGCAAATGCAACAAGGCATTGCTAAAATACAGTCAGGCGAAATAGAGCTTACAGACCGATTACTTGATTTGTCTTTATAACAAACAAAAATTTATATAAAAACGGCGTTTATTATAATGCAAAAAGATAAGTCTCACATTTCGGTATTGCTTGACGAAGCAATTTCTGGACTCGCGATCAAACCAGACGGTATTTATATCGACTGTACATTTGGTCGTGGCGGCCATTCGGGACTTATTCTATCCCAACTTTCTGAACATGGGCGATTAATCGCTATCGACAGAGATCCTACAGCCATCAAAGCAGCTGAAAAATTTGCCAATGACGCGAGATTTTCTATTGAGCATCAGGGTTTTGCTGATCTTGAAATGATCGCTGAGAATTTAGCACTTACCGGTAAAGTTGATGGTGTTCTGATGGACTTAGGGGTGTCATCACCTCAACTAGATGAAGCTGAACGCGGGTTTAGCTTTATGAAAGATGGTCCACTTGATATGCGAATGGATACCAGTAAAGGACAAACCGCCGCTGAGTGGATTGCCACAGCTGATGTTGAAGATATTACGTGGGTATTGAGAACCTTCGGTGAAGAGAAACATGCATGGCGTATTGCCAATGCGATTGTTGATACCCGGGATGAGTTTCCGTTAACAAGAACGGGTCAACTTGCGGCCTTGATCAAAAAAACCGCTCCGCAAAAAGAAATTAAAAAGCATCCCGCTACACGTTCTTTTCAAGCGATTCGTATTTATATCAATAGTGAATTAGAGCAAATTGAAAAAGCACTTAATGCGTCTTTAAGTGTACTTAAAGCGGAAGGGCGGTTAGTTGTTATTAGCTTTCATTCACTTGAAGATCGTTTAGTTAAGCAGTTTATGAAGAAACATTCACAAGGTAAACAAGTACCAAGAGGTTTACCGATAAGTGAAGCAGAATTAAATAAAGGCAAGAAATTGAGTTTAATTGGTCGAAAACTTAAACCCTCTTTACAAGAAGTTGAAGACAATGTCCGTTCTCGAAGTTCTGTGATGAGAGTGGCACAAAGGTTGGCTGATTAAACAATGGCGACGAAAAAAGTCGTGCTGGCGTTTGATATCTGGCAGGACATACAGCGTCATTTTTTAGTTTATTTGTTGTTACTTATGGTTGTAGCGTCTGCGTTTTCAGTGATTTATTTAACACACTTAAATCGCCAAACAACAATTAAATTAGAAGATTTATTAACAGAACGTGATGAGTTAGATGTTGAATGGCGAAACTTATTACTTGAACAGAATAGTTTAGCTGAACATAGCACGATTGAAAGTAAAGCCAAAAAACGACTTCAAATGATACGTCCAAGTGTTGATTCTGAAGTGATTGTAAAAATTAAATGAGTAATAACGTGAGCAAAAAAGCCGTAAATTATAAACCAAAAACAGTAGCATGGCGTTTTTACGTCGTGCTTTCTGTGATTGTGTTAATTTATGTTAGCTTAGCGGCTCGATCTGCTTATATCCAAGTGATAGAACCTGATATGCTAAAACATCAGGGTGATTTACGTTCATTAAGAACGTCTGAAAATGAAGTACATAGAGGATCAATTGTTGATCGTAATGGTGATGAACTAGCCGTTAGTGTACCCGTTGAGACTGTCTGGGCTGATCCAAAAACGGTTATTGAAAATAATGGTTTAGCTATGGTGGAACATTGGCAAGCATTAGCTGATGTTTTAGATCAAGACGTGGTTGATTTAAAAAATCGTATTACCAAAAATCCTCGTCGCCGCTTTGTTTATGTTGAACGACAATTGTCGCCAGCGATGGCTACTTATATTAAGCAACTTAAAATTCCTGGTATTTACCTTCGTAAAGAATCAAAACGTTTTTATCCATCAGGTGAAATTAGTGCTCACGTAGTGGGTTTTACTGATATTGATGATAAAGGCATTGAAGGAAGCGAAAGTGTTTTTGATAGCTTACTAACCGGTGAAAATGGTCAAAAACGTTATAGAAAAGATGCTAAAGGCAATCCTGTTGAGATTATCGAAGATGTTGAATCAACACCGCCAAAAGATCTGGTTTTAAGTATTGACCAACGTATACAAGCCTTAGCTTATAAAGAACTCAAAGGTGCTGTACGTGCTTTTAAAGCGACCTCTGGCTCAGTAGTTGTTACTAATGTGCACACAGGCGAAGTACTAGCGTTAGTGAATAGTCCTTCATATAACCCAAATAATCGTTCAGGGGTCGCATTACATCGTTTACGTAATCGAGCGATTACTGACTTTTATGAACCCGGCTCTACGATGAAACCGTTAACTATCATCTCAGCGTTAGAGTTTGGGGAAGTCAAAGCAGACAGTATTATTGATACAAGCCCGGGATGGATGCGTATTGGTGGCAGAAGAATTAGCGATCCTATTAATCGAGGCAAAATGACGCCGGAAGATATCCTAATTCACAGCTCGAATATGGGAACCTCTAAATTAGCCTTGTCGTTACCTAAAGATTACTTTCTTAATAAATTTTTTGAAGCAGGATTTGGCGAGCAAACAGGTATTGAATTAGTTGGCGAAAGTAGCGGCATCATGCACCAACGCGAACGTTGGTCTAAGTTTGAGCTAGCCACATTATCATTTGGTATGGGGGTTGCTGCTACACCACTTCAACTTGCTCGATTCTATTCAACCATTGCTAATGGTGGTGTTAAAACAACACTCACTATTTTAAAACGTGATAAGCATTCAGATGTAACAGAGCAGAAAGAACGAATTTATTCAGAAAAAAGCACTTTATCTGTGGTGAAAATGCTTGAGTCTGTTGTGAATGAACATGTTCAGAAGGCTAAAGTAGATGGATATAGAGTAGGTGGTAAAACGGGAACAGCTTTTAAAGCATTAGCAGGCGGTTACGGTAATGATTACGTTGGTTTGTTTTCAGGTATAGCGCCTATTTCTCACCCTGAAATTGCTGTTGTCGTGGTGATTAATGAACCCGGTGGCGATTTATATCATGGCGGTGAAGTTGCTGCCCCTGTATTTTCACGAGTAATGAAAGGTGCTCTGCGTTTACTTAATATCGCACCTGATGCGAACAGCGAAACCGTTGTTCTAGCACAAAAAGGGGAGCGTAATGATGCCTAATGCTCTTCTGATGACTAAAGTGCTAAGTCAATTTGGTATTGTGCTTAACGAAAATATCAGCTTGCCTTTAAATTGCCAGTTAGTAAATGACAGTCGTCACCTTAAAACCGGTGATGTATTTTGTGCGGTTTTAGGTTCAGAAAGTGATGGACGTACTTTTATTCCACAAGCATTGGCAAGCAACTGCGCTTTAATTTTGGCTGAATGCGAAACCAAAGCCGAGCATGGCGCGGTGCAAGCATTATTAACGGCGAATGGACATTCCATATTAGCCATTAGCTTTTATCAGTTAAATCAAAAGTTATTTAATCTGGCAAGCGAGTTTTATCATTATCCTCAAAATAAATTACATCTCATTGGTATTACTGGTACCAATGGTAAAACAAGTATTAGTCAGTTAATTGCTAAGTTATTCGACTCATTAAATCAATCATGCGCGATCATAGGTACGAATGGTGCTGGGAGAATTGAATCATTAACTGAAATTGAAAATACTACCCCTGGGGCAACAGAACTAGTAGCGTGGTTAGATAAATTTTCAACAGAAAATATTACACATGTAGCAATGGAAGTTTCGTCGCATGCACTCGCACAAAAGCGAGTTAATGGACAACTTTTTCATATCGCTGTTTTTTCAAATTTGTCTCGTGACCATCTTGATTACCACGGAACAATGGAAAATTACGCGCAGACTAAATATCAACTATTTAGTCAGCAAGCCGGTCAAATTGCCATTATTAATGGTGATGATCTTCAAGGGAAATCTTGGTTACATACTTGGTCTAGCCCAGAGAAAGTGATTGCTTACGGCCAAGGTGATGACATTGTTAAGTATCCTGCTTATGCTCACGCAAGTGATGTTGAGCATAGTCAGCATGGCGCTCAATTTAAACTAACCACACATTTAGGTGAGGTTGCTATTAAGAGCCCTCTACTAGGCAGCTTTAATATTGACAACTTACTTGCTGCTATTGGTGTGTTAATGGCATCGAATATTGCATTAAAAGACATTGCAATAGCGGTATCAGGCATCAGTCCTATAACTGGACGTATGGAAACCTATCACCGTGAAGGTTTTCCAATCACAGTAGTTGATTATGCTCATACCCCAGATGGTTTGAAAAACGCATTACTTGCCTGTCGTCAACATTGCCATGGGCAACTTTGGGTGATTTTTGGTTGTGGTGGAAACCGTGATACTGGTAAGCGAGCAATAATGGGCGAAATAGCTGAGCAGTTAGCAGATAACCTCGTGTTAACCAATGATAACCCTCGTAATGAAGTGCCTGAAAGTATCATTGACGATATTTTAGCTGGTTGTAAGAACACTGACCTTATTACTGTTGAAGTTAACCGTCAATTAGCGATAGAACAAACCTTAAAATTAGCAAAAGCCGATGACATTATTTTGTTAGCGGGTAAAGGACATGAAAATTATATTGTTATTGGCAATGAAAAGCGTCCTTATGATGAGCGAGCAATAGTGAAGCAACTCTATACAAGTGAGGCGATATTATGATCCCTTTACGTTTATCTGAAATTGCACAAGCACTAGATGGCCAACTTATTGGCGAAGATATAATTATTGAGAAGATAAATACTGATAGTCGCTCACTAGTTGCGGATGAAGTTTTCTTAGCCCTAAAAGGGGTGAATTTTGATGGCCATAGATTTATTGAGCAAGTGATTGATAAAGGTGCAAGTGCTTTAATTGTTGATCATCGCTGTGATGTGAAAGTGCCACAAATTATTGTTTCCGATACACATAAAGCCTTGGGTAAATTAGGTGCTTATGTGCGTTCACGTGTGTCACCAAAAGTGGTTGCCATCACAGGTAGTAGTGGCAAAACCACGGTAAAAGAAATGGTTGCTGCTATTTTGTCGCGCTTAGGAAATGTGTTAGCGACTGAAGGTAATTTTAATAACGATATTGGTGTTCCACTTACTTTATTACGCTTAGAGCAAAACCATGATTATGCGGTAGTTGAATTGGGTGCTAATCATATGGGTGAAATTGCATATACTTCTGCACTGGTTCAGCCTGATATCGCCATTATCAACAACATTGCAGCAGCGCATTTAGAAGGCTTTGGTGATTTATGTGGTGTTGCTCGTGCTAAAGGTGAAATTTTTGAAGGAATGAAACCTGATGGACTTGCTATTTACAACAAAGACTGTCGTTTAGCTAATAAATGGCAATGGCGACTAGTTGATAAAAAAGTACGTTGTTTTTCATGCCAGCAGGAAACGGATTGTTATAGCTCCGATGTTGTTTTAAACGAAGATGGTTGTGCCACTTTTAAATTAAATAGCCATATCGGGAATACCTACATTGAATTATCAGTGCCAGGAAAACATAACGTTTGTAACGCGGTAGCTGCAGCAACTATAGCGATTGAGTTTGGGGCGAGTTTAGATGACATAAGACTGGGCTTAGCTGAAATGACTCCAGTTAAGGGACGTTTAAATCTTTATCAGTTATCTGAACATGTAAAATTAATTGATGATACATACAACGCTAATGTTGAATCAATCAAAGCAGCAACTGAGTTGTTAGCGAGTTATCCCGGTAGACGAGTGTTGATTCTTGGTGATATGGGAGAGCTAGGCTCTGATGCACGTAGTTATCATCAAGAAGTTGGTGAATATGCTTTTACATGTAAAATTGATGACTTATTAACCTTAGGGGTTCTCAGTCAAAGCACTTCAGATGCTTACAATGGAAAATCAGGTAAAAAGGCTTGTCATTTTAGTGATAGAGAAGCCTTAATTACACGTTTAAAAGCTTTATTGGCTGGAGAAGAACAACAAATTTCTATTTTAGTAAAAGGCTCTCGTAGTGCCCATATGGAATTTGTCGTTCAAGATATTATTCAATGGTGTAAAAGCCAAGTAACAGAGGAGCAAGTCTAATGTTACTTTGGTTAGGCGAATATTTAACGCAGTATTATAGTTTTTTTAATGTGTTTTCTTATTTAACCTTTCGAGCGATTGTCTCGACGTTAACTGCATTAATTATTTCGTTATATTTTGGTCCGAAATTAATTCGTGCGTTACAACGCATGCAAATAGGGCAAACAGTACGTGATGATGGACCTGAAAGTCATTTGTCTAAATCAGGTACACCAACTATGGGTGGCTTATTAATTTTAGCGGCTGTGGTGATCAGTGTCTTACTTTGGGCTGATTTAACCAATCGCTATGTATGGGCGGTACTCTTTGTCGTTATCAGTTTTGGTGCTATTGGCTTTGTTGATGATTATCGAAAAGTGATACGTAAAGATTCAAATGGTTTAATTGCACGTTGGAAGTATTTTTGGCAAACCGTTGTTGGCTTAGCTGTTGCTTTGTTCTTATATTCCAGTGCGCAATCACCACAAGAAACGGCACTTATTCTTCCCTTTGTTAAAAATGTAATGCCGCAGTTAGGTGTACTTTATATTTTCCTAGCTTACTTTGTCATTGTTGGTACAAGTAACGCGGTTAATTTAACAGACGGTTTAGATGGTTTAGCGATAGTCCCTACGATTATGGTTGCGGGGGCTTTTGCGGTATTTGCTTATGTCACCGGTAATGTCAATTTTTCAGGATATCTTAATATTCCGCATATTGCTCTAACCAGCGAATTAGTGGTGGTGTGTACTGCGATTGTCGGTGCTGGCTTAGGTTTTCTTTGGTTTAACACTTATCCCGCGCAAGTATTTATGGGTGATGTCGGCTCTTTAGCCTTAGGTGCTTCGTTAGGGATTATCGCGGTATTGGTTCGTCAAGAATTAGTGTTATTTATTATGGGTGGAGTATTTGTTGCGGAAACCGTTTCCGTGATCTTACAAGTTGGTTCTTATAAATTACGCGGTCAGCGAATTTTTAGGATGGCACCAATACATCATCATTATGAGTTAAAAGGCTGGCCAGAACCGCGCGTGATTGTGCGTTTTTGGATTATTTCATTAGTGTTAGTTTTAATAGGATTAGCAACGCTTAAACTGCGTTAACAAGACAGAATGACAAACTTAGAGCAAGTAATTACTACATTAAGTAACAAGAACATTATTGTGTTAGGCGCAGGCCTGACCGGTGTTTCTTGTCTGCGTTTTTTACAAGCGCATGGACTTAACTGTGTAGTAATTGATAGCCGAGAAAATGTCTTGGATGCGAAAGAATTCGCCGCTAATTATCCCGAATGTGAATTACATCAAGGGGATTGGTGCGTAGATCTCATTAAACAAGCATCAGTAATATTTCTGAGTCCAGGGATTGATATTGCGGCTGAAGCTATTGCAGAACATATTGCCGCTGATTGCCAAGTGTTAGGTGATGTTGAGCTTTTTTGTCAAATTAATACCAAGCCGGTAGTGGCTGTGACTGGCTCTAATGGTAAGTCTACTGTTGTGTCATTGTTAGCTCATATCGGCAATGCATTAGGTAAAAAGGTAGGACTAGGCGGAAATATTGGTATACCCGTATTAAGCCAACTATCGAGTAATGTTGACAGTTATATTTTTGAGCTTTCAAGTTTTCAGCTGGAATTTTTATCGAGTTTAAAGACTGTGGGAGCTTGTGTCTTAAATGTGAGTGATGATCATCTTGACCGTCATCATACATTAGAAAATTATGCGAAAATTAAGGGGCGGGTTTACCAGCAATGCAAAGTAGCGGTTATTAATCGCCAAGATAGTTTAACTCAAGTACCCAGTAACTATGAAGTTGAACAATGTATAAGTTTTGGCACTGATGCTGCTAAAGCGAGCAATTTTGGTTTAGAAAAAATCGATGATCAGTACTACTTGATGCAAGGTAAGCAAGCTTTAATGGCTTTATCTGAATTACCTTTAGCAGGATTACATAATGCAGTTAATTACTTAGCGGTGTTAGCTTTAGGTCAGAGCTTATCATGGTCAATTACCGATATGTTGCCACATCTAAAAACCTTTATGGGGTTAGCTCATCGTTGCCAACGCGTTACGACAAGCGATCAAATTTGTTGGATAAACGACTCTAAAGCGACCAATGTCGGTGCCACAGTTGCTGCCATTACCGGTTTAGCGCCAACGATACCTAACGGTAATAAGCTCATTTTAATTGCTGGTGGTGAGGGCAAAGGTGCTGATTTTTCTCCTTTAAAATCATTATTTAATCAATATGTGTCGAAGGTGTTTGCTTTAGGAAAAGACAGCAGAAAAATTGCGGCATTAACAGCGAAAGTTGAGCTTGTGGATTCAATGGACGCTGCGGTTAATCAAGCTAAATTACTTGCCTCTCCAGGTGATATTGTGCTGTTGTCACCGGCATGTGCCAGCATTGATATGTTCCGTAACTATGAAGAACGTGGACAAGCATTTGTTAATGCTATTCATGAAAAAATGCAGGAGGCTAGCTAATGACTGTTGTGGCTAGCCATTACACTTGGCCTAAATTTAAACTACCACAATGGATAATGCCAACGCACTATTCGGTATCAACCTTCGATCGCTCGTATATTATTCTTGCGATCTGTATGTATATGATGGGGTTGGTCATGGTAGCAAGTTCTTCCATGCCTATTGCTGATCGTTTGTTCGGTAATCCGTTTCACTTTGTTATACGTCATATGATTTATATCTGCTTAAGTATTGGTATAGCGGGACTGACGTTACAAATACCTATGAGTTTTTGGCATAAACATAGTTTTAAATTATTGTTTTTAGCAATGTTATTACTACTAGTGGTACTGCTTGTTGGACGCACGGTCAATGGTTCTACACGTTGGATTGTATTAGGTCCTATCACTATTCAAGCGGCGGAACCTGCTAAATTATTTTTATTTTGTTACCTCTCTGCCTATATGGTTAGACGACGTGACGAAGTTATGGAAAATGTAAAAGGATTTCTCAAACCATTGTTTGTCTTCGGGGTTTTAGCTGGACTGTTATTATTACAGCCTGATTTAGGTACCGTTATTGTGATGTTTGTTACTACTTTTGGATTGTTATTTTTAGCGGGTGCTAAATTATGGCAATTTATTAGTGTAGCCGCAGTAGGACTTACGGCTATTACTGCTTTAGCTTACTTATCACCTTATCGCTGGGCGAGAGTGACTGGGTTTTTAGACCCTTGGAAAGATCCATTTGGTAGTGGTTATCAATTAACACAATCACTTATGGCATATGGCCGAGGTGAGTTTTTAGGTCAAGGCTTAGGCAATAGTATTCAAAAGTTAGAATATTTACCGGAAGCACACACTGATTTTGTTATGGCAGTGGTCGCTGAAGAGTTAGGTTTTGTGGGTATTAGTTTGATTTTAATGCTGAGTATGGCGTTAGTGATTAAAGCCATGTTATTGGGGCGTAAAGCCATCAACAAAGAAAAATATTTTGAAGGTTTTTTTGCTTATTCCATTGCCATTTGGATGAGCTTTCAAGCCGCTGTTAATGTGGGAGCTAGTGCGGGTGTTGTCCCAACGAAAGGATTAACTATGCCATTAATTAGTTACGGTGGTAGTTCCATGATTATTATGACATTAGCTGTTGTTGTATTAATTAGAATTGATCATGAAATTAGATTGCAAAGTATTCAAGCAACATCAAGTAATAGCAAGAGCAAAAAAACAAAAGGTGGGCGAAATGACTGATAACAAAGCGCCAACTTTATTAGTGATGGCTGGAGGCACAGGAGGACATATTTTTCCTGGTATTGCGGTCGCGCAACATTTACAGCAACAAGGTTGGAATATTCATTGGTTGGGTACGGCAAAACGTATGGAAGCGACCTTAGTTCCTGAACATGGTTTTGAGATCTCATTTATCAATATCGCCGGTATACGTAATAAAAATTGGCAAGAATGGTTAAAAACTCCATTTAAATTGATGCAATCAGTTATTCAATCTGTGCGTGTTATTCGTCAAGTGCAACCAGACGTTGTTCTTGGTATGGGTGGATACGCAAGTGCGCCTGGTGGTTTTGCTGCTTGGTTAATGGGTAAACCCCTAGTGTTGCATGAACAAAATGCCGTGGCAGGTTTAAGTAATCGCTTTTTATCTTATTTAGCCAGTACTGTATTGAGCGCATTTCCAGGCGCATTTAAAAATAATGCTAAATATCAAGTAGTTGGTAATCCGTTACGAAGCGACATTATTTCGATTGAAAATGTTATGCCGATGGAACCGAGTACAAGTAAAAAAGTGCTAGTGGTCGGGGGAAGTTTAGGCGCGCAGATCTTAAACACTGTTGTTCCTCAAACGGTGAACCAAATAAAAGTACAGCATTTAAATGTTTGGCATCAAACAGGTAAAGGCAATCAAGATGATGTGTTAGCGAGTTATCAAAAATATGGTTTAAAAGAAGACCAAATTAAAGTGACTGAGTTTATTGATGATATGGCTGAAGCTTATCGCTGGGCGGATGTTGTTATTTGTCGTTCGGGAGCGCTAACGGTATCTGAATTAGCGATGGCTGCTAAGCCCGCTATTTTTATTCCACTACCACATGCAGTTGATGATCATCAAACTAAAAATGCCAACTATTTGGTGGCACAAGGGGCAGCGAAACTGATCCCACAAAAAGATTTTAATGGAACAAGCTTAGCGCAAATGCTCAATAGTTTGTTTATTTCAGATAAGGTATTGCAGTCAATGTCTAAAGCTGCACATAACGCCGCTCATGCTGACGCTACCATAAAAGTAGCACAAGCGTGTGCAGAATTAGTTCAACGAAGAGTAAGTTAATGAGCAATAGAAACCGTAATATGCAGCCAATAAAAATACCTGAAATGCGACGTGTATCTGTTATACATTTCGTTGGTATCGGTGGTGCAGGTATGGGTGGAATAGCAGAAGTATTGCTTAATGAAGGTTATACCATTACAGGGTCTGATATAGGCGAGAATGCGGTTGTGAAGCGTTTACAAAAGTTAGGCGCTAAAATCACTATTGGCCATCATCAAGACAATATTAAAGGGGCAAGTGTTATCGTTGTCTCGACAGCTATTGATACGAGTAACCCTGAAATTGCCTTTGCTGCAGAGCAAAGAATTCCTGTCGTTAGACGTGCTGAAATGTTAGCGGAATTGATGCGCTTTCGTCATGGTGTTGCTATTGCAGGAACACATGGAAAAACAACAACGACAAGTTTAATTGCCAGTGTTTTTGCTGAAGGGGAATTAGATCCAACTTTTGTTATTGGTGGTTTATTAAATAGTGCGGGTACTAACGCGCGTTTAGGCAGCAGTCGGTATTTAATCGCAGAAGCTGACGAAAGCGATGCGTCTTTTTTACATTTACATCCTATGGTCGCGGTCATCACTAATATCGATGAAGATCATATGGAAACTTACCAAGGTGACTTTGAAAAATTAAAAGACACCTATATTGAATTTCTTCATAACCTACCTTTTTACGGGTTAGCGGTTGTGTGTATTGATAATCCGGTTGTTCGTGAAATTTTACCGCGCATGGCGCGTCAAGTGATCACCTATGGCTTTTCAGATGACGCCGATGTAAAAGCAACTGATTATTACCAAGACGGTGGTATGAGTTTTTTCAGCGTGACGCGTGAAGGCCATTCTCCACTTAAATTAAGTGTTAATTTACCGGGTCAACACAATGTGCTTAATGCGTTAGCAAGTATTGCTGTGGCAACCGATGAAAATATCAGTGATGAAAGTATCGTTAATGCTTTAGCAAAATTTGCTGGCATTGGACGTCGTTTTGAACAATTAGCTAATTTATCAACCGAGCAAGGTGAGATGGTCTTAGTGGATGATTATGGTCATCATCCAAGAGAAGTAGAAGCAACAATAAAAGCCATGCGTAATGGTTGGCCAGAGAAACGTTTAGTGATGATATTTCAGCCTCATCGTTACTCACGCACACGTGATTTATATGAAGACTTTGTTGAGGTGCTTTCAGAGGTTGATTGCTTGTTATTACTTGATGTCTATTCGGCAGGAGAAACATTAATTAATGGTGCTGATAGTAAGAGCTTAGCACGAAGTATTAGACAACGCGGTCAAGTAGAGCCTATCTATGTGAGTGATATTGAAAAATTGGCAGAATTGCTACATGCCCAATTAGAAGATGGCGATATGGTTATCACTCAAGGTGCTGGCAATATTGGTGTTATTTCTCGTACGTTAATGAGTCATCCTTTACTAACGCAAAACAATACCTCTGGAGAACAGCATGACTAACTTA
The DNA here is from genome assembly GCA_049347715.1 of Thalassotalea piscium. Classification (GTDB taxonomy): domain Bacteria; phylum Pseudomonadota; class Gammaproteobacteria; order Enterobacterales; family Alteromonadaceae; genus Thalassotalea_B; species Thalassotalea_B piscium_A. Next base: position 3,409,098 of record CP186339.1, on the reverse strand, counting down.
CATCATGAGAAAATTGCTGTGCTTTATGGTGGTAATTCAGCTGAACGAGAGGTGTCCTTGCGTTCAGGTGCGGCCATAGCTAATGCCTTAAAAACGGCAGGTTTTACAGTTGAATTGATTGATACGAAAGATTATTGCTTGAGTGATTTAACACAAAAAAATATTGATAGAGTATTTATTGCTCTCCACGGACGCGGTGGTGAAGACGGCTGTGTTCAAGGTGCTTTAGAATATATGAATATTCCATATACCGGATCATCAGTATTAGGTTCGGCACTGTCAATGGATAAAATTCGCTCTAAACAAATTTGGCAAGCATTAAACTTACCTACAGCAGGATTTGAGATCGTGCGTAGCGGTGATTATAAAACGTCAGATGCACAAGAAGTATTAAGCCGTCTAGGTGGCGTTGTCATGGTAAAACCGGCGAATGAAGGTTCGAGTATTGGCATGGCTAAAGCTGATACTAGTATCAGTTTAGATCAAGCATTAAAAGCTGCTTTTAAATTTGATGACGAAATCTTAGTGGAGTCATGGATTAATGGACCTGAATACACGGTAAGTATTTTAGGTAAACAGGCCTTACCGGCAATTCGGATGGAAACGCCGAATGAATTTTATGATTATCAGGCTAAATATCAGTCAACAACTACACAATATCATTGTCCTAGCGGCTTATCAGAGCAAGATGAAAGTGAACTGAGAACATTAGCGTTAGCGGCATTTAACGCAACGGGCGCAAGTGGTTGGGGGCGTGTTGATGTGATGCGTAATTTACAAGGGCAATGGCAGTTACTTGAAGTAAACACAGTGCCAGGTATGACCGAAACGTCTTTAGTTCCTAAAGCTGCAAAGGTTTTTGGTTTAACTTTTGGAGAGCTGGTAACTCGTATCCTTGAGTTAAGTACAGAGGAAACTGTGTAGCCATGGCAAAGGGACCGCAAACGTTAGTTAAAGAAGAGCAAGCAGCACCAATGCATTGGTCTTTTTGGCTAGGTGTAGGTTTTTTTGTTTTAGTTATTGTGTCTTTATTGTCGTTTTCATGGGTAGTGACTGAGCGCCTTACAGCAGATGAATCTGCACCAGTAACATCAGTCAGTATTAGTGGTGAAATGTCATATACAGTGGCTAAAGATATTGAAAAAGCAATTGAAAATATAAACTTAGGTAATTTTTTTAAAGTTGATGTCAATCGAGTGCAACAACAAGTTACCGCGTTACCTTGGGTTTATTCTGTTTCAGTAAGAAAAAAATGGCCCAATGAATTGAAAATTTATGTGGTTGATCAAACGCCTATCGCGATATGGAATGGTGATTTTTTAATTAATCAATACGGTCATGCTTTTCAGGCAGATATTAGTCGCATTAAGCATGATTTACCGGCGTTTTTTGGCCCAGAAGGAAGCGAGTTAATCGCTTTAGATAATTATAGAAAGTTAAATAAGCTACTTGATTATAGTGCATTAAGTATTGACGAATTAGTTCTGTCGGAACGTTTTTCATGGCAATTAACCTTGAATGATGGGGTGATGTTGAATTTAGGTCGAGAAAAGCGCAATGAACGAATACAGCGATTTATTGATGTGTATCCACAAATAAAATCGCAACAGAAAGAAAATAAGCAAGTTGATTATGTCGACTTACGTTATGACACAGGTTTAGCGGTTGGGTGGAAACCTTTTTCAGCAAATAACTTAGAAGAAAAAAGAGCTTAACATTAATGGCAAAAGCTAATGAAAGAAACCTTATTGTAGGGTTAGATATCGGAACATCAAAAATCTCAGTAGCAGTGGGTGAAATTACTGCTGATAACCAATTGAGTATTGTTGGTGTAGGTAATCAACCTTCGAGAGGAATGGATAAAGGTGGTGTTAACGATTTGAATTTAGTTATTCAATCGATACAACGCGCAATAAATGAAGCTGAGTTGATGGCAGATTGTCATATTACCTCAGTTTATTTAGGTATTTCAGGGAAACATATTAGTTGTCAGAATGAAAATGGCATGGTGCCAATTAATGACAAAGAAGTGGTACAAGAAGATGTTGATAACGTAATACATACTGCGAGATCTGTACCTATTTCGGCTGAACGTAGAATGCTACATGTATTACCGCAAGAATTTAGCATTGACTGTCAAGATGGTATTAAAAGCCCGATTGGTATGTCAGGTGTGAGAATGGAAGCTAAGGTGCATATAGTGACTTGCGCCAATGATATGGCTAAAAATATTGTTAAATGTGTGGAACGCTGTGAATTAAAAGCTGATCAACTGATATTTTCAGCACTTGCGTCTAGTTACGCTGTGGTTACTGACGATGAAAAAGAGCTTGGTATTTGTGTTATCGACATGGGGGCAGGCACCATGGATATTTCAGTTTTTACTGGCGGCGCATTACGCCATACCGCAGTGATCCCCGTTGCAGGTAATCAAGTGACAAGTGACATAGCTAAAATATTTAGAACACCTCTAAGCCATGCTGAAGATATTAAAGTTAAATACGCCTGTGCGCTTCGTCAGATGGTAAGCATGGAAGAAAATATTGAAGTACCGAGTGTGGGGGGCAGACCTGCTCGTTCAATGTCTCGACATACTTTAGCTGAGGTTGTTGAACCTAGATATCATGAGCTTTTTGAATTAATACAAGAAGAAATTCGCGAATCAGGTTTAGAAGATCAGATTGCCGCAGGTTATGTGTTAACTGGCGGTACTTCGAAAATGGAAGGTGTTGTTGAATTTGCAGAAGAAGTATTTCAAATGCCGGTAAGAGTGGCACAACCAAAAGATATTTGTGGGTTAAAAGAATATGTAAATGATCCTGCATACGCAACGGTTGTTGGCTTACTGCATTACGGTATGAAAGCTTCAGAGTCACAAGTTAAAGAAACTAAAGCGACAGATGGCGTTGTCAGTGTTGGCGCGCGTATTTTAGCTTGGTTTAAAGGCGAGTTTTAATTTTACTTTACCAATTAAGAGTAAAGTTTTTTTAGTGTAAAAATAGTTTTGGTGGACAAAACAAAAAATCGGAGAGAGAAAAATGTTTGAATTAATGGAAGATCACAACGAAGAAGCAGTTATTAAAGTGATAGGTGTTGGCGGTGGCGGCGGTAACGCTGTTGAGCACATGGTATCGCAAACTATCGAAGGTGTTGAGTTTATTACAGCCAATACCGATTCTCAGGCGTTACGCAATTCATCAGCTAATGTCACATTACAATTAGGTTGTGATGTCACAAAAGGACTTGGTGCTGGAGCTAATCCTGAAATTGGTCGTCGTAGTGCTGAAGAAGACCGTGAAACCATCAAACAAGCACTACAAGGTGCTGACATGGTTTTTATTGCTGCCGGTATGGGTGGTGGTACAGGAACAGGTGCTGCACCAGTAGTTGCTGAAATAGCGAAAGAAATGGGAATTTTAACCGTGGCTGTAGTTACAAAACCTTTCCCGTTTGAAGGTAAAAAACGTATGAACTATGCCGATCAAGGTATAGAGTTTTTATCAAAAAATGTTGATTCATTAATTACTATTCCAAATGAAAAACTATTAAAAGTATTAGGCCCAGGAACGAGTTTATTAGATGCGTTTAAAGCAGCTAATAATGTTTTATTAGGCGCAGTACAAGGAATTGCGGAACTAATTACGCGTCCAGGACTCATAAATGTTGATTTCGCCGATGTTCGTACCGTAATGTCTGAAATGGGTACGGCTATGATGGGGTCAGGTATCTCATCAGGTGAAGATCGTGCAGAAGAAGCTGCTGAAGCAGCAATATCTAGTCCGTTACTTGAAGATGTCGATTTAGCTGGTGCTCGCGGTATTTTAGTTAATATTACTGCCGGTATGGATATTAGTATCGATGAATTTGAGAAAGTGGGTAATGCAGTTAAAGCATTCGCTTCTGAAAATGCAACTGTTGTTGTTGGTGCGGTAATCGATCCTGAAATGACAGAAGATCTGCGCGTAACTGTTGTTGCAACAGGTATTGGTGCTGAACGTAAGCCTGATATTACATTAGTGAATCCTACGCCAGTAGCTGAGCCTATTGCTGTAGGACAAGAGTTCAGTGCATCACCACAAGCTGAACCTATGACAGCAACAATGCCTGAAGCGAACGCACAAGTACAAAAAGTGCAAGCAGCAGACTTAGACAACTATTTAGATATTCCAGCATTTTTACGTAAGCAAGCTGACTAATTAGTAACAGAAAGTGAAAGTATTGCGCTTAGTGATACAACTGAGGTTTTGATTTTATAAAGCTTTTTTGCTATATTATGCGCCCGCTGATTAGAGTTGGCGAATATAAAGCGAATTTAGGGCTTATTAAGGCTATTTATGATTAAACAACGTACTATTAAAGAAAGCGTTTCAGCTATCGGTGTAGGTTTACACAAAGGTGAAAAGGTGCAGCTAACTCTCCGTCCTGCGCCTGCAAATACGGGTATCGTATTCCGACGTGTTGATTTAGATCCTGTTGTCGATATTAAAGCGACACCAGAATCGGTGGGCGAAACGACAATGTGTACGTGTTTAGTCAACGGGCAAGGTGTAAAGATTTCCACCGTCGAACACCTGCTTGCAGCTGTTGCCGGAATGGGCATTGATAATTTAGTTATTGATGTTGATTCTTCTGAGATCCCAATTATGGATGGCAGCTCACTACCTTTTGTATATCTATTACAATCGGTAGGTATTGAAACCTTAAATGTGGCTAAACGCTTTATTCGAATCAAAAAAGCTATTCGAGTGACAGAAGGCGACAAATGGGCTGAACTCAAACCTTATGAAGGTTTTAGAGTAAACTTTGCAATTGATTTTGATCATCCTGTGATTGCAAAAACAGGCCAAGTAGTCAGTATGGACTTGTCTAGCTGTTCTTTTATTAAAGAAATCAGTCGTGCTCGAACGTTTGGATTTGTTAAAGATATAGAGTTCCTCCGATCTCATAATTTAGCATTAGGCGGAAGCTTAGAAAATGCGATTGTTTTAGATGAATATCGTATGCTTAATCCAGATGAGTTACGTTACGATGATGAATTTGTTAAACACAAAATTTTAGATGCTATTGGTGATTTATATATGGGTGGCGTGAGTATTTTAGGGGAATTGAATGCCTTTAAATCTGGCCATGCATTGAATAATATCTTACTAAGAGAAGTATTTAATCAAACTGATGCTTGGGAATGGGTCACTTATGAAGATGATGCAAAATCGCCTATTCAGTTTCAAGAAGTTGAAGTTTGTTGAGTTAGCTTAGAATAAGCTTAATAGTTCATTAAAAAAGACCGTAAAGGTCTTTTTTTGTATCTGTCATTAGCTGTTTTCGTATATTTGTTATAAAGACAGGTGTAGGTCGGCATTTATGCCGACAAATAAGAATAATTAAATATGGTTATCATTTTGGGCTAAAGCCCAACCTACAGGTAGTTAATATATTAAATGTAGATAGTTAGGTGTAGGTCGGCATTTATGCCGAGAAATACGAATAATTGAATACGGTTATCATTGTTGGGCTAAAGCCCAACCTACAGGCAATCAATATATTAAATGTAGATGGTTAGATGTAGGTCGGCATTTATGCCGACAAATAAGAATAATTGATACAGTTATTATTGTTGGGCTAAAGCCCAACCTACAGACAAATAATATATTAAATGTAGATAGTTAGGTGTAGGTCGGCATTTATGCCGACAAATAAGAATAATTGATACAGTTATTATTGTTGGGCTAAAGCCCAACCTGCAGGCAATCAATATATTAAATGTAGATGGTTAGATGTAGGTCGGCATTTATGCCGACAAATAAGAATAATTGAATACGGTTATTATTGTTGGGCTAAAGCCCAACCTACAGGTAGTTAATATATTAAATGTAGATAGTTAGGTGTAGGTCGGCATTTATGCCGACAAATAAGAATAATTGATACGGTTATCATTGTTGGGCTAAAGCCCAACCTACAGGCAAGATTACGAAAACTACTGGTTATGTTTATCGGCCAAACTTGCGAGTTTAAGTAACTTACGTTTTAAACTTTCAGGGGCATTTGCCGCAACCTCGCTTAACTGATTCGCAGTTGCTCTTGATATATACTGACTCTTTACAACTTCGTCAGGAATAGCGGTCGGATAAAACTTCTTATTTCGGTAAGGGGAGACTTTAATGGCCACTTGAGTGAATAAATTATCGGTGGCTAGTGCGAGCTGTTGGCAAATTTTTACTCGCTCAAATTGTAAACGTTGAGCCCAAATGGCTGAATTCACCTCTATAACTAAAGTATTTTGCGTGAAATTGGCAATTTGCCATACTTCTGCTGGCAGGTCAGGGCAACTTTGTCGTACAATGTCTGCTAATATTTTTAAAGAGTTGGTTTTTTTTGTGATTTGTGCCAAAGTGCCAGACGCTTCGGAAAACAATGACGCCATATCAATTGGTTTTTTTGATTTTTGAGCCATATAATTAACCCTCAATTAAGTGAAGCCGCTAGATAATATATATGAGTTTAACATTAGTATATCGAGGACAAAACGTTAGATTTCTAATGAAGTTAACTAAACTTCATTGGGTCTCGGCAGTATTCTTGTTTGCGCTCATTTCCGGTTTAATCATTCACTTAATCCTTTCTTCCCAAGACAAGCCTGAAACACCACTTTATACCTTTAGCGATTCAAAAGCTCCTTATGATTTAGAACTAAAAGAAAAAAATGAGCAAGTTACCGCATTAACAATAAAACTAGCTGAATTACAAAGCCAAGTATTACGTTTAAATGCCTTAGGTGATCGTTTAGCTGAAGAAGCGAATATTCCGGAAACAGAATTTAATTTTACTGAGCAACCACCAAGTGGTGGCCCAATGATTCAATCTCAAGTCAGTGAAACTAAGTCAATAGTAGAATTATTTGCTGAGATAGAATCGTTAGAAGGCGATCTGGGGGCGAAAGAAAAACAGTTGAAGTTACTTGAATCTGTAACTTTGGGTCACCATATAGAAAATACGAGTTATTTATCGGGCCGCCCCATAAAAAAAGGCTGGCTTTCATCGTATTTTGGTATACGAAAAGACCCTTTTAATGGCCGTCCAGCTATGCATAAAGGTGTTGATTTTGCAGGTAAAGAAGATACTGCTGTTATCGCTACTGCAGCGGGTGTAGTATCTTGGGCAAGTAGACGCAGTGGTTATGGTAATTTGATAGAAATTGACCATGGCAACGGTATTAAAACGCGTTATGGTCATAGTAAAGAATTATTAGTAAATGTTGGTGATGTCGTTAATAAAGGGCAAACTATCGCATTAATGGGTAGCACTGGTCGCTCAACTGGACCGCATGTTCACTATGAGATTTTGCGAAATAATAAGCAAATAGATCCCGTGAAATACGTTTATCGTAAAGCTAAATAATTTAAATATGACAAGTTTTTGGTGATCGGCTAGCCCGATCACTTTTATTTTAGTACGGAAGATAATCTTCTAAATATGGTTTAACAAGATGTTTGTAAATTTAATAACAAAAATGTTTGGTAGTCGTAATGATAGATTACTTAAACAAATGCGCAAAGAAGTAACAAAAATTAATGCCTTAGAGCCAGAGATAGAAGCTCTTTCTGATGAAGAACTAAAAGCAAAAACGTCAGAATTTAAAGAGAGAATTAAGGGAAGCGAAAGTTTAGACTCCATTCTTCCTGAAGCCTTTGCCGTTGTACGTGAAGCGAGTAAGCGTGTATTTGGTATGCGCCATTTCGATGTGCAAATGATCGGTGGTATGGTACTTAATGATGGTAAAATTGCAGAAATGCGTACAGGTGAAGGTAAAACCCTCACAGCAACATTGCCTTCTTATTTAAATGCCTTAACCGGTGAAGGTGTTCATGTTATTACCGTAAATGATTACTTAGCATCTCGTGATGCTGACTGGAGTCGTCCGTTATTCGAATTTTTAGGGATGACAGTTGGCTGTAATATTGCGGGTATGGCGCATGAAGATAAGCAAGCCGCTTACAATTCAGATATCACTTATGGTACCAATAATGAATTTGGTTTTGATTACTTACGTGACAACATGGCTTTTTCACCAGAAGAACGCGTACAAAAACCATTAAATTTTGCAGTAATTGATGAAGTCGATTCAATATTAATTGATGAAGCGAGAACACCATTGATTATTTCTGGGCAAGCGGAAGATAGCTCAGAATTGTATCGTCAAATTAATCTTGTTGTTCCAACTCTTATACAACAAGATGAAGAAGATAAAGAAGGTGAAGAAAGTACTGGTGATTTCACTATTGATGAGAAATCAAAACAAATTTACCTAACGGAACGTGGACAGATCCGCATTGAAGAAATCATGCAAGAAAAAGGCTTGATTCAAGAAGGGGATTCATTATTCTCAGCCACTAATATTACCTTGCTTCATCATGTTATGGCGGCATTACGCGCACATAAACTTTTTCAAAAAGATGTTGATTACATAGTAAAAGATGATGAAATTGTCATTGTTGATGAGCACACAGGTCGAACAATGGAAGGTCGACGTTGGTCTGAAGGGTTACATCAAGCTGTTGAGGCAAAAGAAGGTGTAAAAATTCAAAACGAAAACCAAACACTTGCCTCTATCACTTTCCAAAACTTTTTCAGATTGTATAACAAGCTATCGGGTATGACAGGTACTGCAGATACTGAAGCGTTCGAATTCAATCATATCTACGGTCTTGAAACTGTTGTTATACCAACGAATCAACCTATGATTCGTAAAGACTTACCTGATTTAATCTATTTAACCGCTGATGAAAAATACGAAGCAATTTTAGCTGATATTCAAGACTGTGTTGAACGTGGTCAACCGGTATTGGTAGGTACTATTAGTATTGAAACCTCAGAGTTTTTGTCTGCATTTTTGAAAAAATCAAAAATTAAACATAAAGTGTTAAATGCTAAGTTCCATGCACAAGAAGCTGAAATTGTAGCCGATGCCGGTAAAGTTGGCGCAGTGACTATAGCCACTAACATGGCAGGTCGAGGTACAGATATTGTGCTTGGCGGTAACTTAGGTGCAATGATTGATGAGCTTAAAAACCCTACTGAAGAAAAAATCGCTCAAGTTAAAGAAGAGTGGAAAATACAACATGAGAAAGTCCTTGAACTTGGTGGCCTTCACATTGTTGCTACTGAACGTCATGAATCTCGCCGTATAGATAATCAGTTACGTGGTCGTTCTGGTCGTCAAGGGGATGCGGGTTCTACGCGTTTCTACTTGTCGATGGAAGATGGCTTAATGCGTATTTTTGCCTCTGAACGTATTAGTAATATGATGCGTAAATTAGGTATGGAACACGGTGAAGCTATTGAACATCCTTGGGTGACTAAAAGTATCGAAAACGCGCAACGTAAAGTTGAAGGACGTAACTTTGATATTCGTAAGCAATTACTTGAATTTGATGATGTTGCCAATGATCAACGTAAAGTTATTTATGAGCAACGTAATGAGTTAATGGAAGAGGCTGATATCAGCGAAATAATCAACAATATCCGTGGTGACGTTGTTGAAGGTATTATTAATCAGCATATTCCACCACAATCATTAGATGAAATGTGGGATATTCCTGGACTTGAAGAACGTATCAAAGGTGAGTTGGGATTAGAGTTGCCGATTGGGCAATGGCTTGAAGAAGATACTAAATTACACGAAGAAACCTTGCGTGAAAAAATTCTTGAAGAAGTCACTGCTGCTTACCGCGAAAAAGAAAGTGTAGTTGGGGCTGATGTTTTACGTCATTTTGAAAAAGCGGTAATGTTACAAAGCTTAGATTCACATTGGAAAGAGCATTTAGCGGCAATGGATCATTTACGCCAAGGTATTCATTTACGTGGCTATGCGCAGAAAAATCCTAAGCAAGAATACAAAAAAGAGTCGTTTGAGTTATTCTCTGAATTGTTAGAAAACCTCAAGTTTGATGTGATTGGTGTGCTGAGTAAAGTACAGATCAAAGCGGAATCTGATGTTGAAGCTGTTGAAGAACAACATCGTAAAGCGGAAGAAGTGCCAAAAGAATATACACATGAATCTTCAGGCGAGGCTGTACAAGACTCAGGTGTCGCACGAGTTGGACGAAATGATCCATGTCCTTGTGGTTCAGGTAAAAAATATAAACAATGTCATGGTAAACTGAGTTAAGTAAACCAGTAATGTTATCTTCAAATGCCAATCTTATGATTGGCATTTGTGTATCTAGGAAGTGAAATATGTCAAAAAAACGCGTTCATGTGGCTGTTGGGGTTATCTTGGCAGGCGAGCAAGTTTTCTTAACCAAACGCCCCTCACACGTCCATCAAGGCGGGAAATGGGAATTTCCTGGTGGTAAGGTAGAGATTGATGAAACAGTCCATCAAGCCCTTCATAGAGAGCTTAAAGAGGAAATTGGCATAGATGTATTGTCTTGCCAGGCATTAGTTGAAATATCCCATGATTATGGCGATAAAAACGTCTTGTTAGACGTTTTTATTGTGGACAATTATATGGGAGAACCTAGTGCACAAGAAGGACAGTTAGAGGCTTGGTTTGCTATTGATAAACTATCTACCCTTGACTTTCCCGCAGCAAATATTGAAATCATTGACAAATTAAACGCATGGTATTTTAAAGAATAGTGCGTGTTAATGATTCTGTAGGTCGGTATTTATGCCGACAAATAAGAATAATTGAATACGGTTATTATTGTTGGGCTAAAGCCCAACCTACAGACAGTTATTATATTAAATGTAGATGGTTAGATATAGGTCGGTATTTATGCCGACAAATACGAATAATTGATACGGTTATCATTGTTGGGCTAAAGCCCAACCTACAGGGATTATTCAGGTTCTACGAAAAATTTATTTTGCTGTAAAAATTGATCTTCTAACGCATCAAGCATTTCTTCACTTAACACTACATTCTCTTGGATCGGCTGTGATATTTTATGTCCTTCATCTGCCCATTCCCCTAAATCAATTAATTGACAACGTTTGCTGCAAAACGGTCGATACTCATTCTCTGGTAACCATTGCACTTGTTTATTACAGGTAGGACAAGAAACACTTAATGTCATAACTTTACTCGGATAACGATTGTAAATAGGGCGTAATTATAGCATTAAAGTAAGGGGGATTAGCAACGAGCTAATTCAAAGTTTGTTGCTTGGCTGTAATAACGTTTCCCCATTTGATTACAAGGCAACATGAAGCGAATTGAGTAACGGAATTTATTGCCGCTAACAGTAGGATAATAAGGAGCATCTTGGGCTACTTTGACACGCAGTAATAAAATACCTTCTCCGCTATCTTGATAAAAGCCACTATCACTTGAAATAGGTTCGAATAACACTCGTTGACGGATAAATTTTAAAATTAATGACAATGCATGTTCGATTTGACTAAATAAAGCTAACCACTTTGTTATATCTTCTTTTATTGTGTCCTGCGGCTGATTTAACCAAAATTGAAGTTGAGGTAAGTCAAAGCTACAACTGCCACCTTGAATAGCATAGCGTTGTTTTAAACTCATAAGAAAGGGATCATTCTTAACTTGATACCAATGAGGGGTGTTAACTCGTAACTGGCATATTAATTCAACCACTTGTTTCAAGTTGTCTTGTAATGCACCGTTATTAATTTCAGGAGATTTTGACCATATAACTAAATTTTGCTCGAGCTTTTCTAAATCTTTAATCAAGTCACCACGAATATCATTCCGCTCTAAAGTGTCTATGATAGAAAACATCGCATTGAAAAAAACGTGATAGCTTACTGTGCCGTCGACAGTAAGACTTGCATGTGCTTGCCCAAACATTTGTTCAAGTTTTAAGTAGCTTCGTATCCGCTCGTTAAGGGGATGTTCGTATAAAACGCTTTTCATATGACTCAGTATTTATAAAACCATTTAATATACTAACGAGGGAAAATCTAAATGGCTAATAATTTTATCAAAAAGACAGGGATTGTTACACTTTACTCATTTTTAGGTACTTTTGGTGTAATAAAAACACTTTATCTTCTAGTTCAGCTAATGTCAGCTTGTCATTGACTATAATGTCGTCGGCCGCCTTTTGCCTTAATGGACGGGCAATTTGGCTGTCTATTATCGCTTGTATTTCTGCAGCATTACTTTTATCTCTTGCCAAGGTTCGTTGTATTTGCGTTTGTTGAGACACATCAACTATCAGTACCCGATCGACCATTTTATCCAGCTGATTTTCTAATAATAAAGGGGCAACCAGTAAACAATATTCACTAGGTGCATCTGCAAGGGCTTGTATTATATGTTCTCTAATTAACGGGTGTAGTAACTCGTTAAGCCATTTTTTATCATTAGGGTGACTGAATATTTGAGTTCTCAGTTTAGCGCGGTCTAGGTCGCCTTCAGGGGTGAGAAAAGTTTGACCAAAATGTTCTATAATTTGAGCTAGCCCTTTGCTGCCTTTTGCGACAAGCTCACGGGCAATAATATCAGCATCAACAACACTAATGCCAAATTTTTCAAAAAAATCTGAGACAGTAGTTTTACCGCTACCTATACCGCCACTGAGTCCAACAATAAAATTTGCCATGGTTATTTCAATTCAATTAATTGTTATTACTAATGTCTATAAAATGAAACCTAAATACCATTGCCAAATGCCTTCTCCCCATAATAGAGTGATCCAACCGGCAACGGCAAGATAAGGGCCAAAAGGAATGGCTTGTTCTCGTTGATGACCTTTAAATGCCATTAATGATAAACCCACGATAGCACCTACTAGTGAAGCCATCAAAATTAATAGTGGCAGTAATTGCCATCCCATCCAAGCACCAAATACCGCAACCAATTTAAAGTCGCCGTAGCCCATGCCTTCTTTGCCTGTGATAAATTTAAATACCCAAAAAATAGTATATAAACTCATATAACCGACAGCCGCGCCAATGACAGACTGCTCTAAAGGAATAAATACCCCATTAATATTTATCAGCAGCCCCAGCCAAACTAAAGGTAGGGTAATTTGATCGGGTAGCAACATAGTGTCGAAATCGATCATAGTTAACGCCACTAGTCCCCAAGTGAGTATTAATAAAAAACCCGCTTGAGCAGTTACCCCATATTGGTAGGCAATCACAAAACTTAATATAGCAGTTGCAGTTTCAATAATAGGATAACGCATTGATATTGGATTTTTACACTGGCTGCATTTGCCTTTGAGCATAAGCCAGCTAAGCACAGGAATATTTTCATAAAACTTAATTTGATGACCGCAATGAGGGCAGCTTGAATTAGGTTTAGATAAGGTCAGTGGTGTGATCTCTTTCGCGGGAGCCCCTTTAACTTCGTCAGCTAAAAATTCGCGACATTCCAGATACCAATTTTGTTCCAGCATTTTGGGCAAACGATAGATAACCACATTTAAAAAGCTGCCAATCATTAAAGATAACACTGCAATAAAGCAATAATAATATGTGAGGTTGTTATGGAATGTATCGATTAGTTGCTCAAACACAAATAAGCCTTAAGGTAAAAAAGAATAAAAAAAGTAGAAATAAAATGTAGATGCTTAGTCTATTTAGTCTATTTCGCTTATTTAGGTTAGCTTATTCCTATAGTGCTTTTTTAATATGCACTTTAAGTACAAGCTAACCTTACAGAGGTAAAATAGCAAAAAGGTACTTGGCTAGCCTAAACAACCATACCAATTTGGAATATAGGTAAATACATGGCAATAATTAAACCCCCAATGACTACCCCTAATACCGCCATAATCATAGGTTCTAATAAGCTAGTTAAGGAGTCAACGGCATCATCTACTTGTTGTTCATAGACATTAGCAACTTTAGATAACATATCATCAACTGAGCCAGACTCTTCCCCAATCGCCACCATTTGAATTACCATATCAGGGAATATATTACAGTTACGCATGGCTAAATTCATTTGCATACCTGAGGTAACTTCTGAGCGAATCTCTAAAATAGCATCACGAAATACCGCATTACCTGCAGCACCGGCAGCTGACTCTAAAGCATCGGGTAAAGGAACACCGGCAGCAAAGGTCGTTGACAAGGTTCGTGCATAGCGCGCTACTGCGGCTTTTTCCAATAAGTCACCTATTACTGGCAATTTTAGGATCTTTTTATCAACACTGTCACGGAAACTTAAACTATTACGGTGTGCTCGTTTAAATAACCAAATTCCTAGGAAAATAGCTCCTAAGCCAATATACCAATAAGCTTGCATAAATTCGGATATAGCAACAACTAGTAAGGTAAAGGCGGGTAATTCTGCGCCAAAACCATCGAAAATATCTTTAAATACAGGCACTACAAATATAAGCAATACTGAGGTAACAATAAGGGCAATTATGATAACTGCTATCGGGTAGGTCATTGCCTTTTTAATTTTGCCTTTTAAAATTTCCGCTTTTTCTTTATAGGTGGCGATACGGTCGTATATAGTTTCCAGTGAACCTGATTGCTCACCAGAGTTAACTAAATCACAGTATAAGTCATCAAAAAAACGAGGATGTTCCCGTAAGCAATCAGATAAAGGAATACCTGAGGCGAGTTTATTACCAATATCCGCCATTAATTTTTGAACATTGCCATTGTTATGACCTGAACCTATCATTTCAATGGTTTGTACTAAGGGAACACCAGCAGACAGCATAGTAGCAATTTGTCGGGTAATTAAGGCGATATCCATCTGGGTAATGGCTTTATCACCCCCTAAACCAAATAAAGGCTTAGCTTTCTTTTTAACTTTGCCTGGAGTAACCCCTTGCTTACGTAACTGAGCTTTTAGTTCGAGCATGCTAGCGGCAGGGAGTTCCCCACCCACTTTCTTACCTTTACGGTTAACTCCTTGCCAAATAAAAACATCTAATGCTTTTACTTTTGGTGTTTTTGCTGCTTTGGAAATTGCCATAAAACGTCCTAGTTAATTATTATTTTATCAATATATTATTTATGGTATAAATTTATTAAGAAATATCGCTAGTATTAACCACTGGTAACCCGGTTAATTTCTTCTAAGCTGGTGACTCCTTGCATAGCTTTACGAATGCCTGATTGACGTAAATTATTAAAGCCTTCTTTTTGACATTGTGCCGCGATATCTAATGAATTACCACCTTCCATTATAATGCTTGCCACTTTGCCACTAATTTTAATGACTTCGTAAATACCTACTCGGCCTTTATAACCACCAGTACAATGGTCACAACCTACCGCTTTAAAGAGTTTAATTTCGTTTACTTTATCAGCAGGAAAACCTTGGTTAATCAATTCTTGTGCTGGAATGGCTTCTTCTGTTTTACATTGTGGGCATAGTCTTCGCGCAAGACGTTGAGCAATAATAATACTGACCGAACTGGCAACATTGTAAGAAGGTACCCCCATATTTAACAAGCGGGTTAAGGTTTCAGCAGCCGAGTTAGTATGTAATGTGGATAATACCAAATGCCCAGTTTGCGCGGCTTTTATTGCAATTTCTGCGGTTTCTAAGTCACGAATCTCCCCCACCATAACAATGTCGGGATCTTGACGTAAAAAGGATCTTAAGGCACTAGGAAAGGTTAACCCCGCTCTAACATTAATTTGTACTTGGTTAATCCCTTCAAGGTTAATTTCTACCGGATCTTCAGCGGTAGATATATTACGCTCTTGGGTATTTAAAATATTTAAGCCTGTATATAAAGATACCGTTTTACCTGAACCGGTAGGCCCGGTAACTAAAATCATGCCTTGGGGTTGGGCTAGGGCGTCCATATAAATTTTCTTTTGCTCAGGCTCATAGCCTAGCATATCAATACCTAACATAGCGCTAGACGAGTCTAATATCCGCATAACGATTTTTTCACCCCACATAGTGGGTAAGGTACTCACACGAAAATCGATAGATTTTTTTCGCGACAAGGCTAATTTAATACGACCATCTTGAGGTACCCGACGTTCGGCAATATCAAGTTTAGACATTACTTTAAGACGCGCCGCCATTCTCGAGGCTAAGGCTATAGGGGGTTTAGCTACTTCGGTTAAAATACCGTCTACACGAAAGCGAATACGATAGCTTTTTTCATAAGGTTCAAAATGTAAATCTGAGGCGCCTTTTTTTATGGCATCAAGCAAAATTTTATTAATATAGACAACAATAGGAGCATCGTCTTTATCGCCACCGCTAGTAGTATCTTCGTCGTTGCGATCTTCTTGAACATCAATATCAGCTAATTCATCAGCATCCATATCACTGATATCGAGAGAGTCACTTTCATCTTCAAGTACTTTATCTATGCACTTGTTGAGTTCAATTTCATTGGCAAGAATAAGTTCAGTGCTATAGCCGGTATTAAATTGAATTTCTTCTAAAGCGTCGAGGTTAGTGGGGTCAGACATAGCCACAAACAACACTTTACCCCGTAAAAACAGGGGCAGGGCATTATGTTTGCGTACTAGCTTTTCATTACGTACCCCTTCAGGCACTAAGGTGGTATCAAATTCGGCTAAGTCAATAACCGGATAGCCAAAACTTTTAGATAAAATGCCGGCAATGCTGGTGGCATCAAATTTTTTATCTTCAACGAGATATTTTATAAAGGTTTTGTTTTGTTGAATAAAACCCGCACTCACTTCGTCTACTTTATCAGTAGGGACTAGATCATGCTTAGATAGCGCAGATAACAAACTTGACTGTTGATGTAGACCTTTCATAACGCCTTGAATAAACTGTATTCTCTATAAAAACAAGTGTACCCTAAGATTGAATCAAATGGCAAAGTTTCTAGTGACAACAGGTGATTTTTATTTTAACACTAAAATAAAAAAAGATATCATCTGGAGATTAATTGTATTGTGTAACAAATATTTTTGCTAAGTTGCACTTTGTGTACAGCTAGTATCATCTTGATTAAATTTACGACTGAATTTTAAATAGATGTCGGTCGCAGATTCTATTTTTAGTACACAGTTATTCATTATTTAAAAGTGAAGTTAAATTGAAAAAAACACAAAAAGTAGCCTTTAAATACCTGAACAAAATACAGTTTCTAAAAACACTCCGTATTATTGTTTTAGTTTATTTTTTATTTTGGATTACAACTTACTTAGTTGAAAATAAAATGGCTTTAATTGCGTTCACTGAAATAGAAATAATATCAATTGCTTTTTTAATCCTTATATATTTTAGCTCTATGCTTTTTAGTACATTGCAGTTTCAAGCTATATTAAAATACTGCAATTGCCAAGTAAGAAGTTCAGAAGTCTTTTGGTTAAATGCATATAATTCAGCTATTAATTTATTATTACCATTAAAAAGTGGGATTGCATTTAGAGGATATTACCTCAATAAAAAATATGCACTACCATGGAAAAAATATATATATGCTTCATTAGCTTCCCAACTTTTATTAATGTTAATCCCTTTGTTGCTCTCTTTTTTTCTATATTGTTTTTATTACCTTAATCTGAATTTTTCGTTAAGTGTAGTCTCTTTTATAGTTTGTCTACTTAGTTTAATAATAATATCAGATCGTTATATTAAATATTTGCGAAGTATAAATAATGAAAATAAAGGGCTGGGTTCTGTTGTCTTTTTACTTATTTATTCTTTTGGTTTTATTTTCTCATGGTCTGTTTTACTTTATTTTTGTTTTATATTTTTAGGGTATGAATATAGCTTTCATCAAGTGTTTTTGCTTCAGTCTTTATTGTTACTTACGTCTTTAATTAATTTAACCCCAGGTAACATTGGAGTAAAAGAAGGTGCCGCATTCTTAATGGCGTCTTATTTGGACATAAATAATGATCACGCGGTATTCGCACTTTTATTAGAAAGGTCGATTTATAGCATTATAATAATCATTTTTGGTGGTGTAGGATTATTAACAAATAAGTTAAAAACCAAATAAATTTAAATCTACTTTATTGTTTTAATTAATAGTCTTGCATTAGGTGTTTTCTTATCAGAGGAAACTTAGATAAAAAATTAAACGTTTTAAAATCTAACCTACTAGTGAGTAGTTCAATTTGAACAATTATATTCACTAAGTGTGTGAACAATAATATTTGAAGGAGATATAGCGGGTAATTCTTTTCGCTTCCATGTGGCTTTAGCAATATTATTCAAAAAACTTTCTATTATGTCGCTGTCCAGCTTTGAAATAATAACATTCGAATCAAGCCCTTCGGTTCTTTCGGTATATTTTCTTAAAAGTAAGCAGGGCAAACCTAATAAGGCTGCTTCTTCTTGATTGCTACCACCATCAGTGATTAACCCGTTACTGTTAGCTAACAATTTCATAAATTCAACATAAGTCATACGAGGTATTAACTCTACGCCATTGGCTATTAGTTCTTGTTGCCAGCCAGTATCTTGTATTTTTTTTCGAGTAATCGGGTGTAATACTAATTTTACCGTTGTTTTCTTTGTTGCATTAATGACATAGTGCATAATCAAGTCAAATTGTTTACGTGAAAAGAGATTTTCTGCGCGATGCACTGAAACAACAATAAAGTTGTTATCTTGTTTAAGTGGGGAGCTATTATTTTTTTCAATAGCAAACTTTAATGAGTCAAGTATAGTATTGAACTCAGTATTAATAATGGTTTGTTTTCTATTAGCATTTATATTCGCTTTAGCCCATAAGCCGCCAGCAAATAATACGTGCGATAACTTTGTTACCAGTACTCTTATTATTTCTTCGGGGAAAGGATTGAAAAAATTGAATGAACGTAAGCCGGCCTCAATATGAATGACCTTCACTCTTAATACTGTAGCAAAGGTTGCCCCCCATAAAGTCGATAACGTATCGCCATGGACGATAAAGCCACGAGATTTTTTTAATGTATTCCTTAGCCCCCATGCCGTTGAAGAACAAGAAAGTAACCAACGAAATAGCTTAGCGGGAGTATCAGATTCATGTGCATCAAAGAGTATTATATCGGGTTGTTTTAATGAAAAGCTGGTGATTAAATCAACCATAGTTTCTTGGTGTTGCCCTGTTAACACAAATTTATAATCAATTTTTTGTTCATCAAAGGATCGCATAACGGGCGCCATTTTCACTAATTGCGCCTTAGTGCCAATAATTATATGGTAACTTTTAGTTGTATTATTTTTTTCCATGTCGCAGCTATTCACTATCTTTATACATCAACGCAGTTATTTGTTCTGAAACTAAGCCCACCATAAAAATAATTAGCGACGTTGAGAACATCAATGCACTCATATTAGTGAACCTACCGGAGGAAAAGAAGGTATAGCAGTAATAGCTCAAGCCGGTTAAAAATACTGCAACCGAAACAGGTAAGAATAATTTTAAAGGGGAGTATAAGGTGCCAACCTTAAAAATGATTAATAAAAAACGAAGACCATCTTTTAATATATTTATATGACTACTGCTTTCATCTTCACGTTGCGAAGTATGAATTGGCTCATATGCGACTGAATAGCCGGCACGAAAGAAAGCCATTGTTGATGTTGTTGGATAAGAGAAACCGTTAGGTAATAGAGAAAGAAATTTTTTGAATTTATTTGCCCTTACTACTCTAAAGCCAGAGGTTAGGTCTTCAACCTTATGGCCTGTCATATAACTGGCAAAAGTATTATAAATTTTATTAGCTATGCTACGCCCAATACTTGCCTGTGAGCCTTTTTGTCTTGCTCCCACAACCAAATCGTAGCCTTCATTAAGTTTATTAATAAGTCTAGGAATATCTTCTGGGTTATGTTGACCATCAGCATCCATAAATACAATAACATCACCTTGTGCGGTTCTAGCACCTGTTTTTATTGCTGCGCCGTTACCTTTACTATAAGGGTGGCTAATTACCTTAGCCCCTGCAACACTCGCTTCTTTAGCGGTATCATCGGTTGAACCGTCATCTACAAGAATAACCTCTTTTAAAAGTGCATTATCTAGGTGAAGGCTTTTAATTTTTTTAATAACATTGGATATTGTCGCTTGTTCATTTTTAGCGGGGATCACAATGGAAAAGGTTGTCGACATTATTCAATCTCTATTACTATTTTGTAAGTGGTGATTAAAGTAACAAACACTATTTAATTACTTTTTCGGTTATATTTTGTATGTATAAGGAGAGCTGCTTACATTGTTCTAATTTTTCGTTATGTATTATGGGGTTTAAAGCCGTTCTTTTACAAACGCTTTCCTTAACAAAATCTTCAGCCTGTAGATGTTTATTATTAGCAACTAACATAGATACTAATTCATTAGCAATTACATCATCTTGTTGCTCAGCCCAAGCTAAATATAATATACGAATAGCTTCATCAATATCTTTATTATCTAAAGCAAAAACATATAAATTTTGTAGAAAAGAAAACTTTTTATTAAATGGAGATTCGGGAGCGTTTAAAAATGCAGTATTAAGTTTTTTTAATGCGGATAAACTAATATGCTGGCAATCATTATTTGATATTAATTTATGAACTTGCGCTAAATTTCCTGCAACTCCCCTAGCATTAATAGTCACTGTAGATAAACGTAATAATTCATCATAAGTTTTTATGGTTAATAATTTATCATCTGCATAACACGAAAAGAATAATAGTCTTGCTTGACTATTTACGCAGTCTTTACAATTTGCAATATGCATACTTAATAAATTTTTAGCGGTGTTTATTTTGCCATCTTTTAAGTATAAATCACTTAAAAACTCGGTTGCTCTTGCAGAGTTTGGTTTTTCTATAAACCATGCTTCAGCCGCTTGTTGTTTATCTCCCCACAATGAGGTTGTTAAAAATAAGTTTATAGCAAGCATTAACCAATAAACAGCAAATGACATTACCGCCATTTTTTTATATTTACTGGCTATAGTATTAAAAGATAAAACAATGGCTAAGCAAGGTCCTATTAATGCAACATAATTTCTATGTTCAAAATACAACTCTAAATTAATAACACTTGATTCAAGTAGATGTGAGGCTAAAAACCATAAAACAGCAAAAGAAAATAGCGTATATTTTTTTCTCAAAACTAAGGCGATAACAAACATTATTAATATAAAACAGATGGATAAAAATGTTTTTACTGAAGATAAAGGGCTTTCAACATGCTTGTAGTTATCATGAAAAGGGCTAAATGAGTTAATGTCAGGAAAAAAAGCTAAGCGTAGATAATCAACTAAAATTTGAGGTTGAGTAAATAACCGCTCGATAACGGTATATTCCCTACCAGTAAAAACATTATAGTAAGTAAATAAAGAAAAGAATAAATACCCCATAATGACTAACAACCCTAGCCCGCATGAATACACACGTAATTTACGCCTGTAGCTAATGCTCGCATTGTTTGCAAGTAATGTTAACTCCAACACCAAAACAAAAATGGGCAATAAAATACCATTCTCTTTGGTAAACATTGCTAACAGCGTAAAAAATATTAACCCTGTGAGCTGTAAAAAAGCGCCTGCGTTTGTTTGTTTTACCTGAGCGCTTTGCTTATATAAACCAAGCAAATAAATACAAAGGCCAGCGAGTACAAAAAAAGCAGATAATCCAGCCATTCGTTGAATAGCAATTAACGAGGTAGACACCAATATAGGCAAAATAAGCCAAAAGGCGGCAGCAGCAAAAGCAAGCCAAAATGCATGCTCACGCTTACCTTTATGTTTTGCTTTATATAGTAAAATTAATAAGTAACTAAATACAAAAACGAGTAAGCCATTAATACAATGTAAAACAACATTAAAGAGAAAAAAGCGCTGCGGATTTCCTGCCGAGCTAGCTGTTGGCCAATCACCCATATTAAAAAGGAACGAGACCATGGCAATAGGTCTACCAAGAGGGCCGGATGTTTCAGAAAATATATAAATAAGCGCCGATTGTAAATCAGTTACCTTGGTAAGGGCGCTTAATGGTCTTATATCATCGTAATAAAATGCGCCATTTATACCCGGAAGGTAAAGCAGAAAAACCACAAAGGATAATACCAAAAGTATTAAAACCTTGAATTTAAGAGTTAACATATTACTCTGCATTACTTTGTGCTTTCGATTGTTAATGATTGTTTCTTCATTTTTGTAGCTTCCTTGGTGTAATTAATGTTTTTATAGAAAATTAAATTACTATTAGTTGCTGATTTTTATTATTTGATTAATTTTGACTTGGCATTTTTTCAGGAGGCGGTAGTAATATAATATCAATTAATACCATGTTATTAGTGAAAACTAAAATAGCATTTTCTTTTTTTCCCGCCAGCACCTTAAAAATATAGTCAGAAGAATACATTTTTTGAATATCAATAGGTAATTTTTCATAGGGGTATTGTGTATGGCTAGTTATATTTTTATTCAGCTTTTTATACGAAGCAGGCGAATACAATAACGGTTTGGTATTCCCCTTAGAATGCTCAACTAAATCTGAGTCCAGCACCATAGCGTAATATATGCCTTGGTATTGTGGGAGTTTATGTAAATACGCATAGTCATTATTGTTTAGCTCTTTTTTAGGCACTAAACTGAAAGCACCATTCGAATGAACTAACGCCACTACTCGTTCTTTTTCAATTTGAAGTAATCCATAAGTTAGTGCACTAAGTTGTAATATTGTGATAACGAATATATCGACTAATATTGCTTTTTTTGATTTCACTGAGTTAATTAGTAGAAAGGTTAATGACGGACCTAAAATAATATCAACAGTTGCTAAAATAAGTAGCGCTATCCAGGTTCCATCAATAAAAAGAAAAGGCGAGGGGAACCATAAGAATTGACAAATAATGCTAATAGTTAAAACTATGAGTAAACTAATAATTAAATGAGATTTAAAGTATTTTATTTTTATGGGGCTCATGCGACTATGATCTATCCATATCTAGTAATTTAAAAATTAACGATTAACAAACGCAGCTATTTACAAAGAGCTACAGTACCCGAACAACTTTCGGTCCATTTGGTGATGGGGTCACCTACAGTCACACCGCCGGTAGGTGCTAAGGTGTATTTATTATCGGTTTTAATGCCCTTGAACGCTCTTGGGGTAACAGTGATAACGCCTGCAACTACGGCAACACTAGCAACAGCTTGTGTGGTGGTACTGATAGGCACCCCATTTGTTCCTAAGTTACATGCGGCTATTGGATTTTTAAGTATACACCTTTGTACACCTAATTTATAAGGCCCTGCGGCTAAGATCACTTCGCTGTATGCCGCTTTGGTAGTATAAGCTTGGTAGGAAGGTACAGCTACAGCGGCTAAAATTCCTATAATTGCTACCACAATCATTAATTCAAGCAAAGTAAAGCCTGCTTGAATTATATTTGTTAGGTTTAAGTTTGGTTGTGTTTTAATTGTTTGTAACATAGCAATAGTTTCCATTAAAAAATATTGTAGCTTAGATAAACAACCTAAATAACTTGATAAGTATATTATAAATCAACATGTTAAATATATAGTAAAGCTTTAAAAAGCACAGAGAAACAACAGAACATAATACAATTTTAATGTAAAATTTTGTAGGCAATAAAAAAGCTCCCGAAGGAGCTTTATAATGAAGTCAAATAACCATTTAATAAATTATATTTATATCACTTCATTTAAGTCAATTAGTTATTAACAAAGGCCTTTAGAGATACAAGTACCAGACTCTGCCCAAGTAATCGTACCTAAAGTAGCTGTTGGTGTTAATATATAAGTTGCGCCATCCACACTTGTTGTATCACCTGTTGCTGTAATAACAGCTGTAGAAGCGGTAATAGCAACTGAAGAAACGTGCTGACCTGCAGCTGCGCCAGTTAAATCCGCACCTACTTTTGCAGCGGTATCACAATTTGCAAGTGTTTGTAAACCACGACCAGTAAAGCAAACTTGTATTGCTGTTTTTATTGGGCTAGTTGCTAAAACCACTTCTGAGAAAGAAGCTTTTTTAGTATATGTTTGATAAGCAGGTAATGCCACTGCTGCCAAAATACCGATAATCGCAACTACGATCATCAATTCAATTAAGGTAAAACCTTTGTTATTTGTTTTTGCTGTTGCTAAGTTTTGTAACGTTTTTTTCATAATCAGTACATCCATACTATTAATTACGGGGGCTAAATAGATATTGCGCTAAATCGTTTAAAATGTAAAATAATGTTTAGCATTTTTTTGTTTTTTTTAAATAAGCACCTAATTCCAAGTACTTACAAATAGTAATTGTTTAAAAATCGACATGATTTTAATCAATTACTGGCAAACTATAACGTATTTGAAAAAAATTCCAAGCCAAAATGGGCAAAAAAAACGATTTTTTTCTGATTTATAATCAAATTTTTACTAAATAAATCAGTCGTTTTCATAAAAAGCATCCTTTTTATGTGGTCAACCTCTTGCCCTGTTTAAAACTTGCCGATCAATTATTTTTAACAATTCTGTTTGACGCTTAATTGATTAAACGCATTGATAAATCAACGGCATTAACATGTTTAGTGAGTGCTCCTACAGAAATGAAATCGACGCCTGATTTTGCATATAGGGTTAAGGTGTCTAAGGTCATATTACCAGACACTTCAAGTTTAGTTTCCCCGCTTGTAATTTCTTGGCTAAGGGTGACCGCTTGTTCAATCATTTCTGGGGTGAAATTATCTAACATAATAATGTCGGCTTTAGCTGTTAACGCTTGGGTTAACTCATCAATAGACTCAACTTCTACTTCCACTGTTTTGTTACTATGATTTACTCTTGCTGTGTTGATGGCTTTTTCGATACTACCACAAGCGGCAATATGGTTTTCTTTAATTAAAAAAGCATCAAACAATCCGATTCTGTGATTGACACCACCACCACAGGTTACCGCATATTTCTGTGCGCTACGTAACCCTGGAATAGTTTTACGGGTATCTAATAATTTTGTTTTAGTGTCTTGTAAGCATTTTACATAACTGTGGGTTATGGTTGCGGTACCCGAAAGAGATTGAAGGAAATTCAATGCGGTACGTTCCCCTGTTAGTAATAAACGTGCATTACCGGTAATTTCAAATAAGGGGGTATTAGCTTTAACTCGATCACCATCGGCAACCAACCACTTTATTGTCGACTGCATTTGCGCTTTATCTGCTTCAACAGGAAAATAAGCCTTGTCGAGAGTGCTAAATACTTGATTAACCCAATCAATACCGCAAACCACACAGTCTTCACGGGTAATAATACGTGCTGTTGCCGTGCTGTCTTCAGGAATTAATTCGGCAGTAATATCTAAGTGATTATCAAGTTGGTCAATAGATGATATGCCTAAGTCTTCACATAATGCGTTATTGACTGATTGTTCGATATCATTTTTAAGTGCTGGCGTGATCATTTAATTACGTTCTCTTA
The DNA here is from genome assembly GCA_049347715.1 of Thalassotalea piscium. GTDB lineage: Bacteria > Pseudomonadota > Gammaproteobacteria > Enterobacterales > Alteromonadaceae > Thalassotalea_B > Thalassotalea_B piscium_A. Next base: position 3,383,796 of record CP186339.1, on the reverse strand, counting down.
ATATAAGTTGTTTACCCGTTTGGCTAAATTCTAATTGTTTAAGTGCGCTCATGCCTAGTAGAATTTCATCAGACTTCATACCTGGATTGATGTGAGCGCCAACATTATATAGATAAATGTTGCCAATACTAAGTTGGTCGAGGCGAGTTTGATAAATTTTTACTTGCCCATTAGCTGTGTTGGCGATTCCTTGACCTGTAGTGGTTAAGTTCAGGGCATCAGCAACTTGAGCCGGTATAGATACTTGGGTGGCGCCAGTATCTAATAAAAAGGTTACTGGTATTCCATTAATAGTGCCTGAGGTTACATAATGCCCTTGTCGGTTTTGCTCAAGAATGACTTCCGCCTTACCTTGCGCATTTAAGGAATATTCAGGTTGGCTATTAGGGTTTAATTGCTCTTCTATTAAAGATTGAAATACAAAAACAAGTAGGGCAAATACCACTATCCATGCGAGCCAGATAAAATATTTACCGAGTTTTGCGGTTGGGTCAGTATTATTCATGTTGCTCTTTTGTTTATTCCTATTAGGATATATGGTGAATTTTGTTATCGTTTCATCACTATTGTATTATGATTTTAAACTTAAATCAGATGAAATAATGAATTATTGTTTTGAATAACCTGTTAACTCTTGCGAATGGCTGGCTTGATGGTGCCGAAAAAATACCCTCTCCATATTATAATAGTCGCCCTGAAGACACTGATGTCTCATTATTAGTGGTCCATAATATTTCTTTACCACCAGGTAAATTTGGTGGTCAGTATATTACTGATTTATTTTTAGGAAGACTTGATCCGACAATTGACCCTTATTTTACTTCTATATATAAGCTGCAAGTTTCAGCACACTGTTTAATTAAACGTGATGGTCACATTATTCAATATGTGTCTTTTAATGACCGAGCATGGCATGCGGGGGTATCCACTTTCAAAGGAAGAGAGCAATGTAATGACTTTTCTATCGGTATTGAACTAGAAGGGACAGATGATATTCCTTATACTAGCGCGCAATACCAACAGCTGAGTCTGTTAACTGCCACAATTAAATCCGCATATCCTGCGATTAAAAATGATATTGTTGGCCACTGTGATATTGCACCAGGGCGCAAAACTGATCCTGGAGAGGTTTTTGATTGGAAATATTTTCAGTCATTATTAAGCAATCAACATTTAAATAACAACCCTTAGGAAATATTATGAGTTTAATCAGCCTACTGATTGCATTGGCAGCAGAACGTTATTTATCTGCACCGGTTTGGCAATTTAATTTTTATTATAAACATTACCTTGGGATTTTTAATCGTATACCTTTATTGGGTAAAGTGGGTACCTCGTCACTGAGCAATATTGCTTTTATTGCTATCCCTGTTGTTGCTTGTTATTTAGTACTGGGCTTATTTGAAGATGGCATATTGTACTTAATTGCATCTACCTTAGTGCTTATTGTTTGTTTCGGTTGTATTCACACACGTAACTATTTCAAACAATATCTACTGGCTGCTTTTCGCGGGGATACTACTGCTTGCGAATTACACCATTTACAACTTATACAAGATAAAAAGCTACCTGATATGGGCTTTGGTCAAAGTTTAGTGTGGTTAAATTACCGATACTTTATTGCCATCATGATCTTTTTTGTTTTATTTGGTGCCCCTGGCGCATTAGCTTATCGACTGCTCACTAAAATCACTGAAAATAATGTAATAAGTGATGATGAGAAAGAGACTATGAATGTTGATAGTGAATCGACCCAAGATGAGGATGTTGCTGAGTCAGTAGAAGATGAGTTTGATGATGTCAATAATATCAGCCAACAAATGTTGTTTTGGCTAGACTGGTTACCTGTTCGTGCTGTTGCGTTTTGTTATATGCTTGTTGGTCACTTTTCTAAAGCAATGCCGGTTTGGTTAGAAGACTTTTTTGATGTTGATAAACAAGCTTACGTGCTATTAACTAATGTTGCCCAAGCGTCAGAAGATTTTATGATAGATACAGGCGACTGTACTGCTGAACCTTGTATATTAGTACGATTAGCTAAGAGAACCTTATTATTATGTTTAGCTATAATAGCGGTGCTGATATTAACAGGCGTGTTAAGTTAATTAATCGTCTTAATCTTACTAATACATAACTTTAGCTATTCTCATCAAATAGGCTTGTTTCCCATTGACGGGATATAAGCCTACCTTTTTTCCTATTTATTTGAGCTTCCTTTAGTGTTTGTAAACTTAGTTATACTATTAATAGTGTTTTTTTTGTTTACTGCTTGAATATATCAAATACTTTATTTCATAGTTTATCATTCTAATAGCTTACAATCGCCTATTTACGCGATTGGTAAGTGAATTATCACTTTTTTCATATTGTTGAAATATCACTACACTTTTGTTGAAAAATACGCCAGTTGGACTATGTTCTATTTACATTTGATTTTTATTTTGTTACTTTTACATCAAATTAACTATTGGTAATACCAATTTACCTTTGTGTTTTTTACGCATTTTGAATGTGTTTTTTATCAAATAAAGTTAGCAGTTAAACTAGAAAAATCATTAATTATAAGTAGTTATGACATTAAATAATCTTAAAAAATCTGTAAAACAGCCAAAGCTTTCAGATGTGATCCAGTCGCAACTTGAAACTATGATTTTAGAGGGAAGTTTAATTGCGGGACAGAAATTACCACCCGAACGAGAATTGGCGGTGCAATTTGATGTTTCTCGCCCTTCGTTGCGTGAAGCTATTCAAAAATTAGAAGCGAAAGGGCTTGTGATTCGTCGTCAAGGTGGTGGCACCTTTGTTAGCGATAAAATTTTATCTGGTTTTGCTGACCCTTTGTTTAATTTAATGTCACAAAGCAGTGAATCGCAATTTGATCTATTAGAGTTTCGTCATGGTATTGAAGGTATGTCTGCTTATTATGCTGCAATGCGTGGCACTAAAGCGGATTTTGATGAAATTCAAGCAAAGCATGATGCTATTGGTAATGCGCAACTTGAAAAAAATTACCAAGAAGAAGCCACGGCTGTTGTGGATTTTTATTTAGCTATTTGTGCGGCTTCTCATAATGCCGTTATTCTGCACTTAGCACGCAGTATGTCACCCTTGCTAATTGATAATATTGAAAAGAATTTAACTATTTTAGCGCAACGACCTGAGGTTTTTTTAAAAATAGCTGATTATCGAACACGTTTAATGAATGCTATTTTGAGCGGTCAACCGCAAAAAGCGTGGGGGGCAAGTCATCGTCATCTCGCATTTATAGAAGAAGTGTTGCTCAAGTTAACCGAAGAGCAAAGTCGCATGCAGCGTTCAATTCGTCGTATGCAAAGAATATAGAATTAATTTATGCGGATAATCAGCACTGAGCAATCAAGGCTGTTTATCTAGTGATTTTACAATAACTACTTGTTATAACAAAGATATGGAGACTAAGTAAATATTATGTCTGAGCTCCCAAATATTGATATTGATTCATTAGAAACCCAAGAATGGTTAGAATCAATGGAAGCTGTTTTGGAAAATGAAGGTCCAGAACGCGCTCATTATTTATTAGAAAAGTTAATCGATCATGCTCGTCGCAGTGGTACACATTTACCTTTTAATGCGACAACCGCTTATGTGAATACTATCCCACCAGGACAAGAACCACATATGCCTGGTGATTTAACTATTGAAGCACGTATTCGTGCAGCTATTCGTTGGAATGCATTGATTCTGGTTTTACGTGCCTCTAAAAAAGACTTAGAACTTGGTGGCCATATTGGTAGTTTTGCATCGTCAGCTATGCTTTATGATGTGGGTTTTAACCACTTTTTTAAAGCTGCTACACCAGAAAATGGCGGAGACTTTATTTTTGCCCAAGGCCATATTTCTCCAGGCATCTATTCACGTGCTTATTTAGAAGGGCGTTTTACTGACGAACAAATGAATAATTTCCGCCAAGAAGTTGATGGTAAAGGATTGTCTTCATATCCTCATCCTCATTTAATGAAAGACTTTTGGCAATTCCCAACAGTTTCTATGGGCTTAGGTCCTTTACAAGCTATTTATACTGCGCGTTTTTTAAAGTATTTGACGGATCGTGGTATTAAAGATTGTTCTGGTCAACGTGTATATGCATTTCTTGGTGACGGTGAAACCGATGAGCCAGAATCATTAGGTGCTATTGGTTTAGCGGCACGTGAAGGTTTAGATAACCTTACCTTTATTATTAACTGTAACTTACAACGACTAGATGGTCCTGTTCGTGGTAACGGCAAAATTATTCAGGAACTTGAAGGAACATTCCGTGGCGCAGGCTGGGAAGTTACAAAAGTTATCTGGGGCAGTTACTGGGATGCTTTATTAGCACGTGATACATCAGGAAAATTATTACAGTTAATGAATGAAACCGTAGATGGTGAATACCAAAACTGTAAAGCAAAAGGTGGTAAATATACTCGGGAGAACTTCTTTAACAAGTATCCTGAAACCGCTGAAATGGTTGCGAACATGTCAGATGATGACATTTGGCGTTTAAACCGTGGTGGACATGATCCAGTTAAAGTTTATGCCGCTTATGATAAAGCGATTAAAACTAAAGGTCGTCCTACCGTTATTTTAGCTAAAACTGTTAAAGGTTATGGCTTAGGTGCGGCGGGTGAAGGTCTTAATATTGCTCACAATGTTAAGAAAATGAATATTGATTCAGTTAAATATTTCCGTGACCGTTTTAATATGCCAATTAGCGACGACAAAATTGCTGATTTACCTTTCTATAAATTCCCAGAAGACAGTGCTGAATATAAATATATGAAAGCACGTCGTGAAGCGTTAGGCGGTTCTTTACCTGCACGCCGTTTGGAAGCAGATGAAAGCATAGAAATACCACCATTAAAAACGTTTGATGCCGTACTTAAAGGTTCTGGTGATCGTGAAGTTTCTTCTACAATGACCTTTGTACGTGTATTAAATAGCTTATTAAAAGATAAGAAAATTGGTAAGCGTGTTGTGCCAATTATTCCTGATGAAGCACGTACTTTCGGTATGGAAGGGCTTTTCCGTCAAGTGGGAATTTATGCCAACGAAGGGCAAAAATATATTCCACAAGATGCAGATCAAGTTGCTTATTATCGTGAAGATAAGAAAGGTCAAGTACTACAAGAAGGTATTAACGAACTAGGTGCTATGGCATCTTGGGTAGCTTCGGGTACTTCATACTCAACATGTAACGCAACGACGATACCATTTTACATTTATTACTCAATGTTTGGTTTTCAACGTGTTGGTGATTTAGCTTGGGCTGCTGGCGATAGTCAGGCAAAAGGCTTTTTATTAGGTGCAACTGCCGGTAGAACAACACTTAATGGTGAAGGGTTACAACATCAAGATGGTCATTCACATGTACAGGCGGGATTAATTCCTAACTGCGTAACTTATGATCCAACCTATGGTTATGAAGTTGCGGTAATTGTGCGTGATGGTTTAAGACGTATGTATGAAGACAATGAAAGTGTTTTCTATTACTTAACCTTGATGAACGAAAATTATCAGCATCCAGCAATACCTGAAGAAAAAGATATTGCCGATCAAATTATCAAAGGTATTTATAAACTCGAAACCGTTAAAGCTAAGAAAGCCGTGGCTAATGTTCAATTGATGGGATCAGGTACTATCTTATTACAAGTAAGAGAAGCTGCCCAAATTCTAGCAAATGACTATAAAGTATCGAGTGATGTTTATTCTGTTACTTCATTCAATGAATTAGCACGTGAAGGGCAAGAAGTTGTTCGTCAAAACATGTTAAATCCTGAAGGTAAGCAACAAGTACCTTATATTGGTAAAGTTATTACTAAAGCGAAAGGTCCTGCAATTGCGGCAACAGATTATGTTAAATCATATTCAGATCAAGTACGTGGCTTTATTGAAACTGAATACCGTTGTTTAGGTACTGATGGTTTTGGTCGAAGCGATAGTCGTGCAAATTTACGTCGTCACTTTGAAGTGAATGCCTCGTATATTGTGGTTGCCTCATTATTTGAATTAGCTAATCGTGGTGAAATTGAGCGTAGTGTGGTCAGTGAAGCAATTAAACGCTTTGATATTGATACTAACAAGCTTAATCCATTACACGCTTAATTTGAGACTGGAGAATTAACATGTCAGATATTCAACAAGTTCTAGTCCCTGATGTTGGTGGCGATGAAGTTGAAGTTATTGAAATTTGTGTTGCAGTTGGTGACACATTAGAAGCAGACGAAGGTATTGTTACCGTTGAAACCGACAAGGCGTCAATGGACATACCTGCACCAATGGCAGGTGAACTTGTCGCATTAAAAGTTGCTGTTGGTGACAAAATTAAAGAAGGCGATCTCATTGCTGAAATGAAGGGCGCTGCGGTAGAAACTGCTGCTGAAGCTGCTCCCGCTCCGGCTGTTGAAGCTGAGGCTGTAGAAAATACAGTAACGCCAGTGGCAGAAAAAGTTACTGAAACAGCACCTGTCGCTGCACCTTCTGGTGGTAGTGAAGTTATTGATATTATCGTACCTGATATTGGTTCTGATGATGAAGTTGATGTTATCGACGTAATGATAGCTGTTGGAGATGAAATAGCCGAAGAAGATGGCTTAATCACTTTAGAAACTGATAAAGCAACAATGGATGTGCCTTCATCACATGCGGGTATTGTCAAAGAAGTATTAGTGTCTACGGGAGATAAAGTTAAACAGGGCTCTCTAGTTATTAGACTAGAAACGAATAGTGGTGCACCTGCAGCTATTGAACAACCTGTTGCAGAACCTGCGAAAGCTGAGCCAGCACCTGTTGCTGCAACGCCTGCTGCGCCTCAAAAATCTGCGCCAGTTCCTCATCATCCACAAGCAGGTTCTTTTAAAGAAACTAAAACTATTTATACTTCGCCATCAATTCGCCGCATTGCGCGGGAGTTTGGGGTAGATTTAACTTTAGTTAAAGGTACAGGTAATAAAAACCGTATCTTAAAAGAAGATGTGCAATCGTATGTGAAGTATGAATTATCTCGCCCTAAAGCTAATGCAGGTAGCAGTGTTGCTGCCGGTGAAGGTGGTTTACAGGTGGTGAGCGCTAAATCAATCGACTTTGCTAAGTTTGGTGAGATTGAAACTAAAGCATTATCACGTATTCAGAAAATTTCAGGACCATTTTTACATCGTAATTGGGTGACTATTCCACATGTAACGCAATTTGATGAAGCTGATATTACGAATGTTGAAGCATTCCGTAAAGAGCAAAATGTGGTTTGTGAAAAGCAAAAACTCGGTTTTAAAATTACACCTTTAGTGTTTATTTTAAAAGCGGCGGCAGATGCCTTGCGTACTTTCCCAACATTCAATTCTAGTTTGAGTGAAGATGGTGAAAGTTTAATTCTGAAAAAATATATTCATATAGGTGTTGCTGTTGATACGCCTAATGGTTTGGTGGTTCCTGTTGTTCGTGATGTTGATAAAAAAGGCATACATGAATTATCTCGTGAATTGCTTGATATCAGTATTAAAGCTCGTGAAGGTAAATTGAAAGCGGCTGACATGCAAGGTGGGTGTTTTACTATTTCAAGCCTAGGTGGTATTGGTGGTACAGCATTTACTCCAATAGTTAATGCACCAGAAGTGGCTATTTTAGGGGTTTCAAAATCAGAAATTAAACCTAAATGGAATGGTAAAGAGTTTGAACCTAAACTCATGTTACCTTTATCTATGTCATATGATCATAGAGTTATTGATGGCGCCCTTGCCGCAAGATTTACTGTGCACTTATCATCGGTAATGAGTGATATTCGTAAACTTATTTTGTAGAAAGGTAAATAAAAGTGAAAATTAAGTAATTAATTTTCACTTTTTGCGACTTTGGTCATAGAAATACGATTAATGATGGCGATTTTTGTTGAGTTTCAGTAAACTTCGGGTCAGTAATTGGAAAACGTATTAATGCCTGTTGCATTAGTTTTAATGCAGCAAGTAATCAAACAATCAGTTAATTTGAGGTTAGCATGAGCAACGAAATTAAAACTCAGGTAGTAGTTTTAGGGTCAGGCCCTGGTGGTTATTCAGCAGCATTCCGCGCGGCAGATTTAGGCCTAGATGTAGTTATAGTAGAAAAATATAGTGCCCTAGGTGGTGTTTGTTTAAACGTTGGTTGTATTCCATCAAAGGCGTTATTGCACGTTGCTAAAGTCATTGATGACGCTAAAGATATGGAAGCACACGGTGTTACTTTTGGTAAACCTACCATTGATTTAGATAAAATTCGTCAATGGAAAGACCAAGATGTTGTTGGCAAACTTACTGGCGGTATTGCTGGTATGGCGAAAATGCGTAAAGTTAAAACAGTAACTGGTTACGGAAAATTCACCTCTGATAAAACTATTGAAGTTGTCGGTGAAGACGGAAATACCACTATTACTTTTGATAATGCGATTATTGCTTGTGGTTCTTCTGTTGTTGATTTGCCTTTTATTCCTAAAGATGACCCACGTGTTATCGACTCTACTGGCGCATTAGAACTAAAAGATGTACCTGAGGAAATGTTAGTATTAGGTGGTGGTATTATTGGCCTAGAAATGGGGACTGTTTATAGCTCATTAGGCTCAAATGTATCAGTTGTTGAATTTGCTGATCAATTAGTACCTGCAGCAGATGCTGATATCGTTAAAATCTACACTAAATATAATAAACCACGTTTTAAATCTATTATGCTTTCAACAAAAGTTGTTGCTGTAGATGCGAAAGATGATGGTTTGTATGTGACTTTTGAAGGTAAAAATGCGCCTGATAGTCCAGTACGTTACGACAAAATTTTAGTTGCTGTTGGCCGTAAGCCAAATGGCCATTTAGTTGATGCAGACAAAGCGGGCGTTAATGTTGATGAGCGTGGCTTTATCAATGTGTCTAATGAACTACGTACTAACGTAAATCACATTTTTGCTATTGGTGATGTTGTTGGACAACCTATGCTAGCTCATAAAGCTGCACATGAAGGTCATGTTGCTTCTGAAGTTATTGCGGGTAAGAAACACATTTTTGATCCTCGTTGTATTCCTTCAATTGCTTATACTGATCCAGAAATGGCTTGGGTTGGTATTACTGAAAGAGAAGCTAAAGAACAAGGCTTGAACATCGAAGTGTCAAATTTCCCTTGGTCAGCATCTGGTCGTGCAATTGCATCAGGTCGTACCGAAGGTAAAACTAAGATGATCTTTGAAAAAGAAACTGGTCGTGTACTTGGTGGTGCTATTGTTGGTATCAACGCAGGCGAAATGCTAGGTGAAATTTGTTTAGCTGTTGAAATGGGTGCAGATGCAGAAGATGTTGGTTTAACTATTCATGCACATCCAACGTTAAATGAATCAATTGGTATGGTAGCAGAGATATTTGAAGGCTCTATTACTGATTTACCAAACGCGAAAGCAGTTAAGAAAAAGAAATAAATAAAAGTCAGAAATAAATCAATTAATTGATTTATTATTCTACTAAAAAAACCAGTTACTTAAATAAAGTAACTGGTTTTTTTTATGTATGGTCATGGGGTTGGACGTTATGTATTAGGTATATCTAGAATGGGTTATCTAAACTGACCTTTAACATCGGTTTCTGCATGATCAATTCGCTTAATGTCATCAATAAAAATAAGTGGTTTCATCAATTATTGAAGCATCTACGTATTACTTGTTTTTTAATTTTAGTTAAATTTTGTGGATAGACGGAATTTTGTATTTTTTTTTGTTATTATTAGCTTAGTTAACAAAATATTTTTGAGCATATTGTGAAACGGGTTGTATTATATAGTAGTAACCACTGTCCTCATTGTGATAAAGCGAAGGGATTTCTAGAGCGATATAATATTCAGTATCGTTTATGTAATGTTAAAACGCCGGCAGGGCAAAAAGAATTAGCTAAAGCAGGTTTTCGCTCAGTACCTGTTATTAAAGTGGCGGATGAGTTCGTAGTTGGTTATAACGAAAAGCAATTAAAAAAATTGTTTGCTCTTTCTAAATAAAAGACCGAGCGTGTTAAAATGAGAATTCAATGATAAAAATTGTAATACCGCTAGTTGGGATAATTTGTTTTGCTTTCTCTTTATTCTGCACCGCTAATGATTCCCTTGATTCTACCGCCTTTGAACGCGCTATGTTTAAAGATCCCTACTCAACGTATCAAACACTTATTCAAACTCCCCCTAAGAAAGACAACAAAAAAATATATTTATTGTGGCTAATGCGGAAGGCACAAGGTGAAAATTTACTTTATTTTTTTGATGAATTTGAACAAACGATTAATGAAGCACTTCTTTATATCGATGAAGGTTCTCCCTTATTGATCAAGAGTCAATTTAACTTATTTCAAGGTATTTTGTATCAGAATAAAGGGGAATACAAAAAATCATCCAAGTATTTAACCTTAGCCCTTGAAGAAGCGAAACTTGATGGTGATGATTCCGTTTATATTCAAGCTAAATTAGAAAATGCTTATACGCAAAGTTTGGCTGAGATGTTTGAAGTTTCATTAATTGATCTACAAGAAGTTTATATTAAAGCTTATGAGCTTAATGATGAGTTTTTACTTGCAGCGATTAATGAAACCTACGGTGCTATTTATGGGTATTTAGATGATTATGAAAAATCAATTGAGTATTATTTAAAAGCACTAAAAAGCTATGAAAAATTGGGTTATAAAGCACATATTGCAGAAGCTGTTTACGGTTTAGCGTCTACCTATCGTTATTGGAAGCGCTTTGATTCTGCAATAACAAATTTTGAGCGTTATCGTGAAGTCGCAACTTATACTCCGAATGATGAAATTAGTTTTTTTGCGGCTTATGGTTTAGGTATGACTCTCGCTGAACAGGGCAAGTGTGAACAAGCTTTGGTGGTTATTGAGCAAGCACTACTTAAAAAAGGCGTAAAAGATTACAAAAGTGAACTTTATAAAAATAAAGCGATATGCTTAATTAATATAGGGAAAGTTGAGCAAGCGAACCAAGCGTTATATGAAGCTAAATTATTATTTAACGAATTGCCAGACCTTATCGGTACGACATGGGAGTTAGAAACCTTAAAAATTGAAAGCCAAATAGCGTTAGCAAAAGGTGACTACCCAGTAGCTTATAAACTATTAGATGAATACTATCAAAAATATACTAGTGTATTGAAGAAAAATTCAACAGACCGTCTTTTAAAAGTAAGAGCTAGTATGGAACTTGAACGTCAAAGTGTTGAGAAATCTTTAACATTTCAACGTAACCAAGTTGCCACTCTGAAAGAAGAAACTCTTCAACAAAAACATAAGCAGCAACAATATTTTGTACTTTTCCTTTTATTAATCATTATTCTTATTATTGGTGTTATGTTGATACAACGTCGCAGCCATAACAAAATGCGTTTATTATCTATTACCGACCCTTTGTCAGGACTTTATAATCGTCGATATATCTTTGGTTATTTAGATAAAACTTTGGCGGGTATGTCAGCTGATAAAGGTGAGTTATCCATTATTTTGCTCGATATTGATGACTTTAAGGACATTAATGATCAATATGGTCATCCTTTTGGGGATTTTGTTATACAAAAAATTGCTGAAATAGGCCAAGATGTTTTACGTACTGGTGATGTTATGGCGCGAATTGGTGGAGAAGAATTTTTATGTGTTTTACCCCGAGCCTCTGTCGAACAAGCCAAAGAAGTTGCAGAACGACTATTGAAGGCATTAGCACTTTATTCGTTTCAGGCTAAAGGGTATCCCAATATCCATGTCACGACTAGCATAGGTATTGCCTGCTTTAGTAAAGAACACCAAAGCTATAATGAGATTTATGCACAGGCAGATAAAGCGCTTTATAAAGCGAAAGAACGTGGTAAAAATTGTATTGTTATCGCCTAATTTACAAGTGCTTTTATGTGAAAGTACCATGTGCATCTTTTGCTAATCGTTATATAAAGGACATCTTTTGACTGAGTCACCATTAGATGAATTAGCGATTAGCGCGATTAATATCCTGCAATCCTATCTGAGTTTGGAAGGCTTTTCTGCTCATGTTCATTTTGAACTTGAAGGCTGTGTTAGTACTTCATCTCAACAGACCATCTCGATTGATTTTTCTGCAATAAATAAGCAAATTGCTGCCCGCGGTATTGAGGGGCAACTCGTCCCTGAATATTGGAAAAATCAATGGGAGTATGTTTCCCTATTTGCGGGGCAATCACCTCTTAAAGAAGCTCATAATTTAACTAAAATTATTGATATCTTGCCGTTATTATTTAAACAGCAAGGAATTCATGAGGTATTAATTCATCCCGTAATTTGGAATGGCGATCAAGTTCAGTTGTTGCAAGGTAGTAAGAGTATTTTTCAAGGGCTAAATAAAGCAATTCATATACCTAATGCAATACAAATTAATGTCAGTATCAGTGATGATAATGGTGAGAATTTGGTTGCGAATAGCTTGCTAGGGGAATATATACAACAATGCTTTATTGAAACTAGTTACGCTAATGCCATACTCTTTTTACCTGAGCAAGATGCTTATGAACGATTACGACTTAAAGCTGATTTTGGGCTTAACGATGAATTATGTTCGCCAACCGACATTTCTGGCGGACATCAAGGAAGTATTGCATTGTATCGCCAATACGGTAAACATAATCAAATTCTTGGTGAAAATGTATTAATAGTGAACCATTTGAATGAGCCACTCGTAAAACATATCAATTGGCAAAAAGAAGCTCGGGTTGAACATCGTCTCGGGGCTTCGAGTTTGCATTATAATGCTTATATTAATGTGGTTTTTGCGTTATTGAACGTCATTGATGCCGTGTCACTATTTAAAGATAAAGATCAGCAGGGAATATTGGCAATACCACCACAGCCACTGCCTTCGTCACTGTTTGATAATGACAAAGGTAAAGGGGCTTATACATTATTTAAAGAAGATCTTTGGTTTGAAGACAGTTTAAACGGCATTGAAAAGCAAATGTTGGCTGATAAAACCTGTCAACCATTGAATCTTGGTAGTAAGATCAAGCAAGCTATTTTAGATAAATACCAAAATAAAAAAATTGTGCTGGCTAATAGCACTAGGACAGACATTAACTAATGAAAAAACTTATTCAAGCCAAAACGCCTTGGCTGACAGGGACCTCCCCAGAAGAAAAACGACAAGAAATAAAAAGCTATTTTCAAAATACTTGGCAAACGTATGACAGCTTGTTTTCTTTAATTAATAATGATGAGGCCTATTATTTAAGACCTGAGCCTTTAAGGCATCCACTGATTTTTTACTTTGGTCATACGGCAACGTTTTATATTAATAAATTGATCTTAGGTAAGTACATCTCTAAACGAATAGATCACGCGCTTGAGGCGATTTGTGCCGTGGGTGTTGATGAAATGAGTTGGGACGATTTAGATAGTCGCCATTATGACTGGCCAAGCGTAACCGCAGTTAAGGATTACCGCTTAAAAGTTTATCAACTTATTAATGATCTTATCGATAATATGGATCTTTCACTACCTATTAGCCAAGACTCGCTTGCTTGGGTTATTTTAATGGGATGTGAACATGAGCGAATACATTTAGAAACTTCATCAGTGATTATGCGGATGCTTGAGTTAACCTATTTAACGGGAAATGCCCAGTGGCAAGCTTGTGATGTGTCATCAACCGCACCGGACAATGAATTAGTCTCCGTTAGTGGTAAAACAATGACACTAGGTAAAGCTCAAGATGATTTAACTTATGGCTGGGATAATGAATATGGAGAGTTGGTTGTTGAGGTTGAAGACTTTCAAGTAGCTAAATATTTAGTTTCTAATCAAGAGTACTTAACGTTTGTCAATGATGGCGGTTATCAACAAGCTGATTTGTGGTCACCAGAAGGTAAACAATGGTTAGCCTATAGCTCTGCACAAATGCCGCGTTTTTGGCGGAAAAAAGGGCAAGTATATTTTCAGCGTAATTTACTTGAAGAAATACCCTTACCTCTTAATTGGCCGGTTGAAATTAACTATCTTGAAGCGAAGGCGTTTTGTCAGTGGAAGGCAAAAACTACAGAACAAAATGTACGTTTGCCTACAGAAGCTGAGTGGATGACACTAAGGGATACTATTGATGAAGATTTAACGGATTGGCAGCAAGCTCCGGGTAATATCAACTTAGAGTATTTTGCTTCTTCTTGCCCCGTAGATCGATTTTCAACGAAGGGTATTTATGACATTGTTGGCAATGTTTGGCAATGGACAGAATCGACTATTGATGGCTTTAATCAATTTAAAGTACACCCGCTTTATGATGACTTTTCCACTCCTACTTTTGATGGTAAACATAACCTCATCAAAGGAGGTTCATGGATTTCTACCGGTAATGAAGCACTAAGGTCTTCTCGATATGCTTTTAGACGACATTTTTATCAACATGCAGGCTTTCGATATATAGTGGCTAAATCTGACCAAATTCCGGTGACTGAGGTTAATCCTTATGAAACTGCTACCGATATCTGTCAAAAAATAGCACAAGAATATGATCCAAAAAATAACTATGTTGCACAATTAATTTCTGTCATTAGCAGTTGTCTGGTTAAGCAAAAGATTACGTCTGGGCGATTATTAAACTTAGGTTGTGGCGTTGGACGGCTTGCTTTTGAATTAGCGCCTAATTTCGAGTACATAGATGCAATCGATTTTTCTGCACAAACAATACAGCATGCGGTCAGGTTACAGCAACAAGAAGTGCTACGTTATATCACTGTGAATGAAGGGGAGATTATTAATTATCACCAAATTTCATTGGCAGATTATCACTTAGAGAACCAGGTTGATAATATTCTTTTTAGCCAAGGCGATCCTTCAAATCTAAAAGAAAAATTCACTGGCTATGACATGATTATCGTTGATCAAATGCTTGAAAATAGCTACCAGCCTAAGCAAGTTTTAGCTAATATCAAAGAACGTCTGCTTCCTGAAGGTATACTCATTATTGTCAGTAGTTATTGTTTTGATGAAGCAATTACAGCGAAAGACAATTGGCTCGGCGGGATTAAAGTTAATGGTGAAAATTTGACAGGGTTTGATGGCTTACAGAATCAACTCAATGATGATTTTGAGTTAGTGAGTCAAACACCATTAACTAAAATTAACCAACTAAACCAACATCAGTCGATTATGACCTCTTTGGATGTAAGCGTATGGCGAAAACGTCACTAATGAAAGTTAATACCTCGATAGCTATGCCGGCGCATATTGCTTACAGCCGTTCTTTAAAAGCGGAAGTGACTATTAATTTAAGCCATTCATGCGCCCAAACTATGACGTTAGCTGAGCTTATTCAATTTAATCCTACAGGTTTAAATGATATTTCCCTTGAGTATGCTTCGTTAGCGGGTAGTGAAACTTTAAGGCAGTCAATATGTGACTACTATCAATTATATAACCAAGGGACTAAGGATCTAACCGCGAACCAAGTCTTAACTTTTTGTGGTGGCCAAGAGGCTTTATCAGCTATTTATCGAACAATACTTGTTCCCGGTGATGAAGTGATCGTGTTTACGCCATGTTATCCTTCATTAGTGACTATGGCTGAGGGTTTAGGCTGCCAAGTTAAACAAGTGACATTAAAAGAAGCAAATAACTGGGAAATAGATTTTACTGACGTGGAAGCACTTATGTCAGCGAAAACTAAGCTACTGGTGTTAAATTCCCCCCATAATCCTACGGGCAGTATTATTGATCTTCACTTGAGTGACAAAATTCTTGCACTTGCCATTAAATATCAATGTTACCTACTTGCCGACGAAGTATCACACGCCTCCAATTACTTTAATCTGCCTTTGTCTAATCATTATTTAAGTTATGACAAAGCGATTTCTGTGGGGGTGATGTCGAAAAGCTTAGGCTTAGCGGGGATACGTATAGGCTGGTTACTCACTAAAAATCAACAATGGTTGGAACAACTCACGGCAGTAAAAGCGTCAGGCTCTATTTGTATTTCAGCCATAGATCAAGCTGCTGCCATTATGGCGTTTCAGCAAAGTTCGAACATCATAGCGAAAAATAACACCTTAATAAAAGCGAATATTGAAGAAATGGATGCTTTTGTTAACGAATATTCCCATTTATTTCAATGGCATCCTCCTAAGGCTGGCATGCTCGCACTTGTGCGTTACTTAGGTGATGAAGGTATTGAATTGTTGAGTCAAACTTTAGCTAGTCAATATGGTGTCTTAGTCTTACCTAGTCGATTATTCGGCCTCCCAGGAGATTTTTTCCGGCTGGGCTTAGGACAGCAAAACTTCACGCAGGGGCTTAAAGCATTGCGAGATTATTGTAATAACCTTTGATGTAAACACACTTTGTTACATTCCCTCTTACAACTATTGTAACTATTAGCGCGACTGTATTATTAAATAACGCAATTTAATAATAATTATGCCAATAAAAATACTTAAGTCTTTGTTTATCGTTAGTACCATACTTTTTTCCACTCAAAGCTTTTCTAAGAAGCCGCCAAGAAATCAACATCCTTTGTTACACGACGCTGAAAAAATTGTCGTTGACGGTTTACTTAATGAAAGCGTGTGGGCAAAAGCGACAAAGATGGAACTGGCATATGAAAATAATCCAGGCGATGGAAGTCCATCACCCGTTAGAACGGAAATATTTTTTTATGAAAATGGCGATGCATTTAATGTGGCCATTATAGCCTATGACCCAGCACCTGAAATGATTCGTGCATCGTTAAGGGAACGAGATACCTTATGGTCTGACGATAATGTGGGGATCATTATTGATACCTTTAACGATGAACGTGGCGGTTATGAGTTTTTTGTTAATCCTTTAGGGGCGCAAGCAGATATGCGTATGGATGATAAAAATGGTTGGAATGAAGATTCATCATGGGATGCTATTTGGGAGAGTAAAGGGCGGATCACTGATTTTGGCTACGTAGTGGAAATGAGTATTCCTTTTAGCTCAATTCGTTTTCCCGAAAGTGACGATGAATTGATATGGAATGTTGCCGGCTGGCGTAATTATCCCAGAGATATACGCACACAAATGGCCACTCATCAATCTGATCGAGATATTGAATGTAACTTATGTCAATTTGAACAACTAGTTGGTTTTAAACATGTTAAATCAGGTAAAAATTTCCAAGTAACACCCACCTTAACCGTTTCACGACAAGATGAAAAAGAAGAGGTCCCTGGCGAGTGGCAAGAAGGTAAGGTGGAAACTGACCCAGGTTTAGATATTCGTTGGGGGATAACACAGGACATAGTATTAAATGCCACCATTAATCCAGATTTTTCACAAGTTGAGGCGGATGCAGGACAATTAGATGTCAATAATACTTATTCGCTATATTTTCCTGAAAAACGTCCATTTTTTCTAGATGGAGCCTCATATTTTGAAACCAGTAATTTTAATTTTGTTCATACCCGTAATATAGCGGATCCTGATATGGGCCTTAAAGTGACCGGTAAATCAAATACTCATAGTTATGGGGTAATGGTTGCCAACGACAATAATACTACATTTTTGATACCGTCTAACCAAGGTTCTGATCTTGCTGAGCTGGAAACCGAGTCAAAACTTGCTATTGCTCGATATAAAGTTGATGTAGGTGATCGTAATAGTATTGGTGTGTTATTAACGCATAGAAATGCTGATCATTATAATAATACCTTGTTATCGGTTGATGGTAATTATTGGTTTAATCAGTCGGACAGTTTAACTTACCAAGTCGCACGTTCACAAACAGATAACCCCCAATCAGTTGTAGATGACTTCTCATTAGCTAAGCAGCAAAACGATAACGCTTATAGTATCGACTATAGCCATAGTAACCGAGACTATAGCCTGAGTGCAGGATACACTAACGTAGGTGAAGACTTTAGGGCGGATTTAGGATTTCAATCAAAAGTTAATTACGAAAAGTTAATTATTGGTGGTCGCCGAAACTACTACGGTGATGATAATGATTGGTTTACTCGTTGGGGATATTTTGGCGACTGGGATAAGTCATTCGATCAAGATGGTACCTTACTTGAAGAAGAGTTTGAACTGCATGCTAATTTACAAGGCCAATATCAGTTCTACACTGACTTTGGTGTTGTTCAACGAAAAAGTTTATATGACGATCAATACTTTAATGAAACTCAATTTATGATGTATGCGGAAGCTGTACCAGCATCAGGTTTTAGTATTGGCAGTTTTATTCGTTTTGGTAAGCAAATAGATTTTGCCAATACGCAATTAGGTGATGTGAAAGTCATTGAGTTAAGTACAGATTGGGATGTTAATCAGCATGTTAATATTGAAGTTAATTATAACTTTAATCAATTAGATGTTGATAAAGGGAAGCTATTTGCAGCCCATCAATCTGATATTCGCTTAGGTTATCAATTTAATATGTACAGTAGTCTTAAGTTTATTATGCAATACACTGATATTAAACGTAATGTAGAAAATTATTTAACCACTGAAATTGACGATATTCCGGATCACCGCACTCGTAGATTTTCAACGCAATTAATTTATTCGTACAAAGTGAATCCACAAACGTTATTTTTTGTTGGATATTCTGACGGAGGGTTTCAAGATGATAACCTCGATCATTTAGAGCGAGATCAGCGAACGGTATTTACTAAATTCAGTTATGCGTGGCAGTTATAACAACAGAACACCATCAAACGACTGATTAATGGATTGAAAGCAAGGTGATGCAGCAAATATAAATGCCATCACCTATTATCATTAGAGTGCGAGTTCTATGACCATTTCTTTTAATTCTTCTTTGGAGATAGAATTATTATGATCAACGTCAAACCGGTGAAAAATGGTTTCACACATACGAATGCCTTTGTCTTGTAACAAGCAATCAATTAATTCAACGAATTCGCTACGGTTGATAACCCCGTCCTTATCAACGTCGAACACTTCAAATAACTCATCTACCCACTGATTAATTTCCATCAGTTTATCCTTATGTGAAATACACCTTATTAATAAATAGACTTTATCGTTAATTTAACGATTTGTGAACGATTAATTATTTTATTATAACTACTTGGGGTTTTAATGAGCAATTATTGTTGGCATTCATACTCATCAAACCAGTGAACTAGCTCTTTCCTAGTGAATTCCTACCTTTGAAGTCATTTTTACACTATTGCGTAAGCTAATATTTCTAACCTTTATTTTGCGGTTAATTATCATTTTAGGCAATTTAGAACGCTATTGCTTAAATGATGGTGTGATGTTTTCACGCAGTATTATTTTTAATCAAATTGTATATTGACAAGTGGAAGTATATAAATATACTGGATCCGATATATTGTATACAATATATATATCATCAAAAATATTACAACATGGAACACATAGGTTTTATTATGAATAACAATAATGAAAAAAAGAAATCATATAGATCAAACCAAGCAACCAAAACGCATTTGAAAAAATCACTTATCGCCTTAAGTGTGCTGTCAGTTTTGAGCTTTTCTACTGTCGAAGCGAATGCTGCCGATGCTTTTAATGGTGTGGTTAAAGGGGTGATAACCTCTGCCAATAGTGAAGTAGCAAGTGGTGCCACAATCACACTTGTTCATAAATCAAAAAATATCACGCGAACAATAGTCACCAATGAAAAAGGTGAATACTCATTAAGAAAATTACCTATTGGCGAATATAAAATGACTATTACTAAACCGGGTTTTGATCGGGTTGAAGAGTCAAGTTTATTTGTCACAGTGGGGAGCGCGATTATCTACAATGGGCAGTTATATTCCGAAAATAGCCAGATTGAAAGGATTTCAGTGGTTGGGTCTAGTTTTAGTCGCGTAGATCTTGAGTCTTCTACAGGTGGGATTGTTGTTACTGCGGAAGATCTTGATCGTTTACCCGTTGAATCTGGATTCGAATCTATCGCATTGTTATCACCCGGCGTGACGAGTAATAGTGCTTTTGGGGCGGCAAGTATTGGTGGCAGTTCCTCTGCTGAAAATGCGTATTACTTAAATGGTATCAATATTACATCGATTAAAACGGGAATTGGTTCCATTAACCTTCCTTGGGAAGCTGTAGCGCAAACTGAAATAAAAACGGGGGGAATTGATCCTGAATTTGGTGGCGCTTTAGGTGGAATAGTAAATGCGATATCTAAGTCAGGTTCAAATGAGTTTGAATTTGGTGGTTACTTTAGAATTGATCCTGAAGCAACACGTTCTCATCATGATAACTTGTTGAAAAGTAATGGAGACTATTTAAGTAATACAGAACAAGATGAATCCACCTTTACCCGGGGAACTGTTTGGGCGAGTGGTCCAATACTGAAAGATAAGATATTTTTCTATGCCTTATACGCGCCACAAAAAAATGACTATATTGCAGGAAACGAAAAAACATTAAACGATGGTGAAAATACCTCTGATCGTTACTTTGGTAAGTTAGATTGGTATATAACAGATAATCATTCTATTGAATTAACCTCAATAGGCTTTACCAATAAGGGTAAGGGGGAAAGCTTTTTAAATGATTGGAATACCCAACAAGTAGGTGCTAGTACTGGTAATTATAGGTCTAGAACGGGTGGTGATATTTTAGGGCTGAAATATTCGGGTGTTTTAAATGACAATATGTCGGTTGAAGTTGTAGCTGGCCGTACGACGGATAAAACCTACAATGTTGTAGAAAATACCGATCCACTGGTATGGTCAAATTTAACAGGATCATGGAATAAAATATCAACAGAAACCAATAGTACTATTACTGAAAGTGAATTTATTCGTGACCAATTTAGAGCTGATTTTAACTGGATGCTAGACGATCATGATATTAAAGTTGGCATTGACTACACCAATATTAAAGTGGATTACCAATCGACTCAAAATGGTATTCCTGGGCGAGAAGGTTGGTGGGAAGTCACTTATGCAGGAGCAAGTAGTGTTACAGGTTTAGCTGCAGGTACTCCTTATGTCGATCAACGCATACGTACTGACTTTACTGATTCAGATGTGACCTCAACGGCTTTATATATTAAAGATACTTGGAATGTCTCTGATAATTTAGTGTTAAATTTAGGTGTACGATACGCCAATGTGGCTAATACTGTCTCTGATGGTCGTAAATATGTTGATGTAAAAGGCCAAATAGCGCCAAGAGTACAAGCCATTTATGACTTGTCTGGTGATGGCACTTCAAAAGTTTATGCCACTTATGGTCGATATTTCCAACCAGTTTCTGCCAATATGAATATCACTCAAGGGGGAGCTAGACGAGATGTGCATGACTACTACTTAGTTGGTGATACTGATGCTAACGGTGAAGTATTATTGCTAGACGATGGTTCGCCATCAACGGGTGATCACGTAGGAACACGAGTGGTACAAGAAGGTATTAGTGAACCGTCATTAATTGCCAGTGCTAACTTGAAATCAATGTATTCCGATGAATTTACATTAGGTTTTCAAAAAGAATTTGAACAAAATAATATGGTGTTCGGTGTGCGAGCTATTTATCGTGATTTAAAACGCACTATTGAAGATACCGATTATGGTGCCGTGATTAATAAATTCTTTGCGGAAAATAATATTGATGCGGATGCCTCATATACCTATGTATTAGCGAATCCAGGGTCTCCTTTAGATATTAGTTATGATTTTAATGGCGATGGCAGCATTGAGCATGTTTATCTCACGGAAGATGAAATTGCTTTACCTAAACCTGAACGTAATTACGCTGCTCTTGAAACAACTCTTTCAGGCGTATTAGATGAGAAATTTCATTATAATGCTTCCTATACCTGGTCACATAGTTGGGGAAACACAGAAGGTTTAGTTCGTACCGATAATGGTCAGGCAGATCCAGGCTGGACGACTTCTTATGATTATGCTGAATTGATGGATCACTCTAAAGGTAACTTACCTAATGACCGTCGTCATTCACTTAAATTAAATGGTTTTTATAATCTGTCAGAGTCGTTAACGTTAGGCTTTAATGCCAGAATAGCCTCAGGTATGCCGGTTAATATGTTTAGTGCTCATCCGCTTAATGTTGATAGCTGTGCCGCAGGGTCAGTATGGGAAAGTTGTAATGGACGTGGTTACGATCATGTTTCTTTTTACGATGAAGAAGGGAATCCGGCTCCTCGTGGTTCATCAGGCCGTACTGATTGGACTAAAGAGTTTGATATGAGTTTGGCGTACAAGACTATCTTAGGTGAGGGTGAATTATTACTTAAAGGTACCGTTTATAATCTGTTTAATTCAGATACGCAGCTAAGTGTTAATCAAACCCGATCTCAATGGGGAGATAATGGGATTGAAGTAAATCCAGAATGGAATATGACTACTGGAAGATTAGGTGCGCGTTATGTCTCATTTGTTGCGCGATATAGCTTCTAATTTCTTCTATAGGTAATAAATATAAAGAAAGCAGCCGTTTTTCCTCGAATGCTTTCTTTTATTGTTATTTATGATTAAGTCATTATCAAGAGGTGAGTGGTTAATCCGCTCACCTTAATTGTAGTAAAAACGGATCCCGTTTATTGTTGAAACTGATAAACATTACCTAAGGCTAAAATTTGGGTTAGTTGATCTAAAGCATCTCTCGATTCTGTCACTAATTGTGGATCCATTAAATCTTTAGTGGCTAATTGATCACGATAATGGGTGTCTATCCATTGATTTAGGCTATTAAATAACTCATCTGTCAACATAACGTTAGGATTCACAGCGGCTAATTCTGTTTCGGTTAAGCTTACCCTTAAGCGTAAGCAAGCTGGACCGCCTCCATTTTTCATACTCTGATTGACATCAAAGTAATGTACTTGCTTAATTGGCGTGTTTTGTGAGAGTAATGAATCTAAATATTGGGCCACTTGAGGTGTTTCTTTACAATGCATAGGGGCAATAATCGCCATCGAGTTATCCGCAAGGCTAACAATTTGTGTATTGAATAAATAGGTATTCACACAGTTTTGGATACTTACTTCGTCTGTTGAAACTTCAATAAAATGAAGTGGTTGGTTAAATTTTCCCTTCACCTCTTCTTTAAACTTCTCCGTATTAAGAAAAGCTTGTTCATGGTAAAAGAGCACATTTTTGTTACCCACGGCAATAACATCATTATGGAAAACCCCTTGGTCAATCACGTCTGGGTTTTGCTGAACATAAACGGTATGTTTGTCATCAAGTTGATGTAAGCGTGAAATTGCTTGGCTAGCTTCCTTAGTTTGTCTTGCTGGAAAACGTTTAGGTTGAGGTTTCGTTCGGTCAAAAGCGTAACGGCCAAAAGTAAAAATTTCTAAACCTTGTTGATCATAATCCTGACATAAACGGGTATGGTTCGCAGCCCCTTCATCACCAAAGTGATCATTGTCATTAAGGTGTAAATGGTGGCTAAAATGCTGCTCGGAATCAAACATTCCTTTTAAGATGTTTCCGGTGGTAAGGGGTTCTAATGAGCGATGGAATTTATTAGTCAAATTCGCAGGAGTAAAATGTACTTTTTTGTCTGCAGTATCGGCAGAAGGGGAGACCGTACAAGCATTTGCTGTCCACATACTAGATGCTGAGCAACAGGCAGATAATAATACAGGGTTAGTTTGATAGGCCTTTTTTAATACTTGTTCATCGTTACCGGTAAAACCTAAACGTCTTAAGGTATATAAATCTGGACGTTCATGTGGAGCGAAAACTCCTTGCTTTAACCCTAAGTCATGTAAGGCTTTCATTTTTGCTAAGCCTTGTTTCGCGGCCGCTTTAGGATTAGCAATATCATTGGCATTAGCAAGGGAAGCTACATTTCCTTCTGATAAACCAGCATAGTTATGGGTTGGACCGACTAATCCATCAAAATTTACTTCAAAACTGCTCATTTGCTTACCTATTATTAAATTTAATTATTATCTGCATAGGGTAGATAGTAAAGCAGAGTGAATCGTTTAACAGCTAAAAAATTTTAACTTATGGTCAAAGACAAAGTCATTATGATTTACTCACCGAAATATTTATGATTATTTTGTTAAAAGCAGTTAAATCTCAATGGATTAAAAACTTTTTTAAATACGGTGTAATAAATCGGATAATTTTGAGACTATGGAAGTAAGGCTTTTAAAGGAAGAGTAAAATGAAAGAATTTTGGTATAAAATTTTGGCAATAGGGCTTTTGGCTTGGTCAAGCCATTCTGTCGCAGCTACAGATAAGTTATCACTGGTAGATTGCCATATTGATGGCATTAAACAACAAGTACAATGTGGTACCTTACAAGTGCCAGAAAATTATCAACAACCTGATGGCGCTCAAATTTCGATTAACTTTGCCATTATTCCCGCTATAGATAGAACACAAAATAAAGAGCCACTAATGTTTTTAGCTGGCGGGCCAGGACAAGCCGCCGCTGAAATTGCTGCTGGATTACGTCAAGGTTTTACTCAAGTGAGAAAAACCCGAGATTTAATTTTAGTGGACCAACGAGGCACAGGAAAATCGCACCCGTTACAATGTGAAGACCTTGATGGTGCTGGTCCTTATGCTTCAATTCCTGAAGATATTAATATTGATGACGTTAAACAATGCTTATCACAATTTGAAGGTGATTTAAGCCAGTATAATACGGAAAATGCCATTCGAGATTTTGATGCGGTAAGAGCAGCATTAGGTCATGAAAAAATAACGATTTATGGTGGTTCTTATGGTACTCGCGCTGGCTTAGTCTATATGCGCATGTTTCCACAATCATTAAGTGCCGTAGTACTCGATAGTGTAGGTCCAATTGAAGTACCTATTGGCACTTTTGGACAAAGTTCAGCACGTTCTTTCAATATGCTGCTCGAACATTGTAAGAAAGAAGAAGCTTGCCAACAGGCTTATCCTAATCTAGCGCAAGAGTTTACTACCCTTATGGCGCGACTCGCTGATAAACCAATAACAGTTACTATTACTCATCCTAGATTAGGTACACCTACAGATTTTGTAATAAGCCGTTTAAAATTTTTATCAACAATACGAATGCAGCTTTATTCTGTAGAAATGAGAACTTTGGTGCCACTTGTTATTCATCAAGCATTTCTAGGTAACTTTACTCCCTTGGCGGGCTTAACAGCTATGCAAGAAACAAGTATGGGCATGTATGTAGGGTTATTGTTTAATATTGTTTGCAATGAAGATGTTCCAAGAATTACTGACGAAATGTGGAAACAAGATGCTGATAATAACTTTGACCAAAATGCCAGTCATGTTTCATGGCAAGCAGTTTGCCCTATTTGGCCTCAATATCGTCCTGATGACTCTTTTTATCAGCCTGTTACGGCGAATATTCCAACGTTAATTATTTCAGGCGATGTGGATCCAGTGACTCCTCCAAGTAATGGTGAGTATGCGGCTAAATCACTTCCGAATAGTAAGCATTTAGTTTTAAAAAATAGTGCCCATACGCCAGGCCCGTCAACATGCGCAATTGATATAATTGATGAGTTTTTAATGAAAAAAGACCCGAATGATTTAGATGTTTCTTGCTTAGATAACATTCCGAATGAATCTTTTATGACAAGTCTTAACGGCAGTATTTAAGGAAGAATTATGATTGAAGTAAATAATTTACATAAAACATTTAAATCAAAGAAAAATGAAGTTGTTGCCCTAAATGGACTTTCATTTACGGCAAAAGATGGTGAAATTACTGGAATATTGGGGCCGAATGGCGCCGGTAAAACCACTTGTTTACGAACCCTTTATGGCTTACTCGATGCTGACCAAGGTTCAGCGACCATTGACGGTATTGCGGTGACGGAACAGCCATTAGCGGCACGAGCAAAACTTGGGATTTTTCCTGATAAGTTTGGTTTGTATGAACGCTTAACCGCTTATGAACAAATCGATTATTTTGCCAGTATCCACGGGTTACAAGGTGCTGCAAAGAAAAATGCTATTGAACAAGTGATTAAAGACCTTGATATGGAAGCTTTAGCACATCGTAAAACAGCCGGTTTTTCACAAGGGCAACGGATGAAAGTGACCCTCGCACAAGCTTTAGTTCATCAACCTCAAAATTTTGTACTGGATGAACCTACCCGTGGGCTTGATGTGATGAGTACGCGCGTATTACGTGAGTACTTGATTAAATTTAAAGAAAAAGGCCATTGTATTTTGTTTTCGTCACATGTTATGCAAGAAGTCGCTGCGTTATGTGATCGTGTGATCATTGTTTCAAATGGTAAATTAGCCGCCCAAGGTACGCCACAAGAGCTTTGTGATCTTGCAGGAGAATCTCAATTAGAAGAAGCCTTTGTCAAACTTATAGGTTCAGATGAAGGAGTCGCAGCATGATTCAGTTTAAAGCGCTATTAACAAAAGAATTAAAAGAAGCATTCCGTGATAAGCGGGCGTTAATGGTCGCCATGATGATGGCAATAATGGCCCCTATCATGATTTTTGCAATGTCTAAAATGATGATTAAAGAAATGGTGTCAACACCGCCCGTTTACATCAAGGTTACAGGTAGTGAGTTTGCAC
The DNA here is from genome assembly GCA_049347715.1 of Thalassotalea piscium. GTDB lineage: Bacteria > Pseudomonadota > Gammaproteobacteria > Enterobacterales > Alteromonadaceae > Thalassotalea_B > Thalassotalea_B piscium_A. Next base: position 3,357,277 of record CP186339.1, on the reverse strand, counting down.
CTAAATTAATCAAAGCATTGGCTAATGATCATATTAAGTTATTTAGTGATGTACCAGAGGAAGATGCCAAACTTTGGGACGAACGTAATATTCAATTAACTATTCCAGAAACGTTCGGTAAAGATATGGTAGATGGGAAAAAAATTGATATTTACTTAAAGGCTGATTTTAGTGAAAAAGCAATGAATGCTCCATTGCGCCGTATTAAGGAAACCATTCGTAATTATGCCCAAGCCATTGGTTATAAAAGGCTACTGGTTCGAGGTATAGATATTAACTTATTACGTCCGGTTAATGTCATTGAACAAGATACATCGTCACCGAGCAGTAATTTTATTATGATCTCTATGATGCTGGGCTTGTATTTGTTGATGGCAGCATTTATGTCTGGTTTATCAGTAGCTATTGATACAAGTGCAGGTGAGCGCGAACGTAATGTGCTTGAAATGTTACTTTGCCAACCGGTGAGCACGTTGAAAATAGTCTTAGCTAAGCTATGTTGTGCCAGCACTATTGCTTTTATCGGGGTATTACTGACTATTTCTTTGACTTTTGCTTCTATAGGATTTGTCGATTTAACGAAAATTGGTGCTAGTTTTAGCTTAGATTTTAGTGCCGTTGTCATTATTGTATTGATGTTAATTCCGATCTGTTTTCTCGCTTCAGCCTTACAGTTGTTTTTCTCATTTCAGGCTAAAAGTTTCAAAGAAGCGCAATCATCGGTCACTATGGTTGTGATGATCCCAGCAATGCTACCTTTTATTATGACGTTTATTGATGATAAACCTAAATGGTTTGACTGGGTTCCTGTCACTGGACAGTCTTTAATAATGGAAGATATTTTTAAAGGCTTACCTGTTGACTGGACTAATTTGGGGTTAACAACGGTTATTACCTTAGCATTAACTGTAGTACTGGTAACAGCTCTCGCTAAAAAACTGACTTCTGAAAAAGTTATTCAGTCGTTAAGTTAAAGGTTGTTAAAGATGAATAACTCGTTAGAATTGCTGCTCAATCAAAAAGATCGTTTTAAAACGGCAGCAAATAACAGTGCGAGTTATTCATTGAATTATAAAAGTACTTTCTACCAATGGATGACGGAGCATGAAAAACTGCTTCGTCATATCATTACTGGTTTTGAAGCTAAACCAGCACTTCAAGATGAGTTATTTCAAGAAATATCCTTAAATATATGGCGAGCGCTACCTAGTTTTAGGAAAGATAGTGCGGTGAAAACCTTTATCGCACGTATTGCCCATAATGTATTAGCGACACATGTTGCTAAAGCGGTAAAGAGTATTAAATCTGAAAATCCATTATCAGAGCTTTCAGCTGATGCCGAACAAGACACTATTCAACCAACGCCTTACCAAGCTTTAGATCGTGAGCAACGTCAACAACGTTTAGCAAGCGCTATTCGGCAATTAACACTTGAACAACAACAAGTAATTACCTTAGCGTTAGAAGGAATGAGTTATCAGGAAATTGCTGATGTCTTATCAATAACAACCAACTTAGTTGGTGTGCGTTTACAACGAGCTAAACTTGCGCTAACTCAAAAATTGGCGGTGAACTGATGACTTTACAAATGAATCAAAAACATCAAAAACATCAAGAACATCAAGAACAGGCTAAATCTGAAGACAATTTGGCACTTGATAAACAATGGGCCGAATTGGCAGAAGACTGGCAAAACCAGCCTTACCAAAAAACGGATATTAATAAACTCATTAAGCAAACTCGCCGACGAGTATTCACGGCTAAATGTTGTGTAGCGCTTGATATTATAGGCACTATTGTCATTGTAATTGCTTTTTTTATCATGCTGTTTTCTGAGGATGAAGAGTTAGCCACCCTGTATTATTTAGGGTTTGGCGGTATAGCGTCGATAGCTTTCTGTATACATACAGTCAGATTCCGCATACAAGGATGGCGTCAGCTCAGTGATACACCTGATAAAGCAATAGTGAATGCAATTGCTAATTGTCAATCATCAATCAAATATGCACAAGTTTGTAAATTCTCATGCTATGGATTATTACCTGCAGTTAATTGGTATTTGTATGAAATAGCCCATACTCACGATAAAGCCTTGTGGCCGTCTTTAGTGTTTATCAATGTGTTTGTCGCGGCTCTCTGGGGTGTCAGCCACTATTTTTTACGTAAACGTCAAAATGAATTAAAACAGTTAAAAGGCTTCTTATAGGAATTTAATTCATCATTTTATTTAATAACCGTGTTTAGTTCTGTCAATTCTGGTTTTTGTTGGCTTTATGCTTGTTATTTTGTTTTTACTTCGATATATTCTATAAAAGACGAATTAGATATCGTTTATGAAAGGTTTTATTGCATATTTAACGGTAGTGGCGTTATTAACTTTTAGACTGTTTTTGATATAAATCATCCAAAAATAAGCTAAAACGACAAGGTTTTATCGTGTACAAAAGCGTCTGATTCAGGCAGAATATGCGCAATTTTATTTAATCCATTTTTTCCAGTTAACAACTGTGAACTTGAGGTAAAAACATGCTTACTCGTGATATGAATATTGCTGATTTTGATGCTGAATTATGGCAATCAATAACTGATGAAGTTGTTCGTCAGGAAGATCACATTGAATTAATCGCATCTGAAAACTACTGTAGTCCACGTGTTTTAGAAGCACAAGGCTCTCAATTAACCAATAAATATGCAGAAGGTTATCCTGGAAAACGTTACTACGGTGGTTGTGAATTTGTTGATAAAGCAGAAACACTCGCTATTGAACGTGCTAAAGAGTTATTTGGTGCTACTTATGCCAATGTCCAACCTCATGCAGGTTCACAAGCTAATGCTGCAGTATTTCAAGCATTAGTCACACCAGGTGGAAAAGTGTTAGGTATGAGCTTAGCGCATGGTGGTCATTTAACTCATGGTTCACATGTTAATTTTTCAGGTAAATCTTATGAAGCATTTCAGTATGGTTTACATCCTGAAACTGGCGATATTGATTATGATCAATTAGAGCGTTTGGCAAAAGAACATAAACCAGAAATGATCATCGGTGGTTTTTCAGCTTTCTCAGGTATTGTTGACTGGGCACGTATGCGTAAAATTGCAGATGAAGTAGGTGCTTATTTTATGGTAGATATGGCACATGTTGCAGGTTTAGTTGCGGCAGGTTTATATCCTAACCCAGTGCCACATGCACATGTTGTGACAACAACTACTCATAAAACACTAGCTGGTCCTCGTGGTGGTTTAATTGTTTCAGGCTGTGATGACGAAGATATTTATAAAAAATTAAATTCAGCCGTATTTCCTGGTGGTCAAGGTGGTCCTTTAATGCACGTTATTGCAGCAAAAGCAGTAGCCTTTAAAGAAGCATTACAACCTGACTTTAAAATTTATCAACAACAAGTACTAGATAACGCCAAAGCTATGGTTGCTGTATTACAGGAACGTGGTTATAAAGTAGTGTCTAACGGTACTGAAAATCACTTATTGTTACTTGATTTAATTGATAAAGATATTACGGGTAAAGATGCTGATGCAGCACTTGGTCGTGCCCATATAACAGTAAATAAAAACTCTGTTCCTAATGATCCTCGTTCTCCATTTGTTACATCTGGTTTACGCTTAGGCACACCCGCTATTTCTCGACGTGGCTTTGGCGTTGAAGAAACCAAACAATTAACCGGTTGGATTTGTGATATTTTAGATGATATTAACAATGAAGACGTTATTGTTGCAGTACAAAATAAAGTAAAAGAAATCTGTTCACGTTTTCCTGTTTACGGTTAATAGCTGAACTGAAAAAACCCAATCCTAATAAGATTGGGTTTTTTTATACCTTTTTTTTACTACAAATTATTTTCATGCCTGTAAATATAGCCCTTAAGCGTGATATTCATTTGATTAAAGGGTTTTGAAATAAAACGGTCATAAAAGTTTCTTAAAATGCTGCTATCTACGATAGGAGCAGTTCGTGACGAAAACAATTTATCATCAAACTAATTTAAATCTCATTACCCTCTTTTTTGTTGTATTACTTTTTGGCTTGGCCTATGTCGGTATTCAACAACAAGCAGACCGTTTGAAAACTCAAGAGCTCAATCAATTAGCGATCATTTCAGAGCAGTTATCTTCCCGAGTCGATATTTTTAGTGCTAGCCGTATCCGAGCGTTACAAGACATTGCTAACAACTGGCCTGATCATCATCCTAATATGGAGTTATGGTTCAATATTTCTAGTTCACGAATAATGAATATATTACCGGCAATTGATCAATTAATTTGGGTCGATAAATCACGTGATAGACCTTGGCAAGTTCCAGCCAATGGAGTGATAGATAAACAAATATTGGCATTTGATTTTGACCGTATTAATGAAACAGGTTATCCATTTATTTCGAATATTTTTGATACTGATAACAAGCAACAAATCGTTGCGATTATTTTACCTGTCAGTAGTGATCATCAAATAAAAGGCTGGTTAATTTGTACCATTGATTTTCCAACTGCATTTAAATCTATGGTGGGTAAAAACAGTTATGATTCACTTCATTTTAAGCTGTTAGATGGCGATAGATTAATTGCCAGTTCAACTCCTGATACCTATCGAGGTAATCAATTAACAAAAACGTTAGATTTTGGCACTCATCAATTTACGCTCCAACTCTTTACGGGTAAATCTACGTTTAATCAATCGGCCTATTTGATTTTCAGTTTTATTATAGTTGCTTTATTTGGTTGGGTATCACGTTTATTAATAGCAAATCATTTTAAGGTCATTCTTAGTCAACAACGCTTTAAAGCAGCGTCTGAAAGTGCTTTAGACGCCATGCTTATTTTCTATCAATTTGATACTGAACTGGTATTACAGGAGCTGAATCCTAATGCGACGACTATTTTAGGTGTCAGAGATAAGGACATTAATCAAATGACTTATACTGATTTTATTCAAGCAATAGGATTAGAAAGTGAATGGTTAGTTAATGCCCCAGAACGAGTGTTTCAAGGGGCTATTATTGATCAAATGTTTGAAGTCGATCTGGTTAACAAAGAAATACATTACATCAAGCTACAAATGGTACGTGCTCAGCAATATATTGCCATTACTATTCGAGATGTTACGGCTAGGATTAATGCAGAGCATTCGTTAGTTAAACGAGAGCAAAAATATCGTCGATTAGTGGAGGGGCTTTCAGGGCACTTCTTATACAGTCTAAATACTGATGGAGAGCTTGATTATGTCAGTAGTTCAGTTAAGAACATTATAGGTTATAAAGCTGAAGATGTTATTAAGCAATTAAACGGGTGCATGTTAAGGGAAAAAGTTAAAAATTGTCAGCGGGGTAATAGAGCTGATGTTAATCATGCGCAAAAGTTTAATGTGTATACGATTGAGCTTTTGAATAAGAAAAAGGAACTTAAGGTTTTAGAATTAACTGAATCGACAATAGTTAATGAAAACAATCAATTAATTGCCCTGGAAGGGATTGCCAAAGATGTAACTAGAGAAAAGCAATTAGCCGATGAGCTTCTGTTTCAAGCGAAACATGATGCATTAACAGGCTTATTTAATCGCTATGCTTTTGACGATAAATTATCTGAAATAATAACGGAAGGAAATCAAGGGGATGAGGAGCATTTAGGATGTGTTTGTTATCTCGATTTAGATCAATTTAAAGTGGTTAATGATACTTCTGGTCATATTGCTGGCGATGAGTTGCTTAATCAATTGGGTCTTATTATTTCAAATGAACTAGCTGAACATACGGTTGCCCGCTTAGGTGGTGATGAATTTGGTGTATTATTCAAGCGTTTGAATGTTAAGGAATGTATGACATTACTGACACAATTACAGGTGAAAATTAATGAATTTCGCTTTTTCTTTGAAGATAAAATATTTCGGGTGAGCGCCAGTATGGGGTTGAGTGTCATCAATCAAGGAATGAACTCTGCAGAATTGATGAAGGCGGCTGATGTTGCTTGTTATATGGCGAAAGATAGCGGCAGAAATCGTATCAGTGTTTACAACATCAATGATGAAGAAACCAATTATCACAGCGATAAACTCACTTGGGCAAATGAAATTCAATCGGCGTTAGATCAAAATCGATTTAAACTTTTTCATCAAACAATCAAACCTATTCATAATGATAATAATACAGGTAAAAATTATGAAATTTTACTGCGTATGATTGATTTGAAGGGAGAATTAATCAGCCCTGCGCTATTTATTCCTGCCGCTGAAAGATATAACTTAATGGGGGATATTGACCGTTGGGTACTCACTCATGTAATTAAAAGGCTCCATGATAATCCTGTGTTGTTAGAGGAAACACAGAAGTGTTCGATTAATTTATCAGGAGCAACCATTATTGAAGAAAGTTTTGCTGACGAGATTATTCATTGGTTAAATGAAAATAATATTCCACCAAATAAAATATGTTTTGAAATTACCGAAACTGAAGCAGTAACTAAATTAAATAAAGCCCGACAATTTATTAAAAAATTACGAGATGTAGGTTGTGAGTTTGCATTAGACGACTTTGGCGTTGGCATGTGTTCATTCGCCTATTTAAAACATTTACCCGTAGATAATATAAAGATTGATGGCTCATTTGTGAAAAACCTTTGTCATGATGAAAGTGATCAAGCCATAGTTAAATCAATTAACGATATTGCTAAATCTTTAGGTAAAAAAACAATTGCAGAATTTGTCGGTGATGAAGCAACTGAAAAGTTACTAAAAAGTATGTCAGTTGATTATCTCCAAGGTTATTTTATTGATCAACCACGAGAGTTTTAACTTTTATCATTTACCCATTGATATCAGTTAAATAAACTATCTTTCGCTAAGCTCGCTGATTTATATTAAAATATAGCGATTATTAATAAGTGGATAGTTAAAGCCGTGTATTGCCCATTTTGTTCTGCCACCGAAACAAAAGTTATTGACTCACGCTTAGTTGCTGACGGTCATCAAATACGTCGCCGTCGAGAGTGTATTGCTTGCAGTGAACGCTTTACTACGTTTGAATCCGCTGAGCTTGTAATGCCCCGTATTATTAAGCGCGATGGTTCTCGTGAACCTTTTAACGAAGATAAAATGCGTAGTGGTTTAGTGCGAGCCCTTGAAAAGCGTCCTGTTAGTGTTGAACAAGTTGAACTGGCTATTAATAAAGTTAAGTCTCAAATGCGTGCAACAGGGGAACGTGAAATTAGTAGTGAATTGTTAGGCAATTTTATTATGGAACAATTAAAAAGCCTTGATAAAGTCGCGTATGTCCGTTTTGCTTCTGTTTATCGTTCATTTGAAGATATTCGAGAATTTGGGGAAGAAATAGCACGCTTAGGCGACGAACATGAGGGAATGTGATGGACACTAGTTCTTTGCAATACCTTGGTTTTTTAGCCTTACCTATACTGATTATTAATTATTATAGGGGACGCTTAGGTTCTCGTTATCAGCTTGAAGTCTCAGATGAACAATTACTGATCAAACCTTGTTCTGTAGGCTACCTGAGTAAAAGCAGCACTAGAGTAATCGATATAAATAAAGTTGCTAAACTGCAGAAAACAAAGGATGCGATAACCTTTTTTTATCAAAGTGGTCATGCGATTGATATCTGGCATAGGCCTACAGATAGAGAAATATTCTGGTTAAAACTGATTCACTACTTTCCGAATGCAGAAATTGCGATAATTGATAAAGAATGATCATATTAGTCAATATGTTATAGGGTTTATTTTGACAAAATTTACATTGTTAGATCACCAATTTATGGCGCGTGCCATAAAATTAGCAAAAAAAGGACATTTTACAACATCACCAAACCCACGTGTTGGCTGTGTAATTGTAAAAGAAAATGAAATTGTAGGTGAAGGTTTTCATCTAAAAGCGGGTAAGGGGCATGCTGAAGTTAACGCTCTTGCTCAAGCGGGTGAGAATGCGAAAGGTGCAACGGCTTATGTTACCTTAGAGCCTTGCAGTCATTTTGGTCGCACGCCTCCCTGTGCACAAGCCTTGATAGATGCAGGCATAAAGCAAGTGATTTGTGCCATGGTAGACCCAAATCCACAAGTTAGTGGTGCAGGACTCGCTATGCTAAATAATGCCGGCATAGAAACCAAAGCGGGTTTACTCGAGCTAGATGCCAAAGCGTTGAATCCTGGTTTTATTAAGCTAATGATAGATAAAAGGCCTTATGTGCGTTGTAAGTTAGCGGCTAGCTTAGATGGACGAACAGCAATGGCTAATGGCGAAAGTCAGTGGATAACATCAAGCGAAGCACGAAAAGATGTACAGAGATTGAGAGCGCAGAGCTGCGCAGTTTTATCTGGTGCTGACTCTATTATTTTAGATAATGCTCGCATGACAGTGCGTTGGCATGAGCTTGGTGCTATACAATCTCAATACCCAGAAGCGGAATTAAGACAACCTGTACGTATTATTATCGACAGTAAAAATCGTTTAACCCCCGATCTTGCGTTATTTAATGAAACTAATGCCTCCGCACCAATTATATTAATTAGAAAATCTATTGAAAACTTTCATCAATGGCCTCACTTTGTAGAACAGGTAGAAGTGCCTTTGCTGTCATCAGGATTTGTTGATTTAGATAAAGTCCTCGAATTATTAGCAAAACGTGGTTTAAATGATATTTTAATAGAAGCAGGGAAAACGCTGTCAGGGGCTTTTATTGAGCAAGACTTAGTTGATGAATTGATTTTATATCAGGCACCCAAATTAATGGCTGATGAGGCCCAAGGTTTAGTAAGAATGCCAAGTATCACGCATTTAAAGCAAGCTAAAACACTTTCATTTAAAGAAATAGTTATGGTTGGTGGCGATATTCGTATTACCGCTGTTTTTAACCAATAGTTAGAAGAGACAATATTATGTTTACTGGAATTATAGAAGCTGTTGGTAAAATTAAACATATCAACATCACATCAGATGGAGCAAGGTTAACAATTGACACTATGTCGTTAGACATGAGTGATGTGAAGTTAGGTGACTCGATAGCGACCAATGGTATTTGTTTAACTGTCGTTGCTTTTGATCAGACAAGTTTTACTGCTGATGTATCCAATGAAACATTAGCACGCACAGGTTTTGGCAATTATCGAGTTAATCAAATGGTAAATTTAGAAAAAGCCATGCTACCAACTACCCGTTTTGGTGGACATATTGTTTCTGGCCATGTGGATGCCGTTGCGACTATCAAAACGATAGAAGCTAGTGGAAATAGTATTGATTATTGGATTAATATGCCAAGCGAGATTGCACCTTATATTGCTGAAAAAGGTTCAATTACTATTGACGGTGTCAGCTTAACCGTTAATACCGTCAGTGATGATAGTTTTAGACTGACAATCGTACCTCATACCACAGAAAAGACCGTGATTAGCCAGTATCAAGTCGGTACACAAGTCAATATCGAAGTAGATGTAATGGCTCGTTATATTGAACGTTTACTCACTAAAAAACAAACCCCAGTAGCGACGAGTAACGTTACAGAAGCTTTATTAAAACAAAGTGGATTTATTAAATAATAGTTAAAAAACTTTAAGAGGTTGTCATGAATTTAAATACTCCGCAGGAGATCATTGAAGACATCAAACAAGGTAAGATGGTTATCTTGATGGATGATGAAGATCGTGAAAATGAAGGTGACTTCATTATGGCGGCAGAATTAGTAACACCTGAAGCAATAAACTTCATGGCAACTCATGGTCGAGGTTTGATCTGTATGCCGATGTCGGCAGAAAAGTGTGAAAAACTTAATCTACCGTTAATGGTAAATAAAAATGACGCACAATTTACCACGAACTTTACGGTTTCAATAGAAGCCGCGGAAGGCGTGACTACAGGCATTTCAGCAGCTGATCGTGCTACTACTGTACTCGCTGCAGTCGCTAAAGATGCTAACCAACATTCTATTGTCCAACCAGGTCATATATTCCCTTTAATTGCTAAAGATGGTGGCGTATTAAATAGAGCAGGACATACAGAAGCTGGCGTTGATCTTGCGCGTTTAGCTGGCTTAGAACCGGCTGCTGTTATTGTGGAAGTGTTAAATGAAGACGGTACTATGGCTCGTCGTCCAGATTTAGAAGTTATTGCACAAAAGCATGGCGTTAAAATGGGGACAATTGCCGATTTAATTGAATATCGTAATGCTAATGAAACTACGATAGAACGTGTGTCGCAATGTAAATTGCCTACATCATTTGGTGAATTTGATTTAACTGTGTTTAAAGATACCATTGATGGGCAGGCTCATTTTGCTTTAACCAAAGGTGATATCACACCCGAACAACCGACTTTAGTCCGTGTGCATCTTGAAAATACTTTTAGAGACTTATTGTTTAGTGAACGTGAAAGTATTGCCAAATGGCCGATAGGCAGCGCGTTAGAACGTATTGGTAAAGAAGGTGGCGTATTGGTCTTGTTAGGTAAGCATGAAACACCACTTGAGCTGATCGAACAAGTCAAAAAATACGCTAAATTAGATGCCGGCGAAACTGTTAAAGAAGTAAAACGTCATATTGGCTCTCGTAATGTCGGTGTTGGCTCTCAAATATTGGCGAACTTAGGCGTCGGGAAAATGCGTTTGTTAAGTTCGCAAACTAAGTATCATTCTTTATCTGGTTTTGGCTTAGAAGTAGTTGAATACATTTCTGAGTCTTAAATGAGTTAAATAGCTTAGCTAAAAAAATTATGAAAGCGCGACCTTGATGGTGATCAGTCATTATCATTGAGGTTGCGTTTTTTTATACGTAAATATACTGGCTTCTCATCTTACTCATTCATGTTGCAAAATAAAAACAGATGTTGTCCCGTTGTAACTAAGGCATTTCAGTGACTAAGCAACGGGTAAAGTGTAACGCTATTTAATTATTATATTCTGCTCAATTTTCTCCTAAGAGATGAGTTTACTTTTTGTGTTAATCTCTTTTATAGCATTTAGATTTACTATCCTGTTGAGGCAATTTGTACTTGATTTCGCCCCGAGTTTTTAGCTTTATACAGGGCGTCATCGGTACACTTCAATAGTTCATCGCTTGTTTGCGTATCAGTTAAAGAAGCGACTCCCATGCTGATGGTGATTTTTATTTCAATTTTATCTATGAAAAACGTGTGTTCTTCAACCTTTTGTCTAATTCTGTCAGCAAGAGCTGCTGCGGTATGAGTATTTTTACCAAGACTCGTGATAGCAAACTCTTCTCCCCCTATACGAGCAATGTTATCTGAAGGTCGGGTATTATTTTTTAGAATGTTAGCGAGTTCTTTTAAAATGTTATCTCCTGCGGCATGACCATAGGTATCATTAATTGACTTAAATAAATCTATATCTAAATAAACAACTGAAAAGTCTAAATTATTTCGCCTTGCGATGGATAAATCATGCTCAATTGATTCCATAAATTTTCGGCGGTTAGCCAGTTGAGTTAAGGCGTCTGTTCTTGCATCTATTTCGGCCTTTATTCGTTCGTGTTCAATTAATTGAGTGTGTTCTTTTACTTTTATCTTTAAACGTCGATTATGAAAGAGTAATGCTAATGAAAAGAGTATTATCACAACGGCGGATATCTGTACTTTTAAGTGCCAGATGGTCTCCCACGCATTGAGTTCTTTGGGAGGGGAGTAGATAAAACGCTCAAAATCCACTTGAGGTCCTTTCAATATACCTAGTATTCTTAGTTCTTTTTCAATGGCTTGCCAGCGTTCGCTATTCATATAGCCTATGGGAATAATATCTGAATACATGTACTGAATTAAGTGTCGCGCTTCAAAGGCTAATTCTTCTTTTGTTTTATTCGTACTAGGGTACTGAGTTAAAATTATCTCAATAGTTTCATCAATGTGAGTAATGGCATATTCCCAACCTTTAATTGTTGCTTCTTTAAAATGCGCGACTTCTTCAGGATTACTTTTGAGGGTGTTTTCTAGCGTTAGTAAAATATCGCCATAAAAATCAATGTTATAATCAATCGGATAAAATGGATAAAAGTTAATCTTAGCATTTTGTAGTTGATACATTTCGTTAGAAGCATAAACACTATAGGCGTCAACATTACCTGAAATAAATTCGGTTATAGCTTGTTTTGATTGAATAAATTGTATGTCATTTGTGCTGATTTTATTCTTTCTGAACATCGCCATAATCTCTGCGTTCATTGCTCCTTTAGTGACCATTACTTTTTTATTAGTTAGTTGATTTAAATTAGGAAAACGACTGATTAACATTACCGAGGAGTGTTGAAAAAAAGCAGCTAGTGCAACAAGGGGGGTACCATTTGCTCTATAAACAATGGCATCGACATTGCCGATAGCATAGTCAACATCGCCATAACTTAGCTTTTCAATTGGAGAAGTGCTAGTTGTGCGTTCAAGCAGGTTAACATCTAAGCCATATTGACGGTAATAACCTTTTTCTTTAGCAATATAATATCCGGCAAACTGAAATTGATGGCGCCACTTAAGTTGCACATTAATTGTGTTTGTTGTTTGTAGACTTTCAGCATAAGCACAATGGCTTAAAACTAATGACAAAAATAGTAAATAAAGGGCTGAAACAGCAGAAATTCTCATTGATATTCCATCAGCAATGAACTTAACTCATGTTCAAGTATAGCTAAGATGTGGGAAATATCTAACCTGTAAGCTTAAAACGATTCACTACTGAGTATTTGCAAATAAATCAGGTTCTTGAGCTTCAGTAATAGTGAGTAACTCATGATGTTTTCGCTCACTATAACCAAATGTTGAGTCAAAGATGGCACCACTTTCATTGGTCACTCGGACTAAACGTTGATTAATGAGTTGATAGGTAGAATGTTCAAATCCTTCAGCTTTGACGCTGAGTACCCAATAAGCACGGCCTTTGCCACTGAAATTTAGTGTTGTTTTAATTGGTATGCCTTGTCCATCAATTACGACACTATATTGGCTAGTAAATTTTTTCACGTATTTTCGAGTTCGTTTATCATTAATAATCGCGCTTACAGGAAGTTTGAAATTAAGTTGTCGTAAGACTTTTCCATCGAGGTTTACTGTTTCTTCATTAACGAAACTTGCTTGTGTTATTGTTCTCAATACCTCGGAGCCTGCGGAAACAATTGATTTAATCTCTGTTGCATTATTTTTACCAATAGCATTAAGGGTTGGTGTTTTTGCATTTTCATCTTTAATACGTTCACTCGCTTCAATTTCTAGTTTAGTTAAGATATCGTTACTGTAAGTTACTTGTAGACCTTTTTCATCGTCAATTAACGAGATTTCAGCACTACCGTCACGAATGATTTTGTCTTTTCCTTCACCTTGCTGAAAATAACTGGTGGTGAGCAATTTCGCACTAAGGGTAGATGTTTTTTGCAGCGATTTCAGGGCATTTTTCAGATCACTTAATCCGTCAGCATAAGTGAATAATGGCAAAAGAGCCAAACTGAAGATAACAAATAGCAGAGTAGATTTAGTCACTAAAGATCCTTTAAATTGGGGCTATATACTTAGTATATGAGTGTAAACGAATCAAAAAGTTTCAACATGGTATTATGATGCTGAAACTTAGATGTCGGCTCAACGGTTAATCTAACTTAGGTGCTTTACGATAGAGAGTGGCTTGTTCAAAAGCGTAAGCGGCTTCAATTAATTTACCTTCTTGTAATTTTCCTGCAAAAAATGAAATACCCACGGGTAGTTTATGGACAGCTCCCATAGGAACCGTTATATGGGGATAGCCTGCAATAGCTGCGGCAGATGAAGCGGCGCCAAGGTAATGATCACCATTTATCCAATCAGTTTTCCATGCAGGTCCTGTGGTGGGGGCGATTATTATATCTAGTTGGTATTGTTTAATGACTTTATCTATACCATTGTCTTGTGTCGCAGATTTAGCTTTGGCTAAGGCATCTAAATAAATTTTGTCAGTAATAGGGCCTTTCTCTTGTGCCATTTGAAATATTTCTTGATCAAAATAAGGCATTTCTATTGCTGCATTATCTTGATTAAACTGAATTAACTCGGCAAGTGACTTAGGTATTCCTTTAGCCGTGTGAGCTAAATATTTATTGATCTCATCTTTGAACTCATAAAGTAAAACTTCAAACTCAGCGTCTCCCCATTCAGGCTCAGAGGTTAAATTAGTATTATCAATAATGATGGCACCTTGCGCTTTAAGTGCTTTGATTGCTTGTTCAAATTTTGCATCTAACCCTTTGTGATATCCCATTAAATTTCGAACAATACCTATACGCTTGCCTTTAAGTCCATCGCGTTTTAAATGAGCCATATAGTCAATATTTGAAGGTGTAGCATCCGGGTCGTTATTATCTAGAGCAACCATTGCTGATAGTAGGATAACCGCATCTGTAACATTTCTTGCCATCGGCCCTGCGGTATCTTGGCTATGGGCAATAGGTATAATACCATCTCGGCTAACAGTGCCTAATGTCGGTTTAATCCCAACAATACCATTGACTGCTGAAGGACAGGTAATTGAACCATCTGTTTCTGTTCCTATGGCAATAGTGGCAAAGTTAGCCGCAATGGCGATGCCAGAACCTGAACTAGAGCCACAAGGAGAAGTCGTTAAATCATAAGGGTTATTGGCTTGACCATATAAGCCGCTCCAACCACTTGATGATGTTGTCGAACGAAAGTTGGCCCATTCACTTAAATTGGTTTTACCTAGTATTATTGCTCCTGCTTTTTTAAGCTGTTGTATAACAAAGGCATCATCTTTAGGATAATTATTTTTTAATGCATGCGAGCCTGCTGTATTGGCCATACCATTTAAGGTGTCTATATTATCTTTAAGTAAAATAGGTATGCCATGGAGAGCGCTTATTACTTTTCCTTCAGCCCGTAATTGGTCAAGTGTTTTTGCACGAGCAAGTGCCTCTTTATTTAATTGTACGACAGAATTTAGTTTATTTTTATCATGCTGTTCAATACGATTTAAATAATACTTTACTAGTTCAACACTGGTTAATTGTCCTTGATTCATTTGCTGTTGAAGATCTAAAATTGTGCTGTTTTCACTCACTTGAGCTGTGATTTTACAAGATAATAGCAAGAGGAAATAACAAGCTAAACGTGATAATGACATGGACACTCTGTGTATTAATTAGGGTTAGAATGTAGTTATACCGTGATTTAGCTTGAAGTGTCTAGCGCTGGAGATGTTCAGCGCTAGAATAATATAAGAGAAAAGGGAGAAATTCGTTACAGTTAATTTCAGAAATTATAAGGCTAAAAAGGTTCTTATTTGTTTAGTAATTCCGTTACTGTCCAATCCTAGTTCATGATGAATTTCTTCTTGAGTTCCATGTTTAATGAAGTGATCAGGCAAACCTATATTTAAGATTTTTATCGTATGGCCTTGTTGTAAGATGTATTCATTTACTGCTGAACCAGCTCCGCCGGCAATTGCATTATCTTCAATAGTCACTATTACATCATGGGTTTCATAGAGTTGATTAATCAGTGCTCCATCTAAAGGTTTAACAAATCGCATATCAGCAAGTGTTGCATCTAACGTTTTTGCAGCTTTTTGTGCTTCACCAAGCATAGTGCCAAAACTTAAAATAGCGATACGTTGACCTTTCTCGATTAAGCGTCCTTTGCCTATTTCAATAGTTTCATTAATATCCGGTAGGGTTTTGCCAATTCCATTACCTCTAGGGTAGCGAACGGCACAAGGCTGATTTAATTTATGTCCAGTAGTTAGCATTAATTGGCATTCACTTTCATCACTTGGCGCCATAATCACTAAATTAGGAATACAGCGCATAAAGCTTAAATCAAAAGCACCTTGATGGGTTGGACCATCAGCACCAACAATACCCGCTCGATCAATGGCAAACAAAACAGGTAAATTTTGTATAGCAACATCATGAATGAATTGATCATAACCTCGTTGTAAAAAACTAGAATAGATAGCAACTACAGGGTGATAACCACCAATAGCTAAGCCTGCAGCAAAAGTGACGGAATGCTGTTCTGCAATAGCAACATCGAAGTATTTATCTGGGAATCGTTGACTAAATTCAACCATACCCGAGCCTTCTCGCATTGCCGGTGTTATAGCAACTAAGGTTTCATCTATCTCAGCTGTTTGGCATAACCAATCACCAAAAATTTTTGAATAAGTAGGCAAACTTGGCTTACTTTTAGGCAGTGACGTTTCTTCAGGATTAAACTTGGGCACAGCATGATACTTAATAGGATCTTGCTCTGCGGCTTCATAACCTTTACCTTTTTTCGTCGCAATATGTAGTAATTGAGGGCCTTTTAAGCTTCTCATATTACTGATGGTATCAACTAAACCATTAACATCATGACCATCAATTGGGCCGATATAGTTAAAGCCTAATTCTTCAAAAAATGTACTGGGAACCACCATACCTTTAAGATGTTCTTCAGCGCGACTAGCCAGTTCTTTAATTGGGGGAATATTTTTAAGTATGCGCTTACTACCTTCACGTATACCTGTATAAATACTACCTGAAAGCATTTTGGCTAAATGATTATTTAAAGCACCTACATTTTCAGAAATTGACATTTCGTTATCGTTTAAAATAACAAGCATATCTTTATGAATATCACCGGCATGATTAAGTGCTTCAAACGCCATACCTGCTGTCATGGCACCATCACCAATCACAGCAACCACTTTACGATTTTTGTTTTCTTTTTCGGCGGCGACAGCGAGGCCTAATGCCGCGGAAATGGATGTACTTGAATGACCCACACTTAATACGTCGTATTCACTCTCTTCTCGCCATGGGAAAGGGTGTAAGCCTTCTTTTTGTCTAATGGTGTGAAGTTGATCACGTCGTCCCGTTAAGATTTTGTGAGGGTAAGCTTGATGGCCGACATCCCAGATTAACTGATCAAAAGGTGTGTTATAAACATAATGCAATGCCACAGTTAATTCTATCGTGCCTAGGCCTGAGGCGAAATGCCCACTACTTTTACTAACGGATTTGAGGAGATAACGACGTAGCTCATCACTTGCTTGAGGCAATTGAGAGCGAGTTAATTCACGTAAATTAGCAGGCGAATTGATTTGAGACAACAAAGGGTAGTCGTTAAGGTTTATAGTCATAGTTTTATTAGCCCAGGTTAACTGGTACGTTTTATTATAAAAGTAGCAAATTGCGACAAAGGTTGTGTATTGTAAGGCAAACGGGCTAAAGCTTGAAGTGCTTGTTGATATAACTGCTCAGCTTTTTCTTGTGCGCCTTGTAAACCTAGTAATGCCGGATAGGTACTTTTGTTGGCTGCAAGGTCGGAACCGCTTGGTTTTCCTAGCTCTTCGTCAGTTGAGGTAATATCAATAATATCATCTCTAACCTGATAAGCTAAGCCAACACTTTGTGCATAAATAGCGAGTTGTTGTTTTTCTTCTTTAGTGACTTTTTCTGCGCATTCAGCCACCATTAAAACACAGGCTTCGAGTAATGCCCCTGTTTTTAATGCATGTAGCTTTTCTAATTCATTGATATTGATGTGTTTATTTGTTGCAGCTAAATCCATTGCTTGTCCACCGCACATGCCTTGATACCCAGCGGCATTCACTAACTGTTGAATCAACTTAACTTGTTTGATTTTTCCATAATCAGAAAATGAATGATTTGCAATAATATCAAAGGCTAAAGTTTGTAAGCTGTCACCTGCGAGGATAGCGGTTGCTTCATCAAATGCTTTATGACAAGTAGGTTTACCTCGTCTAAGGTCATCATCATCCATTGCGGGTAAATCGTCATGTAAAAGTGAATAAGCATGAATACATTCTATGGCAGCGCCAATGGCATCAGCATCATTACTATTAACGTTCAGTGCTTTACCTGTGATGTAAGCGAGGTAAGGGCGCATACGTTTGCCACCGATCAAAAGGCCATATCGCATAGCGGCTAGTAAATTTGCATCATTAATTTTTAGCTGGTCAAGTTTAGTGGTAAGAAAGCTATTAATGTGTTCTTGGAGTTGTTCGATGTCGCTTAACTGGGTCACTACTCATTCTCTTCAACGTTAAAATCGGCTAAAGTTTCTTGCCCATTTTTGGCGACTAACATTTGAATTTTTTGTTCAGCGTCTTGCAGTTTTTCTTGGCTGATTTGACTTAAATTGAGCCCTCGTTCAAAAAAACTCATAGCATCTTCTAAACTGAGTTCGCCAACTTCTAAATTTTGAACAATTTGTTCGAGCTCGGTTAGCGATTCTTCAAAACTTAAATTTTCTAATTTTTTTCGTGCCATAATATTATGAGTGATACTATATAGATTGAATGAAGGATATAAAGCGCAAAGTTACCTTAGCTTGCGCCTTGGGTCAATGTAACATTAAGATATCTTTATTAAGTCACAAAAGTAAAAAATAAGAAATAATATCAATATTAAGTTAAGTTATTGACAATATGGGCGATAATAGTAAGAGAACAAGATTTTTATTCTTAGATATAGTCGCGTATATCTAAACCGTATTGTATTATCAAAACAAAGGTTGTTATTGCAACAGCGTATAGAGGAGACTTTTTTGTGGATTTAGCTACGCTACTTGGGATGTTGGGGGCTATTGGTTTTATCGTTATGGCAATGGTGCTAGGCGGTGACATTAATATGTTTATTGATACCCAATCTATTTTAATAGTTTTCTGTGGTTCTACCTTTGTGGTGTTATCCAATTATAGTTTTGGTCAATTTTTCGGTATTGGTAAAATTATCGGCAAAGCCTTTATGTTTAAAATTGAACAACCAGATGAGCTTATCGAAAAATCAGTTGAAATGGCAGATGCCGCCCGTAAAGGTGGGTTTTTGGCGTTAGAAGAGGCTGAAATATCCAATGCTTTTATGCAAAAGGGTGTTGATATGTTAGTTGATGGTCATGATGCTGATGTTGTAAAAGGCACTTTGCAAAAAGATATTAATCTCACCTCTGAGCGTCATGAGACAGGTATTGGTATGTTAATGGCTTTAGCTGAAGTCGCTCCAGCCATGGGTATGATAGGTACTTTAATCGGTTTAGTCGCCATGTTATCTAACATGGATGACCCTAAAGCGATCGGTCCGGCGATGGCCGTTGCTCTATTAACTACATTATATGGTGCTTTTTTAGCTAATGTTATCGCAATACCTATTGCGAATAAATTACGATTACGTTTGGCTGAAGAAAAATTAAATCAGGAATTGATACTTGATGCAGTGCTTGGTATTCAAGACGGACAAAATCCTCGAGTGATTGAAGGCTTGTTAAAAAATTATCTAGCGGAAAGTAAACGTGTTGTAAGTACGACTGAAGAGTAACGAGAGTAATTATGGCTAATCCTCCAGAATGTAAGTGCCCACCTCCAGGACTGCCTGCGTGGATGGGGACGTTTGCTGATTTAATGTCATTGCTAATGTGCTTTTTTGTTTTGTTACTGTCGTTTTCTGAAATGGATGTACTTAAATTTAAGCAAATCGCAGGCTCGATGAAATTTGCTTTTGGTGTACAAAATAAAATTGAAGTTAAAGATATTCCTAAAGGCACAAGCATTATTGCCCAAGAATTTAGACCTGGAAAACCTGAACCTACACCTATTGAAGTAATTCAACAACAAACCGTTGAAATGACGCAGCAAATGTTAGAATTTCAAGCGGGTGATGAAACCTCTGCAGGTGGACGGCAAGAACAACGTGGTGCAGAAAGAGGTGGACAATCTCAAAGTACTGATGATGCACATTCAGCTCAAGCCCAGCAGGAAGCACAAGATGAGTTGGAGCAAGCGTCTAAAGAACAAGTGAATGAATTGGCCAAGAAAATAGCCGATGAAATGGAAAAACAAATACAAGATGGTGCGATAGAACTTGAGTCGTTAGGGCAACAAGTGATCATTCGTATTCGTGAAAACGGTTCCTTTGCTGCCGGCTCTGCATTTTTGCAACCAAAGTTTAAGCCAATTGTTCGTAAAATAGGTGAGCTATTAACGACTATACCTGGTGAAATTACAGTATCAGGCAACACAGATAATGAAGGTATTCATTCTGAGCTTTACAGTTCTAATTGGGATTTATCAAGCAAAAGGGCAGTTGCGATTGCTCATGAACTGATAAAAGTACCTGATTTTGATCAAACCCGCATGTTAGTTGTAGGACATGCTGATACTCGACCATTAGTGCCTAATACCAATGCACTAAATCGTCGTCGCAATCGTCGAGTAGAAATTGCAATTAATCAGGGTAAAGCAAAAGAGTCTGACCCCATATCGGTTACTAGTGATACTCAGTAAATCATCGTATTTTAAAACATAAATTTAATCTTATGATTAATAAGTAAAATTTAACAATAAAGAGGTTTCTTTGATGAAACCTTTTTTTGTTTGAATAAGAGAACTTAATTGCTGATACCCAAATTAGTGGTATCCGTGTATAATCCGCGCCAATAATTTATCTGGATCCCTTAATTACTATGAAGTTTATCGTAAAGTTACAAGCTGAAATCACCATTAAAAGTCGTCCGGTACGCAAGCGTTTTACTAAGATCTTAGAATCTAACGTGAAAAATGTATTACGTCGGGTTGATGAGCAAGTAACTACGCGAATAAATTGGGACAGTATTGAAGTAAATACAAAAAATAATACACCGGAAAATCGTTTGGCTCTTATTGAAACGTTAAAATGTATTCCTGGTGTGCCAGCATTTCTTGAAGTACAACAAATGGAATTTACAGATCTTCACGATATCTTTGAAAAAACCTTAGCCGTGCATGCAAAAACCATCGAAAACAAAACCTTTTGTGTGCGTGCTAAACGTTCTGGCGAACACGAGTTTAAGTCATTAGATGTTGAGCAATATGTTGGTGGTGGTTTAAATCAACATGTGGAAAGTGCGAAAGTTAAGTTAAAAAAACCGGATGTGACGGTTCGACTAGAAATTAAAAATAATGTACTTAATGTTGTTAGTAATAGTTTTAAAGGACTTGGTGGCTTTCCAATAGCAACGCAAGAAGATGTATTATCTTTGATGTCTGGTGGTTTTGACTCAGGCGTTGCTAGTTATCAAATGATTAAGAAAGGTTCGCGCACTCATTATTGTTTTTTCAACTTAGGTGGTTCAGCCCACGAAGTAGGTGTTAAGCAAGTTAGTTACTATTTATGGAATAAATTTGGAGCTTCGCACCGCGTTAAATTTTATGCAGTAGACTTTGAACCAGTCGTTGCTGAAATATTAGAGAAAATTGAAAACGGCCAAATGGGCGTTGTGCTCAAACGTATGATGATGCGTGCTGCGGAAAAAGTTGCGGAAATTCGTGGTATTCAATCATTAGTTACAGGTGAAAGTTTAGGTCAAGTATCTAGCCAAACGCTAACTAACTTAAATGTGATTGACAGAGTGACAGAAACATTAATATTACGCCCTTTAGTGGCTTACGATAAACAAGATATTATTGATATCGCGCGAG
Organism: Thalassotalea piscium; assembly: GCA_049347715.1. Lineage (GTDB taxonomy): Bacteria > Pseudomonadota > Gammaproteobacteria > Enterobacterales > Alteromonadaceae > Thalassotalea_B > Thalassotalea_B piscium_A. The sequence goes on along the minus strand of CP186339.1, from coordinate 3,335,834 downwards.
CAATTGGTACAGAAGATTTTGCTAAAACAATTCCTGAATACTGTGGTGTTATCTCGAAAAAACCGACAGTAAAAGCGGTATTATCCAAAGTTGAAAAAGAAGAAGAAAATTTTGATTTTTCAATTTTAGATAAAGTTATTGATGAGTTACGGGTTTTTGATATTCGGGACATAGGTCAAGAAACTGAGGCTGAAATTACTGCGGTCGATACAGTTGATAAGATTGATAAAAATGACATTGTTGTTGATATTCGTAGTCCAGAAGAAGAGGATGACAATCCATTACAAATTGAAGGTGTTGAAATTATACACATTCCTTTTTATAAATTATCGACACAATTTGGTGATTTAGATAAGTCTAAGCAGTACTTATTATATTGTGATAAAGGAATTATGAGTAAGCTTCAAGCCTTATATTTAATTGATAATGGCTTCTCTAATGTGAAAGTCTATCGTAAATAGTGGTTTAATTAGCATTCCCGATAAAGCGTAATCTCATTATTTGATATTACGCTTTTTTATTTTCTAAAGCCTTAACATGTTGCCATAAATAAGTGTTTTGTGGTGTCGTTAGGTTATGTTTAAGACCAAGTTGATGAATATAACCATTAATCATATCAATTTCGCTAGGGCGAGAAGCTAGAATATCACAGCGCATTGATGAACTATTATTAGCGGTGAGTAAAGCAACCTGATTGATAGTGGTTAAGAGTTGCTCACTATCTAAGAAAATCCCTTCTGCTTTAGCAACCGCGACTAACTCTTTCAATGCTTGTTGTTTGATCTGACTAAATTGCTCAAGGTTAACGTCGCCATTAGTTATGTTATTAATCGCGGTGATAGGATTTATAACGCAGTTAATGGCTAATTTTTCCCATTGTTGCTGTTTAATATTTGGCTGCCAACACACTTGAGGTAATGCATTATTTAATTGACTGGTTAAAGAGATGCAACGTTTGTCTGCTAATGTACCTGACAATAAACCAATGTCAGCTTTGCCTATACCCGTATGTTGAACATAAAAAGGAGATGAAAGTGTTGCCCCGTGTGTGATTAACATAGCTAAAATCGGATGCGTGTTAATAATTTGAGTAGGAAGCTGCTCAGTAACGCCCATACCGTTGTGACATAATATTATAATGGCTTGTTCATTAATCACTGATTGCAACTGTTTAACGGCATCAGCAACATGAAATGCTTTGACACAGAGTATAATTAACTCTGCTTTATTAATTGAATCAGCTGAAGCAATGGTGAGGTTGATTGTTTCAGAGACGTTATTTACATCAGTAAAATTGAAGTGATTTGGTGGCGTTTTTATGTTTTTTGAGCAAACCATATCTACATTGTTATTGGGTTGTTTCGATAAATGTCGATACCATAACAAACCGATAGCGCCATGACCGACGATGATAATATTCATGGAAGCTTATTCTGGCGGTAAATAATGAACCCCCATCTCAAAATAGAAAATAGGGCAATACCAACTAGATCGGCAAAAAAATCACTGATTTCGCCATTACGGAAACCAAGATAGTATTGGCCTAATTCGGTTAATGCCGCATAGAAACTGAGTGTGAGCATACAATTAATTAACGGAAATTTTGCGATGCCGTTTAATAACCAAGTTAATAAAAAGAAACTGGTCAAATGACCAATAGAGTCGATTTGAGTGCCTCTGGAAATAATGACACGTAGGTCATCAACAAGAAAATACGCACTAATGCTAACAATAAATAGCACTAAAATAATAAGCAATTGGTAATATCGATTCATTTTAAAAAGGATTAAAAAACTAAGCCGCTATTTTAGCATGATAATTTGAAAGCAACACTCCCTTCGTTATAACCATAAATAAGGTTTAGCAATGCTAAAGATTTTGATAGAATTAGCTTTATTTTATTGCTTAGGATCATGTTATGCCCTCAATGGATATCGTTTCTGAAATTAATTTGGAAGAAGTACGTAATGCGACAGATAATGCGAGTCGGGAATTAGAAACACGTTTTGATTTTAGAGGCGTAGAAGCCAGTTTAGAATGGAAAAAACCTAATGTGGTGATTAAAGCCGAAGGTGATTTTCAGGTTAAACAAATTGTTGATATGCTCCGTTCTCAGTTAACTAAACGTAGTATTGATGCTAAAGCTATGGCAGTTGGAAACTATGAGTTTTCAGGACGTAATTGTACTGTTAATGTTTCTTTTAAAGAAGGCATTGAACAACCGGTTGCGAAAAAAGTAGTTAAGCTGATTAAAGACAGTAAACTAAAAGTACAAGCGGCTATTCAAGGTGAACAATTACGGGTAACAGGAAAAAAACGTGATGATTTACAAGCTGTGATGAAATTAGTTAAGGAAGGGGAATTTGAACAATCGTTTCAATTTACCAACTTTAGAGATTAATACCTTTTTTTATGCAATTAATAATTAAAGGCGCTTAAAAGCGCCTTTTTTAATCAATAAACTTTTTTAGAAATCATAAGCGACATGTTGATGAAATCTCACGGTCACCTCATCTATTCTAGGGTCTATCATTAACTCTGTAGCCATTAATTTTATAGCATGTTCAATTTGATTTAAAAAACGACCAAAACCATGTTCATCGTTGCTGTCCTTGGTAGCGACAAAAATTAATTGAATATTATCGACTAATTCATCAGATCGCCATTTACTGACAATCCCACAAGGGCTTTGCTCTGGGTTATACCCGAGCATTTGTAGTTCGCCAATTTTAGAAACAATTTCATGTAAACTGTATCTGACGATAGGAACTAAGCCATTGGCTATCAATGCGCCGTTATTTAAATTGTAATGTTTAGCCACAAGGGAAAAGGTATCGGTTAAAAAAGTATATAAAGGGTTATAAGGATCTTTTGACTGAGGGTCGATATCCACTAATGAAGTTATGCGATTATTAATAGGAATATTGACAACAGCGTAAGTAATGGCAGAACATTCTTTGGGTAGTTCCAATTGCTGATTTTGATAACGAGTTTGAATCGGGCGTAATTTATGAGCTTGAGTGCCAACGCAGCCTTTTTGTTTCGCAAAAATATCATAGGTGATGTGTTGATGGTCTCGGACACGTAATGTATTGGCATCGAGTTTAACTTGGTGACTGAAGTCAGTTAATAATTGAATCACTCTTTTATGAAAACTCGCTGAATTAACACGAATATCATCCCCAGTGGCAAGAAAAAGTAGGGTGATTTTTTTGGCTTGAATACTGGCATCAAAAAATGAATTCTGTAAAGCATGAGCCTGAGGATCGTAATAGAATAAAATTTGCTGACTTGTTTGCCACTGATGCATTTCTTGGCTGTATCTCACGCGTACTAATTTGTCATTAGCGACAAAAATGCTACTTTTAATATCATAACGTTCACTTAAGCTAAAGAGTAGTTGGGACAAGGTTTGGTAGAGTTGAAAATAAGGTAGCTGGTTAGCCGTATTACCCTGATGTTTATATTGTTCAATTAGCGTATCTGAAATAGCAAATTCAGCTAAAATATACTGATTGTCTCGAGCAACTTTAGGTATGTATGCTTTATGTGCCGCACTGCGTTTACGTACGATTGACATTTTATTTCCCTGCAATTATTGCGAATAAGAAGGTTACATTTTTGGGAAGTATAAAGTCAGCGTGTGACAGAATTATGTCATTGAAGACGCTTAAATTAGTCATGTTTTACAGAAATAAAGCAGAAAATTTAGTATCATTTTAGAAACACTCTTAGGTAACTTTAAATGCTCTCTAATCAACAAGAACTTATTAATACCATTAATCAAATCATGCCGTTTGGCAAATATGCCGGGCGTAAGTTATTACAACTACCAGAACCTTATTTAGTTTGGTTTCATGGTAAAGGGTTTCCAGAGGGAAAATTGGGTCAGCAATTAGCTTTGATGTATGAAATAAAATTAAATGGTCTTGAGGAAATGTTAAAACCGTTATTAAAAGAGTGATTATTTTTTCAATCAATTAATGCTCAATAGTGGATTGTTAGCTCAAAATGTTAGATCAAATAATTATTAAAAAAAAACGTTTAGCGCATTAAGTTTAATTGACTTTTAATAACAAATTGTTTTTTAAATAGATTATAAATCAACCTATATTGTCGATGTGAACTAGTGACAAAAAAACTCAATAACCGCTCATTTTTACTTCAGACTTGCTTGCAAAATATTCTAATTTGTTCTTAAATAAATTATCGAATAGGTTTCTTATTCGATTGTTAAATTGTTTATCAAGGCTATACTTATCAAAGAGTTATGGAGATTTATAAATGAGAAGACAAAAAAGAGATCGTTTAGATAGAGCATATTCAAATGGTTACCAAGCTGGCCTTTGTGGAAGAAATAAAGAGAATTGTCCTTATCAAAATATCAATGCAAAATCTGAATGGTTGGGTGGTTGGAGAGAAGCCGTGTCATATCGACAAGCCGGATTGTTTAAATAAAAAAATGTCTAGTTAGCCCTCATTAACGAGGGCTTTTTTATGTGTAAAACCTGTACTTTTATACTAACTTACGTTTGTTTTAGTTGCTGGTTTTTCTTTCACTAATAGGTCTTGGGCATGTCGCCAATCATTAGGTGTATTACAGTTAAAAAGTTTCTGTTGGTCTGGTGTTGCGAGAATTTTGTGAGGAATATTCGCTAATAAGTGTTTCATTGATGGACCTTTAGCCTTAACGCCATGGAGTTGCTGTCGTAAAAAAACTTCAACGAAGCCATTAACAGGGAGATAAAGAGGTAAAGGATGATCTTGGTAACAGCACGCTTTTTGACTAAGTTCCCCGATGATTTTTAATTGTTTTAATGTACTTGGTTCAATCAAAGGTAGATCAATTGGCATTATTAATAATGAGTGAGTTGGACATTGTTCAATGACACTTAAAATACCAGATAAGGGGCCTAAGTGTTTAAATGAGTCTTTTATCTGATAGTTATTGCCGCTGATGACTACTTTATCAACACCACATTTTTTTAGTATCGATTGGCTAAAATCCAACATACTTTCATGTTTACGTTGTAATGTTGCTTTATCCTTTTTCATTCGAGAAGATAAGCCACCAGCAAGAACTACACCTAATGTTTGATACATATTATCCGCCTAGCATCGCCAAATTTGTCGTGGCACCCACCAGTTTGTCATGTAAAAAATGAGTTGCTTTTTTATCGCCAAGTAATTGAATAATTTTTTCTTGTAGTGCTGAACTATCTTCTTGTTGCAGTGTTTCTCTTAACGAAATCCCTTCATCAGCAAATAGGCATAAGTGTAATTTTCCTACTGCACTGATACGCAGTCGATTACAGGTACTACAAAAGTCTTTGCTATAGGGCATAATTAAACCAATATTACCGGCATAATCTTGGTGATAATATTCTTTGGCAGGACCTGACGTTTGTTCTCTGCTTTTTTCTTGCCAGCCGTTTGCGAGCAATTCATTCTGGATACTAGCACCGGAGACGTGTTGTTGATTAAAAAAGGCCAAGTTATCACCTGTTTGCATTAACTCGATGAATCTAATGGTGATAGGTGTTTCTTTCAACCAATTGTAAAAATAGTCCATTTGCTGGTAGTTGAATGACTTCATTAACACACTGTTAATTTTGATTTTTGTGCAGCCTAAAGCAATAGCTCTATCAATACCTTTTAGAATATACGGTAATTTGTTGTGGCCGGTAATGCTGTTAAACAATCGAGGATCTAAACTATCAATGCTCACATTGAGTGACGTCAGTCCCGCATCTAACCAAGTATCAATATCATCTAATAACTTATAGCCATTAGTGGTAAGTGCTACGGTTTCTACACCTGGCGTTTGTTTGGCGATCGCGATTATTTCTGGCAGATCTTTTCTTAGAGAAGGCTCGCCACCAGTGATGCGAATTTTTTTTGTGCCTAATGCAGCAAATGTGGCAATAATGCGTGAAATTTCTGTTGTTGTTAGAAAATTTCTATCAGAATTACATTGATAGCCATTGGGCAAGCAATAATCGCAACTGAAGTTACAAACATCAGTAATTGAAAGGCGCAAGTAACTAAACTTGCGTCCGTGAGTATCTGTTAGCATATCACCTTTCCAATGTCGGGAGGTCAAAGGGTTTCCACTTTGGCCCTGGCGGTCGATTATACCCAAGGGTATAGGAACCACGGCTAAACAAGCATGCCTAAACTCAATAAAGTTAGGAGAAGCCTATATAGCTCGGCGAATTTAATTAATAAATTTAAGTGTACGCAAATAATGGCTAGCTGTCTGTATTTTTTGCATACTTATACCCACTAGCCAGATAATAAAATGTGGTTTACTGGCAGTATTTACACTTGCAATCATCGCTTATAAGCGTATATTACTGTTTATGTATACAGCGCTAAATTAATTTATTGTACTGATAGAGAATTAAGGGAAAACAATGGCAGTAGAAAGTCGATATGTCGTCATAAGAAAAGGTGTAGAGGTAGAAACATTTATGGACAAGAAAGCCGCTGATGAATATGACAAAATGTTAGATATGGCAGATAACTTGGCTGAAATGTTCCAACAAGCGCCAGTAGAGTTGTCAGAAGCACTACAAGAAGAGCTTAGTATTTATCTGGCACAAAATAGAGAAAATGTGTTGATAGCTTTACAAGCTAAAAAACCTAAACCGGTGAAAAAAGCGAAGGCTGAGACTAAATCAGCAAAAGTGACGGCATTAGCAAGCGACAGTAAAGAAAGCGATGTTGCTTAACTCAACGGTTTTATCTTTATAAGTGCAATACCAATTAATTAAAACCAAGCGAACATCCATTTCACTGCAAGTGATTGCGGGTAAAGTGGTTGTGCGTGCGCCTTTATCAATTAATAAAAGCTATATTGAAACATTCTTGTCAAATAAGTCCTCTTGGATTCAAGCTAGATTATCCCAACAACAGCTAGATAAAGCATCTCAGAACCAGTTGTCTGTTGGCGGTCAAATATGGTTTGCAGGCAAATTATACCCGTTAGTTGTTACTCGCGGAGAAGTTAATCAAACATGCTTTGACGGAAAAAGTATTACTTTGACTGTGAAAGTAACTAAAGCGCTAAATACTCAACCGAGTTTAATTCCCGAAATTCCAGATCATTTAATTAAAAAAAGGCTCGAATCTTGGTTTAAACAGCAAGCTCAAGATTATATTATTCCTAGAACAAACTGTTATTCGCAAACCATGGCTTTAATTCCTAAACTTATTACCATTAGGCAGTATAAAGCGCGTTGGGGAAGCTGTAATAGTTTAGGAAATATACAATTTAACTACCTGTTGATGATGGCGCCTACCTGGGTGGTTGATTATGTTATCGTGCATGAGTTAAGTCATTTAAAATATTTAAACCATAGTCATCAATTTTGGCAAGTAGTCGAACAGTATTATCCTGATTTTCGTCTGGCTAAAAAATGGTTGAAGGATCATCAACGACAACTTCAGTGGACACCATAATTATTTTTCAGCGTAAATTTTTGGCATAAAACTTGTTTGTGATCTGGTCACTATTCATAACAAATTGGGGATATGTATGAAATTCATTTATAGTCGCTGGAAAATCACAAGTATTTATCTCATTTCTTGCCTACTTTCATATACGGTATTAACCGCTTTATTAAGTATTACTTGATACCTGAAAGGTAAGTGATTAAATTTAATACTAAACGCATGTGAAATATACTGGGTTAGATGAAAAAAACGCTTTTAATTGTTATATCCGCATTAACAGCAGCCAAAAATTAAGGTAAATTATAAGTGATAATAATAATAACTTAAGGATGTACCCATTTTGAGTTCGTCGATCCTGATTTGTGATGACTCTAATCTAGCGCGTAAACAAGTAATTCGAAGTTTACCCGACTCTTTATCTTCTAATGTTGAGTTAGCAGTTAATGGTCAAGAAGCGTTAGATTTGTTATCAAGCCAAAATTTTGACATTTTATTTCTTGATCTAACTATGCCTGTCCTTGATGGTATAGGTGTTTTGCAAGGGATAAAAGATGCCAATATCAATATTGCTGTATTTGTCATTTCAGCTGATATTCAACCTGAAATGCAAAGTAAAGTGCTAGGGTTAGGTGCGAAAGCATTTCTTAAAAAGCCAGTAAAAAGCGAAGTGTTATTTGAAGAACTTCAACAGCACGGATTTCTATGAATAATTTTAATTTAACGGAAGATCAACAAGATTGCCTCCAAGAGTTAATTAATGTCGCTATGGGCCAAGCCAGTGACCAATTAGCCCGTTATTTAGATACATTTGTTCATTTGAAAGTGCCAAATATTGAGCAAGTTAGCTCGCAGTCTTTATTCGATACCTTAAATCCTACTGAAAGTACTGTGGCTATAGTTAGCCAAGGCTTTTTTGGTTATGAAGGCATTCGAGGTGAAGCTTTACTGGTTTATCAACCGAAAGATTCTAATAAGTTAGCTGATATCTTAGGTTATGAACCTGATGAGTTAACGGTAGAAGAACAAATTATTGATTTGAGTTCTATCTTAACGACAACGTTTTTAAATGTTTTTGCCAGCCAAATTGACAATCAAATGTCTTATAGTGCTCCAAGGTTACTGGCTTCTTCACAAAGTGCTATTTCTGCACATATAGAGCAGCAATCGTACCATTGGGATCTTGCACTAAAAGTTAAAATAACGTATCAAGTTACCGATTACTCCTTTAATTGCGATATGGTGTTACTGATTCCTGAATCGGCAATTATTAATATTACCGATGTACTTGACCGAATTTTGGCTGATTTTTAAATGTCCCTTGATCTCTATTGTGCGACTATTGTTGATAAAATAACAACTGGGGTTTTGATCCTAGATCTTGATTATAATATCGTAATATGGAATCGTTTTTTGCAGATTCATTCCAATAAAAAAACTGAAAACGTCATTAACCAAAGTATTTTTGATGTCTTCCCTGAATTACCTCGTCGCTGGTTTGAAAGAAAGTTGTCGAGTGTTATCCAACTGAATACACAATCATTTTGTTCTTGGGAACAACGACACCACCTATTTGAATTACCCCATACTCGTCCTATCACAACTGATAGTAAGTTTATGGCGCAAAACTGTACTTTTTTACCGATAGTTAATAATGGCGTTGTCACTAACATTTGTATATTAATTGAAGATGTGACTGATGTTTTTCATTATCAAACAAAGTTAAATACAGCTTTAGAAAAGTTGGCTCTTTCAAATAAAATTGATGGCTTGACCCAAATATACAACAGGAAATATTGGGAAGAATGCTTATCAACCGAGTTTTCACGTTCAAGACGATATGATCACAGTTTGGCTTTGATTATGTTCGATCTAGATTGTTTTAAATTGTTAAATGACACCTTTGGTCATCAAGGTGGTGATACTGTACTTATTGAAGTGGCCAAGCAAGTGAAAATACTTTTACGCGAGTGTGATATTTTTGGTCGCTACGGTGGAGAAGAGTTCGCTATTATTTTACCGGAAACTAATTTAAGTGGTGCTATTGACGTTGCTGAAAGGGTCAGAGGTGCAATTGAAGCAATGACAGTGAATTTTAACAGTGAAAAGATTAAGGTTACTGTAAGTCTTGGTGTTGCTGTGCTTGATGCTGTTGATACTCGCTACGAAGATCTAATTTCAAATACAGATATCGCCCTTTATAAAGCTAAAAATGCCGGACGTAATATGGTTTCTGTCAGTGAAGAGACTGTCGGTTGTGTATAAAAATAGTATATATTCAATTTAACCTTTGTTTTATTCATAAATTATAACCTTTTATTCATAGATAAAGGTTGACACTAAATCTTAAATCGGGCATTTTATTGGCATGAATTTATTTATCCGTCGCTTAACCATTATTACCACCACTACCATTCTCAAAAGATTGGTGGTTATTGACTGACGTATAAAAAAAAGTATTTTATCGAAGTCTGTGACCATAAAGGTTACGGACTTTTTTGTTTTTAGGGGATGTATAAATGCGCGTATTAAAATTTGGTGGGTCGTCGTTAGCAACAGCAAATAGATTTTTGCAGGTTGCAAAGATCATCAAAGATAAAAGTAAAGAATCATCGGTGGCAGTTGTGGTTTCTGCTCCACAAGGCGTTACCAATCATTTAGTGGCTATGGCTGAGAATATTTCAGACGAAACCAAGTTGGCGAATGATTTAATTCACTTTAATCGCGCTATTACAACCATTATAGAAGATTTAATTGCCAGTGTACCTAACTTCAGCGCACAACATGTAGAGCAAGTACTTGCTAATTGGGAACACCAATTAGGGCGTTATTTACAAGGTGCGACAATGTTGTCGTATTGTCCTGATCATATTCGTGCCATTATTATTAGTATTGGTGAACGTTTAAGTGTTGCGATTTTAGACTCTGTATTTAGGGCGAGTGATATTACCGTCTCACTTATTGAACCTGAAAAATTTCTTTATACTAACAATGTGTCACTTAATGCCTTAGCGGATCTTGTTTTATGTAGAGATAAATTCGAATTGGAATATAGTGAACTCAATCGAATTTCTTTAATGCCAGGTTTTATTGGTACTGATACAAAAGGTAATGTGACGACATTAGGGCGAAATGGTTCGGATTATTCTGCTGCCGTTCTTGCAGTATGTGCCCAAGCAAAATGCTGTGAAATTTGGACTGATGTTGATGGCGTCTATAATGCAGATCCTCGTTTGATAAAAGACGCGACATTACTTGATTACTTATCTTATCAAGAAGCAATGGAGCTGTCTTATTTTGGGGCGAGTGTTTTACATCCGAAAACTATTGGCCCAATCGCGCAATACCATATCCCTTGTTTAATTAAAAATACAGGTAACCCTGAAGCCGAAGGGACCTTAATTGCTAATGAAAACGATCAAAAGAAACAAGTTAAAGCTATTTCAAATCTTGATAATTTAACTATGGTTAATGTTTCAGGACCTGGAATGAAAGGCATGGTGGGTATGGCAAGTAGAGTATTCGCTACTATGAGTCGTGAGCATGTCTCTTTAGTGTTAATTAGCCAGTCATCGAGTGAATATTGCATTAGTTTTTGTATTCATTCAGAAGATGCCGAAATTGCAGAGAGTAGTTTAAAGCAAGAGTTTGAATTAGAGTTGCTTAATGGTTTACTTGAACCGATCAATCTTCAACATGAGCTTTCGATTGTTTCTTTAGTCGGGGATGGAATGCATCAGCAGCAAGGGGTTGCAGCTAAGTTCTTTAGCTCGTTAGCTCAAGCACGAGTGAATGTTGTTGCTATTGCTCAAGATTCATCTGAACGCAGTATCTCAGTGGTTATTGAAAAAAGAAAATGTACGGATGCCATGAAAGTCAGCCATCAAAACTTTTTCTCTCACAAACCGACTATTGATGTATTTTTAGTAGGCTGTGGTGTTGTTGGTAGTGAATTGATCGCGCAAATCGCCCGCCAACAACCTAAATTAAAAGAACAGAATATCTCGCTGAAAGTTTATGGGTTAGCTAATAGTAAAGGTATGGTGTTTGATGATGAGGGGATTCACTTAGATAATTGGCAAGATCTTATTGGTAAAAATCCTGTTGAAGTAACTGCTGAAAATATTAAAAAGTTTGTTAGAGATCATCACTTAATCAATCCCGTACTTGTTGACTCTACATCAAATGAAAAGCTGGCAATGAGTTACGTAGATTTCTTAAAAGAAGGGTTCCACATTGTTACGCCAAATAAAAAAGCGAATACAGATTCGTGGGAATACTATCAAGCGTTAAGAAAAGCCGCGCAAACTACCAATCGTCGTTTTTTATATGAAACAACTGTAGGTGCTGGTTTACCTGTTATTGATACCTTACAAAGTCTTATTAAAGCCGGTGATGAATTACTACAGTTTGAAGGGGTGTTGTCAGGCTCATTATCATATATATTTGGGAAACTTGATGAAGGTATGAGTTTATCTGAAGCAACTAAAATAGCTAAAGAAAATGGGTTTACTGAACCTGATCCTCGTGATGATTTAAGTGGTTTAGATGTGGCCAGAAAGTTATTAATTATGGCACGTGAATCAGGGATGCAATTAGAGCTATCCGACATTGAAATAGAATCGGTTTTACCGAATAGTTTTGATGCAAGTGGTGATGTTGCAAATTTTATGGCAAATTTAACGTCAATTGATCAAGTGTTTTCCCAACGAGTAGCAGAGGCAAAAGCACAAAATAAGGTATTACGTTATATTGGTAATATTATTGATGGAAAATGCCGGGTTTCTATTGAAGCAGTGGGTATTGAACATCCACTTTATAGTATTAAAGATGGCGAAAATGCGTTAGCGATACATAGTCGTTACTATCAACCTTTACCTTTTGTATTAAGAGGTTATGGTGCGGGAGCCGCGGTGACTGCTGCTGGTGTTTTCGGTGATTTATTAAGAACATTAGCATGGGAGCAACAACACTAATGTCGATTTCAGTTTTTGCACCGGCGTCTATTGGTAATGTCAGCGTTGGTTTTGATGTATTAGGATTAGGGGTTAAACCTATTGACGGTACCTTGTTAGGTGATGTTGTTACAGTTGGCGAAGCAGATGAAGATAGTTTAACCGTTATGGGTGAGTTTGCGAAAAAATTACCTGGAGATGTCAAAGAAAATATTGTTTGGCATTGTTTGGGTTTATTTAATCAGGCGATGGTCGACGCTGGAAATAAAACAGTAAAACTAGCCTTGATTTTAGATAAAAAAATGCCGGTCGGTAGTGGGTTAGGCTCTAGTGCTTGTTCAGTTGTCGCAGCACTTGAAGCATTGAACCAGTTTTATAAAAAATATCATCAAACGGGTTTTGACCAAAAAAAGATGTTATTCATGATGGGAGAAATGGAAGCTAAAATTAGTGGTAGCTTGCATTATGATAACGTTGCACCTTGTTATTTAGGGGGAATGCAATTGATGGTCCCTGATCCTGAGGTTATTAGCCGTAACCTGCCACAATTTGACGATTGTTATTATGTGATGGCTTATCCTGGGATTTCAGTCTCCACTAAAGCTGCACGCGATGTGCTACCGACTCAATATAGTCGGGCTGATTTGATCACTTTTGGTCAAAATTTAGCAACATTTGTCGATGCTTGTCATCGGAATGATAAAGCGCAAGCATTTTCAGTCGTTACCGATGTAGTTGCAGAGTCATACCGACAACATTTATTACCTAAGTTTAAAGAAGCAAAAGAATATTTAACTGCTCAAGGCAGTTTAGCTGTCGGGATTTCAGGTTCCGGACCAACCTTGTTTTGTGTTGTTGATGATGAAGCTAAAGCAAAAGCATATGCTGCTTGGCTAAGCACTCATTATCTACAAACGGAAAGTGATGGCAATAACTATGGTTTTGTTCATGTTTGTAAAGTCGATAATCAGGGTGCCTGCGTGATAAGTAATGACACCTAGCATATAAGCTAATAGGTTAAATTTAAGTGGATTTAACTTATTACATCATTAATTGAGTTTAGTAGGGTTTGAAGAGTGAAATTTTATAATTTAAAAGAAAATGACGAAGTAGTAAGTTTTTCAGGAGCGGTAAAGCAAGGCTTAGGACGTAATCAAGGGTTGTTTTTCCCTGAAAAAGTACCCGCTTTGGACAATATTGAAGCACTACTTGCTATGCCATTGGTTGAGCGCAGTGTTAAAGTATTACATCCTTTCGTGAGTGAAGATTTAACTGAAAAAGAGTTGTTAGCGATAGTGACCGATGCATTCAATTTCCCTGCTCAAATCCAACCTATTAGTGAAAACCGAGCTATTTTAGAATTGTTTCATGGTCCAACACTAGCCTTTAAGGATTTTGGCGCGCGTTTCATGGCGAAATGTTTACAAGCCTTTAGTAAAGACAAAAAAATCACCATATTAACAGCAACTTCTGGTGATACTGGTGCTGCTGTTGCTCATGCCTTTCATGGCATTCCTAATATTCGAGTAGTTATCCTTTATCCAAAAGGGAAAATTAGTTTATTACAAGAGAAAATGTTTACGACATTAGGTGGCAATATTGAAACACTTGCTGTTGACGGAAGTTTTGATGACTGCCAATCTTTAGTGAAACAGGCTTTTGATGACAAAGAATTAAAAGAGGCTATCGGATTAAATTCTGCCAATTCAATTAATATTAGCCGACTGCTAGCTCAAATATGTTACTACTTTGAAGCAGTGGCGCAATTATACCGTCAAAAAGGGGATAGTGCGTTATCTAATCTGGTATTTTCAGTACCTAGTGGTAACTTTGGTAATTTAACCGCAGGCTTATTTGCTAAGGCTATGGGCTTACCGATTAAACGTTTTATTGCCGCAACCAACGCCAATGATACTGTACCGCGTTATTTAAAAACAGGGGAATGGTCGCCTAATGAAACCGTTGCGACTATGTCTAATGCAATGGATGTGAGTAATCCTAATAATTGGCCGCGTGTCGAACATATGCTTAAGTCAGGTATTGTTGAACCAGATTGCGTCAGTTCAGTGTCAATTGATGAAGAACAAACTCAAATGACAGTGATCGCTTTAGCTAAGTTAGGTTATATTAGTGAACCTCATGCTGCTGTCGCTTATAAAGCACTACAATATAATGCCAATGATGATGAATTTGGCGTGTTTTTAGGAACGGCGCACCCGGCTAAATTTAAAGATGTCGTTGAGAGCACATTGGGTCAACCAATTGGCCTACCTAAAGAGCTTGCAGACTGTGCCAGTGAAACTATTTTATCTAAAGATATGGCGGTTAGTTTTACTGATATGAGAGCTTATTTATTAGCAGGTAATTAGTGCTAACGATTGATTTGTCCTTTCTACAGAGCAGTTTTTAAGCTGCTCTTTTTATTTTCGTCAGAAGTAAAAATAACATGAAACTACCACCAATATGGCAATCGCTGATAGAGCAAGAACAAGCCAAACCTTACTATGCTAAATTACAAGCCGAAATTAACCAGCAGCGTTTAGCTGGAGAAACAATTTTTCCTGAAGAAAACCAAGTGTTTGCTGCTTTTAATTATTGTGATTTACCCGATGTTAAAGTCGTGATTTTAGGACAAGATCCTTATCATGGGACAGGACCGAATGAGCAACCGCAAGCTCATGGTCTTTCATTCTCGGTTCCTCCAGGAGTGAAAACACCACCATCACTCGTGAATATCTATAAAGAACTAAGCCAAGATATTAATTACTTCAGTACACCAACGAATGGTTGCTTAACTGCTTGGGCTAAACAAGGGGTTTTACTACTTAATACAGTATTAACGGTTAAAAAAGGAGAGGCGAACTCGCATGCTAAACTTGGTTGGGAAACCTTTACTGATGCGATCATTGATGCGATTAATCAACACAACAAGGGGTGTGTGTTTATGTTGTGGGGAAGTCATGCACAAAAAAAAGGTAAGCATATTGATGTAGATAAACACTATGTCTTGAATGCACCACACCCTTCACCATTGTCAGCCTACCGAGGTTTTTTTGGTTGTCAGCATTTTTCAAAGGCGAACTATTGGCTTGAACAACATCAAGGTAAAGCTATTAAGTGGTAAATACTTTTTATTTTTAGATATCCTTTTACCTCGAGATTATTATGCTATGTTTAAGTAGAGGACTCTAAAGGGCGTACTATTTTTAGGGTGAATAATAAGTAATGTGTAGAATTTTAATAGAGATGTAAATGGTGAATAAAACGTATACACATTTAACTATTGAAGAAGCTGATCTCACTTTAAATAATATTGTTAATCTTATTGTTGAAGGTATTTGGGATTGGAATAGTGACACCGGAAAAGTGATACGAAGCCCTGGTTGGTATCGAATGCTAGGTTATGAGGTTGATTCTTTTAAGGGCGATGTTTTCACATGGGAAAACATCATTCATCCAGATGATTATTTATCTGTTATGGAACACTTTGAATCATATATCACCGGTAGAACAGATAAGTATGAAATAGAGTACCGATGTAAAAAGTCAGACGGTTCCTATTTATGGATAATCGATCGAGGAAAAATTGTTAAGTATAATCGGGATGGCAATGTCACAAGAATGATTGGTGCTCATCATGATATTGATAAACGAAAGAACATAGAACTAGATTTCCAACGTCAAAATAAGATGCTTAAAGAAGGCAACTTAACTCTTGAAAAACTCATCAGTAAAAAAGCTGAGCAGCTAGAAGAACAGAACAGTCAACTTGAGAAAAGGTTGGTTGAAATTGAGTTGATTTCAACGATAGACTCATTAACCCGTGTTGCTAATCGCAATAAATTTGAAAGTATGTTAGAAAAGGAAATGTTACGTGCTAATCGCTACCAAAATCCTTTATCCCTAGTTATTTTTGATATCGATCACTTCAAACAAATTAATGATAATCATGGGCATAAAGTAGGTGATCGTATTTTATGCCATTTATGCGAACTTGTGCTCTCGAATATAAGAGATGTTGATCTCTTAGCCCGCTGGGGAGGGGATGAATTTGTGATTATTTTACCTGAATTGTGCCGACAAGAAGCTCACCTGATGTGTGATAAGCTGAAGCAGCTTATTAATAATAATACGATAAGTGATGAGTTATCGGTAACCTGTAGTTTTGGTGTATCTGAATACCAGCAAGGGGATAGTTTAGATGCCTTGTTTCAACGAGTTGATAACTTATTATATACCTCTAAAGTGCAAGGCAGAAATACAGTCCAATCTTAGGAGGTAAATGTTCGACTCACCTTTTCTGATTAGTGGAATCATTTTTCAAAAAAAAATCATTTAAAAGCTCCTTCACAAATAAAATCTCACAAACAGCCGTTAATTGAAATTATATTGCTAAAATATTGCAATCAATAGTTATATGTTGCTTAAAAGGTCAGTATTGATAGAATTAATTTATCATTCCAACGGTTTTTAAGCATTTGTATGTCTTTAGAGCACTATTTTTCACAGTTTCGTCCCCATATCATTGGTCAAGAATTCACCCATGCTATTAATGGTGTAGAACATAAAATAATTTATGCCGATTGGACCGCAAGTGGCAGGCTTTACCGCCCAGTAGAAGATTATATAACTAACGTTCTAGGTCCTTATGTAGCAAATACTCATACTGAAACAAGTTTAACTGGGTGTGCGATGACGCATGCATACCATGATGCACAAAAAGTCATTAAGAAACATGTTAACGCTTGCGACAATGATATTTTAATTACCGCTGATGCTGGTATGACGGGAGTTATTAATAAATTTCAGCGCTTACTAGGCTTACGTATTCCCGAACGGATGCAGTCACAAGTACATTTTGCGGAAGAAGATAAGCCCGTTGTTTTTATTACTCATATGGAACATCACTCTAATCAAACTTCTTGGTATGAGTGTGATGTGACGTTAGAAATTGTTGATCCTGATAGTGATGGGTTACCTTCGCTTGCTCATTTAGCTCAATTGCTTGAAAAATATGCCGATCGTAAAGTTAAAATAGGCTCATTTACCGCTTGTTCAAATGTGACAGGTATTAAGACTCCTTACCATCAACTTGCTGAGGTGATGCATGAACATGGTGGCTTATGCTTTATCGACTTTGCTTGTTCAGCACCATACGTAGACATTGATATGCACCCTGCTAATGCTAAGCAGTCACTTGATGCTATTTATTTTTCGCCACATAAATTTCTTGGTGGACCGGGTAGCTCGGGTGTTTTACTTTTTAATAAAGCATTGTATAAAAACAAGGTACCGGATCATCCTGGGGGAGGAACCGTCACCTGGACAAATCCATGGGGTAAACATAGTTTTTTTAATAATATCGAAATGCGAGAAGACGGTGGTACGCCGGGCTTTTTACAATGTATTCGAACTGCTTTGGCAATCAAGGTTAAAGATGCCATGGGGGTTGAAAATATTGCTCAAAGAGAAGAAGAAATTACTCATTATGTTATGGGTAAGCTAAGTGAAAATGATCGTGTTGTGATGTTAGAGCCTAAAATACAAGACCGTTTAGCGATTGTTTCATTTTATGTAAGAAATGCACATTACAATTTAGTGGTACGCTTACTTAACGATAAGTTTGGTATTCAAACGCGTGGTGGTTGCTCTTGTGCAGGTACATATGGTCATATCTTATTGAATGTTGATCAAGATACATCGTCTAAAATTACTCAACAAATAGATTCTGGTGATTATGCCGAAAAGCCTGGTTGGATTCGCGCATCATTCCATCCGACGATGACAAACAAAGAAGTCGCGTTTATTGTTGATGCGA
This sequence comes from Thalassotalea piscium, assembly GCA_049347715.1. GTDB lineage: Bacteria > Pseudomonadota > Gammaproteobacteria > Enterobacterales > Alteromonadaceae > Thalassotalea_B > Thalassotalea_B piscium_A. The sequence continues at coordinate 3,317,606 of CP186339.1, read as the reverse complement.
TTAATCAAGTGACAGAAAATTTGGATGTTTGGAGTAAAGAATATCGTTTTGATCCTGCGTGTGGCGATTTTAGTCATATTAACTCAAATGTTAGCTATCCTGATCTTAATAGCTTCTCTGCGCTCGAAAGCCCAACTAACAACGCTAATCAGCCATCATTTATTAAAAAATTGTTTGGTTAATTAAGCGAGTAGCGATGTAAAAAGGAGGCGATTAGCCTCCTTTTTATTCAAGTCAGTTTTTAATCGCAGTTAGCATAATCGTTAAAATAATATCATCATTTCAGCAGCTTCACAGTGGCAATAGAGATCACAAACGGGACATTGATACCCCTGTTGACTCAGTTCATTCCAGCGATCAGGATGGTTTTTAATTAGTTTACCTCCACATTTACTAAAATAGATAACTGCACTGTTACCCGGACTTTGCCGCCATAGGTGACTGACACCCGCTAATGCACCTTGTTGTTTGGCGGCACTAATTGATAAGTTTAATAATTGTGAGCCTATACCATAACCACGATAATTTTCATCGACAGTGTTACATTTAAAATAGCAAACTTGCTCCGATGGGATTTGCCAAAGCTCTGGTGTGCACCATGAATCTATATCCCAATGTTGGGCAGAAAATGTTAAGCGAAAGCCAACCAATTTATCTTTAGCGTATGCGACAAAACTTGCATTGATATTGTGATGAATTCCCTTTTGATACCAGCCTTTGATAATTGTATTGTCAATATAGCCTTCACCATGAACTTGTGTACCAAGTATTACAATGGCATTAAAATCTTCTGGTGTCATTTCACGATAAATAATAGTGGATTGGTCAATGGATTCAGTTATAGGCATAGTCGCTAAAAGTGCTGCAAAGGGAGATAGATTATCAAGCTTTTATGAGATAATGTAGTACTAGCGCTATATTTATATTCTTGGTAAACAAAATGTACGATCCTCTTCATGATAAATCACCGGGTTGCTTCGAACCTTATCCAAAAAGTTATTGGGCTGAAACTGCGACTACTCCCCCTGAAGATGATGGTGCTATTTCATCTGATATTAATGTAGACGTCGCTATCATAGGGGCAGGTTATACAGGGCTTTCATGTGCACTTCATTTAGCAAGAGAGCATGGAATAAAGTCTCACGTGCTTGAAGCAAATCAGACCGCTTGGGGGTGCAGCGGACGAAATGCTGGCTTTATTTTAAAATCATCAGGTCGAAAATCATTTACCACCATGCAAAAGCAATGGGGTGAAGAAGTGATGCGAGGGATTTATGATGAGATGGCTTCTGGTGTTGCCACAGTTAATCAATTAATTGCTGAAGGTATTGACTGTGATCAACAAGCCTTGGGTTATATCAAAGTCGCGCATAAAGCGAATAAATTCGATGACCTAGTTACCTTAGCAAAACTGCAGCAGCAAATGTTTAATTATGATGTACAAATTCTTACACGAGAGGAATTACATCAAGAGTACATGGCGGATCAAAATGCATACGGTGCTATTCGTTATCAAGATGGCTTTGGATTAAATCCTTTAAAGTTAGCTTGGGGATATCAAAAACTTGCAAGGAATGCCGGAGTTAAGGTACACAGCGGTTCTCCTGTTGAGCATTGGTTACACGCTAATGATAGTCAAAATAGCCAACATAGGCTGGTAACCCCTAATGGCATAGTCACTGCTGATAAAGTCGTTATTGCTACAAATGGTTATACACCGAAAGGCTTTCATGCTTTAATTACCAATAAAACCTTGCCAGTATTATCTCAAATTATTGTGACAGAGCCTTTATCTAATGAACAGATAGCCGCGTGTAATTTTCTGACCTCTAATGTAGTAATGGATACACGAGAGTTAAAATATTACTATCGTAAGCTTCCTGATAATCGAATTCTATTTGGCGGACGTGGTGCTATTACTGGAAAATCTGCGGAAGATCCTTATTATGCCAAAAGGTTGTTGTCAGTACTGAAAACAAGTTTCCCTGCCTTAGCATCACTTAACATTGCATATGCATGGTCTGGTTGGATTTGTATGGCGCTAGATGATTTACCTCATATATATCAAAATGACAAAAAGAGTGTTTTTTATTCAATGGGGTATTGTGGTAGTGGTGTATCTTTTTCTGTTCAAGCAGGTAAGCGTCTAGCCGAAAAAGTGGCTGAAAAACCGACTCCTGATTTACCGCTATATAATAGACCTTTACCTACATTTCCTTTTGCCCCTCTAAGGCGCGTAGGGCAGTGGGGATTTTTTCATTACGGTAAAATTAAAGATCAATGGTTTTAATGGGAACAAACTGACTAAATAAAAAGACCAAGCAGATAAATTAGCTTGGTCTTTGTTGTGTTAATGGGGCTAGTTATACCTTAAGGCAAAGAAACTTCTTTATTAATGACGATATTGTCTGAAGTTTTTGGCGTTTTAATGGTTATGATTAAACGCGCTGTTTCAGGATCATTACCCGCTTCATTTTCAATAGTGAAAATGAGACTTTGGTAGCCACTAGCGTGAGTATTTCCGACGGTATAAGACGTTGTTCCTGTTAATTCTCCACCCTCTAAAGCCACAGATACTGTAGAGTTCAGAGGAAGTGTCTGTAAGGCGCTGTCTGCAAATCTGAATTTTAATGGGAGCGAACTACCATCAGATACACTGGGTAATGGCACATCAATTCCGCTATCACTTTGATAAACTGTCAACTCATTAGTGCTAGATAAAATATAACTAGGGTTATATGCATCAGACATAACTAATACAATTGCCTTTCTTAACGTTGCCTTTTTAGCATCACTGTCGCATAAATCACCACTACATTGTGGGCCATTAAATTTTCCGTCAGCTTTACTAAACTCACCGTCGCCATCATCATCAAGAAAGATCACTTCGTTGCTGTCTTTGATAAAGTTTTCGTTATCATCTCTCCATGCTTCTGACATGTCGATAAAGCCAGATGAAAGAGGTGATTGGCGTGCAAAACCAGCAGAAACTGCACTATTGGTAAGAGGGGAACCGTCATTTTCATCAAAAGTATTGTTGCCGTTAGTGTCGAAAAAGGTTTCATGTCCTGAGGCTGTAGCTAAAATAGTTGAACGATGATCAGTGAAAAGGGTGCCATTTGAAGTCCACTCAACTGAACAGCTTCCTCCTACGGTTGTACAATTTCCAACAATACTGCCACCTTCAGTGGTGAAATTAATGTCGGTGCCATCCGCAACAGGATTATTAAAGCTGTCGGCTAACCATGCTGTTATCGTTGACTTTTCGCCAATATTACTTGCTTCAGGATTAATTGTACTGGCCGCAAGCGTAAAGCTACTTTGTTCAGGTAAACCCGTGTTTATTGACAGTTGACTAGACTGGGTTTGTGCTTGGGTTGTTGTACCATTATTTGTCATTGTTGCAGAAGCTGTGACTCTTACTACCGTTGGTGTTGTACCTGCAATGACTTGTGTGGTGATTAAGCCTTGGCTATTCGTTAAACCTTTTGATCGGCTTAAGCTAATATTTCCAACATTAGTGTCTAAGCTGAAATTAACTTCTTGCTGTGGTAATACATTTCCTAGAGCACTTTTTACAATGAAAGTTAATGTTGAGGTTTCTTGGCCTCCACTGCCTTTTAATACAATATTGTTGGGCGCTGACGAAACGAATTCTATTGAACCTAATTGTTCACCGTCAATGGTAATAATTGCTGAAGCTGCTTTGGTATTACCATTGACGGTAACAGAAGCGATCACCACATCGTCAGTGCCGCTGAGGCCTGCACAGTTTATATCTTCAAACGTAGCGCTTGCTTTACCTCTTATTGTAAAGACAGTTTCATCTACAGAGGCGTTACTGTTACTTACACAATTTGAAGTGAATGTTACCGGTGTAGGGGCAGTGATATATGCATTATTACTATCAATTAAGTCAACATATAGTCCTAATGTTCCACCAGCGCTTATGGTATTATTGGTAATTGATGTAGCGATTTTACCTTCTAAAAAATCACCATTGGCGTCAAAGTAACCTATGCGTACATCATCATCAATGACGCTATCAGCAGTTACTATTTCATAATTCATTCGTTTATTTACTGTGCTGTTATCTGATAATGAGGCTGTAATGACACCTGCTCCTATTACTCCATCGCTTGATAAAGTCACTGAGGCGATACCATTGGCTTTAGTTAAGGCCGTTGTTGTGCTTAAAGTACCGACATCAGCAGAAATAGTAACAAGTTCATTGGCAACAGCTTGATTGTTTTCATCTGTAAGGGTGATTAAAATTTGTGCTTGTTGATCTGCTTTTAACTGATTACTTGAACTGCCATTGATCTTCATCTGTAATGCTATCGACGAAATAGCACTGCTAGCATCGTTGTCGACAAACTCATAATCGACTGTTTCGTTAAGAGTGTCTATTGTGGCAGAGGCAGTGCCAGCACTTAATGTTAAGTCAGGATTACTAATGGTTATTTGTGCAATCCCTGACTCGTTAGTTAAGCTGGAAGTAGTAGAAAGAGAGCCTAAATCTGCATTAAAGTTAACGCGCCGATTTGCGATGGGATAATTGTCACTATCTAAAACAGTGGCTTGAAGTGTGATTTCATTGTCTTTATCAAAGCTCTGCTGGTTTTCTCCTAGGCTGTTAATTGTGATTAAGGTTAATGACGTAACCACAGCACTTTCTTCACTGCTTGTATTATCACCAGAGGCACCATTGCAGGCGGTGATTAAAGTTAAACAAGTCAAAACTATGATAAAACAAAGCTTTTTCATTTATATTCTCTTGAAAATTGTATGCCGATTATGAGTTAAAGCATAAAAGCCTACTTGTCAAAAGTCCATGAATATCCCATAAACTTATAGGTAAAATTGATAAAACAGGATAAAGAGCCTTATTCCATTGTTAAACAAGGCGATTAGTCATTTTACCTGTTTGAAAGTCTGCAATATTAATAGCAATCAAGTTTAGTAAGCGTTGCTGAGCTTCGAAACTTGCCCATGCGACATGTGCAGTGATAGATATGTTAGTTAATGATTGATTTAACAAAGGATGGGTAGCAGAGGGCGGCTCTTGTTCGAGTACATCGATCGCAGCATAAGCAATTTGTTTGTTTTTTAAAGCACTAAGGAGATCTAAACTATTAACAATCCCTCCTCTCGCCGTGTTAATTAGCATAGCTGTCGGTTTCATTTGATCGAAAATTTGAGCATTTATGAGTCCAAGGGTTTGCTCATTTTCGGGGCAATGTAATGTTAAAATATCTGCTTGTTTTATTGCTGATTCAAAACTAACACGACCTTCTCTAATGACACTTGCATTTGGCCTTTCTGCTATCAGGACTTTCATGTCAAATGCCTTGGCTACCTTAGCTATGCCTTTTCCTAACGTGCCATAGCCAAAAATAGTCATTGTTTTTCCTGCAATTTCATTACTTCCATTGCCATGATAACAAAAGGAATGATGTTGCTGCCATTTGCCTTGTTTAACATTGTCATTATGACTGTCAATTCGGCTGTAATATGACAGTATTTGAGAAAAAACATATTGAGTAACCGATGGGGTTGAATAGCCACTGACATTGGTTACAGCTATACCTCTTTTTTTTGCTGCAACTAAATCGATATTATTTGTACCCGTAGCAGCAATACAAATTAGTTTTAAATTGGGTAATTGGTTAAGCACATTTTCATCAATAACCACTTTGTTTGTAATCACTATATCGGCATTTTGGCAATGTTCAACACGCTGACTTTCAGTGGTTAGAGGGTAACTGGTAAATTTACCCACTTGTGTTTTAATTGGCGAAAATGAAACCTTATCACTAAAGGTTTGTTGATCTAAAAATACTGCATGCATGACTTGATTTGTCCTTTTAACCGGGACGACCATCTGCTCGTGTTTTGACAAGCATTGGGCCATAGAAAAATAAAAAGATCACAAAAGCGATAATCCATAATGAACCTACAATATTGAGCACAACACTATAATGTTCTGGCCATATTAAAGGAGCAAAGGTTCTGAGAATAGCTGCTAAAATGAGTGCGATAAAGGAGATGGATAATAATTTAGGCGGTGTTAATGGACGACCTGTATGTCCTAATGATACGCGAGAAATCATAGCAAGTACTATGGTTGCCATGGCTCCGATTGTAAGCAAATGCCATGCATGATTTAACGGTATTATGGCGACAAGGTAACTAACGCCGAGTAAAAGCAAAGCAAAACTAAGTAGCATAATGCCGCTGTGTAATGACCACAATAATGGCACGTTTAATGTTATCCAAGGACGCCATCTAAGTTGTCTGAAAAGTTGAGCCATACCTGCAAAAATCGCTAGTAAACCTATCAAGGTATTATTCACAGTAAGTACAGGGGAGAGTATTAGCAATATTCCTATAATTCCTATGGAACCGTTAGCTAATTTATCTAATAAAGGGTTAGGTGTAGCCTTAGTTGTTTGAGTACCATTGGCAGTAAACATTGGTGTTACTCGCCCAGCCATAACTGAAATCAAGAAACACATCATCATAATTGCACTATACCCTGCATATTGAAATGAAACGAGATTTGGATCATATATAGCTAAGTGCATTTCTAAATTGATAAATGAAAAAATAATTAATAAAGGGACAAAGAAAAGATTCCTATATTGTTTTACTGCCCAGATAGGTTTGGCTAACACTAAAGCAACTATCGGCAAAAAGCTTATATCTATGATACTTGATGCTATCGGTCCAACTAATTCGGGTAAGAACATTACCAAACGCCCTAATGCCCATATCACAGCCAATAATAATAATGTTTTACCTTGTATACCTTTTAAGCCGGTCCAATTTTGTACCGCGGTTAAGAGAAAACCAGTGACAATTGCTATAAAAAAACCAAATAGCATTTCATGCATGTGCCACCATAAGGGATTGCCAAAGGGCGAAAATGTGAATACGTTTTCTAGTTGTAGTAACCAAGCAGATATTGAAAACACCGCAAATAAACTACCAAATAAAAAAAATGGTCGAAAACCTAGACGTAATAGGGGAGGGATTTTTTGTTCTTCTTTGAGATCGGTAATTTGCATCATAATTAAAACAGTCTTAAAGTTTGTGCTAATAATATGACTTATTGCATTAAAAAGGTACGTTTTTGAGCAATGACAGTCTGTTATTTAGTTTGTGGGTTTTTCTAATTGAAAAATGTCATCTGTAATAACTTCTAAACGTTGAGAAATAAGCGCTTGTGTATCATATAAACCTTGATTATAAAAATGTCCACCAAACTCTTTACAAATAAAGTCTAATAAAAAATCCGCATCAAATTGTTCTAGCTCAAAGTCTAATTCTCGAGAAAAATAGCCTTGTAATTTGTGAATAAGTTCATCTTTTTTAGCAGCTGAAAAATCCATAATGTTTTAGTATTCCAGGTTGAATGAAGCGTAAAATATGATACGTTATCTATTATTCATCTTTTTATGCTAAATGGCACGCCCTTGTTAAAAAAAACATTAAAAGAGTTATGGCATACAGATTGCCAATTTTGTCGAAAAGCTCGGATGATTCTTTTATGGTTAGTACTTATGTTCATTGTAGATTTTTTCTGGTTTCACCTGATTTTTTAATGGATTCTGTTTTTTCAAAACAATTTACTTTGATTTCTTTTTTGAGTGCTTGTATTCGTCTATACTGGCGCTAATTTATTCACCGAGTGAATTGTTAAGATTGACTCTATTGATAGCGAAGCATAGAAAAAGTTATGACTACTGATACTAAACGCCCCTTATATATTCCTTATGCTGGTCCCACTCTGTTAGAAACCCCTCTTTTAAATAAAGGAAGTGCTTTTACAGCGAAAGAAAGACAGAACTTTAATCTGATGGGACTAGTACCTCCTCGATATGAATCGATTGAAGAGCAGGTAGAGCGTGCTTATATGCAGTACAGTAGTTTCCATACTAATTTGAATAAACATATTTATTTACGGGCTATTCAAGATAATAATGAAACCTTGTTTTTTAAATTGATTCAAGCACATATCACTGAAATGATGCCTATTATATACACCCCGACAGTAGGTGATGCTTGTGAGCAGTTTTCAGATATATATCGTAGCTCTCGAGGTATTTTTGTCTCTTACGAAGAACGCCGCAACATTGATGATATTTTACGTAATGCGACCAAAAATAAAGTTAAAATTATCGTAGTTACTGATGGTGAACGTATTTTAGGTTTAGGTGATCAGGGTATTGGTGGTATGGGGATCCCTATTGGTAAATTATCGCTATATACCGCTTGTGGTGGAATTAGCCCAGCCTATTGTTTACCCGTTATGCTTGATGTGGGCACTAATAATGAAAAATTATTAAATGATCCTATGTATATGGGCTGGCGTCACAAACGTATTTCACAAGAGCAATACGATGAATTTTTAGAGATGTTTATTAATGCCGTGAAACGTCGCTGGCCACATGTCCTGTTGCAATTTGAAGATTTTGCTCAACCTAACGCTATGCCTTTATTAACTCGTTATCGTGATCAAATTTGTTGTTTTAACGATGATATTCAAGGAACTGCTTCTGTGAGTGTCGGTACGTTATTAGCGGCTTGTCGTAGTAAAGGTGCACGATTATCACAACAAAAAGTAGTATTTGTCGGAGGAGGGTCTGCTGGCTGTGGTATTGCAGAGCAAATTATTTCGCAAATGATCAAAGAAGGAGCTTCTCCAGAGAAAGCTCGAAGCCAAGTTTATATGGTTGACCGAAATGGGTTACTCACGGAAGGAATGGAAGGGCTACGTGATTTCCAAGAGAAATTAGCACAAAAAACCAGCGCTGTTTCTGATTGGGATATTTTAGGGGAATACGCCTCTTTGCTAGAAGTTGTTCAAGCAGCTAAACCTGATATTTTAATTGGTGTATCGGGTGTTGCAGGCTTATTCACTGAAGAAGTGATAAAAACAATGAAAAGCCATTGTAAACTGCCGATAATATTTCCACTTAGTAACCCGGTGAGACAAGTTGAAGCAACACCAGAACAAGTTATTCATTGGACAGACGGTGAAGTCATTGTTGCAACAGGTAGCCCGTTTGATCCTATCGAATATAAAGGAAAGATATTCAATATTGTTCAATGTAATAACAGTTATATTTTTCCTGGGATTGGTTTAGGGGTGGTATCGGCAAATATTAACCGGATAACTGACGAGATGTTGATCGTCGCCAGTGAAACACTTGCTCAAGCATCACCTTTAGCCAATACAGGGATAGGGGATTTATTACCGCCATTAACTGAAATTGCTGATTTGAGTAAAAAAATTGCTTTTGCAATTGCTAAAGTTGCTTTTGAGCAAGAATTAGCACTGGAAATTAGTGATGAGATGCTTATTGAAAAGATAGAACGTAATTTTTGGCATCCAGCCTATAGAGAATATCGTCGAATAAGTATCTAGTTCTATCATAGAAAAAAGCTAAATGCCCTTTATGCATGCAATAAAGGGCATTTAAAAAGATTCGTTTGTTTTCTTGTTACACAATACGTTTTAACATTTAAATGAAATGATTAAAGCAGATGCTCAGATATTATTTTAGATATTTCAAGTAATGCTGTTTGTCCTGTAAATTCAAATCTAACTTGACCTAATGAAGAAAAATAAATTTCTAATTCTGAATCAAGGTCGAAGGTACCTGAAGTCTCAACTGAGTATGCGACAATATTTTTATAAGGTAACGAGGTAAAATCTTTTTTACTGCCTGTTAGTCCTTGAACATTTACGGCAATAATTCTTTTGTTGGTAAATATCACACCATCACGCATTGACTTATAAGCATCAATGATGTGCTCATTATCTAAAAGTAACTCAGTGACTTTTTCTGCATAATCGCTGTTTTGTTTAAGTTTAAAAAAACCTTTATTGTTAAAATCTATCATAGAGCACTCCGTTGTAATTTATGTTTATAGTTATAAGGCTAAAATTACTACTAATGTAATGTTATAACAAAAATATTATTCGATGTTGATAACCACACTGTTAGTGATATCACCATAAGTTACAAAAACGACAACAGTACCAGTAATACCTGATGTACTTGTTACTTTGTAACTAGCTTCATCCGTACCTAAAGCCATTAACTCACCTTTTAGTAAGTTACTATTAATGCTCCACTGTGAAAATTCAGAGACATTGAGGCTAGCTGGTGTTGTCTTGTAATTAGCTGTTAATTTCAGTTCTACGGATTCGAAAGGGGCTAAATTGATGATATCGCTACCGTCATTGATTTCAATTGAATCAATATCAGCGTCACCTTTTACTATTACAGCGGCAGTTGCTTCTTTACCGCCACAGCTCCCGATTAATTCGGTAACACCAGGTTTTAGTGCTAAGAGTGTACCTTTATTTTCGCCTGTTGCTGTTATCCCGGTAACCCCCGCATTTTCTTGCGACCAATGAATAGTGTTGTTGATAATAAATTCTTTATCAGAGTTTGAAGTTGCTTGCCCGTTTACTTGAATACGGTCACCAACGTTTAAAGTGATCATCGCAGTTTTTTCGTCTTCAAGTAAAATGTTAAGTTCACCTAAGTTTTTAGGATCAGCCGTCACCGTTAATTGCCCTGTAACATCGGCTATTTTAGCAGTAACTAGGGTATTTTCTATAGCGGCGGCTGAAGTGTACAAGTTACCCTTAGCATCAATTTTAGCGGTGGAATTTTCATCAACACTAAAAATCATATCTTTTATTGTGCTATATGAGATATAACCATCTTCATAGGTTACATCACCCTTAATAGTGGCATCTAAACAGGTATCAATATTGCCAGTTTCAGGTGACGTTTGTTTTAAGCTAATACTAGTAATGCCAACATTACTAACAGACATTTCAGTTTCGGCAAAAACACCATTAATAGTGGTACCTGTAATGGTGATAATTCCTTGATTAGCTGCAGAGTTAGCAATTGCAGTAACTAAACCTTTGTTATTTACAGTGGCTATACTGGTATCGCTTGAACTCCAGCTCAATTCATTAGTGATATCTCGAGTGTCATTATTACTATCGAGGCCAACAGCACTCAGTTGATGTGTTTCACCAACATTTAATCGTTTATGGCCGTCATTAATAGTGACGGTTGTAATAATAGTGCCTTGAGCACTCTGACTTTCTATATCTACGGCTTTAGCTAAATCAGCAGCGTTATTATCAGAATTACATCCTGTAAGGGTTGAAACAATTATTAGAGCTGCGGTAGGTAAAACAGAGCTGGTTATTAATTTTATTTTTTTCATAAGTAATTTTTTTTAACGTTTTTAAATAAATTAAAATTGATAAGTGAAACCAAGAGAAATGCCGGATATGTCAATATCGCTATCTTTATAAAGTGACTGATAACCTAGCTTTATCTGAGCTTTTTCAAGGTAAGGAATTTGCTGATGAATGGCTACCCCCCAAGAAAAATCGTTATAGTGATCTTCACCAGAATATGTACCATCAGGTCCAGAAACTGTAAGATCTGTCATCGCATATCCAACGGAAACATCAAGACCAAAACCGTTGTGAATGTCTGATTGCATAACAAAATATAATCCGACACTTTGTTCTAAGTCGAACTCTATTCGATAAATGTTTTTAGTATCATTAGTGGTTAAATACTGAGCTTCAAATGCCATATTATTATTGCTAACACCAATTCTAAGGGCTGCTGCTTTTGGCTTAGCACTTTCACCGGCAAGGCCAATATCTGTTAGAACGTAATCAACGCCAACATAAGTAGAATCGGCGGAACATGGTAATGAAACACTAAGTAATAAGAGAAGGGGGAAAAGTTTATTCATGAATCTAAAATCTCCATATTTTAAAGGCTGAATAATATATATTTAATCTAAGGAGTGCAAACCAAAAGAAAAAAGAAAGCCTATTTTATAGTTATCTATTGTTATTTGTTATTGTCTTGATTTAACGCTTTCATACTAAGTTAAATCAAGACGAATCTCAGACTATTATATTAATCAAAGCATTGCTATTTTAGGCTTAATCACGATATTACTAATAAACCCTAAAGAGAAAATGCCAAACATTAAATAAAGTAATGAGTAATCAGTTACCGTTTGTTCTGTTTTAGCCTGTTCTTCAAGTTTTTGTCCTTGTACTTGCGTTGTTTGCTGAGCAGGATTTGCTGGCGGTGCTACATAGCCAATTTGTCATCTTTTTCCCAAGTGTCAGATGTAAAGGAATTTTTGATTTGTTAGCTGGTTACGCCTTTAGTGATGATTTAAAATTAATTTATCTGTAAACAATTTAACTGATAAAAGGTTTGTTCGTTACATTAATGGCGCAGGTCACGCTGATAGCTTAACGTTAAGTAATGTGACTGAAGCAGGGAGAAGTATTTCAGCAAATTTAAACGATAGTTTTAATGCACGTTATTCTTTTTTGACAGTTATTGTAAAATAAATAGGATAACTGTCGATTTTTTTTACAATAATAGATAGTATACTTCTAATAGTATTACCTTTTTAAATATTGAACTTGATTTTAAAGCGTTTTTTATTTCTGGCATTAAGATTGCATTTGTTTTTTTAGTTGTAATAATTATTATCCTTTCATAGATTGACCCATCGAGGGCTTAAGGAAGTTGTATGAGTTCTAAAATTTTTAATGTAATTCTTTTTTGTTTTACTTCATTTTTTGTCACTGCCAATGCCAATGCGGGTTTGATTGTTGGTGATTATTATGCTGATGAACTTGGTGTTCAGTGGGAGTACGTTGGTAGTTTTGATTTAGCTGACGGTGAATACTATAAAAATGCAACTCCTGTTAATGGCTTAGAGGCTGCGGTATTAAATTTTGGATTACTTTCTCCTAGCGAGCAATATGCTCTGAGCTCAAATAAAGTTACAGATTTTATCAATATAGATGACTACATTGTTAATCATAAAGCTTTGTATGATGCTTTTGATTGGATGGTTGGTATACATGAAGCGAGTGAATCAGCTGTTGCTAATAATGCAGGTGGTGCAACTTATGATGCGATAGATGACATTTCAGCATTTGTGAGAGATCGTGCAGCTTCCGGAGAAAACATTAACCATGTATTTAAAGGTGTTAATGTTCCAGAGCCAGCTACGTTAGCTTTATTTTTATTAGTTTTAATTCCGCTTACAGCACGTCGTTTCAATAAGTAAGACGCTACTATGATTTATGGAAGTAATAATCTTGAGTATTATTACTTTCATTTAATTAATAACTCTGAAACATATTAAGTTACCTTTCTTAATTTTTAACTCCCCAAATTTAATTGACTTTATATGTCAATTGGCCGATAAAAGAAGGTAATATACGTACCATCTTACTTTAATTGTTATCACAAATAATCAATGTGTATTTAAGTGATTTTTGAATGTGATAACTAGATTATTAGGAATCTTGTTTATGGAAAATTATACTCTCCCTCAAAACTCACAAATTATTAATATTAAAGGTGAAATAAGTATTTCCTCTAATGACGGTGAATTGTTAAAAACAGGTGATAATCTTAGTTTAGGTACGATTTTGACACTTACCAAAGAGAGTGAACTTTTACTTCTATTAAATGATGGTAGTTATTATCGAGTGTCTACTATTGATGGTGAGTTAAAAGAAGGTGTGAGTACAGATGATTCCCCAAGTGATACAAATGTAGAAACGGCTAGCAGTGTACAAGATGAAATTGCCGCTATACAAGAATTAATTACGGAAGAAGGTGATCTTGAATTACCGGATACAGCCGCAGGTCAGGTAGGTAATGAAGGAACTGGATTTGTCACTGTAAATAGAACAGGCGATGAAACTTTAGCTGAGGCGGGTTATGATACTTCCGGGCTTATTAATACAGCACTTGTTTCAACTAATCCTACAGGTCTTAGCAACTTTTCAGAAAATGAGATAATTACCCCTACTCCGTTACCACCTATTGTTGACCCTCTTGACCCTCTTGACCCTCTTGACCCTCTTGACCCTCCACCTTCGGAAGACGCTTTTACCGACGGGAACGAAGTAGTCAGTACGTTAGAAGATACCGCGGTTACTGGCAGTGTGTTAACGAATGCTGCGAGTCCAGAGGGCTCATTAACCGTGACAGACTTTACCATTGGCGGTGTGACGTATGCCATTGGTACTACGGTTGCGTTAGCGGAAGGTGACTTTACCTTAGGCAGCAACGGTGAATATACCTTTACACCAAAAACAGACTATTCAGGACCGGTACCTGTGGTCACGTATACCGTCACTGACGGTGCGGGTGATACCGATATTTCGACCTTAACCATTTCAGTGACACCGGTGAGCGATCTTACCGACGGGAACGAAGTGGTCAGTACGTTAGAAGATACCGCGGTTACTGGCAGTGTGTTAACGAATGCTGCGAGTCCAGAGGGCTCATTAACGGTGACAGACTTTACCATTGGCGGTGTGACGTATGCCATTGGTACTACGGTTGCGTTAGCGGAAGGTGACTTTACCTTAGGCAGCAACGGTGACTATACCTTTACACCCAAAACAGACTATTCAGGGCCGGTACCTGTGGTCACCTATACCGTCACTGACGGTGCGGGTGATACCGATAGTTCGACCTTAACCATTTCAGTGACGCCGGTGAGCGATCTTACTGACGGCAACGAAGTGGTCAGTACGTTAGAAGATACCGCGGTTACTGGCAGTGTGTTAACAAATGCTGCGAGTCCAGAGGGCTCATTAACCGTAACCGACTTTACCATTGGCGGTGTGACGTATGCCATTGGTACTACGGTTGCGTTAGCGGAAGGTGACTTTACCTTAGGCAGCAACGGTGACTATACCTTTACACCAAAAACAGACTATTCAGGACCGGTACCTGTGGTCACGTATACCGTCACTGACGGTGCGGGTGATACCGATATTTCGACCTTAACCATTTCAGTGACACCGGTGAGCGATCTTACTGACGGCAACGAAGTGGTCAGTACGTTAGAAGATACAGCCGTTACTGGCAGTGTGTTAACGAATGCTGCGAGTCCAGAGGGCTCATTAACTGTGACAGACTTTACCATTGGCGGTGTGACGTATGCCATTGGTACTACGGTTGCGTTAGCGGAAGGTGATTTTACCTTAGGCAGCAACGGTGACTATACCTTTACACCAAAAACAGACTATTCAGGACCGGTACCTGTGGTCACTTATACCGTCACTGACGCTGCGGGTGATACCGATATTTCGACCTTAACCATTTCAGTGACACCGGTGAGCGATCTTACCGACGGGAACGAAGTGGTCAGTACGTTAGAAGATACCGCGGTTACTGGCAGTGTGTTAACGAATGCTGCGAGTCCAGAGGGCTCATTAACGGTGACAGACTTTACCATTGGCGGTGTGACGTATGCCATTGGTACTACGGTTGCGTTAGCGGAAGGTGATTTTACCTTAGGCAGCAACGGTGACTATACCTTTACACCAAAAACAGACTATTCAGGACCGGTACCTGTGGTCACTTATACCGTCACTGACGCTGCGGGTGATACCGATGTTTCGACCTTAACCATTTCAGTGACGCCGGTGAGCGATCTTACCGACGGCAACGAAGTGGTCAGTACGTTAGAAGATACAGCCGTTACTGGCAGTGTGTTAACGAATGCTGCGAGTCCAGAGGGCTCATTAACGGTGACCGACTTTACCATTGGCGGTGTGACGTATGCCAGTGGTACTACGGTTGCGTTAGCGGAAGGTGATTTTACCTTAGGCAGCAACGGTGACTATACCTTTACGCCACGTGCAGACTATTCAGGACCGGTACCTGTGGTCACGTATACCGTCACTGACGCTGCGGGTGATACCGATATTTCGACCTTAACCATTTCAGTGACACCGGTGAGCGATCTTACCGACGGGAACGAAGTGGTCAGTACGTTAGAAGATACCGCGGTTACTGGCAGTGTGTTAACGAATGCTGCGAGTCCAGAGGGCTCATTAACGGTGACAGACTTTACCATTGGCGGTGTGACGTATGCCATTGGTACTACGGTTGCGTTAGCGGAAGGTGACTTTACCTTAGGCAGCAACGGTGACTATACCTTTACACCAAAAACAGACTATTCAGGACCGGTACCTGTGGTCACTTATACCGTCACTGACGCTGCGGGTGATACCGATGTTTCGACCTTAACCATTTCAGTGACACCGGTGAGCGATCTTACTGACGGCAACGAAGTGGTCAGTACGTTAGAAGATACAGCCGTTACTGGCAGTGTGTTAACGAATGCGGCGAGTCCAGAGGGCTCATTAACGGTGACAGACTTTACCATTGGCGGTGTGACGTATGCCATTGGTACTACGGTTGCGTTAGCGGAAGGTGACTTTACCTTAGGCAGCAACGGTGACTATACCTTTACACCAAAAACAGACTATTCAGGACCGGTACCAGTGGTCACGTATACCGTCACCGACGCTGCGGGTGATACCGATAGTTCGACCTTAACCATTTCAGTGACGCCGGTGAGCGATCTTACCGACGGTAACGAAGTGGTCAGTACGTTAGAAGATACCGCGGTTACTGGCAGTGTGTTAACGAATGCGGCGAGTCCAGAGGGCTCATTAACCGTGACAGACTTTACCATTGGCGGTGTGACGTATGCCATTGGTACCACGGTTGCGTTAGCAGAAGGTGACTTTACCTTAGGCAGCAACGGTGACTATACCTTTACACCAAAAACAGACTATTCAGGACCGGTACCTGTGGTCACGTATACCGTCACCGACGGTGCGGGTGATACCGATAGTTCGACCTTAACCATTTCAGTGACGCCGGTGAGCGATCTTACCGACGGTAACGAAGTGGTCAGTACGTTAGAAGATACCGCGGTTACTGGCAGTGTGTTAACGAATGCGGCGAGTCCAGAGGGCTCATTAACTGTGACAGACTTTACCATTGGCGGTGTGACGTATGCCATTGGTACTACGGTTGCGTTAGCGGAAGGTGACTTTACCTTAGGCAGCAACGGTGACTATACCTTTACACCAAAAACAGACTATTCAGGGCCGGTACCTGTGGTCACCTATACCGTCACTGACGGTGCGGGTGATACCGATAGTTCGACCTTAACCATTTCAGTGACGCCGGTGAGCGATCTTACCGACGGCAACGAAGTGGTCAGTACGTTAGAAGATACAGCCGTTACTGGCAGTGTGTTAACGAATGCTGCGAGTCCAGAGGGCTCATTAACGGTGACCGACTTTACCATTGGCGGTGTGACGTATGCCAGTGGTACTACGGTTGCGTTAGCGGAAGGTGATTTTACCTTAGGCAGCAACGGTGACTATACCTTTACGCCACGTGCAGACTATTCAGGACCGGTACCTGTGGTCACGTATACCGTCACTGACGCTGCGGGTGATACCGATATTTCGACCTTAACCATTTCAGTGACACCGGTGAGCGATCTTACCGACGGGAACGAAGTGGTCAGTACGTTAGAAGATACCGCGGTTACTGGCAGTGTGTTAACGAATGCTGCGAGTCCAGAGGGCTCATTAACTGTGACAGACTTTACCATTGGCGGTGTGACGTATGCCATTGGTACTACGGTTGCGTTAGCGGAAGGTGACTTTACCTTAGGCAGCAACGGTGACTATACCTTTACACCAAAAACAGACTATTCAGGACCGGTACCTGTGGTCACTTATACCGTCACTGACGCTGCGGGTGATACCGATGTTTCGACCTTAACCATTTCAGTGACACCGGTGAGCGATCTTACTGACGGCAACGAAGTGGTCAGTACGTTAGAAGATACAGCCGTTACTGGCAGTGTGTTAACGAATGCGGCGAGTCCAGAGGGCTCATTAACGGTGACAGACTTTACCATTGGCGGTGTGACGTATGCCATTGGTACTACGGTTGCGTTAGCGGAAGGTGACTTTACCTTAGGCAGCAACGGTGACTATACCTTTACACCAAAAACAGACTATTCAGGACCGGTACCAGTGGTCACTTATACCGTCACCGACGGTGCGGGTGATACCGATATTTCGACCTTAACCATTTCAGTGACGCCGGTGAGCGATCTTACTGACGGCAACGAAGTGGTCAGTACGTTAGAAGATACCGCGGTTACTGGCAGTGTGTTAACGAATGCGGCGAGTCCAGAGGGCTCATTAACGGTGACCGACTTTACCATTGGCGGTGTGACGTATGCCATTGGTACCACGGTTGCGTTAGCGGAAGGTGACTTTACCTTAGGCAGCAACGGTGACTATACCTTTATGCCACGTGCAGACTATTCAGGCCCGGTACCTGTGGTCACCTATACCGTCACTGATGGTGCGGGTGATACCGATAGTTCGACCTTAACCATTTCAGTGACACCGGTGAGCGATCTTACTGACGGCAACGAAGTGGTCAGTACGTTAGAAGATACCGCGGTTACTGGCAGTGTGTTAACAAATGCTGCGAGTCCAGAGGGCTCATTAACCGTAACCGACTTTACCATTGGCGGTGTGACGTATGCCATTGGTACTACGGTTGCGTTAGCGGAAGGTGACTTTACCTTAGGCAGCAACGGTGACTATACCTTTACACCAAAAACAGACTATTCAGGACCGGTACCTGTGGTCACTTATACCGTCACTGACGGTGCGGGTGATACCGATATTTCGACCTTAACCATTTCAGTGACGCCGGTGAGCGATCTTACCGACGGCAACGAAGTGGTCAGTACGTTAGAAGATACCGCGGTTACTGGCAGTGTGTTAACGAATGCTGCAAGTCCAGAGGGCTCATTAACCGTAACCGACTTTACCATTGGCGGTGTGACGTATGCCATTGGTACCACGGTTGCGTTAGCAGAAGGTGACTTTACCTTAGGCAGCAACGGTGACTATACCTTTACACCTAAAACAGACTATTCAGGACCGGTACCTGTGGTCACGTATACCGTCACCGACGGTGCGGGTGATACCGATATTTCGACCTTAACCATTTCAGTGACGCCGGTGAGCGTGGTTAATATTGGACCATTTGCTGAAGATGATACTTTTAGTATTGAAGAAGGCGATACTGTTAATGGCAATGTTATTACCAATAACGATGGTGATGGTAAAGTTGATAATGATGGTGGGGATGGTGGAATACTAACGATTACCCAAGTTAATGGTATTGATTTGGTGTTTGCTTCTAATGGGTTTGCAACAGTCGCGGTTGAAGGCGGCACATTAGTGATTAATGCCCAAGGAGCGTTTTCTTATGATAATGATGAAGGTTTTATCTTAGGATCGACATTTCCAAGTTTTGAATATACGTTAAGTGATGGTATAGATACCGATATCGCTAAAGTTACCATTAATATTGAAGATACAGCACCAGTTGCAGTTGATGATAATAATTACATCTTATTTAAAGATGATAACGGTTTAAGTATTGGTAGTAGTGTTGTTGGCAATATCATTAGTATGGGGAGCTCTGGGGATAGAGCTGATACCTCAGCAGATGGCAATATAAACTTAATACAAGTTGAGTTTGAGGGACAAACCTATGACTTTGACTCTACTCACACGTCTTATACGATAGTCACTAATTTTGGTTCTCTTAGTATTAATAATACGGGTAGTTATATTTTCAAAATGAATTCGGGGGTAGATGTAAATACTATTCCGAGTACACTTAAATTTGGTTATACCATTGAAGATGGCGATGCAGTAAATGCGGAAACGGATGATGCCACGTTAACTATTTACCTAGCACATAAGCAAAATGTAAGTGGAGTTAGTCATTCGTTGTCGGATGGAGAGCTCATTGATTTTAGTTATAGTGAACAATCGCTTGAGACTTCTGCTAATCAAGAAAATAATAGCTTAAATGATTATGATCTTAGTGACCTTTTAGTTGAAAATACTCTAACAAACTTTAGTGATACTAGTGAGACGAACGGTATTTTAGCGAGTGATTCTTTAAGTACAGAGGCAAGTATGACTGACATGTCTATGCTTGCTGAAAGTGTATTAGACTCAGAGAATGTGGCGGATGATAGAATTATAACGAATAGTTTATTAAGTGAGGGGGCTACATTGATAGGTGATGCTTCTCCTGAGCATCAGCCTCAAGCAATTGAGCTTGACTCAACTGATCTTATATAATGAATATATGTAAATGATTTCAATGATCTAATGGTGTAGTATGGAGTCTTTCATTATTAGATCATGTATTTATTTAGGGAATTAAATAATTCGTGCAATCATCAGCGAAACAGCCAAATCAATGGACAATTTCCGCTTCTCAAAAGATTAGTGTTGATCCTTTATTAGATAGCTTAGTGATCCTAACGGAGCATTTTGGTAATCCATGTTCTGCTGATGCACTATCAGCGGGATTGCCATTAACCAGTGCAAGCTTAACACCTGAACTTCTACCTCAAGCTGCTTCTCGAGCCGGATTAAGTGCTAAATTAGTACGCAAAGGCTTGAATGAATTACCTCCAATGCTACTGCCATGTATTCTAATGCTAAAAGATAAACAAGCATTAGTATTACAAGAAATTAATATTGATAATAATAAAGCAATCGTTTCATTACCTGAAACAGGTGGTAAAGCAGAGCTATCAATTGAGGAATTAGAATCTCAATTTGTTGGCTATCTATTTTTGATTAAGCAACAGTATCGCGGTGATCGAGAATTTGATGTTCATATTGATAATTCAAAAGAACATTGGTTATGGCAAAAAATTAAAAATACATCTTCCATTTATCGAGATGTCATTATCGCCTCAGTTATGATTAACATTTTTGCGCTGGTCTCTCCGCTTTTTGTGATGAACATTTATGACAAAGTGGTGCCTAATCTTGCTTTTGAATCCCTTTGGGTCTTGGCTATAGGTGCTGCCATCGCGTACGTATTTGATTTAATATTAAAGCAATTACGTGGCTACTTAATTGATGTTGCAGGTAAAAAAATTGATATCGAGGTTTCTTCAAAATTATTTGCAAAAGTAATTGGAGCTCCACTGGAGAAACGTTCACCTAGCGTTGGTGGTATGGCTAAGCAGTTGGGAGAATTTGATAATGTCAGAGAATTTTTATCCTCAGCAACCATTAGTGCCTTAGTCGATCTCCCTTTTGCGCTGTTATTTATGTTTTGTATCTGGTTGGTTGCTGGAGATTTAGTACTGCTTCCAATTATTGCTTCTGTATTAATTATTAGTTATACACTTTTAAATCAATCGAAATTACGTAAGGCGATAGAAGAAAGTAATAAGTTTTCTAGTTTACGGCATGGACATTTAATTGAGTGTTTAAGTTCTCTTGAGTCTATTAAAGCCAACGGTGCTGAAGGCGTAGTTCAAAATGCTTGGCAACAAATGATAGGGCATACTTCAACCTGGTTACTTAAGTCTAAAGTTATTACTAATTCAGTCCTCAATTTTGCTAGTTTTATTGTGCAGATTTCAGTTGTGGGGGTGGTTGTTCTTGGGGTGTATCGAGTATCAGAAAATTTGATCTCAATGGGAGGGATTATTGCAGCGGTTATGTTAACAGGGAGGGCTATCTCTCCGATTGCAAAACTAGCCGGTTTAATGACCCGCTCTAATCAAACAATAAGTGCATTAAAGCAACTTGATTCAATCATGGAGCAAGAAGGCGAATTTGAAGATAAAGCCCATTTAGTTAGTAGGCAAACACTTGCTGGTAATATACACGCAGAAAATATCAGTTTTAAATACCCCAACTCAGATTACATTTCTTTACAACCGATGTCAGTCACGATTGAGCAAGGAGAAAAAGTGGCTATCGTTGGGCATAATGGTTCAGGTAAAACTACATTAGCCAAACTTTTATTAGGATTATATCAGCCTACTCAAGGGTCAATTCAATTTGATGGTTTAAATCATAACCAAATACACCCGAGTGATTTACGTAACAACATCGGATATTTGCCGCAAGATATCACCTTATTCCATGGCACTATTCGGGATAATATCTTATTTGGCACTAGGCAAGTTACAGAGTATCAATTAATAAGGGCTGTGCAACTTTCTGGAGTGAATGTCTTCACTGATAACAATGCAAAAGGTCTTGATCAACAGGTAGGTGAAAACGGTAGTGCCTTGTCTCGAGGGCAAAGACAATCAATTGTCTTAGCAAGAGCTATTTTAAATTCACCACAAATATTATTATTAGATGAGCCAACAGCAAGCCTTGATGCACGAGCCGAAAAACAATTTATAAAGTCAATAATGGCTACGGCTCAAGACCGAACAATGTTATTGATAACTCATAAAATGGAGTTATTAAAAATTGTTGATCGCATTTTAGTGTTAGATAAAGGGAAACTCATCATTGATGGACCAAAAGATAAAGTACTAGCGCAATTACGTGGCAGCCAGTTCGCTAAAGAGTCAAGTTTATGAAGGTTAGTCAACAAGATTTAGAAATGGCAGATGATGTTTACGGTGCTATGTTGACGGAAGTACCAAGTCTGCATCGATTAACTATCTGGGCGATGGCCGGTTTGCTTTTTAGCTTTTTAGTCTGGTCTTATTTTTCTTCATTAGAACAAGTGACTTCTGGCATGGGGAAAGTGATTCCTTCAACGCAAGTTCAAATCATACAAAGTTTGGATGGCGGCGTCTTGCAAGAGTTGTTTGTACAAGAAGGAATGCAAGTGACGAAAAATCAACCTATAGCTAGGATTGATGATACGCGCTTTCGATCTGATTTCGCAGAACAAAAGCAAGAAGTTGATAGCTTAAGATCAAACATTATTCGTTTGAGAGCAGAATTATCGAGTATATTAATTGGTCAGAATGATCAATGGCAACGACAAATTGAAATCAAAAAGAATATCCCTGTTTATCCCGAAGACTTAATGAAAAATGCACAATTATTAGTGACAAGACAGCAAAATGCATACTCAGAAAGACTTGATAATTTAATTAATCAATTGGACATTCAAGGTCAACAAATACAGCAGAAAGAACAAGAAATTAAAGAATTAATTTCTAAAATTGAGACGCTCACCATTAGTTTAAAATTAGCAACAAAAGAGTTGGATTTAACGCGACCGTTAGCAGAAAAAAATATTGTCTCTAAAATTGAATTGTACAAACTCGAGCGAAGTGTTAATGAATTAAAAGGGGAGTTAAGTGCAGTGAAACTGCTATCTCCTAAGGTTAAATCTGCCTTGCAAGAATCAATATTAAATCGTCGAGAAACTGTACTGGCCTATCGTTCAGAGGCTAGAGCAGAGCTCAATGAATTGCAAAATAAGTTATCTCGGATTAATGAATCACAAGTTGGCGCGCAGGATAAGGTTACTAAAGCATTAATTTTATCACCTGTGGTCGGAACAATTAAAACAATTCATATCAACACCTTAGGTGGAGTTGTTAAACCCGGCGAAAAAATTGCTGAAATAGTTCCCACTGAAGATAAGTTGATGATAGAAGTAAAAATCCAACCAAGAGATATTGGGTTTATTTATCCAGGACTACCTGCAATAGTTAAAATCACTGCGTATGATTTTACACGCTATGGTGGTCTAACAGGTAAAGTAGAACGTATAAGTGCTGACACTACGCAAGATGAAGAGGGAAATAGTTTTTATCTGATTAGAGTGCGTACTGATGCTTCCAGTATAAAGAATAAACAAGGTGAAGAAATGCCTATTATCCCAGGGATGTTAACTCGAGTGGATATAATTACTGGCAAGCGAACTATTTTAGAATATATATTAAATCCCTTATTAAGGGCGAATGAGGCAGCATTGCGGGAAAGGTAAAGTAATTGCCAATTTAATGATTAATCAAATATGGAATATTTATGAATAGCGGTATATATAATTTAAACAAAAAAGCAATTGTTTGTGCGTTAAGTTTAACGATAATGTATTCAGTTAATCTACATGCACAGAGTTTAGAGGAGGCCGTAGCAACGGCATTGGATACTCATCCCGATATTCGTCAATCGTTTGCAAGATTTAAAGAGAAAGAAGAAGAGGTTAATCAAGCCGCTGCAGGTTATTTGCCGACAGTTGATTTAACCGCAGGCTATGGATACGAATATACTGACACTCCGGCTAATAGAAGAAATGTAGTTGATGGCGAAACAGAATTACGACGCGGTGAATTTGGTATCAGTATTAAACAGATGTTATTTGATGGAATGTATACAAGCAACGACATCGATAGAACAAAATTTGAAGCAAGTGCTGAGCAATGGGCTTTGATAGCAACTGCAGAAGATCTTGCTTTAAATGTCAGTAAAGCTTATTTAAATTATATTAAAACTGAGCAGCTTATTGAATTAGCTGAAAAAAATATTGCTTCGCATCAAGAAATTTATAACCAAATAAAAGAACGTACGGATTCTGGCTTAGGCAGTATTGCCGATCTTTCTCAAGTGACTGGACGTTTAGCAAGGGCACAATCAAATTTAGCATCGGCGCGTAATAATAATGAAGATGCTAGAACACAATTTATCCGATTGACGAATACGCAGCCAGAAAAATTAGTTTTACCTGTACCAGATGCCGATATGATACCTAAAGATAAAAATAGTGGCTTGAAGTTGGCTGCAGAAAATCATCCCGTGATAAAATCAGCGATGCAAGATATTAATGCTGCCCATTCATTAAAAAAAGCGACGAAGTCAAAATATTACCCAACAATTTCACTAGAGCTGGAAGCTAATTCAGATAATGATATTGCCGGTGAGAGTGGTATTAATCAATTCGGCCCAGATGTTGGCGGTCACCGTAATGATGCGGTTGCTATGATACGACTAAGATATAACTTATTTTCAGGTGGTAAAGATATCGCTAATGAAAGAAGTGCGGCCTATAAAGTATCTCAAGCGAAAGAAATTAATTATAGTGCTCATCGACAAGTGACAGAAAGTTTCAGTCTTGCATGGAATGCGTATGAGTTACTGAATTTACAGAAGAAGTATATCAAACAACATATCATTTCATCTAAAGATACACAATTGGCCTATAAACAACAGTTTGATCTTGGACAACGTAACCTATTAGATTTACTCGATACTGAAAATGAACTATTTCAGGCTCGAAAAGATTACTTAGAAGCAAGTTTTAATGAACTCAGCGCAGAATATCGCTTATTAAATGCGACGGGACAGTTGCTCAATTCGTTAAGAGTTACGCGATCAACCGCTTGGCAAGGAGAACATGAATATGAACAGGGAGCATATAATGAATAACTTGAAATTCACTAGGCAATCCTTAATGTTGAAAATAGTCTCTTTTGTTTGTCTAACTCTGTTTATAACAGCGTGTGCGGATAGCCATGTTGTCAGCATAGATACACCTGTCCAACAGGTGAATGATTTGCGCGACTATGATAGTGACGGTGTGATTAAAGCTCGAGAAAAGTGTGATAATACAATACAAGGCGCTTTAATTGATAACTATGGTTGTGGAACTCAAACGATAGTCAGTAAACCCTTTAAAGTTGATATTAAGTTTCCAAATAACTCATTTATTGTGCCTGCAGCTGCTTACCCTGAAGTTAAAAAACTTGCTGATTTTTTAAATGCACATCAAGATATTAGTGTTGTTATTGAGGGACATACGAGTAAAGTTGGCAATGTTGAGCTCAATCAAGTACTTTCGGAAAATCGCGCTAAAGCTGTTATGGATATACTGATTAACGATTATCAGGTTAGTCCAAGTCGCCTATCTTCCGTTGGCTATGGTTTTAGTCGTTTAGCGCAAGAAGGTGATAGCGAAAGGGCTCATGCCGCTAATCGTAGAATAATGGCTGAACTATCAAATAATACCAGTGTAGATATTCTTAAATGGACTATTTATACGGTAGATAAAGCAGATTAGTTATTAATGAGTAATATAAGTATCAAAGCTTTAGTCAAGAGACTGATTGTAAAGCTAGGACATATATTACTTATACATTTTATCTTGTTATCTGCTATTTTTGCTCAGACACACCAGCCTTTAGATCAAGAAAAAATTGTTTCTACTTTAGATAAAAATTATGGAAAAAGAGCGGCGAAACGAGGTAGAACTTGGTTTAAATTAATGCAAGAAAATGAAAATAAGCCTGAAATAGAATCGTTAAACAAAGTAAATCAATTTTTTAATACATTCAATTTTATTGATGATAGTAAATTGTGGGGCGTTAATAATTATTGGGCAACACCGATTGAGTTTATTGGAGTAAATGGTGGCGATTGTGAAGATTATTCTATTGCCAAATATTTTACCTTATTAGAGCTAGGAATACCTGATAAAAAAATGCGAATCACTATGGTTAAAGCGTTAAAACTCAATCAATATCATATGGTTCTCGCCTATTATGAGACACCAAGTGCTATGCCTTTAATTTTAGATAATCTTGACGGTGAGATAAAAGCGGCAAATCAACGAAATGATTTAATCCCTATCTATAGTTTTAATGCCAGTCAGCTGTGGTTAAATAAGGAAAAAGGGAGTGGGGTGCTCAGTGGCAACTCTTCACGACTTAAGCGTTGGCAAGATTTAAGACAACGTATAACAACTTCTAAACTCAAACAACCCAAACTCAAAATGGAGTTTTAAGATAATGACCCTCTTCAGAGAAATAAACTCATTACTGTTCGGACTATTTTTATTGATAATGTCGAGTTTAGTTTATTTTCAATTTGAACAAACCCGTGATTTTATGAATCAGCAAATGGAATCCGACTTAAATAACACCATTACTTCTTTAGGATTAATGCTAAAGCCACATCTAGAAACAGGCGATATGGCAACGGCAGAAACCTTAGTTAATGTGATTTTTGAAGGGGGATTCTATCGTAAAGTGAAACTGACGTGGTTGGTAGACGGTAAAGAGCAAGTGTGGGAAAACCCTGTTGTTATTGAAGGTGTGCCTAACTGGTTTATTAATTTAGAATTATTTAAATCACAAACAAAAGAAACACTAATTACATCTGGTTGGATGCAACTTGCTACTCTTGAAATTGAAGGTCATCCGGGATTGGGGTATCGAGAGTTATGGCGAGTGATGAATGATACCGTCATGGTACTGTCATTGCTTTTTATTCTCTCCTTGATTGTGTTACGAATCAGATTAAATCGTATTTTAAAGCCGCTACATAACATTGCGACTCAAGCAAAAGCTATTTCACAACGAAAATTTGGCCAAGATATTGAATTACCAAGAACAACCGAGTTAAAAGATGTGGTTGGAGCTATTAATGTAATGTCAGGGCAATTAAAAGAAATATTTTCTAATTTAGACAAAGAAGTGAATAGTTTAAAAGAAGAAAACCTTATTGACCAAGTGTCTAATTTACCAAATCGCCAATATTTAACTGCACAACTTATTAATTGGTTGGGTGAACCAGGATTTGGAGGGCTTATTATTGCCAAATTTGACTGGCTTGATGATATTTATAGCAAATATGGTTATCAGGGACGTGATGAGATTATCAGAGCGCTATCTGAGAATATGAAAAAAGAATTACCACTAATTGCTGAGACCATTATCGCGCGTATTGCTAATACTGAGTTTGCCTTTCTAATAACAAAAGCAGAACATCACAAAATTGAGATATATTTACAATCTTTAATTAGATTAATTAACCAAGAGCTAACTAAAGCCGGTTGTATTCCGAATACTGGCTTTGCTCTAGGTGTTAGCCAACGTATTGATAATATGTCAGCGTCAGATTTACTTTCTCAGTCTGATAACGCATTACAGCAAGCTAAACGTGAGAATAAAATTCTCCATTGGATTGATGCGGAACAACCACAAAAATACAGTCGTGAACAGTGGCGTACTAAGCTCATTGATGCCATTAATAATAATCAGTTTGTATTTCAGTGGCAGCCAGTTTTAAGTATGAATAGAGAAGAAGTCATCCAACGTGAAATATATTGTCGCTTAAGTATTGATGAAAATATTGTCAAAGCTTCTGAATTTATGCCTTTTATTGAATTATTGTCATTAGGTGTGCAATTAGATCAATGTTTACTTCGGTCGATAGAACAACAAGATATTATAGCGTCAGCAAACGGGAATGTTGCTATAAATTTAACTCATGAAAGTATACAAGCTCCCGAGTTTGCGCTTTGGTTAAAAGAATTTTTAATAAAAACACCAAATGTGGAACGTATGTTATTTGAATTTACTGAGTCATCAGTAATAAGTAGTTTCCACCAATGCTCGCAACTAGCTGACGTTATTAGAGCCGCCGGAGCCAAGATAGGTATCGATCAATGTGGTCGTCAAATAGGATCTTTAGATTATTTACAGACATTGAGTCCTCATTATATAAAATTAGATCAATCTTTTGCTTATTATGAAAAATTAAATCAAAGTAAAGAATTGTGTCGAGCATTATTGAATGTGGCTAAGGGATTAAATATTGAGGTCATTATTACAGGCATAGAAGATGAAGAGCAATTATCACATTTTAATTCAATAAAAGCTGATGGTTATCAAGGGTATATTTCCCCTGCAGAAGATGTTTAGGCTTAGACTTTAGATCTTTTAATAGAAATAACACAGCCAATTTTATACCTTAGAACATGACTTTCTCCCTAGCTTTAAACGCTAGGGATAGAGCAATTAAATCAACTAACTTATCAATCCCTCATTTATTGACATAAGCCACCTTATTGGATCAGGATAACATTAGTCATTTGATGATAATTGGTCTATAATCGCGCCCAAAATTTTTCACAAATTATAATTAATTATTAAGAGGGCTTATCATGGCTATCGAACGTACTTTTTCTATCGTAAAACCTGACGCAGTTGCAAAAAATGTTATTGGTCAAATTTATAACCGTTTTGAAACAGCAGGTTTAAAAATTGTTGCTGCTAAAATGGTTCACTTGTCAAAAGAAAAAGCTGAAGGCTTTTACGCAGAGCATAGCGAACGTCCATTTTTTGGTGCGCTAGTTGAATTCATGACATCAGGCCCAGTAATGGTTCAAGTGTTAGAAGGTGAAAATGCTGTTCTTAAAAACCGCGAAATCATGGGTGCAACAAATCCTGCAGAAGCACTAGCGGGTACATTACGCGCTGATTATGCTGACTCTATCGACGAAAATGCATGTCACGGTTCAGATGCTTTAGAATCTGCAGCACGTGAAATTGCATACTTCTTCTCTGACGACGAAATTTGCCCACGTACTCGTTAATTTGATTGTGATCTTCATTTATTAATGGAGAACACTGTTGAAATGAGATCGAAAGGATTTTGCTGGATAACGGTAAAATCCTTTTGTTATTTATACGAATAACTTTAAAAAATATAGCCTAACGTTTTTATTTTTAAATGAAATGAGAATATTACGCTTTATTATTTAGACAAAATTGTGACGATTGAATAAAAAGCGTACAATTTAGCCCATTAAATTTGCTGTATTGGAATTTTGCATGACTGACGATGTAACCCCCGTAGATCCTGAAACATATAAAAAAGTTAACTTACTTAATTTAGATCATCAAATGATGCGCGAGTATTTTGCTTCTATTGGTGAAAAGCCATTTCGTGCTGACCAGATCATGAAGTGGATTTATCACTTTGGTTACGATGACTTTGAACAAATGACTAATATTAATAAAAAGTTACGGGAAAAGTTGCAAAGAAATACAGAAATTAAAGCCCCTGAAATTGCTGAAAAACAAGTATCCGAAGATGGAACGATTAAGTACGCGTTAAAGCTTGAAGGTGGGCAAGAAGTTGAAACGGTTTGGATCCCTGAAAACGATCGTGCAACTTTATGTGTATCTTCGCAAGTAGGTTGTGCGCTGGAATGTACATTTTGTGCCACGGCCCAACAAGGTTTTAATCGAAATTTGTCGATGGCTGAAATTATCGGTCAAGTATGGCGTGTAGCTAATGATATTGGCGCTACGCGAATTGCCGGTAAACGCCCGATCACTAACATTGTAATGATGGGGATGGGTGAGCCTTTATTGAATATGAAAAACTTGATCCCAGCTCTTGATACTATGCTAAATGACTTGGGTTATGGACTGTCAAAACGTCGAGTCACAGTAAGTACTTCCGGGGTTGTGCCGGCATTAGATATGTTGAAAGAAAAAATTGATTGTGCGTTAGCTATTTCTATCCATGCACCTAATAATCAATTGAGAGATGAACTTGTACCTATCAATAAAAAATACCCATTAGAAGAGTTTTTAGCTGCTGCAGGACGTTATATTGATGGTTCAAAAGCAAATAAACAAGCGACCATCGAATATGTAATGCTCGATCATGTCAATGACAGTACCGAGCAGGCGCATGAATTAGCGCATGCATTAAAAGATTTACCAAGTAAAATTAACTTGATTCCATTTAATCCTTATCCAGGATCTCCTTATAAAAGATCAAGTAACTCCCGTATTGATAGATTTGATAAAGTTCTTCAAAGTTATGGACTTACGGTGATAACTCGTCGTACGAGAGGTGATGATATTGATGCAGCATGTGGACAATTAGCCGGTGATGTATTAGATCGTACAAAACGGACTGCAAATATTGCAGAAAAAAAACAAGTGAAAGCTGACAATATATCAGTAAAAATAGTAGGATAACTAAATTATTAAATGTGACGCAAACGGATTATGGTAAATTTGAAAAAAATACTATTAGCTCTATTATGTCTTAATTTTGTCACTGGCTGTGTAACTCAACGCTATGATGGTGATGCGAGTAAGCCTATGGTGGAAAATGAGTCTTCCAATAATGAGATAGCGATGACTCGAATATCCTTGGGTTTAGGATATTTAAAAATGGGCAACACTACTCAAGCTAAATTAAATTTAGAAAAAGCGAAACGTTTTTCACCTAATTTAGTGCAAGTGCATACTGCTTTTGCTCATTATTACGATACTGTGGCTGAGCCTGAGTTGGCAATTAAGTCATATGAAAAAGCATTATCGATACAAAGTGATGATGCAGACACCTTGAATAATTACGGTGCTTTTTTATGTAAGCAGGAACAATATCAAGCAGCGGAAGAACAATTTTTAAAAGCAATTGCAGTACCGAGTTATTTATTAGTTTCACAAAGCTATCAAAATTTGGCTATTTGCCAATTACAAGCTAAGCATTTTACTAAAGCAGAAATGTATTTAGAAAAAGCCATTTTACATAGCCCTAGTAACGCCAGTGTATTACTACAAATGGTGCGTTTACAATATATAAAAGGTGACTATAAAAGTGCACAATCCTTTTTCACTCGATATGAAAGATCATCAAGACACTTTACGCCAGGTGCTTTAGCATTAGCATTTAAAATCCATGAAAAACAATATGATCATAAAACAGCCAAAAATTATGCCAGCATGTTAGTTAAAATGTTTCCCGCATCATTTGAAGCTAAAGAATACATATTAAATGGTCTGGCTGTAATTGAAGCGGATACAGTTGCTACTGAATATAAGCTAGTTATGTCTCCGGAGACTAAGGTTAAAAAACGTGTAGTTGTGTTATCGCCAAATAAATCATTGTCACAGTCTATGGTGCAAACTGCAGAGAAAATATCATCAAAAGCGAGTGATGAAAGTGTGACTGAGCCAGTCTTAGTTAATAACGAAAAAAATGAAGCAGAACAACTCGTTAATGATAACCAAAAAGAAACAGTGTCGTCGACAGTTAATGCCATTACTGCTACTGATGATGAGCCTGAGAATAAGCTACCAGTAGCAAAAGAAGCTAGCGACATTCCTGTGTCGACACCAGAAACTCATGTGGTAGCAAAAGGAGAAAGTTTATTCTCCATATCACAACGGTATAATGTTCAGATGAAAGCCATCGAGCGTTGGAATGGTATTAGCCGTAATGGTATTTTGAGTTTAGGGCAAGTATTGTATGTTGAAAATCCAAATAAAGCCGAAAAATCGCAAGAGAAGCAATAAGTAATGAGTGAAGAAAATTATGCTACCGACTCCTCTGAAGAGAGTGAAATTGTAGGACCTGGTAAATTGCTGGCTTTGGCAAGAGAAAATAAAGGTTTATCGATGCAGCAAGTTGCTGACAAGCTTAATTTTCGCTTAGCTTTGGTGCAAGAAATAGAACAAGATAAATATGATAGAAGCTTGCCTCCAACATTTAATCGAGGCTATTTAAAAAATTATGCCAAATTAGTTAATGTTTCTGAAAGTGAAGTCCTTGAAAGTTATGAAAAGCTTTCGAATTCAGATGATAAAGGATCAAATTTACATAATGTAGCAATGCAAAGTTTCTCTAAACAAACGGAGAAACAAGCTGAAAATAACCGTTTGATGTGGGTTAGCTATTTAATTCTTGCTGTGCTTATTGGTTCCACGCTCATGTGGTGGTTACAAGATGGTAAACTTAATGTCATTTCACTAACTGATGAAAATACGGATAAAGCGACTGAAGTATCAACAAACACCCCTCTAGCGGAAGAAGAGCTTGAAACGGATATATTAACCGCTGATCCAAGTCTTATTGAAACTAAGGATAATACAGAGTCAGTAGTTGATGAAATGGATGTGCTAGCAACAACTGAAGATACCCAAGATAACGTTCAAAGTGATAACACTATAGAAACTACTTTAGCAACAACCTCGTCAGAGACACCTTCAGATGAAGCGTTAGCTGCTCTGGTTGTCGATGTTAGTTTTACCTTTTTAGGTGATTGTTGGGTTAATATTTATGATGCTACCGGCGAGAGGATTGCTTGGGGAATTAAAAAAGCTGAATATGAAATGAATATCAGCGGACAACCACCTTTTTCAATCACCTTAGGTAAACCCGAATTAGTCTCTATTGTTTATGATGGTTCGTCGGTGGATATGACGCAATTTAATCGCGGAAATATTGCAAAGTTTACTTTACCGTTAGAGTAATAAACTCCTATAAATTGAACGTTTAATGTAAGAGAAATTATGTTTAAAGAGTCTCCTATTGTTCGTCGTGTATCACGGCAGATTATGGTTGGGAATGTCCCTGTTGGTGGTAATGCCCCAATAGCAGTTCAATCGATGACAAATACCTTAACCACTGATGTTGAAGCTACGGTCAAACAAATTAAAGCATTAGAAGCTGTTGGTGCAGATATCGTTAGAGTGAGTGTACCAACGATGGATGCGGCGGAAGCATTCAAATTAATTAAACAACAAGTCAATGTCCCTTTAGTGACTGATATTCATTTTGACTATCGTATCGCTTTAAAAGTTGCTGAGTATGGCGCGGATTGTTTAAGAATTAATCCGGGTAATATTGGACGTGAAGATAGAGTGCAAGCTGTGGTAGCTGCAGCTCGTGACAGAAATATACCGATACGCATCGGTGTCAATGGTGGTTCTTTAGAAAAAGATATCCAAGAAAAATATACTGAACCAACGCCTGAAGCTCTTCTTGAATCGGCGATGCGTCATGTCGATATTCTTGATCGCTTAAATTTCCATGATTTTAAAGTGAGCGTTAAAGCCTCCGATGTTTTTTTAGCAGTAGGTGCTTATCGATTATTAGCTAAACAAATTGATAATCCACTTCACTTAGGTATCACTGAAGCGGGTGGTTTACGTTCGGGCTCGGTCAAATCGTCTGTCGGTTTAGGATTATTACTAGCTGAAGGCATAGGGGACACCCTTAGGGTTTCGTTAGCTGCGGACCCTATAGAAGAAATTAAAGTCGGTTTTGATATTTTAAAATCATTAAAACTAAGAAGTCGTGGCATTAATTTTATTGCTTGCCCAAGCTGTTCACGCCAAGAGTTCGATGTAATATCAACCGTTAATGAATTGGAACAACGGGTTGAAGACATATTAACGCCAATGGACGTTTCGATTATTGGTTGTATTGTTAATGGACCTGGTGAAGCAACAGTGTCTGATCTCGGACTTACAGGAAGTAGTAAAAAGAGTGGTTATTATTTAGATGGCATTAGACAACGAGAGCGTTTTGATAATAATAATTTAGTCGATGAGCTAGAGCAACGTATCCGTGCAAAAGCTAAGCTACTTGATAAAAAAAATAAAATTGATATTAAAGAAGTTTAATCTATTAGGTAAAAATAAAGTTATATTTTACGTTTTGCCTTAATCTGCCTATAATGCGCGCTGCGCTAAAATGAACAAGAGAGAAAACTACGTGAGTAAAGCTATTCAAGCGATCAGAGGGATGAACGATTGTTTACCCTCAGAGACTAATATCTGGCAAATGGTAGAATCTGTACTACGCCGTGTTGCTAGTAATTATGGCTTTGCTGAAATACGTATGCCAATTGTCGAATCGACTGCATTATTCAAGCGCTCTATTGGTGAAGTGACCGATATTGTTGAAAAAGAAATGTACACGTTTGAAGACCGAAATGGTGACAGTCTGACGTTACGACCTGAAGGCACTGCATCTTGTGTAAGAGCAGGTAATCAGCATGGTTTACTATATAACCAAGAACAGCGTTTATGGTATATGGGCCCGATGTTTCGTCATGAACGACCACAAAAAGGTCGCTATCGTCAGTTCCATCAATTTGGGCTAGAAGCCTTTGGTATTGCTACACCAGATATAGACGCAGAAGTTATTTTATTAACTTCTCGATTATGGCGGGAACTTGGCATCAATGAATTTGTCACACTAGAATTGAATTCATTAGGTTCTAATGAAGAACGTAGTGCTTATCGAGATGCATTGGTTGAGTTTTTAATGCAAAAAGAAGCATTACTTGATGAAGATAGTAAGCGAAGAATGCATACTAATCCTTTAAGAGTACTCGACAGCAAAAATCCTGATGTTCAGGCTGCATTAGCAGATGCACCAAAACTGTCACAATATTTTGGTACTGAGTCATTAGAGCATTTTGAGCAAGTCTGCCAGCGTTTAGATGCTGCCGGGATTAAGTATGTCATTAATGAACGCTTAGTGAGAGGCTTAGACTATTATAATCGCACTGTTTTCGAATGGGTGACTGATAGTTTAGGAGCACAAGGTACTATTTGTGCTGGTGGCCGTTATGATGGTTTAGTTGAACAACTAGGTGGGAAATCAACACCTGCATTTGGTTTTGCGTTAGGCATAGAACGCTTAGTGCTAATGCTGACTAGTTTAGATAAAGTGACAAATACTAGACCGCAAGCAGATGTTTACTTGATTAGTCTAGGTGAAGGTGTCGATATTGCTGCAAGTGGTTTAGCCGAACAATGGCGAGATCAAGTACCAGATATACGTATTCAAAACCATTTAGGTGGTGGCAATATGAAGAAACAGATGAAGCGTGCAGATAAATCAGGCGCTCAGATAGCAATCATTCTTGGTGAAGATGAATTGAGCCAAGAAAATGTTACCGTAAAATACTTACGTGGACAGCACGAACAAGAAAGTATGGCATTTACTGATGTGCCGAACTTATTAGCAAGTTTAATTAAGGGTTAGTTGTGGATATAAATCAAACAGAAGAACAACAAGTAGAAACAATCAAACGTCTTTGGGGCGATTACGGTAATTCAATCATTGCAGGCTTAGCGATTGGTTTTGCAGGTTTTATTGGGATTAATTACTACCAAGAAAAGCAATTTAACAATGAGGTAGCTACTTCTGAAGCTTATCAAGCTGTTATCGAACTGATTTCAGATGAAACGAGTTCTGCTTTTAGAGAACAAGGCGATAAATTTATTGCTGAGCATCCTGATTCAAACTATGCAGTATTAACTGCATTAGCATTAGCAAAAGATGCGGCTACTCATAAAGATTGGTCAAAAGCAGAAAGCTATTTAACGACAGCTATTGAAAAGTCTACGGATGCTTCAATTAAAGGTATTGCTACTATCCGTAAAGCGCGAGTTCAATTACAGCAAGAAAAAGCTGATCTTGCCTTAGAAACACTTACTGCGCCGTTATCTGCTGCTTTTAAAGCTTCTGCTGAAGAAATTAAAGGTGACGCTTATTTAGCTCAGGATAAAAAAGAATTGGCGCGTAATGCCTACCAAGCTGCAATTGAAGCTAGTGGTGATGCGGTTGCGCCAGCATTACAAATGAAATTGGATGACTTGGCTGAAAATATTAGTTTAGTTAATTAATTGAATGTCCAATAAATCCACTTTTAGGAGTGTTAAGTGCCTAGTTTAAAGAAAAATTTATTAGTGATTTTATTTATGTCGATTGGTTTAGCGGCATGTTCTTCTACTGATGATGAGATTGATATTAATGAACCTGCTGAATTAGTTGATATTGAAGCTAAGTTTGAACCTAACCTTGTTTGGGATGAAAGTGTTGGTGGTGTTGATGATTACTATTCTAAATTACAACCTATTGTCGCTTACGATAAAGTATTTACCGCAAGTAGAGAAGGTGATGCTTATGCTTTTGACGTTAAAACGGGTAAAAAAGTTTGGCATAAAGATCTAAGCGATATTAATAATGAACGTGGTTTCTTTGATAGCAAATCTTCAGCCTTAATTAATGGTGGGCCAACAGCTGGTATTAACCAGATTTATTTGGGTAGCGAAAATGGAGATGTTTTTGCACTTAATGCTGACAATGGCAGTATTGTTTGGCAAAACAAAGTCAAAGGTGAGGTTATTGCCGCACCAGCATTCGATCAAGCAAAGGTTGTTGTTAATACTGCATCAGGTGTAATGAAAAGCTTTAATGCTACAACTGGTGAAGACGGATGGCAAATTGAGCAAGAAGTCCCCGCATTAACATTGCGAGGCATCAGTGCTCCAGCAGCAGTCGCAGGTGGCGTTTTGGTGGGTTCTGCTGATGGCTTATTAACTGTTTATATTTTAGATAATGGTCAACAAGGTTGGACCGCTGAAATTGGTGAAGCATCGGGTTCTACAGAATTAGAACGAGTTATTGATGTTGATGCTGCGCCTGTTGTCTACGATGAAAAAGTCTATGCTATTTCAGCAAGAGGACATTTAGCCGCAGTTGATTTACGTTCAGGTCGTGTGCTTTGGAAACGACAATATTCATCATTTAGTGCTGTAGCTATTGATGGTAACAACCTTTATTTAACAGACATTAAAGGTCATGTATATGCGGTTGACCGATTGAATGGTTTGGAAAAGTGGAGTCAATTAGCATTAACAAATCGTCGTGTCACTGGACCTGCAGTAGTAGGTAATTATATTGTGGTTGGAGACTTTGAAGGCTACCTTCATTGGATTGATCAAGACAGTGGCGATATTGTTGCGCGATATCATGTTGATAGTAGCGGTTTATATAGTACCCCTACGGTTGTTGATGATTTAGTTATCGTACAATCAAGAGATGGTGATCTAGAGGTTATTAAAACACCTTAGAACCATCAATTCTAAATAATATCAATAAATACAATTGATATTATTGTGCTAAAATTAGAAACGGCTCCATCAGCATAATGCTAGTGGAGCCGTTGTGTTTATATAATATGAGCAATTAGTGATATTTTGTCATTAATTGTTACTTAAATTTTGAGGTTTTCATGCTTCCTGTCGTAGCGCTAGTCGGGCGTCCTAATGTTGGTAAATCAACTTTATTTAATCGATTAACACGTAGTCGAGATGCCCTTGTTGCGGATTATCCTGGGCTAA
Organism: Thalassotalea piscium; assembly: GCA_049347715.1. GTDB lineage: Bacteria > Pseudomonadota > Gammaproteobacteria > Enterobacterales > Alteromonadaceae > Thalassotalea_B > Thalassotalea_B piscium_A. The sequence goes on along the minus strand of CP186339.1, from coordinate 3,280,109 downwards.
CTCGTGATCGCCAATATGGTCAAGCTCAAGTTGAAGAGCATCCTTTTATTGTTATTGATACCGGTGGTATTCATGGTGATGAAACGGGTATTGATGCATTAATGGCTGAGCAGTCATTAATGGCTATTGAAGAGGCTGATGCAGTCTTATTTCTTGTGGATGCAAGAGCGGGATTAACTTCAGCTGATCAAAGTATTGCAGAGCATCTAAGAAAACAAAATAAAAGAATTTTTTTAGTTGCCAATAAAGTTGATGGTATCGATGCTGATTCAGCGGTTGCTGAATTTTATGCCCTTGCATTAGGTGAAGTTCATCAAATAGCAGCGGCACATGGACGAGGTGTTACTCAATTAATCACTTTGGCATTGACACCACATATTGAAGAATTAACTGCCTCGGATGAAGGTGAACAAGAAGAGGGCGAATTTACTTCATCTGAATTGACAGATGAAGAGCTAATTGCTCAATCACCCAAAGAAGATGATTTAATAAAATTAGCTATCATCGGCAAACCCAATGTAGGTAAATCAACGTTAACAAACCGTATTTTAGGTGAAGAAAGAGTTGTTGTTTATGATATGCCAGGAACAACACGTGATAGTGTTTATATTCCGATGGAGCATAAAGGTCGTAAATATACCTTAATTGATACTGCGGGTATTCGTCGACGTAAAAATGTGACGGATATTGTTGAAAAATATTCAGTAATCAAAACATTACGTGCCATTGAAGATGCTAACGTTTGTTTACTTATTATTGATGCTCAAGATGGATTATCTGATCAAGATTTAAGTTTACTTGGTTTTATTCTTGAAGCTGGCCGTTCATTAGTGATTGCGGTTAATAAATGGGATGGGTTAGAAGAACATGCTAAAGATCGTATTAAAACTGAAATAGACCGTCGTCTTGGTTTTATTGATTTTGCTCGTATGCATTTTATTTCGGCTCTTCACGGTACTGGTGTTGGCCATTTATATGAATCAGTTGAAGAAGCATTTGTTTCTGCGACTAAGCGTATTTCAACATCAATGGTGACCAAAATATTGGATATGGCTGTATTTGATCATCAACCTCCTATGCACAATGGTCGTCGTATTAAGTTAAAATACGCCCATGCTGGTGGGTATAATCCTCCTATTATTGTGATTCATGGTAATCAAGCGAAACATTTACCAGTGTCTTATAAACGTTATTTAATGAATTATTACCGTAAGGCATTAAAAATGATGGGGACACCAATAAGAATAGAATTTAGAGAAACAAGTAATCCATTTGCTGGTAAAAAACGTTTAAGCTATTCTGCACAAAAGAAACTTGACCGAAAAACCCAAGGCTATAAAAAACCTGAGTAGGTTATTTGTTTAACATATTAAAGACTAACTAAAGCCAACATTCTGTTGGCTTTATTGTTTGAATGATACTTTAAGTTATGAAAATTGATAAATGTTTTTATTTATAGATCATAAGATTGCAAATTAATTTTTTTTTGCTAATGTTAAAATATCTTTCTTTTCCTCAAGCCGTTTATTGGTATGCAGTCAACAACAGTAAAAATTGATACGACAGAACGCCTAAGCCGCAATCTAGGTTTATTACAAGCAGGTTCAATGGTTACTATTGATATATCGACACCTGCTGGTCAGAAAGTTAAATTTAGAACGACTTTTATTGGTTACTTACCGAAAAAATATGCCTTAGTACAAATACCTGATAATCATCGCCTAGGAAAAGCTTCACGCTTTATTGTGCAAGGTACTGCGGTTACAGTGAGAGGGCTCATTGAGGGGCATGAAGGCGCTGTAGCTGCATTTGTTTCTACAATTAAACAAACCCTACAGCTACCTTCAAGAATCATGGTGTTAGACTTCCCTCAAACTGTCAGTGTACAAAGTTTAAGAGCTGCCATAAGGATTGATACCGAAATTCCCGCTAAAATTAAAATTGAGCAAGAGTATTGGCAAGTATTAATAACCGATATATCGATCAACGGTTGCCAAATAGTGATTCAAAATGGCGATAGTATAAAAATAGCTAAAGATGATAATTTACATATGATTATCGAAGACTTCCAAGAGACGGAAAATTTGATACTCGATGCCATTGTTCGTTCTATTAAAACGCAGAATGAAGACCTGTTATTAGGTGTTAAATTTCAACCTGAGATACGTGAAAATGTTATTAAACTGATTAACCATACGCTAATCAGTGAAGGAATTTAATGTCACATCACTAGGGCTTTTCTAAATAACGCTAGAAATAATGCTCTTCTAACGTTAATTCATCTTTAATGACTTTTTTTATTAGTGACTTTACTCGTGATAATCCCATTGCTGAGTTCAATAGTGATTTCATCTTTAATTTCTACTTGTTCTACTGAACGAATAATCTCTCCATTGATATTACGGCTGACACTATAGCCTCTTGCAATCGTGGCTAAAGGGCTGACAATTTGTAGTTGCTCAACTATATGAGCAAAGTGTTGTTGCTTTTTGTGTAATAAATACTGAGTTGATTGCGTTAACCGTTTGTGAAGTTGTTGTCTGTATTCTTGATGCCTAATAATTGTAGAAGAGGGAGAGGCATTCGATAGTCTGATCATTAAGTTCTCAGGTTTTTGTTTTTTCATTAATAACTGACGATTAATCGCGGAATGTAAGCGACTGTGTAATTCATCTGCTTTTTGTTGTTGTAATTGTAATTGCGCAGCAGGATGTACACGGGTCAAACGTTGGCTGAGCTGAGCAACAACTTGTTGTTTTTGCGTTTGTTGATTCTTAATCAAAAAAAGTAAACGTTTGGTTAATGTCTGTATTTTTGTGATTAATTCGCTATTATCTTGTGATACAAGTTCCGCAGCAGCTGAAGGTGTTGGTGCTCTAAGATCAGCGACATAATCAGAGAGAGTTGTATCTATCTCATGACCAATGGCGCTAATAATAGGTAATTGACAGCGATATATTGCGTTAATGACAATTTCATTATTAAAACACCATAAATCTTCTAAAGAACCGCCACCACGACCAACAATAAGAACATCGCATTCTTGACGTTGATGGGCAGTATTGATTGCAAGCGCAATTTCATTGCTTGCTTGATCTCCTTGCACCAGTGTGGGATATATAATCACTTTAATTGTAGGGTTTCTTCGTTTTAATACTGTGAGTATATCTTTAATGGCAGCGCCAGTAGGAGAGGTGACAATACCGACTGTATTAACATGAGTAGGAATTGCTTTTTTATTACTTTGATCAAATAAACCTTGATTATATAAACGGGCTTTCAGTTGTTCATATTTTTGGCGTAACAGACCTTCACCGGCATCTTCCATTTGTTCAATAATTAATTGAAAATCCCCTCTAGGTTCATAAAGCGACACTTTTGCTCTGACGAGAACTTGCTGACCGTTTGCTGGTTTTATTCTGACGCGTTGATTATTACTTTTGAACATTGCACAACGTACTTGCGAGCGATTATCTTTTAACGATAAATACCAATGTCCTGAACTCGCGGCAACAAAGTTAGAAAGTTCACCTGTTAACCAAACTGTGTTGAGTTCACTCTCAAGCATGAACTTCACTTTTTTGGTAAGTTCACTCACTTGTAATATATGTTGTTGCGTCATTTAGACATACTCTTTTGCTGTTGAGGCTCTGATTATCGTCATATTATAAGTTTTTACACGAAATAGTGAAATTTAAGTTTACCTAATATGTAAAAACGGTTAAAATTCTGCCGCAATATTTCATCCCTAATCCACTTTTGTAGAGAGATGTTGCAATGCTACGAATTGCCCAAGAAGCACTAACGTTTGACGATGTTCTTTTAGTACCTGCTCATTCAGAGGTATTACCCCACACGGCTGATTTAAAAACTAAATTAACCCGTAAAATCAATTTAAATGTTCCAATGGTTTCTGCATCTATGGATACAGTAACAGAAGCTCGTCTTGCTATTACCTTAGCGCAAGAAGGCGGCTTAGGTTTTATTCATAAAAATATGACTATTGCTGAACAAGCTAGAAATGTATCACAAGTTAAAAAGTATGAAAGTGGTATTGTTTCTGATGCTGTTACAGTCAACCCTGATGCGAGTATTCAATCTGTTATGGAACAGGCCGATGAACTTGGCTTTTCTGGATTTCCTGTTGTCGATGACACTAATAACTTAGTGGGTATTATCACAGGACGAGATCTCCGTTTTGAAACTGACTTAACTAAGCCTGTTTCAGCACTAATGACAACCAAAGATAAGTTAGTGACAGTTAAAGAAGGTGCTAAGCGAGAAGAAATTTTAAGCTTAATGCATGGTCATCGTATTGAAAAAATATTGATGGTTGATGATGCTTTCAAATTAACTGGACTCATTACCGTAAAAGATTATCAAAAAGCGGAAAGTAAACCTAATGCATGTAAAGATGAGTTAGGCCGTTTACGCGTTGGTGCTGCTGTTGGTGTCGGTGCAGGTACAGACGAACGCATAGATGCGTTAGTTGAGGCGGGAGTTGATGTGTTATTAATTGATACTTCTCATGGTCATTCGCAAGGGGTGATTGATCGTGTTGCTGAAACACGAGCCAAATATCCAGACTTACAAATTATTGCAGGTAATGTTGCCACTGGTGCTGGTGCAAAAGCGCTAGCTGATGTTGGTGTTGATGCAGTTAAAGTTGGTATTGGCCCAGGTTCAATTTGTACTACTCGAATAGTCACAGGGGTTGGTGTTCCTCAGTTAACTGCTATTTCAAATGCGGTAGATGCATTGAAAGGTACGGGGATTCCTGTTATCGCTGATGGTGGTATTCGTTTTTCCGGAGATATTGCTAAAGCACTAGTCGCTGGCGCACATTGTGTGATGGTTGGGTCAATGTTTGCGGGTACAGAAGAAGCACCAGGTGAAGTAGAACTATATCAAGGTCGTTATTACAAGTCATATCGTGGTATGGGGTCTATTGGAGCAATGAATCAAAAAGAAGGTTCAAGCGATCGTTATTTCCAAAAAACGGATGGCGAAGCTGATAAATTAGTACCTGAAGGTATTGAAGGACGAGTCGCTTATAAAGGCCCTGTTGCTACCATTATACATCAGCAAATGGGGGGCTTACGGTCTTCTATGGGGTTAACGGGTAGTAAAGACATAGAAACTATGCGTACCAAGCCTCAATTTATGAAAATTACCGCCGCAGGTATGGGTGAATCACATGTTCATGATGTTACTATCACAAAAGAAGCGCCTAATTATCGTATGGGCTAACGCGAATGTTAAGGTTAACGCATGTGAATAATCTTAATTTATAGATAGTAGGGTACGCCCTCATTATGAAAAATAGCAGGTTGAGTTTTATTTAGTTAAAAGCTCAACCTGTTTTAGTTATTAGGCAGACAACGTTAAGGGTTAATAATGAGTAAAGATATTCATGACTCACGAATTTTAATATTAGATTTTGGTTCTCAATATACACAACTGATTGCTCGTAGAGTACGTGAAATCGGTGTTTATTGTGAACTATGGGCGTGGGATGTAACTGAAGAACAAATTAAAGGGTTTAATCCAAGCGGTATCATTTTAGCGGGTGGTCCTGAGAGTGTCACTGAGCATAACTCACCACGAGCACCTGAATATGTTTTTAACGCAGGAATTCCTGTGTTAGGTGTTTGTTACGGTATGCAAACTATGGCAGAACAACTTGGCGGAGCCGTACAAAGTTCTGACCATAAAGAATTTGGTTATGCTGCGGTAGAAGTTATTGTTAAATCAGCACTATTTAATGCTATCGAAGATAGTGTTAATGAACAAGGTAATGCACTATTAGATGTTTGGATGAGTCATGGCGATAAAGTGTCAGCTATCCCTGAAGGTTTTGTCAGCATTGCACAAACACCAAGTTGTAAGTATGCCGCAATGGCAAATGAAGAAAGAAACTTCTACGGTGTACAATTTCATCCTGAAGTCACACATACCAAGCAAGGTATGCGTATTTTAGAGCATTTTGTTGTTGATATTTGTCGTTGTGAAAAATTGTGGACTTCAACATCAATTATTGAAGATGCGATTGCAAAAATGAAAGCGCAAGTGGGTGATGACGAAGTCGTACTTGGCTTGTCTGGCGGTGTAGATTCCTCGGTAGTTGCCATGCTTTTACATCGCGCTATTGGTGATAAATTAACCTGTGTTTTTGTTGATAATGGACTGTTACGTCTAAATGAAGGTCAACAAGTCATGGATATGTTTGGTGACCATTTTGGTTTGAACATTATTCACATCAATGCGGAAGATCGTTTCTTAGACCGGTTAGCGGATGAAAATGATCCTGAGAAAAAACGTAAAATTATTGGTAATGTTTTCGTTGAAATTTTCGATGAAGAAGCAAGTAAACTAGTTAATGCAAAATGGTTGGCGCAAGGCACTATTTATCCTGACGTGATTGAATCAGCAGCTTCTGCAACAGGTAAAGCCCACGTAATAAAATCTCATCATAATGTAGGTGGTTTGCCTGAGCATATGAAACTTGGGTTAGTTGAACCGTTACGTGAGTTATTTAAAGATGAAGTCCGTAAAATTGGTTTAGAGCTTGGCTTACCTTATGACATGTTATATCGCCATCCCTTTCCTGGACCCGGACTTGGCGTACGTATTTTAGGTGAAGTGAAAAAAGAGTACGCTGACTTATTACGTCGTGCTGATCACATTTTTATTGAAGAATTGCATAAGCATGATTTATATAACAAAGTCAGCCAGGCTTTCACTGTCTTCCTACCTGTACGTTCTGTTGGTGTCATGGGTGATGGAAGAAAGTATGATTGGGTTGTCAGCCTACGTGCTGTTGAAACAATTGATTTTATGACAGCCCATTGGGCACATTTACCATATGATTTCTTAGGATTAGTTTCTAATCGTATTATTAATGAAATTGATGGTATTTCACGTGTTGTCTACGATATTTCGGGTAAACCACCTGCAACTATCGAATGGGAATAATAACTTTTTATTCGTTTAATAATTTAACTTAAAGTGATTTTCTTTTTCATTAATAAAAACCCCAACGCTCTTTAACGTTGGGGTTTTATTTTGTAAACGATAGATTACTGCAAAATCTAAGGTATGTAGGTCAACAGTAAAGCCTTATTTGAGCAAATGACTCGTTGGAACGAGTCTGGTTTATAGTGAATTTTATTTTTTAGTTGGTTTATCTCTCTGTTTAAATTAGACTTTAATAACTATTTAACCAGTTTAATTCAGTTGCATTAACTTTCAATTTTAAGTTCATCTCTTAAAAACTCTTTTTTTGCTTCTTCAATTAGTACTAAATAAAAATTAATTTCAAGGAATAAATTATATGTTTAGATGTGTAGTACTCACTTTAGTTTTATTACTTATCACTCCCTTTGTTTCTGCTAAAGATGCAGTTGTCCCGTTAGAATCATTTAGTCAATTGCCAATGGTAGCGACACCCATGGTTTCTCCGGATGGTAAAAATATTGCAGTTATATTAAATCAAGGTGAACTTACTCAAGTTGCAATTGTTGACTACAATAACGCGACTAATTTAAAAGTTCTCTTACAATTAGGCGCTGAAAAATATCGAATTGATGATATTGATTGGGCGAATGATGAACGAATTTTAGTGACAGTAAGTCAACCTTTTAGAATTAGAAACTTACGGGTTAGAACAACGCATATTTATTCAGCAAGCATTGATGGAAAAGATGTTTTTGAAATTCGAAAGAAAGCTAAAAAAAATCAGCCGCCACTTGAGTTTTATTTTGCCAGTCCATCCTTATTAAGTTTGTTGGAGGGTGATCCAGACCACGTGCTAGTCACGATGAATGACCCTAGAGATAATAACTATAGCTCTGTTTTTAAAGTGAATGTGACTAATGGCGACTTTGAAAAGTACCTACCTAATAGTAAGCGAATTGTCGATTGGATAGTAACGCCGTCGGGTGATATTTTAATGGCAAGAGGGCTTGATAATGACCCAAATACAGACATTAATTATATTTATACCCGAAAAGATTCGGACTCAGATTGGCAGTTGGCTAAAACGTATGAAGACTATAAAACTGAGACCTTTCAACCAATTATGTATAATCCAAAAAACAATACCATTATTGTTTTAAGTGATCATGTTGACGAAGTAAATACTACAGCACAAAAGAGACTATGGCAGTTTGATATCAATGAAAATAAATTTGCTAAACTATTAGGTGAAGCGCCAAATGGATTTGATGTTTCAGGTGCGATTACTCGTTTAGAAGGTAAAGAAAGAAATGTTATTGGGTTTACTTATAATAACGGTTTTACTCAAAAAGAATATTTTGATAAGAACAGTCAATCATTGTCACGAGAAATTAGTAACGTATTCTTAAAAAAAGGTTTACAAGCTTATTTATGGGATTGGGATAGAGCTAAAAATCATTATATTATTTCTACTGTAAGCGATAAAAAACCAATTACTTACTATTTATTTGATCTAGAAAAGAAAAAGTTATCACCTTGGTATGGTCAATACCCTAGCCTTAAAAAAGTGACATTATCGAATGTTCAGCCTTTTGATTTTACTGCTCGAGATGGAATGAAACTTCATGGTTATTTAACACTTCCAAATAATGTTCAAAATCCTCCTGTAGTATTATTTCCACATGGCGGTCCATTCGCAAGAGACAGTCAATATTTTAATACCTTTGTACAAATGTTTGCTAATCGAGGATATGCTGTCTTACAAGTGAACTTCAGAGGCTCAACAGGTTATGGTAATTCTTATCAAACCGCTGGTTATTTACAATGGGGTAAAAAAATGCAGACAGATCTTCTGGATGCATTAGATTGGGTTGAAAACAAAAAACTAGCAAATACTAAAAAAGCATGTGTTGTTGGCGCAAGTTATGGTGGATATGCAGCACTTGTTGCTGGTTTTCAAACGCCTGATAAATTTAAGTGTATTGTGAGTATTGCAGGTATTTCAGACTTAGGAGCACAAATCACCCATTGGAATACTTTTGGCAATGATAATTATAGCGAAAATGCAGTAAGTACTGATTCTAGAGAACAAAAAAAATTATCGCCGTTATATCATGCTGAATTATTTAAAGCTCCGGTATTACTCATTCATGGGCGTGTGGATACACGAGTAAGTTATATGCAATCTGAAAATATGTATAACGAATTAAAGAGAAAGCATAAAAATGTTACGTTTGAATTGTTTGATTATGGAACACATCATCTCAATGATGCTGGAAATCTTAAACAAGCAATGAAATTGACAGAATCATTTTTAGAAAAATATTTAAAGTAGTTTTTATTGCTATTTTAATTCTGTAAGTCTGTACTCACTCTATCAGTAAGTACTTAAAAAGGTTTATCCCTTTTGTACCAGGGGATAAGCCTTAATTAATTTTCTGAGGAATGTGTGAAACAAGCAATACATCAAACATTAGCAACTACTTTTGGATTTTCTCAGTTTAGGGAGGGGCAAGAGCAAACTATTTGTCAGTTACTTAATGGTGATTCAAGCCTCGCTATTTTTCCTACAGGATCAGGTAAATCCTTATGTTATCAGCTAGCTGCTTTGCATCTTCCTCACTTAACCCTTGTGGTATCACCTCTACTTGCATTAATGAAAGATCAACTTGAATTTTTGCATAGTAAAGGTATTTCGGCTGCGAGTATTGATTCAAGCCTGAATGCAAAAGAACATCAGCAAGTGGTGAACAGTGTTAAATCCGGCGCTATAAAAGTGCTAATGGTCTCGGTAGAACGTTTTAAGAATGAGCGTTTTCGCCAATTGATTGCATCAATTCCTGTTTCTTTACTTGTGATTGATGAAGCACATTGTATTTCAGAATGGGGGCATAATTTTCGCCCTGATTATTTAAAACTTCCTTATTACCAAAAAACATTAAATATCCCTTTAGTTTTATTGCTGACGGCAACTGCTACGCCTAAAGTAAAGCAGGATATGGCGAGGAAGTTTGCAATCAATGACTCACACATAGTTCAAACGGGTTTTTATCGGGCTAACTTACACTTATCAATACTTTCTGTTGCTCAGTCTGATAAAGATTCTTTACTCGTTGAATTGTTATCAAAATATACCGGTTCAGCCATTGTTTATGTCACGTTACAGCAAACCGCATATGATATTGCTGAGATCTTAAAGCAACAAGGTTTAAATGCTAAGGCTTACCATGCCGGCTTAGACAGTGAATTAAGGGCTCAAATTCAAACAGAGTTTATGGAAGGGCAGGTAGACATTATTGTGGCAACCATCGCCTTTGGCATGGGAATAGATAAAAATAATGTTCGTACCGTTATTCATTATGATTTACCTAAGTCTATTGAAAACTATAGTCAAGAAATTGGACGAGCAGGGCGTGATGGTATGCCATCTCGGTGTATAACTTTTGCTGCAACAGCAGGACTTAATACATTAGAAAATTTTATTTTCGGTGATACGCCAGAAATGTCAGGCATTGAACATGTTTTAGAGACCATTAAACATGAGCAGCAAAACCAACAGTGGCAACTGCAAGGCTTGTCACTGTCAACGGAAAGTAATATTAGACAATTACCGCTAAAAACCTTATTGGTACAGTTAGAATTACTCAAAGTAGTTAAACCATTATTTACTTATTTCGCTGATTTTAAATATAAATTTAATCTGAGTGAAAAGGAAATCATTGAGCGCTTTAGCGGTGAAAGACAAACTTTTTTGAAAGCTGTTTTTGCCGCTAGTCATAAAAAAAAGATTTGGGCTGAACCTGACTTTGAACGACTCATGCAAGAATATCAAAGTGATCGCGCCCGTGTTGTAGTAGCGTTAGAATACTTGTCTGAGCAAGGACTGATTACACTAGAAGTTAAAAAATCGACAGAAGTTTTTCAAGTGAATTTACCCGCTTTAGCCAATGAAAACCTAGCAAAACAACTATTTACTTATTTTAAAGATAAAGAGCAAAGTGAAATAGCTCGTATTCATCGACTTATCAGCTTCTTACAAAGTTCACAGTGTTTAACTTATGGATTAGCGCGATATTTTGGTGATGTACACGCACCCACACAATGTGGACATTGCTCGGTTTGTCATGGAGAACCGATCACCTTAGCCGTAGATCAATTACCGCCGTGGCCAAGTGATGACATACTCGTTAGTGCACTTGAAGAATTAAAAACTAAGTTAGCAGGAAAAACGAAGGCCCAATTGAGCCGAGTGAATTATTGTCGATTTTTGACGGGGATCACTGCCCCAATGTTTGCTAGACAAAAAGTCCAACAGCTGTCAGGTTTTGCTCTATGTGAACAAATGCCTTTTAATCAAGTCTATGAAAAAATAGCTAAATTAGGCTTTTAACAAGTCTACTTTAGCTATTGTTTATTATTTAGCCATTAACGTTAGTGTTGATGGCCACAGCCACCTTCACTATGAACATGCCCATGGGTAAGTTCATCTTTAGTAGCATCTCTTATTTCAAGTATTTCTACATCAAATTTTAAATCAATACCCGCTAAAGGATGATTACCATCAACAGTAATTTCATCATCGGTAACATTAATAACGATAACGGTTTGTTCGCCTTCATCAGTAGTTGCACGAAGTTGTGAGCCTACTTCTAAGTCTTCAATGCTTTCAAACATAGCTTTAGGAACTGTTTGTACGTAACCATCATGACGTTCGCCATAGGCTTTGTCAGCATCGACCGATACTTCAAACTTATCGCCAACTTTATGATCAATTAATGCCTCTTCAAGCCCAGGGATCAAAAAACCAGTGCCATAAATAATAGCTAATGGTTCATGATCATAAGAGCTGTCAATTAGTGTGCCTTCGCTGTCTGATACGGCATAATGTAATACGACAACTTTATTCGGGGCTATTTTCATAATAATTCCTAAGTTTTATTCGGGAGTTAAAGAGTAGGGTAAAGGCATTATCGTTAAAGAAGAGTGTGCTTGTTCTTTAACTCTAAATTGGGTTTGTGGATCAATATCACTGGCAAGTACAACTTGCACATAAACAGATTCTTCATCTTGGTAGCAGGCGATAACTTCACCTGCTTTTCGCCAGTTTTCACCTAATTGCATTTCAATAATGTCACTTGATGACACATTGTGTGGGGCTTGTCCTCGTAGTGAGAACATTGCTCTTTTATTTTTACCTAAATATTGCATACGCGCAACAGTTTCTTGGCCTAAGTAACAACCTTTTGTGAAACTAATACCATGAATTGCTTGCATATTTAGCATTTGAGGTACGTATTGATCAATATGTTCACTTGATAAACATGGAAAACCTTGACAAATTTCATGGTAAACCCACATTTGATCATCCATTACAGGCAAAGCAAGCTCAGTTAAAAGAGGGGCTAAATTTTCTTCTTGGTCAATAAGTAAATAACGTGTTATCTCACCAGCAATATAAACTAAAGTCGTTGAATGGTTATGAACGACAGGAGTGATGCTATCAGGCATTTGACTAAAGTGTTTTGATAATAACGCTGTTGCATGCTCTGCGACTATGGCGTAATAACTTAATTGCTCCGTAGTAGTAATTTCTACTTTAGCAAAAACACCAAATTTTTTTAATTCAGCAAGCGATGCAGAAATAGTCGCTTTAGGTTGTATTAAGAGTAATTGTTGATTTTTTTCAATCAACCTGAAACAGCTAAATACTTTTCCTTTAGCATTACAATGTGCACCATGAAGTAAGGTATCTTCGGTTAGTGTTGTTACGTCACATGTGACTTGCCCTTGTAAGTATTTTACTTGTTCTTCACCAGCTAAGGAAATAGCAGAAACGTTATCGAGTTTGATCAGATAATTGTCTGGAATATTGGAAAGGTGCATTGTATTAATAGGCTTAGTTTCGATTGATAAAAATAAAATATGGTCTTTGGCGGCAGTTTGCAAGTTTAGTTTACAACAAATCGTCTTTTATCGCGTTTGAGTTTTTAAAAAAGAGGAAAAAATAGCATAGGTATCCGCCTTGGCTTTTGCTAAAATAGAATGAAATGAATTCATTAGGAAAAAATAATGTCTGACGGAAAGGTAAAAGCAAGATTAAAGTGGGCTTGTCGACGCGGTATGTTAGAGCTAGATGTATTGTTGATGCCCTTTGTTGATGAAGCCTATGATCAATTATCGGAAACAGACAAATTCACTTTTGAACGTTTATTAACTTGCCAAGATCCTGAACTTTTTGCGTGGTTTATGGGGCATGAAACTTGTGAAGATTCAAAACTCAATGACATGGTGCAATTTATACTCGGTCGAGTCAAAGTATAAGATTGAGATTCAACCATCCCAATTAAAAGCATTATGTTGGGCCATATTTACTTTGATGAACTTTTTGTTTGTTTTTTTATTTATCGAACAAATTTTTCAACTCAGTGGAATTGTTCGAGGGGTAGCATTTATTATTACGATAATAGTTAGCCTGTATATATTTAAATATCACAAAACTCGAACAACGCCATTGTATTATTATTTAAGTGAAAATGGTGAATTACAGTGGCTAGCAGCTGCTAATAAAAGAGAGTGTTGGCAAATTACTCAGAGTAGTCGGGTAGCCATATACGGATGCTATTTATCACTTGTTCCAAGTAAACCAATGATAAATAGCATAAGCAATATAGATTCAATTTCAGTAAAAACGCGACAACTCTTTTTTTTCAAAGATAATCTGAATGTGGCAGATTATGCTCGTTTATGCCGTGTAATTCGTCATATTAATAACATTGACGCTTAACTTCAATTGTAGGATCTAAAATAGTCGGTAAGGCTTCAGGTAACAAATCAGGATAATCGAGTGTGTAATGTAATCCACGACTTTCTTTACGTTCCATCGCACTACGAATAATTAATTCCGCTACTTGTACTAAATTTCGTAATTCTAATAAATTGTTACTGACTCTGAAGTTTTGGTAATAATCTTCTATTTCTCGTTGTAATAATTCAACACGATGCAATGCGCGTTCAAGACGTTTAGTTGTTCTAACTATACCTACGTAGTCCCACATAAATAATCTTAATTCATGCCAATTATGTTGAATGACTACTTCTTCATCTGAGTCTGTTACTCGACTTTCATCCCAATGAGGCAAAGTTAAATACTTTTGATTCGGGACTAAACTTTTTTCAATATCAAGGGCGGCAGCGCGAGCAAAGACTAAGCACTCTAGTATTGAGTTACTCGCTAGGCGATTGGCACCATGTAAACCTGTATAGGTGACTTCACCGATAGCATAAAGGTTAGGGGTATCAGTTAAGCCTTCTTGGTTAACAATAACACCACCGCAGGTATAATGTGCTGCAGGAACAACCGGCATTGGTTGTTTTGTGATATCTATACCTAAAGCTTGGGTTTTTTCATAAATAGTTGGGAAATGCTGTTGAATAAACTCAGGTGATTTATGGCTAATGTCTAAGTACATACAATCAGCGCCTAAGCGTTTCATTTCGTAATCTATAGCGCGCGCAACAATATCTCGAGGTGCAAGTTCAGCACGTTCGTCGAAACTAGGCATAAAACGACTACCATCAGGACGGCGTAAAATTGCACCTTCGCCTCTTAAGGCTTCGGTGAGTAAAAAATTACCGGCCTTAGGGTGAAATAAACAAGTTGGGTGAAATTGATTAAATTCCATATTGGCAACACGACAACCAGCACGCCATGCCATTGCAACACCGTCACCGCTGGCAATATCGGGATTGGAAGTATATTGATAAACTTTACTTGCACCGCCTGTTGCTAAAATGGTTTTGTGTGCAAAAATAGATTCTACCTTTTCAGTATTTCTATTCCAGATATAGGCACCAATACAAGCTTTATCGCCTTCTTGAGTGCGAATCAAATCAATTGCATTAAAACGTTCAAAGACGCGAATTCGGTTATGCTCTTTGACTCGATCTACAAGCGTTGTTTGAATTGCATGGCCGGTGGCATCAGCCGAATGAAGAATTCGTCTGTGGCTATGGCCACCTTCACGGGTTAAATGATAGTGATCTTTACCTTGGGCATCTTCTTCTTTGTCAAAGCTGACACCTTGCTCAATTAACCATTGTAAGCATTTTTTTGCATTGCTTGCGGTATATTCAACAATCGCTTCATCACATAACCCCGCCCCAGCAACTAAAGTGTCTGCAACGTGAGAAGTGATACTATCATTTTCATCGAAAACAGCGGCTACACCGCCTTGGGCATACATGGTTGAACCAGCACTAACGACACTTTTACTTAATACAATCACATCGGCATTTTTTGCTAAATGCAATGCAAGTGTAAGCCCAGCAGCGCCGCTGCCAATAATTAATACGTCACAATTGTGTTGTTGATTCATAATTGGTTTGAATTGAGGTATTCTATAGAGAATTGAATATTAACTTTTATTATTGTTTCAGAACAGTAGTAAACCGCTAAATATGTCATTATTTTAAATAATTTGTAATTATTTAGAACTTTTTGGTAAAACCTTAGTCCTAACTTAAGCGTTTGCCATGAGCCAGATGTAAAGTTAAGTGGTTATTTAGGAGAATTGGCTCGGATGAGCGAACAAAATGTCGACCAGAAATTGGTTGAACAAGTACAACGTGGCGACAAAAATGCGTTTAACCTGTTAGTAACTAAGTATCAACACAAAGTAGCTAATTTGGTTTCTCGTTATATAAAAAATCAAAGCGATGTACCAGATGTAGTGCAAGAGGCCTTTATAAAAGCGTACCGAGCATTACCGAATTTTCGAGGCGACAGTGCTTTTTACACATGGTTATATCGTATTGCGGTTAATTGTGCAAAAAACCATCTAGTTGCAGGTAATCGTAAACCACCTGGGTCTGATGTTGAAATTGAAGATGCGGAGATTTATGATGAAGGCGGTGCTTTAAGAGAAAATGCTTCGCCTGAAAAATTGTTGCTAACTAATGAGATTAAAAAAACAATTTTTAATACGATTGAACAGTTACCTGAAGATTTACGTACAGCGATTAATTTACGTGAAATGGAAGGGTTAAGTTACGAAGAAATAGCAACAATAATGGAATGTCCAGTAGGTACTGTACGTTCTAGAATCTTCAGAGCACGTGATGCTGTGGAGAAAAAAATTAAACCTTTATTGCAACATTAATGTTCTGTAATAAAGAAAATAAGGTGTGTTTATGAGTGAAAGTAAGTTTGAGACTGTTTCATCGTTAGTTGATGGATATCAAATGAAAGATGAAGCATTCGAACAAACAATAAATGATACTGAAATGTCTGAAACGTGGAATAATTATCAACTTATTGGTGATGTACTCCGTGATGAAGTCAATAGTGAAATATTGCCGGATTTATCCATTCAAATAGCTCAAGCTATTGCAGACGAACCTACGGTGTTAGCTCCTAAAAATACGCGTAGTTTCTCAGGTGCAATTAAAAATCAGGTAGTTAAGTTTGTTAAACCTTTTGGTCAAATGGCCATTGCAGCATCTGCCGCAGGACTTCTTGTGATAGGTGTACAGCAAAATGTTGCTCAAAACGATACCTTAGTGCCTAACCAAGTATTACAAACGACACCCTTAGGTGGTATTGCTGAACCAGTTAGTTTAAACTTTCAAAATAAAAGTGCTGACCGTAATGCGCAAGAGAAAGCTTTTGCTGAGCAACAACGTCGTTTTCAAGCGCTTTTACATGATCACCAACAACAAGTTAAATTAACTGCGTTAGTGAATGAACCTAAACATCTTGAAAAAAAGGCCGAAGATAAGCCTAAATGAAATCAATAATTAGTTTTTTAATAGCGGTTGGTATGAGCTTTCCGCTATGGGCAGAAGAACAAGCCCAACTCTCTCTAAATGCGCTTTCTCACTCAATTAAAACACTTAACTTTAGTACTTCTTTCGTTGTTGTAAAAAACAATGAGGCAGAACCGTACCATTGGTTTCATGGCGTCACTGATGAAGGTAAGGAACTTGAAATCCTGTCTTTACTCAATGGTCCAAGACGCGATATTTTGCGTAAAGACGGTATTGTTAGCTATATCGAACCAGATTTACCTCCTTATTCTATTATCTCAAATGATATTAAAGGTCCTATCCCAAGTGTCTTTTCGCAAGATTTTACTGTTTTAGATAAAAGTTACGATTTTATTTCTGTTGGTCGTAGTCGTGTCTTAGGGCGCACAGCACAGTTAATTCGAATTGTTTCAAAAGACGTGCATCGTTACGGGCATTGGGTTTGGTTAGATCAACAAACAGGTCTTTTATTAAAGTTAGCCATCGCCACTCGAACTGGGCAATTATTGGAACAGGTGCAATTTACGCATTTAGATATTTCAGAAAAGCCAGGGGAAAGTATCTTACAACTCGCCGAAACTGAACTGCCAAAAGCACTTGAGGTGCCTGATGATTACCAAGCGCCAACGCTATCTTGGCAAGTAAAATGGCTTCCCCAGGGATTTGAATCTATTAGTACGAATCGTCACCGAATCACTTTAACTAAACAACCTGTAGAGTTTATGATGTTTAGTGATGGCTTAGTGGATATTTCTGTTTACGTTAGCCCCAGTAATGTAAGACAAAGGGCGGTTGAATTTTTAATGGATGGTGCTACAGTGGCACTTAACCAAGTAAATAATGGCTTTGAAGTTAGTGTTGTGGGAAAAATTCCTTCAAAAACTGCAAAAGCAATAGCTGATTCTGTAGCATTTATATCGAAGAAATCTCCATGATTGAAGAAAACGGTCGTGTAACGGCCATAGATAATGATCATCAAGTGACTGTTGTTAGTGAAATTAAATCTACATGTAGTAGTTGCAAACAGGTAGATTCTTGCGGTAGCGGTCAAGTAGCGAAAGCCTTCCCGCAAAAGCATCTAGAATTAAAGCTCACTTGCCATCTACCCGTGCGTGTTGGTGATGATGTTGTGTTAGGACTTTCTGAAAAAATGTTGTTGTCGAGCGCATGGCGAGTATATTGTTGGCCATTGTTAGGTTTGATTTGTTTTTCTTTTTTAGGGCAATGGCTAGTTGAACAACAAGTTTTTGTTCATGAATTACTCGCAATTGTCTTTGGTATTGCTGGAGGCTATTTAGGTTTTTTGTTAGCGAAAAAGCATCAGCATCACCCTAAAAATCAACAAGCATTAGCTCCTGTAATTGTCAGAATTGCGCCTAAAAGTATTCCTGTTACACAAATAACCTCTTAATTGCTAACAAAAGATAGCCCCAAGGCGCTAAATTCGATAAAATCTCGCCATTATTGAATTAGTCATACATTGAATTGAATTATCTTCTATGAAACATATCCGAAATTTTTCTATTATCGCTCACATTGATCACGGTAAATCAACCCTGTCAGATCGGTTAATCCAACATTGTGGTGGATTACAAGACCGTGAAATGGAAGCGCAAGTACTTGATTCTATGGATCTTGAACGAGAGCGCGGTATAACGATAAAGGCACAGAGCGTAACCTTAGATTATAAGGCGAAAGATGGTGAAGTTTACCAGCTTAACTTTATTGATACTCCTGGCCACGTTGATTTCTCTTATGAAGTGTCACGTTCATTAGCATCTTGTGAAGGTGCTTTGCTTGTTGTCGATGCCGGTCAAGGCGTAGAAGCTCAAACTGTTGCGAACTGTTATACCGCGATAGAAATGGAATTAGAAGTTATACCAATTCTTAATAAGATTGACTTACCACAAGCAGATCCTATTCGCGTTAGTGAAGAAATAGAAGATATCATAGGTATAGATGCCACTGACGCTGTGACTTGTTCAGCAAAAACAGGTGTAGGTATTGAAGATGTTCTAGAAACTATAGTAGCGAATATCCCTCCTCCTGTGGGTGAGCCAGACGCTAATTTACAGGCTTTAATTATTGATTCATGGTTTGATAATTACCAAGGCGTTGTATCTCTAGTACGTGTGATGAATGGCCAAATTAAAAAAGGCGACAGAATGTTGGTTATGTCTACTGGACAAACCCACATTGTTGATAAAGTCGGTATATTTACACCTAAACCTTACGACACTGGAATATTAAGAACCGGTGAAGTAGGGTTTGTAATTGCAGGTATTAAAGAAATTCATGGTGCGCCAGTCGGTGATACCTTAACTATCTTTAAGAAAGAAGCTGATAAGCCATTACCAGGCTTTAAAAAAGTTCAACCTCAGGTATATGCAGGTATTTTCCCAATTAGTTCTGATGATTATGAAAACTTCAGAGATGCCCTCAATAAACTTAGTTTAAACGATGCTTCATTATTTTTTGAACCTGAAAATTCATCTGCACTAGGTTTTGGTTTCC
This sequence comes from Thalassotalea piscium, assembly GCA_049347715.1. Classification (GTDB taxonomy): domain Bacteria; phylum Pseudomonadota; class Gammaproteobacteria; order Enterobacterales; family Alteromonadaceae; genus Thalassotalea_B; species Thalassotalea_B piscium_A. The sequence continues at coordinate 3,260,834 of CP186339.1, read as the reverse complement.
GTATCGGATTTCTCGGTATGTTGCATATGGAAATTGTTCAGGAGCGCCTTGCTCGTGAATATAATCTAGATTTAATTACTACTGCTCCAACGGTAAATTATGAAATTGCTTGTACTAATGGCGATATTCTATCAATTGATAATCCAAGTGATTTACCTGCAATAAATAATATTGAAGAAATTAGAGAACCTATTGTTCAAGCAAATATATTAGTCCCGCAAGAGCATTTAGGTAATGTTATTACCTTATGTATTGAGAAACGCGGTACGCAAAAAGATATTATCTATCATGGGAATCAAGTTGCTGTTACTTATGAATTGCCCATGGCTGAAGTTGTGATGGACTTTTTTGATAAACTCAAGTCAACGAGTCGAGGTTACGCTTCCTTAGATTATCACTTCATACGCTTTGAAGCGGCTGATATGGTAAGGGTAGACGTCATGATTAATGGTGACCGTGTTGATGCCTTAGCAATGATCACCCACAGAAATAATTCAGTTAGCCGTGGACGTATGTTAGTTGAAAAATTAAAAGAACTTATTCATCGTCAGATGTTTGATATTGCAATACAAGCTGTTATTGGTAATAACGTTATTGCGCGAACAACAGTAAAACAATTACGTAAAAACGTTACTGCTAAATGTTATGGTGGTGATATATCACGTAAGAAAAAACTACTTCAAAAACAAAAAGACGGTAAAAAACGTATGAAGCAAGTAGGTAATGTAGAAGTACCGCAAGAAGCATTTCTCGCCGTACTTAAACTCGACAATTAATAGGAACATTATGGCCGCTTATTTTTCAATTATTTTAGTCATCATCACTGTCATTACAGGTGTCGTGTGGCTTGCTAATAAGTTTTATCTAGCACCTCAAAGACAGTTAAAACTGTCGGAAGCACAAGCACAATGTAATGAAGCGTTGGGAGCGGATATAGAAAGTCAATTACTTCAACCGTCAACCATAGTGGATACATCGGTTCAAATTTTCCCTGTAATTGCCTTTGTTCTTATTCTTCGTTCATTTTTATATGAACCTTTCCAAATTCCATCGGGCTCAATGATGCCAACCTTATTAGATGGCGATTTTATCTTAGTGAATAAGTTTAATTATGGTCTTCGTGATCCTGTTGCTCGTCATAAATTTTTGAAGATTGGTGAGCCGGAACGTGGTGATGTGGTGGTTTTTAAATATCCTATAGAACCAACTATTGATTACATAAAACGAGTTATTGGTTTACCGGGTGATCGTATTATTTATCGTAATAAATCACTTTATATAAAACCGGCCTGTTTACCTAGTGAAGCTAAGTGTCCTGAATTTGAACAAGTTGAAACTGTTTTGGTTAATAATGACGAATATAGCGACGGGCAAAGTCCATTAACACGCTATACTTCTAAAATGCCAAACAAAACACATGATATATTAATTAATAATCAAATTGTGCCGCGTACACAGCATTATTTCAAACAAAATGGTACTCAACGAGATGAATTTGTTGTTCCTGAAGGACATTATTTTGTCATGGGAGATAACAGAGATAATAGTTTAGATGGTCGATTTTGGGGATTTGTTCCAGAAGAAAACTTAGTCGGAGAAGCGATCGCTATCTGGATGAGTTTTGACTTTGATCGAACAGAAGACGATTTCTTACCTAAATGGGTGCCAACGAATGTTAGATTTGAGCGTTTAGGTAGTATTGAATAATGAAAGTTGATGAAGAGCAAGCGCTTGCAAAGTTAAGTAAAAAAATTGGCTACCAGTTTTCAAATAAAGCTTTGTTATTGCAAGCGTTAACTCATCGAAGTGCGAAAGGAAATCATAATGAAAGATTAGAATTTTTAGGTGATTCTATTCTTGGTTTTACAATTGCACAAAAATTGTATGAACAGTTTCCGAAAGTAAATGAAGGTGACTTAACCCGCATGCGCTCGAGTTTAGTTAAAGGTGTGACTTTAGCTGAAATTGCACGTGACTTTGGCTTAGGTGATTATTTGATTTTAGGGCCAGGTGAGTTAAAAAGTGGTGGTCATCGTCGTGAATCTATTTTAGAAGATGCCATTGAAGCTATCATTGGTGCTGTTTATTTAGACTCAGATATTGAAACTTGTCGTTGTTTAATTTTATCTTGGTTTGAAGAGCGTTTAGCGCAAATTCAACCAGGGCAGGCGCAAAAAGATCCTAAAACACGTTTGCAAGAATATTTGCAAGGGCGCAAAATTGATTTGCCTCTATATGAAGTTATTGACACTTCTGGGCAATCACATAATCAAGAGTTTACAGTGCGTTGCACGACAGATGTCCTTAATAAAGATGTCGTCACTAAAGGTTCGAGCAGACGAAAAGCCGAGCAGTCAGCGGCAAAACAAGTATTATCACTTTTAAAGGCGGAAAAAGGTAAATGACAGCAGAAAAGTATTGCGGTTTAATCGCAATTGTCGGACGACCAAATGTTGGCAAGTCTACCTTGTTAAATGCCTTGTTAGGCCAAAAAATCAGTATTACGTCTCGTAAGCCTCAAACCACTCGACATCGAATTCTAGGTATTTTAACCGAAAATAATCACCAAGCTGTTTTAGTGGATACTCCAGGCTTACATGGTGATGAAAAACGTGCGATAAATCGTTTAATGAATAGAGCTGCAGCTAGTTCAATTGCTGAAGTAGAGCTGATTTTATTCTTAGTTGAAGGCACCCATTGGACTAGCGATGATGATCTTGTACTGAATAAAATTAAAAAAAGTGGCGCTCCATGTATTCTTGTAGTTAATAAAAGCGACAATGTTCAAGATAAAGAAGAGTTATTACCTCATCTGCAAAAATTAGGGGAAATGCATAACTTTACAGATATTGTGCCTATTTCTGCTACTAAAGGGGATAATGTTGATACGATAAAAGCCATGTGTTTTTCGTCATTACCTGCCGGTGACTTCTGGTTTCCTGAAGACTATATTACGGATCGTTCTAGCCGCTTTATGGCCTCAGAAATTATCCGTGAAAAGTTAATGCGCTTTACAGGGGATGAACTACCTTATTCAACGACAGTAGAAATTGAACAATTTAAAGTGGATGATAAAGGTATATTGCATATTAATGCTTTGATATTAGTTGAACGTAATACGCAAAAACGTATGGTTATAGGTAACAAAGGCGAACGTTTAAAAACTATTGGGCAAGAAGCTCGTCGTGATATGGAAGAGTTATTTGACCAAAAAGTATTTTTAGAAACTTGGGTTAAAGTTAAATCCGGTTGGGCAGATGATGAACGCGCTTTACGTAGTTTAGGTTACGGTGATGATTATTCGGGGTAATGTCTGTGCTCGCCCACCATTTTTAGTGAGCGTTTAATATGATAGAACAAGAACAACCGGCTTTTGTCTTACATAGTCGCCCTTATCGAGAAAATCAGCAATTAGTTGAACTACTGACACAAAATAACGGTAAAGTAGCTGCATTAACTTATGTCAGCCATACGAGTAAATCATCTAATAAGAAAAGTTTATTACAACCTTTTTTACCTATAAAGGTGGTTATTTCGGGTGATCATAACTTACAGAAATTAACCCGTGTTGAAGCCTTAGGAAAATCCTATGGACTCCAAAAAGAAAGACTTTATAGTGCTTTTTATATAAATGAACTATTGGTGAGACTACTGCCAGAGCATCAAGAAAGTCCCGAACTATTTTCTTTGTATCAGCACAGTTTAATCGCGTTAAATGGTGAAGAATCAGTAGAAATAGTCTTACGAGGTTTTGAAGCACAGTTGCTTGAAGAACTAGGGCAAACAATTGATTATTCATTATTGGATGAACTGTCTGTTGATTACATACACTATAAGCCTGATAGCGGTTTTCAAGTTAAGAACGAAAGTAATCAACATTTCCCCCAATATGCTTGTAAAGATTTGCAGGCGATTGCCATGGGAGACTTAACGGCAATGCACGTTAGGCAAAGCTATAAAAAATTGATGCGTCAAGTGATTAACCATTTGCTCGGCGGAAAACCACTTAATAGTCGAAAATTATTTAGATGAGGTTGGTATGAAAGATATTTTACTTGGTGTTAATGTAGATCATATTGCAACATTACGCCAAGCGCGTGGTACGACTTATCCTGATCCTGCACATGCTGCAAGTGTTGCAGAGCATGCTGGTGCTGACGGTATTACTATTCATTTGCGCGAAGACAGACGTCATATTCAAGACCGTGATGTATATGTAATGAAAGATACGCTACAAACACGCATGAATTTAGAAATGGCAGTAACAGAAGAGATGTTAGCGATTGCCTGTAAAGTAAAGCCTGTTTTTTGTTGTTTAGTACCTGAGAAGCGTGAAGAGTTAACCACTGAAGGTGGCTTAGATGTGGCAGGCCAACAAGAAAAAATTAACCAAGCAGTAGCTCAATTGGCAGCAGAGGGGATAAAAACGAGTCTTTTTATTGATGCAGACAAAAGCCAAATTGATGCCTCATTGCTTAGTAAAGCGCCTTATATTGAAATTCATACAGGTGGTTATGCTGATGCCCCAACTGAAGAATTGCAATTGCAAGAACTTGCCCGTTTAAAGGGGGCAATAGAATATGCACATAGTTTGGGATTAAAAGTCAATGCAGGACATGGCCTAAATTACTTTAATGTAAAGCCGATTGCAGCTATCCCTGAAATTGTTGAACTCAATATCGGTCATGCTATTATCGCTCGTGCTGCCATCGACGGTCTTGATAAAGCGGTTCGTGACATGAAACGTTTAATGACTGAAGCAAGAGCTTAATTATGTCAGTTGTCGGTATAGGCACAGATATTATTGAGATTAGTCGGATTGCTAATATGAGTGATAAGACTAAATCTAACTTAGCTAAACGGGTTTTAACTGAGAGTGAATATCAACGCTATTTAACGCATCACTCTCAAGATGCCTTTTTGGCTAAGCGCTGGGCAGGCAAAGAGGCGGCAGCAAAAGCATTAGGCACTGGGATTGCTGATGGCGTCTCATTTCAACATATCGCTATTCATTCTCTTAAAAGTGGTAAACCTGAATTGGTGCTTACGCAAAGGGCACTTACCTTAGCCCAAGAACAAGGTGCCAGCCAATGGCATATATCGTTATCCGATGAAGTCTCCTACGCCACCGCTTTTGTTGTTTTATCTCGATAACTTTCCGCTGAATTTTCCTCAGTATAATCCCTTCAACTGAAATAATAATTCAAAGTTATAGTATTATTATAAATATACACTATACTTTTACTATCTTTGTATAAATTTTGTTCATAAGTCGGTGTTATGCAGTCACTTAAAAAAACGCTTGTCGATAGACGAAAAGAAGCCCCTGAGCAATCTGTTTGGTGGGATAAACTCTCGTTAGCACAAAAGTTTTCGGCAAGTAGTTTAGGTAAGTTCGGTTATGAACTCGCGTTCGTAAGAAATGCTGACGGACAAAGTTTAGCGGTATTAACCTGTGATAGTGGTATTGCTGTCGTCACAGAAGATGGTGATATTGACACTTCACCAGATATTAAAATTAGATAACATTATCCTGCTAACGATTGAAGATAAATCTTAGTTACTTTGATTGTTCGATGTGATTGAGCGTTTCAAACACTTTAGGTGCATCATTAAGTACATTTTCAATATGTTCAAATAATTCAAAAAACTCAGGCTCTAAATTATCAATAGCGGCACCCTTTTTAAGCTGGGTTTCTATTTGATGAATTATCTTGCCTAATGCTGGTACTCCTGAATAACAACATGCACCATTAAGCTTATGTACTAATATTTTTAGTTGTTCTACGTCTTGAGTTGTCAGCGCTTCAGAAATATGTTGTTTAGTTTCCGGTAAGCTATCGACTAGACCATGTAACATATCTTTAGCGAGAGTTTCCTTATATCCTGCACGTTTCAGCGCTAAACTCCAGTCAATAATAAGCGATGCGAGTATAGGGGGAGTATCATCGCTAATAGTCGAAGTTATAGGCGTTTGTTGCTCCATAGAAGTGGTCAATGGCAACGCTGGTTGTCCTAGTAATTGAGGATCACAATGTTCATAAATGATATGTTTCAACATAGCTTCATCTATAGGTTTAGTGATATAAGAATCAAACCCCTCTTTTAGTAATTTGTCTTTTTCTTCACTTAAAGCGTGTGCGGTAACGGCAATTATAGGAGTTTCATCATTGAATGTGCTTGTTTTTATATAATTTAGAGCCGATATTCCATCCATTACTGGCATTTGAATATCCATAAAAATCAATGCAAATTTTTCATTTTTACATAAATCAACGGCTTCTTTACCATTGGTAGCAACTGTTACTTCTTTGACTTGTTCATGAAGTAAGGCATCAATAAGTTTCAAATTAGCGTCATTATCGTCAACAGCTAGTACTTTTATGGGTAGCTTCTGATTATTAAAGATAGTTTCAGGTGCTAGGGTGTCATTATGAGGCACTAAAACCTTACATAGACGTTCTGGAGTAATAGGTTTACTTATACAGCTTTTAGCACCAGCAGCAATTAGCGCTTCTTGTAAGCTAGGTGAATTACTATTAATTGCTAAATGAATAGACGAAATAAAAGGTTTAATAGAGTTAATTAATCCTTTCAATTCATTAAGTTCTGTAGGTGTAACATCATGCCCAATAAGTGCATAATCGTAGTGCTTTTTTTGTGCTAAGGCGTTACTGACTTCTTCTAAACTTGTCACTGGCGTAACCTTCATCTGCCAGTTTTCCATAATTTCATTCACTGCAATACGGCTATGGGTATGAGACTCAAAGTAGAGCACAGTCTTATCACGAAGTGGTTTAGGTTTAGGTAATGCATTATCTGGGATCTGATTGACTTCACACTCAAAGGTAAACCAGAAGGTTGAACCTCGTCCTTCCTCACTAATAAGCTTTAACTCGCCGCTCATTTCTGCCACTAAACGCTGAGAAATGACTAAGCCTAAGCCTGTACCACCATATAAACGAGTCACACTCTTATCTGCTTGACCAAAGGCTTCAAATATCGTTTCTTGTTGCTGTTTAGTCATACCAATACCGGTATCGATAACGGTAGCTTTTAATAGAGCGCTTTTATCATCTAAAAACTCACTGTCTAATTCAATATGAACTGAACCTTTATCGGTAAATTTAATGGCATTACTAGCAAGGTTAATCAGTATTTGCTTGATACGCATAGCATCGCCAATAAAAGAGTCAGGCAGCAAAGGATTAATTCGTAGAGACAGTTCGATATTCTTCTTGTGAGCGCTTGGGGCTAATAAGGTTAATGCTTCTTCTACCGATTCTCTTAAGGAGAAAGGGATTTTTTCAATAACCATTTTGCCAGCATCAAGTTTTGAAAAGTCGAGAATATCATTAATAATAGCTAATAAATTAGCGGCTGAACGTTCAATAGTTTGTAAGTAATCACGTTGAGTATCAGATAAGGGGGTTTTTAATACTTGTCGTGTAAAGCCAATGACGCCATTTAACGGTGTCCGTAATTCATGGCTCATATTGGCTAGAAATTCTGATTTTACTTTGTTAGCTTCTTGGGCTTTCCGCTTAGCAATATCTAACTGTACGTTTTGAATTTCAAATTGCTCTAAACTTTCACGTAAATCAAGGGTTGCCTGGTCAATGCTTTTTTGCATTTCATCATGATAGTCACCTAATGATTGTGCCATGGCATTAACACCATTTTTTAAAAAATTGAGTTCGCCAATAAGTTGGCCACTTATTCGGCTTTCTAATTTTCCTTCTCGAATGCGGTCTACAGCCTGTACCATTGAATTAACTGGGCGAGTTACATTTTTGATTAAACGAATAGCAAATATGCCATTGATTAAAACGCCAAAAATAACAATACTAAAGGCGATTAAAACTTGGCTTTGTTGGTCAAATTTGATTTGATTCTTATCAATCTGCATTGCAATATAACCAACAATCTGATGAGAATCGCCATTGGCGTTAAGCGTGTCTTCTTTAAATTCTTCATCAATGATTGGTGTTCTAAAAATGAGGTAGTTATCTATTTCTGAGATCGTGGTGTTTGTGGGAATATCAACACCAGCGCCCAAACGCAATAGTGATATGTCGCCGTGATAAGCACTCGTTACAAAGAGTTGGTTATCTTTGGTAAAGACAGTAATACTTTTAATAATAGTTGATTGACTGCGGTGCGCATAACCGACGATATGACGTAACTTCTTTCTTTGATTCTTTATTATTGCTTCAGTGCTGGTAATAGCTAATGGTTCTATGATGCTTAAAGAGCGTTCTGTTAAATAATGGTTTAACTCAGCGTAGCGACTATAAGAGAAATAGCTGGCAATTGTTATTCCAATTAATGTTGTTGGAACTATAGTGAGTAAAATTACCCAATCTTTCAGGCTTATTTTATGCATTATTCACAGTGTTTTAGTATAATAGTGATTAGAATCGTAAGACGTATCATGGCATAACTAAAGATAAATAAATAGTGAGTGATTTTGGTAGGATGATCTTTAAGGTATTTACTTCAAAGATCAATTCATCCTAAACTATTTAAACAAAACGGAGAGGTAGCAAGTTTCATGGTTTCGGTAAGAAAATCCCATCAAATGTCAGAAACAAGCTTTGAACATTGGTTAACTGCTTTAGAGCTAAATGAAGCAAAAAATCAAGTACTTGAGCGCTTATGGTCACAGGTGAAAAATGCTTTCGATGGCAACATTGAGTGTGAAAATAAATCCTTCGAAATGGTTGAGATTCTTGCAGGATTAAATTTAGACAGTGATTCATTATGTGCTGCATTTCTTTCTTCGTTATTTGAGTATCAACTGATTGATCTGACCTATATTGAAGAAAGTTTTTCAAAAGATATTGTCGTTTTAGTCCAAAGTGTTAGTCAAATGGATGCGATTAGAGCCCTACAACAAAGTCAAACTAACCGTGTGGCGACTAATCAGATAGATAATATTCGTAAAATGTTATTGGCTATGGTTGAAGATGTTCGAGCCGTGGTGATCAAGCTTGCAGAACGACTTTGTTATTTACGCATGGTCAAAAATTATGATGAAGAAACCCGTGTACTAGCTGCTAAAGAAACAGAAAATATTTATGCTCCTTTAGCCAACCGTTTAGGGATTGGGCAATTAAAGTGGGAGCTTGAAGACATTGCTTTTCGTTACTTACATCCTGACCTGTACAAAAAAATTGCCAAACAACTTGCTGAAAAACGTTTAGATAGAGAGCAATATATGAGTAATTTTGTTGCTGATTTATCAACGAAATTAACTGAAGTGGGAATTAAAGGAGAGGTTTACGGCCGGCCAAAGCATATTTTTAGCATTTGGAAAAAAATGAAACAAAAATCCCTCGACTTTGAGCAACTCTTTGATGTACGTGCGGTGCGAATTGTTGTTGAAAAGTTACAAGATTGCTATGGCGCTTTGGGGATTGTTCATACCAATTGGAAACATTTATCTGATGAGTTTGATGATTATGTTGCGACGCCTAAGGCAAACGGTTATCAATCAATACATACTGTTGTCTTGGGACCAGAAGGAAAGTCAATTGAAGTGCAAATTCGTACTCAGCAAATGCACGATGATGCTGAGTTAGGGGTTGCTGCACATTGGCGCTATAAAGAAGGTACGGCATCGGGGAAAACAACGGGCTTTGATGAAAAAGTAAGCTGGTTACGCAAAATTTTACAATGGCAAGATGATGTCAGTGAAAGTGGTGAGCTATTAGAAGAATTACGAAGCCAAGTATTTGAAGATCGTATATACGTATTTACCCCAAATGGTGATGTTATTGATTTACCTATTGGCTCAACGCCTTTAGATTTTGCCTATTATATTCATTCAAACGTAGGGCATTGCTGCATTGGAGCGAAAGTATTTGGGCGAATAGTCCCTTTTACTCATCGTTTGAAAACAGGCGATCAAGTTGAAGTACTTACCAGTAAAAGTCCTAACCCAAGTCGTGATTGGTTAAATCCAAGTCTTAAATATTTACATACTGCGCGGGCAAGAGCTAAAGTTCAGCATTTTTTCAGGTTACAAGACAGAGATAAGCATGTTGCTCTTGGCAAAGAGCTATTGGAAGAAGAGCTAGGCAAAAATAATCTGGAACAAATTGATCTTAGCAAAGCGACAGAAAAATTTAACATGAATACCGTCGATGACCTATATGCAGCTATAGGCTCTGGTAATGCGCGTTTACAACAAGTTGTAAACTTTCTGCAATATGAAGATGAAAAAACTAAACCACCTAAAGAAATCGACCCACAAAGTTTAGTCACCCATGCAGATCAATCACATAAGTCTAAGGGAGATAGCAATGGTATTACTGTTTCGGGAGTGGGTAATTTATTAACCCATATGGCTAAGTGTTGTCAGCCAGTATTAGGTGATGAAATTCTTGGTTTTATTACACAAGGACGCGGAATTTCTGTTCATAGGAAAGATTGTGAGCAACTTGCTAATTCACTACAACAGCAACCTGAACGTGAAGTTGAGGTACAGTGGGGTGAACAAAGTAGCGGTATGTTCAAAGCGACCGTGTTGATAACAGCTTATGACAGGCAAGGTTTGTTAAGAGATATTTCAACTATTATTGCCAATGAACGTTTACTCATTGTTGGCTTAGAAAGTCACTCAGATAAAAACAAACCGACGTCAACAATACTGATTCATATAGAAATCGCCGATAATGAAAGTCTACAGCGTCTATTAAGTAAGTTGTTACAACTTGATGACATTATTGAAGCGGTTAGGAAATAAAATTAAATGTTAAAGGAAAAACCCTCAATAGAAAAACTACGTTGGATAATGACTCAGTTACGAGATCCTGAAACCGGTTGTCCATGGGATTTGAAACAAACCTTTACTTCTATTGTGCCTCATACTATTGAAGAAGCTTACGAAGTTGCTGATGCGGTAAGTGAAGCTATTGAACAACAAGACTTTACTGAGTTAGAGAAAGAGTTAGGGGATTTATTATTCCAAGTTGTTTTTTATAGTCAATTAGGGCAAGAACAAAAGCACTTTGATTTTGATAGTGTCGTTGCGGCTATTTGTGAAAAGTTAATTCGTCGTCATCCTCATGTGTTTGGTGATAAAAATTTAGTGACAGATGCCGAAATTAAAAGTAACTGGGAAAATGAAAAGGCAAAAGAAAGACGCCAAAAAAATGCAGACGAAGATCTAAGTATTTTAGCTGATATTCCTCGTAATTTACCCGCATTATCACAAGCCGCCAAAATTCAAAAGCGTTGTGCTCATGTTGGCTTTGATTGGCACAATATTGATGATGTGTTTGCTAAAGTTGAGGAAGAAGTAAAAGAGGTAGAACATGAACTTCATCGTTCTCCTGAGTTACTTGCTGAAGAAATAGGAGATCTACTCTTTGCTGTTGTTAATTTATGCAGACATGCGAAGCAAGATCCTGAGAACCTGTTACGACAAGCTAATCAAAAATTTACTAAGCGCTTCTATCATGTGGAAGATCAAGTGCGAGAAAGTGATAAATCATTTGAGCAGCATAACCTTGAACAATTAGAGTTGTATTGGCAAGTCGCTAAGAAAAAGCGTTAAAATAAAATTAATTTATTTTTGATTGTAAATTAAGTTATGTTGTTGAAAAATAATGGGTATTATTATTTTATTATACAGTGTTGTATCCATTGCCTATGTAAAGATACAATTAATAGCTTGATAAATTATTAATTAACACCATAGTTTATTATACAACAATGTTAAAGTAGTGAGTTCGTGGTTAGATATCTATTAGTCGTTTTCCTGTTAATTTTTACTTGTTCAACTTTAGGGCAAGATGCGGAAACATATAATCAAAAAAATGGTGCTGATAAATCAGCGCTATTAGATGTCGATCTTTCCGCTAAAGTTGGTGCGCAGGAAGATACAGAACCACTAAATTGTCTTCTTTCTACAAATCAACTGACTTCATTTACTAAAGCATCTTCTTATATTTACTCATTAGAAGAACAATTCGTTTATACCCTAACTCGATATTCCATTAATACTCGAGCCCCCCCTTATAGTACTTCTATTTAATCAAAGCATATTTAACTCTTAGGTTTAACAAGCGGAATACACTTTAATTTTTCGCACGCCATTAGTAAACCTAAGCATTATCAATCTATTAATTTGCTGTATTCATTTATTTAATTTTACCGTCTCACAGACATCGCAATTAATAGTGTATAAATTAGAGGTCGTTATGAAAAATTTACATTTGTTTGGTCTAGATGAAGTCGACAATATTGTTTCTCCAGAGTATTTTGAGCAAACAACATTAGATTCAGCAGCATCAGAAATATTTACTGATTTTAAAAAAGTTGTACCATTGAAAATAGAGGGCAGCACTTCTGCTGTTGAAGCCTTGAAATTGATGATTAAGTCTCATGTACAAATGAAGATGGTAGTCACAGAGAATGATAAGTTCTTAGGGATTATCAGTACCAAAGAGCTGACTGAACAGAAAATTATGAGTAAAGTGGTTAAGGGGACAACTCGGGATGAAATCTTGGTTGAAGAGCTTATGCTTCCCCGTCATTGTTTATCGGTATTTGATTACCAAGAATTAAAACGCTCAAAAGTCAGAGATGTTATTTTTGCATTAGAACAAAATGGTCTCAACCATTGTTTAGTGGTAGATCGTGACACTCATCAAATTCGAGGGGTTATTTCATCAAGTGATATTGCAAGAAAACTTAACTTACCTGTTATGCTAAATAATCAGAATTCGTTTAGCCGTATTTTCAAAGTCGTACATGGATAAATAACAATAAGGATCTTTGCTACCTTGTGGTAATAAAGATCCTTATTATAGTCATTAGGTCTGTGGTTTAGTGTAACTTTGCAACAATTAATTATAGACATCAAAAAAACGCCACAAAATGTTACGTATAAGTCTTTAGCTTCCCCCTTCAACTATGTTTATTAATACATCCTTTCATTCAATAAATGCTTAAATATCTTTGTATTGATAGTGAAATGTTACTATCAGTTATAGTATTTAGTGCCAAAGTAAAACTATTTAAATAGATTTGGCTATAGGTGTTTTAGGCGTTTTGAAATAAAATATACGAAATTATCTATTAAAGTTAACCTGATAATAGCCTTAGGATCTCTATCAATATACTATTGCTCTTGATTAACAAAGGTAGAGTTTAAACAAGGAATATTTATGACCATAATGCAGAAAGTTTTTTGGCTGATGTTAACGTTAGGCAACTTGAGTTCTTTTTATCTTTATTATGTAAATGGCAGTGTTTTTGCCATATTTTTACTATGCTTAACCCTCATTTATTCAGTCGTTGGTTTTTATGATGTGTACTTTAGTCGTCATAGTCTTAATAAATTGTACCCCGTTGTCGCCTATATTCGTTATTTTCTAGAATCTTATCGTGTCGAAATACAACAATACTTTATTGCCAATGACACAGAAGAAAAACCATTTAATAGAGAAGAAAGAAGTTTAGTCTATCAACGAGCTAAAAATACCCGAGATACTATAGCTTTTGGTACTCAACATGATTTATATGAAGATAATTATTTAAGTTTATGGCACTCAATGGCGCCAAGTAAAATACTCAATTCAGTTAAACGTATTACTATTGGTGGTGAGGAATGTAAACAACCTTATCAGGCATCTTATTTAAATATTTCCGCAATGAGTTTTGGTTCTTTAAGTGCAAACGCCATAGAAGCCCTTAATTTAGGTGCGAAAAAAGCAGGTTGTTATCATAACACTGGCGAAGGTGGAGCAAGCCCCTATCATTTAAAACACGGTGGCGATATTGTTTGGCAAATAGGTACCGGATTATTTGGTTGCCGAGATGCAGATGGAAATTTTGATGAAGCAGGCTTTATTAAAACAGCCACTCTACCACAAGTAAAAATGATCGAAATTAAAATTAGCCAAGGGGCAAAACCTGGTCATGGTGGTGTGTTACCTAAAGCTAAGATCACTGAAGAAATTGCGCTGATTAGACATATATCGCAAGATAAAGATTGTGTATCTCCTGCAGTTAACCCTGAATGTACTACTCCGATGGCATTACTCAACTTTGTTCAACGTTTAAGAGTACTCAGTGGAAACAAACCTGTTGGTTTTAAATTGTGTATAGGGAATCCTGCGGAATTTCTTAGCTTATGTAAAGCAATGTTAGCAAGCGGCATATTACCTGACTTTATTACTATTGATGGTGCGGAAGGGGGAACAGGTGCGGCACCTGTTGAATTTAGTAATCGCTTAGGTATGACATGCTTAGAAGCCGTTTATTTTGCAAGTAATGCATTAAGAGGTGTGGGTTTAAGAGATAAAATTAAAATAATAGCGTCTGGAAAAACAGCCTCAAGTTTTGATTTATTGACTAAAATAGCGGTTGGGGCTGATTTAGTGAATGCGGCCCGTACCATGATGATGGCACTTGGATGTATTCAAACTAAACATTGTAATACTAACCGTTGTCCGACAGGTATCGCGACACAAGATCCCGCTCGCTCTAAAGCCGTTGATGTGTTGTTAAAAAGTGACCGTGTAAAGAATTTTCATAATAATACGCTGGAAAATTTTTATGAGCTTGTCGCTAGTATGGGCTTAGATGATCCTGCTAAATTAACGCCAAACATGATCAAACGTCGGTCACCTAATGGCTTACAAACCTCTATCGGCAGTTTAGTGGCGCCATTAGCATGTAATGCGCTGTTGAATGAAAATATTGAGAATCTTAGTCGTTCATGGCAATTATGGTGGCATAGTAGTAGTGCAGAACAGTTTTATGTACCCGATAATGACATATTAGTGTCTGCGGAGTTTTACCACTAAAGAAAGTGAGGGAGTGTCGTACAACGGGGCTTTTAAAAGTAACAGCATTAATTGCAATGGAATAAATGCTGTTACTTATCGGGTTTTTAGTCTTCCTGATCAGGAAGTTCAGCATTGTGATAAACATTTTGTACGTCATCACAATCTTCCAACATCGCCATAAATTTTTCAAAATTTGCAATGTCGTCTTCATTCGTTATTTCTGTATATGTTTGTGGAACCCAAGTGATTTCTTCAACCTCAAGGTCATATTCAGGCATTGTTTCAGCAAATGCAGTTTTTATCTTATAAAACTCTGTGTGTGGTGCTTGAACGGTAATAATGCCATCTTCAAGCTCAACATCAGTAACATCAATATCAGCCATCATAAGGTTTTCTAAGACAACTTCATCATCATCACCTTTAAATGCAAAAACAGCTTGATGGTCAAACATATGAGAGACAGTACCAGAAGAGCCTATTTTCGCATGTGTTTTAGTGAAACAAAGGCGTACATCTTTAATAGTACGATTACCATTATCCGTTAGGCAATCGATGATTACCATACAGTTACCAGGTCCAAAACCTTCGTAGCGTGCTTCCGAGTAATCTTCACCACCACCACCTTTTGCTTTATCTATTGCTTTTTCAATAACATGTGCCGGCACTTGATCTTTTTTGGCTTTTTCCATTAAACGGCGTAGTGATAAATTCCCATCAGGGTCAATGCCTCCATTTTTGGCACAGACATAAATTTCTTTACCGTACTTTGAATAAACTTTAGTTTTTTGGCCTGCTGTTTTGGCCATAGATAATTTGCGGTTTTGGTAAGCTCTTCCCATCTTGGATATATCTCATATACATTGAATTTACTGTTTTAGATTTTAACAGTGTCTGTGCCTGTATTTCCAGTCATCAGTCAATTTATGTTGTAGTTGTAGGTAAAATATGAGGATAGATTGGTAAATTTCAAGTTTTTGGCAGTGGATGGGGTAACAAAACTATAAGAGTTATATTAATTATAGTGTTTCATATTACCCCTATATTTGGAATTTTTTCATTTAACTACCTTTTCTGTCGTTGTATTCCTTGGTTTAATAAAGAGTGATTACCATTAATATCCCAAGCAGTTACCTCAATATTTTTGAGGTGATGGATAAATAAAAAGGCATTGCTAATATTTTTTTTAAGATAGGTCATGTGAATTTCCTTATTATTCAGATGCTATTATTATGTCATTGTCAGCATAAGACTTTTTACTTTCGGTACTTTTTAAATAGTTTATGTTATTGACGATTACAGGATCATCAGCTAATAAAAGTGCAGAGCTTAGATCCGCTAATGCGCCATATTCATCGTCTTGAAAATATTTAACTATACCTCTGTTACTGTAAGCGAGTGCTTTTAATAATTTTGCTCTAGGTCCTTTAGCTTTATTAGTATCAATGACAGTGATAGCTTCAGTACATGCAACTTCAGCATTAGTAAAGCTTTTCGCTTGTAGGTGTGCTACGCATAATCCCATGTTTTTATCAAAAGATGATGTTGTACTAGCAGCCGATAACGATTCAAGTCCAATGTGATAATTACCATCTTTAATCTCATTAGAACCTGCGGCGCCTTTTATGATAGCTACAGTAAATTTAGTCGATGTTTCACTTGCATATGCCGAACTTAATAGCACAGTACTCAGACCGATAGCCGATAAAAGTGGGGTAACGATTTTCATATAATTCTCCTTAGTAAGTGGTGTTACTTCATTAGCAACAGGTGCCACTCTAAAGATCGGTTGATGTACTGACAAACGATAAAAATAAACGCAATAGGTGAAAGTAATTCATTCATTTGATTAGCAATATCAGAGAGGCTTTATAAGGGATAGTAAAACATAAAAGCCTAGCTGTTGATCATACAGTCTAGGCTTTATCGGGTACTTAAGTGAAACTTATCTTTATGGATTATTTCATTGAGAAAGTAGAGGTAACCCAATCTGCAAATAAGGATAAGTCGCTACCTTCGTCGATCCGCTCGTGTTGAACTAAGTAATATCTATCATTGGTTACTAATTCATGGTCGAATAGTTTAACTAACAGTTCTTCACTAAACCATGCTTTGCTCATAGGTAAGGGAACAAGCGCAATCCCCATTCCCTGTTGAGCTGCACGCGCAACTCCAAACATACTGTCAAATTGGATAATCTGTTTAGGATCAAAATCAGAAATGTTACATCTATCAGCCCATTGATGCCAAGACCAAGGTCTTGATTGATGCAGAATAAGAGGCACTTGACTTAAGGCGCTGTATCCGGAGTTTACCCATTTTTTATAAAGTTTTTTATTACAAGCAGGAACATATCGAATAGGAAAAAGCTCGTGGACAATACTTGCATTTGGTTTACCATTAGCTAATACAATAGATAAATCTGTCGCCGCTGATGATTGAGTACCAGACTTTATTGTCTCTAGCTGTAAATTTATCTCAGGATTTTTTTCAGCCCACTCTCCTAGTCGAGGTACAAATAACTCACTCGCAAAAAACTCAGGTAAACTGATGACAATAGTTTTGTTTTGTTGAATATTAGTAAAATCTGCAATGGTTGATTCTAATTCATTTACTAATGGGTTAACGGCATTATAAAATTGTTTACCTGCACCAGTTAATGCAATTGCACGTGTTTGTCGCTCGAAAAGGGAAATGCCAAGTTGTTCTTCTAATTGTTTAATTTGATGACTGACAGCCGAAGGCGTTAAAAAGAGTTGAGAGGCGGCATGTTTGAAGCTTAAGCATTTAGCCGCAATACAAAAAGAGCGTAAACCACGTATAGGTGTTTGAATAGCCATAAAGAATAATAGAGTATCGTATAAGGGAATCTTTTGCTACATTTGCAAATGTCGAACCAGAGTGTTAGTTGTTGAAAAGTAAGGGTTATATTGTTTTTTTATCGGTTTTTTGCTCAAAAAGAGGCATGGGAATAGTTGTTTTGCACTTATTTGGTGCAAAAAAAACGTTAGATAAAAAAATAGGGCGCTCCTATTAAAGAGGCGCCCTTACATTAAAACAATGTCATATGTTGAAATCGGGGGAGATTTCGAAAACAATTACATCATAGTGAGTTGACCTTTTTATGACAAACGAGAAGAACTCATCTGATGAGTTAAATTAATTCACTCATTTGATTGAATACAAACTTATTACGGTATAATAGGCTAAACTTCTCTTTATTTTATTAAATTAACCCACGTTCATATAAATTATGCTCAGATCTATTTATTTACTCTTATCTTTATTGGTTTTTTCTATTGAAGCAAAAACATTTATTATTGGCGTTCAGGATGTCGCATATTATCCCTTGTATGACTTTCCTAATGAAAGTCATGCGAAAGAACTTTTAGATACGTTTGCTAAATCGAAAAACTATAAATTTATTTATTTAGCTTTACCCATTAAGCGAACCAATTATTGGTATAAAGAAAATGCCATTGATTTTAAATATCCAGATAGTAAAAGGTGGTCAAGAGGGAGAAGTGTTTATCCTGATCTTAAGTTTAGCGATCCTATTGTGAGTTTAATGGCTGGGGCTAATGTCAGAAAAGATAAATTAGGGAAGTCACGTGTTGATATCAAGACTCTAGGGACTATCTTAGGCTTTCATGCAACCATGTGGTTAGATTTAATTAGCAAGGGTAATACTCAGGTGGTGGAGAGCTCTTCACCATTAAATATTATTAAGCAAGTCGTCTATGGCTATGTCGATGCCACTAACATAGAGCCCAGCGTCATTAATTATTATTTATCTTTATTAGGAAAGGAAGGAGAGTTAGTGCTTGATAAAACCTTACCCCATGAAATTTATACGTTTCAATTATCAACAATAAAATATGAAAATATACTAGATGAATTTAATCAATTTCTTAAAGAAAATCATGAGTTTTTGGAGTCTTTAGAAAAAAAATATCATCTAACGAATGTTGCAGAATATTCAAATATTACGCTTAGCACCAAAGATTCTTTTGTATATGATAAAAATGTAAAGAATTAGTGATGAATATCTAAAATTCAATCCACATTAGTATCAACATCCGTTATAATTCGCGCCATCAAAATCTCAAGCCAATTTAGAGTCGATATTCCTATGGTTGATTATTTTCTAATTGTTATTGCTGTTGCTGCATTATTGTCGATTGTTTTTGAAGAAGTTACACATATCAACAAAGCAAAAACTACACTCTTTTTTGGTTGTATTGCGTGGATAACCTTGTTTGTTTCTCGTGGTGTTAGTCAACATGATTTTATTAATCATCAGCTTGAAGAAAACCTTTTAGAAATAGCGGTACTGTGGTTGTTTTTAATGTCGACAATGACATTTGTTGCTTATTTAAATGCGAAAGGCATAGTGCAAATGGCGGTACAGAAGTTGTTTCCCCAACAAGCTTCCATCATAGTGATTATGTTTTTAATTGCTATTTTTTCCCTTTTCCTTTCGGCTATTTGTGACAATGTTACCGCAACGTTAGTTTCATTGACCCTATTACAGACCTTTAATGTTTCTGACCGAGCTAAGTTACGTATGGCTATTTTAGTCGTTTTTGCGGTTAACTCCGGTGGTGTTTCCTTAATTACTGGGGATGTCACTACGTTGATGATTTATCTCGACGGCCATGTGAAGATATCAGAATTATTCTTATTATTAATACCTGCAACCATTAGTGTTTTATTTTTAGCGACTATTTTTTCGATTGGACTGAAAGGTACAGTAACAACTAGCCCTTCAACTAAAAATTATGAAACGGTTGATGTGCTTGTTGCTATCATCTTTTTCAGCACTATTTTGTCAACTATGTTACTCAATGTAGCCTTTGGTATTCCACCCGTATTAACTTTTTTAACGGGTTTATCTGTAATGTTTTTAGTCGGTACCTTGTACCGAAATGATAAACAAGAAAGTGAAATCTTAGAATATATTCGTCAAATTGAATATGAGACGCTTTTATTCTTCCTTGGTATCTTATTATTGGTAGGTATGTTGAAAGAAATAGGTGTATTACATTTAGTGACAGAATTGTATACGAAATTTAATCCGACGTACTCGAATTATTTTGCCGGTATTGGTTCATCATTATTAGATAATGTGCCATTAACAGCGGCTTTATTAAAAGCAGAACCCGTATTAAGTCCTACTCAATGGCTTGGTCTTACCTATTCTGTTGGTGTGGGTGGCTCTTTGTTAGTGATAGGTTCGGCTTCTGGTATTATAGCGATGAGTAAAATTAAAGAAATGACTTTTATGAGTTATACTCGTTATATTCCTGCACTACTCGCAGCTTATACACTAGGTTATGTGATAACTATTTATTTAGCGAATAGTATCTTGTAATCATAAGGGGTTGATAGTTGGCTAACTTATTTTAGTTAGCCTAGTATTTTACTTCTTTTTATTTGTATTTTTACCGTGCAAGAGCTTAATGAATTTATCATATTGTACTGGTCTACTGAATAAGTATCCTTGTACTGAATTACATGAATTCTCTTTAAGGAAATTCAACTGATCGTTAGTTTCAACACCTTCAGCAATAACCCCCAAGTTAAGATTGTGAGCCATGGCAATCACCGCTCTGACAATCGCCTTATCATTATCATCAACAACAATGTCTTTAACAAAAGATTGATCAATTTTGACAAAGTCTAAAGGTAATTTTTTCAAATAGGATAGTGAACTATACCCAGTGCCAAAGTCATCCACAGATACGCTCATGCCAATTGCTCTGACTTTACTTAATAGCTTTTCAGCGACGCGATAATCATTGACCAACACTCCTTCAGTCACTTCCAATTCAAACAGACTTGGATCGATTTCATATTTTTTTACGCAACGATGTAAATAGGTAAATAAGCCTTCTTCTAACACTTGAGTTGGTGAGAGGTTCATTGATATTTTGATTTTAAAATTGTTGGCGCAGAGTTGTTGTATCATGAAACATACAGCGTTAATTACCCAGTGACCTATGGTATTAATCAACTCGCTTTTTTCCGCAATAGAGATAAACTGATCTGGAAAAACAAGTCCTTTAGTTGGATGATTCCATCGTATTAAGGCTTCAGCTTTAAGGATTTTATTGCTTTCCAAATCAATAATTGGTTGTAAATATAATTCAAACTCATTATTTTTAAGTGCATTTCTAAGATCTTGTTCTATTTGTATCAACTGCATAGAAGCATCTTTTATTGCTTGAGAATAAAACTGTATGGTATTTTTTTTACTATGTTTTCCACTATAAACACTTAGGTCGACAAATTTCATTAGCTCTTCAACACTTTCTGCATCATTAGGGTAATTTGCAGCACCAATACTAATAGTAATGTTGAAACTCTCTGATTTACTAGTGTTAAATGGAATGCTAACACTATCAATAATTCGTTCTATTATTTGTTCGCAAGCATCTTGTGTGTCTGTATTTGCGAGAATAACAGCAAATTCGTCGCCACCAACACGGGCAAGATAGTCAGATTCTTTTAAGTTAGATTTAATACGTTCACTTAAATCAATTAATAGTTTATCGCCTTCATCATGACCAAAACATTCGTTGTGGACTCTAAATTCATTGATATCTACATAAAGTATGTAAAAAGGTGTTTTTTCAGTTGTTTTATGCTCTAACGTTTGCCAAAAACCAAAACGATTAGGTAACTTAGTTAGTATGTCTTGTAATCCAAGTGCCTCATCATGTTGGGCTAAATATTTAACATTGCTAATATCATTGACGAAAAATATCCAATTTTTAATTTCGTTTAATTCATTTGTTACTGGGTATATAGCTATTTTTAACCATTTTAAAGTGGCTGGGGGGAGGATCCAACAAAGCTCTCCATCCCAGCTACTTTTAGTTGTCATAATTCTTTCAAATTCAGGTAATTGGTTTTGCATTAATGACAGTATAATATCTACGGGTTTTCTAATTTCATTTGGCGGTAAATTGTGTTGATTAAAAAGAGATCTCGTCGCTGAATTTTCAATGATGGTATGTAGTTTATTATTTGTAATCACAACACCAAAGCCGGCATTTTCTATTGCTTTTGTTAAGGCGATCAAAATATGGCGTTGCTCGCTAGGTTTTTTTAGAATAGATAAAATTCGATTGTGAAGATATTGATTCTGTTCAACCAAGTGATCATTTGATAGTAATATTTCACGGGCTGATTGCAGTGTGTTTTGGCGAAATTTGAACTCATCAGATTGGTTGATAAGGAGTAATAATCGATAGTTTTCTTGTTTTATGGCAATTGCTTCAAGATGATACTCTTGACGGTTTTTTGTTACTTCAGTCCAAAACCCTGAATGTAATGAGCCATTTTTATCTGCATTCCAAATTCGTTTAGCATCATATAAAAAATCATGTAAAAAAGCGGTATCCTCATTAATTACTACCGTTGAACTTTTTTCAAGTTCAGGGAATAGTTCTTGAGCCCAATCCGCTTGTCCCGCCACTAGTTTGAAGGTGTCTGTTTTATTATCTATTACCTCAAACACTACTTGTGCTAAGGCACTTAATATATTGTTAAGTAAGATGGTCATTTTGTTCACTTTCAAGTGAGAGCTTGGCAATGGCTTTAAACATATCTTCTACTTGTTCCCCTGTTTTGGCACTGGTAGAAAATTGGTGTGAAAAAATATCTCGATATTGCCTTAACTCTTCGTCTTGCCAATGCCATTCTTTATTTAGATCGCATTTGTTAATGACTAAAATAGCGGGGGCTGAGGTAACTTGCCGAGCGAGTGTATGAATGTCGATGCCTTCAAGCAATGAAGAGCTTCTCGTATGGTCTACGACAATAATATATCCAGCAACCCCTCGAAGATAACGTTTTTGAAATACATTATATCGATCATTTCCTTCGATATCCCAGATCATCAATTGTACACTTTGATCATCAAGTTCAACCGTTTTTTTATCGACTTTAACCCCTATAGTCGTTAGGTATTTTTCATCAAAAACGCCTTGAATATACTGTTTAACTAAACTTGTTTTTCCTACACTAGATGCACCTAGCAAGCATATTTTTTTTTGAATCAAGGCATAGCTCCATATATAAAGTTCAATTGAGTTGTTTAGAATATTCTCATCTTACTTTCACTTTTCTTGTGTATTAACATATATCACATTAAACATAACTTTCCGTGACGTGTTAGTGACATTTGGTATATCGATTTGTCCTAGACCAGAGGTAAACATTTTTATTTTTGCTAAACCTAACTGGCTAAGTGTTTGTTCTGTATTTATTGCCCGTAAAATACTGAGTTTTGTATTGGTTTCGATATTACCTGAGTTGTCACTACTCCCCATAATTACAAGGCCTACATTCATTTTAAGTTTGTCAGCAAGTTGCTCCAAATAAAGGAATGTTTGGGCAAGTTCACTTAATTGTTCCGTCATCGATGGCGTTATTGTGTCACTTGCAATGGCGAAATTAAGTTGAATAGTTGAAATCTTACCTATTAAACTTTGAAACGCTTGTTGATTTAAGGCTTTTGCTGTATTTAACTCTTTTGTCGTATTGATATTAAGCTGGGTAACATCAAGGTTTTTATCGTTTAATATGCCTATTTGAGCTAAGTCAGTTGTTAACTGCTTGTAGGAGAATGGATTAATATCTCCAGTAAGCGTTAGTACATTATTTATCCATTGGGCTTGAATATCAGTATAGCGACTAAATATTTTTTTTGCTTTTATATTGAGCAATTTTGGATCTAAAGATAAATAAAGATCTTCATTAAGGGTTAAATGAGTAAAATTTAGCGATTTTAATTTTAGCCAGTTTTCAATTGTAATGGCTTCGGGATCTCTGAGAACTTTTAGGGTAATAGTGTTGCTATCAATAACGTCAACTTTCTCGACCATAATACCGGGCTCTTGATCTAACTGTGCTAGTTCTTGTTCGATTTGCGTTAATCGATATAGGTGATGACTTTTAAAGGCTATGAAAATAAGAACCACTGAAATAGCCAACCAAGCGAACCAGGGTGTTTTATTATTTTTAGTTTCTTTATTTTTTTCTTCGGTTAATAAACAGTCACGTAATAAACTATCTGCATTATCAAAAGAACGGCTATCACCAGTAAAATTATTCAATTCTTTCGAGTAGATAGTGTGTAAGGTTTCAATAGTTTTTTGTAGTTGAACACTGAGACTTTGAGGAGGGGTTCCTGATACAGCAGCTACCAATATAGCGTTTGGGCCTGGCTTAAGTAGTAGATTAAAATTGTCAGTAGTCACTGTTTGTAATTGTTCTTTTATTCCATCAGGACTTTCTTGAAAAGAGTCTCCAATAAAATCATTAATCGCACTTAACATTGAAGAGATAACATCAGCGTTACTATTGTCACTATCTTCTAAACTAACCGATCTTAATAACAAACCTGTTTCATGATGAATAAAAAACACATGTTCAACACGATAAATATAGGTTTGTGATGCGATATATTGACTGAAACTAACACCGGCACGCCATGCTGAAAAACGCCATTTTAAACCTTGTAGCGTTAAGCTATTTTCTAGCAGCTGATTGGTTTTCTCCATAAAGTCAGCAAGAAAAGCAGATACAGATTTTCGAATTAGGCTACCCATTAAAGGGTACAGTGCGCTAATGAAGCGGTCACTATGATGAGTAATTGAATGTTCTACTGCATTTTCAACGAGTGGAAGAATAACTTTATTAACGGAACCATCTTTTTTCTCACGATCATGTAAAGCTTCAGTGAAAACGTCAGTAACAACTTCTCTCGCTTGTTTTTTTAGTGTGCGAGTTACTATTTCGTGGTCTTCACCTAAGAGCAATACCCTAAGTTGTTCAAGCTGTTGTTGGGATTCATGTTGCTCCGTTTTTGTCGACGTACTCATTATTACTGATCTGATTCCAAGTTAGTCGCCATGGTAGCCAGGAGTTTGGCAAGTGTTTTACGATCTGTTTTAGAGGAACTTAATTCTTTAGAAACATCTTCTAAATGGGTTTTTAGGTGCTCTATTTGTTCATGGAAGTCGTTGGTTAGGCTGGCGCTTTCGCTATCAAGCGATTGATTAAGTTCATTAAAATCTTTTTGGGTGGTGGTAGCAAATATTTCATGTTCGGAAGCTAAATTTGTGATTTCTTTGTGTAAGGAGTTTGCTTTATCATCATGATTTTTATCAATTAAATTTAACTTCTTGTCTGTTTCCCTTAGTTGGTTTTCTATGTTTTGTTGTAATGTCTGAATACGTTCCGTTAATTGGCTATTAAGTGAGGTTATGGTGCTTTCCATTTTATTTGCTAGTTCATTTATGCTTTGATAAATATTTTGTTCTGCCACACCAAAGACAATAGATCTTAATTGCGTTAATTCATCAATAGCCTCAAGGGGCTTAGTTTGTGTAGTATCTTCTACTATTTTATTTTTGGCCATTATTCCTTCCGTTTAATCATTGTTCCTCTACTTTTTTAGTATAGTTGACGAAAATGGAAGTGCTTAACTTTTAATCTGTTAATGGTTAAAAACCAATAATTTGCTCTATTTTTATTCTCTTCATCCTTAGCGTTATGTGTAATATTGTTATCATTCATAAAAGGCAAAAAAAGCTCAAAACATTAACGTTTATGATGCGTTTGAGTCTAATTGAGGAGTTGACATTCATAGTAGGAATAAATATTGCATTATTTTTACTACGTCAAATTTTTGTTGAAATATCGACATGATTAATAACATTAATACTTACACGAGTTTACTGAATACTAACTTAACCTCAACATCAGAGGTTGAGAATGTCATTGCTGAACATAAGCAAACAACAGCACTAGATGAACAAGAACAAACAACTAGTGCTAGTTTGTATTTAAGCAGTCGGGCACAAAAAATTAATTCTATTAGCCAAGAGTTTTTCAGCAACGGCAGTTTAAATTTCGATGATATTGACTCATTAAAAGAGCGGGTTTATCAGTTAGGACTTATTTCAAAACAAGATTATGCTCATTTAACCGATACTGAGTTGTCAGATGAAGAATTGTCTGCCTCACAAGCACCACCAAATACCAATATGGTAAGTTTTCTTGATAATTTTTTAATACGGTTAGATGAAACCGATGCTGGCAAAATTAGCAGCGAAGAGGACGATGCTCCTGAAGAAGAAAGCGAAACCCTTGTGTTACTAAAAGAAACTTTATCAACAGCTAAAACAATATTAGCTGATGTAGAGCAAGCAAAAACAGAGACTGATTTTAAAGAGTCCTTAACAAGTACATTGTCATTCTTAGCGGAAACTATTAATGCTACCGCATTTGAAAAAATGCCTCTTGATGATAAAGTTGGACTAAGCAAGGTTTATCAGGCACTGGAAATTGTTGATAAAATATCTCCTCAACGATTAGATAACGATAAACTGAATCGTTACCTGCAAGTAGCACTCGAATAAACCGTATTGCTTTTTAATCTACACAATTTACGCTTATTATTATCATATTGAATTTATTTATATTTTTTAGTATTCTTGCGCTTCTAGGTAAAATGCTGGAGTGATTGAAAGTTCCATCATTTACCGAGTTTAATACTAAGAGAATAATAATAATATGATCATTAAACCTTTAAACGTCATTGCTGCTTGCGTATTTTTTCTTGCTTTAAATACTGTCAATAGTGCAAATGCAACACTAATCCCAGTGGAAGATTGGCACTTAACCACGGATGATTTAGGTGGACTTCGTCAGAGTTCTGCCTCAGAAAACGTCTTTTATGCAGTATCGAAAATATGGACGTTAGACCGTACCGATACCTTTGAGCCTATTGCTGGTTATTATTTTGCTACTCACCAAGAATGGCGAGATCTAGTCGGCTTTGCGTATAATGCTAATCGAGGTTATAGAAACCAAGGTGGTTGGAATGAATATGAATGGGAAGGCGTAGAAAGGCGTTTCTTTTTATTTGCTGATTCGTTAGCAACTGGTTGGTATAAACATGCTGGTAATAATGATACGACTTCAAATCAAACCAATTTTTATCAAGGACGCACAGGTATGGCTGGTTTTGTGATGATCAAGGGTGTTAAGCCTAATGTAACCGTACCTGAATCATCAACACTTGTGCTATTTTTAGCGGGTGTGATGGGCTTACTATCTTGTCGATTAAGAAAGTCGTAATTTTATTTTCTTATTAAAACACGCTTGTTGACCTGGCAAGTGTGTAACCTGACTTTTTGTTCACTTGCTTGATACGAAAAGTCATGTGCAGGCACAGGTAGTTATTACTTATAAACACATAAGCCAAATGCTTCGGCAATACTGGCTTCCCCCCCTATGGAAGAACATCTGAGCAAGCTATTTATATTGCTTAATCGCCGTCGCTATATACTCATTCTTGCTTGTGCGTAGTTATTTTTGGCATAAGCTAACATCATGATGCCACAAGCAACAATTAATGCGGTCAAATATAACGCATAGTCATAATTATTAAACTGTTTGATTAATGCCACACAATACAGCGGGGCAATGATTTGTCCAATGCCATACGCTGAGGTTATCGCTCCCATGATAAATACGGGGTTTTTACTGGAAAGGTGACCACCAAAATTCATAAATAATGCGACTAAACCGATAAAGGTTGCACCAAATAATAGGCCACTAATAAGGTTCATGACGATGTTACTTGATAACGTTGGGATTAAAATACCGACGATCTGTAATAACATCGCAACTATCATAATATTAATACTTCCAAAGCGATGTGCTAAACGCATCC
Organism: Thalassotalea piscium; assembly: GCA_049347715.1. Lineage (GTDB taxonomy): Bacteria > Pseudomonadota > Gammaproteobacteria > Enterobacterales > Alteromonadaceae > Thalassotalea_B > Thalassotalea_B piscium_A. The sequence goes on along the minus strand of CP186339.1, from coordinate 3,233,279 downwards.
AAATAATGCAAGAAGGAATACCGGCAATACCAACTACCAACCACACGTATCCGCCATAACCTTCAAGACCAGCTAATGAATTAACAATATCAGGTAGGAATGTCGCTTGAACTACCATGCCAACACCTTCAGTAAAGTAAGCTAAAATAAGGATGATAGCGAGTGGCGAAAATAAAGATTTATCGAATTTATGTTTTACTATTTCGTTTTTAGGTTGTTTTTCAAATCGTAAAACATAAGCTGAATAACAAGAGAATAATGCCCCAATAATGGCTAGAAACACCCAAGCATCTTGCCAGTTACCACCTGCGCTAAATACAGCTCGCATCACTAGATCAGTAATTACGATAGAAAAGCCTAAACCACTAAAATGTATTCCCATTGCTTTAGTTTTATTGGTTGATTTTAGCTTTAACATCACAATAGAAGAGCCGACGACAAGTGCCATTGCTGCTCCAAAACCGGCTAACAATCTCGCTAAGATCCAAACGGTGCTGTTTTCTGTAATACCTAAAACAAATGATGATACAACGCAAAGTATTAAACCAAATCTAAAACATCTCACTTTACTGTGAATGTCTTTGATAAAGACAGAAAAAATAGAGCCAGATAAATAACCTAGGTAATTTATTGAAGCAAGGATACCTGCAAAAGTGATACTAATAGTGTTTTCTAACATTGAGGGTAAAAGAGAGGTAAAGACAAAGCGAGCAACCCCTACGCCAACAACAAGAGCTAAAATGCCAGCGACTAAAATTGCACTATTACTGTCTCTATTAAATGAACGCATGCATCACCTTAACTCTTTATATTGTGTTTTGCAGTCTATAGCTGATAGAAGTGCATAAGCAAATCATTAATCATGATAAACGTAATAATGGATGTTAATATATTAAAGAGATAAACGTATAAATGATACGGTCAGTTTTTTATTTCTACTACTTTTTTACCGGTAAAACCCATGCGTTGTTGAGCACATAAACTATTGTCTAACCAAGCTCCACCTAATGTTACTCTGTCGGAAATGACGCCCCATTAAGGAAAACGCCATTCCTTATTTTGATAAATTATATCAAGGTGAATTAGGTATTTAATGATTGTGTATATATTCAGTGATATGTTCAGTTTCTATTGGTTGTGAATAATAATACCCCTGAAGATAATGCACCCCTAGTTTTAATAATAATTGAGCTTGATCTTCTGTTTCTACACCTTCTGCAACAACCAAAAAATTGAGTGAGGATGCTATGTGCATCACTGCAGAGATAATCGCTTCCCCATTGCTGTTCGCTTTATTGACAAATGAGCGGTCAATTTTGACTATATTAACCGCTAAATCTTGCATTACAGAAAGCGAGGAGTAGCCGGTACCAAAATCATCAATGGAAACTTTAATCCCTCTGTCTTGAAGATGTTTAATCTGGTTTGAGATCACAATTAAGTCAGAAGCAAATACTGATTCAGTAATCTCAATATGTAATAAAGCAGGGGGGAGTAAACTTGTTGAAAGCACGTTATCAATAATATTAATGAAGTTTTCATCTTGGAGCTGAATAATTGAAACATTCACACAAACAGCTATGTGTTTATCTTGATCCCAAATAGCAGCTTCAAGGCAGGCTTGCTGAAGCACCCATGACCCTATGTCGTGAATTAAGCCATATTGCTCGGCAATTTGAATAAACTCTTCTGCGGGGATCTCTTCATCATCAAGATGCCAGCGCACAAGTGCTTCAAAAGCTGATAATTTTAAGCCTTCAGAGGAGATAATTGGTTGAAAAACTAACCTTAGCTGATTATTTTCTATTGCTTTAGATAGCTCGTTTTTTAAACGGAGCTCATGAGTATAGTGTTTTTCTAATTGTTCAGAAAAGACCCCAACAGTTGATCTCATGTGTTTTTTTTGAAAATACATGGCCATATCTGCTAATTGAATAAGCCTGTCTTCACTCGTTGCGTGTTGTGGATAAAGTGAAATTCCTATGGTGGCACCAACAGATAAAACACTAGTTTCAGTGCTATGTTGTTCAGAAAGAAGACTAATCAAGTCTTTAGATTTTTCTATAGCATTAGCCTCATCGGTATTTTGAAAGACAATAAGAAATTCATCTCCTCCCCATCGACATACAAGCTGAGTGTCTAGAGTAAAAGCTTTCAAGCGCTCAGCTGTTTTTCTTAATATTTGATCTCCTGCCTTATGGCCAATAGTGTCATTTATTTTTTTAAAGCCATCGAGATCAATAAAAAGCAATGCGAATGGCGTATTGGTTGTTTCTATAATTAACTTAAGTTGCGCCGAGAAAGCTGTTCTATTATATAAACGGGTGAGGGGGTCAAGGTTAGATAACTCATAAATTTTCTGGGTACGTTCTTTCACTTTTTCTTCCATTCGGTGAATTAACTCTGAGTTTTCATTTTTTAGAAATAGCGTATGCTGCGTAAAATCTGCTGATTTTCTTGAAATAATAAACATGACGATAGTGAAAGATACACCAAGAATACCCAGTAGTTGCAGTGAATTATCTCCTGATAAAAGTAAGCCTATTGAGCCAGGCCCTAGTAGAACACAGGGATAAAACATCGCGGTATATCTATGAGCTGCGAGTACGGTAGCTGAACCGCCAGCCATGGATGAAATAGCAATAATTGTTGTGGTTAATTCAATGTTGTTACTTAGGTGTATAGTGCAATAGACTAAATAAATTGACCACATGATAGCGGTCATATTCGCCCCTACAACGAAATGAGTAATTGATTTCTTTCCATTAAACCGTGTTGGTTCAAGTTTTATTTTCCACCAAATAACGTCTAAAAGCCTAACAATAAGCAAAGTAAACATTCCCCACCACCACATTTCTTTTAAGGGATCTACAGTGGGATAGGTAAAGGCGAAAACTAGAAAACTCGAGGTTATTAAACTGATTAAAATACCGGCAATAGCGTTACCATACAAAAGTATCGCGGCATCACGCGCCATGTATTTGTTCAAATTTGAATTTGTTTCAGTCAAAAAATATAAGGTCTGTTGTTGAAAGCATTTATATAAGAATAGACTAAATTTTTATTATTTGTTTTTTTATGATTATCTAAACTAGGTATCTGTATTCTTTGTGAAAAATAGAGAAAATTCAGTGTAACTTTCTAAGCTTAATAAGAACCTATAAGGCGGATCCCAAAGATTATAATTTTTGGTTAATATCATTAACAACCTGCATCACTGATAATGAATAATAAGCGGCAATTAATATAATACGTTGGAGTTCTCGATTTGGTGCTAAGGCTTGCGCGCGGCATAATTGACTGACTAGTTTTATAAAGAGGGGGTAATTTTTTTTATCCACCACTTGTTGTTTATTCTCAATTTCTATTAATGCCAATAAAGCAGTAAATTCGTGATTGGCTAAGGCGGTTAAATTATTGTTAATAAATAAATATGATTCAATGGGAGTTAAGTTTTGTTGATCGCGCTGACATAAACCATCGCGCAATGCCTCATTACTTTCAAATAACATCATAGAGCGTAAATAGTTAAATGGTGGTTGAGTATTGCTTAGTACTAATTGATCATTGGTTAATAAATAATGTAAAACATTACGTTGCTGGAGATCTACTTTATTAAAATTACGCTCTATTTGTAATGCAGGGGTGAAAAAGTTGAGGGTATCGTTAGTATTAATGCGAGCAATAAGTGCGGTGGGAAAGCCCTTTTTTTCAATAAAAACCGTTGCTAATTGTTGAAAATAATCAAAATGAGATAATTTGAGTTGTCCTTGCTGAAACATAAAGCCTAGCTGCACTAAATTTTCTTTCTCACTTGATGTTAAATAGTGTTGTAACAAGGCTTGCAGATCATTTTTTATCAATAATTCGCTGAGTGTTTGTAAGTGTGCTTGCATGCGTTAACCTTGCTCATTTTTATATGATCGATAGTAGCATTTTCAAACTCAGTAGAATTAATAAAAATGCAAAAATTTTCTTTAGCACATTAACAGGTAAATGTTGCGCGAGTTTAGCGCCATAAGGCGCGGTAAAAAAACTAGTGATAGAGATCAGTAATACCGCCGGTAGATAAATAAACCCTAATGAATATTGATAGCTTATCTCACTAGTTAAGCCATTAATTAAATAACCCAAAGTTCCCGCTAGTGATATAGGTAATCCTATTGCAGCTGAGGTTCCAATGGCTTTTTTAATATCAATATTTTTTGATGTCAGGTAAGGCACTGTTAATGAGCCACCACCAATGGAAACTAATGCGGATATTGCACCTATCCCTGTTGATGCAATAAGTAGACTACTATTTTTAATTTCGTTAGTTTGTACTTTCGCTGGTTTTTTAATGAGCATTCTAAGGGCAATGTATCCCATGAAAGCAGTGAAAAAGAGGGCTAAATAAAACGAGCTCAAATGTGAAGCGAGAAAAGTGGAAGAAAAAGTACCGATTATTACGCCAATCGACATTAATTTTACTATTTTCCAGTTTATAGCAGCATACTTTTGATGGGTTCTTAAACTTGAAAGCGAGGTAAAAATAATCGACGCCATTGAAGTACCTAATGCTAAGTGCAAGACATTATCAATATGAACACCTTGTTTTAAAAATATCATGGTGAGTACAGGCACCATAACACCGCCACCTCCTACACCCAATAAACCCGCTAAAAACCCAACAACGGAGCCTAATAATAAAAAAGAGAATATCCATTCAATTTCTAACACGTAAAAATCCTTACAGGTTATAAAAAAGTGTATATAAAAATAAAGAGCTAACTAATGTGTCTAAAGATTTGGCAGCATAATACAATGAATGTTGTTGTCAATCATCATAGCTTTTACCTTGATATTACAAGAGGAATAGCTAAACTCGCATTTAGTATTACTTTTCAAACAAATCAACATCATTTAGCCATTGCTGTTCAAATATCACCATTTGCTGATGTTTTTTACTGACAATATGATTGTGTTTATCTTGCGCTGTGTAAAAGGGGCCAACACGGCAGTATCGACAATAGTCATCAGTTAAATAGTCTGGCTGAGTGAGTATGTTACTAAGCTCAGTATTAGTATTACGACTAAAGACATAGGTAATACCTTGGGTATCTTTAACATGTTTATCGCGATCAACATTTCTTATTTTGTAACCAGGAAATTTCTCAATTTCAAATGCCATACTACCAAGGTAATGAATATCACTCTTTATGGTTAATGACCTTTCAATCTGCCATTGCCGATAGGGTTTTACATCTTTAGAAGTAATAAAAGCTAGTTGGGCGCCATGCGTATCTAAAAAATAATCAAAACAATTAATAAGATAGCGACGTAATAAGCGACGATGCAGGGTATTTAAACTGATATTTTTACATTGCTGTTGAAAGTCATCCATCGAGTTAAATGCGGGTAATAAAGGAAATTGAAAAAACACCGCATCAAATTGATGTAGAGAAAGTCGCCCCCAACTTTGCTTGTTAGTTACATCAAAATCGGTGAGTACTTCACATTGTTGAGCTTGTAACTGATGAAATGATGTTGTTCCATATTTACACTTTAAGGTCGTGTAATCGTCAAAAATTGTCGCAGTTAATGATTGAGGATGATAATTATTCTGTAAAGAAAGCGAAAATGATAAATCGCCATCTCCAATCGTTAATATGCGCCATGCTGGATTAATATACATAAATCATTTAGGTTATCAAGAAAGCATTATTGTATGCTATTTTCTCAATATTCCTAGGTAAAAAAGAATCTGTCTTCTTTATAAAAACGCTGTTTAGGGACATGTTATCCATATGAAAAACTTCTGCTACTGATTAAATGTAAACAATGAGTCCCAATGGCGATCTAGATGCTGTTTAGCTTGTGTTAATGGCAGAGCTTGATATTTTTCGTTCTTAAAAGTAATTAATTGCATACGTTCAAGTTTATCAAGGGCATCTGATATTTCAAAATCAAGATGGCAATGGTATTTTTCCATAAACCAGACCTCAATTTTTTGATCAAGTTTAGCCGCACTCATGCCATTATTTGTGTTAAGTAAGAAAGTGTAGGCTAAAAGAGCTTCTTTGAAATCTTCATCTTCAGCGGCATCAATTAAGGTATGAAAAACACCGGCATTGTTGTCTAAATTCTTAAAGTAAAGGTTATCTGAGAGGGCTTTCATAAATTTAATTTTTCTATTTTTAAATTTATTCCATTCTTTAAAGATAAAACCCGTAAAAACAGCTATACCTAGTCCAAAAGTAATCAAATGCTGTTGTGTCATTACAACAGACTCTGCCCGCCAACCCAGCCAAAAGCCTAATAAGGATCCAAGAAGTAATATAGATGCACCGAGTTTTGTTACTAATACTACTGCGCCTCCCATGACAGCTGACACCCCGATTATGACTTTATCTATTGGACGCATTCTTACTTCACTATTTGGAAATAACATTTCTAAATCAGCTTTTGGTACGTTTTGAAAAAGTTTTACTATGGTTGAACCTGGTTCAAAGCCTAGAGGAGATTTATCTTTTTTTTCAAAATAATGGCGATCTTTAAAAGTAATATAGATGGCAACTCGATCGTAGTTAGTAAAGTTAATAGTTTGTTTACGAAGCCCCCAAAGTGTAGTGATAGTTTCAGTTAATTGGGATTCGCCTTGTCGATAAAAAACCACTTGCTCAAAATCATCAAATTCCACTTCTAGTCTAACTTTAAATAATGATGCTTCGGTGAGCGCTTCTTGTAAGTCTTTCTCAGTTATTTTTTCAAAATTAGCAGCATTTAAAATATGGGCAAAACTTTCCGCAAAGGCTGTTTGACATTGCTCTCGTTGCTCTAGTGTCAGTGTCTGTACTTCATGGGTGTTAGCGTTAGGGTCAAATGGAGCATAGTTATTTTTTAATGATTCAAGTCGTTTGTGATAATCAAAATGAAAAATACTAGACAGGATCTGACAAAATCCGATAAATGAAGGTGCATTGTCTTTATCGGTTAAAGTCTGGGAACACATTTCAATAATATCTTGTTTTCTAAATGGGATGAATCGCTCGGCAGCCATAATATAAATTTAAGTTAAGTCAGATCTTTAGAGTTTAAGGGAATTGACTGAATAGCGAAATAAAAAGCTTTACAGTAAATTATCTTTCTTTAATGATTCTTGATGATTGCGTTTTAATTTTTTTATTTAATTTATTGATTTAAATGAAATAAATAAATTTTGAAATGCTTATTAAAAAGGTTTTTTCTTAAATCTCATTAAATAAACCATTATTTTTTTAATAGAATTTTCCCTTTAGTACTTTGTTGATAATTGTCAATTAGGTTGTTATTTCAGAATGTTACTTGTGGTTGATAGTGTTAGTTTGGTTAAAAAACAAACTAACGTAATTTGTACGTACAAATAATAATATAAAGGGCAGGGTTATGAGTTTTATAAAAAAGAGGTTAGCAACAGCTATTAGTTTAGTACTATTAACAAGTCACCAATATGTTAATGCAGAAGAAGTTACATCTAAAAAAAATGCAGAAAGTGAGGTTGAAAAAATAGTAGTAACAGGTAGAAAACAAGAAGAATTTTTGCAAGACACTCCTCTTTCTATTTCAGCATTCTCTGCTTCCGATATTGCTGACTCTGGAATTTCAGATGCTCGAGATATTGCAGCTTTAACGCCGGGTCTTCAAATCAATGGAGACTTTGGTCGAAATTCAGAACGTCCAGTTATACGAGGTATTTCAAATAGCCGCCCTGAAACGCCTCAGCCGGTAGGATTATTTATTGATGGTGTATTTATCCGTACCGGCATAATCTCGTCAATTTTAGATAACGTACAACGAGTTGAAGTTCTTAAAGGACCTCAATCTGCTTTATATGGTCGCTCAACGTATGGTGGGGTAATTAACTACATTACTAAAAAACCTACGGATGAGTTAAGTGGTGATTTCACAGTAAGTGCCGGTCAAAATGGACACCAAGATATTAGCGGTAACCTATCAGGTGCTTTATCTGATTCCGTGAGAGCTGCAATTGGTGGTCGAATTTATAATTATGATGGCGAATATGACAACATCAATCCGAATACCGAAGGGGCTCGTGCAATAGGTGAAGAAAGTACAACTGCTTTACATGGTTCACTCAATATTACTCCAACAGATGATCTAGAGTTAAATATTCGCGGGTATTATTCAAAAGACGAAGATGGTCAATTCGCGGGTTTCTTATACGACTCAACATATAATAATAGTGTAGCCGCTGGAGGAACCGCATGTCCTAATGTTATTCGTTCTTATTTTTGTGGTGAAGTTTCAGTACCAGATCATACCAACATCACTACTTCAATTAATAAAGGTGAAGATACCACGACTTTTTTTGGTGGTTTACCCGCTCAGTGGGATATGAGAACCGGGTTAGATCGCGAAGTAAAACGTATCACGGGTGACGCTACTTATGCTTTATCTGATAGTTTTGATGCGCAGTGGTTATTTGGCTATACATCAGAAGACACAGAAGAAGTTACTAACCAATCATATAGTGATGTGCTGGTTGGTAATTCTTTTGGTTCATTTCCATCAGCCTGGGTCACACAAGACTTTTCTGAACGTGAATATTATTCTCATGAGGTAAGAGTTTATGGTGATCTAACGGATAACCTTAGCGTGCTAGGTGGTCTTTTCTTTTACAATGAAAAATTAGATCGAATTGATCGAGATATTCTTGAAGCTGATTTAGGGTTTGACGGTATAACCGAAAATGAAGAAATTAAACTGTTTGCTCTAGCGGAATATGCATTTACCGAAGATTTTAGTGTTACTGCAGAAGTCGGTATTTATAAGGAAGATGTAACAACGATTACTGCATCTGAAGGAAGAAATGGAGAAGCAATAGATGAAACCTTTAATGGTGCTGATTTTCGTTTAACTGCAGCTTATCATATTAATGATAATACGTTTATTTATGGTAATGTTGCCCGCGGCCATAAAGCGGGTGGGTTTAATACGGGGATCGACAGAAACGATCCTGAGCAAGCATCACTGCTTAGTTATGACGAAGAAGTTGTGTTTCAATATGAAACAGGTCTGAAATATTCCTTTGATAAAGGCATTTTTAACGTAGCGACTTATTTTCTTGATTTAACCGATCAACAGTTAAGTCAGGTAGTTATATTAACCGATCAATCTCAAGTTACCGTTGTTCAAAATATTGGTCAATCGGAAATATACGGTCTAGAAGCCTCTTTAACTTATAATGTGACTGATCATTTAAAATTAAGTGCGTCATATGCTTTTGCGGATACCGAAATAACGGAAGGTAGTGATGCTACACACGGAGGTATTCTTGGTGACGATAGTTTAGTTGGATTTAAAATACCGAGAGTATCAAAAAATACTGGTGTTGTTAGTGCTACTTATAAAGCGCCTATTTTTGGCGAATGGAATTTTAAAAGTAAATTAGATGGTATGTACGCGTCTTCTCGTTATTCTCAAGTGCATAACCTGCAAGAAACAGGTAGTAGTTTTAAAGTTAATTTAAGAGCCGGCCTTGAGAATAAAGATTATGAAGTTACTCTTTGGGCGAAAAATTTATTTGATGATAAAACAGCAGGTAATATATTCCGTTTCGTAGATCCAGGTGACTTCCGCTTTTTTGCACGAGCTCATATGGTGTTTTTACCTAGAGGACGACAAATAGGTATAACCGCAAAAGTGAAGTTTTAACTCAGCATACTCTAAAGCGATACTTACAATATTAACGCATTGTAAGTATCGCAACTTCAAAAAATTATTATTAATTGATGTTTTTATACTACTCCCACTGCTTAACGTAGGCTTTTTCTACCATATTTAAATTTTAGCAGTATAAAAATATGACTATATCTATGGAGTTTCAACGATGAAAATAGTAAACAGAACGATATTGCTGGGCTTTGTTGCTTTTAATACAACATTATTGTCTGCTTGTAACGAAACCTCTACTCAGTCGAAAGATTTAGCATTAGTGGATATTCAACAAGAGCAAATGACACAAAAATCACTTAAAGAGAGCCAGAACATGCCTATCTTGGTTAATGGTAATGGCTCTTACAAAACAACCCCATTAGAAAAAGAGATAATTACATTAAAGGTAATACAATCAGGGGTGAGCTCATTAAGTGATTTTCCAACACCAGAGCAAGGTTTAAAAGAGAACTTAGCGAGAATGGCATCACTAGCTGAGCAAGCTTGTACTACCGGTCATAAACCCGATATTTTGTTATATCATGAGTTTCCTTTAACTGGATATTCTCAAGGGACTCGCGAGGAAAAGCTTAAATTTACACTGAAAATACCGGGACCAGAAACTCAAGCGCTTGGAAAAATAGCAAAAGATTGTGATACTTACTTAATTTTTGGTAGCTACGCAACAGATGACGATTGGCCAGGTCATATTTTGAGTATTAATACCGTAATTGGACGTGATGGTACTATTGTTAAAAAATTCTGGAAATCACGAAATATTAAACGCTTATATGCTGACAGAGAAATTACTACCACCACAATAGAAGCTGTACGTGACAGATACCGAGCTATGTATGGCGTTGATGAAGAGTTTCCTGTACTTAGAACAGAATTTGGCAATATTGCAGTTAGTACTGTTCAGTTTGATCCCTTTATTTTTGCAGCATTTGCGATGAAAGGCACTGAAATAATGCTGCGCACCGCAACCCTTTATGCAGAAGAGGAGCTCATTGGTACAGCAAGAACAATGAAGTTTTATTCGGCAATGTCTAATATTACACTGCCGGCAGGTTTGAAATACAAAGGAGGTAACTCTATTATTGTGGCACCAGATGGAGAGGTGTTAGCTCGTGAAGCAAGCACTACAGACGATGCTGTAATAGAAGCTCAAATTCCAATTGCTAAATTTAGAAAAAATAGAACTATCCCTAATTTTGCACTTGAAATGACGCAACCTATATTTAATCAATACCGACAAGAAATACCCATAAATCATTTAGATATGCCTCAAAATGAACTGCCACAAACAGGCAAAGAAATGAAAACACTCTTTGATCGTATTAGTCGATTTTTAAATTAATATTTTTATCGTTCACTGAGGCGACCTTAGGTTGGCTCAGTGAACTTTTTTTGGTTAGAAACGAACGATTGTTATTGTAAAGGGATCACACCAGCTTCTGTTACCTCTAATTTAGGCACAAAAGGGATGTCGATATCTAATTTAGCGATGAATTGATATTTGATATCTGTACTCTGCCTTTTAATTAGCGCGCTTATTACTTTAATTCCGCCGAGTAAGCTTGTTGCCACAGGTACTACAAAACTGGACTCACCATAAGCCTCAGCAGTGGGAATCTTCGCGGTAACACCATGAGCTAAAGTTTCTCCTAATACATTAAGCTGATAGCTCATACCGTTAAAGGGGAGTGCAAAACTATTAGGGTTCATTACCTTTAAGCCTATCTCAAATTTTTGTTCTAAGCCATTTGCAGGTAACACCTTAAAAGACGTTAATTCTACACTTGGTTTTGTATATTCTAAATTTAAGCTGGCGCAACCAGACATCAAAAATAATGTGAATAGGCAATAAATTTTTATCAATAGTGTTCTTGTTAATGTCAATTTTTCACCCTTAGGTAGTAGTGTTACATGTTATAAAGTACTAAATGCTAAATGCTAAATGCTAAAAGGTAGAAAGGCAAAGAAAGCACATAAGATTATTTCACTCATTTATTGGTCTATTAAGTCTGCGAGTATGCTATAAAGTAAACAGTTGAGATTGATTTCTACCATTATTCTTTGCTTTATATAACGCTTTATCAGCGTGATTTATTCCTTCTTCTAAATTAGTTGTTAGTGCATCTATTTCGGCTATACCTATGCTAATGGTATAACCTAAGGTTTGTTGCTCAATATTTATTGTTGTATTTTCTAATTCTATTCTAATACGTTCTGTTAATTTTTGCGCATTGTTTATGGGAGTCATTGGCATTAAAACGATAAACTCTTCACCACCATAGCGAGCGACAATATCTTGATGGCGGGCATTTGACTTTATTACCTTAGCAACATGTTTTATGACTTTGTCTCCTACGGTATGTCCATATGTATCATTGATGTTTTTGAAAAGGTCTATATCAATAATGGCCACAGCAGTCTTTTGTTGTAGTTGCTTGGCTTGTTTTAATAATTCATTTGCAGCATGAGTAAAGTGACGACGATTGTATAATTGTGTTAGTGGGTCAGTTGATGCTTGTATTTGAAGATCGGCTTGGGTTACTTTTAATTCTTCTAGTGTGCGAATTCGGTAGGCAATTATTAGCGACAGTACTAAGGACTCAAGCAAAATACCAATACCAACACCATGACTGTTGATATAATTGAATTCCGCTTGCCCTTTATAAAAGAGAACGGCTAACGCGCTAAACGTTACAAATAACCCATGTCCGAGTAAAAAGAAAAGTGCAATCGGTTGTTTGCGGATAAGCATAGATATTGTTACGCAAAGGCTAACGACCATCATGATAGCAGCCAGTGTACTTGTGTATTGAAGTGCGGTGACAATATCGAATAATCCGTAGACAAAATCTATGATTAATAAGCTGAGAATTGACAACAAGACCCAATGTTCAACAGGGTATTTTTTCTTAGTTTCAAAGATATTAATCATAAAAAACAGTAAAAATATAGGCATAGCCACTAATGAAAGGTGCCATTTCAGTGTGACGATACCGTACACGTTAAAGAGATCTGCAAGCAGCCCATATGAAAGCGCGATCCAAAAACCACCAGACACTAAGTAACAGGCGTAAAAAAAGTGTTCTCTTAAGCGAGAGGTAAAGAATAATAAAAAATTATAAATAATAAGTGCTAGCAGCATGCCTGTGGCTAATGCAATATCTGTATATTGACCTAATAACACTCTTTTCGATTGGTCTTCATTATAAAAATTAAGGGCAAACCATTGGTGTGAATAAACGAGGCTTTTGACATATAAGGTTTTGTTTTGGTTTGGCGCTAAAATGACATCAAATACAGCACTACCACGGTACATCCATTGTTGGGTGGCTTTGTTATCCATATCAAGTATACGTTTATTAACTAATTTCCCATCAACAACCTCATAAAGTCCAATCTCGCTATTGTGATATGCATAAGGGTGGTGAAGGTAAATTTTTATGGGCGCTGAACTTACATTTTTGAGTGCTATTTTTGCCCAAGTTGTTTTAGATTCTGTCCCTAGAGAGAGAGCGTTTGGTGTTATCGTATAAGCTTGCTGTTGTATCTCTGAAAAAGACATACTTGCTGTTTTATCTACAAAATATCCCATTTCAAATTGTTCTATTTTTACTGTGTCATCATGAATTGCTAGAGTGGGAACTGTTGCGTAACTGGTTGCGGAAAAGAATGAAAAACACACACACAGCATAGTAATAATAAGTATATTGGGGGAGACTCTAGGCATTATTTATCTTCTTAAAAGAGAAAAGAATCGTTTTTACACGCTCATTTTATCCTAACTAATTGATTAATAATAGTACTTTTGTAATTGCTGCGCTCGTTTATTGCGAGATAAATAATTAATCAGAGTAACAGAGTGAATAAGAAAATTAAGGTGAATGGTTAAAGGTGAACTTAATAATTTATGAAAATGGATTTTTTACCTTATTTTAAAAAATTGAAGTAAAGCGAAACAGATCATCGTTGCCGTTAATCTGTTTCGTGATATTAATTATAAGTGACCAAACTTACCGTTAGCATTTTTCCATTCATTTTTGGGTGTTATTGTTTCTAAAACATCCCAATGTTCAGCAATTTTTCCATTCTCAACTCGGAATAAATCATAGAAAGATGTGGGTTTATCAGCAAAAAAACCTTCGCTGATACTTAAGACAAAGTTACCTTCACCTAGTATTTTATGATTAGTCGTATATTTCATTGTTATGCCGTTTTCTGCCATAGCTTTTATGGCTTGACCTAAACCTGAAACACCATCAGCAATGGCTGAGTTATGTTGAATATAATTATCACCATCAAAAAATGAGTTTAAGGTTTTATAATCACCTTTAACTAGGATGTTATCCACAAATTCAGCCACGAGCGCTTTGTTTTCTTCTGTTTTTTCTAAATCTTTGATAGCTGTAGCGCCATCAATTTGAGAGTGTCCACTGGGGGTAAGTTGTGATAATTTTTCTGAAAGATTATCCCAGTGTTCTACAATTAAGCCATCTTCAAATTTAAAGACATCAAACCCTATTTTAGGACCAAAAAAGTTGTAATCTGTATGGGTGAAAACATAGTCGCCATCTTGGAAAGAGCGAATTACATTTACCTTAGCACTATTTTTAGGTAAAGCTTGCAAAACAGCCCCGAAACCAGCTAAACCATCGCCTATAGCTAAGTTATGTTGTGTATAATTGGTTGGATTTACATAGCTAACGCCTTTTGGCTCACCTGTTTCTATACTGTTTAGTAATGCTACTGCTTTTTCTTTATATGTAATGCTCATATTTTTCTCTGAATTTATCGAAGTTGAACTACAGGCGGTAAGTACTAATGCACTCGCCACTATTGATGTTAAAAAAGTTTTTTTCATCATATGCTCTCTATTGTTAAGATAGAGAAATAATAAATAAAAAAGAGATAACTGAGCAGGTTAATTCAAGTCTAAAAATGGTAAAAGATTAACCTTTCATGGATTTTTTAAATTGCGAGGGGGTTAGTAAAGTATTTTTCTTAAAGTATTTTACAAAATTTGTGGTTTCATCAAAGCCCAGCTCGTATGCAAGCTGCTGAATTCGAATATCTTCAATAGATATTTTTCGTTTAGCTTCCAAAATAACTTGAGCATCAATTAATTGTTTTATTGTTTGATTAGTGGCTAGCTTACAAATTTGATTGAGAGATTTATAGGTCATATTTAACCTCTCGGCATAAACTTTTGCATCCCTAATTGTTTTGTAATTATGCTCTAGCAATGAAATAAATCGCATAAAGGTTGACGCCCTAGACTCACTTAAGTGTTTATCAAAGAGGTTAGGTCTTACTATTGAGAGTTTTGCCAATAAGGTTGAAAAGAGTAATTGTAATAAAACTAAATTAGGTTCTCCCTGATCATATTCTTTATCTATTTCTGTTAATAATACATCACAAGTGTCTCTGCTAGCATTTGTTAATGAAAAAGAAGGTATAAAGGATACTAATAAATGCGTTGGTGCAAATATGGGGGTTTTTATTGTCGTTAAAATTGAATCTAAAAAGTGATCAGTAAAAATAATCAACTTTCCCTGAGGTCTGTTTTTTAGGTCAAAAGCATGTGTTTGGTTTTTATTAATAAAAACAACACTGCCAGCACTTATTGTATAGGTGTTAAAATCAATAAAGTGTGTACCATGACCTGTAGTTACATAGAGTAGACTATGAAAATTAATACGATGTGGTTTTGCGATAAAGTGAGCTGAATTATTGTCAAAGAGCTTGTATATCTCTGATAATTTAACAATTTCTATACCAATATTTTTATGCGCTTTTGGCGTAAATTCAATTTTAGGTACTTTCATAAACAGTTCATTTAATGCGGTTGAGTAGCTATCTAATAATATTGTAAGGTAAAGGTTAACATCAAACTACCTAATGAATTACCTTTATATAGGATCATGGCGTTGTTATTTTACCTACTTGTCTCTCAAATTAATCTACGTGCTTTTATTTTTTATTTCACCTAAAACCGTTATAACAATAACACAAGGAGAAGAGTGAAAAGCTTGATAGGCTTTGTCATTCGCATTTTAGGGATGTTTAATTCACTAAGTTGGGTGATTGACTAATAGTAGCCATTTTATGACGTTAGCAGCTTATTTTAGGAATATGCTGCCAATTTGTAGTATATTGTGGACTTAGAAAATGTCGTTTCATATTCCACTTTTCTGTTTGTCCTGCACTAGCAACACTAATACTACCTGCACCATAACGGTTATTAATATTATCAAAGCATTTCATTAGAGCAGGGTGACTGTTATCGGTATTGAATAAATCACCTTGCTGAAATTTATTACTTGCTAGCTCAATAGCCCCTACACCACAACGATAAAAGTTAACACCCGATTGATAAATTTGCGGTAACAGTAGTGAAACGGCTTGCGCTAGTTGGCTGGTATTATCGGTAGGTATTGCAAAGGGGTAAACGAGAGCTTGCTTATAATAAACATCATCATGCGGTGAGCTTGAGGCAAATACCATCAGCTTTTTAACTTGCGATGATTGCTGGCGTAGTTTTTTAGCAACGATACTGGCATGGCTAGATAAAGCGGCATTAAGTAAGTGGTAATCATTTATTCGTTGACCAAAACTACGGGTTGAAAATATCTCTTGTTTAGGCTCTTTAACATCATCCCATGATAAACAGCTAATACCATTTAACTCATTTACGGTACGCTCAGTTACAACGCTAAACTGTTGGCGAATATCTTTAGGATTTTGTTTAGCTAAATCAAGTGCAGTATGAATGTTTTGCATGGCGAGTTTTTTAGTTATTCGACTACCAATGCCCCATACATCTGAAGTGCTCATACGTTGTAAAATAGGATCAGCACTTGCAATACTGTCAATAATCGCCACACCATCAAACCCGTCTAGTTTTTTAGCTGCGTGATTAGCGGCTTTAGATAACGTAGCGGTGAGACCAAAACCCACACCAACAGGTAAGCGAGTTTCTTTCCATATAGCTTTACGTATTTGGTGGCCATAGTCATACCAATTAGTAATCGTTTTGTGAAAGTTATCAAAGTATAAGAAGGATTCATCAATAGAATAAATGTGTTGGTTATCACAATAACGACTGATGACTGTCATCATACGCTCAGATAAATCAGCATATAATTCGTAGTTTGATGAACGAATAACAACGCCATGTTTATGCAAAAAATCTTTAATTTGAAAGTAGGGAACAAATTTTGGAATACCAAGACGTTTGGCAATAGGGCACGCGGCACAAATACAACCGTCGTTATTTGTTAAAACAACAACCGGTTTATTGCGAATGCTAGGGTCGAATACCTTCTCTGCCGATGCATAAAATGAAGTGGCATCAACTAAGCCATACATGCTTTTAATTCTGGTGCTTGGTGATGTAGGCGAATTGAACGAGTAACAACCCCTTCTAATTGAAAATCATCATCGGGTGAAATTGTAACTGGTTGATGGTGTTTAGACGCGGATAAGAGTCGTGCTTGTTGCTTATCAATTATTTTACAAACAAAACAGCCATTATAATTAGCGACAATAATATCACCATTTCTTGCGGTGAGTGCTCTATCAACAATTAATAAATCACCATCAAAGATCCCAACACCTTGCATTGAAATACCTGAAGCTTGACCAATAAAGGTAGCATTAGGGTGTCGGATCAATAACTTATCTAGCGATAACCCCAGTTCTTTGTATTCTGCAGCGGGCGATTCAAAACCTGAAATACCTGCTTCTATATAGATTGGAATAACTTTCATAACACTCAAATTTATACTGTTCATATGTACAGTATAGAGAAACTATTAAAATATAAAAGTAGAAGTAGGCGTTTTAATCATATTAATTTAAATTATTATTGAATTTAGTGAGAAGGAAATTAAAGAACCCTTCTAAACTACTACAAGGGGGGCGTTATAAATGCTGTCAACTCGGTTTCAATATTTTGTTTAGCTTTACCTACCCATTTCCCCGGTACTGTTTCAAACCAGCTATCATTTCACTGTAAACATCCCTAAAGCAGTAGGATTAACCACATTAATACGCGTATTTATCGGCATTTCTAACAAAACACATTTTACAAAGATATCGATTAACCACGCGTGGCACAGCTGAGTACCTGCAGCAGTTAAAATATAAACAGGTTATTATAAGTTTTGAAGTTTATGTGTTTGTGACCAGAACTCACTAGATATTTGATTAATGACATTAGCTTCTGCATTAATAAGTATCGCAAAACCTATATCTAATTTAGGAGAGTAACCAATATCAGCCCGAAAACCTTCTACCCAACCTGAATGATAGATGATTTTCTGCTCCTGAAATTGGTAAATTCGCCACCCGTAACCGTAATGAGCATCGGTTAAATGCTCCCGCCAATATTTTCTCCGTAAATCTTTTTTAGTTTTTATTCTGGGAGTTGTTACTTCACTTAACAGTGCAGGGGATAAGACAGCAGGATTATGACCTAAATTGGCATTTAGCCATTTTGCTAAATCGGAAATACTTGAGTTAACACCTGCTGCGGGGGCAACTTTATAAAAATCAGGTTCAACATTTACAGTGCGCCAAATATATTTCCTTAGTCTTTTGCCATGCTTGTCTTTCTTTTTAGTTAAAACTCTTTTTCTTAAAACATGCGGCTTAGCTGTATTGACCTGTTGTTGAAAAGCTTTAAGACCGATAGAGCTATTATCCATTTTTAAAGGAGAAAATAGTCTTTCTGAAAGTAAGGTGGAATAACTTTTGTCTTGGCTAGTTTCAATGGCTGGTTGTAATAAGCCAAATGTGATGTTTTGATAGCCATAACATTTTTCTGGTTGGCAAATGGGGGTAATGCGATCAAAGCGACCAATAATTTTATCCATGCTCCAATTTTCATGTAGCAAATTATCATATGCATTAGGCATCAAGCCACTGGAATGGCTGAGTATGTGCTTTAATTGAATTTTGTCTGCTGCACCGTCTTTAGCCAAAGAGAAGTTAGGGACATATTTAGTTATAGGATCTGATAAGTTAAGTACATGCTCTTGTGCGAGCATAGTGGTAATGGTGGAAGCAAAAGTCTTCGATACAGAAGCTAAGCGAAATACCGTATTGCTATCAACTTTTTGTTGTTTTGTTTTATCCGTGTGACCAAATGTTTCTAAGGAAACTATCTTATTGTTTTTTACGATGACATAAGCGCCATCAGGGATATCATATTTTTCGAGTTGTCCTGCAACATGTATCGAAAATTTGCGATTAAAATCCTCAAGCGTATCGGCATAGGAAAACGATATAAAAAAGGCCAACCAAAAAAGACAATATACCCGAATCACCTTGACCCCTTTAATAAAGTTCATTTATTGTTCAATAAATAAAAAGCTTCAATATTTCTACTGAAGCTCTGCAATCGCCCACTATATCATACAAAGTTAGCACTTCTCTATATCCAACTTCAGGCAATATTACGTTCACTGATGAGCCATCCTGTAAGAGATTTAGTCAGTTTTTTAATACAAATAAAAAAGCCTCAACATTTCTGTTGAGGCTTGGTTATGAATGGTGCCGACTGCCGGAGTCGAACTACTGATTACAAGTCAGTTGCTTGGTGTAGGTAACTTCACTTATTATGCGGCTTAATACTATGATTGATCTTTTAAAGTATAATAATGAGCCTATAGATTTCCTTAATTACTAAAATGCTGTCGAAAGGTTTTCAGCACGTAGTATTCGCATTATATCAACTCCATCATCAGTGATAATGTAATAAATTGAATGCTTACCATACACACTCCGTCGATAACTTTCTCTTATGTGATCAACCGCTTGATAGTGTAATGGATGCTCAGCAATATCATAAAAATGTTCAGTTAACTCATCAGCATATTTTTTAGCTTTTAATAATCCGAAGTTATCAATACCATATTCAAAAAGCTGCTCAAAATCATTTGCTGCAACTTTGCTTAATCTATAATTCGCCATTAGCTTGTTTACGTGCAATAACAGTATTAACAATGTCACCAGTAGATCGAGAGCTAAAACCACTTTGTTCAGCTTTGATTAATTCTTGTCGAATAATATCAATCTCACTATTACGCATTTGCTCTTTTCTGATCAACTCTCGGAGTAATTCACTATCGCTAGCATAATTACCTGTTGCTAATTGAGTTTGTATCCATTGTGCTTGTTGACTTGTCACGGTGATACTTTTCTTTACCATTACCATAATTATATCCAAAGAGTATTTAATACTACTTTATCCTGCCATGTTTTAAGTTTATACAAAAATTGATCTTATTAAAACGTTCAAAGACAAATAATGAAGCGGTGTTGTACATGTTAAATCGCGTGTATCAGGTGTTGAAATCTAGAAATGATAACAAGGTACATACAAATTTTATATCGAATAAATAGCACTGATAAAAGAGGGGATAATCCTCATAAGCTTTACTATAGCTATTCGTCGAGCCTTTTCTAATATGAGCTAATGCCGTTATTGAAGATTTCCGTGTCCATCATTTTTATCATACGTATGCTCAAGGCTTGTTCAAAATGGTGTGTATTTCGTGCTTATAAACTACTTGGTATGACAGGATTAAATCACATATAGGGTGCAGTGTAGGTGGGGTAGGGAGTTTTATTGGTGCGAGTGGAAATTAGGAAAGAAATTAATACAAATAAAAAAGCCTCAACATTTCTGCTGAGGCTTCGTTATGAATGGTGCCGACTGCCGGAGTCGAACTGGCGACCTACTGATTACAAGATATCGGCTTGGTATAAGTAACGCCACTAAATATGGACTTAGCTACATGTATAATTGCTTCAAATACAATAATAGCCCTATGATTTATTGATAAGATTACCTGTTGTTTATCTTATTCAAAATCCACTGTTAAACATAAACTCTAACTCATACAACAGAACGAGAAAATAACGGTATTAGGTTTGGAAATTTATCTTTTTTTATAAGTGTATATCGAAGATCTTGATATTTAATAATCATCGTGGAGTTATGTCTAATTGTATAGGATAATCCCTGTCTAAAATAAATTTATAATTGGTAGATAGATAGTAGTGTTTAGTGGAAAGAAAAAAGTAACTCACGATAAACTTAGAGGTGGATATTACACTCCCCCTAAATTGGCTGATTTTCTGTGTGAATGGTCAATCAGAACTCCTCTAGATAATGTCATCGAACCCAGTTGTGGCGATGGTAATTTTATTGATTCCGCATTAAAACGATTCAGTAATTTTGAGATTGAATCACCAATCAATATTACTGCTGTTGAGCTTCAAAAAAGTGAAATTGAAAAAGCCAAGCAAAGAGTTAAGGATAACTTTTCAAATCTTGACCTGGATATCGATTGGCAAAATAAAGATTTCTTTAAGCACTATGAAAAACTTAAAGGCTCTGATTTTGATGTGGTCATTGGTAATCCCCCTTTTATTCGATTTCAGCACTTTGATGAAGTTTCAAGAGATATAGCTTTTAATCATTTAAGAGATTTCGGCTATAAACCTACAAAACTAGCAAATTGTTGGGCGGCATTTATTCAATTATCCATTGAATTATTGAGACCCAATGGCAGGTTAGCAATGGTTATTCCTGCAGAGCTACTTCAAGTAAAATATGCTGCGGAACTAAGAGAAAGAATTGCTCAGAGTTTTGAGCATATAGTGTTGGTATCTTTTAAGAAATTAGTTTTTAAAGGGATTCAACAAGAAGTTGTACTTGTGTTAGCTGAAGGGAAAAGGGTTCATTTAGAAGAGTATTCGGATATCCACACGATTGAGATTGAAGACGAAAATCAACTAAACGAAAAAACATTATCCAATATAATTAAGCACTCACATGCGAAGCATACAAATAAATCTGTGAAATGGACGTCTTTATTTCTTTCAGACCCTGAATTTAAAGTAATTGAATCCATTCAAGGTAATAAAAAATTACTTAGGTTAGGTGATATTGCATCAGTTGATGTAGGTATCGTTACAGGGCGAAATAAATTTTTTGTTGTCGATGAAGATGCAAAAAAAGAATTTGATTTAGATGATTTTGTAGTACCGTTAGTTGGTAAAACAAGTGCTATTAATAACTTGATTTTTGATGAAAACAAACTGCAGGTATTTTCAGAAAAATTCCCTTCTAATCTACTTGCACTTAAAGGTATTGATGAAAAAACATTTTCTGAAGGGCTTAAACGATATATTGCGTTAGGAGAACAAGAAGAAGTTCATACAGGCTATAAATGTAGAATTAGAAAGCGTTGGTACGATGTTCCATCAACACATCTTAGTGAAGGTTTTTTATTTAGACAGATTCATAAATTTCCTTTATTAGTATCAAATAAAGTGAAGGCGGCTTGTACTGACACTATTCATAGAGTCCAATTGATTGATAAAGATATATGTTTTGACCAGCTTTCTGCTTCTTTTATTAATTCTTTGACTTTTGCTTGGGCCGAGGTTTGTGGGAGAAGTTATGGCGGTGGTGTTTTAGAGCTTGAGCCAAATGAATCTGAAGAGCTTCCTATACCTTTTAATAAATCAATAAATTTAGATGTGAAACTTATTTCTGATTTTATTGAGCAAAAAGACATAGAATCAGCTTTAGATTATGTAGATGAAGAACTACTTATTAAAGGGCTAGGTATGTCTAAGAGAAGAGTTTCTCTGCTACGAAGCTCATGGGTACGGTTGAGCAATAAAAGGCTCAACCGTAAATAAAATTTAAGTGATGAGGCTATTTTAATACCTCATCACTTAATACGGTTCTAATATCTTCTTCTGTAATAGAATATATTTTGCTTACTTCTGAAATTAAATTTAAATGTAGTCTATGTATTTGTAATTGAGCCGCTTTCCTCTTAGTTAAAGAGATATAAGGTAATTGCTGATTTAAAGTTATCCCTCGTTCAACTAAAGAAATTACTTTGTTATATATGACTTTATCTTCTTCTGACTTTGGAATATAAAAAGGTAAATTTTCAAGAAATTGCTTTCCATGAGAGTAATAGTCACCTCTGAATTCGCTTGCTCTTGCTTTTACAATAGACTCTATTACTGGGTGCATTAAAATACCAAGCAAATATTTTAATGATAAATCAACTTTTCTTGTAAGAGCGTAATAAGGACCATTACCCCCACCAGTAAATAAAATATTGCTATGATCCAATACATAGTTAGAGTCTAGGGATAATACAGGCCAAATGAGCTTTTCATCATCTTCAAACTTCGCAAGGCTTTGAGAACGCCCAAACTGATACCACACGGGATAAGCCCCATTAAATTTTCTTTCTAATAATCGCGCCTTATGAGACTGTAAATAATCCCAACAAACGGGATATCTTTCCAAAAATGAGTCTTCATCGATTAATTCAGCATGATCTCCGTCCACATCATATGGAAATATCATTTGTGCATTAGGCTCAATAGTATCTAATTTTTTGAATGTGAGGTCGTAAATACATGGTTTACATATGTTTTTTTCAACTTTACTAGGCTGTTCTTCTCGTGTGAAGTAAAAATAGTTTTCATCTTCAGATTCAGGGACAAATATATAAATATCGTCAGCACTAGTTTGAACACCTACAACAATATTGCTAATTTCACCCAATGTCGCGTTGGATTTAGTGTATATTTTATTGAATACATCACCTGTTGGAGATGAAAAGAAAACCCAGGGGTTGCCAGCAAATTGACTACTTTTAAATGAATAATAAGATGACTCATCAAATAGTTCCTTAGCAGTAATATCCTTTACTGGCTTAAATAAGAAATTATCTCTATGCTCTTTGGTTAATTGAATGATGGCGGTATAAGTGGTATGACCATCAAAGGCCTGAGTTGTCCCAAAATGTGTGATTTTATGGATAAAGGTTTCGGTAGATATTAACTTTCTTAGTGGTTCACCCGATTTTATTTTAGCGAATTTACTTGGAATAATGTAACAAATGTTACCTTTGTCGTTAATTAGACTAATAGCTCTTTCTATAAAAACATAGTACTTATCAATAGAGTATTTATTTGCTACGTGGTAATTGCCTTCTTTAGACTTATAAAACTTAATTTCTTCAGGTGTATACTTAACCAAATTTTGAATACGTACGTAAGGTGGATTCCCTACTATCGCATCAAATCCGCCTTGTTCAAAAACTGTAGGAAACTCTTCTTTCCAATTGAATGGTGCTATTTTAGAAATTAAATCTAAATCATCTGCAGCATCAGGTTGAAATATAAAATATGTGTCATCAATTAAAGAGTTCCCAGTTTTTAAATTTTCAGCTAGATTTGGTAGAACTCGATTCTTCGATTTAGCTACATAATATTCAATAGATTCAGGGCTTTCACCTTCTAATATTTTTACACATAACCCAAAAGAAGCGACTTCAACAGCGTAAGGGTTAATATCCACACCATAAATATTATTTAGGATTACATTAATTTTTCCTTCAAGGCTTAACTCGTACTCTCCATCACCTAAGTGTGCAATATCATCAGAATCAAAATCACCAGCTTCAATAAATGCTTCTAAAGTTTTGTTGATGAGGTATTCATATGCTTGAAGTAAAAATGTACCAGAACCACAACAGATATCTGCAATTTTTAGCTGCTGAATTTCTTCAATATTCTTATTGGCAGTGACTTCATCTAAGCAGTCTTTGACAATTTTTACAGAAAGTAATTCTGGTGTCGGTACTACACCTTTAGATGCAGAGACTTCAGGCTCTTCAATTATAATAGGATTACCATTATGTATTTCGATTCTATTACCTAGAAATTTTTCATATATTTGACTTAGAATAGTCGAGTCAATAACTGAAAAATCATAAGGGCTATAAGGAAAGTACAATTCTTGGAAGATGGAAACAATCAGCTCATCACTTATAATCATATTTAAAGTTAATTGATCTTCAATCAAATCAAATAACCCCGAATCATATTTTTTATCAGCGTACTGAAAATACTCTTTGAGTTCTTGGATTGTTTTAATATTTTTTAATGTTTCGAACCTTTCAAAGTTTCGGTCTTCACATATTCTTAGAAAAATAACCCTGTTAATTAACTTTTGAGTTAATAAATTCAAATCATCGACACTAATTTTATTTACAGAATGAATTTGAATCGCAAGCTCTTTACGCCAGTTGGATATTTGATTTAGAAAATGTTGATCGAAAGATTCTGTCTGATGGGTTTCGTTTTCAAATAAAGTATTTAAACAACCTTGTCTGACAGATTGATATGATAACAAAGAATAAATTTCTTCAATATTTTCTATGTACTCTTCAAAGTGGTATACCTTGTACCTAGCTACGCGTTCATCATCAGACTCTGTAGGCTTATGCCTGCAGTCATATACAACCAAATATTCGAAATTAGATAGAACAGAGATATTTAAACTTGCGTTCCAACCGTACCTTCTTGTTTGAAAGGCAGATGACTGTGAACTTGATACATCTACGGATGGTTTTTTCGCTTCGACAAAACAAGTCCTGATACCGTTTACTCTTAAAGTGTAGTCTGGTGACTTTTTAGCTTTAGAGCCTTCAACTTCTATAGATTCTTCTTGTCGAACGTCTCTTTTGTATGGTGTTTTATCATTTTCATTGAATACATCCCAGCCCAATGAAAGTAGAAGGGGGTTTAAAAAATCATTACGTAATAGAGTTTCATTGTATGTAGCTTGTTTGAATCCTTTAATACCGCCTTTATATGTGTCAACTAAGGATTGAATTTGAACACGAGCTTCTTGAATATTCTGAACTAGTTTAAAGGCCATTTTAGATTCTTACATAAGTATTATTGGATTTAGGTATTGCTCTGAAAGATAACATCAAATAAATGCTAAAAAGTCACACCATGATTTAGTAATCAATATACCAATAGGAATGGACTGTGTATAGAAATTCTAAATATAAATATCACAATTTTTATATTGTAATCATCTGATTAATATATAACTTTTATTTTAAATATGTATCAATAGATCATTTGTTTTGGTTCATGTTAAGGGAGTAGTACGTGGCAGAATTAAAGACAATGCCTAGAATAGACATCAAAGCTGATTTATTGAAACCTTGGGGAGCTAAGTGGCTTTCAACATTTGTAAAGAAGGAAGGAGTAACAACAGAAGAAAATACATTTGATAAAGCAGATCAAAATAAATTCGTTACGATTCTCGATCAAACCTTTGGGAAAGCTTTAGCTATTTTTCTTAATAATGGGCCTAGGATTGTATTTGACAGTAAATCTTTGAATAATAATCTAAGTATTGGAAAGAATTGGCAGAATATGATTAATGATTTGGCTACTGAAGCTACAATTGTCCATACTAGATATCTTTATTCTATCGTCGCATTTGCTATTATTATTCCGAAACCTGCATTAATGGCGAAGCAACAAAACGATATTATTAATACATTAGAACGACTAAATACAAGAGAAAAAATTACAGACCTTCCTCATTTAGCAGAAGCAATTTCTTTAGTTATTTGGGACCCAAAGACAGTAAATATAGACCAAAATGTTCCACAAAAGGATTCTAGTCTTCGTATATAACGTTTGAACGAACTTATTGAAGAATTGTATAGAGAACGTTACTCGGGTTTACCTTCACATAACTAAAACAACTGTGACTTAGGGCGGAAATTAAGCTAGGGCAGTGTCACAAAAAATTACCCTGGCTATACCGAGTAACTGAACTCTAATCCGTTAGTTACGAGCATAAACACTGGCGCTTCAAGCTAGGTAACACTAAATTTGGCACCAAGACCCTATTTCTAGCGGTAAATCATGGTGATTTTTATTTTTTTATCTCGATAATGCAGCACTTTATTTTTTCAGTTACTGAGAACCATTTAGCTATATAAGTATTGTTGATTTTTACCGAAGTATCTTTATCGCCAGTAGGTTTAACTATTGTGCCAGTAATTGCTAGTTCATCACGAAATAACCCATAAATTCCATCAACCTTTTTACCACTATAGAAGTTCTTATCATCAGCTAAAGCAACAAAGTAACCTGAATCAAAACCAGCATTAACTAGTTGCTCTAAAAATGAAATATCTTTGCAAAAGCTAAACATGGCTTCAGGTACTTGACCATTTCTAGGGAATTTTAACTCAATTACACAAGAACGTTTAGTTTTAGGATCTTTGAATACAGCAATATCGATTTCTTTTTTTACAAAATTAACTTTATCAAAACCAAAATGACTAACATTACGTTCAAATTGAATTTTTTGATCAGTTATATGTTGGCGTAAGAATAAACCTAGCTCATGTTGAAAGCTAAATTCGTTATAAATTTCAACATCGTTATTGCCAACAGTGTTTAAGAATTGGTGAATTGCAGTTAATACATCCATGTTTGAAGTGATACCTAACATACTTGAGTATATTGATATCTTAAAATATAACTGGTGATTAAACTACTGCCAGTTAATTTAAAAATAGTCGAGTATGTTAGGTATGATTTTATAAATAGCATTATCAGCAACAACATAGCTAACTAATATGAAACTTATAGAAATTAAATTGATAAAAACTGTAAAGCCCAAGAAACCAGTTAAACCTAGAAAGTTAATTACCCCAGTTAAACCAGATGATTCTAAAAATAAGAAAACAACAGATGAAACAGACAGTATTTAAGTAAACTATTTCTAATAAAAATAAATTAGTAGTTAATTAATAAAAAATTTTGAAAATATTTTTCTGTATCGTCTGTTATTACTTATCATTTACTGCTCTATCAAAACACTGATAACCAATCACCACATGATCTAATACTTCAATATCAAAGTGTTTAGCCGCTTGCTTGATGGTTTTAGTAAAGTGAATATCACTTCTACTTGGCTTTGGATCACCAGAGGGATGGTTATGCACTAATATAATGGCTGGCGCATTGATAATAATAGCTGAGCGTAATACTTCTGCTGGTCTTAGTGATACGGCTTTTACAGTACCAATAGCAACAACTTCATAGTTAATAATGGTGTGTTGATTAGTTAAGTTAACAACAATAAATTTTTCTTTGGTTTCCTTCGATAGAAAATTAAACACTTGATACACCTTTTCAGGGCTATCAAGTGCTTGGTTTAAAATATTATCGTCTATTTCTTTGAAGGTATAACAAATACTTATCTCACGTAGTATTGCCATTACTTAGCTTGAGCTTTTGATTTTACTGGCCCTTTAACAGCTTTCAATTCTACATCTAAAAAACCTTGTTTAACCGCATCGATAACTGTATCAATTATTGTTAACAATTCGTCTTTGTTACCAGCATAAATCGCGGGTTTGTTCTTTTGAATTTCAAGTGATTTCGTGCCGTATTTTATTTCAAAGTAATATTTATCAGCAGATTGATAAAACCAAGGGCGAATACGTTTAGGGCGTTTAACTTTTCGTTTTTCACCAGATTCTTCGTCGATAATACAAACATCTTTGAAAGCTGTGAATTCGGTATTATTTAACAAACATTGCACCATAGCGCGTTGCTCGTTTAATCGGATGATTAACTTAGCTCGTTTTACTTCGATAGGGTTAACAGCTTCAGCTTTTGGTTTTGCTGTAAACGTTAATGCTTGTAGTGGATTAGCTTTTGTCATGGTAACTCCTTAATTATTCCTTAGGGTTACCATCAAAGCAATTAGGGTAAAAGACAACGGTTAGATTGTTGGCTTTAAAAGTTAATCATTGGATAGTGTCCTTACTAAATCAAAGGATATTTTATGCTAACACCATCACAAATAAAAGAACTGGTAGAGCTTGTTAATGAAGCTAATATTGATGTAAAAAACATTGATGCAGTTAATGAATACATCGGTTTATTACTCGAAGATATTGCTGGTTTTGAGTGTATAACTGATGATGAATTAACAAAGATACAAACTGATGTGCTATCAACTTTGAAAAACCGTTAAATAGATTAAAAAATCCTTTCCGACTTAGCACGTAGTCGTATATAAACGCACGTGTTTTAATACCTATAGAGGATATCGAGATCCGTTGACTAAATCCTTGCCATTAGGTAACAATAACCGTATCAATCATTGATAAATCTGCGGTCGACGCCCACCGTAGTGCTAATTCATTTCCTTATATTCCGCCAGCTGGTTCAGTATTCTTTTATGACTTTAATGATAAAGTATAGTCTGCGGTTGAATATATTTTTTATTAAGGAAAGGATAGATGAATCTATTACCCACAAGGTCTGTATTATCGTACTGTCAATCGTTTGATTTGAGCAACTTTACTGAGTTACCAACACCTGTATCACAATTATTGCATGATGTTACCTCAAGCATAAATGATTTATTTTTAGATGATGAGGATATTGCATTATTAAATCGAGGTATTGAAAACTATTTAATTGATGTTGAGAATGCTTATACGGGACATATTATTGATTCATCATATGTTAATTCGAGTTTATATAACCAAGACATTGATAAACTTGTTAATTCTTACTCTCCGCTAGTTCCTAGTGATGTATTACTTGTCTTTGCGCTGAATAAACTCGTTAATAGCATAAACTGTGATCCTATTGATCACTTGTGGATAGCTTTTGGTGAAGCTAGTCAGGCATTTGCTTTAGCTAAGATAAGCACCGCAATAATCGAGACTATTGTATGTCATGAAGAATTTTTAGATCAAATGCCAATTGATTTATTATATGAATGGAAAAATTATAAAAAAAGTAATCGTAA
This sequence comes from Thalassotalea piscium, assembly GCA_049347715.1. GTDB lineage: Bacteria > Pseudomonadota > Gammaproteobacteria > Enterobacterales > Alteromonadaceae > Thalassotalea_B > Thalassotalea_B piscium_A. Next base: position 3,203,869 of record CP186339.1, on the reverse strand, counting down.
AGGTGGTAAAGAGTCTTCTAGACGCATGGCTGACCAGCAAGAGAAATTATTCATTAGAGCTAGAAAAATTGCACTACATATATGGGGGAAATATCCTGATACATCACCTAAAAAAATGGCTGAGTTGATTAAAACGCATTTTAATGAAAAAGATGGGCATTTGCTACCACCAGATACTGTGCCTAAAGTGGCAAAAATTTCAGATGCTATAAAATCAATAGTACCTAAAGGAGTTCCCATGCGTGTAAGTATAAAACAAGCTAACTTCATCAGTGAACATGGAGCGATTATAGCCACACAGATTGCTGAATTTGATAAACCTTAAATCACGCCAACTGCTAGGGTAAGCCAGTCTTACCCTTATCTCATATTAAGATGCGTCTCATTGATAAACGTTAACTTAATAAGAGGTAATCATGACAACATCAATAAACAACACATCCCAGTTGTACCACATCACAGGTCACGAGCAAGTTGCTTACGAAGGTTGGAGTATCGTAAACAACGAAACATCAGCTTTATCATCAATTCTGGTAGACCATGAAAAGCATTTAGTTCTAGAAGCGCCGGATGCACTTGTTGAAGATGGCATTTCATCTATCGTGATATCTGCTGATGATGAGGCACAATTTATTTCTTTTTCACAGAACGATTGTGGGGATGGTTATATAGCTAACATATTTGATTTATCTGAATCACATATGTTCATAGAGCAAACACTTCCCAATGCATTACGTACCTTAGATGCTATTGATTTACTTTTAGAGTCCATAAACTCAGGTCGTGATAACAATAGTATGTTTTTCTATATTCGTGCTTTTAAAAACTTTAGACAGCCTATTAATCAATTAGCTAAAGACGCAATTAATTTACATTGTGTTGATAAAGAAGATATTGGGCACATTATTGAAGAAATTACGGATTTAATGGTGGATGAAGTTCGTGATTTTTGGAAAATAATATCCTATGAATTTAAGCGCGATCTCAACGGTACTTTTAATCAACTAGCTAAGTCAGGGGGCTGTCATGGACAATAAAATAGTATTAGAACGTTCAAAAAACAACATAAGCGATGCTTTGGTTGGTATCTCTAGTGGCATGACACAATGGTCAAATTCAGCTATTCCTGAGTTTGAACACGAAGATGTTTTATTATGGCAAAAGAAAAAATCACCTATTGCCGAATTAATTCAAGGGCTTCCTTTAACTCCGCAAGTCGTGGTTAATTACCTATATCACCCGCAGCTAAATTACGTATTAATTTTAAGAGATTTAGAGGCTCCTTTATTAGTAGAAACGTTTAACTCATCAGGTGATGGTTATGTGTTTAATGAATACGAGATATCGAGTGTTCAATGTAATGTCGGTTTTGATGTTGAGCCTGAGTATACGGATATCTTGGTTGGTGGTCTTATTCATTTCCTGTTGATGTCAACTAAGCTGTCTGATGAAATCAAAGCGATGCTTGTCAGTAACTTTAATGAAGCACTTAGTACTACTCATGATTATTACTTAGGTTGGAGCCATGAGAATCATGTACCGCTTATTACATTATTTAATTCTCATAAAATTAGTGATTTTACTTGGAAAAATGAGCCGTTGATTGAAGCTCTACCTATTAACAACACAAATAATGAGCAGGGAGAATAAAGATGAAAGATATGTTTTTAAGTGAGTACCTTGTTCAACAAGTTCATAGTAATACTCTGGTAAGTGATAAAGTTCAACAGCCTAAACCGTTATTTAAGCCGTTTACAAAGCCTATCGTTGACATCATATCAGACTTAAATTTTCTCCCTTTTAATACAGTAAAAGGAGTGCTAATGATAGGTGACAAACTAGAGTTTTACATGATGTTTGATGAAGGTTCTGAGCCTAAGTTATTGGTAAGAAATAAAAAAGAAGAAGATGATTTCTCTGATTATAAGTACTTTACATCTTTTTATTGCTTACCAGAATGCGTTGATGATGTATCTAATTATTCTAAGCAGTACTTTGTTGGATTAATAAGTTTATGCCTTTGTTCAGTAAAAATTAACGATCAATTTAAGCAATCGTTACTTAACTTTACGAAAAAAGCCTTATTGATTGAAACTCTTTCAGTTCTAAATTATTGGGAATTAAATTGTCAAAAGCTTCTTATGCTGATTAAGCAACATAAGGTAACGGATTTTAATTTTCAATAGCCAGCAATAGTACTGTGGTGTAGCGCCACACTATTTAAATACTAACAAAATTTTTAAGCGTGAATTTACCGCAAGGGACTTTTGCGCTCAAAATTTAAGATTTTAAGGAAAAATACATGATTAAAACTCTTAATTCGCCTTTTCAATGGCGACATAAAGCAATTGATAGCAAAGCTATTAATCAAGATGGTGAGGCAAGGCTAATTAATGCTTTGACGCTAGACCACAGCTTTAAAAATTCCAGTTGCACCATGTTTATGTTTCAACCTTATAACCCAGCTGGATTTGCAGTTAAATCCGATGAAAATTCCGGTTGTCAGATGTTTGCATCGTTAGATGAGTTAACCGTATCTGAGTATGGGGCGGAGTTATATCAAAGCATTTTCTATGGGCTATTAACTATGTGCTATTGCATGAAGTTATCTAATGCTCCACAGGTAATTGCACTTGCTGAAATTTTTGAAGATCAAATGATTGATCTCAATGTGGATGATAAGCAGACAGAGTGCATCGCTGAAGTTAATCGCTTATCCCATTACTTGTTGCGAAAAATAAAACGCAAACCTTCCCTAGATAATGTTGATTGGGCTTTAGCTAATCAGCCTATTTCTTATGAAATTAAATCTAGACCTTATTTAATTAAAGAATTAACCACGTTGGAGAAATAACGATGAATATTATGCACGATTTAGAATCACCAAAAGTTAACAATGAATGGGTACGGAAACCGACACCATTACAGCAGTTTTTACCTAATGTTGGCTTATCAGAAGAGCAGTCAGTTGATACGTTTCAGTTAATTTCAGATAGCTATGAACTGAACTTTATATTACGTGATAACGCTGAGCCACTAATGGCTAGCAAAATGATACTTCCTGATACTCAAACGAGTTATATAAAAGACTGTGATCCAGTGGCTACAGATCCTATAGCGATTACCAGTACTCGTGATAAAAGCAGTGATTGTCCGGTAATAGCAACCACATTGAATAACCCTCATTTTTCGCAAGACATTAGCATTGCCTTTGATGTGTTTTATGGCTTGATGCTTTTGTGGACTAAATCAACTAGATCTAATGATTCAGTGATCAGTGATTACCTTGAAGGCTGGAATCGTGACTATCAAACTCTTATTAAAAAAGAAGGTGTTCATGACCATGAGATACATGAATTGATATGCCGTGGAGTATCAAGTGTTTTATATGTTCTAAAGCAACATAAACGGTCAGACTTTAATTTTTAATCAGCAACTCATCACTCAAAATAAAGCGCAGTTTAATCTTCTGCGCTATTAAGGAATTTCATAATGATATATCCAAATAGTAAAAATCACACTTCTGTTGAAAAACAGGTTAAAACTTTACGTTTATATGACAATCAGAGAGTTAGGCGTTATAACCCCCATAGATTAACGTCAAGCTTTATCGCTAGTATCAATGATTGGCGTGTTAATCCAGCGAGCGCCTCTCCAGTCGCTCAGATTTCTGCACTGCAAGGGTTATGCAATGAAGGGGCATATGTTATTGAACTGCATCACCCAGACAGGCATATTTCTGAGGATTATATGATGGATATATACTTCGTGGTGCTTTCTAATAGGCCGGCTGAATATTACGTAGTTAAGTCATCATGTAGCAAAGAAGGAACTGAACTTGATACCTATCCGTTGCATACCGCATGTAAAATTGAATACATTCCTGCTATTACGGGTTTAAATGCAATGCTAGCGTGTCAAAAAGCAATAGAAGCATCGACTAAACTTAGTGCAAGAATGAAGCGAAGAGGGATTAAACAGATTAAATCTGATCACGCATATATCTTGAAGTTTATTAAGCAAGTACCTAGTTCACCAACTGCAGAGCATGCTGACTGGCTTTCAATCCAAACTCCCAAAGTCACGGCTGCATTACTAAACAATTGCATGTATTACTGGAGTCTTTTATCTGACCACAAGGCCTGTGATTTTACTTTCAAAAGCTAGAGTAAACACTCTGAGTTCAACCATTAATGAATAACAAGTCAATTTAAAGCGCAGTTTAACCTTCTGCGCTATTAAGGAATTTCAAAATGAATAGATTAGCGCATGCAAAGATATTTGCAGCGATGGGTTTTCTCGTCTTTAGAATAAAGAAAAACAGTAAAACACCAGCATTTATAGGTTGGCAAAAAGAAGCTACAACTGATGTTAAAACACTAACTGAGTGGTTTGAAAACGATGAATATAATGTTGGTCTTATTACTGGTAAAGCATCAGGGTTTAACGTTATTGATGTCGATATCAAAGATGGTAAAGACGGCAGAGTATCACTTCAAAAACGCTTCGGTGACATATCCGATAAAGCTAAAAATAAAGCCCTAAGCTTTAAAACAGCTACAGGTGGCTATCACATACCCGTTAAATGGACACCTGAAACGGATGTATCTATTGGTAGTAAAGTGCTTGGTTTAGAAAATATTGATATTCGCGGGAATGGTGGATATATCGTTGCACCATCATCAAGTCGTATTTTAGATGGTAAAACAAAGTATTATGAAGCAAATGACTTGCTACTTCCTTTATTAACACCAAGTGGCTGGGTTAAAGAGTTACTGGTTCAATTCAAAAGTAGGCGTAGTGAACGTCACTTATTTGATCCCACAGAAGTGATGACAGGTGTTGAAAGTGGCAACCGAAATACTGCTCTATTTACTTATGCTTGTCATCTACGTAGCCGTGGTTTTGATCAAGGAATGATATCTGGCTTCATTTTACAAGCAGCAAAGCTTTGTATACCTCCTTTTCCTATTGATGAAGCCCAGCAAGTTATTGCCAGTGCTTTTGAATATCCTGCACCCAAAATTAATGAAGCTAAAAAAAAATTAACACTTAAGGAATTAATATAATGACTGAGCAAGTAAATGTTACCGATTCGGTTAATAAAGCATTAGATCTTCACCAAGATGATGATGTTGAAAAGTATAATTATGAAATGACTAAATCTGTAATTTACCAAGAGCCTAGGTTTGACTACACAGAGTCAGGTAATGCTGAGCTCATGGTTGATACCGTTGGCGACAAGGTTGCATGGGTTAATGAAATAGAGCTTTTCGCTATACATGATGAAAGATGGAAACTTGATAGCGATGGCGCAATAGTGCGTTTTTCAAAGCTGTTATTGCAACGAAGAAAGCAGGAGTTAGCTTATTATCGTCGAGTTGAAAAACGACTGAATAGTTTAGGTAGTGAATATAATACAGAGCAATTAAAAAAGGTGTTGAGCCAACGAATTAAACAACTTGTATGGATAATATATCCATCTTAATTACTATTTAAAACCCTTTTCGGGTAATGTGAGACCCAGGCTTAAGCAGCAACTTAAGTTTTCCTTATCGTAGTTCGATTGAGCAAAGGCTCCTCTGTTGAGAGACCGATAACAAGAACGAACGCGACAAAGGACTCCAAGCACCACACTCGAATAGTCTACTGGGTCTCGAACCCGCATTTTGCAAGTAAGAGTTAGCTTATTATGAATACTAAAACAAATCAAAGCATTAACGTCGGTGTTGATACAGGAAAACATCAACTCGATATTTATATACGTCCTTTAGACATATATTTCACTGTAGAAAATAACGAAAAAGGTATCAAAGAAGCCGTTAAAACCATAAAAAAATACAAACCTGAACGCATTGTTATTGAAGCGACTGGTCGACTTGAAATGCCCTTTATTTTAGCTTGTGCTAATGCCAAGCTACCCTTCACTATTGCTAACCCTGTTCATATAAAAAGGTTCGCTGGTGCACTCGGGCAACGAGCAAAAACTGATAAGCTTGATGCGCAACTAATTGCCCATTATAGCGAAGCTATTAAACCGAGATTATCTTGCCTAAAGCCAGACACAATGCAAGCGATGAGTGACTTAGTGACGCGCCGAAATCAACTACTCAATATGCAAACTATGGAAAAAAATCGCCTTCAAATTATGCCTAAGGAGTTAGCGATGACGATTAAACCTGTGCTGACTTTATTTAAAAATCAGATAAGTAAAATAGAAGATAAGATAGTGGCATTAATTGAGCGTTGTCCTGAATACCAAGCTAAAAACATGATACTCCAAAGCATGGTCGGTATAGGAAAAATTGCCGCAGCTTCGCTAATTAGTAATCTACCGGAGCTAGGATATATTAACAGCAAACAAGCTAGCGCTTTAATTGGTGTTGCACCAATGAATAGGGATAGCGGCCGCTATAAAGGACAACGAAAAATTCAAGGAGGAAGACCACAAGTCAGAACCGTTTTATACATGGCAATGATGTCAGCAATGCAAGCTAATCCTGTTTTCAAAGCAACATATCAACGATTATTGGCAGCAGGAAAACCAAAGAAAGTGGCAATAATTGCCTGTATTAGAAAGATGATTGTTATCTTAAATTCAATGCTAAGAGATGGTGTAATGTGGGAAGCGCCAAAAGTGTGAAATTAACTATTGACGCCATAGTCTCTTGTTAGTCATTGTACCAAAATGCAAAGTAAGGCCTCAATTTTCGCTATTAGAGATTTATTTAAAACGGAAAAAGGTATTACGTTGTCGATAGCTACCTTTGATAGTAAACCATACTTCGTTGGTGCTAAAAACGGCATTATTGATTTAAGAACGGGTGATTTTATTACTAATGAACCTAGGTACTTAATGATGAAATCGTTAGCAGTGTCATATGATCCTGAAAAAGATTGTCCTAAATTTAAAAAATTTATAGCTGAGGTAATGCTAGGGCACCCAGACGTTATTGCTTTTTTGAAACGGCTTGCGGGTCAAATGATTTTGGGCATAACTAATAAAGATAAATTTGTTATTTTAATTGGTGATGGCCTTAATGGTAAAAGTGTTTTTATTGATATTATTGTCAATTTATTAGGGGATTATGCTGAACAAACTGATGCGGATGTATTCACAGAAAACCGTGGTAATAAGGATTACTTTAAAGCGGAGCTTGTAGGTAAGCGACTTGTGGCCATGAACGAATCAAGTCGTAGTGATAAACTTGATAGCTCAATGGTTAAATCTTGCGTAAGAAGTGGGAAAATTGTTGCTAGATCACCTTACATGAAGCCAATAACATATCAGCCAATGTTTACTCCTGTATTATCGACAAATAACTTACCTTATATTGAACAAGATCCAGCTGTATGGGAACGACTACTGATTATTCCGTTTGATTATGTTGTTCCTAAAGATAAACGTGATGATAAATTGAAAGAAAATCTGCTCAAAGAAGAAGCACAAGGTATCTTAAATTGGATGATAGAAGGTGCTCAAGATTTCTTAGAGCAAGGTTTAAATATTCCTGATGTTATTGCTAAAAAGCAAGCTGAATACAGGCTTAAATCTGATCGTGTCGCTCAATTTTTGAGTGATTGTTGTGGTGAATCTGTCAGCATTAAAGAAAGTTTACCACTTAGAGGAGGATTTAATGAAATATTTAGCGGGTATAAAATTTGGTGCAGTTTTAACAACTACTTAGCACTAGGCAGTGGAGGATTAAAAGATGAACTTAAAAAGAAAGGGTTCAAAATTGGTCAAAGTAGTGAAAGCAAAGTTGTGGTGCATCAAATAGATATTATTGATTTTGGTAACACTATATCGCTTAAGTTACATGATAGTACTGTTGCTCAAGTAATGGAGATGTAGTTGCAGACAAAACAGACGGGATTTTTTATAAATTATTTTATAAAGAAAATTTACTATAGCTAATAAGTAAACTCAGTTGAGTAACCCCGTCTGTTCTATCTGCTTAAACAACTTACAAAGTGTGCTGTTTATTCAGCTTTTAATACATTAATTTAACTGCAATAATGGTTCGGTGATATAAATCTCAAGGAAGAATAAATGAAATGGATGTTGTTAGGTTTATGTTTAATATCCACTGCTACGTATGCCACTAAACAATTCACAGAAGCTGAATGCATATTACTCAAACATCAAATAACCGATTATAAACGTCGTTTAGGTGTTAACTCATCTCTTTACCAAGAAACAAATACAAGCGTTAAAAGCCATTGTAAATCGCCTGTATCACTCGTTAAAAAAAGTAATCATGTATTAACAACATCAGTAATTAATACTTCCACTCCGGTTACAGCCAACAAGCCAGTATTATTACAACTTGATAATAAAAAACCGAGTAGCGTCATTGCTTTTAATCCGCTAGGTATAATTATTAAAGCATTCTCATTTAGCTGGCCTATTTGGATAGTAGTGTTACTGCTAGGAATACTAAGGTTACCGTCAGTTAAAGGTAGGCTAGGTGAGCGTTATGTTAGTAAAGGGCTGAGAAAGAAGTTACCAAGTGATCAGTACCACCTGATTAATGATGTTACCTTGCCGTTAGATGATGGCGGTACAACACAAATAGATCATGTCATTGTTTCACGGTTTGGTGTTTTTGTTATTGAAACTAAAAACATGAAAGGTTGGATATTTGGCAGTGAAAAACAAGCAAAGTGGACGCAAACTATTTACCGCACTAAACATTCGTTTCAAAATCCATTAAGACAAAACTATAAGCATACTCAAACACTAGCTAAGCTATTAAACTTATCAGTAGATGTATTTCATTCAGTAATTATCTTCACACCAAATGCCGAGCTTAAAACCAACATGCCATCTAATGTTGGACATTTGAAAGAAATGACAGCGTTCATTAAAAGCTTTAAAAAAAGCTTAATTGAGCATAAAGAACAATTAGAAATTGAAGAAAATATAAGTAACATTAGCTTGAAGCGTGGTTACAAAACTAATAAAAATCATGTCAGTTACTTAAAATCAAAACATGGTTAATAGACAATTAAAATTAATATGGAGAACTTATGTCAAATGCAAAAAACATATTCCAACTGGCAATATCTGACGCAGAAGAATTAATCTCATGCTATGACACCATGAATACAAACGGTGATTCAAATCAACCGCCTGAAGTATTGAAAAGGGCTACTCTAATATTGACTTTAACTGCATGGGAAACATATGTTGAAGATATTGCTGCAGAATTAATTGAAGCAAAATACGGTATGGTTATGGGATCACAAATTGGCAATATTATTAATAACAGACTTAATGATCATTTAAAGGTATTCAACAACCCTGATTCTAAAAAAACTAAAGATCTATTTCTTGAATTCTTTGGAATAGATATCACAGAAAGTTGGGTTTGGGGTAATTATCATACTGCAATAGAAGCTCGAACAGCCCTAAATTCATGGTTAAAGAAAAGAGGTGAAGCAGTACACCGTGCTCAAATAGATAAACAATCAGTACATATTGTTAAACGTGATGAGTTAGATAAGTGTATCCGCTTCTTTAAGGAGCTAGTCGATGTTACAGATAGCAAACTAATGGAGCTTTAGTGCTGGATTAATCATTAAACCGATCAATCACAGCTTTCATTTTCTCAGCAACCTGATTTTTCTCTAAATGAGCATAACGCATGGTGGTTGCGATATTTGTATGCCCTAATATATGTGCTGTTTCTTGAACCGTCATTCCATTTTGCACCAATCTTGAAGCACAGGTATGACGAAAATCATGTACACGGAAATCTTCAATACCAGCATTAAGAATTGCTCGACGTATAGCGATAGTAGAATGCTTACGGTGATTATTACCGCTTTTATCAGTGAATACCCATTTGTGATGTACCTTCTTATCATTTCTTGATTTCAACACCTGATACACGCGATTTGACATGTATAGCACCGCTTCATTATTTGTTTTTGAGCGTTTCAAAAGAATAGTTTTATTCTGTAAATCAACTTGCTGCCATGTTAATTCTGCTATTTCACTATATCTAGCGCCTATATCCAGCAGCATGATCACTAAATCCCAATTATCTTGACGTTGTTTCATTAATTCTGGTTTATCGGTGAATGGTGTTAATTTCTTATAATACTTGGTGTTATCTGGAACTAGCTCAGCTAATAAACGAATTTCTTCATCACGGCTTAATGAACGTATACGCTGATTTTGTACCTTTATTTTAGGAAACTTAAGTACAGGCACTTGGTAATCCAAACGATCCATATATTCAACACAACCACGTAGCTGAATAATTCCATGCTCAATTGTTTGTGCTGCTCTACCTTCCTGTCTGCGTGTTAATACGTAATGTTCAACATCAGCTGTAGTTAAATCATGTAGTGGTTTGTCATCAAAATACAGCTTTACACCACGAACTTTATTAGCAATATCATCGTAGCTCTTCAATGCTATTTTAGATGTTAAAAACGTATCTAACGCACTATACAACTTAATTGAGTCCTTAGTACCAAGTAACTTTTTGTCTAGTATTTCTTGGTGATACTGACGCTCTACTTGTTGTGCTTTAGCTTTGTTTTTTGATTGTGATGATTTCTGATAAGTTTTACCGTCGACCATGAAGCGCACTTGAAATATACCCGATTTTTGTTTAATTAATGTCATTACTTTATTCCTGAGTTATCCGTTGTTATGACATTACTATCCCTCCGTTGCTCGGCTACTGACAACAGCTAATACAAGGAATCACTTACCCAGTTTTTAGTGAATATTCGTTGTCTAAATAAACAATCGGTTTGATGCTTACCCTAGTTAAAACATACAACACAGGTAACTTATGAATCCAACAATATTAAGAAATGCAGATGCTACAGTTCGTGGTTATATTCATTATTTAGGTAATCACAGAACTGAGATTAGAAACGCTAACGGTCAAACGCTTGGATGGTATAGCCCATCATCTAATATCACATATTACATCAATGGCTATATGGTAGGTTATGGGGATTTACTTGCTAGTTTAGTTTAATTACAGACAATACAGACAGGATTACTCAACTGAGTTTACTTATTAGTAGTAGTAACTTTTTTAATAAAATAATTTATTAAGAATACTGTCTGTTTTGTCTGTAAATAAATCGGTTGTAACTTAAAATATCTAGACATTACCGTTAAAACCGTTAGATTTGATTTATTACCTGTAATTAATGCGTAAAATTAAATGGAATTTTATCAAGTAGAGCCCACCTTAGATAATTATTGGCGAGCAATTATATTGTTTGGGCGTAATGTTGCATCTTATAAGTTTGCACTAGCTAAATCTTTGTATGAACTTAATACTGTATCAAATGATCTAGTAACACTCGATCAATTAGCAGAGCCATTCAGTCGACATCTGTGTGATCATTTAAAGCATTCACCTAAACAAATAACTTCAAAATCCAGTAAGTACCTTACTGCATGTGCAGATTTCAACAGTAATAATATTGATCAAAATGAATTGATAAAACAAACGGTAAAGCTTGGCTTTGCTAATGTTATTGATGCATTTCATGTTGTTAATAGCGGTGATATTGAGCATCGATTCTTTATAGATGAGCGCAAAACTACTGGTGGTATTCGTATTACTGATAATTTTTTTAATCTTGCAGAGAGTGAGCAATTCAATAGTTTTGAGCATGAAACTGAAGCTCGCTGGCGTTTAGTCGAGCAAGGTTGGAAAATGGGTGTTGCTCGCAACCTTATTAGAGTTGAGTATAACCAAGAGCTTAAAACACTTTTTACTACAGATAATGAGCGTAGAGTAGATATAACTAGTTGTCGTGATAGCTTAAATGGTTATCAAAAAGGTCGTTGCTTTTATTGTTATTCATCAATTAGTGTTGATAAAAATGATGATAATCTAGCTGATGTAGATCACTTCTTACCTTGGGTACTAAATGATAATGTAGCTAATGTTAATGGTGTATGGAACTTAGTATTAGCGTGTAAAGACTGTAACCGTGGAGAAGGTGGTAAGTTTGCTAAAGTACCTGGTATAGAGTTGTTAAAGCGGCTACATAAACGTAATGAATACTTTATCAATAGCCATTTGCCATTACGTGAAACACTAATACAGCAAACGGGTAATAATGAGAAACAACGTAAGCAATACCTTCAAGAAACTTATAATATTGCCAAATCAACACTAATTCATGAATGGCAACCAGAGATCAAAGGGATAATAACGTTTTAATATGAGCATTGAATTTTATCAAAATAATGCAGACGAATTTTTCACTGGCACTGTAAATGTTGATATGACGAATATCTACCAACGTTTTACTAAAAATATACCACCCAATGCACTAATACTAGATTCTGGTTGTGGCTCTGGTCGTGATTCTAAAGCATTCATTGATATGGGTTATCGGGTTGATGCTTTTGATGCAAGCTCTGAATTGGTCGCACGAGCATCTAGTTATACAGGTTTAGATGTTCAGTTAGCTTTGTTTGATGATGTTACTGATGTTGAAAAGTATGATGCAATTTGGTGTTGTGCTTCATTATTACATGTACCTGAAGCTGAATTACCTAATACATTAGATAAACTGGCTAAAGCTCTTAAAATCGATGCTACGTGGTATGTTTCATTTAAATACGGTGATTCACAGCGAGAAAAAGATGGTCGAATGTTTACCGATATGAATGAAGAGCGTTTAAGTAAATTAATTGCTTCAATTCCATCTATTGAAATTGAAGCAACGTGGATCACTGAAGATAATCGCCCTGATAGGCAAGAAAAATGGCTTAATGCTATTTTGATGAAAATTTAGAATATGCATTATCAATAAAAGTTGTGATAAATCAGTTTAAACAATTTTAGTCCTTAAATACTATCCGGATATTTTCAGGTCGACCTAGCTGCATATAATACATAGATTCTGTAATACCTATATCATCAACTAATTGAAATAATTTGTCTTCGTCTTGGTTTGATTCAATTGACACAGCATTTATTATTTTTTCGAACCAAGACTTTTGATAGCTGTTTATTAGCCCGTTACCAAAGTTATGAATTTTTGTGTATTGTTCAAGGTTTATTATTTTATAATTATCTCTAAACTCTTGTAAAATATCGGTACAGAAAGACATTCTAAAAAAACCAGAGATAAACTCTCGCCAAGTAAGATGATCGACCCCTAATTTTTCTACAGCATTTAGAAAACCTGATAGCCTTAAGATAATTCTTCCCATAAATGCTGATGACTTCATGGCATCTACAGGTAGAAAAGTTCCTAATACACTTAGAGCTCCTGATCTAATTAGACCGTTAGCTACAGACGCATGTGAACCACTTACTGCTGAAGTTAGACACGAACTTAGTAAAACGATTAGAGGTATTTTAGCTTTATATGAAAGTGACCACGTATCAACCTTATCTTCACCTATTTGTAACCAGCCGTGAGACTCTGAACCGCCATGATTACCATGGCAATCGAATATTAAAATATGGCTATTACATTCATTCAAAGCTCTGATTAACTCGCATTCATTTTCAACATCTACAATATTAACATCTACAACTTTATCAATTTCAGCAAAATGTTTTAGAGCAAATTTAAGAACATTTTTAATAGGATCATTATCTTTGAATGACCTTATAACAGTAACATTGAGTAGTTCATTTTTATTAATTGTGACATTAACTGGTTGGGCTGAGTTCAATAAAAACATATTTCCGGGGGTGGTATGAATTTTTGAAATCTCATGAGTGAACATTAATGGTATCTTTCCAAAGCAAACCCACTCGAGAGGGGTATCTGTACATAAAGTAAGGGAGTCACTTTTATCGTTAATGAACTCAATTAGCTCACCGCCAATATCACTTTTTATATCGCCAACTAATTTTTTAAATTTTTTATTAAAGTTTTCAATTTGTTTTTTCCCACTTAGCTTCGACAGTTTTTCAAGCTCTCTAATTTCACCTGTGTGAAAATTTATAGCATTTGGTAGTCTTATCGCAGGAGAGTTATTTGATATAGATAGAAACTCCACAGCTAAAACTGTAAGCCCAAGTTCCATTTGCCTTGTTATTAATATTTCTCTAGCCACAGGGAAATCATATGGGTTGAAAGGTTCTTTAGGATCCATTGCTATACCGGAATAGTTAGGGTTTTTAAAAAGGCCGTTTTTTATAAACTCTTTAACTTTTTTGTCCTTGATCTCTCGAAGCAACTTATTCCACCACATACTATTTAATTTATATAGGTGATTAAATATGCTTGGTGAATAAACAATCAAGTCTGACTTGTTAATATCTTTTTCTTGTCCTGTTATTCTTATCAGATCATTTGCTATATTAATTATAGCTTTTACATATTCAGCTTTTTCCGGACTTGCTGGAATATTATTAGAATCTTTAAAGTCATAACCTAGCCCATATAAAACAGCTTCTGTAGCATGTGTTACTCCGTGATTTCTTGAAACAAATTTTTGGTCTATTAGTTCATTACACCTTAATTTTTTGACCTTCAGTAATTGGTTTAGTTCTGCAGCTTGCGGATTTTCTTCTGCGTAAAAATTTAAGCGTTTATAGAGTACTTTATCGAGAATGTAGCAACTAAATGTCTCATCAATATTTACATCACTTTTAATAGGTGTACTAACAATGATTGGAGAGAATTTGAAGTGTTTCCCGAGACTATTAACAAATTTAAAGTCTGATGATAAGCATGTAATTACTACGAAAGGGTGATTTTTTAATAAAGGAATCATCTCAATTATAGCTGTAGGTCTTAATAGATAATGATTAGACTTAGCATAATTGTTCCTATAATGAATAAGTTCATCATGCGTCATTAATATCTCTTGCACGTCTTGAGGAAATATAGAAAACTTGGTTAAGTTTTGTAAATATTCGGCATGCATAATCTCCCCTAAAAATCCTTGAAATGGGGATTGGATTGATTCTTCGTCCGATTCAGGCATAACAAATATATTAATAATCGAGGTGAGACTAATATTTAAATTCATATACTTCCATGTCATTATTATGTTTTTATAACATCATATTATATATGGTTTATCCTATTATTTTAAGTAACTTCCCCCGCTACTAACTGATATCACTGGTGCTAGTACCCCGTTCGGATATTTACACCATCAACTAACTTACCCTAATAATTTAATACCGCAGTTTTAGTGGCTTATAGATCAACGCCAATACCCTAAGCAACGGATTAAATCCTTTTTTACACGCAAAAATCACCAAATAAACGTTATATCGATAGGTAAATCAATCAAACCAAGCATACTTACCCTAATTCAAATTAGTGCCCTAGACAGGGTAATTCAAAATGGTGTGTTTTTCGTGCCTATTAACTTATCCGTATTACAGGATTAAATCACGTATAGCGTGCAGAATATGCGGTGTAAGGGAGTTTATTGGTGTTAATGAAATCTATTATAGAATTCGACCAATCGATAGATACAAAAAAGCCCTAACCGAGGTTAGGGCTTATTGCTTCCTACGAAGGAATGGTGCCGACTGCCGGAGTCGAACTGGCGACCTACTGATTACAAGTCAGTTGCTCTACCAACTGAGCTAAGTCGGCACACGAAAACGTGTGCGATAATTATATTCTATTGAATTAACTATCTTGGCACCGAATAAATGGTTGTTGATTAACGAACCACTCACTCTAAATGATGGTGCCTCGACCCGGAATCGAACCAGGGACACGAGGATTTTCAATCCTCTGCTCTACCGACTGAGCTATCGAGGCACATTGATAATAAATTATCTTTGTACATATCTTTAAAAACTTAAAGATGTTGTCTTTTTGGCTTTGCCTGAAGACGGGGCGTATTAAACTGTTTTTCCTTTTCCCCGTCAACTCTTTTTTTGAAATAAATGTTTGTTTGGTGTTTTTTTCGGCTTATCGCGGTAAAAAAGACCATTGTGATTGTTTTTTACCGCTAATAATTAGTGAGTGACTACTTTTTCTCAGGTACGTAACCTTCAATTTTTGGTTCAATACCTTCAAATAAAAAGTCGATCATCTGTTTTTCTAAAATTGCGCGGTCATCAGGGTTCATCATATTCATTTTATGCTCGTTTATTAGCATTGTTTGTTTCTTTTGCCAGATTGACCATGCTTCTTGGCTAATGTTATCGAATATGCGTTTACCTACTTCACCTGGGTATAACTGAAAACGTAAGCCTTCCGCTTCTTTCTTTAGGCTTTGACAAAATACCATTCTACTCATGACAAATCTCTTGTTCTTTAAAATGATGGAGTGATTAAAAAGATTTTATCACACTCATTTAGTATTTTTTAAGTTTTATCTCAATAGGTTAATCATTTGAGATGTTAATTGCTGTCCGATAGTAACCACTAAAGGTAATTATAAGTGTCCGCGGACACTTTAGTTTATGAAGTTTTTTCACTTTTTGCTTATATAACAACTGGTTGCGTTTTTGGCGCAGCTTCTGCAACAAAAAACGTATAGAGAGTAATACTAGGGTAAGAGATTTATTATGATCAAAGATACAAGTCAACAAGACAGTCCCATGGAGACTAGCCATAAAAGTCACATCAAAATGTTTCTATGGGGAGCTGTGATCGTTGCAATTGTTGTATTTGGTTGGCAAGCCTTTGCTTCTTGGCAGAGTAATGAGTTAAGCGTGGCACGCGAACAACTTAAGCTGGCTACTGTTGAACGAGGCGATTTAATGCGTGATATTGTTACGACAGGTAAAATAGTTGCTGCTAGTGCCCCTATTGTTTATAGCCCCGAAGCTGGGCTAGTGACTTTATTAGTTAAGCCGGGAGATTTAGTTACCTTAGGACAAAATGTCGCCATTATTGATAGTCCGCAATTAATGGCGCGGTTAAGTCAGCAAAAAACCTTAGTACAACAGCTAACCTCTGACGTTAGTAGAGAAAAGCTGGCAGCAAGGCGCACTCAATTATCCTTACAACAAAAATCTGAACTGGCTAAAGTTAACTTAGCGGCTGCTGAGCGTGAAGCACGCCGAGCTGATGTATCCATCAAACGTAATTTAATTAGCCAATTTGATTACGAACAGTCACAAGATGAGTTAGCTAAGGCGAGATTAACTTCTCACCATGCCGAGCAAGAAGCCGTGTTAGCACAAGACACATTAGCTTTTGAAGTTGAGAATAAAGTGCTGCAGTTAAAGGCAAAACAACAAGAATTAACTGAACTACAACGAAAGGTTGATGAGTTAGCTATTAGTTCCCCGGTAGCGGGTATTGTTGGCAATTGGCTAGTTGAGCAAAAAGCAAAAATTAATAGTAACGAGTCATTGATGATGATCGTTGATTTATCTGCTTATGAAGCTGAGTTGCAGGTGCCTGAAACCTATGCAGATGAAATAGGATTAGGTATGACAGTTGAAATCAGTTTAGCGGGCAAGCAGCTAAAAGGTGAGTTGGCTTCTATTTCCCCTGAAGTGATTAACAACCAAGTTACAGCCCGCGTTCGAATGAACGATACCCAAGACATTAGCTTACGACAAAATCAACGAGTAAGCGCACGTATTATATTAGAGCAAAAACAAGATGTGTTAATGGTGCGTCGAGGTCAATTTTATCAAAACGGTGGCGGTAAGCTTGGCTATCGTGTTCAAAATAATATCGCTGAGAGAATTCAGTTGGTCAGTGGTGCTACAAGTATGAGCCATGTTGAAATTATAGAAGGTGCTAAAGAAGGAGACACTCTTGTGGTTTCTAGTCTAAATGTCTTTGATAACAAAGATCGCGTCTTACTTTATTAATAAATATTAAGGAGATAAAAATGTTAAATATGTCAGCTATCAGTAAGGTTTATCAAACAGAATCAGTACAAACACACGCCTTGCGTGATTTCAATTTGTCGGTCAAAGAAGGTGAGTTTGTTGCAGTAACAGGTCCTTCAGGTTCTGGAAAAACCACGTTTTTAAATATTGCTGGTTTATTAGAGTCTATTTCTTCTGGTGATTATCAGCTCGATGGTCAAAGTATTGTTGGTTTAAATGATCGTGAGTTATCACGGTTACGCAATGAAAAAATTGGTTTTATTTTCCAAGGTTTTAATTTGATCCCTGACTTAAATCTTTTTGAAAATGTCGATGTCCCCCTACGTTACAGAGGTTTTAGTAGTAAAGAACGCAAACAAAAAATAGAACAAGCATTAGAAATAGTGGGCTTAGCTTCACGAATGAAACACTTGCCATCGCAGCTATCTGGTGGGCAGCAGCAACGAGTGGCAATAGCAAGAGCCTTAGCTGGTGAACCTAAGTTTTTGTTAGCGGATGAGCCAACAGGTAATCTTGACAGCTTAATGGCGAAACAGGTGATGGAATTATTGGAAAACATCAACAAACAAGGCACAACTATTCTTATGGTAACCCATGACCCTGAACTAGCACGTCGTGCCCAGCGCAATATCCAAATTGTTGATGGCCAGTTATGTGACTTTACCATGTATCAAGGCGGTAATATGGTTAACGAACAGGAAGCTCTCGCTTAAGCAGGCTAAGGAAATAATATGTTTAGTTATTACATACAATTGGCGTTAAAAAGTCTGAGAAGCACTCCCGTTACCACGTTACTTATCGTACTGGCTATTGCTTGTGGCATTGGGATCTCAATGACGGCATTAACTTTAAATCATATGACAGGTAACAATCCTATTACAGAAAAATCTAGCCAGTTATTTGCTTTGCAATTGCAAACGTCTGGTAAAACATCTCAATGGCAAACGCCTGATAATATGCCGTTACAAGTTACCTATCAAGATGCAACTAATTTAATGCGTTCTATGCAGGAATATCGACACACACCTATGTTTAAAACGGGTTTTTCTGTGCGTTCGCTTGATCCTAAATTTGCTCCTTTACTGCGTCCTGCGCGCGTTACTACCCGCCATTTTTTCTCAATGTTTAATATAACATTTCTATATGGTGCAGCCTGGAGTGAAGCGGTAGATCAAAATCCGACGTTACAGGTGGTAATTAATGAAGATTTAAATCAACAACTGTTTGGGGGAGGGGATAATACAGGTAAAGAAATTTTCTTGAACGATAAAACTTTCCAAATCGTTGGCATTATTGAGGCTTGGCAACCTAAACCTAAATTTTATGACTTGAATAATGGTGGCTTTCAAGCGGCAGAGGAAGTCTATATCCCATTCGTTTTATCAAGGGAACAAGAATTAGCTTCATGGGGAAATAATAATGGTTGGAAAGACGAACGTAATAATACTTATCAAGACAAATTAGCCTCCGAAATCTTATGGTTACAATATTGGGTTGAATTGCCAACAATGGAAGCTAAAGATAATTTTCAACAGTTTTTAGCTGCATATGTTGATGATCAGAAAAAGCTGGCGCGTTTTGAGCGTGAAGATGCACGTGGCATATTAAGAAATGTTCAACAATGGCTTGATTATAACGATGTTGTCGGTGATGACAGCTATGTATTGGTAGCGGTTAGTTTTATGTTTCTTACCGTTTGTTTGGTTAATTCAATCGGTTTGTTATTGGCTAAATTTTTGCGCTCTGCACCAAGTGTAGGTGTACGTAGAGCATTAGGCGCTAGCAAGGAGCAGGTATTTGCTCAGCACTTGGTAGAGGTTGGACTTTTAGGGTTACTTGGCGGCTTATTAGGTCTAGGGCTTGCGTTTATCGGGCTAACGTTACTAAAAAATAACTTTGACGGTTTTGACTTTGTCGCCACTATGGACATAAACATGTTATTAGCGGCTCCCGTTATCGCAGTTAGTGTAACTGTATTAGCCGGTATTTATCCCGCGTGGCGAGTGTGTACTACGTTACCTTCAATTTACCTAAAAACTCAGTAGGGGTATGGTCATGTTAAATATTTCACCCATTTTTAATGCCATGATGCGCAGTAAAAGCAGCGTTATGTTAATTATCATGCAAATAGCCTTAACGTTGGCGATAGTCAGTAATGCAGCATTTATTATTAAGGAACGTATTGATGATATGCAGCGTGATAGTGGCATGCCTGAATCTGAAATTATTGGTTTTTTTATGTATTTTTATGATGATGCGGTTAATATTGCCGATCAATTACTGCTTGATCAGCAAAAAATAATGGCACTACCTGGGGTAATAGAAGCAACGGCAATTAATCAATTACCATTGTCGGGTAGTGGTGATTCGTGGCAATTTCGGAATAAACTAGAAAAAGATGGCAGTAAGAATCTTAGTTCAGGTGTATTTCTTGGAAATTATAATATTGCTGATGTATTTGATCAAAAAATAACTCAGGGCAGAAATTTTCGCCCTGAAGAGTTAGTGATCCGAGACAATAATGCTATAGCAGCTAAAGTCGTTATCATCACTCAAGCGTTAGCTGATGGACTATTTCCTGACGGTGATGCCCTTGGTAAATATATCTATAGTACTGACTTGCCATTTCAAATAATTGGCATTATCGATAAAATGCAAGGTCCTTGGGTTCACGCAAGTAATGTTGAACGTACAGCGTTAATGCCAGTAATTAATGCCAGAAAATTTATCAGGTTCGCAGTTCGTGTTGAACAAGGAGAAGCGGATCGTGTGATTGCTCAATTGCCAGAAATAATGCTTGGATTGGAAAATCGTCGAGTCGTTGACCCGGGTGAAACCATAGAAGTGATGAAACATCGAAGCTATCAAGGTGATAAATTGATGACTAATATGTTAATGGTGATTATCGCGGTATTGATTTTTATTACTGCATTGGGTATTGCCGGTATGACAGTGTTTAATGTTAATCGTCGTCAAAAGCAAATTGGTACACGACGGGCATTAGGGGCTAGTCGTATTGATATTCAACGATACTTCATGACCGAAAGCGCTATTATTGCGGGCATTGGTATTATTATTGGAATGGTACTCGCATTAGTACTAAATAATTACTTGATGACTTATTTTTCTTCAACATCGTTATCATTTAGTTATATTGCTTTTACCGTTGTAGGCATTATTGTGGTGATTGAATTCGCAGTGTTTTGGCCAGCGCGCAAGGCGTCAATGATTTCTCCTGCGATTGCTACTCGTTCGGCTTAAGTGCGAGGCTATAGGCTCGCTAAGCGGGTCTATAGCCTTAACATTCTAATTAGTGCGATTTTCTAGTAATATCAATTGATTGATTTAGGTTATCGCTATTTAAACGCTAGAGTACGATTGTATTTATGGATAAAATTTTAGTTATTGATGATAACCCAGCAGTGTGTCAGGCACTTACTATTTTACTGGAGTTATATGATTATCAGGTGGTAGTCGCACAAAGCCCAGCGGAGGCGATGCCAATTATCATGTATCAAAGTATTGCTTTAGTACTGCTTGATATGAACTTTACTCAAGACACAACCAGTGGAGAAGAGGGCAAAGCTGCCTTTTATCAAATAAGAAGTTTACAGCCTGATTTACCCATTATTCTACTGACCGCGTGGACTGACCTGAGTACCGCTATTGAATTGGTTAAAAATGGTGCCGCAGATTATCTTGCTAAGCCCTGGGACGATGAACGGTTACTCGTCACTATTAATAATCTAATTGAACTTAACGATGTTCAACGTAAGTCACAAGCACTAAGCCAACAGCAGCGAGAAAGAGAACAATATAACAGCAGCGCTAACTTATGTGGCTTAGTATTTACCAGTACGGCAATGCAACGTTTAGTTGATATGACAGTGCAAGTAGCTAAATCTCATGTTAACGCTTTGATCACCGGTCCAAATGGGGCTGGAAAAGAAAAAATTGCTGATATCTTACATGCCAACTCTCCTCGAATGAGCAAACCCTTTATAAAAGTAAATGTGGGTGCATTACCTTTAGAGCTCATGGAAGCAGAGCTTTTTGGTGCGGAAGCAGGTGCCTTTACCGGTGCTAATAAAAAGCGCATTGGTCGTTTTGAAGCCGCTGATGGCGGTACGTTATTTTTGGATGAAATAGGTAATTTATCCTTGTCAGGACAAATGAAATTATTACGTGTTTTACAAACAGGGGAATTTGAACGGCTCGGCAGCAATAATACACAAAAGGTTGATGTACGTGTAATTAGTGCAACGAATGCAGACCTGACAAAAGAGATAGCACAAGGTACATTTCGAGAAGATTTGTACTATCGCCTTAATGTTATTCAATTAGAGTTACCGCCGTTAAATCAACGTAAAGATGATATTTTAGCTTTGATTGGGCACTTCACTCAAAGTGATAAACTTATTTCTAAGCAAACTCAACAAGCTTTGTTAGCGCACCATTGGCCAGGTAATGTTCGCGAGTTAGAAAATGCCTGCCAACGAGCAATGTTGCTTTCTCAAACTGAAGAATGGCAAGCACAAGATTTTGGACTAACACCAATAAATTCTGACGGCGAAATGGCTGTTAGCACAGATGATAATTTAACTAAAGTTATGATAGAACAGGCCATTGAAGAGTCTCAAGGAGTGATCAGTCGCGCAGCAAAAATGCTGGGTTTAAGTCGACAAGCTTTGTATCGCCGGATGGAAAAATTTGAGATTAAAAAATAATGTTTAACACAGTAAAGTCACGCTTAATCACTATTTGTTTGTCGTTAGTTTGGCTTAGTAATAGCTTGCTGTTTTATTTTCTAGGCGAGGATGATTGGCGATATTTTTTGTTGATTTTACTGTTTATCACCGCGGTTACCGTTAGCCTGATTAATTACTTTTTTGCCTCGTTAGCTAGAAAATTTGTTGCTTTGGAAGCGGGCTTACTTAATTTCAAAGATAACGAATTTTCAAATTCTCTGACGATTCATGGTCGAGATGAGTTAAGCCAGCTTTGTATACTCTACAATGATGTGGCTGAGAAACTAAGAAAAGAAAAGCAACATATTTATCAGCGTGAATTATTACTCGACAAGGTCATTGAAAGCTCGCCAATTGTTATGTTTTTAGTTGATGATGATGATTATTTTGTTTATTCCAATACCGCAACTCGGCACTTGTTAAATGAAGGTAAACGTTTAGAAGGGGAAACCTTTTCGCAATTAGTGAAACAATGGCCAGAGAGTTTACAGTCTGCTTTAATTGAGCACCAAGATGGATTATTTACCATTGAACAAGAGGACGTTGTAGATACTTGGCATTTATCTCGAGGGAATTTTTTACTGAACAATAAAAAGCATCGTTTGTTTTTGTTAAAGTGCATGACACGAGAGCTGAATCGTCAAGAAGTGGCGGTATGGAAAAAAGTAATTCGCGTGATCAGCCATGAATTAAATAATTCGTTGGCCCCTATTTCTTCAGTGACACACTCAGGAAAAGTTATTGCAAGTAAATTACCTAATGACAAGTTAGTGCTTATTTTTGATACTATTCAAGAACGCGTAGAACATCTGAATCATTTTATTTTAGGGTATGCACGTTTTGCTAAATTACCAACACCTCTCATTAAAAATGTTGATTTAGTACTGTTTATCGAAAAACTCGCCACCCAATTTAGTTTTATACTCGAAACGCAAGTACCCAATGAGATACTGCCGATTGATGCGAGCCAAATAGAGCAAGTATTTATTAATTTACTGAAAAACGCTGATGAATCGGGTTCCGCTAAAGATGAAATTATGATGGCTTTTCAGTTACTTGAAAATACGATTAAAATTACGATTAAAGATCGAGGAACCGGTATGTCAGAAGCGGTACTTAAAAATGCCCTTATTCCTTTTTATTCAACAAAACAGTCTGGTACTGGGCTTGGTTTAGCTTTGTGTCGCGAGATGATTGAAGCACATAATGGACGTATTTCACTTCATAATAGAAAAGGCGGCGGGTTAGCCGTGACTATACAATTACCCTTGAGCAAATAAGTTTATTTAGGCTATTTGTGAACGTATTTCTACAGTATTGCCTTGAGGATCGTTAACGTAGACTGAGAATCCATAACCTTGAGAGCCATATCTTGATTCAAATTTTGGTAGCTCTATATTTGCACGTTTGAAATGTTCACGAATGTCTTGTTCACTAATTGAGGCTAATAATAAACAAAAATGATCTAGGTTATTTTCTGTTGACGTGGGATCTCCTCCTCCCGCGCGACCAAGTTCACTTTCTACATCCACAATATCAATTAAGGCATTACCAGCTCGGAGCTGAGTAAGGCCTGTTTCTGAAGAGGTCTCCCGCTCAATTTTACAGCCAAGAACAGTACAATAAAAATAAAGCATCTGTTTAAGTTTATTGGTACGAAGTACAATGTGATCGATGCCGACTATAGTTAACATTTTTACTCCTGTTAATGATTGCGCTTGCTGATAGGCTAATCAAGTAGCCTTAGTTCATTCACTTCTTCAATAATTTTACAGCTTGATGCCGCTAAACCTACACTGTTTTCATCGCCAAGCTTATACCATAGTTGTTGTGATGACTCGTTAATCATACCTGTTAAGTTATGCTCACATTCAAGCATAATGGGGGTAATATCAAGATGAAAGTGGCTGAAGGTATGCCTAAACGGTGTTAATACTTTGCTGTGAATCGCAGTCAAACCATATTGATTAAGGGTATCCTTAATATCAGCTTTACTCTCTACTTCGATAAAACTATAAAGTCCGCCCCAAATACCTGAAGGAGGACGTTTGGTCATAAAGAGTTGATTATTGATTTTTGCAACGAGCATTATTGTCGATTTTTCAGGAATGCTTTTTTTGGGTTTCTTTTGAGGGAAATTAGCTTGTTCATTTAATTTAAAAGCTAAACAGTTACTACTTAGTGGGCATTGT
Source organism: Thalassotalea piscium (assembly GCA_049347715.1). Lineage (GTDB taxonomy): Bacteria > Pseudomonadota > Gammaproteobacteria > Enterobacterales > Alteromonadaceae > Thalassotalea_B > Thalassotalea_B piscium_A. The sequence goes on along the minus strand of CP186339.1, from coordinate 3,179,146 downwards.
TCGCAATTGGGTTTGCTACGAGTGCAAACCATAGCACCTAAATCCATCATAGCTTGATTATAAGGGGCTACTTCTTTGTTAGGGGTTAATCTAGTAGCGATAGGCCAAAGCGCTTTATCAAACTTCGCTTGTGCGTTATGACCTTCAACTAAATAACAACGAGCAAGTACCCGTTTAACATTACCGTCTAAAATCGGGTGTGGTTTATTCAGTGATAAACTTAATATTGCCCCTGCTGTAGATCTACCTATGCCAGGTAGAGCGACTACTTGTTCTATCTCTTCAGGAAACTTACCTTGATAATCGGCTGCAATAGTTTTAGCTGCTTTATGTAGGTTTCTCGCTCGAGCGTAATAGCCTAAGCCTGTCCAGTGGTGTAACACATTGTCTTCATCAGCATTGGCAAGATCAACAATTGTTGGGAAACTTTCCATAAAGCGTTGGTAATATGGAATTACGGTAGCTACCTGTGTTTGTTGTAACATTATTTCTGAGATCCAAACACGATAGGGCGTTTTATTTTGTTGCCATGGTAAGTGTTTTCGGCCTTGTTGATGGTACCAGCTGAGTACTTGTTGGCTAAATGTCTTGGCAGATGCTGCCGATATTGTAATTTCATTTGTCATAATGGCGCCAGTGTAGCCAATTCATTAGATGCAAACAATCTAGTTTCGTAAAAAGCATTATCTATTCATCCACAAATAAGTGATATAATACTTAATGGTATTAGAATTGAATTCCCAATTAGGGTTAATAAGTAGGTAAGTATGAAAATTGATGCAAAAAACCGAAGTCAGCGTCTTCGTAAAAAACTGAGAGTTGATGAGTTTAAAGAATTAGGCTTTGATGTGGCTTGGAAATTTGCTGATGATATCGATGGCGAAGGCATTGATAGCTTTATGAATAAATTTTTTGATGAAGTCATTGAGCCAAATGGTCTAGGCTTTGGGGGCGAAGGAGATACCCTTTGGCACGGCTTGGTATGTACGCAAAGCTTAGGTCAATGTACTGAAGCGCATCGTAGTGCTGTTGAAAGCTGGTTAAAAGATAATGGCGCAACTGCTGTTTCTGTTAGTGAGTTATATGATGTTTGGTGGGCTGAATAGCTTATCATCAAAATTAGATAACGGTGTTATCATTGAAAATAGTTTTAAAGGCTAAGTAATATTCATTGCTTAGCCTTTTTTGTTTGTTTTCTATTGGGCGTAATAGCGTTTAAAAGTGGTATTTAAGTAATAGATTCATGTTCTTTTCATCTACGCCGTCTATACCATATTTGTTTTGCCAATAAACATACTCAACTCCCACATAGAATTTTGTTTTAATATTGATCAACTCAGCCAAATTGTATTTTAGCTGTGAGGTAAAGTTCATACTGGTACTATTGTTGTCGTTTGATGGCACATAATCGATAAAACCATCATAGGTTAACGGCCCAATAGGTAGTGCCCAAGTTAATGTGAGTTGTTTTCCGTTATCGCCAAAATCATTATTGCGATGGTAAAAATTTAGGTTGAAATAAGTAAAGTGAGGTACTTTTAAATTAGTGCCTAAACCGACTAGATAGTGGGTGAAACCATCACCAATCTCCGCGGTAGTAGCAATATAAACATTACTAAGGAAACTATTTTGATACTGAGATATTTGAAAACGAGGGGATATTTCAGCATAGGTTTCTTTATCGCCGTTATCTGATTGTAAACGGTCAACAAATATAAAACTGTCTCCCCAACTATAACCTGCTGCATGTTCAAAGGTGAATACAGTACGTTTATTGTCACCTAGCTCATAGTTATTACCTTTTAGCAGCGTTGCACTAAAGTCCGACCAAAGTGTCTCGGCTGAGCAATTAAAAGTGCTAAGTACGAATACAGCGATTGCTAAAAACTTCATGTTAATTTTCCTTATTCAGTTTTGAACTGTGAAACTAGTTTTTCTAATTGTTGTTTTTGTACGTTCAGTTCATCCATAATTGCTGCGGTGTTATTCGATAATGTTGATATTTCTACCGCCATATCGGCAATTTCAGTGACATTTTGATTGAGCTCATTAATTACACTTGATTGCTCTATTGGCGTACTTAGTTGCTCACGAATACGAGATTCTACTTTCTCTAGCTGATTGGGAAGCAAGTCTTGTTCAATGTTTTCTTGAAAACATGACTAAAAATATAGTTGTTTAAACCTAGACTAAACAAAGATAAAGTAATTAATGAAGTGGTGATAACAGCAATAAGTGTTTTTTTAATTGATATGTTTGAAAACCAAGAGGTAGTGTTCATACTGATTACATTCCAAGTGATGTATTATTTGGGTTAAATATGTGATTTTTTTGCTCAACACCTTTTTATATAAATATAAAAACGAAGAGCATCTGGTTTAGTATTGACTAAGATTGAGTAATTAACTAATTAATTGAATAAAAGTAATTTTCGTATTTGAGTTTATACTGCTAAACATAGATAATACGCGACCTTATTTTCCGGTAAATATGATTATGACTGAAAGAACCCATAAAACCATTGAACAAGCTGAGCAAGAAGGCAAATATATTCGTAAAGTACGTAGTTTTGTTAAACGAGAAGGTCGTTTAACCAATGCACAAGCGAGAGCATTAGAGTTGCATTGGGACACTATGGGGCTCAATCACGAAGATGGTTTAATAAATGTTAACCAACTCTTTGGTAATGAGCAACCAATAGTACTTGAAATTGGTTTTGGTATGGGCAAATCATTAGTTGAAATGGCAAGAAATGCGCCGGAACTAAATTTTATTGGTGTTGAAGTGCATAAACCTGGTGTTGGTGCGTGTATTGCGTTAGCGAAAGAAGAAGGCATAGAGAATTTAAAAGTCTATGAGCATGATGCTGTTGAGATTCTTGCTAATTGCATTCCTGACGCGAGTTTAACTAAAGTGCAGTTGTTTTTTCCTGATCCATGGCATAAGAAAAAACATCATAAACGCCGTATTGTTCAACCTGAATTTGTTGAAGCTATCCGTCAAAAGTTGAAGATTGGTGGTATTTTTCATATGGCAACTGATTGGCAAAACTATGCTGAATGTATGCTTGACGATATGAAGGTAGCGCCTGGTTATAATAATTTATCTGAAACCAATGATTATGTACCTCGACCAGATTCTCGCCCATTAACTAAGTTTGAGAATCGCGGACAAAAGCTAGGTCATGGTGTTTGGGATCTACAATTTGAGCGTATTGATTAATTTAGACTATACCAAGAGCACTTATTCGTGATGAGCTTTGTCACTTTGAATATGGAGTAAGTGCTGACTGTTACGATAATTTCCTGTTTCTTTTAACCATTGCTCTGTAATGATTTCTCGCATGAGTGCTGCTTGTAAAATTCGAACTGGATAACGACACCAATAATCTATCGTAGCTTGTTGATGGCATGCATTATTAGGAAAAACCTCACTGCGTGTCATTGCCATTTCTTCTTGAATAGCCGCAATGACTTTTTCTTTTAATTCGGTATTAAGCATGTGTTTAAAATGAGTAAATTGTTTTGCTCGATATAATTGCCATGCAAACCAAGCAATGATCAGCACCGCAACAAGAATAAAAAATTCCAAATTAACTTCCGTATAAATAAAAACAGGTCATCAAGTAACTGTTGATGACCCTGTCATTGGGATTATTTATCTTCCTTAGGAAGATATTTATAACCGTTAATCATAGAGGAAACCAGTGCGGTTTTCTCTTTACGTTCTCCCATAATAACACCAATAATATGAAACGGAATTAAAAACAATAATGCATAAAAAGCATAAACATGAGTTGTTGCAAAAGGTTTTCTTAAATCACGCATTATTTGGTAGGCTTGCTCATCTACATTTTCTTTTGAATAAGGTTTAATTAATTCCAGCTGACTAGCGTCTGCAGCAATACTGTTTGCAAAATAGTGTCCAAGCGGAGGGTAGTAAATATCAGTGCCTGCGATCACTAAGCCAGTGATTGCTTGAGTAAACATACATAAAAACAAAGCGCCAACCATAAGTTTGCCTAAAGGGTTATGCCCTTTATATTTTTTATGAGGGTTTTGCTTAAATTCAGCTAATTCTTGAGTGAAGTTTTTAGCAAAAGGTAAGGTTTTATGCCAACGTTCGTAACCTTTACCGAAAAAACCTAACATAATTCTAAAAATAAGGTTTGCAACAAATACATAACCAATAAGCACATGAATAGTTTTCAGTAAAATTTTGCCATCCACGCTAACACCAATTGTTTTTGCGTTAAATATAACTAAGCCTACGGCTAAGAGTAACATTATGCTAATAACGTTTAACCAATGAAATAGTCGTAAGTATTTACTCCAAACATAAACCAAATGATATTGATTTTTCATATGAACCTCAATCGAGTTAATTTATATGACGTTATACAATAATAAGCTTAAATGATTCTTAACATATTATTTTATATCAATGAAAGTAGCTTTTTCATGCGTTAATAAGCTGGCTTTTAGTGCCAGCCCTCCCGCATAGCCTGTCAGTTTTTGGTTACTACCAATAACACGATGACAAGGAATAATTAAAGCTATTGGATTTTTTCCATTAGCACTTCCAACAGCTCGGACCGCTTTTTCATTATTTATGGTTTGTGCAAGCCATGAATAGCTTTTCGTTTCACCAAAAGGAATACGTTGTAATGCTTGCCATACTTGTAGTTGAAAAACAGTTCCTTTAGGTGCTAAAGGTAAACTGAAATGTGTACGTTGATGATTGAAATATTGATTTAGTTGAGTAATCACTTCGGTAAAAGGGTGAGATGATTTTCGGAACTCACCATTTATGGTAAGTGCTTGCTCTCCTTCAAGAAAAGATAGTGCGGTAAGGCCATTATCGTTTGCGGTTAGTGCTATATCACCAAATGGTGATGAAGTAATAGTGTAATACATATCAAACTCAACTTGATTCTGTGGGTAATTAATGAAGTGAATGCCATAAATATAACGTGGCATAAGATCGCCATGGCTGCCAGCATTTTTCTAATGCTAAAATCTCTTTATTACTTAGTTTTTTTTCATTTGTGGTTAGTGCTTTTATTACTCCCAAGTCAGCACTAGGGAATGCATCAGGATCGCTTAATCCTCTCATAGCTAAATAATTGATCGTCCAAGGACCAATGCCTTTGATATTGGCAATCAGCATGGCTAATTCTTCACTGGTAGTGCAGGTTTCAATTTTACTTTGATTATGGTGATAAAAATCGATCCAATTAATAAGGGTTTCTTTTCTTGTTGTTGTTAAACCAATGCCGTCAAAATTAGCCGTACTTAGCTGTGCTAATGTTGGAAAATTTAAGGTTAATGTTTTACTGTAATTGACGGTCTCGCCATATTTTTCTGTAATACGTTTAGCAAATGTGGTTGCCGCTTTAACAGAGACTTGCTGACCGAGTATGGCCCTAATTGAAAACTCAAAAAGATCCCAACTACCTGGTAAACGTAACCCCTGATATTTTTTGATTGATTGCTCAAGCAAAGGATAGCTACTGAGCTGTTCATGAATAACACTCATGTCAGCATCAAGATCAAACATCCTTTTTACCCGCATAATTACATTATTTAAATAACGATAATCAGAAAGGCTAACGGTTAGTACTAACGCATTTTTGCTTGTATGGTGGGTCACTTTTAACCAGCCGCTACATTCATCTATGAGGATAGTTCGTTGATAACTATCCTCATTAATACTTTCCATTAATGGAATTTGGCGGTCTCTAAAAAACTTTAGCATTAATAGCCAATCAAAAGGAGGACGATAGCTGAGAACTATTGACACATTTTGAATGTTAGCTTTTGACTTGTTGTTACTTTTTAATTCGCTTGGGGTACAACGATAAGCGTTTTTTACTGCTTCATTAAAACGTCTTAAACTATTAAAACCTGATGCAAAACAGACATTAGTGATAGACAGATTAGTCGTCATCAATAGTTTTCTTGCTAATAATAATCGTTGTTGTTGAAAAAATTGCAGCGGAGCAATACCGTAAGTGTCTTTAAACACTCGTTGAAGTTGGCGTTCACTCATTTTTAGTTGTTTGGCAACTGAACTGATTGAATCCCTATTAAAATTAAAGTCATTACATATTTTTTTGAGTTGGCTGGGAATGTTCAATGCGGGCGCTGATTCAGGTATACATCGCTTGCATGGACGAAAACCTGCTAATTGCGCTTGTTCTGCACAAGTATAATAAGTGACATTTTCTGCCTTGGGTGGTCTAGCAGGGCATATAGGTCGACAAAAAATACCTGTAGTTAGTACGGCAGTATAAAATTTACCATCAAATCGAGCATCTCTACTGAGTCTTGCCTTTTCACATAATGTACGATCTAACATGAGTATACTGCTATTGCTTTCATCTAAGGGAACATTATCATAATCGAGGGGATGATAAATACTCGCGAGTTTCGGACATTACTGAAAAATGAAATATTCAGAGTAAAAAATTAAATTAAATACAACAAAAAGGTGCGTATATGAAGCTATTACTTTTTCGCATTAATTAATGAGTAATCATAATTTGAGGTACTCTCATTATTATATATCACTATTTTTTAACAATAATTCAGAATATTTTAATTATCCGTCAGTATTTTTAAACAATAAGTAAGCTTTTATCGGTAGAGGTCAATATAGTGATTATCTAATAAAAAAAATAATTATTTAAATATTAAAAAATGGGGAAAACATAATGTTGAAAGACTTCCAGCTAGGTAATCCATTCTTATCTTTTAAAAAGCATCCGTTAGTCATTGCTTTATTATCTGCAATGACAGCGTCACCATTATTAGCTAGTGCAGAAGAGTTACCCCCAAAAAGTGACGATACTAGTATAGAAGTCGTGACTGTTACCGCGCAAAAACGAGTACAAAATATTTTAAAAGTACCTTTAACCGTAGGCACCATAAGTGAAACGTTAATAGAAGAAAGCAGTTCAATTTCATTAAGTGATGTTGACAAATTTATCCCAGGTTTTGATTTTTCTGATAGTAATATGACGCAAGCGGGTATTACCATGAGAGGTATTTCTAGCCCAAATATTAGTGTTGGGGGAGATCCCTCTTCGGCAACATTTTATGATGATATATATATGCCAAGAGCAGCACAAAGTGTTGTTTTCTCAGATATGGAAAGAATTGAAGTACTAAAAGGTCCGCAAGGGACCTTGTTTGGGCGTAATGCGGCAATGGGGGTAGTAAACATGGTACCTAAATCCCCGATTGATGATTTTGAAGCTTTTATTAAAGGAAGCTACGGCACCGATAATTTGCAACGTCTTGAGGGTATGGTCAATATTCCTTTAGCAGAAAGCTTGTATATGCGTGCTAACTTCCTTTCGAATAAACAAGACGGGCTGATTGATAATGTTGCGCAAACTACATGGAATGACAAAGGCTATAAACAGTGGGATTTAGGTGAACGCGACCATAACGCGGCCAGAATTGCACTGTTGTGGGATATATCATCGCGCACAAGTTTTCAAATAGCTTATGACTTTGATGATTTAGAACAAGGACCACCAATGGCTATTGGGGTGTCTGAATATGCTTACAATAATGGTCAGTCTTTTTTTTCATCTAAAGCAGAAAATGATGTCAGAAATGGCGTTGAAGCACGTGATATGTACGGAATTACCGCTAAGTTAAATCATGTGTTCAATGATGAATGGTCAATGAAGTATGTTTTAGGCTATAGAGACTGGGATACCGAAAATCGCCAAGATGAAGACGGTACAGCAGATATTACACGTTATTTTGATACGTCAAATAATGAAGACTCAAATATTTTATATACAGAATTACAGTTAAATTATGTTAGCAGTAAAATCAATGCTGTTGCTGGTTTTTCCTACTCAAAAGAAAAAGTAAAACAAACTACTGAGTTGAATTTAACAACCGATACTGCTGCAAGGCTTATTACCGGTGATTTAAACCGTCAAATTGACGGTTTAGTGGCTGCGCAAGTTGCCGATATGCTGGGAGGGAATACTGATGCAGATGCCGCTGGCGCTTTTGGTCCGGGTGTAACGTTTGCTGGTGCTGTACAAACATTAAAATCTGTTATGGGTATTAATGAGATGGAGCATATCTGGGATCCTTCTGATTGGGCGGGGGCTTTAAATGGTTTAGGTCTAGCTGATCAAATTATGGCTGCGATAGGTATGCCTGGTGTTCCTCTGACTGCGGATATAGTGACTGCTACCGGAGATTTAACTTACGATATAGTATCAGCTCAACTGCCAGGATTAGTTGGCTCTTCTGCGCCCTATATACCGGAAATATTTGGTCCTAGTTATGCTGGCCAGTTTTGGCAAGAAAGCGTGAATAATACCGGTGATTTTACGAACTGGGGAATATTTGCTGATCTAGATTATGCTATCGATGATAAGTGGAACATTATAGTTGGATTACGTTATTCAAAAGATGAGAAAGATTTTACTTGGGATATACCTGTAAATACATTTTCTGGTGTTCCTAGTAATAGCTTAATGCCTAGTGGTCTTCAAGTACCTATTGGCAATATTTTATTTCCAGAAATTAACCTTCTTGCATCAGACTCTTGGAGTAAAATTACAGGAAGATTAGTCACAAGTTATCAAATAGATGATAACCAAATGCTATTTGCTTCTTTTTCGACAGGATACAAGTCGGGGGGATTTGATTCATTGGCTCCCAGTTTAGCCTCTTTTGCACCTGAGGATTCTACTAATTATGAAATTGGCTATAAAGCGGTTCTTTGGGATAAGGTTATTGCCAATATCAGTGCATATTACTTAACGTTAGATAATTTACAGCGTTCTATTGATTCCAAAGCTCCGGGGAGCTCGCAAGCCATTCCAACAATCATTAATGAAGATAGAGAAATTACAGGCATTGAATTTGACTTACGTTGGCATATTAGTGAAAGCATTACTGCAGGTATTGTTTCTGAAATACGAAGTACTGAATTTATTTCACCGGAATACTATAACGGCGACGGCGATCTTGTTGCGGCAGCTCAAACATCAAGTAATGCTAAGACAAATTACACCTTTATGTTTGATTGGATGCCAAACTTTGCTACTGGCACAACTAACTTGCATTTAGATTATGTTTTTCTCAAAAATACTAATGCCGATAGGGTAGGCTTAGAAGATTACAAAAAATCAGTTGCTGCATATTTTGAAGATACCGAATTGCTAAACGCGCGTTTATCTTGGACAAATGAAAGTGACAAATTAGAGCTCGGTGTGTGGGGGAAAAATTTACTTGATAATGGTTATGTCGATAGTATTGGTGGTTTGACTGCGAATATTCTTGGTACGCCGCATGGAAGAATAAATAGAGGGCTAGAAATAGGCATTGATGTTAAATATAACTTCTAACCGTGTATTTAACTACATACTTATAATAGCTTGAAGTTTTCAAGCTATTTTCATTTTACCCATAGCGTATGTTGCTAGCCTTTTGAAATTATTGAGTTTACACTGAAATTATATGCAAATAATCATAATTAAAAACCTTTATGACTGAATTTTTTATCCACTTTGCCATTGCACAAATGGTCTTTTGTATTTTGGTGCTGTTACCTCAGCAACATAAAAATCCTTCGATTAGGCTTTTTATTGTTTTAATGTGTTGTGGGGTAACTTATTGCTTGGGTGATATTCATCCTGAAATTGTTACCTATTCGCTATTTTGGTGGATCAGTCATATTGGTGGAAATATTTTACCCGGCGCATTCTGGCTTGTGAGTTTAAGTGTGTTTGGTGATCATACAAGGTTAAAACTATGGCAATATGGACTTGCCTCACTCACTTTATTGATCCCATTAATATTTCAGGTTATGCATTTTTCACTGGAATTAACTGCTGAAAGTGAGCAAGTAATTGGAGGGTTTTTTAGCCAGACTGCAACAGTGCTCGAGTTAGGGTTAATTATTCATGCGCTAATCGTAGCCTCTCAGCATTGGCGAGATGACTTAGTTCAAGAGCGACGTTATATTCGTGGTGGAGTTATTAGCTTATCTGCCATCTACTTAATTTTAAAGATTGTAATGGATGAGTTACTCGATATTCAGTGGCAAGGCATGGATATCATTTCGAGCTTTCTATTAATGGCATTGATTACAGGTATCAACTTTTTCTTATTTCAGTTAAAAACATCGAGCTTATTTGAAACCGTGAATGTCGCTACGCAAAAAGCGCCACAAAATAAAAAACGCTCAAAAGAACTGTTAACTATTGTTGAGTCGATGGCTGAAGATAAACTGTACCAGCAAGATGGATTAACTATTGCTGGCTTGGCAAAGCATCTGGGTATTCATGAGTACAAATTGCGTAATTTAATCAATGGGGAATTAAACTATCGTAATTTTAATGATTTTCTCAATTATTATCGAATATTAGAAGTCAGTGAAAAATTAGTGGATAGTGAATTTTCCTCTACCCCAGTGTTAACGTTAGCGTTAGAAAGTGGTTTTAGAAGTTTAAGTTCGTTTAATAAAGCTTTTAAAGCAACCCATGGGCAAACACCGACAGAGTTTCGAAAAAATCACTTATCGGCACATCAAAATTAGCCTTTTAATTGGTATTTTTATGATTACTTATAAAAGGTAATGTCTAATTATTTGCCTTTTGTATACAGTATGCAATAATGTGCAAATTTAAATAATTGAGTTTAGTTATGATTAACATTAGCGACAAACAAGTAAATGAAGTTCTTACTTTTAACGAATTAGTTCCCGCATTAAAACAAGCTTTCACCATGGATATTTGCGTTCCTCCTCGTTTACATTTTGATATGAAAAATCCTCATGCATCGCGAGAAACAACGCTATTGATGATGCCTGCATGGCAAGCTGGTGATGTTGCTGGGGTTAAACTTGTAACCGTAGCTCCTGATAATGGTTTAAAAAACTTACCCTCAATTCAAGGGACGTACTTACTTTTCGATGTTAATGATGGTTCTATTAAAGCTATGATTGATGCTCCAGCACTAACAGCAAAAAGAACGGCTGCGGCTTCTGCATTAGCAAGTCAATTTTTATCAAGAGAAGATAGTAGTAGCTTATTGATGGTAGGCACAGGAGCGTTAGCTCCACAGTTAATTGCTGCGCATGCAAGTGTAAGAAAAATACAAAAGGTGTATGTGTGGGGCAGAAACCTCGCTAAGGCAAAAGCGGTTTGCGAGCAAGTAGCCGAGTTAGCAATAGAATGCATTCCAGTAGATGATATTGAAACCTATGCTAAACAGGTTGATATCATTTCTTGCGCTACATTAAGTCAAACGCCTTTGATTTTTGGTCGTTGGTTATCTCCAGGACAACATCTTGATATGGTTGGCTCTTATCGTCCGGATATGCGAGAAATGGATGATGAATGCTTATTAGATAATAGTCTCTTTGTTGATAACTTCGATGGCGCATTAAGAGAAACGGGCGATATTGTGATTCCGCTAAAAGAGCAAGTTATTAGAAAAGAAGACATAAAAGCTGATTTATTTTCACTGTCTAAAGGTGAGTTTACATTCAATCGCGAGGCTAATGATATAACTGTCTTTAAATCGGTTGGCCATGCACTAGAGGATTTAACCGCAGCTAAACTGGTACATCATGCAATTTCAAAATAATGATTGGGATCATAAACCAAAAACATGAGTGCTGATTTGTTAAACGATTTCTGATAAAGCTTGAGTTGTATTAGACAAGTGAGTAGTGTTTATTAAATACGGCTTAATTTGCAGCTGATTTTCTGTAATTAAGCCAACAAAATTACTTGCTGAACGGTTATTAGTGTTAGAGGATGTATGTTTATTTTTAGGGCTTTAGTTGACAATACTCGTAACGACTATTTTAATTAGGATACCTATAAATAATTCATCTCTAATAAAATTGCGTAGAAATTTTATTAATTAAGCGAAATATATCAATGCCAAATACAGGCTCATTTAATAATAAGTTAAGTCGTCGACTACTGATATATATACTACTATGTAGTTCATTATTATCATTTATTTCTACAGCAATTCAGTTGTATGTTACTTATAAAGATCAACTTTCGTCTTTAGATCAACAGTTTGAAAATATTGAAACAAGCTATATACAATCAATATCTACAAGCTTATGGGACTTTAATGAACCGCAAGTTATGCAACAGCTTCAAGGTATTGTTCGTCTGCCAGCGATGCGTTTTGCGAAGATCACTACAAATTTTGGCCAAATATATCAATTTGGTGATGACAGTGTAGATGCTGAAAAATTTATCGAATATCCAATACATTATGAGCAAAATAATATAGGTGTATTATTTATTTCCGCTGATTTCGAAGAAATTTATGCCAACTTATGGCAGCAAGCGGGCTTTATTTTAGTGTCTGAAGCGGTAAAAACCTTCCTTGTTGCCTTTTTTATAATGGTACTCGTGCAATGGCTAATCACTCGGCATTTATATTTTATTACTCAGTATTCCCTAAATTTAAAAGGCGACAACTTAGATACTCCTTTGGTATTACCGCATCGTAGTAAGAAAAAAGACGAGTTAGATGAATTAACTGACGCCATTAACGATATGCGGATTGCACTTAAAGAAGACATTATTAAGTTAGAAGAAGCTGAAAATGCCTTGATTAATTTAAATGGCGATTTGGAAATCAAAGTTTATGATCGCACGTCAAAACTAGCGTCTAGTAATTTACAATTACAACAGTCTTTAGATGATTTAACATTGGCTAAAGATCAACTTGTGCAATCAGAAAAAATGGCATCTTTAGGACAATTGGTCGCTGGTGTTGCTCATGAGGTAAACACACCTTTAGGTATTTGTGTTACTTCAATTACGGCGTTGAAAGAGAAAGTGGACCAACTCAATGAAGCCATTGAAAATGAAAATTTAACTAAATCACAATTAAGCAATAGCTTAAATTTATTGAATGAATACCAAAGTATTATCGAAAGAAGCTTAAATAAAGCCGTGGATTTAATCAGAGGCTTTAAATCTGTAGCCGTTGAACAACATACCGATCCCGAAATTAGTATTAATTTAGCTCAGCATGTTAATGATGTTGTTAATACAGTTAAAACACTCTTTAAATATAAAAAATATACAATTAATATTTCAGTGGATGAACATTTTAATTTAGTGACTTACCCTAGTGCATGGAATCAAATACTAACGAATTTCCTAACAAACTCTCATATGCATGGCTTTGAAGATAAAGAAACAGGGGAGATCAATATTGAATTTACACATACCAACAACTTCTTAACTTTGAGATATAGTGATAATGGTAAAGGTTTATCTAAAGACATTAAAAAACGTATTTTCGATCCTTTTGTCACTACTAAACGTGGTCAAGGTGGATCTGGTTTAGGTATGAATATTGTATTTAATTTAGTTAATACTAAATTAGGTGGTTCAATCAAAATAGAAGACAGTCCTGTCGGTTGTGTGTTTGTTGTGAAAGTACCATTACAAGCAAAGGATAATAGTGAGTAATTTAACTTAGTTAAACCGGCCAATGCTGAAGGGGCTAATATCTATACTTGTTGGGGTCTTTTGAATTAATTGCATGATTAATTGACCCGTTATTGCCCCTAAAGTAAGCCCTAAGTGTTGATGACCAACGGCAAAGTAAATGTTTTTGTGATTAGGAGCTTCACCAATTACTGGTAGGGAGTCAGGTAATGAGGGTCTAAAACCCATCCAATAGCTCGACGGGTCGTCTTCTTTCATATCCATATTCGGTAATTTATTCAGAATAAATTCCGCATTCTTGTATAAACTCTTCGCCCTTTTTATATTTGCGGGTGATTCAAGTCCAGCAAATTCAACGGTACCGGCTAAACGTATACCGGTAGTTGTTGGACTGATGATAAATTTTCGCTCCATGGAAGCTACCGGGCGACTTAGTTGTTGATTGATTTTTGGGGTTGTTAAGTCTAAATGATAGCCTCGCTCATATTCCAATGGCAGTTGATAACCAAGTTGGTTCGCGAGGTTTTTTGACCAGGCGCCAGTAGCAATTATAACCTTATCAAATGAAATACTTTTGTTATCACTGTGTAATTGTATTTGACCACCCTGGTTAGTTATTTTTTGGACAGTATACTTTTTAAAGGTTGTGCCTAGGCTGGAAGCGTAATTAGCAATACTCTGACAAAATAGAAAAGGATTCAGTGTATGACCTACTTCAGTGAAATATAGTGAAAAATTAATATTGGAATGTAGACTAGGCTCTAATAATAAGGTTTGTTGACGATCTAGCAATTTTACTGCAATCCCTGCTGCACGATATTGATGATAGTATTTTTCAACAGTTTTAATTTTATTGGATTCAAAAACTAACAAACTTCCTTTGGTGATTAATAGATGTTGTACGTTTGCTGCCTTTAATAAAAGGTTGTAGGCAGGTATTGCCATTTTATTTAATGACTTCAGTGCTTCCATATTTTTACTACGTTTATCGTTAAACATATTACGAATAAATTTAATAAACCAAGGAAAGACAGTAGGGAAATAGTGAGGAGATATTGCTATTGGACCTAATGGGTTTAACAAAAACTTTGGCAATTGCCATATCAAGCCCACCTCTGCAAGAGGGAACACTTGTTCAGTAGCAAAATGCCCAGCATTCCCTTTTGAACAACCTTCACCAATTCCATTTTTATCTAATACTGTTACCTGATAGCCTTTTGCTTGTAATTGCGCCGCACAATTCACTCCAATAATTCCGGCTCCTATGATAGCAATTGTGTTTGGCTTCTTACTCACTGATATCCTCACTTTTATCTTAGATGTACATTTTTTAGTTATTTACTTTTAACTAGAGCTATGAATTAACTCTTTGTTATATATTTATTTTTTTCTATATAAGTTAAGTAACAAACAAAAAGTTTAAGTAAATACTTGTGATATATGATTTATTGTATACAATATCCATTATCTTTTCTAGTGATACTTTTACTGTGTTTTTAAATTTTGAGTGAGAAAAAATGAATAACAATATCAATTGGCAGGGGGTTTATCCCGCCGTAACCACACAATACCATCAAGATATGTCAATTAATTTTGCCGCAACACAAGCTATGGTTGATAGTCTTATTAAAGAAGGTGTTGATGGCATAATTGCATTAGGGACTGTGGGAGAAAATTGCTCTCATACTCGTGAAGAAAAACGTGCCATTTTGATTGCTATTAAAGAGGTTGTTGCTGGTCGTGTTCCCGTACTTTCTGGTGTCGCTGAAACCACAACTAAGTTTGCTATCGAGTATAGCCAAATGTGTGAAGAAGTTGGCATTGATGGTTTGATGGTATTACCTGGTATGGTTTATCGCTCAAATGAGCAAGAAGCGATTTATCATTATCAGCAAGTAGCGCGTAACTGTAGCTTACCTATTATGATCTACAATAACCCGGTTACTTACGGTGTAGATGTGTCAATTGAAAGTATGGCCATTTTGGCTGATGAACCCAATATTGTGTCAGTGAAAGAAGCGACAGAAGATACTCGTAGAATCTCAGAACTTTATGCTGCTTTTGGTGATCGCTTTATTGTATTTGGTGGTGTTGATGATATTGCGTTAGAGAGTCTAATGTTAGGCTGTACAGGGTGGATATCTGGTTTAACCAATGTTTTCCCGCAAGAATCTGTTGCGATTTACAAGTTGGCTAAGAAAGGGCGTTATCAAGAGGCGTTAGAAATTTGGCGTTGGTTTTTGCCATTATTGCGGTTAGATACTATTCCAACATTAGTACAATGTATTAAGCTTTGTGAACAATTAGCGGGGCGTGGCTCTGAAATGACTAGAGCACCACGCTTACCATTAGCTGGCGCAGAACGAGCACGAGTTGAAAAACTCTATAATGATGCTGTCAGTACACGTATTGATTTATCTAAATTTAATTTAAATTAGATAAAAAAATTACTTTGCATAAGTGCTTAGTTATCAGTAACAAAGCACTTAACATCTTAAGGTAATAGAACATTCTATGATAAAAGGCACATTTTTTTGTATTGATGCACATACTTGCGGGAATCCAGTACGTTTGGTGATTAGTGGACATCCAGATTTATCTGGAAAAACCATGAGTGAAAAGCGACAGGACTTTTTATTACATCACGATTGGATCCGTAAGGGATTAATGTTTGAACCTAGAGGTCATGACATGATGTCTGGTTCATTTGTCTATCCACCTTGCAGTAAAAATGCTGATGCATCCATTTTATTTATTGAAACATCAGGATGTTTGCCTATGTGTGGTCATGGCACTATAGGTACAGTAACTGCTGCCATTGAAAATGGTTTAATTTCCCCAAAAACACAAGGCAAGTTGACACTTGATGTCCCTGCAGGTCAGATAAATATTGAATATAAACAACAAGGTAATAAAGTCACTTCAGTCAAATTATATAACGTTGCTGCCTATCTTGCTCATCAAGATGTTGAGCTTGATATCCCTGGTTTAGGCAAGCTTAAGGTAGATGTTTCTTACGGCGGAAATTATTACGTTATTGTTGAACCTCAACTAAATTTTCCCGGTATTGATCAATGGAATGCGAGTGACATTTTACGTTGGAGTCCTATTGTTCGAACTGTGGCAGATAAAATACTTGAGTGTATTCATCCACTAGACCCTACGGTAAATGGAGTCTCTCATGTGTTATGGACAGGTAAAGTACAACATTCAAATTCAGACGGTGCCAATGCAGTATTTTATGGCGATAAAGCGATAGATAGATCTCCTTGTGGCACAGGAACAAGTGCCCGAATGGCACAATTATTTGCTAAGGGGAAACTAGTCTTAGGAGATAGTTTTATTCATGAAAGTTTCATTGGTAGCCAATTTATCGGCAAAGTAGAAGACGTTATTGAAGTTAACACTCCAACTGGTGTGATTAAAATGATCAAGCCAAGCATTGAGGGATGGGCAAAAGTGTTTGGTAAAAATTGTATTACTATCGATGACGATGACCCTTACGCACTTGGTTTTACAGTAAGTTAATAATTAAATAGGTATAAAAATGTCATTAACAGGAAAAAGTTTAATTGCAGGACAGTGGTTAGGTGATACTACTGAAGGATTTGTTGCTATTGATGCGGCACTTAATCAGCCGATGAAAACTCGGTTTGCTGAGGCAAGTACTGATGAAGTTGAACAAGCCATTAAATCAGCTGACAATGTTTTTACTCGCTATAGCCAAAAGTCTGCCAAAGAACGAGCTACTTTATTACGGACTATAGGTGCGCAAATTATTGAATTAGGTGATGAGCTTATTGAAACGGCTTGCCAAGAAACCGGTTTACCACAGGCTAGAATTCAAGGGGAAAGAGGTCGTACAGTTGGGCAGTTAGGGCTATTTGCTTCATTACTAGAACAAGGTGAGTATCAGGGGGTGATTGAATTAGCTGACCCAGACAGAACACCACTGCCTAAACCTGACACTCGCTTAGGTTACTTGCCTTTAGGCGTTGTTGCTGTGTTTGGCGCGAGTAATTTTCCGTTAGCCTTTTCTACCGCAGGTGGTGACACAGCATCAGCATTAGCAGCTGGATGTCCTGTGGTAATGAAGGCACATACTGCACATCCTGGTACTTCTGAACTGGTCGCTCAGGCCATCAGTAAAGCATTAACTATATGTGGATTTGAGCAAGAGGTTTTCTCGCTTATTCAAGGAAAAAATTACGA
This sequence comes from Thalassotalea piscium, assembly GCA_049347715.1. Classification (GTDB taxonomy): domain Bacteria; phylum Pseudomonadota; class Gammaproteobacteria; order Enterobacterales; family Alteromonadaceae; genus Thalassotalea_B; species Thalassotalea_B piscium_A. Next base: position 3,161,457 of record CP186339.1, on the reverse strand, counting down.
TATCTCAAGTCAAATAGTTAGTCATCCCTTAATTAAAGCGGTTGGTTTTACTGGCTCTGAACGTGTTGGAATGATTTTACAACGACATATAAACGAGCGCTCTGAGCCTATTCCATTTTACGGGGAATTAGGCAGTGTAAATCCACAGTTTATAATGCCAAATAAGTTGCAACAAGAAGCTGAAGACCTTGGGCAAGCTTTAGTTGCATCAATGTTAATGGGGCAAGGGCAATTTTGTACAAGTCCAGGGATCTGGGTGTATGTTTCTGACAGCCATAGTCAAGCTTTTGAGCGAGCAGCAGTGTCAGCAATCCAAGCTTCACCCGCAGGTGTTATGCTAACTCCTGATATTGCAGCCAGTTACCAGACATCAGTGAAACAATGGCAGACAATTGATAATGTAACCTTGTTAGCGCAAGGACAAAAAGCTGAAAAATCACATTTGTGCCAAGCAGCATTATTTGCCACTGATTTTGAAACATTTAAAGCAAATGAAATTTTACATGAAGAAGTGTTTGGTGCATGCGCATTAATTATACGATGTAACAATCACGAAGAAATGATGGCCTTTATTGCGTTAGTTAAAGGTAATTTAACGGCAAGTATTCATGCTACAGATGCTGACTTGACAGAAAGTCTCGCTGTTGTACGAGCCATTGAACATAAAGTAGGACGTTTGATTTATAATCAAATGCCTACAGGCGTTGAAGTATGTGCTTCTATGAATCATGGCGGCCCTTTTCCCGCCTCAACCAACTTACGGTCAACTTCTGTAGGTAGTGAAGCTATAAAACGTTTTCAACGACCGATATGTTATCAAAACATGCCAAATCAGCTTTTACCTTATTTGTTAAAAAAGTAGATTTTTGATGTATAAAGGAGTTATTTAGACAACAACTCCTTTTCTTTTGTGTTTATTTTTCTAATCCTTATAATAGTTAACAACTAATCTAGGAAAATAAGTATGAGCATAGTATTTAAAACCAGAACTCAGCTAGTTGTTGAAACACTAAGAGAAAAAATTCTTAATGGTGAAATCAAAGCCGGTCAAGCATTACGTCAAGCTGCATTAGCCGAAGAGTTAAATGTGAGTCGAATACCCGTTCGTGAAGCATTGTTGCAGTTAGAAGCCGAAGGTCTTGTTTCTTTTGAACCTCATAAAGGTGCTACAGCCACTGAGTTGAATATTGATCAAGTAGATGAACTCTTTGAATTACGTGCAATGCTTGAAGCAGACTTATTGGCGGATTCAATTCCTAACCTTAGTGAAGAAACATTGGCAGAGGCGAGCGTATTATTATCAGAATTAGCACGAGCTTTAGGTAAAGAAAATGCGGTTAATACTTGGAGTGCACTCAATTCTAGTTATCACAACTGTTTATACTCTGGTGCGCAGCGACCTCAGACACAAGATTTAGTTAATATCTTAAATAAAAACTCTGATCGTTATATTCGTATGCATTTACTTTGGGCTGGTGGGATTTCAAAAGCAGAATCTGAGCATAATGAATTACTTGAGTTATGCAAAGCAAAAGAAATTGATAAGGCTGTTGCGGTATTAAAAAAACATATTTTAGGCTCTCGTGATGAAATAAAAGCTTTTTTGACTGAGCGAGAAAAGAATAATTAAATCATCTTAATACTTTGTTTATTAATAAATAATTGGTCGTATACAGCCTTGTAACACGATCAATTATTGACTTTACATGCGCTTATCTATAGTATTTTTCCGCCCTAACTGTCTCAAACCTAATCTTTATCTGGCTCTGTTTATGGCTCCCATCCGATAAGCTTGAAAATCGTACAGAGAAACTAGATGCTAATCTTTAGAATAAATATTGCTCAACAGGGTGATTTTTAATAGGGTTTTGTAGTGAGGGTAGTGCTTTTGCAAATTAAGCGTTCGATAGTTTAGTTAATCGCTTTTTTTATGTTAGGTACATTTATTATGCTAAATGGTATGACAATATGAGTATGCAATTAGAGTTTTTTGATGTTCCTAGTCCTTGCATCGGTATTTGCCAATCAGATGATAAAGGCCTATGTAAAGGGTGTTTCCGTTCGAGAGAAGAAAGGCAAACATGGATTCATCTTACATCTGATGATAAACAAAAAGTTATAAAACGCTGTCAACAACGTAAAAAACGCAAAGAAAATGGCGTTAAGGCAAAAGTTGAACCTATAGAAGTTAAAATAGAGCAACCATCATTACTTGACCAATCTCCAAAGCCAGTGATCTGTACTAAAGAAGATGTCGATTTTGGTGATTTTGAATTATAAGATTTTTGGTCTTTAACAAGACAATAAAAAAGCACTTAATAATAAGTGCTTTTCTGTTTTATCACTGTGTAATAAATGTCTTATTTTTTATTGAATCTACGAGATCCTAAACCCACAAGGGCTAAAGCAAAAATAGCTAATGTTGAAGGTTCTGGTACATCAACTGAACCATGTAATTGAACATTAATATCGCTGCTTTTATCCCAACCGCCGTTATAAGCAGTTCCTGCAAGGCTAGAGCTATTTGTATCCCAAGAACCAAGATAACTACCGTTTTCCCATGCATGTACTAAGTCATCAGCACCTTCTTGAGGTGAACCAGATAATGCGGCATTAGATGCAAGGTTAAACCAAAACTGCTCGTCGTTACGACCTTGACCATCAGCACCAAAAGCGTACTCTTTTCCTGCTTCTAATGTTAAATCTACGGCCCAATCAATTTGGTATAAACTGATCATAGAACCACTTGAACCTTGGTATAAATCACCATTTGCATAATTAACTTTAGTAATGGTGATATTGCTATTATCTGTAGTATTAGTGTTTTCGACAAAATTACCCGTTAATAGTTGGGTAAGATCACTACCAAATTCACCAAAAAATAATTCTAAAGAACCATATTTATCACCAAGCCAAAAGTTTTGTTCCTTGCTACCTGTAACCCATGTGGTTATGGTATCCACTTTCCAAGAGTCTGTACCGCTGACGGTAAATGTATCACCTGCAAAGGTATTTACATCACCCCACTCCCATGAAACATTACTACGATTATCACCACTGGCATTATTTAAATTATCAGTTGGCAAACCACGGTCTAGAAGTAAACTAGCATTAGCTGTGTTTGCAAAGCTACTCATAGCTAATAATGCAGCGGCAGCGGTAAGAGATAAATATTTAGATTTCATAAAACTTCCTTTCTATTATTATTTTGAACGCTTGTACTAAATAAAGCATAGCTTATGCCAATTGTGTTTTACCTTTTATTATCATATGGTTACGTTTATTTTTTTTGAATTAATCAATTAGGAGTGTAAAAAAACCTGACACTAAAACGAGATAAAAAGTAGCATTATCAAAGTGTTGTATGTTTTTTGTACTACAGTGTGCTAATGCTATTTTTTTTGAGGTATTAGCTCTATATAGACATCAAGGGAACCTAGATAAACAGGATCTGCAGCCAAGACCATATTTAGAATCAGCATTATTCTCCTCTTTTTTAACCTATCAAAGTCTTGTAAAGGTTATTGCCAATATTAGGCTATTCGTAAATTTTCTTTGCGAGATAATTAAAAGCTTTTACTTTTGATGGGGGGACAGTTACTAAATAAGCTAAAAATGAATAAATATACTGGTTTTTGTTGTTGTTATTCATTTTTAAAGCTAATTATTGAGAATAAAGATGGGGAAATGGACCTTTTTTTGTTTCGTATAAAATATTCAATGTAAATACATTGTTAATATCAATCATTTACCATGTTTTTCGTGGTTATTTAAAAATAATATTTTTACCTATTCTTACTATTCACCGCATTAATATCATTAAATTTTGCGTGAGAAAAAAGCAAGAAATACGAACTGCATCGGATGTCACCTAAAATCAATACTCCTTTAGAGGTATTGATTTTTCTAGGAATGCTTAGAAAACAGTTTTTTTTATACCTACTAGTCTAAAAAATAGCTGATGACATTATGTGGATAAGTCATCGAAGAGGTTATTATTTATCACTTGTAATGGGTAGGATGCTGTTCTATAACAATAGTAGCTTAATTTTAATTACTGACATATTTATTAATATGCATAAATATTTAAGCACCAAATAAAAACATAAAAAAACATAAAAATAATATATTTAAGTCTAGGAAGGAAATAACATGTCTATAAAATATCGTGCTGGAACGTTAGCCATTGCAGTTGGGTTAGCGTTAGGTACTGTTGCCCCATCATATGCAGCTGAAGGTAATGCTGCTGAAAAAGAAAATGATGTTGAACGTATTGCCGTTGTTGGTTCTCGCTCAGCGCCACGTTCGGTTGCTGAATCACCAGTGCCGGTTGATATTGTTGGAGGAGATGAGTTAGGTCATAGTGCATCAAGTGATATGCTTGATATGCTGCAAGGGGCTGTACCATCTTTCAACGTTCGTCAACAACCGATTAGTGATGCTGGAACATTAATACGCCCAGTAAACTTACGTGGTTTATCATCTGATAGCACCTTGATCTTATTAAACGGTAAACGTCGTCATCGTGCGTCAGTTATCGTATTCCAAGGTGGGGGTGTTAATGATGGTTCGCAAGGACCAGATATTTCAGTGATCCCAAGTGTTGCACTTAAACAAGTTGAAGTTTTGCGTGATGGTGCCGCGGCTCAATATGGTTCAGATGCTATCGCTGGTGTTATGAACTTTGTCTTGAAAGATGATTCAGATGGCGGTTCATTATCAGTTAAGCATGGCGAGTACTATGAAGGTGACGGTACCAGTACTATTGTAGATGGTAATATTGGCTTACCTTTCACCAAAGATGGTTTTGTTAATTTAAGTTTTCAATTAAAGAATGCTGATGCAACAAGCCGAAGTGTACAACGTCCTGATGCTGCAAATTTAGCTGCTCAAGGAAATACTTACATTGAAGATCCTGCGATGATTTGGGGTAATCCTGAAATCAACGACGACATCACTATATTTGCCAATGTAGGTCTTGATTTAGGTGACGATAAAGAATTTTACATGTTTGGTAACTATTCGGAAAGAGATGCCAAAGGTGGATTCTACTATCGTAACCCTCACAACCGTAGCAACGTATTTTCTAATGATGGTGGGGAAACATTACTCGTTGGGGATGTCGCTCAATCTCAGGGGGCTGAACGCACTTGTGCTGTAGTCGCTATTCCTAAAAATGCCGATGGTAGTGATGGTAACGTACTTGATAGCGCAGCCTATCAAGCCATGGTAGCTGATCCAAACTGTTTTGCGATGAACCAAATTATGCCAGGTGGTTACACGCCTGTTTTTGGGGGTAATATTACCGATACCTCTTTTACTGCCGGTACTAAAGGTGAATTCAAGTCAGGATTTTTAAATGAATGGTATTATGACTTAAGTGGTACTGTTGGCCAAAGTGCTTCTACTTTCATACTAAATAATACACTTAACCCTTCATTAGGTTTATCTACACCGGTAGATTTTGAAACAGGTGGCTATACGCAGTTAGAGAAAAGCTTTAATTTTGATATTGTTAAAGGATTCGATGCTGGTTTAGAAGATCCTATTAATGTTGCATTAGGTGCAGAATGGCGTGAAGAAAGCTTTGAAATTACAGCAGGTGAAGAAGCGTCATGGCAAGCAGGACCTTATGCTTCACAAGGTTTTAATATTGGTTCACATGGTTTTAAAGGTTTTGGTCCAGAAGCTCAAGGTATAAATACGCGTCGTAGTTATGCATTATATGCTGATGTTGAAGCGCAAGTGACAGAAGCGTTACTACTTGGAGCCGCCTTACGTTATGAAGACTTTACTACCTTTGGTGACACGCTTAACTACAAGTTAACTGCACAATTTGAATTAAACGATGAAATTTCATTACGTGCCTCGCACAGTACAGGGTTTAGAGCACCAACTGTTGGTCAAGCTAATGTTGTAAATACAGCCACTTCAATGGTTGAAGGTGAGTTAATTCAAAGTTTTACAGCGCCGCCAACTGATCCACTTGCGGCATTCTACGGTGGTAAAGAGTTAACACCTGAAGAATCAGTAAGTTATGCGGCAGGTATTGTCTTTAGTAGCGGTGACTTCTTCATGACTGCCGATTACTACAATATTGAAGTAACTGATCGTATTGCGCAATCTAGTCAAATTAATGTGAATGAGGCAGATTATGCTGCTTTAGAAGCTGCTGGCGTGAGTAATCCATCATTAATCTCTGCAGTTGCTTATTTTTCTAATGACTTTGATACAACAACTCAAGGGTTAGATTTAGTTGCGAACTACAGTATGGAACTTATGGATGGCGATACGCATTTTAGTTTAGCGTATAACTGGACAGATACTAAGGTTGATGCTTTTAACCCATTAACAACCAATCAAGGTAAAATTGATCGTTTAGAAGATGGTATTCCAGCACATCGTGGTACGTTAACTATGTCACAATCGTGGGAAGAAGTGAGTATGTTTGTACGTGCTAACTACTTTGGTGAATACTATGCAACGCATGCTGATGGTACAACACCTGAAGAGTCTGAAACGGCTGATTCAGCTGTAACTTTTGATGCAGAAGTGAGTTACTTCTTCAGTGATGCGTTAACCTTTTCAGTAGGTGCGATGAACATTTTTGATCAAGAAGCTCAAAAAGTACAAGCAGCAAATAATTGGAGTGGTGCTATCTATTATGAAAGTGGTCCATTTGATTACAATGGCGGTTACTACTACGTAAAAGCTACATATAACTTTTAATTATCTATAATTAACAAGTTTTAGTTAACTAAAAACCACGTCAATAGGCGTGGTTTTTTTATTACTTATTTAATTCATCTAGCTTTTAAATCACGAACTACTAAACTCAAGCAAAGCCTATCGCTAATCCAGTGAGCAAAGAGTTATAACACCCATTATTTTTACCTGCGCTAATTTTAACCCAGACATTGAATTCACAATTGCGTGAACTTCATTGGGGCTTGTTCTTGTTTTACTTCACACTTGCTAGTAGGGGGAAGTTCTAAACAAACGCCAGTAAAGTGTTTACTCAATTCTCAGCAGTTAATACACGTTTACCAACGACAGGGTAGTTAATATAAAATTCTTCACCCTTGCCTGAAACTTTAGTAAGTACGACAAAGTGATTTAAATTCCAATGTAAAATGCAAGGGGGAGCGAGTTTATGCACTTCGTCAATAGAGCATTGTAATGTGCGACTGGCAAAACAGGCACAACTAATGCGTTAGGCGATTCGTTAGATTTTACACTGAATGCTGCGGGTAATATTACGCAAAAAATCATCAGTGATGATAGTAATCCTTGGGATTTTTCTGATTGTAAAAATGAAGACAATCGACCTGACTGTGTTAATGGTGAAAAACATTTAAGTGAAACGCTCTATACAACTAATATTGAGAAATCGTTTGATGCACTTAGCCGTGTAACGGCTGTTTCTCGTGGTGGTGAGCAACTTTCGACTTATCGATATGATGCAAACAGTAATATTATTGAAGCTATTGATGGCGAAGGAAATGTTACCTCTTATGGTTATGATGCTCCCAATCGAAAAATATCTGAAACTGATGCAGATAATCAAACGAATTACTATCACTATAATAAGTAAAACTTAGTTACCAGAGTTATTGATGCAAGAGGCAATCAAACCACTTATCGCTATAACGACTTTGGTGAATTACTTCAAATCAATAGCCCAGATAGTGGTCTTTCTATTTTTACCTATAATGAATCTGGTCAAAAACATCATTGACGAGAGCAGATGCTACTACGCTTAACTTTAGCTATGATGCTTTGAACCGCATATTATCATCTTCATCTCAAGGTGAGGTATTACACAAATATACTTATGATGATTGTAAAAATGGTATTGGTCGTTTATGTTCAGTGACTGATTTATCTGGTACAACTGAGTATAAATACCATAAAACAGGTCAGCTAGATAAAAAAGAAGTTACGATTTCGGGGCAAAAATATAAGTTAAGCCATCACTACGATAATGCTGGTCGTTTAAAAAATATTCATTACCCTAGTGGTATGAAAGTTGAGTATAAATATGACAAGCTTGGTAACGTTACTGATATTAAAACAAAGGGAAAAACCTTACTAAAAAATATCGTATACAAACCTTTTGGTTCTGAGAAAGGTTGTATGTTTGGTAATGGGCAGCAACGTGCAATTCAATACGATAATCAGCTTAACATTGAGCGAATCTTATCGACCAACGTTCAGGACTTAAGTTATCAATATAATTTGTCTGGTAACATTACATCACTTGAAAATTTACGTTATGACCGTATTCATAATTTTGATTACGATGCACTTAATCGCTTAACTGCTATTGCAGGCAGTGATTTAGAATCTTACGAGTACGATAGTCTAGGTAATCGCTTATCTGGGAATACTTTTACTAAGTCAGATAGCTATGTTATTGGTAGTGATTCAAATCGTTTGTTATCAGTCGATAATGGAAATGAAGTCAGGACTTTTGGTTATGACGATAATGGTAATATCATCTCAGATGAAGCAGCGAATTTAAGTAAACAATTTACTTATAACGCAGAAAATCGCATGAGCGTTTCTACGGTTAATGGTAAAACAACTACCTATGCCTACAATGCTCATGGTAAGCGTGTTAGCAAAACACTTGTTGATGGTACTCAATACCACTATATCTATGGCGCTTCTGGTCAATTACTGGCAGAAAGTAAAAATGGTAAAATAACGAAAGAGTATATTTACCTGAATGGAAAACTCGTTGGCTTGTACCAAGATAAAATACCTACTATGTTCATACGGACCATTTAGGCCGCCCTGAAATTGTAACGGATAAACACCAAAATACGGTATGGCAAGCGAACAATAAGGCATTTGACCGTGAAATTATCATTGATAGTATTAATAGTTTGAATATTGGTTTTCCTGGGCAATATTGGGATGAAGAAAAGCACTCTTGGTATAACGGTTTTAGAGACTACGATAGTACTATTGGCCGATACTTACAAAGTGACCCTATTGGTGTTAACGGTGGCCTTAATACCTATAATTACGTTTTAGGTAATCCTTTAGTCTTAACAGATTTGCTCGGATTATTACCGAAAGGAGGGAATCCTCCTCCCGGTCCCGGTGATGAAGGCACTAGTTGTGAGAATTTCTCTTTCACAGAAGAGCAGGTTGAGTATTTAAAAATTATCGCTAAATTATTAGAAGCTTATAAAACTGGAACAGGGGCAATCGCAGCAATAGACAATGGCTACAAGATAGGAGATGCTTCGAAAATATTACTAAAAGCTGCAATTGATTATGGGATTAAGGATATTAAATATTATATGGATGCGAGAAGCCATATGCCTGCGTCATATACTTCTAACATCATAAATTGGCCTGTAATGAAAGTTGTTTGGACAAATTACGGAAGCGTTAATGATAAACCTGAAGATATTCTGCGTAATTATTTAAATAGTTTACTTTAGAAGGAGAAACATATGAGATTTATTATTTTATTTACATTATTAATTAGTTCCCACTTTGTTAATGCAGCTGAATATTTGTGTTCTAATATGAAAGAGCAATACGATGATATTCAACTATCTGAAATTAAAGATTATTTAGCTTCTGATTTTGTAGATACTGGGAGGCCGAGCAAAGCTATATTGGCAGCTTCGATTGGAGATATAAATTATATTAAGAGACAAAAATCGTTTAATACGTTATTTGAAGCATTTTACTTAACTCTATCAAGTGATATGTTGATTTTTCAAGATTTGTTAAACCTATTAGAGGAATATGATATTAATCAACGTTCAATTGAGGGGGTTACTTTACTGATGATGGCGGTCGATTGCGGTAAAATCTCAGCTGTCAAAACATTTATTGAAAAAGGTGCTAACGTTAATTTAAAAGTTGAGAATCATGGTGCTGATGCATTAAATATGGCGGTAATGACTCGAAATGAAGACATGGTTAGGTATTTGATATCTCAAGGAAGTAATTGTAAAGATTCCATATATAAAAACGGGGTTACGGTAGAAGAATTATCAAAAAAAATAGCTAATTCTAATATCTCTAACCTGATTTCTAATTGTATTAAAAATCGTTAATTTTGAAGAGCATTAGGCTTTTATTTACCTAAGATCTATTTAGAAGTGGCCAAAGGGCTTTGGCCACTGTTTAGTATTTCTTCCAGTACTTTTTCTAAAGTTTAAACCAGCAATTAATCAATATAGCTCAGTCTAGGGTAATCATTCCCTGAGTTATATGGAACTTCACAGCATGGTCTCAAATAAAAATTACTTAGGTGCTAGGTATTCCAATTCCCCAGCATCTGCGATGCGTTGCATTTCTGCCATCGTTTCAGGAGCAATGGTGAAGTCATTAAACCGAGCAAACCGTCATACTCTTAATGGATCTTCAACAAAAGCTGAGCTTGTATGACGGAGTATTTTGTTTTGAACATGTTTTTTGCCGTTATACGGGTCTATAATCAAGCCAGTATCAAGATCTTGTGCCATTGCATTGATGGTGAGGTCTCTTCGGCTTAAATCTTCTTCTAGGGTTACATTTGGGTTAAAATCTACTTCGAAGCCTTTGTAGCCATTACCAGTTTTTTTCTCTGTTCTCGCCAGTGCCCATAACACCAATTATTTTTACCTGCGCTAATTTTAACCCAGACATTGAACTCACAATTGCGTGAACTTCATTGGGGCTTGTTCTTGTTTTACTTCACACTTGTTAGTAGGGGGAAGTTCTAAACAAACGCCAGTAAAGTGTTTACTAAATTCTCAGCAGTTAATACACGTTTACCAACGACAGGGTAGTTAATATAAAATTCTTCACCCTTGCCTGAAATTTTAGTAAGTACGACAAAGTGATTTAAATTCCAATGTAAAATGAAAGGGGGAGCGAGTTTATTTACTTCGTCAATAGGGCATTGTAATGTGCGACTGGCTGAACATAAACTATCGACCACTCAAGAATCTATTGTGTTTTTTTAATGGTATTTGTTTACGCCATATTTATTACGCCATTAATATGATGACTTCATGCAAGCGACTTTTTTGCCAATTTTTTATAAATGTTACTTAACTACATTTGTTCTTAGTGATGCAATAACACTTAAACGTTCTCGGTGAATAGCTTCTTTAATATCAGCGCCTTGTAGGCCTTTTTCAACAAAAGGTTTAGCAGTTACGTCTGCACAAGCTTGATAGAGCCTAGTTAAGTATTCTGCTTGTGGGTAAGCATCGGTTTCTTTGCCTAATCTGCCATTAAAATCTGCTTGGCATGCCAGTAACACTTGTGGCAATACGGCTTTATCTCGCCATACATTGATCTTATCAAAAAAATGAAGAATTGTTTTCGGCGTTAATTCAAACGCTTTATGACAATGTAAGTGAAATTCACTTACGAGCAATGCGAGTTTTTTATATTGATTGGGTACTCGATATTTTTGACAGAACTGCTCTATTAATGGCAACCCTGATTTTTCATGACCATGGTGGCTAGGCCATAAATGTTCAGGAGTTATCGATTTACCTAGGTCATGGCAGAGTGCAGCAAAACGAATGATAGGATCTTGAGTCAGTTTACTTGCTTGTTGTAATACCATTAACGTATGCACACCACTACAAATTTCTGGGTGCCATTTTTCAGGATTAGGGATCCCCCACAATGCATTTAGCTCAGGCCAAAGTTGTGCTAAAGCATGGCAATTTCTTAACGTTTCAATAAATACTTCAGGATTTTTTTCCGTTAAACTCCGCTGAATTTCTTTCCAGATACGTTCAGGTGATAGAGCATTTAATTCGCCACTTTCACTGATTTTTGTCATTAATGCTAGCGTCTCATCAGCAATAGTAAAGTTGAGATAATGATAACGACTTGCAAAACGAGCTACTCGTAACACCCGTAATGGATCTTCAATAAAGGCGTTAGATACATGACGAAGTATTTTGTTATTAAGATCTTCAAGACCATTGTAAGGATCAATTATATTGCCTTCTTCGTCTAGAGCCATGGCATTAACAGTAAGATCACGCCTAGCTAAATCTTGCTCTAAAGTAACTTCCGGTGTGGCATTACAAATAAAACCGGTGTATCCCTGTCCTTGCTTTTTCTCGGTACGTGCTAATGCATATTCGTCTTTGGTTTTTGGATGTAAGAATACAGGAAAGTCTTTGCCCACCTGAGTAAAGCCAAGGGATAACATTTGCTCAACGGTTGCACCTACGACAACGAAATCCTTTTCTAAAATAGGCCGTTTGAGTAATTGGTCACGTACAGCACCCCCTACTAAGTAAAAAGTGAGTGCTTTATTTATAGGATCGTTATTCATTAATACTTACATCAGATATTCTATTTTATGAAGATAGTTTATCATAACTCATTTGAACTGACAGTTGGGCTTTGACATAGCGAGCATTACAGGGTAGTTTCAATGCGTTATTCATTTCATTAAGAGCTAGTTTGACGCCACTATGTACACTCGTTATTTTGATTTAAAAGAAGCGCCTTTTACCATTGCCCCTAATCCCGCCTATTTGTTCATGAGTGATCGTCATCGTGAAGCTTTAGCTCATCTAACTTATGGGCTAGGCGATACGGGTGGCTTTGTTTTACTTACGGGGGAGGTTGGTACCGGTAAGACAACTATTTGCCGTAGCGTCATGGAACAACTTCCTGAAAATACCCAAGCTGTCTTTATTTTAAATCCCACACTTTCTTCTTTAGAATTATTGGCGACTATTTGTGACGGTTTAAAGATTCGTTATAAAAAAACAGGGGCAACCCTGAATTATTTTACCGATAAAATACAAGCAAAATTAAGTAAAAATCACCAAGAAAATATGAATACGTTATTGGTGATTGATGAAGCACAACATCTCCAAGCGGAAGTGCTTGAGCAATTGCGATTATTAACCAATTTAGAAACGAATACGAAAAAACTATTACAAGTTATTTTAATTGGACAACCGGAATTACAGCAGCTCTTACAGCGACGTGATTTAAGACAGTTAGCTCAACGAATTACCGCAAGGTATCATTTATTACCTTTAACAAAAATTGAGCTTAAACAGTATATTCAGCATAGATTGGCAGTAGCTCAATGCACACGACATTTATTTAGCAATAGTGCGATCGCTTTGATCCATCAAATATCTAAAGGGATCCCTAGAGTAGTTAATTTACTTTGCGAACGTTCTTTAATTATTGCGTATAGCAGTAACAATACAACAGTGAACCGAGCTATTGTTAAAAAAGCGGCGATAGAGGCACTTGGAGAAGAAGCAAAGGTAGTTAGTTTTTGGTGGGGAACGCCAATGAAACTGAGTTATTTAAGTTTATTTTTTATTGCGGCTCTAGGAGGAGGGTATTGGTTAGGACATTTTTCACTTCCTGAAGATAGCAAGTTGATAAGTGAAGAATCAACAAACAAAGTGCAACAGTCATCTGATGAAATTGCTAGTGTTTTAATGCAAACAGATGAGGATTTAACACAAAGTCATAAGTCTGAATATGTCGCTCAAGATCATGACAAAAAACAAACCCCTGCGATTGAAGAAACAACACCAACAGCCAGTGAAATGAAACCTAAGGTTGTCGGGTATCTACCTGAAAAAAAACCAGAAAAAGTACAAAAAGTAGCAAATGTTACTGAACAAAATAATCCTCCTAAATATGAAATTAAAGGTTCACCAGAGGTTTCAGATGATGTACTTGCTCGTTTTCAATCTGCAGTTAATGCCACTGAAGAGCAAGGTATAGACAATACTCAACAAACCATACATTCAGGCGATATTCAGCCGTTATCTGAAATGCCACTTTGGGTTCAACAAGCAATACCTGAATTGAAATTTGAAATGCATTTATATGCTTCTGATGGCTTAGGTTGGGTGAGAGTTAATGGTCAAGATAAACATCAGGGAGATACTATTTCAGAAGGACTAGTATTAACGGATATATTACCTCAACATGTCATTTTAACTTATCAAGGCGAACAGTTTTCAATGGCAGCTTTATCATCTTGGGAAAAATAATAAACCTCTGATCAACAATGAACTTTATTAATCAGAGGTTATTTAGTTTAAGTTAGCTAATTATTGCCAAGCGGGCATTTGCGCTTCAAATGCTTCTATTTTATCTAACTTATTTAATGTCCAGCCAACACTATCGACGCCTTGTTCTAAGCAGTATTGGTGAAAATCATCAAGATGAAAATCAAAGTTTATATTATCGCCAAGCACTTTGTTATTAACTAAATCTAGAGTTAATTCTAATTCACCGTTTGCAGATAGTTTAAATAATTGGTCAATTTCTTTTTCAGCGAGTATAACGGGCACTATGCCAATGTTTATACAGTTAGCATAAAAAATATCAGCGAAACTCGGTGCAATAATAACGCTAAACCCATATTCTTGTAGTGCCCAAGGGGCATGTTCTCTACTTGAACCACAGCCAAAATTTTCACGGGTAAGTAAGATACTTGCACCTTCAAATTTAGGGTTATTCAAAATAAAGTCTGGATTAGCTTGCTTGCCATCATTATCTAAATAGCGAGAATCATGAAATAAGTGTTTGCCAAAGCCAACTCTTTCTGTTTTTTGTAAAAACTGTTTAGGGATGATTTGGTCTGTATCGACATTAGCTATATCTAATGGTACGACTAAACCTTTGTGGGTTGTAAATTTTTCCATGAGAGTTCCTTAAGCGTTAATGTCTACAAAATGTCCAGCGATAGCAGCAGCGACTGCCATTTCAGGACTCACTAAATGGGTACGGCTACCTCTGCCTTGGCGACCTTCAAAGTTTCGGTTGCTGGTTGATGCGCAACGATCTCCTGGTTGTAACTTGTCATCATTCATACCTAAACACATTGAACAACCAGGTAAGCGCCATTCAAAACCTGCCTCGGTGAAAATGTCGGCTAAACCTTCTTCTTCAGCTTGTGCTTTAACACGGTAAGACCCCGGTACCACAATAGCGGTAACATCTTTTGAGACTTTTTTACCTTTAGCTATACTAGCAGCAGCACGTAGGTCTTCAATTCTTGAATTAGTACATGAACCAATGAATACATTGTTAACATGAATATCAGTGATTTTTGTGCCGGCTTCTAATCCCATATAAGCTAAAGCTTTTACGCAAGACTCTTTTTCAACCGGATCGGTAAAGTCATCAGGAGAAGGAACCGTTGCATCAATTGACGTTACTTGACCTGGTGTTGTACCCCAAGTAATTTGAGCTTTAATCTCTTTAGCATCAAGTGTTAATACATGGTCAAATTCAGCGCCATCGTCGGTTCTTAATTTTTTCCAATCATTTACTGCCATTTCCCAAATATCACCTTTAGGCGAATATTCTTTGCCCTCTAAGTAATCAAAGGTGGTTTGGTCTGGCGCAATTAATCCGGCTTTTGCGCCGAATTCGACACTCATATTACAAATTGTCATGCGTTCTTCCATTGTCAGTGATGTAATCGCATCACCACAATATTCAACTACATAACCCGTAGCACCTGCACTACCTGTTTTACCGATAATAGCCAAAATAATGTCTTTTGCACTTATGCCTTTACCAACCTTACCATTTACTTCGATTTTCATCGTTTTGGCTTTTGTTTGGCGTAGGGTTTGAGTAGCAAATACATGCTCTACTTCAGAGGTGCCAATACCAAAGGCTAAGGCTCCGAATGCCCCATGAGTAGCTGTGTGAGAATCACCACAAACGATAATGGTACCTGGTAGGGTTAGGCCCAATTCAGGACCGATAACATGAACTATCCCTTGATTTTTATGTCCCATACCGAATAGTTCAATACCAAACTCTTTACAGTTTTTTTCTAATGTTCTTAATTGATTGGCGGCACCTTCACCAGCGGCATCAATCTTAATCGAACGAGTAGAGATATTATGATCCATAGTCGCAATAGTACGTTCTGGATGACGTAATTTTCGACCATGAAATTTTAAATTTGCAAATGCCTGTGGGGAAGTCACTTCATGAATTAAATGACGGTCAACATAAAGTAACGGGGTTTCACCTGCTTTTTCTTCTACTAAGTGCTGTTGCCATAACTTTTCATACATGGTTTTAGCGGATTTGTTTGCCATGGTTATACTTCCTCTGAGCTTTGCTTTTGAATTGCCTGACAAATATAGTCACCCACTTCACTTGTGGTTTTGGCTTTTTGTCTTTGGTCTGCTGGTAATAAATCAGCGGTTAAAATGCCATTATCTAAGGCACTAGAAACCGCACTTTCGATACTTTTAGCTGCTGCATCTTGGTTTAGGCTATAACGTAACATTAGGGCGGCTGATAAAATTTGTGCAATAGGATTTGCGATGCCTTTTCCAGCTATATCAGGAGCACTACCTCCGGCAGGTTCATACATACCAAAACCTTCAGAATTTAAACTAGCAGAGGGTAATAACCCCATAGAACCTGTGATCATGGCACAAATGTCAGATAAGATATCACCAAATAAATTAGGGCATAACATGACGTCAAATTGGTTCGGATCACGTACGAGTTGCATTGCGGCATTATCTACATAAAGGTGCTGATAGCTGACGTCTGGATAATCTACTGCGACTTCTTCTACAACTTGTCGCCATAATTGACTAGTGGCTAATACATTTGCTTTGTCTACAGAAGTTACTTTATGGTTACGTTTTTGTGCTGCTTGAAAGGCTAAATGTGCAATACGTTTAACTTCTCGACGAGAATAAAACATAGAGTCAAACCCTGTTTCATCATCACCTTCACCTTTTCGTCCTTTAGGCTCTCCAAAGTAAATATCACCGGTTAATTCACGAATAACTAACACATCGAAACCTTGTTCAGATATATCACTTCGCAATGTGGATAAAGAAGACAATGCTGGCTGAAGAGTAGCAGGGCGCATATTGCAAAATAGATCAAAATGACCTCTTAATCCTAGTAATGCACAACGTTCTGGTTGTTCAGTTGGAGGTAAATTTGCCCATTTAGGCCCACCGACAGAACCAAATAATATAGCATCCGCTTCTTGGCAACCTTGCATAGTTTTATCTGGTAATGCGTTGCCATGTAAATCAATGGCTGCGCCACCGACATCGTAATCTTTCGTGGTTATATTAATATTAAATTTTTGGGCAATGGTGGCGAGAACTTTTTTAGCTTCAGTCATTACTTCTGGACCGATTCCGTCACCTGCTAATACTGCTATGTTTGACATTTTCTAGACCTTTTGTTTATTCGTTGCTTGCCGCACGTGCTTCTTTTATTTCTGCAATCGCTTGAGCGCGATGTATGCTATTTAATGTATGAATAAGGGCTAATCCTGATGCTTCGATAACATCGGTAGTTAAGCCGTATCCATGAAAGTTCCGTCCCTGCCAAGTAACGACAATATCTGCTTTACCTAAGCCATCTTCACCTGCACCTTTATTTGATATTTTGTAATCAGTCACTGAAAAATCAATATCAACAGCGTCTTTTATTGCATGATATAACGCATCGACTGGGCCATTACCTGTTGCAGATGTGATTTGACTCTTTTCACCAGAGACTAGTTTAATACTTGCTGTTGAAAATTCTCCACCAGCTTGAACATTTAGTGTTTCTAAGTGATAGTAATCTTGATCATCTTGTTGCTGAATATTAAATAATAAGGCTTCTAAATCATCATCAAAGACTTGGCCTTTTTTATCGGCTAGAGCCAAAAAGTCAGCATATAATTGTTCTAGTTCATAATCGGATTCTTGATAACCTAAACTTTCCATGCGGTGTTTAATAACATGACGACCACTTCTAGAGGTTAAATTTAATTTAGTTTTAGCAATTCCGACGCTTTCAGGCGTCATGATCTCATAGGTATTACTTGCTTTTAACATACCATCTTGATGAATACCTGATGAATGACTAAAAGCATTACCACCAACAATAGCTTTGTTTAGTTGTACAGGCATGTTACATAGTTGACTGACTAATTTGGAGGTTCTGGCAATTTCTTGGTGGTTAATCTTGGTGTGTACACCTAAAAACTCTTGGCGAGTTTTCATTATCATTGCGACTTCTTCTAGTGCGCAATTACCTGCGCGTTCACCAATACCATTTACGGTACATTCTATTTGTCTAGCACCTGCCTGTACTGCAGACATAGAGTTGGCAACAGCTAAACCTAAATCATTATGGCAATGCACTGAAATAACTGCTTTATCTATGTTG
The DNA here is from genome assembly GCA_049347715.1 of Thalassotalea piscium. GTDB lineage: Bacteria > Pseudomonadota > Gammaproteobacteria > Enterobacterales > Alteromonadaceae > Thalassotalea_B > Thalassotalea_B piscium_A. Next base: position 3,143,265 of record CP186339.1, on the reverse strand, counting down.
GGGACACGATTAAATAAATTAGTAATGATACCGCCAAACTCATTTGGCAAGGTATAACCGACTGTATCAGGAATATTCACTGTGGTTGCACCCGCTTTAATCGCATTTTCGACCATACGGCATAAATTATCTATCGGAGTACGCCCCGCATCTTCACATGAAAACTCAACATCATCTGTAAATTGGCGTGCATACTTTATGGCATGAATCGCCATAGCCTCAACATCAGAGAAATCTTTACGCAATTTTTGTTGTACATGTACATCTGAGGTCGAAATAAAGGTATGAATTCTAAACTGGTCGGCAACGGATAGTGCATCAGCACAAGCTTTAATATCACCTTCAACGGCTCGAGCTAAGCCACAGACTACCGCATTTTTAATGGTTTTTGCGATTTGTTGTACAGAATCGAAATCGCCAGGGGAAGATACAGGGAAGCCTGCTTCAATAATATCAACACCAAGTCTTTCGATCGCTTGTGCAATTTGAAGTTTTTCATGCACTGATAAACTGGCGGTTAACGCTTGTTCACCGTCTCGTAAAGTAGTGTCAAAAATAATGACTCGATTATCCATGTGTATATCCTTCAATTGTTACGCTAAAAACCTTGGAGCATAAAAAAACCCGCGATTGTTAGCGCGGGTTTTAGTTATTCTATGTAATTAACAACAATAAAAACTATCCGCGTACCTTAAATACGAGGAGGAGGTTAATGCGAATTGTGTTAATTGTCTTATTCATGTCTTATTTGTAATTTTATTACACTGATGAGCTATTAATAGCGTATTTACTAAGTTTTTGTCAAATAAAACTTCTATTTTTATTTAGTCTTTTAATTTTAAGGTGTTTTAAAGCTGAAAATGATGGGTAAAAGCTAGTAGAATATTTTTTTTTATGCTAGTGTTTTATTAGGGAATTATATAATAGAATTTATATTTTATAAAAAGGAAAATAGAAATGATTAATAAATTATGTTGTTTATTATTATTAGCTTTAGCTTCAAATACTGCGCTTGCTGTAAGTATTTTATCATTAAAACATTCACCAAACCCTACTGCTGAACCTTGTCTTGATTATGTTGGACTACATAGAAATAATGATGATGTCGCTGTTTCTGAGTGTTTGATGAGTTCATCTTGGTATTTTGAGCGTATTGGAGGATATTTAAGTAATAAGGTTATAATACATGATAGTTCAACAGCTAAGTGTTTAGATGATTTACATGGAAGTAATTATGTAGGTGTTTGGAGTTGTAATGGAAACTCAAATCAGCAATGGACAATTAAAGGTTCAGAAATCGTATCTGGTGAAGGTAATTGTCTTGATTTAGGAGCTAATGGAAAAATATATGCATGGACATGTCATGGAGGGGCAAATCAACAATGGAAAATTGTTGATTAAAGTGTAATTAAATCAAACTTTTATATAATTCCCAGCTTAAAATTTATATTCATCGTATGTAAAATAGTATCATTTTGAATACATTAGTAACCCAATGTTTACTAATGTATAAATTCCCATTTAAAGTCAGTAGTTTATGAAAGCCAAACGTTATCTCTTTTATATCTCACAAAATTATAGTTTTGCAATTCTTCGCCCATTACAAAAGGTCATTTTAGAGCGAGGGGATGAAGTTGCTTGGTTTGTTGAAGGTAACAGTGTTAATTGTCAGTATTTTGATAAATCAGAAATAGTATTGTCAAATATCAATGATGTTTTTGAATATCAAGCCATTGCTACTTTATATCCTGCTAATATAGCACCAACGTTTTTACCTGGGATAAATGTTGCTATATTTCACGGCTTTGACGCAGGTAAAGTAGATAAAAAAGGTAGGAATGATCATTATAAAGTACGGAATTGTTTTGATTTATATTGTACCCAAGGACCAGAATCAACGAATAAATTTAAAGCGTTAGCTAAATCACACGGTACTTTTTCTGTGAAACAAACAGGCTGGTGTGCTTTAGATCCTCTCTATTCAAATGTTGAAGATAAATTATCCAACAACACGCGCAAAACAATATTATTTTGCTCAACCTTTTCAAAATCATTATCTTGTGCGCCTATTTTATTCGATACGATAAAAAAATTGTGTGAAAAGCAAAAGTGGAATTGGTTGATTCAGTTTCATCCCAAAATGGAAAAAACGATCATTGAAAAGTATAAATCTCTTCAAAATGATTATTTAACGTTTGTAGAAACAGATAACGTAGTACCTTTATTGAAGAAATCAGATGTGATGGTCTGTGACACATCTTCGGTTCTGATTATGTTTCTACTTCAAAATAAACCTGTAGTGACATTTAATAATATTTCACCAAAAGATTACATGCTTAATATTTCTAGGGGAGATATGCTCGAGGACGCTATTGAAAAAGCACTTTTAAAAGAATCTGAGCTCATGAAAAACATCGAAAGATTTATTACTGATACACATCCTTATTCAGATGGAAATTCCTCTGAGAGAGTTTTAGATGCTATTGATGAATTTCTTCAAAATGACATTAAGAATCTTAAAGCCAAACCAGTAGATCTTATCAGGAATTTTAAAATGCGAAAAAAGCTTAACTATTGGAAATTCTGGTAATAAGCCTTTTCTTGCAATTAAAAATTGTATTCAACGTTTACCGCTAAATTGACATTGTTGTCATTAAGATAATCGTCTACGAAACGAGACTGGCTAACATCAGCATCAAGGGTATAGCGCCAGTTTTTATAACTGTATTGAAATTTACTTGATAGCATAATTATATCTTCTTTTACTTTACTTAAAGGATTACCAATAATTAAGCTGTCAGGTGCTTTATCATGATTATCTTTATTAAGGGTCATTGATCTAACTTTTAAGGTTAAAAGCATATCATTTTTAAAATCTGTTATCAGACCTAAAACAAAAACACTGGCATCATTATCATAGAGGCTGCCAATGGTTCTTTGTTTATAACGCATCCCTGTTTGGTAGGTATGATGCTCATAAAAACAATCGCCTATGTTAACCCCTGAAATATCTCGACAGTCGGCATAAGTATCACTGTATTCAATAAATAAACGACTCGGATTGCCAAAAAGTGATAGTTGGCTATCAATACCCACTTGGTACTTAGGTTCAGTTAAAAAGCTAAAAGAGCTACTATTATCACCATCTTCAGCAAAATATTGGCCAAATATAGCAATAGGGACATCAAATAAGGTTAATGAGTATCTTAAATCATAGCCGGCTTGTTGATTACCTGGTTCTTGGTCTGATGAACAGTCAAGGCCACCTGCGCCACAATTGTCTTTACCAATAAGCAAGTTCCAAAACGTGGAGGCATTTTGATTACGACCTTCACCTCCCCACTGAGCAAGACGAGTGATGCCTATTTCTAAATTATCTAAGGGTTTAAAATTAAGGCGAAATCCCCACAGTAAGGTGTCTTTAATTATACGGTTATCATCCATAATCCCCATGTAGGACGTGACTGTCCATGGAATATCGATTTCTGTAAATGGTATTGTGAAAGGAATTGCAGATTTGCGCGAAACGGCAAGGGCTGTCACTGGTCGTGCATTATTAGTTAAACTTAAGTTACTGTCCCAACCTTGTCCCCACCATCTATCTTGCTTACCAACAGAAAATACCCAGTTACCGAGGTAAGTTGCTATATAACTGCCATCAAATCGTGATTTACTTTCACCATCGATAGGGGAGTTACTATAAGTTGACGCAATTTTCATTGCAAACGAATCGGTAATAAAGCTTTTATGCAACGAAATATTATTTTTAGTACGAAAGGCATCACCAAAACTGGTAAACCGATTATCATTTAATGACACATTTACTTCTAGTTTTGTGAGGTTTTTCTGTGCCAGTTTTAGTTGATGATTAATATAGGTGACGGCATTTTTATTTGTTTCGTTAAGCAATGAAAAATTGATGTTTTTTAAATCATTCGCAATATCTCCCCACATCAAAGGATAGGTAGTTACAGGGGTTTTAATGTAACCTTGGTCAGCGAGTAATTGTATTTTCGCTTTTAGAAATAGATTTGATGTGTCTATCCACGGCTCAGCTTTGAGTGTTGCATTGCCGAATAAAACGACAACAATATATATTGAATATAAACGAAACATTTTTAACACGAGATAGATAGCCTTTGCTGTATTTGGAGAGGTATTTAGTGATTTTACTCTTATGATGAAAATTAAAGTGCTTAGCTAATTAAAGCGTAAAGTGAATAATCACTTTACGCTTATTTAATTTATTATCCCCAATTATCCATTGACGATTTTTTACGACCACTAATTTTAGGAATGATTAATCCTAGTAGCAAACCAATTATAAGCACTATAGCGCCATTGAAAAACCATTCTTTCTTTAATTCAGTGTCTTGGTTTTTTATTTTTTCTTTAGTTTTTTCAAGCTCTGTAGTCATTTTACTGATTTCAACTTGGAAGTCTTTTGATTCTTTGGTGAGTCGGTTGATTTCACTTTTTGCATCAGTTAACTGATTAGTTAAGTCTTCATTGTTATCTGAGTGATTGACTAATTGTGCTTTTAATTGTGAAACTTCCTGACGAATGCCGGGGATCTTGCTGACGTATTTATTTTCAACCCAAGTTGTACGAGCTTTACTATCAATGATTTGGGTATAGTCATTTTCAACTTTACCGGTTAATTTTATTTCTTCACCAGCAGTGATACTACCTAAAATTCGATAATTATTACCGGGACCTGTATGCATGTATATAAACAAATCATCAGAGATATAGCCTGAGACTAAATTATCGCTTGTTTCTTCTGCTAGTAATAAAGGATTAAAAAGAATAAAAACACCAGCAAATAAACATTTTAATATTTTCATGACCTACCAAATTCTCTGTGTATATTTTTACTAAAAATAGTAGGGTTTTGTGGCGACGGAATCAAGCTAAGTTTTCGCTAAATCAGGTATTTTTTCATTATTCTTACATAAAAGGTATTGCGAGAGGTGAATAGCTTTTGTATGGTGTGAGTTTGTAGGTCAAAATTAGGTTTATATGAACACTGAGATAGAGCTCAAATATCTCGTACTATCACAAGATGTTGAAGCAAAAATCACGTCATTGCTTAGCGCACAAAACTTACAATTTGTTAAAAACAGTAAATTACTGTCAAATTGTTATTTTGATACGTCAGACTTAACACTGAGAAAAAAAGACTACGGATTGCGTGTTCGTGGTTGTAATAATCAGTTTGAACAAACCATAAAAACAGCCGGTGTTGTTGTTGGGGGACTCCATCAACGACCAGAATACAATGTTGATATTGAAGGTACATTTCCTGACTTATCGCTTTTTCCTTCAGATATATGGAGTGAACAAGATGATGTTCACCAAATAGAACATGCGCTGATTGCTTTATTTAACACTAATTTTACCCGTATTACTTGGTTGATAGATTTTCAAGAGAGTCAAATAGAGTTAGCCTTTGATCAAGGTAGCATTACCTCTGATGGGCAAGAAGTTGAAATTTCAGAAATTGAATTAGAATTAGTGGAAGGCTCCGTTGCTCATTTATTTGATTTAGCGCGTGTACTTTTTAAAGGTTTATTACTTCGTCCAGGAATTAAAAGTAAAGCTGCTAGAGGTTATCAACTGTGGCATAAAAAATCACATCAAGACCTTGATACTAATTTACAAATAGATACTCATGGCCCTACCTTGAATGAAAACTTTAGCCAAGGTATTTCACATTGCTTGCAACAGCTTCATCTTGCTGTTGAACACTATATTCTACAGCCTAACTACGTTAATTTAGTTCAAGTGATCGATGTATTAGTAATGTTGCGACATGCCTTTTGGTTATTTGATCTACGGCTGAATGAAAAAGGGCTTAGTATCAGAGAAAAATTAAGCGCTTTTATTTTATTATTTGCTTGGCTTGATAATGCTGTCTATCTGCAAGAATTAATGAATAAAACGGGTAATTACCGTAAAAAATTAGAGCTTAGTAAGCAACTTATTGCTCAGCTTAGAATTGAAAAACAACGTTTTCCAGATCAATCACATGTTATTGAACTGCTTCATAGTGAGCGTTTTAACGATATACAACTTTCTTTGCTAGAACTTGTTATCTCGAAAGCACAAGATGTATTCACGCCGTTAACGAGCGAAATTAATTATCGCCAATATGCGAAAGAAAAACTTTCGGCAAGCTTACATGAGTTGAAGTCGGTTTTACCTGATGAACGTTTGACTATAGAGCAGTATCTAGCATTGCGGAAGATAGTTAAAAGAAGTTTGCTAACCGGAGGATGGTTCGGACTGTTATTTGATGTGCGATTACGGGATCCATTTAGAATGCCTTGGCTAGATATTCAACAAGGATTAAGTGAACTGAGAAGCTTATGGATCATCCATCAGCAACTTGAGCGATTGGAAGATGCACCTAAAAAATTGATTGTTTGGCATCAAAGTAAATTGGATAATTTATTATTAGCGTTAGAGCATAGTAAACAAAGCGCTATGTCGCAGCAGCCGTACTGGCTAGAATAAATTAATGTTTAAATATTTTACCAAAGGCATCGTAAACGGCTAAATGTAAAGTGTCACCATGATCTAATTTATCAAAAAATTGAAAGTTAATTTGTGTGTTTTTTACAAGTGTATTTTTCAGCTTAGTATAAAGCTTTTTAGCATCTCTCTCCATAATTTCGCCTTCTTTACCAACACCGATATAAATCGATTTTGGTGAATTGGGCATTTGGGGGAGTACGGTTAAAAGAGAGCCGTCATCCCACCATAAACTTGGGCTGATAATAATATAATGATCAAATAATTCGGGAGATTTTAATAATACTTCGGTAGCGAGTAGGCCTCCTAAAGACTGGCCGATAATGGTTTTTGTTTTATTGGTTCTATAGTTTTCTTCTACCAAAGGTTGGAGTTCATTTGCGATGAAATGAATGAATTTCGCTGAATGTCCACTTGTGGGAAATTCTTTAAAATCTAAGGTATTGTCGGTTGGAAAGGTAAAGTCTCTTTTGCGATCTACGTTTGAAATACCCACAACAATTGTTTCAGGGATGTTATTTATCCATGGAAATGCATTAAATTGGACTAAACCAGAAATATGAATAAAGTCTTCATCGGACGAACCATCTAAAAGATATATAACAGGGTAATTTTGTGTCTTATTGGCTTTATAACTGCTTGGCAGGTAGATATTTATCACTCTTTTTTCATTTAAAGTCACAGAATTAAATTCAAGTGTTTCTCCAATAGAAAAATGACTTTTACTTATTTTTTTCGTTTTATTTTGTGCAAAAGCACTTCCTGTGTCGATCAGACAAAAGAGTAACAATATACTGGCTATTATTCTCATGCGTTGCAGCTGTATTATGTGATGGTATGGTTGATATTACTCTTTAGTTATCAGTGCATCAACTTCACCCTTGGGGAGATGTATCTTGTACTCGATTAATCGGTATAATTTTTTATTTTGATATTTGGCTTTGAACAGCTGGCCATCTCTAGAGCAATTAAGCATTAATGAAAGCTTAATTGCTAGTATTGAGAACCGCAGTGGCAATAATTACCCATTTAGTGTTACCTAAGAATACTCAGTAATGGTGTTGGCATTTATTTGTTGAGGCCACAATGATATATAGGGTTTTGATGATTACCATTTAAAGCTAGATGAATTGTAGCTTTTACGGCAAAGACATCAAGCAAATCAGTATGGAGTAGTTTTATTGATTAATACTATTTACTTTTATGATTCACGTAACTAATTAAATCATCCATTAATTTACGCTTGATCTCTAATTGTTGATCCGCACTTAGTTGATATTTTTCAGCGAGAACTTCGTAATCGTCAAGAGATAGGCTTACCGTCAATCTAGGGCGTTTAGGGCGTTTATTGGTTTCAAGTCCTAGAATATCTCGAATTTTATCTGACGGACTTAAGCCCGCTTCTAAAGCTTCTTTACGTATTTCTAGTTGGATTTTTTCATCCATATCAAAAGCCACTTGTGTTGCTTTAGCTGCTTTTACTGACGATTGCCATTTTTCTGGAATTTTTCTGCTCACAATTAACTTCCTGGATACATATCAATAATATCAGTCGTAGGGCGATATATTGTTAAAAATACATCAGTATCACCGTCTTGCCATACTTCTAGTTCTACACCATATTGTTCATCTTGATCTAATAATTGGTAGAGTTCAAATTGTTCGCCTGAATCTTTTCCTTCAAATTCAGAGAGCTTGTCTTGGCGATGATCTTTACGATGAAAGTAACCTACTTGAGCATAGATACGTTGTTGATATGCTTCACTTGTCCAACCTGTGGTGTGATCACTATCATCTTGTCGAGTTAAAACAGCATTGCCAGGCTCATCAAAAATGGTAGCAAATTCATCTAAGTCGAATAAAGATTCAACGTCTTGGTGAACAATTTTAATTGAAAATTTTAAATAAGTTTTATCATCTACATCAAGTGAGAGATAGAGTTCAATATTATTGCTGCCAGTAAGCACCCATTCAGTTTGTGTTTCATTTTCAAATTCATAGCTATTAATTTCGGTAACTTGGAATTGTTGTGAACGAAGATGTTCTGGTAGTGCGAAGCTGTCAGTTAATACAATAATGTCGTTAACCAATAGATCTTTGGCTTTGTTAATTGTGCGTTGCGGTTGTTCTTTTTTAAATATATTTTTAAGAAAGCTCATTGTTTTTCACCATAAAATCGCTTGTTGAATGTTTTAATTATCCAACAAGCGATATATTCTTATTTAAACAAGATTAAAGTTACTTTTGTTTCGCTTTCAATCGTTCAAGTACTGAATTAGCGTTATTATCACTAGCACCAATGCCAGCTTCTTTAAGTTGTGCAGCTAATGAAGAATCAGAATCTTCTGATGCAAGTACTTCAGCGGCTTTCATTTTATCATCAAACTTTTGTTGTTTAGCTTTGATACGCTCAAGTGAATCTTTTGCACTTAATAACTTAGAATTACTTGACGAAAAGTTATCAGTGATAGCTGAAGTGGCTTTTTGTACACTTTCAGTGGTTTTAACCATTGATAATTGACGTTTAAATTCTTGTACTTGGCGTTCACTTTTCTTCACTAACTCTTTTAAGCGGTCAGCACTACCTTGGAAACTATCTAATGCTTGTTGTTGGCTTGAAAGTTCGGTTTCTAATGCCGATATTTTTTCTGCCACGGCTAGAGCTAATGTTTCATCACCTTTTTCTAACGCTTGTACTGCATAGCCTTCATGCTCTGCCACATCTCGTTTAATTCGGTCAACTTCTCTGCTAGCAGCCATCTGTTGGGCCATTACACCGGTTAAATCGCGTTTAGCTTTGGTTAAGTGATTTTCAGCGTCACGAATTTCTTGTTCAAATATACGTGTTGCGTTTGCATCTACAATTGACTCACCAACTTCAGTAGCACCACCTCGGATAGCGGTCATAATCTTTTTAAAAATGCTCATAATATTCTCCTTGGGTGGGAATTAAATTAGGTAGTCGCTCATGTCATCAATAATATCAATTGCATTATTGTTGAGTACGGCGAGTTCATGTTCTATATCATAAAAAGTTGAGCTAATTGATAACGCACCAAAAATGACATATTTATCACCTATTTTTGAAAAAGATGACAATGGCATTGGTATGTTCATTTCTAACATACTTTCATGAAGGTTATGAAGACTGTCTGGTTTAACTTCATCACGGCCCCATAAGTAAGTAATACATAATATTTGATCATCAGTTACTGAAACAAATATTGGGAGTTCTTCACGTCCTATTACAGTAATTTGTAATACATCTACTTCACCTGAAATAGGTTGGCAGTCGAATATCATCCCTGTTTCTGAATTATCAGCTAGTGCATTTAAGTGATTAGCAATTTTATGAATATTCATATTCTTCCTCAAAATTTTCTTTAACATTAGCAATCGAGTAATAAATGATCTTTAATGTCGCTACGACATATTATGTCGGTATGGTTAATTTAGCACTGTGACATAATATGTCAAGTTGTTATTTTACTTTTTATACTTTTTTTTATTCTTGCAAATGAGATTCATTTAAACCTTGTTGATCTCGCCACGCTTTTTGATGCAGTTGATAAATAGTGTGACTACCTAAGTAATTAATGGGTAGCGACTCTTTGTATTTAAAAAATTGATGCGGGAATTCAAACGCCCCGTAAAGCATAGGTAAGGTAAGCCATTTCGGCTCAACAGCAAATTCATCTAAAGATTTTAATCGAGCTAGGGGACTTGCCCCATATTTGCTGGCGATTGTCCAACCCCATTCACCAAAGCTTGGTACATTAGCATGATATTGCTGTACATGATCAAACTCAGCCGCAGCTACTGTATTCCCTATGGTGATAAAGGCATCTTTCGAGTGATAGGGGCTTGCCGACTGAATGGCAATCACACCGTCTCCGGCAAGTAGTTGTTTTAAGCGAGCGTAAAAGTTCACTGAATATAACTTGTTAAGATCTGGGTGGCTAGGGTCAGGTAAATCAACAATGATGCTATCAAAGACCTGTTTATTTGAAAGTAGCTCGTCAATAGCGATAAAGGCATCTTGATACCTAAGGTTAACACGCGGATCGGAAAAGCTTTGTTGGTTAAGCCGATCAATTTGATACGCCAAGGGCTGAGGTAGCTTTTCAAAAGGTTTTTGAAATAATTCAATTAACTCTTTATCTAAATCGATTAAGGTAACTTCTTTAGGAGACCAGGCTAAAACATCTCTTAAAGCTAAACCATCTCCACCACCAATGATCAATACCTTATCATGGCGGGCAGAAGCGGCAAGGGCGGGAGAAACAAGATAGCTATGATAAACATGTTCATCCGCAGATGAAAATTGTAAGCGACCATTTATATAAAAATTAATGATAGGCGGGTGCTCACTACCAATATTACGTTGCGTAAAGGTCAACTGTTGATAACGGGTTTTATCAGTAAAAACGACTTTATCTAAATACAATAAGTTGCTCATTTGATTGAGCCATTGATTGCCGTGGTGATAAATAAAAAAGATTAAAATTAAGAGTAAGGTATGTAGCGCTAATAAAAGCTTTTTCCACTTAAGCTTCTGCCAATAAAAAAGAATAAAAGCAAAACCGGCGGCTAAATTAAGTGCAGCGGTTAAAGCACTGGCTTTACTAATATCAATAGATAATAAAAATATTACCCATATAGCGGCACCAATGCCAGCACCAATATAGTCAGCACCATAAATGGTACCTAAATTATTTTTGAGGTGTTTTTGATGAAGATGCTCACGAATTTGCGCTATTAAAGGAATTTCCATACCAATGAAAAAACCTAGTAATAAACCAAATACATAAGGACTGTTAAACGCGAGGAAACTTAATTGCTTTAAATATCCACCTCGAGGAACCATATCAGGTGGGAGGTAGAACATATCAGCTAATAGCTGTGGAAATGTCTGAGTTAACGCAATTAAACCACCAATCATAAGAATTGCGGTGCAACCTAAAAAGGCAATAATTAACTCAAGCCAGACAAAACCGTTGAATGCACATTTAATTTTTCTTGCGGCGAAAGCACCTAAGCCCATAGCAACAATCATTAAACCAATCATTGTATAGATGGCACTTTCCATTACACCGAGTACGCGACCGGCATAATGTGAAAGTAAATATTCATAGATAAGACCACAGCCGGCTAAAACGGCCATGGTAATAATCAATAATATATCATGTTTAAGTAGGCTGTTTGGGCCCGTAAATGATGTTTTTAATAGTTTCAATGTCGTTAAATATATTCAGTTGTAACGTCTAAGCCATTAGTCCGGTTAGGATCAATGCAATTGAAATACTAATTGCCATTTCGACACTTGCCACACCAATATTACTTTGATGATCAACTTCTTCAACTAGGTTTATACCCCATAAGACAAGGTATTTAGCGATAGATGTTAAAATAGAGACTAAGATAGTCATCGCGATACTAAATATTATCCATGCGAAAAGGCTAGACCATAAGGTATCAGGATTATAACTGAGGAAATAACTGGCTGCAGTAACAGCAAGTGCCGTACTTATCACTTGTCCAGCATATCGAATGCCAAGAGCTACATGACCATTCTCTAGTGCTTCTTGTAAGCTGTCATTTTGGTTGTTTCTCGCATATTGATATTCTTTAATACGGGTAACAAGAACTAACATCGCTTGTGAAATAATAAAACCACTGATAATGGCAATAAAAGTACTAATATCAAGTCCATGAACCCATAATAATACCGCGCGAATAATAATGGCTGTGGCGATAGTGCTAGCTGCGTCTACTAAGCCAATACTAATGTTTTTGGCTTTGATTTGTTCGGTTTTATTTAACTGATTAAGTGCCACACGGTCATGAATAACACGCCCTGTTTTTATCAATATAAGACCTAAAACACCATAAGTTAGCATGCCAACCGCTTCCATTAGGTAACTTTCAGCGTTTTCACCTGTAATAGCGCCAGTTAATACAATCCCTAAAGCAGCGACACTGCCAGCAACACTGATGCCAAAAGCAAAATTATCTTCTTTTGATAATTCATCAGTTGAATTAACTTGTGCCGATATTCCTGAAATAACACGCATAGCACCCAGTAGTACTATTGCGATGGAAATATCTATTGCGAGGTAGATAAGTAAGTCTACGTTTAACCCTGTAATTTCAAACAATGTATTCATATTAATTCCTTTACTGCCTCTCGTTATTTGCCACGTCTAAAGCTTCGAGAAGTGGTCGTTTTACTATTTCTAAAGTTACCGCCCTGAGCGTATGAAGATTTTTTAGCTGAACTACTTTTTTTAGCATAATTGCTTTTACTCGCAGTAGAAGAGCTAAAACGCTTGGCACTTGTTTGTGCTTGTTTACTTTGCCCAGAAAGGCTTGAAGAACCTGTGCGGTTTTTACTATAAGTACTATTATATTTTTGCCCGCGACTTGTAAATGATTTACGAGTACGTGTTTCTAGTTGTGTTTGTTTTTGTAATTGGCTCGGCGAGCTATAACGGGTTCGGCCATAATCATGATAATAGCTATAATTACGTGAACGCCCCCATTGGCTATATGAAACACGACGACGATCTAATAAATTATCCATCATGGCGTACATCCCGTACCATTGCCAAAAAGACATACCATTACTACCGGTTGTCCAATTACCATAGTTGGGATTACCGATGAGTTGCTCACCTACACCAAAATCTTGAGCATTATTCGCGGCTAAACTTTGTGATTTAGATAAGGCATTCACTCGAGGTAAGGTACCGTCAGACATATCTGCCAATACGTTTAATGGATCACTTAATGCGTCAGAATATAAAACGGGATCAGCGGCTTGATAAATATTAAGAATTTCTTCGTATCTGGCATTACTATCAGCAAAGAGTTCAGGGCTGTTTTTAGCCGTTTTTAATCTTTCCACAATTGATTTATAAATAGGACTTGCGGTTGTTGCTTCTTTACGAAACTCATTAACAAGTGGTGCAAAGTCAGGTTTTAATTTAACGACCTTGTCTGCGTATTGTTTAATTAAGTTAGCATTTCTTACTTGCCCATTATCAAGGGCTTGTGCTAATTGCTTAACACGAAGTTCTGTAATGGGTAATTGTTTTTCAATTTGTTCAACAACGGGATCAGAACAACCGAAAAGAACAAAGATAAAGCTAATTAATATTATTTTTGAATAGTGCATTTCTGCCATAGTTCCCTCAAAAATGCTATGGTTATTTTTTATTAATAACACCTATGACATAATATGTCTACGTATTACTAAGTAATATAACAAAATTTTAACGTACTGTAGCATATTGCACAATTAAGTAGAGACTTTAATGAAAACTCATAAAGGTAACAATTTTCCTCCAATGCTAATGACTGAGAAAAATAAGCGCTGGTTACAATTTTCAGAGCAGCATCCAGATAGCTATTCAGTATTGAGTGAGGCGCAATTATCAGATTTTCAAAGGGCACTAGCATTAAGCGACTTTATTTTTAATAGTGCAATGCAGCAGCCTGAAATTGTAATCAATCTTTTTGCTGATGAGGCTTTTTGTCAGCCAATAGATTATGTTGCGGACTTAACGCAAGCATTAGCTGATTGTGATACAGAAGAGCAATTACATCGATTGTTAAGACGTTATCGTTTAAAACAAATGGTGACTATTGCGGTAGCTGATTATTTATATGATGCTTCACTTGATTTTTCTTTAAAGCGTTTATCAAAATTAGCCGATGCCCTGATATTATCAACATTAAACTGGTTATCTGAACTTTGTTATAAACAGTGGGGCGTGCCTAAAAATAGTGAAGGTGAAACCATGCCTTTATTGGTTTATGGTATGGGAAAACTTGGCGGGAATGAGCTTAATTTCTCTTCAGATATCGATCTGATTTTTGCTTATCCAGAATCAGGACATACCCATGGAGCAAGACGTGAATTAGACAATCAACAGTTTTTTATTCGGCTGGCACAAAAATTAATTACTGCATTACACCAACAAACGGCTGACGGTTTTGTTTATCGTGTTGATATGCGATTACGTCCTTTCGGCGAAAGTGGTCCGTTAGTACTTACTTTCAGTGCGATGGAAGACTACTACCAAGAGCAAGGGCGAGATTGGGAACGTTATGCCATGTTAAAAGCGCGTTTAATTGGTCAAGGCAAATACCATCAACAATTATCCAGCCTGTTGCGGCCATTTGTCTATCGTCGTTATATTGATTTTAGTGTCATTGATAGTTTGCGCCGTATGAAAGCCATGATAGCGCAAGAAGTCAGACGGAAACAATTAGCTAATAATATTAAGTTAGGCGCTGGAGGAATTCGCGAGGTTGAATTTATCGTACAGGTATTTCAATTGATTCGTGGTGGACGTATTAAGTCATTACAGGAGCGGAATTTATTAACGGTTTTACCTTTATTAGTTCAAGAAGGTGAAATGAGTGAGTCGAGTAAACGGGTACTTGAAAACACCTACCGCTTTTTACGCCGAGTGGAAAATATCATTCAAGCACTTGCTGATCAACAAACCCAAACCTTACCTGACTCCGCATTAGATCAAGCAAGACTCCTATATGTACTAGGTGATGATAAGTTTCCTTCTTGGCAAGATTTTTTAACTCACCTACATGGTTTAATGGCAGGAGTTCACGCAGAGTTTAATGTCCTTATCGGAGAAGAAAGTCCTCATCATCAAGCGGAAGACCATCATTGGACCACTTTATGGGATGGACAATGGGATGATGAAGAATCTATTGAGTGGATAACTCAGTCTCAGCCTCAATGGCCAGCCGAAAAAATGTGGTTATCGTTGAAAAATTTTCGAGAAGAGGCTAAAAAATACAGTATAGGTAGCAGAGGACGTCAAGTCCTTGATAAGTTAATCCCTCTATTATTGTCTTATTTAGTCGATCTAGATGCGGATGAAACTGCACTAGCGCGTATCTTATTAATTATCAATAAAGTGTCTACACGCACGGCATATTTAGAATTGTTGTATGAAAATGAAGGAGCACTAAAGCATTTAGTTAAGCTTTGCCAAATGAGCCAATGGGTTGCTGAGCATATTATTAAATATCCTATTTTACTGGATGAATTAATTGACCCTACATTGCTTAACTCACCACCAGCGCTGAGCAGTTATGAAGAGCATCTACGTGAAAACTTATTGCGTGTTCCCGAAGATGATATAGAAGCACAGATGGAGTTTCTGCGTCAATTTAAACAAGCACAGCAATTACGTATTGCTGTGGCTGATATTGTTGGCGTATTACCTATTACTAAAGTGAGCGATCATTTAACGGCTCTAGCACAAGCAATTGTTGGCGAAGTGATTAATATGGCATGGCAACAAGTGAGTTTGCGTTATGGTATTCCCACTACTGTGGCTTTATCAGACAATAAAGCTTTTGCTGTAATAGGTTACGGTAAAATGGGAGGGGTTGAACTAGGTTATGGTTCTGATCTTGACTTAGTCTTTATTCATGATTGTGCCCTCGATGATGTGACCAATGGAGCTAAGCAAGTTTCTGCTAGTCAGTTTTATGCCAAGTTAGCCCAACGTATAGTTCATATTTTTAATACGCGCATGAACAGCGGTATTTTATATGAACTAGATATGCGACTTAGACCTTCTGGCAATTCTGGTGTGTTAGTGGTGCATATTGACAGCTTTGAAAAATATCAAATAAATGAAGCTTGGACCTGGGAACACCAAGCTTTAGTAAGAACGCGAGCTATTTATGGGCATGATAAATTAATAGAGCAATTTGAACGCATTCGTAAAACAACCTTAGTGCAAGAAAGAGATATAGATGAACTAAAAAAATCTGTGGTTGAAATGCGTAAAAAAATGCAAAATCATTTAGATAAATCGACATTAACAGAAATTGACATTAAGCAGAGTAAGGGAGGCTTAGTGGATATTGAGTTTTTAGCTCAATTCCTAGTACTTGCTTATTATGGTAAATTTTCTGAGATGTCTTTACCTTCAGATAACATACGCATTTTTAAAACATTATCTCAATGGCAGGTAATTACTGGTGATGAGTGTGAGCAATTGATCAATCACTATTGTCAATTACGTGATTTTGGACATCATTGTGTTTTAAAAAATAAAGACAACCTTATGCCAGTTCAGGAATTTTCAAATCATGCTCAAGTGATCAATAAAATTTTTAGCAAGTATTTACAATCATAAGAAGAGGTGCAGACAACAAGAACTGCGTGTTGTCTGCATAATGAAACTAGCGTGCTGTACCATCTAATAACACGCATTCTTCATCAAGATATTCATAGTCTTTTTCAGTAATAATCAGGGTACGATGTTGATTACAAAAATAGGCCTTAATACCATTAGGAAAATGGCCTTCAATTGCTTTACTAATTTGATAAGTCATTTGCACAATGTCTTTATCAATGCGGAAGGGATCTTTAACTAAAAAGTCTTTATCAAGCCACCAAATAACATCTAAACCACTTTCTTTAGCATATTCAGTAAGTTTTTGATTGAGTGTGAAACCAACGCGAAAAGCCGCATTTTTTGAGTTACTTCGCCAATTTCGTCTTAATGGACGTGTTACCATTTTTTTCGCGATAAGGATATCAATGAGATCGCCTTCAGGCTCCGGTAAATAAACAACGTTATTTTTAACTCTTGGCCCGGAATCTTCATCTGTACCTCGTAAACTGGCATAAAATCGAGATAAACCTATTGCCGCAGCATTTTTACTTTCTTTCGTTGCTGTTGGTATCTCTTTTTTATCATCATGCAGCGCTTCATCAGCCTGTGCTTTATCGGCAAGAATTTCTTCAGTAGTTAATGATTCTGTAGCCGTTTCAGTAAATAAGAGGTCTTTATTGACAAAAAGAAAGTATGCCAATATTGCTAAAATTAGCGCAAACCCTACATTACGAATCCAAAACATCATAAGCTTATTTTCTTAAATGACCTTAAAATTAAGTATATACCATACGTAAAAAAGCTTATTTATACAATGAAGGGTCAGTCTCATTAGGTCTAGTTTTAAAACGACGATGTAACCACATGTACTGAGCTGGATGTTTTAAAATGGCTTTTTCTAATTCTTGGTTAATTCGGGTAGCATCTGCATGATCATCGCCTGAAGGGAAATTAGTAAGTTCAGGGCCTATTGTAAGTGTATAACCACTACCATCTTCATTACGAGTTGGGATCAGCATATGAGAAACAGTATTCTTTTGTCGTGCAAAGATAAGGGTACCGGTCGTTGTTGCCGTTTCTTTTACTTCAAAAAAAGGCACAAAAACACTTCGGTTTCTTCCGTAATCTTGATCCGGTAAATATACGCAGGATTCACCGTCGTGGAGTGCTTTTATCAGTCCTTTTACATCACGTTTACCTAGCATGTATTTATTAGAACGGCCTCGACCTCGGTATTGAAAAAATTCCATTAACTGATTGTTATGTGGGCGGTAGAACACCACCATAGGGTGTTGGGTACCTATACTGCGACAGCTAATTTCAGCACTTAAGTTGTGCATGGCAAGGAGTAAGATCCCTTTACCTTCTTGTTGTGCTTTTTCAATATGCTCAATACCATCGACTTTACATTTACGTTTTACTCGCCAATCAGGCCACCACCAACCCATACCTGTTTCAAATAAGGCGATGCCGGTATTTTCAAAGTTTTTTACCAGTAAGGTGTGGCGTTCTTGCTCGCTCATTTGAGGGAAGCATAAGGCTAAATTCTTTTCAGCTACTTTTTTTCTGCTGGAGCCTATTTTTAATAATAACCGCCCTAGAGCCTTACCCATCAAGAGCTGTATTTTATATGGTAACCAAGAAATACAATACAAAATAAAGACGCCAATCCAAGTAAGCCAATACTTAGGGAGCAGGAAAGATGCTTTGAAATTTGGTTGAAGTATGCTGTTTTTACTCACGGGATGATTTTAACTCATTGAATTTCATGTGGTACACTATAACGTATTATATCTGTTATGGGACTAATGATGAAAGTAGATATTCCCACTTTTAATCAAGCAAGTGTGTTAGTGGTTGGCGATATTATGTTGGATCGCTATTGGTATGGGCCTACTCAGCGTATTTCACCTGAAGCGCCAGTGCCTGTTGTTAAAATTTCTCAACATGAAGATCGCCCCGGTGGCGCGGCAAATGTTGCATTAAACATTGCTTCAATTGGTGGCAATGTGACTTTAGCTGGCATTACGGGTGACGATGAAGCTGCAGATACTATTACCACACAATTAGAGGCAATGAATATTGGCTGTTGTTTTGTGCGTGAATCATCTATTCCCACTATTACTAAGTTAAGAGTGCTAAGTCGCAATCAACAATTGATTCGTTTAGATTTTGAAGAATCTCTAGCTGAATTAGATAAAGTGACGTTATTTTCGAAAGTAAGTGCACAAATTGCTAAACATGATGTGCTTTTATTGTCTGATTATGACAAAGGTACGTTATCAGACGTGCAAGCATTCATTAGTTTAGCTAAGCAACTTAATGTGCCAGTTTTAGTTGATCCTAAAGGTCATGATTTTACTCGCTACCGAGGTGCTGATTTATTAACGCCTAATTTATCTGAATTCGAAGCTGTTGTGGGTAAGTGTGCAGATGAAGCTGAGATTGTTAGTAAAGGGCAAGCATTATTAACTGAGTTAGATTTGCAGGCATTACTTATCACGCGCAGTGAGCAGGGTATGACGTTAATACGACGTGATCATGAAGAGTTTCATTTACCTACTCAGGCAAAAGAAGTTTACGATGTTACCGGAGCTGGCGATACAGTGATTGGTACACTGGCTTTGGCTATTGCGGCACAAGCTGATTACCCACAAGCGAGTGCATTGGCGAATATTGCCGCAGGCATTGTTGTTGGTAAATTAGGTACTTCTACGGTTAGTGAATCTGAATTGAGAAATCAAATCGCGTTAGGCCAAGAAAGTGGTTTTGGTGTGGTAAGTGAAGGGCAATTGAAAATAGCTGTTGAACTGGCGAAAGCGCGTGGAGAAAAAATAGTTATGACCAATGGGTGTTTTGATATTTTACATGCGGGACATGTTTCTTATTTAACCCATGCAGCAACACTTGGAACTCGCCTAATAGTGGCTGTTAACGATGACCCATCCGTGAAACGTTTAAAAGGATCGGGGCGACCAGTAAATTCTGTTGACCGCAGAATGGCTGTATTATCAGGTTTAGGCGCAGTTGATTGGGTTGTGCCATTTAGCGAAGATACGCCTCAACGATTAATTGCTAATATTTTACCTGACGTTTTAGTTAAAGGCGGAGACTATACTGTGGATGAGATCGCGGGTGGTTTAGAAGTTATTGCCGCTGGTGGTGAAGTTAAAGTGCTAAACTTTGAAGAGGGTATTTCAACTACAGAAATCATTAATACTATTCGCTTAGAAGATTAATGGTTACAGTCGATTTTAAGTAAAAAAAAACGTCATTTTTCAATGACGTTTTTTTTGAAAAAGGTTAATGCTTAACTTGCAGATAAACCTTTATTTATATCTTTTAAGTCTTGTTCAGTGATAGTACCTGCAGCACGTTTTAATTCTAATACTGCTTGCACATAGCTATAACGTGTTGATGATAAGTTACGTTTAGCATTGTATAGATTACGAGTACTATCAAGTACATCTACAATCGTACGTGTACCTACTTCAAACCCAGCTTCTGTTGCTTTTAATGCACTTTCCGCACTAATTACCGCTTGTTCTAAGGCTTTAATACCTGATACAGCAGCAATAACGGTGTTATATGAATTACGAGCATTACGAACAATGTTACGATGTGTTTGCGATAAGTTATGGCTGGCAATTACATAGTTATGTTGTTGCTTACGTACTGAACTTGAAATAGCACCACCTGAATAAATAGGTACAGTCAGTGTAATACCGATAGAATGTGAGTCTAATCTTGGGTCATCAAATGTTCCTGCAAGTGTTGTAAATTCACTGTCTGCTGATGAATATCTACCTGATAAATCAATAGTAGGATAGTGACCTGCACGTGCAATATTGATATTTTCTTTAGCGATATCTACCCATATTTTTTGAGCAATATAATCTAAATTTTTCGCTTCTGCTGTTTGTTGCCATTCATTTGCGCTATCAGGAGTAGGACGTGACGCACTAAATTTTTCAGTGTTCAATGGATTCAACGAACGAGGATAAACATTAGTGATTACACGGAGGGCTTCTTCTGAATTAAAGACATTATTTTCGGCTTTAATCTCAGCGGTTACCGCATTATCATATTGCGCTTGAGCTTCATGAACATCGGTAACAGCAGTTAAGCCAACCGAATAACGTTGTTTAGTTTGTTCTAATTGACGTTCAATTGCTTTCTTTTCTGCTTTAGCAAATTCTAAGTCATCTTTGGCACTTAATACATCAAAGTAAGCTTGGGTCACACGAATAATAAGATCTTGTTTAGCTACTTGATACTCAATGTCATAAGTATGTGCTACTTTTTTGGCATTATCTAAACGTAACCAAGAGTCATGATGATAAAGTTGCATACTTAAGTTTGCACCATAACTTGTTGAGTCTGAGTCTGTTGAGATAATATTGCCTCGTGGAGCGTAGCTACCATCTGAAACCGATTCTGATTCACTATCCGTGTAACTCGCTGATGCACTTAATGAGGGTAATAAAACAGAACGAGCTTGTGTGATATCTTCTCTTGAGGCTAAAAATTGTGCTTGAGCTTTCAGTACAACCGGATCATTTTGTTTAGCTTGTTCATAAACAGAAAGTAAGTCTTCAGCATTTACGATAGCACTGCTGGTTGTACAAGCAATACCTACAATGAGCGAAGTAATGGTTTTTTTCATGTCAGAGAAATTCCTTTAATGTCTTCTTAATATTTTATTCTTTAGGTGTAAAATGAGTCATTTACCGATAGATAAAGCAAATTACTTGCCAACACTCTATTAATAAAATCATATACATTGTTAGCTAAGTGAATAATGAGCCATATTGATTTAAAATTAATTACACTATTATCAATAAATACCTAGTTTGCAGCCTATAAAGCTCGTATTTTATATTACCAGCATTGAATAATAAGCTACATATAATCTGTGAATAAGCTTCTATTCTAGTGTAACAAAATATTTTATGCTATGGCTTTGTTGTAGTGAATTTTCCCTCAATCTATTGGATTTGACTAAAAATGAATGAAAAGACTCAAAAGTTATTACGTTATACCGACGCAGATGTTCAACTGACTGCAAAGAAAACATTATATAATGGTTTTTTTAAGTTAGACCAATACCAAGTAAGTCATCGTTTATTCAATGGCGATATGGGACCGTTATTAACGCGTGAAATATTTGAACGGGGTGATGCGGTAGTGATCATGCCATACGATCCAACCAGCGATAGTGTGGTGATGATTGAACAATTTCGACCAGGGGCAATTAGAGAGAATGACTCGCCATGGTTGTTAGAATTTGTTGCAGGCATGTTTTCGGTTGATGAAAGTCCGCTAGATGTTGCAATTAGAGAAGCAAAAGAAGAGGCAGACCTTGATCTCTTAGCTGAAAATATCACTCCTGTTTTAAAGTATTTATCGAGTCCTGGTGGCATGACAGAGCAAATTCATTTATTTATGGGAATTGTTGATGCTACCGGCGTAAGTGGTGTGCATGGCTTAGCTGAAGAAAATGAAGATATATTGGTACATGTGCTTACGCGTGAACAAGCAATGGCGTTGTTAAACCAAGGAAAAATAACAAATGCAGCCACAATAATTGGGTTACAATGGCTACAACTCAATTATCAACACATCAGGTTAGCTAATAAAAAATAACCTGAACCTTGAATTGTTACTTCACACAGTCAATATATAAAAGTTACTACAGTTTTTCTGAGGAAAATATGAAACAAGCGAGCTATCGGCCAAATTTACCTAATTTAATGAATCTCTGTGGGATAAATTATATGATGTTATTGCGCCTGTTAGCGGATAAAGAGGCAGTGGGAGAGTACCGCGATTTTTTTATTTCAGACTTTTTATCATATCGAATTAATGTCAATGAAGTGACTCGTTATACCTCTTTGGTCACTATGACTCAAAATTGTACGGTATTAGCGAGTAAACTCTCGGAAATCTTAAAACCTAAAATGGTGATTCGTTTATATCATGATGCACGTATGGCTGAAGTGATCAGTAACCAAGATATTGCTCAAGTGAAGCCCCGTTACGACTATCCAAATAAAAAAATGCATCTGCCGGATGAAAAACAACAAATTAATTTGTTTTTAAAAGAATGGCTTCAGCTAAGCTTACAATTAGGACAAAGTTCGATGAACCCTGTTACTAACCACTAATATCACTTATTAGCCTGAGTACATAAACCTATGAATGTTGATTTAACTTTTGCCCAATTTACTGATTGTCATTTATTTGCAGATAAACACCAACATCATTTGGGAGCGTGCGTTTATCAAAATTTAGTTGATGTTTTAAAGGAAATTAAACAAGTACCTGCACTTGATTTTGCCATTTTTACGGGAGATTTAACGCAAGATCATTCGATAGCGTCCTATCAAAATTTTGTTGATGCCGTTACCGACAGCCAATTAACTATTCCGGTGTACTGGTTAGCAGGTAATCATGATGATATAAGCCAGATGAAACATTTTCTTGTTAACCCACCATTTAACAATGCTGAGAGTATTGATAGTGAAAAATGGCAGGTTTTATTACTTAACAGTAAAAGTGACACTCCCGCGGGAGAAGTCTCTACAGCACAATTAGCGTCTTTACAGTCATTAATTCACCCTAAAAAATATCAAATACTGATGATGCATCACCATGCGGTGGACCTTGGCTTTTTTATCGATAAACACGGCCTAAAAAATCAACAGGAATTTTGGCAGACAATTAACCTATATCCCAGTATCAAAGCTGTTGCTTGTGGTCATGTACATAATGCATTGATGAAAATACACCCAGATAGCACAGCAAAAGTGCCTGTTCTCACCTGTCCTGCCACGTCAATACAGTTTGACCAAACTGCAGATACCGCAACAAGTGCCCAGTTACCTGCGGGATTTAGAATACACCAATTGTGTTCAAGTGGTGAAGTCCGCTCTGTCTATCATTTTATAGCGAATTAGTACGATGGTTAATAAAAATATACTATATATTCATGGGTTTAATTCATCGCCCAATTCATTAAAAGCCCAGCAAACAAAACAATTTTTGAGTGACCGTTATGCTAATGTAAATTTTTATTGTCCTCAGGTAGCATCATCACCTAATGCCGCACTTGCCCAGTTAACCACAATACTCAATGATAACCCTGGTAATTGGTACTTAATGGGCTCATCACTTGGTGGTTATTTTGCAACATTTTTCAGTGAGAAATATCAACTCCCCTGTGCCATTATTAATCCGGCGGTAAAACCTTTTGAGTTACTTAATGATTATATTGGTGAGCAAATAAACCCTTATTCCAATGAAAAGTATCGGGTAACTGAGCAGTTTATTGATGATTTAAAAGCGATAGAACGGCAAGAGATTACAAAAAAAAATTATTTGGTGATGGTACAAACAGGTGATGAAGTGTTAGATTACCAACAAGCAGTGAATAAATATCAACAGTGCCAATTAATTGTACAATCAGGTGGTGACCATAGCTTTGTTAATTACTCAAGGTTATTACCCCAAGTAGCACAATTTTTTAAACTGTAAAACAGTCATTTAGGTCAGCACGACTTAATAATAATTAGAAAGAGTTATGAGCGAACAATATAATTCCGAATCTATCGAAGTACTTAGTGGTTTAGACCCCGTCCGTCATCGTCCAGGCATGTATACTGACACTAGCCGTCCTAATCATTTAGGACAAGAGGTTATTGATAACTCAGTCGATGAAGCATTGGCAGGTCATGCACAGAATATTACCGTTATATTAGATAAAGACCAGTCTTTAGAAGTGATTGATGATGGCCGAGGTATGCCCATTGATATTCATAAAGAAGAAGGGGTGTCTGGCGTAGAGCTTATTTTTTGTAAATTACATGCCGGTGGTAAATTTTCTAATAAAAACTACCAATTTTCAGGTGGTTTACATGGTGTAGGTATTTCAGTTGTAAATGCTTTATCAACACGTGTTGACGTAGCAGTAAGACGCGACAGTAAAGTGTATGAAATGGCATTTGAACATGGCGAAAAAGTCGAAGAACTCCATGAAACAGGTACTGTAGGTCGTCGTAATACAGGCACTAGAGTCAAATTTTGGCCTGATCCTAAATATTTTGACTCATCGAAATTTTCGGTACGTCGTCTTATTCACTTATTAAAAGCTAAAGCGGTTTTATGTCCTGGCTTAACCATCAAATTTCACGATAAAAATGATGATAAAAAATACCAATGGTATTATGAAGACGGGCTTTGTGATTATCTAAAAGAATCGGTCAAAGACTATGTTAGCCTACCTGAACAACCCTTTATAGGTGCTTTTAGTTCTCAAAATGAAGCGGTAGATTGGGCAGTTACTTGGTTACCTGAAGGAGGCGAATCAGTAGGTGAAAGTTATGTAAATCTTATTCCTACCATACAAGGTGGCACACATGTAAATGGCTTACGCCAAGGCTTACTAGAAGCTATGCGTGAGTTTTGTGAATTCAGAAACTTGATCCCTAGAGGCGTAAAACTAACACCCGATGATATATGGGACAAATGTTCTTATATTTTATCAGTTAAAATGGCGGATCCTCAGTTTGCGGGTCAAACCAAAGAACGCTTGTCTTCACGTCAATCAGCTGCCTTTGTTTTAGGCGTAGTTAAAGATGCTTTCAGTTTATGGCTTAATGAACATACTGACGTTTCTGAAGCTTTAGCTGAGTTTTGTATTTCAAATGCTCAGCGCCGCTTACGTGCAAGTAAAAAAATTATTCGTAAAAAAATTACCCAGGGGCCAGCCTTACCTGGAAAGTTAACAGATTGCGGTAGTCAAGATTTAAGCAGAACGGAATTATTCCTAGTTGAAGGTGACTCAGCTGGCGGAAGTGCTAAACAAGCGCGAGATCGTGAGTTTCAAGCAATAATGCCATTACGTGGGAAAATACTAAATACTTGGGAAGTGGACTCTGGGCAGATATTAGCATCGCAAGAAGTACATAATATCTCGATTGCTTTAGGGATAGATCCTGACTCAGATGATTTGTCAGAATTACGCTATGGTAAAATTTGTATATTAGCCGATGCTGACTCGGATGGACTTCACATTGCAACCTTGCTCTGTGCATTATTTATGCAACACTTTTTACCTTTAGTACAAGCCGGACACGTTTATGTAGCAATGCCGCCCTTATATCGAGTCGATGTTGGTAAAGAGGTCTTTTATGCACTAGATGAAGCAGAAAAAGACGGTATTTTAGATCGAATAGCAGCAGAGAAAAAACGTGGTAAAGTTAATGTTCAACGTTTTAAAGGTTTGGGTGAAATGAACCCGTTGCAACTTCGTGAAACAACGATGGATCCAAATACTCGCCGTTTAGTCCAACTAACGGTGGATGAACATTCTGAAACTATGGAAATCATGGATATGCTTTTATCTAAGAAGCGTGCCGGTGACCGTAAAGACTGGTTACAAGCGAAAGGTGATCTTGTCGAGTTGCTATAATCGAAAATCACACACTAGCTGTCATTGGATTTAACGTTATCCTGACAGCTAGTGTGTTTCAAATAGATAGAATCTTGTCATCGAACCCTTTGTTTTATCTGTTAAAGAGACACTTAATTTTTTGCAAAAAAGAGCAAAACAAAGTGTCATTATTAGTCCTATGATTAAAAAGGAATAAAATTGCTTAACAATAAAAATATCATTGCAGTCATTATCATATCAGCTTTCATGGCATTGTCTGCTTGCTCAGAGCAAGAAAGTAATCAGGCTAAGATTGAAACTCAAGTTGTAGAAACTCCAGTAGAAACAGCGGCAAATAGTTTTACTATACAAGAGGGTATTCACTATACCGTTTTACAAAATCCAATTAACAGACCCGCAAATGAAGTATTGGAATTTTTTTGGTATGGTTGTCCTCATTGTAAGGATGCCGATAAGTATGTGAAAACATGGGAAAAGGAAAATGCCGGAGTGTATCAGCTACTTCAGGCTCACTCACAGTTATCTCAGTCTTGGATGTTTGATGCCTCTGTCTTTTACGGACTCAAAGAATTAGATCTTGAGAAAAAAATACATACCGACTACTTTGTCGAAAGACAAAATGGAAGTATTAAAAAGCAAGCGGATTTAAAAATATTTCTTCAAAAATATGACATTAATATAAATGACATGATAGCTGCCTTAAAAAAAGATAGCGTAATTGATTTGAGAGCAAGCCTGCATAAAGCAGAGCTACAATCAAAAACAAATGGGGTACCAAGCTTTATTGTTGGAGGTAAATACCTAGTTAATCTTGAAGGATTAGCTGAGGTTGGTAGCTGGAAAGGCTTAGGAAGTGTGTTGAACCAACTTGCTGCAAAATCAATTAATGAAAAATAATGCTATAAGTTACATGGGTCATGCTCTGTAGTAGTTAAAATAAAAGCACTTTATGTGCTTTTTTTTTGCTTTCAGAGTCAGTAAAACCCCATATAAAAAGTATGTTCCCGCTAATACCTCTATTTTAGGAAAGGGTCTTTAGTCCAGTAAACATAAATTCATCGATTTTTTACTTATTCCTTTGCCATTATTTATCATAAATCACTTCATTGCCTTTTAGCATAGAGCTTATTTACTTATAGGCCGAATAGATTAAGTCAGTCTACAGGGGTGAGGGCTCTATTCAAGAGACGGGGACTTTAAACTAACGCTTGTTAATAAAGCATATAACATTAGTGTTTTATAAATTAGTATTTGCTAATTTATGTTATTGTAATATAATTAACTGTAGAACAAATAAACAATTTAGGTGATTTATGACTATTAATGAAGCTTTACGAATGATTGCAGGAACAATGATTTTAATTTCTCTTTATCTTGCTGTTACTTACAGTCAAAATTGGCTTTGGTTCACCGCATTTATCGGCGTGAACCTATTACAAAGCGCATTTACAAAATGGTGTTTAGTGATGACTATTTTAAAGAAAATGGGTTTAAAAAATTAAGATATATAAACACAAAACCAAAGGGCTATACTTCAGTTAAGCCCTTTTGCATGTATATAGTTTAACGATTAACGGTCTTGATCGATTAATTTTCAAGTCATGCTTATCCTCAATAACATTCATAATTACCTGATATACACATTTTTGCCTAATTATTGTGTTTTCATCGCTATTAACTCTCATCGCCTTGCTATTTTTTCACAGTAAAAACGCTCATTTAAATCGACTGTTTATAAAAATCAACTCTCATAAAGATAAATATACATAGCTCAGATATATTGTATACATTATATCTGTTTTAGGTTATTGTTTGCTCGCTTAGATATTAATCGCTTGTAATAAAAAGAAGTAAAACAAGTCTTTTCTAACAAATAATAATAGAGAGAGTAATATGAATTTTAATAAAAACATCATTGTGTTAGGTGTTGTTTTGTCTAGTGTTTATGCTAGTTCAGTGACAGCTGAAACAGAGAAACCCAATGAAATAACTTCCTTCAAGCAGTCGGCAAGTTTTGAACACAGAAAGAGTCATTTAAGTAAAGAGCCTAATGCACCTAGGCTTGTTTCACCTGCTCAATATGAGCGATTGCAACAATTAATGACTCGAGATAAAACGCTAAAACAAAGTATTAGTACTCGTCTTTCAACTAAAAAGTCGGCGAGTAAAGTTAACTTCTCATTTTCATCCGCAAGTGCTTTGAGTACAGGGTGTAGCTCAGTGAGTGATTTAATTGGCTTAACGGGAGTAGACTTAACAAACGCGCTTAAAGCCGGAGATTTGTATAATTGTTTATATGGTCTTTATGATAATACGCTTGCCGGCAGTGCATTATTTTCTGATGCTAATTTATTAGTGGTTGTTAATGAAATAGATACCATGCTAACAAGTTATGATGCTAACAATGCTGTACAAGCGGCAGAACTTGAAAAGCTAGTTACTTACTTACGGGCATTGCATTGGGTTGAGTCTACTACCGGTCGTTCATTTTCAAACAATTATAAAGTGCTATTGAATAATGTATTTACGGCCTATTTTTCAGGTGATCACTTCGTTGTATTTAATGGCGATGCCACACGAAATTTTATGGTTAAATATGAAATGTTAGTTTTGCTCACTAGTTCAAAAATAGACCGCCAGCAATACCTTCTGCGATTTACTGAAGCCCTTTTAGGGTATGCTAACAGTGTAGATCGTGTGGATAACTGGGGTGTTTACTACCAAGAACAATCAGTGACGTTATTACTCACACACTTATTTAATGCGAATGTTTCTGATGAACAAAACTTTATTGCGACAGTAACTGCAAACCCCGCGATTATGACTAATTTAGTGAGCTTTGTAAGTAATGATGCTACATGGCTTGTTGATCATACGCGCGAATATCAGTGGTCAGACACTGTGAGTGAGTTAGGACGACTACTAAAACTTGGTGGTGATATTGCCAATGCTGTGCGCCCAGCAATACAAAACCTTTTAACGACATATTCTTATGATGGTGCTGGAAGTTCAGGGTGGATCAATGCTCAAAGCATGGTGAAAAACTATGATAGTGCCAATTGTTCACTTTACGGTGATGTCTGCAATTTTAACCTTGAGAACTATATTTTATCTGGGGAGTATGCCTGTAGTACTACAGTAAAATTACGTTACCAGGGAGCATTGTCGAGTGAAAATCTTGCCCAAACGTGTGATGCCTTAAACGCAGGTCAAAATAAGTTTCACCAAATATTTGCTACTTCACCACAACAGCCTGTTGCCGATGACTTTAATAGCGCACTAGAAGTGGTTGTTTTTAGTTCTTCCTCGCAGTATGAAGCATACGCAGGTCAATTTTTTGGTATTAATACAGATAATGGTGGAATGTATTTAGAGGGAGATCCTGAAGTGGAAGGCAATCAGGCACGATTTATTGCTTTTCAAGCTACATGGTTAACT
Organism: Thalassotalea piscium; assembly: GCA_049347715.1. GTDB lineage: Bacteria > Pseudomonadota > Gammaproteobacteria > Enterobacterales > Alteromonadaceae > Thalassotalea_B > Thalassotalea_B piscium_A. Next base: position 3,113,670 of record CP186339.1, on the reverse strand, counting down.
GGTTTTGTTATTTGGAATCTTGAGCATGAACAATACCATTACCTTGATGGTCGTTTTAATAAATGGGGGGATTTTTCTGACTCACCTGATAACTCTGTTTGGTGGGCAGAAGGCTTAGCTGAGTATTTATCACAACCTAATGCCAATGCTCTCGCGCAAGCGCCTAACAAAACCTATAATTTAAGTGAATTATTTCAAACGACCTATGCCAATAGTAATACCACAAGAACATACACTTGGGGGTATTTAGCTAATCGATTTATGATGGAAAATCATAGAGCAGAAATTGACAATGAGCTTTTACCTACCCTTAGAGCACGTAAATACCTTCCTGTTGCACTCCCTGAAGAAAATAATGAAGGTTGTACCTTTGATTGGGGATGGCAAACAAAACCAACAGCACAAGAAAATAACTGGCTCTGGCTTTACGATGATAGCCCTGAGAATGGTTTCAACGGGACTGGATATTGGGTTTGGACTTGTGGACAACCCAATACAGGGGAAGAACCAGAACAGTTACCTGCTGATACATCTGAATTACCAGACTACACTCCTTACGAAGATATTCTCTCTAATTGGGGCACACGTTTTGATGAAGAATTTAACCTTTGGTTAGATTGTATTGTAGCGGGTAACGGTATCTGCGCGACGCAATCAGAGTATAAAGTTGAAGATATAGATCAAAATGGTGAAGTCGATAAACGTGATATCAACGCTTTTCAGCGTTTACTTAGAAATACCGCTTCATTAGGTTTGGAATATGACTTTAATCAAGACGCCACTGTTGACCGTCGGGATCTCAGACCGATGATGACATTATGTGATTTACCTCGTTGTGCAATAGCAACCACGAACTAAAAGGATTAAAACAATGTTAAAAAAAATAGTATGTAGTGCCTTATTATTGTTAAGCCAAAGTAGCTTTGCAGGAATCATCGAGTTAGCCGTAGACCAGAATAACTATCAAATTAATGATGTGATTACAGCACAGGTTATAGTAAAAGATTTTAACCAGCCATTAGCTGGCGCTTTTACTGAGCTAGTGTTTGATGAGAATGCTCTTTCACTTATCAGCTGGCAGTTTAGTGGTGCATTTGATGATGGCTTTGGCTCATTTCAATTTGATGACGATACTAAATTAGGGGCTTTATATTTGGAAGATATTGCCGATGTTGCCGCTGACTTTACAACCTTGGCAAGTTTGCAGGCGAATGCTTTTATACTAGCGACTATACAATTTACAGTGATGGCCGAAGGTTTTTTTGAATTAGCCTTAAATGAACAAGTTTCAGGGGCGTTGTCTATCGATAACGATTTATTGGCGATCACCACTGGGAATACTTCGTTTAATGTTGGAGCGACAACTGCCGTGCCAGAGCCAAGTACCTTTATACTCATGTTTTTAGGTTTTTATGGGTTTATTTCTGTGAAAAAACGCTACAGAAAATAAGATAAAACGCCATTAACGGCTACGCCAAAGCACTCAAATTATTTGAGTGCTTTTTTTGTTTCTTTTTTTCCCATACTATATAAGCTGTATCGCGTAATATTGATAAGGAATTAGATGATTAAGCATCGAGAGCTTAGGTCCATTTGTCATATGTCTATTGGCACAAATCAATTAGTAAAGGCGGGTGAGTTTTACCAGCAATTACTGCCCATCTTAGATATAGCGCTGATTTGTCAGTATGAAAATGCATTTGCATTCGGTAAGGGGTATCCAGAGTTTTGGGTACAAATTCCATTTGATCAACAGCAAGCAAGTGTTGGTAATGGTGTTCATATTGGTTTTGTTGCGGCGACTAAAAAACAGGTTGACGATTTTTATAGAAAAGGCCTTGAACTTGGGGCAAGTTGTAATGGTAAACCGGGCCCTAGAAAAGAATACGGGGAACCGTATTATGGCTGTTTTTTAATAGATCTCGACGGTAATAAAATAGAAGCAAGTTATTGGGAAATAAATAAAAAGTGATTTATTTATCGTTTTTGATTATATTGCTACAGGTATTTGTAAATCTAAACTTGATCTAATAGCTAATTTAATAGTTTAATAATTTATAATCAATTGGTTAGAAGAGGGGTTCTGTTTGTTTTTTTGTGATATAAAAATAATTCGCACTATTACTAGAATTCTTTTATGTATTTTATTATTCATGCCATGCAAATTATTTGCTTTGAATATATTAACTAATACTGATTTTGAACAATTTGTCACACACATAAAAAAGATGAAAGATAGCAATTCTAGAGAGGCTTATCTTTATCTACAAAAACACCTTCAAGAGGCTGAAAACCTCAGCATAGAAAATCGTTTAGTTTTTTATAAATTTCTCGCAGAAACCTATTCCGAACAAGCCTTATATCACAAAAGTAAAGCAATCACGGATAAAGCCCTTCTATTAGCTAAAAAACTTAACTCTCCTAGCATTGTTAGTGCTGAACTCTATTATACTCGGGGATTTGCCGTTGAAAGTTTAGGGGCGTTTGATCAGGCAATCATCAATTATAAAAACGGGTTAGAGATTGCTGAATCATTAAGTGACCAAAAAAATATTGCCACAGGTCTCATTAATTTAGGGGCCATTTATTATCTGACACAAAAATTCGACCGTGCTCTGATTGTGTTTAATCAAGCATTAAATATTGCTATCCCATTAAAAGACAATGAATTGCTTGGTTATATTTACAGCGAATTAGGTATTTTATATGGCTATATGTTTGAAGAAGATAAGGCGATGCAGTTTTATCAAAAATCATATGAATACTTTCAAAAGGCAGGTAAAAGTTTCTATGCGTATAACAGCTTACGCAATATCGCAATTAACCATTCTCAGCATGAGCGTTACGATGATGTTATTAAGCTTAATAAAGAAATAGTTGAACACGCTGATGAAATAGGCAATATCGAAATTATCACATCAGCCTATTCAGGTCTTGCCTGGAGTTATTTAAAAAAGAAAGATAATAATCCTGAATTAGCTTACGAATATATGAATATAGCTGAACAATATGTCAGCCAAAGTGAACAACATCAATTACCTTTAACCTTTGGGATTAGTAAAGCCTTTTTCCTCTATGAAATGGAAAAATACGATGAATCGCTTGAAAAGTTACTCTCTATAGAACCTTTGTTGCATGATAAAAATACAGTGGTTAATAATAATTCTCGGCTTAATGTCTTATATTTAAAAGCGGATATCCTTTATAAGAAAAAGTCTTTTAAAGAGGCCTATCAATCGCAAAATGATTACCTTGAACTTGCTTTTAAAATTAGGGATAGTTCAAATTACGAAGCAGTTGAAGATTTACGAATGCGCTATGAGAGTGAGCAAGCGGATCTTCAAAAACAAATTTTAGATCAACAAACTTCATTACAAACCATTCGTATAAAAGACTCTCAATATCAAGAAGGTAATCGAAATATTTTACTGGTATTTAGTGCCATCATTGTTCTTGTTATTAGTTGGTTTTTATTTAAAGTGATTCGTGGTCAACGTAAATTTACTACTATTAGTCAAACAGACGCTTTAACGGGTATTGTTAACCGAAGACGCCTAATTGAACTGAGTGACTTTTTCTTTTATCAAGCCAAACAAACTCAAAAAATGTTTAGTGTGTTAATGATTGATATTGATGATTTTAAATTAGTTAATGACAATTATGGCCATAAAATAGGTGATAAAGTGTTGCAGGTGGTATCTGAAATTGGTTCTAAAGCGATGCGTTCTACTGATGTATTTGGGCGTTTTGGTGGCGAAGAGTTTATTGTATTATTACCGGAAACCGATCTCGACCAAGCACAAGTGATTGCTGAACGTTTATGTAAAAATATTAATGACTATCCCTGGGAGAATATCCTAGGTAGTAATGTCACTGTGAGTATTGGCGTTGCTTGTATTGATTTGAATGTGCATTACCATGCAGATGATTTAATAAAGAGTGCTGATATCTTGATGTATAAAGCAAAGAGTCAGGGGAAAAACCAAGTATGTTGTTAGCACTAAGGTTTGCCTTGTCATTAATGGCTTCATCATTGTTCGTAATCTTACTTTCATCTAGTGCGAATGTTCAAGCAAAAGACAACCTAGCGTTCTATATTAATGTCCAAATGTTGGTGTTAGAAGACGAACAGACCCTTATGCAAAGTGCAGATGATGAGGTGGATACAGATCCAATAGAACTTGAGGTGCGTCAATCTGTACTGTTTTTAATTGAACAAATGAATAAGAATGAAAAGCTTCCCATTGGCTTGTTATTAGCACTAGAAAATGAAAGTCCGCCATTAAATGCCGCCGAATATTATTTACTTTATCGCATGTATGCCTATCAAGCTTATCACGCAGGAAAATTATCGAAAGCTGTTGATTTGAGCAATAAAGCAATCAGTTACGAAGAGAAAATAGCGACAACGCAGTTAAACACACCATTGTTTTTTGATTTGTATCTATCATTAGCTCACTATTATAGTGAAATTGAAGAGTATCAAAATGCGTACGATATTAAAGACATTTACATGGATCGTTATCGAGCGTCACGGATTAAAGAAAAAGACACGCGAATTAAATTACTTAATGAAAAATACGAAACTGCCATTAAGCAAAATGAGAATGAGTTACTCAGAAGTCAAAGTGAGTTAAAACAGTTACGACTCAAAGAAGCTGAAAATGAAAAATATACGCAAATGCGTAATATTGGTGTGTTAACTGTCGTTGCCTTAATTTTTATGGCGCTACTGGTTCGTCAAAATCGGGTTAGAAAAAGATTAAAAGTCTTAGCAAAAACCGATTCGTTAACCGGACTGTATAATCGCAGAAGCTTATTTCATAAAGGGAATATACTGGTCAAAGAAGCGGTTAAAGAAGGCAAGAGTATTAGTACTATTTTATTAGATATAGATTTTTTTAAAGCAGTCAATGATCAATTTGGACATGATGTTGGCGATAAGGTCATTAAAAAGGTGGCGGAAATAGGTTGTGAAACTATCCGCTCTCGTGATTATTTCGCCCGTTTAGGGGGGGAAGAATTTGCTGTGATCTTGCCTGATGCTAATTTAGATGAGTCAAAAGCATTTGCCGAACGGCTAAGAGAAAAAGTAGAACAAATGGATCTTAGTGATATTAATATTGATCATAGTGTGACGGTCAGTATTGGTGTGGCTAATTTAACTCAAGTTCCTCCAGTATTCGATGATTTATTACATGCTGCTGATGAAGCCATGTACAATGCGAAAATGCAAGGTAGAAATTGTGTGAGTTGTTATCAAATCAGAACAAATCGATAAAACCATAGGTGATTGCTGATAATATCAACGATAAATAAGTTTTATGTATTTTGCGGTTTTCTCTCAAACCATTATCAGATAAGCTTAGTTTACAAAATAAAAATAGTAGTGTGAATCAGCCTTATTACATAGTTAATAAGGCGTTAATAAACTTTACAACCCATCTGTTTGTCAAGTTAATAGTAGGAATAAAAGTCCATGTCTGACGTACTCGAATATAGTCTTGACGGTGTAGAACAGCGCCCTTTAAGACAATTTACTGAAGAAGCTTATTTAAATTACTCCATGTATGTCATTATGGACAGAGCTTTACCGCATATTGGTGACGGTCTAAAACCAGTTCAACGTCGTATTGTATATGCAATGTCTGAATTAGGACTTTCGGCATTAGCTAAATATAAAAAATCTGCGCGGACAGTAGGGGACGTATTAGGTAAATTCCATCCTCACGGCGACTCAGCTTGTTATGAAGCTATGGTGCTAATGGCACAACCCTTTTCATATCGCTATCCGTTAGTTGATGGTCAAGGAAACTGGGGTGCACCAGATGATCCTAAATCATTTGCTGCCATGCGTTATACCGAAGCACGATTATCGCGATTTAGCGAGGTATTGTTGGCTGAATTAGGTCAAGGGACAGTGGATTGGACACCGAACTTTGACGGGACAATGAAAGAGCCTAAAACCTTACCAGCAAGACTCCCTCATATTTTATTGAATGGTATTACCGGGATCGCTGTGGGTATGGCAACGGACATTCCGCCTCATAATGTTCGAGAAATAGCCAGTGCTTGTGTCCATCTTATTGAAACCCCTAAAGCTGAGCTAGCGGATTTATTAACTTATGTTAAAGGTCCTGATTATCCAACCGATGCTGAAATTATAACCCCGAAAGCAGAAATTGAAAAAATATATGAAACTGGTCGCGGTAGTATCAAAATGCGCGCCGTTTATGAGATAGAACATGGTGAAGTTGTTATCAGCTCATTGCCACACCAAGCTTCAGGTGGGAAAATTCTCGAGCAAATTGCTGGGCAAATGACAGCTAAAAAACTTCCTATGGTAGTTGATTTACGTGATGAATCTGATCATGAAAATCCAACACGTTTAGTGATAGTGCCACGCTCTAATCGTGTTGATACAGAGCAACTGATGCAACATTTGTTTGCAACCACAGATTTGGAAAAGAACTATCGTGTTAACTTAAATATGATAGGACTTAACAATAAACCCGCGGTAAAAGATTTACGTACCATTTTACTTGAATGGTTAGAGTTTCGTCGAGAAACCGTCCGTCGACGTTTACAATTTAGATTAGATAAAGTATTAGCTCGATTGCATATTCTTGACGGCTTGTTAGTTGCTTATTTAAATATTGATGAAGTTATTGAAATCATTAGAACCTTTGATGATCCTAAAGCTGAGTTAATGACACGATTTGAATTGTCAGAACGACAAGCTGAAGCCATTCTTGAAATCAAGTTACGCCAATTGGCTAAACTTGAAGAAATTAAGATACGTGCCGAACAAGACGAATTAAATAAAGAACGTGAATATTTAGAAAAAACATTGGGTTCGAAAGCCCGTATGAATACTTTGATTAAAAAAGAAATAATCGAAGCTGCTGAAAAATATGGTGATGATCGTCGATCTATTTTAGTTGAGCGAAGTGAAGCTAAAGCGTTATCTGAAAAAGACTTAGTGCCAAGTGAACCTGTGACAGTCGTAGTGTCCGATAAAGGTTGGGCTAGATGTGCTAAAGGACATGATATAGAGCCAGAGTCTTTAAGTTATAAAGCTGGAGATGAATACTTGTGTTCGGCAAAAGGGCGGAGTAATCGTCCTGTTGTCTTTATTGACTCAACCGGGCGTTCATACGCAACTGATGCTCATAGCTTACCCACGGCTCGTAGCCAAGGGGAGCCGTTAACTGGACGTTTTAGTTTAACAAGCGGTGCTAATTTTGAACACACTTTGATGGCTGATGACGACTGCAATTATTTATTAAGTAGTGATGCAGGTTATGGCTTTGTTGGTCAGTTTTCTGAGATGGTCAGTCGTAATAAAAACGGTAAGGCATTATTAAGTTTACCGGCAAACGCGAAAGTAATGCCACCTATGGTAATCAAAGATCTAGAAACCGCATTAGTGTTATCGATTACCACTGAAGGGCGTATGTTAGTCTTTCCGGTTAAAGACCTACCTATATTAAGTAAGGGTAAAGGGAACAAGATTATTAATATTTCTTCTGCTAGATCTAAGGCTAGAGAAGAATATGTAACTTTACTGCAAGTGATAAATCCTGACGATGCCGTTACATTACATGCGGGCAAACGTAAATTAACGTTAAAAGTTAGTGATATTGAACATTATCGTGGTGAAAGGGGCCGTAGAGGGAATAAATTACCTCGAGGCTTACAACGTGTTGATCGGGTTGAAATAGAGTCTCCTAAAGCGATAGAGGCAGAAGAAAGTACAGTTCAAACAAGTGACGTTCCACCATCTGCTTAATTAATCTCGATAGTAAAAAAAACAGCGACTTCTAGTCGCTGTTTTTATTTCAGCTGTTTAATTAATGCAACCAGCTGAGATATTTTTACATTACTCAGTTGTCGATAGTCGAAATAAGGGCAGATGATAAGCTTTAACGCAGGGTTAATTGCAAAAGAGGGAGTGAGCCATTCACATTTTTGGGCAATCCCAAGTTTAGTTGCGTAGCCTTTTCCCATAATAATCGTCACATCATCAGTATGCTCATGGAGCTTGGGAGGCGAAAAAATTAAACATTGATTGCTATCTTTTTGGAGTAAGGATAAATCTCTGAGTTGTTGCCAAGTATTGAAAGCACTAGGGCTAAGTTCAAATACTAACTTAGCATAAACGTTAAAGATTTTACGCCAATGATTCCCCGTTTCTTTACATATAGTATCAATCTCTTGAGAGTGCAAAGGTAAACAATGATCGAGTGTTTGATAAGGGGCTAATGGCGGTCTGTTTTCAATAAAAACTTTAATGGTGGCAGAGTGATTACCAATTGCTATCACGTTAGTCTCATATTCATAATAAAAAACCCAGTAATTACTGGGTTTTTAGCTGTTTAGTATGGTTATTTTAGCTTAATAATCCTCTAGCATATAGTCTAAGGATCCTTCGTAGGATTTAAGTTCCTTTTCGAGTTGAAACCTCTCCTTCAGTTGTTCTATTTCACGCCATTTACGTTTTTTATTGTTAGTTGAACTTGACTTTGCTGGTGTTCCCAAAGAGTTCAATAAATCTTCTATTTTATCCATGGTATGCTCCTTTGCTTACAACTGCATCTTTTTAATAACACATTCCTAAGGAGAATAGAATAAGTTTATGAACATTTTTTTACAAAATAATTAAAAAAAATTAACGCTATAGCCAATACTATACAATTGCATAATATTGGCTGACAAAGGCTATAACATTTGTGCCAGTTGTTTTTCTAATTTAACTTGGTCAATAGCAAAATTGCGAATACCTTCAGCAAGCTTTTCTGTTGCCATCGCATCTTCATTCATTGCCCAGCGAAATGATGCTTCGTCTAATTTTGCTGAGGCGTCTTGAGCGGGTTGTTCTGGTGAGAGTTTACGAACAAGATTTTCTTCACTTTGTTCTAATTCATCAAGAAGTTGTGGACTGATAGTTAAACGATCACAACCGGCTAATGCCAAAATTTCGTCTTTATTTCGAAAACTTGCACCCATAACAACCGTCTTGTAGCCTTTCGCTTTATAATAATTATAAATGCTGGTTACTGAGACTACACCTGGATCTTCATCTGCAGGGTAGCTGTCTTTTCCTGTATCTTTTTTATACCAATCAAGAATACGACCTACAAAAGGTGAAATTAAATACACGCCAGCTTCAGCACATGCTTGTGCCTGAGCAAAACTGAAAAGAAGCGTGAGGTTACAATTAATGCCTTCTTTTTCTAATTGTTCTGCCGCTTTTATCCCTTCCCAAGTAGATGCTAATTTAATTAAAATTCGATCGTTACTAATACCCGCATCGTTATACATTGCAATTAATTTGTGCGCTTTGTCTACTGAAGATGATGTATCAAATGACAAACGGGCATCAACCTCAGTTGATATCCTACCGGGAACGGTTTTCAAAATTTCTAAGCCGATAAGAACTGAGAGTTTATCGGCAGCATCAATAACTTGTTGCGCACTATCATTTGATTGTGCTTTTGCCCAACTGACTGCTTGAGTGAGCAATTTTTGATAGCCAGGTAATGAGGCAGCTTTTAATAGAAGAGAGGGGTTCGTCGTTGCATCTTGTGGATGAAATTTACTGATAGCTTCAATGTCGCCAGTATCAGCAACTACCGTTGTCATTTGTTTTAATTGCTCAAGTTGATTAGCCATGAATTTGCCTTGTATCTTGGTAAAATGAAAATATTAATGGGTGAATGTGCTAAAAATATGACAAGGTAAGTTAATGTCAATATTTGATTTTATTGCTACATCAAACCAAGTGGATTGTTCGTCTGTTTTGAATACATCTATTTGTATCAAATTGAGCAATTTTAGCAAGTACTAGTAGTGCTTTTACTTAGTCTGAATCAATTTATTATATAATTAATCAGGTTAAGTACTTAAATGTACTAAAACCCCGCGGTTATCAGGCCGTGGTTGTTTTATATCAAAGGAATCAAATCAGGGGGGATTTCGCACTCAGTTAATGCAGGTTAGGAGGATAAATTTAATAGAATTAGCAAAGTGCTATGTTATAGTATTGGCTTTAAATATTGTCGATCGGAAAAGAAAATGTTGCTTGTTGTTTCACCTGCAAAAAATTTAGATTTTGAGTCTCCACTTGTGACTCAAAAACATTCACAACCTGAATTACTTGATGAAAGCCAATTACTCATTGAGCGCTGCGTGCAACTTTCTCCAGCCGATATTAGTTCTTTAATGAGCATAAGTGACAAATTGGCAGGATTAAATGCTGCACGTTTTGGTCAATGGTCTTTACCTTTTACACCTGAAAATTCACGCCCTGCAGTTTTAGCCTTTAACGGAGATGTTTATACCGGTCTTGATGCTAAAACGCTCAGTAATGATGACTTTGACTTTGCACAAGGGCATATGCGTATTTTATCGGGGTTATATGGTGTACTTAAACCTTTAGATTTAATGCAAGCATATCGTTTAGAAATGGGATGTAAACTCAGTAATATTCGCGGTGATAACTTGTATCAATTTTGGGGTAGTATAATTACTGAAAAGCTTAATCAAGCACTTGTTGAACAAGGTGATGATACCTTAATCAATTTAGCATCAAATGAATACTTTAAAGCAGTTAAGAAAAAGGAATTGAAAGCTAATATCATTACGCCAGCTTTTAAAGACTGGAAGAATGGGCAATATAAGATGATCAGTTTTTATGCTAAAAAAGCGCGCGGTTTAATGGCCCGTTATATTATTGAACACAAAATTACCAAGGTTGAACAATTGAAACATTTTGATAGTGCCGGTTATCAATATGATGCGGATTTAACTCAAGGTGATAATTGGGTATTTACACGTAAACAGGAAGACTAAGCTTTACTTGTTTATTACAGGCAAATAACGAAAAAAGCATCATTATTAGAATGATGCTTTTTGCATTTAAGAGAAAGTGAGTTTATTTTTTCTTACGCTTGGCAATCTTTTTCGCTTTTGCTTTCTTCTGCGCAGTACTTCTTTTAACTTTCGGCTTTTTAATAGAGACTCTTGATTCTTTATGTTTAGGACGGAGTTCTTCTATTACTCGTCGTGGTAGCTTTTCATCGATGTAGCGCTCTATTTTAGCAATTACAGCCATGTCATGGGCTTCAACTAATGAGATAGCAGTACCTTTATTGCCAGCACGGCCTGTACGTCCAATACGGTGAATATAAATATCAACCATTCTTGGCATATCAAAGTTTATGACATGAGTAATATCATCAATGTCTAAACCTCTAGCGGCGACATCTGTTGCTACTAACACATTTACTTTGCCATTTTTTAAACGAGAAACGGCATTATTACGTTTATCTTGAAGCATTTTGCCTTCAAGCCAAGCGCAGGGAATGTCTTCTGCATAGAGTTTGCCAGATAAATACTGTACGGTTTCACGTTTATTGGCAAAAACAACCGCACGTTTGACTTCTTCTTGTTTGAGAATATTGGCTAATAATTTGAACTTATGTTCTTTATCATCGGCAAGATGAATCCACTGATGTGTTTTAGCTTTTTCTTGGCGTGAAGGATTAGATTCTAAGTAAACAGGTTCATTTAATATTTCACGAGCAAATTTAGCAACACCAGCGCTTTCTAATGTTGCTGAAAATAATAATGTTTGTTTGCGCCAACGGGCTTCACCAATAATTCGGTTAATGGTTTCAGAGAAACCCATATCAAGCATACGGTCAGCTTCATCTAGTATTAATATCTCAATATCTCTAGCATCAAACTGTTCATTTTCAATATATTCAAGTAGACGACCCGGTGTTGCAATTAGGATGTCAGTATTACCTGTTAAGACGTCTTGATGACTACCGTAATTTACGCCACCTGTGATCACCGCATTTTTAATATTAGTTAATGAGGTTAATTTTTCAGCTTGCTCGCCAATCTGTAAGGCTAATTCTCGAGTAGGGGATAGCACTAATACTCGAGGAAATCCGGGTTTACGTCTTGGGTAATCAAGTAGATGTTGTGCAGCAGGTAATAAAAAGGCAGCAGTTTTACCTGTGCCAGTAGGGGCTGAAGCTAATACATCTTTACCAGACATAGCTACTGGTAATACAAGAGATTGTATTGACGTAGGTTTTTTGAAACCGGCATTTTCAATGCCACCTAGAAGCTCTGAATCTAGCTCGAACTGCTCAAACATAAAAAAATTAATTCACTTTGGATAAAATTGCGCTAATTATAAAGGCAAATGTGATTATTAGCTAACTATCTTGTGATAAAAGCTCATCAATTTCACTTTTGATTTGTTGGCACCAAAGTGAGATTCGCTCATCAGAGAGGTCATACTGATTATCTTCATCTAATGCTAAACCGACAAACTGAGTTTGGTCAGGAGTTAATGCTTTGGATGCTGAAAATTCGTAGCCCTGATTAGGCCAAAAACCAATGCAATAAGCACCTTGAGCTACAACTTGCTGATGTAACATTCCTAAAGCATCTTGAAACCAATCGGTATAACCTATTTGATCCCCCATACCAAAAAGAGCAATGACCTTATCGGATAAATCAAGTTCAGCAATTTCAGACCAATGACTTTCCCAATCTTCTTGTATTTCACCATAGTCCCAAGTTGATATACCAAAGATGAGTAAGTCGAAATCTAGACACTGAGTTAGTGGGGTTTCTTTAATGTTGAAGAGTTCAATGGTTAATTGTTCAGTAAAATGTTGCTGTATTTTTTCTGCTGCTATCTCAGTGTAACAAGTTGTAGAGCCATAAAATAAACCAATTTTCATAGTTAAGTGTCGTAATCATTATGTAACGTTTTTAATTGCCAAAATTTTACCAGAAATGTAGGGGGAAGTGTTAAGATCAATATAATTAGTTGTTAGATAGTGTGTCGATGCGTTGATTTTTTATAGAGAAGTCTGTAATTTTAGCGTTATAAGAGCGGTCATGTATTAATTATATGGGTTTTTTAGTTAAAAATTACCTATCGCTACGTTTTATTTAGGAAAATTTATGTTTAAAAAAGTTATTTTGAGTAGTCTTTTACCTGTTGTTTTGCTCTGCTCATTCTCGTCCCAAGCCATAGAAAATAAAAGTACTGTCACTAATCCTGCTACAGTTAATCTCGCTCAAACAGATTTAGATGCTTTACGTGATAAATTAACAAGCGTCGTTGGTGAAATTTCATCTATTAAACCAAGTCCTATGGTTGGCCTTGTTGAAATTATTGCCGATCATAGCGTGTTTTATTCAAGTCTCGACGGTGATTTTTTAATTGATGGCAAACTTTATGACTTAGAAGCTAGAACGAATTTAACCGAAGACGCACGTATGAAAGTACGTATCGAAGGGGTAAATAGTTTTGCTAAGGATATGATTGTTTTTCCGGCAAAAAATGAAAAGCATGTCATTACCGTTTTTACTGATATTACTTGTGGCTACTGCCGTAAACTTCACGAACAAATGGCTGATTATAATGATAAAGGTATTACTATTCGTTATTTAGCTTACCCTAGAGCTGGTGTGAGAGATCAGATGGGGGAATATTCTAAAGGGTTTAAAGATTTACGCTCAATTTGGTGTAATGAAGATCCTAAATCTGCGCTAACTAAAGCGAAGATGGGAACAAATGTCGCTCAACGTATTTGTGACAAGCCTATTGAAGAAGAGTTTAATTTTGGACGCAAAATCGGTGTAAGTGGTACTCCTGCAATTATTTTAGAAAATGGCTTGATGCTACCTGGTTACAAAGATCCTGATAGTTTGCTACAAATTTTGGATCAAGTTAAAGCCACAGGTTAATCCGTGTTAAAGCCTATTGTTCGTCGTAAACGAGTATCGGATGAGCATTTATCGGATAAGTTAGACCCGGTTATTAGACAAATTTATGCGAGTCGAGGTGTTCTCTCTGATAAGGAGTTAACACTTGCGACTCAACTACTCGCCCCTGTAGATTCAATGAAAGGACTTGAGCAAGCTTGCCAAGTGCTTTTTCATGCGTTAACCACACAACAGTCAATTTTTATTATTGGTGATTTTGATGCTGATGGAGCAACAAGTACGGCATTAATGATGACAGCATTGTCATTGTTTGGCTGTAATAGTCATCAATTTCTTGTGCCTAATCGGTTTGAATATGGTTATGGTTTGACTGCCGAAATTGTCGATATTGCCGCTCAAAAAGGTGCGCAATTACTGATCACTGTCGATAGTGGTATTAGCTGTCATGCTGGCGTAGAACGAGCGAAAGAACTTGGCTTACAGGTGATAGTGACAGACCATCATCTGGCTGGCGAACGTTTACCACCTGCAGATGCCATTGTTAATCCCAATCAACCTGATTGTACCTTCACGAGTAAGTCGATTGCCGGTGTAGGTGTTGCCTTTTATTTTTGTTTAGCCATGAGAAAATATTTAAGAGAGCATAACTGGTTTAATGAAAAAGGGATTCAAGAACCTAATATTGCCCAGTTGCTGGATTTAGTTGCTTTAGGTACCGTGGCTGATGTGGTGTCCTTAGATGCTAATAATCGCATACTGGTTGAGCAAGGCTTAAAACGTATTCGCGCAGGTGTTACTCGTCCAGGAATTCAAGCACTCATTGAAATTTCGGGGAAAAATCAACAACAGCTAGTGGCGAGTGATTTTGGCTTCGCACTAGGACCACGTATTAATGCTGCCGGACGTTTAGACGATATGGCGTTTGGTATTAATTGTTTGCTTGCTGATAATTTGATGGATGCACGCATCATGGCGCAAGAGCTTGATGGCTTGAATAAAACGCGTCGTGAAATAGAACAAGGTATGCAGCAAGAGGCTGAAAATGTGCTTAAAGCACTCAACTTTACCGAAGATAATCTACCCCATGCTATCGCGTTATTTCATCAAGATTGGCATCAAGGTGTTATTGGCATTGTTGCGGGAAGACTTAAAGAAAAATACCACCGACCTACTATTGTTTTTGCATTAGCTGAAAATGGCGTAGAGTTAAAAGGCTCTGCTCGATCAATTCCTGGGCTGCATATTCGTGATTTGTTAGAGCATATTGATACGCAACAACCGGGATTAATAATAAAGTTTGGTGGTCATGCTATGGCTGCTGGTTTATCGATTACTAAAGAGAATTTCGAGCAATTTCAGCAAGCCTTTGTGCGCTATGCTAAGTTATGGTTAAAAGATGAATTCCTGCATGGCACAGTAGTGTCAGATGGCCAACTGCCTAGCCATAGCATGAATTTATCTTTTGCACAGCTTATTAGAGATTCAGGTCCATGGGGACAAAATTTTCCCGAGCCTATCTTCGATGATCAGTTTAGCTTAATTCAACAACGGATTGTTGGTGAAAAACACTTAAAAATTGTGGTCGAAAAAGAAGGGCGTTTATACGATGGCATAGCGTTTAATATTGACATTAAACAATGGCCCGATAACAACATAAAGACAGTTCACCTTGCCTATCGTTTAGATATTAACGAGTTTAGAAATAAACAATCTTTACAATTAATGGTCGAACATATTACCCCTGTTTGTTAATTTGTCTGTTTTCCAGATATTCAATTATTTATTTGCCTGCTTATTTACGCTACAATGCGCCACTATTTTTTACTAATTACAGTAATTATTAATTTCGTAATAAGAAGATATAAATCTAACAATGTTTGAAGTCAATCCGGTAATAAATAAAATTAAAGAGATTCGCGAACGTACAGAGTTACTTCGGGGGTACCTTTGACTACGATCAGAAAAGTGAACGTTTAGTTGAAGTAGAAAGGGAACTCGAATTACCTGATGTTTGGAATGAACCTGAGCGCGCACAAGCATTAGGTAAAGAGCGTTCGGCATTGGAAGTGGTTGTTAAAACAATTGATGAACTAGACGTGGGTTGTGATGATATTGAAGGGCTGGTTGAGCTCGCAATAGAAGAACAAGATGAAGAAACCTTTAATGATGCTGAATCTGAAGTTAAGTCGTTAGCCGAAAGTTTAGATAAATTAGAGTTTCGCCGTATGTTTTCAGGTGAACAAGACGCTAACAATTGCTACCTAGACATACAGTCAGGCTCTGGCGGTACTGAAGCTCAAGATTGGGCTGAAATGCTAATGAGAATGTACTTACGTTGGGGTGAAGCGCATGGTTTTAAGGTTGAAGTATTAGAAATCACCGATGGAGATGTAGCTGGCATTAAAGGCTGTACTATCAAGTATTCAGGTGAATACGCCTACGGTTGGCTTCGCACAGAAACTGGGGTTCATCGTTTAGTTCGTAAATCACCATTTGACTCAAGTGGCCGTCGTCATACTTCATTTGCTTCTGCATTTATTTACCCTGAAATTGACGACAATATTGAAATAGATATTAATCCTGCTGATCTACGTGTTGATACTTATCGAGCCTCTGGTGCCGGTGGGCAACATGTCAATAAAACCGATTCAGCAATACGGATAACGCATATACCGACAGGCGCAGTTGTACAGTGTCAAAATGATCGTTCTCAGCATAAAAATCGATCTGCGGCGATGAAGTTATTGAAAGCAAAACTTTATGAGCTTGAAATACAAAAGCAAAATGAAGATAAGCAAGAATTAGAAGAAGGTAAATCAGATATAGGTTGGGGTAGTCAAATTCGCTCTTATGTATTAGATGATAGCCGAATTAAAGATTTACGCACGGGAATAGAAAATCGTAATACTCAAGCGGTATTAGATGGTGATTTAGACAAGTTTATTGAAGCATCACTGAAGTCAGGTTTATAGACTAGTAAAACTATTTTAATTTAACGTTGATTGATGAGCAAAAGCTCTTTATTTGGAAAAAAGATGACAGACCAAGCAAACAAAGACGAAAACAAATTAATTGCCGAACGTCGAGGCAAATTAGCGCAAATCAGAGAAAATTGTCCAGCAAATGGTCATCCAAATAAATTTGACCGAAAGCACTACGCAGCTGACTTACAAAAGGCGCACGGTGAAAAAGATAAGGAAACGTTAGAAGGTGAAACTGACGTTTATAGTATCGCAGGTCGTATCATGGCAAAACGTGGTCCGTTTCTTGTTTTACAAGACATGACTGGGCGAATTCAAACTTACTCAAATAAAACCGTACAAAAAGATATTAAAGCACGATGGGGTGTTTTAGATATTGGCGATATTATTGGTGTAACAGGAACGCTACATAAATCGGGTAAAGGTGATTTATACGTTAATATGGAACACTATGAATTATTAACTAAATCGCTACGTCCGTTACCTGAAAAATTTCATGGCTTATCTGATCAAGAAACTAAATATCGCCAACGTTATGTTGATTTAATTATCAATGAAGATACGCGTAATACTTTTAAAATTCGTTCAAGAATCGTTGATGGTATTCGTAAGTTTTTAACAGAGCGTGATTTCATGGAAGTAGAAACACCAATGCTTCAAACTATTCCTGGTGGAGCAACAGCTAAACCTTTTACGACTTTCCATAATGCTTTAGATATTGAAATGTTCATGCGTATAGCACCTGAATTATATTTAAAACGTTTAGTTGTCGGTGGTTTTGAAAAAGTTTTTGAGATCAATCGTAACTTCCGTAATGAAGGTTTATCTACGCGTCATAACCCTGAATTTACTATGATTGAATTTTATCAGGCTTATGCTGATTATCATGATCTTATGAACTTAACTGAAGACATGTTACGTACATTAGCTGAAGACGTGATGGGTACCAGTGTTATTCGTAATACAGTGAAAAATGCTGAGGGTGAAGTTGTTGAAGAAAAATTCTATGACTTTGGTAAACCTTTTGAACGCTTATCAATGGTTGATGCTATTTTGAAATATGGCAATGAAGCATACGGTGATGTATTAGATGAAGCGATACTACGTGACCCTGAAGCCAATTTTGATGCCCTTAAAGCTATGGCTAAAAAAGTGGGTGTAAAAGAAACTGAGGCTGCTAAAGTCTGGGGAGCGGGTAAATATATTTGTGAAATATTTGAAGAAGTTGCAGAGCATTTATTAGATCAACCTACATTTATTACTGAATATCCGTGGGAGGTATCACCTCTTGCTCGTCGTAATGACGATAACCCTTTTATCACTGACCGTTTTGAATTTTTCGTTGGTGGTCGTGAACTTGCTAATGGTTTTTCTGAGTTGAATGATGCAGAAGATCAAGCAGCGCGCTTTAAAAGACAAGTAGAAGAGAAAGATGCTGGTGATGACGAAGCCATGCATTTTGACGAAGACTATATAACTGCACTTGAATACGGTTTACCACCAACGGCGGGTGAAGGTATTGGTATTGATAGGCTTGTAATGTTGTTTACCGATTCGCCTACTATTAAAGATGTCATTTTATTCCCACACATGAGACCTTTATCTGAGTAATTTTACTCAGTAGTAGTCTGGAATAGACAGTCACAATAAAAAGCTAATGAATGTAATTCATTAGCTTTTTTTATGGTCAGCGTTAGTGTGATGCGACGTTAAATACTCAATAATCCCCAAACAAATGCTACAACAGCCGCTGTAGTTAACAACAAAATATAAAGTATGCCTACCAAAAAATATTTAATGAAAGTGATTACATATCCCTGTTTGTAAACCCGTTTTTGCATAGCAAACAAATATATAGGTATCCAACATAAGAGACAAAATTTGAGTGTTTGTAGGATATTAGTTACCCAACCTGAAGAATTTGTTAAGGCATCTAGAGGAATGTCGATTATTTCAATGATGAGAATAGCTAAAAATATAAAACTATGGCTATGTAAGGCTACTGTTAAGTGTTCCATATAAAGACGGTTGGAAAATAGGTAAATCACTTTTAATAACAATGCAAATAAAGGCAGTACCACAAACATTATTTGTGGTAATTTACTTACTACTTCACGAATAAGTTTTTCTGGCGAGGTGGTCAGTAGTTCATTGGCTTTTGTTTCTAATTCATCGGCTTTAGCTTGTAAAATTTTATTATTCTTCTCTGAAAGTGATGCAATAGAGAAACTCCCATCAGCATTGTTGCTAATAGATATTCTTTTCTTTTCTTTCTTTGCTTGTGTTTCCGCCTCTGTATTATTGGCGTTGAATTGGCGTATATATTCTTTTAACTCATCATATTTTTTTTGTTCAGTTGTCGATAATCCTGAAGAGGTATTTATTTTAATTAATTCTAGCTTTGCAAGGTCAATTGTTGCTTGAATGACCTCTTTATCTTGGTTTTCTGATAGAAGATCCTTGTATTGGTTTAATTGTGCTTTATTTTCTGTGATTTTTGCTAATAATTCTTCAGACGCGCCGTTTGGTAGTGTATTTAATGCAACTAGTGCTTTATCTATTTGTTGAGTAGTAGTGGTCACTTTTCCCTTTTCTTCGTTGGCTTGGGTAAAGCCATTATCAATAAAAAACTTTAGTGATAAGAAAAAAATGATGCTAATAAAAAGGTAAAGTCTTAATGGTGGTACATAGTGAACACGACGACCCGCGATGTACTCTTTTGTTAAAAAGCCCGGATTTAATAATAAAGGAAAAAGAGTGCGGCTGGCGCGCGAGTCAAAACTAAAAATATCATCAAGCAAATGTAGAATAACACTCCAAAAGTATTTTAAACTTGATTCGGTAGATTGACCACATTCACCGCAATATGTGCCTACCACCTTGGCATGACAGTTTTCACAGGTTTTCTCTTGCGTTTCTTCGTGTTCAATGTCTTTTTTATCGAGCGTTGCGTTCATATTTTATTTTTTATTAGTAGAAATTTAAAAATTGGTAAAATACTAGCATGTATAATTCAAGGTACTTAGCTTTAATCGGTAAATGTGAATTAAATGTAAAAAAATAAATATCTATAGTGATGTAATAGGAATGTTCTGTTAAATTAAATACTATGCATAAAAAAATGCCAACCTAGGAGAATTAAAATGGCCTTTGAAGTCACTTTCGAGTTAAAAGAATCTGATTTAGAACACTTTCGGGATGTAATGCGCAAAGCGCAAGATGGTGCCAAAAAGCTTAGTGAGCAAGACATTTTAGCGAATGCTAAAAAGTTAAGTCAATCTATTAGTATTGAAGTACCGCCTTTTGTTAGTGATCGGATCAAGAAACTAGAAACATTGGTAGCGATGATAGAAGACAATGAATGGCAGATACCTGATGAAGAGAAATCAGATGTATTAAGTGCTCTCGCTTATTTTAGTGATCCAGAAGATTTGGTGCCTGATCATATACCAGTTTTAGGCTTTTTAGATGACGCTATTATGATTGAATTAGTAGTGACTGAATTAAAGGAAGACATTAGTGCATTTGAAGATTTTTGTGCATACCGCGAACGTGAAGAAAGTCGCAGAGATACGAACGTAACTCGTGATCAATGGTTAGAGTCTAAAAGACGTGAATTACATAGCCGTATGCGTAACAAAAGAAGAAGTTTACACCGTGGTGGTTCTTCATTCCGTTCAATATTTTAGTTGTTATTTAGCTCAGCTTATAACTAAAAAAACCTTAATAACTGCTATTAAGGTTTTTTTATGGCGTAGGTAAAGACTGTATTAATGAGTAACGAACAGCATTAAAATGAAAAAGCCAATAATAATCGCGTTAAAAGTAATGATATAGATAAAGCCTCTAAGGCCATCTTTTAATGTATAACCTCGGTTGGTTAAAAACCACCACCAGATGCCACACATAATTATCGGTAATAAAAAAAACAGTTTGATCATTATAAATTCATTTATTAAAGTTATTTCAATATCATAAGTTAAATTGTTAACTATCGCGAATCCATTTCAATAGTATTTTAACTGATTAGTGAGCTATCGCTTGTTTATCTTTACTATTCCATGGTGCTATTTTAAAAAGCATCAACATCCCTGGTATCGCTAATGCGGTACAAATAAAGTAAAAGTTGGTCCAACCTACCTGTTCAACAATCAGTCCTGTAGTGGCATTAGCAAAGGTGCGAGGTAGTGCGGTTAATGCTGTAAACAAAGCAAATTGTGTGGCAGCAAAAGCAGGATTCGTCGCTTTAGCGATAAAGGCGGTGAATGCCGCGGTCCCTAATCCAACACCTAAATATTCAAATCCCATGGCGAAAGCCAGGGCAAATGTATTGTGGCCGATTTCAGCTAAGGCGGCAAAACCTAAAATACTTATAATTTGCACAAAACCAAACAACCATAGTGCCCGGTTGATACTCAGTTTAATCATTACAATCCCACCGACAGCTAGACCTATTGTCATGGCTATTAGCGATGAGGTTTTAGCTACTACACCTATTTCTGTTTTACTAAAGCCAAGGTCAATAAAAAAGGGGGTTTGTAAAGCTGTTGCCATATTATCACCAAGCTTATAAAGGAAAAGGAACATTAAAATCTGAAGTGCAGACTTTACGCCTTCTCTATTTATAAAATCTTTAAAGGGTAAAACAACGGCCTCTTGCAAGGTTTTAGGTTGGAGTTTTGAAGAATCTTTTTCTTTAATAAAGCATGTAAGTAATAAGCCCACCAACATGAAAGCTGCGACAACTAAAAAAACCGATTGCCAGCTAATATGATCAGCCAAAATAAAGGCTAATGAGCCTGGAACTAATCCGGAGAGTCGATAAGCTTGGACATGAATAGAATTACCTAAGCCTAATTCATGGTCGAGTAATAATTCTCTACGATATGCATCGAGTACAATATCTTGACTTGCACTAAAAAACGCCACGGCAGCAGCAAGGTAGGCTACTGTCCAAATATTTGTTTTTGGGTCTAAGAAACCAAATGAGGCTATGGTAATTAAGAGAAAGAGTTGAGTAAATAGCATCCAACTCCTGCGGCGGCCAAAAAAAGGTAAAGAGTATCTATCCATTAAAGGCGACCAAATGAATTTCCATACGTAAGGAATGCCAATTAAGGAAAATAAACCGATTTCGGCTAAACTCACGCCTTCAGAACGAAGCCATCCAGGGACTAATTGATATAAGATGAAAAGCGGTAAGCCAGAACTAAACCCTGTAAATATACAAATGAGCATATGCTTGTTAAAAATAGCTTGCTTGAAAGTAGGAGAGTGCATAATTAAAGCCTAATGAAATACATACGCATAAGGGTATATAGAAGAAAAGATATAGGCTAACAAAATGTAGGGGGGAACAGAAGTTTAATATTTAAGGAATACTATTTACACCTAAAATAGAAAAATATTTTCCGGTAATTAAGGTATAGGACGCCAACCAACACAGTCGATCGGATAGCTACCAATGCCATTGACAAAATCAATGCAGGTTTTAATTTCGACTTTTAAAAATAAATTATGTTTCAGACCTTGTGCACCATGCAAACATAACAGATGAATGATATGCCAAAAAACACGTTCTTTAGCACTGCTTGGTGTCTCATCAATAACTTGTAATAAGGTCCATTCTTCCATGGTATCAACAACAAAACGATCTAATTCCGTATAGTGAATGGTTTTTCCAATAACAGCATTGGTGTAGGCACTGATTTGTGTGACTTTTTCATTGATAAACTGCTCAATTATCATTTCAAACCCCAAAAACATATGACAGAAAATATAAAAAAAAGAAAAATACTAAATTGTAGTATGTAGCAAGATTGTTGTTTTTCTTATTTGTGCTGATTACATTCAATACTTGTGAATTAGACAAATATTAACGTCATTAGGTATTATACTTTTGTCTATTGCTAAGTAAGTTATCGTAGATAAACTCGCGCTTGTCAAAGAAGATAGGGAAAAAGATTGCCCTAATTATGTAACACATTGTGTTTTGACTATTAATATTTTAGCACAATTAGCCAATTATTACTCGGCTGCTAATAAAGTTGCTTTTATTAGTATGATAGGTTCAACAGGTACGTCATCCCATCCGATGTCGTCACTGTAATCGGTTTTTACTTTCGCCATTTCAAGCATGACGTCTTCGCCTTCGATGATATTACCAAAAACAGTATATCCCCAGTGTCTACCAGGATCTAAACTGGCATTGTCAGCGGCATTAAAGAAGAATTGTCTGTTTGCTGTATGTGGTTGATTTTCTTTTGCCATCGCAATAGTACCAAGGGCATTTTTTAAACCATTACCTGATTCATTAACAATGTTGTCATTTACTTTTTTGAGTGTGAAATTGCTATCATAACCACCACCTTGCACAATAAAGTCGGCAATGACTCGGTGGAAGATCGTATTATTATATTCACCGCTTACTACATAGGTTAAAAAGTTATCTACTGTGATTGGCGCGCGAACACGATCTAGTTCAACAACAATTATCCCTTTAGAGGTTTCAAATTTGACCTGGGGGTAAAGGTTATCAGGGTCGATAGCCAGATTTTTCGCCATTGCATGGAAATTTAACAGTAGTAATAATATAAAAAGCTTTTTCATGTTTTATCTCATAAATGCAATTAACTGTGGATCATTAATAATGTTAACAATGAGTTTACTCAGTTGTTGATTAAAGTCGCGTTCAAGCACAGCAATATCCGCTTTTAATGGTCCGTTACTTGTGCCTGAACTGCGGTAAGTTTTAGTTAAAGTTTTCTCACCGTTATTGGTTCGAACACTCAACTCTATTGCCGTATTAGCCGTATATTTAAGCATACTTTGATTAACGTTGATTAATGCTTTATTAATAGCAACATTAATCACATTGTTGGCAGAAGGACTCACTTGTACGCCAGACTTTTGATAGGCTGAACGTAAAGCGCTATCAATAATTTCAGCCAAAGAGCCTTGGCTTGTTATTAGTTCTGCCGCTTTATCTTCTTTTACTATTTGAAGAATGTGTGATGCAGATCTTAAATCACTTGTGGTAATACTTATAGCTTGTGTTGATATCTGAGGATTGCTTGAAGTAAGAATCTCAGGCGCAATAACCAGATGCTTAATATTACTAGTGCAGGCACTGAGGAGAAGAAATAAGGCAATGAGACTAGAACGAAGTAAAATGTGTGGTTTTATCATGTGATTTAGCGCTTATTTTTTAAGTGAAGATAAAGTAACAAATTTATTATCGCTCGCGATCAGCTGATTGTTACCAAAGAGTCGTTTCATTTTTATATGGTAACCAAGCTGCCTATTTCCGACAATGCGTAATTCACCATTTTTTCTTAATACTTTGTAACTATCTTTGAACATTTGCCAGGCGATATGATCGGTAACGGCATTTTGTTGATGAAAAGGAGGGTTACAATAGATGGCATCAGCACTTGAACTTTCAACATCGGTTAAGCAATCATTCGTAATAAATCTGCATTGAGCTAAAAGCTCTGGGAAATTATTTTCAACATTAAGCTTAGCTGAGGCTACTGCCATATAGGATTCATCAACAAAGGTAATATGAGCCTGTGGGTTTTGCGCTAAAATAGTGAGCCCAACAACACCATTACCACACCCCAAATCAATGATGTCTTTGTATTTTTTTACTTCGCCTAAGTGCTCAATAAAGTGGCGTGCGCCTATATCTAGCTTTTCTCGTGCAAATACATTGGCGAGGTTGCTAACTGATAATTTGGGTGAGGTAAGCGACCATGTTACCGGCGCAGGTATCTGATAAGTTTGTTCATTATTGAGTTGGCAAAAAACTAAACGAGCCTTCTTAACTGCTAGAGATGTTGTTGTTTCCCCTAAATATTTTTCAAATAAAGCCAATGTTGATTTTTGAATGTTTTTGGCTTTATCGGCGGCGATAAATAGCGTGTTTTCAGCAACTGTCTGTTTAATTTTAATAAGCTGTTCAATCAATAACGCTTTATTTTTGGGAATTTTATACAAGATAATTGAAGCATTTGTCGGAAGTGGATCTAAGCTAGTTAAACAGGTTAATTGTTCTAAAGGTAGATGGTTAATCTCAAAGTTATGAAGTAAACCTTGAGTACTAATAATCGAGTCAGAAATACTACTTATTTGATGATCTTTAAAATTGGCGGCTAAAGCACCAAAATTATCATTAAAAATAACAATATGACTGTCACTAGAAAGAAGTTGGTTTTCTGTAACATAATTAGCAATATATTCATCTGCGGCATCCCACGCCTGTAAACTGCGATTAACTTGGTTAGCAGGATAGCGTTCAAGAAATAAATTTTTGCTTTCTTGGTGTTGTTCTACAATAAAGGGGCTTAACATATTCATTCGTTATATTTTAGGTGACAGAGTAATGATAAACTAAAATGCAAGTTGGCTGAACTAGTTTAAGGAGAAGAAGATAAAACTTGCCATAAAAGAGGCAAACATTGATTACTATCCAAATTTTATTTCATTAGGTGATAGTTATCAGTATCTAAAAGCCTTGTATGACAGTATTTGTTGGCGACAAGATCAGATGTTTATGTTTAATCGGACGGTGGATATTCCTCGGTTACAAGCATGGTATGCCGACCCATCATTGAGTTATTCATACTCTCAAATGACGTTAACACCGAATCAGTGGACTCCGCTTTTGAGCGAATTACGAGATAAAGTTAACCTTTTTTGTCAGTCAAAATTTAACGCGGTGTTAGCTAATTGTTATCGTGACCACAGAGATTCAGTGAGTTGGCATTGCGACGATGAAAGGGAGCTTGGTGAGAATCCATCTATAGCGTCACTTTCATTTGGTGCTACACGCGACTTCTGCTTGAAACATAAAAAGGGTGGAGAATCCCTGAAATTGCCTTTACAATCTGGCAGCCTACTAGTGATGGGGGATAAAAGCCAAGAATGTTATCAACATGCATTACCTAAATCTCGAATTGAGCAGCCTATGCGCATTAATCTCACTTTTAGGCAAATCAAACATCAATAAATTTGGCACATTATCGTAGAGGATTAGTCACTAAAAAAGGGCTCTGAACATCTATTTTTTTGGTGAAAGGCTATAATCAAACTATAATTAACGCAGACGTATACTGTTTGGAGTTAGTTTAATCAAACAATGTCAGTGTTGTAAAATTAAGGGAATCCTATGTCAATTGAAGCTGTAATCGAACAAAAATTACTTTCTGCTTTTTCTCCGTTATATCTCGACGTTATCAATGAAAGTCATAAACATAATGTGCCACCAGGTAGTGAATCTCACTTTAAAGTGATTATTGTCGCTGAAGACTTTGAAGGTGATCGCTTAATTGCGCGTCATCGAGCAGTGAATAAAGTATTAGCTACTGAGCTAGCAGATCACATTCATGCATTAGCGCTTCATACCTATACGGAGAAGGAGTGGAAAGATTATTATCAAGAAAATACTCCCCTTTCACCTAAATGTCTTGGTGGCAGTAAAAAAGTTGTTGATAGTAACGGGTAGTTAACCTGTTATTGTGAAAGCACACTCTTTGTATTTTTCATTAAACCTTGTGATCAACATTTAGCCTGAAAGGTTTGGTTAAAGCGTGGGCTTATGTTAGCTATTTTTGGTAATAGCTATAGTGATAAATACATAAAAAGCCGAAATAATAGAATTATTTCGTGTGATGATTTCCGAAAAAAGGGTTGGTAGGTAAGTTATCTAAACAAAGTTTTTTGCCAATGCTTGACTATCATACAATTGATTTATAAGGTAAATTCATTGTCATGCTGAATTTATAATAACGATAATAAGTTGATGCTAAATTGACTTTATATATTTAATTTTCACTGCTCGTACCTCTTATTCTGTTAAGCAGAGTAAACTATGCAGCAATTTTCTTGAAATCTATTTTTAAAAAGGCGTACTCATGGTTATTAAACCTAAAATTCGTGGTTTTATTTGTACAAATGCACATCCTGTTGGTTGTGAAGCTCACGTAAACGAACAAATCGCTTATGTTAAGAGTCAAACACAAGCGGCTGATAAACCGAAAAATGTATTAGTTATAGGGGCGTCAACAGGTTATGGCCTTGCTTCTCGTATCACTGCAGCGTTTGGCTGTAATGCTAAAACGTTAGGTGTGTTTTTTGAGAAAGAACCCACAGAAAAGAAAACAGCTTCTGCGGGTTGGTACAATACGGTTGCATTTCAAAAAGCAGCAGATGAGGCTGGTTTATGGTCTAAAAATATCAATGGTGATGCCTTCTCTCATGAATTAAAAGCTAAAGCTATTGACGTTATTAAAGAAGAGCTAGGACAAGTTGATTTAATTATTTATAGTTTAGCTTCTCCTCGTCGTACTGATCCAGATACTGGTGAAGTGTACTCTTCAACGTTGAAACCTATTGGTGAAGGGGTTACCACTAAGAACTTAAATACCTCTAAGCGTATTATTGATTCTGTCTCTGTAGAAGCTGCAAATGAAGCTGAAATTCAGGGAACAATAAATGTAATGGGCGGCGCTGATTGGGAGCTTTGGATTAAAGCCTTATCAGAAGCTGGAGTATTAGCCGATAACTTTAAAACAACTGCATACACTTATATTGGTAAAAAATTAACTTGGCCTATTTACGGCCACGCCACTATCGGAAGAGCAAAAGAAGATTTAGACCGTGCTGCTAAAGCCATTACTGAATCAACAAGTACGCTATCTGGTAAAGCTTATGTTACTTCACTCAATGCGGTTGTTACTCAAGCAAGTTCAGCTATCCCAATTATGCCTTTGTATATATCAGCTATGTTTAAAGTGATGAAAAGTGATGGCACATATCAAGGCTGTATTGAGCAAATACAAGCATTGTTTACTGAAAACCTCTATAACGATACACCTCGTTTAGACGATGCAGGGCGTTTAAGTCAAAATTACAAAGAATTAGAAGATTCAGTACAAGAAAGAGTACAACATATCTGGGATACAGTTGATACTGACACCATAGACGAACTAACTGATTATGATGGTTATCATCAAGAATTTCTAAAATTGTTTGGTTTTGGTTTTGAAAATGTTAACTATGATGATGATGTTAATCCTTTATTAGCGATTAATCATTTAGTTTAACTAGATAGCTGTTTTTTTCAATTTAGATAAGAGGCTAATATTTTTAAAATATTGGCCTTTTTGTTGAATGAAAGTATTGAAAGTGAAGTATTAGATTAAAAAAGCATCAAAGAGTGATAAATAGTGATAAAAACTCTGCCATCAATATAGTGCAATAATTAAATTTTGTGCTAAAATTCGGCCCAGAATATTTTTAACTTAGAGCCGGTAGTTACACTTTTTTCTTACTTATTGATTAAGTACAAAATTAAGATGTATTCTACTGAAATACACTGAAATCAAATACGTAATTATTTTTTTATTTAAGTTACTAATTAAACAGTACTTTAGGTAAAAGAATAATGAGTTTTGATACTCCCGTCAAAGTAGTGCAAGTGTTTATGATTACGATAAAAAAAGGTCTGGATGTCCCTGTAAGTGGCGCTCCCCAGCAGGTAATCCATGATGGTTCCCCCATCAAGAGCGTTGCAACACTAGGTGAAGAGTTTGTGGGTATGCGACCGACTATGTTTGTTAAAGTAGGCGATCGTGTAAAAAAAGGTCAGGCGATTTTTGAAGATAAAAAGAATCCTGGCGTTAAATTCACAGCTCAAGCAGCCGGTGTGGTAACAGAAGTTAACCGTGGTGAAAAACGTGTTTTACAGTCCGTTGTTATTGAAATAGATGGCAATGAACAAGAGACGTTTACTAGCTACTCTGCAGAAGATTTAACAACAATTCCTCGTGAAAATGTTGTTGATACCCTTGTTAATTCAGGGTTGTGGACGGCTTTACGAACTCGTCCATTTAGTAAAATCCCTGCAATAGATACAACCCCAGCAGCAATCTTTGTTAGTGCAATGGATACTAATCCTTTAGCCGCTAACCCTGAGGTTATCATTAATGAACAAAGTGAAGCTTTTCAGCATGGTTTAGTTGTTTTAAGCCGTTTAACTGAAGGTGAAATTTTTGTTTCCAAAGCCCCAGGAGCAAATATACCGGTTGCCGCCAATTCGGTAGTCACTGAGTTTGCAGGAAAACATCCCGCTGGTTTAGTTGGTACACACATCCATTTTTTAAAGCCAGTTAGCGCAGAACGCGTTGTTTGGCACTTAAATTATCAAGATGTGATCGCGTTTGGTAAGCTATTTACCACGGGTGAATTAGATAATTCACGCGTTATTTCTCTTGCTGGCCCAGCCGCAACAAATCCACGTTTAGTTCGAACCATGCTAGGTGCGAATATTAGTGATTTGATTGAAGGAGAAACAATTGAAGGTGAAGTCCGTGTTGTTTCAGGATCTTTACTTCAAGGTCAAGTAGCGAAGAATGTACACAGTTATTTAGGTCGTTATCATGTCCAAGTATCTCTTTTACTTGAAGGACGTGACAAAGAATTTATGGGGTATTTAAGCCCTGGTGCTAATATGTTCTCGGTAACACGAGCATATTTGTCTCACTTGTTTCCAAACAAGCTATTCAATATGACCACTACAACCAACGGTAGTTCACGCGCTATGGTTCCTATTGGGAATTATGAACGCGTAATGCCATTAGATATTTTACCGACCATGTTTTTGCGCGATTTAGCTTCGGGTGATACCGATAGTGCACAATTACTTGGGGCCTTAGAGCTTGACGAAGAAGATTTAGCCTTATGTACATTTGTTTGCCCAGGCAAAACAGATTACGGGGTTCTACTTCGTGAATGCCTAACCATAATTGAGAAGGAAGGTTAGTCATGGGCTTGAAAAAGTTTATTGAAGATATAGAGCCACACTTTGAAAAAGGTGGCAAACACGAGAAGTGGTTTGCTTTATATGAAGCAGTCGCTACTGGTCTATTTACCCCAGGTTATGTAACTAAAGGTAAAACTCATATTCGTGACAGCATTGACTTGAAACGTATCATGATCACTGTGTGGTTAGCGGTATTTCCTGCAATGTTCTTTGGCATGTATAACATTGGTTTCCAAGCAACTGAAGCGCTAGCAGCAAATTACGCTTTGCCTGACACATGGCAGGTAGGTTTGTTTTCTATGCTCGGAGGTGAACTTAGCGCAACTGCAAGCTGGTTTACCATGATGCTTTATGGCGCATGTTTCTTTTTACCTATCTATGCGACTACATTTATTGTCGGTGGTTTTTGGGAAGTATTATTTGCTGGTGTGCGTAAGCATGAAGTAAACGAAGGTTTCTTTGTTACTTCTATCCTTTTTGCATTGATTGTTCCTGCAACTATTCCTTTATGGCAAGTCGCTATCGGTATTACTTTTGGTGTTGTTGTCGCAAAAGAAATATTTGGTGGTACAGGTAAAAACTTCTTAAACCCTGCATTAGCGGGACGTGCATTTTTATTCTTTGCATACCCAGCTCAGATATCTGGTGATGCTGTGTGGGTTGCTGTTGATGGTTTTTCTGGTGCAACTGCATTAGCAAAAGGTGCTGCGGCAATTCCTGGTTCTATGGATTACAGCATGAGTGCTGATTGGTGGAATGCATTTTGGGGCTTTATTCCGGGGTCAATCGGTGAAGTATCAACAGCAGCTATTATCCTTGGTGGTGCTTATATCCTTTATAAAGGTATTGCTTCATGGCGTATAGTGCTAGGTGTTTTTGCCGGTATGGTTGTGACTTCAATGCTATTTAATGCTATTGGCAGCGAAACTAATGCTATGTTTGCTATGCCTTGGTATTGGCATTTAGTTGTTGGTGGATTCGCATTCGGTATGATGTTTATGGCAACTGATCCTGTATCTGCTTCATTTACAAATACTGGTAAATATTGGTTTGGTGCTTTAGTGGGTATCATGGTGGTATTAGTACGTGTGGTTAACCCAGCATTCCCAGAAGGTATGATGCTAGCAATCTTATTTGCTAACTTATTCGCGCCGTTGTTCGACTATTTTGTTGTTCAAGGGAATATCAAACGGAGGCTTGCTCGTAATGTCTAGTAATAAAGAAACATTTGGTAAAACGGTTGGTTTCGTTTTTGTAGTTTGTTTAGTTTGCGCCTTGTTAGTTTCTTTTTCAGCGGTACAGTTGAAACCACAACAGGCGAAGAATAAATTACTAGATCAACAAACTAAGATTCTGGAAGCTTCTGGCTTATTAGCAAAAGCAGGGAAAGATATAGTACCTACTTTTGAAAAATACGTTGAAGCCAAGATGATCGATTTAGACTCTGGCGACTTTATTGAAGGTGACACGATTACATTCGATGAGAGACGTGCTTCACGTGCTGATGATTCTATTAAGCCTGAAAATGATATGGCGGGTATTAACCGTCGAGCTAAAAATGCTGTCATTTATTTAGTGCATGATGATCAAGGTAAAGTGACAACGGTTGTATTACCTATCGTTGGTTCAGGTCTTTGGGATTTGATGTATGGTTTCGTTGGCTTAGAAGCTGATTTAAATACCGTTCGCAGTGTTGTTTATTCTGATCACAAGGAAACTCCGGGCTTAGGCGCGTTAGTAACTAGTGAAAAATGGAAAGCACTATGGCCTGGTAAAAAAATCTTTAATGACAATAACGAAGCTGTTGTTCGAATTGTAAAAGGCGGCGCTAAAGAAGGTGACATACACGGCGTAGATGCAGTGTCTGGAGCTACCCTAACCAGTAATGGTGTTCAACGCACATTACGCTTTTGGTTTGGTAAAGAAGGTTACGGTCCCTTCATAGCGAAATATAAAACAGGGGGACTTAAGTAATGAGTGACTCTACAGATCTTAAAAAAATATTAACCAGTCCGATTCTAGATAACAACCCGATTGGGTTGCAGGTACTTGGCGTTTGTTCTGCGTTAGCAGTAACAAGCTCAATGGCTAATGCCTTGGTTATGACGGTAGCGGTAATGATGGTAACAGCTTTTTCAAGCATGTTTATCTCAATGATCCGTAATCAAATCCCTTCAAGTGTACGTATTATTGTGCAGATGGCGATTATTGCTTCGTTAGTAATTGTTGTTGACCAAGTACTTAAAGCTTTCTCTTATCAATTATCAAAAGAGTTATCTGTATATGTTGGCTTGATTATCACTAACTGTATTGTAATGGGTCGTGCAGAAGCCTTTGCTATGAAAGAAAAACCATTTGCAAGTTTTGTTGATGGTATTGGTAATGGTTTAGGCTATGGCTTTATACTTGTTATTGTTGCCTTTTTCAGAGAATTATTCGGATTTGGTAAAATATTTGGTATGCAAGTGCTTCCGCTTGTTCAAGACGGTGGATGGTACCAACCGAATGGTTTATTGGTTTTTCCGTTTAGCTCATTTTTTGTGATTGGGATGATTATCTGGGGAATTCGCCAGTACAAACCAGAACAAGTAGAGAAGGATTAATTAGCTATGGAACATTATATTAGTATATTTGTTAAAGCGATTTTTATTGAAAACTTAGCATTAACCTTTTTCTTAGGTATGTGTACTTTCTTAGCGGTTTCTAAGAAAGTCAGTACTGCAATTGGTTTAGGTGTTGCGGTAGTTGTGGTACTAGGTATCTCAATTCCTGTTAACCAAATTATTTATCAATCTATCTTGGCACCTGGTGCATTAGATGGCGTGTTAAATATTACTGATCCAAAAGAATCAATAGATTTAAGCTTCTTAGGTTTTATTACTTACATTGGTGTTATCGCAGCATTAGTTCAAATACTAGAAATGGTATTAGATAAATACTTCCCTGCGTTATATCAAGCTCTAGGTATTTTCTTACCTTTAATTACAGTTAACTGTGCCATCTTCGGTGGTGTATCTTTCATGGTAGCTAAAAACTTAGCCTTCGGTGAGAGTGTTGTTTACGGTATAGGTAGTGGCCTTGGCTGGATGTTAGCAATTGTGTTAATGGCCGGTATTCGCGAGAAAATGAAGTATTCAGATGTACCTGATGGCCTGAAAGGCTTAGGGATTACATTTGTTACTGCAGGTTTGATGGCCTTTGGTTTTTCATCATTCGCTGGTATTTCTCTGTAAGTGAATAAGGCGTTAGATTACCTCGGTAATCTATGCCTTTTAGATAAGTATAAAAGGATAAGTCGATGGAAATCATTCTCGGCGTAGGAATGTTCACTGCAATTGTATTAGTTTTGGTTTTAGTGATTTTATTCGCTAAATCAAAATTGGTTGCGGACGGTGACGTTACTATCTCAATTAATGGCGACCCAGAAAAAACAGTAGTGGCTTCTGCGGGCGGTAAATTATTAGGCGTTCTTGCTGATAAAGGAATTTTTGTTCCTT
Organism: Thalassotalea piscium; assembly: GCA_049347715.1. Classification (GTDB taxonomy): domain Bacteria; phylum Pseudomonadota; class Gammaproteobacteria; order Enterobacterales; family Alteromonadaceae; genus Thalassotalea_B; species Thalassotalea_B piscium_A. The sequence continues at coordinate 3,080,608 of CP186339.1, read as the reverse complement.
CAGCATGTGGCGGTGGTGGTACTTGTGGTCAGTGTCGTGTACACATTCGTTCTGGGGGTGGAGATATTCTTCCTACAGAATTGGGCCATATTACTAAGCGTGAAGCAAAAGAAGGGTGTCGGTTATCATGTCAGGTTGCTGTTAAGCAAGACATGGATATTGAACTTGAAGATGAAATTTTTGGTGTACAACAATGGGAATGTGAAGTTATTTCTAATGATAACAAAGCAACTTTCATTAAAGAATTGAAACTAAGAATTCCTGATGGTCAATCTGTACCGTTCCGCGCAGGTGGTTACATACAAATTGAAGCTCCTGCATACGATATTAAATATAAAGACTTTGATATTGATGAACAATATCGCGGTGATTGGGAACACTTTGGTTTCTTTGGTGTAGAATCTAAAGTTGATACACCAACATTACGTGCATATTCAATGGCGAACTATCCATTGGAAGAAGGCATAATTATGCTTAACGTACGTATTGCAACACCACCACCGGGTAAATTACATTTACCTGCTGGTAAAATGTCTTCATATATCTTTAGCCTTAAGCCAGGTGATAAAGTGACTATTTCAGGTCCATTTGGTGAGTTTTTTGCGAAAGATACTGATGCGGAAATGGTCTTTATTGGCGGTGGTGCTGGTATGGCGCCAATGCGTTCACATATCTTTGACCAACTTAAACGTCTTCATACTAAACGTAAAATGAGTTTCTGGTATGGTGCACGTTCATTACGTGAGATGTTTTACGAAGAAGACTACAATATGCTTGCCGCTGAAAATGAGAATTTTGAATGGCATGTAGCTTTGTCTGATCCACAACCAGAAGATAACTGGGATGGTTTAACTGGTTTTATTCATAATGTACTTTATGAACAATACTTGAAAGATCATGAAGCACCAGAAGATTGTGAATACTACATGTGTGGGCCACCAATGATGAATGCTGCGGTAATTCACATGTTGAAAGACTTAGGTGTGGAAGACGAAAATATCCTTCTTGATGATTTTGGCGGTTAATTAAAATTAATTTATATCTAGGTATAAATACATATTAATCATCACATCATGAAGTGTTAATAAAAGGTGACTTAGGTCACCTTTTATTTATCTAAGTAACTTGATTTTTGAGCATGCGCTCTCACTTTAGGTTACTTAGATAAATAAAAATTGGAATAATGAATATGAATGTAATCAAGTCTATATTTCTCTTGCTGATATTTACTCAGCTTTCAGGATGCTTTCCCAGTAATGACAACGCTAAAAGTGAAGTGTTATTACAAGGTAAAACCATGGGAACCACCTATCATATAAAGGTGATTGTTGATCATAATTCAATTAATCCTGAAGCTTTGCAGCAACAAATAGACAACGAACTTCTTCAAATCAATCAAGAGATGTCGACGTATATTCCTGATTCTGAATTGTCATTATTTAATTCATCAACTTCTATCGAACCTATTGAATTATCTCCAGGTTTAGCTCGAGTTATTAAAGAAGCTATCCGTATTGGTAAAATGAGTGAAGGTAAATTAGATGTCACCGTTGGACCTTTAGTTAATTTGTGGGGATTCGGTCCTGAATATCATCCTGATACAATTCCTTCAGATGACGCATTAGCAAAAGCGAGGAAGCGTATTGGTTTAAATAATTTAACGCTTTCTGGAAATATGTTAGCTAAATCAAAGCCAGACCTCTATGTTGATTTATCGACAATTGCCAAAGGTTATGGCGTTGATAAAGTAGCTGAATTAATTGAGAAAAATGGCATCTTTAACTATTTAGTAGAAATAGGAGGGGAGATGCGTGTTAAAGGCTTTAAGCATACGGGCGAGCTATGGCATATAGCGATAGAAAAGCCAATTAATGAAGAGCGTGCCGTACAACAAATTATTGTCCCCAAAGATAATGCGGTAGCCACGTCTGGCGACTATCGCAATTATTATGAAGTAGATGGTCAACGCTTTTCTCATATTATTGATCCCGATACAGGAAAGCCAATTAACCATAAGCTGGTCTCTGTTACTGTAATACATCCTTCATCAATGACTGCCGATGGTTTATCCACTGCAATGATGGTGATGGGTGAAGAGAAAGCCTTATCTTTTGCAAAAGAACATGATTTAGCGGTTTATATTATTGCAAAAACAGATAATGGTTTTGTTGAAGAAAGCACAAAACAATTCATGCAATATTTAAAATAGTTTTTTGGTATAATTGTGTGGCTAGTTTGATAACTTATTTAAAGGTCTTAAAATGACAATATTTATACTAACGCTAGGTTTCTTTTTAGTGATCGTTGCTGCTATGGCAATTGGTTATATAGTGCAAAATAAATCACTGGCAGGTAGCTGTGGTGGTTTAAGTTCAATGGGCATAGATAAGGCCTGTGACTGTGATAACCCATGTGAGAAGCGTTTAGAAAGAGAGCGTGTAGCTGCTGAAAAAGATCAGATAGCAGTAAAAAACATATAATGTGAATTAATGTAATTCACGTAATGACATATAACTAGCTGTAGTTATATGTAAAAAAAGTCGCCTTGAGCGACTTTTTTTAATTGTTGTGTATGGTTAGATTATACGTTCAATAAACCAATACAGGCCAATAAGCGCAATTAATAAACTTAATGGTTTAACTATGCGGGTTTGATACCAGTCTTTTTTGTAAAACCAGCACAGTAAGCTAAAAGCGACAAGCACGACACTTAATTGTCCTAATTCTACACCAATATTAAAGGCGACCAAACTGGTGATAAATTGCTCTTGTTGCAGCCCAAGTTCTAATAATACCGAGGCAAAGCCGAGTCCATGCAATAAACCAAAGGCAAAAATTAAAGGTAGCCGCCATCGGGTGAGTTTTTGTTGATAGATATTTTCGATTGCAACATAGGCAATCGATAGTGCGATTAGTGGTTCTACGATTTCACTTGGCAAGCTGACAACATTATAAATGCCTAAGGCAAGGGTAATGGTGTGGGCTAAGGTAAAAGCACTAATTTGCCATAATAAGGTTGAGGTTTTACGTGCTAAAAGAAAAAGGGCAAGAACAAATAAAATATGATCTAAACCTTTAGGGACTATATGGAGATAGCCTTGATATAAATAGTCTATAAAAGTGTTAAAAATATTCACTTCAACAGAGGTTTCATTATTTGGAGAAAGGTTAATACTCTGACTAAGTTGGCCTGCAGAGACGATAAATTTACTTGGCTTAGCAAGCGTTAAAATAACATTGCCTAATTCTGGAGCAAAACTAACCGCTATATTTTCCACATCATTAGGAATACTTCCGTCTAAAGTTACTGGCAGTATATAAGCGTTAAAGTCGGTAAGCATACGTTTGAATTCAGCGACAGTGAGTCCAGAAAGTACAGGTAGACTGTTTTTCTTATCATCAAAATAGACGAAGCTATTTTGTTGAATTGATTGTCTAATGCTATCAAGAAGCCGTTTACTTTCAATTAATGAAAGTGAGGATAAAGTATAAATAAGTTCAGGATCCTCACCTTGAAAGTCGAGTTTGTTTTTTGCTAAATGCAATACGTCGACATTAATCGTTAACTCATAATGATTATCGGGGAAAACATTTAATTCTGCCGTTAAACTTTCGACAGTATGTGCATGGGTGACATTTGTGATAAGAAATAAGCAAAGGCCAATGATTTTAAGTGCAAACGCATTTTTGAACATAGATAAGGTATTAAAGTATTGAGATAAAAGTCGCTACAAATTAACCGATAAGACATAAAAAGTGAAGAAAACTTTACTCTTGAAATTCATAATTAAAAAGCGCAAACTGTATCTATATACAGCTTATTGGCTTTGGCCGTTAATATGAAACCAATCCGCAAAATTATACATGTAGATATGGACGCCTTTTATGTATCGGTTGAAATAAGAGATAATCCTCAATTAGCTGGAAAACCGGTTGCGGTTGGTGGAAAGACAAACGCAAGGGGGGTGTTATCCACCTGTAATTATCTAGCGCGAGAATATGGTGTACGTTCGGCTATGCCAAGCAGTGTTGCGTTAAGAAAATGCCCGCACCTAATCATTGTTCCGGGTCGAATGGAGGTATACAAATCAATAAGCACTCATCTTAGAAGTATTTTTGAACGTTATACCGATAAAATTGAGCCACTTTCTCTAGACGAAGCTTATTTAGATGTTACGCATTGTCGATTATTCAACGGTTCAGCAACCCTTATTGCAGAAGATATTCGAAAGGCGATTTTTTCAGAATTGAATTTAACTGCGTCAGCAGGGATAGCCCCTATTAAATTTTTGGCGAAAGTAGCTTCTGACCTTAACAAACCCAATGGTCAATATGTAATTACTCCACAAGAAGTGTCACCATTTATTGAACAAATGTCTTTAAATAAAATTCCGGGTGTAGGAAAAGTGACCTTTGAAAAATTAAAGGCGCATGGTTTTGAGAAGGGGGCTGATATTATTGCGGCTGATGAACGTGTGTTGCTTAGCCAGTTTGGTAAGTTGGGACGATCTTTATGGCAAAAATGTCATGGTATAGATAATCGTGAAGTTGAAACTACTCGCATTAGAAAATCGGTAGGTGTTGAAACCACCTTCCCTGAAGATATCAGTAGTTTTGAGGAGCTTAAGCAAGTTCTGAGTGAAAAACTACTCCCTGAGTTAATTCGCCGATCTGAAAAACACCTTGAAAATCGTAAGATGAATAAACTTGGAATTAAAATTAAGTTTAGCGACTTTATTCAAACAACGAAAGAACTCAAACATTCAATCATAGATTCAAAAGTACTTGAAAGGCTACTAGAAGATGCTCTAGACAGAGGTGATGGTAAGAACGTTAGACTACTAGGGGTAAGTATAGGTCTCGGGGATGATGAACAAGATACTGAAAATCAGCTAACTTTATTTTAGCGAGTCATATTAAATTGTCATCAGTTATCACTTTTGACGAGTCTTTGTTGCATAAACCTCTGTGAGCTAAAACATAACAACTAGTATGGCATCGTCAATATCTGATGAGTTATGATATTGACGATAGTATTCAACTAAGCTTAGAGTTTAAGTGAGGATAAGGTCATCTGATGCTGATTGATAACGGCGCCATCTTCTTGCTTTAAACCAAACACAATGAGGGGATCTTTACTGTCCCAATCAATTTCAATAAAACCATAATTGACGTTATTGGTAAAATTACCAACGCGATGCTTATTCGGGCTTACATTTTTCCATTTTTCACTTAAACCTGAACTTGTCACTTCCCATAATGGGTACATGCCTTCATCATCTACTCGTGAGATTTCGCCCCAATGAGTGTCACCACTGATCATAATTACGCCTGAAATTTTATTTTCTTTGATAAATGATAATAAGCGTTTTCTATCTTCAGGAAAGTTTGCCCAAGATTCCCAACCAGTAAACTCAGGTAGTAACTGTAAACTTGAGCCAATAATTTTGATTGTTGCTGGTTTTTTTAATTCATTTTCTAACCATTTCCATTGGGTTTCACCTAACATAGATGCCTTTTTATCAGGAGAAGGCGAATAAGGGCCCATTTTTTTGGGTACTCTATCTGCATAGTAGGCCTTTTCACCAACACCGTGTAACTTGTCTCTATTCCATCGGAGGTCGGGTAGGATAACTTGAACTGTTTTATCTTTTTCGCCATAAAAGTAGGAGGTGTAAATACCGTCGCGTTTATAGCGTAAGGAATCTTTAGGTTCTTGCCAAAAATCCAGCATTAATTTACGTGAGGCTTCTTTTTGAGGATACTCGCTACCAGCATCATTGTGCCCATAATCATGATCATCCCAAATGGCGATAAGTTCTGATGTGGCTTTGAGTGTTAAAAAGCCTTTATGCTTACCTAAGGTTTGATATTTTTTCTCCATAACCGACATATCTTCGGTATCGCCGTAAATATTATCTCCTAAAAAAATAAAGACATCGGGGTCGTCGGCAGCTATGGCATTAAAAATTGGCATAGGTTTAAATGATTTACCACATGAACCAAAATAAATTTTTTCAATCGTTTTGGCCTGTAAATTGAGCGCAGTGATACTCAAAATGAGAATAAGATATTTGATCATTTGATGATCTCCTTAATCGCTTTTCCTGCTTGTTCATTAAAGGCTGTTGGCTTTTCATTAAGTAAAGTTAATGCGGTAGCGGCGATCTGAGACTGATAAATTTCATGATCATTTTTATATACCCCTAATTTTTTTATGTCAGGCCCTAATGCTGCCATCCAAATATGATTAGCACCAATAATCCCATCTTTAAAATTGTCTAAATGTTTCATATAGCTTTTAACAGCTGTTGCTGAGGCGTGATGTTGCCAATCTTCTGTTGTTTTACCGCGACCATGGTCGGTTACGATAATAATATTGGTGTTGTTTTTGTATTGATCCATTGATTGTAAAGTGAGCCATAACTCTTGGATAAATTGATCAGTACGGTGAGCAGCTGCTAGGTAATGATCGTAGCGTCCATCATGAGCAAAATCATCGGTTTCACCATATGAAATCGACATCACACGGGGTTTATGGGTTTTTAAATAGTCTAAAGCATACCTGTGAGTAAATGCATCTAAACGAACATTGTGCCATGGACTTGGCACTTGATCTTGAAGTTCGTTGAGTAAATTAATTTCTGGTGATAAGTGATCACCGGTAACTTTGTCAAAACCAGCATTGACATAAAGTTTACTACGTTCAGTATTGAGTATGTATGGAAAGACATCCCAACTGCCAAAAGCGGCTACATGTGCGTATTTTTTATCATTGGCTAGCCATTCTAAAAAACTGACTTCTGGATTAGGGACTTTATTATTTGAGTTTAATGTGGGGTTGGTTACTCCGGTGAAAATTTCACTATAGCCTGGATAGGAAAAATACCAATCATTAGAAACCGACATGTTTGAAGCGTTTTTTCTATCACCAATTAATACTCCTTGCTGAGCTATTGTATTCCAGATAAAAGGCATTAATATCTTTTTTGCTTGGTTTTCTGATTGTGTCGACAAACGCGTTAATAGGGTGTTTTTATGTGGTGTAAATGTTTTATTGTCAATGAGATCAAGTTGTCTACCTTGAAATATTTCTTGCCACCTTAATCCGTCAATAGTTACTAACACTAAGTTTCTTTCTATGGCAACACTTTGAAATGACAACATCATTATGATGGTAATAAAGAGTTTTTTCATTTTTGATTCCTAAAGAAAAACCGGGAAGAACCCGGTTTTATTGTCAGCTACAAATTAAAAATTTACATTAACAGTTAACGTTGTTGTGCGCGGCGCACCAATAAAGTATGTGGTACCAGTACCTGTTCCTGTAGAAAGGTAGTCTTCATCGAGTAGATTACTAACAACAAGTGCGATATCGACAGAATTTAATCCTGAACCAGAATAATTTATGGTGTATCCCATGTTTAAATCGGTAATAACATAATCTTTTGCTTCTGTACGCTCACCGGTATATTTCGATGATGCACCAAAACGAAAATCACCATTAAAGTAGTTGGCAGAAAGTACCCACATATCTTCTACAGCATCGATCACTGATTCTCCTTCTTCAAAACCAGGAGCATTACCAACATATTCTGAATCATTGTTGGTATAAGAAGCATAAATTTCCCAACTATCAGTAAGTTTATAACTTGCGCTAATTTCAAGGCCTGAAGATTCAATACCACCTACATTGACATAGCTACCATTTGTGCCAATAGTGTAGTCAATACCTCCTGTGTTACTTCCCGGAGAGATAAATGTGATTCTATTTTCAAAATCAATGGAATATATGGTTGCTGATAAATTTAATCTTTCATCTAAATAACGAATACCAAAATCAATATTTTCAGCGGTTTCTGGCTCTATTTCACTAAGTGTAGAAGAATCGCGTTCTAATACCCCATCTTTTATTGCCGCAAAGTTTTCGCTATAACCGGCAAAAAGCTCGGTATATTCATTAAACTGATATAAGGCACCAGCACTAAATAATACATCTGAATCGCTATTTACTTTTGAGTTATTACTCGCGTCGTAATGATCTGATTTTTCTAAATCAACTAAAAATTGTTGTATACCGGCATTCAAGGTGAAATCACCCGTAGTATAGGTATCGCGTAGATACCATTTGAACGTGTCTGTTTGTAAGTTATTTTCGTATTGTGTCCAATAAGGTGTGTGATCAAAGTGGTGATATACTTGAGCATCAATAACTTTGTGCCAATCACGTGACTCATCTCGATCTGCTGATTCTACCCATATACCTGCGGTTAAATCGTGTGCGCCAAAAGTTGTTTCAGCTTTGGCAGTAAATCCTGCTCGCTCTTTCGCATAATGAGTATGACGAAATGACATAACTGGAATGGCATCACTTGGATAACATGCTGGGTGTAATGCTGGGCCTGAAGCCCATGGCCAGGTGTAATTAGCGGTACAACCATCGCTAGGAGCTAGAGGATTACCCATTTGATCGGTAAAACCATAATTGCCTGCAATTGTACCTCCTTCAGAGGTTGGGTTACCGTCAGCATCTATTGCCGTGACTAAATAAGGCGGGATCCAATCACCACGACCTTTATTTTTATGATAATAAGGGGTGATTTCAAAAGTGGTTACATCAGATAAAGCATAACTCGCTTTAAGATAGGCTAACGTATTTTCACGTAATGTTGACCAACCTTCAGCAAACATCTGATCAAGATGTGGTGTGCCTGTCCAATTCCACGTAAGTTGATCCCAATCAGGTGTTTGATTGAATTGTTCAATAGTGACACTGTTATAGTTGTCTTCGGCTACATCATCATAAGAAATTCGCCCTGTTAACGCTAATTTGCCTATGTCTGAGACAAATTTAAATTCAGCATGCTGTTTCTGGGCGCCACCATTAGAACCTTCACCCACCCAACGATTTGTTGAGGTATCAGAATAACTGATATAGGCGAATGTGTTCTTAAGTATTTCACCTGTTTCATGACGAACAAAATAACGTTTAGCGTTATGGTCTCCGGTGGTAAAGGCAATAGTTGTATTTTTTTCTTGATCTGGATTTTTACTGACAAAGTTAAACGTGCCACCTAAGGCATCTAATGAAGCTGATGAAATATCAGAAGTACCTTGAGCTACCTCAACTGTTTGTAAGTTATCGGTATCGAGGTAACGGTTTGCTTTTGCACCACCACCATAATTTGAACCTCCATTAGGTATACCATCAACAGTCATACCTAATTGTTGTTGGTTACCATCAATTGAAAAACCACGCATAGTGATAGAGGTTGACCAATCATCACCACCGAAAGCATCTCCCTCGTTTATGCTAATACCTGGTAAATTATCCATAACAGATAACACGCTTGATATTGGTGCTTGTTGCTCAATCATACTGACATCAATAGTGCTATTGGCGTAAGAGAGTTTTTTTGCGACAACAGAAACTTCTTCCATTTGTTCTTTTTCAGTAACTTCTTCTGCAAATACTGCAGGTGAAATTGCTAGTACAATGGCACTTGCAATAAGTGATTTATTCAGTTGTTTTATAAACATGTTATTTCCCATTAGATGTTATTTTTATAAAATAGTGATAAGTTTCAGGCAGTGTATAGCGGGATTGTTACACTTTTCTTATTTTTTATTGAACGTTCGATTAATAAAAAATTAACTTGAACAGAGACTGGTTAGAACTAGAATAAATGATTAAATATCATGAGATTATTTATGATTAGTCAATTTTTTCTACACATTTATTTAGAGAGAATAGTCATCTATGCCTAAAGTCGGAATGAAAGATGTTCGAAAAAAACAACTCATCGATGCGACGTTAACATCGATAGCACAACAGGGTTTCAACGGTACAACTATTTCCACTATTAGCCAAATTGCAGGTGTGTCTTCAGGGATAATTAGCCATTATTTCGGAGGAAAAAACGCGTTAATAAAAGAAGCAAGTATTTACATGCTAGATCAACTTAAAAGCGATTTTTTAAGTCAATTAGATACTCATCCAATATTGCCTTATCAGCGTATTAAACTGATTATTAATGCCAATTTCAGTACTAATCAAATTAGTAACAAAGCAGCTGTTGTGTGGTTATCATTTTGGGCACAATCGATGCACTCAGAAGAATTACAACAATTACAAAAAGTTAACCATAAACGCTTAGTCTCTAATTTAAAATATTCATTAAAACAAATAGTGAAAAAGGAAAACGTCGACTATTGTACTGAACTTTTAGCCGCACAGATTGATGGGCAATGGTTAAGGTGTGCATTGGCGCGTTCCGATAAAAGCCTATATCAAAAAGCAGAGGATCAGTGTGTACAATTCTTAGATGACCTAATCTCTCTTTATGGAACCAAGAGAGATTAAATTGTATTGTGTGGAGATTTATTTAGCGAGACATTAATAGTTAAAATTGAGTTAATTACATTTAATCAATTTTTCACCGATATGATAAGTATTGTTAACGATGACATAAATGCCTGAAATTACGGCTGTTGTAGGCACGGTAATAATAGCCATAAACTCTTCATTCCATTGATAAAAGCTAGTATCACCTTCAGTGAGATTCACCACTTTTAAGACTTTTTTGTCTGTTGATAAAGCACATTGATAGGTGTGGTCAGTGTCTTTATATGGAAGTACTACACAACCAGAAAGCGAACTGACCAATACAAGACTAAATAAGTACTTTATCATTCCATCCCTTATTATTATCTAAGTGTATTTAAGACAATAATTTATTGTTTGATAAAATCGATGACTAATTTATCTTCGTTAAAATGAATAAGGCGATGATAATTTGGTGAGATCAACACGCTATTTGAACCTGCGGTATAAGCCGAATATTCTATTTGCTGTTGTTGGCCATCATATCGCGTTAACGTGTGAGCTTCACCATAACCATTAATAAAAGTTTTACGATAGACATAGGTATTGTCTGCTGTATCTGTTACCACTTTAATAGTCGATAGGGTTTGCGATGAAGGTAAAGTACCATTATCTATGTAACCACTATTTGTTTTGCTTGCCCATTCACTAGCGGAGTTTGCATTATACAATGCTTGACCATCACTACTCGTAGTAATGTTAGGTAAGCCATAAACTAAAAAGTTAACATTGGAATAACTATTTTTCTCTGTAGAACTAATAGTTTTATCAGCAAAGGTATTGACCCTTAAGCTATTTTCAATAATCGAGGCGGTATTGCCGTTATAAGCTAACAAGATATTATTGTCAGGTACTTTATGTATAGTTGAAGTTAAGAAGGTATTAGCGACATCCCAGTATTGTACTTCAAGAGACATATTGGCTAATTCTAATGCTTGGCTTACAACTACGGGCTTACCGTCAACCATCACTATGTTGTTAGGACGGAAGGTTAAGTCAATTTTATCATTATCTAACTGAGTGATAGAAAAGTCGCTTAGGTTAACTTGATAATGATTCACACGTGTTTGCTCTTCTTCTTGCTCATCTAAATACGTTTCAAGATTAGAGGCGAGTAATAATGAACCATCAGGATGAATCACTAAATTAGTTAAGTTCACTTCTTCAAGTGGAGAGCTTATTGAAGTTACTTTACTGCCATCTATGATGTTATAAACGTCAATTTTATCTAACTGTGCTACATAGAGATAAGGGCGTAATGGGTCTAACGCTATAGCACTCGTGTTAGGGGTTACATTATCTATACTGATTTCAGAGAGCGTAGAGGTATCAAAATCACCTTTATTAAAGGTGACAACTATTGAACCGGATAAACTATCATCCAAAGCGATAGGCGAAAGGGTGATTTTTCCTGAATGAATACCATTTGTTGAAACCACACTTGGATCAACGGTAACGGTTAAAGTGTTATCACTTAGATTTTCACTAAGGGTTAACCAATCAACATTCGTTGTGCTTTTCCATGGGACAACAGAATTTTTATTCGTTAGCACTTTTACTGTTTGTGACAGTAGCGAACGATCAAGTTGTTGATCAAAACTCAATGCAGGATAATTGGCAAAAAGTCGTATGTCATCAATCGCCAATTCCACTACAAGATTGATACTGTCGCCTGATTCAGGATCAATAATAGTAATGACACCAGTATATAACCCAGAATTGGTAATTGTACTGGTATCTACAGTGACTACTAATCGTGCTTGTTCACCTGAGTTATCAGGTGTTAATTCTAGCCATGTAGCATCTGTACTTGCTTGCCATTGAAGGCCAATATTATCTAAAGTGATAGTTTGACTATCAATACTCAAGTCGCCATATGTGCCAAGAAAGGAAAGATTGGTATCAGAAATAGCAATGGTGGCTAAAGCAACGAGTTCTACTTGAGTATTGGTTTGTAAAATTAGCTGTTGGCTATCTTGAGTAATAGAAAAGGCCTGAGGAACAGCTCCTGCTGTTGCTATTGTATTTCTCAGACTGCCATCTTGGCTATAAACATCGACAATAATACCTACAGCAGGGTCAAAACGAGTAAATGCAATGTGACCTTGATTATCTTTCTGAATAGTTAATGTTGTATTGTCTTCGGTTTGTGTTAATAAACCTTGGTCGATATAACTTTCACCATCAATGCTTATCCATTCACTAGTGCCACTGACAAGAAATAAAGCAGATTCATCATCACTGATCACAAAATTTGAAATAACACCATCTTCAGGTAGAGACTCTGGACGGTATTCTTGCACTATTTCAGGCACAATTTTATTAGTAGTAAAATCGTTCACACGAGCAGTTATTTTTTTGAATGTTGAACTGACGGTTTCTAATACATAAAGCGCTTCTGTTTCGTCGGCTTGATCAACGCCAGTAATAGGAAAGGCATTTTCGCTATCCCAATAAAGTCGATGTAAGTTGTTGTCAGCAAATTCTAATGCTTGAGTGATAACAAAATGGCGTCCAGAAAAGGTAACAAAGGCTAGTGGTTCATATTCAATATCGCTATCGATAAGCTCAGTGACAGTATCTTCCACTAAGTTGATTTTATAGCGATGGGTAGTAGTTGTTGTCGTCTCATCATCGTTAGTCGTTGTAACTTCAGCCTTAGCTAATAGAAACTTACCTTCTGGATGCATGATTAACTGTTCTAAATTACTGTCACTAGGGGACACGGCAATTGTTGAAAGTAACTCACCCGTATATTGATGATAAGTACGTAATTCATTTCCTACTGCAGCGAAAAAGTAAGGATTACCAACCGCGCTAACTAGTCCATTGGTGTTAAGTGTTAAATCTTCAAGCACCTTATTTTTTGTTTGCAAAGTACTTTGATACAAGGTGATTGGAATTTCAGCATCAATAATTGATGTATTGTCATTAGCTGTCACAGTGATTAATGCGGTACTTAACTCAGCATTAGTTAATTTGCTTGGGTCAACGGAAACCGAGAGACTAGTTTCATTTTGTTTTGTAACTATTACCCAAGGCTGGTTACTTGTTGCTTGCCAATTCACGTCAACAACACTATTAGAGTTTATGGTTATTGTTTGCTTTAATGCTTGGGTATTAAGGGTCTTAGTAAAAGCGATAGTTGGTTTACTTGGAATTAAATAAAGGTTGTCGATACCAAGTTCTACAGGGATGTTATCAATATCGCCACTTGAATTTTCTGTGATTGTAATGTTCGCATGATATAAGCCAGGTTGAGCAAATTCACTTAAATTAGGCGTTACTGTAAGGGTAGTTATACCGTCAGTCGTTAATGGTTCAACTGTTAACCAGTCTACATCTGCTGCAAATGTCCAATCTTGGCTATCTAGGTTTAACTCGATAGATTGACTCGCTAGTGAAGATTCACCTAATGTTGCACTGAAGCTTAATAGCTTAGCCACTAATAAAGAGACATCAATATCATGGTGAACTAACGCCGCATTATTGGCATCACCAGTGGATAATCGTATTTTAGTTTGATATAAATTTTGTTGATAATTTTCAATATTTGACAGTTCGACGATTACAGTCGCGGAATTATCGGTGAGGTTTTCTGTATGAAAACTTAACCAACCTACTGCCTGACTATCAGGTGCATAGCCCAATAATAATCCTTTACCTGTATAATTAACGGTAATTGACAGGGACTGCGGTTGTTCAGCTGTTGAATCGTAAGTAAAGTTAATTCGATTTACATCTGCTGATATCGAATAACCCGCTTTAGGATCTGGAGTGTCACTACCACAAGCTTGTAGAGTAGTTGCTAGTATTATCAAGATAAAAAAACGATAAAGGTTACTTAACTTTTCCTTCATGCTATTCCCTGTTTTTATTGATGGTTTATCGGGTTATTAATTCTATTTTGCTCGAATCTCTAGTGAAAGTAAAAAGTTATTCGACTAACTTCAATTTAATCAGCTTGGTATTCACTAGTTTTACTGGTTATTTTTATTGCTTTATGGGTAAAATAGTAGCCTAAAATCATCAATATTATTTTATCTTTTGAATAAAGCTATATTACATACTGCGATTGACTTGTTATCTCGTCGCGAACATTCAATATATGAATTAAAAAATAAGCTGTTATTACGAGATTATCCATCGGAAGAATTTGATGAGGTTATTCATTACCTATTAGAAAAAAATTATCTAAGTAATGAACGCTTTGCTGATAGTGTAATACGACAACGTATTAATAAAGGTTATGGTTGGCGATTTATTGAAAATGAATTGAAGCAAAAAGGGGTCGACAATCAAACCATTATTCAAGCGAAGCGAGAACAAACAGTAGATTGGTATGAACAAGCTAGGCTTGCCTATAATAAACGCTTTGGTTGTAGTCCAATTAATGATAAAAAAGATAAAGCAAAACGAATACGATTTCTTCAATACCGTGGTTTTTCAAATGATGAAATCATGACGGTATTAACATACGACATTTAAACGATTAAAAATTAAACTCAATGGAAGTTCCCATGATAAAAACCAGTGCCGAATTACGTCAGGCATTTTTAAATTTTTTTGCCTCAAAACAGCATCAAATTGTTTCCAGTAGCTCATTAGTTCCGGGTAACGACGCCACCTTATTATTTACGAATGCAGGGATGGTGCAATTTAAAGATGTATTTTTAGGTGCTGAAAAACGCAGTTACACTCGAGCAACCTCTTCACAACGATGTGTGCGAGCTGGCGGAAAACATAATGACCTTGAAAATGTAGGTTATACCGCTCGTCACCATACTTTTTTTGAAATGTTAGGTAACTTTAGCTTTGGCGATTATTTCAAAGAAGATGCAATTGGTTATGCATGGGAATTTTTAACACAAGTGTTAGGCTTGCCTAAAGAGAAGCTTCTGGTCACTGTTTATGAAACAGATGACGAGGCTTATTCGCTATGGGCAGATAAAATAGGTATTCCTGCCGATAAAATTATTCGTATTGGTGATAAATCACCCAACAAAAAATTTGAATCAGACAACTTCTGGTCTATGGGTGATACTGGACCTTGTGGTCCTTGTAGTGAAATATTCTATGATCATGGTGAGCATATTTTTGGTGGTCCTCCAGGTTCACCTGATGAAGACGGTGATCGTTTTATCGAAATTTGGAATATCGTCTTTATGCAATTTAACCGTCAAGCTGACGGTGTGATGAATCCTTTACCTAAACCTTCCGTTGATACCGGAATGGGATTAGAGCGCATTGCAGCAATTTTGCAAGGGGTGCATAGCAATTATGAAATTGATATTTTCCAAGGTTTAATAAAAGATACTGCGAAGCTCCTCGATTGTAATGATCTTGAGCATAAGTCTTTACGGGTTATTGCGGACCATATTCGTTCATGTAGCTTCTTAGTGGTTGATGGTGTAATGCCATCAAATGAAGGGCGAGGCTATGTGCTTCGTCGCATTATTCGTAGAGCGGTACGTCATGGACATAAGCTAGAAGCGAAATCTCATTTTTTCCATCAGTTAGTGGCCTCTTTAGTGAAGCAAATGGGAGACGCTTATCCTGAACTTGTTAGTCAACAAGCGATCATCGAAAAAATTCTACGTATTGAAGAAGAGCAGTTTAGTCGCACTCTTGATCGTGGTATGGCGTTATTAGAAGATACCCTTGCGGAATTAAAAGGCGATACTATTTCTGGTGAGGATGTTTTTAAACTGTATGATACTTATGGTTTTCCTGCGGATTTAACCGCTGATATCGCGCGTGAACGTCAGTTGAAAATTGATCATGACGGTTTTAATACTGCAATGAAAAAGCAACGAGAACGCGCTCAACAAGCAAGTCAATTTTCTACTGATTATAATGAGCAGTTAAAGTCTGATAAGTCTACCGCGTTCAATGGTTATACCAATGATCACTTTTCTGCAACTGTCGTAGAGCTTTTCAATAATGAAGGCTCTGTCTCTCATTTATCCAATGGAGAGCAAGGGGTTGTTATTTTAGATAAAACACCTTTTTATGCGGAATCAGGTGGTCAAGTTGGTGATACTGGATATATTGAAACAGCTGATGGCGTCTTTGAAGTTTCGGACACAGTAAAAGTTGGTAGTGCATTTGCCCATAAAGGCGTTGCACGCACCGATATTCAATTAAATGCACGAGTTAAAGCGCAAATAGATATAGAACGTCGTCAAGCCATAGTGAAAAATCACACGGCGACGCATTTATTGCATGCAGCTCTAAGAAAAGTACTGGGTGATCATGTCACCCAAAAAGGCTCATTAGTTGATGATGAAAAGTTACGTTTTGATTTTTCTCATTTTGAAGGGGTAACGCCACAAGAAATCAAACAAGTTGAACGTATAGTTAACCAAGAAATACGTAAAAATCATCAACGTGATACTGAACTTATGCCAATTGAAGACGCGAAAGAAAAAGGCGCAATGGCATTATTTGGTGAAAAATATGACGATGAAGTACGTGTGGTTACTTTAGGAGAGTTCTCTACAGAGTTGTGTGGTGGTGTTCATGTTAATAGCACGGGTGAAATTGGTTTGTTTAAAATCACCTCAGAATCAGGTATTGCTGCTGGGGTACGAAGAATTGAAGCGGTAACCGGTGAAGCGGCGTTAACCTATATTGATAATCAAGAAAGCACTTTGAAGTCTATTGCACATACGGTAAAAAGTGATAGTGCTAATGTATCTGAAAAAATTGAACAGCTAGTTTCTCGAAATAAATTGTTAGAGCGCGAGTTATCAACGTTAAAACAACAATTGGCAGCTCAAGCGGGTGCTGATTTGATATCTCAAGCGGTAGACATTAATGGTGTTAATTGCCTAATTGTCGAATTAAACAATGTGCCGTCGAAAGAGTTACGTGGCATGGTTGATGAGTTGAAAGTAAAAATGAACTCAGGAATTATTCTGCTGGCTACTGGAGATGAAGGTAAAGTTGGTTTAATTGCCGGTGTCACCAAAGATCTCGTTAATAGAGTGAAAGCAGGTGAACTCGTTAACTTTGTTGCCCAACAAGTGGGTGGTAAAGGAGGAGGGCGACCTGATATGGCACAAGCCGGAGGTAATCAACCTGAAAATATAAGCATAGCGTTAGAAAGCGTTTTACCTTGGTTAACTGAAAAATTAGTTTAATTTGAACAATTGAATAAAAAAGGAACATTAATGTTCCTTTTTTTATGTCTAAGTTTTTTTTAATGTTAATTTAATGTTAATAGTCTATAGTTATTTATGAATATGCATAAGAGATGATAAAAAAGACTAAATAATTGTGTGCCTCGCGTACAGAAGCTTGTTAATATATATACTGTACAATCGTATAATAATTTATTTCAAATGAAACCTTAACGTGGTGTTTAAGTGTTCTTTTGATGTTAATGAGTTTTAAGTATTTATTTTTACATAATTCATTACATTTTTTTTGTGCGAAATCTCAAAGTTTAGACTAAATTTAATACTAGCTTAATGGTTTAGTGGATCCCGTTTTAATAAAAGGAAAGTATAATGTTGATATTGACGCGTCGTGTGGGCGAAACCCTAATGATTGGTGATGAAGTAACTGTAACCGTTTTAGGCGTTAAGGGTAATCAAGTTCGTATTGGTGTTAATGCGCCAAAAGAAGTTTCCGTACATCGCGAAGAAATTTATATGCGAATACAATCTGAAAAAGGCGAAAGTGAACAAGCCGAATCTTAGTTTCAAATAAAAGTCGACTGAGGTTGGCTTTTTTTTCAAGTATTTTTTACTGCTAGCTTCTCTAATAAATGAGTTAATGACTCTTTTAATGTGTGAAAAACAATCGAGTTGGGCGATTTCTCAACAAACAGTCAATAAACCATATTAAAAGATGAAAAATAGTTTGACATATTTTTTATATCCATTAATATTCGCCCCACTTAGGTGAGGTGGCCGAGTGGCCGAAGGCGCTCCCCTGCTAAGGGAGTATCTGGTTTATCCCGGATCGAGGGTTCGAATCCCTCCCTCACCGCCATTCCTTTTATAGGAATAGAAAGGTAAAGCGAATTAATTCGCTATCTTTTAACTAAGATATAAAATAATAGTTTATTGCGAATACGTAGTATTGCTGGATAGGAATATTTGGTAATGATGGCTACGAACAGGTTCGTTATCTTTTAACTAAGATATAAAATAATAGTTTATTGCGGACGCGTAGCTCAGCTGGATAGAGTACCTGGCTACGAACCAGGCGGTCGCAGGTTCGACTCCTGCCGCGTCCGCCACTTTTCTTCAAGTGATTAAATAATGAAGAACAGCTACTATAAAGGCTGTTTAAATAAATTTTTAGAGTGCGAATACGTAGTATTGCTGGATAGGAATATTTGGTAATGATGGCTACGAACAGGTTCGCTATCTTTTAACTAAGATATAAATAATAGTTTATTGCGGACGCGTAGCTCAGCTGGATAGAGTACCTGGCTACGAACCAGGGGGTCGCAGGTTCGACTCCTGCCGCGTCCGCCACATTAAAAAACCAGTCTTTTGACTGGTTTTTTTTCGTCTACAATTTATTCAAATATATTTTCTCAAGAGTTTTAATCGGTTGAATTTAATATCTTCGTATTACAACTTCATCACTAGATCAAAATAATCACTACTGTTATTACCTTATTACAGATATTTACACTATCCTTTCTCATAAGTCTCAGCCGTTTTGTTGTTTTTAGCGAGTTTTGCTGACTTAATATTAATCATTTACCTGATCAAAATAGCAATTTATGTTGGTAAATATTGAAAGTTTGTTCTGATCTAAAAGGTAAGATATGTGTAGTTATATTCGCACTACAAATTGTATGCAAAATACTATAAATCATCTTTAGCTCCTATAATTAAAGAGTTTTCTATTGTATACAATATCTTTTTTGTTATAAGAAATATGAATAAATATCAAAAATGTCTGCATATATACTTAATTTAACTACTTTGTAGTATTGACTTGAAATTATTTTTATGAATTAAAGATATTTAAGTTGCTTTTTGGTTATTGGAGTGATTATTCTAATTCTAAAATTAACTGTTGAATGAGGAAAAAATGGATAACTTAGCGCAACTTTTTACTGAAGCTGGCACATTAATGCTTGCTGGAATGGTTTTTGTTTTCGCTTTTTTAGGTTTGTTGGTTGTATTTATTAATACTATTTTAGTTAAATTAGCTCATACATATCCAGATCCAATTGTTCAACGGAATCATCAGCGTAAATCAACAAATAAGAAAGAATCAAATGAGGGTGTTTCACCGGGTGTTATTGCAGCAATTAGTTCTGCTGTTACTCAGTACCGTCATCAGCATTCTCAAAAGAAATAGGAGTTAAAGCATGTCAAAGCCACTAGGTATCACAGAGGTTGTTCTAAGAGATGGTCATCAGTCATTATTAGCAACGCGACTTCGTTTAGAAGATATGTTGCCTATTGCACCTAAACTTGATGAAATTGGTTTTTGGTCAATTGAGTCTTGGGGTGGTGCAACATTTGATTCGTGTATTCGTTACTTAGGTGAAGATCCTTGGGAACGAATTCGAGCTTTAAAAAAGGCAATGCCAAAAACTAAGCAACAAATGTTGTTTAGAGGACAAAATATTTTAGGTTATCGTCATTATGCGGATGATGTTGTTGAACGATTTGTTGAGCGTGCTCACATCAATGGTGTAGATGTTTTTCGTATTTTCGATGCAATGAATGATGTACGTAACTTACAAACATCGATCAAAGCAGCAGTTAAAGTTGGGGCGCATGCCCAAGGGACATTAAGTTATACTGAAAGTCCAGTCCATACACTTGAAGGTTGGCTAACAATGGCCAAACAACTTGAAGATATGGGCGCCCATTCATTATGTATTAAAGACATGTCTGGTTTATTAAAGCCTTATGATGCCGCTGAGTTAATTGGTCGATTAAAAGAAACGATATCTTTGCCAATCGCATTACATTGTCATGCTACGACAGGGCTTAGTGTTGCGACACACATGAAAGCTATTGATGCGGATATCGATGTCATTGACACCTCTATTTCATCAATGAGTCAAACCTATGGTCATTCTCCTACAGAAACCATAGTGTCAATTGTTGAAGGAACCGAACGTGATACAGGTCTAGATATGGTCAAACTTGCAGAAGTTGCCGCCTATTTTAGAGATGTTAGAGAAAAATATGCACGTTTTGAAGGAAGCTTAAAAGGCATTGATGCTCGAATTTTATTGGCTCAAGTCCCTGGTGGCATGTTAACTAACATGGAAAATCAGCTCAAAGAACAAGGTGCCGCTGATAAACTTGATGAAGTATTAACTGAAATACCTAAGGTAAGGAAAGATCTTGGTTATATTCCATTAGTCACACCTACCTCTCAAATTGTAGGCACACAAGCGGTGCTTAATGTCTTAACTGGCGAACGTTATAAAACTATTACTAAAGAAACTGCTGGCGTTTTAAAAGGTGAATATGGTGCAACCGCAGATAAAGTCGATGCTGAGTTGCAAGCTCGTGTTTTAGATGGTGCTGAAGCTATCACTTGCCGACCAGCCGATTTATTAAAACCTGAAGTGGAAACCTTATCTGCTGAACTCACAGCTATTGCTGATGAAAAAGGCATTACACTTGCAGATGATGTGATTGACGATGTGCTTACATATGCATTATTCCCGCAAATTGGATTGAAATTTTTAGAAAACAGAAATAATCCTGATGCTTTTGAACCTGTGCCAACGAAAGCTCCTGCGCAAAATGAGGCTTCATCCTCTGCTAGTGCGACAGCAACAGAAAACTACGCCGTCAGTGTTGATGGTAAGGTTTATGACGTTATCGTTGCTCCTGGAGGCTCTATTGATAGTGTTAAACATGCTGCTGGAGGTGAATTGTTAAAGCAGTCTGCTTCAGTAAGTGCTGGTGAAACATTAAATGCGCCGTTAGCGGGTAATATTTTTAAAGTACTCGTTAATGAAGGTGAGCATGTCGAGGCAGGCGAAGTTGTTATTATTATGGAAGCTATGAAAATGGAAACGGAAATTCGCGCTGTTAACAGTGGTGAAATTGTTGCTATCAACGCTAAAGAAGGTGATGCCGTCACTGTTGGCGATCCGTTAATTACATTGGCATAGGTGAGATAATGGAGTCGTTAAATACATTATGGTTATCAACAGGCTTAGCTAATTTTGAGTTTGGCCAAATAGTAATGATGCTAGTAGGGTGTTTATTATTATTTTTAGCAATAGCTAAAAACTTTGAACCTCTTTTGCTCTTACCTATGGGATTTGGTGCGATTTTAACTAATATTCCTGTGGCTGGTTTTTCGGAAGTGGGTGGCTTACTTCATTATATTTATTATGCGGGTATTGATACTGGTATTTTCCCATTATTAATATTTATGGGCGTGGGAGCAATGACGGACTTTGGTGCATTAATTGCCAATCCTAAAGTCTTATTTTTAGGAGCTGCCGCACAATTTGGTATTTTTGCTACATTGTTTGGTGCTATTGCTCTTAATGCGATCCCTGGCTTTGAATTTACCATGCAAGATGCTTCGGCTATCGCAATAATCGGGGGCGCTGATGGTCCTACTGCTATTTTCCTCGCATCTAAGTTAGCACCAGAATTACTTGGCGCTATAGCAGTTGCAGCTTATTCATACATGGCTTTGGTACCTATTATTCAACCACCCATTATGAAAGCTCTGACTACTAAAGAAGAGCGTCAAATAGTGATGGCGCAATTGCGTCCAGTAACCAAAATTGAAAAAATTGTTTTTCCATTAGCAGTACTGTTAATGACCATTTTCTTTTTGCCTGCTGCTACGCCATTAGTTGGTATGTTTTGTCTTGGTAACTTGATGCGTGAAAGTGGTGTTGTAGAACGACTAAGTTCAACCGCTCAAAATGAGTTAATTAATATTGTTACTATATTTCTTGGCTTGGGAGTGGGGTCTAAACTGAGTGCTGATAAGTTCTTAAACCTTGAAACGATTGGCATATTAGCTTTAGGAGCCGTTGCTTTTTCTATTGGTACGGCATCAGGCGTGCTTATGGCGAAGTTAATGAATAAGTATAGTAAAGATCCTATTAATCCATTAATTGGTGCAGCAGGGGTTTCTGCGGTACCTATGGCAGCTCGTGTTGCTAATAAAGTGGGCTTAGAAGCGAATCCTCATAACTTTTTATTAATGCATGCCATGGGACCTAATGTTGCGGGTGTACTTGGTTCAGCTGTTGCGGCAGGGATTTTGTTAGCTTTAGTTGGTCCATAGCTTACATGGAGTAAGCTAAATGTTTTTAACTGAGCCAGTATTTATTACTGGCTTTTTTATTGGTCGCAAGTAACGTGACTTATGAGCCAGGATTGTTATTCGTCGTATGCGTTTATCACCTTATCTAAGCTGTCAGTTTGGTTGTTATGTATATTGGGGACTATTCCAAAGTTAGGTAAACGATAATAGTTACCCCTTTTTTGAAAGTTTTGTGCTTGATTGACTTCAATAATCAAACTATCGAGCATTTTTTTTAATTGTCGACCTTCCTTAGTTTTTGCAACGGCTAAGGTGGCGGGAATAGTATCAAGGTAGCGATAATAGATAGGAGTATTGATATAGTTTTGAATGCTGGACATTACTGCTGCTCTTTCAAATAGGATAGCCTTTAAGCGTTTCTTATCAAGCATCTTTACTAATTGCTCTAAACTTGCCACTTCAACGAATTTATTTAGAGGGATATTAAATTTTTCAGAAAAAAAAGCGGCATTACCAACAAGGGTTCCTAAACTATTAACTGGAATTGAGTTAAGTTTTAAATATTTTTTTTCTGTACTAAAAACTTCAACACTATTGTTAAAATACCAGTCGAGTTCTATTGCATATTGATAAAAGTCTTTGGTTTCTAATCCTTTGGGAATTAAGCCAATAATGTCTATTCGTTGGTTTTGTAGCTCTTTTTTGGCTCGAGCATAAGTCATTATCTGTAAATTAAAGGTAAGATCTGAAACTTGTTCAATGCGCTTAAGTAAGTCGGTGCCTACTCCTTGAGCATGTTTATCAAAAACGGGCGGGAATGATTCTATGCCAATAGTTAATTCTTGTGCTTTTGATGTTGTAGTAGCAATAAGAAGAAAACCAATAACCCCTAAATATTTGAACATTTAAAGCTCTTGTTTTTTAAGCACAATTTTATCTTTAAAGTCTAGCATAGCTTTTGTACTTTCTGGTAAGACTAGATGATTTTATGGGTTAAGTTTAAAGGTTTCCCAGTGTTCATGCTGTTTTTGAAAGCATAATCGGTCGTGTAAACGGCTCGCTCGGCCTTGCCAAAACTCAATATAATGAGGTTTGACTCGCCATCCTCCCCAAAATTCAGGTAAAGGCACTTCTTTATCTTTAAAAAGGTTTTGATAGTGCTCAACGTTTTCTTTTAATTCATTATCGTTTGCTAATGGGTGACTTTGGTGTGATGCCCAAGCACCAATTTGGCTTCCTCTATCACGGCTATGGAAATATTTAGCTGACTGCTCTCGAGATATTTTTTCAACCGTTCCTTCGACACGAACTTGTCGTTGTAAAACATTCCAATGAAATAAAAGTGCAATTTTATTGTTGCCGGTGAGTTCTTGACTTTTTCTACTGCCATAATTGGTATAAAAAATGAAACCATCGTCATCAAACTCTTTAAGTAAAACCATGCGTGTACTCGGCTGACCTGTACTGTCCACACTTGAAACCGACATTGCTTCAGGAAGTAAAATACCAGATTTACTTGCATCCTTGAACCAGAGTTTAAAAAGTTCAGTAGGTGATGTTTCGGCAGAGATATCAGGTAATGGAAGGGCAACACCTTGTCCGAAGGTGAATAAACAGCGTAATTTTTCAAGCAAGGTCATGAGAAAGATTCTCTTTTACTTATAATGTGGTTATTTTAACAGTAATTATTATGACCTTGTAGGATTAAATCTCCTCTGTTAATAAATTTTTTGATGTATTGAGTGTCCTTGAGCAACAAAATCACCAGTCATCGCTATCGTCCAATAATTCTTTTAAACGTTTTCTTTCCAATAGTTCGTCGATGCGTTGACGAACTTGGGTGGAATTTTTGTCTTGTTGTTTATTATTTAAAGAGATTTCAATAGCTTTGCTTTCATCGACGTTATCATCAAAATTGTCATCTAAGTCATTATCAAAACGATCAGTTGTGTCATATGTCATTTTCTGTAACCTACTCATAATACCACTTGGTATATAACCTATTGATTAATTCAGCGGGTAAATAACTAGCTATCAACCGAGTTTGTTTTTTGGGCTTAGTTATTGATAGAACTAAAATCTTTAACTGGTACGTAAACTTAACATTAAGTAAAGCAGCCTAAAATTAACAAAGAGGGCAATGAATCGTGAATTTACTTAACTGCCTAATTGGAAACATAGATCTAAATAAGGCTTTTTTCAAATAAAAAAAGGTGTGACGAGAATTAAAATAAAAAAAACAGCGACAAGCTGATTTTGTTATTAATTTAAAGACTACTCCCAACCTTCTACACCTTTCATATCGGGGAGTTGATGTGCAATGCCTTTATGGCAATCAATACCGGTTTTATCACCATTTTCTAGCAAGGTTGAGTGCTGTTGTGATGTGTGGGTAAGTCTATATAACCAAAAGAGGGTGGTTCTAGGCAGCTTGTTTCGCACTTATTATAAAATGTACATTCATTCTGATACTTTTAAGGTGATTAAGATTTCATTATAAGCAAAGAAAAAATGACATCTAAATCAACTTAAATATGACTATGTGAATAATTTCATCGACCAATTTTTAAAAGTGTAGTTTAGATTTTAACAAATGCTTGGTAAACTTTAAAAAAATTGACGAAATTCATAATTTGATCACACCAATGTTTTGTTCCTGGGTTACCGCTTTACGTCAAACGTTATTAGTAAAGCAACAACGTTGTTTAGTCATGTTAAACGGCGATTCAGCATGGGCGAATAACCTAGTTGCAAGCTTACTTAATACTCGCAATACTCAGGAAATGTCCGTTAGCTCAAGTCAGATGGTTGCTTATGGGGATGAATTTAGTGCTGATCCGAATCTTATTATTCATAATTATCGTCATCATTTAGGTACAGAAAATGATCTTGTTTTTTTTGCAGACGATAATTTTCATCCCGATGCTTTTTCTGCTTTAAGTGGCACAATAAAAGCGGGAGGGGTGATGTTTTGGTTTTGCTCCCCATCGTTACTTAATGAACAAAATAACCTCTTTATCCAACGTTTTTTAAAACATATAGCTGTCGAGACTCAGTCCTTAGTTATTCGTCAGCAAGATAATGTGCTGCCAGAATTTGCAAAAGTGTTTACTGCGAATACGTATATTAAAGGTGGGAAAGACTTATATACTGATTGTATAACTGAGGATCAATCAGTAGCAGTAAAGGCTATTGAGAAGGTCGCTAGTGGCCATCGCAACAGGCCTTTAGTATTGACTGCGGATAGGGGACGGGGAAAGTCATCAGCATTAGCTATTGCAACAGCAAACTTAATAAAAACGACAGATCCCTCATCACCACTAGCTATCGTTATTACCGCACCACATCTTGATGCCACTAAGGTGTTTTTTCAACAATTAGCCAAGTCATGCCCTCAAGGTATAGTGACAGCTCAGTCATTTACCTATAACAATCATGTTGTTAAATTTTTGCCCATTGACTTTATCTTGCTTGAAAAACCTAAGGTTCAGCTATTACTTATAGACGAAGCGGCGGCTATTCCTATTTATTTACTGTCTCATTTACTTGAGCTTTATCACCGTCTTGTGTTTTCTTCGACGGTACATGGTTATGAGGGGGCTGGACGAGGTTTTGCAATCAATTTTAAAAAGATACTGACAAAGCGAATGCCGGAATTTACCCAGTATCATATGCACGAACCTATCCGTTGGTGTGAAAATGATCCGTTGGAACGGTTAATTTTTCGTAGCTTTTTATTAGCGCCTATTGATGAACTACCTTCTTTTTTAAGCGAAGAGTTATCAAATGAATATACCTGCGATATTAAAATAGTTAGCCAACAACAACTCTACGAAAATGAGGCTCTACTACAACAAGTATTTAGTGTGTTGGTTACTGCGCATTATCAAACCTCACCTAGTGATTTAAAATTTCTATTAACTAATAAGCAACTGATCATTTTTGTTGGTTTTGCTGACGATAATGAAACAGTACTTTCAGTTGCGTTAGCTTTGAATGAGAGTGAGGCATCCTCATCCGATATTCAGTTAGCATTAGCTTCCAAAAAACGTTTGAAAAATCAATTTTTACCACAGTCACTATTGCTACATTGCGGGATAAGATCTGCGTTTGATTATCGTTATTTACGCATTGTACGTATAGCGGTACAACCAAACATACAAAATAATGGCATAGGTAGTACTATGCTTACCTATATAGAAAAATATGCCCTTGAACAAACATATGATTTTATTGGTACAAGCTTTGGGGGCAATAAACAATTAATTAATTTTTGGGGAAAAACGCATTTTCAATTAGTCCGCTTAGGGTTTAGTCAAGACAAGGCAAGTGGAGAACATTCGTGTTTACTATTAAATTCACTTTCGCTGGCAGCAGAATCATTATTATTGGATATTAATCAGCAGTTTTATCAACAGTTTCCTTATTATTTAGCTGAACAATTTCAATATATTAGTCCTAAGTTAGTGCAGTCTATCTATCAACTTGCTAATGTTAATTTGTTACCTCCTTTATCTAAGCACCACTTAAATGTGGTTGACGATTTTATTAATAAAGTTTCGCTATACGATATGTGTGCTTATTCATTAAGTCTGTGGCTAACTCATATGCTGACTGAAAATTCAACTGTTGATGCATCATTGTTAATTGCGAAAGTATTACAACATCATAGTGCAAAGACACTATGTGAGCAGTATCAGTTAGCCGGAAAAAAAGCGTTAAACAAGGCGCTTATTGAGCAAGTGAAGCAGTTAGTAAAATCAACAACTATTGTTAACGATTAAGCAAGTAGTTTAACTTCAGTGCTTTGTAATATGGTTTGCCACAACGCTTTTTTTGTAGAGTTATTCAAGCATTTAACTTGATTAGCAGATATTAAACCGCTTTCAATCATTTTAGATAGCTGGGCTTTCGATAGTTCTATTTGTACTTTTTCATTATCGATAGAAAATGTTTGAAAATATGTCATCATACCTCCTTAGGTAATTTTATCCTGATTAAGGCTGTTTTTAGAGAATAGCTGATTATTAATTTGTTGTAAATGAGAATTATTATCATTAATGGTTTTTATCCGAAAGTGCTTACCATTTTAACTTTTAGTTTTAAGGTTTCGTTATATGAGTTCAGTAATAGAAGTTATTAATTTAGTTAAACAATATCAAGGCTTTAAGGCCGTTGATGATATTAGTTTTACCATTGATAAAGGGGTTTGTTTTGGTATTTTAGGTCCTAATGGCGCAGGTAAAACAACCACAATTGAAATAATGGAAGGTATTATTAAGCCAACGTCAGGGCAAATTAATTATTATGGCCAACCCATGAAAGGTGATATTGCCCAACAAATTGGCATTCAATTTCAGAATACGGCTCTACAAGATTTTTTGACGGTAAAAGAAACATTAAATTTGTTTACTGCTTTTTATCAACACACAGTAGACCACCAAGAAATTATTGATTTATGTGATTTAGGGGAATTTCTCGATAAAGATAATCGCTTATTATCTGGAGGCCAACGGCAACGTTTATTACTCGCATTGGCCTTAATAAATGATCCTGAAATCATTTATTTAGATGAGCCAACAACAGGATTAGATCCTCAAGCGCGTCGTAATTTTTGGCAACTTATTGAGAATATTAAAAAACGCAATAAAACAGTTATTTTAACCACACACTATATGGATGAAGCTGAGCAGTTATGTGACGATGTAGTCGTGATGGATAGAGGTAAAGTTATTGAATCAGGACGTCCTCTACAGTTACTTGATAAACACTTTAAAGAGGTCTTTATTTATTTACCTCGTGCACAAATAGATCCGGCATTAATTGCGCAATACCAATGGAAAGTTGATGATGATCGTATTGAAATTAGTACGCAAGACATTGAACAAAGCTTAGCATTTTTAATGAAAGAAAAAGTGTCACTTGAAGGTTTGCATGTAAAGTCAGCCAATTTAGATGATTTGTTTTTAAAATTAACCGGCCATTCATTAAGAGAATAGTATGAATTTCAAACGTTTTTTTGCAGTAGTTAAAGCCCGTAATATTGAATTTTTTCGCGATAAATCAACTTTGTCATGGAGTATTATCTTTCCTGTTTTGTTACTTGTCGGTATGTCTTTTGTTTTCTCTGGTGACGGTCAATCACAATATAAAGTTGGTGTGATTAATTTAGCTGACGCGAAAACGCCGTTTATTGAAACTAAATATATCGATTTTATTGACTATACCGATCCTGCATTAGCACAAACAAAACTTAGCCAGCATAGTATTGATTTGGTCATAGATTTTTCATTAAAGACTTATTGGATTAACCCGTCATCTCCTAAAAGTTATTTAGTGGAAAAAATATTTCTGGCGAGTCATCTTAATTTTAAGAAGGAGCAAGTTTCAGGTAAGAAAATTCGCTATGTAGATTGGGTCTTACCTGGTGTACTTGGCATGAATATGATGTTTAGTTGTTTGTTTGGTGTAGGCTATGTCATTGTACGTTATCGTAAAAATTCAGTACTAAAACGTTTAAAAGCAACCCCTTTAACAGCGTTTGAATTTGTTAGTGCTCAGCTTTTTTCACGTTTGATCATTGTAATGTTTACCTCGTCTTTGGTGTATGCAGGATGTAATTTCTTTTTCGATTTTTACATGCTTGGAAGTTATCTCGACTTATTTATCATAGGAGCTTTAGGAGCATTTAGTTTAATTACTTTAGGCTTGTTAGTGGCTTGTCGTTCAAAGAGTGAAGAACTTACAGGGGGCCTACTGAACTTTGCCTCCTGGCCAATGATGATATTATCAGGTGTGTGGTTTAGCTTAGAAGGGGCTCCGCCACTGTTACAAAAAGCGGCTGATTTATTACCTTTAACGCATTTGGTTGCTGGCGCTAGAAAGATTATAACCGAAGGGGCTACCTTATCGGATATTAGCTATCATGTTATCGTGCTTTTGAGTATGTCGATCATTTTCTTATTACTTGGTTCTTATTTATTCAGTTGGAATGAAGAAAGGTAGCCTTATCCAAATAGCCTAGTGTATCAGCGCTAGGCTCTTTCATTTTATTCTTTTTTTGTCCATAAGCGATAGTCTTACTAAGCCACTGTATTCATTGTTAACTATTTGGCTGAAATTTCTGTGTCGTTTTTAATTTTCCTTTTCTTAATAAAAACACTTTACATACGAAAAAACATATATATGATATTTCATATATTGTTTAGGCGGTTTTATTATGGAAAAAAATAAAAAGCAGAAAGTCCTCTTTTTATGTACAGGCAATTCTGCCAGATCACAGTTAGCAGAATCCTTATTAAGGGAAAAAGCGGGGGATAAATTTGATGTATATAGTGCGGGAACGCATCCTGAATCTGTTGACTCAAGAACGGTGGAAGCCTTAACTAAAAAAGGCTTAGACACCAAAAAATTGCAAGCAAAACATGTGAGTACCTTTGATGGGATATTTTTTGATTATGTGATTACGCTGTGTGATAAAGCGAGTAATGAATGTCGAAGTTATCCTAATGCAGGGAAGCAATTAGCATGGGACTTTCCTGATCCTAAAACAAGGCAGGGGAGCGAACCTTTCACAGATACTTTAAATGAAATAAATTCTCGTTTAGTGATGTTCCTTAAGGTTGAAAATATTGATATTAGCCAAACAAGTGCAACAGATAATCAACCATTGTCAGACTTTTCTCCAATCTCTTTTTATAAAACATTAACTGATGATATTCGACTTAAAACACTCATGTTAACGCATTATCACGGAGAGCTATGTGTGTGCGAATTAATGGCCGCACTTGAAGTAGATAGTCAGCCTAAAATATCGCGTAATCTAGCTGTACTAAGAAAAAATAAAATTATAGTTGATAGAAAAAATGGGCAATGGGTCTTTTATCGAATTAACCCTGAACTGCCTCTTTGGGCAAAATCTGTGATTGCTCAGACAACAGAAAACAATATAGCCCTTATTCGTGATGAACTTGACCGGTTAGATGACATGCAAAATAGACCTAATAAATCGAGCTTTTGTAAATAATATTGTTTAAGGAATAAAAATGGGAATTTTTGAACGCTATTTATCACTTTGGGTCGGGTTATGTATTGTGCTTGGGGTGCTGTTAGGATTATGGCAACCTGATGTTTTTAAGATAATTGCTGACCTTGAAGTTGCTCATGTCAACGTTGTCGTTGCGGTATTTATTTGGGTGATGATCTATCCCATGATGGTTCAAATAGATTTTTCAGCAATAAAAGACGTAGGTAAAAATCCTAAAGGTTTATTACTTACTTTAGTGATCAATTGGTTGATAAAGCCTTTTACTATGGCGGGACTAGCCTGGCTGTTTTTCACTGTCTTTTTTGTTGATTTAGTAGACCCAAGCTCCGCTCAAGAATATATAGCAGGCATGATCTTACTTGGCGTTGCTCCTTGCACTGCAATGGTTTTTGTTTGGTCTCAATTAACCAAAGGCGACCCTAATTATACTTTGGTGCAAGTGTCAGTAAATGACATCATTATGATTTTTGCTTTTGCACCTATTTCAGCGTTACTACTTGGTGTGAGTGATATTCAAGTCCCTTGGAAAACACTGTTTCTTTCAGTTGTCCTTTATGTGTTGCTCCCACTCATGGCAGGCGTGTTTACCCGGAAAATATTAAACAATAGTAAAAAGTCTTTAGAGTTGTTGTTAGCTAAATTAAAGCCTTGGTCTGTAATTGGTTTATTAGCGACCGTTGTGTTGTTATTTGGATTTCAAGCGAACACTATTATTGCTGAACCCGAAACTATTGTATTAATTGCCATTCCTTTAATGATTCAAACGTACGGTATTTTTATGATTACTTACCTGTTCGCCAAATGGATGAAGCTTCCACATAATATTGCAGGACCTGCCTGCTTAATAGGTACCTCAAATTTCTTTGAATTGGCGGTAGCCGTTGCAATTTCTTTATTTGGTTTACATTCAGGGGCAGCATTAGCCACAGTTGTAGGTGTATTGGTTGAAGTTCCTGTGATGCTATCGCTCGTCTATCTGATTAATAGGACGCAACAAGTTTTAAAGTAGAAGCACGCCTTAGTATAAGTGTTTGATAATTAAAATATAGAAGATGAAAGCGGTAGGTTAACTGTTTGATACATATTTATAACGTTACATAATATTTAGGATTGAAATATGACAATTAAAATAGGAATTAATGGCTTTGGCCGTATGGGCCGTTTATCAATGCGAGCTGCATTTGATTGGGATGATATAGAGATCGTTCATATTAACGATCCTGCAGGAAATGCTGAAACACTTGCTCATTTAATGATGTTCGATTCAGTACATGGTCGTTGGCATCATGATGTTATGCATGAAGGTAAATCTATTATTATTAATGGACATCAAATCCCTTGTACTGCCAATAAGGAAACGCAAGCAACTGATTGGTCTCATTGTGATGTGGTTATTGAAGCTTCAGGTAAAATAAAAACCAAGGCATTATTACAAGCTTATTTAGATCAAGGGGTAAAGCGTGTTGTTGTGACTGCACCCGTTAAGGAAGAGGGGATATTGAACATTGTTATGGGCGTTAATGATGAGTTGTATGAGAAAGAACATCATCCTATTGTAACCGCAGCTTCTTGTACCACTAACTGCCTAGCCCCTGTCGTTAAAGTTATTCATGAGAATATAGGAATAAAACATGGAGCAATTACGACAATTCATGACATCACTAATACACAAACAATATTAGATGCGCCACATAAAGATCTACGACGAGCGCGAGCATGCGGAACAAGTTTGATCCCTACAACTACTGGCTCGGCTACTGCCATTACCCATATTTTTCCAGAATTGAAAGGCAAGTTAAATGGCCATGCAATTAGAGTTCCCTTAACTAATGCATCAATTACTGATTGTGTGTTTGAACTGGAACGTGGCACAACGTCTGAAGAAGTGAATAATTTATTTAAACACGCGGCTGAAAATGAATTGCAGGGGATTTTAGGCTACGAAGAACGTCCATTAGTTTCTGTTGATTATAAAACGGATCCTCGCTCTAGTATTGTTGATGCCCTGTCCACTATGGTTGTGAACAACACACAATTAAAACTGTATGTTTGGTACGACAATGAGTGGGGCTATGCAAATAGAACGGCAGAACTTGCGCGTATGGTAGGTTTATCTGATAAGGAATAGTTCCTGATGGGAATTTTCTCGTTAAAACATTTGTCGGTGCAAGTGAAACAATATCTTGTCATCACAGGTAATTATTGGGCGTTTACTTTAACTGATGGCGCATTACGAATGCTTATCGTATTGTACTTTCATCAATTAGGGTACACCCCGTTAAGTATCGCCATGCTATTTTTATTTTATGAAATATTTGGCGTTATCACTAATCTTATCGGTGGTTGGTTAGGCGCGCGGCTTGGTTTAAACAAAACCATGAATATAGGGTTAGCGATACAGGTATTGGCGCTTTGTCTTTTGACCGTTCCTTCCGAAATGTTGACTGTTGTTTATGTGATGGTTGCGCAAGCACTTTCAGGTATTGCTAAAGACCTTAATAAAATGAGTGCAAAAAGTTCAATTAAATTACTTATCTCTGATGGCAATGAAGGGAAACTTTATAAATGGATCGCTATTTTAACAGGCTCTAAGAATGCACTCAAAGGTGTTGGTTTTTTTCTTGGGGGGTTATTACTAACATTACTAGGGTTTAAGGGCGCTATCTTGCTTATGGTTGTGCTGCTAACCTTAGTTTGGATATTTAGCTTAATTGTTTTAAAAGAAGATTTAGGTAAGGCAAAAAGTAAGCCTAAATTTAAAGACATTTTTTCTAAAAGCTCATCAATTAATACTCTTTCAGCGGCGCGTATGTTTTTGTTTGGTGCTAGAGATGTTTGGTTTGTAGTTGCATTACCGGTATTTTTAGCGGTGACTTTTGATTGGGATCATTGGTGGGTGGGTGGTTTCATGGCAAGTTGGGTTATTGGATATGGCATAGTGCAATCAATAGCCCCTTATTTTACCGGTAAAAAGCAAGGTAAAACACCTTCAGGACGAACTGCTTTTTACTGGGCAAGCTATCTTGCTATTATTCCTTTAGCCATAGCACTTGCGCTTCATTTCGATTTTTACATTGAAATATCTATTGTGGTTGGT
This sequence comes from Thalassotalea piscium, assembly GCA_049347715.1. Lineage (GTDB taxonomy): Bacteria > Pseudomonadota > Gammaproteobacteria > Enterobacterales > Alteromonadaceae > Thalassotalea_B > Thalassotalea_B piscium_A. The sequence goes on along the minus strand of CP186339.1, from coordinate 3,046,840 downwards.
TTGTTGATTTTTGGTGGCGTATTTGCCATTAACTCATCATTGCATAGTTATCTTATTGTCAGTTATGCGGGAAGAGAAGGGGTATCACTTGATGTTGGATTCTATTATATGGCTAATGCGATGGGACGATTAATTGGTACTGTACTCTCGGGCTGGGTGTATCAGGAACATGGATTAGAAGCTTGTTTATGGATATCAAGCGCATTTGTGGCAATTGCATCGTTATTATCATTGAAACTCAAAGACAATAAATAATTAAGTTAACAATGAAGATGAATGTTGAAAAGCATTAAAACCGCGATCTTTTTTTTGATAATAGATCGCTGGTCTGCTTTCAAGTAAGGAACTTCACAAAAAGGTTATACCTAATGTTATAACGGTGTGATCCCCTCAATTTCAATAACTGATTTAGCATCAGCTCGCTGGATGATTTTGACTAAGGCTGACTGTATCACTTCATTTTCTTTTACATCTGATTCACTAGAAAAACGTTCTTCTTGCACTTCAGCCCCTTCTTCTAAGGTAAATTGAATAGCCACTTCCGTGGCATAATCGGTACTTTTACCAAAGTAGGCTAAGGTTATTTGTGGGTAACCTTTAAAGCCTTTTTTAACCTGTTTAGCGATTAATTTTTTAGCTTTATCGACATTCATATTTAATCCTTTATAACTGAAACTGTAAATCCAAACCGGTGGAGATTGTTAGTTTTAGTTGTTGATGTGTGTGAACTAGTTTAGATATCTTCTCATATGTTGAATCAATCCTTTATCATTATATTCAAACACCAGTATTGTTGGTCCTTTAATCTGCTTTACTTACCTTTATTTTGTTCGGCATTACCTTTGATAGTTATATTAAAAGCCACAGCAAAGTAGGTTATATCATCAGCCATGAAAAAGAAGTAAGGGAACGTTGCCAAGCGGTGGAGGTAAATATTATTCACATTATGTGATAAAGATAAAAGGTAAGACGCTATTTTACATTTGTTTTATACTATAAATACGTCACTCATTTGGGGTTTTATGTTGCTAACGTTATGTTATTAAAAATTTCAGGATTGTTTTTTGTTGCTTTAGCGCTTTTAGGGGCTGTATTACCTTTGTTACCAACTACCCCTTTTTTGCTTGTTGCCGCGGCCTGTTTTGCAAAGTCTTCGCCACGTATGCATAAAATGTTACTCGACAATAAAGTGTTTGGCCCCTTAATTTATCACTGGCAAGCATCACGTAGTATTCCTAAAAGAGCAAAAGTGGTGTCATTATTATCTATGGTCTTAGCACTTTCTTGGTCATGTTACATGCTACCGCAGTGGTATTTGAAATTATTAGTAATAGTTTTGGTCACAGGACCCTTTATTTTTATTTATCGGTTACCTATCTCTGACGGCAACCAATAAGTAATATATCGGATGAGGTTAACTCAACGCCTTATTAACTAAAGCGGCTAAGTGGTCCGGTAGCGTCAGTGTTAATGCTATGTCATGTCCTTGATCAGACATTTTTCGCCAAGTTAATTGCAATATTCTAATGATTTTTTCTTCGCTATGTTTAGCTGCAAACTCGTCAAAGTAATGCTGCAAAAATACTAAGCAAGCAACATCTTCAAGTGTTTGGCTTTGTGTATTTGTTTTTAAATGTTCTTTTCTAATAATACTGGCGGTAGTTTCGGCTTCAATATCAGTGTATCCATACTCAAGCATTAATTCTTTGGTGGTTTGTGCATGAAACATACCTAATGCTTTTCGCCAAGTTAAATAGCCTTGTTTACCTTCAGGAAATGCACTTCGCTTTAAGTGCCAGCGTTTAATGTGTTGAGCACGTACCGCAATCTGAAGATATTGATCAGCATTGGGCCAATATTGTGCCAAACATTCACTCATATATTGTCCGTAAAGTAATTCTTTAGGATGATCTATTTGATCAACCGTAGTGATATTCGGATCTTGTGAATTCATGCGGTCTATAGCATCGAGAACTTGTTTAAGTTTATGAGTCATATTCATTATTTTTAGCTTGTCATGGTGCTAATGTTAACTTTTTTTTAAGTATTTACAATTATAACGCACGATTAAGATCATCTATTTAGGAGATTGGTAAATTTTATAGCGTGAGAAAGTGAGATCTGTATTGTCGTAATCGTGTGATTTAAGTATAATGTTTTCCCGTCCTGTCAGAATCGTTGGTTTACCTTAAACTTTTACGAATTTGGCGCAAAATTCTATTTTTTCCTGACTCTGGGTATCGCATGACAACTAGATATATATTTGTAACGGGTGGTGTAGTTTCATCTCTTGGTAAAGGCATTGCTGCTGCCTCTTTAGCGGCAATTCTTGAAGCGCGTGGTTTAAAAGTTACCATGCTTAAACTTGACCCTTATATCAATGTAGACCCAGGGACGATGAGCCCTATTCAACATGGTGAAGTATTTGTTACTGAAGATGGTGCAGAAACCGATCTCGATTTAGGTCATTATGAGCGTTTTATCCGCACCAAAATGACCAAACGCAATAACTTTACTGCTGGTCGTATTTACCAAGATATTCTAGCTCGTGAGCGTAGAGGTGAATTTCTAGGTGCAACTATTCAGGTTATTCCTCATATCACAAACGATATTAAGCGACGTGTCATTGAAGGTGCTGAAGGTTATGATGTCGCTATGGTGGAAATTGGCGGGACTGTTGGTGATATTGAATCTCAACCTTTTTTAGAAGCTATTCGTCAATTAGGTACTGAACTCGGCCGTGAACGTGCAATGTTTATGCACTTAACGCTTGTTCCTTATATTGCTGCCGCTGGCGAAATTAAAACTAAGCCTACCCAACATTCTGTTAAAGAATTGCGTTCTATTGGTATTTTTCCTGATATTCTCGTTTGCCGAAGTGAAATGGCTATTCCTGCTAATGAAAAAGCTAAAATTGCGTTATTCACAAATGTGGAAGAGCGAGCTGTTGTAGCAATGCGAGATGTTGACAGTATTTACAAAATACCTGCTATTTTAAAATCACAAGGTACAGATGACATTGTTTGTAAACGTTTCGGTTTAGATTTACCTGAAGCTGATTTAAGTGAGTGGGAGAAAGTACTCTATCAAGAAGCAAATTCAGTGGGTGAAGTTGTTGTTGGTATGGTAGGAAAATATATTGAGTTGCCTGATGCTTATAAATCTGTAAATGAAGCATTAAAACATGCCGGTATTAAAAACCAAGTAGATGTAAAAATTAAATATATAGACTCTCAAGATGTTGAGTCTAAAGGTATTGATATGTTGAAAGATATTGATGCCATATTAGTACCTGGTGGCTTTGGTGAACGTGGTGTTGAAGGTAAAATTTTGGCAGCAAAATTTGCACGCGAAAATAAAATCCCCTATTTAGGTATTTGTTTAGGTATGCAAGTGGCGTTAATCGAATTTGCACGCAATGTTGCTGGTTTGACTGATGCTCATAGTACTGAATTTAATGCTCAAACACCTTATCCTGTTGTTGGTTTAATTAATGAATGGTTAGATGAACAAGGTAAAATTGAATACCGCTGTGAAAACTCAGATCTTGGCGGCACTATGCGTTTAGGCTCTCAATTGTGTCACCTTGTGAAAGGTACCAAGGTTTATGACGTATATGGTAGTGAAACAATTTATGAAAGACACCGTCATCGTTTTGAGGTAAATAATAACTACAGAGAACAATTAACTGAAGCTGGTTTAGTGTTTTCTGGTTTATCTGCCGATAAATCATTAGTTGAGGTGATAGAAATTCCAGATCACCCATGGTTTATTGCGGGACAGTTCCATCCAGAGTTTAATTCAACGCCTCGGGACGGACACCCATTATTTGAAAGCTTTATTGCTGCTACTTATGCAGTGCAAAAACAAAAGTCTAGCTAAAAATAATAGATTAAAAAACCGTGGCACTGTCGCGGTTTTGTGTTTTTACTCCTTGGAAGAATAACCAAGGTAAAAAATATGGTGGTTCATCAGCGCACATGGACATCATACTAATAACATTAATTCAGAGGAATAATAATGGCGAACATTAGTAAAATCATTGCACGTGAAATAATGGACTCTCGCGGTAACCCAACCGTTGAAGCCGATGTATATTTAACATCAGGGGCTTGGGGGCGAGCAGCAGCACCTTCAGGAGCATCTACAGGTTCTCGTGAAGCATTAGAATTGCGTGATGGAGATAAGTCGCGTTATTTAGGTAAAGGTGTATTAAAAGCTGTAGCTGCCGTTAATAATGATATAGCAACAGCCTTAATGGGTAAAAATGCATTAGAACAAGCAACAATTGATCAAATTATGATTGATTTAGATGGCACTGAAAATAAAGAAAAATTTGGTGCTAACGCCATTCTTGCTGTCTCACTTGCTAATGCTAAAGCAGCAGCAATGGAAAAGAAAGTACAATTGTTTGAACATATTGCTGACTTAAACGGTACTCCTGGTCAATATTCATTGCCATTACCTATGATGAACATCATCAATGGTGGTGAACATGCTGATAATAATGTTGATATTCAAGAGTTTATGATTCAACCTGTTGGGGCTGAAAGCTTTAAAGAAGCATTACGCATGGGCGCTGAAATCTTTCATGCACTTAAAAAAGTGTTATCTGCTAAAGGCTTAAGTACAGCGGTTGGTGATGAAGGTGGTTTTGCACCTGATTTAGCATCAAATGCAGATGCATTAGCTGTAATTAAAGAAGCAACTGCGGCTGCAGGTTATGTACTTGGTAAAGATGTTACTTTAGCTATGGATTGTGCAGCATCTGAATTTTATGATGCAGATAAAGGTATCTACGATCTTAAAGGCGAAGGCAAACAATTTACTGCGAACGAATTTTCTGACTTTTTAGCTCAACTTTGTCAAGAATATCCAATTGTTTCAATTGAAGATGGTTTAGACGAGTCGGATTGGGATGGTTTTAAATACCAAACTGATTTAATTGGCGATAAAATACAAATTGTTGGTGATGATTTATTTGTAACTAATACTAAAATTTTAGCGCGTGGTATTGAAAATGGTATTGGTAACTCTATCTTAATTAAATTCAATCAAATTGGTACGTTAACTGAAACCTTAGCGGCAATTAAAATGGCGAAAGATGCTGGTTTTACTGCGGTTATTTCACATCGTTCAGGTGAAACTGAAGATTCTACAATCGCTGATTTAGCGGTGGGTACTGCTGCAGGTCAAATCAAAACAGGCTCTTTATGTCGTTCTGATCGCGTTTCTAAGTATAACCAATTGCTTCGTATTGAAGAGTTTTTAGGTGATAAAGCTATTTTTAACGGTTTATCGGAAGTTAAAGGCCAAAAATAATTTATTAATAACCTACGCCATAAAAAAAGCCAGTTAATTCATTAACTGGCTTTTTTGTTTCAGTTTGAAATATATAAGCTGGGTTGATAGCATTATTTCAAATGTAAGATCCTATTTATTTAACAAGGATAAAGGAAGATCAAATGGAAATTAGGCATGTTCGTGAAACATTAATTACTGGGCTTTCACTGAGAACAGATAATGCTACTGAAATGGATCCTACTACCGCCACAATAGGGAAATTATGGCAAGCCTTTGATAATACAGTGCCTGTTGATTATAAAAAGGGTGAGCGAGTCTATGGGGTCTATTTTGATTATGAATCAGATCACACGGGTCTATTTTCGGTATTGGCTGGCTTTAATGGTTCTACTTTCCCTGAACATTCAGCATTAAAGCAGGTAGTAATACCGGAGGGGCAATATCTTGTATTTAGCCATGAAGGTGACATGCCGAAAATAGCGATTGATGCTTGGACAGAAGTTTGGCAGTACTTTGCTAATGAAAATGTTGAACAACAGAGGTTGTACACTACGGATTTTGAATACTATCCAAGTAGTAACAAAATAGAAGTGCATATTGCAATTAAGTCGTTTGAATAACTAACAATGAAACAACCCATAATTGGTTTTAAAAAAGATGAAGAAAACCATTGGGTAGCCATTCTACTCTGTGGTCATTGCCAACACGTCAGACATGCGCCTCCTTTTATTTCAAGACCTTGGGTAATTACACAAGAGGGCCGAGAATCTATGCTAGGTCATGAGTTGGGCTGTAAAAAATGTGATGATGAAGTCACTATTATTTAGTGAGTTAAGGAGAGCAATTGAATTTATTTACTTTAATAATCTACATGACAGTGATACGCGTTAGGTTAATCGTATTGAACAATGGGGATTCTATAGGCTTCCCGTCGAACCACCTTTAGGGCTTCTTTAGGTGATATTTGGTAAAACTCACCATAGGCTTTGTTAAGTGCTAACGATTGTTGAATGTTGATGAAAACAGATGAAGGATCCTCACATTCAACGGTCGACACAAATAAAAACTGTGATAATGCATTTTTATGATTGGTTAAATTCTTAATAAATTCATGTTCTGGCTGCGGGCTAATAGAGAATTTAACCACATCACTTAACAGTTTGTGTTTAAGTATATAAATTTTGTCCATAGGTGTTACATCCATATTTTACCTACTACTCATAACTTAATGATGACATGTTAGCTATTAGTATATTCCCTTTTTGTACAAACGCATAAATTAAAATAGAAATTTAAAAGAAAGACAGCTTTACCTTTAAAGCTGTCTTTTTATGAGGGCTATTCTTTAATAAGATGTACATCTTGTTGTGGAAAAGGAATTTCAATGTTCTCTTTTTGAAAGGCAAGATAAATGGCTTTATAGGCTTTATATTTTGAGTCATATAAGCTTAATGTCGGCGTCCAAATACGTAAACCAATATTAATTGAGCTATCGGCGAATTCCTCAATGCCTATTTGTGGTGCTCTATCTCCACTCGCTATACCTAATTTGGCGATAACCTCTTCAAGGATTTTTATAACGGCTAATGGATTTTCTTTGTAGGCGATACCAACAGAGAGTTCTAATAACGAGTTATCTTTTGAATTATGTAAGACTTCTCCAACTATATGTTTATTTGGAATGGTAATTTTAACGTCATCTTCATCGACAATAACGGTATAAGCTAGTAAAACTTCTTTAACTAAACCTGTAACCCCTTGAACAGTTATAGTATCACCAACTACAAAAGGGCGAATAATAATAATATTAAACCCTGCCGCATAGTTGGCCAATAGCCCTTGTAAAGCAAGACCTGCACCTAATGAAATTGCACCTATAGCAGCAATAAAAGGGGTAACACTAATACCTAACTTATTGAGGGAGACAATTGCTATCATTACAACAATGACCATTTTAGTGGTATTGGCAAGGAAGTGACTTAAGGTGATATCGAGGTTATGTTTTTGACATAGTTTAAGCACTGTTTTTGCTATTTTACCTGCAAGCCAATAACCAATGATGAAAATGATAAAAGCGCCAATGAGTTGAAAGGTATAATTGGCAAAGAAATCAATAATAATATTATAGATATGACTCATTTGGTTAAGTTCATCTTTTAATAAATTAACCGGTTCTATACTGCTCAGCACAGTATTTGTGTCGACTGATTTTACAGCATTTTCAGATTCAGCTGCTGGTGTGTTTTCAAACATGTTTTTCTCGAGGATTTATAAGGAACTAAATAAAAATATCATAGCATTTTGTTTAACGACTCAATAGCAAATAAATTTATAGTACTCAAGGTAGTGTCAGGAAACTTTACAGTAACCTTTATTTTACATTTTTTTAACTAAATGATTTTGGTCAAGTTGTTGAATTTAATTGTATTTTTGTTTTTGGTATAGTCTTTGCTTATGGCTGGGAAATTATATTTATTTATTAAACAATATTAAGGAAAGCAAATTGAAAGCAATAATACGGAATACAATCATTGGTTTAGTTAGTGTTTTTAGCATGAGCGCTTCAGCAACATTAATTACAGATGTTCAAGAATACAATAGCAATACAGCAACAGAATATTTTGTTGATGTAGATGCTAATAAAAATAATTCACCATATTACCGTGGTTCAAGTGATGGTTGGGGTTGGGTTCATAACGCTATTGCCGGTACTTTTACTTCAATAATCCTTGATATCTCAGCATTTGATGTTGATTCACCATCTGAACAAGATGATATATCAGTATTTGATGGTAGTATTTGGATTTCTTTAGGTAACTTAACTGGACGTAATCAAGAGTGGGACTTTTCTCAATTTGATCTATCAAGTTATGCTTGGGCGAATACACAGGTTAATGCAGGTTTACAAGTAAGAATGGATATTGACTCTGGGTGGTTAGTTACCTTAGGTAAATCAGTATTAAACGTGGATGATGGCAGTGCAAATGGCGGTGGTGGCAGTACTTGTGTACCTACTCCAGGTATTCCTTGTACTACTACATCGGTACCTGAACCTTCAACATTATTAATATTCTCACTTGGTTTGATTGGTCTTCAAGCAAGAAGAAAGTTTTTTAACTAATGACTAACGTCTAAATTAAATATCAAAAATAAACAGCCACTTTTAAAGTGGCTTTTTTGTATCAGAAATTAAGATAAAACCTATTATTTATCTTTTGATAACAATAAAGTATGCTTAAACCTTAAGCGATAATTATTTAAAAAGCATTCAATACCTGATGACAGAGCAAGTTTCATTCTGGCGAGAACAAGAGCAGTTACCTGAGTTAGCTGAGCTTTGCTGTGCTTTATATGAAAGAGAACTGAAGTTAATGGCTTGCGCTGATATTCATTCGCTAAGTTCCCTGCAGGGTAAAATAAAAAGTTTACCGTATTATGTTAAACGTACCGCACACTTAATGACCGAAGTGAAATCCCCCCTTAAACTTGATATACAAAATGCTACCTGGTTTGCTAAACAAGGTGGCAATATGCCATTAGCAGGTCAAGATATTACAATGATCAGTGCTTGGTATTCATCTATAGGACTAGTGCCAGGTTTAGTGATTCCTATAGCCACAAATACTCATATTGCGCTTGATTCTATTGATAGAGTTGATAATGAAAACAAACGTTTTCGTACCAATGCGCATGGTTGGTTTAGTTTATCAGTAGATGAGTTAGACCATTCTTCTATTCGGTTATTAAAACCCAATAAACGTGTTATGACTGCCGCTTGTGCCGGTCATGCATGGTTAAATGACCATAAAACCAATCCTGTGATACCAACCTTAAGAGAGTTGTTGCTTTCTTGTGCTATTGATTGGCGCAACTTTAAGCGACCTTTATCCTTTAATTGATTTAATTTGTTATTGCTGTTTACAGCGAGTCATACACACTTATAATAAGCTCATACTTATAACCCATTTGGTACTCTATTTCAGATGCGCATGCTTACTAGTGTTTTACTAGTTTTTTTTGTTTTACTACAATATCGACTTTGGTTCGGTAAAAATAGTGTGCCTGACTACCTTGCGTTAGAAAATGAAGTGGTACGTCAAAAGCTGGATAATGAAAAACTGATACAACGCAATAAATTGCTCTACGCAGATACCGATGATTTAAAATCAGGGCTAGAAGCTATTGAAGAACGAGCACGCAATGAGCTTGGCATGATAAAAGAAGGTGAAACGTTTTTCCGAATTATTCCTAATCGGCAAGAGCAATAACTTGTGGCTATAGAAAAAGAAACAAAATTGATTGCCAAACATCGATTAGTGGTTATTGTGCCTGCAGCAGGTATTGGGAAACGTATGAAAGCGCAACAGCCCAAACAATACTTAGTGATTGATCAATACACTATATTAGAACACACCGTTCTTCGATTACTATCTCATCCTGATATTGACAAAGTTGTCATAGCGATAAGTGATGACGATGATTTTTTTGCGACGACATCACTGCCGACACATGAAAAGGTTAGCACTGTTGTGGGTGGTAAAGAGCGTGTTGATTCTGTGCTTGCTGGATTGAAAACGATAAACGCACAAGAGTATCCATGGGTGTTGGTGCATGATGCAGCAAGGCCATGCGTGAGTCATTATGATATTTCTGTATTGATTCAACAATGCAAACAAGCCAATAGTGGTGGCTTATTAGCTACACCGATTCATGACACGATTAAGCGAGCAACCGACAGCGGTTATGTTTCAAAAACAGTTAATCGTGATCTACTTTGGCGAGCACTTACCCCTCAAATGTATCCTACACCTTTGTTAACATTCGCAATCGAGCAAGCATTAGCTGATGATGTCATGATTACAGACGAAGCGTCAGCTATAGAAGCTATTGGTGGGCAAAGTCTTCTTGTTGAAGGAAGTGGTGACAATATAAAAATTACCCGCCCTGATGATTTAGCGTTAGCTGAGTTTATTTTAGTGAAACAAGACAAACAAATGAAGGAAACAAGGTGCGAATAGGTCATGGTTTTGATGTCCACAAATTTGGTGGAGAAGGGCCCATAGTTTTAGCGGGAGAGCCAATTCCTTATACACAAGGATTTATTGCTCATTCTGATGGTGATGTGGCTATACATGCATTATGTGACGCCATTTTAGGCGCTTTAGCTCTCGGAGATATTGGAAATCATTTTCCCGATACTGATAGTAGTTATGAAAATATTTCTAGCCGTATTTTACTCCGTCATGTTGTTACTTTAATGCAAGAACACCAGTACAAAATAGGTAATGTTGATATCACTATAGTGGCGCAAGCGCCGAAAATTGCCCCTCATTTATTAGCAATGCGTAGCCATCTGGCAAATGATTTACAATGTGACATCAATCAAGTGAATGTTAAAGCGACAACAACGGAAAAGCTTGGGTATGCGGGCAGAAAAGAAGGTGTTGCTGTTCATAGTGTGGTGTTGCTTATGGCAGATAATAATTATCAGAATCCAAATAATAATGAGAGTGTTTAAGTGGTCGCAAAGCTAGCGTATTTATACGGAAAACCTGAATCATCAGGTGATTTACGCACTAAAATGTCAGATTTTATTGTGTTAGAACAATTACCTTTTTCACCAAGTGGAACAGGTGAACATTTACTCATTAAGGTGCGTAAAACAGGCGTTAACACGGTATTTGTTGCCCGACAATTGGCGAGTTATTTTGGCGTTAAAGAATCAATGGTGACCTATGCGGGGTTAAAAGACCGCTTCGCAGTAACAGAGCAATGGTTTGGTGTGCATCTTCCCGGAAAAGCACAGGATGATCTATCCACCTTGAACATTGACGGCGTTGAAGTATTAAGTTTCGCCCGTCACGATAAAAAGCTCCGAATTGGTGCCTTAACAGGTAATTCATTTGAAATAACCTTACGTGAAGTTTCTAATATTGATGATGTAGTACGTCGTTGGTATGCCATTGTTGAGCATGGAGTACCTAATTATTACGGTGAACAACGCTTTGGTATTAATGGCGGAAATATTGAGAAAGCAAAAGCGTTATTTGCCGGTGCCAGAGTCAAAGATCGGAAAAAACGCAGTATTTATCTTTCTGCAGCACGCTCTTTGTTGTTTAATCACTTAGTCAGTGAGCGTGTAAAAGCGAATCAGTTTGAAGCCTTAAGAGTCGGTGACGTCATGATGCTTGCCGGCACGCAATCTATCTTTCATCTAGACGAAGTAGACGAGACGGCTATAAAGCGCTTCCATGAAAAAGACATTGATTTAACCGCTTGTCTATGGGGATTAGGTCAAAGTAAGGCTACAGGTGAACTAAAACAAGAAGAGCTGGCGTTAATGGATCAGTTTCCTGATATTTGTCAGGGTTTAGTTAAATATGGATTAAAGCAAGAGCGTCGGCGCATTAGGCTTTCGTTGAGTGAAAGCGATATCGAGTTTGATCAAGGAAAAGGTCTTGTTAAATTAACCTTTTTTCTTCCTTCAGGATGTTTTGCAACCACAATTTTAAGAGAATTACTTAATTATACTGATTTAACTGAGCGTGCATTTGCTACTCAACATAGAGAATCCTAAATGAATATATTACTCAGTAATGATGATGGTGTTAATGCATTAGGAATTAAAGTGCTTTATCAAGCATTGAGCAACTTTGCTAATGTGACTGTAGTGGCGCCAGATCGAAATTGTAGTGGGGCGAGTAACTCACTCACGTTATTGAATCCGCTTCGCGCTGAAACCCTTGAAAATGGGTTTATTTCTGTGAACGGCACACCAACTGATTCGGTTCATTTAGGGATCAGTCAGCTTGTTCAGCCGTTACCTGATTTAGTCGTTGCTGGCATTAATAAAGGGGCAAACTTAGGCGATGATACTTTATATTCGGGCACAGTTGCCGCCGCTACAGAAGGGCGTCATATGGGCATGCCAGCAGTAGCAGTATCATTAGCAGGTAAAGATGAATTACATTATGAAACAGCCGCCTTTGTTGCTGCGAGTTTCATTAAACACTTAGTCAAACATCCATTGCCTGCGGATCAAATTATCAATATAAACGTGCCAGACCTGCCTTTGTCAGAATTAAAAGGAATAAAAGTCACACGTTTAGGTCATAGACATAAAGCAGAAACCATGAAACGAATGCAAGACCCTTGGAATAGAGATATTTTTTGGTATGGATCTTTAGGTCAGGAACTTGATGCTGGAGAAGGAACTGATTTTCATGCTATTAATCAAGGTTATGCGTCGGTTACTCCTTTAACAGTAGATATGACAGCGCATCAAAGTATAGACTCCATGTCGCAATGGATAAATCAATTAACATTATGAGAAGTGTAAAATGAATGCCAGAACAATGAGCAGTATTGGCGGAAAATCGAATAGAAGTGGCGAGCTTTTGGCTCAAAAACTACAAGCGGAAGGTATTGTAAATACGCTGGTATTACAGGCTATAGCGAGAAGTCCTCGACATATATTTGTCCCTGAAATTCTTGCTCATAAAGCATATGACAATACAGCATTGCCTATAGGGCAAGGACAAACTATTTCTCAGCCTTATATTGTGGCAAAAATGTCTGAGCTTTTAATTGCTGGAGGCATGCCGGAAAGTATATTAGAAATTGGCACAGGTTCTGGTTATCAAACGTCTATTTTAGCCCAACTTGCACCGAAAGTTTTTTCTGTTGAAAGAATTAAATCGTTGCAATGGCAAGCAAAACGTAAACTCAGAAGCATTGATTTACACAATGTTGCAATGAAGCATGGTGATGGCTGGCAAGGCTGGAAAAGCAAAGGGCCTTTTCAGGCTATTATAGTTACAGCCGCTGCAGTTTCTATTCCCCAAGCATTACTTGAACAGCTAACTGAGGGAGGCAGACTCGTGATCCCCGTTGGCGATCAAACGCAAATTTTAAAGATCATTACTCGTTCGGGAAATGAATTTATTGAAAAACAAATTGAAGCAGTAAAATTTGTACCTTTGATACCGGGTGAATTACTTTGAAGATTTTTTCATCACTGTATGATTGGACCATCAAATGGGCGAAACATCGATTTGCTCCAGCAATGTTAGCCATACTCACTTTTTCTGAATCAGTGTTTTTCCCCATTCCGCCCGACGTATTACTGGCACCTATGGTGTTAGCGGATAGAAAAAAAGCCTGGTACTACGCCACACTCACAACCGTCTCCTCAGTCATAGGGGGGATAGTTGGTTATTATCTAGGCTTTTGGATGTTTGAGCCATGGATTCAACCTTTAATTACTGAGTTTGGTTATCAGGAACGTTTTGATACGGCAATCACTTGGTTTGAACAGTGGGGTGTATGGGTAGTATTTTTAGCTGGATTTTCACCTATCCCTTATAAGTTATTCACGGTTAGTGCTGGTTTTATGCAAATGCTTTTCTGGCCATTTTTACTTGCCTCAGCAATTGGTCGCGGGTTAAGATTTTTTATTGTCGCTGGTGTGATTTACTATGGTGGCGATACAATGGAAAAAAAATTACGTCAATGGATCGATATAATTGGCTGGTTAGTTGTAGTATTAATCATTATTGCTTATTTTATTCTAAGATAGGTACAGTTCATTAGGGATTAAAAACTAATATTTTGTTTAACTCAATACGTCATCATTTAGTTGCGTTTATTATTCTACTTTTTCTGGTGGGTTGTTCTAGCCGACAGTCACCTGCACCAGTGGTTGATGTACATGGCCAAATTCCACTGTATAAAAGAGTAAAAGATAATATTACAGCCACAGAGTACATGGTAAAAAAAGGTGAAACCTTATATTCCATCGCGTGGCGAGCTGATTTAGATGTAAGAGAACTCGCCCAACTCAATGATATATCACCGCCTTATCGAATTTATCCAAATCAAAAGTTATTTTTAACTAAAAAAATGCGTAACGCGAGTAAAACTAATACCTCGGCTAAAAAATCAACAATTGGTCAACCAAAAGTGGTTAAAAAACCTGTTGCGCCTTCTAAAAAGCAAGCGTATGGTAGTAATACAAGGCGTGATAAAAAAAGAGTTACTATCCCGTCGAGTCAAAGGACATTTTCACAAAAAATAAAACAGTGGAAATGGCCTAGTAAAGGTCGATTGATTTCTAAATTTTCTACGAAAAAACAAGGAAATAAAGGGATTGACATCGCAGGTAAAAAAGGTGATTTAGTTAAAGCAGCAGCTGATGGTAAAGTAGTATATGCCGGAGATGTATTACGAGGATACGGTCGATTAATTATCGTTAAACACAATGATGATTATTTAAGTGCTTATGCACATAATGACAGTATATTAGTAAAGGAACAGCAAACTGTGAAAGCTGGTGAAGTAATTGCCAAAATGGGAGACACAGAAGCGAAAAGAGTCATGCTTCATTTTGAAGTTCGCTTTCGTGGAAAATCTGTTAACCCTCTAAAATATCTGCCGAGAAGATAATAAATAAATATAAAGTTTGGAGCTAATGTGAGTAATTAATCAGTACCTAGAGAATAGGCTTTGCTAAATTTATGGGAGATATAGCATGAGCATCAAAAAAGAATCAAAAGAGTGTGCGGCTGGCAATATTACCGCAGAGAAAAAAACTAAAACAGTTACGGAAGATGCGCCTTCAAATTTAGATGCAACACAAATGTATCTGGGCGAAATTGGTTTTTCTCCATTACTAACTGCCGAAGAAGAAGTCTACTTTTCACGCCTTTCATTAAAAGGTGATGAACCCTCTCGTAAACGTATGATCGAAAGTAATTTACGTTTAGTTGTCAAGATTGCACGTCGATATAATAATCGTGGTTTACCTTTATTAGATTTAATTGAAGAAGGCAACCTAGGCTTAATACGAGCGGTTGAAAAATTTGATCCTGAACGAGGTTTCAGATTTTCAACTTACGCTACCTGGTGGATACGTCAAACTATTGAACGTGCCATTATGAATCAAACGCGAACTATTCGCTTACCTATACACGTGGTCAAAGAACTTAATATTTATCTAAGAACCGCGCGTGAATTGATTCAAAAATTAGATCATGAACCTACCGCTGAAGACATAGCAGAAAAACTTGATGTACCAGTTGCTAATGTCACTAAAATGCTCCGCTTAAATGAACGCATGTCATCGGTTGATACACCTTTTGGTGCAGAGTCAGATAAAGTATTACTTGATATCATTCCAGATGAAAAAAGTTGCGGCCCTGAAAGTAGCCTCCAAGAAACAGATATTAAAAATAATATTGTTCATTGGCTCAACGAGCTAAACTCTAAACAGCGTGAAGTATTAGCCAGACGTTTTGGTTTACTAGGATATGAAGCAGCAACTCTTGAAGATGTTGGTGTAGAAATTGGATTAACTCGTGAGCGAGTTCGCCAAATTCAAGTTGAAGCATTGAAACGCTTACGCGATATTTTAAGTCAACAAGATTTGTCTATTGAAGCCTTATTTCAAGCATAATACTTACTAGTATATACATTAAACTAAACCAGCGAAGTCGCTGGTTTTTTATTATCTGAGACGGAAAACTAATTAAACCTAGTTATCATGAACAATAAAGCTAAGCTGATTTCAATTGATTTAAGATACAGCAATCTTTAATTTGATGATTTTTACAAGATGTGGCTAACGCTGCTAATGACTTTTCTAAGATGGCGAGCTCTCGCTGAGTTTGTTGAATATGGGCAAGCTGTTCAGCAATAATATTATCAACAACAGAACAAGAGGCTTTTGGATTTTGTTGAACTTCAACTAGACGCTTAATATCATCAATAGCAATGTTTAATTCTCTACAACGTCTGACAAAAAGGAGTACTTCAACGTCTTTTTGTTGATAGTGCCGATAGCCGTTATCTGCTCTTATCGGCGCGGTCAGTAATCCTATCTGTTCATAAAAACGAATAGTTTTTGCTGATACTTGAGTAATTGATGCAAGTTCACTAATTTTCATCTTGACCTTCCAGTAGCTGTAAGCTTTAGACTTTAGCATATCATTAACTACTTATAGAAGATTCAAATAATATTTATGTCACACACGTCTGCTTCACCTATTATTTTTACCCTAAGTTTATTATCACTCAGTAGCATTTCTTTAAGCTATGCAGAGCCCATGAATAAGATGTCAGCTACGGCATTGGATGAAAAGCATTTACCCAGCGAAGTAGCGCATCAGGAGCATGATGATGATGAGGTAGAAACTATCGTTGTTCAAGCAACACGTTCACGACTTATTGCAGACGACCAGCCTATCCGTGTTGAACTAATTAACCGAGAAGAAATAGAAGAAAAAGCGGCCATGCGACCAGGTAATATATCAATGTTAGTCGCTGAAACAGGTGGGGTGCGTATGCAAACGACTTCTCCTGCGTTAGGTAGTGCGAATATTCGATTACAGGGCTTATATGGACGTTATACACAATTATTGGCAGATGGTTTACCTTTATATGGTAATCAAGCTTCTTCAATAGGTTTATTGCAGATCCCACCTACAGATCTTGGCAGAGTTGAAATTATTAAAGGATCCGCTTCATCACTTTATGGTGGCTCAGCGTTGGGTGGTGTGATTAACCTTGTTTCAAGAAAGCCCAGTGATAAATTAAATGGAGAAACCCTGCTTAATGTAACTACACGTGATGGACAAGATATTACCAGTTATGTTGAGTCGCCACTTAGCGATTCTTTGAAAGGTTCTTTTACTGCTGGAGTACACCATCAAAAAGAGCAAGACATTGATCATGACGGTTGGATTGACCTAGCTGGCTATGAAAGAGTAACAGCACGTCCAAGGTTGTTTTGGGAAGGTAATGAAGGGCAAACCGTTTATGCAACGGTGGGCTTTATGAAAGAGCAACGAGATGGTGGTACGTTATCAGGGCATACGCTTCTCAATGGAAATACCTTTATACAATCACAAGACTCACAGCGTATTGATGGTGGCTTAGTTTATAACGTGCCTGTATTAGATACACTAACGCTTAGTACTAAAGCGTCCGCTATGGTTCAAGATCATGATCATGTTTATGGTAAAGATCTTGAAGATGATAAGCATGAAAGTTATTTATTAGAAACAAGCGTTTCTGGTTATAGCGATTATACTGACTGGGTTATTGGCGCGGCTTATCAATCAGAGGTGTATTCATCGAATACTTTTTCTATTTTTGATTACTCTTATAAAGTTCCTGGTATTTTTGCTCAGTTGGATTATCAACTCACTGATGAAATAACAACGTCGTATAGTGCGCGTGTAGATGATCACAGTGAATATGGTACGCAATTTAGTCCAAGAGTTTCATTGCTTTATCGACCAGGAAACTTAACCATAAGAGGTTCTTATGGAGAAGGGTATTTTGCACCCACCCCCTTTGTTGAAGAAATAGAAGCGGCAGGTCTCTCAAGACTAGCAGCGCTTGATAATTTACAAGAAGAGCAAGCACAAACCGCCTCTCTTGATTTAACTTACACTTTTGAAAATATAGAAACGAGTTTGACGCTATTTGGTTCCAATGTTGACAATGTCACTGAGTTGGTTCCATTTTCAGCCAATAATAACGAGGTATTAGATCGAGTTCGCTTAGTGAATGCTGAGGGAGAAAGTAAAATTCGTGGTTCGGAAATCCGCTTGCGTTATCATTGGCGTGATATAAAACTTACAGCGAATTATCTATATTTAGACGCGACTGAATTATCACAAGAGGGGTCGCAAAGGCGAGAAATTGCTTTAACACCTCGCCATTCTGCTGGCTTTGTTGCAATGTGGGAACAACATGGTCGCTTTAGAAGCGGTTTTGAAGCTTATTATACAGGAAGCCAACGCTTAAATGATAATCCCTATATTGAAGAGTCTAATCCTTATTGGCATTTAGGTTTAATGGGCGAGATTACTTTAGGTCGGGTAAGTTGGTTTATCAATTTAGAAAATTTATTAAATATTAAGCAAACAGATGAGCATCCTCTTTTATTAGCTACTAGAGCACCAAGTGGGCAATGGACCACAGATATTTGGTCGCGTAATGATGGATTTATTGCCAATGCCGGCGTGAGAATTAAATTTGGCGATTAGTATGTTTAACCACTCAATCTGACGAGTAAAGCGATTTATCCGTCAGATTGAGTGTTACATTATTGCGGTAGTTAGTCATTTTTATACTTGTTGTTTCAACTCATATAATAAATCGAGAGCTTGTTTAGGGCTTAAATCATTAACATCAAGTGCTTTTAATTTTTCAATAATAGGATGACTTTCATCCATTAATGTTAATTGTTCAAAAGGTTGTGCTTGTTCACTCATATTTGAAGCATGTTGTTGGTTTTCTAACTCACTTAATCGTTGCTTAGCTCGTTGAATTACCGTTTTAGGTACACCTGCCAGTTGAGCAACTTGTAATCCGAAACTTTTACTTGCTGCTCCTTCTTGAACGGCATGCATAAAAATAATTTTTTCATCATGTTCTACGGCATCTAAATGAACATTAGCTAGGGTAGATATTTGTTCAGCAAGTAAAGTTAACTCAAAATAATGGCTAGCAAATAGCGTAAAGGCTTTGGTTTTCAGTGCCAGCATTTCTGCGCAAGCCCAAGCGAGTGATAAACCATCGAAAGTACTAGTTCCTCGTCCTATTTCGTCTAATAACACTAAACTTTTATCGGTTGCATTATGTAAAATATTTGCGGTTTCTGTCATTTCTACCATAAATGTTGAACGGCCACTAGCGAGATCATCTGAGGCACCAATACGGGTGAATATTCTATCAACCATACCTATTTGGGCGCCACTAGCAGGAACAAAACTCCCTATGTGGGCTAAGAGAACAATAAGTGCCGTTTGTCGCATATAAGTTGATTTACCTCCCATATTAGGGCCAGTAATGATCAACATTTTACGTTCATCAGTTAACACCACAGGATTAGCAATAAAGGGGTCAACAGTCATTTGCTCTACCACTGCGTGGCGTCCTGCTTCAATTGAAATGCCTGGTGTTTGAGAAAGCTGGGGTTTAACGTAATTTAATGTT
The DNA here is from genome assembly GCA_049347715.1 of Thalassotalea piscium. Lineage (GTDB taxonomy): Bacteria > Pseudomonadota > Gammaproteobacteria > Enterobacterales > Alteromonadaceae > Thalassotalea_B > Thalassotalea_B piscium_A. Next base: position 3,027,532 of record CP186339.1, on the reverse strand, counting down.
TCTGCTCTTTCTGCGAATGTTGCTAATACATCTACTTCAGCAATAGCTTGTGCCAGTGTTTGCAACTTATCAAGTTCAGGTAAAATCAAATCAAAGAGTTCGTCATATAAACGTTTCTCTAATGCTAAAAATTTACTTTGTGCTGTGAGTACTTTTTCTTCGTGCAGTTTTAATTCATTAGTAATGAAACGCTCATTATTTTTGAGGGTTTGACGCCTAATATAATCATCGGGTACGTCTTGTGCCGCACTACGACTTATTTCAATATAAAAACCATGTACTCTGTTATAGCCAACTTTAAGCGTTTGAATGCCTGTTCTGAGTTTTTCTCGTTCTTCCAATTGAGCCAAAAACTCAGTGGCACCATCGCTTAAATCTCTGAGTACATCTAATTCTTCATGATAATTTGGAGCTATTACACCGCCATCGCGAATCAATACCGGAGGATTTTCAACAATTGCTTTTTGTAATAACTCAGCAATATTAGCTAAGGGAGCGGTGTCTGATTTTAATTGTTGCAGCGCAGACAATTCATTCATCGTTAATAATTGCTGTAACTCAGGCAATAACATCAAGGCATTACGTAAACGAGCAAAGTCACGCGGACGGGCAGTGCGTAAAGCAATACGAGCAACAATACGTTCCACATCTCCCATATGCTTTAATAAGTTATGTAATGGTGAATAGGTATCTGTATCAATTAATGCTGATATCGAATTTTGACGCGTGGTTAAGGTATCAATATCTCGTAACGGGAAGTGTAACCATCGCTTTAATAACCGAGATCCCATAGGAGTAGCAGAGGTATCTAAAATTGAAGCTAGGGTATTGTCTGTTCCACCTTGCAAGTTTTGGGTGAGTTCTAAATTACGCCTAGTTGCTGCGTCTAAAATAACCCCTTTGGCTGCGGTTTCCGCCAAAATAGCACGTATATGGGGTAGGGCAGTTCGTTGGCTATCTTTCACATATTGCAATAAGCAACCTGCGGCCATCAAACCAATAGGCTTATTACTTACGCCAAAGCCAGTTAACTCTTTGGTGCCAAATTGTTCATTTAGCAGCTTTTGGGCAGTATCTAAGTCAAACTCCCATTCAGGGCGACGTCTTAATCCTTTGTAATTAGCTATCAATGACGTTTCTTGAAAAGTTTCAGGGTACAAGAGTTCCGCAGGAGATAAACGCTGTAACTCTGCTTGTAGTTGTTCTTTGGTGGCGGGTTCAGTTAAAACAAAACGACCACTAGACATATCTAGGTAAGACAAGCCAAAACCTTGTTGTGTTTGCGCGATAGCAACAATTAAATTATCTTGTTTGTCAGTTAATAAGGCTTCGTCACTGACAGTACCAGGGGTTACTATCCGTACTACTTTACGTTCAACAGGCCCTTTACTTGTTGCTGGGTCACCTATTTGCTCACAAATCGCAACAGACTCACCTAGTTGGATCAAACGCACTAAATAATTTTCCACAGCATGATAAGGAACACCTGCCATAGGTATTGCATTACCACCGGTTTTGCCACGAGCGGTAAGTGAAATATCTAATAAGTCGGATGCTTTCTTGGCATCATCAAAAAACAACTCATAAAAATCACCCATGCGATAAAATACAAGGATATTAGGGAATTCGGCTTTTATGGTTAAATATTGGCGCATCATTGGAGTATGCGAAGATAAGTCTGGATTAGCGATAGTCATTAATTCTTATTGATATAACTTAAATAGATGTTAGTTAATTATGCCATAAGCATAAACGATAGACCTATAAATTTTACATACTGATAAGCAATACCAATAAATTAGTGGGTAATAAAAGATAAAATAGCCTGAGTAACTTTTTTTGGAAAAAAATAAAAAAGTTATAAATTGTAAAATAATACTTATATTACAATTAGTTAAAAGTATCGGTTAGTTAAAAAAAAGTGACGAAAAAAAATAATTATAAAAAAACTTGATACTGTACGCGCTTACAGTATACTTTGCTGCATAAGATTTATTTAAGTAACTATTTGTGGAGCAAGAAATGGACGATAATAAAGAAAAAGCACTCGCCGCTGCGTTGAGCCAAATTGAACGTCAGTTTGGTAAAGGTTCAATCATGAAGTTAGGTGAGAACCGCAGTATGGATGTGGAAACCATTTCTACTGGCTCTTTAGGCCTTGATATTGCCTTAGGTGCAGGTGGTTTACCTATGGGACGTATTGTAGAGATATACGGACCAGAATCAAGTGGTAAAACTACGCTAACACTTGAAGTTATTGCTGAAGCGCAACGTAACGGTAAAGTATGTGCCTTTGTTGATGCAGAACATGCCCTAGACCCTATTTACGCTGAAAAACTGGGTGTAAATATTAATGAATTATTAGTTTCTCAACCCGATACAGGTGAGCAAGCTTTAGAAATATGTGACATGTTAACTCGCTCAGGTGCCGTTGATGTAATTGTAGTCGATTCTGTTGCCGCTTTAACACCAAAAGCAGAAATTGAAGGCGACATGGGTGATTCACATATGGGGCTGCAAGCTCGTATGTTGTCTCAAGCAATGCGTAAGCTAACCGGTAACCTTAAACAATCAAATACTATGATGATCTTCATTAACCAAATTCGTATGAAAATTGGTGTAATGTTTGGTAACCCTGAAACCACAACAGGTGGTAATGCACTTAAATTTTATGCTTCTATACGTTTAGATATTCGTCGTATTGGTGCAGTAAAACAAGGTGATGAAATTATTGGTAATGAAACACGTGTTAAAGTGGTTAAAAATAAAATTGCACCTCCATTTAAACAAGTAGAGTTTCAAATTCTTTATGGGCAAGGTATCAATAGTTTAGGTGAATTGATTGACCTTGGCGTACAAAACAAAATGGTTGAAAAAGCAGGTGCTTGGTACAGCTACAATGGCGATAAAATAGGGCAAGGTAAAGCGAATGCTGCAAATTATCTTAAAGAGAACCCTGCGATTGCCGATGAACTTAACGGTCGCTTAAGAGAAATGTTTCTTTCTAAAAAAGTTGATGACAAAGAAAAATCGGATGATAAAGAAAAAGTTGCAGCTGAATAATAGTTAGCCACTTTAAAGATTTTAAGCCACTAATTATTAGTGGCTTTTTTGTTTTTGGTGTAAAAAAGTGAAAAAGGCAGTGGTGATAATTAATTACTTTAGTTATGTTTATTGACCTATAGCTAATAGATTTTGTTAAGTAACTGGAAAAGATCTAAAGTTGTTGAATACATTCGTGACACAGTGAATTTGACCTCCTCAAGGTGGTGCCCACTAAAACGGGGGAGCTATACAGATTTGTTAATTTGCTTGTATGTGAATAATTAATCTAAACCGAGATCTTTTACCACGAGAGAGTTTAAATGTATTTTTTCAAGAGGAACACCAAATTCTCGATGTAGCAGCCTTTTTAAAAAATCAATCACTGGCTCTAATTCAATTAAAACACCATTACTTTGTTCGCAGGAATTAACAATATATAGAGCTAGGTCCCCAATTTCTCCCAAAAGATAAGCATCTTCATCTGGAATTGTAATGTCATATTCATCTTCTATATGTACGAGAAACTCTACGGTATCTAATCCCATAATTTATTTACATATGCTTTGTTAAGAGGCAAAAAAATAGTTGGCCTAACATAAGCAACGAAGGAGAAAAAACCACTGTTTTTTGTCTTTTTGAGTAATTTGATATAAAGAAGATTAAACTCCCTCAATACCAGCAGCAAAACCGAGCATAAATTCTAAGCCTACAAAGCCAAATGTAATTGCAACTGCACCTAATAACATAAGGTTACGATTGTTCTTTTTATAGCCGATAGTAGTTAAAACTACAAATACTAAGAATAAAACGAGTTGAATGATATCCATTTTTAATAGTCCTGATTAGAAAGATATTTTTTACAGCGCCTTACTAAGAGGCAAATGATAATTGGCTAAGATAAGTTACGAAGGAGCAAAAAACAACATATCAACGATTATTAGCAGCAGGAAAACCAAAGAAAGTGGCAATAATTGCCTGTATTAGAAAGATGATTGTTATCTTAAATTCAATGCTAAGAGATGGTGTAATGTGGGAAGCGCCAAAAGTGTGAAATTAACTATTGACGCCATAGTCTCTTGTTATACCTTTACCCGAGGATATATTTAAACTTATTCTCATAAATTGAAACTTTAAATTTAGTTTTTGGTGCTTTATCTTTGTTTTGTATCACTAATTTATAGACTTTTTTAAGTTGATCATTGTAGGCAGAGTCATTCGTTTCTTTATATTTATTCTGTAAAGCAACACTTAGGTAATTAGAAGTAATAAACCAACCATTGTCGATACAATTTCCTTTATACTTCAATGAGTCTTCTAAGCATCTAATCGAACGACTATATTGTTGCATTTGTTGTGATAGAAACACACCAAAAAACATTAATAAAGATGAGTGGGGAGAAGTACCTATTAGATTACGATAATCATATTCAATTGAGGCTAAGGATTCCTCATACAAACTTTCTATTTGTGAAATTGTTTTTGCTTGATCCATTTTAAATCTTTTCAGACCTTCCTTTAGTAACCTAGCTTTTTGCAAAGGTACATAAGGATGGCTAGTAATGAAAGCATGTTCATCAAATTCTTTTAAGCAGTTGTCAAATTCTGAATAGTCATTTTTACTTACATGCTTTATTGCATCCCCGTAAAGCGAAAACAATTCAGCTATAACTATTTTATCAATATAGTTATTGGGTTGCCATTCTAAAACTATATCGTGAAGTACTTTATTTCTTCCTACTGTACTTTCTAAATTTGTAAGTTTTTTAGCCATTCTGGATTTGTGAGTAGAAATTTTATCTACTAGGTTTGAATACTGGAATCTATCTGGCATCATTTTTATAAAAACAAATTTCTTTGCAAATTCATTCAATTCGTAATATTCACCTAATTTTTTCAGTATTAATCTTTCCAACAAATAGTGGCAAACATGCTCCGTATCAGCAACGCCTATCTTTACTAATTTACTTATAGAGTACAATTCGATCTTTTCATCATATAGTGAAATTATCTGTAAAATTAGCGTAACCGGGTAACCGCCTTTATCTAAAGACCTTAAAGCACTATCAAATGTATTTTTATACATAAAATTAGCAATCATCTCAGTATTCTTAGATTTCATACTATGTAAATCAGATATTATTTCTTCAAATGAAGAAACACCTCTATTAATAATATTTAAGACTTGGACAATAATGAGTGCATTACCCTTTGAAGCTTTCAAAATTAATTCAATTTGGCTATCAGATAAATTAACATCAAATCCTTCTGAATCTATTATTTCATTAATGAAAGTCTTACCTATTTCATCAGAAGAAAACTCTTCGATATGAAACTTTTCTTCGCATGCTTCTTCGTTTCTAGAAGTAACAATAAATTGGAAGTTTCTTGGTAGTGATTTGATAAAGTCTAATACTTTATTTCTTTCCAAAGCTTCTATGTTTTCTATATTATCGATAGCGATAATACCTCTATTCTCCATATTGTCTAATTCAGAAATACTAGTAACCCCAAGAGCTTTGTAAATGAGATTAATTAAGTCTGCACATGTTGTAAACTCAGGTTTTGTAGAATCTAAATATAATTGCCCAGTAGTTTTATTTTCTCTTAAGTATTCATCTTTACTAGAGAAAAAAAGCAAAAAATCAATATCACTGTGTAACCCATCAAGTTTATCTCTATCTACCCTATATAAAAACTCGCTGGTAATTGCAGTTTTACCTACACCACCATAACCATATAAAACGATAGACCCAGCAAGTCGCTTCCTTTTATCATTACCCAATAAACTTTCATACAATCCAGCAATGACATCATCACGACAAAGTAAACGTTTATGGTTTGAGTTAATATATTTTAAGTTACTGTAAAGAAGTGTGTTATCCACTTCCATATCATGAAATTTATCAATCGATGTTTTTATATCTATTTTTGATTGAAACCAAAAATATTCATCATCAAGAGTATTTATTAAATTATCTATGAAATAGATAACTTTATTTGCATCTTGAGCTGTAGTTGGTCTTGAACCTGGGTGTGAAAGATCATTTCTAACTTTATGATACAGAGATAAGCAATAATGAAATTCTTCAATAGATTGAAATTTACTCGCTATTGCTTTATTGGAAAAATGAGCGTTAAAAAAGACTAATAATAAATCAATTACTTCTGATACATATAGAACATCATTGTTATATGTATTCGTATCTAACGCATTTTTTATATCCTTAATCACCCCAAATATGTTATCCGATTTAGAAATAAACCCTCTAATTTTACCTGTAAACCTTCTAGAATAGATAACCTCATCAGTGATAGATATTGATTCCAGCGCATTTTTAAATTGTGTTTTATCAGCAAATTGTGAATATAAAATATCTGCAATAAAACTTCTTAAAGCAACTTCATTACTTTTTACGACTCTATCTAGCTCATAGGCTCTTTCTACTGATATATACACTGATCGATTTTCCTTAACTGATGTTTAATAATTGCGCAAAAGGTATAACGCCCAATTAACAGGCAAAAAATGGTTGGCTAAAATAAGTGAACGGAGTGAACAAAAAGCCAACTGTTTTTTGTCCTTGTTGAATTGCTTGTTAGGCTTTTCTATTAGCACGCTTATATTTAGCTTGATACTCACGCCGTTGCTTTGTAACTTCGTAGAGTACAATACCAGTTGTTGTTGCAAGGTTTAAGCTTTCAATCATGCCGAACATTGGGATCGAGATACAAGCAACACTTCTATCCACGACAACATCACTTACTCCACGAGCTTCATTACCAAACCAAACAGCAAGTTTTGCTTGGGTATAGTCTGCTTCATGAAGAATAAAGTTTTCCTTACCTTTGATATGAGGTGAAGTTACGACAGAGACAAACCTATTTTTTTCTAAGTGCTCTAAGCATTCTTCTGTACTATCGAAGCGCTTTACAAAAGTCCATTTTGAAGCAGAAACGGATATTTTTGAGAGTGATTTTCGCTCTCTCAGTTCTTCCCAATCATCAGGTAATGATTTACGTGAGTCTACAACGTAAATTTTTTCTACTCCAAGAGCATTAGCATTACGGATCACTGAACCGATATTTTTAATATCCATCGGATTCTCTAAAACAGCGATTAAGTTTTTACATTGATATTCTTTAATTTCGTCCGCTCTTTGGCGAACACTACTCTTAGAGTTTTCCATTATTCTCTCGGTGATTCGATGATAAGCCTAACGCTTCACTCACCGGAATTTTGGGAGCGTAGCGAGTAAAATTTCCGTGTGGAGTGACTTGTTACATGCCTATTTATCACCAAAGTCAACAGTCGCCCCCAACAATGTTTGTTCCGTTATATAGTAAGGTAAGAAATCAGAAATATAGAATTGAAAAGCTTTCCAAATGTTTGAAAAAATAGCCCCCATCAGCACCAAAACTAAAAGCCAATCAAAGTAATCATTAGAACCCCATCCCCACCCTATAATTAATGCAGCAACAAGAAATACTTCAGAACGAGTATGAAAAGACTTCAATTTCACTCTCAACCCCTCAAGCTCTTTCGAAACATCTTTAGCAAGAAAGTAATTCAAAATCTCCTCTTGTGGTTTTTTTGAATCAACCTTATCTTTAATTTTGGATATATAAGAATCAAAAGAAGATGCTTTCGTCAGTAAATTGAATGACATGCTGCTAACTTTGGAATATATATGACCAATAACCCCCGACACAAAAATAGCAATAACCAATTGCTCGAAATCAACTGAAGCAAGCAAGCCTTTGTTAAAATCGAAGATAAAGTTTAATTTTATATTCTGTAGCTCAGAGAGTACTCGAATGTCATCACCCTTGGAGTAAATGTATGATGAAATTATCACCATAAACATAACAAGGAAACGATGAAGCGGGTACTTCTTGGTTATATCTTCAATATATTTTTTTTGTACCGCCTTCGCCAGTTCATCCATAATTATGCCACTTTTATAAAGTAGATATCACCAGCATTTGGATCAAATGCACCGTATTCTATTAATGGAGAACCCACAAAAACCATTTCTTTTTTCTCTTGAAAAAAAGGCATTGCCATCTCAAGAAAGTCTTCATTGAAAAAATGAATATTGGCAACTTTTTCGGTTATTGAGTTGTAAATCTTTCCGTTGTTATTATGTCGATCTAGTGATGATATTGTTGCAGTGTAGAGTACTGGCTCACCTAGCTCTCTGCGAGAAACAGTTGAATGGAACCTTCCAGCAGACTCTTTATTAAATTCAAATTTAGAAGATTTATCTCCGCTTAAAAAAAGCTCAAAAGTACTATCTCCTGCGTGCCCAGCTCTAATGATTGACAGTATTTGATCGATTTCTCTAGAGATCGCACGATCTCCATATCGCCTTATGACTGATGCATCTGGGTTATCTATCATCGTCCGCAGGTCTTTTGGGACAAGGATTCCGCTTTCAACTTGAGCGATCCTAGTGCTTAGAGAGTCTTCGATTTTAGTTACTTTGTCCAAACCTGCTTGCTTTGAAGCTTCGACAGCACCATTAACAGCACTAGAAACTCTGTTTATAACGGCTTTGGTTACGGGGTTTGACGATAAGAAATCTAGTACATAGCCACCTTCTTTGGGCTCTTGTACAAGCAGCTCAACCTCTGAGTAGAACTCCTGTCGCATTTTTGCAAACTTCCATAGCTGCCCATAATGCTGCTCTAAGTAGGCTCTATCCATCGAATTTTGCAAATGCGTTAGCGTTTTACCAAGGGTTCTCATACTTACTTGGTGGTTGACAGCTATATCACCATCAAAATGAATTTGAACAAGACTCACAATTACTCCCTATATATGATTCCGATAATGACTTAGCCTTTGGCATGTAACGCCCAAATAAGGGGCTGATTAATAGTTTGCTAAAATGTGAAGCGGAGCGAAACCGAGCAAACTGTTAGCAGTCCCGCTTTATTTTCTTGTTATATGCATTTACTCATTTTTACAGCCACACTTATGACAATTGTCTTGCGGCCAACGAAAATCCAGTGCATTGAAACTGCGGAAAACTTGCTTAGCACCACACTTAGAACAATGTAAATTAAATGCAAAGAGCAAAATATAAATGCCAAAACACATACCTAACCAGTATGTCCAATTTGAGAAATGAAACCAATCATCACTACTAAAGCCAACAACATTTGAACGATGTAAAATAGTTAAAACGGCTTGAATCACCAACAAGATGATTAACTTTTTCTTATTTTTGTTCATCGAAACTAGCAGATATCCCTATGCATATAACGCTTATTATCGAGCATTTAGTATAAAGTCCCAGACACTCTTTTGAAGTACTGACTTTATAGGTAAGCTAGATAATTGATTTAAATAGATAAAACATCTATTGTTTGGTTGAGTTTTCATTGCTTCTCCGTAAACAAAGTGAGAATTCTTTTATCGAGAATGACTTGTACCCTATTAAATATTATTTGTAAAAAAATTTCTACTAAAAATTAATCACTTACAAATTCATAAAAAACAAAGCGAGTTTCTAAAAAATATTTAGTAGGACCAAAAAGTGGTTATTTTTGATAAAATTCATTATACCTGTATAAAGATACAGCTTTCATTTGTTTGTAAGCGTATTATGGAAAAATCACCTTTTCTGGTATTTATTAGAGAATTTTGCCGGGCTAAACATTACGCCTTAAAAACCGAAAAAGTTTATTTACATTAGCTAAAGCGATATATGTCATCATTTTAGTATTTATGCGACATGCAGTATGTATTGGGTAATGATTGTTGAATTGAGGCGCTACCTGCTAGGTGTGTCAGCGTTGGTGTCGTTATTACACCTAATTCTTATGTAAGAAGCCATCCTGTTTTTAACGCACTGCAACTACTAGCCTTAGCAATTGGGTAGGTTAACTATCTGAGTATTGGCAGCAAGTTATGTAGCTAAGTTGTTTGTATTTTTTCTTTATAGCTACATCGAGATTAAGCAACCCCATAAACTTCAATGTACCAACCTACGCTTTGCTTTAGTATTGCGCACGTTGCACATTTTCTTGGATATAAGTGAAACACTGATAATCTGTGTAAAAGTATAGTGGTTAAGTGGTGGGTTATATGAAAACTAAATCTCCCTATTTAAATTATATTTCCGACTATATGGTAACAAAGCAATATTCTCCTCGAACGATAAACAATTTATTTAAAGCCCAATTAGAAGATGCATTAGGGTATTTACTGAGCATATTAAAAGAGGAGGGTTACTTATAAACAATAAAATATTATTGACCCTTTTCATGCTTTAGATAACAGGTAGTGTTTTAATAGGGCGTGTATATGTATTCTCGCGCTTGGCGGTATTCTCTTTTTAAATGATTTTTTACACATGTAAAAAGACTTTTATTAGGAGATTTTGAGCACCTATTTCTAATGGGCTAGGTCATAATAGGCGAATTGTATATTTCGTCATTAACTATGAGATTCGTTAATAAAGTGCCAGCTTAAAACGAGAAGTTTTTTATAGTAATTTGAATTTATTAGTTATTTTAAATAAAGAGTAATACAGAAAGAAATTAATGAAAGGCTAAGTTACTAAGCCTAAATTATATAGAATTAAGAATTGGAAATTAAAAAATGAGTAACAGAAAACTATCGTTTTTTGTTACTTATAATTGGCATGGAGTTTAAGAGTGTATTGATGTTTTTCGGTGGGAAAGTTTGGTCTTTAGATTTGTGTTGATTTAGTAATATTACTTTTCCTGTTTTTATAAAGTGGATAACATATCTACGATGATCGTAATATGACTTTCCAAGTGCGGGTAAGATTCCTTTTAGTTTAAGCCGTTCAGAGATGGCTGTGAAATTTAATCCACGAAAGTAGCAGTACCTTGCTAAGTTGAAATACGACTTTTCCATTAGTTCAAAATCTACAGTTTTGTAGTACGTTGCTACTTGTCGCCACTTTTGAGTCGTAATTTTCTTATTGTTTAGCAATGCACGGATATCCACCTCCCTTAAGCGGTAGCAATGCAATGCTTTGGAGTGCTCAATTTTGTCATTTGAATCTACTAATATCATTTTCTTTAATGTCCGATAGAACATGTAAGTTGTGATTTGAAGTCGTGTAAAAAAAGACAATGATTCCTGTATCAGTGAAACTGGTACTTGGTCACGGATGATTGTTGTAATAAAACAGGATTAAGCAATATTGAAGTGAGGTAAAATACGCTTGATTTCTGTGAAGCTCAGAATGTTTTTACCTACGTACCTTCGAAGTTGAAGCTATTAGGTAAACATTGATCGACCTCTCGCAGATCTATGTATGTATTTTCAGAGTAACCCCTTGTATTCAAACTACTGAATAGGCCATATCTAGATAGCGAAAATACTGTGTTTAATTCGCACTTTAAGATTTTAGCTAATAGCTGAGCACTGCATTTATATTGTGCGAGGGTGTTTTGCTCCACAATATTTTTGTTTTTAGTTTTCCATTGGGTTTGGATGCTAAATTCTTCTACGTCATTTTCTATAAAACTAAATTTTGAAGACTTATTCACTGAAGGCATTATAGACTTGTTAGTAATTGGCCAGTTATCTAGGTTAAGAAGGCTAATCACGTTACAGAAAGGAGCCTCAATTGCACCTTTCCCTAAACTGGCTAACCCTTTAGATCTGTTTGCATGTAAATGTTTTAGCCATGTGCCACATAAATCAACATCAGTTAGTACCCGATAAGCCTTGTTGAAAAGTTCACCTGAATTAACAATATGCTTTTTGGTTATGCTTTCTGGATGATTATCTAAGGGGCGGATTAGATGACTAGCCATTAAGCATAAATCATTCAGAAACGGTAATGATTGTTTCAAACCATGCATTTTGACGTATGATTGTATTTTGCTTTCTTCAATTTCTAGTTCAGGTAGATGACTTCCACAGTAATTGCATTTTCCTTGAAGTAAAATGTTATCCCACTTCAACGCTTGATTACACACTGAGCATGTATCTATAAGCTGAATTTCATGCATGTCACAACGATTTGCAAACAAAAAGCTATGTTCAATTGGGCTATATCCTTCTTTGCAGCAAGTAGGGCAAATCTTTGCGTGTGGAGAAAGTAAAGATGGAAAATATCTTTTGTGCTGATAAACGTCACAATCACATATGTTACTTCATAGTTAAACCCCGTCAATTCAAAAATTACAGCTTTAAAGGCATTAAACTGTTGTGCTTGATGAATAGGCAGTTTTTGGCTGTTAGCATGGAGTAAATCCTCCATAAACGAGTAGCCATTGCTTCAGCAAGTTTAGTTAAATAGAATTTAGGGTGTTCATTCTTTATTATATTTGGGGTGAATGGGAAGGACATTATTTACGCTCCTCATCAGGTGTTTTTACATGCTCATTAAGTGCTTCTAAATGCTCAACAGTTCTAGCAATACTTTTTATTTTTACTTTTTTGTCGGCTAGTTGAGTTGTCGAATGATAAAGCAATATTTCATTTAAATGATTATAATGCGGAAGAGGATTTAGAAAGATTTATTGAGCACCTAGTTAAAACTTCTGCAAAAGAACCCGCTAATAGTGCTATCAGACAGGCGATTAATAATTTTATAAAAACACCTGTTAGGCTTTCAAAAAAGGCGTTATCAAATGGTATTTTCCAATCATTAAATAAATCAGAGAAAAATCGATTTAACAAAGGGTTTGACTGCAATGCTAGCTACTGACAAAACGCCATTGTTAGAAAAAATATTGCCTGATATAAAGCACTCTCTGAGCACTGATAACCATACAGTAATAGAAGAAATTCTATCGATTAAATCGCTTAATTGTGTTGAATCGTTATCTACACTTGATGCCGCTTTGATTTATTCTAGGGTACTACTCAGGCTTCAGGCTACTTCACACCATTTACAAGCAGATAGTAAGTTTTTTTACCAAGAAATACCGTCAGATTTTATTGACATTATTTTGGAAATAGGAGCTTTTGATACTGTAGGTAGTATTTACTGTCCTAATGAATTTACAACAGAACAAAGCTTATATCTTGCTTTAGAGTTTCCAGATAAGGAGTTCCGAATAGAGTCTTTAGGTGAAATGGAACGCCATATTTTTAGAAAGTTTGCCTTGGCTCAGGCACAGAATTTTATTACTACTAAAAGCCACTGCTTATCTAATGATTCCATTATCAATAAAAGCGACTTCGATTCAACTATTTGCTTACTACAACCAAAGGTTGTTAAAAGTCCATTGATAGGAAAATCAATAGAAGAATGGTATAGCAAGAAAGTCGTATATAAAGAGCACTTATATATTAAAAGAATGTTAGATAGCTTAAATGAGTCAGGAAAAGGCTATGTTGTTACGGGTAGAGGTCCTTTATTTAGAAAACGAGATATTGAAGATAGGCAATACTTAATTGAGAATAATTTGGTCGATGCTGTTATTACACTACCAGCAGGGATATTAAGATTTTGCCTAATCCCCTTAATATTAACGGTACTTAATAAAACAAAGAAAACAGAAGATGTTTTGTTTATCAATGGGAGTGAGTTTCAGTCAGAGTTTGGTCGAAGAGTAGTAATAGATGACATTGAACGATTGGCAGAAGAATACAGGATGAGACCCGAAAGAAGCTCATTTAGCTTTACCGTACCAAAGGATAAAATTATTAGTAACAATTACTCACTTAATGGCTTGAACTATATGAAGCCAGAATTGGTTCAGCAACTAAGTTTAGACACATTGAATGCGGTTAGTAGCTCATTATTAAAGAACCTTGAATTAAAAGAAAAATCTATTATTAAGCTTTTAGACCAGTAAATTTATTTCCAACAAAGATTACTCTGAAAATGTAGTGATATGTATAAAAGAGATTAGTAGCTAGAAATAATTATTTTTCTAGACACCCAAGGCGATCACCTATATTTATTACAGATGAAACAGATGCCTTGATTGTCATTAATTACCAATATGATACTTTCCGATTTAACATTTAATGGCGAACTACACCAAAAACATGCTGAACCTTTTTGATTACACGGCCAACTCCAATGGTAGATGTATAACACCATTTAAAAATAAAAAGACCAACAATTAAACTAATAACTCCCGCTAAAGCATTACTATTGAAAGCCACAGCAGCAACAACAGCCCCACCTAAAGAAAACGCGACCATCAGTTTGATGAAAGTGCTCCATTGAGCAGAACTAAGGCCGTCTATATGAAAAACTTCAATGCTATCGTCAAACTCACCTGCAATCAATGTCCTACCCCCACCACTTTTAATAAACAACAAGTCTACATTAGTGGATTTTTGGAGTTTATCATCAATCGCACCGACAACAACAACATTGCCGTATCGCTTACTATCGATTTCAATATAGTCATAGGTAGTAATTTGCCCATCAGTAATAACGCCTGATGAAATAGTCTCTAACTTGCCACTTATGGTGTGCATATATTTACTTTTTTTAGCGTACTCTGTAAATATCGACATATTTTTCAACCACCTTTATTAGTTTAACATTAAATAAAAATTCATTAGCAAGTACGTTGACTTGCGCTATTTAGAAGTCTGCTGCGGCATCTGATGCTTGAGCTGAAAATTTTTCTTGATGTTTATATTCTTCAATCTTTGAATATAAAGTTACCTTGCAAGGATCTGAATCTTGAACACCACAGTCATATTCAGCCCAGCCATAGTGCTTATTGTAATGAAATAAGTTTGAATGAACATAATAAGGACTATTATATAATGTGTATTGAGCATTCCATGGTTTAGACGATGGTGAGTCTGGGCCAATACCTACGCCAAAAGTAACATCTAATGCAGAAAGTAGTGCTTGTCCGTCTGTATCGTTATTAGTTATTAATACAACTGAATGTAGTCGTTCATCAAAATAAACAAATTCAATATTAGATAATTTGGCACCACCAATTTTATGCTCCAATTGACCATTGTATGAGTAGTAAGACAGCAAACCATCTTTACGAATAAAGCTCATATCTTCAGATAGTTGGGTATGCCATTTAAAGTCACGAAAGCCGTCAATGGTGTCAACTTTACCATTTACGTTAAACAATTTACCATTTCTGAATTTAGCCGCCATTAAGGGTTTTTTATTGTAATACCACTTTGCTTTTTTATCAGCATTACGCTTTTTTGCTTCAGCCCATGAGCTTTTCGTACTATCAACGATAGAATTTATACTTGTTGATTGGCATCCAGTTGCTGCTAACGCTACAAGCAGAAAAGCTGATATTGTAAAGTTTGATTTCATTATTTAATTCCTACTACTATTGGTTTTACTTTATTTATTTTGATTTACTTATCATTGTCTCTAACTAAAAAAGCATCCAGTCACGGAAAATAAACTAATAACCACAATAAAAATAAAAATTTATCATCTTTTCAATAAATTGATGCTACATTATCGTTTTCATTGTTAATAATTAAAGGACTTTAAAGTTAACATGTTGTATGAAATTTTCGTAAAAGCTACTTCCCTTCCTAGCGAAAAGAAAAAAACGTATCTTGATGAAGTTAAGCACTCTCACCCAGACCTATTCGAAGAGTTATTGGAAATGCTTAAAGATGATGAAGCAAGTCTAGAGATGGATTCGCAATATTGGTCTTCATTAATGGCAAACGAAAGCGCTGGTATCGTCAATTCATCTCAAGACCTAACGGGTTCAATCATCAGAAACTTACCGAGCTTATTGATAAAGGCGGTATGGGCAGTGTTTATAAAGCACAACGTTGTGATGAACAATTTGAACAGACAGTAGCGATTAAAATCATACACAGCGAGCTTGAAAAAATCATTGGTGAACATGCACTCATTCGTGAAGCTGGCTTTATGGCTAAGCTTACACATCCGAATATCGGTAAAGTTTTTGATGCAGGTATAAGTGATGAAGGACATCACTTTATTGTTATGGAGTATATCAATGGCTGTACAATTACCGAGAAGTTCACAGAGCCAACATTAACGATAAATGAAAAACTAAAAATATTTTGTGACTTATGTGACGCTGTCAATCACGCCCATCAAATGCAAGTTGTTCATGCCGATTTAAAACCCGCCAATATTCTAGTCACGCAAGATAACCAAGTTAAAATATTAGATTTTGGTATATCGAGAATGTTTAATAGTCGAAGTAGCGATAGATCAACTGCCTTTACTGACTATTTAAAAGCAATGACCGCAAGTTATGCTAGCCCAGAATTGCTCGCTGGTGAAAATCCTAATATGTATAGTGATATATATGCTTTAGGTAAGATATTTTCAGTTTTATTCATCCAACAAAAAACAAAGGAAACAGCTTATTTTGGCGAACTTGAAGCTATAGCCAAAAAAGCTACAGCAGAAATATATACACAGCGCTATGCATCTGTACTTGAACTAAAAAATGACATTACTTTGTTTATTAATAAACAAGTAGTAAAGGCTTTCCCTGCAAGTCGTTTATATAAAACTAAAAAACGCCTATTTAAAAGACACCCCATCACAACATTTTTAGTTGCTACCCTAATAATAAGCATAACTGCGTTATCGACTAACTTATTTATTCAACAACAAGATTTGATAAAGTCTAATAATGAATCAATATTATTAGCTGATACCTTCTCAAAGCTTTTTGAACTCACTGATAAAGATAAAACCAATGGTAAAAACTACACTGCTAATGATTTACTTAAAAATGCGATAGATATTGTTAATCAAACAAGTGAATTAACGCCTGACTCAATAGCAAAACTTAAGCTGGCATTAGCTAGAAGTAACATGAGTATTAGGGAATACGAAAAAGCGGATGTATTGCTGCTGTCCATAATAAATGATGATGAAAATATACAAGATAAAGACATTATTTATAACACTTCACTTTCATTAGTAAAATTGCTTACCATCACTGTGTCCACTGAAAAAATAAAACCAATACTTTCTAAGTTTGTCGATCAAAATTATATTAACGGTGTACTTGACCAACGCTACTCACTAGCACAATTGGAATTTTACATACAATATATTTTGGGGATTTATGTTATTGGTTCAGAGTCAGTACAATCGATTTTTAAGTCACATAGAAAAAACACCATACACTTTATTCTTAATAATTATGGTGATGAACTAACAGAGTTAGACCGAGCAAAATATCTCTATGAATTAGGCCGTACTTTATACCACGACTTACCTTTTCTTTGGATCTATTCTTTTGAGCAAACTAAAGACAGTATTTTTGACAATAAAAATGCTGTTGATATTAATGAGGCGATTAAACTCCTAAAGGAGTCACTTAAAATGTACCGAAAATATAATGTAACTGACCGAGAATACTATCTCCAGAGTAGCATAGCTAGGTATTATATTGAATTAGATAAATACGAGTTAGCGATCCCTTTTTTAGATGGAATGGAGGTTATTTTAAAGAATAATGATTATAACGCTATAAATAGAATGAAAGGTTATTTCTGGTTGTCTGAGTTAACTTATTACGATGAACCATTAAAAAGTATGCAACAGGGAAGTAAAGCGCTTGAACTAGCACACATTGAATCAAAAGAAGTGAGTGCTAATTTTCTACTGATTATAGCTGATATGGAGTTATTTCATAAATACAATAGTGGTGAATTATCAAATACTACAGAGCAACTAAATGAGTTAATAAACTTTTATTTTAGTATTCCTGAAAATGAACGTACAATTATAGTAATAGAAACAATAAGCTTTATTATTAAAGAGTATTTGAATTATATCGATGCTCTCGCCCCTAAAGCAAAAGAAATAATATCTTTGTTATCCAATGATTTAATTAAAAATTGGTCAAATGATAATTCTCCCTACCCTAAAATATTTGAAGAGACTCAAACTAGATTAAAAGGATTTTCAGATCTTATAAATGAAGATAATTATCTACAAGGGCGAATTTTACAACTCCAAAAATCAATAAAAGTTATTGATGGAAACACTAGAGAAGATAACTATCACCAACAATTAAATAAAGTAAGATTAGCTTGGACATTAAGCCTTTCGGGTGACAATAAAGCTGCATTAGCTATCTTGGAAGAATTATCTGAATTTCCTTGGAATAAAAAAGAAGTACGCCAATCAACTATGAGATTGTCAGTGCTCTTAATGAAAGGCCACGTTTATGCAAAAGTAGGTGAATTAGAGAAAGCTATTATTCATTTAGCAGAGGCGAAAAAATTATTAGGTAATATCGAGTTAAACCCTAATAACGCATGGCAAGGAAAACTATTGTTATTACAGGGCGAAATTTTGCTCGCTAAAGGTAACATAATAAAAGCTAACGATTCTTTAAAGAAAGCAAAGCCTGCAATTGAAAAACACTTTCCCAAAAATTCATTAATCTACCAGCATTTTCAAACGCTGCTTAAGAAGGTTGACAAAAATACTCTTTAGTTTTTTGTGGGAATGTACATTTTATCCGTAGCTCGCCTTTAGGTATTAAAAACCAGATAATGACTGGGTAATTAACCTTGGAACATACATGCTGTTAAAGAAAGTAAAAACACATAAATCAATCAAACCCAATCAAAAAGGAAGAGATTTTTTTATAGGTGATATTCACGGTCAAAAAACGCTACTAATCTCTCAGTTAAATAATTTAGACTTTGATTTTTCTGATGACCGCCTTTTTTGTGCAGGCGATATAATTGATAGAGGTGCAGAATCTCAAGCTTGCCTTGATTTACTAATGCAGCCTTGGTTTTTTTCAACGTTAGGAAACCATGAGGCATTACTTTTACAAGGTTTTGAAAACCCTAATCACTGGAAAAACTTGTTTAAACATGGAGGGCAGTGGTTAGAGCCATTATTAAATGATCCACCGTTATTGTTAAAACTGGCTCAACTAGTTCGCATAAAAATACCATTATCATTCACTGTAGAGAGTGTTTTGGGGAAAATAGGCGTAATACATGCTGATGCGCCTACTGATTGGCGAGAATTGGAAAGTTTAGAAATAACTGAACAAAGTGTTATTCCCTTTATTTGGTATAGAAGAAATTTAATAGAATCATCAGGAACAACTATTAACAATATTGATGCGGTAGTTCATGGCCATAACTCACTTGAAAGTCCTGCTGTCATTAATAACCAAATATGGATAGATACTCTACAAAAAACAGGTTCACTGACTATATTAAAAGACTCAGAAATTTTTAATTTAACAAATGAGAAAAATTAGCATGGAAGAAAAAGACGTTATTGAGCTGATTGATGGCTGGCAAAAAGGTGAGGCAAAAGCGACGCAGTTATTAATGAATTTTGCGTATTTAAAAATTAAAGAATACGCAAAAATCAACCATGAAAACCTACCTGATGACGCAAATACTGCCATTATTAGTATGTCTGCTACCGATGTTGCTCATGATGCTTATATAAAACTATCAAAAGCAGAATCATTAATTTCTATTGATACCCAACGTCAGTTTTACAGTTATTTAAATTCAGCGGTAAGAAACGTGTTTATTGATCACTATCGTAAACAAGTGAAAACCAAATCTAGGAATCCAGAAAAAACACAGCTCAATTCACCAAAGGCTTTAAATACAGTAGATGAAAATAATCATCAAAATACCGCCATTATTACTATGAGCAGCGAGATTGAAGAATTATCTAAACAATTCCCTCGCCAAGCTGAAACCTTAGAACTGCGTTATTTCGCTCAACGAAGTAATAAAGAAATAGCAAGATTGCTAGATGTATCAGTAAGAACTATTGAAAATGATTTACGTTTCGCTAAAGCTTGGTTGAAAAAGAAACTAGTTATATAAACGTAGGAAGCTCATGGATATGTATATATATATATATATATGATAACGTTACTTTATATAAACTAAATCATGAAAGTTATACCATTTAACTTCACTTACAAGTGGCGCGATTTTTACTAAATGTTTTAATAACCATCTCAATAAAAGGAAATACCTATGAAACTTTTAACTACTGCATTTATCACGACTTTAACTCTTGCATTATCTGCTTGTGGTGATAGCAGAGGGCAAAGTAATGAATATATAGATTTAGTGAAATATACCGTCAACAAACACACCAACCTTGACACTGTTGAACAAGTATTAGATAAATGGACTGTCTGCACAGACGGCTACTGGACGTCTGAGGAACAATCACATAATGAAGATATACTCCTTGTATCATACCATTGTGACTTTGATGCTAAAACATTAAAAGATAAAGCAATAGAGTACTACGACAATACTATGAAGTCTCAAGGGATCAAACATGTTTTAGATGTCACATCCTTTACTCATAAAATCTCTTTTATCGTAACTAAATCTAATAAGCGAATAGAGCCAAATAGTATTGAAAGCAGAGTGTCATGGGAAGATGGTAAAGAATATAAAAATTGGGATAACAACCCAAGAAACGTCATGTCCATGCCACTGAATAAGTCACCAAACTTTTTAGATGAAAAAACAAGTAAAGCACACGTGAAAAAATGGGTAGGAAAACTCGCTTATTATCATGAAAAAAGTAAAAATAGCGTAAAGCCTTAAGCTGTTATGCCCTCCATAAGAGGTTTCAAAGTCTGGAACCTCTTACAAGCCCTTGAACAACTTAAAAACAGCTCTGAAATTGAATTTGTATATGATGGCTTGAACTTTAAAGTAGGAATATTTGTGCTAAATTTTTCAATGGGAATTTTCCTGTTCACTTTTTAAAAACAATATCCTCAGTTATTAGCAAACCGCTCGTATCGAAAAACAGTTTTGTAAGTAGGGAAATTTGCAAATTAAATTTTTAAGTTTTGTGGTTTTTAAAAAATATTACGTACCTCTTTTTCTTGTTAATCATTTGATAACTTTAGATTATTGAAAATAATAATTTAATAGGATATTAAATGAAGCTTCTGAAGTTGAATAAATTACTCATCACTAGCACATTACTGCTTGCTTTATCGGCTTGTGGTGGCGATGATGAAGAAAGTTCGAGTAATAATAGCAACTACATTCCGCCAACTAACTCAACAGTATCAGGCCAGTTTTACAACTCAGCTGAAACTGGGAAGTACTTTTCAACAGAGAACTTTCCTTCTTATCAGCAGTACGGACAAAGTGCTCGTCATTGTTACCAAAGTTATAACGACTATTATTTTGAATCTGACAAAACTATGGTTTTTGGTAATCCCGACCTCCCTGAAAGTGACTTTAAACAAGCAGCAACATGGGTAGAGAATAATTTAGCCAGTGCATTAACATCGATGGGAATATCTGAGCAAGATTTTTTTTTATTACGTACTAATATTCGAATAGATGCTCGAAAACGTCTTAGAAACTTACTTGAATACAAATCAATAGATAACTTCAACTACCCTGCTGAATTTGACTCTTGGCAAGACCAAAAAGTATCTGATTGGGCAACAAATACAGTTAAAAACCTCAGTAATAACGATATTGAAAGTATTTTACTAAACAGCTCTTATTCTAACTATCAGTCTAAGCAAGATTTTGTCATTGAAGAAAAAATTTATGTTTGTCTTCATGAGAACACTCAGCCTTATGGTTGGGGAGAGGGCACAGCAATTGGCATTACTATTGGCGCTGAATCAATTGTTGTTCCTGACAATATAAACAAGCTTATTCAACATGAGTTAATTCACACCATTCAACATGCTATTTCTGGTGATATTGATGGTTTTAAACTCCCTCGTTGGTTCAGCGAGGGGCAAGCGGTTTATTTAAGCGGTATGAGTGTCGCTAAAAAGGCAGAGCATAATGACTATGATCCTACCTTAGTAGTTAGTTTTTATGATGAATATGGTGACTCTGGTTTAGCTTATGAACACTATGGTTTAGCTTATCAATATATTAAAGATTCAAATGGTCAACAGTCTATTATCACTATGATGAAAAATATGGGAGCACTAAGTCATGATTATTCAATACAACTAAATTCAGCGCTTAAAGAAAACCATAATTACGTTGAAATATTTAATACTCAAATAAAACAACAAAATGGCAACCCCCTCACAGTTAGTGAATATCGTAACAATTACCATTCATTAATGGCTACTTACGCCAATTAACCTTTTACTCTCAAAATAAAATTAATCGACCTAGGAGAAGTTATGTCGAGCTTAATAATAAAGAAAATAATGCTAACACTATGCTGTTTCACCTTAACCGCATGCGGTGGAGGCGGTGGTGAATCGAAAACAACACCGCCCAAAGTAGTAACACCAGCAGTAACCCTATCATTTTTACTAGCGGAAACATCGCTGGCAATTAATGAGCAAGAAGAAGAAAAAGTTGCATTAACGCTGGACTACACGGGGACTGGAGATATTTCATACGCACTAATATTTTCGCCTGAAATTAGTGAGGCATCGGCACAAGTGGTTAATAATGAGTTAGTTATTACAGTTGGCGAATTAGAAAATGAAGTCAGTTCAACGCTATCAATAACGGTATCTTCAAGTAATAGTGATGTAACTGCTATTGAAAAAACAATTCATTTATCTTTAATCAATACATCTGTTGAGGTTGTATTGTCTGAAGTTGAATTATGGAAAAATAGTGAGAAGGTTTTCAAGTTTGATGATTTTGATGATGCTGTAACTTTTTATGCTAAATCAGCTTATTTCAATGGAGGATTAGATAACAGTGCAATAGCAGGTAAAATATCAGAATTCACAGCGATAAAACAAAGCTCTATGGAGAAAAAGTCTTCTCTTGAAGTCACTCAATTAACAGAGGCTTCGGTTAATTATCAAAATAATTCAATCACAGAAACAGAATTAAAAGAGTTGCTAGTGAACGTTAAAACATTGGCTGGCGCTGAATATAATAAACTGGCAGAAAATATTGATTTACTCGCCTCATTAACCAATAACAATCTCCCTGCCTTACCTTCGTTAAATTATCAGTACAGTGATAAATACCAAGCATTTTCAGGAATTATTGGTAATACACAAATGGGAACGTTTGATGGCGAATCATGGAAGTTTAACCAACAATACCAATTCCTCAATACTTTGATTCCCTCTTTGGGAAATACAGAAACTTGTGAAGCCAATTAAGTAAAGGATAGAATGATGAATAAAATAATATTAACAACAATACTTACCCTGCTTTCTCTTAACACTTCATACGCAAAAGAGATTAAATTAATTGTTAAAGAAGTTGATAGCGAGCGTTTTAAATCAATAACCGTTGATGAAAGCGAAGTTGAATCGATTAAAACTGATAGTAAATATTTATCTGTTGAAGAGGACATTTGGCTTAAAACACCAACGCCTATGCTTAAAGCAATAATAAAAAACTCAATGCCCCGAACTAAGCAAACCTTTCAAAGTAAAAACAGCCGTAATGCTAGTAATTCTGACGAACAAGTACCCAATGATCCTGAATTTTCCAACCAGTATTACTTTCAAGATAAAGCTACTTATCAAGGTTCTAGCGAAATTTTAAAAGGAATGGCGAAGTCAACTCAAAATAAAAAGTTAAGGATAGCAGTGATTGACGGTGGTTTTCATGACCATCCAGATATGGAATGGAGCTACGGCTATAACTTCTTTGATGAGTTTGGGGAAGTCCGTCAACCTGAATTTCGAGACTTTGATGATGCCGTCAGTGAGGCTACAGGGTGCATTAATGGGCATGGTTTAGGTGTTGCTTCTATCATAAGTGCAAAGTCGAATAACGGTGTTGGAATATCTGGTGTCATTGATGCGGACATCATCGCCCTTAGAGCTTTATCTTGTGGTATTGGTCCTTTAAGTAATGTAGCCGATGCTGTTATTCATGCAGCGGGCGGAGAAGTTGACGATATTCCTGCAATTGAAAAAGTCGATATAATAAATATCAGCATTGCTGGTCCAGCAGGTTCCTGCCCGAGTTATATGCAAGAAGCAATTGATTTCGCCAATCAGCAAGGTGTTATGATCTTTGTTTCTGCCGGTAACAACAATGAAGATATAGCCACATACGTACCTGCAATATGTGAAGGGATTTACGTCTCTGGCGCAACGAATAAGCAAGGCTATAAAGCTGCATTTTCAAATCATGGTGCTGTTGGTTCTATGTCTCCAGGTGTTGATATTATCGGTTATAGTGCGAGATTTTCTGAAGGTGAAATATTAATACAGACTGGTTGGTGGGAAGGTACAAGCCAAGCATCACCGCTTGCTGTAGGTATTGCCGCTTTAGGTCTTCAACATAATCCAGAATTAACTAGAGATGAAATATTTACCTTTTTAAAAACAACAGCAAGTCCAATACGAGAAGATGCTCCTAGTGCTGATCAAGATTGTACAGGTGATCGATGTGGTGCAGGACTTATTGATGCAAATAAATTCATGGACTATGTGGTTGCTTCAACAAATGGTGGTATTTATAAATTACTTCATGCGCTTTCCCCTGAAAGTACTTGTAGCCAAGAGCTATTTTTATCTCAGTTAGGGAATTCCCTACCTTTATGCCAAATGTATGAGTTTGTAATAGCTGATGGCGTAGGCATAAATCAAAATAGCTATAAAATAGTTAGAGTTATAAAAGGTGAAGTTATGATAGAAGAAAATGCTGAATTTTTATTAACTAGTGATGAAAAAACGGTCTTATTAGATAACATTGATCTTGACAGTTATGATTATGGTGTGAAGATTTGTTTGAATGATGCGTGTGATGATACCCCTATTTTAAAAATTAATATTGATGAGTCAACTTTACCAGAAATTTGTCCCTAGCTGATATCTGTTACAAAAAAATGTAGGGAGTTATGAATATTCTCTACAAATTAACTTTACTACTTAAAACATTTGAAGGATATACAGCAGGTTTTTACTTATATTATCGGATTAACTATTTTTATTTAAACTCTGTAGCATATTAACCAAATCAGACATTTAAATGATGTACACTTTTTTGTGGCTGATAAATCTACCTGTGAGTTTGTTGAATCAGCCAACTTTGGTGAAATGACAGCTAAAGTTATAGCTTGTGACCAAGAAACTTTTAAATCTACATCGTGGTTTGATGTGCTATTAGCTAATGCTTTTGTCTTTTCTAGCTTAGTAGATATCTGTCTTTATCTTGAAAGTAGATACAATGGAAAATTCAAAGCGATGGTTGTCGGAGAAGACGCTTCTTCAAAAGAGTCGCTAATAGAATCTATGAACATTATCCATAAACAATTAGTGATATTCCATTAAAAAGATTTTAAGTGTTAATTCAAGTGACATGTCTTGTGACTTTTCCCCAAAACCTGCCGTACAGGGCTTTTTACCTCGCACTTCCACAAAGTATGATGCACAACAAATGATTGTTAAATATTTTATATTATAATAAACTTTTCATGTAGTTATATGCGATGTATTGAATTAAGGGAATGTAATTGGACAAGAAATTAGCTCATGATGCTTCAGCAAGTATTTCTGGTATTATTTATCAATACTTTTTGCGGTCGAATGGTGCTTTACATTAACCACAAATTAATCACTGTTTATAGAGAAAGATGGTGACATGGCTATTCCAAATGAGGCTAATGTTGAAGTTAAGCATTTTGCTGATCCACTTACAGATGCCCACAAAAATATCTGGAACACGCTAGCAAACTGGCTAGATCCAAATTTTGATGTTGCTAAATACCCTAAATTGATATTACTAACTACTCAAGTAATTGGAGTTAATAGTAAACTCATTAATTGGAAAGATAAAAGCTTAAAAGAAAGGGTTAAAGTTATTGACGAGATCCTTTCTAGAAAGACACTCAACGATAAACAAAAGAAGGTATTCTCATATCGACAAGATAAAAAATTTGAAGAAGTAATATCCAAATTTGAAATCTACGATAGCTCTTTCATATTAGAGGATAAGTACCATTCTTTAGCAAATCAATATGGTAAAAGTGTCCCTTTAGTTAATAGAGGGCGGCTTATAAATGGGGTGATTGGTTGGTTTATATCTCCGAATGTCATTGTAGAAAACCAATGGGAAATCACAGAAAAAGATTTTGCTGATGAATTGTCCTTATTAAATGATAAGTTCAGCCAAAATACCCGGCACTTCCCTAGAAAGCCAGCATCAGAAGATTTCCAAGTAAAATCATCCCCAAATAGCCTCTATCGACAAAAGATTAGGGATATAGGTTATTTGACCGAACTAGATCAAGCTCACAGCAACTATTGTGAAGCTTTAACAGTAGTAAAGGATGAATTTCAACATGGGACTCGCCAAGAGTATTTTGATGACTACCAAGGAGAGGTTATTGAAGTTTTTAAAAGGCGGTATAAAAGAGCTAATAGAGAAGTAAGCAACCCCATGCTGAGTCTCAATATTTTTACGATGATATTTTAGGGGAAGAGGGACCTGAGTTTGAAACTTACTCTAAGCGCCCATACCGATGGTTTAGAGATGGTGTATTGCATGTAAACATGAATGACTCAAGTAAAAAACTAAAATGGAAGCTTAAATAATGGCTAATGCGATACATCAATTGGGGGGTTTAAATCACAACCCATATTTACTTGCCCCTTTGTTGCAAGAGTTTTATCAGCACTTGGAAGCTCAACCTAAAAACATATTATTTTGCTACCTTGTTTTACCACTGATATTTAACCCTAATTCATTACAAAATCTTCAACGTTTAGGTAGAGGCTCAACTTTAAATACCAAGTTTAGTGCACCATCTTCTTTAGAAGGTCTAGAGCAAAGGTTGTTAGATTTTAAGGAATTAACCAATCTATCTATGTTAGTGCTTAAAGAGCAAGGCACAATAATAAATACTGACTTGTCTGTTAAGTTTTTTAAATTCACAAATGACTTTATCTCATTGCAAAAAAGAGCGAGTCAAAGCGTCAAAAAATTTAGCTAAATTAGTTACCCCATTCCTAGTTAGGGACTGCTTTAAAATTTTAAGGATAAAACAATTATGAAGCCATATGTTTCCTTCATCGGAGTCGTAGATAAAAGTGTCACTTTGTTCAATTTAAACAGGGGCTAAATGTTATTACAGGTAAGTCATCGACTGGCAAAAGTGCATTAATCGAAATATTTGATTACTGTATGGCATCTTCAGAGTATACGATTCCTGTAGGCGTAATTACTAACAGTGCAAAACTGTATTTTACCATTTTTAAAAAGGGAAATGGTTATCTTGTTCTAACTAGGAGACCAAAAGAGAAGAAAGGCTTCTATCATGAAATATCAGAAGGAGAGTTACCGTTTTCCGATGGGGTACTAAGCCTAAACGGGAATTGGTTTAATTTGGGGCATTTTATTGCTGGTGATTCATACAAGAAGCGAATTGGTACTTTTTTTGGGTTAAATATTAGTGATATTGAAACCGATAAAGATGATCGACAGTTCATTGGAAGAAGAAAACCATCTCTGAGTGCCAGAAGTTTTACATCATTCATGCTACAACACCAGAACTTAATTGCTAATAAACATGCTGTCTTTTATCGATTTGATGAAAAAGAAAAGCGTGAACAAGCAATAGAGCATTTGAAAATATTTTTAGGATTTGTTGATCAACAATACTTTTTAATAAAGCAAGAATTGGCAGAGTTAGAAAAAAAGAAAAGACGGTTTGAGTTAGCTTTACCTAAAAGAAAGCAACTACTAGAGCTGAAAGAGTCTAAATTAAATAAAAAGCTTCAAGAATATAAAGCTTCAAGTGGAGCTTCGCTTGTTGAGTCTACGAGTAAAGTTATTTTAAAAGACCCTACTTATTGGTTAGACCTTATAACAGATCGACCTATTGAAATAGATGTTGAATCAAAAGAAAATACGACATTAATCTCAGAGCTTGATAAAAAAATTGCTAACGAGGTAATAACATTACGTAAACTTGAAAAAGAAGTTAGAAGTGTTGAATCGACAATAGCAATCAGTACAAACTACTTTGAAAGTATCAGCGAAATTAATTATCCAGAAGCAATTACCGAATCAGCTACAGAGTGCCCTTTTTTTTGACTACAACAGAGAAACTAGCGAATGAAGTTGATGAATTAAGTAATGCTATTAATTGGCTTAACGATGAGATCGCTATTCAACAGCCGCAACAATTCGATTATCGACCTAGATTAGAGTCTTTAAATGCAGATATCATTGAACAACGAAAAGTAATTAAAAATATCAGAGCTGAACAGGCTAAGATTCTTTCTGCTAATCAAGAGTTACAAAAAAGAGAAAATATCAGTATTACGTAGTGAACTGAAGAAGTATTCTATTACTCAAAAAGTAGGTAATGCCGAAGACTTATTAACCTCAACAATGAACTCTATAGGTAAAAATTCAGATTTTGAAGCGTTTACAAAAAACCATTAAATATCAACTTCTCATTAGAATCTTTTGATATATGGCTTGTAGCAAATAAAGAAAAGGTATATTTGAGATCGATGGGAAGCGGAGCTAATTGGCTATACTGTCATTTATCACTGTTTTTGGTATTTCAAAAATTATTTTGTTCATTAGGCGATAGCTGCGCTATCCCTCCTATTTTATTTATTGATCAACCAACACAAGTTTATTTTCCAAATGTAACAAACGATACAGATGAAGATAAATTTGATGCTACAAAATTAGCTTCTTCTGAAAGAAAAAGCAAAATTAATGATGATATTGAATGTGTTGAGAACTTCTTTAATGAAATTATTACTTTCTGTGAAAGTACTAAAAAAGAGACAGGGCATGAGCCGCAGATTATAGTCACAGATCATGCAGATGATCTACAGTTGTCCGAGGGCAGAAGTTTTGAAAACTATGTCAGAGCAAGGTGGCGAAACAGAGGCTTCATTGCAGAGTAGTTATAATCTTGACTTCTAAGTGAGCTAGGAGAGTTAATAGCTTTCCCCTCAAAGCCAGGGAACCTGTTTTGTCTCAGCGAAATAATCACACCAAATTTTGTTATAGCTCTATATTGGAATGATCAAAAGCTTGAAATAAATGCTTGTATATCTATTTTATAGCAGGTCGATTGGTCTCTTATATTTGTAAATTTTTATAAACAAAGAAAGCCCAAATAGAAGATGCATTAGGGTATTTACTGAGCATATTAAAAGAGGAGGGTACTTATAAACAATAAAATATTATTGACCCTTTTCATGCTTTAGGTAACAGGTAGTGTTTTAATAGGGCGTGTATATGTATTCTCGCGCTTGGCGGTATTCTCTTTTTAAATGATCTTTTACACATATACTTAAAGTAAAAGATTTTAATAAAACATTTAGCCGTCTATACGTTTAGATGTTGACATCTCTAGCAATCCAAGGCACATTAACAAGCACAATATATGATGTAAAACCTGCATCATTGATATATTAAATATTTATAAAGGTAAGCTTACATGCCTATTAAAATTCCAGACCAATTACCCGCATTACAAGTACTTGATAATGAAAATATTTTTGTAATGTCGGAGAACCGTGCTGCAAGCCAAGAAATACGCCCAATGGAAGTGGCTATTTTAAACTTAATGCCAAATAAAATTGAAACGGAAGTTCAAATATTGCGTATGCTTGCAAATACACCTCTACAAATAAATGTTGAATTTGTTCGTATTCATGCCAATGAATCTAAGCATACGCCACAAGAACACTTAGATAATTTTTATCGTTTATTTGATGATATAAAAACAAAGCAATACGACGGCTTAATTATTACGGGTGCGCCTTTAGCTTTACTTGATTACCAGCAAGTTACCTTTTGGGATAAAATTTGTGAGGTATTTGACTGGGCTGAAAAAAATGTTACATCCACCATGTTTTCTTGTTGGGCAGCCCATGCTGCGTTATATCATCATTATGGGTTAAGCAGGCATTTACGAAAAAATAAGCTTTCAGGAATTTATACCCATACCTCACTTGATCCTAAAGAGGAATTAACGCGTGGTTTTGATGAACATTTCATCGTGCCACATTCACGTTATGGCTATATTACTAAAGCCGATTATGAGTCAGTGGATGCGTTAAAAATACTTGCCGAATCTGAAGAGGCTGGTGTGTATTTAACGGTAAGTAAAAATAAGCAGCAAGTTTATTTAACCGGCCACCCAGAATACGATGCAACTACTTTAAAAGAAGAGTATGAGCGAGATTTAACTGCTAGTTTATCTCCTAACATACCGGTAAATTACTTTCCCGACGATGATGCTGCTAAATCACCAAGTAACTCGTGGAGAAGTCATGGAAGTTTATTATTTACTAACTGGCTTAACTACTATGTGTATCAGATAACGCCGTATCAATTAGACGCAAATAACATTCAAGCGCTTCATCCTGCTAGTCAAAAATTATCAAAAGAGCCGTAATATGAAAAAGTCGACGTCATTTTCAAAATTAGAACAACAACTTGCTAACAAAATATTAATTCTTGATGGTGCTATGGGGACGATGATCCAAGCCTATAAATTTGAAGAGCAAGACTATCGAGGTGAGCGATTTTCCGATTGGCATAGCGATGTAAAGGGCAACAATGACTTACTTGTATTAACTCAAGCACAAGTGATTAAAGACATTCATTGTGAATATTTAGCTGCGGGTGCTGATATTATTGAAACCAATACCTTTAATGCCACAACAATAGCTATGGCTGACTATGACATGGCATCATTAAGTGCAGAAATTAATCGTGAAGCGGCAAAAATAGCAAGAGCGGCGGCTGATGAATTTACTGCAAAAACACCTGATAAACCACGTTTTGTTGCTGGGGTTTTAGGGCCAACAAATAGAACCTGTTCAATTTCACCTGATGTTAATGATCCTGCGTTTCGTAATGTTACTTTTGATGAACTAAAAGATGCTTATATTGAGTCAACGCATGCGTTAATTGAAGGGGGGGCTGATATTGTTTTGATTGAAACTATCTTCGACACGTTAAATGCGAAAGCGGCAGTTTTTGCGGTTGAAACAGTGTTTGACGAAATAGGGTATCGCTTGCCGGTGATGATCTCAGGAACAATAACTGATGCATCAGGGCGTACATTATCAGGTCAAACCACCGAAGCTTTCTATAATTCATTACGACATGCTAAGCCAATTTCATTCGGGTTAAACTGTGCTTTAGGCCCTCTTGAATTACGCCAATATATTGAAGAACTTAGTCGGATTTCTGATTTTGCAGTATCAGCTCATCCTAATGCGGGTTTACCGAATGCGTTTGGTGAGTATGACTTAGATGCTGCTGAGATGAAGTCACACGTTAAAGAGTGGGCAGAATCGGGGTTCTTAAATATTATTGGTGGTTGTTGTGGAACAACACCTGAACATATTCGTTTAATGTTCGAAGCTGTTGAAAATATTCAACCAAGAGAGGTAAAGCCGCGAACTATTGCATGTAGATTGTCTGGCTTAGAAGCATTAACTATAGATGAAAATAGCCTATTTGTTAATGTTGGTGAACGTACTAACATTACAGGTTCTGCTGCGTTCAAGCGTTTAATTATTGAAGAAAATTATGATCAAGCCATTGCGGTGGCTTTACAGCAAGTAGAAAATGGCGCGCAGATTATTGATATCAACATGGATGAAGGCATGCTTGATTCAAAGTCTGCAATGGTGAAATTCCTCAATTTAATTGCTGGTGAGCCTGACATTGCTAAAGTACCCATTATGCTCGATTCGTCTAAATGGGACATTCTTGAAGCAGGGCTGAAATGTATTCAAGGTAAAGGCATTGTTAACTCCATTAGCTTAAAAGAAGGAGAAGATAATTTCCGTCAGCAAGCTGAGTTATTACGTCGTTATGGTGCTGCCGTTATTGTGATGGCATTTGATGAAAAAGGGCAAGCGGATACACGTAAACGTAAGTATGAAATTTGCCGTCGAGCTTATCAAATATTAGTAGAAGAAATTAATTTTCCAGCAGAAGATATTATTTTTGATCCCAATATTTTTGCCGTAGCTACAGGGATTGATGAGCATAATAATTATGCCGTAGATTTCATTGAAGCCGTAGCTGATATCAAACAAAACTTACCTTATGCCATGATTTCTGGTGGCGTGTCGAATGTTTCATTTTCATTTAGAGGGAATAACCTTGTTCGTGAAGCGATTCATGCTGTTTTTCTTTATCACGCGATAAAAAATGGTATGGACATGGGTATAGTCAATGCAGGACAACTGGCTATTTATTCGGATATTCCAGAAGATCTACGTTTTGCCGTTGAAGATGTTATTCAAAATAAAGACGATGGTGCAACTGAACGACTGCTTGACTTGGCTGAAAATTACCGAGGTTTAGGTGGAAAAATTGACAGTAAAGCCGACTTAACATGGCGAGAATTACCAGTAATTAAACGTCTTGAACATTCTCTTGTGAAAGGGATCAATGAATTTATTATAGAAGATACTGAAGAAGCTAGGCTGCAAGCGGGCAAACCCCTTGATGTAATTGAAGGGCCATTAATGGATGGTATGAACGTGGTTGGAGACTTATTCGGTGCTGGGGAAATGTTTTTGCCTCAAGTGGTCAAGTCTGCACGTGTTATGAAACAAGCCGTGGCTTACTTAAATCCTTTTATTGAAGATGAAAAAACAGAAATAACAACAAATGGTAAAGTGTTATTAGCGACAGTAAAAGGCGATGTACATGACATAGGTAAAAATATTGTGGGTGTCGTTTTACAATGTAATAACTACGATATTATTGA
The DNA here is from genome assembly GCA_049347715.1 of Thalassotalea piscium. Taxonomy (GTDB): domain Bacteria; phylum Pseudomonadota; class Gammaproteobacteria; order Enterobacterales; family Alteromonadaceae; genus Thalassotalea_B; species Thalassotalea_B piscium_A. Next base: position 2,994,875 of record CP186339.1, on the reverse strand, counting down.
CCTAGGCGTGATGGTTTCTAGTGAAGAAATTTTGCGTGTAGCCAAAGAAAAGAATGTAGATATTATTGGCTTATCTGGGCTCATTACCCCGTCATTAGATGAAATGGTGCATGTCGCCAAAGAAATGAAGCGTCAGAACTTTAATTTACCTTTACTTATTGGTGGAGCGACTACATCAAAAGCCCATACTGCCGTTAAGGTGGATCCACAATACGATCATCCTGTGGTTTATGTATCTAATGCTTCACGTTCAGTTTCCGTTGTTAGTAACTTACTCTCGGATGAATTACGTCCTGCGTTTATGGAACGACAAACAGAAGAGTACAAACGGGTAAAAGACCGCCATTATAAAAAAGGACCGCGTTCAAGCTTAATCACATTAGAACAAGCGCGAGCCAATAGTACACCGATTAGTTTTGACAACTACACTCCTAAAATTCCTAATAAATTAGGTACTACAGTCTTAGATAATCTCGATCTTAATATCGTGAGAAATTATATTGATTGGACTCCATTTTTTACTACATGGCAGTTAATGGGAAAATATCCATTAATACTTAAGCATGAAGTAGTAGGGGAAGAAGCCACTAAACTTTTTGATGATGCTAACGCTATGATTGACGATATTGTCGCCCACAATAAAATACAAGCTAGAGCGGTTTTTGGCTTGTTTCCAGCAGAAAGAGAAGAGGACGATTTAATTGTCTTTAATGATGATAGTCGTTCAAGTGAACGTATGCGTTTACATCAATTAAGACAGCAAAGTAAAAAACCTACCGGGCAATATAATCGTTGTTTAGCTGATTATGTTGCAGATAAAACCTCAGGTGTTAATGATTATATTGGCGCTTTTGCTGTGTCGGCTGGCTTTGGTGTTGATGAATTGGTTAAGGTTTATGCTGCGGAACATGATGATTATAACGGTATTTTACTTAAAGCGGTTGCCGATAGATTAGCGGAAGCCAGTGCAGAATATTTGCATGAACAAATTCGTATTCACTATTGGGGATATGCGCCGGATGAAAATTTAGAAAATGATTCTTTAATACGGGAAAAATATCAAGGAATCCGCCCTGCACCTGGTTATCCAGCATGTCCTGATCATACCGAAAAGGGGCTTTTGTGGGACTTGTTAAATGTAAAAGAAAACATAGGATTAGAATTAACCTCTAGTTATGCAATGTGGCCGGGAGCTGCCGTTAGTGGTTGGTATTTTGCTCACCCGGAGAGTAAATATTTCGCAGTAGCCAAAATGGCGAAAGACCAAGTTGTTGATTATGCTAACCGTAAAGGCATGACATTAGAAAAAGCGGAACGTTGGTTGTCGGCGAACTTAGATTACGAACCTGAATAGGTTAACGCGTATCGATTTGAATAAGGTGTTATAGCCTTTCCTTGGTGCTTTAGAGGCTTTCGTTTGTCATGACTAAAGTACCTTGGATGATTGAACAGCCCAGTAGCTACATTTAATTGTTGCTTTTTTCCTGTGATCTGATGTTATGTCATTTGAATTCCAAGGGTAGAGAGTACCAATGAAAAAGTGTTTATTTCTATTAACTTTATTAGTTACTTTAATGTCTTCTGTTGCTTCGGCAAATGAGGATACGTTTGATTACGAGAATTTTGTTAAGCAGTATTATCAAGCTCTGACTAATACGCAAAAGCCTAATGCTTCGAAAGAAGACTTAGAATATTACTTGTCTTTTTTAACGGAAGATGTGGGTAACCAACATTTTCCTAATGCGCCTGATGATGCCAGAGAACCAGACGGTAAAAAGTTGATGCGTAAAGGTATGTCTCGTTATTTAGGTGTGCATACTGAATATAAAGGAAATATTATCGAGTATATCGTTGGCTATCATTCAGTGGCAATTAAGCATACTTTTTCCGCAAAAGGGTTACGCTCAGATGGTTCCTCGTTTAGTTATAATAAAGAAGTTCTAGATGTTTTAGAGCTTGAAAATGGTAAAGTGTCTGTTATTCGTCGGTATGGAAAATAGCTATTAGAACCATTGCGTAAAGCCAATAAGGTGAATGCTCGCTAATAATTGATTCTAGTTAAATGGCGATATGAATACATTTGATTTAGAATTAAGTTTATATTGTCTGCATTAAAAACTTGGAGGAAGTGTTAATGGTAATATTAACCATTATAAGTCTGTTCAGTATCATCCTGTGTTATTTTGTTGCAAAGTCTCGTAATGCGAATACCTTGTTTTGGATATTAGTAGCATTATTAGTTGGCCCACTAGCCATACCGTTTGTTTTCTTCTCAAAGCCTGTGCTAACTCAAACGGAACCCCATTAATAATGTGTTTTCTATTGGAAGGTTCATCATAATAACGAGTGCTTAAATAGGTGTTAGCTGTGTAGCTCTCATCAAAAACATATCAACAGGAGTGATAAATGAATAAAGTTAAGTTTTTGGCTATTAGTGTGATCTTGATTATTTCTGGCTGTGCATCCAGTTCAGATTTGGAAAAAACCGCTAATAATCATGCTAAAGCAGGCAATTATTATGAGTCAGTAGGGCAGCCTAATGCAGCAAACGATGAGTATAATCAAGCCAGTAAAACCCATGACAATGCCAACGGCTTTTTCCCTATAGTAATTGAATTATTCAATCTTTTTACTCACAAAGATATGTAAGGTGAATTCATTATCAAGGGCAAGTTATACTCCTTTTAGTTAAAGTACATCTAAGGCATCGCTTAATTTTTTAACGCCAATAACTTCCATACCCTCAATTTTTTGTTTTGGCATATTATTAAAAGGCACAATAGCACGTTTAAAACCATGTTTTGCCGCTTCATAAATACGTTCTTGCCCACTCGATACCGGGCGAATTTCACCTGATAGCCCGACTTCGCCAAATACCACCAAATCTTGCGGTAAAGCGCTATCTCTAAAGCTTGAAACTAATGCTAAAATTAGCGCTAAATCAATGCCTGTTTCTGTTACTTTTACACCACCGACTACATTAACAAAAACATCTTGGTCATTCATTTGTAAACCACCATGACGGTGTAATATAGCTAACAGCATTGATAATCGATTTTGCTCAGCGCCAACAGCAACACGTCTTGGATTACCTAAAGCGGAATGATCTACCAATGCTTGAATTTCTACCAGTAATGGGCGAGTACCTTCCCAAAGCACCATCACAACGCTACCTGCAGTTTGTTCTTCTGAGCGAGATAAAAAGATAGCAGAAGGGTTTTTAACTTCTTTTAACCCTGTACCTGTCATGGCAAAAACACCAAGTTCATTTACAGCGCCAAAACGGTTTTTATTACCACGTAAAGTTCTATATCTTGAGTCGGTACTGCCTTCAAGCATAATAGAGCAATCAATACAGTGTTCTAATACTTTAGGACCCGCTAAGCTGCCATCTTTTGTGACATGACCAACTAAAATCATAGCAACATGGTGTTGTTTGGCGAAGCGCGTTAAAAATGCAGCGGCTTCACGTACCTGCGATACGCTACCAGGCGCTGATTGAATGTCAGCCATGTGCATGACTTGAATAGAATCTATTACAATAATTTTGGGTTGTTCTTTTTCTGCAATATGGCAAATATTCTCAACACTTGTTTCGGATAATAGCTTTAAATTATCAGCTTTTAATCCTAAACGATTGGCTCTCATTGCCACCTGTTGGAGTGACTCTTCACCTGTTATATACAAAGCAGGCATAGTTTGTGAGAGCGCACACATGGTTTGTAAAAGTAGAGTACTTTTACCGGCGCCAGGTTCTCCGCCAATTAATATGGCACTGCCAGGGACTATTCCCCCACCTAAGACACGATCAAATTCTAGAAAGCCAGAGGAAAATCTTGGGAGTTCAGCAAGGTCAATAGTGTCAAGAGTTTGAACTTTTGCTTGGGTCAAACCGGCAAAACCTGAGTAGTTTCCTGATCTTGCTGGCGCTTTTGCCTGTCTAAATTCAGAAATTGTGTTCCATGCTTTACAGTCATTACATTGTCCTAGCCAACGTGAATACTCAGATCCACAGTCAGTACAGACATAAGCGGTTTTATTTTTAGCCATAGTTTTATGCTTAAGGTATAGTTATTGCTTAAATGATTAAGTTTATGAAATAGTTATTTCTATTATAGGTTGAGTATTCAAACTATAATAGCGCTAACTGTCGTCAATCTATTGTAATTAAAATTAAGTGTAAATGACTAAAGATTTTTCCAAATACCAGCATATTATCGATGACTTTAAAGGCCAAGTCTCATCGAACGATTTTGAATCGCGTTTTGCTGAAGCAACAAAGGCTTTAAATAAAACTGATCGTTTTCTACTAAAAATGGAAATTAAACGTTTAGCGAATCCTTGTATTCGCTTAATTGATTTGAGAGGTCATGTAAATGGTGTTTGCCGTGCCTATGAAGATGAAGGTAGGGTGCACTACTTAGATGATGTTGCCATAAAAGTATTCGAAGACAATATACTTTTATATGGCGGTTATACCTTTGGCGTTTATGAAGCCTTAATGAACACGGAAAATAATTTTCGTGTAATGTACCAATCTGAAAAGTCTAATCCAAAAACTTCTGCTGTTGCTGATAATACCCTTAGTAGCTCAAAAGTCTTTGAAAAAACGCAATATCCTGCAAAATTATTTAAATATGGTCCTTATTTTGACCGTAAAGAAGAGCGAATGAATTTCGCTATTCAAGTACATATCAGCATCAAAAATAGTAAGTCATTTGAAGCGGTTACTTCTGATATTAGTGTTGATGGATGCAAACTGCGTTGTAGTAAAAAACAAGTATTCCAGCCTAATCAACTTATTGATATTAGTTTTACGGGGTTAGAATCTGAGTTTCAATTTAAAAATGAAGAACATTACGTTTATGAGGTTCGAAGTATTCAGCAAGTTGAAAACCATCAATTTTTAGGACTTGAAAGGGTCTATCAAAATGATAAAAATCGTGATGGTTTTAGAAAGTTTTTAGTTGATTTTATTCAAACAAATAAACGTCGTTATAAAGTTAATCTTGATAATACTATTGCTGCATTGCAGTCACGTACCTTTGAAAATTTCACTGTACCTCAGTCAAATGAATTACCCATTTTTATGCATGAAGAAAATGGCGTTGTTTTGCCGAAATATGCATTAACTTGTCATAATAACCAGAGTATTTATCAATATTGGCAAGATGAGCGACATACGTCTACATTACATTGTTTAATAACACCTGAGCGTGTTGAACGTATTAAGCGAGCACAGAAGCTTGGGCAAGCGTTATATGTTTATAGTTTTATTCATCGTAGCCAAGGTAAAAGTTATTTTTATACCGCCGATACCGTACAATTAAACGAAGATAAAAGTTTTATGGCTGACTTTTTAGGCTTTGCTTCTCGTAAACCTGATTTTGCTGTAACTCAACTGAATGGCTTAGACGTTAACCCAGACTACAGTTATTCACCGTTAACATTATCCAATATGTTAGCAACTAAAGATGAATACCTAAATTTCCCCCCATCGGAAGATGTTCAAGATTGTATTGAAAATTTAGCCTATTTAGTCGTTGCTAATGAAATTTCAGACCTGGGTACGTTAAAACAGTATAAAAAATTATCTGCTGAAAATATTAATACCACTAAGCTTAAAAAGTTTGGTCATAAACGCTTAAAAGAAGGTATGGTTGTTGAAAACCTAGGTATTAATTATATCAATCTACGTGCTGAGCCTAGGTTTACATATAAAACATTGGTTATTTCTGAGTCTTCAGGGGCTGAATGGACGGGGAAATCAGAAGATTTCTCTGCTTCAGGGCTTAAAATTTTATTGGATAAACCTTCTGAATTGAATAATGGCGATATTGTTAATGTGAGTTTTCCGCATTTACAAAAAATAACCTCCTCATTTGAGTTAAAACAATTACCTTATGAAGTAGTTCGAATTAATAAAAAGAAAACGACACTTAATTTACGTGTTTATGTAGATAAACATAAACACATTGGACGGTCATTTTTTAAAGCATTAATTGAAAAAAATAAAGAAAAGTTAACGCGTGATGAATATGCAATGCTCAGTCCTGCATTAGCGAAAGCGTTACGCAATATTTATAGTCGCAGCTTAGTTATTCCATCATTAATTATACAAACAAGCGGTAGTCGCTATAAAATGGAAGTGATAACGACTAACTCTGAAAACGAAAAAATAATTGCCTATTGCGGGCAACTGAGTAATCGAAGTCGCTTATATAATCTCTATCCGTTATTAAATAATCTTCAAGCTACAACGTTAATGAATGCTACATTGAAGAAGATTAGACCGGGAGATCTACCTATTGTGGATATCCTTTATATCTCAATTAATACCGAAAATGAGTTTGTAGATAAAGGGGTTGTCACTAAGTTAGATTCAGAATTAAACACCCAAGAATTGAAAAAACAATTTATTCGTGATGCCTTAAAACAAGGAAATTTTTTGTGTGTTCAAGTGAAGTTATCCCGTACCGATAAACCTGATATGGAGTATCTAAATCCTGAATTAAGTTATATCAGTAGTTACGCTATTCATCGTGGTAAACAATTAGAACAAGAAATATGGAGTGTCGCTGGGGTAGTGCAAGTGTTAGATATTACCCAAGAAGCTATGATTCGTTATCAGATATTACCTACCGAAGAATAAATTACTGCTAGGCTTTTAAGGTAAATTTTTACATGTATGTTCAATGGGATAAAAGGCGCAAATTAGATGCGCCTTTTATCTCGTGTTAATTGCTTTTGCTTATTAGTGGTTATTCAGGATAACGAGAAAAAGAGGGGGCCGCTTGCCCTTGTTCATACCAACATGAGCGTTCATCCCAAAATATATTTGCTGACGGTACGATCTCAGGATCACCTGTGATAAATCCTGCCGGTATGGCTAATTTAGCCCCATCTCTGCTTAAATAAGGTACTTGCGAACCACAACAACTACAGAAACTATTACTAAAGCGTTCTGCGTTTGGTAAATCAAATCGTTTTATTAAATCAAGACCTGTATGCCATGTTATTTTTTCAGGCTCTGAAAAAATTAATGACGCAAATGCCGACCCCGTTTTTTTCTGACATCGGTCACAATAACATTGATAAAAAACGTTAAAAGGACCTTCTAATGTGCAAGTGACTTGACCACATAAACAACTGCCATTGATTTGTTTTTTCATTATGTACTTCTCTTAATAAACCACTAATTGATGATAACATCGAGCTGCTTAAAATTCTGCTAAGGTTAAGCTAACCAATGTAGCAGACAATCTAGACCGTTATAATTTATTGCACAATCGGCTTGTTTTAATACAAGTGGTTTTGCATGAAATGCAACGCCTAAACTTGCTGCATTCATCATAATAAGGTCATTTGCTCCATCTCCCATAGCAACGGTTTGTTGAGGAGATAACTGGTATTGTTTTTGTAGCTCAACTAAACAGTTGGCTTTTGCTTGTGCATCTACTACATCACCGAGTACTTTCCCGGTTAGTACGCCGTTGTTAATTTCTAATACATTGGCTCGAACATCGTCTAACGCAAGCATTTGTTGTAAGTGCTCGGCAAAATAGGTAAAACCACCTGAAGCAATAGCTATGCGCCAGTTATGCTGTTTTAATATGGTCACTAAGGTCTCTAAACCTTCCATTAGCGGGATATTTTTAGCAACAGTGGCTAGAATGGTCTCAGGTGCATTAGCGAGTGTGGCAACCCGTTGATGTAAACTTTGCGCGAAATCTAATTCACCTTGCATAGCCAACTCCGTCACTTCAGCGACTTGTTCGCCAACACCTGCTAGTGTTGCTATTTCGTCAATACATTCAATTTTTATCGTCGTCGAGTCCATATCCATCACTAACAAGCCCGGTAATGCGAGTTTCGGCGCATTATCTATCAGGGCCGCGTCAAAGCTATGGGTTAATGCTAAGTTAGCGAGCATTTGACGAGCTGCTTGCAGTTCATGACAGATCACTTTAAAACGGTAACTGTATCGATCATTTCTAAAATTAATTGCCGTTAAAACAGGTGTTGTTAATTGACATTGATGAATAATCGCTTGTAAACACGCTATGGTAATATCGCCTAAAACGACTAACTCCACCGTACTTTGATTGAGCTCTGTTTTCGTTAGTGTTAACTGTTCTCCTGAAAAAGAACACGCTAATAAGCTAGTGTTTAACGCTTGTTCAGGTGAAATAACATGTTGTAATTCTTGATGGGATATAGTGTTAAGCGGTAATTGCAATACAGGCATAAATATAAGTTAACCTTAAAATAAAAGACGTTATTAAAATTTATTTGCTGATAATATTTATATTCGTCTCATAAGTCTCTATAGTATCAGTAATTGATACGACTTAATCATTTGTAATTTATGCAGCAATCTGAATTGCCTTTATACCCTAAATTATCTTCTATTTATAATAAAATAATGCAATTAGCTATAGCGATTGTCATTATTGTTGTTCTAATGGAGTCATGGCTGTATGCCAGTCGTTCGATGGAAAATACCATCAATAATAATTTTACTCAAACAAGTCGTGATTATGTCTCACAGGTAAATAGAGGAATAACCGCTATTATCTTAAGTAATGAATTGTTAGCTGACAAACAAATAATCACCAAACACATCCAAAAATTTATTGATGAATCAGCTAAACCCCGTTGGATCAAAGATATTAGCTATTACGGTGATACAGGTCAGTTATTACTTTCATCAAGTGAGCAAAAATCAATAAATGCACTTTATGGCATTAGCCTTTATCAACCTAATTTGAGTGATAAATACTTTCCTTTCGTTGAAGATATTAGAACAGATAATTTTCACGGTTATTTACGCGTAACAATGGAACGTGATTACTTCACTCGTGAATTAACTCAAGCAAACTTTGAACATTATGATTTGATTCGATTAATGATGATTCTGGCTGGTTTTGTTGGTTTTTTACTTACTCGAGGCCTAAACCGTTTTAGTCGACAAGGGTACCGCTTAAATAAAACCATTAAGCAGCACAATGCTTCTTCTGATTAAATTGCTTGAGTAATAAATACTAAGGTCGTTTTAGTAGTGAATTAATATTGCTTTCAATTGTTTGTGCTATTTTTTCAGGGCTTTCACTTCTTAATTGACACAAGAGTTGAAAGATATTAATCAGTTTTAGTGGTGAGTTAGCTTCTCCTTGATAGCCAGATAAGGGCATTGAAGGGGCGTCGGTTTCAAGCACTATGCTGTCAAGAGGCAGTTTTTTTACCGTGTTAATGGTTTTTTTAGCGCGTTCATAGCTGATAGTACCGCCTATACCAAGCTTAAATCCTAAATCTATATATTGGCACGCTTGCTGATAACTTCCTGAAAATGAATGAATGATCCCGCCTGCTTCCGCACTCATATTTTTTAGTTCTTGATATATTATCGGATGAGAACTGCGATGGTGAACAATTAATGGTAGTTTAAATTGATTAGCTAAATGAATATGTTCTCTGAAGAAGGTAATTTGTTTGGCGAGGTTGGTTTGTTCTTTTGCTATTTTGCCATCAATTCCTGTTTCGCCAATCGCGACTATTTCTGTATGATTTTGGCTTACTGCTGTCTTTAACTGATCTAAATTTTGATAGGTTAGTCCTTGTAAATACCAAGGATGAATACCTAAACAGGGTAAAATAATGGGTGTGTGCTTGCTACTTGATTTACTTAAATCAAGTACAGGTTTCCAGTTTTTTGGGGAAACGGCAGGCACGATAATACGTTTGATTCCAGCATCAAAACACTGGGTTAATAACGACTGACCTTGTTGTGTTAATTCATCAAAATCTAAATGACAGTGACTATCGGTAAATGCGAAAGAGGTCATTTTTATACCTTAAGTGACTTTATAGCGTTCAGCGTTAACTTTTAATTTGTCTAGGGTAACGCCTAAGGTAAAGTGTTCAATAAATTGCTCATGAGGTTCACGATCATTTAATAAACAGTTAGCTAAATATACGGCTTGGGTTGCATTAAATTCGTTAGTAAGTAATTTTTCTGGGCTGTGGTGATTGAGCACAGCAGCAATTAATGTATAAGGAAAATTCCAACGATGCAATAAGTAACCACCTATTTGGCAATGGTCTGTACCAAAGACTTTTTGTTCTATACTGATATTATCTTTATTATGTGAAGCGTGATCGAAGTAGGTTTCGGTTAATTGCTCATCGATTGCTAATAGCACGAGTTTACCAATGTCATGTAATAACCCGCTTAGCATAGTTTGTTGTTTTAAATGAGGTTTTACCAAAGATGCAGCAAATCTAGCTACAGCTAAGCTATGCAATTGTTCTTTTACAATATTTAACCCTTTGATCTTCGGTTCATAAGCAAACAATTCAGCGGTCATTACCACAAAGCTTAACGCTTCGAGTCCCATTTTAGTTATTGCATCGGTAATATTATTTAAAGGCTTGCCTGTATTCATACTTGGGCTATTACTAATTTGTAATATTTTAGCGGTTAGGGCAGGATCTTGGGTAATAATATCGGCAATTTTTTGTGAATCTGTTGAATTGTTTTCTAACATTGCATTGAGTTGCAGAAAAACCTTGGGTGGACTAGGTAAGGTTTTAATATTAGCCACTGATTTGATAATCACTTCTTTCGTGATTTTTTGATGTGGCCCTGCAATTTCTAATAAATTGGTTACGATTTCATCAACAGGAAGTGGTAATGAATAAAGATAATGGCTAACTTTTTTTAGCTCATCTTGCAGATTATTAGTTTGATTGACACCAATGCGTATAAAATGAGGATACTTAAGTGTCAAAGCGCTGAGTAGTTTATACCCAGAGCTTTTAATTAAAGTATCCATCACGATAATGGCTTCAAATTTATATTTTTTAATCGTTTTAATTGCGATTAAAATATTGCTTAAATAAGCAACTTGGCAACCTTTATTTTTAAAGGCTTGTTGTAAAGGGCTTAACGCACACTCAGCGTTATCAACTATTAGTATGCGCATTATTGACCTTACATACGTTCCATAACATCAATACCTAAAATATCTAATCCTTGCTTAAGCGTTTTACTAATTAAGTGACATAAGGCGAGACGTGATTGCTTAATTTCAGGTGAAACACCTTCTTTTAATATCGGACATGCTTCATAAAAGCTCATATACATACTGGCAAGTTCGTATAAATAATTACACAGTAAATTCGGCGTACAGTCACTGACAACCGCATCAATTACATCTTCTAATTGTAAAAGTTTTAATGCTAGTGCTTTTTCTTGAGGCTCAATAATCGTTATTAAATGGCTGTCATCACTATTAAATTCAGCTTTAGTGAAAATACTTTGAATACGTGAATAAGCATATTGTAAGTAAGGGGCGGTTGCGCCATCAAAACTTAGCATCGTTTTCCAACTGAAAATGTAATCGCTGGTACGGTTTTTAGATAAATCAGCAAATTTCACTGCACCAATACCCACTTTACGAGCAATTTCCGTTAATGTGGCTTGGTCATAATCAGGGTTTTTCTCACTGATAACTTCTTTTGCTCTGACAATCGCTTCATCTAATAATTCAGCAAGTTTAATGGTACCGCCAGAACGTGTTTTAAATGGTTTACCATCATCTCCCATCATCATACCAAAGGGACAGTGATCATAACCTACATGCTCAGGGAGAAAGCCTGCTTTACGTGCAACCACTTCTACTTGCTTAAAGTGTAAGGCTTGGCGTGCATCAGTAAAGATTACAATGCGGTCAGCGTGCAGCGTATTGCTACGATAGCGGCATGCAGACAAATCAGTTGTTGCATATAAGTAGCCACCGCCAGATTTTTGTACGATAAATACTGAAGGCTCGCCATCTTTATTTGCCATTTCTTCAATAAAAACAACTTTAGCGCCTTGATCTTCAACCGCTATGCCTTTTGCCATTAATTCATCAATAACAACAGGTAAGTCAGGGTTGTAAGCACTTTCACCCATAATGTCATCACGTGTTAAAGTCACGTTGAGTTTTTTGTAAATGTCTTCACTATGAGCAATTGAAATATCGATAAATTGTTGCCATAACTTAGCACAATCAGGATCGCCGCCTTGTAATTTAACAACGTAATCACGAGCTCGATCAGCAAAACCGTCTTCATTGTCAAAACGTACTTTTGCTTCACGGTAGAAATTTTCTAAATCAGCTAATGCCGTTTCAGCAACTTCATTCGCTTGTAGCTTGTCATTTAAATGCGCCAATAACATACCAAACTGTGTGCCCCAATCACCCATATGATTTTGGCGGATAACCTTATCACCACGAAACTCTAAGGCACGAACAACGGCATCGCCAATAATAGTTGAACGTAGGTGTCCAACATGCATTTCTTTTGCTAAATTTGGTGCAGAATAATCAACAACAACAGTTTGGACTTGATCATTAGGTAAAGTGCCACGTTGATTAACACCTATATGTTTATCTTGGTAAATGGCAATGAGTTGTTGAGCAAGCCATGCTTTGTCTAAATGAATATTGATAAAGCCTGGGCCAGCCAATTCTACTGTTTCAGCAATTCCATCAAGGTCTAAGTGTTCAAGTACTTTAGTGGCTAATTCACGAGGGTTTGTTTTTAATTTTTTTGCAGCCCCCATCACACCATTTGCTTGATAGTCACCAAAATTAGCGCGATTAGAAATACTTACTGCAGGGTTTGTGTCTTCAGGTAGTCCTGCAGCAACCATAGCCGCTAATACTTTTTCACTCAGTAGTTGTTTAATATTCATAATGTTTATTCTTTTTAAGTCTTATAACCTATCGGCTAAGTAATTGTTCTTTGTGCACAGCAATGATCATGCAGATAAAAGATGAAAATAACGCGAATTAGTGCTCTCGCGTTTTTAAAAATTCAACTTTAGGATAACGTTCTTGCGCTAAGTTTAAATTCACCATAGTGGGGGCGACATACGTTAAGTTATCACCACCATCAAGGGCAAGGTTATCACTGGCTTTTCTTTTAAATTCTTCTAATATTTTGACATCGTCACAAGTTACCCAACGGGCTGTTGCCACACTAATAGGTTCATAAATGGCGTCAACGTTATATTCATTTTTTAAACGATGCACGACTACTTCAAATTGTAGTACACCAACGGCACCCACAATCATGTCATTGTTGTTTAATGGACGAAATACTTGTACTGCACCTTCTTCAGATAATTGAATAAGGCCTTTTTGTAATTGTTTGGCTTTTAAAGGATCTCGTAGGCGAATGCGTCTGAACATTTCTGGTGCGAAGTTAGGAATACCACTGAACTTCATCATTTCACCTTCAGTAAATGTGTCGCCAATTTGTATACTTCCGTGATTGTGTAAACCAATAATATCACCAGCATATGCTTGTTCTACATTAGAGCGGTCACCCGCCATGAATGTTACAGCATCAGCGATTTTTACATCTTTATTGATACGAACTTGACGCATTTTCATGCCTTTGTCGTATTTGCCTGAACAAATACGCATAAAAGCAATTCTATCGCGATGCTTGGGATCCATATTGGCTTGAATTTTAAATACAAAGCCTGAAAACTTTTCTTCTTCTGCGAGAACCGTTCGGGTATCAGTGATTCTTGGTAAAGGCTTCGGTGCCCATTTAGTTAGGCCATCAAGCATATGGTCTACACCAAAGTTACCTAAAGCTGTACCAAAATATACTGGCGTTAGTTCGCCTTTTAAAAATTCGTCTAAGTTAAACTCATGCGAAGCGCCGACTACTAATTCCATTTCTTCACGCAAATCTTCTGCATAGTTGCCAATGGCTTTATCAAGTTCAGGATTGTCTAACCCTTTAATAATACGTCTTTCTTGAATAGTATGGCCTTGTCCTGAATGATATAGAAATGTTTCATCAGTGAGGATGTTATAAACGCCTTTAAATTCTTTTCCCATACCAATTGGCCAAGTAATGGGAGAGCATTTAATTTTAAGAATGTCTTCCACTTCATCCATAACTTCCATAGGGTCACGTACATCGCGATCCATTTTATTCATGAAAGTAATAATAGGGGTGTCACGTAAGCGTGTGACTTCCATTAGTTTAATCGTACGGGCTTCTACACCTTTAGCGGTATCGATAACCATTAAACAAGAATCTACAGCAGTTAAAGTACGGTAAGTATCTTCAGAAAAATCTTCATGGCCGGGAGTATCTAGCAAATTCACTAAACAGTTATTATAAGGAAATTGCATTACAGAGGTCGTAATAGAAATACCACGATCTTTTTCCATTTCCATCCAGTCTGATTTTGCATGTTGACCAGATTTTTTACCTTTTACCGTTCCTGCTTTTTGTAAAGCTTGGCCAAAAAGTAACACTTTTTCAGTGATCGTAGTTTTACCCGCATCAGGGTGAGAAATTATAGCGAAAGTACGACGTAAATCGACTTCTTGCTGTTGTACAGACATGCGTGTTACCTGTTTGAAAAAGTGAATAAAATAAAAGCAGGCTATTATATCGGATATTGAAGTAATAGGCAGTAAATATTCAAAGTATAATTTTAGTAAATGCTTTAATATTTATAATGGAGAAATTGTTAATTAAAGTGTCGTAATAATTTACAACTTATTTATTTGGGCTAAGGCGCCTATTTATTACTTATTATTTATCAGAGGGTTATGTTCTCGGAATAATTATTGCTTTAACTACCAAGTACTTCTTAATTAATGAAGGAAAGTAGAATGAGATTAATAACAAAAATAGCAATTACATCACTATTATCATTACAACTAATATCATCAGCGTTTGCTGGTTTAATAAATGTAGATTATACAATTAATGCATCAGTAGGAAATCCGATATCTTCAAATGACTTTCCTTTGTCAGGCACTGAAAGTGTGATTGCAGGGCAAGAATTCACTCAAAACAGCTCTTTGGTATTCGAATCATCTGGTTTTCCACAAACGTTTGTTGGCAACGTGGGGTTTGATTTAACAAGTGATACCATTACTGTGATGTTTAACGGCACTGGGCAAGGTGTAGATTTAACATTTAATTTTTCTAATTTAGTTTGGGATACACCAACTATTTTAACTGGGCTGACTTTAGTTTCACAAAGCTGTAGTGCAGACATTTACTCATGTAATGGTGTAGCCGATTATTCTATCCCTACATTTTCTGGTAATTCAATTTCAAGCATGGGGTTAAGAATGTTTGGTTTTCAGCCAGGTATGAACTTTAGTCAAACGTATCAATTGATAACTAAAGAAGATACTTCAGTTCCGCCTGCTCCTGTAGATGTGCCAGAGCCTTTAACTGTAGTGATGTTAGCTTTTGGTCTTCTGGGTTTTGCGGCTCGAAGATTGAGTAAATAATCTGAACTTTCTTGACGTATTTATATGTAAATAAAAAGCACTATTACAGTGCTTTTTATTTTTAAGAGTAAGGTGGAGCTATAATTTAACTTGCCATGCTCGGAAATTACGGCCTTTAATTTGACCTTCGGTTAATTTTTTTAATGCTAATTTAAGTGCTGATTTTTCTACTGCAACATAAGCGTATAAATCAAAAAGGTTGATCTTACCCACAGATTTACCATTAATACCGTTGTTTCCAGTTAGGGCTCCTAGAATATCACCAGCACGTACTTTTTGTTTTTTACCAGCGTCAATTCTAATGGTTACCATTGTCGCCTTACGTGGTGTATCAAAATTAAGTTGTGATGTTGGGAGCTCTTCTTCAACAATTGTTTGTTTGGTGTAGTCTTCTAATGCAACTAATTTATTACCGTCTTTTTCATCAAAAAAGCTAACTGCCATACCTTTACTACCTGCGCGCCCCGTACGACCAACACGATGAACATGAATTTCAGGATCGTGTGAAAGTTGATAATTAATTACTAAATCAAGCGCTTCAATATCAAGACCACGTGCGGCTACATC
Source organism: Thalassotalea piscium (assembly GCA_049347715.1). Lineage (GTDB taxonomy): Bacteria > Pseudomonadota > Gammaproteobacteria > Enterobacterales > Alteromonadaceae > Thalassotalea_B > Thalassotalea_B piscium_A. Next base: position 2,978,979 of record CP186339.1, on the reverse strand, counting down.
GGTAGCGACTAAAATATTTGCACTTTTATTGGTGAAACACACCAGCATTTGTTCGCGATCTCTTTGTTCTAGGTCACCATTTAAACAGAGGGCGTCAAAGCCTAATGCTTGTAATTTATCAGTGACTTCTTGGGTATCTTTTTTCATATTGCAAAAAATAACACAAGACTCAGGTTGCTGGTTTTGTAGAAACATATGCATGGCATCAATACGTTGATTGAAAGGGACAGAATAAAAATGCTGAGCAATAACACTTTGATCATGCGCTGCTTCTACTTTTGCCATTACAGGGTCAAGTGTAATTTTTTTGGCAATCTCTTGAATTTGGTCAGGAAAAGTAGCACTAAACAATAAGGTTTGGCGATTAGCGGGAATATGTTCTAACACAGTGTCTAACGATGGTTGAAAACCCATTTCTAACATGCGATCCGCTTCATCTAACACTAATAAGTTAACGTTTGATAAATCGAGACGATTTTTCTTTAGATGATCTTCAATTCTCCCTGGGGTACCCACAATAATATGCGCGCCATGAAGCAATGAACCGATTTGTGGTCCCATAGGTAAGCCACCACATAAAGTGAGAACTTTAATATTATGAATGGTACGTGCCAGTTTTCGGATTTCTTTAGCAACTTGGTCGGCTAATTCTCGCGTAGGACAAAGCACTAAAGACTGGATACAAAAACGTTTTACATCAAGTTTATTTAGTAAGCCTAAACCAAATGCGACGGTTTTTCCTGAGCCTGTTTTCCCTTGAGCAATAATGTCTTTGTTTTGCAATATAGCCGGCAAACTTTGCGCCTGGATCGGCGTCATATCTTGATAGCCAATGCTATCAATATTGTCTAATAAGGCTTTTTGTAAAGGTAGTGAAGAAAAATTAGTCGTGCTCAAAGTGTTATCCAAATACTGGTCATAAATTCTTAGCTAGTATATCAGAGTTTGCAAAATCTGATGAATCATCTTTTATAGAAATAACAAAGTTTATACCTTATCGATCACTAATGTATTTAATCAATAGAGCAAAGATGTTTTGGCATTGTTATTAATTGCACATGTATTTTATGGATAAGTTTCCTCGCAATTTATTGACTATTTTACTATTCAAAAAAGGCTATTAAAGCGGATGTTAATAAGTACAAACATGAAGTCTTATTGATAAACAGTGATTCAGGCAATTTGGCGGCTACTGTATTCATGGCATAATAAAGTATAAATTTATTTTAATTATTTCAATGCATTAAAAGTTAATTAAAACTTGTTTTCTTTTTAGATGGTAAGTATAGTGCGCGCGAAATGGGTTTTCGGCACTACATAGTACTTTATATTTGTACTATTAATCTGTGTGCATTATCCATTTATTTCCAAACATTCTCTTGGGAATTTACCTAACATATAAAGGATTTATATAATGAAAACACGTGCAGTACTTTTAGGTTTATCTTTACTTTCTTCAGCTGCTATAGCTAATGACTACAATACTCAAATAGATCTAGATTATTTTAGTGTTGATAGCTTTGATACCATTAAACTTGAAGGTACATATTACCTTAACAACGTTACTACAAATAATACAGCATGGTCAGAAGCTGCATTTATGGGCAGAAACACTAGTGCTAGTCTTAGCTATACTGATTTTGATGGCGATGCCTCTGAGTTAGTATTAGGTGGTGATTTTTACCGCAATGACCTTTTTGTTGGTTTAGATGTGACTTATTTCGACGTTGATGGTGGAGATAGTGATACCGGATTTGTTGGTGAAATTGGTTATTTTCTTGATAAAAACTGGATGGTGTCAGTTTCAGGTGCAGATGAAGATTTTTCTGATTCTTTAGCATTAAATACTAAGTACATTGCTACATTAAGTAATGGCAGATTTGTTAACGTAGAAGTTTCTTACCTTAATTTTGATAACGATTTTACTGCTGCAGCAGACTACTTTTGGACTGCTCAATCAAGTGTAGGGTTAAGCCTTTCTACAGAAGAAGGTATTAACGGTTCAGTTCGTGCACAACACTTTTTTACTCCAACTATTTCAGCTCGTCTTGAGTATGTTTCATTAGAAAATAGTGATGATGGATTTTTATTTGGTTTAACAGGACGCTTTTAAGCCTAATAGTATGAAATAAAATGGGAGACATTAGTCTCCCATTTTTATTTTTACCTTTCTGTTTTAATTTATTTATCCCCATTACTGCAAGTTCATCATTAACTGATATTCAATAGCCTAAACGCCACTATATTCTTGTATCTTCGATAACTAATTCAGAGCAGGTTTTAATTTATTTATATACTTTTTAGATAAAAAATGACCTAACAACAATGATAAAGCACATGCTATATAGTTTGAAATAGCAAACAATAAGGTTGGTTCACTTGCAAATTCGGATACAGGCTGATTAATAATATAGGTAATTAATAGTGAGATAATAATAATGCCCATAGAGTTGATCCACCTTGCTATATTTGCCACAACTGTCCCTATATAAAGGCCAAATACTCCCGAAATTAATATAACTCCTAATGTGTATACCTGTGGCCAAAATGATGTGATTAATACATCTGACTTACCTGTCTTGATTAAGTCCCAAAAAAGCAGGGGCATTAGCATAAAAAGCACAACAGAGGTGGAAATAACGGTAAGAGAACCGACAGCTATTCCTTTGATACTTATGTCTTTAAACATTTAGATTCCTTTTTTCTTAGCATATAACTTACAAAAGCTAGTGAAATTGTTGGCTAAATTATTGAACAATCAAACAGCTATCTGTGTTGTGTTCTTTTATTACTTACACCGTAAAGTGATTTGAAAGTACAGTAATAGTCATTAAAACAAAAGTTATTTTTGATATTGCTAAACCTATTTGGTGATTAATACCTAGTTGATTTAAAACAGGAAAACTAAATGATCCAATAGCTATAAGATAAGGCATTAAGGTCATAATCGTTTAATAACAGAGCATCTTGTTATAATTAAACGATGTTAAACAGGTATTAGCCTCTCTTTTAGTTTTGTCAGCTATGAGCGGTAAACCTAAGGTGAGTTATGTGTAAATGGGGTTAGATGCTGTCTATGAATGTACTTATTGGATAACTATCAAAGCTAAAGTTTTTTCTTCATTACAATTGCGTCTTCATACCCGATTTTACTGGGGTAGTAACCTGTGCGTCTGCCTATTTCAACAAAACCCGAGTTAATATACATCATAAGGGCTGAAATGTTTTTAGCACGTACTTCTAAAAAGAGTTGTGTTGCGCCAAGGGATTTTGCTTGTTCGCTAAAATGATTAAGTAATTGCTTACCGTAACCTTTTCCTTGATGCTCTGGCGATACACATACATCCATTAAAGTAGCTTCACCTGCAACATATTCACCTACGTAGAAGCCTAAGACTGTTTGTTCATGTTCAAGCATAGAACCAAAATAGCGACCACCAATGCAACTGAGCATTGTTTTTTCGCTCCAAGGATGAGAGTGACAGGCATTTTCAACAACCATTAATTGAGGGAGTTGCTGCTGGCTTATCGTGGTAAAGGTACTAGTCATATAGTTGTTGTACTTAATAATTGCCATAACTGGCGTTTAAGTTGCGGAGCTTGCGTGAGTTGTTCAATCGCAGGCGTGGTTAGTGTGTTGCTTTGATATTCACTATGGCTATTTGTAGTAAATTGCCAATTAAAAAGACCTAAGTTAATACAGTGGTCATTACTAAGAGTTACTTGATCTAGTGTAATATCGAAACTTCGCAAAACATCTAAAAAGCATTGTTGCTGGCATAAATGCGCCAAATCAACCGCAAGATATTGATTACTTGAGGTGTTAGCGTCTTGCTCTTGTTTTAATTGCCAAAGATCAATACCCATAGCATTTAAGTAATTAAATTGTTTCGCGTTGGTGATCATAATTTATTAACGGTTATCACTTTTCATAAGAATAGTTAAAGTGGTTCATTGAATAGAAATATCATACCGATTAATAACAAGTATCGAAAGTAATGATTTTAAGCGATTTATCTAAAATTTAAGTATAGGGAATTATAACTAAGAGGTTTAAATGGCAGGGGTGGAGAGATTCGAACTCCCAACCGTCGGTTTTGGAGACCGCTGTTCTACCAATTGGAACTACACCCCTGCAACGGATGAGAATTATACCCAAGCTTTTATAAAGGTAAAGCGCTAAATTTAATTAAATGCCTGTTTGCCTATTTATTGACCTTAGCGCTCACTCTTTAACACATTTTTGATGAATAAAACGTAAGCGTTCAGGATATGGGTACACATTAGCAAATTTACCTTCAGCGACTCTTTTTTGGCATTCTTGCCAATAACTCGCTTGAAGTAGTTCCGCATGATGCTTTAAAAATGCATTACGGTACTTATGATTGGCAAGAGCAAAGGTTGCTATTTCTTCAGGAAATACATCGCCGGGTGCTACTGAATACCAAGGTTCTGCCGCATAAATTTGTTCTTCGGTTACCGGTTCTGGCTTTATTCTGAAATTCACTTCATCCATATAGGTAATTTCATCGTAATCATAAAAAATTACTCGGCCATGACGGGTTACACCAAAGTTTTTTAGCAACATGTCTCCTGGGAATATATTTGCAGCTATTAGTTGTTTAATTGCTTTGCCATAGCCGTACATTGCTCGATCGATTTGTTCATCGCTTGCATCCATTAAATAGAGGTTAAGTGGTGTCATTTTTCGTTCAATATATACATGCTTAATAATGATTAGCTCATCTTCAAAACGAATAATTGATGGCGCAACGGTTAATAATTCGGTGAGTAACTCCTCATTAAACCGCGCTTTAGGAACCGCTACTTCTGAATATTCCATGGTATCGGCCATACGTCCAACTCTATCATGGAGTTTAACTAGACGATATTTCGCTTTAACATCTTTCTTGGTCATTTGCTTACTTGGAGCAAACTTGTCTTTAATAATTTTAAACACATAAGGAAAAGAGGGCAGGGTGAATACTGACATCACCATACCTTTGATGCCTGCGGCTAATTCAAATTTATCCTCACTGTTATCTAAATGGTGCAATAAACTTCGATAAAACTGCGTTTTTCCCTGTTTATGAAAACCAATACTAGAATACAAATCTGCTCGCGTTTTATGAGGGATTAATTCTTGTAAAAAGTCGACTAGTGCATGGGGGTGTTGGCAATCAACAAAAAAGTATGCCCGAGCAAAACCAAAGACAACTGCCATGTTTTTTTCATCGGTGAGTAAAGCATCTAATGCTAAACCATCGTTTTCATCATTGGTCATAGGGACAATAAAAGGGGTGATACCAGCAGGTGAAATCACGCGACCTATAATGTATGCCCCTTTATTTCGGTAAAAAACAAAGTTGAGAATATCAATTTGTAGATCCGAAAGTTGATAATGCGTACGTTGCGCTTGATGAGCAAACGCTCGAATTAAAGCGTTTATATCACTTTTTTGTTGTTTAAATGGTCGTGTAAATTGGGCTGTATCAATGATTTTTTTAATCGTGTGATATAAACCAATTTCTGCTGGGTGGTAGCGTGTGTAAATTTGCGGCACATTGATGTAATTACATTCATCTAATGAAGATTCTACAAAAATGTAATCATTTAAATAATATTTACGTTCGAATAAATGACAAAAGACTGAATTATAGAAACTTTCAGCAAGCTCTGGTTGAGGGTGTGTTTTTAAAATACTGATGTAAGCCAGTTTAACTTCTTGCCATAATTCTGTGTCTAAATGTTGAATTTGAAAGTCGTCAGAAATGGTCGTTAATGTTTCTTTAACACGTTTATCGTAAAAGTCAGTTCTTGCTTTTGCCGCATCTTGAATTGCCTGCCATTGGCATTGTTCAAAGCGATCTTTTGCTGAGCGTGTAATTTCAATATACAAATGAATATGTCGTTCAAAACCATTAAGGATTGTTTTGGCAATAGCATACGCAAGATTTTTCATAGTCAGATCCTAGTCTAGTTTTAACAGAGAGTACGACAATTAACTTAACATGTAGCAAACTTTTTAAAAATGATCATTATAAGTCTCAGTGATATTTGCCCTTATCATCAGGATTACTTGCTATTGTGGGTGTAGATCTTTAAAATTACGCAGTTATTTTTAGCCATTACCTCAATATATATCATGCGTGTTGCCGATTTTTCATTTGATTTACCAGAAGAGCTTATAGCTCGTTACCCAAAAACTGAACGTACTTCAAGCCGCTTAATGTGTCTTGATGGTAATAGCGGCGCCATTAATCACAAGCATTTTGTGGATATTGTTGACCAATTAGATATGGGTGATTTATTAATTTTTAATAATACACGGGTTATTCCTGCTCGTTTATTTGGTCAAAAAGCAAGTGGTGGCAAGCTTGAGGTGTTAGTTGAACGCTTGGTTGATGAACATACTGTGCTTGCACATGTAAGAGCAAGTAAGTCACCTAAAGTGGGTAGCGAGTTATTATTCCATAACGCAGATGGGGTGTTAATTGCTACTGCCGTTATGCAAGCACGACATGATGCTTTATTTGAGCTGAAATTTTTAGGTGAAGATAAAGTACTTGAGCTATTAGAAAGTATTGGCCATATGCCTCTACCTCCTTATATAGATCGTCCAGATGAAGATAGTGACCGCGAACGTTATCAGACGGTTTACAATGAAAAGCCCGGTGCTGTTGCGGCACCGACAGCCGGACTTCACTTTGACGAAGCCTTACTTGAAAAAATAAAAGCCAAAGGCGTTAAACTTGCTTTTGTTACTTTGCATGTAGGTGCAGGTACATTTCAGCCGGTGAGAGTTAAAGAAATTGCCGATCACATTATGCATTCTGAATATGTTGAAGTGTCAGCCGATGTGATTGAACAAATTAAAGAAACCAAAGCAGCGGGTAAGCGTGTTATTGCTGTCGGTACAACCTCTGTGCGTTCAATTGAAAGTGCGGCTAGAGACGCAAATCGACTCGGAAAACCGCTACAAGCGTTTTATGGTGATACCGATATATTTATTACACCAGGCTATCAGTTCCAAGTAATTGATGCCCTGATTACCAATTTTCACTTATCTGAATCCACTTTATTAATGTTAGTAAGCGCCTTTTCGGGCTATGACCATATTATGACTGCTTATCAACAAGCAGTTGAACGAGAATATCGCTTTTTTAGTTACGGAGATGCGATGTTTTTAACGAAAAAAACACGTTAATACGGGTTTTATTATTGCCGCTGGCCTGTTTCGCTAGTGGGCGGAGGAAATATTATGACAAAAGCAATGCAATACGAATTATTGACGACGGATGGAAAAGCACGTCGCGGGCGATTAACCTTTGCTCGTGGCACAGTAGAAACACCCGCATTTATGCCTGTAGGTACTTACGGCACAGTCAAAGGTATGAAAACAGAAGAAATTAAAGAAACGGGTGCTGAAATTATTCTTGGTAACACCTTTCATCTAATGTTACGACCAGGTACTGATATCATTGAAAAACATGGTGACTTACATGATTTTATTCATTGGGATAAGCCTATTTTAACTGATTCTGGTGGTTTTCAGGTGTTCAGTTTAGGTGCGATGAGAAAAATCACTGAAGAAGGTGTGAAATTTAGCTCGCCAGTTAATGGTGAGAAAATCATGTTAACACCAGAACGTTCTATGGAAGTACAGCGAAAATTAGGCTCTGATATTGTCATGATATTTGATGAATGTACGCCATATCCTGCTACCCATAAAGAAGCTAAAGACTCGATGGAATTGTCTTTGCGATGGGCACAACGTTCAAAGGATGCTCATGGAGATAATCCAAGTGCATTATTTGGTATTGTTCAAGGTGGAATGTTTGAAGATTTACGTGAAGTTTCAATCTCAGGTTTAGAAGCAATAGATTTTGATGGTTATGCTATTGGTGGTTTATCAGTAGGTGAACCTAAAGAAGATATGATCAGAATTTTAGATCATACTACCCCCTTGATACCTGAAAATAAGCCCCGATATCTGATGGGAGTAGGCAAGCCAGAAGACTTAGTTGAAGGTGTGCGTCGTGGTATTGATATGTTTGATTGTGTTATGCCAACACGTAATGCCAGAAATGGTCATTTATTTGTAACCAATGGTGTCATTAAAATTCGTAATTCACGTCATAAAACGGATACAAGTCCTTTAGACAGTGAGTGTGATTGCTATACGTGTAAAAATTATTCTCGCGCATATTTGCATCATTTAGATAAGTGTAACGAGATTTTAGGCGCACAGTTAAATACAATGCATAATCTGCGTTTTTATCAACGTGTCATGCAAGGTTTGCGTGATGCGATTGAGCAAGGTAAATTAGACGCCTTTGTTGAAGAGTTTTATGCGTTACGAGATTTACCCGTACCCCCACTTAAATAGTTTGTGTGGGTAAGCTGGTTGTTTATTCAATAATCAGCAAAGTTGTGAGTATTTTTTACATTAAATTTTAATATTAAAACAATAAGTATAAGAGGAAATTATGAGTTTATTTATTAGTCAAGCACATGCCGCAGCAGGTCCAGCACCAGCAGGTGGTGGTATGGAAATGATCATCATGTTGTTAGTGTTTGCATTTGTTTTCTATTTCATGATCTATCGTCCACAAGCAAAACGTGTAAAAGAACATAAAGGTTTAATGTCTGCTTTAGGTAAAGGTGATGAAGTGCTTACACAAGGCGGTATTGTTGGTAAAATCACTAAAGTTTCTGATGAAAAAGACTTTATTGTGATCAGCATCGCAGAGGGTATCGAAGTAACGGTTCAGAAAGGCGCAGTAAACGCAGTTCTTCCTAAAGGTACGATGAAGTCATTATAAATTTTTCATTCACGCTTTAATTAATCGTAGAGATTAATTAAAGCGCTGAGTATTGAAAAGCTAACTAAAAGTAGGATTAAATTGTGTTAAACCAGTCTCCATTATGGAAAACACTACTGGTTGTTTTTATTGTAGCAATTGGTGGGCTCTATGCTCTACCCAATTTATATGGTGAAGACCCAGCAGTACAACTGTCAGGTTTACGTGGTGTTGAAGCAAATGTAACAACGCTTGATAAAGTAAAGTCGCAACTGTCAGAAAAGAAAATTGAATTTGATAATATCGCTTTAGAAAATGGACAAATTTTAGTTCGTTTTGCTGATACCGATAATCAATTAAAAGCGCGTGATTTACTTGAAACTGAAATGGGCGAGCAATTCTCAGTTGCCTTAAATTTAACACCAGACACACCAGATTGGTTGGCCTCATTAGGCGGTGTGCCAATGAAGCTTGGTTTAGACTTGAGTGGTGGCGTTAGTTTCACCATGGAAGTTAATATGAACGAAGCCGTTGTTAAAGCACAAGACGGTATGGTAAGTGATTTCCGTAGTGATTTACGTGGTGAAAATATTCGTTATCGTAGCGTTAAAAAGGTAGATGACTCAATTGAGATTATTTTCCGAGATGCTGACGATTTAGATAAAGCCGAATCATTTTTGAAAAAGCGCTATCGTGACTTCTTATTTACTGATAATGCAGATAAATTAACATTATCGAGTAAAATGTCAGAAGCGAAACTTAAAGAAATTCGTGAATATGCACTTCAACAGAATATTACAATTATCCGAAATCGTGTGAATGAACTTGGGGTGGCAGAACCTCTTGTTCAACGCCAAGGCCAAAAGAATATTGTTATTGAATTACCTGGTGTTCAAGACACGGCAAAAGCAAAAGAAATTTTAAATGCGACAGCAACTATTGAATTTAGAATGGTTGATAATGACAATGATTTAGCCAGTGCATTAAATGGTCGAGTACCAGCAAGTTCACAAGTGTTATATGAGCGTGACGGTAAACCTGTTTTGTTGAAAAAACGTGTAATGCTAACAGGTGACCATATTGTTGATGCAAGTTCTAGTTTCGATGAGTATTCTCGTCCTCAAGTAAACATCTCTCTTGATTCACCTGGCGGCAGTAAGTTTTCTAATGCAACGAAAAATGCGATTGGAAAACCTATGGCAACGGTATTTATCGAATATAAGCCAACAGATCGTAAAGATAGTGAAGGCAATACTATTTTTGAAAAACACGAAGAAGTCATTAGTGTTGCAACCATACAAGCGCGTTTAGGAAAAAGTTTCCGTATTACCGGAGCGGGTTCTCAAGCTGAAGCACATAGCCTTGCGTTATTACTAAGAGCGGGTGCGTTAATTGCTCCTATTCAAATTGTAGAAGAACGTACTGTTGGTCCATCACTTGGTGCTGAAAACGTTAAATTAGGCTTTCAAGCAATTATGGGTGGCTTTGGTTTAGTTTTCTTATTTATGCTTGTTTATTACCGTGCCTTTGGTTTAGTCGCCAATATTGCATTGACAGCTAACTTAATCCTTATTGTTGGTGTTATGTCTATGATCCCAGGCGCTACATTAACCTTACCTGGTATGGCTGGTATTGTATTAACAGTAGGTATGGCAGTTGATGCCAATGTGCTTATATTTGAACGTATTCGAGAAGAACTTCGTGCGGGTAAATCGGTACAACAAGCGATACATCAAGGGTATGATGCAGCGTATTCAACTATTTTAGATGCCAACATTACAACATTAATTGCAGCACTTATCCTATTCTCAATAGGGGTAGGACCAATTAAAGGTTTTGCGATAACGTTATCAATAGGTATTGTTACATCAATGTTTACTGCTGTTGTTGGTACTCGTACCGTGGTTAATGCTATTTGGGGTGGAAAACGCCTCGATAAGCTTTCAATATAGGTGCCATAATGCAAATATTAAATTTAAAAGAAACAGTTAATTTCATGACGTACCGCAAGTACGCACTTGCGTTTAGTATTATTCTTATGCTTGCGTCCGTAGGGTCTTTGTTGGTTAATAAACTTAATTTTGGTTTAGATTTTACTGGCGGTACTTTAATTGAGGTTGCTTTTGAAGAAGCCGCAGAGCTAAAACAAATTCGTCAGGTTCTTGATGAAGGCGGTTATAGTGATGCAGTTGTTCAGTTTTATGGTAGTAGCCGAGATGTTATTATTCGATTAGCTCAACGTGATGGTGTTAAAGCTGAAATGTTGAGTAACCAGGTACTTACTTTACTTAAAGAAGGTACAGGTCAAGCCTTAGAAATGCGACGAATTGAATTTGTTGGTGCCAGTGTGGGTGATGAATTAACAGAGCAGGGTGGTTTAGCTATGCTGACGGCGTTAATTTGTATCCTAGTATATGTTGCCTTCCGGTTTGAATGGCGTTTTGCCCTTGGCTCTGTGTTTGCTTTATTCCATGATGTTTTATTAACATTAGGTTTATTCTCGTTTTTACAACTTGAATTTGATTTAACCGTTATGGCTGCAATATTAGCGGTAATAGGTTATTCGCTTAATGACACGATTGTTGTCTCGGATCGGATCAGAGAAAACTTTAGACGCATTAGAGTGGGTGGACCTCAAGAAATTATTGATATTTCATTAACTGAAACCTTAAGTCGAACGGTTATTACGTCAATAACAACTTTGCTTGTATTAGCGGCATTGTTTTATCAAGGTGGCGCATTAATTCATGGTTTTGCTACTGCGTTATTATTTGGTGTATTTGTCGGTACTTATTCTTCTATCTATGTTGCCAGTGCTATTGCACTAGCTTTAGGCATATCTAAAGAAGATTTAATCCCTGAAGTTATTGAGAAAGAAGGCGCAGATCAGCAAGAGATGATGCCTTAGTCACTAGACTTTCAATATTATTTAAAGCCGACGTTATGTCGGCTTTTTTTTTGTTTTAAAATTATCTTTATCTTTATCTTTATCTTTATCTTTATCTAGCAGCACTTCCCGTCTCACTCGTTTTTATTAGCTAATAATCGTTTAAAAATGTTTAACTGAAATTGATTTTTATGTAATTTATTTTCATAAGTGAAAGTTTTTAACTTGTTATATGCCAAAATAAGTCAAGAAAATGTATTTTTTGAATTTATATTACTATTTATGTAATTTAATTACATAAAAGACTTGCTTGTCTGAATTTAATTAGTATAATTGCTCTAAGTTTTGAGGTTTCTTAAATTTTACATCTGAGGTTGTTATGAAAAAATTATTAGTGGTTCTATCTATGGTATTAACATCAAGTGCCGTACAAGCATCAAACACAAATGTGAAATTTATTGCGACAGATTTATCTGTTGAAAGTCAGTTATGTGTTGTTGCTGCTGAGTCTGGATATAAAGCCGCGATAGAAAAATCGAAGGCATTAGGTATTAAATCTGAAGATATCGCTTTTTTAACGACATGTAATGGTCAACGTCTACGTACCTTTGCTAATTCATTTAACGTTAAAACAGCCGCTGTCACTACAACTGACACTCAAGTAAATAAATTAACATTAGTAAAACCTGCAAATAATAGTATGGAATCACGCTTATGTGCCTTAGCTGCCAAAAATGGCGTAAAAGCTATTAAAGACACAGTAAAATATGATGTACGCGAACTTATTTGTAATGGCATGTCGCTTTCACGTTTTATTAAACACAATAAATCAATTTAATGACAATAGGTTATCTGCTCTGATATTAGTGGGTAACCGAACAATTTAGCTCTCCCCCCTTTTGCTGCCACGTTTACGTGGCTTTTTTTTATGCTGACGTTGGGCGTAGTGATCTAAGATGTTTAGCCAAAGATACAGGAAGTAGGTGGATCTGGAAGGTTAACTAATAAACTCTTTAATGATGCTTTGGCTGTTAATTTCAAAGTCTTTGGTATCAATAGCTGATGTGATTGCTAATGGTTCTTTACTTAAATCCACTTCTTTAATTTTACTGTATTGCATAGTGTCTATATTAAAAAATATTTTAACTATAGGTTCTAAAGGTGCTGCTCTATTTCCTGCCATCACCATGGCAAGTCTATCATTTGAAAGTTGCACTACAGAGCCAACTGGATGAATACCTAAGTATTTAATAAATTGTTGAACGAGTAGAGGATCAAATTTATTTTTGTGGGTAATCAAATACCGAAAAGCCTCTAGCGGTTGTTGACTTGCCCGGTAATTTTTTTCTCCTGTAATCGCATCATAAACATCAACTATCGCAATCATTCTTGCTAGCTTAGTCAGCTTTTCATTACTGATCCCTCTTGGGTAACCAGAACCATCAAGCCTTTCATGATGGTTTAATGTCATATCAAGAACCATAGGGTTAGTCAGCCCTGATTTTTTACAGATCTCTACGCCATACTTAGCGTGTTTTTTTATCAGCGGGATTTCGTGGCTAGTTAACTTCTCGGGTTTATTGATGATACCATCTGGTATTTTGGCAATGCCAATATCATGCATTAAAGCACCAATTGCTATTTGATGGACTACATCGGGGGTAAGTCCTAAATATAAAGCAAAGCCACACATATGAATAGCACAGTTGACAGCATGTTCCCATTGGTAAGTGGAATGATGTCTAATACAGGTTAGCAACACCATGGCATACTCATTTTTGATAACTGAATTAGTGATAGCTAACGCAAGTTTATCGATACCATCAGTAGAAATCATTTGTCCTTTGCGGACCTGCAAAAATAAGGCATGAATTTCTTTGTGTGCCTGCTGATAAAGATCGTTAGCCTGACTCAATGCTTTATTAGAAGTTTCTTGTTCTATTATTATTTGTTGCGCGGGGGAGATGTCTGCTTCTGTGTTTTCAGGGGGATTTATTAGATCAACCACTGAGTTTTGTTCAAGTATGGCTAACTGCTCGGGTTGTAATTCCACAACAACTTTATCTACACCTTGTTTTTTTAGTAAGGCAATCGTGTGCTCTGAATTAACAGTACCTTGATTTTTTACCTTATGATTGCTGTTTTTTAAAATAATATCTTTAACAAACATACCGACTTTTAAGTCGTCTATTAAAAGAGTTCTAAGTTCAGCCATAGTCTTGTGTTGTTATATTTATTATCTTTATAATTGCCTATTTTATTGAATTTAACAACAATTTTGATTGGTTTGTCTGCAATTAGAACCTAAGCGCTTCCTTTTTCTTGTCATATCTCTGTAACAGTTAAGACACAAAAAATACATATTACTAAAACATTTCTGTCATTTTTCCTACGTAGGATATCGGCAATATTTAATCAAGCTGATTAAGTGAATGTTTTATTAATTATTAGTGCATTTCCTTAATCAGCTTATACATTTTTAACAATAAATCTGCGGAGCAGAAAAATGCAAATTAAATCATTTTTTAAAATCAGTACTATTGCGGGCGCATTAATTTTAGCTGGCTGTGGTGGTGACATTAATCTTGAGTCGAATGTAGATAATTCAGTGGGTGATACAAATATTACGAACCCAACGCCAACGACTCCCGTAACAGTTGAATTACCGGGTAAAGCAAGTACTGCTTTATCTAACGAAGTAGGTGGTGCAGTTGGGTTTGATGTTAATGTCCGTATCCTAGAAGGGCAGGTAACAGAAGATACTACATTATTAGCTTCAGCAGATGGTACGCCAGTTTTTTATGCGATTAACGGCGCTTTAGAAGTTATGGCAAATGCAACTTTAACAATTGAACCAGGTGTTGTTGTTTTTGGTCAGTCAGGTAGCGATTACATGGTGGTTCATCGTGATGCTGATATTATGGCTGAAGGTACAAAAACAAAACCTATTATTTTTACATCACTACAAGATGTTAAAGGAAGTGAAACTGCTGCTGGACAATGGGGTGGGTTAGTTATTTTAGGTAACGCTCCTTCAAATAAATGTCCATCTGATGGCAGTTCATGTGCTCTTCAAGTTGAAGGTGTTGCCGATGGTGCTGTATTTGGTGGTGAAGACTGGGAAGATAACTCAGGTGTTCTAAAATATGTAGTCGTTAAATATGCAGGTTATGAAATTGCACCTGATAATGAGCTAAACGGTATTACTTTTGGTGGCGTAGGCTCTGGCACTACCGTAGATTATGTTCAAGTTCACTCTAATGCGGATGACGGTGTTGAGTTTTTTGGTGGTGCGGTAAATGTTAAGCATTTAGTGTTAACGGCTAACAAAGATGACAGTGTTGATTGGGACAACGGTTTTAGAGGCAATCTTCAACATATTTATATTGAACACGCTAAAAACGCGGGTGAAGCCAACCGTGCGATTGAAGCGGATAATGATGGTTCATCTCCAGATAAAGAGCCACAGTCTAATCCTACTTTAGCAAATATGACTATTATCGGTAATAACTTCCATACGTCAGATAAAGATTCTGAAGGGATTTATTTACGTGAAGGTACAGCTGCTAAAATATTTAATACAGTGATTACTGGCCCTAGCGAAATGGGTGAGTGTTTAGAGCTTGAAGGTGGTGATACTTCTTCTGTGACTGTTGATAATGCTAATAACGGTAAAATCGTTATTCAAAACACAGTAATGGCATGTACTAATGGTGAAAACTTTAAAAATTCAAAAGCTGCTGACGGTAGTGTGTTACTTGATTTAGCTACTTGGTTTAACAGTGAATCATCTAATATGGTGAGCACCTCAATTTTAATTGATGAGTCAGGTTTTCCAAATGCTAATTCGCCATTAGTGGCTGCAGGTGCAGGGCAAGATGTAGCAAATACTCAAGGTTCATTCTTTGATTCTGTTGATTATATTGGTGCCTTTGATGGTAGTTCTGATTGGCGTGACGGTTGGGCTTTTGGATTTGGCGGTGGTGTAGTTACAGCACAAGCTGAAGAAAGTGGATGTCCAACGGGTACTTCAGCAATTTCAGCCGTTGATGGTTCGACAACAACATGTCAGATAAGTGGAAAAATCACAAGCGACCTTACATTAACAGCAAATAATATCTATGCGTTAAATGGTGCGGTGTTTGTTGGTGAAGATAAAGCTAACTCTGCAATCTTAACTATTGAAGCGGGTACTATGATTTATGGTCGCTCAGGTAGTGATTACTTAGTGGTAAGTCGTGATTCACAGATTCAAGCTAATGGTTCTGCAACTAAACCAATTACTTTTACTTCTCAACAAGATATCACTGGTGGTGAAACTGCATCAGGTCAATGGGGCGGCATTGTGCTACTAGGCAATGCAAAGTCTAACAAATGTCCTTCTGATGGCAGCGATTGTGCACTACAAGTTGAAGGTGTTGAAGATGGTGCTGTATTTGGTGGTACTGATGACACTGACAGTTCAGGAACATTACGTTATGTAGTTGTTAAGCATGCCGGTTACGAAATAGCCCCAGATAATGAACTTAACGGGATCACTTTTGGTGGTGTAGGTTCAGGTACTAAAGTTGAATTTATCCAAGTACATGATAACGCAGATGACGGTATTGAGTTCTTTGGTGGTACTGTTAATGCTAAATATGTTGTTTTAACTGCTAACAAAGATGACAGCGTTGATTGGGATAATGGTTTCCGCGGAAACTTACAGTATGTGTTAGTGAAACATGCTGCTGAAGATGGTGAGGCTAATCGTGCTATCGAAGCAGATAACGATGGTTCAACACCGAACAAATTACCACAATCAAACCCAACAATTGCCAATATGACTATTATCGGTAACGGTTTTGACTCTGCTGATAAAGACTCTGAAGGTATTTACTTACGTGAAGGTACTAAAGCACAATTTCGTAACTTTGTTGTTACCGGTTATGCCGGAATGGGTGAATGTTTTGAAATGGAAGCTGGCTTAACAGTAGACCAGGCTATTGTTGGTGACACAAGCATTACTAACTCAGTATTCGCTTGTGGTGAGAACTTTAAAAATACTGCTGATTCAGGAAGTGCGGCATTTGATTTAGGTGCTTGGGTAACAGGTCAAGATGCCAACTCAACTGCAACGGGTATGACAGAAGTTGTTGATGGTATTTACACTACAGATACGACAGCGCCATATGACTTTACAGGTAATGCTTTCTTCGATAACGCAGACCACATTGGTGCGGTTAGCGCAACAAATGACTGGACTGCAGGTTGGACTGTAGGTTTAGAGTAATCAATTAGGATGATTATTAAGTAATAAAAAGTGATGGTTTGATTGAGAATAAACACCCAATCATGAGAACCATCACTTTAACTTAATTAGAGATATCCAAAGAAGTAGCACTAAAACCTAAAGATTATTTAAAAAAACCTAACGACATATCTTCTTAAAAGAAAGACAAGTTTGAATAGTCGTTTTATCGAGGTTTACTATGAAAGAACAAACTAACCGTATGAAAAGTCAATATAAAATTAGTCAGTTAGCGATTGCTGTATTAGCCAGTATCTCAACGTTTTCTGTTATTGCTCAAGAAAGTAATGAAGATGCCGCTATTGAAGAAGTGGTTGTAAAAGCCAGTCGTTTAAAAGGCACTGCAAGTGCGGTAATCCAAGAACGAAAAAACCAAGCATTTGTTGCGGATATTTTAGGTGCAGAGCAAATTGCTCGAACAGGTGATAGTGATGCAGCAGCGGCTTTACGTCGTGTCACTGGCTTAACCTTAGTTGACGGTAAATTTATTTATGTACGAGGGTTAGGTGAACGTTATTCAAGTACACAGTTAAATGGTGCGTCAGTACCAAGCCCAGATCCAACGCGTACGGTTATCCCTCTTGATTTATTTCCTGCGTCAATTATTGAATCACTTTCAGTGCAAAAATCGTATTCTCCGTCAATGCCAGCTCATTTTGGTGGTGGTAACGTTGATATTCGTTTAAAAACGATACCTTCAGAATTTGTGTTGAGCCTTGCTGGTAACTTAGGTGGCAATACTGATAATTTTGATGATGGTTATACTTATAATGGAGGCGGTGATGATTGGCGTGGTGAAGATGATGGTACGCGAGCAGCACCGAAAGCATTACAATCATTATGGAATAGTTATCAACCGTTATCAGGGTTATCACAAGCAGATAACCGAGTCATCGCTACTCAATTAAATCGTGACTATGATCCCGTCAAAGAAAGTATTGATTCGGATTACGGACTTGATTTTACCATAGGTAATCGCTGGGAAAATGGCGAAAAACGCTGGGGAGTACTTGCGGCAATATCTTATGATAATGAATGGCAAGTCAATGAGCTTTATGAAGGCCAAGATTTTAGACAAAATACTGATAAAACATGGAGCTTTGTTCGAGGTTTTGACCAAGTAAATACCACAGAACATTCAGTTAAATTGTCAGGTATGCTTAATTTAGGCTTAGAAATTGACCGTAATAACCGTCTTGATTATAACCTTATTGTATTAAGAGATACGTCGGATAAATTAAAAGAAAAATTGGGTAATAATAACAATGTATTACTAAGTGATGGTTTACGCGTTCGTGATAGCGAAGTTAGCTATGAAGAACGACAAATGATCGCTAATCAAATTCGTGGGACACACAATTTTCCACAGTTAATGAACTTAGGTATTGATTGGAAATATTCTGACGCTCATTCAAATCGTTATGCGCCAGGCAATATTTCAACGCGTTATATTCTAGCGGATGAAAATGAAGATGGTGTTTTCGATATTGAAAACGAAAGTAGCTTAAGAAAAGCAACTACAGCGTCTCGTTATAGTTTTCAGAACCTTGATGACGATGTTGAAAACTATGGTGTTAATTTTTCATTACCCTTGATGCTTGGTTCAACTGAACTTGAATTAAAAGCCGGTAGTGATTTTGTTAAAAAATATCGAGATGCTTTTGCTCGTCGTCTTGATCTGAATACTATAGCCTTTGACGATATTGATTTAACAGGTTACCAACTTAATAATGTGTTAACCGATGATGTGTTAATGAATCACCCGCTAAAAAGTAATGACGTGATTATTCGAGACACAAGTGTTAAAGGTGATGATTATTATTCAGCACAAATGATTGATGCTTATTATTTTGAAGCGGATGCGTTTTTTAATAATACATGGCGTGTTACCGGTGGTTTACGTTGGGAAGACTATCGTCAAGTAGTCGCTCCACTTGATCCTGCAACAGGGCAATTTGTTTTACCTGCAGAGCCAACCGCTGAAGATTTAAATGACTTAGCCTTCCAAGAAGATGATATATATTCAGCACTTGCTATAACTTATATTATGGATGAAGAAGTTCAATTTAGATTTTCGTACGGGGAAACAACTGTCCGTCCTGATATTCGTGAAGTTGCCCCAACAACGTTTTACGATCCATTGACGACTTATCCTGTGAGAGGGACGTCAGGTATCAAAACCACAGATATTAAAAATTATGATGTCCGTTGGGAATGGTACATGGGCACAGGTGAAAACCTTTCAGTTGGTCTCTTTTATAAAGATATGATTAATCCAATTGAGTCGGTTCAATCACCTGGTCAAGATGGTCCTCCATTAGTGGTTATTGCTAATGCTGATGACGGTGAAGTGTATGGTGTTGAAGTCGAGTTTATGAAAGATTTTGCTTTTTTAGGTGATTTCTTAGGCATGAATGGTAATGATTTCTTTCTTTCAGGTAATGTGACCTTATCGGATTCAGAAATTAACATTAATACACAAAGGGTTGTAGAACAAACGAAAGTATCTGCTGCTATTACCAATCCAAGCCGTCGTATGACTGGTCATTCAAAGTATGTGGTTAACTTGAATTTAGGCTACGATGCTCCAAATGGTAATCACTCAGTGACACTAGCGTATAACGTGTTTGGTGAGCGTATTATTCTGCCGGGCATTGAAGGACAAGATGATAAATATGAGCAACCATTTCATTCTTTAGATCTGGTATATACTTATTTCCCATCATTTTCGTCTACAGTGAAATTGAAAGTACAAAACTTACTGGATCAGGAAAAGGAAATTCAATTTTCTGATACTTTATTCCGCAGTGAAACGAAAGGAATTGGTTTTGATCTTTCATTTAAGTATGACTTTCAATAATGAGATAAACAATGGCTAAAGATATTTAGCATAGTTGTTTTCATCATTGATAAAGCGTGTTGCTCTTGGCTAGAGAGCAATGCGCTTTTTTATTTGACTGGGCTCTCAATTTTTAATTCTCAAATTTAATCCATAATAAGTACATTTTTATTTATTGGTCACTAGATAAAAAATTTGAACTATACTTAAGCTTAGTTGCTTACGCTATAAGGTATTGTGCTACTTAGATAGATATGGAGAGTCATCATCACAATTATTAATAATTACCCGAAATTTTCTCGAGTGTTAAAAAGCGTCTTGCTACTTTGTCTTACTATAGGCTTTATCGAATTTATGGTATTACAATGCATGCCTTTAATTAAAAAGGTAATGCCTTTCGGATCTGAACAATTATTAAATTCCATTATTCTTAGTATTTTTATTTCACCTATTATCTATTTGATTATAAAAAGAAACTTACCTTCAGAACCCCTCCATTATCAAAGTATTAAGTATAAATTGTTTATTGCGTCAGGATTACCTTTGCTGATTGCCATTTTATTGATGGTTAATATTGTTTGGCAAAAACAACAAGAAATAAATTATTTAGATCATGCCAAGTTCACAGTAAATTTTGATATTCAATTAAATAAAGTTATCACGCATATTAAAAGTGAAATTGAATTAACGGCTTTATCATATGCAGAGGATTTTAATGAAGGGGATGCACTGGTTCAACAACGTCAGCTTGTTGATTTTGAAGTTAGTAAACTAATCCATATGATAGAGCAGCAGCCGCTTCCATCTTATCGCATTTCAATATTAGATATTAATCGATACATGGGCGATTTAAGAAAAATTAGACGCAGTGTTGATAATCAATTAATTGATTGGCCGCAGCTACTTACTTTTTTTATTCGTTCAAAGGAAAGGGTATTTACGAGTTTATCTTCTTTTTCCCAACACATTAGTAAGAATATTGAAATAGAGCGCACTCATGCCGACTTACTTAAACTTATTCAACTGCAGTTGCTTAATGATGAGTCGCTTTTAATTCTTAACTTAACAACATCACCTAAACTTAAAAGAGCGGATCATGAACAGTTGTATTTTTTCAAACAGGAAATGCGTACCCAGATTAGTCTAAATCATTTCTTTTATGACAACTTTACTTCTTCGGTAAGGCAGAGTGAAAATAAGGATTTAATTGAACATTTTAAATCTGATACTTTTAATAAAATTAGTAAGTTAGAAGATGTATTTTTAGAGAAAAAAATAGAACACCTTGTTGTTACTATTGAAAATCATATTGGCTATAACGGTTTAATCCATCAGTTTAAAAATTATTTATTAAGAGATGAACAACAGTATTTAGATGAATTTTTACGCTTGTACAAGGGGGTTACCATACTCCTTAATCAGATCAAACAGCACTTCTCCTATGATCAACAAGCTATGGTGCATATTGAACAACTTGAGCAAGTGTTTTCAGATTACCACACAAATATTTTACGAATATCAGCACTACGAAAAGAAGGTAAAACGGTTGAAGAAATAGATCAAATAGTCAAAATTTCAGATGCCCCTGCACAAGCCGCTTTGTTATACCTCCAACAAAATTTGTGGGAATATAAACCGCGTTACATGTTGAGTTTATTGATAGCTAAGCAACGAGTATTGAAAGAGGTTGAACAGTTATTAACTCATAGAGTAGAGCAGCAAGTCACGGGGTTATTACTGGAGAAAAATCAGGAAAAATATATTACAGCATTCATTGCTGTTAGTTTAATTATCATTATTCAAAGCTTAGTGACCTTACTCAATCGTTATGTTGTTGCCTCTTATAATCAACGAATTGTTGCCTTAGAAAAAGCTGAGCGTGCAACTCAAATGAAATCAGAGTTTTTGGCTAATATGAGCCATGAAATAAGAACACCAATGAATGGTGTGATTGGCATGCTAGATTTGTTGCAACATGATGCTTTGCTGCCAGAGCAGGCAGAAAAAGTGAATATGGCTAAATCAAGTGCTGAGGCCTTAGTTATACTCATTAATGATATTTTAGACTTCTCTAAAATTGAATCTGGTCACTTAGTTTTTGAGAAAATAGATGTCAACATTCTAGCGATGGTTGCTGAGTTAAGTGGTATGTTTGCTATTGCGGCTCAAAAAAAACAACTAGAATTAATTGTTGATTTATCAGGTGTTTCAGACACTCATATTAAGTCGGATCCCAATCGTATCCGACAAATTTTTATTAACTTAATCGGTAATGCGATTAAATTTACTGATAGTGGTGAAGTAAAGGTAGAAGTTAAGTTGCTGCCTGATGAAGCCGATCCAAGTATGTTGGTGTTAACAGGAAGTATTCAAGATACAGGCATAGGTATTTCCTCAGAGTTACAATCTCAGTTGTTTGAGGTCTTTCAACAAGCAGATAGTTCAACGACTCGTAGGTATGGTGGCACAGGTTTAGGTTTGAGTATTTCAAAAAAACTTTGTCAATTGATGGGGGGAGATATTGCTCTAAATAGTCAGCTTGGGCGTGGTAGTTGTTTTAAATTTACAGTTAATGTTGGCAAAAGTGCCTTGTCTCAAAAATTAGTTCCTCCTCCTTATTTGAATACGAAACAATATTGGGTGCTGATTATTGATTGTAATTTAAGTAACCGAAACAATATTGAAAAACAATTAGTACATTGGAATCTTGGGTTGATCTCTGCTGCTAACGGGCAAGAAGCGATTCGATTGATTCAGAAAAAACAAGCGGAATTGATTAATTTTCATTGTGATTACGCCATAATTGATAATGATATGCCTACTGTAAGTGGTGTTGATTTAGTCGCTCAATTAAAAAAATTAGCAGCATTTAATCATACCTTGTTTATGATCATGTTTAAGCGTACCGCTCATCTTCATCAAGAAACCTTGTTCCAAAAAAACATCTATTTTAGTTTCCCAAAACCCATCACGAGTTTAGATCTTATGAAGTTGTTCAAGTCGCTTCCTGAGCAACAGTTAACTGAGGTTCAACGGCAACACTTTATTGTGGAAAATAAAGTAGAAATAGCCAGTCACCAAGACAGACTTAAATCAGCAACAACCGATAACCATTATCTCATTTCCACATCTTCCGAGCAGTTTGATGATTTTAGTCTTTTACTGGTTGAAGATAACCGAGTAAACAGAATGGTTGCTTTAGGGTTACTCAAGAAAATAGGACTGACAGCTGATGTTGCTGAAAACGGCAAAGAAGCTCTTGATATGATACGCGAGAAGAGCGCATCAGGTGGTTATGGATTAATTCTCATGGACTGCCAAATGCCAGTAATGGATGGATACGATGCTACAAAAAGGATCCGAAAGGGTGAAGCTGGTGCAGAAAATGCAGATGTTATCATTATTGCTTTAACTGCAAATGCCATGCTTGGTGATAAAGATAAATGTTTAGATCAAGGAATGAATGACTACCTGAGTAAGCCGATTAACCGTATTGAACTTATTGAAAAACTTAGGTTATGGATGCGAAAAAAAGAAGGGTAACCCTTAAATAGCGCTATTTATTTAAGTAGTCTAAGCGACTAGCTCGGCCCTTATTTGTTGATGAAATTTTTAAGGGATGACGTAAATCTTTCCAAGCGGTAATTTTTCCACCTATGTTCATCTTTTCAAACTTCCCTGAAGCTGCAGGGATATTTAAAAAGGAGAGTAATTGTTCAAAGGCATCGTCTTGACTGATGTTAATCGACAATAATCGTTCTGGGGTTGCCTTAAAATAATGAGTGACCTTTTGCTGATGTGTTAAATAACACTGGGTCAGAAAAGCCTGTGACTGAATGTTGTCTTCAGTAAAAGGATAAAATGTCTCTAAATAACAACGTTTAATTATGGGATTAAAGCCCCCGTCGTCACGTAATAGGTTTTTTGTCATCCGTTGTAATAACTGTGCAATGGAAGGTAACCATAAATTCAATTCACGCGCTAAATATATAAATCGTGCATTGGGATATTTTTTATCTAACAAGATAAAATCATTAAAAATCGGCGTGTCCGCAATAACTTGAGCACATTCAAAGGTCTGTTGAGTGTATGCGGTATGGGCGACCGAAAATCCTAATTTGAGAAGTGCAGCACATACACTTGTAGTCCCGGTTCTAGGTAAACCAATAATAAATATCTTTTCAGGAAAAACAGTTGGAGTTATCAATTTTCTACGGTTAATGCGAATGCATTATCTCTTTATTTATTGGTATCAAAAGTAAGGTTAACGTTGGAAAAAACCTGCTGTCGGGCTTGTTGAACAATGTTTTTAAGTGCTCCAGAGGCGATCATTTCATTAATTTTCGTGTTAACTTTATCTACTAAGTGCTTATTTTTTTTATGGATATAATGATATAGGTTTAATCGCGCAAATACTCTAGGGTAGGCTGTAATCTTATCATTAAGTGATGTTTGGGCTAAGTTCCAAATGCCATTATCTGCATTAGTTAGTGCAATATCCACAATATTCTGATCGAGTAATTTAAACATTTTTATCGTTGAATTGGCTTCAACCACATTTGGCATATTCATTGTAATTATTTTAGTGTGCTTAACTCCCCTTACTCGAGCCAAGCGGTATTGGGCTAAATCATCTTTAGTGTGTAACTCTATTTTACTTCCCTTCTTAATAAACGCCGTTGTTAATAGATAATAATAAGGTGTTGGTACACGAATTAGGTTTTCATTTACCTCTCCATAGGAAAATATGCGCATGATTTCGCCGTCTTTTACCCCTTGATTAGCTTCATATTCTGCTCTATTTCCAGGTAGTGAGCTAATGGTTATTTTAATGCCTAGTTCTTTGTATATTTCAGTAAGAATTATTTTACCAACCTCTTGCTCTGCAAGTTTATCAATTGCAGCAAAGTGATACTCAGAAGCATGAAGACTAAACGCTTGGAGTAGAAATAATAGCAAGAAAGTGAAAGACTTCATGAGTGAGAAAGCATTAGCCATAGGTAAGGAAGAGAGCCTAAACAATAAAGAGAATAATGTGTTTTGTAAAGTAGTTAACGCTTGTCACTTATATAAAGCCGAATAGTCAGTCTGGTGTTGTCATTTCATCTATTTCATAAAGTTGCAATATTTATGAAACCTAATTGTCACATAACCTTATTAAAATTGTCGCCAAGTTTAGTTGTACGTCTTCTATAAATAGGTGAAAAGGCGTTATTTGCTGGTTTCAGCATTAATTATTAGGGTTCTACTATGAAAAGGTCAGTATTATCAGCGTCACTCATTGTTACATGTGCTGCTATTACGTTGTCTACAGCGATAACTCTTACTACGGCACATGCTCAAGATTTAACAGATGTTGTAGCAGCAAGTAAGAAAATAAACAACTCTGCGAATCAATCGCAACAAAAAATTAATCAAATTGATGAGCAAATTCAAAGTAAGTTACAAAAATTTAAAGTCGTAAATAAAGAGCTTGATGGCTTAAATGTTTACAACAAACAAATGCAAGCACAGCTTGATAATCAATTAGAAGAACTGGCTAACTTAGCGGTATCAATGGAACAAGTGAGTATTATAGAACGTCAAATATCACCTTTGATGGAAAGAATGATTGATACCTTAACCACGTTTGTTTCACTTGATGTACCTTTCTTAGCTGAAGAGCGTAATAGAAGAGTTGCGGGTTTACAGGCAATGTTATCGCGAGCTGATGTAGCTGTTTCTGAAAAATTTAGACGTGTGTTAGAAGCTTACCAAGTTGAAGTTGAATACGGGCGCACTATTGAAGCCTATTCAGGTTTGCAAACAATTAATGGTCAAGAACGAGATGTTGACTTTCTTCGCATTGGTCGCGTTAGTTTTATCTATCAGACTCGTGATGGTCAACAGATGGGCATGTGGGATCAAGCGACTAAGTCTTGGCAACCTCTTGATGCTGGATTTCGTTCAGACATCAATAAAGGTTTACGTATAGCTCGTAAGCAATTAGCTCCCGATTTAATCATTGTGCCTGTTGCACAAAATTCTGCTGAATAACCCTGTTTAGTTCAGCGAGGACTTTGAGAAATGAATAACATGAAAAAAATAGTTAACACCTTGTTAGTTTTAGCATTAACTTCAGTAAGTAGCATTAGTTTAGCGCAAGAAGCGACTGATCTGGATGCCTTATTACTACAATTAGAAAAAGGTCAAATAGCACAAAGTGACCAAAATAAGAAACGAGAAGCTGAATTTAATGCACGTAAAGATCAACAAGATAAAATGTTGCAAGATGCTGAATACTCAAGAGATCAAGCAATAGCATTATCAACCAAGCTTGAAGGTGAATTTCAAAATAATGAACTTGATATTGCAAATAAAACAGATGCGTTGAATAAGCGTATGGGGCAGTTGAAAGAGCTTTTTGGTGTACTTCAGCAAGTTGCTGGTGATACCCGTAGTAAATTTCAAACTTCAGTGGTATCAGCACAAATTCCAGGACGAGGTGAGTTTTTAGACCAATTTGCTCAAAGCATGGCGTCAACATCAAAACTGGCATCAATTGAAGAAATAGAACGTTTGTGGTTTGAACTACAACGTGAAATGACACAAACAGGTAAAGTTCATCAATTTAAACGTGAAGTCGTTATCGCTGATGGTAGTAAGGTAACAAAAGATATTATCCGTGTTGGTGGTTTTAATCTGATATCAGATGGTAAATATTTAGAATATATTGATGAAACAGGTTCTGTCGCTGAATTAATCAGACAACCATCTAGCCGCTACTTAGATAGTGCCGAGAAGTTATCGTCTTCAAAAAATTCTGTTGTGCCATTCGCACTTGACCCTACAGGTGGTTCAATTCTTGGACTGTTAGTACAAGCCCCTGATACGCAAGAACGCGTAGAGCAAGGTGGTTCTGTTGGATATGTAATTCTTGCTATTGGTTTAGTGGGGTTATTAATCGCCATTGAACGTTTCATTACTTTATTTTTGATTGGCAGCAAAGTTAATCGTCAACTTAAAGCAACTGTGGCGAGTAATGACAACCCACTCGGACGTGTGATGTTGGTAAAAGACAACAACCCAGATGCTGATACAGAAACGTTAGAATTAAAATTGTCGGAGCGTATTTTAAAAGAAGTGCCAGTGCTGACGAGTCGTTTAACTATCATCAAAATTATTTCGGTAGTTGCGCCACTTATCGGACTATTAGGTACGGTAACTGGGATGATTAATACTTTCCAAGCGATTACCTTATTCGGTACCGGCGATCCTAAATTAATGGCTGGCGGTATTTCACAAGCCTTAGTTACCACGGTACTTGGTTTGGTGGTTGCTATTCCTATGGTCTTTATCTCTACGTTATTAAACACACGAAGCCGTAGCATCATTAATGTCTTGCAACAACAAAGTGCAGGCATTATTGCAGAGCGTGCTGAAAAAGGAGCGTAGACCATGATTATATTCATCGAAATGATGAATAGCATTCGGGAGTTTATTGATACAGGCGGTCAGGTGCTGACCGTCATCGCTGGTGTTATTTGTTTGATGTGGTTTTTGATATTCGAACGCTTATATTTTTTCTTAGGTACTTATAAACGTTTAAGAGATCACATTATTAGCACATGGAATGCTCGTGATGATAAAAGCTCATGGAATGCTGAACAGATTCGTATCGCTAATGTATCGCGTATTACTGAACAGCTAAATAAGAATGTCGCGTTAATTCAGAGCCTTGTTGTACTTTGTCCCTTGTTAGGTTTACTCGGTACAGTAACGGGGATGATCGAAGTCTTTGATGTTATGTCGATTTCGGGAAGCGGAAATGCTAGGTCAATGGCTTCTGGTGTTTCAAGAGCTACTATCCCGACAATGGCAGGCATGGTGGGTTCGTTATCAGGTGTATTCATGGTGACCTGGTTACAACGTAAAACTAAGCGTAGAACAGAGCAGATGGAAGATAGTCTGCTAATGACTCATTAATATTAAATTAATGATGGATTTTTAAAAGGGTAAACGCATGCGTTCTCAATTATCAAAAATATTACAAGAACAAGAAGAAGCTGAAGAAATTAACATGACACCAATGCTTGATGTTGTGTTTATCTTACTTATTTTCTTTATAGTGACCGCGTCATTTGTCAAGGAAGCGGGTATTGAAGTTAACCGTCCTGAAGCCGCTACAGCAGTGAAAAAAGAGCGAGCTAATATCTTAGTAGCTATTAGCGATACTGGCGAAATTTGGATAAACAAACGTCAAGTGGATGTGCGCGCAGTGCAAGCCAACATAGAACGTTTAAAAGCTGAGAACCCTCAAGGGACAGTTGTTATACAAGCGGACAAAAAAGCCACCACAGATATATTAATTAAAGTGATGGATTCAGCCCGAGCTGCGGGTGTTTATGATGTGTCAATTGCGGCAGATGAGGCGTAACAGATGTCTAGTGAATCTATGCTAAATGGGTCAATCGTCAGTGAACTTAAACGTTATGCTTTTGGGTTAATCCTTGCTGTAGTTATGACGTTTTTATTGTTGTGGAGTATGCAAGCATTGATTACCGGTGGTAACAACGCGATGACAGATGCTCCAAGAGGCAATGTACTTGACTTTATTCGTTTGAAAAAAGACGAGTCAGTGGTTAAAAAAGAGCGTAAACCGCAAAAACCACCTAAGCCGAAAGAGCCACCACCACAAATGCAACCACCACAAATGCAGCAAGCAAATCCAAATGCTGATGCGGTGTCCACAAGTTTTAGTGCTGATATTCAAACGGATACTAACTTAGCCGGCGGATTGAGCTTAGATAGTGCAGATGGTGATTATTTGCCGATAGTTAAAGTAGCGCCTATTTATCCTCGACGAGCGCAATCTCGAGGTATTGAGGGGTTTGTTATTGTTGAATTTACTGTGACGACGAATGGTTCAGTACGAGACCCCTTTGTGGTTAAAGCACAACCAGAAGGTGTATTTGATCGTGCTGCTTTAGATGCTGCTTTGAAGTTTAAATATAAACCTCGTGTTGTTGATGGTACGGCAACAGAAGTTGCCGGTGTACAAAATAAAATATCGTTTGAAATTGACGGTTAAATTATTCGTTAGAAAATTGTTTTATAAAGGGTAGGGGACAAAATGAAAACTTTATGGATTTCTTTATTAGTACTTAGTTTAGGTTATGTAGCACCAGTAACTATTGATGAAGTCGGTAGTGCGCGCGCATCAGAAAAGCAAGCGTCGGAAGTAAAGTCTGTTCGCGTGCCGGCAATGAGAAATCGTGTTTATACACAATTTGCTCGCGCACAACAAATAGCTGATACAGGTGACAATGCTGGAGGGCTTGCAGTGCTTGATCAAGTAAAAGAGCAACTTGATAACCTTAATAGCTATGAAAAAGCGATGCTTTGGAATTTTTATGCTTTTATGCATTATGCTAATGATGATATGACAGCGGCTATACAAAGCTTTGAAAATGTCGTTGCCGAAGAAGCTATTCCAGAAACATTACGTTTATCAACCTTGTATTCTCTCGCTCAACTATCGATGCAGCAGCAAAATTATACTCAAACATTAACATATCTAAGCCAGTGGCAAGCGGCTAATACTAAACCATTAACCAGTGCCCAGCATATGTTATTCGCACAAGTGTATTATCAAAATAAGCAGTACCCAGATTCACTTGCTTCAGTTAATGAAGCTGTGGCTTTAGCAAAAGTTGATGATAAATTACCTAAAGAAAATTGGTTGATACTTCAACGAGCTAATTATTATGAACTTAAGCAACCTAAAGACGTTACTCGCGTTATGGAACAGCTTGTGAAGTATTATTCAAAACCAGATTACTGGATTCAGCTTGGTGCCATGTATGGTGAAATAGGGGCTGAAGATAAACAATTAGCCATTATGGAAGCGGCTCATCAAGCGGGTTATGTGACTAAAAAGCAAGATATTTTATCACTTGCACAGCTTTATCGTTATCATGATGTGCCATTTAAAGCTGCTCAGCTTTTATCTGAATCAATTGAAAACGGAAAAATTGCACCAAGTGAGCGCCATTTAGAAATGCTGGCGCAAGCATATGTTGCGGCAAAAAGTTTTGAGCAAGCGTTACCTGTTCTTAAAAAAGCGTCTGAAATTGCTGAAAATGGTAAATATGACATGCAACTTGCACAATCGTATTTAAACCTAGAGCAGTGGCAAAATGCCATAAATGCTGCAGACAAAGCACTTGAACGCGGTGGTATTGACCGTGTGGGTGATATGCATTTAGTACTGGGTATGGCGTTATTTAATTTACAAAAATTTGATGAGTCATTATTAGCTTTCAAAGCGGCTGAAAATATAAAATCATCAGCAAAAACAGCTAAACAATGGTATCAATATGTTAAACGTGAACAGGGTCAGTACGAACAATTAGCTATGTTACAGTAATTGTAGGTCTTGTATTGAAATTGCTTATTGAGATAATCAATAAGCAATTTTTTTTGTTAATTTTATAAGAGTTACATCCATGAACGTTTGCTACTTTCAACTTGATAGAGCGCAGTATCAATAAGTGTGTAACCTAACGCTTCTGAAATAAACGGAATTTTTTGCCCACCTGCTGCTAATATAAAAGTAATTGAACAGAGTTTATTACGTTTTAAAAACCAGCTTTGTATAAATTGTGTTTGTTGAACTTTATAAATAGGAAAACAGTAATAATCTACGCCGAGCATGCCTTTTCTAATATAAATAAATTCTTTATCTACCGCGTAACCCCAACGTAGCCATCGACAAAAAATTAAACCAGAGATAGCACCATAAACTAAGGTCGCGCCCAGTATTAGGGGAAATTGGCCATGATATACTAGAGCAATCACTAAGCTAGCGTAAAGCGGTGTTAGAAAGTAACCAATATGGCGTAATAAAAAACGTTTACTGATTGATTGAAAATGGATACTAGCGAGTTGATTGGTAGGATAAACATCATCAACTAGCATTTCACATTCATCTGCTTTTACCGAGGGGACGATGATTTTATTGTTTCCCGCACCTTGCTGAAAATTTTGCCCATAAGGATTACTTTGCTCGAACTTAACATTGATACGTTTTAGTAAAACATCAAGCCAATCTTGTTGCTTTATAATCATTTGTAAACGTGACAATCGCATAGTTACTTCATGTTTAGTTAATAATCCACTGCGACGAATATAACGATCTCCTACTTTCGATAGGGTAAAATTGTAATAGCTTAAAATGGCTCCAGCAACTGACAACATAGATAGAAATAGCATCGCCATAAAGGTAAGTGTTAAGGCAAACAAGCCAATTTGCCACCAAGCTTTGTCAGCAATTACAAATAAGGTTTCTATATCAATACCAAATTGTAGAAAAAAACTCACTAGGCTTTCGCCTATATCATCAAAGAAGGGCGCTAACCCCCCAAGAAAAATCCAGATACGATTATTAGATAAGCCATGAATAACTAAGTCGGATAGTGAACGAGTGTTGAGTATTTTCTCGTTACTTGAAGGAATGTCGTCGGTAGTTTGGCTACTATTTTGCGTTTTCACATCACTGTGTAATGATTCATTAGTGACATCAGTTTGACTTTCATGAGCCGCTAATATTTCTCGTTTTAGTGCTTCTGCGAAATCAAGTTTGAGGGCAACGACCTTAGCTTCTTGTTTCTGTGAACCCGCAGTATCAAGCTGCATACAAGTGTAATTAAACGGACGATAATATAAGGGCTGCTCTAGTTTTACATTTTGAATACGGTTGAACGGTAAATTGACATGTTTTTTGGAAAAGACACCAGAACGAATTTCGATATGCCCATTAGATAAACGGTATTGAAAGAAGTAAAAACTAAGAAAAGTTCCCAATAAAATTAGCAGCATAACCAGTAACGTAATAGGTAGCCAAATATGAGGGTTTGCCATTATTTCTTTATAGCCAAATATGAGTGCTGGCGTTATATAAACAATATTACCTAATAGTCCTACAAATATTTTTACAATAAAATAAAGCATGGCAATCGGTGAAATACGTTGCCATTTATCAGTTTGTTGTTGAAGTACTGAAGGACTGCTTAAGTGCTGATTATCCATTAATATTAGCGTCTTTATGGCTGATGATAAATTGGCGGATAGCTTCGGCCTCTTTAAGTGTTAAACCTGGAATTTCAAAGGTATGCATTGCTCCACCAGCACTAAATACTTGAAGTTTGGCTAACCCAACCTTGCGCTCAACTGGACCACGTTTCAGTTCAACATGCTGTATTCTCAGAATGGGTTGACTCACTGTTTTTCTGAAAATAAGGCCTGAGGAAAAATGTAAATCAAGTTCTCTTAATGCGTATTTTTTTTGCTGATCAGCGAAATAGATATAAATCAAATTAAACACGGCTAAAACGAGTATTAGCCACAAGATGTTTTTAACTATAGGTGATTGGGTTTGCGATAATGGCATGACTGTTTGATAAAGCGCAACTACACCTATGATTAACACTAGAGCAAAAAATAAACCACTTAAGGCTAAACGTACTTTTAGATAAATAGGCGCTAACGATTGCAGATTTAAGTGACTAATCTGAGGCAGTTCAGTAACATTTAATGGTAAATTAGAAACGTTATCATTTGGCAAGTCCATGATGCACCATAGTAAAAGACGGTAAGTGGGTAAATATTAACAGAAAACTAACAGGGTGCAATTAAGGTTATATTTATTTAATTAAATGTTTTTGCTAAAAAAAAGTTTTGAAGGTGAGTGTTTTTTTTATTTAAAGCCCTTAACACCATTTGCTATAGATTGTCTCCACTGATGAACATAGGGCTGGTTATTTTACTTTTGCTGATCATTTTACGTGCTATAAATTAGCGTTAAGCATTTTCATCAGCGAGTAACTTGCTATGTTAAATAAGGTTAAGGGCTAAGATAACCTAAATTGGTTAAATGTTTTTCATCAAAGGTATTCACTACATCACCGATCACAATTAAGGTTGGTGGTTTAACTTGATACTGAGCGACGATAGCGTCGAGATTACTTAAATTCCCTCGATAAACTTTTTGCTCAGGTGTTGTTCCTTTATAAATAAGTGCTGCAGGAGTGAGTTTATCTCGCCCTGCATTAATGAGCTGTTCACTTATTATTGGTAAACTTTTTACGCCCATATAAAACACTACTGTTTGTTGTGGGTCGCTCAGGGTTTTCCAAGGGAGATCTAAATGCCCACTTTCTTTAACATGACCAGTGATTAAACTTGCACTGCGAGCTACTTCCCTGTGTGTTAAAGGAATACCGACATAACTAGTACATGAGGAGGCTGCTGTCATACCTGGTACTATGTGACAAGCAATACCATTGTTTAACAGAAACTGTGCTTCTTCAGAACCTCGACCAAATATAAAGGGATCTCCACCTTTTAAACGTAGGACCTTTTTATCGGCTTTTGCATGCTCTACCAGCAATTGATTAATACCATCTTGTGGAATTTTATGATGAGCTTGCTTTTTTCCCACGTAAATTAACTGACAATGTTGAGGAACTAGTGCCATAATTTCTTTACTGACCAGTCGATCATAAACAACAACATCGGCTTGTTGAATAAATTTAAAGGCTTGTATAGTTAACAATTCAGGATCACCAGGACCTGCGCCGACTAATGCTACTTCGCCGGGGATAAATTTTTGTTTAAAAGCACTTGTTGGTAACAGCATAAAGAGATCACAGTAAATTTTTAGTTATTTTAACTATTAAAATAATTATAAGCTACATTGTTTTTATTTGTTTTAGTTATAAGTAGTAACTTATTATCAATGAAAATGGACATTTAGTGCAATTAAACAGGCTTTATGTAATTATTTTGTCCATTACCTTGTCTATATATATCTATAAAAGAAAGGATTTAACTCATGAATGATATTGTACAGCCGTATCTTCGTAAAGCATCGTTACTTGCTGGTATTGCAATATTATTTGGATTGATTCTATCTGTTGTAGTATTTATTTCGTCAAATCAAGTGAAACTTAATGCTGTTGATTTAGTGGATCAGCGTATTCCGGTATTAATTAGCATTAAAGAACTCATGGCCGATTTAGTTGAGCAAGAAAGGGTGATTTATGAATATTATAGTGACCAAAATGACGAGGCTTTCTTAGCAAAAACAGCACAAGTTAAAGCCGCCTTTGCTATGCACTTAGGCGCGATAAAAGAAAGTGATGCGTTTTCAAAGCAACTTACTATTATTAACAGTAAGCAAGAAAAAATCATTTCACTGTTTACTCAGTTTTATCAATTAATGTTAATTCAAGATGACAACTGGGATGAAATGCGCGCGGTCTTAAGTGAAATTTCAACGACTAGACGCTCACTATTACCAACATTAATGGAAATAGAAAAAGTCACACAAGAACAAGTTTCGCAAGGTCACAAAAGCACACTATCTCAAGTGAACATTACCCATTGGCTCGTTGGTGTATTTGCGGTGATCTTACTTTTTGTGGCGGCAATTGTTTCATGGTACATCAGACAATATATTTTAACTCAAGCGAAAAGTATGCGTTTAGCCATGTTTACTCATGCTAACCCTAATCCTATTTTAAGTATTAATATGGCGGGTGAAATTGTTTTCTCAAATCCAGCATGCGAACAATTACTGCAAAGTGTCGGGATGGATGTGAGTAATATTGATTCTTTATTACCGGAAAACTTTCTTGAATTAAGACAGAAAATGACAGCAAGCCATAGTGAAAGTCTCATTATTGAACAGTCATTTGCTAATAAGATATTAGAAGTGAATATTTATTGGCATCAATCATTAAAAGCCTATGATATTCATATTCGTGATGTTACTGAGCGCAAAATGGCAGAACAAAAAGTTCATAAACTTGCCTTTACAAACCAGGACACAGGCATAGCCAATCAATATCAATTTAGAAGTGATATTGAGCAATTGGTCGCCGACGAAGAACCGTTTTCATTGGGCATTGTTGAGATTCGCCATTTCAGTGATAAACTAGGATCTTTAGGGGTTGATTCGGCATTAGCGATAGTGAGTAGCATGGCTCAACTGATCACTAAATGCTTACCTGAGAACGTCAGTATATATCATATTAATCAGCAGCAATTTGCGATTGTTTTACTTGAAAAAATAGGTTGTTTAACCTTACAAAAATTAACTAAAGAAATTACGGATGCTGGAAAAAAACCATTAATAACGCCCTTTGGTGAGTTTTTTGTTGATTTAGATTTTGGTTATAGTTGTTACCCTTTACATGGGGAGACAAGAAGTGAAATTGTTAAAAATGCCCATACAGCTTTAGCTATATCAACGATGTTTGAACATGAGAATTTTACCCTTTTTGATTATTCACAAGCTCAAGCTTTAGATAAAAAGCATCAACTTATAGGAAAACTACGTAATGCTATTGCTCTGGACGAATTGTTTTTAGTTTTTCAACCACAACTAAATATAAAAACGGGTCAGGTGATAGGGGTCGAAACTTTAGTAAGGTGGCGACATCAAGATAAAATAATCTCTCCTGTTGATTTTATTCCTTTAGCTGAACAGTCAGGTTTAATAGTTGAAATAGGGCAGTGGATATTAAATCAGGCCTGCTTATTTGCAAAACGCTTAGTGGATTTAGGTTATGTCGATATTGTTGTGGCGGTGAATGTATCACCGAGACAATTTTCTCATCCTCAATTTTGTTATAACGTTAATCAGGCATTAAGTGCGAGCGGGTTACCTCCGCGTAATCTTGAATTAGAAATTACCGAGGGGGTGTTTATGCATAATGAGGAGCATACCATTGCCTTACTTCATGAGCTTAAAAGTATTGGTTTATCTCTCTCGATAGATGATTTTGGTACAGGCTATTCTTCTCTTTCTTATTTAAAACAGTTTCCCGTTGATAAGTTAAAAATCGATCAAAGTTTTATTCGTGACAGCCATACCAATGACGAGGATAAAGCGATCGTTAACACTATTGTCAGTTTAGGGAAAAATTTAGGATTGATCTTGATTGCCGAAGGGGTAGAAGAACAAATACATGTTGAGTTTTTAACTGAGATTGAGTGTGATGAAATTCAAGGATATTGGTTTAGTCGACCGCTGGAAACTGCACCATTAATTGACTTTATGTCACGTCATCATGGCAGTAGTGGTTCAGCTGAAAGTGTAACCAGCGCTTAATTTGAGCCTATTATAAAAAACGGAGTAGTACATAGTACGACTCCGTATTCTTTAAGCTGTATAATAAGTGCTATTATTTGTTTAAGCTATCGCCAAGGTGAGGGCGAATATCTTTTAATATTTCTTTTAATAAACGAGAACTACTTGCCACAATATTTCCTGATGATGCATGGTTATGACCGCCAGTAAAATCAGTAACTAAACCACCTGCTTCAATAACAAGTAATTCACCAGCTGCGGTATCCCATGGTTTTAAACCAATTTCGAAGAAACCATCAACACGACCTGCTGCAACATAAGCTAGATCTAACGCGGCAGAACCTGCACGTCGCATATCAGCTGTTTTGACAAATAATGTTTTGAACATTTCAAGATAAGCATTCATATGCTGTTTCTGTTTGAAAGGAAATCCTGTTGCTAGGATAGAACCTGATAATTCTTTAGATTGCTTTACGCGAATACGAAAACCGTTTAATTGTGCGCCTTTGCCACGGCTAGCTGTAAATACTTCACCACGAATAGGATCATAAATAACTGCTTGGTCTAATTTTCCTTTCACTTTTAAAGCGATAGAAACAGCAAAGTGAGGTATGCCTTTGACAAAATTAGTGGTGCCATCGATAGGGTCGATTATCCATTGATAATCACTATCTTTTCCTTCAATTAATCCACATTCTTCACCAATGATAGAATGCCCAGGATAAGACTTTTTAATACTATCGATGATAATCTGCTCCGCCATCATATCAATATTTGTTACGAAGTCATTGGTACCTTTTAATTCAACTTCAATTTTATCGTCTTGTTCAAACGAACGTACAATAACATTTCCAGCCGCACGCGCAGAGCGTACAGCAATATTTAGCATTGGATGCATATATCACCTTATTTAATTAAACAGCTTTGTAAAAGAACTAGCCCAAAGTTATATATCTTCGGACATAAGCTTAAAATCTCATTCGAATTAAGCGGCGCGTATTATAGCAAAAGCGCAAACTTTAAGCGAACATAATATTTTTATTGTGTTTTTTGCTATTGTTAGCCAGTTTTTCAGCAGCTTATATAAATTAAATGACTAATTCAGATTGAATAGACCTATTAAATTGTTACTAATCGGGTGATTATTTACCCATACATCGGTATTGTTCTGTGGTAATATTGTCAAAAATTTTAGCCGTCTAGATAGTTAACTTACTTAGTCCCTTAAGCAGTGTTAATTATCGGGTAGTTAATGAAGCAAATCATTTATTGAGAAATTAAAGATAATGTTAGATTCAGTACGCATAGTATTAGTTAATACTTCTGATTGTAGAAATATTGGCTCAGCAGCAAGAGCAATGAAAACGATGGGATTAAGCCAGTTGATTTTAGTTAATCCTGGAGAAATGCCTAATGGCCAAGCACAAGCTTTAGCTGCAGGTGCTACTGATGTTTTAGCTAACGCGAAAGTAGTGTCAACTTTAGAAGAAGCTATCAGCGACTGTGGCTTAGTGGTGGGAACAAGTGCTCGCTCTCGTACTTTACCTTGGCCGATGTTAGATCCTCGTGAATGTGGTGAAAAACTCATTAGTGAAACCAGTGAGTATCCAGTAGCACTTGTTTTTGGTCGTGAAAGTAGTGGTTTAACTAATGAGGAATTACAGTTATGTCACTTTCATGTACAAATTCCTGCAAACCCAGAATATAGCTCATTAAATTTAGCTATGGCAGTACAAACACTAAGTTATGAAGTGCGTATGGCGTTTTTAGCAAAAGAAAAAGAAGCTTATGCGCAACAAGCACAAGCTAATGACGAAGAAGAATATCCCGTTGTTGCAGAAACTGAACGTATGTTTGAACATTTTGAAGAAGCCTTAAAAGCAACTGGTTTTATTGTACCTAGCCACCCAGGATTAGTTATGACGAAGTTGCGACGTTTTATCAATCGTGCTCGACCTGATACCAAAGAACTCAAAATGTGGCGAGGTATCTTATCGTCAGTTGAGAAATCAGCAAAAAAATCTTAGACCTCTAGTATTAATTTAAAGAATAGGAATTATTATGTTTAGTCGTATCAAAGAAGATATTAAGAGTGTCTTTGAGCGGGATCCTGCGGCAAGGAATACATTTGAAGTGCTAACCAATTACCCTGGTATGCATGCAATATGGATTCATCGGCTAAGCAATAAACTCTGGCGTAATGACTTTAAATTAATTGCACGTTTACTTTCTACGTTCTCTCGTTGGTTAACGGGTGTTGAAATTCATCCTGGCGCAACACTCGGACGTCGATTTTTTATTGACCATGGTATGGGGATTGTTATTGGTGAAACCGCAGAAATAGGTGACGACGTTACTATTTATCATGGCGTTACTTTAGGTGGTACAAGTTGGAATGCTGGTAAGCGTCATCCAACATTAGGTAATAATGTGGTTATTGGTGCCGGTGCAAAAGTATTAGGTCCTATTATTATCGGTGATGGCGGCAAAGTTGGCTCAAATTCGGTTGTGGTGAAAGATGTACCTGCAAATACTACGGCTGTGGGGATTCCTGCTCGTATCGTAAATGATAAGAAAGGGGCTGACGAAAAATCAAAACGAGAACAAGTAGCGAAGAAATTTGGCTTTGATGCTTATGCTGTTTCATCTGACAACCCTGATCCTGTGGCAAAAGCGATAGGACGTTTGTTAGATCATATGCATTTAATGGACAGTAAAGTTGCTGATTTATGTAAGGAAGTTAACCATCTTGGGGGTTCTGTTTGTCAAGAAGCGTTACCTGAATTACGTGTAGGTGAATTCGTTCAAGATGAGAAAGATGCCGCGGATCGACGTAAAACCTATGTAGATGCATTCGATCCAGAAATTTAAAAATAATACTTGAGTAATTTACTCAAGTATTAATTGATTATCTCAAGTATTCATTATAAAATACCCTAGTAATTTAGTCGGGTATTTAGTTGACTATATTATAGGGTTATGTAAAATTGCCCGGCAATTATATAGGGGTAGATAATGAAGTTAACTTCCAAAGGGCGTTATGCCGTAACAGCTATGTTAGATGTTGCTATTCATGCAGCGTCTGGACCTGTACCCTTGGCTGATATTTCTGAGCGTCAAGGTATTTCATTGTCTTATTTGGAACAGCTTTTTTCCCGATTAAGAAAACAAAGTTTAGTACACAGTGTACGAGGACCTGGCGGTGGATATCGTTTAGGTAAATGTTCGGCACAAATTACTATTGCTGATGTGATCAGTGCAGTTGATGAAAGTGTTAATGCCACTAAATGTGGCGGTAAAGGCGATTGTCAATCAGGTCAACAATGTTTAACCCATACACTTTGGGAAGATCTCAGTAATCGTATAGAAGATTTTTTAAAAAGCATTTCTTTGTCTGAGCTCGTCGAACAAAGAAATGTCCAGTTAATCTCAGAACGACAAGATAGCTTTCAAAGTAAGAAATCGCTAAAAAGTTCGTTAGAGACCTTGATTAAAACGACAAATATTTTGCACGACTGTTAGTCAGTGTGCGTTAAAATTGGAGTAAGCTAGCCCATGAAGCTACCTATTTATTTTGATTATTCAGCTACTACACCAGTAGACAAACGTGTTGCAGAGAAAATGATGCAATACATGACCACCGACGGTATTTACGGTAACCCTGCATCGCGTTCGCATAAATTTGGCTGGCAGGCTGAAGAAGCGGTTGATATTGCACGTAATCAAGTGGCAGAGCTTATTAATGCTGATCCACGTGAAATCGTGTTTACCTCAGGCGCTACCGAGTCTGATAACCTTGCAATCAAAGGGGCAGCCAACTTTTACAGTAAGAAAGGTAAACATATCATTACTTGTAAAACTGAGCATAAAGCCGTACTTGATACTTGTCGTGAATTAGAACGCCAAGGTTTTGAGGTTACTTATCTTGATCCTGAATCTAATGGTTTAATTGATTTTAATAAATTAAACGACGCCATGCGCGAAGATACGATTTTAGTGTCAATTATGCATGTGAATAATGAAATTGGTGTGATTCAAGATATCGCTGAAATCGGTGAATTATGCCGTTCACGTAAAATTGTATTTCATGTTGATGCAGCACAAAGTGTCGGCAAAATTGAAATTGACATGCAACAGTTAAAAGTTGATTTATTGTCGATATCAGCACATAAAATGTATGGTCCTAAAGGTATTGGCGCCTTATATGTTCGTCGTAAGCCACGCATTCGTTTAGAAGCACAAATGCATGGTGGTGGTCATGAACGTGGAATGCGTTCTGGCACATTAGCGACTCATCAAATCGTAGGCATGGGTGAAGCATGTCGTATTGCCAAAGAAGAAATGGCACAAGATTTAGCTCACGTGACTAAAATGCGTGATCGCTTATGGGCTGGCTTAAATACAATGGAACAAGTATTTATTAATGGCGATGCTGAACAACGTTATCCTGGTAATTTAAACGTGAGCTTTAACTTTGTTGAAGGCGAATCGTTAATTATGGCGTTAAAAGATTTAGCCGTATCGTCAGGTTCAGCTTGTACATCTGCGAGTTTAGAACCTTCTTACGTATTACGTGCATTAGGATTAAATGATGAGATGGCACATAGCTCAATTCGTTTTAGCTTTGGTCGTTTTACTACGGAAGAAGAAATTGATTACGCGATTGATTTAATTAAAAACGCGATTGGTCATTTACGTGACATGTCACCGCTTTGGGAAATGTTCAAAGACGGTATTGATTTAGATTCAGTTGAATGGGTTGGCCATTAAGGTCTACCGGGAGAAAATATCATGGCTTATAGTGAAAAAGTAATCGACCATTATGAAAATCCTAGAAACGTTGGTTCTATGGATAAGAATGATCCACAAGTAGCAACAGGTATGGTGGGTGCACCTGCATGTGGCGACGTTATGAAATTACAATTAAAAATTTCAGATACTGGGATCATTGAAGATGCAAAATTTAAAACTTACGGTTGTGGCTCAGCAATAGCGTCTAGCTCATTAGTTACTGAATGGGTGAAAGGCAAGTCTATTGAAGAAGCCGGTCAAATAAAAAACACAGCGATTGCGGAAGAATTAGCATTACCTCCAGTTAAAATTCATTGTTCAATTTTAGCTGAAGACGCAATTAAAGCAGCGATTGAAGATTACAAAAGTAAGCATAACGGTTAAGCGGTAAGGAATAACTATGAGTGTTACTATGACGCCAGCTGCGTCAGAGCGTGTTAGAACATTTATTGCAAACCGAGGTAAAGGCCTTGGTTTGCGCTTAGGTATTAAAACCACAGGTTGTTCGGGATTAGCTTACGTGCTTGAGTTTGTTGATGACTTAAATGAAGACGATACAATGTTCACCATCGATGGTGTAAACATTATTATCGATGGCAAAAGCTTGGTCTACCTTGATGGTATTGAACTGGATTTTGTTAAAGAAGGTCTAAACGAAGGATTCAAGTTCACTAACCCAAATGCAAAAGGTGAATGTGGTTGTGGCGAAAGCTTCAATGTTTAATGCAAACCTTTAGTGTTTTGTAGGGGTAGTTGTGAACTATTTTCAAATATTTGGTATACAAGAGTCGTTTTCTCTTGATGTAAAAGAGTTAACGGAACGTTATCAATCGATACAAAAAAGTGTCCATCCAGATAAGTTTGCTCATGGTTCAAACCAAGAGCAAATGATGGCGGTTAAAAAATCAACTTTGATTAATGATGCTTATCAAACCTTAAAAAATCCGTTAAAACGTGCTGAACATATGTTAACCCTGAGAGGGGTTGAACAACCAAGTGAACAAGCATCTTTTAGTGATAATGATTTTTTAATGCGTCAAATGGAATTACGTGAAATGCTTGATGACATTAAGACAGCGGATGATGTTGATGCCGCTATCTTTGAAATGACACAAGTACTTGAAAGTGAATTTGAACAGTTATTTAGCGCCTTACAATTGCAACTCAGCACAAATACTCAGGCATCAAATGAGCAGGCGTGTCGTGATTTACGTAAGTTAAAGTTTTATCAAAAATTACATGTTGAATTAGACAAGCTAGAAGATTTATTACTCGACTAACGAGTGGATTAAATACTAGAGATGATATTGCTCATCAACTGAACTGTTGTTTTCCAGTAGGTATATTGGCGAAACAACATCGAAAATGAATTAAATTATACGAGTCCATAATGGCGTTACTACAAATAGCAGAGCCGGGGCAAAGTACAACGCCCCATGAACATCGTTTAGCTGCAGGAATTGATTTAGGTACAACTAACTCATTAATTGCGAGTGTAAGAAGTGGTTTAGCAGAAACTCTCACTGATGATAATGGTCATGACATTTTACCTTCAGTGGTGAGCTATCAAGGTGATACACCTTTGGTGGGGAACGCAGCGA
This sequence comes from Thalassotalea piscium, assembly GCA_049347715.1. Lineage (GTDB taxonomy): Bacteria > Pseudomonadota > Gammaproteobacteria > Enterobacterales > Alteromonadaceae > Thalassotalea_B > Thalassotalea_B piscium_A. The sequence goes on along the minus strand of CP186339.1, from coordinate 2,936,632 downwards.
AGGCTTTTTCTGTGTCTGATCCAGAAAATACTATTGTTTCAGCTAAACGTTTAATTGGTCGTTCACTGGCTGATATTCAAAGTAAATACCCTTCATTACCTTACCATTTTAGTGGTGATAAAAATCATCCGAGTATACTAACTCGTCAAGGTGAAATTAATCCTGTTGAAGTGTCAGCTCAAATATTAAAAACCTTAGTACAGCGAGCAGAATATGCTTTAGGTGGCGAACTTACTGGTGTGGTTATTACTGTACCAGCATATTTCGATGATGCACAACGCCAAAGCACTAAAGATGCGGCAACCCTAGCTGGCGTCAATGTTTTACGTTTATTGAATGAACCGACAGCTGCTGCGGTAGCTTATGGTTTAGATAGTGGAAAAGAAGGTGTTATTGCGGTTTATGATTTAGGTGGTGGTACCTTTGATATTTCAATTTTACGCCTAAATAAAGGTGTATTTGAAGTGCTGGCAACTGGTGGTGATTCAGCTTTGGGCGGTGATGATTTTGATGTCGTTATTGTTGATTATCTAATCGAACAAGCACAATTGCAACGACCATTGACAACAACATTGGAACGTCAATTGTTGGAACAAGCTTGTGCGGCCAAAGAAGCTTTAACAACTGCAGAGCAACATTCCATTACATTATCTCTTACTGATGGTAAAACATGGCAAGGGGAGCTTACTAAAGCAACTTTTGAACAATTAATACAGTCTTTAGTGGCTAAAACGTTACGTGCTTGTCGTCGTGCATTAAAAGATGCTGACGTTAGCATTGAAGAAGTTAATGAAGTGGTGATGGTTGGTGGCTCAACACGTGTACCTTTAGTACGAGATGAGACCAAAAAGTATTTTAAACAAGAACCGTTGACTTCAATTGACCCTGATAAAGTAGTAGCGGTAGGCGCGGCGATACAAGCAGATATTCTTGCCGGTAATAAACCTGATAGTGATATGTTGTTGTTAGACGTTATTCCACTGTCTCTTGGTTTAGAAACCATGGGAGGATTGGTGGAAAAAGTGATCCCACGCAATACCACCATTCCTGTTGCTAAAGCTCAAGAATTTACTACCTTTAAAGATGGTCAAACGGCGATGGCTATTCATGTGCTTCAAGGTGAAAGAGAACTTGTTGAAGACTGTCGTTCATTAGCTCGTTTTGAATTAAGAGGAATTCCAGCAATGGCTGCTGGAGCTGCTCATATTCGTGTGACTTTTAAAGTCGATGCTGATGGTTTACTCGAAGTCAGTGCGATGGAAAAATCTACCGGTATCGAGACGGGTATTACGGTAAAACCATCTTTCGGTTTAGAAGAGCAGCAAATTACTGAAATGCTTAAAGCATCGATGACTAATGCTGAACAAGATATGAAAGCTCGTATGCTTAAAGAACAACAAGTTGAAGCATCAAGAGTGATTGAATCAATTCAATCAGCATTAGCTGCTGATAGTCACTTACTTAGTGAAGAAGAGATCGCAGATATTAATCGTTCTATAACCGAATTGGCTCAAGTTAGCCAATCTCAAGAGGGCGATAAAATAGAAGCGTCAATTGAAACACTGAATAATAAAACGGCAGCCTTTGCTGAAAGACGAATGGACTCATCTATTCGCACTGCATTGTCAGGCCATTCTGTAGACGAGGTTTAATGTAAAATGCCAAAAATTATTGTATTACCCAATGAAGAATTATGTCCTGATGGTGCGGTATTAGAAGCAGAAACAGGTGAGAGTGTTTTAAATGTTATTCTTAAAAATGACATTAACTTAGAGCATGCTTGTGAAAAAGTATGCGCTTGTACCACCTGTCATGTCATTGTCAGAGAAGGTTTTGATTCATTAGCGGAAAGTGATGAGTTAGAAGATGACTTACTAGACAAAGCATGGGGTTTAGAGCCGGAATCACGTCTTAGTTGCCAAGCAATAGTTGCTGATGAAGATTTAGTTGTAGATATTCCAAAATATACAGTGAATATGGTGTCAGAAACGCACTAATTTATTGAATTATAAAAAGGGTAATAGCAGTGATGTTATTACCCTTTTTTGTTATGTATCCCGCCGTAAATATTATGATTTAGACAACAACTGACAAACATCCTGAATTTATAGAAACCACTAAAGTACATTTCTATACACTTCATCAAGCAACATCTTCTTTATTTGACAGAGTAAAAGCTGCGGCAAAAAAATCAGTCAATTCTGTTCATACCGTTGAATTTATTAAAGAGATGTTAATTGCATCTAATGCTATTAACCGTGATGCGAATAATATCAAAGCCTCTAGCTACGAAAAAAGTTTTGTAAGCCTTGGTATCTTGTCTATTTACAAAGGTTAAGCCATTTGTGTATTGGCGGAATATCTTTAAATGGTTAATCGTTTTTAATAAATGAAGCTAAAAAGATACTGCTTTTGATTATTATTAAAGTTGATGATATCAACTATTGGGGTTGTAGTAGATTTTATCAACTATATTTGTTGAGTTTTAAAATGCAAATTAAGTTTAAAAATGTTCTAGTTATGTTGCCTATTATGTTGACATTAATAGGAACAATTACAGGTATTATGACCTTTGTTAATTTGTCGCCTGAGCAAAATTTTACTAACGCATGGCTGACCTCTTTCGCCTTTGCTTTTATGGTCATGTTACCCGCAGGTGGATTATTATTTGCTGTTATCAATAAGCTTATCAATCATTTCTTTTCGCACTTAGCACATATACAGAAAAAGCTATTACAAGGCGTATTAATGGCGGTGGTAATGGAAGGTATAATGGCAACAATCACTACCGCGATGAATCATGATTTTATTGCTTTAACACATTTTTTTACTTTATTTATCAATAGTTTTTTGTATGCATTACCCGTAGGGCTTACTTTTGCTTGTTTAATGACGTTGGTATTGCAACCTAAACTTGAAAGGTTATTGGGTAGTACCACAGGTTAATAGCATATTTATAGGAGAAAATTATGGGTCCTAAAATGCGTATGACAAAAGTAGTGTCAGTGAATGAGTTATCGCCTCACATGAAAAGAATCGTTGTTACAGGAGAGGCGCTTAATCATTTTCCTGAGCATAAAAAAAGTGCTCACGTAACAGCTATTTTCCCTAAGGCAAAAGATCCCACTAAAATGCCGAAGTTAGGTTTGTATTTTGGCTTAAAAATACAAATGCGTTCCTATGCTATCAGGGCATTTGATAAAGTACGCTTACAACTGACCCTTGAGTTTGCAGTGAAAGACCATCAAGGTTTAGCCAGTAATTGGGGGCTAATGCTCAGGTTGGTGAGGTAATTAAAATCTCATCTTAATGAGCACTATCAGTATGATAAGAATTTACTTTATGCGAGCGCTTATTGGAATTAGAAAAAATAAGCAAAAATAATTATTTAAGGTTGTATTTTTAATGTCAGATTGGAAACAAAGTTTACAAAAAACGCGTTATGTTATGGACGTATTATTACTGATTAGTTTTATGATCGTGTCTGCGCCTCAAGCGACGGGGGTAGCTGGGCATGAGTGGTTAAGTTTATTGTTTATAGTACCTTTTGCGATACATTTGTTATTGCACTGGGATTGGATTAAACAAAGCTTTAATCAGTTATTTACCAAAATGCCAGCAAAAGCTCGTTTTAATACCATTTGGAATTACTTGCTTTATTTAATGATGTTATTAGCAACGGTTAGTGGTTTTTTGGTTTCGGTGGCCTTGCTGCCCGACTTAAATATTAGCCTTTCAATACAAGACTTTTGGTCGAAGATACATCATGATTCAGCCACGCTTATTATGCCAATGATAGGTATACATTTGGCACTACATTGGGATTGGATAGTAAAGCTGACTAAAAATATGCGAGCTAAAAAGGAGGTGAATATATGAAATATTTACAATATCGTTGGAAGTCTCGTTTAGCTGTAGTGTTATTGATTTCGGTAGTGGTAAGTTGGTTGTTAGTGACATTAGATCAAACTGGTTGGGCCGAACAGATAAATTTACAAGGTTATTCTCATGGTGAGGGTGACGGGGCCGAACGAAATATGCCATCAGTGTTAATGTATATATTACCTTTTGTGAAAGAGATAATTTTGATTGGAGTACCGATGCTAATAACGGTTTTATTAGCAAAGTTGTTCACAAGGGTAAAAAAGAAAAATAAAAGTAGGTGAATATTAAGCAATAAAATATTGTTGTAGGCATAAGTAAAATTTAACTGGTTTGTTAGATTGAGTCATTTTTTCACAACATAGGCTTCTGTGTTATTTTATAGCAGTTATATTTTGTCATAAATTTAGAGTTGTTTTTGTGTGCGCTTAGCGTTTATTCAATACTATTTTTTAGATTAAATTTTAGGTGACACTAATTTAAATTGAGTTTAATTAGTTATATTTTATCTCTGAATTATCATGTCATTTTTAATCACTGATTATGTTCGCAATCGATTTAAATTCAAGAGCTTTAGTTGTTTAGAGTAAATACTCATTTTAAGTATATGTTCAAGATGATTTAAAACTATTTAGTATTGTTTAAACTTAACTTTAGAGGTAGACAGAAATTAATAAAATAATATAAATATATCATCATAGGGCTTTTTATTACCTTGTTAATTTATTTTTATCAATGATTTAGTGATAGTTAAATCTCTTGCATTAATAATCACTATACCCCTATAATTCGATGCTGAATTTGTATGTGTTGTCTTTTTCAAAAAGGATTTTTTAGATGCCTCAAGTATTGGTATTGCATCATCGTCACTCTAAACTTTTTCTCTTATTATGTTTCATTCCTGTTACTTTGTTTGCTTATGTTCATTACCTGAAAGAAAATTATATTTTATCCTGCGCGCTTGCGCTTACTGCCATTGTTTTCGCGCTTAACTTTCTAAATATTAAAGACAACCAAATAAGCTGCAGAAGTAAAGCTAGTATTGTTGTTTCCATGTGGTGTTGTTTAGCTTTAGGCTGTTATTATGTTGGCTTACATGGAATTTTTTACGCATTTCCTTCGATTGCAGGACTCTTTTTCTTAGTCTCAATACGAATTGCATTATTTATTTCAGTACCCTCGGTGTTTATTCTGTTAGCGCTTACTATGTTACATGGAGAGCCACCTGAAACGTTAAAATTAGTCACTTCTTTCTTATTAACTATTATTTTTACAGCTTATTCAGCTTACTTTTCTAAACATCAACAAGATGTCGCTAACAAAGAGTCAAAAAAAGATTCATTAACTGATGTTGAAAATCGCCAAGCGTTTAACAAATGGCTGAGTGATTGCCACGAAAATAAAAAGATTGATTCAATCACTTCTATCAACCTAGATATCGATAATTTTAGAATAATCAATGATACGTTGGGCTTTGATATTGGAGATAAAATTATTCAGCAATTGGCTATTAAAATCACTAGCATCATTGATAATTCCCAGGTTGTAGATTGTGCTTATTCACTCTGTATAGCACGATGTTCTGGTGATGCTTTTGTTATCGGTTTAACAAATTTACCAGAAGATAAAGATCTTTTACCCTTAATTGAAAGCCTAAAATCCGCAGTAAGCCAATTAACGATAGTAAAATATCATGGAATTAAAGTATCTGCTTCGGTTGCTTTAGTAAGAACCGCACGTATAGAAGGTGGGTTTGCTAATATTATTGATAATGTAGAGCTTACCTTAAGGCAAGCAAAATTGCTGGGTAAAAATACGATAAAAATATTTGATGAATCGGTGGGTGAGCAATTAAAAGAACAAAAATATATTGCTAAAGAGCTTGCCCAAGCCATTAAAAATAATGAGTTTCACATGGCGCTAATGCCAATATACAGGGATAATAAAGAGACAATTATTGGTGCTGAGTTATTACTTAGGTGTGATAGAAAAGAACTTAAGGCATATGGACCTGATACCTTTATTCCAATTGCTGAAAATTACGGGCTAATCGAGGCGATCGACTTTTGGGTACTTAATGAGTCTTTTCGTCTTATTGCTAATAGTGAAAAATTAAGAATACCAGGTATTGAGTTTTATTCGATTAACATATCGTCATATCAATTACATAATAATGAGTTTGTAAATAGTATTCAAAATATACTCCATCTTCATAAATTAGATCCTAAATATATTGAATTAGAAATTACTGAAACAAGTTTAGTTGAAACTGATTTGCAAGCGGTAGAAACCTTAGTGTCACTCAGGCGTATTGGTTTTAAATTGTCTCTAGATGATTTTGGCACTGGTTACACCGCATTTAATCAACTCAAAAAATACCCGCTTAACTGTTTAAAAATTGATAGAAGTTTTGTCAGTGGAGATCAAGAAAATACAACTCCTCTTATAGGCATGTCATTGGTTATTTTATCCATCGCTAAACTATATAACTACAATGTGATTGCAGAGGGAGTGGAAACTGAAAAACAATATTTGGAATTAAAAAATAACGGCTGTCATTATTTTCAAGGTTATTGGTTTTCAAAGCCAATATCGGTAAATGAATTTGAGTCGCTATTGATTAAAACCAGCCGATGAACTAATCATCATATACATATCATTTTTATCTCAATCTTACTTTTTTATTATTCCCACTGAGCATACTTGGGCTTTATGATACGACGGCCGTATTATTATCATACATGAGTATGTCGTCTATTTAGGCTAAGCCAGATAATAACCATTCATGGTGTTGTCTCAACGAAATATTATTCATATCAAGTATTTTAGATGCTACAGCTCTAATGCTGGTTAAACCATAAAATAAATCACTTAAGTAAACGGATATAATTTTCTTTATAAATGAGTTAATTAATAATTTGTTACATTTTTAGTTTATTGTTGATTGTCTACAAAACTTCTTTTGTGTTCACTTTTTTGTTATAACTAAGTTATTAACTTGATAATCTATAGTAGGTGTAAAAATGGATAAAAATATTTCCCGACGTTCAGTTTTAAAGTTTGTTGCTGCAAGTGCCGCCGTAACAGGAATTAGCAGTTGTGTAAGTTTATCTCATGAAAAAGCTACACCTACCGTAAAAAAGGGGATTATCCCTGTTAAAGATAATTGGGCTAATACCTATGACCGTGTATGGTTAGGGGGTGAATTTTGGGCTAATCCAATGGAAGATTGGCGAGTAAATAACGGTGGTGCGGAATGCTTATCCCGAGGGGGAAATCGTAGTATTCATTCGTTAACTCATCAACTTGCTGATTTTACAAAAAACTTTGAAGTCTCTGTGATTGTTCGGCGCTTAGAAAATCATGCAAAAGATGGTGGTGCAGGTATTCGCTTAGGTGCCAAAAGTGAATTAAATGAAGTGAAAAGTAATTGTTTTATACAAAATGGTTACGACATGGGGATTATAAACAACAACCTTGTTTTAGGTAATCAACATATAAGCTTAAGTGATAGTATTGATAGACAGGATGTTTTATTACACTTAGTTGCTGAGCCTCAATTGGGTGCAGTATTATTAAAGCTTACTGCTAAATTAGTCGCTACTGACAAAATTCTTGCCGTTCTTAATCATCTTGTACCGAGTGACGAACTTGAAGGCAATATTGCCTTAGTGAGTAATTTTGCGATTCCAGCAGTAGAATATCAACATCAATCCGAAGCTGACTTAGGCTGTCGTTATCGTTTCAGTAATTGGGTCATGCAAGGTGAAGCATTTTTAGTTGATGAATCACAAATATTTGGTCCTCTGCTTTGGTCTATGTATTCATTAAGTGATTCAAGATCTGATGAAGGTTTTGTGATGAAACTCAGTGCGTATGTCGGCCCTATAGGTTTAAAAGATAGCCAAGATGTTGAGCTTCAGATACAAAAAGACAATCAATGGTTATCACTGGCTACTGAAAAAATTAATCATGATGGCTGGATCGCAACATTTAGAATCACTCATTGGAATGAAAAACAAGATACGCCTTTTAGAGTGATATATCGCGAAAAGCATCTGGATGGAACCGAGACACCAGATGTTTGGCTAGGTAGCATCAAAGCGAATCCAACTAGCTCAAAACTTCGTATGGCTGCGCTAACGTGCCAAAATGATTATGCCTTCCCTTATGAACCCGTTGCAAAAAATGTAGCGAGAATTAACCCTGATATCGTATTTTTCTCTGGTGATCAAATTTATGAAAACCATGGTGGTTTCGGTTATATGCGTGCACCTGAAGATCAGGCTATATTGAACTATATGCGAAAATTTTATCAATTTGGTTGGTCTTTCCGTGAAGTGATGCGTTATCAACCCACAATTTGTTTACCGGATGATCACGATGTTCTGCAAGGTAATTTATGGGGAGAAGCCGGTGCAGCAATGCAAAATATTGAAAAAGATCCTACTGCGGGAGTATTGGGAGGATATATAGAAAAAACACGTGTGCTTAATGTTATTCATCGCACAAACGTAGCACATCAACCTGATCCTTATGATGATACACCCACAAATGGCCTTAGTTCATATTACGGAGATATGTTATATGGTGGTGTTAGCTTTGCTATATTGGCGGACAGACAGTTTAAAAGTGGTCCTGAGCGAATTGGAGTAGCTGTTGGTGAAACAGGTCAAGATGAAGATCCACTTTCTTATAATCCAGCTTTCAATCCACCAGGATTAGATTTATTAGGAAAACGCCAAGAAGACTTTCTTAAAAAGTGGGGACAAGATTGGCGCGGACACAAGCTTAAGGCGGTGTTAAGTCAAACTGTATTTGCAGGTATATCGACACATCAACCAGTACCTGATCGCTTTTTAAAGTACGACTTTGACTCTAGTGGTTGGCCAGCATCTGCACGTAATCGAGCTATCGATATTATGCGTGATTCAATGGCATTACATATTTGTGGTGATACGCATTTAGGTTCATTATCGCAATACGGTGTAGATAAACAGCGAGATAGTAACTGGGCATTCTGTACACCGGCTATTGCCGCAGGCTGGCCTCGCTGGTGGAAGCCTGATTCTGTGGTTATGCCACACCAAAATCGTCCTAGTCATGGCTTAGCTGAAACAGGGGAATACTTAGATAGTTTTGGTAATAAAATTTATGTTTATGCTGTGGGAAATCCAGTTGTAGGAAAATCAGGTAATCGCTATGTGAAAGCACATGAAAAAGGAAGTGGCTTTGGTGTTATTACTTTTGATTCTGAAAAATTAACTTATACCATGGAAGCTTATCGTTTCTTAGTTGATGTTACCGATGGTAATAACAATCAATTTCCTGGTTGGCCTGTCACTATTCATCAGAAAGAGAATAAAGGGGATAATATCTTAAGTTAACCTATTTCATCAGGAGCGAGATTCTTTAGGTAAAGAGTCTCGCTATCATTTCTATCAACCAAGTTTTACAGCTAATTAGTTTAGAAACTACGTAAATGAAAAGTCTTTTCTAGATAAAATGCCTACTCTCATGAGGGGAATAGGCTGTAGTTAGTTTTTATAAAAGTCACAAACTATTTCGTTATACATTGCCAAATATTGCAAGATTCTCATTAGAAATAATAGAGTTATTTTGTGACATTATTTGCTTGTTAATATCATTACTCTCATTTTCTTGTGCAATATAATTGAGTAAACAACTGCCGTAATTAGTTCTAGCTTTTGCTATTTTAGTCCCTTTTTCAGTTTTAACGAGAATAGTGTCACCAGGTGAAAACTGACCATTTACGGCTAAAATATGATCACTGGTTAAGATGTCTTCATCACCAGTAAAGGCGTACTCTTCATCATCGATGATCACTTCACCACGTTCTCTTACCGTGTGTGTTCTCCAATGAATAGCTGGACTCATTGGCTCAGGATTAGATAAAAAGTGTGTGCCAGGGTTTTGTCCTGCAAGAAGCTGATTAAAAGAATCAACTTTGAACCCATTGATGATTAAAGTTTCAATGCCATGGCTGGTAGACTTAACGGCAGCCTCTATTTTGGTTTGCATACCACCAGTACCTGTTGCACTTATCGCTCCACCCGCCATTTTATAAATAGAAGGGGTTATTTCGGTTACTTTTTTTAGCAATTTGGCATCATTATGAGTATGCGGGTTTTTATCAAACAAACCATCAACATCAGTACACATAATTAACATGTCAGCATCAATTGCTGCCGCTGCCATTGCAGCTAGATTGTCATTATCACCTACTTTCAGCTCTTCAGAAGTCACGGTATCATTTTCATTAATAATAGGAAGTACATCATGAGCTAATAATTCTTCAATGGTTTCTTTTATGCTGACATAACGTTCACGATTACAAAGATCGGCATGGGTTAATAATATTTGCGCTAACGGCATGTCGAGAAGCTTAGCCCAAATTGCCATCATGTCATTTTGCCCAGTTGCAGCCATTGCTTTTTTCATTGCTTTTGAAGGGTTTTCAGTATTAAACCATTGCCTTCCGGCAGCAACTGAGCCTGACGAAACTAAAATGACTTGTTGTCCTTGCTGACGACAACGTTGAATGAAATACGCAATGTTACGTAAAAATTTTGTGCTACAGCCTTTATTTCCTGGGGCAATCAACGCGCTACCTATTTTAATGACTAGGCGCTTATTGTTGGTTAAATGCATAATTTCTCTTATTGGGTGATCTGATAAAAATGGTGTTTATTTTTTAATAGCGAGTATTTAGTTACCAATAGTCCGCTTGCGTTAATGCCTATAAATAAACATGTTAAACACAAATAAATCTGCTTGTGGCAAATTAATGATCAAAGTAAATCGAGTACTACTGACAATAGTAAAATACTATTAAATGAGTTCTTCGTAATAAATAATTAACTTAAAACAAAGTACATATTGTAGAAGGACAGGGCTTTAATTCCCGATATTCCTATTGGTACTAACTTTATAAAGTTTATAAAAGGGGTAGAAAACATAAGTGCTCATGATTAACCAAAAGCAGATAAAACCAACTGAGTTTTTTGCATAGCCAGTGATTTTGTTCCTTGCAGGGAATATTGTCCTTAATAATTTCTTGTTATTCATAAGTGTTTACCTCTAATGATTAGACTACTAATGATTATGATGACAGGTTTAGAGTAAAAATTCAACTATTTGTGTGGTTGGTATTGTATTTGTTAGTTGTTTTAGACGATTTTTTGTGTTTTTTATCATAAGTTGATCATATCTAATTAGTACTGTAATGATTAGTGTTGTATTTAAATGGTGGGAAAATTAATTATTTTAATAGGATTTGATAGTATTTTTGTCAATGACAAATAACTAATTTTTTTCATGCTTATCTGAGATGCTAATTATCATGTTTCGTTTTTTTTGGGCTCATGTAGATTTGTCTAGTGAGATAAAGACTTTATTTCGATAAGGGGGATGAGGCTTTGATATAAAAAAGCCAATTTCTACGATAAGAAATTGGCTAAATTTAAGGTAAAAAAGCACATCAGCTTAGTTTTAATCTGATGCTAGTACTCTAACAATCAGTTAGTCTTATTATTGTGCTTTTTAGCACGGGCATTATGTAATTTTTTGTAACTTTCAATAAGTCTAAGGTGCTTGTCGAGGCCTTCTAGTGCTAGGCTGGTTTTAGTTAAACCATAAAACTTAATTTCACCTGTTACTGAGCCTACAACATTATCCATAGTTGTTTTGCCAAACATTCGGTTGAAGTTAGCAATAAAGTCTTCAAGCTCCATATCGTCACTCAAGGCTATTTCAAGTACAGCATGAACGGCTTGATAAAATAAGCCTCGCTCAACCGTATTGTCATTGTATTGTAAAAATTCTCCAACTAATTCATGAGCATCTTCAAGTGCGCTTAAAGCTAAACAAATCAGAATTTTTAATTCTAAAATTGTAAGTTGACCCCATACGGTATTTTCGTCAAACTCAATACCGATAAGTGTTCTTATATCTATATAGTTATCTAATTGACTGTCTTCTAAACGATCAAATAATTTCACTAACTGATCATCTGTTAACGAATGGATATTTAAAATGTCAGCACGGTATTGCAGTGCTTTGTTGGTATTATCCCAAATGAGATCTTCAACCGGGTATACTTCAGAATAATCAGGTACAAGGATACGGCAAACTGAGCCTAAGTCGGAAAACTCAGCAATATACGCTTCTTTACCTAAATCTTTTAAAATACCAAAGAGTTGTTCACATTCTTGTTCGTTAGTACCGGAAAAATCCCACTCACAGAATGAGTAATCATGATTAGCACTAAAAAATCGCCATGAAATAACTCCGGTTGAGTCAATAAAGTGCTCAACAAAATTTTCTGGTTCTGAAACCGCCATGCTATTGAATGTTGGTTTTGGTACATCGTTTAAACCTTCAAAACTACGACCTTGCAACAGTTCAGTTAAGCTACGTTCCAAAGCGACTTCAAAACTTGGATGAGCACCAAAAGAGGCAAAAACACCTCCTGTTTTAGGGTTCATTAAGGTGACACACATAACAGGAAATTGACCACCTAACGAGGCGTCTTTTACTACAACGGGAAAACCTTGTTCTTCAAGCCCTTGAATACCTGCCAAAATAGATGGATATTTCTCTAAAACGTTTTGTGGTACATCCGGCAAGACTATCTCTTGTTCAATTATTTGTCTTTTTACAGCACGTTCGAAAATTTCAGATAAACACTGCACTTTAGCTTCATTAACGTTATTACCTGCACTCATACCATTACTAAGAAATAAATTTTCAATAAGGTTTGAAGGGAAGTAAACCGTTTCACCGTCAGAGTGACGTACGTAAGGAATTGAGCAAATACCACGGTCACTGTTACCTGAATTTGTATCAATTAAATGTGAGCCACGTAATTCGCCGTCAGCATCATAAATTTCTCGGCAATGCTCATCTAAAATACCAGAAGGGAGAGCGTCATCAGCTTCAAGTGTGAACCATTTTTCATTGGGGTAGTGAACAAAGTCACTATTGGCAATGTCTTGACCTAAAAATTGATCATTATAAAAGAAGTTACAATTTAAACGTTCAATAAATTCACCTAGCGCAGAGCAAAGAGCGCTTTCTTTACTTGAGCCTTTACCATTGGTAAAGCACATTGGTGATGCGGCATCCCTAATATGTAATGACCATACGTTCGGTACTATATTACGCCAAGAGGAAATCTCAATCTTCATCCCTAGATCAGCCAATAATTGGGTCATATTGGCAATGGTTTGCTCAAGAGGGAGATCTTTACCTAAAATAAAGGTATTAACTGAATCATCAGGGGTAGCCATCAGCATAGCTTGTGCATCATTATCAAGACTATCAACAATGTCTACTTTAAATTCAGGCCCTGTTTGTACGACTTTTTTAACGGTGCAACGATCAATAGAGCGAATAATGCCTAAACGGTCTTTTTCTGAAATACTTTCAGGGAGTTCAACTTGAATTTGAAATGTTTGGTTGTAACGATTTTCAGGATCAACAATATTATTTTGTGAAAGCCTAATACCCTCTGTCGGGATTTCTCTAGAATTACAATACACTTTAACGAAGTAGGCAGCACACAATGCAGATGACGCTAAAAAATAGTCAAAAGGACCTGGCGCTGAACCATCACCTTTATAGCGAATTGGTTGATCGGCGATAACCGTAAAATCATCAAACTTAGCTTCAAGTTTAAGGTTATCGAGATAATTTACTTTGATTTCCATTACATTGCTTCCGAGAAAATAGTGACCTGATTACTTAATGGTGGATTTTAACCTTTTTTACTATGAGATTATAGTTAATCCCTTTTTATATGTGGTTTGCTTTCACCCTCTACCAAAGTGAATATACATTAGGGCAGTTCACATATTGAAATAGATAAGAGGAAATTGAACGCGGGTAAATCTCATTCGCTTGGATGAAAATACTTAGCAAAAGAAAAGGCAACATGCTTTCGTCATGTTGCCTTTTTTGTACAAAGAAAAAACCTATAAGGTTATATAGGTATAAAGCGCGAGCATTTTAGGGAGTACATTAAAAAATTATTTATTATTTGGCTATTGATGCTAATTCAAGTGTCACTTGATCAATACCATATTTATTGATGCGACTATTAAATTCAGCTTGCTTACTTGAGAGCAGAGAAATACCTTCAACAATTAAGTCAAACGCTTTCCATTCTTTAGTCTTTTTGTTATGACGCATCAAAAACACCATGTTAATCTCAGGCTTATTCGGTTCAAGAATTGTTGCATTAACAGGGATTATTTTTTTAGACCCTGTATCTTGAATCGGTTCATATTTTACTTGTTGGTTCTTATACTGATTTAAAGCAGTAGCATAAGTTCTTATTAAATAGTGGCGCATAGAATCAACGAATTTAGTGCGCTGTTCAGGCGTTATTTTTCGTAAATGTGAACCTAAAATCTTATAGGCTGCATATTTATAATCAATGACAGGCATTAACTCTTCATCAACAATTTCACGCATCAATTCAGGAAATTTTTTCAATTCAGTTTGCTGTGAGCTAATACGATTAAATAATTTTTCTCCCGTTGACTCAACTACTTGGTAAGGGGAAACATTTTCAATTGCTTGAGCAAAAGGAAGATACAAAGCAGTGAAAATTAGTACGAGAAAGAAATTTTTCATTTTCATTCCTTAAATTGTTTATAAAGGCTATAGAATTTGGGGGTATTCTACATACCGACCAAGCGGTTTGTAAATAACTTTTTCATTCTTTATAGAACTTTTTATTTAGAAAGGTGTTTATTTTCGTAAACGATAAATATAACTACAGAGTTCGTTGATAACTTGTGAAAATAAGTCTTTGTTTTTAGAGCCTTTACTAAGATCGGATGCACCGTAGAAACACGAGATAATAAAATAGGCAACTTGTTGAAAATTAATGTCATCGCGTAGCTGATCAGAAATTCGTACCAGATTAGTTGCGATCAAGGTATTAAGTTGTTGTTGCATATTTAAAATACGCAAACGAAAACCTTCATCAATCCCCGACATTTCTTGGCAAAGGTTATTTAAAGGACAGCCGCAGACAATATCTTCACAACTTAATTCTGTTAACATTGATTGAAAAAAGGTTACTAGACTTTCTACAGGGTCGTCGCCCGAAACAGCAGGTTGCCACATAGCAAGAAAATCTGGGGTGTATATTTCTTCAAATACGGCATAACCTAATTCAAGTTTGTTAGTGAAGTGATGATATAAGGCGCCTTTTGAAATCTCACAGCGAGTTAAAATCATTGATAAACTGGTCGCAGTGAAGCCATGCTTACGTATTTCGTCAGCACTAACCGCTAATATTTTTTGTCGAGTATTTTCCGAGTCTTTAATCACTTTGCCTACCATGATAAATGTTATCACTTTGTCTAATCATACCGACCAGTTTGTTTGTTGCCAAGTTTTTATCTCAATTATTATTTTGATTTTGTCAATTGAACAAGAATTTAATTGATAAAAGTAATAAAAATTATCTTCTTAATATTTACTCAAGCGTCAATACCTGTAAAACAAAGATCATTAACCCTGATGGCATTACTTGGTGTTTCCCATAATGGGTATGCTATTATTTTAAGTACTTTTACTAGATTCATTAACTTAAACTTATGATACGTCTACCGGCTCTCGTTACATTTTGCATTTTATTTGTTTTACCTCTTTTTATATCAACATCTGTTGTGGCATCAACTACGCCGGAACAACAAGGTAAATCTATAAAATTGCCTCCTGCAAAAGCGTATTCTGCGCTTGATAATCACATTATAAAAATAGGGGTTTTTTATACGAGTGACTTACTTGATGAATTTACTATTGAAGAGATAAATCGTTATGTACAGGAACAAGTTAATGCAGCAAATGTAGTCATGGAAAATAGTGGCTTAGCTATTCGACGTGAGCTGGGGTATTTGGGTGTACATCCCATTAAAAATGATCCCAGCCAACGTATTGAAGATTTTTTAAGTCGAATACGAGGTAATGAAGGAGAGGAAAACAGAAATTTAGCTCTACAGTTTGGTCTAGACTATGTCACTGTTCTTCGCCCAATGAATGATAATCGTTTTTGTGGTTGGGCTTATTATGGCGACCCCTACGCTATTTTACAAATGGGGGGGCGTTGTACTAGTAATACACTTGCTGCCCATGAGTGGGGTCATAATGATGGTGCTGATCATGATATGGCTCATACTTCAGCACAACCTATTAGAGCTTATGGACATGGTTATTTTTGTGGCGGTGAAGGGACTATCATGAGTTCGCCTTCAGGTAATAAATGGAATACTCGCCACAATTTTTATTCTTCTCCTGCTATTTCAGTTAACGGTGAGGCATGTGGTGAAGAAGACACAGCGAATGTAGTGCGGATGTTAAATGAGTTAAAAGATAACCCTTTCCATATGGGAAATAGACAAGGGGATCCAGAGCAATTAGCCTATGTGCGATTTTCACCTCAACAGTCATTATTAGTTAAAGAGTCTGATGAAGTATTAGTAATAACACTGGAGTTGGTTAATGCCGAAGGAGAGTTAATCACACTAGGACAAAACGCCACTATTGAGCTCTACACTAGTGAAGACAGTGCGCTGGCAAACACAAATAATACCATTAAAGATTATCAAGGTTTTGCTCAGCATGTTGTTTTTAAGCCAGGAGAAAGCAAAGTAACGATTAATTTAACTATCGAGAGTGATAACATCAATGAAGCGGATGAAGCTTTTTCATTAGCACTAAGAAATGGTGATATTGTCAGTGCTTTAGATCCTGAAATTGAAGTGACCATTACTGAAAATACTGTGATCGAGCCAAGCTATGTATCATTTAATCAAACTGAGCGCTTAGTATTACAATCAGGTCAAACTGACAGCATTATTTTAACAAGAACGGGTAATCTCGACGTTGAATTTACCGCCTCTTTAGCCATGTCGACTGAAGCGGTGTTGTTATCAGAAACGCAAGTAGTGTTTGCAGCTGGACAAAATACCGCGACTGTAGCTATCACTGCCAAGCAAGACGCAAAAGGTGAAACAACGACTATTGAACTAACAAATGATAAGAGTCAACTCGGTGAAAACTCACGTATTGAGGTTTATATCTTAGCCGATGAAATTATAAGTTTTAATGAAGATTCACCGTTGGATGCTACCGCAGGCGATAAATTAACATTAACATTAACACGTACAGGCGAACTATTAACTGCCATTGATGTTGAAGTTATATTAAGTGATAGTTGGATGACAATGGCTAACAACAGCAGCGCTGTTATTCACTTTACAGCAGAACAGAGCAGCCAAAGCTTTAGTCTCGATATCGCCTCTGATAGTTATGGCCAGTCAGGGACTGTTAGTTTGAACCTTCCTGCACTCAATCAAGGCGATACAATGGAACGCACTATCAATGTGGCCGACAAGATTGTTACGCCGACAGAACCGACAGAACCGCCGAAACCGACTAAGACATCTTCCTCAGGAGGAAGTGTAAATCTATTTTTATTATTGAGCTTAGCTTTGTTGTTCATTAGCAAAAAGCTGAAAATAGAGAGAGAGTAAACAGATATTACAGAGTCAAAAAAAGGAGCCAAGGCTCCTTTTTTAATATTTGGTAATAGCTATTACCAAATTTTTACGCGTTTCTCTGGTGCAATATACATTGCATCACCTTCTTTCAAACCGAACGCTTCATAAAATTCCGGCATGTTAGAAAGAGAACCTAAAGCACGGAATTCTCCTGGAGAATGAGGGTCCGTAGCAACACGATTACGCATTGATTTTTCAACGATTTTAGAACGCCAAATTTGCGCGTACCCCATAAAGAAACGTTGATCACCCGTTAATCCGTCGATAACTGGTGCTTCTTTACCATTTAACGATGCTTTATATGCTTTATAGGCAATAGTAACACCTGATAAATCACCAATGTTCTCACCTAAGGTAAGTTCACCATTGACATTAAGATCATCAAATACTTGATAGTTACTGTATTGATTAACTAAAACATCGGTACGCTTTTTGAATTCCTCTAGATCTGATTCTGTCCACCAGTTGCGCATGTTGCCTTCTGCATCATAACGACTACCTTGGTCATCAAAACCATGACCCATTTCATGACCAATAACAGCACCAATACCACCGTAGTTTACAGCATCATCAGCTGCCATATTGAAAAATGGTGGTTGTAATATAGCTGCAGGGAATACAATTTCATTTACTGTTGGGTTGTAATAAGCATTAACCGTTTGTGGTGTCATACCCCATTCCCAATCATGGATAGGGTCGCCTAGTTTTTCGATTTCTTTTTGATGAGAAACGATATTAGAACGTATTCTGTTACCAACTAAATCATCTGCTTTAATTTCAAGCATTGAATAGTCTTCCCATCGGTCTGGATAACCAATTTTAGGTGTGAAAGCGGCTAATTTTACTTGAGCGGCTTTTTTCGTATCTTCAGACATCCAATCAAGTTCATTAATTGAATTACCGTAAGAGGCACGTAAGTTTTCAACTAATTGACTCATACGTGCTTTAGCTTCTGGTTTAAAGTGACGAGAAACATAAACTTTCCCAATGACTTCACCTAGATCACTATTTACAACACTTACACCACGTTTCCACATTGGGCGTTGTTCTTCACGGCCATTAAGCTGTTTTGAAAAGAATTCAAAATTTTCATTATCTAACGCTGTCGTTAATGAACCAGCGAACGTGCTTAATGTGTGGAATGTTTCGTATGTTTTCCAATCGTCAAGTGAGATGGTGGCAAATAATTTGCCAAAACCTTTAACAAAGCTTGGTTGGTTAATAATAATATCTTTTTGATCTTTAATGCCTTGTGCAGTTAGGAAAGCATCCCAATTAAAAGCATCAGTTAAGGTGTTTAAATCTGAAACGTTAAATTTGTTATAACGCTTGGCACTGTCACGTGACTCAACGCGAGTCCAATGAAAGTTTGCAAGCTTAGTTTCAATATCCATAATGGTTTTTGCTGCAGCACTACCATTTTCTAAACCGGCTAAGTTATACATATTTTCAATATGTTTAACATAACCATCTCGTAATTTAACAAAACGTTCAGCATCGTTAAAATAGTAATCTTTGTCAGGTAAGCCTAAGCCACTTTGCCAAATATGCATTGCATAACGAGAAGAATCTTTTGCATCGATACTGATATAAAAAGCAAGTGGGCTTGAAATACCTGAAGCTTGATATTTACCTAAAAAAGCGGCTAATTCATCTTTGTTTTTAATTGCTGAAATAGTATCAAGTATACTTTGAATAGGTTTGATACCTAAAGCATCACGGGTTTCAGTATCCATATAAGAACGGAATAAATCAGCTACTTTCTGCTCATCGCTACCCATTTTTAAGTTGTCAGTTGCTGCTAGTTCTTCAATAATCGCTTTAACATTATCGTCAGCTGTATCACGTAAGTCATAAAATGAACCTACAGCTGTTTTGTCACCAGGGATAGTCGTTTTCTTTAACCAGCCGCCATTGATATAACGGTAGAAATTATCTTGTGGACGAACTGATTTGTCCATGTTGGCTAAACTAATGCCTGAAGTAAGGGCTACTTTTTCTGGGGCGGCCACTTCTGATTTATTTGTGACTTTTTGCTCTGTATCATTACAGCCTGCTACAAGGAGCAGCGAAGAGCAAACAGCACTTGTTATTATTGATTTCATTAATAGTACTCATATTTTCAAAGAAATTGATGTTGATGTAAAAAAGAAATAATTCTTTGACACTATATTAAGGATAGAAGACCAATATTACTAGTGTTTGTCATATCTATTTACATTTGGAGATATTGATATGTATGATTAATTGTACATTGTAATATCTGATGGGGAGTTGTTTAAGGTTAATTGAAAGCGAGTACCTATTGGTGAATGAAGCAGTTTAATTTCACCAGATAAAACATTTTTTAATAAACCTTCAATAGTCGAAAGCCCTAAACCGCTGTAGCCTTTATCTGCTTTAGTACTAAAAAAAGGTTCAAAGATCTTACTTTGAACTGACTTTGCAATTCCCTGACCATCGTCTTGATAGCTAATGACAGTCTGATTGTTTTCCATCGTTGCGCTAATGAAAATATTACCGTGTGTTTTATTGGGAAAACCGTGAATAATACTGTTCTCTATTAATAGATGAAACACCTGCCATAATGCATCTTTGTTACAAGTGACGGATATTTGATCTGTTTCGAACTGTATTTTATGTTGGCCGATTAACTTAACTAAACTCTTTTGTAATTCTTTAAAAAACTTGCTCATTTCAAAGGTGTTTTTGGGACGACTTTCAATATTAACTAGGTTATTGAATTTTTCTAATAAACCGGTTGTTAATATTAATTTTTCATGACTTAAACTAATACTTTCAACGATTACATTGGTCATGGTGGACATTTCTGTTCGTGTGAGTTTATTTTCGTTAGCAGCATTTTGTAATTTTTGTATTTGTTGTTCTGCTGTACCTATTGCTGTTAAGGCAATTGATATAGGGCTATTTACTCTATTAGCAAATCCTTCAACTAAACTTTTAGTGGTTTGTCTTTTTTCATTGGTAATTTGTTTTAAATGGTCATTATTTTGTTGTTTGACTATTTCTTCTAAGACCTTATTGGCTTTCTCTAATGCTAAGGTTCGTTGATCAACGGTATGACTTAATTGTTGATTTGCTGTGAGTAGTTGTTGACGGTTATCGTAGTTTTCAAAGACAACAGCAGCTAAATTTGCACTTACTTCAATAAAGTGTAAATCATCTGCTGTTGGTGTTTTTGGCTCTTTATAATACATAGCGAAAGTACCAAATACTCTCCCTTTCGAACCTATGATAGGCTCCGACCAACAGGCTTGTAAACCAGCAAATAAAGCAAGTTCTTTATATTGAGCCCAATAAGGATGTATATCGATGTTTTCAACGATAACGCGTGTTTTTTTATAGGCAGCTGTGCCACATGAGCCGACGCTAGCTCCTATAGTTAGGCCATCTATAGCATCACAGAAAAATTTAGGTAATGAAGCAGACGCAATCGAATGTAATGTATTGGTGTCATTATTGAGCTGTAAAACAGAACAATACATCTCATTATTATACAACTGTGCTTTTTCACATAAGGTATTTAATATGACACTTAATTTTTCTCCTTGAGCAGCCATACGTAAGACTTCATTCCGCCCTTGTTCTAAAGAACTCTTTATTTGTAGGGAATGAATTTCTTCTAGTAATGTTTTTTCACTCAATGAAAAAGGTACTTTATTCATATTCTCATTAGATTATTTATATCTCATACCTTAAATATTAGCAGTTATTTTGTAACTATGTATAAACTGAATAACTATGTTAATGAAACCGTTTCGTTGAAATGTTTAGTAAACTAATTTTTCAGGGTAAAGTCTTTTGATTGTGTTATGCTTTTGCTACATTATTTTTGTGTAACATGTTACACCTTAACTGGTTAATTTTACGGTCAATGTTTCAACCTGTTAGTTTTTTTATCGGATTGCGCTACAGCAAAAGTAGAAGTCGTACTGGCTTTGTTTCTTTTATCACTTTTTTTTCCATTGTGGGTATTTTATTAGGCGTCGCATCTTTGATCACAGTTGTGTCTGTGATGAACGGTTTTGAAGGCGAATTAAAAAAACGAATATTGGGTTTAGTTCCTCATGTTTTAGTATCAACTAAAGATCAAACGTCAATTCAACAATGGCAGTCTCTTCGACAACAATTTTTAACTATTAAAGATGTTAAACAAGTAACCCCTATGATTGAAAGCGAAGCGCTAATTCAATCGAAAAGTGCAATTAGAATGGTCTTAATGCAAGGTGTTAAGCCTGAACTTGAGAAAAATAATATCGTCTCGTCACGTATGACTTTTGGTCAGTTAACTGATTTAGATAAATTCGGCTTTTCTATGGTCATGGGGGAGTCATTGGCACGTGAAATGAATGTTAATATTGGTGATAAGGTTCGCTTACTTTTACCTAATAAAACGGTATTTACCCCCATGGGACGTATGCCCGTTCAGCGTACTTTTACCTTAGTAGGTCTATTTGATGTTGGTTCGCAAGTTGATGACTCTATGGTGTATTTAACCACTGAAAGTGCGACGAAAATGTTAAGACGCCAAGAGGGGGAGATCAGACAACTAAGGCTATATTTAGATGATGCTTTTGATGCTGATACTGTTATTTCAGAGCTTGAACAACATTTTCCACAATTTCAATTTACCTCATGGAAAGCTACGCAAGGGAGTTTATTTGGCGCGGTAAAAATGGAAAAAAACATGATGGGGCTCAGTTTAGCGCTCATTATTGCGGTTGCTGCATTTAATATTGTTTCTGCCTTAGTGATGGTGGTTATTGATAAGCGCGGTGAAATAGCTATTTTACAAACGTTTGGTATGACACGAGCGAGCATAGTTAAAATATTTATCAGTCAAGGCATGATTAATGGCTTATGGGGAACATTATTGGGTGTTATTACCGGGGTGTTACTCACGACAAACCTTAACTCAATATTGTCTTTTTTAGGGCTTAACTTACTTGGTGCAGGTGCTGGAACCCAACAATTACCCATTCAACTTGATAGTTTCCATGTTTTGATTATAGGCCTTTCGGCTTTAGCTATGAGTTTTGTGGCAACACTTTATCCTGCTTACCACGCGTCGAAAACACAGCCTGCAGAGGTTTTACGAAATGAGTAATAATATGAATACAAGTTTGCAATGTATTGATTTATCTAAGTCTTATCAGCAAGGTAAGCTTGAGACTAAGGTCTTGTCGGGGTTAAATCTAACGGTAGAAAAAGGCGAGTTATTAGCCATTGTGGGTAGTTCTGGTTGTGGTAAGAGTACGTTTTTACATTTAGCTGGGGCACTTGATACTCCAACAAGTGGTAAAGTATGTATTAACGGTGTTGATATCGCGAAATTGTCAGAAAATGAAAAAGCACAATTACGTAACCAACATGTGGGGTTTGTTTATCAATTTCATCATTTAATGATGGAATTTACTGCCCAAGAAAATGTCGCTATGCCATTGTTGATCCGCGGAGAGTCTGTTAAAAAAGCAACAATATTAGCTGATGCGATGTTAGAAAAAGTCAATTTAAGTCATCGAGGTCATCATCTACCGTCCGAACTTTCTGGAGGTGAGCGACAACGTGTTGCTATCGCCAGAGCATTAGTAACAGAACCCTCTTTAGTGTTGGCCGATGAGCCAACAGGAAATTTAGACTTTGATACTGCAGATCAAATCTATCAATTGATTCGAGAGTTAAATGAACAACTTGATACAAGTTTTGTTATTGTAACTCATGACTTAGCTTTAGCTGCTAAAATGGATAGGCAATTGCGCTTGATACATGGCACGTTATCAGCAATTGATGCGGAAACTAAATAACTATGTTTCAATCGTTAAGTTTATTTTTAGGTCTTCGTTATATAAAAAGCCGAAAAAACAATGGCTTTGCTTCTTTTATTTCTGCTTCCTCTACCATTGGAATTGCACTTGGTGTAACTGTGTTGATAGTTGTTTTGTCAGCAATGAATGGCTTTGAGCGGGCTCTCGCTAAACATTTATTGTCTGTTGTGCCGCATGTAGAATTAATTGCGGTCAATACACCTATAAAAAACTGGCAACAAGAAGCTAAAGTTATCTCACAGCACCCTGATGTTATTGCAATTGCTCCTTTGATTAAGGTGCAGGGAATGTTACAAAAAAAAGAGCAACTTAAAGGGGTTGAACTTAGAGGGGTTGATATTAGCCATGAACTTGAAGTTTCAACCATAGATCAATTTATTATTGCAGGTAGTTGGCAAGATCTGTCACAAGAAAATTCAGTTGTTATCGGCTCAGGTATTGCGCAAAAACTCAATGTAACCATCGGAGACAAAGTTCAAATACTGTTACCAAACAATAATAAAAAACAAAATTTAGCCCAACAGTTTGCCGCGCCTATAAAGCGTCAGTTAACTGTTGTGGGGATCTTTAAATTTGGCGGTACAATAGATCAAAGTCAAAGCTACATCTCCTTGCCATTAGCACAGTCATTATTAGATTATGATAACGATCAAGTACAAGGATTACGAGTCAGCGTAAATGATGTCTTTAGAGCGACGCGTATTGCCAGAGAAGCGGCAATGAAAACGGATCATCTACTTTATCTTTATGATTGGACAAATGTTCATGGTAGCTTGTTTAACGATATTCAATTGGTGCGCATGGTGATGTATATCGTCTTAGTGCTAGTGATTGCTGTGGCGAGTTTTAATATTGTGTCTACCCTGATAATGGTAGTCAATGAGAAAAAAGGTGATATTGCTATTTTGAAAACCATGGGAGCGAGTGATCGAACTATTATGCTCACCTTTGTTTTACAAGGTGTGATGAATGGCGTTCTCGGTTGTCTCGTCGGTGGTTTGTTAGGTTGTTACCTTGCGTTGAATTTGACGGATATTATTACTGCTATTGAAACTAGTTTACATACTAAGTTTTTATCGTCAGACGTGTATTTTATTGATTTCCTTCCTAGCTATTTACAAAGTAATGATGTGATATCTACCATGATTATTGCTTTAGTCCTCAGTTTAGTCGCCACTATATATCCTGCTTGGCAAGCAACTAAAATTGAGCCAGCGCAAGTACTTGGGCAAATTTAACCAGCGCGTTTATCTATGCTGGCGTTTATTCCATTCTTTATTAACGGAATAGCGCCATAAGGCATGGATGCCAAAATATCCCACCAATGAAAATAAAATCGCTAAAACTCCACAACCGAGTAAAAATGAAGGGCCAATTGTTGAGATGCTTTCAACTACCCAGTGCCAATTTGCTTCAAAGGCAAACTTTTGTTCGGGCGCTCCTAAAATCCATGTACCAACTAAATAGCAAAAATAAAAAATTGCTGGCATTGTTAATGGGTTAGTGATCCATACTAAGGCAACAGATAAAGGTAAATTTGAATGTACTATAATAGCTACACCTGCGGCTAAAACCATTTGGAATGGTACTGGGATAAAAGCGAAAAACAATCCTACCGCAAAGGCTTTAGCAACAGAACGACGATTTAAATGCCATAAGTTACCATTGTGGAGTAAATCACCAAAAATTTGTAAGTGCTTATTTGACTTGATTTTTTGGGGATCTGGCATAAAGCGTTTTATGAGTTTTTTAGGCATATTTTCACTAAATTACGGTAAGCAATCACTATGGACTGGTGGCTAGTTACATTTTTTATGGGCGCTATATTCTCACTATTCTTGCCAATAGTACCAGCGTTTTTTTATGTCTTTTTGTTTCTAATATGTTTCATACTAGCTTATAGCAATCAATATAGTCGCAATTATTCTGGATTTTTCTTAGGTTGTGCGTGGATAATTTTTATTGCCTCTTCGTATCAAAATATTTGGCACACAAACCAAATTGATGAAAAATTTCCGGCTAATCGCATCGTTGAGGCCATTGGAAAGATCGATTCCATACCCGATTGTAAAGAAAAACGTTGTCGATTTAATTTTGTCAGCTATCAGCTTAATAATCGATTATTAGCACACCCCCTTAATATTAGGCTTAGTTGGGATGTGACAACATCTATACCTAAACAAGGTCAATCATGGTTATTATTTATTAAAATAAAGCCAGCGCATGGCTTAGCGAATAAAGGTGGTTTTAGTTATCAAACGTGGCTACGGCGTCATTATTTGCATGCAACGGGTTATGTTCGAAATAAAGAAGCTAACCAACTGCTAAGTGACACTGTTAATTATAGGCAGCAGGCATTTTTAAATTTTAATGCCATAATGCCTAAACACTATCTCATGCCAATTATTCAAGCGCTCACGTTTGGAGAACGCAGCGGCTTAGATAAAAGTCATTGGCAAATTTTACAAACAACACAAATTCAACACTTGATTGCGATATCAGGGTTACATATAGGGATTGTGTTTGGTTTCAGTTATTTTTTCATCTCGCTAATCATACGTTCAATACCTTTCCCACAATTATTGTCGTCTTGCCGTCTGACTCGCCATTTTTATTTACACCATGAAGATTTATTCTTAAATGGCAATAGCCGACTATTTACTTTAACTTTTAGTGCGTATTGTGCAGGTTATTACGCGTATTTAGCCGGTTTCTCTGTGCCGACATTACGTGCGCTTGTGATGATTTATTGGTTTTTGTTTTTACGCTTACTGGCAATAAAAGTCTCTGTGCAAACCTGGGTGAGTTTGTCGATTGTCGCCATTATCTTGTTTATGCCGATGAGTTTGATTTCAATGAGTTTTTGGTTATCTGCTTATGCAGTTTGTTGTATTTTCATAATTGTTTGGCGATTCAAAAACACATTTTTTACTCAAGCTTCAGCTAGTGATCACTTATGGCTAAATATTAAAATAAAAAGTAAACAACTGTTACTGTTACAAACAAGTTTAACCTTGCTAATGTTGCCGTTAGCAACCCTGTTATCAGGACAGTTTTCATTTGTTGCGCTATTGGCGAATCTCATTGCGGTGCCTTTGGTAAGTTTTATTATTTTACCGTTAGCTATTGTCGGATTATTAACTTACAGTTTTTTTCCTTTCTTAGCGCAAGTGATAATCAACCCTTGATTTATGGATATTATCAGGGCTTTGGCACTATTTAACTTTGCTATCATCACAACCTTGGGCTGTGGTTAATTTGTCTCAAGTGCAATGGGGAGTATTGATTACCTGTGTTTTGTTTGTTTTTTTCTCCCAGATATTAACGCCTAAAACGCGAAAGTGGTTACTGCTTCCCGCGGTATTAATGTTTGCTAATATTGGTGTGTTTACTGCTCATTCAGCTAATGATTGGCAAGTTTACGTGATGGATGTAGGTCAAGGTTTAGCGGTTGTTGTGCAAAAAAACAATCACACTTTACTTTATGATACGGGTGCATCCTATCCGAGTGGTTTTTCTATGGCTGAGTCTGTATTACTCCCTTATTTTCAGCAACAAGGAATCAAAGGGTTAGATTGGTTGATTGTTAGCCATGATGATAATGATCATGCTGGAGGTTATACCCAATTAAATCAACAACTGTCTATAAAAAATATAATGACTAATGATGTAAGCATAAAAGCAACTCACCCTTGTTTGACTGGTCATAAATTGTATTGGCAACAATTGACGATTGAAGTGTTATCACCTAACCAACGCAAGGGGGATGATAATGATGATTCTTGTGTTGTTAAAATTTTTGATCAACATCATAGCTTATTGTTGACTGGTGATATCAGTAAAAAAATAGAAAAAAAATTAGTTAATCGAAATAAATTAGCTAGTGATCTAGAAGGGCCGAGTCAATTAAACGCGGATATTTTAATCGCACCACATCATGGGTCAAAAACGTCATCAAGTACTGAATTTGTCAAAGCAGTCGCACCTAAATATGTTGTTTTTAGCTCTGGGTATTTAAATCAATGGTCAATGCCCTCAAGTACTGTAGTTGAGCGATACCGAAGATTAAATATTCACACCTTAAATACAGCAGATAGTGGTATGATCACTTTTCGTATAAATCATAGCCGTATTGAAGTTAGGCGTTATCGATTTGATGATTGGCCTTATTGGTTTGCAATTAGCGTGTTAATCACTTGGTTAGCGTTAAAATTAAAGCTAAAATAGTTAGCTTATAGATATATTAATGAAACATAGGCTTATTGAGAGAGTTAATGCCAGCTATCCCTGAATTAAATAAACAAGTAGATTATCAAGCGCTTCATATCTCCACTTGGCAAAATTTTAAGCGATTAATGAGTTACGCTAAGGTGTATAAAGCTGGCTTTATTGTTTCTATCATAGGTATGTTAAGTTACGCTGGTGTTGATCTACTTTTTCTTTCTAAATTACAACCGCTCATCGATGATGGCTTAACGGGGACAGATCCTGCTTTTATGAAGTGGGCTCCTGTGTTTGTTATTGTTTGTTTTACCTTCAGGGGCATCAGCCACTTTATTGCCAATTTCTGTTTGGCTTGGGTGGGGAATCATGTTGTTGCCGATTTACGTCAGAATATTTTTGAACATATCATGACCATGCCGGTCAGTTTCCATGATAAAGAATCTACGGGTACGTTAATTTCTAAGCTAACCTATGATACAGAACAAGTATTAAATGCCACGAGTAAAGCGTTACTCACACTTGTTCAGCAAGGTGTATTTGTTATCGGGCTAATTGCCATGATGTTCTGGGTGAGCTGGCAGTTATCCGCGATATTTTTATTGATCATCCCCGTTATTGCCGTTGTTATTACGCAAGTTTCACGTCGTTTTCGTAAGGTAAGTAAAGATATTCAAGGTGCGATGGGGGAAGTCACTACTGCCGCAGAACAAACCTTTAATGGTCATAAAGTGGTACTGACGTTTGATGGTCAACAACGAGAGTTTGATCGCTTTAATATTATTAATAAAAATAATCGTCAACAACGTATGAAAATGGTGATAGCAAAATCTGCTAGCGTGCCTTTTATTCAAATTATTGCTTCATTTGCGTTAGCTTTTATTCTTTACATTGTTACCACGCCATCAATGTCAGACATTAAACCGGGTGAATTTATTGCCGTGGTCACCTATATGACATGCTAATGAATCCGTTAAAACAATTAACCAATGTAAATAGCGAATTTCAAAAAGGCATGGCTGCTTGTTCAAGTATTTTTGAAGTGTTAGATCAAGCGTGTGAAAATGATAAAGGCTCTATACCACTGATTAAAGCTAAAGGGCATTTAGCGTTTGAAAACGTTAATTTTACTTATCAAGATGATGATACATTGTCGCTTAAACAATTAAATTTTAGTGCTAAGCCCGGCGAGACAGTTGCTCTTGTTGGACGCTCAGGTAGTGGTAAAAGTACAACTAGTTCCTTGTTGCTTCGATTTTATGAAGCCACTAGCGGTAGAGTGCTCATTGATGGCAAAAATATTCTTGATTACAAACTAAAAGATTTACGTAAACAATTCGCCTATGTTTCTCAGCAAGTGGTTTTATTTAATGATTCGTTAGCCAATAATATTGCTTATGGTAAACCTGAGGCTACCCGCGAAGAAATAGTTGCCGCGGCAGAAAAAGCCCATGTAATGGAGTTTGCGAATAACTTAACTCATGGGCTTGATACCAATATTGGTGATAATGGGGCATTGTTATCAGGTGGACAAAGGCAACGTGTGGCTATCGCCCGAGCATTATTATGCGATGCACCTTTTTTGATTCTTGATGAAGCCACAAGTGCGTTAGATACAGAATCAGAACGCCATATTCAAGACGCATTGCAGCTTTTACAACAAAACCGAACTTGTATTGTTATTGCGCATCGATTATCCACTATTGAAAGTGCTGATAAAATTATTGTCATGGAACAAGGTGAAATAATTGAACAAGGTGACCATCAATCATTATTGGAAAAAGATGGCGCTTATGCACAGTTACATCGTTTTCAGTTTGGATAATTAAGTTGTCTAATCATCTAAAATGTAGGAATGCCAATGCGATTGATTGAAAAGGTTTGGTTTAATCGTCATCCTGCTAAATGGCTTTTAGTTCCTTTATTACTGCCGTTAACTTGTGTGTTTTATATCCTAAGTCGTCGTTTAAGAATACTCAGTTATCGTATAGGAATGACTCCTTCATATAAAGCGGCACTACCTGTTGTCGTCGTTGGCAATATCGGTATTGGTGGTAATGGTAAAACGCCTGTTGTTATATATTTAATTGAACAATGCCAACAATTAGGAATAGAAGTTGGTGTGATTAGTCGAGGTTATGGTGGTCGTGCACCACATTATCCTTACTTGCTTGATAACACCTCAACAGCTAAAGAGTCTGGAGATGAACCCTTTCTCATTTATCAGCGCTGCAAGGTGCCTGTAGTGGTTGGGTCTGATAGGGTTGCCAGTGCGCAAGTGTTATCAGAACAAGGTTGCCAATTGATTATTGCTGATGATGGCTTACAACATTACCGTCTAGCTCGTGATATTGAAGTTATTGTTATTGATGGCAAACGATTATTTGGTAATGGTTTTTTATTACCAGCAGGTCCTTTGCGAGAGGGCACCTCTCGGCTTAAAAGCACTCATCATCTTATTGTTAATGGTGACATACACGCCTCTGAACAAGTTCCCTTTCCGTATGCCCGTATGCAGTTAAAAGGGAGTCAAATTGTTAACTTAGTTTCAGGTCAGCGTTTATCCATAGAGGATTTTAACAAGCAATATGATAAAATTAATGCGATTGCTGGTATTGGTGATCCTCAGCGCTTTTTTACAACGTTATCAACATTAGGTTTAACCGTTGATAACTGTAAAGGCTTTGTTGACCATCACAGTTATAATCAATCAAGTTTTGATACGTTTGATAAGAGTATACCGCTATTAATGACGGAAAAAGATGCAGTTAAATGTTATTCATTTGCTCAAAAACACTGGTGGTACCTGCCTGTTGATGCCAATTTTACAGGCAAAGAAATTGATAGCTTAATCAATGAAATACAATGTTTATTACATAAATAAAAGATAAGAGAATTATAATGGCCTTTGATATTAAATTACTTGAAATTTTAGCCTGTCCAGTATGTAAGGGAAAGCTTGACTATAACAAAGAGAAGAAGGAACTTATTTGTCACTTTGATCGATTAGTTTATGACATTGTTGACGATATTCCTGTCTTGTTAGAAAGTGAAGCACGTCGTTTAACTGAAGCTGATAAAAAATAGAGTATCGTTATGTCATTTGTTGTGATTATACCAGCGCGTTATGAGTCTTCGCGCTTACCTGGAAAAGTGCTAGCTGATATTGCAGGTAAACCTATGATTGAATGGGTTGTTGAAAAAGCAAAACTTAGTGGCGCGAGTAAAGTTATTGTTGCAACCGATAATGACAATGTTGCAGCCGCTGTAGAAGGCTTTGGCGGTGAAGTTTGTCGCACTCGAGCCGATCATCAATCAGGCACTGAACGTTTAGCTGAAGTAGTAGAACAATATCAATTTTCTCCAGAGCAAATTATTGTTAATGTTCAAGGAGATGAACCCTTTATCCCTCCGGAAAATATCACTCAGGTGGCAAACAATTTAGCCAGCCAGTCAAAAGCGAGAATGTCGACATTAGCTATGACTATTGATAGCGTAGAGGAAGCCTTTAATCCGAATGCGGTTAAGGTGTTATGTGATAAAGATGGTTATGCACTCTATTTTAGCCGCGCAACTATACCTTATGATCGCGATCGTTTTTTAAATAAAGATCAGGTGTTGAATATTGGTGATTTTTATCAACGTCATATTGGTATTTACGCTTATCGTGCGGGTTTTATTAATGATTACATTACCTGGCCAACGAGTCAGTTAGAGCAAATTGAATCACTAGAGCAGTTAAGAGTGTTATGGCAAGGGGAAAAAATCCATGTTGCTGTTGCACAAACCCGCTTACCTGTTGAGGGGGTAGATACTCAAGAAGATCTTGAAAAAGCCAGATGTTTTGCACAATCACTAGGCTTTACCAAGTAAAGCATTAGGTAATATTGGCTTTAAAAAGGAAAACATCGTTTTCCTTTTTTTAAATTTATTTCTTGATTTATATCACTTTTTATTTCATAAATCTTAGGTATACTCATTATCAATTATAATGATAGATGGAATTAGACTATGCCAATTTCTCGTTCTCGTAGCACTCAAAATAAAGTGTTCATACCTAAATCAGCTCGTAGCAATCAGTATATTATGGTTAAATTTCCCCTTACTGATGCCTTAATTGAACAGCATGCGGATCTGATTTCTAAAGAGGGGACAGAACCCTACAAAGCATTTTATGAATCACTAGCTGAGCGTTTTTTCGATATCAACAATAAGTATGATATTGAAAGTGGGCAGTTTCTAGCTAATGATAAATTTTCTCGGGTTAGATACAGCCCTGAAAGATTAACAGTAGAAACTTCTCAACAAATATTATTTCTATACAATCCTCGTAATCACTATAGTCAAAATAGTCATGTTGATGGTACTAAACGAATTGAAAAGATCACATTATTATATTTAGCTAACGGTGATGATGTACGTGTTGATTCAGCTAAATTTCATCAAAAAGTTTTGATTGCTTTGAAAGAGTTTTTACAAGCGATAGGCGCGGAAGAAAACAGCGTTCGTTTTTGTGATCACCAACATCTCACTTATGATCTTTTTGCTAAAGATAAAGGGGTTACAGGTACAACACCTCATAAATTTAGAACGATAAAAAACCGCTATGCGGTTGAGTCAGTCACTTTGCCAGCCAAACGAGATGTTTTAACCTATGTTGTTGCAGATATTCCAGTAAATAGACGCATTAAAAATCTCGTAGATTTTGATAAAAGCAGTACTAAGCCGTATCAACCACTTTATGATGAAATTAATCTTGCGGTAACGGCAGCAGCTAAGCAACATCATTTAACTGATGGCGCAGTGATTGCTGAAAATAAATTCCCGATTGTACGTTCAAGAGAGCAATTGAGAATTAAAGAAGACGGTGAAATTTTAAAATTAGGTTTCAATCCTTTTAAACCATGTAACAAAATTTCACTTATTAGTGATGGTGAAACCTTAGTTGATGCTATTCAAATTATTATCTTTATTGCAACAAGAGAAGATAAAACCAGTTATGGTTATGGAAAGTTTTTAAATCAAGCCGAGCAAGCATTACGAAGTGTTGCTGCTAAACTAGGTTATGTAAATGAACGAGAAGAATTAATTGTGCGAGTTCATCAACATCTAGGTTACGATCTATAAAAACAGTTCAGTGACAGAGTTAAAGGGGATAACCTAAGTTAATTCCCCTTTAATTTTCCTTCCTAGTAAGATTGGAGGGAAAGTTATACTAGTTCGTCTTGCTCGATAGCCGGTTTACGATAACCCGGTTTAGCAATAATTTCTAAATAAAATGAAGTGAGCTCAAGTTTGTCTGCTTCATCAATACATTTGTTAATTGCTGATAAATGTATCTCTTTCGCTTCAGCTTCTGTATGTCCATATCGACAATCAAAATCTAAAAAATCAGCACCATCAGGTAATGCCTTATTACGCTCACGTTTAATATATTTTTTAACTTCATGTTTGATTGAATCTAATAAACGAGGTCGTTTAATTTTTTCGTGAACCAGCGAAAATGTTTTTTTCATAAAAATCCTAATACAGTATTGTGCCGAGATAAAATGTCGGTGATGAATCTAATTACAGGTATTATAACTGATAATCGCAATGAAGAGATTAAATTAATTAATTCGCAGGATAATTGAATCAATGTAAGCGCTTATTTCGTCAAACGGAGTCTGCGACTACTAATGATATAATGCTGGGAAGTGAGCTAGTGGCTAAAGAAGTTACTGGTGTTGTATCTCAAGGTAGCAGTATTATGAACTATAAACCTTTTGGGAACAGTATCGAAACGCCTAAAGATGATGTTGGCTATACTGGCCATAAGTTTGATACAGACTTAGGGTTAAGTTATATGCAGGCACGATACTATGATCCAGTGATTGGGCGGTTTTATTCTAATGATCCTATTGGAATGACAAATATTCATACTTTTAATAGGTATGCTTATGCGAATAACAACCCGTATATAAATATACTGATCCGACTGGTATGGCAGGGGAAAGTAGTTACGAAAAAGAAGTTATAAAACCAGAATTTAAAAAAGAGATAGCTTCTGTTGATGTTGTTATTACTAAGGACAACTTGAATGGAACGACTACTTCGGGTAGCTTAATAAAGGGTTCTACATCCGAGAATGGCGCTGTAAAAATTGCTGGTCCAATTGAGTTTGGGGCAAGTAAGGATAATCAAACTGGTAAAACAACCTATGAAGCTAAATTAGCAAAACAGATTGGTCCTGATGACGCAAATGTAACTCCTTCTGTTTCAGTTAACACACAAGGTGAAATTACAGGAGCAGTACAAGTAAAACTGGGAAAAGGTGCAATCGAGGTACAAGGAAAAGTAAATGGTGCCAATATGACTCATAATGCTAAGACCTTGTTTAGCAAATTCGTAGATACAATGAAATCAACAGTTCCAAGTGGTCAGTAAATTTATGAAAAAAAAATATTATATATACTTATTTGTCTTTGTAGTTTGATTGTATTTGCAGATGAAAAAATAGTCAGCCAACCCATTAACTTGGCTACTAAATATCAAGAATGGAAAAAAGTAGCGGAAAGCGGTGATATTGATAGCCAATATGAAATTTTTCATTTTGTTGCGAAAAATCGACCACTGTTAGATGAAAAACTTAGTGAAGCGTTTGGTTTTCTAATTCAAGCTGGTGAAGCTGGTCATGTGGAAGCTCAATTCACAATTGGCTCTATGTATCAGACTGGTCATTTATTGGATGAAAATAGTGATGTTGCGCTAGGATGGCTCCTTGAGGCTGCAAAAAAAGGCCATAAAAAAAAGCTCAGCTACTCGTAGCTAACAATTATTCTGTAAGAGTTGTTGATGCGAAGGAGGGAGAAGAAGATGAAAAAACAAAAAACAAGGAGCAAGCAATTTATTGGTTCGAAAGAGCCATTGAAAATAAATCTATGTTAGCTACTAGATTGTACGGTGAATTCCTTTTCATAGATGACACTTTTTCTGAAAAATCAAAACAACTTCTGGAGCTGGCTGCGAATAGTGGAGATTTAAAAGCAATGAATATGCTTGGTAGAATGTACTCTCATAGGTGGGGAGAAAAGAGAGGACAAAAGGAATTTGATCTTGCACATTCATGGTTCGAAAAAGCTAAGAATAATGGCTATGATTCACAACCATTTA
Organism: Thalassotalea piscium; assembly: GCA_049347715.1. GTDB lineage: Bacteria > Pseudomonadota > Gammaproteobacteria > Enterobacterales > Alteromonadaceae > Thalassotalea_B > Thalassotalea_B piscium_A. The sequence continues at coordinate 2,901,933 of CP186339.1, read as the reverse complement.
TAGACGAGTTAAACGAAAAGAAAAAACACTATCTGGAAGAGTTAGACGAAAAAAATAACAAATAATCTTAAACGTTAAGCTCTAGTGGTACTTGGAAAAAGGAAAAATATAGCATGTCAATTATTGTTGATTATGATAAATATTCGTTAGATGAACTTTTAAAGGAATATTTAGGACATCCATAAATTTTTGATTAAATCACACCTTTTTACTATGGTTAAATAACCATCAGTAAAGAGGTGATTATCATGACTCAAGCACGAAGCAAACAAGTCTCCCTTCAAGATACCCGTTATTACCACTTAACTTCTCGATGCGTTCGTCGCGCCTATCTCTGCGGTGAAGATAATCACACAAAAAAAAGCTTCGAGCACCGTAGGCAATGGATGGTTGACCGTATTCGATTTTTAACCACTATTTTTGCCATCGACGTTGCAGCCTATGCTGTTATGTCGAATCATTATCATTTGGTTGTGTATGTTGATGAAAGTGAAGCGCTGGCTTGGAGTGACGAAGAGGTTTGTCAGCGTTGGCAACAGCTTTACCATAACCACCCACTGGTTGAACGTTTACAAAAAGGCGCGAGCAGTTGCCAAGCTGAAATTGATAAAGCTCAAGAGATTATCAAGCAATGGCGAAGCCGTCTAAGTGATTTATCTTGGCTAATGCGTAACCTAAATGAGTATATTGCCCGTAAAGCCAATGCTGAAGATAACTGTAAAGGCAGATTCTGGGAAGGGCGGTTTAAATCACAAGCGCTGCTTGATGAAAAAGCCGTAATTGCCTGCATGGCTTATGTGGACTTAAACCCGATACGCGCAAAGATGGCAGATTCAGTACAAACCGCGCAATACACCTCTATTTTTGAGCGAATACATGACAAAGCCAGTGATGTTGATAATAAAGTACAGTTGCCGTTTACGCTCAAGCCCTTACTGGGATTTATTGGCAATGAAAACAAAAACTCACCGAAAGGTATCGCGTTCTCAATACTTGACTATTTAACCCTTGTTGAAGAAACAGGAAAAGTTATCAGAAAGGATAAACGCGGTAGCCTTAATGAAAGCGCCTGTTCAATATTAACTCTACTAGGTATAAACAGTGACGATTGGTTACAGCTTGCGGAGCATTTTGGTAAACAATATCATCAAGCCGTTGGGTCGTTAGCAGAGCTTAGTGCCTTTGCTTCCCATACAGGTAAACAATGGATTAGCGGACATCGACAGCAAACAGACATATTTCACTAAAATTACACCGTAGTTTATAAGTTTCTTCTCAAATAACAGCTACTCGCTGGTATTTGTGTGTGTAAAATTCATAGATTTCTTGTTCTACAAGCTAGATTAGCTTAATAAATTGATAGAAAATCCTATAGCTACCTCTGGCTAGTTTGACAAGTTCGTTTACGTGTTGAACTGTTTTTTGTTAAAGTTTATGGATGTCCTTTTTTATTTTTTTTTATTTTTTTTATTTATTCGACAATTTATATTTAATAGAATTTCAGAGGTATAAAATAATTGAAAATTAAATTACATAATCAACCTTCATTTAAGGTGATTCTATCATATGCTGGATTATTGTTTGTGATACATGTTGCAATAGGGGGTGTGCTTGCGGAATTTAGCAATCGATCAATTATTGATATGAATATTAATGATAGCGGTTACTTCCTAACAGAATATGTACTCTCTTTTCTAACAACTGTAGTGTTTTTCTATTTATTTGGAAGAACATATCAAAGTAAACCATACAAAGAAGCATTGAAGATTATTGTAGTATTGTTATTTTTTTCAATAGGCTTGAGTTTATTTATTATAGGTAAATTAGAAATAATACTCTTCATTATTGATGTATTTACAACTTTTATAGCTATGTTATTAGGTGTTTTCTTAGGTATAAAAGTGTTCGGTATTAGAATAAAGGAAGGAGACGGTGACACTGTAGTGGTCAAGTAAAACTGGCCACGGATTTGTATTCAAGCCAATAGCTTAACTGAGAAATCGAAAATTAAAGTAAAAATCACACAAGAGCATAATCATGATAACTAGTATTTTCCTATATATCTTATTAGTCATATTATCTATTGTTATACCTATGAAGTTAAATAGCGATAGTCGTTTATTATTAAGTCTCTCTTATTTTTTAATTGGCGCCGCTATAATAACTGCTATTTTTCATAGTGATTTAGATAAAGGTAAGTGGATTATTGTTAGCTTAAATTCAATAGGGATAATGTCATATTATGTTCGCTATAGGGGGATTAGAAATAAAAGGTAACTATAAAGTTTCCTCATTTTGAATCCTAAGCCTCGCACTTGTTGATCTAAGCGGAGCGAGGTTTTTTTTTTTGTTTTTAAATCAAATTGACCAATGAAAATAGTCGTTAGGTGCCACATTCAATTTGATCACGTATTCAGAGGTGATGTGGTGGCGAAGGAGTTAGACGTCGACCTTATTTTACAAGTAATATAAATAAAAAATCCGATGAATTCTATTCATCGGATTTTTGTTGTTTTGCCATTTGTTGAAGCTTGTTAGCTTAACTGTCTGGCATTACATTTTAGTTGCTTATTTACAGCGTTTAGTGATTATTTCAATAATTCAAGCGCTTTAATACAACGATTAATTTGTTGATGTGTTCCTTTAACCGCTTTTACTACTTGTGGTTTCATACCTGCATATTCGTCAACTAATTTGGCTAGTGTCGCTTCACTTTCAGCTGTACAGCTAGCCGGTAACATACTACTTGTAAAAGCACCTAATAAGCCTAAATCACTACCCTCGTTAAGTTTAGGTATGTTTGCCAAAAATTTTATCTTTATATGGCGCTTCTAGAGCTTCTTGTTCTGATGGGAATAATCCCCACATGATATAACGTAGAGTTGACAGTTTAAGCTTGTCAGGATTGTTGATTACTACATTAAACCATTTTTCTTTTACTTCAGGTTCTGGACGTAACACTTCTGCATAAATAGCATTTTTAACGCCAGTATCCGAGTTATCTTTAGCTTGTTCAGAAGTTAATAATGCTTGATAGTTACCATATTGGTAGCGGTTTAATTTAGCGACAATTGACCAACGTTTGTCTTGGTCGATAGTTAAACCGGCAAAGCTTTTCTCTCCATTTAATATCTTAGCTAAACGATCAAGATGTTGGTGTGATTTAGCCACAGAGATATAACGGCTGTACCACATTTTTTGAAAATCAGAGCCAGCTTCTGCTTTTTCTAATAAATCTAAGTATAAATCTTCAACTTCTTGGTAAATCGCTGAAAAATCTTTTTGTTTTAAACGGGTCGCTGTTGTTAAATAACCTAACGAAGAAGAAGTAAGGCTACCAGCTATTTTTCTGACAACGTTATAGTCTTTTTCGCCTTCAATATTGGCAATAGCAAAATTTACAAATTGATCAGCAGGTAGCTTGGCATCTTTAACGCTATCAGCAAGACTTTGCCACAACATTAAACGCATTGTTGTGTTATCAATTGAGTTGATGTGTTTGTTGACAGACGCTAATGATTTTTCATCTAAATCAACTTTAACATAGCCCCAATCAGCTTCGTTTGGATAGACTAAATCAGGACATGTTTGACCCACAAGTTCATTCACAACGGTATTTGCACCTTTATAAATGATTGGTGTGGCCTTAGTTAATGTCATGGTATCGCCAACTAGATTATATAAACCCACTTGTACCCGTTGTTCACGTAGGGTTGGATACTGCTCTGGCGCTGTTTGGTCAATGGCAAATGACGACACTTTTCCGTCAGTACATTGATAATTCACTTTAATAGTATTTACCAGCGTTGTAAAGCCAGTCTTGCGTCCATTCGCTCATGTCTTTACCGGCGGCTTTACCCAGTTCACCGATAAAGTCATCAAGGTCGGTATTTTTATACGAAAACTTTTTCAAGTAATTACTTACGCCAAGACGGAAGTTTTCCTCTCCTAAGTAGTATGGCAATTGTTTAAGCACAGAAGCGCCTTTACCATAGGTGATGCCATCAAAATTACTCATAGCGTCACCAGTTGATGGTACGGGTAATTCAATTGCATGGGTATTTACAGAATCATCGCTGCTATAGGCCCATTGTTTTGTGCCTGAATAGAATACATCCCATAAGTTTTCAAAATCACTGGCTTTTTCAACAGCAAGGTTTGCCATATAAGTGGCAAAACTTTCATTTAACCATAAGCCGTTCCACCAACGCATAGTCACTAGATCACCAAACCACATATGCGCCATTTCATGGGCAATAACATTCGCTAAACTCATTTTAGCTTGCGTTGATTTTTCACCACGGCTGATGTAGGTTTCGCTAAAAGTAACAGCGGCAACGTTTTCCATGGCACCGGCATTAAAATCAGGAGCTACCACTTGGTCATATTTGCCAAAAGGATATTTCACATCGAAGTATTTATTGTAAAAACCAAAGCTTTGTTTAGTCGGTGTGAACCATTCTTCTGTATTAATATATTTTGCTAAACTTTGACGAGCAAACACACGTAATGGAATATCTTCAAAGCTGTCTTCCCAAACGGCATAATTACCCGCGTGTAGTGAGAATACATAAGATGAGAATTTAGCTGAAGTAGGGAAGCTCCAAAGTTTATTTTCGCCCATTTCTTTAATGCTAGTTTCGCGCGTTGACGAAATTATTTGCCAATGCTTTGGTGCTGTAACTTGCATGGTATAGGTAGCTTTTAAATCAGGTTGATCGAAATGAGGAAAAAGCTTGTTGGCATCGTAAGGTTCAAAATCGGTATACAGATAAACTTCGCCATTTTCAGGGTCAACAAAACGATGTAAACCAGAACCGTCAGTAGCATATGGACGTTGATAACTGATTTTTATCGTATTTTTCCCAGTATTTAATTCGTCTTTAGGGATGGTAATAAACCATTGTTCATAGTTGAAACTTGCCGGTTTACCATTAACTAATACACTTTCAACATTACCTGAATCAAAATCAATGGTGAGATCATTTTGATTATCATCGGCTAAGGTAAAATTAATGTCTGTAGTACCAGAAAAAACTTCACTTTTATTGCCTATTTTTACCTGTAAGTTATAACTAATATCACTTACTTGTTTTGAACGCATTTGCGCATAGTCAGCAAATAATGACTCACTTTTAACGCGTTCTAATTGATTTTGTTTAACACTTTGTTGGGTTTGAGTTGAAACACTTGTTGTTTCATTTTTTTCACAAGCGGCTAACAATACAGTGCTAGAAATCGCCACTGTAAGTGCTTTCGCTAATAAAGAATGCTTTGCTTTCATTTTTATTGTTTTCCTTAGATTAAGAGCAAGCAATATCTATTTATCATGCATAAAATAGAAAATGTAATAACGTCATTATTTCTGTAACAAATTTATAACATATTTTATGGAGTTATTTCTAAGTATTAGCCTTGAAAAACATGCTCTTTAACGCATTAACTCACTTTTGTTACTTTATTTTCAATAAATAACTCGATTTTACTTAATAAAAATAAACCAAGGTGAGTGACAGTAATACTAAACTTAGTGTTTGAACCAGGGATAAAAAAATAAAAGAGATTAGCATTCGTAGGAAAATATCGGTTAAAGTTGTTAGCAAATTATATCTACCAATGAAGTAGGTTTTGATGAAACGACACTCTTCACTTGTGATTAAAATGATAAAAAAAGGCTTTTGGGATATGTTACCGCTAAATTTAGCTGTGATCCCATGGGGTATTTTATGTGGCTCCTTAGCTATTCAACGAGATTTTACGGTACTTGAAGCTTTATTAATGCCTTTAATCGTCTTTGCTGGTTCAGCACAGCTTGTTGCTACCGAACTCATTGCTAGAAATGTACCTTTAGCAACAATCTTATTTACAACATTTATTATTAGTTCACGGCATTTTCTTTATGGATTAGCTTTTCGAGACAAATTATCTCATTTACCTGCAAAATGGCGTTTAAGTTTAGGTTTTTTACTTACCGATGAGTTGTTTGCACTTTCTGGAAATAAAAAAGCCTTTAAAGGCGTTTATCGTCTTTGCTATGCGTTAGCCGCTGGCGGTAGCTTTTACTTATGTTGGTTACTTTGGAATATTATTGGCATCTTCGCTGGGGCGTACTTACCAGACTTAACAACGTTAGGTTTAGATTTTGCTATTGCGGTAACTTTTATTGCTTTAGTTATTCCGAGTGTCACTACTTTACCAATGTTAGTCACTGTTGTTGTTGCTGGTGTTGGTGCCATAGTGTTTAAACTTTGGCAGTGGCAATTAGACCTAGTAGCTGCGTCTTTATTGGGGATGTATGCTGGGTATAGTACCTATAATTTGCAATTATCATTAACTAGGGCTTCGTCAGGAGAAGTGAAATAAGATGACATTACTTACTATCGTTTTACTCGCCATTATTTCATTTACTACCCGATATTTATTTTTACACCCGAAAGTGCCGGTTCGACTAGGTCCGAGAATGGTGCGTTTTCTAAGTTTTAGTGCCCCCGCGGTATTAACGGCGATTTGGGTGCCTATAATTTTTGTTCAACAACAGCAGCTTATATTATCTTGGCGTAATCCTTATTTAGTGGCTGCAACTGTTGCTGTGGTTATTGCTGCGAAAACTAAGAGTGTGTATTTAACTTTATTTATTAGTGTTGCTGTATTTGTTGCTATGCGTGTTAGTTGGTAACTTTCGCGGTATATGAACCTTTTCACTTTTTCATTCGTCTTTAATGTATTAAGAAAAATTATGTAAGACTTATTATGGAACAAGCAAAAATAGAACTACTAGTTATTGAAATGCAGCAGGGACATGACGCGCGGCATTTAAAGAGGTGTTCGATTGCTTCCAACCTATGCTGTTACGTTTTTCTTATAAAATTTGTCGTAATGAACAAATGGCAAAAGATGCAGTACAAAATACTTGGCTAAAAGTCGCGACATCAATCAAAAAGCTTAAAGATCCCAGAACATTTAAAGCGTGGATATATCAGATGGTACGTTGGCAAAGTTTAGATTTACTTAAAAAGGTCAAGAATGAACGACTTGATTTTACTGATCAAGAACTGACACATACAACTGACACTTTAAATAAAGCGGGTGGTAATGATCATGCACTATTATCATTAATTAATTGTTTGCCTGATATTGATCGCCAAGCCATTTATTTATTTTATTTGGAGCAAATGTCGATTAAAGATATCGCGATGATTTTATCTACGCCTATAGGCACGATTAAGTCACGACTAAATCGAGCACGAAACGCGCTAAAAATAAAAATGCAGCAGTTAGGAGAATAACATGAATTTAGATGAACGAATTAAACATGAATTGAGTGAAGAAGCTGAGCAGTTAGATCAACGACTAGCCGAGGATAACGGAATGTTTCCTATGCTTGCTAATGCGTTTAAAGGCTCATTGGGTCGCTGGCTAGTGATTGTTTTTATTGCAGCTTTAGTGGCTACCGCTTTGATTTTATACTCAGGTTACCAATTCTTTTTTATTGAAGGGGATCTTAGCTTTAAATTACATTGGGGAGTTTTGCTGTTATTAGCCACTATGATGCAAATTGCTTTAAAAATATGGTCTTTTATGGAAATGAATCGCCAATCCAGTTTGCGTGAAATTAAACGATTAGAGTTAATGGTGGAAAAATTAAATAATACCATTAACAAAAATGAATAAAAATAATGCCTTGTCTTTATCGATGATATTTAACAGCTCATCGATAAAAGCTTGTCATTAGGCTTCATTCGCTTTTATTATATAAGCGAATTTACTATAGGAATAGAAGTCATAATGAATTTTAAATCAGCCTTAACGACTGTTGCGGTAATTAGTGCCTTAGCATTATCGAGCCAAACGTTTGCAGCAGATCAAGATAAAAAAGATGAGAAGAAAGAACAAGTTTCAAGTTGGTTAAACTTATCAAAAAGCGAATTAAAAGCAGTTGAAGCTTATGCGACTGACTATAAAAAGTTTATTTACAAAGCCCCTACAGAATTAATGTTTGTAAAAGAGGCGATTAAACGCGCAGAAGCTAATGGGTTTAAACCATTAACTGAAAAAAGCCGCTTAAAGCCTGGAGCACGTTTTTATGATGTGAACCGAGATCGTGGTATTGCGTTAATTGTTATCGGAAAGAAAGATTTACAACAAGGTACCCATATTGTTGGTTCGCACATAGATTCACCTCGTTTAGAGTTGAAAGGGCGTCCGTTATATGAAAAACAAAAATTCGCATTATTTCAAACTTATGTGCATGGCGGCATAAAAAGTTATCAGTGGGTTAATATCCCATTAGCTCTAGTTGGACGTGTTGATAAAAAAGACGGTTCAGTTGTTGAAATCTCTATGGGGTTTGATGATAACGATCCTATTTTAATGGTGCCAGATCTTGCTCCACATGTTGACAGCCCAAATCGTGATCGCAAAAGTCGTGATGTCATTAAAAAAGAAGAATTAGATGTCATTATTGCTTCAAAACCTGATTTCGAAAAATCAATTAAAAAAGTTGTAGAAGAGTATTTAACGGCTAATTATAACATCAGTATAGAAGACTTTGTTTCAGCAGAGTTAGCTTTAGTTCCAGCTACTAAGCCCAGAGATGTGGGTTTTGATCGTAGTATGATTGCAGCATATGGCCAAGATGATAAAGCCGCGGCGATTGCGTCGGTTGCAGCCATTATGGAACAAAAAGTACCTGAGTATACCTCAATTGCTTTTTTAGTTGATAATGAAGAAGTGGGTAATATCAATAATACTGGGGCAAAATCGAGTTATTTAGTCGATTTACTTAGTGGTTTACTATACAACCAACTAGGGGATGACTATAACGATTATTTCTTGAGAAAATTATTACGCAATACCAAAGTTGTCTCAACTGATGTTAACCCAGGTGTTCATCCAACATGGGCTGGTGTTTGGGAATTAGGTAATGCTCCCCGTTTAGGTAATGGTGTTAACTTGAAACTATATGGTGGTGGTTTTAATGCAAATTCAGAATACACTGCATGGACACGTAATTACTTAGATGCTAACAATATTAAGTGGCAAACGTCTACCTATAAAGGGAAAGCGTCAGGTGGCACTATTGGTAGTTCGTTATCAGACGATAATATGGAAGTGATTGATTTTGGTATTCCTATTTTATCAATTCATTCGCCTTATGCGTTAAGTTCTAAAGTTGATTTATATTCATTATCGAAAGCAATGTCAGTATTTTTTGCTCATAAATAACGGCATATAATTTAACGATAAAAAGGGATCATTTGATCCCTTTTTTTATTGATAAATTAGCGTAATAAAACGTAATTATTATGTGTTTGACTCAAGTGATTTTTTCGCAAATACCGGATTAGCATACATAGTTAAAAGCCAATGTTTTTGCGTTTCAGAAAGGTCATCCATCCGTGCTAATAGTTGTGGGATAAGTTGGTTTTCTTCGTCTTTATTGTGTAGCACTTGATAAGCGGATTCATTACTTTCATAGAGTTTGTAATTGGAAATAATTTGTCTATCTACTTCGGCGGCGATGGCTTTACTGTCAGCAAACTCTCCTAGAATTGGCTGACCAAATGCTATATGCACTCTGCCTTTTTGGCCAACAATCCCTTGAGTAATACTTTTAAGATCTTCATCATCGGTTTTTTGATAATCGCCACTGGTTTCCGTTTGAGCTAATTCTTTCGCTTTATCGTGATCGCAAGGATCAAACTCATAAGAAATTGAAACAGGAACAATATTTAATTGTGCTAAATACTCACTGATTGGCATCGCTTTGTCTTTATTAAGCAACAGCATGGAAATTAGAGCAGCGTTAGTTTTATCAAGGCCATCTTTTGCACGACCTTCTCGCTGGGCAATCCAAATGTTTTGCTGATTCTCAGTTAAACTATGATGGATATATGCTGAGAGTTTTTTAGACGCGGTGAGCATTTCGCGTTTAGTTTTTTCACTCCGTTTAACAATAAAGCTTTTATTAATTCGCATTAGGTCGGCAACCCATTCTTTATGTAACAAGTTGTCACCAACGGCTGCTTCAACAGTATTTGCATTACATTTAAATAAAGCCCAATTTATAAGGGCAACATCTAAAACAATATCCCTATGATTACTGATAAATAAGGTTGGTTTGTTTAGATCAAAATTCTCAACGCCACTATAAGAAAATCCTTTAGTGCTATTTTTGACAAGTTTGTGTAAATACTTAGCCACATGTAATTGAATATCATTAACCGTGCGCCAGTGTTTGATTTTACCTTTTAAAGACCAGCGTAATACTTTGTGCGTTAAAGAAGGAAATAGCTTGTTCAACTTCGGCACTAAAAAGGTTGCAATCGCATTTATCAGTTCGGGTTCGTTGGCAAGTTTTTGTAAAACACCTTCAACCTCGTGGTCACGATAAGGCCTTATATCTTCATACATTTAACAATCTCTAATCGGTAATAATAATATCAATATAGTAAGGCGCGTTGATGATTCTTTTATGAGAGCTTAGCCGAAAATAAAAGGAATGATCAATACGTCCTATCAGTATATTGTAACGCATATACGTTTGAAATATAGATAAAAGCATAAAAAACGACGCTTTAAAAATTGTTATACAAAAGAAAGGGATAAATGTAAATTATTGTTTATGGTAGTTGTATTTAGCATAGAGCTAACTCATTAATATTAACGCTCATAATAGCTCCCTATTTTTTAGCAAAAGAGTAAAATTAGTTGTTGATAGTGTCTTTTACTAATATTTTGGTTATTTAACTAAATTATAATTTTATAAGTTTTGTGTCTTAAACAGTTTCAATCTGAATTATTTTTACAGAGAGTTGAGATATTAATTTGTTGTAATAATAGAGACTTGTATTTTTTATTTAATTATTTCACTTTTTTTACTTGCGTTTTTTCAGTTTAACCCCAAGTCTTATATTGAGTAACAAATATAAAAAGGAAAACCAAATGAAGATAAATATTTCTGGTCACCACGTCGAAGTTACTAATTCAGTTAAAGAGCATATTGAGGAGAAGTTCTCAAAAATAGCATCACATTTTCCGACACTTATTGCGATAGATGTCATTCTTTCCAAAGTCCATGGCAAGCTTCATGTTGAGCTTACCACTAACTATGAAGGGGCACGAATAGCCACAGAAGGCACAGACGGTGTTATGTATCCAGCCATTGCTAGCGCCGTTAAAAAATTAGATTCAGCATTAAAACATAGAAAAGGGCAGCTGAAAGCCAATCTCCATGCTAAACCGGTGAGTACAAGTGCTGAAATTGCACATGAAAAAGTACAGTCGCTTGATTTAGCTTAATCATTATTACCTTATTCAGAGGACGGGGAGCTTAGCTCCCCGTTTTTGATCTTATTATTTACATATTCAATAGTTCCAGTTTTAATCTTGTCGGTATGTTGTCGGTATGTTGTCGGCATAAATGCGCGACCTACATGGGGATTGTTATCTTTTGTAGGTTGGGTTTTAGCCCATCAAAAATCAGCAATCTAAAGGTTTAAGTATGTTGTCGGCATAAATGTGCGACCTACATGGGGATTGTTATCTTTTGTAGGTTGGGTTTTAGCCCATCAAAAATCAGCAATCTAAAGGTTTAAGTATGTTGTCGGCATAAATGCGCGACCTACATGGGTATTGTTATCTTTTGTAGGTTGGGCTTTAGCCCATCAAAAATCACCCATTTAACCCTTTAAGTATGTTGTCGGCATAAATGCGCGACCTACATGGGTATTGCTATCTTTTGTAGCTTGGGTTTTAACCCATCAAAAATCAGCAATCTAAAGGTTTAAGTATGTTGTCGGCATAAATGCGTGATCTACATGGGTATTGTTATCTTTTGTAGGTTGGGCTTTAGCCCATCAAAAATCACCCATTTAACCCTTTAAGTATGTTGTCGGCATAAATGCGCGACCTACATGGGTATTGCTATCTTTTGTAGCTTGGGTTTTAGCCCATCAAAAATCAGCAATCTAAAGGTTTAAGTATGTTGTCGGCATAAATGCGTGATCTACATGGGGATTGTTATCTTTTGTCTGTTGGGCTTTAGCCCATCAAAAATCACCTATTTAACTGTTTCGCTGGGTTATTATTTGATGCGGTACAATGATATAGTGCTATTTATTTAGAGGATGTTTTTAACACGTGATTGCTATTTCTAATACGGTACAACTTGCTGATAATGAGGTTGAATTAGTTGCTATTCGGGCTCAGGGCGCTGGGGGCCAGAATGTTAATAAAGTCTCTTCTGCGATACATTTACGTTTTGATATAAAAGCGTCATCCTTGCCTGAGTTTTATCAAGAAAGACTATTAGCATTAAAAGATAAACGCATCACTAAAGAAGGGGTTATTGTTATTAAAGCCCAGCAGCATCGAACACAAGAACTTAATAGAGAAGATGCAATAAGGCGTCTTGTTGAGTTAATAAAAAGTGTAGCGGCTGTGCAAAAAGTTAGAAGGGAAACTAAACCAACGCGATCGTCTAAATTAAAACGTTTAGCGAGTAAAACTCAACGTAGTAAAATTAAACAAGGTCGTGGCAAAGTATCATTTGAATAATAGGGTAGATTTCTTGCTACAAAATAGATAGCATGCTACTTAATTTGTAGCAATCTGGTTGTCATATGTCTTGTCCTCTTCCCGGAACTCCTGTTAGGGGGTCGAAAACAGGTAAACCCATCATGGCGTTACTTGATCTGATGGGGCGAACTTGGTCATTAGGTATTATTTGGAATTTATACCAATCATCACTCACTTTTCGCGCATTACAAGCCAAATGTGAGGGCATTTCGCCTTCATTATTAAATACACGTTTGAAAGAACTGCGTATTGCTGACTTAATTAAAAAATCTGATCAAGGTTATCAATTAACGTCATTAGGTTTGAGCCTTTTTTATGTGATTGAACCCCTCGGTGAATGGTCAAAGCATTGGCAACAAGAATTAGCTGTTTTGAAGGATAACGGATAAATGCAACATGTAAAAAAGGTTCCTTTCACTGGGATGTCCTTAAATAGAGCAAGTGATTTACGTAAATCATCACAATGGTTTAATCTACAAGTGGCTGCTGAAAACACCCTGTTTTTGATGATTAATCAAGGTAAATACCTTTTTAACAACCAAAAGCTAATAATGTTTACCTTAAAACAGCTTAGCGCTCTTGATGAAAACAATACTGTCGACTTTGTTTTACTCGGTTTAAGTAATGATCAAGCAATTATCATTGCTGATTTCAGTGCGATAACATCAGAACATTTGATCGAAAAATTAACTTTGAATGGCCATGAAAATGTTGAGTTTTCTGATTTTAGGCATTGTGTTAATTGGCTTGGAAGTGATATTGCCGCAAATCTTTCTTATGGCCGATCATTAACACATTGGCACAATGCTTATCGTTTTTGTGGTTACTGCGGTCATGCCACTGAGAGTGCAGAATCAGGTCATATGCGTAAATGTACGAATACATTATGCAGCAAAGTACATTACCCTCGTACTGATCCTGTTGTGATAATGATAGTTGAATATCAACCTGAAGTTGGACCAGCGCAGTGTTTATTGGCAAGCCATACTCGTTCTCCAAAAAATTTAGTCTCTACATTAGCGGGATTTGTTGACCCAGGAGAGTCTCTTGAAGAAGCCGTGATAAGAGAAGTGAAAGAAGAGGTGGGATTAACAGTGACCAGCGTAGAATATGTTGCATCACAGCCTTGGCCTTTCCCTAGCTCACTTATGCTAGGGTTTCATGCGAAAGTTTCTCATCAGCATTTTAAACTAGATCAAAATGAAATATCGGGTGCTCATTGGTATACTGCCGAACAAGTTAGTCAGTTAGAGGATTGGGGAAGTGGAGGAGAGAGCGTACAAATACCAAATCATCAATCTATTTCCCGTTATCTCATTGAGCATTGGTTAACCGAACAGCGTAATTAACATTTCTGATCAGTAGGAACCATACCTATGTTAATAGGAATATTACCTTGATAGGAATTTTTTATTTGTTACTGTAAAAGTGTCATTTACATTTAAGTTATATGTTTAGATAAGGAGTTTTCATGCGGATAATTTGGTTTATAATATTTTTGGGTTTTACGTCATTACCCTTTGCAAATATTGTCGAAGCAGCAAGTATTCAACAGGCATTTAAGAATCATCAATCCGATGTACAAGTTCAGGGAAGTGGCAAAGTCATCCGTGTTCTAAAAGATGATAATCAAGGTTCACGTCATCAAAAATTTATCGTTAAACTTTCATCAGATAATACGATATTAATATCACATAATATTGATTTAGCACCTAGAGTTAATGGTATTGCTGTTGGAGATACTATTGAATTTTATGGTGAATACGAATTCAATAATAGAGGCGGTGTTGTTCATTGGACGCATAAAGATCCAAATGGTCGTCACATAAATGGTTGGTTAAAGCACAAAGGTAGTGTTTACCATTAACGGATGATAGCGCTGTAAAGAGTAAAAAAACGCTATAGATTAGATAAAGTTGAGACAAAAAAAGCCGAATTAATATTCGGCTTTTTTAGTAAGACTTTTAGTTATCCAATGAACTTACGTGCATTTCTGAACATACGAACCCAAGGTGAATCTTCTTGCCATTCATCAGGGTGCCATGAGTTTGAAACCGTTCTAAAAACACGTTCTGGGTGAGGCATCATTATTGTGACTCTCCCATCTGTAGTGGTTAGTGACGTAATCCCATCAGGTGAACCATTAGGGTTTGCAGGATAGGTTTCGGTAACTTGACCATAGTTATCTACATAACGCATTGCCACTGTGTTTGAACTATTTGCAAACGCAATAGCATCTTCATTGGCAAATTCGGCATGTCCTTCACCGTGTGACACAGCGATTGGCATACGTGAACCTTCCATTCCTTTAAAGAATATTGACGGACTTTCTTGAATTTCTACTAATGAGAAACGTGCTTCAAAGCGTTCAGATTTGTTTTGAACAAAATGAGGCCAGGTATCAGTACCCGGAATAATTTCTTTTAAGTTAGAAAGCATTTGGCAACCGTTACACACCCCTAAGGTAAATGTGTTTTCACGATGGAAGAAAGTTTTAAACATTTCACGTGCGTTAGCATTAAATAAAATGGATTTTGCCCAGCCTTCACCAGCACCTAAAACATCACCATATGAGAAACCACCACAAGCGACTAAGCCATTAAAATCAGCTAAATCAACGCGACCAGCTAAAATGTCTGACATATGAACGTCTATAGCAATAAAGCCGGCACGATCAAAGGATGCGGCCATTTCTACATGTGAATTTACACCTTGCTCACGTAAAATAGCTACTCTAGGGTTTGTGGTATTTGGCGCATCTTTAGCAATTAAGTCAGCAACAATGTCTTCATTAATATCAAAGGTTAAATGAGTATTTAATCCTGGATCTTCAGTATCAAATTTTACATCATACTCTTGCTGCGCACATACAGGGTTATCACGTAATGACTGCATTTTTAATGTGGTTTCAGCCCAAACAGTGCGGTAATAGGTACGAGAGTTTTCTAATACTACTTCATCATTCTTAGTAAATGTGATCATATCCGTATTATTTAATCGGCCAATGTCTGTACATAAATCTGAGATACCATGTTGTTCAAATACCGCATTAACTGCGTCAACATCAGCATCTAAAATTTGAATAACAGCACCTAATTCTTCATGGAATAACACGTCTAAATCACTTCCGTTGAATTTTGACAAATCAATATCAACACCAGTGTGGCCTGCAAAAGCCATTTCAACTACGGTAGTGAATAAACCACCGTCAGATCTATCATGATAAGCCAGTAATTTTTCATCACGTACTAAGGTTTGCATTGCGTTGAAGAAACCTTTTAAGTGTTCAGCGTTATCAACATCAGGCGTTTCTGTGCCTAATTGTTTATATACTTGCGCTAAACATGAACCACCTAGACGATTTTTACCATTAGATAAATCAATAGCGATAATGCGGCTATCACCTTTATCTGTGCGTAATTGTGGAGTAACCGTTTTACGAATATCTTCAACACGTCCAAAGGCAGTAATAATTAATGAAAGTGGAGATGTTACGGATTTTTCTTGTGGTGAACCATTTTCGTTCTCTGTCCATGTCGTTTTCATTGACATAGAGTCTTTACCTACAGGAACGGTTAAACCGAGTGCTGGGCAAAGTTCTTCACCCACCGCTTTAACTGCTTCATATAAACCGGCATCTTCGCCAGGGTGACCTGCAGGAGACATCCAGTTAGCTGATAGCTTGATACGGTTTAAATCGCCAATATCTGTGCCTGCAATATTAGTTAATGACTCTGCAATAGCTAGTCGTGCAGAAGCACCATAGTTAAGTAGGGCTACAGGTGTACGTTCACCGATAGACATAGCCTCACCATGGTATGAGTCAAGCGCTGCGGCAGTAACACCACAGTCTGCTACAGGGACTTGCCATGGGCCGACCATTTGGTCACGCGCCACCATACCGGTTACCGAGCGATCACCAATAGTAATTAAAAAGGTTTTTTCAGCAATAGTAGGCAAGCGTAATAATCTGTCAGCTGCTTCGCTAACACTTACCTTGTTTAGGTCTAAAGTTTTGCCTGTTGCTTTAATTGATTTAACATCTTTGATGATTTTAGGGGTTTTACCTAATAATACTTCAAGGGGTAAATCAATCGGCGTATTTTTCTCAGGATCATTGGCAAAGTGTGAATCAGTAACGGTTAAATGTTCTTCTTCAGTCGCTTTACCAACCACAGCAAAAGGAGCTCGTTCACGGGCACATATGGCTTCAAAAATCGGAAGTTGTTCATCAGAAACGGCTAATACATAACGTTCTTGAGACTCATTACACCATATTTCATGTGGTGCCATGCTGCGTTCGTCGTTAGGTACATTACGTAGTTCAAAGTTACCACCACGTCCGCCATCTGATACTAATTCAGGGAATGCGTTTGATAAACCGCCCGCACCAACATCATGAATAAAGAGGATAGGGTTGTCATCACCGAGTTGCCAACAACGGTCAATCACTTCTTGGCATCGACGTTCCATTTCTGGGTTTTCACGTTGTACCGAAGCAAAGTCTAAGTTTTCAGCAGATTGGCCAGAAGCCATACTTGATGCAGCACCGCCTCCTAAACCAATGTTCATTGCTGGGCCACCTAAAGCAATTAAGTTAGCACCGACACAGATATCGCCTTTTTGTACATGCTCATCACGAATATTACCTAAACCACCGGCAAGCATAATTGGCTTATGGTAACCACGCACTTCTTCACCGTTAAATGAATTCACTTTTTCTTCGTAAGTACGGAAGTAACCCAAAATAGCAGGACGACCAAATTCATTGTTAAATGCTGCGCCACCTAATGGGCCTTCAAGCATAATATCAAGCGCAGTTACTATTCGGTTAGGTTTACCAAAATCAGTTTCCCAAGGCTGTTCAAAACCAGGAATACGTAAATTAGATACGGAAAACCCCACTAAACCCGCTTTAGGTTTTGAGCCTACGCCAGTAGCGCCTTCATCTCTTATTTCACCACCAGAGCCTGTTGCAGCACCTGGATAAGGAGAAATAGCAGTAGGATGATTGTGAGTTTCAACTTTCATCAATATTTGAATATCTTCATGATGATAGCCATATTCATTCGTTTGAGGATCAGGGAAGAAGCGTCCACCCTCTGAGCCTACCATTACCGCGGCATTATCTTTATAAGCACTCAACACATAATCAGGATTGATTTCATGGGTGTTACGGATCATTTTAAATAATGATTTTTCTTGTTTAACCCCATCAATTGTCCAGTCAGCATTAAATATTTTATGACGACAATGTTCAGAGTTTGCTTGGGCAAACATATAAAGTTCGATATCGTGAGGATTACGACCAAGCTTAATAAAGTTTTCAGCTAAGTAAGTAATTTCATCCTCAGCTAATGCAAGCCCTAAATCAATATTTGCTTGTTCTAACGCATCACGTCCACCAGACATTACATCAACTGAAGTAAATTCGCCCGGTTCGGCAGTAGCAAAGAGTGCTTGCGCGTCATTAAAATCAGTAAATACTGATTCCATCATGCGGTCATGAATTAAATTGTTTAGTTGAATTTCTTGTTCAGATGTTAATCTGTCGCTTGAGATATAATAAGCGATCCCTCGTTCTAAACGGAGAACTTTGTTTAATCCACAATTATGGGCAATATCTGTAGACTTTGATGACCATGGCGAAATAGTACCAGGGCGAGGTGTTACTAATAACAGAACTCCACTTGGTTCATGTTCTTCAATTGAAGGACCATAGGTTAACAATTTTGCTAATACGTTAGATTCATCAGTACTTAATTGGTCTGATAAATGTGCAAAGTGGGTAAACTCCGCATAAATGTCATTCACGGGAAGGCCCGCTTCAGCACACTGAGAAAGCAGCTTTTTAACTCGAAAATCTGATAGTGCCGGAGCGCCACGAAGGGTTTGGATCAACATCGCCATTAGTTTACTCACTAGTGAAAAAAATTAGGGGTAAAAATCGCGCGTATTATAGAGGAAATAACCTGTTTTGATAAGGAAAAGTTTATCAGATCGCAACTATAATAAAAAAGTGCTTTATCAATAAATGAAATCACGACACAATAGATCACTATGAGGCATTATAAAATCAAGATTTTTAAAAAGTATCATTTTTTCTTATATTTATGTATAGCACTGAGTGTGTTCTTGCAAGGGTGTAAGACAGAATCTGAACATGCTAATTTATCGCGTATTATTGAGCGAGGCTATGTCACGGTTGGTACTTTGTTTGGTTCAACCAGCTATTATTTAGGTGCAGAAGGTCCTACTGGATTTGAATATGAGTTAGCACAAAAATATGCAGACTACTTAGGTGTTGAGCTTAAAATTGTGCCTAGTTACAACTTAGATGATTTATTTGTCAAACTTGATTCGGGTGAAGTTGATTTATTAGCTGCGGGTCTTACGGTGACGCCAAAACGTGCTGCACAGTACAACTTTTCACCAAGCTACAATGAAATTAGCCAAAAATTAGTTTTTAAACAAGGTAAAAATAGACCAAGAAACCTTGAACAACTCGATGGCAAACTCCTTGTCACTAGTAATTCTAGTCATGTAGAAAATTTAGAAGCGCTTCAACTTAAGCACCATGAACTTACTTGGGAAGAAAGTGCTGAATTAGACACTGAAGAGCTGTTACTGAAAGTGTTAGATGAGTCAATCGATTATACCGTAATTGATAGTCATACCTTAGCCGTTAGCCGTCGATACTATCCCGAAATCAGTATAGGTTTTACAGTACAAGCAGACCAACCTTTGGCATGGGCAATAAGTAAAAAAGGAGATGACAGTATTTTTGCCAGCGTTATCGAATTTTTTGGTCAAGTGAATCACGATGGTACTTTACTGGCGCTTGATGATAAATATTATGGCCATGTTGAACAATTTAACTACGTAGATACTCGATTATTTATTCAAGCCGTTGAGAATAAATTACCTCAGTATCGCCACATATTTGAAAAGTACGGTGATGATATTGATTGGCGTTTACTTGCGGCGATTAGTTATCAAGAGTCTCATTGGGAACCTCATGCTCGCTCATATACTGGGGTTAGGGGCATGATGATGTTAACCTTACCCACGGCTAAACAAATGGGAATTAAAAGTCGCCTTGATGTTGAACAAAGCATTCGAGGAGGCGCTAAGTACTTTAAACAAATGTTTGATCGCATGCCGGCTCGGGTACCTCAACCTGATCGTTTATGGTTTGCCTTAGCTTCCTATAATGTTGGCTTAGGACATTTAAACGACGCTCGTGCCATCACCAAAAAGCAAGGAGGCGATCCAGACCGCTGGGTGGAAGTGAAAGCACGTTTACCACTATTAAAACAAAAGAAATACTACAAGCATACTCGCTACGGATATGCGCGTGGCGATGAACCAGTCAATTACGTTGAAAATATTCGTAGGTATTATGATACTTTGACTTGGATGGATGACAGGCAACAAGAAGAAAATAGACTAAAAAACAATATATTAACACCAGAAGAACAAATTGTTACAACTGAAGTAGCAGAACTTGTCGATAGTAAGTGACAATCTCTTGAATTTGTCATAAAACGGTCATAGTTATAGTTAATACTATGTTTAATTAATCAAAGCTTGTTGATGCTTACTAGTAATTAACTGTGTGGTTAGTTAAATTAACTTTAATAATGAATAGGAGAGTACAATGTTAAATAGATCGAGACGACTGTCTCAAGCTATACAAAGAAAGCGAATGCAAAATCGACTGAAGCAAAAATTAAATTGCCGTCGCCAAGCACAATTTATACAAGAAACCCATAGCCAATTAGCTCAAGCATAATTGGCTTTTTTTATTCCCCTTCTTTTTATCCCTAACATTCAACTGGTAATCCCGCTCCATTATCGTGCAATACTATTTATCTGATGTTATTTAAGTTATGTTGCTTATAATATTATTAATATAAATAGGTATTTATATGAGTCGTTTATTCACTCAGTTTTTGGTGGTAACTACTACCATTATCTCGTTGACTGCTTGCCAAACCACACCGAAAAAAATAAGTGCTAACCAAGCCTTTGATAGCACAGTACAGCAATTATTGGATCAACGTGCCGGTAAAGGCGCTTATAAAGTTGTATCAGCAGATGATAAAAAGAATTATTGGCCTGATTTATCACCAAAATATTTACAAACTCAGTTTGAACAGCGTAAAGCACTAGCGACTCGGTTTGAGCAAATAGATCAAACGGCATTATCAGCCGAGAATAAAATTAATTACGCTATTATTAAAGCACAGCTTGATAACCGAATTGCCAATTATCAGTTTAAATCACATTATCTTCCGCTTAATTCAGAGTCAGGGTTTCATTCTAATGTTAATTTTATGATTGATAGCACTGAGTTTTCAACGGAAGAAGACATTGAAAATTATGTGAATAAAATGGCGACGTTACCTGGATATTTTGAGCAAAATATTTATTGGATGCGTCAAGGTTTAGCGTCAGGTCTTACTCAACCTCAAGCGGTATTAATTGGTTATGAAGAGTCAATCAGCGCCTTTATTCCTGATAATATTGAGCAATCAGTATTTTTTAAACCGTTTGCCACAGTGCCTAAGTTACTTGATCCTGAAGTAGTTAAAGCACAGCGAGCTAAGCTTAGTACTTTGTTATCAACACAAATAATTCCAGCGTATGAAAATTACTATCAATTCTTTACGCAAGAATACTTCCCTAATGCTCGTCAAAACATTGCGGTATCGTCAACGCCTGATGGTCGCGCTTTTTATGAAAACAGAGTTAAACACTTTACGACTACCGGGATGACTGCTGAAGAGGTTCATCAATTAGGCTTACGTGAAGTTGCACGAATTCGCGCTGAAATGGATGAGGTGATTCTGAAAACAGGGTTTAAAGGTAGCTTTGCTGAATTCACTCACTTTTTACGTACCGACCCACAATTTTATGCAAAAACACCACTCGAATTAATTAAAGAAGCATCGTATATTGCAAAACAAATGGATGCCAAACTGCCTTCGTTATTTAAACATTTACCGCGTACGCCATACGGAGTGGCACCTGTACCAGAGGCTATTGCGCCAAAATATACCACAGGACGTTATAGCCGACCGGCAACGGATCGTCATGCGGGTTCATACTGGGTAAATACCTATGCGTTAGATAAACGTCCGCTTTATGCTTTACCTGCGTTAACACTGCATGAAGGTGTACCGGGACATCATTTACAAATATCCCTTAATAGTGAATTAGACAATCTCCCTTCGTATCGTCAACATGCTTATATTTCAGCATTTGGTGAAGGTTGGGGCTTATACTCAGAATGGTTAGGTATTGAAGCGGGTATTTATACCGATCATTATGCTGATTTTGGTCGACTCAGTTATGAAATGTGGCGTGCTGCGCGTTTAGTTGTGGATACCGGTATGCATATGCAAGGTTGGTCAAGAGCGCAAGCAATGGACTTTATGAAAGATAATACAGCGTTATCACTGCACAATGTAAAAACTGAAATAGACCGTTATATTTCTTGGCCGGGACAAGCCTTGTCGTACAAAATAGGTGAGATAACAATTAGAAAATTACGTCAACGAGCTGAAACAGAATTAGCGCGTGACTTTGATGTGCGTGAATTTCATTATCAAGTGTTGAAAAATGGCTCTGTACCATTGAGTGTATTAGAACAACAAATTGAAGATTACATTCAACAAGTGAAATTAACTAACTTAGTAAAAGTGTCGTTAAAAAAAGAAAAAGTATAAAATAGCAGTGTTGAGCAAGGATGCTTAACTAGCAATCAACTAGCTAACTCACAGTGTTTAGCTTTATTCAAAGAGCAGAAAGGCGATTTATCAGAAATACCTTATAAAAAAGGCGGGAGCAATCTTTATCACGACACGAGCTTTGAATAATAGTTACTCTATTTAAAACGCGATCAACAAAGCGTAAATTCGTTTTAAATAAACCTAGCTGCAACTATGCTAATTTAGGATGAGTGTCATGATGATTTACCTAAAGCACCTTGAATTATCTACTAAGCAGAGCCATATAAAAGCATACATAGTTATGCATAAATGTATTTATACTAATTTGTATTAGTTAAGAGGTGCTATTTTGTTATCAAACATTCCTTTTTCATTATTAGAACTTGCCCCCATGCAAAAAGGGTCGACCGTATCTGAAACCATAAACAAAAGTACCCAATATGCACAAAGAGCAGATGAACTTGGCTTCAATCGTTTTTGGTTAGCAGAGCATCATAATATGCCTGGTATAATCTGCGCGGCCACATCTATATTAGTTGGCCATATTGCAGGAAAAACCAAACGTATACGTGTAGGTTCAGGTGGGATCATGCTACCAAATCACTCAACATTAGTCGTCGCGGAACAGTTTGGTACACTGGAAAGCTTATACCCAAACCGAATAGATTTAGGTCTTGGCCGAGCGCCCGGTAGCGACCAGGTTACTAGCCATGCATTAAACAGTGATATGCGCCGTGCTGAAAGATTTCCAGAAGAAGTACAAGAGCTACAAAAGCTATTAGGTCCTTACGATGGTACGCATCCGGTACGTGCAATTCCCGGTGAAAATACCAATGTACCTATTTGGTTATTAGGGTCTAGTTTATTTAGCGCGCAACTGGCGGCTAAAAAAGGCTTACCTTATGTATTTGCAGGACACTTTGCGCCGCACTTCTTACAAGAAGCGGTTGCATTATATAGAAGAGAATTTACACCGTCAGCCACACTGAAAAAACCATACTTTATGTTGGCATTACCTGTGGTTGCAGCTGATACAGATGAAGAGGCTCAATACCTGTCAAGCACATCAAAGCAACGTGTACTTGCCCTTATGCGAGGTCAAGAGTTATGGCTACAAGCACCCGTTGAAAGTATGGATGGTAAATGGAGCCCACAAGAAAAAGCGCAAGTTAATAACTTTTTAGCATTAAGTGTGATCGGCAGCCCAGGGACGATAAAAACAAAATTAGAAGCGATTGCTGAAGAATTTTGTGTGGATGAATTTATATTCACCAATGACTTATACGACAGTGAAAAACGCCATCACGCACTTGAAATATTAATGGCAATAAAAAAATAAAACATGGTTAATATAACGCGGTTTTATAAACCGCGTTATATTGCAAAGGTAAACTGGCTTATAAATCATTAGCGCGACGAATTTAACTTCAACACCCATTCTAAATTTTCACACTAGCAAGAGTAACCTAACGTTTACAAAAAATCGAAAATATACTCACATTTACAACTGATTGAGTTAATCTATCTAATCGGTACTTTATTTTTAAAAAAGTAAAAATTATCGATTCAATTTGGAAAATTTAACGGTGATGATTTAAATTCTATTAGAGATAACCAAATGAATAAATCCTTAACGCTAATTAGCTTCAGGGATAGTGTCATATTGATACAGGCAACCATACGGTTGAGTTAGATTTTGCAAAAAAAAATTAGTTTTTTACTAATGATACATACATAGAATCAAACGATAAAATAAAGTAGAGGCATACCACTTTACATAAAACTTATTTAATAATATCCTGACGGAAATGGAATCAACGTAAACGGAATTAACATGTCTTGGACAAAGCTTAATAAACAAATCAGCCCTCATGCACTCATGGCTTTAGACGCCTATTCTTGTCGCGATTATGGCGTAAAACTAGGGAGTGATTTCCCTTTTTATAAAGTTAAATTTACTTGCCAAGCACTGGCAATGATGTCGCAACTAAATGATTTTGACCAACAAATGGTTGAGAAAGAAATTAAACTGATTTGCCGCATCCTAATGCAAAAAACTCATTAAAGCACAGTCGCAATCCACTTAGGCGCTTATGGCGCACACCTTACCCTTTTTAGGGCTAGAAACTTATGCAAATCAGCTGCAATTATTTGGTGATATACCAAAAGCGACAGCGGTCCGAAAGTTCATGAATACATTGCCTAAAGGCCACCATTTATTATGATACAACTGTTGAAAGATTTCTACCGTGGTTTTGTTGGTGGTCCTGATTTTAATCAATCAATTACACACCGTTTTATACTAGAGAACCAACAGTTAACTATTAGTTTGCCAGAAAGTAATATAGGAGCTGCACCGAATACTATCGATGTACATTTCCCTAATAGCTCTACTAGCTGGTTTAAACAGCATGTAGATGTTTATGATCAACATAGGTACGTTCATGTTGCTATTGAATTATGGATGTATGTACCTCCTATTTCATTATTACCTAGTAGTGAGTACGGGATGTTAAGTTGTGAATTACGCATTAAGCAAACCGATAAAATTAATGTACTCGATAAACAAGCCTTAGCAAAATATGTTATACAAGAATATGACGATTATCATAACGGTCCTGAGGGTAAAAATACTGAAATCCGTCACGAAATGATTGTGCAATCAAATAAAAGAGCGAATCCTTGGACACCTGAAGCTTTAGAAGAAGAAATTGCAGGCTGGATTGAAAATAGAGGACAACCCTCTATCCCCGCCGCTGTTATTAAGAGCTTTAACCAAAGAGATTGGGTATTTTATCAAGAGAAGAGGAATAATCATCGTTCACGTAATGATTATTATTGTTTACCTTTAAGTGAAAATAGTTTTTTAGAAGTAAAATTTAGACATCGTGTTGATCGATCTGATAAACATAAAAAATGGGCAAAACACGCGCTTGCCTCGCAAGAGCGTATTATGGAGTCTATCCGTTTAACCGATATTCCTGACGATCAAGATAATTTACTGACAAAGACAACACCCAAGCTTGTAGTCGTTAACCAAGCAACGAAAACTGAGTAATGATTTCGTTGCTTCAAGATTTCTACCGTGGTTTTGTTGGTGGTCCTGATTTTAATCAAATCATAACACATCGTTTTATGTTGGATGAAAAGCAACTAACCGTTAGTATGCCCGACAGTAATGTAGTGGCGGCAGTGGGGAAAATAAAGTTTAAAGAGGAAAAATTTAACTCGAATTTAACTTGGACACCCATTATAAATTTTCATACTAGCAAGAGTAACCTAACGGTTTAATTATCACTTTATTTTAAAAAAAGTTAAGTTCATCGATTGTATTTGCACAATTTACGAAGAAAACTAGATTGGATGTCCTGATTCATCTTTTTATATCTGTTGTTGATAAGTGCATTTGTGAGATCGAAGCGGAGGAGTAAAAAGAGAATAAACTAGTTTGTGTTTACAAACTTTCTAATTGTTCATGTTTGTTGTATACATAAGGTTCACACATGCAAAAGTTAGTGTTGCAAGTGTTGTATTTTATCTGTCTAACTATCATAAACACCTAATAAGCTGTTAGGTTGAATGAGATCAAAAAGACGTATACTGCTGACTACTTATCCAAAAGGAGTACACCATGAGTAACGGACATAAACATGATCATAGTGACCACAAGCATGATCAATCGGATCATGAAAGCTGGCTAGCCGACCATCGCAGTTGGCGTATTGAGCACAGTAAGCTGCTCGCCACCCTGCACCGTATTGAGGCCGAAATTCACGAACATGAGGCCCACATGCAAGAACATGAACAAGCCATTTTGGCTCACAAGGCCAAGATCTTAAGCCACGAAAATCAAATCTGTGAACATGAGCGCTCGGGCGATGGAACCGGGCACGAGGCCGCTGAGGCAGAGCATGACATGCAACATCAGGCTCATGAAGACTTTTCCTGTAATCATGAGCAACTCAAGGAACGCCATCTGGCAATCTGTCACAAGTTGAAGGGGCTGAGCCTCGACTAGATTACTTTGAAAAGATACGAATTTAGATATAACTCTACTGACCATTCTGGCTTTTGGGCTCTTAATGAGCCTGATTGCCATAATTGTCGGATTATTTATATTTTAGAGTTTAACGAGGAAAAATTTAACTCGAATTTAACTTCGACACCCATTCTAAATTTTCACACTAGCAAGAGTAACCTAACTGTTTAATTATCACTTTATTTTAAAAAAGTGGTGAGCTCATTGATTGAATTTGCCAAATTTACGAAGAAAACTAGATTGGATGTCCTGTATTGAACTGTTATGGTTTTGATATAAAAAATAAAAGCATAAAAATGGGCCTGTATTTATTTTAAATTATCGAGCTATTGAGGTTCAGCGGATAAAATTTGGCGTGGCTACTTAAATTTTGTTTTCAGTTATAGCTATTTTAATCTTTAACTTTCCCCGCTTTAATCGCTTTCTTTTCTGCCCGCCGCCGTTGAAAAAACGCGGATAATTGCTCACTACATTCATCAGCTAAAATCCCTGAAGTCACTTCAATTTGGTGATTTAATTTCTCATGATGAGTTAAACAAAAAACACTACCGGCGCTACCTGTTTTAAGGTCAGCTGCACCAAACACTAAGCGTTTAATTCGGCTATGCACAAGTAAACCAGCACACATAGGGCAAGGCTCCAATGTTACGTATAAAGTGCAGTCGAGCATTCGGTAATTATTAAGTACAGTGCCTGCTTGTCGAATGGCTAACATTTCAGCATGCGCAGAAGGGTCATTAAGCATAATTGACTGATTATAGCCTTCACCAACAATTTCATTGTTAGCAACGACAACAGCCCCTACCGGTATTTCATTATGTTGTTGCGCAATATCAGCTAATGCTAATGCGCGCTGCATATAGGTAATATCAAGTTGTTGCTGTATATCGTTATCAATCATGGCTTTTGGGGGCTTGTTAGGCATATTAAATAGTTAAAAACATTTCGAGTAAGTCATTAAGGTAACGATGACCTAATTCTGTTACCTGCCAATTTGAGTCAGTATGGATCATTAAGCCTTTTGTTTCTGCAAGGGTTAAAATGGGTAATATTATTGAAGCAGAAAGGCCTGTTGTTTGCTCAAAGAGTTCAAGGGTAAAGGTTTGTTTTAGTCGTAGCAAATTCATCATAAACTCAAATGGTAGTTCATCTGTTGTTACTGTGACTAATTTATCTAATGCTTGTCGATTAACATCTAAGTAGCCTTTAGGATGTTTTACTTTTACTGTTCTATGTATTTGGTTGCTCACTGTGTCGGTAATTTTACCGTGAGCGCCACAGCCTATTCCAAGATAATCACCAAACTGCCAATAATTTAAATTGTGTTGGCATTGTTTACCCGATTTACTATAAGCCGATATTTCATATTGAAGATATCCTGCTTGTTCAAGCAAAACTAAGCCTTGTTCTTGAATATCCCAAAGGGTGTCGTCTTGTGGCAGCGTTGGTGGCTTTGAGTAAAAAGCGGTATTAGGTTCAATGGTCAGTTGATACCACGAAATGTGATCTGGGCTCAGCGAAATTGCAATACGTAAATCATCTAAGGCATTTTCTAACGACTGATTCGGTAAGCCATGCATTAAGTCTAAATTAAAACTTTTTATACCCGCTTCTTTAGCTAATGCTGCCGCAACTTTAGCTTGCTCGCTATCATGAATACGGCCAAGTTTTATTAACTTGTCGGAAGCAAAGCTTTGCACGCCAATGGAAAGGCGAGTAACACCGGCTTTAGCAAAGCCTTTAAATTTATCCGCTTCTACAGTACCCGGATTGGCTTCTAAGGTAATTTCAATATCACTGTTGTGTTTAAATCGGGCTAATACTTGATCCAATATAGAACCAATGCCTTGGGCAGAAAATAAACTTGGCGTACCACCGCCAATAAAAATACTGTGAAGTGGGCGGTTTGTTAATGAAAAACGTTTGATGTCATCATCTAAGTCTTTAATAAGCTCTTCAATATACGCTTGTTCTGGAATGTCTTTTTGGCCTTTACCTTTACCAAACTCATGTGAATTAAAATCACAATAAGGACATTTTTGTAC
This sequence comes from Thalassotalea piscium, assembly GCA_049347715.1. Classification (GTDB taxonomy): domain Bacteria; phylum Pseudomonadota; class Gammaproteobacteria; order Enterobacterales; family Alteromonadaceae; genus Thalassotalea_B; species Thalassotalea_B piscium_A. Next base: position 2,873,533 of record CP186339.1, on the reverse strand, counting down.
ACACCAAGGAATATGAATATAAAGCGAAAGTGGAGGGGCAGTTAGCATCTGTTATTTAACTTGTTTAATTTTAGGAAGTTGTTGAGCGAGTTGTTTTACTAACAACTTAAGCGCTTGACCACGATGGCTTAATTGATTTTTTAGTTCTCTTGGCAATTCTGCTGAAGTCATTTGTTGCTCTTCAAGCCAAAATAAAGGGTCGTAACCAAAACCTTGTTCGCCTTTAGCTTCAGTTAAAATAGCCCCTTCCCATACGCCATGGCAAACAATAGGTGTAGGGTCTAAATGGTGCTTCATAAACACTAATACGCAATGAAAACGTGCGCTACGGTTTTCAATACCATTCATCTCTTTTAATAACTTAGCATTGTTTAGCGCATCATTTGCATTGTCACCCGCATAGCGAGCCGAGTAAATGCCAGGTGCGCCGTTTAGCGCGTCAACTTCTAAACCTGAGTCATCAGCTATTGCAGGTAATCCTGTTATTTCAGCGGCATGTCTAGCTTTAATAATGGCATTTTCAATAAATGTCGTACCCGTTTCATCGGCATCAGATACGTTAAAGTCGCTTTGTGGTTTAATAATAATACCTTGTTGAGAAAGTAAATTATCAAGCTCTTTAACTTTTCCGGGATTTCCAGTTGCTAGTACGATTGTTTGTGTGAATGTTGACATATATTCGCGTGCCTTAAACGGTGTTGTTTTCAGCGCGCATCATATCCTATTCACTATAAAGCTGACAATAAAAGAGGGCTGATGAAATAAATATTTGATGAATGCAAACGAAAAAAGCACAAAGTGATTAGCTTTGCGCTTTTAGTAATAAAAGATACTTAGTTATACTTACGTCTCAAAAACACGTCTCAAAAAAAGTACTGCTTGATATCAAGCTTGTTAATCAACATAAAATTTTTGTGAAAAATTAAGTGTTTGTGTTTCTTTTCCGTCAGTTATTGATAAATCAAATATAATGGTTTCATCATTGCGGTAATTGACTTGAGCAAGATAATATATTGCATCACCTTCTTTTACTTCAGTAAATTCTAGTGTTTTTTTCTGGCCTACTAAATTTTTGGCTGTGCCTGTTATCGTTACTGTTTTAGCGGGTTTATCGGCTACAGTATTATCCATGACTGAAATGTTAATTAAACCATTAAAGCGGCTACGTTCTATATTGTATGCTTTTGCTATTTCAGGAGTTAAAAACGTAGAGCCAATGGCAATATAATGAACATTCATATTGCCTAGTTTTTTCATGTTATCAGCACTAGCATAAAAAGATAACGACATCATTAGTAGTATTAAAGATACTGTTTTTACCAATATTTTATTCATTTTATTATCCTTTTTAATGCGTTTAGTATAAACAGAGGTTCTTATAATATTGCCCAATATGGGATCCATCCAGACAATAAAATATTCAGTACATTAAGTAACAAAAAGGCAATTAATACTGATAAGTCTAAGCCACCAATACTTGGTACAATTCGACGAATGGGATTTAAAAACGGTTCAGTAAGTTGTTGAAAGATCATTTGTGTTGGATTGTATCCTTGCACTATCCAACTCATCACAGCCATCACTAGCATGACTACAAACAATAAAAAGCCTACTTGTTTGATAGCAAAGAGTAACCCAAAGAATAAGGCTGTAAGGGGATCAAATGGTCCGCCATTTAACATCGGAATAATAATATATTTCGCACTTGATACTAACAACACTAACACAATTGTGGCTACATCGAATCCACCAAAGCCTGGGATTATACGACGTAGAGGTATAACTAAAGGGTTTGTTATTTTTACAATAAACTGGCTAAGTGGATTATAAAAGTCTGCTTTTACCATTTGTAGCCAGACACGAAAAATAAGTATCATAACGAATGTATCTAAAACAAATTTAAGCAAATAGTTAATTGCTTCCATTAAAAAACTCCAAAGTGATTATGCGTATATTCATGCTATTGAATTTATAACATGTCATAAAGGTTATTGACTATTTTGAGCCATTTCTTTTGCTCGGTGCAAGGCACTATCCATAGCATTTGTTACAAGTTGTTCCAGACCGCCCTCAATAAAGGTATTTAATGCGGCTTGGGTTGTACCTCCTTTAGAGGTTACATTCTCTCTTAATTTGCTAATAGGTAGGTTATTATTTTCTACAACCATTTGTGCGGCACCTAGGGCTGTTTGTTGCACAAGTTCACGACTTTCACTTTCACTAAAACCAAGGGCGATAGCTTTGTTTTGTATTGCTTCCATGAATAAGAAAAAATAAGCAGGTGCAGATCCTGATACAGCAATAATATGATCGATTTCTGATTCATTCTCAAGCCATTTTACAATGCCAACCGACTCCATTAATTGGGTGGTTTGTTTTTTCTGCTCATCACTGACTTCTGCTGAAGCGAAAAGACCACTTACTCCTAACCCTATTTGGGAAGGTGTGTTTGGCATGACTCTGATGACAGGACATTTACCGTTTAATGCGATTTGAATTTGATTAATAGTGCAACCAGCGGCAACAGAAACAAAACATTTGTTTTCAATTGAGGTGTTTTCAGCAATATCTTGACAAACTTGAGCAATTAAATGAGGTTTAACACCAAGTACTATAAAGTCAGCAAAGTTTACTGCTTCAATATTTGAGTGGGTGTGTAAAATACCATATTGCTGGCTTAAGCTTTCACGTTTAGGGGCAGAAGGGTTAGCAACGATAATATTTTCAGGTGAAAATCCTTTGCTTACTAAACCTGAAATTATTGCGCCATTCATATTGCCAGCACCAATAAAGGCTAATTTTGTCATATTGCTCTCAAATGAAATATAAATTTAAAAAATAACGCTAATTTTAACACAAGGGCGATTACCTTTCACCAAAAATGCCTGTACCAATACGTACCATAGTTGAGCCAGAGGCAATGGCTTCATTTAAGTCACCAGACATTCCCATAGATAAAGTATCCACAGTACTATAACGATGTTGTAAGTTATCAAATAAGGTTTTCATTTGCTGAAAACTGTGCACAGCATTATTTTTTTCAGGTATCGCCATGAGGCCACGCAAGGTTAAATTCTCTGAAGAATTAACTTGTTCGGCAAGGGCATCAATTTCACTAACTGCAATACCTGATTTTGAACTTTCTTGGCTAATATTCACTTGTAAACATATGTTTAGCGAGGTAAGGTGGCAAGACCTTTGTTCATTTAATCGAGTGATAACTTTGGCTCTATCAACGCTTTGTACCCAATCAAAATTTTCAGCAATAAGCTTGGTTTTATTGGATTGAATGGGACCAATGTAATGCCAAACTATATGTTGCAAATGTTTCAATTGACTAATTTTATCAACAGCTTCTTGAATATAGTTCTCACCAAAACAGCGTTGGCCTGTTTGGTAAGCCTGTTCGATCATTTCAATGGGTTTTGTTTTACTAACCGCCAGCAAAGTAACTTGCTCAGACGGTCTGTTGGCTTGTTGACAAGCATTTTCTATTTGCAGATTTATTGCTGCAATATTATCTTTTATACACATCATAAAATAAGTATAGCCTTTCAGCTTTTAGCTGAAAATCTGTTAAATCAAAGAGGTTTTTATGGATATTACCGAATTACTCGCCTTTAGCGTAGAAAATAATGCATCTGATTTACATCTTTCGACTGGTATTCCACCTTCAATTCGTGTTGATGGTGACGTTCGTAAGTTAAATATACCAGCTTTCGACGCTAAAGATGTTAATGGACTTGTCTACGATATTATGAATGATAGACAACGTAAAGAGTACGAAGAAAATTTAGAGGTCGATTTCTCGTTTGAAGTACCAAACTTAGCTCGTTTCAGGGTAAATGCGTTCAATCAAAATAGAGGCCCTTCGGCAGTATTTCGTACTATCCCAAGTAAAGTACTCTCTCTTGAAGATTTAGGCTGCCCTGATATATTTAGAGAAATTTCAGATACGCCAAGAGGCTTAGTGTTGGTAACTGGTCCTACGGGCTCGGGTAAATCTACAACACTTGCGGCTATGGTAGATTATATTAATAATAATAAATATCACCATATTCTGACTATCGAAGATCCAATTGAATTTGTTCATGAAAACAAATCTTGTTTGATTAACCAGCGTGAAGTTCACCGTGATACCTTAAGTTTTAGTAATGCTTTGCGTTCTGCATTGCGTGAAGATCCTGATGTTATTCTTGTGGGTGAAATGCGGGATCTAGAAACCATTCGCTTAGCAATGACCGCAGCGGAAACCGGGCATTTAGTTTTTGGTACTTTGCATACCACTTCAGCGCCTAAAACTATTGACCGTATTATCGATGTATTCCCCGCAGAAGAAAAATCTATGGTGCGTTCAATGTTATCAGAATCATTACGTGCTGTTATTTCTCAAACCCTCGTGAAAAAAGTAGGTGGTGGTCGAGTTGCAGCCCATGAAATTATGATTGGTGTACCAGCTATTAGAAACTTGATACGTGAAGATAAAATTGCACAAATGTATTCAGCTATTCAAACGGGTATGTCAAATGGCATGCAAACCATGGATCAATGTTTACAAAACTTAGTTAACCGAGGTTTGATTTCTCGCCAAGATGCGATGGAAAAAGCTGCGGATAAAAATCAATTTAAAACTTATTAATTAAGAGTGCAAAATGAGATTTCATAATTTACTCGTTAAAATGGTGCAAGAAGATGCATCAGATATGTTTGTTACAGCGAAAATGCCGGTAAGTGCCAAAGTCAATGGTGAGCTGCAACCCATTGATAGCCAACCCCTAACGGCTGAAGAAGCGTTGGGCTTAGTGCATGACGCAATGAATGAAAAGCAAATTAAGCAGTTTGAAGAAGAAAAAGAATGTAACTTTGCTATTTCAATTGATGACATTGGGCGATTTCGAGTCTCGGCTTTTTGGCAGCGAGATATGGCTGGTATGGTTATTCGTCGAATTGTAACTGAGATCCCTGAAGCAGATGATCTAGGTTTACCCTCTGTGTTAAAAGATGTGGTGATGTCTAAACGAGGTTTAGTTTTGTTTGTTGGTGGTACGGGAACCGGTAAATCTACCTCAATGGCTGCATTAATTGGTTATCGAAATAAAAACTCGAGAGGGCATATTTTAACGATTGAAGATCCAGTTGAATTTGTGCATGAACATGGTAAGTCAATGATCACTCAACGTGAGGTTGGTTTAGATACTGAGTCTTTCGATGCCGCGCTTAAAAGTTCGTTAAGACAAGCACCCGATGTTATTTTGATTGGTGAAATTCGTTCTCAAGAAATTATGGAACATGCATTAAGCTTTGCTGAAACAGGGCATTTATGTATTGCAACACTGCATGCTAATAATGCTAACCAAGCGATTGATCGAATTATGCATTTAGTGCCAGCAGAACAGCACGGTAAGTTATTATTTGATCTAGCCTTAAACCTTCGTGGCGTTATCGCTCAACAACTTATTCCTACACGAGATGGTAATGGCCGAGTAGCTGCTATCGAAATTCTATTGAACACGCCTTACATTGCTGAGCTGATTAAAAAAGGTGAAGTAGGCAGTATTAAAGAAGTGATGGAAAAATCAACCGATCAAGGTATGCAAACCTTTGACCAAGCGTTGTTTAATTTGTATCAACGAGGCTTAATTAACTACGCTGATGCTTTACATCATGCAGATTCACCTAATGATTTACGCTTAATGATCAAATTACGTAGTAATGATCAAGGCGGTTCTGGGTCTTTGGCGGGTGTAACTTTAGATGGGTTAGAACCTACTGAATAGCAAAGTAGGTAAACGTTTTTTAAATACTAAAAAAGCTAACATGTATGTGTTAGCTTTTTTTTTGTTAAAAATCGGGGTCACATTCAAATGTCATCGCTTGTTTGGTTATTGGATGAATTAACTTGAGGGATTGAGCATGTAAATGTAAACGTCTTGCTTTGGTGCCATAAAGATCATCTCCTACAATTGGAGCATTTAAACCATGAGTATGAGCACAATGGACGCGCAGTTGATGTGTTCTTCCTGTTTTAGGGAATAAATATAGTCGGCTTTGCTGCTCTGATTGGGAGATTAATTGCCAGTAGGTTTGTGCATGTTTACCAGCGTCATGGCAGACTAACTGTCTAGGACGATCATCAAGATCACCGCGAAGTGGAAGATTAATCATTCCTTCCTTTGTTTCCACTAGACCATTGACCACGGCGATATAACGCTTTTGTACTTCTCGACTAATAAATTGCTTTTGCAAACCTTTATGCGCTCTTGTATTCAATGCTAAGACCATTAAACCAGAAGTAGACATATCGAGTCGATGTACAATTATGCCTCCGCTCGCTTGCGGATAGCGCTGTTTTATACGTGTAAATACAGAGTCTGTGATGTTTTTCCCCGGAACTGAGAGAAATTCAGCGGGTTTATTAACAACAACTATATCGGCATCTTCATAAACGACAGTGAGTGTTTTGCCGATAGCAGGATTAACTAGCAATGGGTTATCGTCAATGGGCATACCTTTAAGCATATGTTGTAAAATGGGCTGGCACTTGCCAATGCATGCGGGATAGTAGTTCCCATGTTGACGAATTTCAGATTTAGGTGATGCTCCCCACCAAAACTCGGCAAGGGCTAGCGGGGTAAGGTTATTATTAAATGCAAATTGTAATAACTTCGGGGCTGCACAATCACCAGTACCTGCAGGAGGAGGATGTGGCGAATCTTGAAAAATATTATTAAGATCTTTTTGAACACCCTCAATGTTGAGAAATTTATATTGCTTAAATAATTGCTTTTGCAATGTATTAGAACGTTTTTTTCGTTGCGATTTAAGCCTTTCTATTTCATTTGTGTAGCTTGAAATTATATGGACGAGTTCCGCGATTTCATTTTTGTATTCTAATTTAAGGGTTTTTAAAGTGTTTTTATTGGCAACACTTTCTTTATTAAGTTGCTCATTTAATTCGTTGTATTGACTTTTATTAAGGGTTGAACTTGCTAATGCTCGTTGTGTTTTTCGTTGCTGGCGTGCCTGCGCGTGTATGTTTTGCATTTCAACAATCGCATTAACGGACTCCTGTTCTTTATCAGATAATTGCTGTTTCAGGGAGAGCAAGGTTTTATCCTGAGAAAGCTGCGTAATTTTATCGTTGATTTCATTAATATGTTGTTGTTCTGTCAAGAAAAAGCTTTCTTTGCTAAGCATGTCATACACAGGAGGAACAAAATGAGGGTGCAAATTTTTATCTGCTAATTTTCCGGAAAATGACGAAAGATAACCAATTTCATTCTTGCTGTTTTTCACCAATAAAACGCCGAACATTTTGCCGCTAGCTTCGTTATTATTTTCAGATAAACCCAAATTATGTAGCCAAGAATTTTGAGTCATTAAATATTGCTGTAATTCTTCAGCAGCAAGTACACAAAGTGGGTGTGGTTGATAATAAAAGGGGAAAGTAAAACGTTCTGGAAGTGAAATACCTGTGATTGACTGTTTAAAGTGAGTGAAACAAGGGATAGCGGTCATTGTCATTTTTATCCTATTTCTTTTGATAAAAACAATAACCAACAAGGTATAGTAATTAAACAAGCAAGGGTTGAAGCGACAATAGTACCGGCAACAGTTTCACGGTGAATATTTTGAATTTTCGCAATTAAATAGGCATTTACCCCTGTTGGGCAGGCACTGATGATCACTAATGTAGAAACAACTTCGTGAGACAATGCGAGTAAATAGTGACTTGTTATATATACCAGCATTGGCAAGACGAGAAGTTTCATTATTGTCGCTACAAAAATGAAATATTTCTGCTGACGAATATGATAGAAAGTCAATGAGCAACCCAGTAAAAACAAGGCTAAAGCGATAGCAGGGCTACCAAGTAATATTAAGCCATTATTAAGTACATCAGGTAAACGGATAGGTAAAAGATTAACAACAAGTCCTAGAGTAATACTGGCGACTAAGGGATTAAAAATAGTTTGTTGGGCAAGTTTGCGCCAAAGGTTATTTGTTGGAGAATGAGTTTCATCATTTACCTGACTATTTATCGCTAAGACACTAGTTAATGTAAAAAGTAATGCACTGTGAAAGGTAATAATTAAAAATACCAAGCTAATGGCTTTATCTCCAAAAGCTGCAAGGATCACTGGTACACCGACAATAACGGTATTTGAATAACTGGCGCCTAAAGCAAATACGCCTGAGGGAGCTGAATGGCTTCGATGTTGACTATGCCAGTGATAATTAATGAAAAAAGCAATGGTATAACTGAGCAGTAATGGGCAATAAAAAGCAATAAAGTAATTAATATTGACTGTATGTGCCAATTCAGCGGTCGACATTTTTTGAAATAAAAAAACAGGAATTAACAACTTAAAGGTTAATTTACTTATTGCATCAATATCAGCTCTCGTTAGCCAAGAGCGAAGTGCACATATGTAGCCTAATAAGCAGATAAAGGCCAAAGGCAGAATTATTTCAATAACATTCATGGGGGCTTTTTTACGCCTTAGGCATTATATTGGTCTTCAAAATAACTTTCGATAATAAGTGCCGCTGATAACGCATCAATGTGATCTTTTTGCAGATTTTTAAAACCGCCATGGGCAAACAATCGTTCTTTTGCGTCAGCGGTTGTCAGACGTTCATCTTGAAATATGACTTGTTTAGAAAATTGGTTTGATAAACGATTACCAAATTTTTTGGCATCTAATGTCAATTGTTGCTCACTACCATCCATATTCAATGGTAAACCTACAACAAAAAAATCAGGCAGCCATTCATTCACATATTTGGCAATATCTGCCCATTGAGGGATGCCATCTTTAGCTTTTACTGAACCTAAAGGTCGAGCACTGCCTGTTATTTCTTGTCCTAGGGCTAAGCCTATGTATTTTTTACCAAAGTCAAAGCCAATGATAGTTCTTTGGCCTGACTTATCGGTTTTATTTGTCATTAAGCATGACCTATTTCTGAAGATAAATAAGCAACATCGATTCCCAGTTGCTGAGCAGCTTTTTGCCAACGTTGGTCAATGGGGGTTTCAAATAGAATTTCACTATTAGCGGGAGTTGTTAACCAAGCATTTTCTTGTATCTCTTGTTCTAATTGACCGGGTCCCCAACCAGCATAACCTAGTGTAACTAGGTAGTGAGGTGGTGAAAGTTCTGTGCCTAAGGCCATTAAAATATCTTTCGATGTAGTGATCATAATGTCATCGCTTAATGCTAATGAACTACTCCAGCCACTTTGAGGGCTATGTAAAACAAACCCTCGATCGGGTGATACAGGACCACCCGTTAATACAAGTTGTTCAAGTTCAGGTAGATTTTGTTTCTTGGTATCTAATTGAGATAACAGCTCATTCAAAGTGACATTTACTGGCAAGTTAATGATAAGGCCCATTGCGCCTTCTTCATTATGCTCACAAATATAAGTCACTGTTCGATTAAAAAACGAACCACCTAAACTGGGCATAGCTATAAGTAATTGATTCTCTAAACTGTCCACATTTTTACCTTTTTTACTAACTAAAACGGAAAAGATTATTTTGCTAAGTGCTCTTCTATCGCATCCATCAGTTTACCACTAATGTTAATAGGATAAGCCGCTTCTATTTCTCTGATACAGGTTGGACTTGTTACGTTAATTTCAGTTACTTTATCACCAATAACATCTAATCCTACAAAGTATAGTCCACGTTTTTTAAGTTCAGGCGCTATCGTTTCAGCAATTAGTTTATCTGTTGCTGATAGGGGTCTAGCTTCGCCTCGGCCACCAGCAGCTAAATTACCACGGGTTTCACCTTTAGCTGGAATTCGGGCTAAACAATAAGGCATAGGCTCTCCGTTGACAATTAATATGCGCTTATCACCATTACTAATGTCAGGGACAAACTCTTGTACCATAGCATATTGGCTACCATGAGCGGTTAAGGTTTCTAAAATAACCCCAACATTTGGATCATTTTCTTTTAAACGAAAAATGGATGAGCCACCCATGCCATCAAGAGGTTTGATAATAACGTCTTTATTGTCTTGATGAAATTGACGAATAAGGTCGTTATTTCGGGTAACTAATGTTTTGGGTGTTAATTCCGCAAACCATGCGGTAAACAATTTTTCGTTACAATCGCGTAAGCTTTGTGGTTTATTCACAATTAAGGTGCCTGCTAGTTCCGCACGTTCGAGCATGTAAGTGGCATAAATATATTCTGTATCAAAAGGAGGATCTTTACGCATCAATACGGCATCAAGCGACTCTAGCGCAATATCTTCTACTTCGGCTAAGTCATACCAATGTTCAGGATCATCATAAACTTTTACTTGTTGGGTACTCGCGCGGCATTGCCCTTGAACTAAGTATAGGTCTTTCATTTCAATATAATACAATTGATAGCCACGTTTCTGTGCTTCAAACATCATTGCCATCGATGAGTCTTTACGAACATTTACTTGTGAGATGGGGTCCATCACTATGCCAAGTTTAATTGTCATGTTTATTTCCTACTATTATTTAATATCACCATAACGGCATTGTAAGGCGGTTATAGCGGTTAATGCTGCGGTTTCTGTTCTAAGGACTCTTGGACCTAATAAAACAGGCTGAAAATCGTGTTCTTCTGCAGTGGCTATTTCACTATCCGTGAGTCCACCTTCTGGTCCTACTAGTAATCTCACTCTATCGTTAGTCTCTGGTATTGACATAATTGAGTGTTTAGCTTTTGGATGTAAATTCAATTTTAAAGCAGATGTTTCCTGTTCAAGCCATACGGGTAAATATTCAGGTTGTTTAACTATAGGAACCGCACAACGACCACTTTGTTCGCAAGCACTTACCACTATTTTTTGCCATTGATCACGTTTTTTGGCTAAACGTTCTGCATTTAGCTTTACACCACAGCGTTCAGTAAATAATGGTGTAATGGTATTTACGCCCAATTCAACCGATTTTTGTAAAGTAAAATCCATTCTATCACCACGAGAAATACCTTGTCCTAAATGAATATTTAATGGAGATTCGTTATTTTTTTCGATAAAGGTAGTAATTTTAGCTTGTGCGCTTTTTTTAGTGACATTAATTAAATGCGCATTAAATTCTCCCCATTTATCGTTAAATAATTTGCCATTAAATAAGGTAATAGGATCATTGTTATTAAGACGTAATACCCGAATAAGATGACCGTAAGCGTCGGCATCTAATTCAATTATAGATTCCAGCTGCAACGTTTGATTTTGGTAAACTCTAGGATTTCTCATTAATGATACAAAGTTAGATTATTAAGATACTTACGAAGATAAGGTTCAGTTAGGCAAATTTCAATGTTTATCGCCTTTATTTACTGGATTAATATTCGCAAAAAATAAGTGGATAAGGGATAATGCGCGCGTTTATGTTACTGGTTTAGTTAGGGGACTCAAATGCGTTATGCACTAGGCATAGAATATGATGGTAGTAAATATTATGGCTGGCAGCGTCAAAAAAGTGTGGTGAGTGTTCAACAAACCTTAGAACAAGCGTTGTCTAAAATTGCAGATGAGCCCATAGAAGTGACTTGTGCAGGCCGAACCGATACCGGTGTAAACGCGACTAACCAAGTGATTCACTTTGATACTACGAAAGTGAGAAAAGATGTTGCTTGGACATTGGGAGTTAATACAAATTTACCTAAAGATATAGCGGTAACTTGGGTTAAAGCTGTTGATGAGAGTTTTCATGCTCGCTTTAGTGCAACGGCTCGACGTTATCGTTATATTATTTACAACAATCAATTTAGATCGGCAATATTAAGTCATGGACTTAGCTTTTGTCATTATCCGTTAGATGAAACGATAATGAATAAAGCTGCTCAGTCGCTTATTGGTAAACATGATTTTACCTCATTCAGAACGGTGCACTGTCAATCACATTCTCCAATTAGAACGCTTTATCATTGTAATGTTACTCGACAAGGTGATTATTTAATTTTAGATGTCAAAGGAAATGCATTTTTACATCATATGGTGCGCAATATTGCCGGTAGTTTGATGAAAGTAGGGCAAGGTTTAAAACCGATAGAATGGATTGAAGAAGTATTACTTGCAAAAAATCGATGTGTTGCAGGAATTACAGCACCATCAGCAGGGCTGTACTTTGTGGGGGTTGATTACCCGGAAGAATTTAGTTTACCTAAGCGTAAATTAGGACCATTATTTTTAGATTAATTAAAATTTCAAACAAAACAGACCAGTTTTTTATGTTCAAAATACAGTGTTTTGTGGTCTAATTAGTGGTTATTCTTGATATTACTAATAATTTGGTGGTAGTTTTTAGCTGTTATCAAATTTTTCTCGTGCAATAGGCAATATATATATGAGCTGGATAGAAAAAATTCTCCCAAAAGCAAAAACGACTGAACGTAGCAATATTCCAGAAGGTGTTTGGAGTAAATGTACGTCTTGTAACGCAGTACTTTATAAAGCTGAGTTAGATCGACAAATGTCTGTTTGCCCAAAATGTGATCACCACATGCGTATTACAGCACGTAAACGTATAGAAGGTTTCCTTGATCAGGGTGAGCGTGTTGAATTAGGCAGTGAATATGAACCTCAAGATATTCTTAAATTTAAAGACTCTAAACGTTATAAAGATCGCATTTCGGCAGCGCAGAAAAGCACTGGCGAAAAAGATGCGCTTGTCGTTATGAAAGGTGAACTGCTAGGCATGCCTGTAGTTGCCGCGGCATTTGAATTTTCATTTTTAGGTGGTTCAATGGCATCGGTTGTTGGGGCCAGATTTGTGAAAGGTGTTGAGTATTGTTTAGAACATAACGTACCTTTAATTTGCTTTTCAGCAAGTGGGGGCGCTCGTATGCAAGAAGCGCTTTTCTCTTTAATGCAAATGGCTAAAACAAGTGCTGCACTCGCTAAATTGAGTGAAAAAGGATTACCTTATATCTCGGTACTCACGGATCCAACAATGGGTGGCGTTTCTGCTAGTTTAGCTATGTTAGGTGATGTGAATGTAGCAGAGCCGAAAGCACTAATTGGTTTTGCAGGCCCTCGTGTTATTGAGCAAACAGTGAGAGAAAAACTACCCGAAGGTTTTCAACGTAGTGAGTTTTTGGTTGAAAAGGGCGCTATTGATATGATAGTTGACCGTCGCCAAATGCGTGCAACTTTAGGTCGTTTATTATCTAAGTTTACCGGTCAGCCTATCGTTGAAAATTAAAAAAATATGAATGAAAATTTTTTAAGCCACTCACGAGAGCATACTCTTGATGAGTGGCTTTCTTATTTAGAGACATTACATACCAGTGAAATTGATTTAGGATTAACGCGTATTGGTGAAGTTGCTCAACGCTTAGCTATTGATTTTTCTTGGGCGCAGGTTATCACAGTTGCTGGAACCAACGGTAAAGGCTCTACTTGTGCCTTTATTGAGCAAGCTCTCCTAAGTAAAGATAAAACAGTTGCTGTGTATTCATCTCCTCACATCGAGCGTTTTAATGAAAGGTTACGTATTAATCGCGTTGATGTAGTTGACCAAGCTGTAGTGAGTGCATTCAAAAAAATTGAGCAGTTTCGTCAAGAGATCAGCTTAACTTATTATGAATATACAACCTTAGCGGCGTTTTTAGTGTTAATGGATGAACGCCCTGAATACATCATTTTAGAAGTGGGGTTAGGTGGTCGGTTAGATGCGACTAATCTCATTGATGCAGATATTGGCGTAATCACCACAGTAGATTTAGACCATCAAGCTTTTTTAGGCAATGATAGAGAAACCATTGCTCGTGAGAAAGCGGGAATCTTACGGAAAAACCAACGGGCGGTGCTGGGAGAAGTAGCGCCAGCCAAAAGCCTAGTTGCACATGCAAAGGCACTTGGTAGTATAGTTTTTCAGCGAGAGCAGGATTTTTTTGTTTATTTGAATGATGATAAAACCTGGTCTTGGCAAACTTCAGGGCAGTGTTTTAAACAATTACCTTTACCTCATATCCCACTTGATAACGCAGCAACGGCGATCCGAGTCGTTACTTTATTATTACCTGAATTTTGTCAGCAAGATTTAATCTCAGTCATTAATAAAACTAAAGTAGCAGGGCGCACAGAGCATTTTAAAACGGTTTGTGATGTTATACTTGATGTTGGCCATAATCCACTAGCCGCCCGTTATTTAAGTCAATATATACAAAATTATTTGCAAGAAAATCCTAAGGCTAAAATCCTTGCGGTCGCTGCAATGCTTGCCGATAAAGATATTAGTGGAACCTTAGGTGCGCTGATTAATGAAGTTGACTGTTGGTATATGGCAAGTCTGTCAGTGCCGCGCGGAGCTGTAGCACAAACACTTGCAGAATCATTACCCTTTACTCCCCATACCGTTAATTGTTTTGACAAAGTTGAAGATGCCTATAAAATGGCTCTATCTCATGCGAAATCAACCGATTTGATCTTAGTTTTCGGTTCATTTTATACTGTTGCTAGTGTTAGAAAATTGTTAGTTTAGGAGTTAATTTGTCTACACCTTTTCAGAATCGACTTGTGGGAACCGTTATTGTTGCGGCAATTGCGATTATATTTTTACCAGATATTTTAGATGGCGAGAAAAAAACCTATCAGGAAGAGTTTGATCAAATTCCCGCTGCACCTAAGGTAGATTTTCAATCAACCAATAAGCAATTAGATGAACAAAAATTTGAGCAATTAGCTCAAGAATCTGTATCTGATGAAACAGCAATAGATGAACAACAAAGTAATGATAAAGACGACAACACAAGTAAAACGGGTGATAGCAATAATGTGATTAAAGTCGCATCGTTACCTAAGCCGGAAAAAATCATTACCAAGACTCAACAAGCCGCTCAAAAGGCTAGCACAGAAGTAAAATCGAATACTCAGTTACCGGAACAAGCTGTGATAAAAGAAGCTTGGGTGATTCAATTAGGTAGTTTTCGATACAAAAAGAATGTTGATGAACTACTGAAAAAATTAAAAGATAATGACTACACCGCTTTTAGTCGACCAATTAAAACGCGTACGGGTAATCTAACTAAAGTGTTTGTTGGACCAGAACTGATTAAATCGAGCTTAGAGAAACAAATACCTGCATTGAAAAAATTAACAAACATTGAAGGTAAAATAGCGCGCTTTAAACCAACAAAATAAACTGGCTAAATTGGGCGTGATTCTGTTAGAATGCGCGCCTCTAATCAATGAGAATACTCGACCTATGATTTGGATAGACTATGCCATATTGGCAGTCATCGCTTTATCTACACTTATCAGTATAGTAAGGGGCTTTGTTAAAGAAGCAGTTTCACTAGTTATTTGGATCAGTGCCTTTTTTATCGCAAGCACTTTCTATCTCGATTTAGCTCAATACCTCACTAATATTTCCGATCAATTACTTCGTAATGCCGCAGCTGTTGCTATTTTATTTATCACAACACTTATTTTAGGCGCGCTAGTTAATTATATTATCAGTCAATTGGTGGAGAAAACCGGTTTGACAGGTACTGATCGCATATTAGGTGTAGTGTTTGGTGCTTTACGTGGTGTGTTAATTACTAGTGCAATACTTTTCTTTTTAGATGCTTTCACTCCGGCTTCACAAAGTCAGTGGTGGCAAAGTTCTCAATTGATTCCAGAATTTACATTAATCATTGAATGGTTCTTTGAATATCTCAAACAATCTTCAAGTTTTCTTAATAAAGCTTAGTTCGGCGGAGAATAACTTTATGTGTGGTATAGTTGGCATTGTTGGTAAAACACCGGTAGGTCAGGCAATTTATGATGGTTTAACTGTTTTACAGCATCGTGGACAAGATGCAGCGGGTATTGTCACTATTAATGATAATACCTTTAGGTTGCGTAAGGGAAATGGCTTAGTCAAAGATGTGTTTCATACACGTCATATGCTACGTTTACAGGGAAACATTGGTATTGGTCATATCCGATATCCAACAGCTGGCACATCTAGTTCATCAGAGGCACAGCCTTTTTATGCCAACTCACCTTTTGGTATTTCATTAGCACATAACGGTAACTTAACTAATGCAGACGAGTTAAAAGACTGGTTGTATAGAGAAGCACGTCGTCATGTTAATACAACGTCAGATTCTGAATTATTACTGAATATTTTAGGACATGAACTACAGCAGACCGGTAGCATCAATTTAACCCCTGATGATATTTTTACTGCGATTAGCAATGTCCATAAACGTATTCGTGGGGCATATGCTACCACTGCATTAATTATTGGCCATGGCATGTTAGCATTTCGTGACCCACATGGCATACGCCCATTAGTGTTTGGTAAGCGTGAAACCGAACATGGTAATGAGTATATGATAGCTTCTGAGTCAGTTGCCTTAGACGCGAATGATTTTGCTTTTGTACGTGATGTAGCCCCAGGTGAGGCAATCTATTTCACAGAAGACGGTCAAATACACAGTAAACAATGTGCAGAGAACCCTCAGTACAATCCTTGTATCTTTGAATATGTTTATTTTGCTCGCCCTGACTCTACTATTGATAAAATCTCAGTTTATGGTTCTCGTGTTGAAATGGGCCGAAAATTAGGTGAAAAAATAGCAAAAGAATGGGCTGATGAAGACATTGATGTTGTTATCCCAATTCCTGAAACCTCATGTGACAGTGCTTTACAAATCGCTCAAACATTAAATTTACCGTATCGACAAGGTTTTGTTAAAAACCGCTATATTGGGCGTACTTTTATTATGCCTGGTCAAGAGCAACGTAAAAAGTCAGTTAGACGAAAACTAAATGCGATTGGTGCTGAGTTTGCCGGTAAAAATGTTTTATTGGTGGATGACTCAATAGTACGAGGAACAACATCAGAGCAAATTATTGAAATGGCAAGAAATGCAGGCGCGAAGAAAGTGTACTTTGCTTCAGCGGCACCAGAAATTCGTTTTCCTAATGTTTATGGCATTGATATGCCAAGCGCAAATGAGTTAATTGCTCATGGTCGTGATCTAGATGATATCTGCCAGTTAATTGGTGCTGATAAATTAATATTTCAATCAATTGAAGATTTAAAAGCAGCAGTGTCTATTGGTAACCCTAGTATTAAGGACTTTGAAACATCTGTATTTAATGGCCAATATATTACCAATGACATCGATCAAAGTTATTTAGAACGATTAGATGCATTACGTAATAATACAACAAAAGAAACGTCAGATAAAAATGCTGATTCTATTATTGATATGCACAATGAAGGTGCTGAATAATAACGAATGAATATGTAGTAAATAAAAGGCAGCTTACGCTGCCTTTTTTTATTGTTATTGCTGATAATTAATTAGGAATATAATCGGTACCGAAACCCATACCAAACATTATTGCACTGAAGGCCATTAATGCGACCATAAGGACTAGGCCACAAGTGACAACAGAACTCGAATAAATAAATCCTTTCTCTTCAGGAATATTCATCATAATAGGTACGCCTGAATAGAGTAGATATACCGAATAGGATAATGCGCCTAGGCCAACCACAGCCACAAACCAAAGCACTGGGTACAGTGCTGATAAACCCGACATAAGTAAAGGTGTTGCCGTATATGCAGCTAATTCTAAGGCTTGGGTGAAATCAGGTTTTGCATCAAATGTTTTCGCCATCCACTGAATTAAATAAGCGAGTCCTAATACTCCTACAACTAAACCAAAATACATAGCAACTGACATCGCTATTGCACTGTTTTGTGGTAATTTAATGACATCGCCTGCACCAATTACCCATCCCAAGTGCGCAGCAGCATAGTAGCTGCAAATGGCGGGAATTAGCGCAATGACTAAGATATGAACCATGCTATAGATCAGACTTTCATGACGTTTTTCTATCGTTTGCCATTCTTCTTTTGGGTGAGCATAAAGCCCCCAGATATGATTTAAGATCATAGTTTTTTTCCTCTTGCAGTCCCCAATTATGCTAAACCAAATGAAACAGTTTTAGCATCGATTCAACATTATTATTTTTTTTGTTGATAACCTAGTTATGAAAGATGTTGAGGAGTTCGTCAAGAAATGATTCAAAAATAGCCAAATAATAAGGAAAAACCCTTATTTTTATAACCAAATAAACTTAAAGGTTGTTTTGATATATCTATTTTCACTATTAAGAGGCTTTAATTCTAACAACATTCATGACTTCTATTTCCATGCCAGCAATACTTTCTGTCGCAGGATAGTAAGTGATATTCACTCTATTACCGGTAAGAGTTTGATATTTTTTTCGACGTTTATATTTAAATGGCACGGTAACATTTTCAACCATAATGGTATTAATAAACCATTCTTCTTGCTGGCGTTGTACATGAGAAGAAACCTTCAACTCTTCGCTATGTATGAGATTTTCATGCTTTTCAACTAACTTTTTAATTGCTTTTTTTGACATAGTAAACCTGATGTTTCGCTAGTATTTAACGATAAGTCGATAAATGAGAGTAGGGCTAGTATCTCAATAAATGAACAGTTAAAACAGACCTATTGTTTAATAGTTATGATTAGGTAGATAACAAAGGGTCGTTTATCGGCCAACAATTGTATTCACTTGTGTGAATTAGAGTCTTTCTATACTCTTGTTAGCTTCTGTTAGGAACCTTTTCTAGCCTTAAAGTGATTAGCATGAACTAAAAACTAAGGTATCTCAAATAGTCTTCTCGATACCTAGTTTTTTTATATTTAACCTAATGACTTAGTCGTTAATATTAACGACGATACGACCACGGATTTTTCCGTCGATTAGGTCGTTTGCGCATTCTACCGCTTCGGTTAAATTGACATAGGTTGGAATATCTTCAAACACGGCGGGGTCTAAAATTTCACTAAGACGTTGCCATGCTTCTAGTCTATCGTTTAATGGACGCATTACACTATCAATACCTGCTAAGGTAACGCCGCGTAAAATAAAAGGAGCAACAGTGGCTGGAAAGTCCATTCCTTGAGCTAAGCCACAGGCTGCTACAGTCCCGCCATATTTTATACCAGCACAGACATTAGCTAAAGTATGGCTGCCTGCCGAGTCTATTGCTCCAGCCCAACGCTCTTTTCCTAAAGGTCTTCCTGGTTCAGATAACGTTTGGCGATCAATAATGTCGCTAGCACCTAATTTTTTTAAATAATCTGCTTGGTCGACTCTTCCCGTTGAAGCAACAACTCGGTAGCCGAGTTTAGCTAATATAGCGATAGCAAAACTACCAACGCCTCCGTTAGCACCTGTCACTAGGATGTCGCCTTTGTCTGGGGTGACACCATTTTTTTCAAGTGCAATGACACAAAGCATTGCTGTGTAGCCGGCAGTGCCAATTGCCATTGCTTGGCTAGGAGTAAATGCTTTAGGTAAAGGGATCAGCCAATCACTTTTTAGACGTGCTTTTTCTGCTAAGCCACCACAATGTGTTTCACCGACACCGAAACCGTTGAGTAATACCGTGTCGCCAATACTAAATTTATCACTATCACTTGCTGAAACGGTACCTACTAAATCTATGCCAGGAATCATAGGGAACTGTCTTATTACAGGCCCTTTACCGGTAATAGCTAAAGCATCTTTATAGTTCAATGTACTATGAGATACTTTAACTGTTACATTACCTTCAGGAAGTATCTTGTCATCAATTTCTTTTACCGAAGCTCGGTAACCTTGATCATCTTTTTCAATTAATATGCCTTTAAACATAATGTTTCCTTATTTAGACCGATCGTCTATAAATAGTTAAAAAAATTATTTAGGTAAACCTGCAATAAAATTATCTAAGTAGTTATCGAGTGGTTTAGTACTTTGTACAAGTTTGGCTCGACTAACAGCGCCTTCCCATCCTATCCAAAAATATTCAGCTAATAACTGACAATTAGCCGTGCTCGATATGTGTCCTAGTTGCTGTGCTAATTTTAAACAATTGGTTAAACGTTCTTGCCAGCTGAGTAAGATGTTAATTAATAATCCCCTGAAATTTTCAGGTAATAAATCGACTTCTTGTCCAAGATTACCTACTAAACACCCTCGTTTAAATTGATGACGGAGCATACCTTGTTTAGCATCATCAACAAAATGACTAATGCGTGTTAATGGGGGATAAGTTTCATCTAATAAATAGGTATCGAGCTTATTTATAAAGTAACTCGCGTAATCTTCTATCACTACTTTGCCGAAGGCTTCTTTACTTTCAAAGTAATGATAAAAAGATCCTTTAGGTACACCCACTTTTTTTAAAATGAGATCTATCCCTGACGAAGCGAAGCCATTTTCAGTTAGTTGCTCTAACCCACTGCGAATTAATTCCGCTTTGGTATCATAGTTATCGCGAGCAACTTTAGGGGGTCTGCCACGTCGTGGTTTAGTTATTGATGTATTCATTTTTATATAATAGACCGATCGTCTATTAAATTGCAAATATATATTATAGTACGATTAATTTAAGAGGGGGGTTAGTTATCTGAAAGAGTTAGCATCAGCGAAGCTGCTGCCATTCTTTATTAGTTTTCCAATAACTCGTCCACTGAGGGATTTCATTGGCAGGCATAGGTTTAGCAATACCGTAGCCCTGGGCTAATTCGCAGCCCAAATTAAGTAAAGTCGATGCGTGGGCAATAGTTTCAACACCTTCCGCAATGACGGTACGATTAAATGACTTTGCGAGTGCAATAATGCCAACGACAATAGCTCTGTCGTCAGGATCAAAAAGCATATCTCGCACAAATGTTTGATCTATTTTAATGAGATCAGCAGGAAGCCTACGTAAATAGGTTAGTGATGAATAGCCTGTGCCAAAGTCATCAATGGCAAAACTAACACCAAGTTTTACACATTTTAACATGGTTTCAGAAGCCATATTTAGGTCACTTAATTCACTGGTTTCTAATACTTCAAGCTGTAAATAACGAGGTGAAACATCAGGGTACACGGAAAGTATTGCTTCTAATTTGTTTGCAAAGTCTTCTTGCTGAATTTGTAACGCAGCAATATTCACACTCACTTTTAGCTTTAACCCAGCTTGTTGCCACTGACGAAGTTGATTTAATGACTCTTCTAAAACCCATTCGCCAACATCTATGCTAAGTTGATGATTTTCAATTAAAGGTAAAAATTCTATTGGGGAAAGTAGTCCTCGCTGAGGATGTTGCCAGCGTATTAAAGCTTCAGCGCCAATAATGTCACCCGTGTTAAGATTTACTTTAGGTTGATAGTAAAGTACAAACTCTCTGTTATCTAAGGCTTTAGAGATATTTTGGAGGTTTTCATGTCTTTGTTTAATTGCATCTTCAGATTCAATATCAAAGAGATGGTAGCAATTTTTTCCCTTTTGTTTGGCAACATACATGGCCTGATCAGCATGACGAATTAATTGATCCGCATCTGTGTTATCTAAAGGGAAAAGTGTAACGCCAATACTTGCCGAAATAGTAATTAAATCATCACCTAAGGTAACTGGCTCTGCAACAACCTTGAGCATACGTTCAACAATATACTGGTAATCTTGTATTTGCTCTAAGTTTGCTAATACAGCAACAAATTCATCTCCACCAAAACGTGATAAGGTGTCACAATCACGCAGAGTATCTTTCAAGCGCCTCGATAAAGTTACTAATAGTTCGTCACCAAAACTATGACCAAGACTATCGTTTACTTCTTTGAATCCATCTAAATCAAGAAATACAACTGCTAGTTGATTATGAGTACTGTCACTTTGTGTGATTGCTTTATTTAAACGTCCCGCTAACAAAGTACGATTCGGGAGGTTAGTTAACACATCATAATGTGCCATATGTTCTAATTTAAACTGTTGTTCTTTAATTTCTGAGATATCAGAGAAAATAGCAATATAATTTTTTATTATGCCTTCATCGTCATACACCGCGGTGATAGTGAGTAACTGGGCGTAAACTTCGTTATTTTTGCGCTTATTCCAAATTTCACCATACCAATAGCCATTATCGTTTATTGATTGCCATAAATTTTCATAAAAATCAGGTGACTGTCGATCAGATTTTAACATGCTAGGATTATTGCCTAATACTTCTTCTCGTTCATAGCCTGTTATATTGATGAAACTGTCATTAACGTCGATGATACTACCTTTGATATCAGTGATGATGATACCTTCACGAGCATGGGAGAATACGCTAGCAGCGAGTGTTAATTGCTCTTTGAGTTCTTTGCTATGAGTAATATCTTGTACTAATGAAGTAACACCAATGGGAACACCATTCTGGTCGTGAATAAGGGTGTTATGCCATTCACACACTATGGTTTTACCATTTTTTGTTAAGTTTTCATTGGTACTTCTTTTACCACCTTTATCATCAAGTAGTTGTTGATATACATTCGTCATTTGAGTACGCATATCTGCAGTAATAATAAGATCTGAACCATGAATGCCTATGGCTTCTTCGGCACTATATCCAAATATTTTCTCAGCTGATTTATTCCAAGCAGTACAAGTAAAGTTTTTATCCCAAGAGATACACCCTAACGGGGTATTTTCAATATGCTTGTATAGTCTAACTTCGCTTTCTTGTAGTGAACGTTGACTCTTTTCAAGCTGATGTTCCGCGTTTAATCGTGTTTTTGCCATTACGATAAAACGTTGCTGCAACTCAATTAATTCTGAAGAACCGTGTTTGGGGACGTCGTCTACGGTTAACCCTAACTGAAGATCTTTTGTGGATTGTGTTAAAACCTTAAGGGGATTGAGTATGCTTTTTTTGATGCCCCATGTGGCAAATAAAAATAACAAGAAAATAATAACTATTAATATCAGTCCCGTTTTTATTAAACGTTCATTAATGGCAGATAGCTTTTCATCGAAAGGTATACCCACATTGATTTTAATGAGGTCGTTATCTTCAAATAGAGGCTGACTCACAAAAATTCGTAAATTATCATCGTGACTAATTAGGTTTACATCTGAGTGTTGAAAAGCAGAGTTGTAAAGCTTTAGATCGCTATGAGTATTGTTGAGATTAATGCCGAGTAATTCATCTTTTTTGGGGTAGGCCGCTATGATATTGTTGTCATGATCTGTGATATAAGCGACAGAGTTTGGTGGTAAATGGGATTGTGAAAGTTGCTTACTCCACCAATCAAGGGAGATCACAGCAACGGCAACAGCTACAATATTTTCACTATTAGCGGGAATAATAGGATAAGCGAAATTAATGCTAGTGACGCCACTTGCGCGGTCTAGTTGAAACTCTCCAATGGAAAAACCACGGGTAGCAATCGCTTTTTTAAAATAGGCTCGATCAGCTACATTAATAGGAGCGGTAAGAGGCTTAGCATTACATAACAGCTTTCCGTCTACACGAGGCACACCGATGTTTACATAAAGATCACTAATTTTTAATATATCGGCAAGAAAAGCACTACATTGCGCTGAATTAGGGTCAGCCACTTCGTTAAAAACTGATAAGTGTTGTAGAAAACTTTCTGTTCGTTTAATTAAGTGGGTTTGAAACGCACTTGTTAACTCAACAGTATTCATTGCTTGTTCGAAGGATGAGTTTATGGCATTTTCGCGCTCTAAATAAGCAACATAAATTAAACCGGATAGTCCTGGTAATGCAACAAGTAAAATGAGCAGCATTAACCTTGATTGTAATGATTGGAACAAGTGTTTCATCTTTCTATGAAAATCCAAAAGTAAGGGATCAAAATGAGTCAGGTGAATGGATATTGCGGGCACGTTCTGCACAAAACAATATGATGAAAAGGTCAATTTTCTACAAGGCGTAATTTAGAGGTTTGTATATTATTTGTCAATAGTCACTTGAAGCTTTATTCTTATTGAACAATAATATAGGGATAATGTTGATTAAATTTCACCCAATACTTATTGGCATTTGTTATTAAAATCTAAACGTCTAAAATTATTTCAAAAAGTAACTAATAATGATTTGTATTCTCACATTGAATTTTACTTTATCACTTGAACATTTTAATGCTAAACCTTGTTTAAATATCATAACTATAGGTATAGGGAGCGATAAATTAACATTGACACTAAAAGACCTTAGATGAGAGCAAATCGCTCTTTTATTTCAATGATGCTCAAATCTTTATGGGTTAGCGTATGTATTAATTGTTTTCTGACTTATTTACAAAAGTCTGGCAGTAATCACATAACGTTCATTCGTGTTTTCTATGCTATCAAAAGGGTAGCAAGTGATTAATACTAAACTATTATCATCAGCTAAAAGGGGTAATTGCCCTGAAGAAGCATCAACAATATCAATCGCTTCAACTTGATATAATTGACTATCGCCATTTTGGTCTGTCATCGAAATTACATCTTTCATTAATATATCCTCAAGAAAATCAAAATGGCTGTCACGATGTCCTGCAACTACAAAAGGTTTATTGCTATTTGTTTGATTAAATGGTGCTACTGCACCTGCAGAAAAAGCTAAAGTAGTAGGGTCGCCGCCATTGAGTACGACTATATCTTTTTGTAAACGCTTAAATGATAAAGCGGCAATAGGGAAAGTGTCAGCCCATGGCCAAGGTTTTATAACAACACGTTTACCGCTCTTATCTGATGTTTGCTTTTGTTGTTGATCCATTGACTGTTGCCAACTGTGGTGAATCAACTCTTGAGATAACCATGCTTTGGCGGGTAACCAACTGGCATGAATGCACAATAGGCTACCCACAACGAATAACATCTTAAAAATAAAACCAGACATGTTATTTAGACCGAAAGCAAAAAGTTAGAGGGGCGAGCAGGAGTAATAAAAGACCGAATAAAAATTGTTGCTTCCAGCCTAATGCGGTTTTTGGCATTGCCACTGACAAGTTTTCCTGATTTTTGGCTAGGGCAGCTGAATCTAACTGTGTTGTTTTAGTTTTTTGTGCGGCGGTTAAAGTCGACAGGTCAGGTTGTTTTTCCACTGCGATAAAACTGGTGTATGGGGAAATGATTTGATGGCTGATTGACGTACTAATAACTTGTTGTTTAACTTGTGACTTGTCTGCTCCCATCACTAAACCATCTAATAAATCTTCAATTTTATGGCGAGCCCAAACAGTAGAGATCCCTTTAGATGGTTGACTTTCATCAAGTACAAGTTGTTTATACCAAGGTTGGGTTGCTGTATCGCCTGTCAGTTGAACGCTAGTGATCGGAAGTTTCGATTTAACTGCCACTTGCATTGGCTCGCCAAGGTATAAGTCAGTTAATTTTTTTGGATAAACATCAACCTGTTGTTGAACTTGATTATCAAACATAAGTTGAATATTACTAATCGCAGGTTGGCTAATTTTAGTCATTAATGCGGAGATACTTTTTTGAACGTCATTAGTATTTTGAATAAAAACGTAACTACCACGGCCAAACTGTGCCGCTTTTTTCATAAAATATCCATTAGGTGCTGCGCCTATACCAACAGTAAACAGTCGAAAATTGCTCTGAGCACTATTGAGTAGTGTCATTAATTCAAATTCATTGGCTACTGCCCCGTCGGTGATAAATACCACTTGGCGAATCGCTTTTGTTGTTTGCGCACTATTTCTTGCCATTACTAATGCTTGGCTTAATGGACGATACATCTCAGTTCCACCATCAGCCTGTAAGTTATTGATAAAGTCATGTGCTTTGTTGATGCTAGTCTCAGTGACCATCTGAGTGTTATGAAAAAGTACATTAGTGGCATCATCAAACGCGATAATGTTGAAACTGTCTTGATTATTTAGCAGCGAAATAGCATGTTCTAATCCATATTTTGCTTGCGCCATAGAACCTCCTTGCATAGAGCCGGAAGTATCGATAATAAAAATTATATCTCTTGCAAATACAGTTGTTTGTTCAGCGCTTGGAGGAAAAAATGTAAGTAAAGTATAGTAATCATCATCGATTTGCTCAGTGAAGCTACTCACCTGTGGTTGTTGGCTGGATTCGAGTTGCCAAGTTAAATTAAAGTTTCGATTTGTTTGGGTTTGTACTTTAGTTAAAGTAATTAAATATTTGGATTGCTCACTATCGAGTGCCTGAGTATTAATTTCATGACTTGCACTGGTAATAGATGAAATAGGTACGCCCCCATCAAGTTTGATGTTAATAGATGCTTGGCTTTTAGCTATAACTTTATCCGTTGGGTGATTCAAATTTAGACTAAGGTGATTGAAAGAATCGTTACTTAACGAAAAACTAGCTAATTCAGACATATTTCTTTTGGAAGTTGCAGTGGACATTGTTACCTCGGCAGGCGAGTTTTGATATAAAAAAGGTCGGTAACGAGGGGTCATGGCAAGAGGTAAATTAATATTTAACTTATCGTTAAAAAAGCTAACCGGCATGATAAAGGATAGAGTTACAACAACAGTAGATTTAGCGGGAATGTTAGCAATATTATTGGTAAATAAATTTGCACGTTGTTGCTGTACTAAACTCGCTTTTTTACCTTGACGTTTGGCTCTGTTGTACACAGCTTTCGCTGTATGCTTTTCCATTATTTGTCCAATAATTTCTTTATTACCTACTTTTACCTTTAAATGTTTAATAGCGGCACTTTCAGGTAATGGAAATTGGTATTTTCCCTCAAGCTCAATCTCATAAGGATTAATGAATACTTGCGTAATTTCTGCATAGGCCATTAAACCATTAATTTCAATATTGGCTTTAATATCAAGAGGAAAAGCGATGCGATTAGCATGATCCGGATGGTTAAATAATAATTGAGGTCCTTGAATTAATGAATGCTCAGTCGAGATGCTTGTTTCATTAGTAAGCTGGTGATCTATATTTTTACTTTGTGCTTTTGGCACGATAAAAACGCCAAGCACAAGAATAAAAGTAAGCACTAAGGTGATGTTTAACCATTTTCTTCGTTGTTTTTTACGTTTTTGTTGATAAAAATATGAATCTTGATAGTCAGTGAATTGTATTTTTTTATAAGAGTTAAACACTTGTGTTCTCCAATACTTTTGTAATATCGGTTATTTAAACAATAAATAAAGTGTTTATTGCGGTAAAAATGAGGCAATTTAATGAACAATTATGGCTAAATTATGGCAAGTGTCTTTTTTGACGGTTTTGATACTTGTTGAACTAGATTATCCATGAAAATGCTGGTTTTGCATTAGCTATACAAGTGAGAAGGATTATGTGTGATGTCTAAATGGTTACTAGGATTCTCGTACTAAGGTAAATAGTCACGTAATTCTTGATATTAATATGTTAAAATCAATCACAACTTAGGTTTTATGACGAAGAATTTTTTGAAATGTCGACTGCAAAATTATTAGCCCCAATATTATCTTTTTTACAATGCGAAACACCTGATGCATGGATTGCAGAAGCGACAAAAGTTGAAAACTTACCGGTAATATTAATTGATCACTTAATTTGTGAATTAAAAGCAGCACAATCAGCCATGTTTTTAATTCGTAAATATGCAGTGGATAAAGAAAGTAGCAATGCCTTACTCGACTGGTTAAAGCCTTTTGAAACGTTAATTTATAAAAGGGAAGGTGATTGGCGAGAATTGCTAAGTAAAAATAATCTCACTAAATCAGTTATCCCGCGTTCAGATTCAAACTATGGACAAGACTTAATTGATAAAATGGTAATGCTGATTAAAGAAGAGCTACACCACTTTTACCAAGTACTCGAAATTATGGATGAGTATGGTGTTGAGTATAAAAGTATTACGCCTTGTCGTTATGCTAAAGGCATGCTTCGCCAAGTAAAAACATTTGAACCAGATGCATTGATCGATAAATTAATCGTTGGTGCATATATTGAGGCTCGTTCGTGTGAGCGTTTTGCTAAGCTTGCTCCATATGTTGATAAACGACTTGGCGATTTCTATGTTTCTTTGCTTCGCAGTGAGGCTCGGCATTATCAAGATTATCTAACGCTAGCACAGGAAATTTCAACAAAAGATATTTCTGAAAGAGTGCAATTTTTTGGACAAATTGAAGCTGAGCTTATTCGTTCACCAGATACAGACTTTAAGTTTCACAGCGGTTTGCCTGCTTTCTAGCTATTTTTTTTGATTATGTCTATTATCTTATTCTTAAATAAAGATCTAATGGCTCATTCAAAACAATAAAAATAAGGGAAGCAATCATGAAATTGGTAATGACATTTCTCGCGGCATCACTGTTAACAGCATGCCAACCTGATTCAACATCAACAGAACAAAAACAAAACCCTTCCACGGTGACACCAACGGCTGTTGAACAAACGCAGCAATCTGAAACTGAACGTCTAAATGAGTGGTTTGCAATAAAATATGAAGAACAATTGCAGATGAATCCAGTGATGTTAACGTTTTTGGGCCGTAAAGATAAGTATGACCAATTAGGTGATATGAGCGAAGAAGGCGAGTTGAAGCAGCTGAATTGGTTAAAACAAAGCGTTGAAGAACTCACCAATACATTTAACTATGATAAGTTAACGGACGAAGGAAAAATATCTTATGATATTTGGAAGCAGCAATATGAAGAAGCCGAAGCTGGACAACAATTTAAATCGAATGAGTATATATTTACTCAGTTTAATGGAATTCAATCATTCGTAGCTCAATTTTTAATTAATTTTCATAAGGTTGACGATGAAAGTGATATGACTGCATATAATAAACGTATTGTTGGTGCAGCTAAAGCTATTGATCAATTACTTTTTCGTGCTCAAGAAAATGCTAAACAAGGAGTTCGTCCACCGAGATTTGCTTATCAAGGGGTGATCACTGAAGCAAATAATTTAATTATGGGAGCACCTTTTACTGAAAGTGGCGAAGATTCTCCTATTTGGGCAGATGTCAAAAGAAAAGTTGCGGCATTAGTTGAGAATAATAAAATCGATAAAGCTAAAGCGGACGAATTAATCAACGGTGCTAAAAATGCTTTACTTTCTTCTTTTCGACCAAGTTATCAGGCATTAGCAGCTTGGTTTGAAAGCGATATAGCTAACACTGATGAGATAGCACAAGGTGTGGGTGCTCAACCTAATGGTATTAATTTTTATAATCATAAATTAAAAGCCTCAACAACAACGGATTTAACCGCAGATGACATTCATCAACTAGGTTTAACTGAAGTTGCTCGTATTACGAACGAGATGCTAAAAATAAAAGATAAAGTTGGGTTTGAAGGTAACTTACAAGAATTTTTTAAATTTATTAAAACCGATGATCAATTTTTCTTTAGTAATACAGACGAAGGTAGACAAGCTTATATTTCAGAAACGGAAGCTTATCTTGAAGTTATCAAACAACACTTACCGCAATTTTTTGGGATATTACCAAAAGCAGACTTAGTCGTTAAACGGGTTGAAGCATTTAGAGAACAAGATGGTGCTGCTCAGCATTACTTTCCTGGTACACCTGACGGTAAGCGTCCTGGTGTGTATTATGCGCATTTATCCGATATGACCGCTATGCCAAAAAATGAAATGGAAGGTGTTGCTTACCATGAGGGGCTTCCGGGTCATCACATGCAAATTTCTATTGCTCAAGAATTAACATCTATCCCTACTTTTAGAACTCAAGCTAACTTTACCGCTTACAGTGAAGGTTGGGGGTTATATGCTGAACTTTTAGCAAAAGAAATGGGAGGTTATAAAAATGACTTTTCTGATTTTGGTCGTTTAGTTAATGAAATGTGGCGTGCTGTTCGTTTAGTTGTAGATACTGGATTACATGCTAAAGGTTGGAATGAAGAGCAAGCAATCGCATATTTTAAAGAGAAAACACCTATTGCTGAAGAAGCGATAATCTCTGAAGTAAGACGTTATTTAGTACTGCCTGGTCAAGCGACTTCCTATAAAATTGGTATGTTAAAAATTATGGAGTTAAGGGCCACTGCAGAGAAAGCATTGGGAGATAAGTTTGATATCAGAGGATTTCATGACACAGTGCTTGGTGGCGGAGCTATGCCATTATCAATACTAGAACGACGTGTAAATGACTGGATTGCCAGTGAAAAATCGATTTAATTGCTAAAGTTATTAGCAGACAAATAAAAAGCCAGCATTTAGCTGGCTTTTTCATTGGTGATATTTATCGTTATCTTCTTAACTAACTCAATGATTAATTAACCATTGGCGTATTAAAGCTTTCAGGAAGTTCAAAATCACCTTCAGCTGAGATTAACTTATTATCTTTAAAAGTTACGACAAACTTTTTATTTGAATCAAATTCTGTACTACGGCCTGATTTAAAGCGATACACATAATGCCAAACATCAGGGTTAAAGCTATCTGCAACAACAGGACTACCAAGTACATACTTAACTTGCTCTTTAGTCATTTCTATTTGGAGCTTATCAATATTTTTTTGTTCGAGGTAGTTACCTTGAGGAATATCTATACGATAAACCCAGCTTGAACAAGCACTAATTGATAAACATAAAACAACAGCAAAAATTCTAAATAACATGATACTTATAGGCACCCTTTAAATAATGAAGTGGAATGATAACTAAGCAAAGATAGAGTTACAAAGAAATTTTACTATTTCATGGTAATTTATTTTAACCAGCTAGTAATTCTTGGGCATTTGCTAAGCTATTATCTGTAATTTTGTCTCCCGCTAACAAGCGAGCAATTTCTTGGACTCTTCCTTGTTGACTAAGTTCCGTTACTGTAGTTTCTGTGTGTTCACCATCAGTTAATTTAGCTACAAATAATTGTTGTCGACCTTTGCTGGCAACCTGAGGCAAATGGGTCACACAAATCACTTGGGTGCTTTTTGCCAGTTGTTGAAGTTTTTTACCAACCATTGCGGCAGTAGGGCCAC
Source organism: Thalassotalea piscium (assembly GCA_049347715.1). GTDB lineage: Bacteria > Pseudomonadota > Gammaproteobacteria > Enterobacterales > Alteromonadaceae > Thalassotalea_B > Thalassotalea_B piscium_A. The sequence continues at coordinate 2,842,790 of CP186339.1, read as the reverse complement.
TAATTCCGACATCAACTTCATCAAAAATCAATGTTGGAGTGATGACTTTTGCAGATAAAATAACTTGCATTGCTAAACTAATTCTTGAAAGTTCGCCCCCTGAAGCCACTTTATTCATGGCTTCAAGTGCTTGTCCTGGATTTAAACTCACAAGAAACTCAACGTTATCTACGCCTGAAACATTAATTTTATCTGTAGTGTCAGGATTTACGTTGATAGCAAACCTACCATGAGGCATATTTAATTCATTCATGCTTGCACTGATTAACTTACTTAATTTATTTGCTGATTTTATTCTTGAATTTGACAGCTGCTCAGCGGCAAGTTGGTAGGCAACTTTAGCTTGTTCTATTTCATCAGCAACAAAGGTTAATCTTGTTTCATCCATGCTGATTTTCTGTAATTCAATATTCAGTTGTTGATGAAGTTCATATAAATTTTCAGGTGAAACTTGGTGTTTTTTCGCAAGTTGTATAATTTGTGAATAGCGTTCTTCAATTATTTGATAATTTTGCGGATCTAACTCTAATCTTTCGTAATAGTGAGTTAACTCACTTGCGGCATCTTCAACTTGAATTAATGCTGTGCTCATTTGTTCAACGAGGGGGGTTAAGGTTTTATCTAAGAAACTTAACTCTGTAAGTTGTTCAGCTACTCTGCGTAACTTATCAACCACATTAAATTGTTCGTCGTCACTAAGTGTTTGTAATGTTTGAAGGGTTTCGTTAAGAATATGTTGACCATTACTTTGCTTTTTATATTCAAGTTCTAGGCTTTCAAATTCACCTTGTTGTACTGAAAATTCATTTAATTCATTAACTTGATATTGAAGTAATTGCTGTTTTGCTTCTCGTTGAATTTTGTTTTCAAGCAACAAGTTATATTCTTTAGTCAGCTCTTTGTGTTTATTATAATAATGCTTAACATTTTCAAGTAAGTCTTCGTGACTTGCATATTGATCAAGAATATTTCGTTGTTCAAGGGATTTTGTAATTAATTGATGGTCATGTTGACCATGAATATTAATCAGTAGCTCTCCAAGTTCTTTTAGTTGGGCTAAAGGAACTTGGCTTCCATTTATATAAGCCTTAGAACGTCCCTCAGCTGAGATTACTCGTCGTAGGATACATTCGTTATCTAGTAGTAGGTCGTGCTGTGTGAGCCATTTAAGCGCTTTTTTATTCTTACTAACATCAAAGGTGGCTGCTAATTCAGCTTTCTTAGTATTTGGCCTAACAACATTAGTTACTGCTCTGTCACCTAAACATAAACCTAATGCATCAATAGCAATTGATTTACCTGCACCGGTTTCACCTGTGATTGTCGTCATGCCTTGATGCCAATCTATATCTAGAGAGCGAACAATAGCGAAGTTTTGAATATTAAGTTGTAGAAGCATAAGATAAAACACTGTATATAACGATAGGTGTTAATTTATACAGTGTTTTGTGTTTTTGCAATAGCTAAATTGTGTTTTATGTGGAAATTAATAACCCTTTAGTTTCTAATAAAAGAAATTATTAACGATTTTATTAGGTTATCAATTTTTATAATTAACGAAAAAATGCCTTTCACATGTTCTGTCTAATAAAGTTTATTACCCCAACCGAGTTTATTACGTAAAACATTGAAGTAGTTGTGATCAAGAGGGTGAATAAGTCGTAAGGTATTTTCACTTTTTCTGATGATAACTTCATCCCCAGGCAATACGGCCAAAATAACATGTCCATCACAACTCACTTGCAAGTTTTCGTAATTTTCATTAGCTAATACCAGTTTGATTTCACTATTACCATCAACCACTATAGGTCGACTGGTTAATGTATGGGGAAACATAGGTACCAAAGACAATGCATTTAAATTTGGTGTTAAAATGGGACCACCAGCAGACATAGAGTATGCAGTTGAACCTGTGGGTGTTGAGATAATTAATCCATCAGAGCGTTGACTAAACATGAAGCTGTTATCTATGTATACTTCAAATTCTATCATGCTAGCCACTTTACCAGCATGCAATACCGCTTCATTTACCGCACTATTACTGCTTTTTAATTTACCATGGCGATAAACTTCCGCTTCAATAATAAAACGTTGCTCCGATTTCGATTCACCCAGGAGTATTTTTTCAAGAGGTGGTATTAAATCATTAGGTGATAAATCGGTTAAAAAGCCTAAGTTGCCTCTATTAACGCCAATAACACCAATGTTATAGCATGATAAAACTCTAGCGGCTCCCAGCATATAGCCATCACCACCAACAACAATGGCTAGATCAGCTAATTCACCAATATTTGTTAAGTTATGTACAACCATATCAGGTAGTTGAAGTGAGCTTGCTACCGTATCTTCGATAATTACGTTATAGTTATGTTCAGTTAGAAACTGATACAATGCAGTAATGGTTGCATTGGCCCCTTGATGGTTAGGTTTGCCAATTAATCCAATAGTTGAATACAACTTGCTCATAGTCAAAATCTTATGAAGTATCGATAATATCTCAGTTTCGCTGTATTTTATCTTGATGTAAAGTAAGCTTTTTACGAAATGTTATCATTTTGAGCTTGAATCATTATTACTAGCCCCCATAATTAGCAGCAGAAGATTTTAAGTTGGAGCTTTTCATGACCACACAGTCAAACGAAAATAAGAATGAACAAGGGCTAACCCCCGAAGAAGTAGCCGCTCAAGAAATTATTGAACAAGCGGAAGAACAAGTAGAAACACAATTTGATTTTGCTGCTAACACAATTAGTGAAGAGCAAGAAAAAATTAATGAGTTAGAGCTAGCCTTAGCTGCTGCGCAATCGACTGTATCAGATCAAAAAGATTCTGTGATCAGAGCGAAAGCTGAAGTAGATAATGTTCGTCGTCGTGCTGCTCAAGATGTTGAGAAAGCACGTAAATTTGCGCTTGAAAAATTCGCTTCTGAATTATTGCCTGTCGTTGATAATTTAGAGCGTGCGATAGCGAGTGTGAATCTAGAAGACGAAACACAAAAAGCAATTGCTGAAGGTGTTGAGCTTACATTACAGAGTTTCTTATCTGCTTTAGATAAATTTGGTATTAAAGCGGTAGATCCACAAGATCAACCATTTAATCCAGAGTTGCATCAAGCGATGTCAATGCAGGAAATTGAAGGTGTTGAACCTAACACTGTTATTGCTGTGATGCAAAAAGGGTATGAACTCAACGGTCGTTTAGTTCGACCTGCAATGGTGATGGTTTCTAAAGCCTCACCGTCCGTTGATACATCAGCCTAGTATAGGTTTGACATAATCAATGGCCAGCTATGTTGCTGGCCTTTTTATTGGGAAATTTTTTAATAAAAATAATATTTTTTTTACATTTTCTATTGAAAAAAGTTTTTATCGCCCCCACTAAATGGTCAACAACAGATTTATTAATCAAATTAGTATTCGGAGATCCTCAAGATGGGCAAAATTATTGGTATTGACCTAGGGACAACAAACTCGTGTGTCGCTGTATTAGATGGTGACAAAGTTCGTGTTATTGAAAATGCTGAAGGCGATCGTACAACCCCTTCTATTATTGCTTATACAGAAGAAGGTGAAACGTTAGTTGGTCAACCAGCCAAACGTCAGTCAGTTACAAACCCTAAAAGTACATTATTTGCGATTAAACGTTTAATCGGACGTCGCTTTGATGATAAAGAAGTTCAGCGTGACATTGGTATTATGCCGTTTGGTATTGTGAAAGCTGACAATGGTGATGCTTGGGTAACTACGCGTGATAAAAACGTTGCGCCACCACAAGTTTCTGCTGAAGTTTTAAAGAAAATGAAAAAAACTGCAGAAGACTACTTAGGTGAATCAGTCACAGAAGCGGTTATTACTGTTCCTGCATACTTTAACGATTCACAACGTCAAGCAACTAAAGATGCTGGTCGTATTGCTGGTCTTGAAGTTAAACGTATTATCAATGAACCAACTGCTGCTGCACTTGCTTACGGTATGGACAAGCAAGAAGGCGATAAAGTTGTTGCTGTTTACGATTTAGGTGGTGGTACATTCGATATCTCAATTATTGAAATTGATGAAGTTGAAGGCGAGCACACATTTGAAGTGTTAGCGACTAACGGCGACACTCACTTAGGTGGTGAAGATTTTGATAACCGTTTAATCAATTATCTTGTAGACGAATTTAAGAAAGATTCAGGTATGGATTTAACAAAAGATCCATTAGCAATGCAACGCTTGAAAGAAGGCGCAGAAAAAGCTAAATGTGAACTTTCTTCAGCACAACAAACTGATGTGAACTTACCTTACATCACAGCTGATGCTTCTGGTCCAAAACATATGAACATCAAAGTGACTCGCGCAAAATTAGAGTCATTAGTTGAAGATATGGTTAAAGCAACTTTAGAGCCGCTTAAACAAGCACTTAAAGATGCTGACTTATCAGTAAGTGATGTTAATGATGTTATTCTAGTGGGTGGTCAAACACGTATGCCACTAGTACAAAAAACAGTAACAGAATTTTTTGGTAAAGAACCACGTAAAGATGTAAACCCTGATGAAGCTGTAGCTGCGGGTGCCGCGATTCAAGGTGGTGTTTTATCTGGTGATGTAACAGACGTTTTATTATTAGACGTTACACCATTATCACTAGGTATTGAGACTATGGGTGGTGTGATGACTAAAGTTATCGACAAAAACACAACTATCCCAACGAAACAATCTCAAACATTCTCAACGGCTGATGACAATCAATCAGCGGTTACTGTTCATGTTGTACAAGGTGAGCGTAAGCAAGCGTCTGCAAATAAATCTTTAGGTCAATTTAACCTAGAAGGTATTCCAGCAGCACCTCGTGGTACGCCACAAATTGAAGTAACATTTGATATTGATGCTGATGGTATTTTACATGTAACAGCTAAAGATAAAAATACAGGTAAAGAGCAAAAAATTACGATTAAAGCTTCTTCTGGTTTATCTGATGATGAAGTGGATCAAATGGTACGTGATGCAGAAGCTAATGCTGATGCAGATGCAAAATTTGAAGAGTTAGTTACAGCTCGTAACCAAGCTGACGGTATGGTACATGCTACACGTACTCAAATTACTGAAGCTGGTGATGATTTACCAAGTGAAGATAAAGAGAAAATTGAAGCTGCGATTGCTGAATTAGAAACTGCACTTAAAGGCGAAAGCAAAGAAGAAATTGATGCTAAATCTCAAGCATTAGTGGAAGCTTCTGCTAAGTTGATGGAAATTGCCCAAGCTAAAGCACAAGCTGGCGCAGCTCCAGAAGGCGGAGCTCCTGAAGGGGATGCTCAGTCTAAAGATGCTGGTGATGATGTTGTCGATGCTGAATTTGAAGAAGTTAAAGACGACAAATAATCAAGGCGATTAAATTATTGTTTGCTAGAAAAATTGAGATATTAATTGGATGTAGACATTCATTATCTCAACCACATTTTTGTTAAAAATGTCTAGCAAGCTTTAGGTGTTAACGTCTTAGCTAGTCGGTATACCAAACATGAAAGCGTCGGAAACGGCGCTTTGTTTTGTCAAAAATTTTAATTTGGTATTTATTTGCTTGACTGCTTATAAAGCGAGTAAGCAAATCGGTATCAATTGATGTGAAGTAAATAAACTATGTCCAAACGTGATTATTACGAAGTGCTCGAAGTGGCTAAAGATGCCAGCGAGCGTGATATTAAAAAAGCTTATAAGCGTTTAGCAATGAAATTTCACCCGGATCGTAACCAGGGTGATAAAGCTAAAGAAGAAAGTTTTAAAGAAATTAAAGAAGCCTACGAAGTTCTAAGTGATGATCAAAAACGTGCGGCTTATGATCAATACGGCCATGCAGCTTTTGAACAAGGTGGCATGGGCGGCGGTGGCTACGGTGGTGGCCAAGACTTTGGCGATATTTTTGGCGATGTTTTCGGTGATATTTTTGGTGGTGGTCGTCGTGGCGGTGGTCAATCTAGAGCACGTCGAGGTTCTGATTTACGCTACAACTTAGATCTTACCCTTGAAGAAGCGGTTAAAGGCAAGACGTTAGAGATTAAAGTACCTACTTATGTTAGCTGTGAACCATGTAATGGTAGTGGAGCTAAAAAAGGTACAAGTGCTAAAACATGTACAACATGTCATGGACATGGACAAGTACAAATGCGCCAAGGGCTTTTTGCAGTTCAGCAAACCTGTCCTACGTGTTCTGGTAAAGGTAAAGTCATTGCAGAGCCGTGTCCAGCATGTCGTGGACAAGGCCGTGTCGAGAAAACTAAAACATTATCTGTGAAAATTCCACCAGGTGTTGATACTGGAGATCGTATAAGGCTCGCCGGAGAAGGTGAAGCGGGTGAGCATGGTGCTCCAGCCGGTGATCTATATGTGCAAGCGAATGTAAGAGATCATAAGATTTTTGTTCGTGACGAAAATCACTTATATTGCGAAGTACCAATTAGTTTTACCACAGCAGCATTAGGCGGAGAGATTGAAGTTCCGACCTTAGAAGGTAAAGTAAAACTTAAGATACCGAAAGAAACACAAACGGGTAAAATGTTCCGTTTACGTGGTAAAGGTGTTAAGTCTGTACGTAGTGCGACTGTTGGCGATTTAATGTGTAAAGTCGTTATTGAAACACCGGTTAACTTGTCAGGTGATCAAGCTGACTTACTACGCCAGTTAGACGAAAAAATGGGTAAAAGCTCAAAGAAACATAGCCCGAAAGAAACCGGTTTTTTTGATGGCGTGAAAAAGTTCTTTGATGATCTTAAATCATAATTGTTAGCGTTTAGCTAGTTAGATATAAAGCCTTGCACAAGCAAGGCTTTTTTATTGCTCTAATTGGACATTCCTTAAGTTTAACGCTTAACTTAAGAGCTAAATGTGTTGAAAACTATTTATTAATGCCGAAGGGCATAAGGTGTTTTAATGTTTAAGCAGTGTATTTTTGTGCTATTGAGTTACATTAGTTTGATTACGTATGTTAGTGCCGAAGAACTCCCTCCTTTAGATCCTAAATATGAAGGTGTCCATGGCATGGTACTCTTTACCCATAACTCTGCTGTGTATGCCTATCATCTTCCTTTGTATACGTTGCCACATAACGTACAAGTGTTATATCAGTTATCGATTAAGGATGTTGCATTATTGCAAATGATCAGAGACGCACAACTTGTGACGATAAAACCTGAAGTGTTTAATATTCAGCGTTTAGTTCGCGGAGAAGAGATGATTATTAATGCTGATATTTATATGGGGCATTTTGAACGTGATGGCATGTTGGTGCACGAAAATAGACCATTAACGTTTGAGAAAAAATTATATTCTCGAGAAATGTCAGATCTTGAAAAGTCGAGTCGCATGCAAGAATACGATGTAGTTTCACTGAGTAAAACCAATAAAATATATATCCATAAAATCCAGCAAGCACCGAGCTATGATCATGTGATACATATTGATGAAGAAGCGAGTTGTTCTTCGAAGTTTACTACCAGCAAAGCCGTGCCTAAACGTAGTGAATTACAATACAAGTTTATTAACTGCGGTACCATGAAACCTTTGTATTTTGAAACAAATGACTTTAGTGAGAAACTCAGTCATTAATCATCTTCAAAGCAAGGTAAAACACCGCTACGGCTATATTCAAATATTAATGAGGTTTCCACTGTTTGAACTTCATCGCGGGAAGTGACAGCATTAAAAACGAATTGGCGTAAATGTTCACTGTCTTTAACCGACATATGGATAAAATAATCGTAATTACCCCCCATATGATACAGACTGACTATTTCTGGTAATTTCAGTAAATCATCGCGTAATTTATTGACGATTTCTTCGGAGTAGGGCTGTAATCGGATTGCGGCAATTGCCTCGATATTTCCGCCAATACTCTTAAAGTTAATAGAAATATGCGAACCTTTAATTATTCCTTTTGCTTTCATACGCTTTACACGTTCTAAGCATGTTGAAGGCGCTATTCCTATTTGAGCGGCTAACTCCTTATTAGTAATATCCGCATCTTTAAATAAAATGGTTAATATGCGTAAATCGATATCGTCTAACTTTTTCATTTCCCTGCCCTTAAGAATACTTAATACAAATGCCTAAAGACATACTATACTTATTTATAGCGTTTAAACTAGTATTTAATCGTATTTGTTGAAACTATTGTCGATTAAACTGTGTTTTTCCGAATATATCACTATTTAGTTGAAAAAATAGCGAAAAATTCTGGTAAAAATATGTTTAACGACATATTATGTCTTTTGGTTTTTATTATGTGTGGATGTTATGCCAATTAAAGCAATACAAGATTTTTTAAAGCTAGAAGCCTCTAGTGGTATTATTTTAATGCTTGCTGCTATTGTAGCAATGGGAGTTGCGAATTCTCCATTAGCGCATTATTACGATATGTTTTTAAATATTCCGGTGCAAGTGTCTGTTGGTAGCTTTATTATTGCTAAGCCTCTTCTACTATGGATAAATGATGGCTTAATGGCATTGTTTTTCTTCTTAGTTGGCTTAGAGTTAAAAAGAGAGTTTCTCGAAGGCGATTTGTCGCAACCGGGTCAAATTACCTTACCCGCGATAGGTGCTATTGGCGGAATGTTAGTGCCAGCACTTTGTTATGCCGCCTTTAATTACAATGATGAAAATGCGATAAATGGTTGGGCTATTCCTACGGCAACTGATATTGCTTTTGCTTTAGGTATTTTAGCGTTAATTGGCTCAAAAGTACCTTTACAACTGAAAGTCTTTTTAACCTCATTAGCTATTTTTGATGATTTAGGTGCCATTATAGTTATTGCGTTCTTTTATACAGAAAAATTATCTGTTACCTCTTTGGTTGTTTCCGCTCTTGTTATTTCTACCTTGTTCATATTAAATCGTAAAGGTGTTAAAGATACAGCACCCTATATATTTTTAGGCATTATACTTTGGATCGCTGTTTTAAAATCAGGCGTTCATGCAACATTAGCTGGAGTTGCTCTAGCATTGTTTATTCCTATAAAAGGGCATGAAGGTGAACCTTCTCCGTTAAAATCTCTAGAACACAATTTACATGCGATGGTGGCTTTTATTATTTTACCTATTTTTGCTTTTGCCAACGCAGGTATTAATTTAAGTGGTATTGGCGTGGATGACGTTATGGCACCAGTGCCTTTAGGTATTATTGTTGGTTTAGTCTTAGGTAAGCAGTTAGGGGTATTTGGTTTTTGTTTTATCGCAATTAAATTAGGAATAGCTAAGCTGCCTGAGAATGTGAATTGGACTTTACTCTATGGTGTTGCTTTACTTTGTGGCGTAGGTTTTACCATGAGTTTATTTATCGGTTCGCTTGCATTTGAGCAAGGGGGTGAAAGTTTAATTTATCAAGATCGATTAGGTATTGTTGTTGGTTCACTTATTTCGGGAATACTCGGTTATTTAGTGGTTAAATCTCAATTAAATAAAAAAACTGACATTCAAAATACTTCAACCCCACAAGAAAGTTAGTCAAACGAGCAAGTAATCAATAAAATGGCGATGTTATTATCGCCATTTTTAGTTAGAATACGCGGCAAACTTTTTGACTATTCGTCGTAATGCAACAACATCGCTATCAGGATTTAGTTACTCTTTTTGAAGAAACCTTTTTTAACCAATACAATACGCGATTGGTGAAAGGTGAAGCTGAACCTGTATATTTGCCAGCAAATGAGCAGTGTCAGTATCATCAAGTGGTTTTTGCACATGGTTATTATTCAAGTGCATTACATGAAATTGCCCATTGGTGTATAGCAGGTCAGTCACGTCGATTGTTAGAAGACTATGGCTATTGGTACCTTCCTGATGGACGAAATCGCGAGCAACAAAACAAATTTGAGCATGTAGAAATCAAACCACAAGCACTCGAATGGGCATTTTGTGTTGCTGCTAATAAGTCATTTAATGTCTCAGCCGATAACTTAAATGGCTGCGAGGTAGATACAACCCAGTTTAGGTTGAATGTTTATCAGCAAGTGCAGCGTTATTTAAAGGAAGGGTTTCCAAAGCGAGCGCAACAGTTTATCGATGCGTTAGCGAATCATTATCAAGTTAATGTACCGTTAACCTTGTCTCAATTTGAATTAGATACCGAGTTATATCCCCATGTTTAAATTAGGTTTAATTATCAATCCTATTGCAGGAATTGGTGGCAGTGTTGCACTAAAAGGTAGTGATGGTGAAGGTATTGCTAAACAAGCCATAGCTCTTGGTGCAACCGCCAAGTCCAATGAAAGATCACAACTTGCATTAGAAATCCTCAAGCCCTATGCCTCACAAATTCACATCTATACTGCCAGTGGTGTAATGGGGGAAGACACGGCTAAAAGATTAGGCTTTAATGTCACTGTGGTGTATGAAACGCCAGACGTTAACACTAGTGCTATAGATACCGAAAAAACGGTTAATGCCTTACTCGCACAACATGTTGACCTACTATTATTTGCTGGCGGAGATGGAACTGCCCGTAACGTTTGTAATAGGGTTGCTGATAAATTTCCTGTTTTGGGTATCCCCGCGGGGTGTAAAATACACTCAGGTGTCTATGCGGTAACACCGAAAGCAGCAGGTAGAGTTGTGGAACTCATGGTGACTAATCAGTTGGTAACATTAACCGATGCTGATGTGATGGATATTGACGAGTCACTTTTTCGCGAAGGCATTGTTAAAGCAAAACGTTATGGTGAGATGCAAGTCCCTTGTGAGCTTCGATATATACAGGCAGTTAAATCTGGCGGTAAAGAATCAGATGAACTAGTCCTGCAAGATATTGCCGCGGATGTTATTAATCGAATGGATGAGCAGTTATTTATAATTGGCTCAGGTTCAACCACAGCATTTCTAATGGAAGAAATGGGCATTGAAAATACATTACTCGGCGTAGATGTTATTCAGGAGCAAACGCTCCTTCAAAATGATGTTACTGAGCCTGAATTGTGGCAGTTACTTGAGTCAACGAAACAAGACGTGAAATTAGTGATCACTTTAATTGGCGGACAAGGACATATTTTTGGTAGAGGAAATCAACAACTCAGTCCTCGTATCATCAAAAAATTTGGTAAAGATAATATTATTATCATTGCTACAAAAACTAAGTTAATGGCGCTCAATTCACGACCATTAATTGCAGATACAGGAAGTAATGAGGTAGACCAATTGTTGTCTGGTTTCATGCCTGTTACTACCGGTTATAACGACCAAGTACTTTACCCTGTGGCGAGTCCACAATAAATATCACTTGGAATCAATAGGCTTTATGGAGAACAAAGTGCAATTTCAAACCTTAACTCAATTGTATCAATACCTTGATGACTTAGTTGCGAACGATGCTAGCAGCGATGAATTATTTGCCAGTAGTTATTTACGTGGTTTTATCAGTTTAGCAGCAAGTCAATTTGGTGATGATTCGCAAGCATTAAGTAAAGCCTTAGCGGAGGATATTTCAGAGAAGGTCAATGCGGCACGTACTGAATTATCGCCTGATGATCGTGTGATCGTTAGACAATATTGGGCAGAGCTAAGCCAAGCATTTACTGCCTAATGACGCTGGGGCGCTATTCATTAAACCATTACTTGGTGTTTAATAATATCTCTAATAATAAAACGATTAGGGGCTAGGGTAAATAACATATAGCTGTCTACTGGATAAGGATGACCACAGAGGTCAGCAGCAAGGATTTTCGCAAGTAATGGGGCACTACATAATCCTCGTGCTCCTAATCCGGTTAATGTGTATAAATTTTCAATACATGGTGCAGGGGCTTTAAAATGCCAATTTTTGTCTTTCGCTAAGTGGGCATAAACTGTTTTATGCCCCTCAATGTCAGGCATAGCGCCAACTACAGGCATATGATCTTGTGTCACACATCGTAACCGGGCTTTACTCGATACCACATCTTTGAGTTGCCAATCAATCAGCTTAGGTAAACACTTGTCTAGCATTGCAAGGTTGTATTGGTCATCTCTTTCTGTGGCTTGAGTATCAAAAGAGTACCTGTCAAAAGTGGCTCCAATACAATGTAAGCCATTATTTTCTGGGGTTAGGTAACCTTTATGACAAATGACTGTTGATAAGTGAAGAGACTGCTCATTTGCTTTCATCGCACTAATTTGGCCTCTAATGGATGTTAAAGGTAAGCTTTTATTAACCGCCAAAGGTATCGCTTCAGCGCCACCTGTTAATACAACAACACTGGCATTGAGTTGCCCTTTATTGGTATTAATTTGCCATTTTTTATTCTCAAGCTGTGTTAATGACGTGACTTGGTGATGTGTTTTTATTTTTAAATGGTGCGTGTTTAATGCGGCATTAAATAATTGTTGTACAAGCTCAGCAGGGGCTATCCAACCAGCACGAGGCATAAATAAACCACCATGTGCTAATGGAATATTAGCTAGCTTACTGGCTTGAACGTGATCAACACTATGAATTAATGATGTAGGCCAAGCATTATGCTGGCTAAACTGTTGCTGTTTTTTTACTAAAGCTTCTTCGTATGAAATATCTAATAATCCGCACCAATCATGGCTAAAATAAAAGCCTTGAGCGAGTAGGTCTTGATAAAAATTAATTGAATATTCAAATGCCTGCTGATAAAAAAGACTGATCTCATCTTGCTGTTGATGCAATAAGGGAAATAACGCGCCTATTTTATTACTAGAAGCCCCTTGTGCAATGGCCTCATCTTTACAAAGTAAGGTCACGTTAATACCATGTTTAGTTAACATATAAGCAGCACATGCAGAGGCAATGCCGCCCCCAATAATGGTGACATGCTGAGGTTTATTAATGGTTGGTCTAATCTGATAACTCTTGCCTAAATTATTTCCTTGCTGAAAAATCCCCGTTAATATTTCTTTCTTTTTACCTGAATAGGCTTTTTTTACTAATCTAAAGCCGACCTCTGTTAATTTTCTACGGACATGGCCGGCAACAGTAAAAGTGCTAATACTCGCTTGAGATTTTGACAGGCGAGCAATTTGTTCAAATAACGGACGTTGCCACATTTGAGGGTTTTTAGCTGGTGAAAAACCATCTAAATACCAAGCGTCAACTAATCCTGTTTTTTTAGTTTTTAAGTTAGCTAATGCGTCCGTTGAATCTTCCAATAATAACGTTAAGGTCACCTGACCCTCGAGTAACTGAATGTCGCATTGTTTAGAAAAATGCTCAGGGTAGTGTGCAAGCAGCAATGCTGCTTCGGTAGACAAGGTTGGAAAGTGACTTAACGATTGCTTTAGTTGGTCAAGTGTTAGCGGAAACTTTTCAGTGCTAATAAAATGTAAATGAGGTTTTGAGGCATTATTAGCTAATGACATGTAGCATTTTAAGGTAAGTAAAAAATTTAAGCCTGTGCCAAATCCCGTTTCGCCAATAGTAAACGTATCGTGTGTGCTAAGCAGTTTCTCTTCAATGTTATTTCCTTGAATAAAAACCTGATAGCTTTGCTGGTAGCCAGATTCAGTATCAAAATAAATATCATCAAACTGCTCTGAATAGGGAGAGCCATCTTCTCTAAAACTAATATTTGGGTTCTTGATCACAATTTACTGCAAATTTTACTATATCACTGCCGTTATTTTACCTATAATTCATTATCTTTGTCATGGTTTTCAATAGTCAGTGTACAAGTGTACGCTGGACAGACCAGTATGATGGGTAAATATCTGTATGATACGCCCGTATATTTAAAAATTTATTAGATGGTAAGTTGAATGAAACGTGTCGTAATCACCGGTTTAGGTATTGTCTCTAGTATTGGCAACAACGTAGAAGAAGTATTAGCCTCATTAAAAGCAGGGCGTTCAGGTATCACAAAATCTGAAAGCTTTGAAGAAAAAGGGCTCCGTAGTCAAGTTTGGGGAAAACCCACTCTTGATACGAAAGAACATATTGATCGTAAAGCGCTTCGCTTTATGGGCGATGCTGCAGGTTATGCTTATGTTGCCATGCAAGAAGCAATTGATGATGCAAAATTAACAGATGATCAAGTATCCAATTTCAGAACAGGTATAGTTGCCGGCTCTGGTGGTGCATCTTCTGATAATGTTGTAAAAGCAGCAGATACTTTACGAGAGAAGGGCGTAAAACGTGTTGGCCCTTATGCTGTTCCAAAAACAATGTCGAGCACATGTTCGGCGTGTTTAGCGACACCATTTAAAATTAAAGGTGTTAACTACTCTATTAGTTCAGCTTGTGCTACCAGCGCACATTGTATCGGTCATGCCGCTGAATTAATTCAACTTGGCAAACAAGATATTGTTTTTGCTGGTGGTGGCGAAGAAGTTGATTGGTCATTGGCTATGATGTTCGATGCTATGGGTGCATTATCTTCAAAGTATAATGATACTCCTGAAAAAGCATCTCGTACTTATGATGCCAATCGTGATGGTTTTGTTATTTCTGGCGGCGGCGGAATGGTTGTTGTTGAAGAATTAGAGCATGCATTAGCACGTGGCGCACATATCTATGCTGAAATCGTAGGTTATGGTGCAACTTCAGATGGCTACGATATGGTAGCACCAAGTGGAGAAGGCGCAGTACGTTGTATGCAACAAGCAATGCACGGTGTTGAAGGTAAAGTAGACTATCTTAATACCCACGGTACATCGACTCCTGTTGGAGATGTTAAAGAATTAGGCGCTATTCAAGAAGTATTTGGTAAAGACTCTCCTGCAATTAGTGCAACTAAAGCGATGACAGGTCATGCCTTAGGTGCAGCTGGCGTACATGAAGCTATATATTCATTACTTATGATGGAAAATAACTTTGTTGCTCCTTCTATCAATATTGAAACACTTGATGAACTTGCTGAAGGTTTAGATATCGTTACTGAAACGCGTGAAACTGAAATTAACATGGCTATGTCAAATAGCTTTGGCTTTGGTGGAACGAACGCGACCTTATTGATGAAGAAATATAAATAGACATTAACGGTTTATTCTCAAAAGCCGTTAGCGAAAGTTAGCGGCTTTTTTTATGCCAAAAATTGAGGTTTGACAAAGGTTTCCCAATAGTGATGAATATTTTTTATGATGAAAACATGCCCTATGCGGTAGAGTTTTTTCAAGATTTTGGCCTCTTATATCCTTTTGCAGGACGCGATTTAAGCGCAAAAGATATTCAAGATGCTGATGTTTTGCTTGTCCGTTCTATTACGCAAGTAAACGAAACCTTATTGGCAAAAAATACACGGTTAAAGTTTGTTGGTACTGCGACTATTGGTGTTGATCATATTGATCAAACTTATTTGAATGAACGACATATTGGTTTTTCTTCATCGCCAGGTTGCAATGCTACTTCCGTCGCAGAATATGTTCTGAGTTGTTTGGTGGTGTTAGCTGAGCGTTATTGTTTAACCTTATCTAATATGACGGTAGGTATTGTTGGTGCGGGAAATACAGGTTCTAGGCTGAGCGAAAAGCTAAAGGCATTAGGCATAAAATATTTACTTTGCGACCCTCTTTTATCAGAGCAGGGAAAAGACAGTAGAACATTTGCTAGCTTAGATGACGTGCTTAAATGTGATGTTATTTCTTTGCATGTACCTAAAACATTAACAGGCTCACATGCTACTTATCATATGTTTGATCATGCTCGATTAAATCAACTATCAGATGAGCAAATTTTAATTAATGCGTGTCGCGGCGAAGTTATCGATAATGCTGCTCTACTTGCGTTAAAACAAGCAGGTAAAAAATTCAAATTGATTTTAGATGTTTGGGAGAATGAACCAACTATTCTGTCAGACCTTATTCCTTTCTGTGAAATTGCTACGGCACATATCGCCGGTTATAGCATAGAAGGAAAAGCTCGTGGCACTGAAATGCTCTATCGGGCATTATGTCAACAATTGAAGATAACGCCTGAAAAACAGTTAAAAAGCTATTTAGCTGGGGCAAATATCTCTGAGCTGACAATAAATCAATCATATAGTGAGATATTGCTAAACCAAATGGTTAAATTGGTTTACGATGTGAGACGTGACGATGCTATATTTCGTCAACAAATTTTTAGTCATGGTTTTGACTATATACGGAAAACATATCCGGCTCGCAGAGAGTTTTCCGCAATAGACATAAATATGACAAATCAAGGTCAAAGTGATGTTTGGCATCACCTTGGATTCAATAAACGGTAAAATAAATAAGAAGAGAGAGGGGCATGGCACAAAAATTTGACGTTTGCGTATTAGGAGCAACAGGACTTGTAGGTAAAACCATCATTGAAATTCTTGAGCAAAGAGATTTTCCTATTAATAAATTATATCCGTTAGCCAGTGCTCGAACTGCGGGTGAATTTATTGAATTCAATGGTGAAAGTATTGAAGTTATCGATGCAGATACTTTTGATTTTAGCTTAGCTCAAATTGGATTTTTTTCTGCAGGTGGTAATATTTCTGCTAAATATGCACCTATTGCTGGTGATGCTGGCTGTATTGTTATTGATAATACCTCAGAGTTCCGTTATGACGACGACATTCCGTTAGTTATTCCTGAAGTTAATCCTGAAGCATTAGCTGATTATCGTAATCGAAATATTATTGCAAACCCTAACTGTTCAACTATTCAAATGCTCGTAGCATTAAAGCCTATTCATGAAGCTGTAGGCATTGAACGTATTAATGTTTCTACGTATCAATCGGTATCTGGTGCTGGAAAAGAGGCTATGGATGAGTTAGCTAAACAATGTGCCGATTTGCTCAGTGGCAAACCAGTAGATCCTAAAGTATTTTCTCGTCAAATAGCATTTAACGTGATCCCACAAATAGATGTGTTCCAAGATAATGGCTATACCAAAGAAGAAATGAAAATGGTATGGGAAACTCAGAAAATATTAGGTGATAACACCATTCGTGTGAATCCTACTGCGGTTCGTGTGCCTGTATTTTTTGGTCATGGCGAAGCTATTCATATTGAAACACGTTCTCCTATCTCTGCGGAAGAAGTTAAAACGTTATTGAAACAGTCTCCAGGTATTGAAGTTTGTGAAAATGATGAAGATTTCCCTACGCAAATAGGTGAAGCTAGTGGTGTAGATGCTACTTTTGTTGGTCGTATCCGTGAAGACATTAGTCATAGTAACGGCATAAACATGTGGGTTGTTGCCGATAATGTACGTAAAGGTGCGGCAACCAATAGCATTCAAATTGCTGAACTATTGATTAAAGATTACTTATCATAAGTTTAATTAATGTCATTGTTACTATTGATTAGTCACAAGAAATAACATTAAAAAGATGAAACAACCCGTCGTTATAGTAACGACGGGTTTTTTATCGCGTATAATTAAGATAACTTATTCCTTTTTATCTTTTTTTATACGACTTTTAGTGTGAAATTGCTATGATAGTTATAGTTGGAATAAAGATTGCTTTAAAAATTAGAGATTACTCATTGCCAAATAATTGGCATTGATTTATGAAATTTTAGGAAAACTTAATGCAGCGACTGTTATGCCTGTGCATTTGGCAGGTTTTATTTATCAGTATTAGCGTCTATAGCGCAACATCATATGCTTATCAAGACAATGGTGTGCGGATTAAAGGGGCGAAATCTACGGATCAGTTTGCATATCGCAAATATGGTCCTATCACGTCACAAGATACCTTGTGGAATATTGCTGTTCAAACGCGCCCAGATCCTAAATTCTCTGTATATCAAGTTATGCAGGCTATTTTTATTAAAAATCCGAATGCGTTTAATGATAACAATATTAACCATTTGATTGACGGACAAACCTTATTATTACCTTCTCTTGACGAAATCGGCAGAATTGATCCGCTTACGGCAAAAAAACGGTCAGAACAAGATGATTCAAATTGGGATACCAACACCAATACTAGTAAGCAAGTTAAGCAACCAGTTAAGAAGCAACAATCTGTTCAAAAGAAAGATTTAGACGAAGCGAAAACTGAAATTAATGAAAAACTACAAGATTTTGGTAATGATCAAACTAAAAAACTTGAAACCATTCAACGAGATGTTCTTGATTCTATCGATGGTTTACAAGCGCTTTTAAAAGAAAATGAAGCGTTAAGAAATAAATTAAATAGTTTTGATTCACAACTGAGCTCCATGCAAGAAGAAGTTGCAAAAGGCAAAGAAGTGGAAGTACAAATGAATAGTGCTAATGCAATGTTACAAGCACTATTAGATAAAGCTGAAGCTAGAGAACAAGAACTCTTGCTAGCCAAACAAAAAGCAGAATTAGAAAGTGAAAGCTTTTTCTCTAGTCCTGCTTTTTTGATTATGAGCATTCTTATTCCAATAAGTTTGTTATTGGGCGGCGCATTTTGGTTTTTCAAACGTAATAAATCAACGCCATCAGAGAGTAAAGAAGTAAAAACCGCTGAAGAAATCCCTTCGTCAAATGAAAAAGAAAAAGCCGATGAAAGTGAGCCATTATCATTAGATGAAGAACTTTCCTTGGACGATGAATTATCTCTTGATGATGAATTGTCACTAGATGATGAATTATCTCTAGATGATGAATTGTCACTAGACGATGAATTATCTATCGATCTTTCTGAAAACAATGATGACAGCGATTTATTTACTGATGATTTAGACTCACTAAGTGACGATTTATTAGATGATGATGTTATTCATTTAGATGACGATATTGGAAATTTAGATGATCTCGACGATTTAGATAACCTAGATGACCTTGAAGAAATTTCACTCGATGATGATGGTGAACCCCTGGAAGGTGGAGAATTAAATCAAAGTGATTTAGATTCTTTACTGTCAGGTTTAGAGGATGAGCCAAGTGAGAAAGAAGAAGCAGCTGAAACTAATACATCAGAAAAAAGTGAAGAAGATGATTTGTTACTTGATGCCTCAGATATAGATGAAACCCTTGAAGATATTCAAGAAGAAAAAACTGAATTAACTGATCCAGATGATATTGATGCTTTGATGGATTCAATGGCATCTGGTGGTTCAGAAGAAATTAAAGATGATGTCATTATTGATGTAGCTGATGAAGAAAACGAAGAACTAACAGACCCTGATGATATCGATGCATTAATGGATTCAATGGCTGCAGCTCCAATGGCTGCGGCGCCTAAAGCGGCAGAGCCAGCGCCAGAAAAAGCAGATGCTAACGAAGAACTGACAGACCCTGATGATATCGACGCATTAATGGATTCAATGGCTGCCGCGCCTAAAGCGGCAGAGCCAGCGCCAGAAAAAGCAGATGCCAACGAAGAACTAACAGACCCTGATGATATCGACGCATTAATGGATTCAATGGCTGCAGCGCCTAAAGCGGTAGAGCCAGCGCCAGAAAAAGCAGATGCTAACGAAGAACTGACAGATCCCGATGATATCGACGCATTAATGGATTCAATGGCTGCGGCGCCTAAAGCGGCTGAGCCAGCGCCAGAAAAAGCAGATGCTAACGAAGAACTGACAGACCCTGATGATATCGATGCATTAATGGATTCAATGGCTGCGGCGCCTAAAGCGGCAGAGCCAGCGCCAGAAAAAGCAGATGCTAACGAAGAACTGACAGACCCTGATGATATCGATGCATTAATGGATTCAATGGCTGCGGCGCATAAAGCGGCAGAGCCAGTGCCAGAAAAAGCAGATGCTAACGAAGAACTGACAGATCCCGATGATATCGACGCATTAATGGATTCAATGGGAATAGAGTCGACTCAGAGTGACAATATAGATCCTAGCGATGATGAAGACGATCAAGCTAAAGACGAAAATAATAACGATGCTTTGATTAACAATTTTACTGAAGAGTATGTTTCACCATTTTTAGCGACGGATTTTAGTGATTTATTATCACAAAAAGAACAAAACGAAGAAACCGTTGTTGAAGAGGCGGAAGAAGACGTTGATGATGACACTGATATTGATGCTCTCCTTGCCGAGAATAGTACTCTACAAGCGGAACCTGAAACGCAAGAGCAAGCTTCAAATACTTCCTCTAAAGCCATAACAGATGAAATCAATTTAGATGATATTTTTAATACGGTAGAAAGCGACGATAAAGAAATTGATATTGATTTATCTGATGAAGGTGTCTTTGGTGATTCACTAGAAAGTGATGATGATATTATGAAAGATATCTCAACAGAATTTGATGAGTCTACATTAAGTAAATTATTAAATGACGAAAGTCCTTCTTCAGAGCCGATCGAAATAACACCTGACTTTACTGACAGTAATGTATTAGCTGATTTACTCTCAGACGATAGTGATAAAAATACTGAGGTAACTCCTGAAACGAGTGAAGCCAATGTAATTGATGATATTCAAGAACTTGATAATTTAGATTTCGATGAGCTACTTGCAAATATTGAAGAAGAAACGGCTACACAGGCAGATGATGCCTTCGATTTAGAGACTGATTTAGACATAGGTG
Organism: Thalassotalea piscium; assembly: GCA_049347715.1. Taxonomy (GTDB): domain Bacteria; phylum Pseudomonadota; class Gammaproteobacteria; order Enterobacterales; family Alteromonadaceae; genus Thalassotalea_B; species Thalassotalea_B piscium_A. The sequence continues at coordinate 2,822,402 of CP186339.1, read as the reverse complement.
ATGATCTCAGTGTTGAACCTGATGAGTCAGCTGAGTTCAATGAAGAGTCGCCTTCAAATGAAGATGATTTTATTTCTGTTGATTCCTTGTTGTCTGATAGTTTAGATGCAGATGAGGTTGAACCTTATAAAAATTCGAACATAGATGTTGGCTTAAATGAGTTTCCTGAGTTTACTGAGGGAGCCAATGAGTTGGATGTTGATGATGAAGATGATAATGGCGCCGCAGCTAAATTAGATTTAGCTAAGGTGTACATTGAAATTGGTGACACTGAAAATGCAGAAGTTATATTATTAGATGTTGTTACCATTGGAGATGCTCAACAGCAGTTTGAAGCGCAACAATTACTAGACAACTTAACTAGCTAGTCATTCTTATTTGATATCGTTAATTTAAGTTAAAAAAAAACCTCATATGATGAGGTTTTTTTATGGTTAACAGCTTGTCGCTTTGTTAATGCTTTATAAGCCAGCTGCCGCTTTTAGTGCGTCGGCTTTGTCTGTTTTTTCCCAAGAAAAAGCAGTAAAGGTATCCTCACCTACAGTCATTTCATACGGTTCACGACCAAAGTGACCATATGCAGCCGTTTGACGGTACATAGGGTGTAATAGATCTAACATTTTTGTAATACCATAGGGACGAAGGTCAAAGTTAGCACGTACTATTTCAACAAGCTTTTCTTCTGAAACTTTACCTGTGCCAAAGGTATCGATAGAGATAGATGTAGGCTCTGCAACACCAATAGCATATGAAACTTGAATCTCACAACGATCCGCAAGTCCCGCAGCAACAATGTTTTTAGCAACGTAACGGCCAGCATATGCAGCACTTCTATCTACTTTTGATGGATCTTTACCTGAGAAAGCACCGCCACCATGACGAGCCATGCCGCCATACGTATCTACAATGATTTTACGACCTGTTAAGCCACAATCGCCGACAGGGCCACCAATAACAAAACGACCGGTTGGGTTAATAAAGTATTTAGTTTCACTGGTTAAAAATTTTGCAGGTAAAACCGCTTTAATAATGTTTTCCATTACCGCTTCATGTAAATCTTCTTGAGAAATCTCAGGATTATGTTGAGTTGATAAAACAACGGCATCAATAGCAACAGGTTTGTTATCTTCATAAATGAAGGTCACCTGTGATTTTGCATCCGGACGTAACCAAGGTAATACTCCTGATTTACGCATTTCTGCTTGGCGTTCTACTAAACGATGCGAATAGTAAAGTGGCGCAGGCATTAAGGTTTCAGTTTCATTAGTTGCATAACCGAACATTAGACCTTGATCACCAGCACCTTGTTCTTCTGGTTTGCTACGATCAACACCTTGAGCAATTTCAGGTGATTGTTGACCAATTAAGTTCATGATCCCACATGTTTCGCCATCGAAGCCAACATCTGACGATGTGTAACCAATATCAGTGATAACTTTACGAGTTAAGGCTTCTAAATCAACCCAAGCAGTTGTTGATACTTCACCTGATATTATTGCAACACCTGTTTTCACCATAGTTTCACATGCGACACGTGCATTTTTGTCTTTAGCGATAATAGCGTCTAACACTGCATCAGAAATTTGGTCTGCAATTTTATCTGGATGGCCTTCAGATACCGACTCAGAAGTAAAATAATACTTAGACATAGAACCTCAATTTAAATAAAAAAATATAAACGAAATGAAGCAATTCATTTGCCACAATTTGATAATTCTAACGGGATTTTAAAATATTGCCAGTGTTTTTACGCCTAGACGTCTAAATGGCTTTGTTTGGAATGATAAAATATTCAATAAAAATCTATTTTATCCTTAATTTTCAGTTAAATAGTAACATTTTCTAGAGAAATGTTTTTTTCCCATAAATGTGAAAAAATTGTCTCTTGTTGATTATTTGCTTTTGTTGAATAGAAAATTGCTTGGGGTAGGTGACTTACTTGTGCGTTTAATCCGTGAAAATCAAGCTGACGTTTTAATTGTTTGGCAACGGGGGCAGATGTTTCTACTAAGGTAATTTTAGTGCCAAGAATTGAACGGATTTTTTCACTCAAAAAAGGGTAATGAGTACAGCCTAGCACTAACGTATCTACTTGTGAGTTAATTAGTGGTGCTAAATATTGCTGTAATAAGGTATGACAACGTTCGCTCCTTATTTGATCAGTCTCTACAACTTCAACTAAGCCAGGACAAGCTTGTATATAAACATCAGCCCCATTTTTATGACTATTAACTAAGTTGGTAAAACGAATATTGTTGGCTGTAGCTTGGGTGACCATAATAGCAATTTTGTGAGTGCTACTTAACTCAACAGCGGGCTTAATTGCTGGTTCAACACCAATAATAGGGATGTTTATTAATGTACGTAATTGGTCAATAGCATTTACAGTAGCAGTGTTACAAGCAATCACTAATGCTTTCGCATTCTGGTTAACAAACCATTGTGCAATTGTATTCACTCTACCTTTGATCTGTTCGGCGTTTAAATTACCGTATGGTGCATGTAAAGTATCAGCGAGATAAATTATAGATTCATTAGGTAAAAGTGAAGTGACTGACTTTGCAATAGATAAACCACCGACGCCTGAGTCAAAAATACCAATCGGTTGATTATTATAAATTACTGACAAATTACTGTAACTCTATACTGCGCTATTAGTTGTCATCATAACAAAAAGCGATTTGCAATAAAATTGATAAATTACGTATAAAAAGAAAGAGGTGCTTCCAGAATGCCGTAGTCAACATTAGTCCTGAACACCGGGTGTTCAGGGCGGAAACTGCATATTCGCCGTAGGCTTCCCAGTACGAGCTGGGCCTGCTCAATAGTAAATAATAAATTTCCTAAGGTAAAACTTATCGGCTCAGGGACATAGTTAACAAACGAACATCCCAGAAGACTTAATGTAATTATAGCTAATCTTGAGCAGAGATTTAAGGTTTATTATTCATTTTGAGGCTGAGTGCTTACAATCTGAGCCAAGTGCTTTAATTGTATGCAAATTTTAAACACAATTAAGTCAAAATAGCGTGTTTTGTTATCACTTTATTATGATGACACTAAAGATTTACCTGAGGCTGGGAAGCTGAGCCTGATTTTTTGAGAGTGTAATTGCAGCTTTCGCTAGTATAAACGTTTAAGCTTTTTTCTGGTTTTTAATCACAGCTTGCTTAATCGTTGATTGTAGTAAATCAATTTGATTTTGCATGACAATTTTTTCTTGAGCTTGTTGCTGTTGGCTTTTTAATAAGTCGTTAGCCAAATTTAATGCTGTCATTAGCAGGCTTTGCTCAGGGGTTTTTGTGGTACTGCTTTGTTGTTTAACTAGCGTTAGGCGTTCATTCACCTCTTGCGCTGCTTGCAACAACGCAGATTCTTGCCCCTTAGGACAAGCAATTTTCATTCGGCGATCAGCAATTTCAATGGTCACACTGTGTTGACTCATAACAACAAAATACTCTTAATGATGATAAAAAGTGATCCGTTTTTCTATCTTATTAAAATAGTTAATAAAAAAGCAAACTAAACCTAGGATGTAGATGGTGGAAACTATAACGAGTGCGATCTTCAGATGCAAGCATTTACCGAGGAAATTATTGTCGCCTACTAAGCTGAATGTTAGGATACAGCAATTATATTAACGGACAGAAATTTTAGATGACTGACGACTCTTCTTTAGATTTTGCTTCTGTGCAAGCAATTATTACCACTGAAAATGTTAAAGCCCACGCTGCAGAAGTACATGGTGTGTTAACCGGACTGGTATGTGCCGGCTATTGTTTTGAAAGTAGTGATTATATTAATTTAATAAATGACATGCTTAATAATGGTGAAGGCTTACCGAATAAACTAAAGGGCATGATTAAACTTATGTTTAGTGAGGTATGGCAAACTATTCTTGATGACTCTTATGGCTTTAAATTATTATTGCCAGATGATGACGACTCAATTGAAGAGCGTGGACATGCTTTAGGGATTTGGGTGCAAGGTTTTAATTTAGGCTTTGGCTTACAACAAAAAAATCAAACGGCATTATCAGAAGATGTTAAAGAAATTTTGACTGACTTTGGTGAAATAGCCAATTTATCTGATGAATTTGAAGATGATGAAGCGACCGAGCAAGCATATTACGAAATATCTGAATATGTACGTATGTCTGCTTTATTATGCTTTACCGAATTAGGTTCTCCTCCAGATACAAGTACTAAACCTGAAATAATCCATTAACGGTAGGAATAAGTATTTGTATATGAACCCATGTGATTTACCAATAAGTGAATTTGTTGCACGTCGTCAACGCTTTTTCGAGCAGATGACAGACAATAGCGTTGCTGTTTTTTTTGCAGGCAAAGAAGTGACTCGCAGTAACGATACTGATTATCTTTTTTGCCAAGATAAAAACTTTTTGTACCTGACTGGATTTTTCGAACCAGACGCTATTTTAGTCATGGTAAAAAATGAGACCAATCAAAGTCTATTGTTTTGTCGAGAAAAAGATCCATTACAAGAAGTTTGGCACGGTAAACGTGTGGGGGCTGAAGCGGCTAAATCGAAGTATTGTTTCGAGCAAACATTTAATCTTGTTGAGTTTGACCATGTTTTTACTGAAGTCTTGGCAAATAAAAGCCAACTATGGTTCTGCCATAGTATTAATACAACGGATGAAGCACTTGTTAAAGAGTGTTTATCTAGGGTAAAAGGTCAGTCGCGGCAAGGCATATTAGCACCAACAACTTTAGTTGATTGTAGTAGTCTCATTGCAGAAATGCGCTTAATTAAAAGTGCAGCAGAAATTAATATAATGAAGCAAATTAATCTCATTAGTGGCAAGGCTCATCAACGTGCAATGGTTGCATGTCATCCGGGACTTTATGAGTTTCAAATTGAAGCTGAATTACTTTATGAGTTTGCTCGTCATGGGGCTAGACATGCCGCTTATAACTGCATAGTAGCCGGTGGTGATAATGGTAATATTTTGCATTATACCGAAAATGATCAACCACTGGTTGAGGGAGATTTACTCTTAATTGATGCTGGTGGTGAATTACATGGTTATGCAGCTGATATTACTCGAACATTCCCTATTAATGGACAGTTTTCTTCGGCACAAAAAAAATTATATCAACTAGTTTTATCTGCTCAAGAGCAAGCTATCGCGATAATAAAACCAGGTGTCACCTTAGCCCAATTAAACGACCTTGTTTGTGAGGTGTTGACTAAGGGCTTGTTATCACTAGGTATTTTGACCGGCGATTATCAACAACTTATCGACGATAAAGCCTGTAAGCAATATTTTATTCATGGTTTAGGTCATTGGTTAGGGTTAGACGTGCATGATGTAGGTAATTATCAGGTTGAGAATAAACGGCAATTACGTCCGTTTGAAGCTGGAATGGTGTTAACGATAGAACCTGGACTTTATATTCCACAAGAGGCAACTGAAGTTGATGAACAGTGGCGTGGAATAGGCATAAGAATTGAAGATAATATTCTAGTTACTGATCTAGGTCATGAAAATTTAACCGTTAATACGCCAAAATCAGTTGAAGCAATTGAAGCGCTCATGGCAAACACAGCATCTGAGCATAGCTGTTAAATTAATTTAAGAATCATATGACTGCAACACCACAACATTTTGACATTATGATTGCCGGCGGAGGCTTGTCGGGCGCACTTGCAGCTATTGCTTTATCTGCCATTTCGCCTATTAAAGGGAAGCCTTTATCGATAGCGGTGATTGAAAAAAATCCACTCCATAGCGATCCTAAACAAAGTTTTGATGATCGCGTGTTAGCTTTGTCTCATGCTAGTGCCAGCTATCTTAAAACTCTCGGCATATGGCAATACTTAACTCATGTAAGCCAACCCATACTAGACATACATATTTCCGATCGTGACTATTATGGCAAAACGCGTATTGCAGCAGATGACCATCAAGTGGAAGCCTTAGGTTATGTGATTGAAATGACGCAAATTGGTCGCGCAATGTTTGAGCGGTTAAAAGACAATCATCAAGTGACGTGGTTTTGTCCAGATAAAATAGCGACTATCGATTGGCACAAAGATAAGGTGTCAGCAACACTTGAATCAGGTCAAACATTAACTGGCGCATTATTATTAGGATGTGACGGTGCGCAATCTCAGTGTCGACAAGCTGCCAATATTGAAATGACTACTAAGCCATATCAACAGTCGGCATTAATTACGAATCTTGCTATGGTTAAACCTCATTACAACGTGGCTTATGAGCGTTTTACTGAAACGGGGCCTATTGCAATGTTACCCTTGAATGCTCAGTCTAACAGTGAACAGAGTCACCGATGCTCTTTAGTGTGGACACTACCTCCTGAGCAAGCACTAAAGTTACAAACACTTGATGAAAGTGCATTTAAAATAACCTTAGAACAGGCTTTTGGAAGTTGGCTAGGGGGGGTTGAAAAGTTAGGGGTACGTCATTGTTATCCACTAAACTTAGTACAGGCGCAAGAACAGGTTTATCATCGAATGATACTCATAGGTAATGCTTCCCATACCATTCATCCTATCGCTGGCCAAGGTTTTAATTTAGGTTTAAGAGACGTTCAACAATTAGCTGAGTTTATTGAACAAGCAATAAACACAGGACGTGACTTTGCAGAGTTTGCCCAGCTGTCGGCATATGCGGAACAACGAAAACAAGACCACCATAGTATTATTGGTTTAACTGATTCTTTAGTTATGCTTTTTTCTAATAAACTGCCACCGTTAGTCGCGGGGCGTAATATTGGGCTAAAAGCATTAAATTATTTTACACCACTGAAAAAAGCTTTTGTTAATAAAACTATGGGCTATTAAAAGGTTTCTCGCTTACTAAAGTAGAGAATGAATATAACAATAAGGTTGGATGTAAACTTCAATGCAAAAATTTGATATTTTAATTGTTGGTGCGGGTATGGTTGGGTTAACAACAGCACTGGCTATTCGTAAACTTACGTCATTAACTGTCGCCCTTGTTGATACTACTCCTATAACACCTTTATCTAGTGACCCAGAAACAAGAGTGAGCGCAATTAACATTGCTAGCCAACAGTTATTGAGTAATTTAGGTGTGTGGCAACATATTACTGAGCAACGCTTGCAAGCATATCAACATATGCATGTGTGGGATAAAGCCGGTGGTGGCCATATTGATTTTAGTCATAAAGATATTCACTTATCACAGCAGTTAAATCAACTAGGTTGGATTATTGAAAACAAAGTCATTCGACAAGCGCTTTGGCAAAAAGCGGAACTTGACGAGGGTATTCACTTTTTTACAGAAGAAAAGCTAACCAACCTTTCTATGGGAGAAAGTGAAGTATTTGCAAGTTTTACCACTTTACCTCCTATTATTACTAAACTCGTGATAGGCGCTGATGGTGCACATTCGTGGGTACGAAACCAAATGCAAATGAACCTAACCTTCAGTGATTATGACCATCACGCGATTGTGGCTACGGTGGCATGCAGCGAAGGGCATAACAACACTGCGTGGCAAGTGTTTTTACCTTCAGGGCCTTTAGCTTTCTTACCTTTGTATCAAGAAGATAAGTGCTCTATTGTGTGGTCAACATCTCCCGAAGAAGCCAAACGTTTAATCGCGTTATCAGCTGAGGACTTTAGTAAAGAACTTACGGCACAAAGCGATGCTAAATTAGGTAATGTGTCTTTAATAAGTGAACGCTTTACCTTTCCACTGACAATGCGATTTGCCCAGAACTTTGTGCAAGACAAAGTGGTATTAGTAGGTGATGCTGCACACACTATTCATCCTTTAGCAGGACAAGGTGTTAATTTAGGTTTGTTGGATGCGGCAGCCATTGCTGAAACCCTGGCAGAAGAGAGTGATTCAGACACCGTTTATTCACAAAAAGCATTAGCTAGTTATCAACGTTGGCGTAAAGCCGAAGCTGGAGACATGATTGCCGCCATGGCAATGATCAAAAAAATATTTGAACAACACCATCCCATTATTAACGCTATGCGTGGTTTAGGTATGAGTGCACTTAATCAATTAAGTCCAATAAAACGTTTGTTAATTAAACAAGCATTAGGATTAAAGTCACATCAACCTGAATTAACCCAAAAGAAAAATACATTATAAAAAAATCTTGTTCAGTCACTGAATTATCTTTGTTGGAATATACATAATTGTATTTATTGTCAGCTTTGAGGGGTTTTTAGGTTCTTATTTGAAATATAATTCGGGATATTTCTTTTATCTGGTTTTATATTTCAATTTTGTGTTTTTATCGGTTGTATCAACATTAATGCAGGAGTATAATCTTGCCAATTTTTAAGAGATCACGTGTCTACTCTTTAGCCAATGTTAGGCTGGTAAAGCTTGTAAGAGTAATTTCACCATCAAAATGAGTACATTATTATGATAAATAAAACCGTATTACATGCAAAGCACCTAGAATCAGGCGCTAAAATGGTAGATTTCCATGGTTGGGAAATGCCAATTAACTATGGTTCTCAAATTGAAGAACATCATGCGGTTCGTAAAGATGCAGGTATGTTTGATGTTTCACACATGACTATTGTTGATATTAAAGGTAATGATGCTAAAGCATTCTTACGTCGTTTAGTGATTAATGATGTAGAGAAATTAACGGTAGCAGGTAAAGCTTTATATACCGGTATGTGTAACAACGAAGGTGGTGTGATTGATGATTTAATTATCTATTACTTCACAGATACTGATTATCGTTTAGTGGTTAACTCAGCGACACGTGAAAAAGATTTAGCTTGGATAAACCAACAAGCAGAAAACTTTGATGTCACTATTACTGAACGTCCTGAATTTGGCATGATCGCGGTTCAGGGCCCACAAGCAAAAGCAAAAGTAGCCACATTACTTGATGCGGAACAAATACAAGCTGTTGACGGTATGAAGCCATTTTTTGGTGTTCAAGCAGGCGACCTCTTTATCGCAACAACTGGCTATACCGGTGAAAATGGCTACGAAATCGTAGTACCAGAAGCTCAAGCTGCTGATTTATGGCAACAATTGTTAGATGCAGGTGTTAAACCTTGTGGTTTAGGCGCGCGTGATACGTTACGTTTAGAAGCAGGTATGAACTTATATGGTTTAGACATGGACGAAAGCGTGTCTCCTTTAGCGGCTAACATGGCTTGGACCATCAGCTGGGAACCAAGTGATCGTAACTTTATTGGTCGTGACGTTTTAGCGGCACAACGAGAAGCTGGCGATCAGCCAAAACTTGTTGGCTTAGTATTAACTGAGAAGGGCGTATTACGTTCTGGTTTAAAAGTCATTACTGATGCAGGTGAAGGGATTATTACTTCAGGTTCATTTTCACCAACATTAGGTCATTCAATTGCCATGGCACGAGTTCCTCGTAGCGTTAAAATTGGTGACACAGTAGAAGTTGAAATGCGTAAGAAATTAGTTAAAGTAAACGTAGTAAAACCAAGTTTTGTTCGTAACGGTCAAAGCCAATTGTAATAATTTCAGTTGATGTTCTATAGTAACTATTGCTTTAGTCCATCAAACCGATTTAAAAATTAATAAAATATTAGGAACAATAAAATGAGCAATATTCCTTCAGAATTAAAATATGCCACCTCTCATGAGTGGGTTCGTAACGATGGCAACGGTATTGTTACTGTTGGTATTACTGAACATGCACAAGAGTTATTAGGTGATATGGTATTTGTTGAATTACCTGAAGTAGGTGACAACGTGAGTACAGGTGACGACGTAGCTGTAGCTGAATCAGTTAAAGCGGCATCAGACATTTATGCGCCTGTTTCTGGGGAAGTTGTAGAAGTTAATGAAGACCTCGAAGATTCGCCTGAGTTAGTTAACTCAGACGCATTTGGTGACGGTTGGATGTTTAAAATTAAATTAGACGACGAAAGTGAATTAGAAAGCCTTTTAGATGCTGAAGGTTATGAAAATTCAATCGACGAAGACTAATGATTGATTAACCAATAATTTAAAGCCCCAAACGATGTTTGGGGCTTTCTTTTTATTTATTTAGAACGTATTTTATAGAGACGCTGTTTTATGACTACTCCATCTTTGTTTGAATTAGAGCAAACGCAAGACTTTATTCGTCGTCACATTGGCCCAGACGAAGCACAAACCGAAGCGATGTTAACTGATATTGGTGCGGAATCTGTTGATGCACTTATTGATGAAATTGTACCAAGTGATATTCGTTTAGCCGATTTACCAAACATTGAAGCGAGTAAAACAGAAGTTAAGGCGCTTTCAGATATAAAAGCTATTGCCCGTAAAAATATCGTTAACGAAACTTATATTGGTTTGGGTTATTACGGTACTCACACACCAAACGTTATTTTACGTAATGTGCTTGAAAATCCAGGTTGGTACACAGCTTATACCCCTTACCAGCCAGAAATCGCACAAGGGCGTTTAGAGTCATTACTAAACTACCAACAAATGTGTATCGATTTAACTGGTTTAGAATTAGCCTCAGCCTCATTACTTGATGAAGCTACAGCAGCCGCTGAAGCAATGGCTCTTGCTAAACGAGTGTCAAAAAACAAAAAATCAAATGCCTTTTTTGTTGCCAGTGATGTTTTTCCTCAAACAATCGACGTAGTTAAACAACGTGCAGAAATGTTTGGTTTTGACATTATTGTTGCACCTGCGATTGAAGCGCCAGAGCATGATGTATTCGGTGCTTTATTACAATATCCAAGTGCAACCGGTGAAATAACCGATATTAGTGATTTAATTGCTAAAATTCACGACAATAAAGGTATTGTTGCCGTTGCTGCTGATATTATGAGTTTAGTTATGTTAAAAGCGCCAGGCGAACTTGGTGCTGATGCTGTAATCGGTTCTAGCCAACGTTTTGGTGTACCAATGGGTTACGGTGGACCTCACGCTGCATTTTTTACCACTTCAGATAAATACAAACGTTCATTGCCAGGCCGTATCATAGGTGTTTCTAAAGACGCTCGTGGTAATCCTGCATTACGTATGGCAATGCAAACACGTGAACAACATATTCGTCGTGAAAAAGCCAACTCAAACATTTGTACTGCACAAGTATTATTAGCTAATATGGCTGCTTTCTATGCGGTTTACCATGGTCCTAAAGGCTTAAAAGTGATTGCTGAACGTATTCATCGTTTTGCTGATATTTTAGCCCATGCCGCCAACTTTAAAGGATTAACGCCATTACATGGTTTTTACTTTGATACCTTAACCTTTAACGTTTCAAGTGACTTAAAAGCAGAAATTGTTGAAAGAGCATTGGCTAGAGGCGTGAACTTACGCACTGACGTTTCAAGCCAAATCAGTATTTCACTTGATGAAACCACCACGCGCGAAGATATGTTCACTTTATTTGACATATTGTTTGGTGAAAATCATGGTTTAAATATTGAAGGTATTGACGCAGAAGTACGCGTATTAGGTAATATTTCAATTCCTGAGTCTTTAGTACGTGAATCTGAAATTTTAACGCATCCAGTATTTAACTCGTATCATTCAGAAACTGAAATGTTACGTTACATCAAGAAATTAGAAAACAAAGACTTAGCATTGAATCATTCAATGATTTCACTTGGCTCATGTACCATGAAGCTAAATGCAACAGCACAAATGATCCCAGTGTCTTGGCCTGAATTTGCTAACATGCATCCCTTTGCTCCAATCGATCAAGCGCAAGGTTACAAGCAAATGATTGATGAATTAGGTGAAGCATTAGTTGAACTAACAGGTTACGACAATATCTCTATGCAGCCGAACTCAGGTGCGCAAGGTGAGTATGCGGGTCTTATCGCAATAAAACGTTATCATCAAAGCCGTGGCGATGACCACCGTAACATTTGTTTAATTCCTTCATCTGCACATGGTACTAACCCTGCTTCAGCACAAATGGTAGGTATGAAAGTTGTTGTAGTTGACTGTGATAAACAAGGTAATGTTGACATGAACGACTTGCGTGCAAAAGCAAGCGAAATGGCAGATAACCTTTCTTGTATCATGATCACTTATCCTTCTACTCATGGTGTGTATGAAACTACTATTGCAGAAATTTGTAATATTATTCATGAACATGGCGGTCAAGTGTACCTTGATGGCGCAAACATGAATGCACAAGTAGGCTTAACCTCTCCAGGCTTTATTGGTGCGGATGTCTCACATCTTAACTTACATAAAACCTTTGCTATTCCTCATGGCGGCGGCGGACCAGGTATGGGACCAATTGGTGTTAAGTCACACCTTGCCCCATTTTTACCTGACCACACATTAGTCACAGTAAATGAAGCCAACAAAGGAAACGGCGCTGTTTCAGCGGCACCTTTCGGTAGTGCGGGTATTTTATGTATTTCTTATCTTTACATTGCATTACTAGGTAGAAAAGGCGTAACAGATGCGACTAAATATGCCATTACCAATGCCAACTATATTGCTAAAAAATTAAGCCCTTACTTCCCAGTTTTATACACTGGAGCTAATGGTCGAGTGGCACATGAATGTATTATCGATTTGCGCCCAATTAAAGCAGAATCAGGTATTACTGAAGTTGATATGGCAAAACGTTTAATTGATTACGGTTTTCATGCGCCAACTATGAGTTTTCCAGTTGCTGGAACCTTTATGATTGAGCCAACAGAATCAGAATCAAAAGTAGAATTAGATCGTTTTATCAATGCAATGATCAGTATCCATGGTGAAGTGAAACGTGTACTTTCTGGTGAATGGACTGCAGAAAATAGCCCATTACATAATGCACCACATACATTAGCTGATATTACTGAAGCAAACTGGGATCGTGCTTACTCTATTGCTGAAGCAGTATTCCCATCAGCAGCGGCAGCCGCTAACAAATTCTGGCCAACGGTAAACCGTATTGATGATGTTTATGGGGATCGTAATTTGATCTGTAGTTGTCCTCCGGTTGAGATGTATAAAGACTAGTTAACTGTTGATCACAACATATCTAGTTGGAAACCGGTGACATCAAGTTGGAAACTGTAGCTGAAATTAAGAAAGGCGAATCAGAAATGATTCGCCTTTCTTATTTGGCTACAGTCTTTGGTATCAATTATGGAAGTGAAAGCTGAAGGACGCTTGTAAATTTAATTTGTGCTTTTAGTTGTATCTATCTGCTTTTTGAATAATCAAATATCAGGTCACATACTTTATTATCAAAGACTCTAAAACGTAAAGGTTAGTAGCCTACATATTATAAAAAAAACACCAATATTGGTTATTGGTGTTTTTATTAATTACTCAATGAAAGTGTCTTTAGATTATTTACTTAATCTGCGAGATAATAAACCCATTATGCCAAATGCAAATATTGCAAGAGTAGTAGGTTCAGGGACACTTTGTGTAGGTACTGGTCCAGTTAAATCAAAACTAGCTGAAATGTAAGGAATAGTGCTTTGCCCATTCGTATTACCAAAATGTGCAAACATTTCTACACCGTTTGATTGTAAACCAACAGGCGCTTTTCCTAAAGATTCACCACCACCCCATAAATCAGCTGGTGTAACACCATTTAATAATACAGATGTAGGATCTGCATAATTCACCGGATCAGAATATTGACCCGTAATTAAATCGAATCCTAAAGCCGATAAAAGTGCATTAGAATTGTGAGACCATCCTGGAGCATGATCACTACCTATCCATAGACCGCCGCCAGATAACTCTAAGTTATGGGCAATGTTCTGAATCAATGCAACTTCACTAGCGTCTGTACCTTGAAAATGGTGTCCATAAGAGCGCGTGTCTATAGCAATCCCCATATTTGTAGACCAAAAATTACTCAAGGCAGATATGTCATTACTATCGAGAAATAATCTGCTTGTTAAATCCCAAAGAAATACTTGGTCATATAAACCAGTATTCAATGCGCTTGCTATATTGCCAGTTACTGTTGCATCAATAATGTCAACAGTATGCCCTGCATTTTCTAGGTTTGTCTCCATTAGTTGAAAACCACTATTATTATCAAATTGAGTTAGAAGAATTTTTCCAGCATATGAATTTACTGCAAAGAATGAACTTGCAAGTGTCAGAGCCAATATTATTTTTTTCATCTTTTTTCCTTTATTATTATTTAGGTATCTTTTTTAGATATTATTATTATTAGTTTATAGGCATAGTTCATACCAAATTGTTATTGTGTTGATTTGTTAAATTTTTTTTATTTTTTTTTTGAATTATCTACTTGAATTGTAAAAAAAGCTGACACTTATATTTGTTTGAAAGTCCAAAGTACTTTGGATTTAATTGATACTGTTTTAAGTGAAATTCAAAGCGTATCTAAAGCATTATTTCTAAGAGATACTTTTATACATTTTGATAAAGTAGAGTCAGATAAACGTTAAATACTTATAAGCTTATCTGCCAACACACTAACAATTTAATCAGAACAGTAAACTAGGCTAGAAAATATTTTCTCAAAAGAAAAATAAAGAGCACACTCTAAACATATACGTTTGGGTTTAGGTACACATTAAATTTAACGTATTTGTCGTCATCACACACTCTCATTACCTAGATGTACTTAATTTGTTACATCTCACCATAGCTTATCCTTGAAAAAACAATGAAAAATTTGTCGTAGTTACTTAAGATACAGGGATAATAAATTAGGGAATAATCATGAAAAAAACATATTTAGCCGCGATTATCGCTGCAAGTTTATCGTTAACTGCTTGTGTGGCAACTAATACTGGTACTAACAGCAGTGCATCAGTTCAAACAACTGAGAACAGTGCTAACAAAGTGTTTAGCCAAAAGTACTTATTTAAAGAATTAGACAATGGTTTGCGTGTTTTAATTGTTAAAACTGACTATCCCGATCTTGTGTCTGTACAAATTCCTGTGTCTGTAGGTTCTCGTGACGAAGACGAAATGGGGAAAACAGGTTTTGCTCATTTTTTTGAACACATGATGTTCAAAGGCTCTGAAAAATATCCGCAAGATGTTTACGCTGATTTATATAAAAATGCGGGTGTAGATAACGGTGCTTATACCACGAATGATTACACTAATTATCACTTAGACTTTTCCAAAGATCATTTAGATCAAGTATTAGAAATTCAAGCGGATCATTTTAAAAACCTTACTTACACTGACGCGCAATTTAAAACAGAAGCGTTAACCGTAAAAGGTGAGTATTTAAAAAATAATGCAAGCCCAACACGTAAGTTATTAGCGGCGGTTCGTAAAGAAGCATTTGATACTCATACCTATAAGCACACTACTATGGGTTTCTTTGAAGATGTTGAAGCTATGCCCAATCAAATTGCTTACGGTAAAAAATTCTTTAAGCACTTTTATAAGCCAGAATATGTATCGCTTGTTATCGTAGGTGATGTTGATCCTAAAGCGACAATGGCAATGGTAGAAAAACACTGGGGTGATTGGAAAAAAGGCGATTTTGTTAACGACATTAAACCGGAACCTAAGCAAACTGCGCCAAAATATGTTCATGAAAAATTTGACGGCTTACCAGGACATTGGTTATTAGTTTCTTATAAAGGGGCTGACTGGCAACCTAAAGAAAAAGATCGTGCTGCCTTAGATTTAATTTCTGAACTGTATTTTTCAAGTAACTCAGCCTTATATCAAGAACTCGTCGTAGAAAAGCAAGTAGCAAGTCAAATGTTTAACTACAATCCTGAAACGAAAGATGTGGGCTTACGTCATGTCTTTATTAAGGTAAATGACGAAAAAGACTTGGCGGTTGTTCGTGATGCAATTAATGATACATATGCAAAAATTCGTACAGAGTTAGTGTCAGCAGATAAACTTAATAACTTAAAGTCGAACTTAAAATATAGCTTCGTCAATAGTTTAGATTCTTCAGAGTCTATTGCTTCAACACTTGCCAGTTATATGCATTTCAATCGTGATCCTGAAACTATTAACTACCTTTACAATAGCTTTGATAATATTTCGGCAGAAGATATTAAACGTATTGCTAATAAATATTTCATTGATGAAAACCGTACTACTGTAACTATGTCGGCACTTGATAAAGTGGCAGGGTTTGATCACGAAGTTGATTTAAATGGCGCGGTAGCAAAAATAGAACAAGCTAAGGCTAATCCTAGTGCGCCTAAATTTACTGTTGTTGATAAAACCAATGACTCACCGTTAATTGATGTTAATTTTCTCTTTTATACTGGAGCAGCAGCTGATCCTGCCGGTAAAAAAGGGGTAGCGGCATTAACTGCCCGTATGTTAACTCAAGGCGGTTCACAAACGCGTAGCTTTAAAGAAATTCAAAAAGGTTTATACCCATTAGCGGGTAGTTTTTCATCTCAGCTTGATAAAGAAATGATGTCGTTCACGGGGCGTGTACACAAAGATAATGCTAATCAGTGGTACCAACTGATCAGCGATCAATTATTGAATCCTGGCTGGCGTGAAGATGATTTCAAGCGTTTGAAAAAAGAGTTAATTGATAGCATTAACTCAGGTATTAAAGCCTCTAACGATGAAGAGTTAGGTAAAGAGGTACTTTATAGCAAACTTTATCAGGGACATGCTTACGAAAACTTTAACAGTGGTGATTTATCAGATTTAGAAGCTATTACGCTTGATGATGTTAAAGCGTTTTATCATAGTCAGTTAACACAATCGAAATTGAACTTGGGTATTACTGGCGCTATGCCGAAGACACTAAAAGCGCAATTATTGAGTGACTTAACGGCTTTACCCCTTGGTGAAGAAAAACGTTTAACTATTGCTAAAGCACCTACGTTAAAAGGCCACCATGTCACAATTGTTGAAAAAAATGCACAATCAACAGCAGTGTCATTCGGATTTCCTATCAATACTATTCGTAACGATAAAGACTGGGCTGCTTTGTGGTTAGTACGCTCATACTTTGGAGAGCATCGTAGTTCTAACAGCTACTTGTACCAACAAATACGTCAAGCGCGTGGTATGAACTATGGTGATTATGCTTATATTGAATATTTCCCACGAGGTATGTTTCAAACGAAGCCAGACGCAAACTTAGGTCGTTCTAGCCAAATTTTTCAAGTGTGGTTACGTCCATTACGTTCAAATAATGATGCGCACTTTGCAACTCGCGCAGCACTGTTTGAGTTAGATAACTTGATTAAAAACGGTATGAGTGAGAAAGACTTTCAAGCCACTCGTAATTATTTAACAAACTATGCGCCGCAATTAGTTGCTAGCCAAGATCAGCAGTTAGGTTATGCGCTCGATAGTGAGTTTTACCAAACGCCAGAATTTGTTAAATACGTTCGTGATCAATTTGCTAAGTTAACGTTAGATGATGTAAACCGTGTCATTAAAGAAAACTTACAAACAGATAATATTCAGTATGTTTTCATCTCAGGTGATGGTAAAGATATGAAAAAACGTCTGTTGTCTGAGCAAGTTTCACCGTTAAAATATAACAGTGAAAAACCAGCTAAATTGTTAGCAACCGATAAAGTAATTGAAAGCTACCCATTATCATTGCCAGCAAAAAATGTTGAAGTAATTAGTATTGATAAAGTGTTTCAATAAACATTTGTCGCAATAGGGCATTCATTGTTAATGCTCAGTAAAATTACCAAAACAATAAAAAAACACCACGCTTAGCGTGGTGTTTTTGTTTTTAATCAGGTGACTTTAAGTGCTTCCCGATGCAAAATCTCACACAAAGGTGAGGGCTCTTCTAGTGGGTTCGTCCAAATGAGCCGCTAAGACGCTATAACATTTTATAGAGATACATCGCATTCCAACCAATAAATAAAGCAATTGCGTAACTGAGTAAGGTACCTAACATCATATACTCGGTGAGTTTCATATCTTTGTTTTTGGTTAAATCGCCAAATCTAAAAATAGTTTTGGTTGCTACTAAAAATCCAATACCGGTAAATTGCCCCATAAATAAAAATGAAATAGCTAAACAACGTTCGATATAGCCAATCCATGCTCCTGCGGAAATAAGACCAAGGTCTTTATTTTGTGAGCTAGATTCCGTAGAGCTGTCTTTCTCTGTATTTAAGGGATCGATTAGTGTGTTGTCTGAAGAGTGTTCGCTTTCAATGATGGCTGTTTGAGATGTATTTGTTTGATGATTTCTTATATCTTCAATATGCTTTTTTAATGCGAGTGAAATAATAACCGAGGCAGGTTTACACACTAGGATGTATGCCATAGCAATCATCATATTTTTGGGTGTTATTAGGTTAATTAGAAATAAGTGGATTTGCCCTAAAGTAATATCCGATAAACATGCCCAAACACTCAGGATAACAATTATATGAATAGTTTGATCTATTAAAAAGTATAACAAGTTATTGGTTCGGTAAGACTTCCAATAATCAGTAATTAAGTGTGATGTCGCTATTACCATTATGGACAATACCGCTTGTAATAAGGAATAATTTACTAGGCAAAAAACCAAAATATACAAAGCGATATGCACACCTATATGTTTCCATAAGGCGTGCGATTTAATGTGATTTTTGTTTCTACAGTCTACCCAATGATTAGGTTGTAGGTAGAAATCACCAATAAAGTGGGCTGCTAATAGTAGTAAAAGTAAGTCCATTAGTGTTCACCTGTCATCAGCTCGTTTACCTTATTGTTTATGATGTCTATATAATCTTTTACTAAAAAAGCACCAATGTTGGCAAGTCTATTGCTGATATTTTGACGTGATGTTTTCGTTAATTCAGCCATTTTTTGATGTTCAATAAAGTCATTTTCAATATATTGATACAGTAATTCGGCCTGTGAACGAGTGAGTCTGTTAAGTAAGTGATTTAAAAACTGTGTTAACAACTTGAGTTCATTGTTGTCATTATCTTGTTGAACGCTTACTGACATATCTCCTCTAGGGGTTTTGTCTAATCCTCTGCCTGAGTTAACGAAAACAGGGCCTGAAGACGTATTCGGTTTGTCAGCTAAAATATCATGTGAACCATAAGCAAGCGACAAAGTACATTGTATGGGTTTATCTGAGACCCGCAATAAATGTAATGCAAGTTTGATTAATAGCGTACATTTTATCGCGTGAATAGGCTCTGGAAATTGAATTTGAAATTCATCGCCGCGATAAATTTCACCCACCGCATGATATTTATTGTGTGCATCAACTAATAAACCTTTTAGGTCTGTGATGACTTGCGTATATATTTTGTTGGACATCTTAGTCGAGTTTACTAAATCTCCTGTTAATACAGCGATCATAACTATTCACCTTAAATGTATTTCTATAGCAACTATATTTGATTGCTTTTTAATATGCAACCATATTTAGTTGCCTGTTGTGATGCAATCATATTTAGTTGTATTTAAGTCGTCACTCTACTGATTACACATAGGGTAGAGTGGCAACTGAACATACTTAAAGGGGAACACATTCAATAACTGACAATGAGGGGATTATTAGCGTAACACTCTACTGATTACACATAGGGCAGAGTGGCAACTGAACATACTTAAAGGGGAACACATTCAATAACTGACAATGAGGGGATTATTAGCGTAAAATAATGCGGTAACTCATTACTTTTAAAACAAATCAAATATCCATGACAAATAAATCTCCACTTTCTCAATATCAAGCTTTAGTTAGTTCAAATCAAATAAGTTTTGATCCATCACAACAACAAGCTGTGGAGTTGTTGCAGCAGTTATATCTACAATTACAAGCTTTAGACACTACCAATAAACACAAGGCTGAGGCAATTAAGGGTATTTATTTATGGGGAAAAGTGGGGCGCGGAAAAACTTTTTTAATGGACTTATTTGTCAATAGCTTGCCTAGTTCGTTATGTAAACGGCAGCATTTTCATCATTTTATGCAAGATGTTCATAATCAACTTAAAGCATTATCAGGCAAATCAGAACCGTTAAAACATATTGCACAACAATTTAGTCAGCAGTATCGCGTTTTGTGTTTTGATGAGTTTTTTGTTTCTGATATCGGTGATGCCATGTTATTAGGTAACTTACTAAAATTCATGTTTGAACTGAATATTACTATGGTAAGTACCAGTAATTGTGAGCCAAAAGAACTCTATCGCAATGGCTTACAGCGTGAACGCTTTCTTCCCGCTATAGCTGCCATTGAGCACTATACTCAACCATTACATTTGTCAGGTGAACGTGATCATCGGCATCGTACTTTAACTTATGTACAAAATTACTTTGAATTACCTGATGGGGAAGCAGAGCAACATGCTTTACATCAAGGTCTACTAAGTCAATTTGGTTTAATACCAAGCTTAGCCGATGAGAATAAACAGGTTAAATCTCAGATAAAGGTACATAACGCAACGAATCGTTTGAATAATACTATTACTATTTTAGGTCGAGAAATTAGTTACATTGCCATGCATACGGAAAACAACAATAAAACAATTTGTTTTGAATTTTCTGATTTATGTGAAGGGCCTCGTAGTCATTTTGATTATGTAGAAATAGCCAAACAGTTTAAGAACATATTATTGTTTCATGTACCGCCAATGAGTGGACAAGCGTACGAACGAATTAAAGCCAGAGGTACGGAAGATAATGGTTCAAATATTAATGTGTCAGCAGGCGAAACCGGTGAGCGTGAAGTAATACTTGCGCCAATGGACGACGCCGCTAGACGATTTATTGCTTTAGTTGATGAATGCTACGATTGCCACCTTAACTTAGTGATAACTGCCTATGTGCCACAAGCTCAACTGTATAATAGCGGAACCTTAATGTTTGAGTTTGAACGAACTAAAAGTCGGTTAGTGGAAATGGCATCAAAGGAATATTTAGACAAAGGGTAAATCAAAAGTGGCATTGAGCATCTAAAGGTGTGCCATGGTATTCATTCAAGTAAAGGTAAGCGTAGTAAATGATAGTAAACCCAAGTCAATTGAAGCATAGCTATAATGAACAAGGCTATTTTGTGATCAGAAATTACTTTACGGTAGATGAAATAACTTCATTGAGAAAAGTCATTTTAACATTTCACCAAGGTTGGAAAAAAGACAATAAAAAATTCTATCAAGAAGAGGCCTTTAATTCGTCATTAATTACAGGCAGCCAGTATTTAAACGCTGATGAGAGAGTAAAGCTGTTTAACTTTATTAGTGCTACTAAAATGATGGAAATTATCGATTCGGTTATTCCAAGTAAACCGGCATTTATGAACACCCAGTTGTTTTTTAATCCGGTTCGGCCTGAACAAAAAGATTTTTGGCATAGAGATTGTCAATATGATCACGATATAGAAGGGCAAAAAATAGCAATTCAAGAAACACAGGTGTTACACCTTCGTGTACCTTTATTTGATGAACTAGGTATGGAGCTTGTACCTGGAACCCATAAACGCTGGGATAATGAAGAAGAATTCAATGTTCGCCAAGAAGAAAAAGGGCGGGTCAGTAGTGAAGATCTTTCAACAGGAAAAAAAATTAGCCTTGCCGCTGGTGACTTGTTAGTGTTTTCAGCAGATATGATCCACCGCGGGTTATATGGATTGGATAGATTGGCGTTAGATATTTTAGTGTTTGATCCCTCAGGTGACTTTGCTGACTATGTGGATGATGACTGTTTGCCAGATAAGGCAATGTTAGAGCAAATTAACAACCCAAGGTTATTCATCAATACTATGGACTTAAAATCAATGGCTTGATTATAAAAGCCATTGATTTAATTCGGTATGAAAGGGCAAAGCGAAGGTCATCAACATTTATATCAAAGTTAATTGTATAGCCTTAACCCTTTAGAACGTATTTTTACGCGTCTAGAGCGATAGCCGCCATCTTCATTACACTTTCAAACGATTGAGCACCCGCCATAAACAAGCCATTATGACAGAACATAGCATCGTCAATACCGCAAACGTCTTGAAACGCTTGATCAGATAAACCAGCCCATGCATTAGGAAGCGATTTTTTATCTTCAAAAGATCCTGGTTCTACAGGTACCGTTTGAATTCGCCATTGCCCTGATTGAGAAGGGTAAACCATGTATAAAGCTTGCTCAGATAAGGCATGTACCGTTTTTTTCCAAGGCGTGTATTTTTCTAATACAATCACTCGGGGGTCTGCTGCGTTTTCAATTGCTTTTGCAACAATTGATTTTGCACTAATACCACCGTCAGCGGCAGCAATAAAGCGTTTTAATATACGTGCGGCAAAATCAACCGCTTCATCAAAACAAGTATCAAAATGACTTTCTTCTTGCCAAGTAGGGTTAAACATAGAAATAGTTTGGCTAAGGCTAATGCCTTTAGAAACGCCTTCAACATGTCCGCAATCGATAGCATCAATGGTAGAGACTAAACCGGCATCTACCGCATTAGCTACTTCTTGATGACCTTGGCATATCTCTAATCCATATTTTTGCCAAATTAAACCAAATGACGAATAGGGAATACCATTTTCACGTTCACCAGCGCCACCACGTTGATGATGATCAAAGCGACCTGCATCTGGGTTATATTCACCGCCAACATCTATCACAATATCTGCTTGGGCGATAATGGTTAAGTCTCGGGTGCGAACAAGGTTAAACCTTGGAAAAATGTGTTTAAGTGCAGCGATACTAAAAACATCGTCCGCATGAAAATTACCATTGTGCGTTGCTATCGTTATGTTATTCATTTGATTCATTTATATAGGGTCATCTTAGAAAGGGAGAAGAAATTCTTGTGAGTTAATTTTTACGAGTACAAGTTTACCTAGGGTAAATTTTGTTCTTAGTAAAATTTATCAGATGGATTCTATACTAAGAGCGCATACAAAAACAGCGGTTATCATTGTTGTAAACGCTTATTTTATTGAACTGACGGGCTAACATATACGTATATAACTCAGGGCTTATTAACTTTAACGCTAATTGAACGTTAGTATTATGCTTATCTGAGGTTCTCTTTTTAATTGCTGTGCTAACCTTTTAAGGTAAATATTCTAGGTTTACATCTATTTTTAATGTTGCTAACAGCATAATAACTAATGTTTTTATTAGAGAGTTAGCGTTTCTTAATACCTAAGCACATCATTTATTATGACTCTTGAGGAATCTTTTGATAGCGATCAATAATCAATCACAGAGATAAAATTGATAGCAAATAAGAATTGATATCATTCGCGTTTGTGTTAATATCCGCACCAATTATTTAATTACAGAATTAGCGGAATCGTAAAAATGAAGTTAAACCAGATTTTTATTAGTGTCAGTTTAGGTCTTGCAAGTATCTCTAGTGCATTGCAAGCAAACGAAGTTAACAATAATGAAAACGAGATAGAAGTGATTAAAGTTAACGGAACGTACTTTAATGATTATCAGGTTGAAAATGCTTCTGGTGCTATGCGTGCCAACATTTCATTACTCGAAACTGCTCAGGCTGTAACTGTTATTCCTGAAACCATCATTGATGAACAGTTAGCCACTACTTTAGGTGAAGTACTTAACAATGACGCAAGTTTGTCGCCAGGTTCTAAGCAACGAAATCGTGAAGTGTTTAGCTCTAGAGGTTTTGAACTGAGTTCTTCAACAGGTTATTTACGTGATGGACACCAACATTGGTCGCATTATCAGCAACCTATTGAAACATTATCACGCGTAGAAGTAATTAAAGGTCCATCAAGTATTTTATACGGTCAGTCTGCACCGGGTGGCTTGATTAACATGGTGACGAAGCAGCCAACGTCTAATTCGTTATTTGAATTGAGTGCTGACACTGACCAAAATGGTTCTACTCGTTTTATGCTTGATGCGGGTGGCGAAATCATGGCTGATACTAATTATCGTGCGATATTAGTTAAGCAAGATGTTAATTTTGAACGTGAATATCAAAATGGTGAAACTCGTGAACGTGATCGTTTTTTAGGTTCATTAATGCTTGAACATAAACTGACTGATGATTTGATCTTGAGTGCTTACTATGATCGTACTGATGATAAAGCGGGTTTAGACACAGGTGCTTGGTTAGACAACAATGGCGATGTGGTCAGTAATAAACATACCATTAATGACTTTTCATGGGCTTTCACTGATATTACTGTTGAAAACATAGGTACTAAATTAACGTATTTCATTAACGCTGAATGGAAAGTTAAAATTGGCTATAACGAACAGAGCTTTAAAAGACAACGATTTGAATCGTCACCAAATAAAACATCTGATTATCAATATGGTGAAAGCTATTCGTCAAAACCTTATGATCGTTTTGATGACTGGCAGTTTAAAACCGCTTTTATTGACCTAAATGGTGAAATTACTTTAGGTGGTATTGAGCATAATTTACTGTTGGGCGCTAATGGTCTTGATTATTATTACGGACAATTAATTGAGCGCGGTAGTAGTGTTAGTTATACGCCAGGCGAAGCTGAGCCAATAAAGCCAAGTGTTAATTATAAAACGGACGATAGCTTAAGCACGACTGAATATGATTATTACGGTGTGTACTTTCAAGATTTAATGACATTTAATGACCATTGGCAACTTGCCATTGGTGGTCGCTTTGATAAACAAAATAAAGAAGGGGCTGATAACGAGTCGTTATTACCTAAAGTTGGTGTACTTTATCATCCTGATGAAAATAGCACGTTATATGTGAATTATTCAGAAGGTTTTGAACCGCAATCAAGTGAAACTATTAATGATGAATTCGATAAAAACTACGGCAAGGACATTGATGCAACTACATCTAAGCAAATAGAAGTAGGGGCAAAATGGCAAGTATCAGATCGTTTATTACTCAATGCTGCGGCTTTTAATATAGAAAAAAGTGGTACCTTAATTTCAGAACGATTGGTTGATGACCCTTTATATGATACGGTCACAACCCAGTCAGGACTTCAAAAACATAAAGGTTTTGAACTTTCTGCACAAGGTGCTATTACCGATAAATGGTTTGTGATCACCTCAGTAATGTATTTAAATGCGAAATATGAGCAAGACGAGAATTATGAAGGTAACACACCCGTTGATGCACCCAAATGGTCTGCATCGGCATGGTCTCGTTATGAATTAACTGATAAATTAGCGTTAAACGCTGGAATTTTCTATCAAGGTGAACGTTATGCTGATAACGATAATAGCGTAACTAAAGATGCTTATAGCCGCGTTGATATTGGTGCTACCTATAAAACCCATGTAATGGGGAAAAAAGTAGATTTACGTTTAAATATCGAAAATTTATTTGATGAAGATTACCTTGCTGGCGGTGGCGTTAATAATGTTACCATCGGAGATGGCACAACGGCTCGATTTGAAATAAAAACAGCATTTTAATCAGGCTCAATAATCTGTTGTAAGCTTGGCTTACAGTAGTCCGAATAATCGAGCACCTTTTTTAAGGTGCTTTTAATGTATAAAAAGCAGATGAATATTAGAAAATACTTTTTTTGGTTCCACCTTATCATTGGTTGTAGTGCGGCAATTTTTATTTTCCTAATGTCTATTACAGGTGTTGGGTTAACCTACGAAAAACAAATGATTCAGGCCGCTCAACAAGCTGACTTTCCAACAATACCAAGTGAAAATGCCACCCGTTTAACACTTGATAATGTCATTGAAATGACTCATAGCTATCCAATTAAGAAGTCGGCTTCAATTAGTTTTTCTAATGAAATTAATGCACCTTTTGTCATAAAAGAAGGGCGTAAAACCTTAGCATATTTAAATCCTTTTACAGGGGATGAAATAGCCACGCCTGGCCAAGAAACTACCGTGTTTTTAAGTAAATTAAGAGCCTTTCATCGTTGGTTAACACTTGATGGAAAATTTAGTGAAACGGGACGTTGGGTTAATGGTATTGCTAATATTATATTTCTTATATTAGCCCTTAGTGGTCTCTATTTATGGTTACCTACTAAGTTCAATAAAAGAGGGTTTAAGCAGAAACTGATACTGACGAAAAATCACACAAATACACAAGCAAGAAATTACCAATGGCATAATACATTTGGTTTTTACATGGCTCCGCTTTTGATCGTGATTACTTTTACAGCTATTTTCTTCTCATTTAAATGGCCTGGAAATACCTTAAAGTCTTATGTGTCATCACAAACCCAAGAGTTACCCAAAGCAGAGGCGTTAACCCCAGATAACATTAATCAACAACTGAGCATGCAAACTTTACTGTCAAAGGTAAGTACGGCTAACCCTAATTGGCAAACGATATCGCTATCTGTAGCGAAAGCTCCACAAAGTATTCAAACTTTTCAAGTGGATATGGGAACTGGTGGTGAGCCTAAAAAACGTAAAAGTGTGCTGTTAAACACCCTAAACGGTGAATTAATTGCAGAGCAGGGCTTTGATGATAATTCAACCTATCGAAAAATTAGAACTTATATTCGCTTTTTACATACCGGCGAAATGTATGGTCTTGTTGGACAAACCTTAGCTGGACTTGCTTCCTTACTCGCTTGTTTATTAGTGTATACGGGAATTGCTATGTCATTAAGACGTTGGAAACTCAGTAGAAACAATAACTAATACAGGCTATTACGGCTCTTGAAGGTTAGTGCAAATAATACCGACTACGCGAGTAAACTCTTTTAGCTCATCACGGGTAAGCGTGCTCTGCATTTTTTGATTGATCTCACTATGGGTTTGTTGGATAAGTTTTGCCAACGATATTCCTTCGTGAGTGAGTGACAAAAGCTGACTGCGCTTATCTTCAGGGTTAGCCATTTTTATTAGCCAATTTTTAGCTATCATCTCTTTTACTAGTCGTGCAATTTGTGCTTTATCTCTATTCAAGTTAATCACTATATCATTTGCGGTACAGCTTTGAGCCTTGTAGATATAAGACAAGCATTTAACATGCATTGCATTTAAACCTATTTCATTTGCTTTTAGTGTAGAACGCATTGCTTGCTTATACGCCTGAAAGAGGCAAACAATATTATTTGATATTAATTCATTGCTCATTAAATAACCCTTTAGAATGTTAAATTAGTTGACAACATCAACCTTGTCGAATATAGTTGATTTTATCAACATGTTTAGTTTAATTCAAATCTGAGAATAAAGCCAATGAAACCGAGAAAACCTAATATACGATTAACTCATGTGTTAAAAATCATAGACTTGTCACCTCATTTGCGTCGTATCGTTTTTACAGGTGATAGTTTACACGGTTTTCCCGTGGGATTTGAAGGCGGATATGTAAAAGTAGTTATTAATCCAACAGATCCAAGTCAACTAAAAATGCGATCATATACTATCCGTTCGTTTGATAGTGATTTACTTGAGTTAACCTTAGATTTTGTGATTAACCGCCATGAAGGACCAGCAACTAACTGGGCGTTATCTGCAAAAATAGGGGATAGTGTTGGTATCGCAGGACCTGGGCCAATGAAATTAACTGACTATAATCATCACAGCAATTTACTTGTAGGCGATCTAACATCGATTAATGCGATTAATGGGTATATGCCAAGGTTTAAGAAAGATGCAGATTCTAAAGCTATTTTGTCAGTGCCGACAAGAGCGGATATCATTGAATTAGATTATGACGAGTCCCTTAATACAAAATGGTTTGTTGAAGATGAAGAGAAAGGTTCTCTTGAAGACTTAGTGATTGCAACCGCGCAGACAATGTCAAAAGATACCTATGTTTTTATGGCAGTTGAAGCTGGTGTGATCAAAAATGTTCGACCAGTATTAACTGAAGAAATAGGCATAGATAGGTTAAATGTGTTAGCGGTAGGGTATTGGAAAAAAGGGGTTGATGCCGAGCGCTTCGGCGAACAAAAAAAGGCAGGATTATTGTCAGCATAATCGTTGTGATACTTTCAAGGTGTTCTCTCATAAATACTTAATGAATGAACAAGTTAACGCTTGTTCAACTTTTGTGTTGGTTTAAACAGTGTAAAAACAGAGTGTTGTTATGAATGAAGTGTTATATTAAAGCATTGCTCATTTTATATTGTTTAACTAACCAAGGTTCACCATGAAGACGTTTATATTGTTAATTCTCACTGCATATAGTGCCATTGTTAATGCAGAGATTCGAAGTGTCCATTGTCCGTTAGGTTGTCCTAGTCTAGCTATTATTAACAATGATGTTGTCTTTAATCATACCTATGCGTTAAGTAATAATCCTAAAACAAAGTTTGCC
Organism: Thalassotalea piscium; assembly: GCA_049347715.1. Classification (GTDB taxonomy): domain Bacteria; phylum Pseudomonadota; class Gammaproteobacteria; order Enterobacterales; family Alteromonadaceae; genus Thalassotalea_B; species Thalassotalea_B piscium_A. Next base: position 2,794,317 of record CP186339.1, on the reverse strand, counting down.
GACTGGGTTGCCTATGAAGTTAATGTGTTAAATTTTGGCGATAGCCCAGGTAGAAATTGGGGCAATGATGAGCTGATTGATGACGATGAATCTTTAGAAGAGGCTGACTATAAAGGAGCGTTTAAAGCGTTAAAAACAGACAGAGGACATCAGGCTCCTTTGGCCAGTTTTGCAGGTCATAAAAACTGGATTGAATTAAATTACTTATCGAATATCACGCCACAAAAATCAGCACTAAATCAAGGTTCATGGGTCGCATTAGAAATGGCTGTGCGTAATGCTGTTAGTTTTAGACATTCGTTGTATGTGATTACAGGAACGCTTTATGCAAAAGCCGAAACGCCTTTGCCAGGCGCAGATGAAACGCACGTTATTCCTTCTTCATATTTTAAGGTGATTTACGATTCAGCGGGCAATGCCGCCAGTTTCGTTTTTGATCAAGAGTTAAAAAAGAAAGCTAATTATTGTGATCAAAAATTAAGTAATAAAGCACTTAATCTTCAAGTACCTTATCCTATGCCAAGTTTTACTGATTCAACACAAATACTTGAACGGCTTGGATGTTAAATACATTTAAGCATTTTTGGCGATATATAATAAAAAACCCCTAATCATTACGATTAGGGGTTTTGCTTTTAACAATTACAGGTTTAATCTTTTAGTGATTAACCGTTACTTACATCTTCAAAGTCTGCATCGATGACATCATCATCTTTTGAACTATCATTGGCAGCATCAGCTTGTTGCGCACTTTCTTGTGTTTGTGCTTGTTGCTGAGCTTGCATGATATTACTGTATGCATCTTGTAATGCTTTTTGTCGCATTTCAATAGCGGCTTTATCATCACCATTAACAGCCATTTTCAGTTGTTCAATTAGCGTACTTAGCTCTGTTTTCTGTTCTTCAGCTAAACTTTCCATTGAAGTTTGCACTGTATGAATTAATTGATCTGCTTGGTTGCGTTGCTCAACTAGCTCACGTTTCTGTTTGTCTTCAGTAGCGTGTTGCTCAGCATCCTTAACCATGCGATTAATTTCATCTTCAGTTAAACCACTTGATGCGGTAATTTTAATACTTTGTTCCTTGCCTGTTGCTTTATCTTTAGCAGAGACATTTAAAATACCATTTGCATCAATATCAAAGGTGACTTCAACTTGTACTGAACCGCGTGGACCTTGTTTAATATCTGTTAAGTTAAATTGTCCTAACGATTTATTATCTGTGGCCATTTCACGCTGTCCTTGCAGTACATGAACGGTTACAGCGGCTTGGTTATCTTCCGCAGTAGAGAACGTTTCTGATGCACGTGTTGGTATCGTCGTATTTTTCTCAATAAGCTTAGTCATTACTCCGCCTAATGTTTCAATACCCAGTGATAATGGTGTTACATCAAGTAATAGTACATCATCAACTGCTCCAGATAACACTCCTGATTGTATAGCTGCTCCTAAAGCAACAGCTTCGTCAGGATTTACATCTTTGCGTGGCTCTTTACCAAAGAAGTCTTTAACGGCTTCTTGAACTTTTGGCATACGTGTTTGACCACCAACCAAAATAACTTCATTAATATCGCCTTTACTTAAACCTGCATCTTTTAATGCTTGTTCACATGGTGCAATTGTACTTTTTACCAAGTCATCAACTAATGACTCTAGTTTAGCGCGGGTTACCTGAACATTTAAATGTTTAGGACCACTGGCATCAGCTGTTACGTAAGGTAAATTTACGTCTGTTTGTAATGCAGATGATAGTTCAATTTTGGCTTTTTCAGCAGCTTCTTTAATACGCTGTAAAGCTAAAGAGTCGTTATGAACATCAATACCACTCTCTTTTTTGAATTCATCGGCAAGGTAATTAATTAGGCGTAAGTCAAAATCTTCACCACCTAAAAAGGTATCACCATTAGTTGCTAGCACTTCAAACTGTTTTTCACCATCAACATTGGCTATTTCAATAATTGAAATATCAAATGTACCACCACCTAAATCGTAAACCACGACGTTTTGGTCAGCTTTACTGTTTTTATCAACACCGTAAGCAAGTGCAGCCGCTGTTGGTTCATTAATTATTCGTTTAACATCAAGTCCTGCAATTTTACCTGCATCTTTAGTTGCTTGGCGTTGCGAATCATTGAAGTATGCGGGTACAGTAATTACTGCTTCTGTAACCGTTTCACCTAAATAAGCTTCTGCATCTTTTTTCAATTTACGTAAAATTTGTGCTGAAACTTCTTGTGGCGACATTGCTTTGCCATTTATTTCAACCCAGGCATCGCCATTATCCGCTTTTACAATTTTGTAAGGGGCTAATTTAATGTCTTTTTGTACTTCTTTATCTTCAAATTTACGACCAATTAAACGTTTAATCGCAAATAATGTATTTTCTGAATTTGTAACAGATTGTCTTTTCGCTGGTTGGCCTGCTAATGTTTCATTGTTTGCAAAAGCGACAACCGATGGTGTTGTACGGCTACCTTCTGCATTTTCAATGATTTTTGCTTTACCGCCTTCCATAACCGCTACACATGAGTTTGTTGTTCCTAAATCAATACCAATAATCTTAGTCATAATAGTTACCTTATTATTTAATAAAAGGTCGTATGCTTTTGGGTAATCCATGAAGCAGTTTGACCGTATAAACAACCTTGTATAAACCGACTTGTCTTAATGGTTTTACTTGGATGTTTGGTTAATGACGCTATGATACGCAAGCAGAAGAAATGCATCTGTCACAAATGTGACACTCGCTTTGTTTTATTTTGTTAATTTATTTTAGTTATAAATATCAGTGTGTTAAATCGTGCTAAGTTGATAGGTAATGGATAAATAAAGGATTATTTTTTGCTATATGCTATCAACGCGGTAGAATGAAACTCTTGGTACGCTAGCGCTTCAGTTATTTTACTTATGCAAAAAAATGTTGTTACCCCTTTATCGCAAAAAGCGAGCCCCGTTTTAGTTAAGCAAGCTAATTTGTTTGCTGATCTCCCCGCAAAATTAATTGAAGATTTTCAACAAGAATTTCTATTAAGTGAATGGCATAAAGGCGATTACATTAATGCAGACATTTTAACAAAACGTTTTTTTGTTTTGATTGAAGGGCAGTTGGAAATTAAGCAAACTAACCCTGAAACCGGAAGAGAAGCAACATTAGACATGTTGTATGCTGGTGATTGTTTCGACCTTATGGTGTTATTTGATGACCAACCCCATGATGTTATTATTTCACCATTAACTACGGTTAAATTGCTTTCGGTTAAATTGGCAACTATGCGTCATTGGTTATGGACTTACCCTGAATTTAACCAACAGTTTATGCCTTATTTAGCGCAAAAAATGCGAGAGAAAGAAGAGCAAGCAAGTAGTCTTATATTGCATGATGTGCCTACCCGTTTAAGTCGTATTATTTTAGAACACATAAAAAAAATCAAATTCTACACGGGAACAAAAGAAGAAGAGCATCATCATCATCTAGTGAATGGTTTAACTGATGAAACCTTAGCGAGAATGACAGGTTCAGTGAGACAAGTGATTAATAAACAATTACAGCTTTGGAAAAAAGAAGGCACTATTGATAAAAAACGTAATAAGCTGATCGTTAACGATTTAGAAGCATTAGAAAAAGAAGCGAAATACATGCAAACTTTACCTAATGCCTCTTCATTAAATGCGCTACCAGATTCTTCGTTAAAAAGTCTGCCTGCGGATAACAACAAGGCTTAATTTATTTTAAAAGGTACTAATAAACTTAGTTATGCGGGCGGCATTGGCGCCAAGGTCAGTACCTCCAACACGAGAAATTGAGCGTAAATCTATCTTGCTACCTGATTCAGTCGCTTCAATACGAATTACCACATCGTCTTTGAATCCCCAAAGTAAGGTTGTATCAACGGCTTCAATAATTCCGTCTGTTTGATTCATTGCAACAATTTCCCAGCCGAGTTTGTTAGCTGTGGTAATGGCTTTTGCAAAAGCTTTCTTTGTGTCTAAATTGCTTATAATTGGTTGTAATTGGGGATAAGCAGCTAATTGTAACGGGGCGAGTTTTTCACTGTCATATTTGAGTGGGTTACTATTTTCACCTCGTAGTGCTATTACTTTTTGAAATTTAGGTAAATTAACGGTATCGGTAGTGACCTGATGAAGAAAAGGTAAAGACTTAGCTTTGCTTGCTTGCAGTGAGAGCCCAACAACAGGTATTGCTAATAGTAGCGCAATTATAGAACAACTTTTGGCTACATTTCGCTGTTTTTTAAATATCGCGAAAATGCCAAGTAATAACACTAGCCCTAGCACTACTGCGCTGGCATAGCCTGAAAATTTAATGAGACTAAAAGATGTTCTCATGTCCCATAACTGCATACGGTAGGCGATGATGGCAACAGGAAAACCTAGTAATAAAGGAATGACTGTAAGCTTACAGATATCAGTAATTTTTTTTAAATTCATTATTTTACCTTATGTTGTTCTTAAAAGGTTTCTTACGTTGAGGCTGGTTAAGTTCTCGTGTAAAAAAATTAGCTTCCTACGGAATAAGGCAATAGACCCGATAAAGGCTTACATTATTTCACTGGTATCTATTAATTATAATGAATAAAGAGATTAAAGCGTATTTAATAAAAAAAGAGGCATAAAATTATGCCTCTGCTTTTTGGTTAACGGTGCCTTTAGTGGCAAGTGCTTTTAAAGATTGGTAAAGCGCCTCTTCTTCTGGAGATAAACTTTTTGGAAACACTATTTTGAGTTTTACAAAAAAATCGCCAGGTACTTTACTTGGTAAGCCACGTCCTTTTAGTCGCATTTTACTACCACTGCTGACCAATTTAGGTAAACTTAAATCAATAGTACCTGTTGGTGTCGGTACTTTTACCTTTTCACCTAATGCTGCTTCCCAAGGAGTAATGCTTACCTCTGTTGTAATATCAGCACCATCTATGCTGTACAAGGGATCAGAATTGAAGCCAACTTCAATATATAAATCACCATTCTTTGCACCACCATAACCCGCTTCTCCTTGATTTTGAAGACGGATTTTCTGACCAGGTTTAATTCCTTTTGGAATTTTAACCTTTAATGTGCGTTCTTTCGTTTGCATTTGTCCTTGCTCATTCATTACTTGATCTCGCAAGGTAAAACTACGAGTAGCTCCGGTATAAGCATCTTGTAAATCAATCTGTATTTTTGCATGGCTGTCTTGACCTTGCATAGACTGACGTCCTCTTGCAGATTGTCTATTGCCATTAAAACCACCACCAAATAATGATTCAAAAAAATCACTAAAATCACCTTGACCACCAGCATTGAACTGACTATCACCTTGTTGGTATTGATTCTGCCAGCTTGGAGGTGGTGTAAAGCCTGCTTGACCGGCTTTCCAATTACTGCCTAATTCGTCATAAGCGGCACGTTTTTCTTTATCACGTAATACTTCGTAAGCTTCATTGATATCTTTAAAACGTGTTTCCGCGTCTTTTTCTTTACTTACATCAGGGTGAAATTTACGTGCTAATTTTCGATATGACTTTTTAATATCTTCTTGTGATGCGTGTTTATCAACACCCATAATTTTATAATAATCTTTGTAATTCACAGTGACCTCCTGCGTTTAAATACATAATAGATAACGCTATAGGTTATCTTTCAGCGATAATGTGTTTGCTAGTAAAGCTTACGTTAGAATCACCGCCGATTAATTTGTTAACTAGTTTTAGATAGTCCAATTTGATGGCGTTATTATAGAAACATAACCTATAAATGAATGTCATTAATGTGACACTTTTAACAAAATAGAGGTGTGCATCTTTATATTTCGTGTTATTTTTACCAACAACAAAATAGGTAAGTAGGTTAAAAGGTTCCTTATGTCTTATACATTAGTACATAACGTAAAAGAATGTAAATATGAATATCATATTGATGGCCATATTGCGTATATTACTTACGATGAACAAAATGGTCATATGCACTTAACACACACTATTGTGCCTGAGGAATTAGCAGGGAAGGGACTCGCCAGAACACTTTTAGAAGATGTACTGCAAGAGATTAAAAAAAATAACAAAAAAGCAGTGGCAGATTGCTCTTATATTGTTAATTATTTAGAAAAAAATCCCCAAGCGGCAGAGCTTTTTGTTTAATAATTCCCCCGTTGTTTTGTTATTTTAAACTATTCTACTTAACGGGCATATAACGCCATTGGCACTTTGTTGTAATGCGTGAGTATCAATTTGAGTTATGTTTATATCTGAATGACCTAGTTGACCTTGAACCGCTCTAATGTTTGCACCCCTTTGCAACCAATGAGATGCGAAACAATGTTGTAACATATGTGGTGTGATTTTGTTATTTCAGCCGCTTTTACTGCATTTTTACCCCTATTTTTAGCGTTATCACTTTCATGGATTGTAGCTTAATACAATGTTAGTTGGGCGTTAGGGCTCCTAATAAATATCGTCCAATTATGAAAGTATTAAATCAACCAATAATCAGATGGTAACTTACTTTATTTCTCAGGCTAGTAGTCGCTGTTTGTTAAAAAAGAGAATTGTTTATCACATAAAATTAGGTGTAATAACGGCACCAACGCTGACACACCTAGCAGGTAGCACCTTAGTTCTACAAACAATTACCCAATACACACTACGTGTCGCATAAACACTAAAATGATGACATATATCGCTTTAGCTAATGTAAATAAACTTTTTCGGTTTTTAAGGCGTAATGTTTAGCCCGGCAAAATTCTCTAATAAATACCAGAAAAGGTGATTTTTCCATAATACGCTTACAAACAAATGAAAGCTGTATCTTTACACAGGTATAATGAATTTTATCAAAAATAACCACTTTTTGGTCCTACTAAATATTTTTTAGAAACTCGCTTTGTTTTTTATGAATTTGTGAGTAGTTAATTTTTAGTAGAAATTTTTTTCCAAATATTATTTAATAGGGCACAAGTAATTCTGGCTAAAAGAATTCTCACTTTGTTTACGGAGAAGCAATGAGAACTCAACCAAACAACGGATGTTTTATCTATTTAAATCAATTATCTAGCTTACCTATAGAGTCAGTACTTCAAAAGAGTGTCTGGGACTTTATACTAAATGCTTGATAATAAGCGTTAGCAGTACTTATGAAATATCGCATAACTAAAAGTTTGGAGTCCCATTTAATAAAAGAAAGGGTTCCAACAGAATATAAAAGCCTTGCCGTTAGTTGTGAATCTCAACTTAGCGAATTTAGTACATTGATCATCTTTCCTCATAATAGAAAAGATATCGTGAAAAGCTCTATCGTTGATAAAGCATTAAATACATTAGGTGAATTAACCGACTCAAATTTGGTTGTTGTCGGTGGTTGTTTCAGTGCTGAGGCAGTCGAGATTCTCAATTTAAAAAATGCTATATTTTTGTCTTTGTCTGAGTTCCACTGGACAGATTCAGCTAGTAATAATTCACAAGGTCAGCCAAAGTATTAAGTGGCAGGTACTGCTAACAAGAGACTATGGCGTCAATAGTTAATTTCACACTTTTGGCGCTTCCCACATTACACCATCTCTTAGCATTGAATTTAAGATAACAATCATCTTTCTAATACAGGCAATTATTGCCACTTTCTTTGGTTTTCCTGCTGCCAATAATCGTTGATATGTTGCTTTGAAAACAGGATTAGCTTGCATTGCTGACATCATTGCCATGTATAAAACGGTTCTGACTTGTGGTCTTCCTCCTTGAATTTTTCGTTGTCCTTTATAGCGGCCGCTATCCCTATTCATTGGTGCAACACCAATTAAAGCGCTAGCTTGTTTGCTGTTAATATATCCTAGCTCCGGTAGATTACTAATTAGCGAAGCTGCGGCAATTTTTCCTATACCGACCATGCTTTGGAGTATCATGTTTTTAGCTTGGTATTCAGGACAACGCTCAATTAATGCCACTATCTTATCTTCTATTTTACTTATCTGATTTTTAAATAAAGTCAGCACAGGTTTAATCGTCATCGCTAACTCCTTAGGCATAATTTGAAGGCGATTTTTTTCCATAGTTTGCATATTGAGTAGTTGATTTCGGCGCGTCACTAAGTCACTCATCGCTTGCATTGTGTCTGGCTTTAGGCAAGATAATCTCGGTTTAATAGCTTCGCTATAATGGGCAATTAGTTGCGCATCAAGCTTATCAGTTTTTGCTCGTTGCCCGAGTGCACCAGCGAACCTTTTTATATGAACAGGGTTAGCAATAGTGAAGGGTAGCTTGGCATTAGCACAAGCTAAAATAAAGGGCATTTCAAGTCGACCAGTCGCTTCAATAACAATGCGTTCAGGTTTGTATTTTTTTATGGTTTTAACGGCTTCTTTGATACCTTTTTCATTATTTTCTACAGTGAAATATATGTCTAAAGGACGTATATAAATATCGAGTTGATGTTTTCCTGTATCAACACAACATTTTAATAGGGACATCCATAAACTTTTGATTAAACCCTACCTCTTTACTATGGTTGAATAATAACCAGTAAACAGGTGCTCCACATGACCCAAGCACTCAATAAACAAGTTTCCCTTCAATATACCCGTTATTACCATTTTATTAAGTAGTATTAAGTAGAGTCAGATACACTTTAATTACTTTTCAATCTACCTGTAATAACGTCAATGCCTGCAATGTTTAAGTAATAATTTTATAAATAACCTTTGCCTTACTAAACTTAACAGTTGTATTGTTTTATTGATTTTAATGTACCACTTGTTTAATATAGTGTCTCATTGATTTGAGGTAACTATGAATATTTCAGTAGAAAAAAAGCCAATCAAGCGTTCTGAGCAAGGGCGTGCGCAAGAGACTAAGTCTAAAATCCTTGAAGCAGCACTCACCGAGTTTGCCAACGCGGGTTTCGACGGTGTTTCTACCCGAGCTATTGCTAATAAAGCAGGTGTGAATCACACGCTTATTTCTCATCACTTCGGTAGTAAAGATGCACTATGGAAAGCTACTGCCGAGTGGGTATTTGACGCTTACACCAAGCAATTTTTTGAGCGACGAGTGGCTCTAAATGGTGTAGAGGCGCCTGCCATGATCCGCGCACTTATTAAGGACTTCATAGGATTTTGTGCAAAACTTCCTGACTTCCATCGTTTTATGATGCAAGCAAATCAAGGTGATTCAGAACGATTGAATTGGTTAACCGATCGCTTTCTAAAATCAGGGGCTGATGCTGAATTAGGTATTTTGCAGCAAGCTCAGGAATTAGGGCTTATGCCCAAAGGCGACGGCCTACACATACGCTATCTTTTCATTGGCGCGGCAACGTCTATCTTTACTTTTGCGCCTGAATTTACTCGATTGTCGGGTAAAGATCCATTTTCCGATATGATTTTAGAGCAACATATTGACTACCTTACTCGGTTATTTAGTGAAAATAAGATCCGATAAAATTCTACATCAAATAGAAAAATCAGTAGCGCCTTCACTAGCACTCCCTCCTTCGCTAATAAATAGACGCTATAAACCCAATGTGCTCAAGAACGCTAACTCAAAGAGATATGAATATGACTAATGACACCACAAATTACGTTAAGGCAGATGCAACACATATTGATTTTCCCGTTTCGAACAGAGAAGAGCATTTTGAGTGGTGGTACTTTGATGCGCACCTTGATAACGGTGACTATCTTGTTGTTATGTATTCATTAAATGATACAAGACTAAAGCCTAGACAACCTTCTGTTCGACTAAACATTTACACAAAAGGTCAAGCTGAAATATCTAAAATAACAAAGTACACAGAAGCAGATGTATCAACGAGCTATGAAAAGTGTGATGTGAAATTAGGTGAACAATACTGTAAAGATTGCGGAGATTATTACGAATTCTATACCCTAATAGAAGGGACCGGCGCCAAACTAAAATTAAACAAACAAAATCATCCGTATACCTCTGAAGGAACACCAAGTCCTATGCCATGGACCGTAGCGGTTCCTTCTGGCGATATAGAAGGTGAGCTTTACAAAGATGGCAAAATCATCCAAGTAAAAGGCACTGGTTATCATGATCATAACTGGGGCGAAAAAAGTGTCGCTGGAATAATGAAAAATTGGTACTGGGGCAAAGTACATTCTCCGGATATTTCTATCGATTACTCCGTCGTTATGGACTTTGAAGGCAACATAATTCCAACCGGTGCATTGGTAACTGACCCTGAAAACTTAATAATATCTCCAACTGAATTTTTGACCGACCCAGAAAACGTTAAAGCTACCGCAGTCATTAACGACACTATGACAGAAGAATCAATGGGCTACACCTTCGCAAAAAGTTTGACACTAAAAGGCTCAAAAGGTGATCTAAGTTATATAGCAAATATCGTTCTTGAAGAGTTAGTTATGATTGAAAAAGGTCAACTGCTACCAGGTGAAGATGCTTATCGATATACCGCTAAGGAAGAGTTAATTGTTATTCGAAATGGTGTGAGCAAAACTTACCATTCAGTTGGTTTGCATGAAATTGTTTATCCAAAAAAATAATAGGCTTTAAAAATGACTAAAAAATTATTAATAGTTGGTGGCGGCTACTTGGGCGCTGAACTCGCTAAATCGTTAGATAATGATCTAGATGTAACGCTAATAGATCAACGTGATGCATTTGTTCATGCTCCAGCAATGATACGTGCGCTTGTTAAACCGTCTTTGTTAGACCGCGTGTTATTACCTTATGACTCGCTGCTTGCAAAAGGAAAGTTTGTTAAAGCTAAAGTAATCAAGGTGGAAGAAAACAGTGTCACTCTTGCAGATGGCACACAATTGGACGCTGACTTTATTGTTATTGCCACCGGCTCTACCAATGGTGTCGCCTTTAAGCCTGCAGGCGACAGTATTGATGATTTTCGTACTGTTATCACTGAATTGCACGCAAAACTGCAAACCGCTAAATCGGTTGCTATCGTGGGAGCCGGTGCTGTAGGAACGGAAATAGCCGGTGAAATCAATTTTGCTATGCCAGATAAAAACATCACCTTGATATCCAGCGATTCAAGTCTGTTTGCGCAAATGCCAAGCAAGTTTGGTACGGCCATTACATCAAAACTCAAACAGGCAGGCGTTAACATTAAGTTCGGCGTTAAAGTTGATGATCTTAAGAGCTTAACAGAACCTTACTCTGGCTCTCTTAATTTATCGGATGGGTCGACACTCACAGCCGATCTGATCATCCCTGCAATCGGTTCTAGAGCCGTGTCTGAACTAGTCGACGGCTTACCTAGCGTGAAAAAAGAAAATAATGGTCGAGTAATAGTTGATAAATACTTGCGTCCATCTTCTTATGCCAATGTATTTGCCGCTGGTGATGTTGCAAGTAACGGCGACGCGATGACCATAGTTGCTATCGGTCGCCAAATTCCTTGGCTTACTACTATGTTCAAAGCGTTAGCTGCAGGGAAAAGTACAGATCAACTAAAACCTTACACACCTTGGGGAAAAGCACCGTTCTTTTTACCGTTAGGGCCAAGCAAAGGAAACTCTTATTTAATTATTGGTACTTTTGGCAATTGGATCACTAGCAAGATTAAAGGCAAAGATCTTTTTATCAGTAAATATCGCAAACTCTTTGGCCTGAAAGATTAAAATTGATAGATGGGAAATTCAAAAATGATAAACACAAAACTTCAACAACAAATAATGTGGATGTGTATAGCCTTACTTGCTGTACTAAACTTCATTCTCGGAAGTACTGGTGATGGCTTACTTGGTCCACTTACTCCTTTCTATACAACAATTGTATTGTTCGTATTTGCATGTGTTCACGGAATACATAAATATGGTCTTAAAAAGTTTCTAATATTTTTTCTCATTACTTTTGTTGTAAGTTGGACTTATGAAACGATTAGTATTCTGACGGGTTTCCCATTTGGGAGTTATGACTATTCTGCATTTCTTGGACAAAAGATATGGCTTGTTCCAATTCAGATAATGCCTTCATATTTTGCAATGGGTTACCTAACATGGACAGTAGCACATGTGTTACTAGATAAGTTTGATGCTAAACTTAAAGACTCTTCAGTATTTACTGTTCCACTGATAGCATCATTCCTTATGGTGATGTGGGATCTTTCAATGGATCCACATAGAGCCACTATGTTAAAAGCATGGACATGGGAAAATGGAGGTGTATTTTTTGGCGTTCCTTTTAGTAATTTTCTAGGATGGTTCCTATGTGTCTTCACAATATTTCAGCTTTTTGCACTGTATCAAAGATCACAAAGTGAGAAGTTTCCTGAAGAAGCAACACCAATATATGAAAAAAATCACTGGTTACAGCCTACGTTAATGTATGGAGTTATCATTGTAGAATTCATAGCAACTTATATTTTTAATGTAAGCAGTTCAATTACAACTCTAGATGGGCATCAATGGTGGACTAAGGATATTCTTGGATCTTTAGCATTGGTTTCTATATTCACAATGTTTTTTGTTACTGTTCTCAGCACAGTAAAAATATTAAGCAATAAAAACATGACAAAAAATTAGGCTAATAGCTTTATCACTAAGCTAGTTAAACTATTCCGGCATAAATATTGTGCCGGAATATTATTGGGTAATTGGGTCACAGGTAAACTTAAAAGCAAAGTTCTGTTTATAAGGAAGTATGAATTATGAATTAACTAGAGATTAACTAGGACATCCACCCTTATTTGAAAAATTTAATCTCTCAACTACAATTAAAGGTCTTATCAAAAAAAGGATTTTGTTGATGACTATCCCTAGAAAACAACTCATTCAGAATCATACTGACATTTGAGTCGTTTTTTTTGCATCTAACAATCAATTTTTTTACAACTAAACCATGTAAATATAATTCCATAATCATTGCTTATTTCTGTAACGTTCAATTTTTTATTGAAATAAGACAGTAGTATGAAAATAGTGAGTCTAATTTTATTCGAGAAGTAGGGGGATTTCCAAATATATACGAATATATATAAGCTATGCAAACAGTTTCCCCTCAAAACTAACTAAAGTTATTCTATATCATTTAAACTTTAATTTGTGCGAACAAACATTTGACTGAAAAAAGTCGAGGTGTATATTTTTTATCTCTAATTCAATCATTTATTAGCGAAGTACATACTATGAGCAATTCTAAAATTTATTTAAACGGATTAGGATTAGCCTCCTTATCAGCTGCAGTTTATTTAGTGCAGAAAGTTGGCTTCACCCCAGAAAACATTCACATTTTTGAAAAAAACCCTGAAAATGATTTAGTCGGTGGGTCAATGGATGCATCTTTTAAAATGATTGATGGCAAGCCTGTTTACATAATGCGCGGCAGTCGTATGTACGAAGATAAAGTATATTGCTGCACTAAAGAATTTTGGTCATTAATACCTTATGACGAACTTGGATCTTGCCTAGACGACTATGAAGCTAATGCTAAAGAATGCAATATGAACACTGTGGTTAGGCTACTACATGCAAACGGTGAGAAAGATTCTGGACACGACCTTGGATTAGGTACTACTGAAGCTCTTCAAATGGCTCGATTAATAGAAATACCAGAATCTAAGATCCCAGCAGATGCTAAAATCACCGATTATTTCAGCGAAGACTTTTTCAAAAGTAATTACTGGTATATGTGGCGTGCTCTTTTTGCTTTTCAGCCATGGCACTCTGCGATAGAGATGAAGCGTTACATGAAACTATTTTATCACCGTATGTCTGATATGGAAAAAATGACCTCTTTAGAACGTACACGTTACACAAACTACCACTCGTTCATTCTACCGGCTATTAAACTCTTAACAAAAAAAGGCGTTCAAATACATTATAATACTTGTATTACGGATGTTGATTTTAAAGAAAGTGATGATAAACGCTGGGTAGAACGCTTACATTTAAAAAATGCAGAAGATAAAATTTTAGATTCAATAGAAGTTAGGCCACAAGACAAGGCATTCTTGACAATCGGCTCAATTGTTTCTAATCATTCTTATGGTTCTCATGATGAGCCTGTATCTACAGCACCTTTAGAAAAACCAGGCGAAGCTTACCAATTATGGCAAAACATAGTAGCAAAACAAGCAGACTTAGGTAGACCAGACCGTTATTTACGTGACGTTTCACTTTCTAGAATGATGCACTTTACCGTAACGTTTAGAGGAAATCTTTTTGAAAGAAAATTCCAATGGTTAGTTGAACGACAAATGGGAGTACAAAGCCCATTACCTTTAACACAATCTCCATGGATAATGCATGTACACACCTATCGCCAGCCTTTTTTCCCGGGTCAAGCGGCAGATACTTGTGTAATTTGGGTTTCAGCATTAGGTGAAGATAATATTGGTCAATTTGTAAAAAAACCTATGTATGAATGTACTGGGAAAGAAATTTTAGAAGAGCTTTTAGGACATTTATGGGGTGATCTAAACGAAGACGAAAAAACAGAACTTCTTGAAACATCTTACTGTGTACCTTGTAGATTACCTTACGGAATTTCTCAATTTTTACCTAGAACCGAAGGTGACCGACCTCCTGTTGTACCTAAAGGTTCGCAAAACTTTGCGCTGTTAGGACAATTTGTTGAAATACCAGATGGGATAGTTTTCACAACCGAATATAGTGTTCGTGGGGCTATATTAGCTATTAACAAATTAATAGACCCATCAATAAAGCCACCTGAAATGTACTTTGGTCAACACCATCTATGGGATAATTTAAAAAATGCAAAAGCAATTTTAAGTTAATCCACCACGAACGCTCGTTTGTAACGAGTGCCATAAGTGAGTTATAAAAAATAAACAACAAAAGCTATCTATTTACTTAGGTAGTTTTTTTATGAGTTAATATATCAAAGAAACGATACGTTTAATATGTGTGTTGATGCTTGGTTGTTGTGTTGTCTAGGCATAACAAGGCGTTGCACTCGGACTCTGTAGCTCCCCCGTTTTAGTGGACACCTCCTCATCACATTGAGGAGGCTAAAATGCCTAAGTATACCCAACCTAGAAAAACATGGTTTACCCAGTTAGTTTCAAAATCAAAGCAGTCAAGCTAAGCTTACAAGACAATGTCATGTCAAAGGATGTTGCTTTAGTACTTGATATTCACCCGCTGGCGGAAGGAATACAGAGAAGGTAAATTCTCTAACCATCAGCGCTACCAAGACAATAATGAACTAATGCGAAAAGTACCCACTAAAAAAGAACTTTCGGCCATTCAATCTCTTAAAAAGGAAAATGAACGCTTAAGGCTGGAGAACGATTTACTAAAAAAGTGGCAACGGTATCTGGCGGAAGTACATCAGAGCGATTTGGATCCAACCGAAAAATTCGGACAAGCCTTAGGCGTCAAATACCTTTGTGAATGGCTTAATGTTTCTCGTAGTGTCCACCAATTGCGAAGTTATAAATATATTCGTCATCAAATTTATAAATAAGTCTGTCTTTTTGAGAAATCCGTTTAGACCATAATCCAGATAAATTATGTTTAAGTGGCTCAGGCTTCCCTAAACCACTACTAGGATCTGAGCGAAGCTTTTCTTTTAATATTTTGCACAATGTTTTATGTAACTTCTTATCTTTTTCTCTTAATTGCTCATAAGTGAGCCACGTTTTACCTTCAAAGATTAATAATCTCATCTAACTGCTCTTGTGTTGGTTTGTAGCCTTTATTACTTGTGTGCATTTTCATTGACTCTGAAATTTGTTGCATCAAACTATTACTTTGTAAAACGTGTAATGTTTCTTATTCTCTTTCCCAATCGTCTGCGCTCATCACAATAAAATCATCACCAGCACGTCTGGTTACTTTAATAGGCTCATGCTCACTAACTGTTTGTTCAACGTATGTTTTTAGATTGTCTCTGAACTGATTTACACTTATTCTGTCCATAGTAAACTCCAATATTATGTACGGTATTGTCGTTTAAAAAATATAACAAGTTACTTATAAGGACAAATTACAGTTGGTTTTTGCTCCTGCGTCGCTTATTCTAACCAACTATCATTTGCCTCTTTGAAGGTGTTATCTGAAGTAAGAAAATAAACAGTTAAAGTTCTGGTTGATAGGGCAGAGATGGGGAGTTAGGGCCTTGTGTGATGATTTAACCCTTGGGTTAAAGCACGTGAATGAATGTGTAAAGGTTGTTATCTATGGAAACAAAAAGTGGCAAGAGTTTGCTGCAAAAAGTGGTTATTGGTTCATTTTTGGAGAGATTACATATTTTGGAAATAATAGAGAAGCCATTTCTTGGCTCAATGAATGATATTGCAGACCCTCAAGTAGTTGGTGATTAGAATGTTAAAAATCAAAGATAATACAATTAAGTTTAATCAGAAAAATGAAACTCACAGCGAGTCACTTTTAAAGTTTCTTGCTCTCATATTGATTGTAATTGCCTACTTCTTATATATGAGCTGGAAGTATGATGCTTCAACTGGCCTTGGCGTTTCTATATTAACGTGGAGTTTTTTTGTTTTATGTACTCCAGTTGCTGATGGGGGCTTTATTCTTGCTTTTCCTGTTAGGCTGCTCTTTAAAATTAAAATGGCATATACACAGATAGTGCTATGGTTTGTTGCTGTTGCGCTTAATGTTTTTTATATAACAACAAGTCCAGATTCTTATGATTTAACTTTCATTACTAAGCTTTTGAAACATATTTTAACTGAACCTTACCCATATTGGAGTATTCTGATAATTAGCGCCATAGGAACGCTTTTATCCATATATTTTGGCGATGAAATGATGGATGTTGCTTCGCACAAAGAAAGAGAAAAAAGCCATCGTCACGGTGCAAAATATCGTACTTTAATTGTGCTGGGACTTGGGATTCTCACTGTGGTGGCTTATTACTACCTACTAAGTAGTTTAAATGTGGTATTGCCTGAGTAATGCACAAAAATATAACAAGCTGCTCGTTCGAACGAAAAGTACGCTGCGCTTCTTTTGCACTTCGGGAGGGAGTTATGTTTCCTTGTAACGTTGGAATTAGATTTATTTGGCATGCACTAAAACTTATTCAACTTCATTAATATTTTCGGAGGATATTGCTCCGAATGAAATCAATAAATCAATAGGCTTCTTTACTCATTAGTCGCTTATTTTAACTAACTATTATTTGCCTCTTAGTGAGGCATATGTAATCAGAAAAGTTTATGATATTTATTCTAACATTAGTACTATCTGTATTAGTTGTTAGGGCTAACGCACAAAATTAACGACGGAAGTACTGAAATGACAAAACATAATAAAATAAATTATATTGAAATACCTACTAAAAACATTGAATCGACGAAGGTTTTCTTTAGTGAAGTTTTCGGTTGGTCTTTTGTAGATTATGGACCAGATTATTGTAGCTTTTCTGCTCAAGGGGTAGACGGAGGCTTTTTCAAATCTGACTTAGTTGTATCTACTAAAAATGGAAGTCCACTCATAGTTTTGTACAGTAATTCACTTGAGACAACTCAAGTTACAATTGAAAAATCTGGCGGTGAAGTTATTAAACCTATTTTCTCATTTCCAGGAGGAAGAAGGTTTCACTTTAGTGATCCAAATGGAAATGAATTTGCCGTTTGGTCAGAGTGATTACCTAGCAAGTGATTCTAAGGTCACTATTAAACCTTACGTTTTATCCTATTGGGAAAGTAAAGGTATTGTAAAAACTCATTAAAATTCAAACTGTTAATAAATGGTGAAGGTGAGGCTTGGACATCTGGATTTATGTTAAATATAGACAACAGCTTTCTTATTTTAAAAAAGGATAAACTCACTAATACGTATGTTAAGTGTAAATGAAGGCCATATAAATTGGTGCAGGAGAAAACTACTCGTCGTAGTTTTTACGCTGACCATGCATAAATTATTCAAGTTTAACTAACACCTAATTTTATACGTTACGTAATGTGTTTGGGTTTTAAATAAATACTAAAAAAACGAGCAAGCTAAATGAAAAAATTATCAGCGTTAATATTTACCGTTATACTCTCCTCCTGCACATCGCCACATTATGCAAAAACTAACGCTCCTTTTGATGGTGTTAAATTTGATAACATCGAGCCTTTTGAAGATAAAAGTATATTTGATCTACTCAAGTGGAAAATGAGTAGTATGAATGAATCAACTCCTTGGCCAGATGAAATTGACTCCAAGCAGTTTAAACCTGCTAGCCAAAGATCAGTAAAGCCTATTATTACTGTAATCAACCATGCATCAGTTCTTATTCAAATTGATAATTTAAACATATTAACAGATCCTCAATATTCACTCAGAGCTTCACCTGTTCAATTTGCAGGACCCAAAAGAGTCGTTAAACCTGGTATTGCCTTCGATGATCTGCCTGCAATAGATATCGTTCTTATATCTCATAATCATTATGATCACCTAGATCTTGATACACTCAAGCGCTTAAACGACAGAGATGCTCCCCAATTCGTTGCAGGGTTAAAAACGAAGTCATTTTTAGAAGACAACGGAATTAATTCTGCTGTCGATTTAGATTGGTGGCAAAGTATAACAACAAATAAAACTAAGATTACTTTCGTTCCCTCGCAGCACTGGTCGGCTAGAGGCATATTTGATAAAAGAGAAATGCTTTGGGGTGGCTTCTATATTGAAAACGCTTATAAGATCTACTTTGCTGGAGATACAGGGTATGGGAAGTTCTTTAAAAGCATTAAAGATAAGCTAGGTGCACCGGATCTTTCTTTGATTCCAATTGGTGCTTATGAGCCTAGGTGGTTCATGAAAGATGCTCATCTTAATCCAAAAGATTCTCTACAAGCATTTAATGACCTAGAGAGTAAAAAGATGATCGGAATTCACTTTGGGACTTTTAAGTTAACTGATGAGGGATATAACGATCCCATTGAGACGCTTCAAAAAGAAATTAAGAAATTAAACATGGATCCTCTAAAAGTCATTGTTCCGACTTTTGGAAAGCCCTATTCAATTTAGCCGAGATGATGTTACATCTTTGCTGAGTTAATACTTACTTTTTTAAAGCGGCTATCGTGTATCTGGTATTTTAACCCACAATTTTTGGCTTCTTATTTAGGCATTATGCGTAAATAGATATTGGAGTTCAGTTTAATGTCAGAAAAAGAAAAAATGTTAGCAGGTATGCTTTATGATCCAAGTGACGAAGAGCTATTAACGTTAAGATTAAAAGCTAGATTGTTAACTGAAAAGTTGAATACAACCTCTGTTGATTTTCAGCAAAAGCGTGTTGAAATAATTAAGAATTTATTTGGTTCAACGGGTGATAATATCTATATTGAATCTTCTTTCAATTGTGACTACGGCTCTAACATTCATGTTGGTGATAACTTTTACGCTAATTTTGGCTGCGTAATTTTGGATGTTGCAGAAGTAAAATTTGGTAATAACTGTTTACTTGCACCTCAAGTTGGCGTTTATACCGCGACACATCCATTAGATCCAATCGAGAGAAATAGTGGTTTAGAGCTAGCAAAGCCAATAACTATTGGTGACAATTGCTGGATAGGTGGTCATGCGGTTATCAACCCAGGAGTAACCCTTGGCGACAATGTGGTGGTAGCATCCGGTGCAGTAGTAACGAAGACTTTTGGAGACAACGTCGTCATTGGTGGTAATCCTGCTAAAGTGTTAAAAAAAATCACCATTAAGCCATGATTTACTCATAACAAAGCCTTTAAGATTGCTTCCTCGCGCTACTGATGAACAAATTGGTGATGACTTCAAATTGACTTCATCGACGCCTGTGGAAAATTATAATCACTTCATTAGTTTACGAAACTGATATTTAATCGTTCAATGCAATTTGTTGCTGACCAAAACCTTGTTATTTATTGGTGTTTATTAAAATTAATTAAAACAAAGATAAATAGAACGTATCATCAGATTGTCATTAAGTGTTAGTTAACTTGTCATCTTTCCTGATTAGAGTTTAGTGAAACTGCCATGAGCATATTTCACTACTAATAATAAGGAAACATATGAAACTAACAACACTAACATTAGCTTTAATTACCACTTTGGGTTTGACTGCATGCGTGGATGATGGCGAACAAGGTAATAATGGCGAGCAAGGAGATAAAGGCTTAAACAGTTTAATTGCTCATGTTACATTGCCATTAGGGAGTGATGAGTGTTTTTTCGGTGGCTTAAAAGTGACTTCGGGTTTAGATACTAATAGTGATAATCAGTTAGCAGATGATGAAGTAACTAATACCACTGCTCAATGTAATGTAAATTCAGTTGGCAATTCAGGTTCATCGCTTCCTTATACTGTGATGCGCTCGGATATTGATAACGGTGCTTTACCTGGGCATTTTATGGAAATTAGAAATGGTGGTTACGGTTCAGATATGGTGGCGCATCCAAATGAGCCAACACAATTTTATGCCTTAACTGATCGAGGTCCTAATGCTACTTTTACTGGCGATCAAGGCAAAGGTAAAAAATTTCCAACACCAGATTACACGCCTCGAATTGGTTTGTTTGAGTTACAAAACAATGGTGACGTGAAGAAAATAAAAGAGATTTTGTTAAAACGACCTAATGGTACATTAATTACAGGCTTACCTAATAGCACTGCACTAGGTGGTACTGGTGAAACTCCATACGATGCCAATGGTCATGTAATTATTGAAAATATGAATTTACCTTTTGATGAATCAACTAATCCGATTAAATTAGATGATTATGGTTTAGACGGTGAAGGGTTAGTTGCATTATCAGACGGTAGCTTTTGGATCAGTGATGAATATGGTCCTCATATCGTTCATTTTAATGCCGAAGGTGTTGAAATTGGTCGTATTAATGCATTTGCTGGGGATACTCGTAATACTTATACCTTGCCGGCTGAATTTGCTAATCGCCGAGCTAATAGAGGTATGGAAGGGTTAACGGTTACTCCGGATGAAAGCACCTTAGTCGGTATTATGCAATCTACTATGTATAACCCTAGTAGCGCAGTTAAAGTAAATGACATGGTTCGCTTAGTTATGATTAGCTTAGTCGATGGCAGTGTTAGCCAATATCTGTATAAACAAGAAAAAACACAAAATTCACAATCAGGGATTGTGGCATTAAGTAATACGGAATTTGTAGTGATTGAACGTGATGGTAGTTTTTATAATGAAGATAGTTCTGCTATGAAACATTTGTATAAAATAGATATTAGCAATGCAACCGATATTGAGACGGTTACAGCTTCAAGTAATATTATACAAGATGACTCATTAGGTTTACTTATTGATGGGAAAACGTTAGAAGAAGTTACCTTAGCTGCAGATGGGTGGACAACACTTGCTAATGCAGGCATTGAAACGATAAGTAAATCATTACTTGTAGACTTGGTAGCAGAAACAGGTTATCCACATGATAAATTAGAAGGTATGTGGTTAATTAATGACAGTACTATCGGTGTGCTTAATGATGATGATTTTGCAACCTGGGCTTCTGGTGGAGTACTAGAGCAAAAGTACCTAGATGCAGGTCAAACGGTTATTGATGGTAATCGTTTATATATTATTGAAAACCTGGATTTATCTCACTAAATATTAGTGAATATATATTCTTAATTGATAGTGTTGCGATAAATTCAAGTTTATCGCAACACTTATATTAGGCAACAAATCAGACTTTATGTATTAACAACTCTTTGAAAGTTAATTTGAGCTAATAGTTATTTATTGTTAAAGCTACATCGAAGCCAATATTCTTCGCTTTGTCTATCACATTTTTTTTGCCATATTTATTCATTTGGCTTAGCGCCCAAAGATTAACTGCTCTATTACCGGTTCTGCAGAATAGTAGTATTGGTTTTTTCATGGCGTTAAATAATACCGAAAACTCTTCTATGTTAGTTTCTGTATAGACACAAGGCGTAATAGGTAAATAAGCGTACTCAATACCTGAAGCTTTCATTGATTTTGAAAGTTCATCAGAGAGTGGTTGACCTACTTCTTCATTATCGGGTCGATTATTGATAACGGCATGAATACCTAGGGCTTTTAATGTTTCTATATCGCTAGTATTTACTTGGTCGGCAATATAAACATATTTACTAAGTTGTTGTATTTTCATTATGACCTCTGATGTTAAAACAAACCGGTACTTGATTTTATTAATATAAAAATTGCCATGAAAAATAAAAGTATCGCAAATGCTTTTTTTAATTTTTCTTGAGAAATGCTTGATGATATTTTATGACCAAATAAGCTACTGATAGAGCCAACCAAGGCAAAAATAATAATAACTTGCCAATTAAAGTGTAAGTCGTGTTCACCAGCCATAGAAAAATATTTTAAAAAGCCAGTGGATGACTGTAACGTGATAATGGTTAAGCTTGTGGCAACTGCATTGAGCATACTCATTCGAATAAATGCAAGTAACGCAGGCACAATTAAAAAACCACCACCTACGCCAACAAGGCCGGTAATACTGCCTACGACAATACCAATGAAAAATAATTTTATAACAGAATGAGACGTAGCCGTTTGAGGATTACTGTCAACTTTACGTTTAAGCATAGAAGCTGCAGAAAGTAGCATTATCACTGCGAATAGCGTTAGTTGTTCAGGCCCTGTTAGATAAACTGAAAGGCCTGCTGACATGTAGCTAGCAAACATACTTGGTATACCGAACTGTAGCACAACGGGCCATTGGATCATTTTATGCTGTTGGTATTTTAACGCACCAGAAAGACTAATTAACCCGACAATTGCCAGTGAACTTGCTATCGCTGTTTTTTCATCTAGGCCAACTAAATAAGTTAACGCAGGGGTTGTTAAAATAGCACCACCAGATCCTAACAGACCTAAACTTAGTCCAATAAAAATGGCAACAATGATGCTTAGTATGAGTTCTATCATGCCATGCTACTTAAAAGCGTTAATGGGTAAAATCAAATAAGGTAAACCGTTATTTGGTTTTTGGGGAAAATGTCCAGCTCTAATATTCACTTGAACTGAAGGTAATATCAGTTTTGGAACAGCTAAACTTTTGTCCCTTTTGTTTCTAAAATCCACATATTCTTCGAGTGAAACTGAAGTATTAATATGAATGTTTTTTGCTTTTTGCTCAGCTATGCTACTTTCCCACGCATAGTGATCGCGGCTTTCTGATTGGTAGTCATGCCCCATAAATACTTTAGTGTCATCAGGTAGAGCAAATAGCTTTTGTATAGAATGATAGAGTGTGGCAGCGTCACCGCCTGGGAAGTCACATCGTGCGGTACCATAGTCGGGCATAAATAAAGTATCACCAACAAATACCTTATTATCTACAAGGTAACTTAAACAAGCGGGAGTATGACCAGGGGTGTGTATTACATTAATAGTAAATCGCCCTAAGTTAAAGGTATCACCGTCATCTAAGAGTTGATCAAATTGTCGACCATCAGTAACAAATTCTGTAGTAAAACCATAAATAGGTTTAAATATTTTTTGTACATCAACAATATGTTTACCAATCGCTATTTTTCCGCCTAATTCACTTTGAAGATAAGGCGCGGCTGTTAGATGATCGGCATGAGCGTGAGTTTCTAAAATCCAACTGTTTTGCCAGTTTTTTTGGGTAATGTAGTTAATAACCTCATCAGCTAATGCTGTTGATGTACTCCCTGAGGACATATCAAAACCTAGAACAGAGTCGATAACTGCACATTCTTTTGCTTCGGTATCCGCTATGACATAGGTTGCTGTATTCGTTATTTCGTCAAAAAAACATTTTATTGATAAATCTTTCATTTCAACCTCGATAGTGCCTTGATAAAATTTTATTTAGATGAGCGTTTTAACAACGGCTAAAACGCTCTTTAACCATCAATTTATAAAGATTTTTTACTGAAATACCAGTCAGTATATTCATAACCTTCTTGTGAACGTTCATTGGCTTCAGCAACTGTTTTTGGTGGTGGCACAATGACTTTATCTCCAGCTTTCCAGCCTTCAGGTGTTGCAACACCATGTTGATCTGATGTTTGTAACGCTGTTAATAATCTAAGGAATTCTGGAATAGAGCGACCATTAGACATAGGGTAATAAACCATTGCTCTTAAGACCCCATCAGGATCTATTAAGAAAGTCGATCTAACGGCTGATGTATCACTCGCACCAGGTTGTATCATGCCGTAGTCATTTGCAACTTTCATTGATAAATCATCAATAATTGGAAATTGTATATCAACACCAAAGTTATCTTTGATATTTTTCACCCAAGCGATATGTGAAAAGATTGAGTCAATTGATAAACCTAGTAAGTCACAATTTAGTGCTTGAAACTCGTCATAAAGGTTAGAAAATGCCATGAATTCTGTGCTACAAACAGGAGTGAAGTCAGCAGGATGTGAGAATAAAATTAACCAACGGCCTTTATAATCACTTAATGATTTCATACCGTGAGTTGTATTAGCCGTAAAATCAGGAGCGGCTTCATTTAAACGAGGAAATGGGGTGTTATTTACTACATCTATTGTTTCATTGTTCATAATTATGCTCTCTTTATATTAGTTATTTAAATGAGTGTTTAATGATTATTTTACTGAACTAATCAATATTCGTATTTGCTTTATTAGTAAGTTGTTTATTAGCTTTTTCTAATATAGTTTAATTATACATCTCAATATTCAAATATCAAATTAAATAAAATAGAAGATAGCTATCTATAAAACTGATTTACGACAAATAAGGGAGGGTTATAGAGATTAATTTAGTTTGATGGGCATATCCGTGGCTATTAAAAATGAGGCTTATACTCGTATTTATGTTTGTTGGTGAAAAAATAATCATAAAAAGATGATATTAGGTGGGGGTTAGCTAGTAAATACTGTATACTATGCGACCTTATTATTTTGAGTCTTCTTGTTTTTTTATAAGCAATCTGCCATTCAAAGCTACTTAGCAACACCTAGGAATAACTTTTTGATCACTACATCGAACATTACAATGCAATTTGGCGCTGAGCCTTTATTTGAAAACATTTCTGCAAAATTTGGCAACGGTCACCGTTATGGTTTAATTGGTGCTAATGGTTGTGGTAAGTCTACTTTCATGAAAATTCTTAGTGGTGAGCTTGCGCCAAGTGCGGGTAATGTCTCGATTACTACTGGCCATAAAGTGGGAACCTTGAGTCAAGATCAATTCGCTTTCGAAAAATATAGTGTTATTGATACTGTGATTATGGGCGACGTGGCCTTGTGGAAAGTAAAACAAGAACGTGATGCAATTTACGCCCAAGCAGAAATGAGTGAAGCTGACGGCATGCGAGTAGGTGATTTAGAAAGCCAGTTTGCTGAAATGGATGGTTATAGCGCAGAAAGTAGAGCAGGTGAGATTTTATTAGAAGCGGGTATTGAAGAGTCGTTTCATTATGGATTGATGGCACAAGTAGCGCCGGGTTGGAAATTAAGAGTGTTACTTGCACAGGCACTATTTGCAAACCCTGATATTTTGTTACTCGATGAACCTACCAATAACTTGGATATTCATACTATTACTTGGTTAGAAGGTGAGTTAAACAAACGTAAATGTACAATGATCATAATTTCCCATGATAGACATTTTCTTAATTCTGTTTGTACTCATATGGCTGATATTGATTATGGGGAATTGCGTATTTACCCTGGTAATTATGAATTCTTTTTAGAGCAGTCGGGTTTATTACGAGAGCAGTTATTGTCTGGAAATGCTAAAAAAGCGGCAGAAATTGAAGAGCTACAAGACTTTGTAAACCGTTTTGGTGCCAATGCATCTAAAGCTAAACAAGCCAGTTCTCGTGCTAAAAAAATGGATAAAATAAAATTAGATGATGTGAAGTCTTCTAGTCGTATAACACCAAAAATTGCTTTTGCACCGGGTAAAAAAATGCACCGTCAAGCTTTAGAACTTGAGGGGATAGGGCATGGTTTTGAGGGTGAAGTATTATTTGAAAATGGCGATTTATTACTTGAAGCAGGTGCTAAATTAGCGATTATTGGTGAAAATGGTGTAGGTAAAACCACATTATTACGTTGTTTAATGAGTGAGTTAGACAATAATGAAGGTGTTGTTAAGTGGTCTGAAAATGCTGCTGTAGGTTATTGTCCTCAAGATAGTGGAGCACTTTTTGATAATGAATTAACCTTAATGGATTGGATGTCACAATGGCGTAGACCTTGTCACAATGATTTAAGTGTTCGAGGTATGTTAGGACGTTTATTGTTTACTGACGATGATGCCAATAAAAAAGCACGTAATTGTTCAGGTGGTGAAAAAAACAGATTACTTTTTGGTAAGTTGATGATGGCTGATATTAATGTATTAATCATGGATGAACCCACAAACCACATGGATATTGAAGCGATAGACGCGCTTAATAATGCCCTTAAAGCGTTTGAGGGTACATTGATTTTTGTAAGTCATGACCGCGAATTTGTTTCTAGCCTAGCAACACGCATTATTGATATAAAAGACAAAGCACTTGTGAATTTTCAAGGTTCATTAGATGAATATTTGGATAGCCAAGTAAAATCGAAAAAAGTAGCTTAACACCATATTTTAAAGGGTATATGTATGATTAATAATGATCTACTTCGTCGAATTAGCACTATCTTTAAATTTACGAACGAACAAATTATTTCGGTGTTTGCATTAAACCAATGTGACATCAGCCAAGAACAATTAGCTTGTTTTTTCAAGGAAAAAGACGATGCTGATTATAAAGAACTTCTGGACGTTGAACTTGCCAGTTTTTTAAATGGTCTTATCGTTGAAAAAAGAGGGGCAGGCGATGGTCCTCAACATCCTGCAGAGCAGGAATTGAGCAATAACCTTATTTTTAATAAACTTAAAATAGCGCTAGCATATAAAGCTGAAGATGTTATTGAAGTGCTTGAACTTGGCGGTTTAGGTCTAACTAAACATGAACTTAGCGCACTATTTAGAAATGTTAATCACAAGCGTTTTCGCGAGTGTACCGATGACGTTTTATCAACCTTTTTGAAAGGTTTGAAAATAAAATATTTAGGATGATGTTAGCTTAGTTTTAGAAGGGCCTTGAAGTATAGAGATATATTCAAGGCCTTTTTTTGTATTACTTGTAAAAATAAAGGGGTAAGCAAACTTACGAAATATCAATTAATATTAGCTATATCTAAATGAATCTAGTCCTTGAGTATCAATCTCTGAACGTTTGTTTGAAACTGCATCTGCAAGT
The DNA here is from genome assembly GCA_049347715.1 of Thalassotalea piscium. Classification (GTDB taxonomy): domain Bacteria; phylum Pseudomonadota; class Gammaproteobacteria; order Enterobacterales; family Alteromonadaceae; genus Thalassotalea_B; species Thalassotalea_B piscium_A. Next base: position 2,767,155 of record CP186339.1, on the reverse strand, counting down.
AATTTTCCTGAACCACATGCCATGGTCCAACCGAGAGTACCATGTCCGGTATTGAGGAAGAGGTTGGATATTTTAGTTTTACCTATAATTGGAGTACCGTCGGGGGTCATTGGACGTAAGCCTGTCCAGAATTGAGCTTGGCTTAAATCTCCTCCTTTAGGAAACAGGTCTTTGACTACCATAGAAATAGTAGCTTTTCTTTTTTCTGAAAGAGCTAAGTTTAGTCCAGCTAACTCAGCAGTACCGGCAACACGAATACGATTTTTAAAACGCGTGATGGCTACTTTATAGGTTTCGTCCATCACGGTTGAAACAGGGCAATATGCTTCGTTAGTAATAGGAATCGTGAGTGAATATCCCTTTACCGGATACACAGGTAAATTAATGCCGTGAGGTTTTAGCATATTAACTGAGTAACTTCCGAGTGCAACCACGTAGGCATCAGCCTTAAGCATACCCATTGATGTATCTACACCAGTAATTTTGCCACTTTCTTGAATTAACTGATTAACTTGAACATCGAAGTTAAATTTAACTCCAATTTTTTTTGCCATTTCAGTAAGCTGTTGACAGAACAAGAAACAGTCGCCCGTTTCATCGTCTGGCAAATGTAATCCTGCAACCACTTTATCTTTCACAAGTGCTAAGCCAGGCTCATGTTCAATACATTCATTAACAGAGAGTAATTTAAAACGAGTATCACTTTCTTTAAGTAGCGCCATGTCTTTTTCAATAGCTTCTACTTGAGCTTGTTTTCTAAATACTTGTAGCGTACCCCGTTGTTGTCCTTCATAGCTTATTGAAGTACTTTTTCTTAAATCAATTAAGCATTTACGGCTATAGTTGGCAATGCGTAACATTCTATTTTTATTGATTTGGTATTGTTTTAAATTACAGTTTTTTAAAAATTTAGTTGTCCATGCATAAAATTGAGGTGACATATTGGGTTTAACTACAAGTGGTGCATGTTCTTGCATTAACCATTTTATGGCTTTATATGGAATGTCTGGTGCTGCCCAAGGTGACGAATAGCCATATGAAATTTGACCAGCATTCGCAAAGCTAGTTTCCTCGGCGCTTGTTGATTGACGGTCAATAACCGTTACTTGATGACCCGCTTTGGCTAAATACCATGCCGAGGTCAAACCAATTACGCCACTGCCTAAAACAATTACATTCATGATGTTATACATTTTGTTTAAATTTATAACGATATTTTAAATATAATCTTGCATTGAACAATCGATACTTATTAATATTAGCCTTTAGATATTTTAAAGGCTAAGTGTTGTGTCTATTGCAGGAAGTACTTTATCTGGTTTAGCGACTTTCAGGGTTGCAGCAAATTTTGGCAGCTTTACCCAAGCCGCTAATTATTTACATCTTACTACTGGTGCAGTGAGTCAACAAATTAGCCTATTAGAAGAAAGACTATTATTTCAGTTGTTTGAAAGACACTCTAGAGGGATAAAACTTACTCATGCAGGCAGCGAATTACTGCGCGTGATTGATAATAGCTTTGATGACATTCAACAAACAATTGAGCATTTACGTCGAAAACCTATTGTAGGTGGTGAAGTTCGTTTAAAATTAACCCCATCTTTTGCGTTTAAATGGCTAGTGCCTCGACTTCAAAATTTCTATACGCTATACCCAGATATTAGTATTCAAACGTTTGCCGAAGGGGCTTTAGTTGATCATCGAAATCGAAGTTTTGATCTGGCAATAGATTATGGGCAATCTCCTTACGGTTATCCACACTCAACATTGTTGCTTGCTGAGCAGTTACTCCCAGTAATGAGCCCAAGTTATTACAAACGTTTTCATTGGCAAGATACTACTGAGGAAAATATTAACAAGATTTGGCAGTCAGTTACATTATTACATGATGCCATGCCATGGCAGGGGGCTGAGAAGTCTATTGAGTGGCAATATTGGTTTCAACATATGAATGTTAAAGCTGAGGCTAATCAGGGACATTTTTTTAACCGTACAGATATGGCTATGGCAGCAGCTGAAGCTGGTTTAGGCGTAGCTATGGCGCGCTATGCCTTAGTTGCTGAAGACTTTAAACAAAACCGTTTAGTCTCTCCATTTAAACCCATACAAGCAAACGCCGGGTATTACCTCATTCAACATCACTCATCACCAAGTACACAATGCTTTTCACAGTGGTTACAAGCGCAATGTAATTAAGGTTATTGATACTAAGGTAGACGGTTAAGTTAAAACCTTTTTGGCTGAGATAGCGCTATTTTTTTTCATATGCGTTAATGGTTGGTTTAACTAGGTTGATATATTTATCTTAGTCAATATCGACAAACACATCTCCTTATTTCTTACACAGTTGCTGCACATTTCCTCGTTACACTTTTGAGCAGTAATTGAGTTGGTTGTTTTTAAATGATCAATATTTAGGAATATAAGGGTTTTTATATGTCAAAAGGTGTGTTTGGTACTAAGGCTAATCAATCGTTTAAACATTGTTTGTTACTTGCCATGTTGAGTGTTTCTTTTGTTATATCGGGTTGTGGTAGTGAGAATGACACTGAAGTTGTTGAAGACGACATTGTTATAGAAGTACCTTCAGATGATAGCTCAGACGAAAGTACAGAAGAATATGCGGATAATAATTTTGAAGCCACAGATTGGAGCGATACTACGCATAGTAAAGATGCGGATCCAGACTTTGATGAAGTATTTGATAATACACAGGTTAAGCGTTTAGATTTTGTGGTAACAACTGAGCGCTGGCAAAGTATGTTAGATGATATGACTGAACGATATGGTGAGTTTGGTCAACGTTCAGGAGCTCCAGGTTCTACTAACTCGGATAGTGATCTTGATGAAAATCCAATTTTTGTTCCGTCTGATGTGTATTATAACGATAAGCAATGGTATCGAGTAGGTATTCGTTTCAAAGGTAATTCTTCTCTACAATCAAGTTGGGAACAAGGGATACTTAAATTGTCATTTAAATTAGATTTTGATGAATTTGAAGATGAGTATCCACAAATAAAAAATCAACGTTTTTATGGCTTTAAAAAGTTCAGTTTGAAAAATAATTATGATGACAATTCACAGTTACGTGAAAAAGTAGCGTCTGATGTTTTCAAACGTGCGGGGTTGGCAGTGTCTAATACTGCTTTTTATACCCTTTATGTTGATCATGGCAATGGGCCTGAATATTTCGGTCTTTATACCCTAGTTGAAGAAATCGATGACACTGTGATTGATACACAATTTACTGATGATAACGGTAATTTATATAAGCCAGAAGATGATGGTTCAAGTTTTGTAGAAGGTAGTTTTTCTCAGGAAAATTTTGAAAAGAAAACCAATGAAGATGATGAAGACTGGTCAGATATTCTTGCTCTTTTTGATGCTTTACATGATGAGACGAGAATTACCGAACCTGCTACTTGGCGAGCAAATTTAGAAGCGGTGTTTGATGTAGATGGTTTCTTAAAATATTTAGCTGTCAATGGCATTATCCAAAACTGGGATACTTATGGTCGAATGCCACATAATTTTTATCTTTACAATAATCCTGAAACGTCAACGTTGACTTGGATTCCTTGGGATAATAATGAAGCATTGCAAGAAGGTAAAATGGGTGGAGCCTTAACGCTTAATTTTTCTAACCTTGAATCAAGTAATTGGCCACTAATTGCAAAATTGTATGCTGACGATGTTTATAAGACTCGTTATAACAATTACTTGCAGGAGGTTATCAATGACTCCTTTGAAACAAACACTATTCAAGCGATTTACGCCGATTATTCTGCATTGATAGCACCTTATGCAACAACAGAAGAATCAGGGTTTTCGTTCTTAAATAGTAGTAATGATTTTTATCAAGCGATAGAACAGTTAAATGAACATGCAGAAAGTCGTGCGGATGCTGTTGAGGCATACTTAACGACTCAGTAATAGTGATAGCTGAATATTCATATTAAGTAAAAAGCACCAATGATTGGGTGCTTTTTTGCTTTATTGATGAGAGTAATCCGTTAGTTTTTAGTCTGAGGATTAATTGTTACTTGCTTATCAGTGATTGATGTTGAAAGCAGTACATTTTGTTGATTGATATGTTCTTGCATATTATTAATTAAATCATCATATGATAAATCATTATCTTTTAGTGGGTTGTTACAAAGTTCAACCCAAGCATTTCGTCCATGGATTTTAGCTGCATAAAGTGCGATATCAGCTATATTGAGTGATTGTTGCCATGATATAGCATCGAATTTTCTTTTATTAAAAGGTATTGGTGATATACCCATAGAGCAGGTTTGTTTGCTGAATTTTCCGTTACCTAAATCAAAGGAGTGCTGTTCAATATTGTGTCTGATGCGCTCGGCCATATTATTTAAATAATTACGCTCGGTATATTGGCAAACCACAAGGAATTCTTCTCCTCCCCAGCGTACAATCCAGTCTGAACTACGACACGTTGTAGTAATTATATCGACAATTTGGCAAAGAACTTTGTCACCAGCTGCATGTCCATAGGTGTCATTCACTTGTTTAAAGTGATCCACGTCGATTAATATAAAACCAAAATCTTGATTCGTTGCTGAGCTATTGGTTTTGCATTGTCGTTGTTGCAAATTTAAAGATTGTTCTAGGTACTTATCAAGAAAACGTCGGTTATGAGCTCCTGTTAACTGATCGGTATAGGTTACTAATTCGAGGTTTTCAATAGCCTTTTTAAGGGCTTCGTTTTTATAAGCAATTTGTTCATAAGCTAAAACATTATCAATAGCGACAGCAGTATAACTGGCGAGTGTACGTAGCATGTCGATATCGGTATTAGTGAATGCGTGCTCACTTTTTCGTTGTACACTTAATACACCCACTGTTTTATTTTTAATAATTAGTGGCTCATAGATAACCGAAGACATTCTCGTGCCCGTTATAGGGGTTAAATCAACAGAAAAATGATATTTTTCAATGTCTTGTGAGGTCATTAAAATATATTCTTGATTATTTATGACACATTGAACGGCTAATTTATCTTCTTTAGCCATGGAGATGTCAACGCTTTCTAAGGAATGATTTTCTTCAATTACGGTGGTGAAATTAATACTATTAGTCTCTTCAACAACCATTCCTAATAAGAAAGCATCTACAGGCATTATTTTTGAAAGACTTTTATACAATTTTACCCCAACCTCTTGTTTCGCATGGGAGGTAGTTAATTCTTTTCCAACTTCACTTAACATTAAAATGTCAGCGGTTTTATGCTCAACTCTTTTCTGTAATGCTATTTTTTGTTGGTGAAGTTGACGAAGCCTAAATTTCAAAATGCCATAAAAACAGAGGCATACCGCTAAGAAAACAATGACTTTAAATACCATACTTTGGTGCCAAGCGGCTTCCTGAGTAAACGATAAAGCTACTTGTTTATTACTCCATTGTCCTAATCGGTTAGTGGCTTTGACTTTAAAGGTATAGTTTCCTGGTGGTAAGTTAGTATATTGGATGGAGCGCTGTTCAGGCGTTGTTGCTATCCAATCGTCATCGTAACCTGCCAGTTGATAGGCATAACGTATTTTTTGCGGTGCCGAGTAATCTAAAGCGGCAAACTCAAATGAGATACTTTTATTATTTGTCGGTAGTGTTAGTTCTTGGCTTTCAGCGAGTATTTGTATTTTTTCATTTATTTTTAACTTTGTTATAAATACATTAGGTTCATGATCCCAGTCGCGATAGCTTTCTGGTTTTATAACAAGTAAACCATTACTACCTGCAAAGAATAAAAGCCCGTATCGGGTTTTAGCGACATTGCCATAAAATTCATTGCCTAGGTCTATGCCATTAGCTTTATCTAGTTTAACGGTTTTCATGTTTGAGGTATTAAGCACACCTTCACTGCCCCATAACAACTCCATGTTATTGTGATGCTCTGAAAAATAAAAAGTGGTGACATCATCGGTAGGAATAAGCTTCATCTCTTTGGTGTTGATAATATTTTTAGTCCAAGATGATATGTTAAATAATTTATCTCTATTGTTATTTACCCACATTGTTTGTTTATCATCAAAAAATATTGAGTTTATTTGCTGACTGAATTCATTAATTAAACGACCATTTTGGTCAATAATAGGTAACAGTTGATTAGTACCCTTGATTATAACGAAAAGCCCTTGTGTACTGGCTACCCAAGTAGAACCATCATTAGAAACATGAATTGTGTTTACCGATGAACTAAAGGCTTTATTGTCGATCGTTTTTTGAGGGATAAATTGATTAAGCTTGCTGTCAAAATGATAAAAACTTACATCTGATGCAATCCATAAATCACCATTATTATCAGCCCATAACTTGGTAACGCCTTTAACATCTATGCCATCTTGCGTAGTAAAATATTTAAATTTTCTTGTATCTGGGTTATATCGATATAAGCCGTGGTGCCTTGTACCTATCCAAATATCACCATTAGTTGTTTGAGCCATAGCTAAAACACTGTCACCTTGGAGTTGGTCATCTTGGCCGTTAGTTGGGCGATGACCTTCAATAAAACCAAGGGTAGGTGAAAAAATATCGATGCCATTATTGTTCGTGCCAAACCATATTTCACCGTTTTTTAACTCTAAAATAGAGAATATTTCATCGCGACTTAATCCTGTTGATTTTATGGGACTATGATGAAGAGTTCTAAAAGCGCTATTGTTTGTATTATAAATATTTACGCCTTGTCCCCAATTACCTAACCAAACAAGACCCGAACTGTCGACAAACATAGTACTAATTTCATTTTGATTAATGCTGCCAGAAATAAATTTATCGTAAACGATATGTTTTGTTACTTTGCCGGTTAAAGTATTTACTTCATTAATGCCCCCGCCATAAGTACTCAACCAAAGTGTTGTAGGGGTTATTTGTTTAATAGAAGTGACCCAAGGGGATGAGAGTGAATGCTTTTTCGTTGGATCTAAACTTAACCAGTTAATTGTTAATTGTGTTTCAGTAAGTGTAGGGTCAATCCATGCAGCGCCTTTGTCAGCGGTGCCTAACCATAATTTTCCATCGGCTGATTCAAACATGGTATAAATAATTTGATTGGCAAAGGAGTTAGCTTGTTGATGATCACTTAGAATACTTTTAAAGGTTTGAGTCTTTTGATTAAATCTATTGAGTCCTTGCCATGTGCCAATCCATAAGGTTTTGTTTTTATCAATAAACAGTGAGCGAACATGATTATTATTTAAACTATTTTGATTATCTTTTTGCTGTTTATAGTGCGTGAACGTGTTCTGTGATGGGGTAAAATAATCTAAACCGTTATTTGTCCCTAACCAGATCCCCCCTTGTTCATCGCCAAGAATTACTCTTACAGAATTGTCAGCGATGCTGTTGTTATTTTTAGGGTTATGTTTGTAATTAATAAATTTTTCGGTTTTGGGATTGAACACGGATAATCCATTGGCATTTGTGCCGATGTAAATTAAACCATCATATCCTTTCCACATGGTATTAATGCGGTTGTCGCTTAGCGAATTCGGATCATTTTCGTTATGCTTAAAAGCTTTAAAATAGTAACCATCATAACGTACTAAACCGTCAGAACCCGCTATCCAAATAAAACCATCATCATCTTCAACAAAACTGGATACAGCCGATCTTGGTAGCATTTGATCTGCGTTGACATCTTTGAAGTAATAGTCGCCGACTTCAAAAATACTATCAGTTTTAACCCTTTCATTCCCAAGAGCACTCGCTGCATGAGCGAACGAGTAGATCAAAAACATAATAAATACTAAAAATCGGATCAACATCAACTGATTATCCTAATGTGATTTTTAAAAATCATGGGTGAAAAAATCAATTAATACCTCTATTTATGAAAATAGTAAATCATTATGTTCTTTTATTATTCTAGACTAAAACGTTAACAAAAACAGTTATTCATACTTCGCTTACTTTTATCTAATTTGTTTTTATGAAAATAATTTTTTTTGTGTGAGGTTAAATTGACAATATAAATGTGTCTAAATCATAGCAGTGAGAATTGATCAGCTTACGTTTTTAATACATGTAAGGATGATTATGGTTTATCTATGTCTTAATGTTTGAATGCGTTAATGATCAAGCTAAACCGTTATAGATAGATATAGTTGATTAAATAAACTAAAGTAAAGCTTGTGTTCACGTTTTTGTGATGATCACCTCAATTAAGATACCTTAACGTTTATGATATTTAATTTGTTGCTTGCTAATCGCTTTATTTGGCTGTTAGTCATTTTTAGTTTTAGCTTGAGCCCCGCGTATTGCAATGAACAGTCTTCGAACCTCAGTAATCAATATTCAGTTAAAAAGCTAACAGCGGAAGATGGTTTTATTTCTTCTGAGATCTATTCCATTATACAAGATAAGCAAGGGTTACTTTGGTTTGGTACGGCTGAAAATGGGGTAATGCGTTTTGATGGTCGCAAAGTAACCTTATTTGAATTCGATAGTATGAATGCAAACGGTTTATCGCATAATGATGCCGGCAACCTGATGTTAGATGGTGACGGTAATATTTGGATTGGCACATGGGGTGGTGGCGCTAATCATTATGATCCTAAAACAGGTCAATTTACAGCTTTTATTCATGAAGATCAGCGGCCTAATTCTATTTCATCAAATCGTATTCAGTCACTCTTTCATGATCAGGAAGACGCGATTTGGTTAGGAACATATGATCAAGGATTAAATCTATCCCTTGGCAATAATACCTTTGAGCATTTTAAGAATATTGAGGGTAAAGAATCGAGCTTATCCCATAATAGAATCTGGGATATTGAAGAAAATAATAGTCGTAGTCTTTGGGTGGCGACTAGTTATGGTTTGAATTTATTTAATAAAACAACGCAAACCTTTTCACATTTTTTCCCCGATCCAGATAATAAAACCCCCACAGGTGCTAATGAAATTCGAAGTATTCTCAAATCGTCAACAGGCAAGCTGTATGTAGGCACACATCATGGCTTGTTTAATTTTGATCAATCTCAAAGAGGTTTTACTCCAGTAACTCGTTCTAATGGTGAAAATTTAGGACAAGTGAATTCTATTATTGAAGATAGAGATGGCTATATTTGGATAGTCACGAGTGAAGGTTTATTTAGACATACAAACTCTAAGAGGGGCATTGAACAATTTGATCTACCACACAATGATGGCTTAAGAATTGTTTTTGAAGACAGTTCAAGAAGTCTTTGGGTGACTAGCGAAGTACATGGTATTTACAAGTTAGTACCGCATCGGCAATTTAAGTCGATTAATAAAGCTGAGTTGATGATCCCTAATGGCATTACCACTGACGATAATGGTGATTTGTTAATTATGTCATCATCTTCACAATTGTTTAAGTGGAGCGTATCAAAGCAATCTCTAGAAACATTATCCCCTCCTATTTTTAGTAGTGAAAATGGCTATATTGGTAATAGGGTATTAGATAAACCTATTTTATTTAAAGAAGGCAATAACTTATGGCTTGCTCAAGATAAAGGCTTAGCTAGGTTTAATCTCAAAACCAAAGAAGTGGAATTAATATCATATCCAGCATCAACACCATTCTATGAGCAGTTTAGAGAGTTAAGAGCGCTGAATATGGATCAATATGGCAACCTTTGGATTGGTACATACAAGAGTGGCATCTATCTTTATGATCCACTGGTTAAACGGTTTAGTCACTTAGATGATTCATTAGGATTATCGCATCCAGAAATATTAGAAATAGTTAAAGATAACAAACAAAATATGTGGGTAGGTACAGGTGACGGAGTAAGTCTTTGGGAAGCAGCTAGCCAACGATTTATTACTTTTAAAAGCAATAATAATAAAGTTGATAGCCTGTTAGGGAATATTGTGCAGGATATACATCAATCGAGTGATGGTAAAATTTGGATAGCTACACCAAAAGGTCTTAATTTATATATTCCTGAAACAAAAACCTTTACTCATTTTAGTAACCACAACGGATTAGCTACTCCTTTGATTCGGGCAATTGTTGACGATGATGACGGTTACTTATGGTTAACCACCAATAAAGGAATTTCAAAACTTGATCCCGTTTCCGGAGAAATTGTTAATTTTGACAGTCATAATGGTTTATTAGGACTAAATTACTATCCAAATAGCCTAGTTAAAGGTGCCAATAAAACATTATTTACGAGTAGCCAGAGAGGAATTGAATATTTTAGTACTTCAACTAATGAAACTCAGACGAATGAATTCAATATTGTCTTAACGGGTTTTAATAAGATGGGGCAGCCAGTCAAACTCGAAAAGCCTTATTCTTATGTGACGGATATACAATTATCTTACCTTGATTACTTTTTTTCTTTTGAATTTTCAGTATTAGATTTTATTTCCCCTAATATGAATCAATATGCATATAAATTAGAAGGTTATGATGAAAATTGGATTGAAATAGGCAACAGAAATACCGCTTCGTTTACCAACTTAGACGGTGGGTCGTATAGGTTTTTGGTAAGAGCGACTAACAGTAATGGTCAATGGGGAGAAAACCTTCTATCCATTAATTTGTCTGTGTCTCCTCCACCATGGAAAACGTGGTGGGCTTATAGTTTATATGTGTTAGTTGTAGGTTTTGTTGTTTTCATTGTTATTTATTTGAGAACCCGCTTACAACAAACTGAAATTACAAAACAAAAACAATTTGTTATAGCACTTGAACAACAAGTAACTGAAAAAACAGCTTCATTGAAAGAGCAAGCTCAGAACTTAACAGAGGCATTAAAAAAAGCGGAAGAAGCGACACAATTAAAGTCAGAGTTTTTAGCCAATATGAGTCATGAAATCAGGACTCCGATGAATGGTGTATTAGGAATGCTTGAGCTGTTAACCCATAGCGAGCTAACCAAAGAGCAAGAGGAAAGGGTGAGTATTGCTGAGTCTAGTGCCAATTCTTTATTGACCCTCATTAATGATATTCTTGATTTTTCAAAAATTGAGGCTGGTCGCATAGAGCTAGAATGTATTGATTTTAATATCTGTCAATTATTGGAAAAACTTACCAAGTCTATTGCGCTTTCAGCGCAACAAAAAGGGGTTGAACTCATCCTTGACTTAAGTGAAGTGCGTTGGTCTTCAATAAAGTCTGATCCAAGCAGGATAAGACAAATATTAGCTAATTTGTTAAGTAATGCGATTAAGTTTACTGCAGAAGGAGAGGTTGTCATTACAGCTAAACTTACGCCTGCAGAAAATGCGCATGACCTTATTTTTAACTGTAAAATTACAGATACTGGTATTGGTATACCTGAAGATAAAATTCCTTTACTTTTTGGTGACTTTAGTCAGTTAGATGCTTCAACTACCAGAAAATATGGAGGCACAGGACTAGGGTTAAGTATTACTAAAAACTTATGTAATTTGCTTGATGGTGATGTGAGCGTATCAAGTGAAGTAGGTATTGGCAGCTGTTTTGAAATCAGCTGTGTAGTCCAAGAAAGCCAATTGTCTGAGGCGATTATGCCTGCGTTTGATTGTTCAAGGTTAAACGTTTTAGTGGTTGATGATAATCAAACTAACAGTGACGTGCTAACTAAACAATTAGTACATTGGGGAATTACTGTTACTAAAGCTAACAGTGGTGAGCAAGCCCTCAAAATTTGTGATGATCGCTTAACAACTTTCGATTCATCTGTGTTTGATTTAGCCTTATTGGATAGGCATATGCCTGAAATGGATGGCGAAGAATTAGTGAAAAACATCAGAGATAATCACCATTATAATAAGATGAAATTAGTAATGATGACGTCGATGGATGACCCAAAAGGCACTAAAGACTATGAACGAATAGGGCTTAGTGGTTCTTTCACTAAACCAGTAACAACCAACGATCTACTTAATGCATTAGCCTTTACTTTAGATGATACTCAGGCCTATTTAACAGATAAAAATCATCTTAACTTAGAAAACCTTGATGATATAGGTGTGAAAAATACAGGGACTGAAGCGGCTCATATTTTATTAGTTGAAGATAATCGGGTAAATCAGATCATCGCATTAAATGTCATCAAAAAAATAGGCTTTACTGCTGACGTTGCTATTAACGGCATTGAGGCGATAACACGTTTACGGGAAGCTGAAAAAAGCAAACCTTATACACTTGTTATTATGGACTGCCAAATGCCAGAAATGGATGGCTATGAAGCAACTCGAAAAATAAGGGCTGGTGAAGCTGGCATAGAGAACAAGACTATTCCAATTATCGCGATTACAGCCAATGCAATGCAAGGTGATAAAGAAAAATGCCTGGATGCAGGTATGGATGATTATCTAACTAAACCCATTAAACCTGATAATGTGCTTGAAAAAATAGCCTTATGGATAAATAAACGTAACTGATGGGGAAGTTGAGCTAACTAAATAACAGGCAATAAAAAAGCATCATGTACGTATTAAATAAACAGGTGATTTATATTGTATTTAAGACCAGTAAGTTATTAAAATCAAAAGAGTAAAACCATTAGACACATAATCCCTCTGAGCTTACATTCGTTTGACAAGCATGATAACTACTAAGCGCATTAACTTTTCTGTATAATCACATGCATTAAACAACTGCCTTCGTAAAGATGCTGAGTTTCAATAAAGGCAGTTAAACCACCATCTATGACGTCGTATGCTTATTACCTAGTTATGTTAGGTATATGTTGGCGTAATTGAAATCTTACTAGGTTAAATTAAATAATGAAAAAACATGCAAATATTGCAGAACTTATTCAAGCGCTAGAATTAGAAGTGAAATCATTAAATGATGATATAAATACACTTAAAGAAGAGCCTCAGAATTTTAATGAAAAAGTGCTTTTTAAATATATTGATACAGGTAGCACAGGTAAAACAAAAGATTTTGTAAGAGAAATGGGAGTAAAAGCAGAGCGAGGATCTCTGTTTTCATCAGGAGATGTTACAAAATTAATTAAAGAGGGTGCTGATGATATTTCACCCAAACTACTGGTTATAGCCCGAAAAGTTCTTGGAATGAAAAATAAAAATGGTAAATACAGCTAAGAAAAATGTATGGGGTAAACCTGCTTTATAAAGTGATTGTCGAATTTTGAAAAATGTTTTTGATGAATAGTAAGCACTCGTTAATGTCGGCAGAGTGCTTTGAACGACCCGTTAGCCTGTTGTGTGGTAAATTACAGGTAATAAAAAAGCACCATGACTTATGAAATAAAATTGGTGCTTTGATAGCGAATAGTGAAGGACTGTTTTTTTATCTACATGATACTAAGTCCATAAGCCCTAATGCGAATATGGCAAGGGTTGAAGGTTTTGGGACACTTGTGGCATCACTTAAGGAAATATTAACTAATACAATATTTCCACCACTACCTACCAGAGCGTATTATCAGTGTAAAAGTGCAACTTGCGAATCCGCTTGTAATACCAACGTAATACCATAAATTGTCATCTGCTCAGATTTTTTTGGCTCCATAAACAGAGAATTAATGATGAGTTCATTGTCATAACCTTGCCAGTTTATAGATGATATTTGGCTTGAATCTATTGGTAATAAAAAAGGGCGATGGCGTTTTAATGAATAGATCTTAACTTTATTTCGAGAGTTCTCATTCGATAAATATTGTATCCATTCACTATTGGGTGACCATTGCACACTAAGATTATTTTCTTGTGTATTAATCAGTTTGTTTTCAATTAATAGACGTGCATTGTGTTCAATTGTATACACCCATAAATTTCGGTCATTTTCAGTAAAGGTTAAGTATTTGTTGTTTGCAGACCAAGTAATATTCTTTAGCTTTTTCGCTCTTGGTATAAGATGTTCAGCAACGAGTTTATTATGCTGATTATAAATAGTTAAATAGGTTGTATTATTCTTCTCATTAAAAAATGCCTTTTGAGAAAAGTCATTATTCCAAACTTCAGCTAAGTTTTTATGATCATCTTTGGTGTTAACTTTTACATTAAAATTGTTAGCACTAGCCATTGTACTCACCAATAAAACAACAGGTATTAATAGTAAACCAAGTATAGTTTTCATTGTCTTTCTCCTTCATGACTCGTTATTCATTAAGTTATGTTTTCCCTTCATTTGAACTATTATTACTAATTATTATATAAAAGTACTTACGCCTTCCTTACCAAGTGCTAATAAAGCTAATTAAGAAATACTTACGGTTTTCTTACCATAAACAAAATTAAATAAATTCTTTTTTATCAGTGTGTTAGGTTTTGTTTTTAGATGTATTTTTTTTATGTGAACTTGATGGTAAAGGTGCAGTTGTTACTATAAGCTTTATATCAGTAGATAATGCTAATTAAGTGACTGGTATAAAATGGCAAATAAAGACTATTTGAATACAACAGACAAGCAATACGCTTTTACCTTAGGTGAATGGACAGTAGACAGCGGTTCGAATCAACTAATTAGCAAAGATAAATGTTTTACCATTGAACCTAAAATGATGGACGTGCTTATTTACCTTTGCCAAAACGCAGGTCAAACGGTGAGTACCGAGCAATTATTAATAGCTTGTTGGGCAGGTACTTTTTATGGTGATTCACCGGTACAAAAATGTATTGCGGGCTTAAGAAAAAAGCTAGGTTGTAATGCTAAGCAACCGATATATATTGAAACTATATATCGGCGTGGTTATAGAATTATTAGCGATGTTGTTTTTAAAAGCGATACCGCACATTTTTCGCCACGACACACCCTTGCTCGATGGACACATGGTTCCCCATACTTAGGTTTGAATACTTTTGATGAAAGCCATACCCCAATATACTTTGGCAGAACAAAAGCGATTGCTGAAGTTATTCAAAGTTTAAAGCACTGTATTGAACGTCATTGTCACTTTTTATTATTACTAGGGAAAAGTGGTAGTGGGAAATCGTCATTGATTCGTGCAGGGGTATTACCTTATTTAAACAGTGATAATGGTTTCTCTCAGTTGCGTGTTAAACAACACCATATTATAACTCCCAACCAAAGTATTAATGAATCACCTACAGCTACCATAATAAAGGCGTTAAGCACATTGTCTTTATTAAAGCCTGATATTAAATTATCTACCTTTATAGATGAAGTAGAGCACACCCCACTTAAACTAACGTCAGGATTACAAACAGCAGTTATTGCTCAAAAAGGCCTCACAAACACTGATACAGTCGCAGACAACACTGAAGCTTCAGCTAAAATAAAAAATTACCAATTATTGGTTATTGATCAATTTGAACAATTTTTATTAGACGATAATTTAGATACGCGTTCGAAAGAAAATTTGGTTATTTGTATCAAGCAGTTAGCACAATGTGAAAATTTATTATGCATTGCCATGTTACGCAATGATTTTTATGCCGAATGTATTGATGTTAACGGCTTTCCTGATTTAAAAGACAATGGACGTCAATACGATTTACAAGCCGCCAGCCCCGTTGAAATTACTAGGATGATACGTAATCCAGCCATAGCGGCAGGGTTAACATTTGAAAAAGATGAAATCAGCGGTGAACAGTTAGATGAGATATTGCTTGCCGCAGCGGTTAAAAACCACGATGCACTACCACTGCTAGAATACACGCTTGACTTGCTATATCAGCAACGTAGTAAAGATAACCAACTATTGCTTAGCGTTTATTATGATATGGGGGGAATGGAAGGAGCGATTGCTCAGCAAGCAGAAATAACCTTTAATCTTTTATCTCCATCAGCGCAAAAATGCTGGGATAGCATAATGCACGCTTTAGTCAAAATAGACTATCGTAATAAGCAGAGTATTACGGCACGAAAAGTACCGGTAGCTGTTTTTGATGATCCAGCCGAAAAACAATTTATTCAAAGCTTTCTTAATGCGCATCTTTTCGTAACCATACTTCAGACATCAACAGGGGAACAACGTTACTTTCCTTCCCAAGCAGAAAACGAAAAAACAACTAATGAGATACAATTTATCACTATTGCCCATGAAGCTTTATTAAAGCATTGGCATAGAATTAGCGATTGGGTTAACAAAAATAGTGAAGCAATTCATAAGCGTGAACAACTGGCAGATGATTGTTTATATTGGTTAGAAAGTAATAAGTCTACGGACACTTTGCTCAATTCAAAGCAGAAAGTTTTAGACGATATTGAATTAAGTAAACAATCAGGCATTCATTTAAATGCTAATGAACTCGAATTTATTTCAAGATCTAAGCGTCATGAAAGCAGAAAAAACACTTTCATCACTTTGTTTGTTTTAGCCATGATTGGCTTTAGTTGTTTAACCTGGTATCAGTTAAAACAGGTAGCTTATGAACGCGATATAGCGTTATATCAAAGTAAAAAGGCTGATGCAATATCAACATTCCTCACTAATATGTTTAAGGAAATTCAGCCTCAAAGAGCAAAAGGTAAAGAGGTACTAGTCAAAAACATACTTGTAAAAGCAAGTGAAAACCTAAATACGGAGAACGCTCTAGAAAACCATCCTGAAATTGACGCGACTATTCAAACGGTTATTGCTGGTATTTATATTGATTTAGGATTATTAGACGCAGCAGAAAAACATTTAACTAAAGCGTCAACATTCTATAAAGACACCCAATTAAAACAAACTAAGGAGTATTTAAATTTTGTAGCTCAGAACATTCTTTTTTACGGTCATAAATTTGAATTAAACATTCAATTACCGTTAATTAAAGAGTCTATTTCGTTAAGTAAATACCTTTATGGCGATGAAAGTCGTATATATCTTGGTTACCTAAGTGGATTAGGTGGTTTTTATCAGGATACGGGATCTTTAGAGAAAGCAAAAAAAATATTTACAGAAGTTTATGAAAAAAGAAAAAAACTTTTTGGCAATAAAAATAAAGAAAGCGTGCTGTCATTAAATCAACTAGCCACGATAGCTTATTGGTTAGGAGACTACGAAGAAGCCCAAAGAATGTACACCTTGTGTATTGAAAATAGCCTACTTATCTCAGGGGAATATGACCCCATAACATTAGTTTGCACCAGTAGCTTAGGTTCATTATATGAAACTATGGGGCAATATCAATTAGCAATGCCTATTATTAAAGAACATATTCAGCATGCGTCAGTGGTATATGGAGAACGCGATATTACGGTATTAAGATCAATGCACAATCTTGCAGATACTTACCGTGGTTTAGGTAAAGTAGAAGCATCTGAACATTTATTTAGAAAAACCTTACTGTTAAGACAAGAAACATTGGGGCATAGCCATATTGAAACCTTGCAAACGCAAATGAAGCTTTCACGTTTATTACGTTTAAATGCAAGATATGACGAAGCCTTGCCTTTAATTGCCGATGCGGTAAACAAATTAACTATCAAATTAGGTATTAAACATCCGACAACGTTAACTGCATCGCAAGAGCTTGCTGATCTTTATTTCGATAGTCATCAATTTGATAAAGCACTCAGTTTATACCAAGAAGGGCTGAACTTTAAGGTTGAAGTTTTAGGAGGGCATCATCCTGAATTAAGGGGGCCTTTAATTGGTTTAGCAAAGCTCTATCTGTTAAAAGGCGACAGTGACAAAGCTGAAATTTATTTAACGCGATGCTTAACCATTATGAAAGCAAACAAAGAGCTTTCGGATGATGAATTTATTAAAACGCTGAACCTATTCATTATCTATTTTGATAAACATAATGATACTCAAAAGCATCTTTTCTACCAAAAAGAGTTGGCACTTTTTAAAAAAGAAACAATATAAAAATTTTATTGTTTAACTGTTTTATGACTAGAGCAGTGTCTGTTTAAATGTTGGTGCAGGCCAATAGGGTTGATTCATCACTTAAACTCGAGGTTTTTACAAAACCTACCAGTACAACCGTCTTTCTTGTTGGCTTCAAGGGCAATATATTCATTGTTCGTTGACGATATATTTCTACGACTTTAGGCAGACCTATTTATTTTTCAATAAGTATAAGTTACTTTAGGTTGAGTGGTTTGAGCAACCGAATTGATTTTTTAATCGCAAGAAGTAATGCTTAATAATGATAAATATTTAGGATATTATTTAGTTAATTGTGATTATAGTTCATGGATGATGAAGTTTATGATTCTAAAAGATAAAACACTTATAAATGCCACTACTCCAACGGCGAAAGCAGGGCAAAAACAAGAGCAAGATGTTGCTTTCTTTTTAAGGCGTGCTTTCAAAGACCAAAAGCAAGTTTATGTCATCAATGATTTCAAGTTTACTCACAATGATGAAACCGCCCAAATAGACCATTTAATCGTTTATCCATACGGCTTTGTATTAATTGAATCTAAAAGTATCAAAGGTGAAGTAAAGGTAAATAGTTTAGGCGAGTGGACTCGTAGCTTAAATGGTAAATGGTCTGGAATGGCTTCTCCAATTAAGCAGGTTGAATTGCAACAAAAACTACTTAAAGAGCTACTACATGAAAATAGGGCAATTATCTTAAGTAAGTTATTAGGTTTCAAACAGCAAACCTTCACGTATCGATGTTGGGATAATATTTGTGCGGTTTCAAGTAATACTATTATTGAACGTGATTCAATGCCTAAAGCAGTATCAAAGCAGCTTGTAAAAACTGAGTTTTTAGTTGATAAGCTTAATAAGATAATGAACATTAAGCATAAAGTTGTAAGTGCATTAACTTTAGACACTCGTCCAGATTTTAGTAGCGAAGAATTAAAATCAATAACGTCATTCTTAATGGCTAAAGTAAATAATAAACCAGTAATACAGCAAGAAGTTAATGAGCCTAAAGTTGAGTTTGAAATATTAAAAGGCATAGATATAGCAGATAAGGTTGTTAAAACAACTGATTCAATACTTCAATGTAAATCTTGTGGTGAAAAAACAGATTATTCTGCGCAACATGGTCGTTTTGGTTACTTTATTAAATGCAATAAATGTGAAACGAACACAGCAATGAAAATGCCATGTGTTAGTTGCGGCAGTAAAAATACAAAAGTGTCTAAAAAGAAAGCAAGTTACACGCTCAATTGTGAAGATTGTGAGCAAAAAGTAATACTTATTTAGCTCTTTTTTAATGTGTTTACTGTTCAAATATTAATATGGGTGTCTTACAAATCATCTTAAATTTTATAAAAAGGATTAATAATGATTAAAGTGACGAGTTGGAAGTAGGGGAAGTCCAACTCGCTGATAATCTAAAACAAACCAGTCATTAAAAAATTCAAGTAATCGGACTGTTCAGAGCTATTTACGGAATTTCAAAGAACTTGCCCCAATCGGTTTTAGCTACGACTGGAATGAAGCTCAGTAACGGGAATTGGCGTGAAGTCTAAACTTTAATTATTGTCCAAAATTTTTACACTTCCCTTATCATTACTTTTAACGGTTTACCTAAGTTATTGATATTTTAATTTATAATTTATTGGCATTGATATTGCTCTAGTGCTTCATCATCGTTTAAAAGGATATAGTTATGAAATTTACGAAAGTGTTAGCCTTACTAAGTATCTTTGCGTTGTCAAATGTTCATGCCATGCCTATTTTACTGGAAACCATCTCAGCACGCTCTGTTGGAAGTGGTACTGGTAACCCTGCGCTGACTCCAGTTGGAGTAATATTTAAGTTGGGATACGCTGATTTTGATTGCTCACAATCTGTCGGTTGTGAAAAAGTTTGGGAGCTGGGAGAAACTGGCTCGATAGATTTCAATTCAGGAAATTCGGCATTGTTTAGTTCTGTAGTCGTTAGAATGACTGACAGTTCTATTGAAAATTTGTGGTCAGGGGCTTTCACGGTTAACGCCGCCTCAGCAAATGTATTTCCAGGATCTTCAGGTGGAAGCCCTGAGTCTATGTACCCTTTATTGATAGGCAGCAACATAGATTTTTTACGACTCATTGTTACAGAAACCACATTAACTGGAGTTGGTACAAGTTTCTCCAGTCGTAGATACATCGGCAGTTTTGAAGTTTGGGGAAGTCTAGCTAGCAGCGTACCAGCACCAGCCACCCTCACTCTGTTTGCTTTTGGACTGGTTGGCCTTGGATGGTCACGACGCAAAACAGCGTAAATAGTACATCTGATTCAAAAGCCCGCAATTGCGGGCTTTTTCTTGTATCTAGTATTGGCTCACCCGTTGATGCATTCTTGCCCTTAAAAGCACTAATACCACTGTCAACCATTTCAACAAGTTCAAGCTCGTTATCATGTGCTATTTCGGAAGCCGTTTTTAACTGAGGAGCTAATGTAGTGCCACCTGATTGCTTATCGCTCGACCAACGAATATAGCTATAACATTTCTTTTTGTCTGAAGGCATGAACCAGTGAGTATTGTTTTTGAGTTTGGTTAATACTGGCATCAATTTAAGCAATCGACAATAGTTCTACTGTCGAACTTTGCAAAATGCTTTTGAATGAATGGTTCACGTTATGAACTATAGAATCGTTTAATAATTTCATCTACTGCCTTATTGAATGACTTACAATAAGCACAAGTTACTTTCGCTGAGGTGATTTGAGCAACCGAATTGTTAGAGTTTACTGGTGGCGTGCGTTTTTTTGCCTTTATATGCATGCGGTGGCATCATTAAATTATGTAATGAAGGGGGATTTTGGAGAGTGCGCTTTGATTACAAAAATGACAATCTAATAAAGGCAAATCTTAAGTGGCGACTTCAAAGAGTATTACTGGTAATGCAGATGGTAAAAATGGTGAAAATCAATCTTATACTATTAATGGTAGGGGGGCTGTTTCTAGAGCAAAGTTAACGCGTGAAACTGATGCAGGCTTACATGATGGTGTTCATACAGTTAACGTTAATGGTGTGAAGTATGTTAGGGCTAATCCAAATAAAAAAGCTAAAGACAATGTGGATAAGTAGCTACGTCGTTAGTGGGAAATAGATGATAAGTGAAACTAACTTTTACTTATCTTTGTTAACTTGTGTAAAAGCGCTATTCTATGTATCGTATTCAATTGTAAGGTTTTGCAGGGACAAACATCTTAGTGCTTTTCAGTTTTTTACCGCAGATATAAATTAAGGTGGGTGTCCGAGTTAATATGAGTTAAATTTCGCCGAGCATTCCTTGAATTTATAAAAAGGATTAATAATGATTAAAGTTGACGAGTTGGAAGTAGGGGAAGTCTACACTCCAACACAGCCTGCAAGAAAAAATTTTGTGGAGAGAGCTAAAATAAATAAAAGAGTTATTCGGGCATTGAAAACCCCCGGAATGCAGGTCATTTTATATGGTCACTCAGGCTCAGGTAAGACTACTTTGTTGGTAAATAAACTATCAGCTCTTAACTATGACTTTGTAAAAACAAATTGTACGGAAAATATGACGTTTGAATCTTTGATGTCTGATGTACTCATAAAGTTAGATGCAGTGATTGATTCATCCCAAACCAAAACTCAAATCGATACTGATAAATCAAGCTTAGGACCTCGAATCTTAAATGTAACTAATGATACTACTGTTAGCGTAGCGACAACAAGAAATAGAGTTTCAAGTATGGAGTCTATTGAACTTTCGGTAGCAAAAATAATTGGTGAAACTGAAAAATGCTGGGTTATAGAGGACTTTCATAAACTTAAGAATGATGTTAAGAGAAAGTTAGCGCAGTTGATGAAGGTCTTCATGGATTTGTCTGATTCTTACCCTAATTTGAAAATTATTGCGCTTGGTGCAAAAAATACAGCTCGAGAGGTTGTTCAGTTAGATTCTGAGATGCAAAATAGAGTATCAGAAATATACGTTCCTCTTATGGATAAAAGTGAAATAGAAAAAATAGTTACCAAAGGTTGCTCTTTATTAAATATAGATATCACTAAAGGTACCTTAGAGGATGTTATTGAGCACAGTAATGGGGTTGCCTCAATTTGTCATCATTTATGTCTACTTATGTGTGAAAGTATTTCAATAGAAAAAACAGATACAATGGATTCACAATTTAGGTTAGATTTTGATGATTTCAATTACGCAGTATCTGAATATATTGAACAAGAATCAGACACTTTGAAATCTTGTTTTCAAAGTGCTTTGAAGATTAATAATTCACATAAAGTAATTCAGAGCCTTGTTGATTGCAATAATGAAGGTCTTCATTTTGATGAAATAAAAAGTTATGTAGACGATAATTTTGATTCTTTGAAAATTAGTTCTGAAGAGCTGAAAGAAATTATATCGAAGCTTACGGATAAAGAGACTAGTTATGTATTAATGTTTGATGATAAATCTGATACTTATTGTTTTAGAGACCCTTTCCATAAAATGTTTGCGGGTGTATTTCTTCGAGAAAGACAAGGAAGTAGAAAGTTATCAGCTCAGAAGATAAATGAAATATTAAATGCAGCATTTTTAACTATAAAAAAACAATATGATACAGCGGTACCTGGTGGACTTCTTTCTATAGAATCAAAAGATGCTGGCATACACCAATGGGATAGCCCCGAGTCAGAAAAGCTAGCTAGTAAGTTTTCAAAATCTAGAGACCCAAGAAAACCTGTAAAATAATTAGCTGATGTACTATATTCCTTTAAAAATATTAGACCTGATAGCTAATATAATAACTATCCTCTATACAATGGTGAAGTCAAATTAACATTCCTGTATAATCTCGCCCAATTCATTAAAGCCTTTACAAAGACCCTGACTTTGCAATAAAGGCAGTTAAACCACCATTTATGACGCTGCTCTTTATTAGTTAAAGCGCCAGTAATATATTATAGAGCAAGTTGAGACCACACATGACCGTAGAACAATTCGACCCAAGTACAAGTAACTCAAATAAAAGCCAAACAACCACGTTAGACATTCCCTCTAAAATGATTGAAGAGCAAAGTAAGTCATCTGTTGCTTCAAATCGCGCTGCAAAGGTAGGCTTTGTCAGTCTGGGCTGCCCAAAAAATCTTGTTGATAGCGAACGTATTTTAACGCAACTTCGTACTGAAGGTTATGATGTTACTAATAGCTATGATGATGCGGAATTAGTGATTGTTAATACCTGTGGTTTTATTGATTCAGCCGTACAAGAATCACTTGATACTATTGGTGAAGCCTTAGCTGCCAATGGCAAGGTGTTGGTTACTGGGTGTTTAGGTGTTAAGAAAGATGAAATTATTGAACTTCACCCTAATGTTTTAGGGGTGACTGGCCCTCATGCTTATGATGAAGTATTAACACAAGTACATAAGCATGTGGCGAAACCGGTACATAATCCTTTTATCGATTTAGTACCGCCGCAAGGGGTTAAGTTAACCCCGAAACATTATGCTTATTTAAAAATATCGGAAGGCTGTAATCACCGTTGTACCTTCTGCATTATCCCTTCAATGCGTGGTGACTTAGACTCTCGTCCAGTGGGCGATGTATTAGGTGAAGCTAAGCGATTAGTTGATTCTGGTGTAAAAGAGTTATTGGTAATCTCTCAAGATACCTCAGCTTACGGTGTTGATGTTAAACATAAAACAGATTTTTGGGATGGTATGCCTGTTAAAACTCACATGCAGCAGTTATGTGAAGAGTTAGCGAAGCAGGGCGTTTGGATCCGTTTGCATTATGTTTATCCGTACCCACATGTTGACCATATCATTCCATTAATGGCGGAAGGTAAAATACTGCCATATTTAGATATTCCATTTCAACATGCTAACAAGCGTATTCTTAAACTAATGAAACGCCCAGGTAGTTCAGACCGCGTATTAGAGCGTATTGCTAAATGGCGTGAAATTTGTCCTGAGCTAGTTATTCGTTCTACTTTTATTGTGGGTTTTCCGGGTGAAACTGAAGAAGAGTTTGAAGAGTTATTAGCGTTTCTAGAAGAAGCGCAATTAGACCGTGTTGGCTGCTTTAAATACTCACCTGTTGAAGGTGCTACAGCAAATGCGCTGCCTGACCATGTGTCAGATGAAGTTATGGAAGAGCGTTTACAACGCTTCATGGAAGTTCAAGCAAGAATTAGTAGTGAAAAATTACAAGCGCGTATTGGTCAAGAATATCTTATTTTGGTTGATGAAATAAATGACCTTGGTATTGTTGGTCGTTCATACATGGATGCGCCAGAAGTGGATGGTAAAGTGTATTTATCTGACGATTATGATGCTGAACCGGGCGATTTAATGTGGGTACAAATAATTCATGCCGACGAACATGATGTGTGGGGCGTTCGCGTAGAAGATTAATCCATTACTATTTGATACCAAGTAAGAAATTTTTTTACTTGGTATCTTCTATTTCCTTTCCTATTTAATTGTGTCTTTTAGTTTTCTCATTCACGAGTGGTCATTTACTTTTTAGTCTGTAGCTTTATCTGTGCCGCACGCCTCAGCAGCTATTGTACGCCATGTGCAAAATCGTATAGCCTAACCTTTATTTCTACAAAAAATGCAATATTTGAAAGGGTTATTCATCACCGGTAACTTGCTTATATTATTAATAAAAATGAGTGATTTCATTTATTAAAGTACAAACTAGGTTAGTATTAAGTTGAATGTACATTAATACATTGTTATTGGAGCATTCTTGATAGCCAACTTTAATTTACGTGTCATAAAATAGGGACTTCAATGAAGAGGCCAACAAAAGAGCAAATTCGAGAATTACCGACTTATGAAGGTATTTGTCTAGAAAACATCATTGTTGTCACTAACAAAGACGATGCTAATCATGCTCTAGCTGAGTTAGGAAAACATTCCTGTTTAGGATTTGATACAGAAAGTAAGCCTTGTTTCAAAAAAGGAGAGGTAAGTGACGGACCACACCTTATACAACTGGCAACAACGTCTAAAGCTTTTCTATTTCCAACAAAATTTTTTAGTCATTTTTCTGAGATAGCAACAATACTCTCTGATCCAAAAATAAAGAAAGTTGGTTTTGGGTTAAAAGAAGATAAAAAATTACTTTTTAGAAAGTTTGGCATTGAGTTAATAAACTCGGAAGAACTTTCTTCAAAAGTTAAGAATTTTGCACAAGTAAAAGATCCTGTGGGGGCTAGAGTAGCTGTTGCCATGTTTTTCAACCAAAGGCTTCCCAAAGGTGCACAAAAATCAAATTGGTCAATATTCCCTTTAAAAGATCATCAGAAACGATATGCTGCAAACGATGCTTATTCAGCGTTATTGATTGAACTAGCAATGGAAAAATTTAGTGGCGTACCTACTCAATGAAATGACACTGAAAAAGATAAGTAGAAAGTATTTATTTTCTCTATTTTTCAATGCTTTTTAAACGGATAGATTTTATCTATTACAGATCATCGCTGATGATTTTATCGGTACTCTTTGAGAGAAATAATATAGCCCTCAGTCATAGTTAATTGAACGTTATATTGTGCAAAAGCAATGGCTATAATTCAACCTTGTTGGTAATAAAGTAAAACCCCGTCTACTATTGTAGTACTTGTATTTGGGCGGCCACTTCATAAGTAACCTCCTTAAGTTTTTGAGTTTAATTTTTTAATTTCAAATTTAAACAAAAGAATTTAAACAGCTTTTCGTTGTTTAAGGATAAATCTAAGGAGTTTTAAATGAAATCTATATTTAGTTGTGGTCTTTTAGCAATTTTTGTTCTTGTCACCCCATTAAATTCACTTGCACAGGACAATGAAAGAAAGGGAGTACCTCGTAATTCAGTCCCTGCACCGAATGATCTCCCTGCAGGAAATTCTACAAATATCAGGGATAAACGACCAATTTTAGCGGATAAATTTAATATTATTGATGGTTATAAAGAGTGGATGATTGGTGCAAATAATACTGGGCTTATTGATGGGATTCTTACTCGTGGCGTAAACCCGAAAACATCTCCCCAGAGCTTTTATAATTTAAAGGGGTTGAGAAACAAGCGTTTTCTGCACCAGGAGCATCAAGGCAAAGGCCAGGGAATTGATATTGGCTGGACTAATAATGCAAGTAAGCAAACGGCAAATAAAAATGCCTTTTGGGGCTTTTTTCCTGAACAGGCTGACAATGATCGTAACGAAAAGAACAATATTAACGGTGTACGTAAAAGACCTATTGTTTACGGTGAAAAAATTGCTATCGGTTGGTGGCCCGCTAATCCACGTAGTTACTCCGAGTTTTCAGTGTATGATGGGCGTAATGTCCCTAAGTTTCTCACTTATAAATCACGAAGAGTTGGCCCGAACTTAGAGTGGTCATTAAAAGGTGCTTCTTATGAGTGGGTAATTCTAGGAGGGGAGCCTGGCGAGGTTGTTCGTCGCGGTGAAGATACTCTAGTGCTCTTTAATCTCAAGAATAAAAAACCCTTACTCTACGGTGACCGTCAATTTGGTGCGTACTTAGGTTTTTATGGTTATTCAGCTTTTAATATGACATTAATCGTTGGTCGAGAAGAGGTTGATTTGTCTATCTGGCGAGCATTAATGCTTAAGCCAGCAATAGATGCTATAAGGTAATTAGCCGTTAATGTTAGGTAAGTAATAGTCGTGGTGATTACTTACCTATGTGCTTTCTTTGAACCCCCCCACCTAACTAGTGTTAAGTGGGAGCGTTAGCCTGCTATTAACGCATTTCAAATAACTCTTGATGAAAGTCAACATTCTTTAAGCCTTTAGCGATAAAGTCTGAACGTAATGTGTCGCCAAATGCTTTAGGACCACAGAACCAAATAGTTGAACCTTGCCAGTCGGGTATTTTTTCACAGATTTTATCGCTTGTTAATCGCCCATCCTTTGTTGCCACTATTACATGTAGTGTTACATTGGCTTGTTGAGCTGACTTTTTAATGGTGTCAATAAAAGATGTGTCTGGCTCATTGGTGCTATAAAACAAATCTATTGTTTGATTTGTTTGTTGATCAATATTTTTTGTTGCTAAAGCCTCTAAACGAGCAATAAATGGTGTGATGCCAATACCACCGGCAACCCAAATTTGCTTAGTGCTACCTTCACTGAAATCAAATTTTCCGTAGGGTCCTTCAATTTCCACTTCGTCGCCTTTATTTAACAAGCTAGGCAGTTTTTTAGTGTAGTCGCCTAAGCCTTTTATCAGAAAATCTACCTTACCATCATTATTCCAAGCTGATGAAATAGTGAAAGGGTGAGGACCTTCTTTTTGATCAAAGGTGATAAATGCAAACTGTCCGGCTTGATGACCATTCCAACTATTTTGTAGGTCAATGCTTACCTGTAATACTCTATTGTTAGTGTGGTAATACATGTCTTTTATGCTACCAACGACACGTTTTGATATGCCTACTTTTCGTGATAATGATAAAAATGCGCCAATAGTGCCTCCTATAAGCAATACCATTAACACTGGCGCAATTGCATCATTCCAATAGTCTGATTTTAATAAAATAATAGAATGAAAAACTAAAAATAAATAAACGACGGCAATAAACCGATGAGTTTTAAAAAAGTATCGATACGGGAACCATTTAACTAATGCGAGAACAATAAATATAATCGTGGCATAAAAAGCCCATTCACCAACAGATTCTGCAAGGCCATGCAGAGATTTAAAAAATCGTAATATAATGAATGTGTCTTCGTTTGAGTCATGATGGGCTGGTTTGACTAATAGTCCCCAGTTAACCAACCATTTAGGGACCATTTTCCATAAATAATGTAGTACCGAAAATATCAAAGCCGTAATTCCTAACCACTTATGTAATCGGTATGTTTTATCTAGTCCGCCAAGAAAAGGTTCTATAGCGGTAGGACGAATTGCCAACATCATAGCAATACTCATTACTGAAATGGCCATGATACCGGTGTAATTAATTAGAGACTTTCTTAAAGGAAAAAGTTGAGGTGATGACCATAATATAGGATCAGCTATTAGCCATAACAAAGTTAAAGCAAAAATAATAATAACATAGCTTATTTTAATGTTTTTCATATTGAGCATACCTTTTTATAAGATATAAGGTTGAGGGTATAAAAGTGGGAATAAGCAATTTACGTGTAAAAAAGTAAATGGTTATTCAGAAATAGTAATAGTGAATTAATTAGCGGGTGGACCATGGATACTGATGCGCTGACAGACAGTCAGTTCGATTCCAACTTTACTTTTTAGCGCGGTATACACGAATTGATTTATTATCAATGGTCTTCGTGTCATTGTTGCTGTAATTACTATTTTATTCATCTTGTTTTCATTTTATTTATTAGCTAAACGGGAAATTTATGACTTATTGGTTGATTGATTTTGCTTAAGTGTCGGTGCAATGCATTGATTTACAGGTTTGTGAGTAGGGTTCACTTTCTATTTGAACGGTTACATGCGGTACGTTGAATTGATGTTGAATCGTTTCAGTAACTTGCTTAAGTAAATCATCATCGGTTAAGCTATTTTCTAGTTTAACAATATGTACACTAAGGGAATTTTCACTCGTTGAAAGAGCTCTAATATGTAAATCATGGAAGCTTGCTATGCTTGGATGTGCATTCATGTATTTAACAATCGATTGCATGTCTACCCCTTCAGGAACACCATCAAACATTAGGTGAATCGTACTTTTAAACAGTGACCAAGTACCAATAACAACGACAAGTGCCACCAATAGGCTCATCATAGGGTCAAGCCAAGCGAGTTGCCAGACTAGATAAATAACGCCAGAAATGACAACAGCTAATGAGACTAAAGTGTCAGCTGCCATGTGTAAAAAGGCCCCTTTAATATTAAGGTCTTCTTTACTGCCTTTAATAAATAACCATGCTGTTAGGCCATTAATTACTACACCAATAGCTGCAACCCAAATAATGGTCACCGCGTGCAATTCGGTTGGCGTGTTAAATCGAGCAATGGCTTCTGAAGCTAAAATACCCATTGCAAAAAGTAATATAATTGCATTGATGAAGCTGGCAAAAATCGACATTTTTTTCCAACCAAAGGTAAATTGTTTAGTTGGTTTTAACTTTCCTGCGGCAAATCCTATCCAGGCTAAAATCAAACTAGTCACGTCACTTAGGTTATGACCAGCATCTGCTAACAAGGCTAATGAACCTGACTGCCAACCGTAAAATGCTTCAAGGGCTACATAAATCAGATTTAATGAGATCCCTATGGCGAACAAACGTCCATAACGTTGCGGTGCATGGTGGTGGTGGTGCGTCATATTTTCCTAAATTAACCTTGTACTATATTGTGCTAAATACGGCTTCATCATTTTAAAATTACATATCCAATTAATTGGGTTTAAGCCACACATTTTGCTGGCTTTTGTGCCTTTAATGTCGATGTGGTTAACGTCCATTTTCTTTTAGAGAAAACCGACTCAGCACTTACAAGTATCGCGATTGCTAAATTTACTACAGGCGAGCTACTTTTTTATAACCAAGCTATTACTTCATCAGCGCTTGGTACACTGCCTTTATGAACAACAGTGCCGTCAACAACTACCGCGGGCGTACTCATGACATCGTAAGCCATTATTTTTTCTAGATCTTCAATTTTTTCTAATGAAATGGTGACGTTTTTATCAGCCGCAACTTTTTCAATGATAGCTATAGTGTTTTTACATTTAGTACAACCAGTACCTAATACTTTTATTTCTTTCATGATAATTTCCATTAAATTAAGGCGTTAAATAAATGGTGTTAGAAAATTAAAAATCCAACCCACTAAGGTAAATGCAGTAAGTAGTAATAAAAAAAGTACGGCGAGTAATCGCCACTGCATAACTTGTTTTAATAAAATAAATTCTGGGAAGCTTGCTGCCACAGTACTCATACAAAATGCGAGTGTGGTACCAATGGGGAGTCCTTTCGTAATTAAACTTTCCATTACAGGAATAACTCCAGTGGCATTAGAATACAAAGGAATGCCAAGTAATACCGCCGCTGGAACCGACCACCATTGACCATCCCCCAAATGATTTTGTATCCAGCCGTCTGGAACAAAACCGTGTAAGGCGGCACCTAAACCGACACCTATGATCACCCACTTCCATACTCGCCCAAATATTTCTAACATTTCTTCTTTTGCGAAAGTATGGCGTGCTTTAAAGGTTAAGGGGATAGGGTCTTCGCTTAGCGAGTTAGTAGAAGTGTTTTTTCCACGTTCTAACGCCTTTGCTGCAAATGATTGTAACCAACGCTCAGCCTTGATGGCATCAAGAAATACACCACCTAAAATACCCACTAACATGCCAACTATCACGTAAAGGATTGTAAATTTCCAGCCTAATAGGCCAAGCAATAATAATACCGCAACTTCATTGATTAATGGTGAGGTTATAAGGAAGGACATGGTAATACCTACAGGAATACCTGCAGAGGTAAAACCTAGGAATACCGGAATACTTGAACATGAACAAAATGGAGTGATAGCGCCAAAACTCGCCCCTAATAAGTAGCCAACCCCTTTGTGTTTACCTGCTAAATAGTCACGTACACGTTCTACATTCATTGATGCTCTTAACAGCGCAATAACGTAAATCATGATGAGCAGTAAAAAGAATATTTTAGTGGTATCTTCAATAAAGAAGTGGAGGGCATCACCTAACTTTGTGGCTTTTGATAGACCTAAAACATCAACAACTAACCAAGTAGCGAAATGGGTAAATAACTCGAACATTTTTATTTACCTCTCAATTATAAAACATTTAATCTAATATTTTAATTATAGCGTACAGCCTTCGAATTATTATTGATTCTAATCATATTATGGTTAAGTTATATAAGGCGTTATTGAGTGGTATAGCTTATTTACAAGTGAGTTGATTACGCGTGGTGGAGTAGGGTTTAACTTGATAAAAAGCCGAAAATTTTCTCTGTATTTGAGCTTATAGCGTGAATAAATGTGTATTCACGCATAAGCTTTACAATCAATTTATGTTGCTAAGAGTAATACTTAACTAAGCGCTACTGACTTACGAAAGCGAGCTAATGCAAATACAAAAAAGACTGTTCCTATAGCAATTAAGGAAAGAAAATAAGGCCAAACCACATCCCATCCTGCACCTCGATAAAGTATTGCTTGGGCAAATTTTACAAAGTGAGTAGTCGGGGCAAATAGCATAATATTTTGAACAATATCAGGCATACTTTCTCTCGGCGTTACCCCTCCAGAAAGCATTTGTAATGGTAGTAAGATCAGGATCATTAATAATCCTAATTGTGGCATAGTACGCGCTTGGGTACCCAGTAATATGCCGAGTGAGGTCGTTGCAAACAAGTGTGTAGCCGCACCCAATAAAAATAAGGCCGCTGAGCCATGAATAGGCACTTGTAAGAATCCTTCGATGACAACAAACAATGTAAAAGTAGCAAGTAGTAGGATCACTAAACCATTAGCCCAAATTTTAGCAACAACGATTTCAAAAGGCGTTAATGGCATTACAAGTAAATGTTCGAGTGTGCCGTGTTCTCGTTCTCTAATAACCGCCGCCCCGGTTAGGATAATTGAAATCATGGTAATGACATTCATTAACTCCATTACACTACCGAACCAAACACTCGTCATGTTGGGGTTAAACATAATGTGCGAAGTTTGTTGTAAAGGTAATGTATAAACTTCTCGATACCCTTTAACAAATTCATTGATTTCAGCACCGATTATGGTTTGGATGTAATTGTCACCAATAAAGGCTTGTGACATACGAGTTGCATCGATATTCACTTGCAGTGTTGGTTGTTTTCCTGCCAGTACATCACGTTCGAAATAAGGGGGAATATTTAAAACAAAGGTGTAAGTTCCTGTATCTAAAGCGGGATCAACGTCGCTTAACGCGATAATATCAGGTTTTTTGAAATAGGGACCGTAAAAGGCGTTGATAATACGCGTTGATAATTGCGACTGATCTTCATCAACAACAGCAATAGGGGCATTATTTAATTCTATCGAGGTGGCTGAAGAGACAACGTAGATCAAGCCGGTAAAGGCGAATATTACGAATAGTAGTAACACTTTGTCGCGCCACAAACTCCGTAATTCTTTTATACCTAGATGAAATATATTACCGCGATGTTTCATGGCTATTTATCCTGTTTCGGAAGTAAATATACACTGGCTAAAGTCAGCACAGGTATAAACGCTATCAAAGGCAAAATCTGCGGTGTTAGATCTGAAAAAGTAAGCGCTTTATTGAATACTCCTCGGCAAGCTTCAAGGAAGTAGGTGGTTGGAAATAACTTGCCAATGACAGCTCCAAGGCCTTCTAATGATGAGACCGGATGAATTAGCCCACAGAAATTAACTGCAATCATCAATACTACAACTGTAGTAGCAGCCAAAGCAGAAATTTGTGTTTTGGTAAAAGCTGAAATTAACAGTCCTACTCCCGTGGTACATGTGACATAAAGTAAAGCGGTTACACTGAGTGCCCATAAGCTTCCTTTAAATGGAACACCAAACACATAAACAGCTAACCAAACTAAGCCAAAAAAACTAATCATGCTAACAAAAATATAGGGGAGCTGTTTACCAATAACAAACTCTAGCCGTGTAACAGGGGTAACATACAAGTTGGTGATAGACCCTAATTCTTTTTCACGGACAACGCCAAGCGCCATTAGGATGGCGGGTATGAATACAAGTAACAAAGGAATAACAGCAGGGACCATAGCTTCGATACTTTTAAAATCTTGATTGTAACGATAACGTGATGCAATATCCGCAGGGATAAGGTTAGGTACTACACCATAAGTTCTTAACGATAAATCAGTCATGTATGAGTAATAAGTGCCTGATATGTATCCTTTTATTGTTTCTGCACGAAAGGGCATAGCTCCATCGATCCAGACAACAATTTCTGGTTTTCTGTTACGTTTTAATTGATGTCCAAAGTTAGGTGGAATTTCAACAGCAACGCTGATCTCTCCGCTGCGCATACGTCGGTCAAGTTCTGTCGGGTTATTAATGTCAGCTTTACGAATAAAATACCGAGAGCCTGCCATATTCTGAATATAGTCTCGGCTTTCAGGGGTTTGATCTTGATCCAGAACTGCAAAGCTAAGGTCTTCTACATCAAAAGTAATACCATAACCAAGAATAAACATGAGTATGATTGAACCTAGCATTGCAAAAGTTAAACGTATTGGATCTCGCCATAATTCCAACGCTTCTCGATGGGCATAACCGAATAATCTTAATAAGCTAAAAGAGGCATTGGTATTATTTTTATGCGTACTTGGTGCTGAAATTAAGGCATCGACTTTTTTATTGGAAGTTGATGAGGTAGTTGTAGTTGTTGAATTGGCTACAGCTTCTTCTAAATAAGCGATGAAAGCAGCTTCTAAGGTATCTACACCTCGGGTTTCGCAAAGCGCCTTTGGTGTATCGCTGGCAAGTATTTTACCTGCATGCATTAAAGAGATACGGTCACAACGTGCAGCTTCATCCATGAAATGGGTGGAGATAAAAATGGTAACACCCTGTTCTCGAGATAATTCAATTAAAAGTTCCCAAAAATCATCACGAGCGACCGGGTCGACTCCTGAGGTAGGCTCATCAAGTATTAGCATTTCAGGGTTATGAACAACGGCTACCGCTAATGATAGACGTTGACGAATACCAAGGGGTAAATCACTGGGGAAATTATCACGGTATTCTTCTAAGTTAAAACGTGTAATGAGTGTATTAACACGCTCTGGAATCTGTTCAGAAGGTAAATGAAACAAGCGAGCATGTAATACCATATTTTGTTGCACAGTGAGCTCACTATACAGTGAAAATGCTTGCGACATAAAACCAACACGTTTGCGGGTTTCTATATTATGAGCATCTACTTTTTGACCGAATAATTTCGCTTCACCACTAGTTGCAGGCTGTAAACCGGTTAGCATTTTCATAGTGGTGGTTTTTCCACAACCATTTGAGCCTAAAAAGCCAAAAATTTCACCACGTTCAATAGATAAACTCACTTTATTAACGGCAGTAAAATCGCCAAAGCTTTTTGTCAGTTCTGTAGCGGTAATGGCAGCTTCTGTGGTTTCTGAATTCTGTTGTCGAGGTGGGACAACAAGCACATGATGATTATGGCGTTTTTCTTCGGGTAATAAGGAAATAAAAGCTTCATCTAATGTGGTTTGTGACGTTCTAGCTTTTATTTCGGCAGGACTTCCTGTACCTATTACTTTGCCATCATCCATGGCAACTAACCAGTCAAAATCGTCAGCTTCTTCCATATAAGCCGTAGCTACTAGGACACTCATGTTTTTTTGACGACTACGAATACGATCAATAAGTTGCCAAAACTGACGACGAGATAAGGGATCGACACCTGTAGTCGGTTCATCTAAAATCAATAGTTCAGGATCATGAATTAATGCGCAACATAAGCCAAGTTTTTGCTTCATTCCACCTGAAAGTTTATCTGCAGGGCGATCAGCAAAGGCTTCTAACCCAGTGCTTTCAAGCAAGTCGTTAATACGACGTTTACGCTCGTGTTGTTCTTGACCAAACAAACGCCCAAAGAAATCGATATTTTCAAAAACGGATAACGTAGGGTATAAATTTTTACCTAATCCTTGGGGCATATAAGCTATACGTGGTGAAACTGAATTGCGAAAATGGCTATTTCGCATATCGCCATTTAATACCTCTATATCGCCGGTTTGCATTTCGCGAGCACCAGCGATTAGGGCAAGTAAACTGGACTTACCTACACCGTCGGGGCCAATTAACCCCACCATACTGCCAGCTGGTAATGATAAATTAATATCTTCCAGGGCTACATTATTGCCATAGCGATGACTGATGTTCGTAAGTTTGGCAACATGTGTTGCGACTTTGTTGATTGGTGTTATATCCGACATTATTCAGGAACTCTCACCTGTAATTTTTCTGGCCATTCTTTCTCTGGAGCTAATAACACATAAGCAAGACCAGGAACGCCAGTTTTCACTTGTTCTATATGTTCTTTAAGTAGTAAGGGATCTATTTTTACTTTGACACGAAACATAAGTTTGTCGCGTTCATCGCGAGTTTCTACTGACTTAGGTGTAAATTGTGCCTGAGCTGAAACAAATGAGACTGTCGCGGGTAATATATATTCTGGTATAGCGTCGAGAATAATGCGAGCTTGTGAGCCAACCGTGACTTTACCTGCTTCAGACGTTGGTAAATAAATGCTCATGTAAACATCGGTGAGATCAAGAACAGTAAGGACTTTACCGCCACTACCTAATACTTCTCCTGGTTCTGCGAGACGATATAAAATTCGACCTCTAATCGGTGTTTTAAGTGTACTGTCGGCGATATTACTTTCAAGTCGTTGAATTCTGGCTTTCGCCGCTTCAATGCCTGCATCAGACTGTATAACTTTGACATTGGCCGCTTTTAAAGCCGCTTCAGCTGAAGTGGCAACTGTGCGTTGCATATCCACAGTTTCCTGAGAAGTATGTCCTTGTTCAAGTAATTGCGCGTATCGACGCAATTTAGTTTCTGCAAGGTTGAGTTCACTTTTATATTGGTCAACAATTGCTAAGGCATATTTTCGTGATTCAATGGCTTCGCGTAATCCTGCATTAGCTTCACGGAGTTGCGCATTAAGATCATCGGTATCAATGGTTGCTAAGGTTTGCTCTGCATTAACCATGTCGCCTTCTTGCACTAATACATCCACCAAACGACCTGGAAGTTTAGTGGCAATATCATATTCTGTCGCTTCAATACGACCATTACCATAAACAACACTTGCTGGCAGTTGTTCTGAGAGTTTATTTGATTGTAGTGTTTGCCAAGTATACCAAGCACCGACACCCACTAATGCCAAAGCAGCTATTTTACTGAGTGATTTTAGTGTTGATTGTATCGTCATGAGGTCTGGCTCCAAGTATTAAATAAAAGTAGGAATAACGTAAAGAATATTAAGCGTCACCACCTAGTAAGACTTTATTATAATACAATAATTTACTTATTTCGTTGATGTGGATCATTCAATAATAACTATTATATAAATACTTGAATATAAGGTTTACTTAAAACGGCTTTTAAAGGGAAATTATATGAAGTGAGTAATGTAAAAAAAGTGCTTATTTACTTAGTGTTATTTTCTGTAAAAATGACTTATTCACTTAGGAAATTGTCATTTTAGTTGAAGTAACAACAATAATTAGGGAGTAGATCAAGTAAAAAGGCTTTAAAAAGAGCTATCTTTAATGAATGGGGTTAGTCGTTTTTATCTTTGTTTATACATGCTATTGAAGCTGTCTGTTACTAGTATGTTAATAGTGTTTTTAACTAGCGAATAGAGATATTACGTTAATCATCAGATCAATATTTAAGGAGAGGCTTATGTCAGAAAATTTAAGTAAGGTACTCAATGAAGCCATTGATGATGAGTATAAATCACGGGCAACATATAAAGCTGTAATTAAAAAGTTTGGAGAGATACGGCCATTTATTAATATCGTAGAAGCCGAAGGTCGACATGTTA
This sequence comes from Thalassotalea piscium, assembly GCA_049347715.1. Taxonomy (GTDB): domain Bacteria; phylum Pseudomonadota; class Gammaproteobacteria; order Enterobacterales; family Alteromonadaceae; genus Thalassotalea_B; species Thalassotalea_B piscium_A. The sequence continues at coordinate 2,730,853 of CP186339.1, read as the reverse complement.
ACGCCTTATTACCTTTGTTTATCAAATATGATATTCCCATCCCCAAAGATAATTGGGATGGCCGGGTAAACGTGCCAGATACTATCAGTGAGGCATGTCATTTAGGGGTGGTAGATGAAATTAACAATGCCGAGATGTATGAACGATTACTTAATTTAACCGTACAATATCCAGATGTTCAGGAGGTACTTAAAAGACTGCAAAGAGCCTCTAAAGAAAATCATTTGCCTGCTTTTCAACGATGTACTGAAAAAGGTATGGGAAAAGGAAAAAATCGCAACGGGTTAGGCCAAAGAAAATGTAAGCAAGGCATCAGATAGGACGCGACATGGAAAATACATTTTGGACAGCTCTAGCAACAAGTTCCCTCGCGGCTGTGGTGACTACTGTTGGAATATATATAATACGTAAATATGTCGCATGGGGGCAGCGTAACATCACTTATTTCATGTGTTTTGCTGCGGGAGTACTCATTTCTGCTTCTTTTCTTCATATTATCCCCAAAGCTTTGTCGATGAATCCTAATGCTGCTGTTTATCTACTTGTTGGATATTTTGGTCTTCATCTCTTTAATCGTTTTCTTTCAGTGTTAGTTTGTCAAAAAGATCCTGAAAAAGAGAAGTATGGCATTGGCATTATTCCAATGATAGGTATTGGTTTTCATTCTTTTATTGATGGGTTTATTTATTCTATTGCCTTTGCCGTAAGTATTTTTACAGGATTTCTTGCAACAGCGGGTATGGTGTTGCATGAATTTCCTGAAGGCATTATCACTTATCTACTATTAGTGCGTGGAGGTTTCTCCGAGAAAAAAGCGATGGTGCTCGCTTTTTTTGCCGCAGCACTAACGACACCTTTAGGTATGCTAGTTTCGTACCCTTTGATAAGTGTACTGGACAATAATATGTTAGGTGCCTTGTTATCCTTGTCTGCAGGCGCATTAATCTACGTAGGCGCTACTCATTTGTTGCCGAAAGCAGAACAAGAGCAGAAAAAATATAGTTTTGTTGCGTTAGCAGGTGGAATTTTTGTAGCTGTTTTAATTGTTTTGTCAAAAGCGTGATTGGATGAGCAGATCTTAGTTGGGAATTACTATTTATAGAAAGGGTAAAAGTAGGTCACAAATTGTATATCCTGTATTTAGGGGATACAATTTGTGACCTGAAATGACTAACCGTTAACAGCGTCTTTTAATGCTTTACCAGCTTTAAATGCTGGTACTTTAGCTGCAGCGATTTGAATCTCTGCACCTGTTTGTGGGTTGCGGCCTGTACGAGCTGCACGGTCATTTACTTTGTAAGTACCAAAACCCACTAATGCTACATCACCGCCACTAGCAAGTTCAGCTGTTATAGAGCTAATTAAACTATCTAATGCACGACCAGCTGACGCTTTAGAAATGTCTGCGCCTTCAGCGATTTTTGCTACTAATTCACTTTTATTCATTTTTGCTATCCCTTAATTATTATTTTCAGTAACATACTAAGAAATAACAGTGGATTGAGCAATAGAAATAATTGTTTTTATGCACAAAATTAATGTTAATGCGCAGAAACACTATCATTTTGACTGTTTGCTAAGCAAAAAAACGCTCACAAGCACTGACTATACTCAAAAGTACACTGATAATGTCATCGTGTTTACTGTTAAATAATCACCTAAAGAGAATTATATTCACTGATTCTTTTTGATAGTTAGCACCAATTATCTCAAGATGTTTTCATTTTGTTGATAATGGATTCTATAACATCCACTACTTCTTTTGATTTTTGACTGTTGATACCATCTGGGTGAGGGAGTGCAAACTGTCCACTATCATTATCAAAGTATTGACCTGAATAATTTGGAATATCATTTTCTAACGCCATACGTTTTAATACAGTGGCGCCTATGCTTAATGCCTTACCTTCAATACCAAACCCTTCAGTAACCATTTTCGAAGCAAGTAATGAACCTGGATTAACGGCAATAATACTCGGACCAATATTTTTTGTTTGTTCTGCAGTGTAATAACTCCACATTGTGATGGCGAGTTTACTTTGTGAATAAGCCTCCATATCACTAAGTGTTACTTTTCCAGATAATGCTTGGATATTAACAGGCGCTTGGGCGGCAGATGATAGGTTGATTACGCGTCCGTTATGTCCAAGTAAAGGAGAAAGTGCTTGGGTAATGAAGTAAGGAGAAATTGTGTTAACAATAAAGCGTATATCAAGTCCATCAGAGGTGATGCTAGGTTTTACTTTGAAAATACCTGCGTTATTTATCAGTACATCAAGATGTTCATGATGTTGAAAAATAGTGTTTACAAATTTTTCAACATCAGAAAAGTGAGATAGGTCGGCTAGGTAACCAGTGATAGTGCCAGCATTCGGTATCTCTGCTAATAACTGAGTTACAGTGCTTAACTTTTCAGGATTACGGCCATGTATGATTAAGTTATGGCTATCAGCGGCGAGTAATTTTGCTGTTTCTAAGCCTATACCATCGGTAGCGCCAGTAATTAAGATTGTTTTGTGCATGAGTATTCCTTTTAGTACGCTATATGAATAAGTTTTTTATTTGCTAAGTATATTTCTTGTTGAAAGCTTTGATAATAATCTTCATGAAAGCATGATTTTAGAGTTTTTATTAGCATGATTATGAAAGATACTCTTAGTGTTAAACTCGGGGAAGTTCATAAGTCATGAAAAATTCTGCTATTTTTTAAATCCAATTTAATTAAATTGATACAGATCATTAAATTCCAAGGATTAACGTGTATCAAGTAACGTATAATTTTTAACCTTATGATAAAATGCTCTGATGCTTTTTAAATCTATCAGAAATACCACAGCTTTTATAACGACACTTGCGATTTGCGTTGTGAGCTTAAGTGTTCTTATTTTTTCTCTTCAAGAGCATGAACAATTATATTTAGCCTCAGTAAAAGGGGATCTCGACGCACTCTCTGAAAATATGTCGAGTGATTTAGTGCCTATGTTAGCGATTGAGCCAGATGAATTTGAGCTAGCAACTATGCTTTTACGTCTGGACAGATACGAGAATGTTAAATTTGCCATTATTTATGATAAAAATTGGCAAGCATTGCAAAGCTATCAAGGAAAGTCATTTTCAACTCAAACTTCAATCACAGATTATCAACAGCAACAATCAACAGGTATATTTATTCAAAATGGAGAATTAGTTGCCCTTAAACTCATTGGCGATAAGCGATTACCTTTAGGTTATTTGTTGATTGTTCATGACTCAAGTACCCCTCTTAACAAAAGTAAACTGAATTTATTGAAGCATGTATTACCTTTAACTGTCATGTTATTGGTGGTCATAACCGTTATTTTATTTTGGCTCCAAGGGAAATTGTTTTTACCGTTAGATCGCCTTTCTCGTTTAGTACAAAAGATACAAAAAACCAATGATTATTCATTGAAAATTGATATTAGTGGCAAAGAAGAAGTTGCCTCGTTAAGCCAAGATATTAACCATATGATGGAAACCATCAATCAAAAGACAGTCAAAAATAAAGAATACACAGAAAGACTTATTCAACAAAAAAAGCATATGGTGCAGTTGGCAAATTTTGATGGTTTAACGGGTTTACCTAATAGACAGTTTTTTATGGAAACCTTAAGTTTAGAATTGGCTAGAGCCCAACGTTCAAATAAGAATTTAGTTTTAATGTACTTAGACTTGGATGAATTTAAAGGTGTAAATGATTCTTTTGGGCATGAAATAGGTGATCAATTACTCGTTGAAGTAAGTAAACGCACCAAGAGCTTTTTACGTGAAGGTGATCTAATTTCTCGTTTAGGAGGGGATGAGTTTCTTATTTTGCTTTATAACGAGCCTAATGATTTATTGGTTTATCAAATTGCAGAACGAATAGTAAAAGGGCTTTCTTCTCCTTTTGAAATTAATTCATGGGAAGTTCAGGTAAGTGTCAGTATTGGTATCGCTAAGGCGACAGAATCCAATTTTAATTTAAGTGAATTTGTCAGTAATGCAGATATTGCCATGTATCGTTCAAAGCTTGCTGGTCGTAATGTTCATACGGTTTTTGTTCCTGAAATGATGGAAGAGAATAAGCGGAGATTATTAATTGCTAACACGATATCACACGGGCTAAAAAACGATGAATTTACCTTGTTTTATCAGCCGAAAGTGTCCACAGAAGAAGAGGTTGTTGGTTATGAAGCCTTACTACGTTGGACTAGTGTTTCATTAGGGATGGTTTCTCCCGCTGAATTTATTCCAATTGCCGAACAAAGCGGAAAAATACAAACGATTACTAAATGGGTTTTAGAAAGGTTATGTAAAGATATCTCTCAAATTAAACATCATATTAATGCCGATATTATTATTTCAGTGAATTTATCTGCTCAGGATATTAGAAGTAAAACCTTAGCATTATTCGTGAAAGACTTGTTTAAGCAATACGCGGTTGATCCGGCATCAATTGAATTTGAAGTGACGGAAACGGCTTATTTAGAAAACTTTGAAATGGCTAATGAGTTTTTCAAAGAAATGAATATGCTAGGTACATCAATTGCCCTTGATGATTTTGGTACGGGTTATTCCTCTTTAAGTTATCTTACCCAATTACATTTAGACACGTTAAAAATTGACAAGCAGTTTGTTGATAATCTTTTGGTTTCTGATCGCAGTAGTTTGATAACTAAAACTATTATTGAAATGGCAAAACAACTTAACTTGAAAATTTGTGCTGAAGGCGTAGAAACGAGAGAGCAATTTGATTTTCTTGTGGAAAATGGTTGTCATCAACTTCAAGGGTATCTTTTTTCCAAACCTATTAGTTTAGAAGAAGTACTTAAATTTAAAGTAAATAAACTAGAGTCTAATTTAATTGATTTTAAAGAGAATTGTTAACTCACTGGGAATATCTTCACTTGTTGATAAGTAACCGACTGTACCTTTATTCTCTTTAAGGTATTCCAATAATGAACGTTCATTATTAACTTCTTTAGGGGGCTTTTTACGACCCGTAAAACGCATTTGTGCCCAATATGACTGAATACGTGTTTCTGTTAAACCCACCACTTTAGTATTAAATAACACGCGAGTTTGATTGTTAGGAGGCAGGGCAATTGCTTTTAATTTATAGGGGATGACGCTTCCCATAAATAGATTTCGTACTTGCTGACGACTAAGTTCTATTGATTTATCCGAGGTGTTAGCTACCACAAAAATAGTTTCAGAAGCGCAAACTATTTGCGTAAAACTTAGTGAACATAGGATAAGAAAAGCGATTGTTTTATTCATCAAAACACCCACTCTAGACCAAACTGATACAACACGGCATGGCCATCAAAACCACCTAAGTCTTTTACTGCGTAATCATTACTTATTTTGTCATTAGCTTTCACAAAGGTCATTTCAGCTTTTATGGCTAAATTAGAGAGCCAATCCCAACGAATACCTAGTTTAGTACCAATTGATTTATCATCAGGGAAGGCGGCTAATACACCTAAGTAAGTTGCTGCTAGCGTGTCTAAGTCAGGGGATACGCCAAAGGGTATTTCATTGGCAGGATGGTCAAAATAAAGGTGTTTTTTACTGTAGGATATATAAACAGTGTATGGATAAAAATTATATCCAGCAGAGATGTAAAAGCTATTAATATCAGCAACTAAACCACTTTCTCCTACCATTTTAGCTATTTCACTACGAAAAAAATAATTGAGATTTTCATAATTAGCACTTAATTGGTAAAACTTAATAAGTCCATTCGCGTTAAGCCAATCAGCGCTATCAGAAAACCCGACTTGACGTAATAATTGACTAAATTGTTTTGCTTCATCTTGAGCTATGTTTACATCTCCTTGGTTATAGGAGGCTCGAAAAGTAAAGTTTTTATAACCGAAGGTGGCATTAGCACCAATAAGGCCGATGACTTGGGTGTCTATTTTTTGGCTAGCTAAGTATATTTTGTCGTCAAATCTTCCCCAATAACCTTCATAATTAATTAGCCAGTCGTTAGCGGTGAATTCATAATTAGCTAAAATACCATCAAAGGTTGAGAAGAATGCGGTGTCATAAAATTGCTGCGGTAGTGTCAACCAAGGGTATGCAAAGCCAACATCAAGACTATCACTGTAATTAAAAAAAGGAATGCGTTGACGGCCAAGTTTGAGTTGTAGTGCATTATTGGGATTGTAGGTAAGGTATAACCATTCTAGTCCTGAATTACGCTGGTCTTGAGTATATCCTACAAACTGAGTAGTAACGGATAGTTTATCATTAAATTGATAATCAGCTTGCAAACCTAACAATGACTGCTGATTTAAACTGACACTATTATCGTAGCCAATATATTCCGCATTTTCATCGTCAAGGTAACCCATAATTACGCGGGCAAAACCTGAAAAATGTAATTTATCTTCAGTTTCAGCAGATGCGGAGGTGCTAAAGCTTAAGAAAAAACATAAGGCACTAGATGTTATTAATAAAAAAAGTTTGTTCAAAATAATGAAATTATTTAGGTTAGTTATATACCAACATACAATGTGGCATTTCAGAGTCAATTTTTTTTAACTATAAGTTGGTTTAAATAATCATTTAATTCAGTTTACTGTCTCTAGCCTGCCTAAAGTAATAGTGAGGCAAGCGAGTAAGTATTAACGATTTTTCTTATTTATACGATTCATGAGGTTTTACACTTGACCTGTGACTTACACACAGGTGTAAACTAAGCTCTATTAATATAAATACTTGTTTATTATTTATGCCTTGAGTGAGAGAAACGTTATGAAAGTCACTGAATTTGCCAAATCAATGAATACCACTCCTGACACCGTTCGTTATTATACGCGGATCGGCTTACTCACTCCGAAGAAAAACCTTGAAAATGGTTTTAAAGTCTTTGGGAAGCGAGAGCATAACCGGTTAAAGTTTATTTTAAGTGCGAGGAAATTAGATTTTTCTATTGACGAAATTACCAATATTCTTACTGAGTCTGATAAGGGACATAGTGCCTGTCCTCTGGTAAGAGACATTGTTAAGCAGAGATTGATAGCAACCGAAAAACAATTTCAAGAAACTCTGGCGCTAAGGTCTCGATTACAAAAAGCAATAAGCGATTGGCAAGTTAAACCAGATAATATGCCGACAGGTGAAATGATTTGTCACCTTATTGAAGGAGATGGTGATGCAGAATAAAACACTAACAGAAGAGCAAGAGCTACTTATTGAAGGTGCCGGTTGCGCCAGTTGTGTTGGTAAAATTGAAAAGGCATTGCTTCAAGTGGCGGGCGTTGAGCAAGCAGCGATGAACTTTGCTTTAAGAACGGTCACAGTCACTGGAAATGTTAAAGCAGATGAGTTAATTAAAGCGGTTGAAAGCATTGGCTATAATGCGAAAAAAACGTCGAATTTAGGCGATGAGCAACAACTTGATGAAAAAGAGCAAGCGGAACAAAATTATTATCAAGGTTTAATGCGCCAAATGTGGATTGCTCTCGGGCTTGGCATTCCTTTGATGTTATACAGTATTGCTGGTGGCCCAATGACAGTAACAACAAGCTTTGAGCGTGGAATATGGCTTGCTGTGGGGCTTTTATGTGCGGGCATCATGTATTTTTCCGGTAAGCATTTTTACGTGGGAGCATGGAAGTCTTTTATCAATCATAGCGCGAATATGGATACTCTTATTGCTTTAGGTACAGGTACTGCCTGGTTGTATTCAATGCTGGTGGTTTTATTTCCTTTGGCGTTGCCTGAAATGGCTCGTCATGTGTATTTTGAAGCGACAGCCATGATTATTGGTTTAATTAATTTAGGCTTAGCACTGGAAGTTAAAGCGAGAGGGCGAACCAGTGAAGCCATTAAAAGGCTGATAGGCTTACAAGCAAAAACAGCACGAGTCGTTCGTGATGAAAAAGAGATTGATATCGCTATTAAACAGGTTTTGTTGAACGATACTGTACGTGTGCGTCCAGGCGAAAAAATTCCCGTTGACGGCATAGTGTTAGAGGGAAATACCTCAATAGATGAGTCGATGCTCACAGGTGAACCTATGCCTGTTGAAAAAGCAGAGGGAGATAGGGTTTCAGCTGGCACTTTAAATAAATCAGGTTCTATTTTATTTAAGGCTACTCGAATTGGTAAAGATACTGCACTAGCTCAAATTATCACTATGGTGAAGCGTGCTCAAAATTCTAAGCCACCTATTGGACGTTTAGCTGATGTGATCGCGGCTTATTTCGTACCTGTTATTATGATTATCGCTATTGTCAGTGCGTTAGCTTGGCTTAATTTTGGTCCTGAACCAAGCGTTGCTTATGCGGTAATATCGGCAACGACAGTGCTTATAATTGCTTGCCCATGTGCACTAGGATTAGCCACTCCAATGTCAGTCATGGTGGGTATTGGAAAAGCTGCTGAAGCAGGCGTGCTTATTCGTAACGGTGAAGCCTTACAAACAGCATCTAAAATAACTGCTATGGTGTTAGATAAAACGGGCACCATTACAGAAGGTACGCCTAAGGTAACGGATATAGTTATTATAGATAAAGGCTATACCGACGATGAGGTGTTATCTGCAGTCGCCAGTTTAGAAACTGGATCTGAGCATCCTTTAGCACAAGCTATTGTCGAGTCAGCTGCTGAGCGCAAACTGACGTTAGAATCGGTTCGCGAGTTTAATGCTGTTACTGGGCTTGGTGTTTCAGCGACAATGAATGAACAGTCTTTACTTTTTGGTAATCAAAAATTCATGCTGACTAATGATGTACCAATAGATGCCTTTATCGATCAAGCACAATCTTTGGCAGATGAAGCAAAAACGCCAATGTATTTTGCGATAGATCATCAATTAGTGGCGATTATTGCGGTATCCGATCCGATTAAACATGATGCAATAGCTGCGATAAAACGACTACAAGCTAAAAATATTCGTGTGGTAATGATCACTGGAGACAATAGCGCAACAGCGAACGCGGTGGCTAAAAAAGTGGGCATCACTGAAGTTTATTCGCAAGTGTTACCTGAAGATAAATCGAAAAAAGTGGCTGAGTTACAAGCCCAAAATGAAATTGTTGGAATGACTGGTGACGGTATCAATGATGCGCCAGCATTAGCTTTAGCCAACGTAGGGTTTGCTATTGGCACAGGTACTGATGTTGCAATAGAAAGTGCCGATATTACCTTGATGCGAGGTTCATTGCATGGTCTTGCTGACGCCATTGCGATTAGCAAGGCGACAATAGCTAACATTAAGCAAAACTTACTTGGGGCTTTTATTTACAATGCTGCTGGCGTGCCTATTGCTGCTGGAGTGTTATATCCATTTTTTGGTTTATTACTGAATCCTGTTATTGCTGGAGCGGCTATGGCCTTTTCTTCATTAACCGTGGTGAGTAATGCCAACCGTTTGCGATTCTTCAAAGCAAAAGCGTACTAGGAGAATAATGATGATATTAATCAATATTGCAGGATTGGGACTTATCGCGTTAATTATCTGGTGGTTCTGGGTGTATAAACCTGTGGAAGTAGAAGCTACTCGAGATGATAAGATCCAAGTTATTGTGAACAATGGTATTTATCAACCAGCAAGGATAAAAGTAAAGGTGGGAGAACCAGCGATTATTACTTTTCTACGACAAGATAATAGCGCCTGTGCCAGTATGGTGATATTTCCTGATGCCGAGGTGAGTGAAGAGCTTCTGCTTAATGAGGAAAAAACAGTAGTGCTTCCTCCGATGAAAGCAGGGGAATATCCATTTCATTGTCAGATGCAAATGTATAGAGGTACCTTAATCGTGGAATAAGTCTTGAGCATTATGTTATCAATGGCATTCACTTTATTAAGTTTAGCATTATGGTTATCCCGATGGCTGGTTGATAGGTTGATAGGTTGATAGGTTGAAATAGCGCATTGTTCATAAATTAAGTCAAAGCCTGCATCAGCTACTCATAAGAGTTTGTTTACATGCCATATTGATATTTAATTACTGCCGAGGCTTTAATGGTAGTCGTTCCTGTGATTTTAGGCCGTTTCGTTTTACCGCTGGCGCTTTCTACAGCAATTAATGCACTCTTATCTAGATCAGGGTCTGATGATGATTCTGTTATTCGTATTTTAGAAAAAGTTCCTTCAGCGGAAATTGAAAAACTGATGGTTACATTACCCACTATGTGTGTATAAATTTCAGGGGTCAGGCTAAATTTATTTTTTTCAATGACTTCTCTAATATCAAGAAGGTAGCGATTTAATGCTGCTTTAGTACGGTTTAATGAATAAGTGCCCGTTTTTCTGATTTTAGTCGCTGGCTTGATTGTGTTATCACTTGCTGTCTCTACTAATTTAGTTACTGCTTCAATTTGACTGGCAGAGTATTCTCGAATTGTTATGGGTTGGTTAGAAGGAATAAATTCAATGGGTATTTGAATTTCTTGCTCTAGTGAGGGTAGACTGATTTTTTCTTCGCTTACGACGCTATTTAAGTTCATTTGCAATAAGGAAAAGTGCAAGATAAACGAAATAATCAAAGATATCATTAACGCATTATTAATGCCTGTTTCTTCAGTGTTCATCGGCTTTGATGCTCGTTGCAATAACAAGGTTATAAAAACCTGTTTTGCGCACTGTATCCATAACTGAAATAAAGCTGTTTACCGATGCTTCTTTATGGGCTTTTAACATAATCAGTCGTTGCTCATTATCTTGTTTTTTTGCTGTGTTGAGTACACTTTCAAGATGATCTTTTTCGATGGTAACGCCGTTAAATAAAATCTCTTCATCTTTGGTGATAACAAGCTCCCAGCTTTCAATAGCAATAGTTTCACCGGTAGATGCTGCTGGTAAATCTAGGACAATCCCACGAGATGTATTAGCGGTTAATAAAAAGAAAATAAGTAGAATAAATACCACGTCGATTAAGGGAGTGATATTGATACTGCTTGTGTCATTTGGGTCGTGATCAATAAGGGTGATCATTTTACTATCTGTCCTCCATCTGGTCGTGGATGAGGGAGGTGATTTAAAATGGCAATTAATTTATTACCATCATATTCCATGGTATGTGCAATATTTTTAATTTTACGGTCTAGATAATGATAAATAAGTACACAGGGGATAGCTACACTCATTCCTGCTGCAGTCGTGAGTAGTGCTGTCCAGATACCACTGGCGAGAATTGTTGGGTCAGTCCCTCCTTGCATGGCAGAGACATCTGAAAAGACATTGATCATGCCGAAAACTGTGCCCAACAAACCCATTAATGGTGCTGCTGAGCCTATTGCAGATAATATACTAAGACGTGTTCTTAAATGAAAAATAATTTCATTGCCTGCCAATATTGCCGCTTTCTCTTGATGAGTTTCATCTGACTCATTTAGTATGGCAGCAAGCATATTAATAAGAGCTGAATTGTCCTGATTCATTATTTGAGAGGCTTCGTTAATTTTACCCGCCTTACTCAGTTCAAATACTTGGTTTACTTTGTGTTTTTCAGGAAGTGGTGTATCTACAAATACCACATAAAAACGTTCAATAATAACGCCAAGAGCAATAATTGAGCTAAATAGAATCGGGTACATCATAAACCCGCCTTTTTCTAATAATTCCATCATAATAATTATCTCATTTTCTTGATATTGTTTTTATTAGTTAGCTCATCGCCTGAAATTTTTGTGCTGTTTGATCTAATTCATGACCAATAATTACGATAAAGCGATCAGTGATATTAGGGTTCTGAAAATTAGAAATATCATAATGCCCACAAACATACTGCACTAACACCGCTTGACCTGCACCAAGACTGACAATCCCTTTTAAACGGAAGACCGAAGGGGGCATAGACTCGACAACGTTAATGAAATCATCCATATCAACTGGCTGAGCTAAATCGATTTTTATACTTGAGATGCCATTATGTGAATGGTGATGGCCAGTCGAGAGTGCTGACGTTTTATTTTCGGTTGCTTGTTGAGTACTTTCTTCAGCTTCAGCGCGTGTCACATCGAGATCATAAATCAATCCAGGATTAATATAACCTTGAGTGGTAGGATGTATTGAAGCAAAAGGGTTGCGGATACGTATATCTTTAGTAATTTGTTCAAGTGTTTGTGCATCAACCATATCGGTTTTATTCAAGACTATAAGGTCCGCAGCGGTAATTTGATCCGCGGCTACTTCATAGTTGTCAACGGCATTATAGTTACTGGCATCAACCACAGTGGTAATAGAATCAAAACGAACCATTTCACTCAAGGGCATAAAGTCATCACGAAGGCCTATAGGATTGGTCGCACCACTGGTTTCTAATACAATCATATCAGGTTGGAAACGGTTAATTATATTGTTAATTGCTGGGCGTAATTCCCCTGAAAGGGTACAGCAAACGGTCCCTTCGTTGAGTTCGGTTACTGAATAAGTATCATCGAGTAACTTTCCGTCGAGGCCGGTTTCACCAAATTCATTTTGCAGTACGGCAACAAAACGATCCCGTTGAACTTGGTGCTCAAGAAAATGCTGTAACATACTGGTTTTACCTGAACCAAGAAAACCACTAATTACCAATAATTGCGGGCGATCTTCAATACCAATTAAACGTTTGTCATAGGCACGTAAATCATCAATTTGATGCGCAATCCACCATAGTGCATTTTTACAAAATTCGGGGTGAGGCTCACCAAGTGTCCAATTTTCTGTTTGCACTGTAGGAGGAAGATTAACCGATTGTATTTCTATTTGTTGTTTAAAATTCGCTTTACCATAACCTAAGTAAAGTTCAATATCGTTAATGGTTTCACTGGGTATTGTTTGGCTATCACCATTATAAGAATAGGCGTAATGGTTACCACGTCTTTTGTTACGACATAAAAAATTAGGGGCTTGTTGCAAGCTAAATGTTACCGTTGAAGCTAACACTTTAAATAAGGCATAAGCAATGACGAAGGTTGGCAGATTCTGGTCGATTCCACCAGGGGCAATTAGATAGTTAGATTCGTTAGTTTCGGGAAATTCTATGCCATCAGTAGCAATGACTTTGTGACGTGAAAGCGCTTTTAACGTTAGCATTAAATCGGTTTCATCATGATTGATTGACAGTATGAAATCACCAATGTTGAATAATGACCTCATCTCTGGATGTGCCATAAATTCCCGAATTTTTTCGAAATAATCAGCTTGTTGTGTTTGATAGGCGGCGGCTAAGGAAAAGCGTTCGATAAGGTCTTCATCTGGATGTGGAAAATAACTTATCGCAAAAGAGCCATTAAGCCAATTATTCGTTTCAGTACTGTGATCAAAACAAAGACCGAAAACCCCTTTGAAGCCACCCACTTTAAATGTCCAACCATTTTCAAAACGTTCGGCTGGTTTTATGCCACGCCAACCAATAGAGAAGCGGGTGTTAGGAACAAATTGAATGCGACTAAGAAAATATTGTAATAGCTCAGGAATTGCCGTCGCAGAATCGTTAATAATTTTTCCTGGTTTTATTTCTTTAAATTGAGTCATTAGCGTTACTTCTATAGGAAAATAAGGTCTACTTAATAGGTCACATTACGAGCTTCACGGTCTTCATAAGGGCGGGCAAAGCCCATCATGTTATGTAACCAAAGTTCATGAGCTTCCATCCAAACAATGGCATCTTTACGGGAAATTTTATTGTCTTTTAGTAAGGTTTTTGCTGAGTTTAGGCGTTCCCCACACAGACAATAATTATTGAGAAAGCGGGCTAGGGGAGCATCTTCTTTTGATAATCCTTTACGAATTATGGTGTGTACCGTAATATTTTTACCTATCCAATTAGGCCCCAGATCTTGAACATTTTTTCGATGTTGTTCAAATAGTGCTTCTTGGTTAGGGAGTACAACACTTACAGAAGCATCAAGTTTGCCTGTGACTAAGCCTTGCCACATAGTTTCAACAGTATTATCAACTAGCTCAACCTTGTGTTCCGTTTTTACTTCTAATATGTGTTTAAGCATATAAGCTTTAGTGATCGCAATGGGTGAATCAAGTAAAGCAACTTTTAAAGGGGCAGCCCATACTGAACTGGAAAATGTCATTATTAAACAAGCCGTGGCGAGGGTAAATGAATTCCATTTATTAAGAAAAGTGCTATTCATATTATTTTCTCCAATGTAATCATGAAAGATTCGTAGTCTTATTTACTTTCATGATTTGTAGTTACGCTTTAAATTCAATAGTGTCGCCATTGCCAAGATAGGCGGTATCTTTTGATCTAAATCTTGCCGTTCCTTTCACTACCGGATAGCCAGTTTCGATAAATTTCTTCGCGGTGACTATGCCAGTACAATGATTACAGCCAATTCTGTCGAAATCATATTTACCAAGGGAAATAACTAAGTCATCGTATTTAGGATCCCAATCTTCAAAAGGTGAAATATGTAAGCCACCATAAAGACCAAATAAATTATCATTTTCGTATTTGATTTCTTTATAAGCGGTTTCAACAAACTTTATAATACCTTGATGACAACAACCGGTAACGCTAACAAGTCCTTTTCCTTGTACATTAAAAAACATATCTTGCTCACCAAAGACGCGGCAGATAATGGGGATATCAAATTTTAAACTTGCTACCCCAGGCATAATTTTATTTACACCACTCGCTACTTCTGTGACTGTGCCTTTATGGCCACAATCTTTAATATATTGCTTACCTTCATTATAAAAAGTATCAGGAATGATAATGGGAATATTAGGATTATATTTTAAGGTAACGGGTAATCCCCAAAAGTGATCAAAATGTTCATGGGTAATAAATAACGCTTCTATTTCGCCATTTTCCAACATTTTGTCGATACCTTCGCGTTTGAAACACTCATCCATCCATTTATAGCTCCAACCAGTATCGAATAATATTTTGTGCTTGGTGCCATCTAGATCTTCTATTTCTACCAAACAAGAAAATCCACCGGGGTTGTCAGGATGAACAGAGTTAGCTTCAATGTATTCCCACGCTTTATCAATATCATTAGGCAGCCAGTGTTTTATCTTACTCATTCCACTTTCATAAGAGCCTTTAGCAAGCCCTTTACCATCACAAAAAGGCGGCCAATTAAAACTGTATTGGTTAACTAATAAACCACCGGCTTTTTTGATATCGCCAATAAGATCACTATTTGAGAACCAACTTGTTTCTGAAATGTTGGTAACTTTTACACTCTTACATACACCTATGTCTACTTGGTTACGTACCACATCAGGAAATAGTTTTTTCCGCCAGGGTGAATATGAGAATACGCCTGCAGCGGCTAATGCACCTACACCAATACCCGTTGCAGTTCCTCGAACAAAATCACGTCGAGAAGTGTCTTTTACCTTTGCTTTTGTCATAAATTTCTCCTGAACAATTTTGTTTTAACTTGGATAAATGGTTAGCCATTTGCCGATAGTCGGTAATGCATAAATTAATGCGAAATAAAGTGCTATACCAAAAATTGCGCCTACGAGTAATCCCATTCGAAGTGAAGGGGTCCAATGAACATCACTACGCGCTTTTTCTATAGCTTCTTCTGTTGTATCAGTACCAGGGGCTTTCATTTTCCATCCCGGCCAATTATCCATAAACCAATAGTTAATCAACATGATACAAATGAACCAAATAATAGGGATCATTGGGAACTGTTGTGGATGAGAAAATCCTTTTTGAACACCTAAAAATAAGTGAGCTGTTTTGTAATAGAGCCAATAAAACGCTGCGGCTGCAATAACAGTAATAAAGGTTCTAATGATCACGTTTACTGGTGTGCTGAAACGATTCGGCCAGTTACCGTGATAAAATTTTAACCAAAGTACTGGGAGTAACCAGAAAATAGCTAACTCACCGACATGTAACCAACGCCAATCAGGTGAAAACTCACGACGAGTCCCCCTAATGGCTTCTCCCCAAACTAATTCTTGGCCAAAATATAATAAGGCGGCTAGTGATAAGGAAATAGCAATAATGCCAAAAAAAGCACTGAAGCGACGTAACACATTATTACGAATTAAGCTGAAAGGGTAACGTTCCCAGATAGTTTCATATACCCATACAACTACAGTACAGCACATGATCCATCCGATAGAAAAATTTCCTGAAACGGTATTGGCGAAGCTTTCCCACCATGGTGGAGAGATGGAAGCAAATTCTTGCCAAGGATAATATAAGATCCCCATATGAGGATGCATAGTTACAAAATAAATAATAACACTAAGGAAAAAGGTTGTGATCCAAATGGTGATACCTTTAATCGGTTGAGGTAAATCTTGCCAAGGAGCTTCTTCTGCCGCAGCTACCCAAGCAGGACCTAACCAAGATGCGATAGCCGCAAACATTAAAATAGCGAGAGATGAATATTCCAAAGCATAAAAGCTAGTAATACCGATTTTTTCTAATTGTGTTGGACTAAAATATGCGATGGATAAATTGCCTAAAATGCCATGGAAAAAGCCTTTTATTAGCAGCATTAATATCAACCAAGTAAAAGTGGTTAAAATCACGCCTTTAATTACGGGATGGGTTTTTTCTAGCCATGCTTGTCGAAAAGGCCAAAAAGAAAAGATATAAGCTACCCAAATGATAGTAACTAATAGCCAACGGGTATACATATAGCCGACATAAGGGGTATACATGCGCATTAAACCGCGAGGGTCTTGAAATATCCACCAAGATAAATAGAAGATACTTGCAATAAATATAAGATTAACAATTGCCGGCAAAGGCCCTTTAAAGCGGGGGATTAACCTTCTCTTATCAAGGTAACCTGTGCCATAGATTTCTTTTTGTTCAATTTCAGCCATGATTGACTCCAATTAGATAGGTTTGTCTTGATAGGAAAAAATTTCTTTTAGTAGATCTATCTCTGATTTACCTTCTGTCGATAAACCAAGGCGTTTTACTTCGTCATCGAGGAAAGGTTTTGCAGAGGCTAATAATGGTTGCCATGCTTCAAAAGAGTCAGCATCGAATGTTTCAGATGAGTCTTGTGCATGTTTAAATTTCTCAGGTAAATTGAACAGAAACTGACGACGTAATTTATCCATTTGCGCATTCCTTCTAGTTAAAGCCTGTAATAGGTAACAAGGTCTGTTGATGGAAATTAGATTAGAGATATTCAGATATCAATTTAATGCTAATAACATTGATAGGGGAAAAGCCAAAACTAACTTCCATTGGTTGTTATCGGTATTTATGAACAACCACCTCTGAGATACTGAATAAAGAATAGGCTATTTTTTGAGTTAATTCTTTATCCTACATCAAGGTTTTATAAAAAGGATTAATGAGTGTGTTAGTTTTTAGCTTAAAAAGTGTGCGTTGGTATTGCTTGGCCGATGACTTTGTTATTCCAAGCTAGGGTGTTGTAATGACAAAGTAATTTATGTGAAGATGTACTATTAAATTTTTAAACTTAGTAGGTTATAACGTAAATGGATTATCTTCACTTGGCATACTTACATCTAATAACTGTTGTTCCTGCATTTATTATTGGAACTTATCTACTATTAGTAAGGAAAGGAACTCTTACACATAAAAGGTTAGGTAAAGTGTACATGGTGCTTATGTTAATAACTGCTGTGATATCGCTATTAATGCCGGCTCAATTAGGCACATTATTTTTTAATCATTTTGGTTATATCCATTTACTTAGTTTGTTGACTTTGTATGCGGTGCCTGCTGCTTATTTTTATATTAAAAAAGGCAACGTGAGTGGTCATAAGCGAAGTATGATTATTTTATATTGTGGCGGTATACTGGTGGCAGGTACTTTTGCGATGATGCCAGGTAGATTATTAAATACTTGGTTATTTCAGTAAAACATCTTTTATTTTTACTTTGTTGCATCTTTATTTTGAAAGAAAACGCTAGTTAGAAAATAGAAACTAACTAGCGTTATTTTAGTTATTTACATTAATCACTAACGTAAAATAACTAAAGGTAGATGAGTGTTTTCAATCATTTTTAAGGTATTACTTCCTAAAAAAGCATGAGCAAGTTTAGAATGAGAAAAAGCCCCCATAACAAACATTTCAATATTATTCGCTGACTTATAATCCATTAATGAATTGTATATATTGCCTTCAACAAAACTAGATTTAACCTCAAAACCACTATTAATTAGCATAGATTCGGTATGCTTAAATTTATCCATTAAATCACGTTGACCATTTTTTACACTGACCAAATGGCATGTTAAATTATGAAGTAAACCGCCATCAATAATACGTTTAACTGCTTTGTCAGCAGTTTCTCGACCATCGTAAGCTAACATAAAGTTTGTAGGTGCTTTAAAGTTCTTATTAGTGATTAATACTGGAGTATGTACTTGACGTATAATATGTTCAATATGTGAACCTAAGGCTTTAAAGTCTTGTGCGTGGTTTTCTCCTGAACGACCAATAACAACAAAACGAGCATCAGATTCAAGATCACAAATGGCTTCAACAATATCACTATGACGTTGTGTTGTTTCAATTAGCTCACAACCTTGTTCTTGAGCTAATTGGTAAGCATGATCTAGCATCTCTTTACCAACTTCTAGCGCTAATTTATTGCGTTGTTCATCAAGAGAGGCCATTTCAGTCAATAGAGATGAACGCGCACCAAGCCCGATAGCGCCACTAAAGTCTGTTGTTGCCGCGGTATTTTTGGTTTCAATGGCGTGCAATAGTAAAAGTGGTTTATTGAGCTTTTTAGCAACCCAAACACCTGCATTACATACATCATTACTATAAGCTGAACTATCTATACATGTTATAATTTTGTTCATTATTATCTCCTTAGTGTCCAGCCATTAGTTTTTCTACTTCTTTGGGATCATTATGAACACCAAACTTGTCAATAATAGTTTCGGTTGCTTCACTCATTCCAACAATTTCAACTTCAGCACCTTCGCGTCTAAATTTAATCACGACTTTATCAAGGGTTGAAACCGCAGTGATATCCCAAAAATGTGCGTGAGTTAAGTCTATAACTACTTTACCGACTACTTCTTTAAAGTCAAAAGATTCAACAAATTGTTCAGATGAAGCGAAAAATACTTGCCCAATGACATCATAAACGCGAACATCGTCATTCGATTTATTTGATTTAACTACCATAAATCGACCGATTTTATTTGCAAAGAACAAGGTTGCCAGCAGCACACCTACAAAAACACCCATGGCTAAATTATGGGTTGCTACCACAACAATTACAGTTGCGAACATGACAATACTGCTTGAGACTGGGTTTTTCTTTAAATTCGTAATAGAGCTCCAAGAAAATGTGCCGATAGAAACCATAATCATAACGGCAACAAGTGCGGCCATTGGAATTTGTTTTATCCATTCATCCATAAATACAACCATGATGATCAGGAATAAACCGGCAATAAATGTAGATAATCGACCTCGACCACCTGATTTTACGTTAATAATTGACTGACCTATCATGGCACAACCTGCCATACCTCCCATTAGACCGGCACCAATGTTGGCAATCCCTTGACCTTTACATTCTTGGTTTTTATCACTTGTCGTGTCGGTTAAGTCATCAACAATAGTTGCTGTCATCATAGACTCTAATAAACCTACTACGGCTAAGCCAAGTGAATAAGGTAAAACAATTAATAATGTTTCTAAGTTTAAAGGTACATCAGGCCATAGAAAAATAGGTAAAGTATCAGGGAGTTCTCCCATATCGCCAACAGTACGAACATCAATGCCAACAATGATCGCAATTATTGTTAAGACAACAATACAAACGAGAGGTGAAGGGATAGTTTTGCCAATCAGAGGTAAGTAGGGAAATAAGTAAATAATGCCTAAACCTGCAGCCGTCATAGCATAAACATGCCAAGTAACATTCGTTAATTCAGGTAATTGCGCCATAAAAATAAGGATTGCGAGGGCATTAACAAATCCCGTTACCACTGAGCTAGAGACAAAACGCATTAAACTCCCTAGTTTTAAGTAACCGGCAAGAATTTGTAACACACCTGTAAGTAATGTTGCTACAAGTAAGTATTGCAGTCCATGCTCTTTAACTAAGGTCACCATAAGTAATGCCATAGCACCTGTTGCCGCTGAAATCATGCCTGGTCTACCACCAACAAAAGCAATAACAACCGCTATACAAAATGAGGCATATAAACCGACTTTTGGATCAACTCCCGCGATTATTGAAAATGCGATAGCCTCGGGTATTAGTGCTAAAGCAACAACAATCCCAGCGAGCATGTCTCCCCGGATGTTAGAGAACCATTCTAATTTCATTTTTTCAAGCATACAAAACCTTGTCATCTATTATTTAATAACGTTTATACAGCAATCATTAACGAGTAAATTAATTTTACTCTAGCTAATAACTACAGAATGACGTAAATATTTTTTAAACTGGTGTCGAAAGTTCTTACCAAAAATAGTAAGAATTTGTCACACCAAGTTTGTGAATTAAGTAAGGTAAGAGACTATATTGCGTTATAAGCAAAAGCCTACCTTTAAGTGGTGGTGAATAACGCGGGTATTTTATACATAAAGAATCTTATAAACAAGAAACTACTGCATACAGTTTTTAAACGATGTATGAGTTTTTTATCAGGAGTTATTAACTTTAGAGTGCATATTTTGATGGCAGGAGTTGAGCTGGGTTAATCAATGTGCTGAATTTTTACCCATTTACTCAGTTTGAGCTCAAACAGTTAGCGAAGTGAGTGGTTGACGGTATTGCTCATTTTCTAATGGAAGGTTTCACCATTATAATGTAATAAAAAGGCCGTAAGTTATTACTACTTACGGCTTTTAATTTATAAATCAAAAGATTATGTGATTTTATTAGCTAAAAACCACATTGTTTCCCTTGGTTTTTCTTTTTCAACCAGGCTTGTAATGGTGCAAAGTAATCTAAAATAGCGGTTGCATCCATTTGCTCACTGCCAGTTAATACTTTATAGGCTTCTTGCCAAGGTTGGCTTGAACCCATTTCTAACATGGTATTGAGGGCTTTACCTGCTTCTTTGCTGTTATAAATAGAGCAACGATGAATAGGATCTGTGTTACCTGAAATTTCACATAAAGCTTTGTGAAATTCAAATTGTTGTATATGGGCTAAGAAATATCGAGAGTAGGGAACACCTCCTGGGACGTGATATTTAGCGCCAGGATCAAAGGCATTTTCATCACGAGCAACAGGGGCTGCAATACCTTGATACTTCTCACGTAACTCCCACCATGCTTGATTATAGTGTTCAGGTGTTACTTCGCCTGAGTAGACCTTCCAGCGCCATTGATCAACTAATAATCCAAAAGGTATAAAGGCAATTTTATCTAATGCCATTTTCAACAGTAAGCCGATGTCTTTTGATTCGTCTGGAATCGTATCAATTAAACCAATTTCTTTTAAATATTTAGGTGTAACAGATAAGGCAATGGTGTCACCTATAGCTTCATGAAAGCCATCGTTAGCGCTATTTTGATAATACACAGGTTGATTTTGATAGGCTCTTTGATAAAAGTTATGCCCCAATTCATGATGAATAACGTTAAAGTCTTCACCGGTTTTTTGGATACACATTTTTATACGAACATCATTTTTAGCATCTAAATCCCATGCTGAAGCATGACAAACTACATCACGATCTTTAGGTTTAGTGAACAGTGAGCGTTGCCAGAAAGTTTCAGGTAAAGGATCGAAGCCTAACGAGGTAAAGAAGTTTTCGGCGCCTTTGACCATTTTTATTTCATCATAATTGTGCGCTGCAAGTTGTTTGGTTACGTCATATCCTGGATCTGCATCTTCTGGTGCAACTAAGTCATAGATATTTCCCCAACTTTGCGCCCACATGTTACCTAATAAATGAGCTGGAATAGGTTTATCTTGAGGTACTTTGTCTTCGCCATATTGTTTACCTAGTTCGGAACGAACATAACAATGTAAATCTTCATATAATGGCTTAACTTGTCCCCATAAACGATCTAACTCTTTGGCGAAGTCATCAGAAGGCATGTCATAATTTGAGCGCCACATTGCCCCTAAATCTTTGTAACCTAAGCCTCTAGCACCTTCATTAGCAAGTTCAGATTGACGAATGAATGAGGTTTTCATTGCTGGACTAACGGTCCGCCAGCCTTCCCAAAGTTCTAATAACTCATCATAACTACGAGAGGTCGCCATGGTTGCTGTCATTTCACCTAAGCTTAGTTTTTTACCTGCTTTATTGGTGTAAGTACCTTTACCATACATGCTATTTAGCTCGGCACCTATTTTAGCTAGCTCTGCTGATTTAGCAGGGTCTTGAGGGGCAGGCATGACTAAACTTTGTTTAAGTATATTGAGTTTTCTTCGTTGATCATCAGTTACGTCAACGTTATCAAATTTTGCAGCCTGCATGGCAAATCTGACACCAGCTTCAGTTGATAATTGATTAGCTTCTGCGGCTAAAATGTCAGTATCATCGGTAATGAAGTTTGCATTAATCCACGCAGCACGTGATCCAGCAAGATTCAGTTTAATGGTTTCTTTTTCGACATCAGCTAAAAACTTATCCGCATCTTTTTTTGTTAATGGTGCATCAGTAACGCTTTGCGTTGTTTGAGCTGTAGTTGATGCGGAGGTTGTTTTATTGTCATCTTGGCAAGCACTTAAGGCCGCAAGTAAGCATAATGCAATGCTTGAGTGTTTGAATGTAGTTTTCATATTATTTTTATCATCCGGTTAATTGACCATTAACAGTATAAGGAAAATCATGACGCAGACAAGAGAGCAGATACATTTAACTAGATTGAGTCATTGATGTGTTAGAAAAGAGTAAAAAAAAGCCCAACAAAAAAGTGTTGGGCTAGCATTCATGAAACGTGGGAGACTCTTTATCATAACAAGATGTATGAGTAGCTATTAGGCTAAAGAGTTGCATAAATAATAGACTACTTTTAAGGATTGTTCAGCTGATAAAACGTAAGTAATTGTAACTTATTCTATTGATTAACGAATTAGTTTTATTCTGACAATTTATTGAATGTAAACCTTGCCTTACAAAAGGTTATTGCATGTTTTTAAACGCTTGTTTAAACTGGCTCAAGAATACAAATTTTTATAAGTCAATTTGGCGTAGTTAATGAGCACTAAAAATAAAATACTTGATGCAGCAGAAAGTTTGTTTGCCGATAAAGGCTTTAATGGTACTTCGTTAAGAGAAATAACAAGCTTAGCTGAAGTTAATCTCGCTGCGGTGAATTATCATTTTGGTTCAAAAAAAGAACTCATAAAATCAGTAATGTCTCGATATATGGATGAATTAGCGCCAAACTTAGTTGCGGCGTTAGAAAACATTTGTGAACACCCGGAACAACCAACGTTAATAGAAGTGTTTTCTGCGTTTATTGAACCATTACTATCACTTAATATTTTCCGTCAAAATGGTACGAGTAATTTTTTACAATTATTAGGACGTGGTTATACTGATAGCCAAGGTTTTTTACGTTGGTTTTTTACTACGCAATATCCTGGTGTGATTAGTAATTTCGTATTAGCTGTTCAGAAGGCATATCCAGAATTAACACCGGAAGATATTTTCTGGCGTTTGCATTTCACTATGGGAACCGTTGTTTTTGCGATGTCATCTAGTGATGCTTTAATGGATATCGCCAAAAATGATTTCGATAAAACCTTAGATATCGCAGATGTTATTCACCAAGTGATCCCTTATGTCGCTGCAGGTGTTGCCGCTCCTATTAATAAATAACATCCCAAATCAAGTGATTAGTTATTCTATCGCATAAGTCCTTTGTTTTTATAAAGTAAATTCGTTAGAGTAACGACAATTTATTGTGAACAAGGGTGGTTATGGGACCATTAATGATTGACGTTGCAGGCACGTCATTAACTGCAGAAGATAAAGAAATACTTGAACATCCTCTTGTCGGTGGCCTCATTTTATTTAGTCGAAATTATCACTCTCCTGAACAACTGAGTGAATTAACTCAAACGATTCGAATGGCGGCTAAAAAAGACATATTAATTGCTGTTGATCATGAAGGTGGGCGAGTACAGCGCTTTCGGGAACATTTTAGTAAAATTCCGGCAATGGGTGCTATTTGGTCGCTGGCTCAACAAAATATTGAGCAGGCAAAAGGTATTGCCAAGCAATGTGGTTCACTAATGGCTCTAGAGGTTCAAGCCGTCGGTATTGATATTAGTTTTGCACCTATTCTCGATATTAATGATGTTAGTGATGTGATTGGCGACAGAAGTTTTAGCGCTGATGTTAACGTTATAGCTCCATTAGCTGAAGCCTTTATTGATGGTATGCATGCTGTTGGTATGAAGGCGACGGGGAAACATTTTCCTGGGCATGGTAGTGTGCAAGCCGATTCTCATATTGATATGGCTGTTGATAGTCGCTCATTTTCTCAAATTCAAACTTTAGATCTCTTACCTTTTAAAACGTTAATAGCTTTAGATAAACTGGATGCAATGATGCCCGCCCATGTCATATTTCCTGCTGTTGATAATAAGTCTGTTGGCTTTTCTCGTTTATGGCTACAAGATATCTTAAGACAACAATTAGGCTTTAACGGTGTGATTTTTAGTGATGATTTATCGATGAAAGGTGCCTCAGCTATTGGTGGTTATGTTGAACGCTGTGAAGCAGCACAAGCGGCAGGCTGTGATATGTTACTGTTGTGTAACACTCGTGAAGCGGTTATTGAAGTTTTAGATAGGAGTAATTTAACTCTTAATTTAACCAGTGCTGAACGAATTAAGCGCATGTTAAAAACAACGAAAATAGAGTGGAAAATGTTGAAGACGGATGCTCTTTGGCAACAGCTACATAGGGATATTGGACAATTATGCTAACGGGTATGCTTAGCTAGGTTGAATAAAAAAGGCAAAGATAAATTAACTTATCTTTGCCTTTTTAGTTATGACACGGTAATGAAGCTTATTTAAGCTAATTACAATGACTTTTTATGATATAAGCGAGCAACTATAACTGCAGCTAATACGGCTAAATAAGCACTAAAATTCGCCACCATCCATTGTGGCATGGTGTAACCTAAAAAGTGCCAATTAATGTCACCACAATCACCTGTCGCGGCAAATAATGCGGGTATCCATTCATGTAAAGGAGCCCAACTTGGAAAATTAGGAACAAACTCACAGCTAAACATAAAAGACATTGCTGAAGACTGAGCTTCAACATGCTCTAATGAGATCAGTAAGCCCCAGATAGCACCAGTACCCCATAAGGCAAATGCGGATATCCTAGCAAGTAAATATTTAGCGCCAAAACTGCCGATAACACCGGCAAAAAATATTGCCCATATCGCAGCACGTTGATAAATACACATGATACAGGGTTGTAAATCTAAGACGTATTGAAAATATAATGCCGCTAACTCTAAACCTAACGCTGTTAATGCTAATAATTGCCATGCGAGAGTGCGAGTGGTTAAGTTACTTAAAAAATTCACTAATATATCCTGTTGTTTATCGTGTTATGTTTTTTTGCTAATTTAGCAGTAACATTAAGATTATGAAATAAAAAAAGCGCCTTAAAGGCGCTTTCCTTTGTAACAAATGTTAATGACCAGAGTTTTCAGTTGTTGGTTTAGCACTATGATGAATAATCACTTTTGAATCATAGTAATCTTGTGTTTTATCCTCTAAAAATCCTGATGAAATCGCGATAGCTCCTACAAGACTCAATACCAAAGTGTAAGGTAAAGCCATTATAACCATACGGCCATATGATAATCGAATTAACGGGGCTAAGGCTGAAGTTAATAAGAATAAAAATGCAGCCTGTCCATTTGGCGTAGCAACACTTGGTAAGTTTGTACCTGTGTTAATTGCTACGGCAAGTAAATCAAATTGATCTCTTGTAATTGTACCTGCAGATAATGCTTTTTGTATTTCGGTAATATATACAGTACCAACAAAGACATTATCACTAACCATTGAAAGCATACCATTGGCAATATAGAACATTACAAGTTGCATGTTGCCTTCAAAGGTTAGCACCCAAGTTATAACCGGTGTAAATAATTGTTGATCAACAATGACAGCAACAACAGCAAAGAATACTGCAAGTAGAGCGGTAAATGGCAAGGCTTCTTCAAAAGCATGTCCAATTTGGTGTTCTTCGGTAATACCCGTAAATACCGTTGCTAAAATAATGACAGAAAGACCGATTAAACCTACAGGCGCTAAATGAAGCGCAAGACCTACAATTAACCAAATAGCGATGATACCTTGCATGATAAGTTTGATGTTATCTGAGGTGTTGCGCATTTTACTTTCTTGAATATCAAAGTCATTTAAGATTTTGTAGACATTTTCTGGAAGGGCTACGCCATAACCAAACCATTTTAATTTCTCAAGTAGAAAACAGGTAAACAAACCAGAAATAAAGACGGGAATGGTTACAGGTGACATACGTATAGCAAATTCAATAAAGTCCCAACCAGCTTGTTGACCGATAATTAAATTTTGCGGTTCACCGACAATCGTACAGACACCACCTAAAGCAGTACCTACACCCGCATGCATGAGTAGGTTTCGTAAATAACCACGAAAATTCTGTAAGTCTTCACGAGAATAGTCAGCTACTTCATTGTCAGAGGTATGATCGTGAGCATTATTAGAAGCTTTACCGGATGCAACTTTATGATATACCGAGTAGAAACCAATCGCGACACTGATAATAACCGCGATAACGGTTAATGCATCAAGGAAGGCTGATAAAAAAGCACCTGAAAAACAAAATAACAGAGATACTATTACTTTAGAGCGTACTTTACTGACGATTTTGGTAAAAAGAAATAGCAATAAACTCTTCATAAAGTAGATGCCTGCTACCATAAAGATAAGTAGTAGAATTACTTCAAAGTTAAGAATCATTTCATGCATAACCTGATTGGGAGAGGTCATCCCAATAGCTACCGCTTCAATTGCTAATAGTCCGCCCGGTTGAAGGGGGTAACATTTTAATGCCATTGCTAACGTAAAAATAAATTCAATCACTAATGCCCAACCTGCTACATAAGGATTAACGAAGAAAAAGAGAATTGGATTTAATATTAAAAACGCGATAACAGCTAACTTGTACCACTCAGGGGAATTACCAAGAAAATTCTTATAAAATGAGCTCATAAATGATTCTTGCATAGTAAGCCTTCTATTCCTTTTAGTATCATTGAAGATAATGATATTAGTAATTGTTAATTATGAAATTTAAACTAAGTGTAAGCCTTAATGATAAACATGTAAATTAGATTACAATGATTAAAATATTTCATTAGTTTATGCTTTATACAGGTTAATGTTCAATCATTCAAATCGAGTAAACACTTAAAATTCTTACCTATTGCAAATGTTTTAATGCTTTGGCAAGAGCGCTAGCTGACTATTGTGCTTAGCTAAGCGGAAAGGTTTGATGGGGGAGTTTGAATATTATTGCGTAGGGATTAATTTATCCTGAGCTATTTCTATTTAAATAAGCATACTATGATGAATAGATAGCCATTGCATTTTAGTATTAAGGTTATAATCAACACTAATTTCTTGTGCCATCGATTTCTTCTGGTACAATCAGTGGAATTTTACTTCAAACTCAAGGGTTGCTAGAGCCATATGGTTATAAAAGCACATAGTCCAGCGGGATTTGCTGAGCAATATATCGTTGAATCAATTTGGAATGGCGGTTTTCCTCCTGGGTCTATATTACCTGCTGAGAGAGAGTTATCAGAACTTATTGGTGTTACACGCACCACGTTACGTGAAGTGCTTCAACGTCTAGCTCGTGATGGTTGGCTTACTATTAAACATGGTAAACCAACGAAAGTTAACAATTTTTGGGAAACCTCAAGTTTAAATATTCTTGAGACGCTAGCGCATTTAGATCAAGATGGTATTCCTGATTTAGTTGATAACTTAATGTCGGCGCGTACCAATATTAGTGCGATTTATGTACGTGGTGCGATTAAAAATAATCCAGAAAAAGCCATTGAACTACTAAAGCAATACCATGAAATTGAAGATACTGGTGAAGCTTTTGCACAATTTGATTATCAATTAAATAAAGAACTAGTAGTTGCTTCAGGCAATTCCATTTATCTATTAATATTAAATGGCTTTAAGGGATTGTATTCTCGTATAGGTAGTCTGTATTTCTCACATCCTAAAGGCAGAGAACTATCTCGTCATTACTATGATAAATTAATTGAACTTGCGCTAGAAGGGAAGTTTGATGAATCTGTATTTGCGGTTCGTAAGTATGGTATAGAGTCAGGTAAGCTTTGGGCAGAATTAAAAGATGATGTACTAAAAGAATTAGTTGAATAACTTTTCATAGCGTAGTCATTTTTTGCAGAAGGTAAATAGCACTTTATTAAAAGGCTATTTACTTTTTTTTTGTGTTTTTATTAGACCCCCTCACTTTATTTAACCTCTATTTTGCATTTAATCGTTTGATATCCCTTCACCTAATCGCCCACTTTCCTATAGCGAATGACTGTTATTTTTGATTTTTATGAAAAAAAGTCAGTTTTTTTAAGAGTTTTCTTGATGAGTATTATTTATGTTCTACACTTTTAGATAGTAACCGTTAAATTATTCAATTTAAATAACAATTAGATATGCAGTAATTGTTAAAACTGAATTAATAGTAAAGGATGTTTTTGAAGATATGGTATTTACAAATTCTCTAGGGAACAAATATGAAAAAGACAACTAACTTTTTATTATTGAGTGCACTTATCGCTTCATTACCAGCTTCCGCTGATATTGCATTTAATGGATTTGCTAGCATAGTAGCTGGTGGAACTGTGTCTGGTAATGATAGATTGTGGGGGTACAGTGATTCAGATTATTTTAAATCTGGATCTGTATTTGGTTTACAAGCCTCGAGCGATTTAAGTGAAGGTTTGTCTTTAACAGCTCAAATTATTGCGCGAGGTGCTGATGATTGGGATCCTAAATTTGAATGGGCGTATTTAGGTTATCGGGTTAATGATAATTTTAAAGTGTTAATAGGGCGTCAACGAACCCCTTTTTATATGTATTCAGATTTTCTCGATGTTTCCTATGCCTATCCTTGGATTAGCCCACCTGTAGGTGTTTACAATTTACCTGTGGATTCAGTTGATGGCATTAGTGCTATTTATGACTTTGATATGGGGGACTTTTCTTCCACCTTACATGTTATTTATGGCAATAATACCGATGAAGTGACGTTATTTGGCGAATCAGTAAAACCTGATTTTAAAAATATTACTGGTGCATCGTTCACAACAACTAAAGATTGGTTAACATTACGAGCTGCTTATTTTACTGCAAAGAATACAATTCCTATTTCATCGACTAAGCCTCTGGCTCAAGGGTGGCAAATGACACCTTTCCCTGAGATTGCCAATAGCATTACGCTTTACGAGAAAGATACTAGTTTTGCTGAAGTAGGTTTCCAATTTGATTTTGAAAACTTCTTTGTGGTTGGTGAATATACCGAACTACAAATTAAAGATAGTTTTTATCCTAAAGAAAAGTCGTCTTATATCATGGCGGGTTATAGATTTAGCGATAAAGTAGCACATATTACTTTTGGGCAAGATAAAAGTAGCGCTAAAATAATTACAGGTGCAGTACCTTATGGTTTAGATTCAACACTTGATTATTTAAAAGCACAAACTGATGGTTTATCTGATTCACGAGAAGAGGATAGTAATTATATTACTGTTGGGCTTCGATGGGATTTTCATGATTCAGCGGCGTTCAAGTTAGAATATAGTGACTTTCAAAGTGATGTAGATTCAAGTAGAGATTCAGGTCTGTTAAAAATGGCATTAGTGACAGTCTTTTAAATACTGTTTTATTAATTAATAGTAGAGTTAGCTAGATTCATGAGATATTAAAAAGCGAGAGTAGCTATCTACTCTCGCTTTTTATATTCTTACACTATTGTTTAATAATGAGTGCTGTTAATTAGCCTGCGAAGTTTGCGCTAGCAAAATCCCAGTTAGCTAATGCCCAGAATGCTTCCATATAGCTAGGACGAAGATTACGATAATCAATATAGTAAGCATGTTCCCACAAATCGACAGTGATTAATGGCGTTACATTATCATCAGTTAATGGTGTTGCAGCATTTGAAGTATTTACAATAGCTAAGCTACCATCAGCATTTTTCACTAACCAGGTCCAGCTAGAGCCAAAGTTGTTAACTGCACTGTCAGTGAATTTAGCTTTAAATTCTGCAAAAGAGCCAAAGCTTGCATTGATTGCATCAGCTAATGCGCCTGTTGGTTCACCACCACCATTTGGACTAAGGCTATTCCAGTAAAACGTGTGGTTCCAAGTTTGAGCTGCGTTATTGAATACACCACCTGAAGATGATTTTACAATTTCTTCTAGTGATTTATCAGCAAACTCAGTGCCTTCAATTAAACCATTAAGTTTTACAACGTATGTATTATGATGTTTACCGTAATGGTATTCTAAAGTTTCAGCTGAAATGTGAGGTGCTAATGCGTCTTTTGCGAAAGGTAGAGCTGGTAATTCAATAGCCATTATATTCTCCAGAAATTAATTAGATATAAATAGTTGTGCCTAAAAATAAAGAAGTAGTTTGTTTTTACTAAAAACCGAGTAAAATACTCGGGTATTACAAATCTTCGCATAGTTTACTCAAATATATAGGTATTACTAGTGTATTTATCAAGGTCAATTAGTTTTAAATTATAATTTTTTGATTATTAGTCTTTATTGCATTGAATAATGAGGTTATCGGACCCATTGTTTAATGCAATGTAGATTAAATGCAATAGAGTTTAAATATAGGGGCACAATTATGGAACAAGATACGATTGAACGTATTAAAGAACAGATAGCGCAAAATAATATTTTATTATATATGAAAGGTTCACCAAAGTTACCTAGCTGCGGTTTTTCTTCTCAGGCATCTCAAGCACTAATGTCTTGTGGTGAGAAATTTGCTTTTGTCGATATATTACAAAATCCAGATATCCGTGCAGAATTACCTAAATATGCACAATGGCCTACTTTCCCTCAACTATGGGTTGAAGGTGAGTTAGTGGGTGGTTGCGATATTATTATGGAAATGTATCAAAAAGGTGAATTACAAGAATTAGTTAAAGAAGCAGCAGCAAAAGCAGAATCTGAAGATTAATTGTAAATCCACCTTGAAATTTATAAGCTCGTCTCTATATTAAAGAGACGTATTTGAGATGTTTAGTTAAAATATTTGGAGAATAAAATGAGTGTATTAGTTGGTCGTCAAGCCCCTGATTTTACTGCTGCGGCAGTGTTAGGTAGTGGTGAAATTGTTGATAGTTTTACTTTGTCTGAAGCAATCAAAGGTAAAAAAGCGGTAGTTTTTTTCTACCCGTTAGATTTTACTTTTGTTTGTCCTTCTGAATTATTAGCATTTGATCACCGCATTGAAGAATTCAAAAACCGTGGTGTTGAAGTTATCGGTGTTTCTATTGATTCTCAATTTTCACATAACGCTTGGCGTAACACTCCAGTAAATGATGGTGGTATTGGTCCAGTACAATACACACTTGTTGCTGATGTTAAACATGAAATTTGTAAAGCATATGACGTTGAGCATCCAGATGCAGGCGTTGCATTTCGTGGTTCATTCTTAATTGATGAAGAAGGTAACGTTCGTCACCAAGTAGTTAATGACTTACCATTAGGTCGTAACGTTGATGAAATGTTACGTATGGTTGATGCCTTACAATTCCACCAAGAGCATGGTGAAGTGTGTCCAGCTGGTTGGAATAAAGGCGATAAAGGTATGACAGCGTCTCCAGAAGGTGTTGCTTCTTATCTTGCTGATAATGCTGATCAGTTATAATTATTTTTAGTATCTAATTAAAGCCGCTTTTGCGGCTTTTTTTTATTGTAAAGCAATCAGGTAAAGGTTTAGTGGAAAATCAAACAGATAAAATACAACGAAGTTCGCTGTTAATTAAAGCATTTATGGCGCTGGTTGTGATCATGCAAGTTGTCCAGTTTTATCAAAATAAGGTCTTAGACTTTGGGGCGATTGCTGGGGCAATAGGTGTGTTGGCATTACTGCGAGGCTTATTATTATCGCCACAATTACTTGCTAAACCTTTAAGCGATTGGTTTGCAAATAATACTGTTTTTGCTAAAGCGAGTTATAAATATTTTCTTTTAGCGTTTGTACTTATTATCGTTAGTATTTTCTAATGGCAATAAAACAATAACTTAGTGACCTCTTATAGCACTACTTGTTCTGATTGCCTTTTATCACATGAGAAGGTGATATGTGCTATAATGCGTTGCATATCTTTTATCTCTCCCCTAGATAAGCAGACATCTTCGTCTGTTGACATTGTAATATTTAACGTTCAGTTTGGTCTTAATCCATAAGTTTTATTTTCTTCATTAAAGAAGTCCAATTAACGCAACTATACTCCCATTTTTAGCGTGATTAGTGTTAAGTCTCCTAATAACATTAGCTTCCGCTATTCCCTCAGTTTTTCCCTCATATCAGTAAAGAAAATATCTTTGAATCACATTTTATAAATAACAATGTAGACACAGAACTAGTTGACGAAAATAACAATTCGTAGAGCAGTTACACCAATTGATTTTAATACCGAGGTAACAACAAAATGAATACAGCAACTATAGGTGTCATAGGTACTTCAAGAAAAGAAGATGAACGACGTTATCCTATCCATCCAGAACATTTATCACGAATTCCGGAAGCTTATAGGCGTAAACTTATTTTTGAAAAGGGTTATGGCGAACCCTTTGGCATAACAGATGAAGAAATATCTAAGTTGTCTGGAGGTGTGGCAACACGACATGATTTATTAACAAACATTGGTACCGTAGTGATTGCTAAGCCCGTATTGGCTGATTTACAGGAATTAAGAGTCGGCGGCACGTTATGGGGATATGTTCATTGTGTACAGCAGGCAGATATTACCCAGATTGCCGTAGATCGTAAACAAACCTTAATTGCTTTTGAAGATATGTTTATTTGGTCTTCAGAAGGTAATATTGGTCGTCATACTTTCTATAAAAATAACGAAATGGCAGGATATTGTGCAGTTATACATGCATTACAATTGAAAGGTATTGATGGTCATTATGGCAATCAACGTAAAGCGATTATTTTTGGGTTTGGTGCGGTTAGTAGAGGTGCTATTTATGCCTTGAAAGCACATGGATTCAGGGATATCACTATTTGTATCCAACGCCCTGAAGATCAAGTTCGTGAAGAGGTATTAGATTGCAATTATGTCAGAGTGAAAACGGGGGGATTAAATGAAGCCCGTATGATGGTAGTTGAGCATGATGGCAGATCTAGAGCATTAACAGAGTTGATCAGTGAAACTGATATTATTGTTAATGGAACTTTTCAAAATACTGAAAATCCGACTCACTTTGTGCTGGAATCAGAAAGTGAATGCCTTAAGCCAAATAGCTTAATTATTGATGTCAGTTGTGACGAAAATATGGGGTTTTTCTTTGCTAAGCCAACAAGCTTTAAACAGCCAATGTTTAAGTATAAAAGTATCGATTATTATGCGGTAGATCATACACCTAGTTATCTTTGGGAAAGCGCAACACGTTCAATTTCTGCGGCATTGATTGTTTATATTGAGGTTGTATTGGAAGGTCGGGAGAGTTGGTATGAGAATGAAACGATAAGGCATGCAATTAATATCGATAAAGGTGTTATTAAAAATCCTGCTATTTTTTCTTTTCAAAAGAGAGATGAAAAATATCCACATGCATATGCTGACCAACAGCTATCTAAAATAGATATTTAAGATAAAAACAAGCCATATACTTATTAGCATATGGCTTTTAAATCATTAATAACTGTTATTATAGTGCTTTAAACCTAATGGCAACACCGCCGCTAGTGGCGAGTTTAATGGATAACTTATCTTTTGTGGTGACCATTTTATTTTCAATAATCATCTCATATGGGTTATTAATCCATTCAGCTTGATCACCGTCACGGTAGATTTGTGCTTGATACTTAACGTTTGGATCTAAAAAGTCGAGAGTAAACGATAGTTCACGGGAATGCTCATCGGTTAATGCGCCTAAGTACCAGTCTTTACCCTCACGTTCTTGACGAACAATAGCGACATAATCACCAATTTCACCAGCAATGGCTTGAGAGTTTTGCCAGTCGGTAGGGACATCTTTAATAAACTGAAATGCCGGTAAGTTAGCTTGGTAGTTTCTAGGTAAATCAGCTGCCATTTGAATAGGACTATATAGCACTACATATAAGGATAATTGTTTTGCAAGTGTGGTTTGTGGTCGATTGGTATCCGTGCCTAATCCATTAAAGCTTAAATTGAATATTCCAGGGGTAAAATCCATTGGACCGGCAAGCATGCGTGTAAAAGGTAATATTGCTGTGTGCTCAGGTGTATTTGGTGGTGTGCCCCAAGCATTGTATTCTTGGCCACGAGCGCCTTCACGTGAAATCCAATTAGGGTAGGTACGGCGTAATCCTGTATCCTTTATTGGTTCATGGGTGTTAATACTGATTTTATGTTTAGCTGCTTGAGTAACACTTAATAAATATTGGTTAATAACGTATTGGCTGTCATGCCATTCATGGCGAACGATACCGTTTTCATCAATACGCTTGATCTTGCCTCCATCAGCCACATAGCCTGTTTTTATTTGGCGGACACCATATTTTTCATATAATTTATAGGCGTCATCCATTTGATTTTTATAATTTGTAACATTTCCCGAGGTTTCATGATGCCCAATTAAGCGTACTCCTTTTTTTAAGCCATATTGGGTGATGTCTGCAATGTCAAAATCGTCATATGGTTTTGTAAAATTAAACACATCACCATTATGGAACCAGTCACCATCCCAGCCAATATTCCAGCCTTCAACTAATACACCTGAAAAACCGTGTTCGGCAGCAAAGTCCATATAACGTTTTGTTTCACTTGTTGTTGCGCCATGAGTTGCACCACTACCCCAAGTGTTTTCGTTGATGTGCATACCCCACCAAATACCTACGTATTTACCGGGTTCTACCCAAGAAACATCACCGAGTTTATTAGGTTCATTTAAATTTAAAATCAAATCTGAATTAAGCAAACCCACAGCATTTTTACTAATTTGAATCGTCCGCCAAGGACTTTTAAAATGGGTTTGAGTTTTAACTAATACACCATCTGACCAAGGAGTTAAATCTGCTTTTAAAACACCCGGGCGTTGTTGATTGATGGTCATTGCCGCATAATCAATTAAAGCTGCTTCATGAATAGAAACATGGGTGCCAGTGTCTAACTTAAAAGTAAAAGGGGTGTGAGCGCGATCTATTGATTCAACACTTGAGGTTTTATACAAATATTCATAACGGTTCCATCCTCGAGCTGGTATCCACCATGCGGTTGCCTTACTTGGTTTTTCAATTGAAAACTCAGTATATTCATCAATAATTTCAACCTGATCCAGGCCGTTTTGTTTAGCTACTTCGTATCGAAAACCTAGACCATCATTAAAAACTCGAAAACGAACGGTAAAACTATTAGCGAGTTCTCGGGGATTTTTAAAGTGAATAATTGCTTCATTATGGTGATCTGTAATGATTTTACGTTGACCCCATGGTTGTTGCCATTGGCTATTATGTTCATTAATAACCGAATTATCGATTTTGAAGCCTTTGCCAAAATCAGGTGCTTTTTTAAATGCCATGCCCAACTTTGATGGAGTGATCACTTGTTCTTTATTAAACTTTACTTGGTAATGAGGTTCGTTTTTATCAGAAATAGTAACGATAATGCGTCCATCAGGAGAACTCACCTTCACTGATTTCGCCTGGCTAATATTGCCAAGCATTTCAAAGCACAGTATACCGATAAAAAAGGTGCTGGTTATTAACCAATGTGTTTTGCGTGATTTATGATAGTGCTTCATATCCAATTTACTCAAATAAATGATTGAGTGCTAAGCATAAAGTACTTGAAATAAAAGGGGAGTACACTGCATACGTATTCAGTGTACTCTCTTTAGTCTTTTATTAAGCCATGACTAAGACGAGCGCTATAACAATTGGCGTCACATTAGCGGCAATGACATTCATCACTAGATAAATAGGATGTTCGGCGATATGTTTCCCATGAAGTAACATACCTTTAAATACGATTAAGCATAATGAACTTGGAATGAGTGCCGTTAAAAAAAGCAAAGGTAATTGATAAGATAGATATAACACTATAATGGTGATTAGGGTTAACAAACTGATGAGTAAATAAGTCATATTTGCAACTTTAATCCCATATTTTATGACGATATGGTTTCGCCCCGCAGCTTGGTCTGCATCAATGTCAGGGTATTGATTAAGTAACAACAGGTTGTTTACTAAAAGAAAAGGAATAACAGCTAGTTGCCATACTAAAGGGTTATGAGTACCCGTAACTACAAAATAACTGCCAAGTACCATTAATATACCAAAGCCTAGCCCTGGTGATATTAAACATATAAAAGGTAATTTATTTAACCATTTTGTGTACAGCCAAATTACTGCTAATCCTATAAGACCAATAGCAATAATATCAGAGCCTATGGTGTATAAAAAATAACAGCCGATCAGAAAAATTAGCAGTGAACTGAAAATAGCAAAAGCTAAAACGGTGGGCGCTAATTCGGGATGTTTTCCTAGGAGTCCGCTACCACCGCTAAAAGGTGTTTTTATTGTATTTAGGTCTAATCCACTTTGAAAATCTTGATATTCATTCAAGGTGTTAACAGCAATGGCAGCAAAGAGAGCTCCAATAATAGCAAGCACAAAGTGCAAAGAATTAAACGAACCTTGTTGATAGCTAGCGATACTTGCACCAAAACACACACAAATTGGCGCAAGTAATAAAAAGGGTGGTCTTATTGAGGGTAATGCCGCTAAAATTTTTTTCATTGTTTAAATAAATTGGTTAGTTTTTACTTTTATAACGCTCAGTACTGATTATTACAAGTGCCCGAATCAGTTATTCTGTGTCGTTGATCTGAACGGCTCTAATTTCTCTGTATTTGCTTGCATTATTGTGTACTTTTTATTCGTGGTTTAATAAAGACACTAACCGTTAATGGAGGCACTTCAAAACCGGTGGAATAGATCCGACTTTGCTTAACAATGGGGTCATCATTATCGGCTAAATCAGGATGGAGAATAAAGTGTTTGGTCTCTTTGAATGTAAGTGATTTAGCTTCATTGGAGCTATTAAATAACACAATGATTTGGCTGATGTGCTGATCAATAATCTCTGCACTGTTTTCATCATCAATTAACATCGCAATCAAACCAATTTGTTGATTTTTTCCCGTATTAAGAAATTTCACACGTTCAATAATTGCCTGTGCTGTGGTTAATCGGAATAAAGGCGATGACATTCTCACTTTTATGAAAGAGAGGAATGTTTTTTTACTAAAGTGGATATCTTGAGGTGAAACCTGATCTCGACCTTGGTTCTTTTCAAGTAGATTCTGGATCAAGGGCCAATTTGCTTGGTCTTTTTCTGCAGGAGGTAAACCGACATTGTAATTGTTCTTCTGACCTGAAAAATCGACCTTGTTAAACCAGTTACTATAATCATAACTATCACGTAGAAAAGATTTAGATCTGAGCAATTCTGATCCCATGTGTAAAAAAGGGATACCTTGCGCAAATATTGGGTAGGCTAAGCTTAGTAGTTGAAATCGCACTCTGTTATGAGTCGACATATCAAAAGGGAGTCGATATTGATTATTATCCCACAAGGTTTGATTATCATGTTTTGACACATAATTAATGGTGTCAGCAGGATCTAACGCATAACCTGTGGGTTGATCCCCATAAGGGATCTCTTTACCTGTAACTTTTAGTCCTTGTGCATTTTCTATCGGAAAGTTAGCTAAGTTTCCTGCGAGGCCCACTCTAAGCTGATCTGCTAATAGTAAATAAAGTGCTCGTGATTGTTCTCTATCAACGAGTTCATTATCAAAGGTAGCTAAACCGTTGCCGATACCTTGGCTTTTTCGAATGTCGTTGCCACTCGCTGTAAAAGCTCCCCCCCGAACCGCGTCACGTAAACGATCGCTAAAGGTACCTATTTCACTGCCTCCTAGTTCTAATTGGCTGGCTTGAACAAATTGAGCATTGTTTGCTATTTCACCAAAATTCCAGCCTTCACCATAAAAATAGGTATCATTATCTACTGCTTTGACTGCTTGTCGTGCTTTCAACATCGCACTTTTGGGTTGATGTGCCATTAGATCAAAACGAAAGCCGTCAATTTTATAATCTCTCGCCCATACCACTAATGAGTCAATCATGAGTTTTTCCATCATGACATGCTCTGTGGCCGTATTATCGCAACAGGTTGATTGTTCGATTTTTCCGGTAAAAGGGTCTAGTCGTTGATAATAGTTAGGGACAATTTTATCAAGTACGGCTGTTTTCTCTAAACCCGCTTGATGCGTATGGTTATAAACTACATCCATAATGACTCTAAAACCAAGATTATGGATGCTTTGTACCATTTGACGAAATTCAATGATTCTAGCAATACCTTCTGGGTTTTGTGCATAACTGCCTTCTGGAACAGTATAATGGAAAGGATCGTAACCCCAATTGTAGTCATCTATATTTCTTAATTCTTCGATGACTGCTTGAGCGTCTCCCGTATTAGGATCAAGGCGAGTTAATAGCTGTGCTAAGGTTAAGTGTTGATCGACAGATTGTTGGCAAATAGTCGTGGTTGGCTGAAGTTGACAAATATCCTTAACGGGGGTGCTTAGTTTGACCGTTTGGTTATTACTTTCATTTACTGTACCGATATCAAAGGTAGGTAATAAATGAATATTGTTGATCCCCGCTTGCTTGAGGGTTCTCAGGTAGTTGATACCACTACTATTTGTTTCACTGAAGGCGCTGTATTTTCCACGACTGAGTTCCGATGATAATTTATTATCATGAGCACTAAAATCATTAATATGGGTTTCATAAAAGATATTATCTTCAGGGTGCTCAACGACTGGAATTAACTGCTGATCCCAACCGTCAGGTTGAGTGTTTTTATTTTTTAAATTAACAACTTGCGAATATTCACTGTTCGTTGATAAGCTGAGTGAATAGGGATCTGTGGTGATAATTTTTTCCACTTTTCCACTAACAGGGTGAAACACTTTTATTTGGTATTGATAGTAAGTTCCCTCACTTACTTCTGCGGAACTTACCTGCCAAATGCCAGTATGTGTATCTTCATTCATGATTAAGTGGCTAGGGAAATGTGCTTGTTTTTGTTTATCAAATAACAAAACCTCAACAGATAAAGCGGTTGGAGCCCAAAGTTTGAACGTTACCTTTTTTTGATTAAATGTTGCGCCCAAATGCTGCTCTTCATTGGCATCATTACTATTGGATGTGTAGAGCTCGTCAAGTAATCGTGCCGTTTGTACACCCGTTATAAAGACAGTGTTATTTTGATTATTAATAACGGTTAATTGAGTTTTTAGCCATTTTTTTACTGCTTCTACATCCATATTTACTTGGTAAGCAATAAAGTTCTTTAAATAATTCGGTTTAGAAATTTGGGTTTGGTCCGCAACTTTTGTCAATTTAGTCGTTTGTGTTTGATTATTCATTACACTTCTGAGTATTAAAGTCTCAGGTGAATAATCAGGAGGCAATAATAAAGTCGATAGAGTGAGCCAATGTGCTGAGTATTCGTATTGTGCTAGAGGGGGCGTCGCTTTTATCTCGGTTGTGATGTTTTTGCTTGGCGCAGAAATTGGGTTGTCTTGGCAAGCGATCAATAACATTGATAAGGTGAATAGGCTAAACGCAATGATATACCGGTACATGAATGATCCTTGTGACTAATTATTGTTATTAGTTTACTTTTTATAGTTACTATCTTCCTGTAGATGTTAGTAAATGTGAAGTGTAATTGATTGTCTTACATACGTATTCAGCTATGTTATTAGCTGTCGAGAGGCATTGATAGGATGATGTTACTGGGCGTTTAACTTTTTCAAACTGGACATCTAGGTGAATCTTATTCTAGGTCAAACGAATATGTCATTTTATTGCTATTTCGCATTTAATTGGCGGCTAATAGGCTATTATTTATCTTGTACTCAGTCTATAGTATTTAAACTAAAAGAAAGTTAAACAATTCAATAAAGTAGGATGTTGTTAAAGCTAATGGGGAAATTCAGAAAGTTATTTTCGATTATATGTTTGGTACTCGTAATCGCATTTATTGTTGCCTATTTTTATAAACGTAATCATGAACTATTAGCCATTGATGTTCAGCAAGTGAATGCTGGAGAAGCCCAGCTAGTACTTGCTGTTGTTGGCCGTGTAAGGACTAAAGACATTGTAAATGTGCGTGTTGAATATCCAGGGAAAGTCATACGTTTATTAGTTGATGAAGGTGATCAGGTTAAGCAAGGAGACACTATTGCAGAAGTGCGTTCAGCCTCTCAACAAGCCGCATTTTTAGTAGCCGAAGCTGAATTACAGGCTGTTAAAGCACAACTTGAATTTGCCCAAAAAGATTTTGAACGGCTATCTGAATTATCAAAAAAAGGCTTAGTGGCCAATATTACATTAGATCAAGCACGTACGACACTTGCAAGTACTAAAGCAAAGCTGAGAGCTTCACAAGAAGCTCGTAAAAAAGCACTTATACAAGTGAATGATTTTATCATTCAAAGTCCTCTTAACGGTATTGTGTTAACGCGTCCGATAGATCAAGGGCAGGTGGTAAGTGTTAATGATGTTCTTTTTCAGTTAGGTTCAGATGGTCCGATAGAGATAGAAGCAGAGGTGGATGAAATTTATGCTTCAGAACTTAACGTGGACATGAAAGCGATACTTGTGCCAACGGGTAAACAGAAAAAAGCAATTGGTCGGATCACTGAAATATCCCCAAGAGTTAATCCATTAAATGGATCAAGGCTTACCCGCTTAATGTTAAATGACTCAGATGAAGATTTTGTGCCTGGTCGATCAATTGATGTAAATATTTTAGTAAAATCTTTTGATAAGGTATTAAGTGTACCGCGCAGTGCACTAAAAAAAGAGGGGGATACTTGGTTTGTTTACACTGTTATCGATAATGAAGTTAAACCTAATGCGGTGACTTTCGTCGATTGGCCAGGGAGTTTTGTTATACTGGAAACGGGTATTAAATCAGGCGCATTAGTTGCGCTAGATGCCACTGTTGCTGCGACAGCTTTTGTTGATGGCCAACATGTTAGTGCGACAAAAGTGAAACCTTGATGCCGTTTTCTCTATTAGTTGCTTGGCGATATATTAGCGCCAATCGTTTGCAAACATTTTTACTTGTTCTTGGTGTAGCCTTGAGTGTGGTTGTTTTTGTTTTTATCACCGCGTTAATTAACGGGCTTAATATCTTTTTAACACAGGAAACAACGAGTAAAATTGCGCATATTGAATTAGAACCCCCGAATAGACTGTCTCGCATATTGGTTGATGATAATCGATTTGTGGCACAACCTGTGTCGACGTTGCAACGTAAACAAATACGTAATTGGCAACAAGTGATTAAAATAGCAGAATCTACGCCTGGTGTAAGGGATATAAGTCCTATTGTTGAGGGTAATGCCTTTTTGGTTCGCGGTGAAGCGACACGTCCTCTTGCGATTCAAGGCGTTGAACCTAGCAAGGTGGATGCAATCACTCATATTAGTCGTTATATCATTGAAGGAAATGCTGAACTTGCCTCAGGTGGCTTAATCATAGGCGCAGATTTAGCCACCGAACTCGGACTAAGAGTTGGTACGCCAGTATTATTAAAGTCAGAGCGCGGCGGAGAGCGTTTGTTATCTATAACGGGGATTTTTCGTATCGGTCTCGCTAGCTTAGATCAACGAGTGGGATTTTTATCAATAAGAGTAGCAAGGCCCTTATTTGATTTACCCGATGGTATCACACTGTTAGCCATAAAACTTAATGATCCAGCAGTAGCGCCCGTTATTGCAGATCTGCTACAAAATGCTACTCAGTTAAAATCTACACCATGGCAAGAGAAAAATAAAAGTCTTCAGGATGCTACTGATGCACAAGGACGCACGGGTAATTTTATTCAAGCGTTTGCGTTACTGGCTATTATTATTTCTATTGCAAGTGCACTTTTATTGTCAACTTATCGTCGGCGTGCCGAAATTGGTATTATGCGGGCTACAGGGATCTCAAAACAATTTGTCGCGGTTGTTTTTATTTTACAAGGGGTTTTTATTGGCGCATTAGGTGCTATTTTAGGTGCGCTAGCCGGTTATCAACTTTGCGTACAGTTAGCGTCTATTACTAACCCTGATGGTAGTTCAATGTTACCGATAGCCCCTAATGAAGGTGGCTATATTTTAGTGATATCGTTAACCATTATTGGCTCAGCTTTAGCCGCAGTGCTTCCGGCAAGATCTGCGTCTTCGGTGGATCCTGTTGAGGCTATTCAACAATGAGTAAAACACTGCTGTCTACTAAAAATATTATTAAAACCTTTCGAAATGGAGAGCAAGATACATGTGTACTCAAAGGGATAGATCTGAGTATTCCCCAAGGAGAAATGTTGGCTTTACAGGGGGCGTCTGGTTCTGGAAAGTCGACCTTGCTTAATATTTTAGGTTTGTTGATGCGGCCAACGTCAGGCGAGTTAATCTTATTAGAACAGTCGGTAACGGGGTTGTCAGAAGCAAGTTTGTCTGAATATCGTAATCAACATATTGGCTTTGTTTTTCAATACCATAATTTACTGCCTGATTTTACCGCCCTTGAAAATGTTGTTTTCCCTGCTGCTGCACCTGCTGGGCGCTTATCGAACAAGCTGCGTAAGCGGGCAATGCAATTGTTAGATAGAGTAGGGCTTAGTGATCGTAGTCATTATCGTGCAAGTCAACTATCAGGCGGTCAAAAGCAACGAGTAGCGATTGCACGTGCCTTAATCAATAATCCCAATCTAATTTTAGCGGATGAACCAACGGGTAACCTTGATCAAGTAACCGCCAAACAAGTGATGACTTTATTGCGAGAATTTAACCGCACTGATGATACCACTTTTTTAATTTCCACTCATGACAACAAAGTGGCTGCCAATTGTGATAAGGTTTTACGTATTGAAGATGGTAAAATTGTATCTTTTTAGTTTTAAAATTTAGTTTTAAAAGGTTTAACAAATGAGTTGTTCTTTAAACTTTTCATTGGTTATCAGTAATAGCACGAGAGTATAGATGTCTCCAAAAATCTTATTTATTATTGGCATGATAATCCTACTTGTTGTTATTTATGCTTTAGTTTTTGGTAAAGTAATTGCGGGTTCCAAAGGATTTAAAGCAAATTATTATACTAAAAAAAATAACCCGTTTGCTTATTATTCATTTATCCTCATCTACTCTCTTATCGCTGCTTTTATTTTCAACCAGCTAATCTAATTAGGCTTATTC
The DNA here is from genome assembly GCA_049347715.1 of Thalassotalea piscium. Lineage (GTDB taxonomy): Bacteria > Pseudomonadota > Gammaproteobacteria > Enterobacterales > Alteromonadaceae > Thalassotalea_B > Thalassotalea_B piscium_A. The sequence continues at coordinate 2,687,405 of CP186339.1, read as the reverse complement.
AGGCCGTTTTCGTTCAACGAAGGGTTTCAATCGAATTTTATATATTTTTTCATTCAAGCTCTTGAAGAAAGAGGATTACTCATTGTTATGTGAGTTGAGATATATAGCATTTAAAGAAAGGCGCTAAGGAAATAAAAAAGCTTTTACTGGTTAGGAAAAAGCTTTTATTGAGTCTATCTGTAATAAAGGTGAGTTTTTCTTATGGCTGACATTCTTGAATGATTAAACTACCTACATCAAATCCGTTGCTTGGATTATCTGCATTTAAGGTCAACATAAAGCTATAAGTTCCAGTTTCAAGTGTTGTGATATTATTGCTTTCACCGGCATTGTTATAAGCAACTGGATAGGCAACACCTAGGCTTAAATTTTGATCATTAATTTCATTACTGTCATCTGCTTGTGCCCATAACTGGGTAGTCCAACTACCATCGTCTGAGGCAAGTTTAAATTGGAAGTCACCACTAAAGTTAGCGACTGCCTGATAAATATTGTTACCCTTGTAGTGTAATCGATAGTCTTCAGTAGCATTCCAACCAGAATGGCTACCACGCACATAAAGTTCACCCCCACCACTAATATTAAATGGAATACTATCGGTTGAGTCAGTCAATGCGGCACAATTAACGGTAGGCACTCTGTTTTGGATGGTTAAGGACGGAATTGAATTATTGGCATCTAAGGTAAAGGTGTAGCTAGCTGAAGCCGGTACTTCCAGTTGAAACTGATTGTTATTGTTGCTAACAGCAGCTGAGTTATTTGCAATTGTGACATCACTATAGGCTAAATTAACACTGGTATTATCTTGTGAAGCAATGATAAAAGAGTGTGTCCCCGCAGTTAAAGTTGTCGTTAAGGTATAAATACCATCACCGTCATAAACAAACTTATCGTTGGCTGAATAACCATTGCTGCCAAAATTATTAAAAGAAGCAGAGATATAGATATCTGTTTGACCATAAGGGGCTGTATCCGGTGCATTTAAGGTTATATCAGCCGGCAAGCCATAACCTTGCGCGCCTATTTGAGCTTTAACAAATACTGCTGTGGTTAGTGCTGGTACAGTAAAGGTGCCGCTGTTTGCATTTTCACTGAAGCTTGCAGTAGTTACTATAGTATCGTTAGAGTTTTGTTCAATAGTATGTAGTGTAAATCCGCTAGCACTAGCTATAGTTGGTGACTGGGTTTGTGTTGTGCCATTAATCACCACTACAATAGCGTCATTATTCTCATCAATATCCGCTAAAGTAGGACCTGTGTCACTGACGCCATCATCAAGGCTCATCACAATTAAGCCTTTAATTTGACTAATACCGGTATTATGAAAACCAACTCGATCGATAACCGCTTGTGCCGTTGTTAAACGAAACAGTGGGCTACTAGCGCGAATCGCAATAAAGTCATTAAACACATCTGAAGCCAGTTCAATATCATCTGGGGTAACTGTGGTTGCATTAAGCGCGATAATATCAGTAATTGTTGCCCATTTATCTTGATTATCTTCAGCTAAAGGTAAACCGACATTCCAGTTATTGGTTGTTTTAGTAAAATCAACAAAGTTGAACCAGTCACCGCTATCATAGCTATTGCGATCCATTGATTTTGAACGAATGAAATCGCCACCTAATTGAAAAAACGGAATACCTTGGCTAAGTAGTGGTAGTGTAGCGGCAATGTTATGAGCTCTTACTCTTTGCTCAAGAGTCATCTCGTTCGCAAAACCATACTGTAATTGATCCCATAAGGTTTGATTATCATGTTTTGATACATAGTTGATAATGTCTGCAGGATCTTGTCCATAGGCGGATTGTGAAAAATTACTGCCTGATTTAACGGTACCGTTTTTATCTTGCAGTTGATAATTAGCTAATGTGCCTGCTAGTCCAACTCTTATCGTATCTTGATCACTTAATGAAGCCGAACTATCAAATAATGTGGCACTCCTAATCGTGTCACGTGGGCGGTCATTAAAGGTGCCTATTTCTGTACCTGCCATATTATTTTGCTGTGCTTGTTGATAACCACGATCAGGGCGTGTCCAGCCTTCGCCATAAAAATAATTATCAGGGTCAAACGCTAAAACAGCTTCTCGTGCCGCAGTAATTGAGTCCACTGAATTGTTTGCCATAATATCGAATCTGAAAGCATCAATTTTATATTCTTTAGCCCAAAGAACTAATGAATCTACCATTAATTTTTGCATCATGGCATGCTCTGGTGCCGTATCTTGACAACAAGTTTCTGCTTCAACATTACCGGTAATTAGATTACGGCGATGGTAATAACCCGGTACTACTTTATCTAATACAGAGTTATCCCATAAACCAGAAGCGCTAGTGTGGTTATAAACAACATCAAGTGCTACCCGTAAGCCCAATGTATGAAGAGCTTGGTTCATTTTTCGCATTTCGAGAATACGAGCGCTGCCATCGGGATTAGTAGAATAACTGCCATCTGGTACATTAAAATGTTTAGGATCATAACCCCAGTTAAAACTGTCTAAACCTCTTAATTCTTGTGCCAACGCTTGAGCTGCTGTGGTGCTAGGGTCATAACTTTGATAGACAGACAGAAGAGTAGCGCCGCCGTTTTCAACACCACAAATTGAAGTACTTGGTGCTAGCGTACATAACTGATCTACTGTGTTATCTAAATTTATACGCGTTGCTTGGTCTTCATTGATACTGGCAATATCATTGGCAGGTAACATTTGAAAGTGAGTTAAACCCGATGCAGCTAGTGTTGATAAATGTTTGACTGGTAACGCATTGGTTTCGGTAAATGCGAGATATTTTCCACGATTAGCGGGTGAGGTACTTTGATCGCGAATACTAAAATCACGAATATGACCTTCGTAAATGATAGCGTCTTCTACATTTTCTATTGTGGGGATGTTGTGGGTGTCCCAATTAACTGGTTTTAAACTTGGGTCTTGCAAATTAATAAACTGAGAGTATTCACCATTAGTGGAAAGAGAGACTGAATAAGGATCAGTTACTGCTAAGGTCTCAAACTTTTGATTTTGCGTATGATAAACCGTTACTGTAAAGCGATAAAATAAACGGTCGTTGCTGGCGGAAATTGTTGTGTTCCAAATACCGGTATTATTATCAAATGTTAATGCTTGGGTCGATTGCAGCACTTTATCTGCATTATAAATATTTACACTAACGCTTTTTGCCGTTGGTGCCCAAAGTGCACTGGTAATAGTATCCGTATTATAAGTTAAACCGAGTTTTGCTTCATCGGCGTCATTACTCGTTTTAGTATAAAGCTGATCTAATACTTGTGGTGTTTGTACGTAAGTGGCAGCGACCACTTGATCATTGCTGTCATAAGCAATTGCGAGCAGTTTACCTTTGAGCATGTTTTTAACGTGATTCTCATCTACTTCATTTACTGAATAAGCATCAAGTGACTGATAACGAGGAATTGCTAATGTTTCTGCGGGATGAACATTGCTAGTGTTTGGCAAAAATTCGATATAATTATTCCCCGTAATACCTGTTTCACCATCATAATTAAGCTCATCTTGATCTGAGGAATAGATTCTTACTTTAGCAACACTACTTGAGTTATTAGTCGTCCAAAGTAGATTGGTAGGTGACACCCAATGTGCTGCGATATTTTCGATAAAGACGCCTGCAGGATATAGCGTGGCTTCACTATATAAGTCACTGATACTACTTAGCGTCCAAAACATTCTTGTACCGGTTAAATCTGCTTGATGATCTAGACCGCCGATGTCTTTTTCATCGCCTTTATGGACGATGAAATTAGCACAAGTGGCATTATTGTCTTTTAAATCAATTAACCAGTAGGCACCGTAGTTAGGATCAATTCCTGAATGTGCTTTACCTGTGGACCAGTCTGTCCCCCCGTCAGAACTATAGTCTAGGTATGCATCACATTCAGAGTTATTCCATAAATGTAAGATCCAGTCATTGTAATTACTGTCAGGGCGGTTATAGAAGATGACTAGTTGATTATCACCGGCGCTAACGACTGGTGAAGGTAATGTATTGGGATCAGTAACCGTGATATCTAGGGCGTTATTAGCACTGGCGTTATGGGTATCAGATACCGTTAATTGTGCTGAGAAGTCGCCTGTTTCTTCATATGTGACTTGTGCGTTTGTCACGTTTTTACAATCACTGATTGCGATATCAGCTATGTTACCACCAGGAGACAAAACACAAGATAAAGCATCGTTATCACTATCGCTAACCGCCCATGAGTAATTAACCGTTAAACTTGTTGTAGTATCGGCTGAAAATTGACTGATGATTGGCGCACTGTTTTCCGTTGGTTTAGGTTGAGTGGGTGTTGAACTACTGTCTGAACTACCACCGCATGCCACTATGGTGAAGCTCATTGTTAATGTAAGGCTAGAATAAAGGAGAGCTGTTTTTACTTTTGTTATATTCACAACAAGATCCATTTTTATTATCGTTTTAGTTATACCTTATGCTAGCGGGTTGTTTCTTGAGTGAATAGTAACTACATACGTATTCAACTGAGTTATTTTTATCCGTTTCGTGTTGGCATAAATACCGAGTAATACATGTTTGTAGGTTGGGCTTTAGCCCATCAGGAGTTTACGATAGACATATCAATAAAAAAGCCCTACTGAAAATCAGTAGGGCTTTGCTTTAAACTTAATTAATTTAAAGTATTTTCAAACGCTTATTTAGCGGTAACGGTTATTGTTTTAGTTACGCCATCTTCGAATGCAAAGAGATAAGTACCTGCAGGTAAATCTATACCAATATTGTTATTTGAAGGAACTAAAGTTAAAGGCACTCCTAGCTCAACTTTAGTACCGTCAACTTCAACACCATAGTTATAGCCTAGCGTACCACCCCAGCCTTCATCAGCTACTTTAAATTCGCCGGCATTACTAATGGTTACTTCCATTGAATAGGTACGTGATGTTTCAGCTGAGTTTGCGTCGTCAACCGGCATAAATTGTAATTGGTTAGCACTAGAAGCACCCCAATCAGTAATGCTGCCACGTAAATATAATGGTGCTTTAGATACTTTTACCATAGGCATGGCTGTGGCAAAATTAACTTCAAATTTATAAGTACTTGATTCATCAACAACCACTCGCATATTGCCACCATCATCAGTTACTGCAATTGCATCTGAATCACTTGAGATAGTCACATCATTGAAACCTAGATTAACGGTACTCCAATTGGCATCCGCAAATTTAAAGGCATGATTGCCACCGGCTTCTAAGCCATATAACACAGAGTAACTCCGTTGATCTGCATTCCATTTTACTTCATCAGCAGCTGGAGATGACCACCCATTGATAGAGCCACGAATAAAAACAGCTGTGGTTCCAAAAGGAAGCGCAGGCTTTATTTCAAGTGTTGGGGCTTCTGGATTTGCTAAGTCTAAAACAAAATCATACTCGGCAGCGGCAGCAGGAGTAAAAGTTAATGCACCACCATCATTGGCTAAGGCAAGTGGTGTACTAGCTGTCACGATATTATCAGTACCTATGGCGCCAACAGCAAAGCCAGCTGCTTCATCTGCAATAGTAATGTTATATTCTTGGGCAAGTAATGCTTTACGTACTACGTATTGACCATTGCTACTATAGGCTAAGTCGATTGTTTCGTTGCCGATAGTCACACTAGGGAACGCTTGTACAGGCACTTCATTAATCGTTAATGTAACAGCGGTAGCATCTGAGGCATCAACTAAAAATTGATAGATTTTTTCTTCAGCCATAGTCACTGACATGTTTTGACCAACACCTTCGCCAACAGTCATTAGTATTGTTGAACCAACCGCAGATTGATCGCCGCCTTTGATACTGCCAAAACTTGCTGGTTCTGACCAAGCTTCATCAGCAACTTTATATTGATGAGTAACGGTACAATCTTGACCTTCACTTTCTTCTGTTGGTGCTACTACTTCACAATCGGTATCGAATAAGTAATTTAAGCGATATTGACCATTGTTAGTGTATTCAAATTTAGCATCATCAGTTGCACTCCAGCCATTAAAACCACCTTTAATAAATAGGGTAGTCGTTTCAGGTTCAAATAAGGCAACACATTTTGAAGCTATATCAACCGTACCAACGCCAACCGCAATGGTGTTATCTGGACAAACTAATGGTTCACCTAAACACTGTTCACCTGATTCATCAGCTGTCATCCCCCAACCACAAGACTTCAATCCTGAAGACGCTTCAGCACCAAAGAAAGGATGTTGATTAATAAGAAATAAACCATCTAATACGTTAACAGGGAAGTTATCGTCAGCATACGCATTTTTATCTAAGTTATGAAAAACAATATCGCCAGATCCTGCAATTGGCATAGTTAAATCATTTTCCGATATCTTTTTACCCGTCACAGTATCGTTAAATATGATATTGGCACAGGTACTTGGATCGTCAACTAAGTTAAATACCCAATAAACACCGTAATTGTCATCAATACCCGTAGTTACAGCGGGACTTTGTCCCCATTGTGGTGAAATACTGTCCTCAGCATAAGCGGTACAATCGTCGTTGTTCCAAGTGTGTACCACGACATTTTCATATAAAGCGCTATTATCTGCACCGGGAACATGATCTTTATGTCGATAATAAGCTACTGCTTCACCGTCACCAGCTAGGTAAGCGGGAGTTGGTGCATCTTTGATAGGGTTACTTTCAGGAATAATACATTCGTAAGTCCCTGTTTCATCAATTGTTTTATAGTTAGGGCAAGATAATGGCGGGGTATAACAAATTTCTTCACCATCCATTGCTGGTGTTGTTGCATTAACCGCACGAGTAATACGTTGTGATGTTCCTAAATAATTTGCAGGAGGAATTGCGGCAAACCAGGCTTCAAACCATTCATCGAAAGCCTCACCATAAATAACGTCTTGGCCTTGGCTTACTTTGAATGCTCTTGCTTCTTCTTTGGCAATTGCTTGTCTTTCTTTCTCTTCAAGAGTAAGGCCTAAAATACTATAAAGATCTAAACTTTCATATTTGAAGCTTGCTTCCCAGGCAGCCTCATCAAAGCTATCACCTTGCTGGGCTTGTGCTGCCGCTTTAGCTGCTGCTTTTCCAGCCGCTAAACTTGCTTCATCTTCTGCACTGAGCGGATAAAAATCAGGGCTCGCTATTTGTACAATAGATGGACTTTTGCACCATAAACCGACATCTTCAAATACATCAGTAATTACAGGTTTTTTTTGGTCGCTGCCACAACCAGTAAGTACAGTACTTATGGTAATAACAGCCCCAATCATAAAGGGCGTTAAATTGTATTTCATGAGTTTATAACTCCATTAACTATATGGTTTTAGTTTATGTGCATATAAGTTTTTGCATCACCCTTGTTTACCTTCGCATTTGCTCAATAAACTACTTCGCTGCCTAAGTAGAGTGTTACACAGTGTTACTATTATTCCGATTTTTAATTTTAAGTAACCTCGTAAAGCTACACAAAGAAAACTAGCATGTACATATTGGAAAGGGCTTGAACGGGCATGAATACGTATGCAGGGCAAAGGAGTGTTATGAATACGTATGCATTTAACAATTGCTTGTTTTTTGACTAACTTGTTCTTACACTGAATTTGCTGACCTAAACAAATAAAAATAAAAACTAATTAAAACAATGTCATAGTGCATATAAATAAAAATTCCGATAATAAAAGAAAGCAAATTCTCATTGCGACAATGCATAATATTTATCATAAATACTACTGGTATTTATTAAGGAATACACATGAAAAACTTTAATCTCAGTGCACTATCTATTGCGCTTATGATTGGCGGGGGGGCTTTAATAGCAATACCAAGCTATGTTAACGCTGCAGATGCTCAAGAGTCTTCTAAAGAAGATATTATTAAAAAAGAAAAAGCGAATAAAGAAGTTGAAGTAATCGAAGTCACCGGTTTTAAAGGTAGTGTGATTAAGTCACTAAACACAAAACGCTTTTCTGATACTATTGTTGATGCGATTTCCGCGGATGATATTGGTGGCTTACCTGATGTGTCAATTGCCGATTCGTTAACGCGGTTACCCGGTGTAACCTCAGTACGTATTGATGGTCAATCAAGCGAATTAAATGTTCGTGGTTTATCCGGCGGTTTTGTTTTATCAACACTTAATGGCCGTGAACAAGTTTCAACAGGCGGTGGACGTTCAGTTCAATTTGACCAATATCCTTCAGAATTAATTAAACAAGCGCAAGTGTATAAATCACAAAAAGCCTCGCTTATTGAAGGAGGTATTGCGGCTACTATTGCACTTGAAACGGCCAATGCTTTAGATAATGAAGAGCAGCAAAAATTCCGTATGTCAGTGATGGGTAATTATAACGAAGCCGCAGCAGATAATGAAGATTCAGACTCTTTAGGGCGTCGTTTAACCTTATCTTATCAAGCTAAATTTTTAGAAGATACTGTAGGTATTTCCCTTGGATATGCAGGCATGTTTCAACCAACGGTGTCTAGTCGTTTTGTAAACTATCAATTTGATGAAGAAGATTTATCACTCGCCTATGATGGTGCGCCACAAAGTATATTAGTTTCTTCAGGTTTTGAAATTAATGAACGTGGTGGCGAAGATGATCGCGATGCTTATGTGTTTGCCTTGAACTATGAACCTTCTGATACATTACGTTTTCAATTTGACGCCTTTCATTCAAAATTTGATTCTGAAAAATGGGATCGTGGACTACGTATTTCTGGCATAAACAATGTTGCCGTTGCGGGTTCTAAGTTACTGTTAGATAATCCTTTAATGGCAAATGGTGCTTTGATTGGTGGTACTATCTACCGTGACCCTTACGGTACCGTTTTAGCTCCTCCTTTTAAAGGTTCATCACGTGAAGTGAATATTCAAACGCAAGCAGATGATAATACAACTCTTAGTAAATTATCTTCATTTGGGTTTACCACAGAGTGGGATATTAGCGATCGTTTACTAATGACAGTCGATCTAGCGCACTCAGAAGGTGATGAAAACTATAAAGATCAAGTTATGCGTATGGCATACTTTGAAGACTCTAGTGCTGAAACGCCGGTGATTGATGACAATATTATTTTTAGTTATCAGCTAAATGGCCTAAGTAATCCTGATTTATCGTTTAATCAAGACTTCACTGATACCGCACATATGATGGTAACCAGTGCTGAGTCATACCCACATATAGAGTCAAATTCTTCTGATGCTATTCGTGTAGATTTTAATTATCAGCTCGATAGTGATTATGTTGATTCGGTTGAATTTGGTGCTCGTGCTTCAAAACGTGATTATGAACTAGGTCGTGGTCGATTTGTTTATGGTACAACTGACGGCAATATGCGTAATGGCCAATATATTACTTATGCTGGTGTTGACGATGAAGGTAACCCGATTGAAGTACAACGATTTGCACCGTTTGCACTCACAAGTGAAAATTCAACTGTCACTACTATTGGTGGTGAACTATCTGGCATGCCTAGCTTCCTAAAAGTTGATAACGACGCCATCTTAAATGCATGGATTCCTAATGTTGACCGAACGCCAATTCGTACATGGGAAAATAACTGGACCATGACGCAGAATAATATTGTTGAAGAGGAAGTGCTTGCTGCATATGTTCAACTAAATATAAACACTGAAGTTTTTGATTTCCCTCTAACAGGAAATGTTGGTGTGCGTTATGTATATTCAGATCAAGCAAGCACGGGTTTAGTTAATGTAGGTTCTGGATTAGGTGATGCAATTGTTGACGATGCTGGCATTACTAATAATGATTTTAGACGTGAAAAAGTGGGAGAGAGTTATAGTGACTTTTTACCTTCGTTTAATTTAAATTTTCAGTTAACTGATAATGATCAGTTACGTTTTGCTTATGCCCGCGTTATGTCTCGTCCAGATATGCCGAGTATGGCAAACAGTGGTAATTTTTCATTTAATGTTAATAGAGATGGCGATGGTCGTAATTACATTGACTTAGATAGTTCAACGAGTCCATTCCTTCGTCCATTTTATGCGAATCAAATTGATATTTCTTTTGAACATTACTTTGTTGATACCGATGGTGCTTTTGTTTTTGCTATTTGGAATAAAGATATCGAGAACATGGTCAGTGATACTGTTGATAGAAACTTTGATTATTCGGCAAATGGGATCTCGTTACCAAGTGTACCCGTTGATAAATTAACAGATGAAAATGATGAGTTATTAATTTGGGAAAACGGTGATTATTCACATGCTGAAAACAATGGTGATGCCGGTTATATGCGAGGGGTTGAAATTGGGTATACCCAAACATTTACCTTCCTACCTGGCTTGTTATCTGGTTTAGGTGCTAATGTTAACTTTTCATATACGGAAAGTGAAATTGAAGTTCCTTCTACAGTACCAGGAGAAGCAGGGTCTTTTGCACCTATTGATGGACTTTCTCCACGTGTTTACAGTGCAACCCTTTTTTATGATTGGGAAGAAACCTTCACTGCGCGTATAAGTGGTCGTTATCGTTCATCTTATTTAAGCCAACAAATTGCTATCGGTGATGCACAATCTGCTTACTTCCAAGATGAAACTATTATTTCAGCACAAATGTCATATAATTTCTCTGAGAACTTACAAGCAGTAGTGTCGGTAGATAACTTAACGGATGAACCTAATATTTCATATTTTGGTGATACTTCGCGTACAGGGACTATTCAATATTTTGGTCGTACTATTTACTTTGGTATTAACTATTCAATGTAATAGTGGATTTAATTAGTAACCCACTCTGTGTTTAAATGAAGTGCAATAGGTAGCTATTGCACTTTTCTTTAACGTAAAGTTTCATCATATTGATTTACTTATACTTACTTCCTTTTATAGATAAGCAACGAAAATTTAACTATGCAAAACAAATTCTTAGTTCAAAAAAATGAAAGCCATGACAATAAAATTGACAATGATTTGTTATCAAGTCGTTTAATTTATGGTTGTATGCGTATTACTGGCGATAATTCGGCTGCCGATCGAGAAAAAGGTAAAACGGCGATTAGAGCGGCAATTGATGCCGGTTATAATCACTTTGATCATGCTGATATTTACGGAGCCAATGAATGTGAGCGTTTATTTGGTGATGTTCTAAAAGAGTCACCTAGCTTACGTGATGAGATTATTATTACCTCGAAAGCAGGCATTCGCCCAACAGGGGAGAACGAATACGCGCCAACGCGATACGACTTTAGTGAAGGTTATATTTTAGATAGTGTTGATGGTTGCTTACAACGCTTAGGTATTGAACAACTTGATATGTTTTTATTACATCGTCCTGATTATCTAATGAATATCCATGAAGTTGCAGATGCTTTTGCACTATTAAAAGCGTCAGGTAAGGTTAAATATTTCGGTGTGAGTAATTTTAAACCATCACAAGTTGACGCATTACGATCGGTAATGTCAATGCCGTTGGTAGTGAATCAAGTAGAAATTAATATCCATAATATTGATACTTTGCTTGATGGTACCCTTGATCAATGCCAACAACATCATATAACGCCAATAGCTTGGTGTCCGTTAGGCGGGGTTGCTTATCCTGCTTGGGGGAATACTTTTAATACTGATGATGAACAGCGCATAAAAATTGAATTTGAACAGCAAGCTGAAAAATATCAATGTGCGACATGGCAAATAATGCTGGCATGGTTACTTAAACATCCGGCGCAGATCTTTCCTATTATAGGCTCTACAACACCGGAACGAATTAAAGCTGCAACCAGCGCGCTTGAACTAAATTATAGCCGTGAAGACTGGTATCGTTTGTTAGAAGCGAGAAATGGAATGACAGTTCCTTAGAATATAAAGTTCATTATTTGAAGGGCGGGGTTTGTTCAACGATTGTTATTGCTTTTTTAATCTTCTGAATAAGTAATTCATCACTATTTTTGTTAATGGCTAAATATAAATCACTTGTCCAGTCAGGTTGAGAATATGCCTGTTCGACTAATTCAGAAGATAAATTTCTTGTTTTTAATTTTTCGGAAATAAAGGCTAGATCGGCAAACAAAAAGTCCACTTTACCACTTAAAAATAAGTTCAGCTCTGTGTCTCTTGAAGTTACAACTACGAGGTTTTTATCTTCTGAAAACCCTTTAGATTTTAGATAATTATAAGGATAACTATCTAATGAAACGGCGATGACATAAGTTTTGGCTTCTTCAAGAGAATTAATTTTTATATGCTGTTTTTTTAATGTAACAAGGCCATTTTTAATTTGCGCCACTACAGCTAACCAATGAAAAAAGGGTTCTCTCTCAGGTGAACGATGCATGGAATAAATTAGGGTATTTTCTTTTTCTTTAACTGTATTAAAGGCCCTTGCCCAAGGGACTATATTAAATTCTGCTTCTATATTGGCTGCTGCCATTATCTTTTTTACTTTTTCAGTAGCAGAACCAGAAACATCATGATTTTTTTTATTAACTATCTGGAAGGGAGGAAGTACTTCAGAATAAATGTTAATTTTTTGTGCGCAGACTATCGAAGGTATTCCAAAAAGTAAGTAGATTATACAAACAACTATTAATTTCCCCATTTAATTATCAACCTACTTTATCTTAAAGTTTAACAGTGTAAGCGGAATCTTAAAGTTTGTATAGTAAATGAGCGTTAGCGTAATTGTTTTCATTGATGGTGAATACGTATGCAAAAGATTGTATAGCGCTAGGGGATTGCGTAACGTTTAGCGTCATAATAATAAAGACAGAGACTATTGCATGCTAGCAATGCAGCGAAAACTAACAATACCTTTTTATCTTCTTCTTAGCTTGCCTTCTACTGCTATGGGTTTTGCATTATCTGTACAAATCTCCGCATTAAGTTGGCTGTTAACCACTCAGTTCGGTTTAGATATTCATCAAGTGGGTTTGGTATGGGCGGCAGGCCCTATTGCGGGTATTTTAGGGCAAGTTTTTATTGGTATTATCAGTGATAAAGTGTGGTTTTGGCAGGGAAGGCGTCGCCCCTTTATTTTGATTGGAGGCACACTTGCAGGGATGATGTTACTGGCATTACCTAATATTGATATCGTTTCTACATCATTAGGCTTTAGTGGTTTACTTGGTGTCGCTATTGCGGTGGCATTAACACTCGATTTATCCATTAATATTAGTTTTAATCCTACTCGCTCAATTATTGCTGACGTCACACCTTCAGGAGCAGAGCGCACTAGAGGTTATACTTGGATGCAAACAGTGTCAGGCTCTTTTGGTGTATTAGCCTATGCGATTGGTGCGACGTGGGGAAATTTCATTCTGATTTATGTAGGTGCAGTGTTGGTTTTCTGTTTATCTATTATTCCTCCATTTTTTATTAAAGAACCAAAAGAGCTAGTAGTTAATGACATAGAAAGCGCCAATGAAAAGGTTTCTATTACTAAGGTACTGATGAATATTAAGCCACTCTGGGGATTTATTTTATATGACGTATATGCAATAGCATTACAATTATCAGGGGTTAAAACAAGTCATTACTGGGCTGAAATTATTGCAGTAATAGTGACACTGTTTTTTGTAATTGATACCTTAATACGTAAAGAAAATCATCAAGATCGAAAAATAAATGATGGGATAGGTTTTCGAAAAATTTTAGCCGCACATTCGTTTAGTTGGATTGGCGTACAAACTATGTTTGTGTTTATTTTCGCTTTTCTACAAGAGAAAATGCCATTATTAACCGATGATGAACTCGGTAAAGTGATTGCTACTAGCTTTTTAATATTAAGTGCCGTATCAGCACTCTTGCCTGCCTTTGTCTTAACGCCGCTGGCTAAACGTTTTGGACGAGTTAATGTACATACTGCTTGTATTGCAAGTATGGCTGTTTGTTATGCTTTAGTGGCTTTTTTAGGTATGGATAAATATTTACTCTTTGTGTTAATGGCCTTACTTGGCTTTGGTTGGGCTGCAATTATTAGCTTACCTTTTGCAATTATGTCGGAAAAAGTAGAGCAATCAAAAATGGGTCTTTTTATGGGGCTATTTAATTTATCTGTAGTGTTGCCACAATTATTGGTGAGTTTAGGCGTCGGCTTATTTATTAATAATATGCCTGATAAAAGTTTAGTTTTTCAAATTAGTGCAGTAGCACTCGCCATTTCAGCCATAGCATGGACTCAAATTGACGATGCGCAGCACAAGGTCAAATAAACTTATCTACTGTTGATGACTTATTTAGCCTTATTATTTTTCAGGGGGAAATGATAAGGTTGTTAGTCTTATTAGCATTGAATAATCATTTATAAAGGTTGCTCCTATTAAAAAATCAGCACGTAGTCAGTCGTTTAATTTGACTAAATATATTGATAAACCTTTAGATTTAACCTCGCATTTACCTTTTAGAGTTGCGGTTGTAAGTAACTTGTTGGCGTTGAATCGAGATTGGAAAATTAGGGAATTAACTGATTTAGATCCAAGAGAAATGCGGGTATTACTCAATATTGGTTCTTATATGCCAATTAAATCCGCAGATATTGCCTATCAATCACGTTTAGATTCTTACACTGTCAGCCGTGCGGTTAAAAAGTTGTTAATGTTTAAATTGATCACCTCTGAAGCTGATTCACAAAAGAAGAATGTTAAAAATTTACTGTTAAGTGACAGCGGTAAAGACTTGTATGAGAAATTGATAGTAGCAATGGATGAACGCGCTAAACAATTAGAGAGTGTTTTAAGTGTAGATGAAACTAAACAGCTTTATAGCATGTTAGAGCGCATTGAAAATAAAGCAGAACAATTATTAGCACAACAAGCAAGCCAAAGAATGAAACAAGGCATTGAGCCACCAGCAGATCAAAAAGAGTTGATCCGATGGTATAAAAAAAGTAATAAATAATAATTATTGGTTTATTAGCATGAGATCTAAAACAAAAAAGGGAGCTTAATGGCTCCCTTTTTAGTTGGTATTATTTTTTATATTAACAATAGGTTAATATTATTTTACTTTACGGCGAGAGACTAAACCTAAGAAAGCTAATGATAATAAAACTAATGTTGAAGGTTCTGGTACTGCAGTTGCGCCACCACCAACATTAACACGCATCTTTGTTTCAGCAAGTGCTTGACCATTGACCGAAAGTGTTTGAAGTTTAAAGTCATAAGTTCCGGCAATACTTGAATCAAATGGTAAGCCTAACCAACCAATATTCATTGAGTTTTGTGCTGATGCGCCATTGTTGCTAATGGCATTGTCAGTAAATGTTGTAATAGGATTAAAACTCACCCAAGACTGACCAAGTGTAGGATCCATATCTATGCTTAATAAATATATAAAGTTACTTAGTATTTCTGTGCTTAGTCCGTTAACATTTGAGTTAATCGAAAACTCAAAATTCCAGCCAGCACCAGGAGCTCCCCATTTCGGGTGTGAGCCCGTATTCATAGAATAGTTACCAGCACCATCACTATTGTAGATAGATGCATAAGGTATTTTAGCTCGTAAGCCTAATTCAATATTGTTTTCTCTGTCGATGACAAAAGAACCGTTGCCGTTGCCCGAGCCAAAAAATACACTTGGGGTAACGTTACCATCGTAAATTAACCCTGCATTAGCAGTACTTACGTACGCTAATAAAACTGAGAGGCTTATTAGTACATTTTTAAACATGGTAAATTTCATTTAACTTTTCCTATTATCTTTACTAAAATATTTTTAGATTTAATCGTTAATGCATATAGTACACCAAGTTTATTTGTTCTTTAATTTCAGTCTGTTATATAAGTCTTTGATTTTATAATTGTACATATGTAAAGAAACTGGACACTTTGAAAGTGTTATATAGTTATTAAGTTTCTGAAAACCATTATTTTTTTGTTGGTTGTAGTTGTCATTTTACTTGCCAAATAGCATAACTTAACGGCGGTAAGGTAACTGTTGCTTTATTTTTTTCAAAGAGGGCATTCACCTTATTAACACCGGCTGAGTAAACTAATTTTGCGTGTGTTATTGAGCTATCGAATGAAGCTGTTTGCAATTTATCTGAAGTATTAAAGGCAACTATTACTTGTTGTGTGTGTGGCTCTGCAATAGTGCGTGAGAGCACAAATAGCCCCGCAGTGTTTTGTTGATATAAAGTGGCTTGTTGACCATAACGTAAAGCGGGTAGTTGATAATAGATACTAGCAAACTCAGCAAAGGTTTGATAAAAAGGGTGGCTTTTATCAAAATTATCATCTGCTGTTGTTGCGTTAGTTGCGAGTAAATTATCATCATTGTATGAATCTACTTGCGAGGGCATCATATCTTGCCGCGAGTCTTGATCACCGCCATCGCCAACAAAACCTTGCTCATCGCCATAATAAATAATAGGTACGCCGCGCATAAAGTACATCATGGCATGAGCTAATAAATTACGTTTAATTTGTTGCTCTTGGGAATAATGAAATTGGCTACTTCTTACCATATGAGCAAAACGGCCCATATCGTGATTACCCACAAAGTTGAGTAATTGGTTAGCATTACTGTCGTGATCTAGGTAATCACTATCCGCTTTTGACCAAGCATCAATTACGTCGGTACCTGTTTGTTTAACCAAGGTATTAGTTACTACTGATTGAAAGCCAAAGTCTAAAACTGATTGCATATTACCAAGGGTAGTGTATTTGCTTAAGACCTTACTATTCCCATCATAAACTTCACCAAACATAAAAAACTGCGGGATACCGATTGATTTAGCGTGGTTAACAATAGCTGGAGAGAAGTCCCGCCAAAATTCGATATTTACGTGTTTCACCGTATCAATTCGAAAACCATCGGGTTTAAACTCAGTGACTAAATCTTTAAAGGTGTCGATCATCTTAACGACCACTTCTGGGTTGTCAGTATCTATATCATCAAGTCCAGAAAAGTCACCATAGAGTGAATTTTCACCGGCGAATGTACTATCACCTTGATTGTGGTAATAGTTAATATTATTTAACCATTCTGGGCTTTTAGCGTGCTCTAACCCTTGGGGAATAATTGGGGTATAGCTATCACCTTGTGCTTTTTGCGCTAACGACTTATAGACGCAACCTTTGTCAGGTACTAGCCATTGTAAACCATCATCGCCATGACACTCCTTATATTTAATAACATCAGCGGTGTGATTGGTAATAATATCGAAAAATACTTTGATGTTTTCTTTATGGGCAGCATCAATAAATTGTTTCAAATCTTCATTCGTACCAAAGTGCGGGTCAATTTCGGTGAAGTCGAGTACCCAATAGCCATGATAGCCAGCGCTATTGTCTTGAACTGCTTGGTTTCGTAAAATTGGTGTTAACCAAATGGCACTCACACCAAGATCTTTTATATATGAAATTTTGTCTTGTAAGCCTTTAATATCACCGCCATGAAACATGGCTTTGTTCGTTTTATCAAAACCACCTGCAGAAATCGCTAGTGTTTTTGAGCCATTATCATTGTCGGCATTTCCATTGTTAAATCGGTCAGGCATAACAAAGTAAAAAACTTCATCTTGAATATTTCGATTTAAGTAAGGTGGTAAGTCTGTTGCTGTTAGTCTCTTCGAGGCAAGTGTTTTACTTGCATTCGATACGGTGTTTGTCGTTGCTTTAACTGGGTCTGTTACTGTGTTTTCTTGCTGACAACCAGTCAAGAAACTTGCACTTAACGCTAATGATATAGCTGCACTTGTTTTTAAAAATATTTTCATAGAATTTTTTCTTCTTTTAATTTATTCATTTTTAATTAGCACATTATTAAGCTTTTGGCCGTGCCGTTTGCATTGCTTTAACTAGCGCTGTTACTGATGTTGTTTGAGCTAATTGTTCTAATGTTACTGGTAATTTCTGCTTCCAATTAGGATGCTGATCAATAGTGCCAGGAATATTGACTTGTTCATGAATTTCTAAGGCATCTTCTAACGGAATTAATTGCACATGACTGGGCGCTTGCGCTAAAAATTTCTGCACTGCTATTGTCAATTCGCTATTCATTTTAGCGGGGGCTTGTTCAGGTAACTGAGAGCTATCTATTACCTTTAAATCCTCTAAAGCAGCAATCAATAGTTTGCGATCTTCAACACGGGCATTCCTATCAGCAATACCCATTTCTTCATTTGGGTATAAATTGAGTTGTTGACGCCATGCTAGATCTCTACCTGTCCACCAACCTGCAGTAGTAGGTAAATCATGTGTTGAAATGGTGACCATAGATTGCGCAGGGTATAACTCAGGGCGTTTATAATACCCAGACTCCCATCGTTCAAAAAACAATACTTTGTATGATAATAATCCTGCGGCTGCCATTATGTCACTAAAGCCTTCAGGTACCGTACCTAAGTCTTCACCAATCACCACACAATTATTACGGCGTGACTCTAAGGCAATTATTCTTAAAATATCTTCAAAAGGGAAGGTAATATATACACCTTGATCTGCTGCCATTCCTGGGGCAACCCAATATTGACGCATAAGCCCTAAAATATGATCAATGCGTAAAGCCCCCGCGTATTGCATATTACTACGTAACGCTTTAACTAAAGGTAAGTAACCTTGATCTTGTAATGCTACAGGGTTGATTGGAGTTAATCCCCAATCTTGGCCTAACACGTTCATTGCATCTGGCGGCGCACCTACGGCGGCACCGGCAACATACATGTCTTTATCAGACCAAATATCGACACCTGAACCATCACAGCCTACGGCTAAATCCATATATAAACCAATAGGCATACCGCATTTTTTGGCAGTATCAGCAACATTTTTTAATTGGCGATGCGCTAACCATTGCACATAGGCAAAGTAGTTAATACGCTCAGCATGTAATTGCTGAAATTCAACAACAGCTTTCGAATTCGGTTGTTGATATTCAAGAGGCCATGCGCTCCAACCAAATGCATGTTCATCTTTAAGTCTAAAGTATTCATATAATGCTTCAAAGGTTGCTAAACGTTGTAAATCATCCCCTCCTTGTGCTTTAAATGCATTAAACTCTTGTGTTAATCCATTATTCTCACTCAGAATAAAGTCTTGATAAAGTATTTCAATCACTGAAAACTTAACGTCTGATACAGCGGGATAATCAATTAATTCAGTCTCTCGAGCGTAGTTTATTTTTTTTTGAAATTCTGCTGAGTTAACTAATTGTTGCGCTTTTTCGCAAGTTGAAAAATTAGGGATTTGTTTAACGTTAATATATAAAGTATTTAAAAAGCAACGACTTGTAGGTGAATATGGGCTTCGGTGTGCGGGGTTGTTTTGATACAGTGGGTGCAATGGATTTAAGCCAATAGCTGAAGCTTGTTGTTTTGCCGATAATTCAACTAAAGTTAATAAATCACCGAAATCTCCTATACCCCAGTTGTTTTCACTGGTTAAAGAATAAAGCTGTGCTGCGTAGCCCCAAATTTTTTCACTACTCGCTTCTTGCGGGCCATAACACGTTTTTGGCGCGTAAATTAAATGGCAGTTATCATTAAGTTCACCAACACTAATGGAGAGTGTGTGGTACCCCATATCAAGTTCAGGCAAAGGTAATTGATATTTTATGTAGTGCGTGCCATTAATATTGTGCTCTTCAAGCAGAGTGAGCCCTGACAAATTGACGGTTGCAGTTTGTTGTCCACCTTGCTCTAAGGTGATAGTCCATGTGATTTTTTCAGCAACATCACTAGGTAAACTTATAGTAATGGCATGGTTGTTTTGTTCTAATTTAGCTATGTGTACTGGCGGTAAAATATCAAGCCAATGACGTTGTTCTAAATTATTAATACTTTGAGTGAGCTTATCCTCATTAGTTAAGTCATAACCCATAGCAGTTAATAAGGCATGTTCTGCTTGCTCATTGGCGGGTACATGCCGACCAAAACAATCAATATAACTACGATGAAAGCCTACTAAATCGGCGAGTTGTTTAATTTGGTTCATGGGCTAATTCTCTATACTATTTATTTGCTGTAAAGCATTTGCTTGTGGCAAATCTTGTGATGATTTTAATGATGCATGTGCGGTTGGAGCTATTTGCCTATGCCATAGTCTAAAACTGAGTACAACGCAGCTGTGTGCTGTTATCGTTAATAAAGGTTTAATCATATTTGTGCAGGTATCGCTTGCGATCTCTGTATTAATGTTTTCTGTTGCGGTATCAATTAATCGTTGCCAACTACCATTTAATGTTGGAAGTTGGTAATTGATGTCATGGGGATGTGCATTAAAAATAACTAACAAAGCATCGTCTTGTTCAGTTTTACTTTTGCTTTGCTTGTCAATTTGTTTATTCATTGGATTGCTAGACTTAGTTTCAGCTAAAAGCATGGCAAAACACTTTAAATTTGTGTGCTGCCAGTCGTTTTTAGTCATTAATTCTCCAGCACAATTGAGCCAACTAATATCTGGCAAGCCTGTTTTTTCTGAGACAATTAAGCCATGTTGGTAGTGGTTTCTATTAAGCAGAGGGTGTGCTTTTCTTAAAGCGATCAACTGTTTAGTAAATGAGTGTTCTGTTTGGTTTTCTGGCTTTTGCCAATTTAGCCATGTGATTTCATTGTCTTGACAGTAAGCATTATTATTACCTTGTTGGCTGTGGGCTATTTCATCACCCGCTAGTAACATAGGCGTGCCTTGAGCAATAAATAAAGTGGTTAATAAGTTACGTTTTTGTCTTGCTCGCAATTGATTTATGGCAAGGTCATCACAAGGTCCTTCAATCCCAAAATTGGCGCTAAAATTTGCATTATGACCATCTTCATTGTGTTCACCATTAGCGTGATTATGCTTGTTTTTATAGGTGACTAAATCATGTAAGGTAAAACCGTCATGACTGGTGATCATATTAACGCTAGCACTAGGGCGGCGACCTGGTTTTTCAAATAAATCACTAGAGCCGTGAAGTCTGCGAGCAAACTCGGGAGCTATGCCTTTATCGCCACGCCAAAATTTACGGCAAGTATCTCTAAACCTGTCATTCCACTCCAACCAATTGTTTGGAAATTTCCCAAGTTGATAACCACTTTCACCAATATCCCAAGGTTCAGCAATCAGCTTTACTTTGGCTAATATAGGATCTTGGCGAAGTGCATTAAAAAAACTATTGTAGGGATTAAAACTTTTGTTCTCTCGTCCTAAAATAGTGGCTAGATCAAAACGAAAACCGTCTACTCCCATTGCGTCAACCCAATAGCGTAAACTGTCTAATACTAGTTGCATTACTCGAGGGTGCTGAATATTTAACGTGTTGCCACACCCTGAATAATTAGCGTAATAGCGTTTATCTTCATCTTGCAGGCGATAATAACTGGCGTTATCTATACCTTTAAAACTGTAAGTTGCTCCTGACTCATTACCTTCAGCGGTATGGTTATATACAACATCTAAAATAACCTCGATACCTGCTTGGTGAAAGTTTTCCACCATTTGTTTGAATTCTTCACGTTCACCACTGTGGCTATATTGATCATGAGGCAGAAAAAAGCCTATCGAGTTATAACCCCAGTAGTTAGTTAGTGTTTTTTGTTCAATAAACGTTTCATTTAAAAACTGATGAACGGGCAGCAATTCAACTGTCGTTATTCCTAAATCAGTTAAATAGTCGCAAACTGCTTGAGTGGCAAGTCCAGCATAGGTGCCTTTAAATTCGGCAGGAATGTTGGGGTTTAATTGAGTAAAACCTTTTACATGCATTTCATAAATAATGGTGTCACTATGTTTTATCTGCTGGTGTGAATGGCATGATTGCAAAGGCGGTGTCACAACACATTTAGGTAGATAGGCTGCATTATTTAATTGATTAAGGCTGAAATCGTTTTCTTCACTGCTAGTGTTAATCTTGTAACTATAGTGACTATCAGATGAAATAAACTTTCCTGATATTTTCTTAGCATAGGGGTCAAGTAATAACTTATTAGGATTAAAAAGATGGCCATTATGAGGTTCGAACGGTCCATGTACGCGGTAACCATATTTGCAACCTGCAGTTATTCCTTCAATGTAACCATGCCAAATATCATCAGTAAATTCTGGTAATTCGATACGCGCAATTTCTTCAATGCCAAGATCATCAAAAAGACAAAGTTCCACCTTAGTGGCATTAGCCGAAAACAGGGCAAAGTTAGTGCCTTGTTGATCACAAGTTGCCCCAAGCGGATAAGATCGCCCTGATTTTATCCCATAACTATCTAGCTTAGGCGTAGGGTGAATGACATCAGACTGTGCCATTAGTTAGCTAGCCTGTCTTAGTGAAAACATAACGGTACTTAAGGCTGGAAGGGTAATATTTATTGAATAGGGCTGACCTTGCCATGGTTGGTGATTACAAGTTATCGCACTCGTATTTAGATGATTTTCACCAGAATAAATTTCAGCATCAGAGTTAATTAATTCATAATATTCACCTGCTAGAGGTACGCCCACTTGATACTGCTGGTGAACTGTTGGTGTAAAATTACAGATAACAACAACGGGGTTTTCATAGTTTTTATCAAAGCGAATAAAGCTATAAATTGATTGCTCTGCATTTTCGTGATCAAGCCATGAAAAGCCATCAACGGAACAATCTTGTTGATAAAGTGCAGGGGTGCTTGTATAGATCTTATTCAGATCTTTAATTAATGTTTGTACGCCGCTATGCCAATGGATATCTAACTGGTGCCAGTCCAGTTGATGGTCATGATCCCACTCTTTACCTTGAGCAAATTCACAACCCATAAAGAGTAATTTTTTACCAGGATGCGCCCACATAAACCCATAATAAGCACGTAAATTAGCAAACTGCTGCCAGGCATCACCAGGCATTTTTGCAATTAATGAACCTTTACCGTGAACCACTTCGTCATGACTTAGGGGTAAAATAAAGTTTTCATCAAATGCGTAAACTAACCCAAAGCTTAATTCATTATGATGATGACAACGGTGAATAGGATCTCGCTTCATGTAGGTTAGTGAGTCATTCATCCACCCCATGTTCCACTTGTAACCAAAGCCTAAACCTCCTTGATGAACGGGCTTAGTTACACCGGGCCAAGAGGTTGATTCTTCCGCAACAGAAAAACAATCGGGATGTTGTTGATACAATTCGCTGTTAAAGGCTTGTAAAAAGGCAACTGCTTCGAGATTTTCACGACCGCCGTGTTTATTAGGGATCCATTCACCTTCTTTACGGCTGTAATCAAGATAGAGCATAGAGGCGACGGCATCAACGCGTATACCATCAACATGATATTTATCTAACCAATGCATGGCGGAAGCACGTAAAAAGTTTGTTACTTCAGTGCGCCCGTAATTATAAATGAATGTATTCCAGTCAGGATGAAAACCTTGCCGTGGATCTTCATGTTCAAATAAATGGGTACCATCAAATTGTGCTAAACCATGAGGGTCTGAAGGAAAGTGCCCTGGCACCCAGTCAATTATTAAACCAATATTGGCATTGTGACATTGCTCAACTAAGTATTGAAAATCTTGTTCGTTACCAAATCTTGAGGTGGCGGCAAACAAACCTACGGGTTGATATCCCCATGAACCATCAAACGGATATTCGCTGATTGGCATTAACTGAATATGAGTAAACCCCATTTTCAGCACATAAGGGATCAGTTGCATGGCAATGTCGCGATAATTTAAATATTGATTGTTTTCGTCTCTACGCCACGAACCTAGATGCACTTCATAAATAGAAATAGGGGCATCATTTTTATTACGTTGCTTGCGCATAGCTATCCATTGTTGGTCTTGCCATGGGTAGTTTATTTCAGCGCTAATAATGGATGCTGTTTCTGGGCGGTATTGTGCTTGTATGCCATAAGGGTCAGCTTTTAACGGTAGTATTTCACCTTGGTTATTTTTCAATTCAAATTTATAGCATTGCCCTTCATAAGCTTGAGGGATAAAAATGCTCCAATAGCCTGAAGGTTTGTTCTTAAAGGTAAGGTTTTTCAGTGGATGACAACGACTATCCCATTGATTAAAGTCACCAACAACAGCAACTTGGCTAGCATTGGGCGCCCAGACGGCAAACGATACGCCATTAACTTTTTGATGGTTAATTATATGTGCGCCAAGTTTAGTGTAAGGCTTTAAATGCTTGCCCTCATTAAGTAAGTGAAGATCAAGCTCATCTAACGAAGGGGAGAAACTAAAAGGGTCGTGTAATAACTCGCTATTTGTTTGGTTTGTATTCGTGTTTTTGGTGACCTTTAATTGGTAGGCAAAATTATTTTTTCGCCGTAGCTTTAATGAAAATAATCCCTCTTGGTGAACTTTTGTTAACGTGCCAAGCGTTTTACCTGTTTTAGTGGCAATAATATCAATGGAAATAGCGGCAGGAAAAAAACAAGTAATGGTTAATACCTTATCACCTTCAAACATGTGTAGCCCAAGCACATCATGGGGGGAATCATGTTGTGCGTGAACTAAATCATTAATGTCTTGTTGAGATAAACTCATCTATTTTCCTGTGCTAAAGTGGTTGGCTTACAACGTATTAGTGTCGATTTTTTAATTGTAGGCCGTCAGTTATGCCATCAAATAACTTCTTAGGTAACGAAGGTACTCGATGGGTTAAAGACCAACCCACAAACAAAACGTTGTTTTTCTTAAAATTCAACTGGCCGATAGTCATTAGTTAAGTGGTACTAACTGCCAAATATTGGCAACATAATCTTCAATTGAACGATCCGAATTAAACTTACCCATTAGTGCGGTATTTAAAATAGCCATACGCGCCCAACGTTGCGGGTTTTTATAAGCTAGATTCAAGGCTTGTTGTGCATCAGAATACGATTGAAAATCAGCTAATACTTTATATGGGTCGCCATTATTGAGAAGGCTGTCTTTTAATGAAGCTAATGCTCCTGCATTTCCAGGGGTAAAGTAGTCAGTGTCTAACCAATCTAAACAGGCTTTGATTTCTTCGTTATTTTGGTAATACTGTTGCGGGTTATAACCGTTTTTATCGAGGTTTTTTACTTCATCAACCGTTAAGCCAAAGATAAATATATTGTCGTTACCCACTTCTTCAGCAATTTCGATATTTGCGCCATCTAAAGTGCCAACAGTTACTGCGCCATTAAGGGCTAACTTCATATTTCCTGTACCTGAAGCTTCTTTGCCTGCTGTAGATATTTGCTCAGAAACATCAGAAGCGGGAATGATTTTTTCAGCTAAACTCACACGGTAGTTGGGTAAAAACACTACTTTAAGTTTGTCCTGAATACGCGCATCATTATTAATTTTGTCAGCTACTTTATTAATGGCGAAAATAATGTCTTTTGCTAACTTGTAACCAGGAGCAGCTTTAGCTCCAAAAATAAATACTTGTGGGTGCATATCCATGGCTGGATTTGCTAACAAACGTCGATATAGTGCAATAATATGTAGTAAATTTAAGTGCTGGCGTTTGTATTCGTGTAAGCGTTTAATTTGCACATCAAATATCGCATCTGGGCTGACGGTAATACCGGTTAAGATTTTAATCTCTTTTGTTAATGCTATTTTGTTTTGATGTTTAATTTGCATAAACTGCGTTTGAAATTCAGCATCGTCTGCTTTATGTCTTAATTGAGACAAGCTGTTGAGGTCTTTGGCCCAGTCGTCTTTAATCGTGTTATTAAGTAATTCAGATAGCAAGGGGTTACAGGCTTTTAACCAACGACGCGGTGTTATACCGTTAGTCACGTTGGTTAATTTTTCTGGCCATAATTGGTTAAATTCAGGAAAAAGATCACTTTTCACTAAGTCTGAATGTACCTGCGCTACACCATTGACTTTATGTGACGTTACAACACATAAATGTGCCATACGGACTTTACGTTCAGTACCTTCTTCAATAATTGAAAGTGCTCTGCGCATATCATTATCATTAGGCCAGAGTGTATTTACTTCTTCATTAAGGAATGCTTCGTTAATGCGATATAAAATCGTTAAGTGGCGAGGTAATACTTTCTCAAATAAGCTAACCGGCCATTTTTCTAATGCTTCAGGCAATAAGGTATGATTAGTGTAAGCAAAAACCTTACGTGCAAGTTGCCATGCTTCTTGCCATTGAAATTGATATTCGTCCAGTAGCAAACGCATCAACTCTAAAATCGCAATAGTAGGATGTGTATCGTTAAGTTGAATAGCAACTTTGCTGGCAAAGTGTTTGCTCTGCTCTGGGGTTAATGGACCGTATTGAGCTTGATAACGTTTAATAATATCTCTAACCGAGCAGGCACAGAAAAAATACTGTTGAATAAAGCGTAATTCTTGGCCGGCTGCATGTTCGTCATTAGGGTAGAGGACCTTTGACACGATTTCAGCATGCACTTGTTGTTCAAGTGCCATCAAATAATCACCCTTGTTAAATTTATCCCAATCAAAGGCTGAGTCGGCACGACATTCCCATAATCTGAGTGCATTAACGGTATTAGAGTTATAGCCAACAATTGGAATATCATAAGGTATGCCTTTTAACATTTTACCCGCTGTCCATTTAGCGAGTGTACTGCCATCAGCTTGTGCTATTTCTTCTACATGACCATAAAGAGGAATTAATTGTGTTGATTCTGGACGGCAAATTTCCCAAGGGCTGCCAAATTCACGCCACATATCAGGGGTTTCTATTTGATGTCCATCTTTAAAGTGTTGTTTAAATAAACCGTGTTGATAATGGATGCCATAGCCCATCGCGTTATAATCTAAGGTGGCTAATGAATCTAAGAAACACGCAGCTAAACGACCTAAACCACCATTACCTAATGCTAAATCAGCCCCTTGTTCACACAAATCAGCAAGTTCAAAACCTAAACTTTTTAAGGCGCTATCAGCTGAATGAAACAAGTTTAAATTATGTAAGTTATTCGCGAGTAAACGACCCATCAAATATTCAAGGGATAAATAGTTAACACTTTTACAAGCTGATTGGCTTTGGCGTAATTGACTTTGATTGAGTTTTTCAACGATAACTTCATTTAATGCTAAAGAGGTAGCATGCCAGTATGCTTGTTTAGTTTCGTTACATTGTTTATCAATATCATCACTAATGATGATATCACCTAAAGTGTATGACAAATGATGTTCAATACGTGCTTTTAGCGTGTCGCTATCTAATGTATTTTGATGTGTGCTTACATTAATGTTTTTAGTTTTAGTAACCATAATAATTCTTGTACTCGTTACATGCACTTAAACGATAAAGTGCAGAGTGAAAATAATCGTCAAAAAAGTGATAGTGGTAAATCGGCTTAATTGCTGCGAGACATTTTTGTCGTAGCTATCGTGTTTAATTTCATCAATAAAATATTATTATTTATTATGCTTAAGCTGATAAATAGAGCAATGAGTTACATACGTATGCATGAAGTGAAATAGGGGATTTTGCTATGCATACGTATGCATATCGGCAAGGAAATGATTTAGCTATTGGCTTTTACATTCAATTATTTAGTTTTTCTTGATTTTATCCGTTAAAAATAGGTGCTTGATATGTTTTAAAGATAAAAAGTTAATTGTTACTAGTTGAATTTATTAATAAAATACAGCTAAGGCTATTGTCTAAGCTTCATTTTTTTAGCTATACTTCAATGAATTGCTCAGGTAGTATGAATAAATACTTTTGCTAAAAGATAACTAACGTGTGCGAGCCAAAAAGTGAAAGCTAAAAACACCTCATTTGATATTGCTTACCGTGCTGGAGTCTCTCAGTCCACGGTTTCTCGTGCGCTAAGAAATAGCCCTTTAGTTAATGAAGAAACACGTAAACGTGTGCAAGAAATAGCAAAAGAACTTAACTATAAAGTTGATAAACACGCTAGTAGCTTGCGTACACAACAAAGCCAAACCATTGCGTTATTATTGTTTGAAGACCCTACTAATGATGATTCACTCATTAATCCCTTTTTCTTATCAATGCTGGGCAGTATCACTAGAGCCTGTTCGAAAAGAGGTTATGATCTGTTAGTGTCATTTCAACAGATGAATAATAATTGGCATGCCGATTTTGAAGATACTCGTAAAGCGGACGGTATTATCTTATTAGGTTATGGTGACTACCGTTCTTATCGTGAAAAACTGATTCAACTTACCGAACAAGAAACTCATTTTGTACGCTGGGGCGCTGAAGTCAAAGAGTTACCAGTAGTGTCTGTTGGTTGTGATAATTTTCACGGTGGTCAACAGTTGACAGAGCACTTGTTAAATAATGGGCGCAAAAAATTTGCTTTTTTGGGGGGTGTTTCTAATGGTGCACCTGAATTTAAAGATCGTTATTTAGGTCATTGTCATGCGTTGCAACAAGCTAATATTACCGTGGATTCTGCATTACAGTTTGACGCGATTTCTACCGAAGAATCCGGCTATGAGGCAATGAAAGCCTTAATTAATTCCAAACTATCGTGCGATGCTATTTTTGCTGCAAGTGATTTAATTGCGGTTGGTGCATTGAAAGCAATGCAAGAGTACAATATAAAGGTGCCTCAAGATATTGCGATTGTTGGCTTTGATGATATACCCATTGCAAGTTTTACCTATCCTTCATTAACTACTGCTCGCCAAAACACCGTATTAGCGGGAGAACTTCTCGTTGATAAACTCTTAGAGTTAATTAGTGGAGAGCAAGCACAAACACGATTAATGGCAACAAACTTAGTGGTAAGAGAATCTTGCGGAAGTAAGTAGCTGTAAACTATAAATAGCCATTTTAAGTGATTCTTCTGTTATTTAATATTGACGTCTTTTAACTATTCTTCTAAAGCAAAAATCAATTAAGCGAGATTAAAGCTGTCTTAAGCTTGCAAGCCTTATTATTGAATTAAGTAGCTACACATTGTGAATGTATCTGACAGGTTTTGTAACAGACTAAATATGGTATTAGTTAAATTAATCCCCATTAAGTAATACAAACGATGCTAGAGTATTTTAGTGCTGTTACTTATAGCCAATAATTTATATGTAAGTTTTCTCGTAACCCTTTTGATGCTGCTTTTTTAAGTTAATAATGAGACCTAAATGACTGACAATACGCCACTTCCTAGCTCAACCACTAAAGTGAACCATTCAGCAGGCTTATCCGCTGAGCCAATTACTCAGCAAAGTTCTTTCAACAGTTTAAAGCCTATTTTTCATTTTATTCGACCATATAAATTAATGGTGGTATTAGCCCTTGTTGCTTTGATCTTAACCGCAGGTGTCTCCTTGTCTTTAGGGCAAGGTGTAAAAATGGTGATAGATAACGGCTTTGTTGCTGGTTCTGCGGAGCAGCTTGAGTCGGCTGTATTAGTGATGATTGGTCTTATCTTTTTATTAGCCATAGGTACGTTTAGTCGTTTCTATTTAATGAGCTGGCTTGGTGAAAGAGTTACTGCTGACATTCGTAAAGCTGTGTTTGAAAAAATAGTGGTGTTGCATCCTAGTTATTTTGAGGAAAACCGCAGTGGTGAAATTACTTCTCGGTTAACAACTGATACGACCTTGTTACAATCAATTATTGGTTCATCTCTGTCTATGGCTCTGCGAAGTTCATTGACCTTAGTTGGTGGGCTGATCATGCTGTTAGTCACCAATGTTAAGCTGACGTTAATTGTACTGGTTTGCGTACCTATTGTACTTATGCCTATGTTTATTTTTGGTAAGCGAGTACGTAGCCTAGCTGCAAGTAGTCAAGATGCGATTGCTGATATAGGTTCTTATGCTGGTGAAGTTATTCAAAATATTAAGGTTGTGCAAAGCTATACCCACGAAAAGTCCGAATACACTGCATTTGGTAGTGAAGTAGAAGCAGCGTTTGCTGTGGCAAAAAGTCGTATCAAACAACGTTCCTTTCTAATTGCTGCAGCAATATTTTTAATTTTTAGTGCAATTAGCGCAATGTTATGGGTAGGTGGAAATGATGTACTGGCAGGGCGGATCACTGGTGGAGAGCTCGGCGCGTTTGTTTTTTATTCAGTGATGGTGGCAATGTCAGTTGCCACTGTGGCAGAGGTTTATGGCGAGTTGCAGCGGGCCGCTGGCTCTGCACAGCGATTATTACAATTGTTGAGAGTAAAAAGTGTTATTAACGAATCTGAACATTTACAATCGTTAAATGCTGAAACGGGAATTAGTATTGCTTTTAAACAGGTTGATTTTTTCTATCCCTCTCGCCCTGATAGCATGGCACTTAATCACATTAATATAAATGTAGAGCAAGGACAAGTTGTCGCTATTGTCGGTCCTTCAGGGGCTGGAAAAACAACCTTGTTTGAAATGTTGCAACGTTTTTATGATCCTCAAAATGGCAGTATTAGCTTAAACCAAGTCGATATTCGAGAGTTGTCATTGGAGGAGTTGCGACGAACTATGGGGATGGTGCCACAAAATCCGGTATTGTTTAGTGCTAACGTATTTCATAATATTCGTTATGGTAACCCAGATGCAACTGATACTGAGGTAATTGAGGCGGCTAAAAAGGCACATGCACATGAATTTATTATGCAATTACCAGAAGGATATGACAGTTTTCTAGGGGAACAAGGTGTTCGACTTTCAGGTGGACAAAAACAACGCATAGCTATTGCTCGTGCGATATTAAAAAATCCGAAAATACTGTTATTAGATGAAGCCACCAGCGCATTAGATTCAGAAAGTGAACATCATGTTCAAGCCGCGTTAAATAAATTAATGCAAGATCGTACGACTTTAATTATTGCGCATCGATTATCAACGGTGATGCATGCTGACAAAATAGTTGTTATGGATAATGGTCAGGTAGTTAATACAGGAACTCATCAGTCATTGTTAGCGGAAGATGCGTTATATAAACGCTTATGTGAATTACAATTTGAAGTTGATATGTAATAAAAATCAATTGGTTAGATGTTGAACTTGTCTGTTTGGCTGAAACTCTATGTGCTATCAGTAAGAGCGATAAAAAAAGCCCAATAGAAGGTATTGGGCTTTGATACGACTTATGCTTATATCAACTAAGTTGACATTAGTGCATTCGTTAAGTCACTCGGTTTCATAGGTAATTTACGTAATCGCACGCCAACCGCTTGATATATTGCGTTCGCAATTGCTGGGGCTACAGGTGTAACCGCCGGCTCTCCCATCCCAGATGGAGGCATCTCACTTGGAATAAATGCAATTTTAATTTCTGGTGTTTGCCCTAAACGTAAAGGGGTATAAGTATCAAAGTTTGAGTCTTTATATTGTCCATCTCGTATTTCTGTTCCTTCATATAAAGCCATAGATAATCCCCATAACGCAGCCCCCTGGCATTGGGCTTCTGCGCCATTAGGATCAACAATAATACCAGCGTCAATTGCTATAACCAATTTTTGAACATTGACGAGACCATTGGTTTTATCAACATGAACTTGTACTGCACATGATACCCATGTAGGCATATTACGTTCTTGACCAAAGGTTGAAGCAATACCAATCCCGGTATCTTTAGCTTGTGGTGTTCCCCAGCCAATTAATTCAGCTGCTTTTCTTAATACCGTTGCTTGCCGTGCTGCACCACCTTTAGCAACTGGCGTACTGCCAGCATTTCGCCCTTCAGCTATAAGCATGTCGAGACGAAATTGTAGAGGGTCTTTACCTAGCTGATGGGCAGCCTCATCGATAAAGCTTTCTACTGCCCAACCTGTCCAGCCAGGACCTACAGAGCGTAACCATCCCGGTCGAAAAGTTGCATTTGCAAGGTCATTTGATACTGCTCTAACTTTTTGAGCTCCCACACTGTACCAATGATCCGCTCCTGAAATAGAGAAGGGATCATAAGGTTCATTATTCACCCCCATAGGCATAAAGCCAGGGGCTAATATTTGTGTTGGCCAACCGGCAGTAGCGTGATGTTCCATCGCAATAACCGCATTATTATCGTCAAAGGCCATTTTTAATTGTTGTACTGATGCTGAACGGGCGCTATCAAATTGCATGTCTTGAGGACGCATCAATACCATTTTAACCGGCTTTCCACCTAATGCTTTAGAGGTTAGAGCTGCTGGAATGGTGTAATCGCCATTCAATCTTCGACCAAAACCACCCCCTAACATATAAGTGCGGATCACTATATTAGCTTCATCTTCATTTAATGCTTTAGCAAGTACGGGGAGGGTAAGTGACTGCCACTGACAGCCTGAATGTACTTCCCAGATACCATCAGAGTTCTTAAAAACTAAGGCATTAAGAGGTTCCATTTGTGCATGTAATACTGTGCTAGTGATATATTCTTGGCTAATGGTACTCGCTGCATTCGCAAATACAGGCTCAGTTTTCACATTACCTGTGTCTAAAATGCTTCCTTTAGCTGGATCATTAAGCAGTTTTTTACCGTGGGCAATGATATCAGCTTCAGAAACATTTGCCGTTTCGCCCGCATCCCAAGTGACGTTAACCAATTTTGATGCTTTTTGAGCCGCGAAAAAACTACTGGCAATGACCATTAACCAACCGGGCACGCTGCCACTGGGATCATCTAACACTATGGTTTGTTGATAACCTTTAATGGCTTTTGCTGCAGAGTCATCAAATTTAACAACTTTAGTACCATATCGCGTGGGAGGTAAAATAGGTGTGGCATATACCATACCTTCCACTTTCGCATCGATACCATAGATGGTTTTACCTTGAGTTTTATTAACAATATCAAGGGAAGTGACTTGTTGACCAACAAGCTTAAGATCTGCATTTGGTTTCAGTGGCAGTGTTTTAAGTTCTTCTTCAGTAAACTGACGGGTTAGGCCTAATGTAACAAGCTCACCATAGGTTATTTCGCCTTTCTTAGAAATAATTTTGCCATTACTGGCTTGGCAATCTTTAGGGGAAATGCCCCATTTTTTTGCTGCAGCCTCAACCAATGCGGTACGACCGGCTGCGCCTGCTTGACGATAGACTGGCCAACTTTGTGAAATAGACCAGCTTCCACCCGTGACCATGTAACCCCAACGAGGGTCTGTATCTACATGAATAATTTCAATATCATCCCATGCTGCTTCTAATTCGTCAGCGAGAATGCGCGCAATTGCAGTACCTACATGTTGGCCCATTTCTGAGCGCATGATGTTAACTTTAATTTTGCCAGCTGTGTCAATTGAGTACCACAATGAAGGTTCATAAAGTTCACCTTCACTAGGGAGTACTTTTCCATCTGAGCTAGCAGGATCCATTGCAGCCATTAGGTGACGAGGAAAGCCAAAGCTTACGCCGACAGCTGTCATTGAAATTAAAAAACCTCGGCGGGTTATGCCGGCCGATCCACCTTTAGGCAGTCTGCTCATCATTGTTCTCCTTGGTTGCATTTGCTGCTTCATGAATGGCACTACGAATACGAGCATAAGTCATACAGCGACATAAATTTCCTTCCATTACTGCATCAATATCTTTATCTGAAGGTTTAGGTATGTCTTTTAACAAAGCTGCAGCTTGCATAATTTGACCCGATTGACAATATCCGCATTGCGGGACTTGCAGTTTTTGCCAAGACACTTGTAAGGGGTGGTCACCATTTTCTGAAAGACCTTCTATTGTTGTTATTTCGGCGCCTTCGACTGATGACACTGGAGTAATACATGAACGTGTTGCTCTACCACCCACATGGACGGTGCAAGCACCACAGGTACCAATACCGCAGCCAAATTTAGTGCCTGTCATATTAAGTTCGTCGCGAATGACCCAAAGGAGAGGTGTGTCACTCTCTACATTGGCGGTCATAGGCTTACCATTTAAAATAAATTTTGCCATTGTCACTTCTCCAGTGAATTAGTGCTCAAATCTTGGTTGATTACGGATTTCGACTACTTGTTTTTGTAAATTAGGCCAGCTTTTTTCTCCAGCAGCTTGACGTAAATAGGCGGCTATTGCGCTAATATCCTTATCACTAAGAGCGTCACGAAATCCTGGCATAACAACACCTTTAATGCCTTGATCGCTGCGAACACCATCGAGCATTACATTAATTAAATTTGTTGGAGTATCAAGATGGGCTGCTGAACCAATAGTGATTAATGGACGCCCTTTAACTAAGGTTTCGCTATTATAGTGGCATGCTTGGCAAGCTGTTGCATATAAGCGAGCTCCTTCATTAATGCGTTTATCTGGTTGTTGAGCTTGTGCAGATAATGCCGCTTGGAGTTCACTGTTCGATTCATGAGAGTCTATTTCATCAGTGCCTGCAATATCGGCAAAATAATGACTGATTGCTCGAAGATCACTATCTGGTAGCGCAGATAATCCTCTGTGCATTACAGGTGCCATAGGACCAGCAGCACTCCCATGGTATGGAGAGTTACCTGTCGTTAAGTATTCATAAAAGTCTTGATTACGCCAAGGAATAGGAGAAGTACTTGTCGCGGTTAATGATGGGGCTATCCAACCGTCAATTGATGCACCTTGGTACATGTTGTTGTACTGTTCACCCCCAAGGGAATTTCGAGGTGTGTGACATGCACCACAATGGGCAATACCTTCTGCTAAATAAGCACCTCGATTCCACTCCTTTGATTTACTTTTATTAGGTTCAAAGGCGTCTGTATCCGCAAATAATAATTTCCAGCCAGCTTGCAGCCCACGAATATTAAGAGGGAAAGGGATAGTGTTTTCTTTTTTCTGTTGGTTAACTGCGGGTACTGAGGTCATGATATAAGCATAAATAGCACTAATATCTTCGTTAGTCATTTTATTGAAGTGTTCATAAGGAAAAGCAGGTAATAAATGATGTCCATCACGACTGATACCTGTGCGCATAGCTCTGATAAAAGCATTTTCTGACCAATTACCGATACCGGTTTCAACATCAGGTGTTATGTTACTTGAATAAATGGTGCCAAACTCAGTGTGCATTTCATAATTACCCGCATAAGCCGTGCCACCTGGAGGGGTATGACAAGTACCGCAATAACCTGCTGCGGCAAGGGTTTTACCATGCTCGATAATCTCAGGGGAGTAAAGTGAAGTTACTTGTGGTGTGACTGGGTCTATGGATGGATTCCAAGCATAAAAACTGAATAAGCCTAGTCCAACTATGGCCGTGCCACATACGCCATAAACGATACGTTTTAGCATATTACTGTGCCTTATCTTAAATCAAAAATGATAAATAAAAAGGGGAATAGGTTATTGACCGCTCCCTATTCGACTATCTATTCTTGTGTTAAGCATTTAATCCTAAGCAAGGGTGGGCTTTTTGTCCAGTAATTATATTGACTTATCTATTTTTGTTTTATTAATTAAGCACCCATTTTATCCTAATGGCTAAAAGGGGTGCTAATTTCTATTATTTAATTTCTACACTGATACACGTAGGGGGTAATTGTTTAGGTGTAAGTCCTTCGCCATTACTGCAATCCCAAATGATTTTACCTTGATCATCTTCTGCAGGAGTAAAAATAAGTTCACCTTGTTTTGTCTCAATAGAAAGGCTCATGTTGTTACTATCGAGGGTCATGGAAGCGCCGTTGGTTAACTCTGATTCAATATTGATGATTGTTAAAGAGTCGGGGATTTCTTGATTAACCTCATAATAGTTACCGAGTGCATCTCGTGCGTCTTGAGAGTGAATAATTGTCTTTGCCAATTCCGCTTTAGTAATGTATTGATTATAGGCAGGGAGGGCAATAGCAGCTAAAACACCTATGATGTATATTAGTATGACTACACCAAAACCGGCCCCTAAACGGCCAGCAAATGGAACGAAAGCCGCTAGAATATAGGAAAAAAAGTTGCGTTTAGGCATAGCCGCTTCAACATCCATTACGCGGGCAGCACGTTTAGTTAACCAAGGGTATCCAGCGGTTAACTCATGAAAAGACATCCAAAACCCAGAGGAGTCATTGGCTTGTTTTACATAAGATAAAAGGTCGATGTCCTGCCAACGTTCAACCCCTGCAGCAAGCGCTGAAAGGGCACGAGTAGCACCTTCCGGTGTTTTACAACAGGCTAAGCCATGACGATCACAGGTTGTTTCACGTGCCCGTGAATAAGCTGCGCCTAATAAAGGTAACCAAAGTATAGGCCAGCGAATCAATCCGCCACTTAAGTGATTCATGCGTAAATGGCCAAGTTCATGGCCTATATAGAATTTTACACCGTCCTCATGTTTAGCCATAGCATCGACAACATCAGTCATTAAAATGACATACTGTGATCCAAGAAACTTTGTGGCAAAAGCATTCAGGCCGCCATTTCCATTTAAAATATAAGCTTTAGGTTTTGATTTTATTTCAAGTCGATCACAACAGCTAACAAATTGGGAGTAAAGATCAGGAAATTGTGTTTCAGATAGCTCGACACCATTACCTTTGATATGAGCAATCAATGAAGATTGAACGAATAAATACATGATGAAACCAAGGGCGAGAATAATCAAAGCAATACCGAATGATCCTAAAATTAATAATAACCAAGCGATAATACCTAATACTAGGGTGATTGACCCTAGTACACGTTCTCTTGGATAGGTGAGTTTGTTCATTTTAAATGGTCCTTTTACGTGACTTTTCGTTAGTAAAACAGAAGTTTAAGACTTCTTTCGTTTTTAAAAATAATAGTTTAACTAGTGAGTGCTTTGGGCAACTTCCTGTTTATGGCTATATGAAGGTGTTAATTTTTATTGATTATCAGAGCGATTTATTACATTAAGAGGAAGTCATACTTAAAAGTACGCTTCTTGGGGAGGATAAAAGACTAAGTAGATTAAACGTTAGTTTTGTAATAAACATAGTGTTTTGTTGATTGAATTGAAACGTATCCATACTTATCGATTTCCTAATTATTAAAAATGTATCTGCTGTCAATAGCATTGTAGCGCTAGTTATTAATCAGGTGGACACTGGTTTTTTATTAAGTTTTTTAGGACGTTACCTTAAATTTTGTTATTTATCAACCTGATTAACCCTTGTTAGTCATGGCTAGGTAGATATTTAAAGTAAGAAGAAAATAGCGGGATAAGGTGTATCCCGCGATATGCTTGTTTGGCAAACGCAGTTATTGAGGTTCGTTTACTCTTAGGGTTAATATACCTGCGATGATCATACTCACGCCGCCAACGACTAAAGCATAAATAGGCTGATTATCAAAAACTTTCGTGATTAAAAAACCTAAAATGCTAGCGGCGAGTATTTGTGGTAACACAATGAAAAAATTGAATATTCCCATGTATAACCCCATTTTATGTGATGGTAATGAGTTAGCCAAAATAGCATAAGGTACAGACAATATAGATGCCCAAGCAAAGCCAACACCAATCATGGAAATAATTAGAAATGTTGGGTCTTGAATGAAGATAAAAGAGATAAAGCCCGCTCCGCCTAAAAACAAGTTGATCATATGAGCAACACGTAAATTAAATCGTTTTACAATGAGTGGGATACAAATGGCTGCCACAATAGAGGTTAAGTTATAAGTTGAGAATAATATACCAACCCAATCTGCACCTTCATTATAAGCTTTTGATGTTACATCTGAACTAGCAAAGTGGTGGGCGGTTATTGCCGATGTTGTGTAAGTCCACATAGCAAAGAAAGGAAACCATGAAAAAAACTGCACTAATGCCAGTTGTTTCATTGTTTGTGGCATAGCAAATAAATCGTTCATCACTTGCGCAAAACCATGCTCACTTTTACCTCTAGTAACCATTAATCCTGCGATTAATTGGCATAAACCAAAAAAGATAAAGCCGGATGATAAAATAAATAAATTTTTATCTAAGCGTTCAATGTTCAGTGCGATAAGTGTGGTCAAACTAATACCAGCAATAGCCCAAATACAACCGCCTTTATAAAACGCCTGTGCGCTTCGAGGTATTAATACAGAGGTATTAGTTTGTGCTTGTTCATGTAGTTCAAACGCCTTTAACTGTTCCGGTGAGTATTCTTTTGTGGAGTAAACGGTCCAAAGTACTGCTAGTAAGAAAATTAACCCCCCAGCATAAAAGGCAAACTTTACTGAGTCAGGTAGTTCACCTAGCGGTGCTACATTACTAACATTAAACCAATTCGTCATGATCCAAGGGAGAGAGGATGCTACAACAGCTCCCACGCCAATAAAAAAGCTTTGCATGGCATAGCCTGTTGCCCGCTGCTTTTTGGGTAGCATATCGCCAACGAATGCTCGAAAGGGTTCCATCGAAATATTAATTGAGGCATCCATTATCCATAACATTCCTGCCGCTACCCATAAAGTGGGGGAGTTAGGCATGATAAATAAGGATAAACTAGCTGCAATCGCACCAATTAAAAAGTAAGGACGGCGACGACCTAACTTATTCCATGTGTTATCGCTTAAGTAACCTATGATTGGTTGAATAATCAAGCCAGTGATCGGTGCAGCAACCCATAATATAGCCATGTTGCCATAATCAGCACCTAAGGTTTGGAATATACGGCTGACATTAGAGTTTTGCAGGGCAAAACCAAATTGAATACCGAGAAAACCAAAACACATATTCCATATTTGCCAAAAATTGAGTTCGGGTTTCGTTGTTACTAATTTGTTTTCGCTCATTGGAGATCTTCTATTATTTATTATCATTATTAGGAAGTTTGCAATTACGGCATCATAATAAGCATGATCAAGGGTAAAGCTCAATTTTGTGCATACGTATTCAGTCTTTTAAGCGAGGTATTGACGTCTCCATTCGTCTTCACTGATTAAATTTTTATTATTGGCAATGCGTTCTACAAAGGATATGCCATCTAAATGGTCTATTTCATGTTGAAAAATTCTTGCGATAAAACCGCTGAGTTCTTTTTGATGAACTTGGCCTTCGCTATCATAATATTCAACATTAATTATGTCATAACGAGGTACTAATCCTCTTAACTTTGGCACACTTAAACAACCTTCCCAGTCTTCTATAATGTCACCTTTGTATTCGATGATTTTTGGATTAATTATTGCGGTTGGTTTCATTTTGGGTGCATTAGGATAGCGGTTGTTGGGTTTTGAACAAACAATAAAAACACGCTTTGCTATTCCTATTTGAGGTGCCGCAATCCCCATACCACCAGCTTTTTCTACAAGTGTTAACAGATCCTCTATCATCGATTGCGTCTCTGTAGATAAAATATCTTCTACAGGAGCGGAGGTGTTGGCAAGAATAGGGTGACCTAATAAATATATTTTATCGTTAAACGCTTCATGTGATGATTTTTTTTGGGTATGAATTTGTATATTCGTCATAATGTTATTGGCTATCTTACTGTGCTGATTGTGGTGTGATATGTTGTGCTTTGCGTTCTTTTCGGTAGTAATACCAAGACACGGCAAAGAGTAATATAATGAAAGGGATACTCGACATTACAACACCATGCCAACCCGCTTTAAATAATACCCAACCAGCTAATAATGATGCCGTGGCTTGAAAACCGAAAATAATAAAGTCATTCATTGCTTGGACCTTGTATCTCTCATTAGGTTGATAACTTTGTGGTAATAATGAGGTTCCCGTTAAGTAAAGAAAATTCCAACCAATCCCTAATAATAATAGTGCCCACCAGTAGTGCATTACATCTTCACCTGAAAAGGCTATAACGGCTACAACAGAATAGATCACAGCGCCAAGAAGTAGGAGATTTTTTAATCCTATTTTCTTGACTAAAAAGCCTGTGAATAATGAAGGGATAAACATGGCTGCAATATGACTTTGAATAACCCATTTGGTGTCATTGATACTATGACCATGCATGTTGTGCATACTTATTGGGGTTGCCGTCATTAAATAACTCATAAGTGCAAAACCTATGGCGGCTGAAGCAAGGGATACGATAAAAACCGGTTGTTTGGCAATAGTCCAAAGTGAGCGGCTAGCATTCTCATTTGCGCGATGTATTATTTTAGGATTAGTAAACGCCACCATTAATAGCATAGCTAGTAGAATTAATATGGCTAAGAATAAGAATGATCCTGAATAACCTAACGGTGAATTGATCCAGTCTTTAGCAACTACAGCAACTTCAGGCCCTAAAAATGCAGCAAAAATACCACTGAGCATCAAAATTGAAAGTACGGTGGGGATGTTTTTTTCATCTTTTGTACTTTCAATTGCTGCAAAACGTAATTGTTGAACAAAAGAAGTACTGAGCCCGAACATAATACTGGCAATAATAAATAACTCAAACCAGGCGATAAAAATAGCATAACTTGCTACTAAACAGGCGGTAAAAGTGATTGAAAAACCAAATAAAGCCGCAAATTTTCGCCCTTTCTTTTTTGCGAGTAACGCGGCGGGTATTGATCCGCTGGCAACACCTAAAATCATCATAGTGATAGGTAATGTAGCGAGTGTTTTATCAGCGACCATTTGTGCAGAAAGAATGCCACCGATAAACACTATAACGGGTGAACATGACATAACAAGCGGTTGTGCTAAAAAGAGTACCCAGATATTACGGGGTAGAGTAAAAAAACGAGATAACACTAATGCGCTTAAAATAAGTACGAGTAGGGTTATCAGAATATTTGAAAGCATTATGTCTATTTATGTGGTCAATAAAACAAATGCTACCATAAAAAATTATTGGCTGTTGAAATTAAAGCGCTATTAGCACTGACGATACAGTGATAAACTAACAAAAATTTTGAATATTAATAGTGGTTATGAAGTTTAGTCCTTTAGTTCAAGAATTAATTGATTCTTTAAAATGTTTACCTGGGGTCGGTGCAAAGTCAGCGCAACGTATGGCATTTCACCTTTTGGAGCGCAATCGAAGGGGAGGTGAAAAACTCGCCAGCGCTTTAGGTCAAGCTATGATGAATATTGGCCATTGCCAACAGTGTCGAAATTTTACTGAAGACGAGCTTTGTTTAATTTGTCAAAGTCCTAAACGAAAAATTAGCGAAACTATGTGTATTGTGGAAAGCCCTGCAGACGTCATTGCGATTGAGCAAACGGGCGAGTTTCAAGGTCGCTATTTTATATTAATGGGGCATTTGTCTCCGTTAGATGGCATAGGTCCAGATGATTTAGGGTTAGATATTTTGTCTAGGCAACTTGAGACTGGGCAATTTAAAGAAGTTATTTTAGCGACGAATCCAACGGTTGAAGGCGAAGCGACCGCGCATTATGTTGCAGAACTCGCTAGTAAATATCAGTTAGTTATTTCTCGTATTGCTCATGGTGTACCTATTGGCGGTGAATTAGAATACGTTGATGGTAATACACTTTCACATGCATTTTCAGGGCGTAAAAATTATCAATATTAAAAGCACAGTAGTTATAGACATATAACTTTTTAATCACTTTGAGGAAAACTTATCCGGATTAGGCTGTAGTCAATTTTATAAATTCAAAATACAGTCTTATCTAAAATGACAACTACATCTATTTTTTTCCCCCTAAAAGAACTGTTATTCCTGCCAATTGAAAGGTAAGAAACAAACGTATATCACTTATTGTAATATGTTCAATAAAAGGTCAACAGCAGAAATAATATGGATCTGGACTAAAACGAAGAAAAAATTGTTAAAATTTTGATGATAGATGTTAAGTAATAAAGCTAAGTTACTATCTTTAAGTCCAGCATACTTCCTTTTGAAATATAAAACCAATGTTAAGAATGTTTACTTAACATTGGTTTATCAAAGCCACTATTCTAGGAGCTAGCGACAATGAAGATAAATTATTATTTGGATGGTTTTGTTTCATTATTACTAATTTCTTCACGAGGAGAGTTTACGTAATAGTGAACTAAAAAACCTAGAAAACCGAATATTGGTATCAATATAAACACTATTGCCCAGACGAACTTATTTTTATTTTGAACCCGCTTTAACATAAATAATATTGGTAATCCAAAAATTATAAAAAATACCAAGAGACTTATTAGTACTTGTGGAGGATGCATAATTATTTCCTATCGCAATTAAAGGTATAAACAACTTTGTCGTGCCCATCGTCATCAGTAACTGTTACTTCTGAAACTTTACAAACGATGAATCTAGCCTGATATTCATTATTTTGATTAGTAGGTACTAAACCATATCTTTTCATATAATTATAAAAATCTTCTTGGTTAGAAAATTGATTATTTGATGGTTCAGCAGATTCTGCAGTATCATCAGGGATTTTTGTTAAATATCCATTTTCATCTTGGTAAAACGTGCTGTCTTGAGCATATTGTAATTTAATTTGCTTGGTTAACAAGTTTGCAATACTTTCTTGATCAGCATCTGATAATTTTACAATAACTTGAATACTATCAGCAAACACAACTTTTATTCTTGAAAGGTTGTCAGGTACCCAACCAGGAAGGTCAATAACCTACGCAACACGCTCTACAGGCATAGCTATTCTTCCCCATCAACTGTTAGCAACATCTTGAAGCCCCCTTTGTCTTAAGACATCATTGCTTAAAAAATCATATCCTGACTCATTAGAGTCGATATCAAAATTAAAAAATAACTTGGCCATACCAATAATTAAAAAGCATCTGATTAGGTATGAAATACTACAACCTCTTGTATGTTAATATTCGCTCTTGCTATTAAGTTTGACTTTATTTTTATTTAAATTCATTTATTTTATCTCTTGAAAAAAATCTCTATACCCCCACATGTTAACTATCAATAGGTTTGTTGCCTGATTATTTATTTACATGGCAACAATATGCCTTTCATATTATTTTGTTCAATCGTAAATTAGGAGATGTTTCAGATGGCTGAGACCGGTCAAACAGAAAATCATTCGTTTAGCACAGATGCTGCTAAAGTACTTCAACTGATGATTCATTCACTTTATTCAAATAAAGAAATTTTCTTACGTGAACTAGTCTCTAATGCAGCAGATGCGGCAGATAAACTACGTTTTAAAGCGCTTTCAGATGATAGTATCTATGAAGGTGATGGTGACTTACGTGTTCGTGTAAGTGCAGATAAAGAAAATAATACTGTTACCATTTCTGATAATGGTATTGGTATGACTCATGATCAAGTGATTGAGCATTTGGGTACTATTGCTAAGTCGGGTACAGCTGAATTCTTTTCACAATTATCGGGTGATCAAGCCTCTGACTCTCAATTAATAGGTCAATTTGGTGTTGGTTTTTATTCCGCATTTATCGTAGCAGATAAAGTAACTGTTCGTTCTCGTGCTGCGGGTGTTCCTGCATCGGAAGGTGTTGAATGGGTAAGTGCTGGAGAAGGTGAATTTACGACAACTAAAATTGAAAAAGCCAATCGTGGTACCGATATTATTCTTCATTTAAAAGAAGAAGAAACTGAATTTGCAGACGACTGGCGTTTAAAATCAATTGTGACTAAGTATTCTGATCATATTTCAGTATCAGTTGAAATGTTAACACCGGAAGTACCTGCGGTTGAAGCTGTTGCAGAGCAAAAAGATGAAGAAGGCAATGTAACTCAACCAGCTATTGAAGCTAAAGACGCAATCCCTGCTAAATGGGAAGCGGTAAATAAAGCGACAGCTTTGTGGACACGTGAACGAGCAGACATTTCCGATGATGAATATAAAGAGTTTTACAAGCATGTCTCACATGACTTTGCAGACCCTTTATTATGGGAACATAACCGTGTTGAAGGTAAAACAGAATATACTTCATTACTTTATATCCCAACGAAAGCCCCGTTTGACATGTATAACCGTGATAAACAGCATGGTTTAAAATTATATGTACAACGTGTTTTTATTATGGATGACGCTGAGCAATTTATGCCAACGTACCTGCGCTTTGTTAAAGGTTTACTTGATTCGAACGATTTGCCGTTAAATGTTTCTCGTGAAATATTACAAGATAATAAAATTACACAAGCTATCCGTAAAGGTTGTACTAAACGTGTTTTAAAAATGCTTGAGCGTTTAGGCAATAAAGATGCTGAAAAATATCAAATTTTTTGGAATGAATTTGGCCAAGTGTTAAAAGAAGGTCCAGCTGAAGATTTTGCTAATAAAGAGCAAATTGCTAAGTTACTTCGTTTTGCATCAACTAATGAAGATAGTGCAGTTCAAAATGTTTCATTACCTCAATATATTGAGCGAATGAAAGAAGGACAAGATAAAATTTATTATGTTGTCTCTGATAGTTTTGAAGCGGCTAAAAATAGTCCACATCTAGAAGTGTTCCGCAAAAAAGGCATTGAAGTTTTACTTATGTCTGATCGAATCGATGAGTGGTTAATTAGCCACTTAACTGAATTTGATGGTAAGCAACTACAATCGGTGACTCGTGGTGGCCTTGATCTAGGCGATATGGACGATGAAGAAACAAAAGAAGCACAAGAAAAACTTGAGCAAGAATTTGATTCGGTAGTTACTCGTATTAAAGCGTCACTAGAAGGTAAAGTAAAAGACGTTAAATTATCTCAACGTTTAACTGATTCACCTGCATGTATAGTGACTGATGACAACGATATGAGTAGTCAAATGATGAAGTTAATGCAGTCGGTTGGACAAGAAGTGCCTGAGTCTTTACCTA
Source organism: Thalassotalea piscium (assembly GCA_049347715.1). GTDB lineage: Bacteria > Pseudomonadota > Gammaproteobacteria > Enterobacterales > Alteromonadaceae > Thalassotalea_B > Thalassotalea_B piscium_A. The sequence goes on along the minus strand of CP186339.1, from coordinate 2,643,059 downwards.
TCTTTGAAATTAACGGAGAACATGAACTAGTGAAACATATTGCCGACGAGCAAGATGATGATAAGTTCAATCAATGGACTCAAGTGTTGTTTGAACAGGCAATGTTAGCAGAACGTGGAAGTTTGAAAGATCCAGCAAGTTTTGTTGCTCGTTTAAATAAATTGATGCTGAGCTTAACAAAGTAACATTCATCAGATAATTATTGAATATTCAAACATCTGTTTGTTTAGACTTTAGTATAAAAAAGAGGCTATTTAGCCTCTTTTTTAGTTTTTGAAGAGGTTTGCCACTTGTTTGCACCCCTTTGAAAATGTATAGTGTCTGCTTTTAGACCAAGTGGATTAGATGTATTCTTTTATAGAGAGAATGACTAAGTTCCATTGGTATTAACTTCCCAATTCATTAATAGTATAGGGCTACACTATATGCGTATTATTTTATTAGGTGCACCGGGCGCAGGTAAAGGTACTCAAGCACAATTTTTAATGGCTAAATTTGGCATTCCTCAAATTTCTACGGGTGATATGCTCCGAGCAGCTATTTCTGCTGGAACTGAGCTAGGTAAACAAGCTAAAGCTGTCATGGATGCCGGTCAATTAGTGTCTGATGAACTCATTATTGGCTTAGTAAAAGAACGTATTGCTCAGGATGATTGTAAAGGTGGATTTTTACTTGATGGTTTTCCTCGTACCATCCCACAAGCTGATGCAATGAAAGAAAATGGTGTAGCTGTTGACAGCGTCATTGAGTTTGATGTACCAGATGAAGTGATTGTTGAACGTATGGCTGGACGTCGAGTTCATGCTGGTTCTGGACGTGTTTATCATGTTGTCTATAATCCACCTAAAAATGAAGGTAAAGACGATGAAACTGGTGAAGACTTATCGATTCGTCCTGATGATGAAGAAGCTACAGTTCGTAAACGTTTAGGTGTTTACCATGATCAAACAAAACCTTTAGTTGATTATTATAAAGCTGAAGCTAAAGCGGGCGCCTGTCAGTATTTAACTATTGATGGTACCCAGCCAGTTGAACAAGTTAGCGCTATTATTGCTGAAAAACTTGCTTAAATAGTTTGCCTCTTCTTAGTATGGGTCAGTTATAAATGAAAAGCCTGCTTATGCAGGCTTTTTTATTGCGACCAGGTAATAACTTACTGTTTGTCATTAAAGAAAAAATACTTCAAGTCACATATTAGTTTGTTGTGTGAGTAACGTCTTTAATCATTCCTATATGGGGAATGCCATCTTCTAAATAAGTATCAGAACATCGTAAAAAACCATGTTTTTGGTAATAGTTTTCTAAATGTTCCTGTGCCGATATTTTAATATTTTGATGAGGGAAAAACTGCTCACAGGTAATGATAGCTTGCTGAAGTAATTGGTGACCTAAACCACCTTTACGGGCTTGAGGGGCTACTATAACGCGTCCGATAGCGATATAGTCAGGGTAACAAACACCTTTGGCTAGAATACGTAAATAGGCAGCCATTTTATCATTTTGGTATGCGAATAAATGTAGAGTTTGAGTATCCCTATCTAAATCATCAAGATCAGGATAAAAGCAGGTTTGTTCAACAACAAAAACATCAATACGTAGTTTTAACGCATCATATAATTCATTTGTTGTTAATTGATTAAAGCGTTTAACTTGCCAGTTTATTATTGTCATTTTTTTCACGAGATTGTTAACTTGAATACCATCATTTTTTCACGCTATAGAAAGAATGTGAAGTTAAACCTCAAATGAAATGTTAGTGCTGGTTTAGGATATGCAAAAAACCTAAATAACGTTTAGAGTGAAAGTAAGCTAGCATTTCTCTTTTATAGTTTTCAGGGCAAATTAATGGAAATTCTTTTTCAAAAACTGACTTGATATCGGCTTGATTTGAAAACAATAAATAACCTAACGGTAAATATTCAGGATTGAAGTCTTTTTGATAAATGGTTGATCTGATTTCTGAAGGGCTATAAAAATCCTTTACGCCATAACGACTTTCAAGTGTTGGTAAGAGCTTATTACCATATTTCTTAATTGACCAATATTTAAACATAAGCTTTCCTTAGCAAGAATTTACCATTCGATTAATGCTTGGTGGTGCATTTTAGCGCTTTGTTTTATCAGGCTCAAATACTATTTTGTTATAAACTGACCAATCGGTCATGTTTGTTGTTATTAGCTTAACAGGGATAAAAAAGGACGAAATAGCGTGATAGCTAAGGCAACCTACCGTTTAAATATTAGCGGTAGGTTGCTGGTTTTTATGGGTATATTTAGATTAATAAAAACAGTTAATGTGAAGTTATTTATTATGACGATCGATTAAAACTTGCGTTACTTCGCTTAATGCAATGTTTTGATCTTGAAGTAAAACTAAGGTGTGATAAAAGAGATCTGCACATTCACCGAGTAAGTCTTCTTTTGTTTCAGCAACAGCAGCAAGGGCCACTTCAACACCTTCTTCTCCGACTTTTTGCGCGATTTTAGTCGTACCACGTGAAAATAGGTGAGCGGTATAACTATTTTCCGGTGCATCATTTTTTCGGCTTGCGATTATTTGTTCAAGTTGACTTAAAAAATTTTGTTGTGTTAATTTTTGCTCAGGGAAGCATGACTCTGTACCTAAATGACAACTAGGTCCAACAGGTTCACAACTAATCAGTAAACTATCGTTATCACAATCGGCTAATACTTGTTTAACGTGTAAAAAATTCCCAGATGTTTCACCTTTAACCCACAAGGCTTGTTTTGAACGGCTAAAGAAGGTTGCTTTACCTGTCGATAAAGTTTGTTCAAGTGATGTTGGATTCATATATCCTTGCATTAACACAGCACCAGTTGCATGGTGTTGAATGATTGCAGGGATTAAATTATTCATTTTATCCCATGCTAATTGTGCGGCATTATCATTGGTCACTAACATAGTCTGATCTCTACTTTATTTTGTGCTAATTGCTGTTTTAATTCATTCATATCAATAATTCCTTTATGAAATACACTAGCGGCAAGTGCACCATCAACATCTGACTGTTGGAAGACTTCAATAAAGTGATTAATTTCACCTGCACCGCCAGAGGCGATTAAAGGAACATTGCATACGGCTCTTGCTGCTTTTAGTTGTTCAATGTCGTAACCTTGTCTTACACCATCTTGATTCATACAGTTAAGTACAATTTCACCGGCACCTCGTCGTTGTACTTCTTGTATCCAGTCAAACGTATTCCATGATGTTTGCTGAGTGCGAGTTTCATCACCTGTAAATTGATAAACTTGGTAGGTATTGAGTTCTTTGTTATAAAAGCTATCAATACCGACAACAATACATTGTTGTCCAAAAATATCCGCAAGACGGGAAATTAGGTTAGGATCACGTAGCGCAGGGGAATTGATACTGATTTTATCTGCGCCCATTTTTAAAATTTGTTGAGCATCATCTTCACTTTTAATACCACCAGCAACGCAAAAAGGGATATCAATGACTTGTGCTATCCGACTCACCCAACTTTTATCAACGACACGGTCGTCTGAACTTGCGGTAATATCATAAAAAACTAATTCATCAGCTCCTGCTGCTGCATACTTTTGTGCTAGAGGTACGATATCGCCAATAATTTCATGATTACGAAATTGAACACCTTTAACTACTTTACCGTCTCTGACATCAAGACAAGGAATTATGCGTTTGGCCAACATGCAATTGCCTCCTCAAGGGTAAATTTCCCTTCTAGTAATGAACGACCTAAAATTACACCTGAAACACCTGTTGGAATTAAAGCTTTGATGTCATCTAAACTGCCTATACCACCAGATGCTTGCCATTGAATTTCTGGATATTTACTACATAGTTCTTTGTAAAGAGCTACGTTAGTTCCGGTTAATGTGCCGTCTTTACTAATATCAGTACAAAGGACATGCTTAATTCCAGCATCTTGATATTGTGCGAGTAAATCTTCTAGGTTGACACCACTGTCTTCTATCCAACCATGTGTGGGTAGCGTTTTATTGCCTTGAGCATCAATTTTAATATCCAATGCTAAAACTATTTTATCACTACCATAAGTGGCTAACCATTGGCTAACCAGTTTAGGTTGTTTTATGGCTAAGCTGCCAATAACTACTCTGTTAGCGCCTAGTGCGAGTAATTGTTTTACATCTTCTTCATTGCGTATACCACCGCCTACTTGGATAATCATTGTTGGGTGGTTAACGACGGTTTTAAGTGTTTCTAATTGGCGTTTGGTATTATCTTTAGCACCATCTAAATCAACAAAGTGCATGACTTTAGCACCTGCTTTTGCGTAAACGTCTTGTCGATCGCTTGGTGAATATTGATACTGGGTTTTCTGGGCATAATCACCTTGATACAAACGAACAACTTCGCCATTAATCAAGTCTATTGCGGGGATCATCATTTCGTTAAAGCTCCAAGAAATTTTTAATGATTTTACTACCTAGCTTACTAGAACGTTCAGGATGAAATTGACAGCCGATAAAATTATCTTTAGCAATAGCAGCTGAAAAGTTATTGCCATACTGACAGCTTGCAATGGTATATTCACTTATAGGTGCAGCAAAACTATGGACGAAATAAAAATAATCGTTAATTGATATATTCTTAAATATTGGGTGATCACTTACTTGGGTAAGGGTATTCCACCCCATGTGCGGCAAGCGTAAATTGTTGGCATCAAGCGCAATAATATCTGTTGGGATCAAGCCTAAACATTCAATGGCGTCTTTAGTTGACCCTTCTACAGAGCTGCGTGCCATTAATTGCATACCTAAACAAAAACCTAGTACGGGCTGAGTAAGTTGTTGCAAGGTTTCAACTAAACCTTTGGCGCGAATATTTTCCATTGCATGTCGAGCACTGCCTACACCAGGTAAAATAACTTTGTCTGCAGCTTTAATTTGTTGAATATTGTCTGTAACTATTACGTTAAAACCTAAGCGTTCAACGGCGAACTTCACTGATGCTAAATTCGCACATCCTGTATCAACAATAATGTTTTTTGCGTTACTCTGCATTGCTGTTGTAGTCACTATAAGGTTCCTTTTGTGCTAGGAAGAACATCGCCTTTTACTGTAATCGCCTGACGAAGAGCACGACCAAAGACTTTAAATAGGCTTTCAACTTGGTGGTGACAATTCCCTTCAGACGTTGATAAATGTAGGGTAATTGCCATAGCGTCAGCAAGTGAACGGAAAAAATGAGGTACCATTTGTGTAGACATTTTCCCCACCATATTGTCGGTAAACTTAGCATCAAACTCTAACCACGGACGACCTGATAAGTCGATTGCACATTCGGCTCTGCATTCATCCATTGGTAAGACAAAACCAAATCGTCCTATCCCTCGTTTATCACCTAAAGCCTCTTTTAAGGCTTGTCCTAGTGCAAGTGCAGTATCTTCAACACTATGATGTTCGTCAATATGATAGTCGCCATCAACCGTGACTTTTAAGCTAAAGCCACCATGAGCTGCAATTTGTTCTAACATATGATCGAAAAAGCCTAAGCCAGTATTAATCGTAATAGGAGAAGTGCTATCAAGGTTTACTTCTACCTTAATATCCGTTTCTTTTGTCGTACGGATCACTGTGGCTTTGCGTTGAGTTGTTAATAATTGCTCTGCAATGTCATTCCAATTATTATTTTCTCGATGGTATAACACCCCTTTAATCCCCATATTCTCTGCAAGTTGAATATCGGTTTGACGATCTCCTATAACGTAAGAGTTGGTAAAATTTACTTTGCCTTGCTGAAGGTACTCACTGACTAACCCTAATTTAGGTTTACGGCAGCTGCAGTTTTCGTTGGCAAAGTGTGGGCATAATAAAACATCATCAAAAATAACCCCTTGTGATGAAAAAATATCCATCATTTTATTATGGGGTAAATCAAAGTCAGCTTGTGGGTAGCTATCAGTGCCTAAGCCATCTTGATTAGATACCATAACGAGGCGATAACCTTTACTTTGCAAAGCCAGTAACACAGGTAATACATTCGGTTCAAATACCAGTTTCTCTAAGCTATCAACTTGTTTGTCGCTAATAGGTTCTTCAATTAATGTTCCATCTCTATCAATAAATAAGATGTTTTGATTTTTATAATTAATCGCCATGTTATTTCTCTGTTACTGAGGTCGTTGTGGTAGTTAATGCGTCTACTAATGTTTGTTTTAATAATGAAAGCTCTCTTTCACTACCAATACTAATACGTAAACAATCACTAAGTTGCTCTTGTTTAGATTGATCACGAATTAAAATGCCTTGTTCGGCTAGCACATTAAAGATTTGATCTTTATTTCTGCATGTGAAAAGTACAAAATTTGCATCACTATTAAAAACATTTAGGCACCAAGTTTGTTCCATTAACCACTGCATCAGTTGTTGACGTAAAATCGTTGTTTCTTGTACTCGAATACGCATCTGGGCAATACCACTTTCTGATAACGATGAGCTGGCAATTTCAGCAACAGGAGCGGGTACTGGATAAGGTGCGATTACTTTGCTCAACATAGTAATAATATCGTTACTCGCTAAGGTAAATCCGCAGCGTAACCCAGCTAAAGCAAATGCTTTAGATAGGGTTCTTAGCACAACTAAGTTGCTATATTCACTAAGCCAGCTCACAACACTATCTTGCGGTGAAAATTCTATATAAGCTTCATCAACAACCACAATCGCGGTTTCAGCAAACATTTCAATAACTGATTTGATTTGTTCTAAAGGTAATAAATTGCCAGTAGGATTGCCGGGGGAGCATAAGAAAACAACTTTAGCGTTACCAACTTGTGCTTGTAAACCAGCTAAATCTAATTGGCAATTATCTAACGGTACTTTGACAACTCCAGCACCATGGTTTTCAGCACTAATTGCGTACATACCATAAGTAGGAGGACAAATAAGAATACTATCTTGATATGCGGTGCAGAAGGTGCGAATTAATAACTCAATGCCCTCGTCTGCGCCACGTGTCGCTAAAATCTGCGATTTGTCTAAGTGACAATATTGACTATATGCATTGAGTAAGTTATCTGGCTGGAAGTCAGGATAGCGGTTGATACTATCACTATTAACTTGGTAGATACCTGGGCCTGAAGCTTCATTGGCATTTAACCAAATTTTAGAATTAAAGCTTCCTTTTCCTGCATGTAAGCGACGCGCTGACTGATATGGCACCATATCAACTAATTCTGCGCGTGCTAATTTATTGGCAATACTCATTGATTGTTTTCCTTAGAAAGCGCATCTAAGCGAATCGTTACTGCACGCTTATGAGCATCTAGCCCTTCAGCATCGGTTAATTCGGTAATACAAGGAGCAATAGTTGCTAATCCTTCAGGTGTAATTTCTTGTACAGTATAGCGTCTAGAAAAGTCAGCTAAAGATAAGCTACTGATCACTTTTGAATAGCCATAGGTCGGTAGTACATGATTGGTACCGCTGGCATAGTCACCTGCAGATTCAGGAGTGTAAGCACCCACAAAAATTGAGCCTGCATTTCTCAGATTGGTTAGAAGTGATTGTGCATTTTCTGTCTGAATAATTAAATGTTCTGGACCATATTCGTTTGACACTTCTACAGCTTGTGCCAAATTTTCACATAAAATCAAACGACTTTGTTTGAGTGCTTGCTCCGCAATTGCTTGGCGAGATAATAAGGCGACTTGTTCTGTTAAAGCAAGTTGAACCTTTTCTAATAAAGTCTGGCTGTCTGACAATAAAATAACTTGGCTATCTGGACCATGCTCTGCTTGAGAAAGTAAGTCAGCGGCAATAAACGCAGGGTTCGCTTTTTCATCTCCTATGATCAACACTTCCGATGGACCTGCTGGCATATCAATAGCAAAACCAGGAACTTGTTGCGCAAGTTGTTTTTTAGCTTCGGTTACATATTTATTACCAGGGCCAAAAATTTTATTTACAGCTTTAATGGTTTCCGTTCCATAAGCTAGTGCAGCGCAAGCTTGTGCTCCACCTACTGTGTAAATTTCATCTATTTCACATAAATGTGCAGCCACAATTATTTCATTGGCAATTTTACCTTGTTTATCTGGAGGACAAACTAGAACAGTACGTTTGCATCCTGCTAATTGCGATGGAACACCTAACATTAATACGGTTGAGGGTAATGGCGCGCTACCTGCAGGTATATATAAACCAACACTTTCAATGGCTTCCGTTTTTAAGGTGCAGCGAACACCCGGTGTTGTTTCTACGGTAATGTCTTGTGCTACTTGAGCTTGATGAAAACGCTTTATTTGTCCGTAAGCCATTTCAATTGCGGCTAAACGAGTTTGTGATAATTCTTTTTTCGCTTGAGTAATAGCATCATTAGCTAGCGTTAAACGTGTTAGCTTTATACCATCAAATTTTTCAGTTAGCGCAATTAATCCTTGATCACCATCAGCTTTAACTTTATTTAAAATATTGGTTACTTGCTGCGAAAGTAAGCCACTCTCAGCAATGGCTGGACGAGATAACGCTGACTGACGCGCTTGGGCATCTAACTGTTGCCAATTAATAATTTCTTTAGTCATGTTCTGATCCGCATTAACCCATCATTTTTTCAATTGGCATTACTAATATTGAGTTACAGCCAAGTGCATTAAGTTTTTCCATGGTTTCCCAAAAGAAGGTTTCTGTTGCAACCACGTGTACTGCGACTAAGTCATCGCGACCAGCTAAAGGAAGGATAGTCGGTGTTTCTTTGCCCGGCATTAATGCACTTACTTCATCAATTTTATCTTTAGGTGCATGTAGCATAATGTACTTGCTTTCTTTGGCTTTCATTACCCCTTGAATGCGAGGTAGTAAGGTATTTAAAATCTTTTGTTTAGGTTCAGAAAGCGGACTTGCTGTTTGAATCAATGAGGCTTTTGAACGGAAGATTTCTTCCACTTCAACAAGGCCGTTAGCTTCAAGTGTTGCACCAGTGGAAACTAAATCACAAATTCCATCGGCTAACCCCACACGAGGAGCAACTTCAACAGACCCTTTTAATAAACAAAAATCTACCTTTATTCCTTGCTCTCTCGCATAACGATTGAGTAATTGAGGGTAAGTGGTGGCAAATCGTAAACCATTTAAACTTTCAATACCTTGATAATCAAAACCTTCAGGCATCGCAATAGATAACCTACAGCCACCAAAGTTAAGGCCGCAAGTGCGTATATATGATGATTTATTTCCCATGCACTCACGTTCAAGAGCTGTCTCTTCAAGCGTATTGTCTCCGACTATACCTAAATCACAAACACCATCCATTACTAGACCGGGTATATCTGAACTGCGAACTCGCATAATGTCGATAGGCATGTTGGTAACATGAGCCAGTAAACGACGATCGCTTACGTTAAGTTTTAAGCCACAACGTTTAAGTAAGGCTTGAGTATCGTCGCTTAATCGTCCTGATTTTTGCATTGCGATGCGTAATCGAGTTTCTGTTGTCATTGTGTTATTTCCTAATAAGTTGAATCTTTTCGTTAAATTATTGGTCAAAGTATTACAAGGTAAATGATGTTTTTCGTTCCTGTATATACAATTCATCAGCCCTAAAAATGCGAAAACCCCCGGAAGAGATGAACTCTTTCGGGGGTTTAGAAAACTGATATAATTTAATTCTAACGCCGCTGAAAGGTTCATAGCCCTTCAGCGAATATACCTGAGTGGCTAATCCGTATGATGGTGGTGATGATGGATAACAGTCAGGTTTAAAATCATTAGTTTCTCTTTAAATAGTTTTTGTTTATAACTTTACGAATACAAAACTTTGCTTCGCTGTTATAGTTTAAGTGCTTTTACATTACTGTGTATTTCGTTCTTGGGCAAGTATTTAATTCGATACTTTTATGACAAAATGATCTATGTCAGTTACAAAAAATTATAATGCTGCCGATATTGTTAGAAATAGCGTAGTAAAATTAACTGGAAGGTAACTTGTTATGGATATTTTTACAACGGCATTAACGAAAGTCGTACCAATAATAATTAAACCTGAATCTTTGAAAGTAAAAGCGTTATTAAAAGAACCTGAAATAAAGGCATTATCTGATGATGCTAATCGTCTTGAAAATCATGAGCGTTATTATTTCATAAAAGGTAAGGAGGAAAGTTCACATTCATCACAATCACATCAAGAAGAAAATAAAGAAGAAGGTGAATGTGAAGAAGGGATCAAGGCGTCTGAGGATGTAATTATTCATAAAGATGAGATTTTACACCCCAAAGACCACCATAAAGAATCTGATGACGACGACATTACACACTTAGATATTTTTGTTTAGCTGGCGTGTGGTATGTACTATCTCAGATATTACTTTTATTTCATTTGTAGCCCTTTATAATAGTGGCAACATTTTCTCCTTATTAATCCAATGACCCCTGTCGAACACGCATTTTCCGAATCAGGTATTTTAGCAAAAGTTTTGTCTGGCTATTCACCAAGACAAGCTCAAATTGATATGGCAGTGGACGTAGAACTTGCCATTGAACAACAATCAAGCTTAATTGTTGAGGCGGGTACAGGTACGGGTAAAACATTTGCTTATTTGATCCCATCGTTATTATCAGAAAAAAAAGTGATTGTTTCTACGGGGACTAAAAACTTACAAGAACAATTATTCTATAAAGATATTCCTCTTATTCGTAAAGCGTTAGCTACTAAGGCACAAATAGCTTTATTGAAAGGGCGTGCAAATTACTTATGCATATATCGGTTAGATCTTTATGCGAGAGAAAGAGGGCAACTTGATGCTCAAATGTTGAATGATTTTGTTAATATTCGCACTTGGGCAAATGGTACTAATACAGGAGATATTGGCGAATTAGTCAATGTTGCAGAAGACTCAACAATCTTTCCTTTTGTGACCAGTACGGTTGATAATTGTTTGGCAAAAGAATGCCCTAATATTGAAGATTGTTATCTGATTAAAGCCCGTAAAAATGCTATTGAAGCCGATGTAGTTGTAGTTAATCATCATTTGTTTTTTGCTGATATGGCACTTAAAGATACAGGGTTTGGTGAGTTAATACCTAAGGCTGATGTTGTGATCTTTGATGAAGCACATCAGATCCCAGATATTGCGAGTGAATATTTTGGCGAATCATTTTCAACAAGACTTATTTTAGATTTATGTAGCGATGTCTTACAGCAGTATCACACTGAGTTAACTGATGTAAAACAACTGTCGAAAGCAGCTGAAAAATTACAACGTACCGCGCAAGAGTTTAGATTGTTATTTAGTCGAGATCCTGAACGAGGTAATTGGCGAGAAAAAATTAATCAGACACATTATTTACGAATATTTGAAACCCTTAAGGTTGATCTCGATTTTTTATACCAAGTACTCAAACTCTGTATTTCTCGTAATGAAGCAATTGATAATTGTTTTGAGCGAGTGGTTAATATTTTGGCGAAATTTGATTTAATGGCGAACGTCGAAAAACAAGGTATTAGTTTTTGGTATGAAACCACTCGTCGGCATGTGGTTTTGCATATTACCCCCTTGACGGTAGCAGATAAGTTTAGTGATTATATAAAACAGTCAAATGCAGGTTGGGTATTTACCTCAGCTACATTAGCCGTTAATGAAGGTTTTAGTCATTTTTCCAAACAGTTAGGTTTACAATCGGCAAAAACCTTATTACTTGAAAGTCCTTTTGATTATTTACATCAATCTCAACTTATTGTGCCACGCTATTTACCCGATGCTAATCATGTTGGCAGAGCACAAGCGTTGGCTGATTTAGCAGTGCCTTTGATTGAAGCTAGCAAAGGCGGATGTTTTTTATTATTTACTAGTTATCGGATGTTAAACCAAGTTGCTGAAATATTGGCTGAACAAACAGATTCGCCGCTATTAGTTCAAGGGCAAATGAGCAAACGACTGTTACTTGATGAATTCATTGAGAATGAACAAGCGGTATTATTAGCTACGGCAAGTTTTTGGGAAGGGGTTGACGTTAGAGGGGATAAATTAACCTGTGTCATTATTGATAAACTCCCATTTGCTTCACCTGATGATCCTATGTTGCAAGCAAGAAGTGAAGACGTTCGACGTCAAGGAAAAGATCCATTTAGCGAAATACAACTGCCACAAGCTGTTATTGCACTGAAACAAGGTGTAGGTCGATTAATTCGAGATGTCACCGACCAAGGTGTTCTGGTAATATGTGACGATAGATTAGTAAACCGTCCTTATGGACAAGTGTTTTTAAATAGCTTACCTGATATGAAGCGAAGTCGTAATATCACGCAAGCAAGTGAATTTTTAAGTGCATTGCAACACAAGAAATAATGAATTTACTGTGTTCATGAGTATTATATAGTTAACTTATTAGAGAAAAAATTTGAATTATTTGGCGATAGATGCCTCTACTGAGGCATGTTCAGTAGCATTAACGTTTAACGACAAAAGCTATCATCAATTTGAGCTTTGTCCTCAATCACATTCAACCGTTTTACTACCTATGGTAGATAGTGTTTTAGCGGAAGCTGGATGTTCTTTAAAGGAACTTGATGGTTTAATCTTTGGTAGAGGCCCTGGAAGTTTTACAGGTGTTCGTATTGGAATTGGTGTTGTTCAAGGTTTAGCATATTCGGCTGATCTTAAAGTGGTAGGGATCTCTACGTTGCGTATGATGGCTCAACAAGCTTTTGAAGAGTATCAACAAAAAAACGTTATTGCAGCAATCGATGCCAGAATGTCTGAGGTATATACGGGGTATTTTTCAGTTAATGCACAGGGCATAATGGAAGAGCAAGGTGCTGAAACAGTATTACCTCCCGCTAAACTCAGCGATCATTTTTCTGACGTAACAACACCTGTATATGGTGTCGGTACTGGTTGGGATGCTTATCCAGAGATTTTAAATTCGTTAAAATGTAATCAAGACAGCATTGATGTTTTATACCCAGACGCCCGGTTCCTGCTAAGCTTAGGCATAGAAGAGTTTAACAAAGGCTTAGCGGTGTCAGCTGAATTCGCGCAGCCTGTATATGTTAGAGATACTGTTTCATGGAAAAAATTACCGGGACGTTAATTTAGTCTATAATTATATTTATTAGACTATTTTTCGTAGACACTTTGTTATTTAGGGAATCTTTGATAAATTACTTACCATGAAAATTAATGACTCAAGTGCTAATTCACTAAGATTATCGCAGGTAAAGCCAAGCGATAAGCAATCATTGGTCAAGAGCCAAGATGAGCAAACGCGCGCGAAAGCACAAGAAAGTCAGCAAAGTAAAGCGCAATCTTCTGCTAATAAAACAAGGTTTGACGTTGATCAATATTCATTAGCGCGTGTTGAACAGTTTAGCCAAGAAGGCCCAAATAACGTTAATTCATCTGCTAGCCAGTCAGTTAATGGTAGTTATGATCAACCCTCACAACAAAATCAATCGGCAGTAAATAGTTATCGTTCAGTAGAAAATATTGCTCAACGAGAATCAATAAAACAAACATTTGGGGTAGATCTCTTCGCCTAATGACCCAATTTTCTTTATCGAATAATTCTATTTTTCTTCGATATTATTTTTATTTTGTTCTACTCGCTGCTACGTTAATAATGCAGATACCTATAGTGTCCATTCCATTCAAGTGGCTAGAGAGTTATTTCCATGAAATAAGTCACGGTTTTGCAGCATTAGCAACCGGTGGCGAAATTATCAGAATTCAATTATTCACTAATGGTGCAGGTTTATGTACAACCCGGGGGGGAAGTGCCTTTTTTATTAGCTTTTTTGGCTATGCTGGCGCAGCTATTTGGGGGGTTATATATTATATTATGGCAGGGTTACATCATAGACTTGCGCAATTATTTGCAGCTGTTTTAGCATTACTCTTTGTTGTAACCTTATTGTTTTGGAGTCGAGATATTTTAACCATTGCGATTGTTATATCTTTACTTGCTTTAGTGTTAGTGAAATTAAAATATGGGCAATCATTTTATTTACAGATGAGTTTGCAAGTAACAGCTGTTATGGTGTTACTCAATAGCCTAAAAAGTCCATGGTATCTCATCGATGGTCGAGAGTTAGGTGATGGTAGTGCATTAGCACAACAAACTAATATTCCTGAAATATTTTGGGTTATTTGTTGGTGTGTTATTGCAATTACTGGCATAGTGATACTTGCAAAGTTAACTATGAAAAAACATGTGGAAAGGCATTAAATTAAAGGTGTTAAAATGAAATCAAATCTACTTTTTACTATTGTATTAGCCTCAATATTGAGTGCTTGTTCTAATATCCCTGATAAACTGCAAGTAGCCGAAACGACAAGGCTTGTTCCATTTGAGTCAGTTAAGGCTGAAACAACCGCTAATATTGGCAGTAGTGCTCGTTGGGGAGGGGTTATTGCTAAAGTCACCAATAATGCAGATAACTCAATGTTAGAAATTGTCAATTTTCCTTTAACTACATCAGCACGTCCTAAACAAAAGGACGAAACACTCGGTAGGTTTCGCGTTTATTTTTCAGGGTTACTTGATCCATTAATTTATAAAGAAGGCCGAAGCATTACTGCATTAGGTACAATTAGTGCTCCTGAGAAAGGAAAAATAGGAGAACATGAATATTTATATCCGGTACTCAAAGCAGGATATGTTCATTTATGGAAAAATATTCAACAAGTGGATGTCAATATTATCAATAGTGGATATTGGGGATCGTCTATGTATTATAATGAACCAAGATATTACCGTCGTCCAACGGTGATCCGAAGCTCTAATACACCGCAATCGAAATCGCAGTCACCATCAAAAGCGGTGAACAAGTAATAAACATTTAGCGGATATTTGGCTATTATTTATGACACAAGAAGAAATTAGTTTTGATTTAGGTGAAATTACATTACGGGGTATTGCTTGGGGCAACGAAGGTGATGATATTTTACTTTGTTTGCATGGTTGGTTAGATAATGCAGCAAGCTTTCTTCCTTTAGCCCCTTATTTTAAAAATAAGCGTGTGATTGCAATTGATTGGCCGGGACATGGTTTTTCGTCACATCGAAGTCAAGATGCCCATTATCATTTTGTTGATTATGTGTATGATCTATTAACATTGTTTGAATTGAACCAATGGCAATGTATCGATGTTGTAGGGCACTCAATGGGGGGAATGATAGCTACTGCATTTACGGCCGCTTTTCCCGAACGTATTAAAACATTATCATTGATCGATTCTATTGGTTTTATTAATGCTAAAGAAGAGCAAACTACACTACAACTAAGAGAAGGAATGCTTAGTCGATTAAGTAATTCGACGAAGAAAAAACCTATACATAGCGAAATTGCTTCTGCTGTTAAAGCAAGAGTTGCTGTATCAGATTTAACCTATGAAAATGCTGAGATGATAGTCAAAAGAGGTATTGTTAAGCACAATGAAGGTTATACCTGGAGTTCAGATAGTCGTTTACGTTTAACTTCTCCTTATCGACTTTCCTTATCACAAGCTGAACAGTTTATTCGTGATATTGAAAAACCTGTAATGTTAATCTACGGGGATAAAGGTTTAGATATGGTCAGTGTTGGTATCGATAATTTTGGACCTTTGTTTAAATCAATAAAAATGATCAAATTGCCAGGTGGGCATCATTTGCATATGGAAATCCCTATGGTTGTGGCAAAACACATTTCAACTTTCATTGCACCAAATTCGTGTAATAATTAAACAAGAATGCGTTTTTTCAAGTAAAAGTATAGACATTAGACCAGTATTCAAGTAAAACGAAATTCAAACGAGTGTTTAAAAATTTTAGCTATACCTAAAATAATACCTATAAAGGCTAAAATACGGTTGAAATTAGAGGAGAGAGAAGTGCAAAAAATTTGGTTGGAAAAAAGTTATCCCCCAGGTGTTCCTTTTGAAATAGATCCTGATAAATATTCCTCTTTAGTAGAAATGTTTCATAAGTATGTTGGCATTTATGCTGACCGTGCTGCCTTTATCAATATGGGTGCAGAAATAACC
This sequence comes from Thalassotalea piscium, assembly GCA_049347715.1. Lineage (GTDB taxonomy): Bacteria > Pseudomonadota > Gammaproteobacteria > Enterobacterales > Alteromonadaceae > Thalassotalea_B > Thalassotalea_B piscium_A. The sequence continues at coordinate 2,627,077 of CP186339.1, read as the reverse complement.
TATGCGGAACTAGAACAACAAACCCTCGCATTTGCTGCTTACTTGCAACAAGATCTTGGACTTGTTAAAGGTGATAAGTTTGCCATTATGGTGCCTAACTGTTTACAGTATCCTATCGCATTATTTGGTGCATTATTGGCAGGATTAACTGTTGTTAATGTTAATCCGCTTTATACTGCGCGAGAGTTGGAACATCAACTAAAAGATTCTGGTGCAAAATCAATGATGATAGTTGAAAATTTTGCGCATACTTTAGCTGAAATTATTGACCATACCTCTGTCGAAAAAGTGATTTTGACTTCATTAGGTGATCGACTAGGTTTTCCTAAAGCTCAATTGGTCAACTTTGTCGTTAAGCACATCAAAAAAATGGTACCTAAATTTACATTGTCAAATACAGTAAAATTTAACCAAGTAATTGATAAAGGATCAAAATTAACCTTTACCCCTGTAGAGGTTAAAGGTAGTGACCTTGCTTTTTTACAGTACACAGGTGGTACAACGGGTGTTTCTAAAGGTGCGATGTTAACACACCGCAATATGGTTGCTAATTTAGAACAAGCTAAAGCAGCAATAAAACCTCAATTAGAAGAGGGTAAAGAATTAGTTGTTACGGCACTACCGCTTTATCATATCTTTGCCTTAACGGCTAACTGCCTAACTTTTATCACTTTAGGTGGCACTAATTTATTGATAACGAACCCTCGCGATATGCCTGGATTTATTAAAGAGTTATCTAAATATAAATTTACGGCAATTACGGGTGTTAATACCTTATTCAATGGTTTATTAAATACCCCAGGCTTTGCTGAATTAGATTTTAGCCATTTAAAACTTTCATTAGGTGGCGGCATGGCGGTACAACGTCCTGTAGCTGAACATTGGGAACAGGTGACTCAAACGCGTTTACTTGAAGGCTATGGTTTAACTGAGTGTGCTCCGTTAGTTACTTTATGTCCTTATAATCAACAGCATTATAGTGGCAGCATTGGTTTACCAGCGTCATCTACTGATATTCGCATAGTTGATGAAGAGGGGAATGATGTCCCTCAAGGTGAATCAGGTGAAATGCTAGTTAAAGGTCCACAAGTAATGGCTGGCTACTATAATCGACAAGAAGAAACGGACGAAGTGCTAAAAGATGGTTGGTTATCCACAGGTGATATTGCTGAAATGGATGAAAATGGTTTCTTTAAAATTGTCGATCGTAAAAAGGACATGATTATTGTTTCTGGGTTTAATGTTTTTCCCAACGAAATTGAAGAAGTTGCCGTTGGACATTCTTCAATATTAGAAGCTGCCGCTATTGGCATTCCTCATGAAATAACTGGGGAAGAAATTAAATTATTTGTTGTAGTTAAAGATCCTAAACCCACAAGAGAAGAGATTATTGCTCATTGTAAAGAAGATTTAACTAATTACAAAGTGCCAAAAATTATTGAATTTCGTGATGAATTACCGAAAAGTAATGTGGGTAAAATTCTACGTAGAGAATTACGTTAATTAATTTATTACTCATTTAACTAATGTTATAGATAAAACACCGACAATTTGTCGGTGTTTTACTATGTGTTTATTGAGCTTTTAAAACTTCGCCATTTACAGAGTGGCTATCACTTGCCATTAAGTAGACATACAGTGGCATGATTTGCTCTGGGGTCGCTAATTTTTCTGAATCTTCACCAGGATAAGCACTTGCACGCATTTTAGTACGTGTTGCCCCAGGATTAATGGCATTGGTTCGTAATGTCGTATTGTCGTATTCATCAGCAATGACTTGCATCATTCCTTCAATAGCAAATTTAGACACGCTATAAGGGCCCCAATAAGCTCTACCTTGATGGCCTACTGTTGATGTTGTAAACACGAGAGAAGGATGTTCTGCTTTAAGTAGTGAGGGGATGAGCGCCTGAGCTAATAAAAATTGAGAAGTACAGTTTACTTGCATGACATCGTGCCAGATTTGCTCATGAATTTGAGTGAAAGGTGTTAACTCTCCTAACACAGAAGCATTAAGTAAAGCGCCATCTAAGTGTCCAAATTGATCGACAATGGTTGATGACATATCAATATAATTTTGTTTAGTTGCCCCTTTTAAATCTAATGGGATAATTGCGGGCTCTGGACTTCCTTGAGCGACGATTTCATCGTAAACTGCTTCTAGTTTATTAACTGTTTTCCCTAATAAAATAACGGTAGCACCTAATTTTGCATAAGTTAATGCGGCAATCCTACCGATACCGTCACCAGCGCCAGTGACTAAAATGTTTTTTTGAGCTAAGCAGTTTGCAGAAATAGAATAATCAAACATAATTAATTTAAGGTAATGATAAAGAGTATTAATTTTACTCTGACTGAGGCATAGAAACGAGAAAAAAATGCTTTTGTTAAGAAAAAATCCATCTAGAGACAAAAAAGAGTAGCGAAATAGATGTTCTTGGGTTAAGTTTGACTGGTCCAACTTGTTTGGTTAACTCGTGAATTATTAAAAAATATAATCTAATACGAACCAAAAAAGAAAATGAATAACAGACACGTCTATGGGGAGATATGATGAAAAAGCTAGTGCTTAGTTTGGTTATTGCAAGCAGCTTAGGATTAACTGCATGTGAAAACGAAACGATAAAAGATGTTCAAAAAAATATTGGGACCGAAGAACCGGTTATTACAGCGTCTGCGAGGGTTGTTTTTGATCCCTCAGCAGGAAATGTCTCTGTACCAAATGATCTACTGTTTCAAGGAACAACCGACGGTACGCTAAACTTACCTGTAGATGATCCTACAGATGAAGCCGATCCTTTTGTCGCATTAAGTGCGTTAGATGGGTGGTCGACAGTTAACCCTTTCGTACTTGCTATTGATTTTCCTGACGGCAGAAGCCTTGATGGAAATTCTGTGTTTAACCCGAATTCATTACGTATTTTTGAAGCGATAATGGGCGGTGATAGCACTGATGCAGAATGTGCTAATGTTGAACGTGGACTTGCATGTAAAATTGTTGGTGAATTAACTTATACTCAAGATTTTATTACTCAAAAAGCAGGTAATAGTATTGCGGTTGTACCATTAAAACCTTTGAAAGCAAAAACAACCTACATCATTGCCTTAACGGATAACTTGCAAGATAGTACAGGTAAAGCGATTGCCGGTTCTACCACTTATGACTTAGTGTCTCAAGATATTGCCACACACCCTTTGGCAACCGAAGCTCAGTTAGGTTTGCAGGCTATTATTAATAGCTTTGAATCAGCTGTCTCTTCGGCTGGGGTAGAACAAGAGTCAATTATTTATACGTTTGCATTAACCACTCAGTCAACAAGTGATGTTTTATTTACGAACAAAGCATTAATGGCGGCTAATGTACAACAAGGTGTTTATCCAAGTATTGCAGTAACGGATACTGGGGCATCAGTAGCAGATATCCTTGCAGGGCAAATACCAACAGATTTAGTACCTTTGTATTCAGCTGCTAACTATATGCAAGGTTCAATAACCTTACCATATTACTTAGGTGTACCGAGTGCGAGTAATCCAAAAGCGCCTGTTAATCAGTGGTGGAAAAGTTTATGTGACTCAGCCGCTATGCTAGCAGGTTTAGCCGCACAAAATCCTGCAGCTATTCCGGCAGAAGCAATTAGTGAAACAGATGCTAAGTGTATGGCTATTTCACAAGCTAATGGTTTACCTGCGCCAGGTTTACGTGATTTAGGTATTGATACTGAGCGTAATTTAACTAAATTTAGCCCAGTTGCAAAACCCAATGCTATGATGCCAATAGCTGTACAAGTCACTACGCCTGATTTAGCTGTAGTTAATGCGGTTAGAGGTTCTATGGGATTAGACGCAATTGATGAGCCGGAAAATGGTTGGCCGGTTGTTATTCTTCAGCATGGTATAACCTCGAAAAAAGAAGATATGTTACCTATGACAGGTATTTTATCTCTTTATGGATTTTCGACCGTAGCGATTAACCATCCTTTACATGGTGATCCCGCGTTAGGTGGTCGAGGCTTTGATTTAGATCCGACTAACCCAGGTGATGAAATTAACGCCACAACAGTATCTGCAACTCATTATATGAACTTAGGTAGTTTACTTACTACACGTGACAACCTTCGTCAAAGTGTGTCAGATATGATTGGATTGCGTTTTGGTTTGAACTTCTTAATGGGAAGTGACATTAATGGCAACCCTATTAATATCGATTCAACTAATGTGCATTTCTTAGGACATTCATTAGGTGCTATTACAGGTATTAACTTTTTGGCAGTTGCTAACACACCGTTAAATCCAGCAATTGACCCTATGTTTAAAGTTAATACTAATTCACTAGCAATGCCTGGCGTGATGGTAGCTAACTTCTTAATGGAGTCGGGTGCATTTGGAGATGTCATTAAAGCGAACTTAACTTATGCTCAATCAGCAGACTTTAAAGCTTATGTAGATACATCTTATCCTTCAGGTGCAAGTGAAGCTGAGTTATTAGCAACATACCGAGGTTTTTATGCAAGCTTAGATGCGGCTAAACAAGCTGAATTGAATGGTGTTTTCCAACAATTCACCTTTGCGGCACAAACGGTTGTAGATTCTGGTGACCCAATAAACTACACAAGTATTTTAGCTGCAACGAATACGCCTACACATGTTATAGAAGTTGTCGGTAATGGCGCTGATAATTTATCAGACCAAGTTATTCCTAATACAGTATCAAGTGCGCCATTAGGTGGTACAGAAGGTGCTATCGCGTTATTAGGTTTACCTGCAATTTCTACAACAACGCAAAATGCTGATGGTATTTCAGGTGCTGTTAGGTTTACAGCAGGTCATCATGGCTCTATTCTGACTCCTGCAATAAGAGCGGAAGCGCCAAATCTTGAAATGAATTCAAAAGCAACTAAAGAAATGCAAACACAAGTGGCTAACTTCTTTGGCTCAGGCGGTAAAGCTATTGTTGTAGAAGATACTGACGTAGTGTTTTAGAAACTCGTTTAGTAAATAACGTCTTTAAAGCCCTCTTTTGAGGGCTTTTTGTTTTATAGGGAAGTATGTTCTACCAGTTAGTTGATAGATCCGAAAGAAACTTTAGTTTGATAAATTAATCCCCATATTATAAAAAGGCAATTGATAAACCCACTGACGATCAAGTGCTAAAAATTTGAGCAGTGTGTATTTTTAGGAGAAAAGTATTGGAATTTTTGTATGAATATGGCTTGTTTTTAGCAAAAGCAATCACCTTTGTTATCGCCTTTGCAGCGATTATCGCAATTATAGCATCGTCTGCGATGAAACAAGGGGGAAAGAAAGGTCATTTAGAAATTACTGACCTATCAGAGCACTATAAAGAAGTCGAAGAAGAAGTCATTCATCATCTTCTGACGAAAGAACAGTTAAAAGAAAAAGAAAAAAGTGATAAAAAAGCAGAGAAAGCCAAAGCTAAAGCGGATAAAGCTTCAGCCAAAAAGGATAGCGTAGAACAACAAGCGCGTACTTTTGTCGTGGACTTTAAGGGGAGTATCGATGCTAAAGAAGTGACATCATTAAGAGAAGAAATTAGTGCTATTTTGATGGTTGCTAAGCCTGAAGATGAAGTCTTTGTGCGCCTTGAAACAGGTGGTGGCATGGTGCATGGTTATGGCCTAGCTTCTTCACAACTCGATCGCGTGAGACAAGCGGGCATTCCTCTGACTGTCGCTGTTGATAAAGTAGCGGCAAGCGGTGGCTATATGATGGCTTGTGTTGCGAATAAAATTGTTTCTGCACCTTTTGCCATTCTTGGTTCTATTGGTGTAATAGCGCAAGTTCCTAACTTTAATAAAATATTAAAGAAAAATGATATCGAATTTGAACAAATTACCGCAGGTGAGTTTAAACGTACTTTAACAATGTTTGGGGAAAATACTGATAAAGGTCGAGAAAAATTTGCCCAAGAAATTGAAGATACTCATCAGTTATTTAAAGATTTTGTTGCTGAACATCGTCCATCATTAGATATCACTAAAGTTGCTACAGGCGAAACTTGGTTTGGCACTAAAGCGAAGGAAATGGGGTTAGTTGATGAGATCATAACGAGTGATGATTATCTTACGCAAGCAAGCAAAAATAATCACGTCGTTGAAGTGAAATTTGCAACTAAGAAAGGATTAGCTGAGAAGTTTTCTAAAGCAGCGTCTATTTCAGCAGAAAGTTTTATTAATAAAATTTGGCAAAATAATCGTATATTTCCCAGTTAAACACGCGTTATTTATTCAAATAAAAAAGGTGCCATAGGCACCTTTTTTTTACTCAAATTAGCGTTAGAATTTCTCACTTTGACTTTCATCTAAATGATGGAAGTCTATGTCTTCAATTGTTTTACCTGCATCAGGATTATCAAAAACGGCTTGATCAAATTGATCTTCTGACTTGCTAACAATTAATGTAACCATACTATCACCGGTAACGTTAACGGCTGTTCTGGTCATATCCAATAAGCGATCTACACCTATAATTAAACCTATGCCTTCAACTGGCAGTCCTACTTGGTCAAGTACCATGGCTAACATGATTAAACCAACGCCAGGTACTCCTGCTGTCCCTATTGACGCAAGGGTGGCGGTTAATATGACCATTAAGAAATCAGAAACACTTAAATCTACATTAAATACTTGTGCAATAAACACCGTAGCAACACCTTGCATTATTGCTGTACCATCCATGTTAATAGTAGCGCCTAAAGGAACGGTAAAAGAGGCAATTGAATTTTTGGCCCCCATTTTTTTAGTTACCGTTTCCATGGTGACTGGAATAGTGGCATTACTGCTAGATGTTGAAAAGGCAAAGAGTATAGCATCACGCATTTTTTTAAGGAAAGTCAGAGGACTTAAACCGCTTAATAATTTAAGTATTACAGAATAAGTGACTGTGCCATGAATGATTAATGCAAAAAAGACTACAAAGAAGTAGGAGATTAAGTTACCAAAAGCAGTTAATGATAAATCGGTAAATAGTTTAGCTAATAAACAAAAAACACCATAAGGTGCGATATTCATTAAAATAGTCACTAAACGCATAACGACTTCATTAAGATCTTCAAAAAAGTGTGCTATACGTTCTCCGGCTTTACCTGACAAAGCAATAGCAATACCAAATAATAAGGCAAAAATAATCACCTGCAGCATATTACCTTGCGCAAAAGCAGCAAACGGATTACTTGGGAACATTTGAATAAATACTTGTGCTAATGACGGCGCTTCGCGGCCAGTAAAGCTTGTGCTGGTCGTCATATTAACGCCTTCGCCTGGGCTAACTAAAAAAGCTAATCCCATGGCAAAACTAATTGCAATTGCAGTAGTGACTAAATACAAGGCTATTGCTTTACCACCAATACGGCCTAATTTTGACGTGTCTTTTAAAGAGGTTGTGCCACAAATTAATGAAACAAAAACCAGTGGTACAACTAACATTTTCAAACTGGCGACGAATATTTTACCGACAACTTCAAAGACGCCATCAACAACGAATGCTCTTGTTGAAAAATCAAATAAACCTAAAGGGATGATAAAGTCATTACCATTGGGCATTAATTGTTGTAAGCCAGCACCGACTAAAATACCAGCAACCATGCCTATTACTATGCGTTGAGTTAAGCTTAATTGTTTTTTATCTGTCATATTTTTTTTATAAATAAGTAGAATGAATGTAATTGCTTGTAGATTAACAGCTATTTTGTTGATTAAAAACCTAATGATTAACGGTTTTTTTCATTTGTTAGTGACCTTTTGGTTTTTTTTCGGTTAAGATAAGTCAGAAGTTAACAATAATACGATCAGGGAGACGCTTCTATGGCGCTATTTAGACGCTTAAGTTTTATCATGTTACTACTATCTTTTGCCGGGTGTGGTGGAAGTGAGGGTGGTTTGAGTTCAGGGGGAAATGTAGGAGGTACAGGTGAAGGTGAAACAGATGTTATAAGTATTACATTAGCACTTTCGTCAGAACAATTGCCTGCTACATTAACTGCAACAGTATTAAGGGATGGTGTACCTTTAAATGATACGCGTGTTTCATTTACAATTGACGACTCAGATTATGGTTTTTTTACACCAGAAAAGGGTACTGTTAAAACAGATGTAAATGGTCAAGCGGATATTACGTTAAACCCTGGAGTTTCTGCTGGTACAGGGAAGGTAGTTGCTACTCTTGATAGTGGTGAGACTGCTGAATTGTTTTTTAATAGTCAAGGAGCCTCCGATGTAGTTGTAAGGATAGGAAGTGGAGAACCTTTTAATAATGGGATCGCTACTTTAGGACAATCTCAAATTTCTGCGGGTGCAACAACAAGTATTTCAGTAAAATTAGTTGATGAACAAGATAATCTTTATAAAGAGCAGGTTGATGTTAATTTTACTTCAAGATGCGCTGAAGAAGCCGTCCCTTCCGCTGAGATAGATAAAGTAATCACTACTTCCACTGGTGAGGCTGAGGCTAATTACTTAGCAAAAGGTTGTGTAGGCGATGATCAAATTACAGTGAATGCCATTGTCGATGGCGTTAACTTGCAAGCTACTGCAACATTAAATGTGTTGCCTGCTGATATAGGAAGTATATCTTTTGTTTCAGCAACTCCTTCAACTATTGGTATTATAGGGACTGGTGCTGTCGGAGGGTCTGAAAGCTCAACAATCATCTTCAAAGTATTAGATACTAATGGCAACCCTGTTAATAACCAAGAAGTTGACTTTTCATTAAGTACTTCGACAGGAGATATATCTTTAAATCCACTAACTGCTCAAACCAATAATCAGGGGTTAGTGCAAACAGTAGTTAATTCTGGGAGTGTGGCAACAACCGTTAGAGTAAATGCCAATGTCGTAGGCTCTAATCCTAGAATTACTTCTCAATCAAGTGTCCTAGTTATTTCAACCGGTATTCCAGATCAGGACAGTTTTACTTTAGCTTTTTCAAACTTAAATCCTCAGGCTTGGGGAATAGCAAATGTAGAAGTTAAGGTGACAGCATTATTAGCTGATGCATTTAATAATCCGGCACCTGATGGAACTGCGGTAAGCTTTACTACGGAAGGTGGCTCTATTGAACCATCTTGTGTTACAACTGGAGGGCAATGCACAGTTATTTGGCGTAGTCAAAATCCAAGTCCACAAGGTCAAGAGCTTTCTATAAATAGCGTTCCTCCTAGAACTGATAATATCGATAGTAATGGTTTTCCCAATTTTATGGGACAAAAATATGGTGGTCGTGTCACTATTTTAGCTACTTCAATTGGTGAAGAATCATTTCCAGATTTAAATGGTAATGGTCGTTTTGATATTTGTGAAGTACCTGCGTTTAGAGGTGAAACAGGATTTCCATGTAAGCCTGATGGGACATTTGATACAGATAAGGATAAAATCACCTATGATGGAAAAGATGTGAATGGTCGTTACTTTGACCGTTCGGAAGCTTTTTCTGACTATAATGAAGATGGATTTTTTAACCCTGCACAAGAAAGTAATTTTGAACAAGCGGGTGGTGATTTAGAAGAATACATTGAATTTAACGGTGACGGTATTTTTAATGAAAAAGATGGGCTTTATAATGGAGTACTATGTGCTGAAAATAATAGTGCAGGTTGTTCAGTTGAGCAAAAGTCTATTAATGTAAGTGCTCAAGGTGTAATTGTTATGTCCGGTAGCACCCCTTACTGGTGTATCCGAAGCTCTCAAGATGGTAAAGATCCAGGGGATAATAAAAATTACTACAGAGAAATAATTGGAACACACGCTAGCGGTGCCCATTTAAACTTTTGTGAAATAAAAAGTGTAAGTTATACAAAAGACTTTGACCAAAACCCAGTTACAGTAGACGAAACTATTATCGCTCAAGATCATAATTATGATGATAAATTAATTGTGCCAATAAAAGGAACCGCTTCATTTAGCATTGTTATGGCTGATTTACATAATCAACCGATGCCTTCAGGTAGTACAGTTAGCTTTATTTCGGACATAGGATCAATTCTTTCTGGACCAAGTGACTGGTTAAATACTAATAAAAATGGTGGTGACACATTTGGAGGAACATTTAAAGCGGGTGAAGAAGCTGAATCAGGTAGTATTTATTTTAAAATAGAATTTCCTAATGATGGTGGTTCTTTAACTGTTCCAATTTTAGATGTTATAGTCGAGTAATTGACTAAAAGCATTATTACAAAAACGTCGCTTGTCTGATATTCAGAAAGCGACGTTTTTTATTTATTATTCAAGATGCTAAATTCTAGTGTTTTGCCATTTCTTCTAATAAGAAAGCCGATATTTGAGCACCTGCTTTTAATGTGTTTTCCGCCGCACTCACACCTTGTCCGGTACTATCGGTAAAAGGCGCAATTTCCATCATGTCAGCGCCGGTAATAGGATACTTGTCGGCAAGCGATTTTAAAATAGCTAACGCCTCATTAGGGCTCAATCCGTCAGGCTCTGGTGTACCTGTTGCTGCAGCAAAACTATCATCAAGGGCATCAATATCAAAACTAACATACAATTCGTCAATACTTTCATCAGCTAATTGGCTATGAATGCTTGCTATAATCGATTCTACGCCATTTTCTTTTACTTCATGCGCCCAATGTTGCCTTACACCAAATTTATCTTCCCAGTGGCTTTTAGGTTTGCCACTTGAACGAATGCCCACTTGGATCAAATGGTGATGTTCATGTAAGTCATCTAATATATGTGTGCACCAAGAACCAAAACAGAGGTCGATACCTAAACGCTCTACTAATAAATCAGTATGTGCATCAAAATGAATTATGGCCGCTCGTTTGCCTTGTTTTTTCTTTGCTTGTAAGTAAGCTTTTGTTAATGGATAACTAATGGAGTGGTCACCACCAATGCCAAAAATGCCTTTATTAGGGTAGGCTGCGTAAAAGTCGTGTAATACATCCTCAGTAATAGTGAGAGGGCTCACAGCGTAAGGTGACGTTTCATCTTGGTATAAAGCACGACGACAATTTGTGATGGTTTCTTCATTTAAATATTTATCTGCTAGTAAATGGGGGATGACTCGAATATCTCCCATATCAAACGTATTTAAATGAGGATAATGTTCAAGTAAAGTAGAGCGAACAAATAAAGGCCCCCAATTAGCGCCACGTAATATACCGCCGCCACAATCAGACGCAATGCCCAGTATAACGGCTGAAGATGAACTCTCTAATTGTGTAAGGGAATTTTTCCATAGGGTTTCAATATCACTTGTTTGCCCATATAGTGCTTTATGTAATTTTTCTTTTCGCTCTTTTGCTGTATTTACGGTAAAAACGCCATTGCCTGGAGGGCAAAGGCATTGAGAAAGTTTTTGATAAAATAATTTAGTTGCGTTTGTTGTCATAATAAATCTCTATGTATAGCTACTTTGGCTATATACGATTGTGCAAGGATGATGTAATTGCGGCGGATAAGTCTTTGAGGTGTGTTATCTGACCTACTTGTATTTCTTATTATTATTATTGAGTTTTTCTTAAATTTTATGAAAAACTTTATTATCATGGCGCCGGAATCAGTAACATTATAACGAAAGCAAAGAATATTGTGTACTAAGGGGTAAGATAATTAGTTTGTACATAGTAATGAAAGGGATTTTTTAAAAGTTCTCATTGATACTCTTTGATAGAATTTAATGCTGAATATACACAGATATAAAATTATTTTCTTGTAAGCTTGGAAAATTACAGATATATCTAATAGTAGTTAGAATTTTTCGTAATGCAGTTTGTGTTTTAACCGTATTGTTTACTATTTGCTCGGATGTAAACCTTTTGCGTTAATTACACGTTTGTTTCTGATTAGAGTTAATCAGACTATAGGAATTAAATAAGTTTATGGCAAAATCTCTGGTTATCGTCGAGTCGCCAGCAAAAGCAAAGACAATTAATAAATATCTTGGTAAAGATTTTATTGTTAAATCCAGTGTTGGACATGTTCGTGATCTTCCTACTTCTAGTAATGGGAAAAAGGTTGCCTCTAAAAGTCCTGCTGAAGTTCGTAAAATGGCGCCTGAAGCGAAAGCAAAATATAAACAAAAACGAGATAAGCTAGCGCTTGTCAACCGTATGGGTATTGATCCTGACAATAATTGGGAAGCTCAGTATCAAATATTGCCAGGCAAAGAGAAAGTTGTTACTGAATTAAAAAAACTTGCTGAAAATGCTGACACTATCTATCTCGCAACCGATTTGGATCGCGAGGGAGAAGCAATTGCGTGGCATTTGAAAGAAATTATTGGTGGTAGCGACGACAAGTTTAAACGTGTTGTTTTTAATGAAATAACTGAAAATGCCATTCAACAGGCTTTCTCTACGCCTGGTGAACTTAATATGCCAGGTGTTAATGCTCAACAAGCACGTCGATTTTTAGATCGTGTTGTTGGCTTTATGGTTAGTCCGTTGCTTTGGAAAAAAGTAGCAAGAGGACTTTCTGCGGGTCGTGTTCAATCGGTTGCAGTAAAACTAGTTGTTGAACGTGAACATGAAATTAAAGCGTTTGACCCAAAGGAATTTTGGGAAGTTAGTGCAGATACTACCACAGAAGATAAACAGCCGTTCGAATTGGCAGTAACTCATCAAAATGGCGTTGCTTTCAAACCAACAAATGAAAAAGATACCAATGCAGCATTAGATAAATTAAAAGATGCTACATATACCGTTAGTAATAGAGAAGATAAACCTTCTAAAAGTACGCCAACGGCACCATTTATTACCTCAACGTTACAGCAAGCAGCAAGTACACGTTTAGGCTTTGGTGTTAAGCGAACAATGGGGCTTGCTCAACGTTTATATGAAGCTGGTCATATTACTTATATGCGTACCGACTCAACCAATTTAAGTAAAGATGCGGTTGAAATGTGTCGTGAATATATTGGCAAAAATTTTGGTGAAAACTATTTGCCTGAAAGCGCTAAAATTTATGGCAGCAAAGCGAATGCACAAGAAGCGCATGAAGCGATTCGTCCTTCTAATGTAAAACTAGAAGCTGCTTTATTAACGGATATGGAAGCTGATTGTAAAAAACTTTATGATCTAATTTGGCGTCAATTTGTGGCTTGTCAAATGACAGCTGCAAGATATACGGTTTCAACTATTACCGTATCAGCCAATGGTTTTGACCTAAAAGCTAAAGGTCGCGTAATGCAGTTTGATGGTTGGACTAAAGTTCATCCACAGTTATCGAAAAATGATAATGACAAACATCTACCTGATTTAGCATTAGGTGAGGTATTAACATTAAATCAGTTGAACCCTTCACAACATTTTACTAAACCACCGGCACGCTTCGGTGAAGCTTCATTAGTAAAAGAGTTAGAAAAACGTTCAATTGGTCGTCCTTCAACTTATGCTTCTATTATTTCTACTATCCAAGATCGTGGCTATGTACGCTTAGAGAAAAAACGATTTTACGCTGAAAAAATGGGTGAGATCGTTACCAATAGCTTATCTGCCAGCTTTCAAAACTTAATGAGTTATAATTTTACAGCTGAGATGGAACAAGAGCTTGATGAAATTGCTGAAGGTAAAATTAATTGGAAAGATGTTTTAAATCAGTTTTATAAAAACTTCACTACCCAATTAACACTTGCAGACAAACCGGTTGAAGAAGGTGGCATGCGCCCGAATGAACCTGTTTTAACTGATATTGATTGTCCTACCTGTGGTCGTAAAATGGGCATAAGAACCGCTTCAACGGGGGTCTTTTTAGGTTGTTCTGGTTATGCGCTACCACCTAAAGAACGTTGTACGACAACAATGAATTTAACACCAGGTGAAGAGGCTGTAAGTGTACTCTCTGACGATCAAGAAACAGAGGCCTTACGTGCTATGCACCGTTGTAGTAAATGTTCTACAGCAATGGATAGTTACCTGATTGACGAAACCCGTAAATTACATGTTTGTGGTAACAATCCTGTTTGTGATGGGGTTGAGTTAGAGAAGGGGACTTTTAAAATTAAGGGCTATGACGGTCCTGTTTTAGAATGTGATCGTTGTCACTCAGATATGGAATTGAAAAATGGTCGATTTGGTAAATATTTTGACTGTACTAATAGTGAGTGTAAAAATACACGTAAATTATTAGCAAATGGTGAAGCGGCTCCTCCAAAAGAAGACCCTGTCCATATTCCTGAATTGGTTTGTGAAAAGTCAGATGCTTATTTTGTTTTAAGAGACGGTGCTGCCGGAATATTTTTAGCGGCAAGTACTTTTCCTCGCTCTAGAGAAACACGAGCTCCTAAAGTGGCAGAGTTAAAACGTTTTAGAGACAGAATTTCATCTAAATTCTATTATCTTGCAGATGCGCCTGAAAAAGATCCTGACGGCAATTTAGCGGTTATTCGATATAGCCGTAAAAATAAGTCTCAATATGTGATGACCGAAATAGAGGGTAAAGCAACGGGGTGGACGGCTGTCTATCAAGATGGTAAATGGATAGAAACATTACCCGTGAAAAAAACACCTAAGAAAAAAGCAGCGGCTAAGACTAAAAAGAAAGCTTAATCTTAGTCAGCATTTTAAGCAGAATTAATGAAGGCTACTTCTATTTGAAGTGGCCTTTTTTATGTGTGTACAATTGCTAAATGATAAAACTAGCATTGGAGGATAGGTGAAATATCAGTTCAAAAGTGTAAAATGCTAATAATAGCTTGATTTGCCTCATTCGTATTACCTAACGAGCTAAGGATATGTGTAATATTGACTATTTTTACTCATTGATTATTTATGTAACCGCAGTTGTACCTGCGGTTTTTGGCTTTTAGCACTAGAATTAATACTGATAATATCATAAGGATACACAATGTCTGTTCCAGCAGCTTATCTAGCTGTGGTAATTATATGGTCTACAACGCCTTTAGGCATTGTTTGGAGTAGTGAAACAGTAGCGCCTACGTTAGCTGTGTTGCTTCGTATGATTATTGCACTTATCCCAGGATGGATGTTATTGAAAATCTTTAAAGTCGAACTGCCTTGGCATCGCTCTGCGGTGATTTTGTATTGTTATTCAGGGCTTGGTATTTTCGGTGGCATGTTATTTTCATACTTAGCGGCAAGTTATATTTCTTCGGGATTAATGTCATTAATCTTTGGTATAGCCCCCATATTATCGGGAGTGCTTTCTAAATATGTGCTCTCGGATGAACCATTATCATTAGCGAAAAAATTAGCATTAGTGATTGCGTTGGTTGGGTTAGCCTGTGTTTGCTATGACAGAATTTCTTTAGGCGACCAAGCTTATCTCGGCGTGATTTTTATATTATTAGGCGTGTTTTTCTTTAGTTTGAGCGGGGTTTTAGTGAAAAGTGTCACGGTAAAAATAAATCCTATGGCAACCACAGTAGGTGCTTTAATTATTGCCATCCCATTATTTTTGTTAACTTGGTTTTTTGTTGATGGCACTTTACCTTATCAGCAGTGGGAGCAACGCTCTATTTTGAGTATTATATATTTAGGTATTATGGGCTCTTTAGTTGGTTTTGTTGCGTATTTTTATGTACTACAAAAATTAAAAGCCAGTACTGTAGCTTTAATCACTATGATCACTCCAGTGATCGCCCTGTGGATTGGTTTAATGCTTAACAATGAGAATGTGAGTTTTAATATTGTTATTGGTGCCTTATGTATTATTATTGGTTTAGCTGTTTATCAGTGGGGAGAGTGGTTAATGAAATGTTTGATGAAATCACGAAGTAAGTTCAATAACATAAGTTAAGTTCAGGTCAATAGATAGATTAATGATGAAAGCTGAAATTAGTTTTAAGCGTGCCGAACGTGAAGATCGGCCTTTTCTACTCGCACTAAGAAAATCATCAATGAATGAGCATTTACACGCCGCGGGTATCACATTAAACGATGAGCAGCATTTACAACGGATTGATGAATTTTTTGAAGATTCTTTTTTAATAAAATACAACCAGAGATCAATTGGTTTAGTTAAACTAGCTTTATTACCTGAACGTTTACATCTTAGACAATTACAATTAATTCCCGAATTTCATAATGGGGGAATTGGGGGAAAAGTATTGTCATTAATCAAGATGAAAGCGAAAGAAAGAGAATTACCGATTACTCTAAATGTTTTACTTGATAACCCTGCAAAACGTTTGTATGAGCGCGAGGGGTTTATTGTTGAGGGGCAAACTGACTTAGAATACCAAATGCGCTGGCAAGTTAGATAGAGCTTACTTGGTGCTATGAGGCTTATTGAGTGTAAGGTTATAAATGATATTCTAAGACTGTTTGATTTTCAGTAAAACTGAAAATCAAACCAGGGATGCAAAACGTAATGTACTATATAGCTATAGCTTTCATCATTCAAATGGCATAAGTAAGGTTTTCATAGCAGGACGAAGGGCAATTATAACGGTTTCTTCTTTTAGTTCAGGGTAAAGAACCTTTCTTATTAATAAACCTGCCATTACGGAGAAAATGACATTTATCCGACTATCAATTTCTTCATCAGAGTTACCTTTTAACAAACTTTTGTCGCTAATGAGTAAATCTCTCATACGTGCTCTAGCTTTAGTATCCGAATTACGTAAAAGTGTTGCTACTTTATCATTTCTGCCTGCTTCTGCGAGCATGTCTAAATCAGTAACACATGAACTGGGGTCCATATGTCTTTCAACCCCTACATGCACACTATCTAAAATTGCGGTTAATACATCACTAGGATGATCTTCAAATTGTTTAAAGATAGAAAACATTTCTTCCATATCTTTTTCAATAATACTTTCTATTATCGCTTCTTTACTATCAAAATAATTATATATATGTCCCGCACTCATGCCTGCAGTGCGAGATATCTCAGCCATACCGGCGGAGTGATAACCTTTACGGCGAAAGCAATCAGCGGCAGCACAAAGTACTTGATCTCTTCGTGCTTGAGCAAGAGACGGGTCTGTATGTTTTTTCGTTTTCATGAAAGGCTCCTTTACTATTCTAGCAAATCAATTTAGGTGCTAATGGGGAAAGAACTGCTTAACACCCGTTTCAATTATTGTTGGCTGTACCACATTACGATGCAGTACAGCCAACAACTCTATTCACTTTGATTCGTTTGATTACTTTTTTCCCATCCACCGCCAACGACTTTATACAAGCTGATTTGACTGGCAAGTAACGCTTGTTGTCCCACAATGTGTTGTTGCTGAGCGCTATACCAAGTTCGTTGAGCATCAAGTACTTGTAAGTAACTATCAACGCCTTTGTCATAGCGTGATCGTGAAAGTTCAAAGGTTGATTGACGACTTTCTAACAACATATCTAGAGCAGCTAAGCGTTCTTGATAGCCCTGTCTATCAGCTAGCGCATCTGCTACTTCACGAAACGCTTGCTGAATCTTTTGTTGATAGGTGAGTAAGGCAATTTCTTGCTCTGCTTTAGCAACGTCTAAATTTGCTTGATTACGTCCCATATTAAAAATAGGTAAATAAAGGGAAGGCACAAAGCTCCAACTACCAGAACCAGAATCAAATAAACCGCTTAAATCACTTGAAGCAGAGCCAGCATTAGCTGTTAAGCTAATGCTTGGATAAAACGCAGCTCGTGCGATACCAATGTTAGCATTTGCTGCTAACAACTGATGTTCTGCAGCTTTAATATCCGGGCGTTGAGTTAGTAGGTCTGATGGCAAGCCAACAGGGACTTCAGGTAAATCTAACAATGAGTGTAGTGATTTACTTGGAAGTAAATCACTAGCTACAGGTTGTCCTACCAACAAATCTAGTGCATTTTTATCGCGCTTTAATAAGCGTTTATAGGTTGCTATATCTATTTTTGCCGTTGCTACTGTACTTCTAAGCTGCTCAAGGGTGATTTTTGAAGCGGCACCTAAGTCAAAACTTTGTTGTGTCAGCGAAAGAGATTCTTGCTGAGACGTTAATGTTTCTTGAGCAAGCGCAAGCAATTGTTGATCGGCTGCATAATTGAGCCATGCATTTGCCAGTTCTCCAACAAGCGAAATTTGGGTACTATACTGACTAAGTTCAGTCGAATATAAAGTCTGTAATGCTTGTTCTGATTGATTACGGACTTTACCCCAAATATCTAGCTCGTAAGACGTTATGCCCACTGTTGCGCTGTATTGAGAACTAATAGTAGCTTCGTTGCCACCTGATAAATCTGCAGGTGTTCGTTGACGTGTGCCAGAGCCATTTAGATCTAGTGATGGAAATAACGCAGAATCTTTTATTTGATACAAGCCACGCACACGTTGTACGTTCCGTATAGCAATTTGTAAGTCTTTATTATGTTCAAGACCTTGTGCTATTAATGTTTTTAACTTGTCATCATTAAAAAAATGCTGCCACTGTAATGGTTCCACTTGCGCCTGATTTGCCGTTGACGCATAGCTTTCAGGTACAGGTAAGGTCATTTTTTCCTGATCGGGGGCTAATTGACAACCGCTTAATATTGCTAAGGTAATAGCACTTAAACTCAATGTTTTTATTTTCAGTGATGCGAAGTTCATTTTACATCCTCCTTAATGGAGTCGTGAACTTTTCCTGGAAATACGCGACGTACGAGTACAAAAAACAAAGGTACAAATACAATTACCAGTATTGAAGAGGCTAGGGTTCCACCAATAACAGTGATCCCCAGTGCATTTTGAGCACCAGAGCCTGCACTTGTAGCTATCGCTAGAGGTAGTACACCAGAAATAAACGCCATAGAGGTCATCAAAATAGGGCGTAAGCGAAGACGAACTGCAGCAATTGCTGACTCAACTAAGCCAAAGCCTTCATTCATTTGATGTATTGCAAATTCAACAATTAAAATAGCATTTTTAGATGCTAAACCGATAGTAGTTAACAAACCTACTTGTAAGTAAATATCATTTGATAAGCTGCCACCAAAGGCTGCCATAGTTGCACCAAATATCCCTAATGGAACAATAAGCATTACGGCAAATGGAACTGACCAACTTTCATATAAGGCTGCTAAACATAAGAAAACGAATAATAATGAAATTCCATACAATAATGGCGCTTGTCCACCACTAGAGCGTTCTTGGTATGAAATACCTGTCCACTCAGACGAAATACCTGTAGGTAATTGTTTAACTAGGCGTTCCATTTCGTCCATGGCTTGGCCTGTACTATAACCTGGCGCAGCACCACCTTGTATTTCCATAGAAGAAAAACCATTATATCGTTCTAAACGTGGCGAACCATACGACCAAACAGAACTAGCAAAGGCTGAAAAAGGCACCATGTCACCAGTATTATTGCGCACATACCACTTATTCAGATCTTCAGGAACCATGCGAGATTTTTCATTACCTTGAAGGTAAACCTTCTTAACTCGGCCGCGGTCAATAAAGTCGTTAACATAGCTACTTCCCCACGCTGTTGAAAGAGTGTTGTTAATACTGCTTTGCGATACACCAAGGGCTTCTGCTTTGGCTAGATCAATATCCAGTTGTAGTTCTGGCATATCTTCTTGTCCGTTAGGGCGAACGCCAGCTAAAATTGGACTTTTACTTGCCATACCTAATAATTGATTTCGAGCTTGTAATAATGCATCGTGACCAAGACCGACGCGATCTTGTAGAAACATATTAAAACCGTTAGCTGTACCTAATTCAATAATAGCTGGAGGTGGGAAAGCAAACACAAAGGCTTCTTTAATTGAAGAGAAGAAGTGCATTGCTTTGCCTGCGATAGCACCAACGGCTAGGTCGTCACGTTGACGTTCATCCCAGTGTTTTAAACTGACAAAACCAATTGCCGAATTTTGTCCAGAGCCCGCGAAACTAAATCCAGTTACTGTAAAGATACCTTTAACGGCTTCAGTTTGGTCATTTAAGTAATGATCTTCAACTTTTTTAACCACGGCTAAGGTTTGTTCAGTTGTTGAACCGGCGGGTAACATCACTTGGTTAAATAATACCCCTTGGTCTTCGTCAGGTAAAAATGCAGTAGGTAAGCTTGAAAATACGTATATCATGCCACCAACAATCACACCATAAATAAGTAAATAACGTTTAGACTTCGCTATCATCCGGCCAATAAAGGTTTGGGCACCGGCATTAGTTTTATCAAATCCACGGTTAAAACCAGTGAAAAATTTACCAATGAGTGAACTGTCGGTGTGAACATGGCTTGGTTTCAATATTGTTGCACATAATGCTGGAGTTAATATTAAGGCAACCAAAACCGAAAGCCCCATTGCAGAAACTAAAGTGATCGAAAACTGACGATAGATAACACCCGTCGAACCACTGAAAAATGCCATTGGGATAAATACTGCGGAAAGCACCATTGCAATACCAACAAGCGCACCTTTTATTTCATCCATAGATTTACGTGTGGCATCAAGAGGTGAGAGTTTCTCTTCCGTCATCAATCGTTCAACATTTTCAACAACGACAATGGCATCATCTACTAGTAAACCTATGGCTAATACCATAGCAAACATGGTCAATGTATTGATTGAGTAACCAAAGGCATACAAAATAGCCATGGTGCCTAACAAGACAACAGGTACAGCAATGGTTGGAATTAACGTTGCTCTAAAATTCTGTAAAAACAGATATATCACTATAAAAACGAGCACCACGGCTTCAATTAGCGTGTGTACCACTTTTTCAATTGATAATGATACAAAAGGAGTACTGTCAAACGGAATAACAGTTTCTAACCCTTGAGGAAAGAATGGTTTTAGATCTGCGAGTGTTTGTTTAATATTATCGGCGGTATCAAGTGCGTTAGCACCACTGGCTAATTTTATACCTAACCCTGCTGCTGGCTTACCGTTGAATCGAGCCACTACGCCATAGTTTTCACCACCGAGTTCTACTTTTGCAACATCTTCAAGACGAACTACTGAGCCATCACTATTGGTTTTTACTAATATCTTTTGAAACTGCTCTGCAGTTTGTAGTCGGCTTTGTGCAGTTACTGTCGCATTTAATTGTTGCCCTGCAGATGCCGGCATACCACCAAGTTGACCTGCAGAAACTTGCGCATTTTGTGCACTGATTGCCGCACTAATATCTGCTGGGTTAAGTTTAAAATTCTGCAGTTTTGCAGGATCTAACCAGATACGCATAGCATATTGCGAACCAAATAATTGCACTTCACCAACACCATCTACACGTGAGATGATATCTTGAACATTTGATGAAATGTAGTCACCAATATCTATGTTGGTCATACTGCCATCTTTTGAAACAAAACCTACTACAAGTAAAAAGTTACGAGCTGATTTAGCAACAACAACACCTTGTCGTTGAACTTCCTCTGGAAGTAAAGGTGTAGCGGAAGCTAACTTGTTCTGTACTTGAACTTGTGCAATATCAGGATTTGTGTCTGCAGTAAATGTTAACGTCAAAGTGGCTTGACCACTGGATTCAGATGTTGACGATATATACAGTAAGCCATCAAGTCCCTTCATCTTTTGCTCAATGACTTGTGTTACAGAGTTTTCAAGTGTCTGAGCTGATGCTCCAGGATAACTTGCTGTAATACTAATCGCTGGTGGAGCAATTGAAGGATATTGTGCAATAGGTAAAATCTTGATTGCCATAATACCTGCTAACATCACTACAATAGCAAGTACCCATGCAAAGATAGGTCTATCAATAAAAAAGCGGGACATTCATATTCTCCGTTATTGCGCTTTATTTGCAGAAAGAGTTGCAGATGAGGCTGTTTCAGTTGGTGCTACCGGAGCACCAGGGCGAATTTTTTGTAAACCTTCTACAATTAATTTGTCGCCATCAACTAAGCCGTCTGTAACTAGCCAAGAAGAACCAAAGGTTCTGTCTACTGACAATATACGACTTTCAACAGTGTTGTTTTTACTGACAACCATTGCGATTGGCTCACCTTTATTATTACGGGTTACGCCTCGTTGCGGAGCTAATATAGCATCAGCTTTTACACCTTCGATAATAGAAGCTCTGGCATACATTCCTGGGAGTAATAATTTTTCAGGATTAGGAAATTTAGCACGCAATGTTACTGAACCCGTATTAGGGTTTACGGTGACCTCAGAAAATTGCAAAGTACCTTTGTGAGGATAAATTGAGCCATCTTCCATGATTAATTCTACATCAGTTTGATTGGCTTCATCTTTACTTAAAGCGCCAGAAGCGATTGCTTTTTTTAATTTAGTTAATTCATTACTCGATTCAGTTAAATCAACAAAAATGGGATCAAGCTGAGTAACCGTTGCTAATGCAGTACTTTGATTCGCACTCACTAACGCACCCACGGTGACATTTGATTTGCTTATTTGACCACTAATAGGCGACGACACATGACTATAATCAAGGTTGATTTGGGCTGTTTGTAGTTCTGCCTTAGCTGTCAATAATTCTGCTTTAGCTTGCTTATATGAAGCATCTGCTTCATCGAAGTCTTGTTGGCTTACTGCTTTAATTTTTAGCAGTTCTTGATAGCGAGACGCTTTAGCCTTGCTACTCGCGATACTTGCCTGCGCTTTTGCTACGGCAGCTTCACTTGCTGCTACTTGCGCTTCAAAGGTGGCTGGATTGATTTGATAAAGTGCTTGCCCTTGATCTACTTGCTGACCTTCTGTAAATAAACGCGATTGTACAATACCACTTACCTGAGGACGAATTTCAGCTATCTGAAATGCGCTAATACGCCCAGGTAATTCTTTTTTTAGAGTAAGCGCTTGGCTTTTTAGTGTAACAACTCCCACAGGGACAGCTTGAGGGGCTGTAGCTTGTGACTGCTGTGCTGACTGATCGCAACCAGTTAAAGCAACAGTGCCAACGAGTGCTGATAATACAAATAAAGCGATGCGAGAACGCTGCATGTTGAATACCTTATAATGAAACTTTAGAATGAACGATCATTCTAAAGTAAAAAAGCTTAACAATAAACTATAATTAACTAAAATTTACATATTTTTACATTTCAATAATGCAACTGTTTACTTCGAAGTCATTAAGGCGTGATTCATGATAGATAATTTTCGAGTAAAGTGAATGAATAGCGTACTTTTTTTGTAATAAAATAGAGCAGTTTTGAATATTATGAGCTGGCTAACAGGGGGAATGAGAAATTGTGGTGAATCATAGCAAACTAGGCAAAAGTGGCTAAATGTTACTTTTGCCTAGTTTTATTTAAGTGGTGGGATATGGCTACTAAATAGACTTAATAAATTTTCCCACGACTTTTTACTGTATTAACATCAATACGAGTTGGAGTAATAGTCCCATCAACTAGCCCTTGAGTTGCAATTGCAAGGTTCTCTATTACTTGGTGCATAGAGTTTAAATCAAGGCTATCAATATCATCAGACACTTGATGGTAAAATTTATCTTGATCCAATTGCGTGCTACTAAAGCTATGAGCTGGAACTCCTAAACGTGCTAATGTGGCATTATCTGAGCGATAAAATAGTTTTTGTTCTGGATAAGGGTCTTGGTAAATCTTACCTTGCTTATCTTTTAAATAACTATTTAAAATTTTACCTAAACTTGAGCGGTTCATACCTGTCATCCAAACTTGACCTGGACCAAATTTTGACGGTTTACCTATCATTTCAATATTTATCATAGCTGTGATTGAATTAGGATCTATATGCTCTGAAAAATAACGAGAACCAAAGCCACCAATTTCTTCAGCGGTAAATGCAGCAAAAATTAAGCTGCGGTTATTATTACCTTGCTTAGCATAATGTTGCGCTAGATTGATAACCGCTGTGGTACCGGAAGCATCATCATCGGCACCATTATAAATGGTATCACCATCCCCAGATTTTTCACCTAAGTGATCATAATGACCTGAAAACAAAATATTTTCATCACGTCTTTCTTTGCCTTTTAAAACGCCAACGATATTGGTTAATGATTGCGTAGTTATGCTTGTTTTTGCATGAATATTGATAGTATCAACTTGCGTTTCATCAGTAAGTACTATGATCACGGCACCTTGATGATCTACGCTGAGCTTATTAATACCTCGGGAAAAGTAACCTTGATAACCAGAAAATATTTTGTTTTGTGCTGAGTTTAATAAGACTAAATGTTTACCACCTTGCTGATTTATCTCTCCTAAGGTTGCACGAAAGTTACCATCAGCGGGAATGATATGAGTAGTAAAGTCTTTTGTGTCTGTCCAATCAATATTACTGATGGTACTGACCATGGCAATATGATCAGAAGTAACGTCTTTGTTATTAAGTGTCACTTTTACGGTTTGTGGCTTAATATTAATGACATTAAATGTTTGTTTGAAATCAGAAAAACCTGGAAGTGGGACTAAGCCTATTTCTTTAAATCGGCCACTTATGTAGTCGGCAGCTTGGTCTATTTCGGGAGAGAAATTACCTCGTCCTTTAAGTTTATCACTTGCTAAATAGCTAACATCTGCGGTCATTTGTTCTAATGAGATGTTATTAGCGTAGCTAACATGGCTAAGTGTAAAAGGTAAGGTTAATGCTAAAGCGAGATAGGATAGTTTTTTAGTCGTTTTCATAACATGTTTCGTTGTAGTTATTGTATTAATACTATTGAAGAAATTGAGACGGTTTGCAAGTGATTCAGCAATAATTACCTGCTTTTAATTGTAACCTTTTACTAAAAGGGGATAAAACTTCTCTTATGAGACCATAATGATTATTGAAGTTGTTCAGTTTCAATAAGTAATGAACGGTCATTATCAGTTAGCCATAGTTGACCATCTTGAATACTACATTGAAACTCCATGCTTCTACTCACCCAAGTTGCAAGTTCCTGCATGACTTGATAATCAAATTTAAAAATAGATAAATGACTAAATTGAGATAATTTATTTTTATTTTGTGCAAACCAGACGTCATTGCTACGAGTGTAACAGTAGAGGATAACCTTTTTAGCTTTGTTACAGGCTTTCTTCAGACGTTTTTCATCAGGTTGGCCAAGCTCTACCCAAAGATTAATTTGTTCAGAATAATCTACGAGCCAAATTACAGCTTCATCTTCATCGCTGACACCTTTCCCAAATGATAACTCAGGTTGAGCATTTAAAATGAAGGCAATCACTCGCGTCATTAAACGCAAGTCAGTTTCGGAAGGGTGCTGAGCTAATGTCAGATTAATGGTGTCGTAATAGTTTCGATCCATGTCTGATAAATGAATGGTAATTTTATTGATGGTGGATTTAAGCGCCATAACGTACTACAAATGATAAAAACTCTATATATGATAATCTGTTTAGTGATTGATTGGTATGCATTGTTATCAAGAAACGATCATTTTAGTGTGTATGAATATAAGCTGAGTGAATAGCTGAGATAACATTTATTAATTTAGAAAATAATACCGTTAAATGCTAAAATGTTTACCTATATTTTATTACGAGATGATAGCCATGAAAATTCATTCTTTTATACCACCACAACGTACATTAATGGGACCTGGTCCCTCAGATGTTAGTGCTAGAGTATTGTCTGCTTTGGCTCGACCTACTATAGGGCATTTAGATCCACTGTTTGTTGGTATGATGGATGAGCTAAAGTCGCTATTACAGTATGCCTTTCAAACAAAAAATGAGTTTACTATTGCGTTATCCGCACCTGGCTCGGCAGGTATGGAAGCTTGTTTTGTTAACTTAGTTTCACCAGGTGACTCAGTTGTAGTTTGTCGCAATGGTGTTTTTGGTCAACGCATGATTGATAATGTAACGCGAGTTGGTGCAATACCTATTATTGTTGATGCTGAGTGGGGTAGAGCAGTACCACCGCAAATGTTAGCCGATACCTTACAACAACATCCGGAAGCTAAGTTTGTTGCCTTTGTTCATGCGGAAACGTCTACTGGAGCACTGTCGGATGCTAAAGCGTTATGTAACATTGCCCATCAGCATGATTGTTTGACAATTGTTGATGCTGTTACTTCTTTAGGTGGTGTTGAACTAAAAGTTGACGAATGGGGAATTGATGCGGTTTATTCAGGAAGTCAAAAGTGCTTGTCTTGTGTACCTGGTATTTCACCAATTAGCTTTAATGATAAAGCTGTTGAAGTTATTAAAAATCGAAAAACACCAGTACAAAGTTGGTTCTTAGATCAGTCATTAGTGATGGCATATTGGTCAGGTAGTGCTAAGCGGGCCTATCATCACACAGCCCCTGTGAATTCTTTATACGCATTACATGAGTCGCTTCTGATGTTAAAAGAAGAAGGGCTAGAAAATAGCTGGCAACGTCATGCACAGCAACATACTGAACTTGCGAAAGGCTTAGAAGCATTAGGAATTAACTTTATTGTGCCTGAAGATGAGCGCTTGCCTCAATTAAATGCTGTTTATATTCCTGAAGGAATTGATGATGCAGCTGTTCGTTCATATTTATTAGCACATTATAATTTAGAAATTGGTGCAGGGTTAGGTCAATTTGCAGGTAAAGCTTGGCGGATTGGTTTAATGGGGTATACCGCAAGGAATGAAAATGTAGCTTTATGTTTGGCGGCATTAGCCGATGCTTTAAAGCAATAAGTAAAGGCCTGTTGTACTAACAACAGGCTCAATATTACTAATTAATTACCAAGTACCTTGGTTTTCCATG
Organism: Thalassotalea piscium; assembly: GCA_049347715.1. Taxonomy (GTDB): domain Bacteria; phylum Pseudomonadota; class Gammaproteobacteria; order Enterobacterales; family Alteromonadaceae; genus Thalassotalea_B; species Thalassotalea_B piscium_A. The sequence continues at coordinate 2,600,535 of CP186339.1, read as the reverse complement.
CTTAACCAAGGTTCTTGTGGTGCAAGCGCTTCACCTTTTTGTAATAACTCAACTGATATTCCATCAGGAGATTTTACAAATGCCATGTGACCACAACGAGGTGGTCGATTAATAACAACACCAGCGTCCATCAATTTTTGGCAAAATTGGTAAATATCATCAACCTCAAAAGCAATATGGCCAAAATTTCTACCACCTTCATAAGTTTCTGTTGAATCCCAATTATGAGTTAGTTCTATTTCGGGCTCGCCAGGTGCCGTTGCTAAATAGATCAAGGTAAATTTTCCTGCTGGAACATCAATACGCTTAGTTTCGACTAAGCCTAATTGTTCATTATAAAATTTTAATGATTGTTCAACGTTTTGTACACGAACCATAGTATGTAAAAATTTCATCGTAAAATCCTGTGAGTGATAAATGTTATTCTGTTTTGTCTTTAAATTCGCAAAGGTCTTCAATAATACAGGCGCCACAGCGAGGTTTTCGAGCAATACATGTGTATCGACCAAGTAAGATCAGCCAATGATGAACATCTACTTTAAACTCTGCTGGAACCACCTTTAGTAACTTTTGTTCAACTAAATCAACATTTTTACCGGGTGCTAATTTCGTTCTATTTGAAACACGAAAAATATGAGTATCAACAGCTATGGTCGGCCAGCCAAACGCAGTATTGAGTACAACGTTAGCTGTCTTTCTTCCAACGCCCGGTAAAGCTTCAAGTGCGGCTCTATCTTCGGGGACTTCACCATTATGTAAATCCACTAACATTTGGCAAGTTTTTATGGTGTTTTCTGCTTTCGTATTAAACAAACCTATGGTTTTTATATAGGATTTTAAACCGTCTACTCCTAAATCCAATATAGCTTGGGGGGTATTAGCTACAGGATAGAGTTTAGCTGTTGCTTTATTTACACTAACATCAGTTGCCTGAGCTGACAGGAGAACCGCAATTAACAGCTCAAAAGGTGATGTAAAATTTAATTCTGTGGTCGGGTGCGGGTTATCATCTCTTAGTCGAGTGAGTATTTCTAAACGTTTTTGTTTATTCATACGGTTATATCGTTCTCTCAGGGCTGTTGATATTTGTAGTAGAGTCTAAAAATAACAATCGATAGCTTCTAATTCTCAAAATTAACACGGACACGTTCAATACTTTTTTCTTCTTTCGCTGGCTGACGATCTTTTAATATTTGGTCGATCTTGTTTTTACCGGCTATTAAAAAGCCCATCGCAATAAATGCACCAGGAGGCAAGATAGCAAGTAAAAACTGACTGTTAAAATGAAATACTTGTATTTTCAAGACACTGGCCCAGTCACCTAAAAGAAGTTCGGCACCATCGAATAAGGTTCCTTGGCCAAGTACTTCCCTGATTGCCCCAAGAATTAATAAAACCGTTAAGAAACCAATCCCCATCATTAAACCATCAAAACTTGCTTGCTTTATGGGGTTTTTAGACGCATAAGCCTCAGCACGACCAATAATGGCACAATTGGTCACAATTAAAGGTAAAAATATCCCTAATGATTCATACAAGCCAAAGGTAAAAGCGTTCATAAGTAATTGCACACATGTAACAAATCCCGCAATAATTAACACAAAAATAGGGATGCGAATTTCTTTAGGCACCCAATGTCTAATGGCTGAAACTGTGGCATTAGAGCATATTAAGACAAACAAAGTAGCAAGACCTAAGCCTAATGCATTTACTACGGTTGAAGTGACCGCAAGCAATGGACATAAACCTAATAGCTGTACAATGCCTGGATTATTTTTCCATAATCCTTGCCAAGCTAATTCTTTATATTCTGAGGGCGAACTCATAGTTTCTCCTGACAGTTAGATTCTTGCTGGAATAATTGCTGCTGTTGGTCTTTAAAATATAAGACGCTTTTACGGACTGCTTTAACTACCGCTCTAGGGGTGATTGTGGCACCTGTAAATTGATCAAAAATGCCTCCATCTTTTCTCACTGCCCAACGTTGATCTTTTTCATTCAACACTTTTTTATCAGCAAAGCTGTTAATCCACTGACTTTTTTTAACTTCGATTTTATCACCAAGCCCAGGTGTTTCTTGATGCTTAATTGTTCTGACACCACTGACACTGCCGTCAATATTGATTGCGACAATTAAATGTATTTTTCCATTGTATCCGTCAGGCGCTGTTGTTGTTATGGCTGCAGCAATAGGTTGGTTATCATATCTAGCTAAATATGCTTTTTCTGTTTCAGCACTTAATGCAGAGTTGTTAATAAGGGTACAATCATGATAAATATCATTATTATAGGTTTGTTTATCGATAATTTGTGTCAGGGTATTAATAAGTTTATTTTCTTCTTGAGACTTAATACGATCTTTAGTGATGAGATACACAGCACAGATTACTGCGGTACAGCCGACAGCAAATAAGGCGAGTAAGAGAGCATTTTTTTCAATTGCTTTACGCATAGTTAAGTCCTACTTAATGGCCATATGTACGAGGGCGAGTGTATTGATCAATTAAAGGTGCCGCCATATTACAAAGTAACACAGCAAAAGCTACACCATCTGGATACCCGCCATATTTTCTAATGACACACACGAGAATGCCAGCTAAACAACCATAGACAATGCGTCCTCGTATCGATGTCGCACATGTGACAGGGTCAGTAAGGATAAAGAAAGCTCCTAACATAGTTGCGCCACTGAACCAGTGAAATAATGTTGATGTATTACTATCGGGGCTAATTAAAAACGCGATTAATGTAAAAACAAAAATTGTCGCTAAAAAGCTTAAGGGTGTTGGGTAGGCAATAGCTTTTTTAGCAAGTAAAAATATACCACCAACTAAAAATGCAACATTAATCCAAAGCCAACCTATACCTAACCCTTGATCAAAAATACGATTGCTTAAGCTTTCTTGCACGGTTAAACCAAGTGTAATATTCGTTTTAATTGTGTCTAATGGTGTCGCCATAGTCACACCATCGATATGTGTCCGCAATTGAGCGATAGAGTATCCTTCTTTCGTGAAGTCAGTAAATATTACACTTAACGTATTAGCAAAATCAAGGTCGATAGACATTAATGATAAGGGTGGTTGCCATGATGTCATTTGTACAGGAAAAGAAATAAGCAGCATTACGTATGCTGCCATTGCAGGATTAAAGGGGTTGTGTCCTAAACCACCATAAAGTTGTTTAACTATGATAATAGCAAATGAGATACCTATGACAGTAATCCACCATGGCGCAAGTGCTGGTAAACTAATGCCAAGCAATACTGCAGTTAGCACGGCACTACCGTCAAATAACTCAAGTTGAATGGGCTTTTTACGTAACGATAAAACGATAAACTCCGCCACAAAAGCTGTGGCTATCGCCATAGTAATATGAATGATATTACCCCAGCCGAAGAAGTACCATTGTGTCAAAATGCCGGGAATGGTGGCATATATCACTAAACGCATGAGTGCAGATGTTTTATTTTGCACATGATTATGAGGTGAGCTTGCGATCCAAAATGGCATATTATTTTTTCAACTCTTGTTGTTTCTTTGCTTTAGCTTTAGCTACCGCTATAGCAATACGTGCTTTCTTGTCTAATGATTGACTAGCAGATTCGTTAGTCGGCGTCTCTTGCTCTTGAATGAGTTGACCGTTTTTGTCATCACTTTCTTCAGATTTTTTTTCTACTGCTTGAGCGGCTAATTTTTTTGCTTTTGCTTTAGCTATTGCCGCAGAAATTTTAATTTTTTTAATTTCTTCAGGGCTTTGTTGCAGATCAACCACTTGCGGTTTTATTTCTGACTTAGCTATTTTACTATTTTCTGAACCTTTTTTAGATACTTTAGCTGACGTTGCTGATGTTTTAGTAGCTGCTTTAGGATTACTCTTTGCACTTAACTTATCTTTGGGAGAGACGTCTTGGCTCAGGTCGTTATTCGTTTTATTTGACGCTACACTAGATTGAGTCTCAGACTTCACATTTGTTTTAGGTGTGTCATCACTAACAGATTCACTTTTAGGCGCTGTGGTTGAGTCCTGCTTGGCTTTTGCCGCCATTTTTTTTGATTTAGCTCTAGCAATAGCTGCAGCTACTTGTGCTTTTTGGTCACTCTTTTGCTCTATAACGGCGTTATTGCTGCTAACTACGTTGGCTTCAGTCGTTTTAGTTGTTTGGCCTTCTTGTGCTTTTTTAGCTTTAACACGGGCTAAAGCTGCTGCCACTGCTGATTTTTCGTTATTTGCTGCAGGAGTACCCGAATTCATTCTTGCTTTACGAGCTTCCGCCGCTTTGCGATGTTTTTCTTCACGCGCCAATTTTTCCCGCTCTAAACGTAATTTTCTCGCTTCAAAGCGTTGTTTAGCTTTTTCGGCTTTAATATCTAATAATGTTTGTTGTCTAATTTCAGCTTTTGCTACTCGATAATAGTGCACTAATGGAATATGGCTTGGGCAGACATAAGCACATGCGCCACATTCTATACAATCGAATAAGTTTAATTGAGTTAATGCTTCTTGGTCATGGGCTTTAGCGCTCCATTGCAATTCTTGAGGTAAAAGCTGGCTGGGGCATACATCAGCACATTGACCACAGCGAATACATTCCACTTCTTTATCATGATCGGGTATTTCAGCTGCATCGGGTGCTAAAATACAATTGGTTGTTTTAACAATAGGCACAGTAAACGATGGCAAGCTAAATCCCATCATAGGACCACCCATAATAATATATTTTTTATTACCTTGGTGGCAGCCACATTGTTTCAATAGAAATTCAACAGGTGAGCCAATGAGTGCCCAAACATTCTGGGCTTTATTCACCGACTTTCCTGTTACTGTCACTACGCGTCGAATTAATGGAATATCATTGATAACAGCATCGGCAATCGCAAAACAAGTAGCAATGTTTTGCATAACTATACCTAGGGTACTCGGTAATGCCCCACTTGGTACTTCTTTGCCGGTAAGTACCTGGATGAGTTGTTTTTCACCGCCAGTAGGGTAGATCACCGGGAGTACACAAACTTTAATTTTATCTATGGATTGAGTTGCTTGTTTTAATGCTTGAATAGCTTCGGGTTTATTTTCTTCAATTCCAATTAAAATGTATGTTGGCTCTAATAAATGGTCGAGTATTTTTATACCATCAACAATAGCAGCACTCTGCTCGCGCATCAGTAAATCATCTGCGGTGATATAAGGTTCACATTCTGCTGCATTGATAATTAAATAATTAATTTTTGCGGCGGTATTAAGCTTAATATGGGTCGGAAAACCTGCGCCGCCCATACCTGAAATACCTGCTTGAGATATTTTTTCAATTAATGCTTCTTTAGTTAATTGTAGATAGTCAGGGCATATATTTCTTTTTTGCCACTTATCTTCACCATCAGGTATTAAAAAGATACATAATTCACTTAATCCAGAAGGATGAGCGATTATTGATTTTTCAATTGAGCTAATTTTCCCACTTGTTGGCGCATGGATAGGTACAACCATAGGATGATTAGCAACAGTAAGTGGCTGTCCTTTCAATACATGATCTCCGACTGATACTAAAATATCACCGGGTTCTCCAATATGTTGTTGTACAGGAATTCTTAACAGCTCTGGTATGGGTAATTTTCGAATAGGTTTATCTGTACTAAGAAATTTTTGTTGAGGGGGATGGATACCGCCATGAAATTTCCAAAATTTACCTTGTTCAATGCGTTCAATCACTGATTCCACAATCAATCCACCTAACTAATTTGTTCTACGGGAATACTATTAAGATCCCATTGCCAATTACGAGTATCTTGGGCAATAGGTTGCATAACAATACAATCGACGGGGCAGGGAGCTACACATAAATCACAACCGGTGCATTCATCACTGATAATGGTATGCATTTGTTTGGTGGTACCAATAATTGCATCAACAGGGCATGCTTGGATGCACTTAGTACAGCCAATGCAGTCTTCTTCTATTATAAACGCCACTTTAGGGGTGTTATCCGTTTGATGACTTTCATCTAACGGTTGAACTTCAACACCGAGTAAGTCCGCTATTTTTTTGATGGTATCATCACCACCAGGTGCGCATTTATTGATAGCCTCGCCATTAGCAACGGCTTCAGCATAAGGTTTACAGCCAGGGTAACCACATTGCCCACATTGTGTTTGTGGTAACAATGCATCTATTTGCTCAGCTAAGGGGTCACCTTCTACTTTAAATTTTATTGATGCAAAACCAAGTAATGCACCGAAGGCCAGGGCTAAGATGCCGATAATTAATATCGCTGAAATAGCTTCCATTATAGTTTCACCAAGCCCGTAAAACCCATAAATGCAAGTGACATTAACCCTGCGGTAATCATCGCAATAGCTGGACCTTTAAATGGCGTTGGTACATCGGCATCGGCAAGCTTTTCACGCATCGCCGAAAATAAAATTAACACAATTGAAAAACCAACGGCAGCGCCAAAACCATAGACAATAGATTCGAAAAAGTTATGCTGTTCATAAATGTTTAATAAGGCGACACCTAGTACAGCACAATTTGTAGTAATTAAGGGTAAGAAAATACCTAATAAACGATAAAGGTTCGCACTCGTTTTATGTACTACCATTTCGGTAAATTGTACGACAACAGCAATAACTAAGATAAACGTCATTGTGGTTAAATACTCTAACCCTAAAGGGGTGAGAATATAGGTATTGACGATATAACTTAGTAATGACGCTACGGTCATTACAAAAGTGGTTGCAAATGACATTCCTATCGCAGTTTCTGTGCGTGAAGAAACGCCCATAAAGGGGCACAAGCCTAGGAACTTTACTAAAACAAAGTTGTTCACTAAAACTGTGCTGATAAGTAACAGTAAATAATCTGTCATGAATTATGGCTATTTGTTTGACTATGCTGATTATTATCTAATTTTATCAGTCAATAAACAACAGTCCAAGAGTAGGGTTATTATAAAAAAGTGACTTATTTTAAATTGAATTATTAGTAATTTGACTAAGGGATGGTGTTTTAGTGTTAAATATTGAAGTCTTTATTAGCTCTAACCGATTGATTAGAGCTAATTTGATTGATTTAAATAGGTTCAGGTTTCCCTATATAAAATCCTTGGCAACCATCAATAAAAAGTTTCTCAAGGGTAAATTTTTCTTCTTGCGTTTCTACACTTTCAGCTAACACTGTAATACTTAAACGGTGAGCTAGGTCAACCATTAAGCGTAAAAAGTATTGATTATTTTTATCTTCATCAATATCTCGAGTATAGGTACTATCCATTTTAATAAAATCAGGTTTTAAATCTCTAAAGAATTTAAATGAGGTTAATCCTACGCCAAAACGTTCAACAGTTACGCGTGAACCAACGCGATGAACCATCTCGATGAAACGTTTACTTGTTTTAATATTATGTTGTAAACCGTATTCAGTGATTTCGAAAACTAGTTTAGAAGCAACAGTGGAATCTTTAAGTAATCGACGTTCTAACCAAATGAGGAAATGTTCATCATGAATAGTGCGGGCACTCAAGTTAATGCCAAAATAATGATCAGATAAGTTTTTTTGTTTTATTTCTTCAATAGCTGTTTCAATAATCATGCGGTCTATTGGCACAATTTTATCGAGTTTTTCAGCCATTGCTATAAAAGATGCTGTTGGCAACATTTCTTCATTTGAATTTAAAAAACGAGCCAGTATTTCACTGTATACTCTATTATTACGACTACTCGGCTTTATATGTTGAACAAGTAAAGTGACTCTATGATTGTTTAAAACATTATCAATTTCTTGTCGCCAGTTTTGATTGCCGTAACTGGCGCTACTGCTTTCGAGAATATCTGTGTCTTTTTGAGCATACCAAGAATTCATTTGTTTGGTTTGCGCAACACTAATTGCGGTATCGACTAAAGCAAGTAACTCACCTAGTGGTTTGTTTTGATCAAAAGCAACAAGCCCTGTAAAAGCAACTGAATCTAAATCTGATGCTTGTTGGTAATGATTAAATTGGTCGGTAAGCAGCTGTGCATAAACTTCAGCTTCTTGAATTGTTGTGTTTGGTAATATAGTGGCGAAATCGGAACTATTTAAACGGAAAAGTTGAGCACCTTGATAACGTGCCGATGTGTTTTTGATTAAGTCCGCGACTTTACAAATATAGTTATCACCTTCGTTATAACCATGAATTTGGTTGATGGTCTGTAATTCAGAACAACGAGTAATAGTAAGTACGCCAAAGGTTTTTGACTTATTTTGACTATCAAAAAACTGGACAAAGCGACTTCTGTTATCAAGTTGAGTTAAAGGTTCTATGTAAGCTTCTTTTTCGAGAAGATGGGTACCTTCGACATGTTTATTTAGTAATTCTTGTAAATCAGATAATATGTTTTTGATGGTGGGTAAATTGGTAATGTTATCAATTTCGTGTTTTTTTGCGGCAGACTTTTTGGGATTTACAATGTCATTAATACTCGATGTGATCTGATCACATACTTGAGATACTACTCTTGTATGCTTTTTAATACTGTACCAGACAGTAATGATTGATATCAGTATACTCAAAGTAAAAATGCTAGCGATTATCATCAATATAACTTGAATTTCATTACTAAAGTTTAACTGAAACTGGATGAAAAGTTTATTCTTAGTATTGAGTGTTGAAATTTCAGGTGTGAACACTTTTTCAATAAGTGATAACGATTCAGTTACAGAAGTTAATGTTTGTTGCTCGTTATCTTTAATGATCAATGTTTTATATTTATATACTCTATTGATTTGATTAATTAATGCTTGCTGATCAATGTTTTCTATTGCTATTATTTGTGATAAAAGCAATTTATGTTCTTGCTGTTGCTCTGTAAGTAACTGTTTTGTAAGGAGCACCGCAATGGCTGAAATAGTTAAACTAAACAGTATTCCAAATACAATATTGCGAAATAACAGTTGCGAATATGTGTACATAATCAACCTTGATCTCTTAAAAAGTATAGATAATTATTGAGGTGAATAATATCCAATTGAGTATACATTTTTATTATATTAAATTGATTAATCAATTGGTATTAATACGTTAATTGCATTTATAACATGAAAAATTCAGTTTTACTAACAGCTTGTAACGCAAATTAGTGGATAAAGATTAATCGATGTAAGCCTTAAAATATGAATTGCCATTAATTATATAAGATCAATCTTGTATTTAACCTTGCGTAATATCTCGTATACCTATATAATTCGCGGCATCAAAATATAACAATATATCACTGTAGAATTAAAGGTTTCGCCTTTAAATTTATTATTGTTATCGCAATTAGATAGTTTCTATTTATTTGTTGTCGTGGGTTCAGTGAATAAAGCCCCGAATTTTGGGGTTTTTTTGTATCTTACGTTTGTGTAAATACATAAAAGCAATGTTATATCGCTGGGCTATAAGCCCTTTTTTTGTTTCTGTACTCTTATAGCAATTGAAATAAATAATCCTCAATTAATGGGTAATATTTATTTCACTTGATATTATTTATTGGAGAAGTTGATTGGCTAAGTTTGAGCATAAATTGACAGAAATGTTACGTCCTGCCGTAGAAGAGGTGGGGAAAGAATTACTAGGAGTTGAATTTGTTAGCGCAGGCAAACATTCAATTCTAAGAATATTTATTGACCATGAAAATGGTATTAATGTTGATGATTGTGCTGAAGTTAGTCGTCAAGTAAGTGCTATTTTGGATGTCGAAGATCCAATTAGTACTGAATATAGCTTGGAAGTCTCATCACCAGGACTTGACCGCCCATTATTTGATTTACCTCATTTTCAAGAGGTAATAGGCGAAACTATTAATGTAAAAATTTCAATGCCGTTGAATGGTCGAAGAAAATTTAAGGGCAAATTAGTGTCTATTGAGAATGACACCTTAATTGTCAATGTCGATGGTGAAGATTATGAGCTTGTCTTTAGTAATATAGATAAAGCGAATCTTGTACCAAATTTTGAATAACAGATTTTGAATTAAAACGAATAATAACGAAAGGCTAAAAAGCATGAGTAAAGAAATATTACTAGTTGTAGATGCCGTATCTAATGAAAAAGCATTGCCTAGGGAAAGTATTTTCGAGGCAATGGAAACGGCTTTAGAAACTGCCACTAAGAAAAAGTATGAAGGCGATATTGCCGTAAGAGTTTGCATAGACCGTAAAACAGGTGAGTTTGATACCTTTAGACGTTGGTTAGTAGTTGATGATACTGACGAACCTGTAGAACATCCATATTCTGAAATTGGTTTAGCTGCGGCGCAATATGATGACCCAGAGCTTAATGTGGGTGATTATGCTGAAGAGCAAATTGAATCGGTTACCTTTGACCGCATTACAACGCAAACGGCTAAACAAGTCATTGTACAAAAAGTACGTGAAGCAGAACGCGCTTTAATTGTTGATGCTTATCAAGACCAAGTGGGTGAATTAATCACTGGTGTTGTTAAAAAAGCGAGCAGAGATAGCATTATTTTAGATTTAGGCAATAACGCAGAAGCGATAATTTATCGTGACGATATGTTGCCACGTGAAGTCTTCCGTCCAGGCGATAGAGTTCGTGGTTTACTTTATGCGATAAAACCTGAAGCTCGAGGTGCTCAACTATTTGTTAGTCGCACTAAACCTGAAATGTTGATCGAACTTTTCCGCGTTGAAGTACCAGAAATTGGTGAAGAGATGCTGGAAATAAAAGGTGCAGCTCGAGATCCTGGTTCACGTGCTAAAATTGCAGTAAAAAGCAATGATAAACGTATTGACCCTGTTGGTGCATGTGTAGGTATGCGTGGTTCACGTGTGCAAGCGGTTTCCGGTGAGCTAGGTGGTGAACGTGTTGATATCGTTTTATACGATGATAACCCAGCACAGTTTGTTATTAATGCGATGGCGCCAGCTGAAGTTGCTTCAATCATTGTTGATGAAGACAAAGGTACAATGGATATTGCGGTTGAAGAAGGTAACTTAGCAATGGCTATTGGCCGTAGTGGTCAAAACGTACGTTTAGCAAGTCAACTTACGGGTTGGGAGCTAAATGTCATGACTGTTGATGATATGAATGAAAAACATCAAGCTGAAAACGATAAGGTACTTACTTTATTTACTGACAAGCTTGATATAGATGAAGATTTTGCGACATTGCTTGCTGATGAAGGTTTTACTTCATTGGAAGAAATTGCTTATGTTCCAGCATCTGAATTGTTAGAGATTAGCGGTATGGATGAAGATATCGTTGAAGAATTAAGAGAAAGAGCAAAAGCAGCTTTAACAACACAAGCATTAGCGAGTGAAGAATCACTTGAAAATGCTGAGCCTGCTGAAGACTTGTTAAACCTTAAAGGTTTAGAACGTCATTTAGCATTTGTTTTTGCAAGTCGCGGTATAATTACCTTAGAAGACTTAGCAGAACAAGGTGTTGATGAAATATCCGATATTGACGAATTAGATGAAACTAAAGCAGGTGAGTTAATCATGGCTGCTCGTAACATTTGTTGGTTTAACGAAGAATAATATAGCCGGGAGAACTTGATAAGATGGCAGACGTAACTGTAGAAGAACTCGCCAAAGAAATTGGTACACCGGTTGAGAAATTAGTGGGCCAATTGGCAAACATTGGGATGACGAAGTCTTCTTCTGATTCTATTACACAAAAAGAGAAAGAATCGCTTTTAGATCATTTGAAAAAGCAACATGGTGATGAAGCATCATCTGGGCCAAGTAAAATGACGTTGAATCGTAAGAAAAAATCAACTTTAGTTCTGGGTAGTGGTAGTAAAGCTAAATCAGTACAAGTTGAAGTACGTAAAAAACGTACTTACGTTAAACGTAGCGAACTTGAAGAACAGCAAATGGCAGAAGCTGAAGAACAAGCACGAATAGAAGCCGAAGCAAAAGCAGCAGAAGAAGCCAAAGCGAAAGCGGAAGCCGAAGCTAAAGCTATTGAAGAAGCTCGAGCTCGTGCTAATGCTGAAGCCGAGGCTAAAGCTAAAGCGAAAGCAGAAGCTGATGCAAAAGCTAAAGAAGCAGCCAAAGCTAAAGCTGTTAAGGTTGAAAAACCTGCAGCACCAATTCCAGCGGAAAGTGAAGAAGCTAAAAAATTACGTTTGATTGCTGAAAAAGAAGCCGAAGCGAAAGCAGAAGCCGAAGCGAAAGCAGCAGCAGAAGCGGCTAAAAAGTTAGCGGAAGAGAACGAAGGTCGTTGGAAAGAGCAAGAAGCTGAACGTAAAAAGCATGAAAATGATATTGTGCATTTAACGTCTTCAAAATATGCACAAGAAGCTGAAGATAAAGTTGATTCTGAAGATGAAGGCAATCGTCGTCGTCGTAAGAAAAAAGCTGCTCAAGACAATAGAAATAATAAATTTAGTAAAGGTAGAGGTAAGAAAACCTTATCTGCACCGCAAAGCTTGCAACATGGTTTCCAAAAACCAGTTGAAGCTAAAATCAATGAAGTTCGCATTGGTGAAACAATTTCAGTCGCTGAACTAGCGAATAAAATGTCTGTTAAAGGCGCTGAAGTCGTTAAAGTTATGTTTAAAATGGGCGCTATGGCGACCATTAACCAAGTTATTGATCAAGAAACCGCTGCATTAGTTGCAGAGGAAATGGGTCGTGAAGTGGTATTGGTTAAAGAAAATGCCCTAGAAGAAGCGGTATTGTCTGATCGTGGTGATTCTGGAGAAGCAATAACACGTGCTCCTGTTGTTACTATCATGGGGCATGTTGATCATGGTAAAACATCACTACTTGATTATATTCGTAAAGCTAAAGTGGCAGCAGGTGAAGCTGGTGGTATTACACAGCATATTGGTGCTTATCACGTAGAAACGGGTCATGGTATGATCACTTTCTTAGATACTCCAGGTCATGCGGCATTTACTGCAATGCGTTCTCGTGGTGCTAAAGCAACAGATATCGTTGTTATTGTTGTTGCTGCAGACGATGGGGTTATGCCTCAAACAATTGAAGCTATTCAACATGCAAAAGCATCTGATGCGCCAATTATTATCGCTGTAAATAAAATGGATAAAGAAGGTGCTGATCCAGACCGTGTTAAGAGTGAATTATCTCAACACGATGTACTTTCTGAAGAGTGGGGCGGTGAAGTTCAGTTTGTACATGTATCAGCAAAAGCGGGTACAGGTATTGATGACTTGCTTGATGCGATATTATTACAATCTGAAGTTTTAGAACTGACAGCGGTTGTTGATAAAATGGCTAACGGTGTTGTAGTGGAATCTAAATTGGATAAAGGTCGTGGCCCAGTAGCAACGGTTCTTGTTCAAGAAGGTACTTTACACCAAGGTGATATCGTTTTATGTGGTCTAGAATATGGTCGTGTAAGAGCGATGAGAGATGAACTTGGTAACGACATTAAATCAGCAGGTCCGTCAATTCCAGTGGAAATACTTGGTTTAAGTGGTGTTCCACAATCAGGTGATGAAGCAACTGTTGTTAAAGATGAGAAGAAAGCGCGTGAAGTAGCACTTTATCGTCAAGGTAAATTCCGTGATGTTAAATTAGCTCGTCAGCAAAAAGCAAAACTTGAGAATATGTTCTCAGATATGGCTGAAGGCGATGTTTCTGAAGTTAACGTTGTACTTAAATCTGACGTACAAGGTTCTTTAGAAGCGATTTCTGATTCATTAGTTAAACTATCAACCGATGAAGTGAAAGTTAAGATCATAGGTTCAGGTGTTGGTGGTATTACCGAAACTGATGCATCATTAGCTGCTGCGTCTAATGCAATAGTCGTGGGCTTTAATGTTCGTGCTGATGCAGCCGCACGTAAAGTTATCGAGTCTGAAAACTTAGACTTACGTTACTACAGTGTTATCTATCAATTAATTGATGAAGTTAAACAGGCGATGAGCGGTATGCTTGCACCTGAGTTTAAACAAGAGATTATTGGTCTTGCTGAAGTGCGTGATGTGTTCAAATCTCCGAAAATTGGTGCCATTGCTGGTTGTATGGTTACTGAAGGTATCATTAAACGTAGCGCACCAATTCGTGTTTTACGTGAAAATGTTGTTATCTATGAAGGTGAGCTTGAATCATTACGCCGTTTCAAAGATGATGTACAAGAAGTACGTAACGGTACTGAATGTGGTATCGGAGTTAAAAACTATAATGACGTTAGAGTTGGCGATCAAATCGAAGTATTTGAAACCGTTGAAGTTAAACGTACATTGTAATTATTTAATTAAATAAATTACATTAAAACTAAATGGGGGCTTTGCCCCCATTTTAATCCCAATAGATATACCCAAAGGTATTATTGGGATTTTTTGATTTTATAGGAGTTCCAATGGCACGAGAATTTGCTCGAACCGATAGAGTGGGTCAAGAAATCCAGAAAGAAATTGCGATGATCATACAACGTGAAGTTAAAGATCCTCGCTTAGGCATGGTAACGGTCTCTGCCGTTGAGATCACGCGTGATCTCGCCTATGCCAAAATTTATGTAACCTTTTTTACTTTAGAAGGACAAAATGTTGATGAGTCTCTCAGTATTTTAAATGATGCTGCTGGCTTTATTCGCACCTTGTTAGCTAAACGTATTAAAGCGCGTATCATGCCTGAATTACGTTTTATCTATGACAGTTCTATGGTTGAAGGTGTTCGTATGAGCACATTAGTAGATAAAGCTGTTGCAGAAGATCGAAAAAATCATGAACATGATATTGTTGATGATATTGCTTCAGAAGATAGTGAAACTGAAGGCGATTAGTTGATGGCAAAGAAAAGAAAAGGTCGTCTTATCAATGGCGTATTGTTGCTTGATAAGCCTTATGAAATGTCTTCAAATCATGCATTACAACAAGCTAAACGTATTTATTTTGCGCAAAAGGCAGGGCATACGGGGGCTTTAGATCCATTAGCTACCGGTATGCTACCCATTTGTTTTGGTGAAGGAACTAAGTTTTCTCAATTTTTATTAGATACAGACAAAACGTATCAGGTCACTGCAAAACTGGGTATTCGTACTACCACAAGTGATGCTGCTGGTGAAGTTGTCAGTGAGAAACCTGTAGATATTACGAAAGAACAGCTAGATCATGCGTTAGCATCATTTCGTGGTACTACTAAACAAATTCCTTCTATGTACTCTGCACTAAAGTATCAAGGCCAGCCATTATATAAATATGCGCGTGAAGGTATTGAAGTGCCTAGAGAGTCTCGCGATATTACTGTATTTAGGTTAGATCTGTTGAGATTTGAAGGTGATGAAGTCGACTTAGATATTCATGTATCTAAAGGGACTTATATCCGTACTATCATTGACGATCTTGGTGAGTTATTAGGTTGTGGAGCACATGTTGCTCAATTACGTCGTAGTGCTGTCGGTAATTATCCAACAGATAAAATGGTGACGATGGAACAGCTTGAAAACTTATTGGAACAAGCTAAAAGTGAAGATATTTCGCCTTCCGAGTTGCTTGATCCATTACTATTGCCAATGAATACGGCAGTTGATGGTTTACCTTCGGTTTATATTGACGATATGTCGGCTAACTTTTTACGTCATGGCAATCCTGTACAGGCATCATCTGCTCCGGCAGAAGGATTAGTACAAGTTTATGTAACAGATCAAAACAATAATGAAAAACACGAATTTATTGGTGTCGGCTTTATTGATGATGATGGATTAGTTGCCCCTAAACGAATAACCGTTATTGACGCGTTATAAAAATAAACGGGCTTTGATGGCCTTTTCTCTCGAATGTATTGGCAGTAAGATAAATACTTTCGATTCTAGAAATAAAAGATTGCATTGCCCCTTTATGTTGGTAGAATACGCGCTCTTCATTATTTGGCTGAATTAGTGTTTGGCTGAGTAATACTTTACATACCTTCGGGTATTAATATTAAACACTAAGGATTTATTATGTCTTTAAATGCTGCTGAAAAAGCTGCTATCGTTGCAGAATATGCTCAAGGCGAAGGTGATACAGGTTCACCAGAAGTTCAAGTTGCTTTGTTAACTACACAAATCAACCATTTACAAGGTCACTTCAAAGAGCACATCCATGATCACCATTCACGTCGTGGTTTATTACGCATGGTAAGCCAACGTCGTAAGTTACTTGATTACTTAAAAGGTAAAAACGTTACACGTTACACTACTTTAATCGGTAAATTAGGTCTACGTCGTTAATTTCGACTTAAACAGAATTTATAAAAAGGAGCCTATTGGCTCCTTTTTTCTTTTAAAAAGAAAAAATTTCTCATTTTACTTAATCTAATTACCCAATCGAGCTAGTAACAAATGACTTAGGTAAGTATAATGTGCCTGCAATTTTTTGAATTGCATTAATTTTAATTGTAAATAGTCCAAACTGTATAATTATCTGTTGCGCTCACGTTCGATATGACAAATGAGTCAATAAATAATTGTACAGATTGGAACAATCCGAAAAAATAAGGAACAATTTATGTTCAATACTGTTACAAAAACATTTGAGTACGGTCAACATACCGTAACTCTTGAAACGGGCGCGATTGCCCGTCAAGCAACTTGTGCTGTTATGGCAAGCATGGATGATACTTGTGTATTAGTCTCTGTTGTTGGTAAAAAAGAAGCAAAAGAAGGGCAAGACTTTTTCCCTTTAACGGTTAACTATCAAGAACGTACTTATGCGGCTGGTAAAATTCCTGGTGGTTTCTTCAAACGTGAAGGTCGTCCTTCAGAAGAAGAAACATTAATTGCACGTTTAATTGACCGTCCAATTCGTCCATTATTCCCAGAAGGTTTCACAAATGAAGTACAAGTGATTATCACAGTTGTTTCTGCCAACCCAGAAATTGCCCCTGATATCATTTCATTATTAGGTACATCTGCTGCTTTAGCTATTTCAGGTATGCCATTTAGTGGTCCTGTTGGCGCAGCGCGCGTTGGTTATACTGACGGTAAATACCTTCTTAACCCATTACAATCTGAATTAGCTGATTCTCAGTTAGACTTAGTTGTTTCTGGTACTGATTCTGCTGTCTTAATGGTTGAATCTGAAGCTGACGTTCTTTCTGAAGAAGTTATGCTTGGTGCTGTAGTTTATGGCCACGAACAGATGCAAACAGCTATCACAGCAATTAAAGAAATGGCTGCTGAAGTTGGTAATGCTAAGTGGGATTGGCAAGCGCCAGTTAAAAATGCTGAATTAGTTGCTAAAATAGCTGAGATGGCTGAAACACAAGTAAACGAAGCATATCAAATTACTGAAAAAGCGGTTCGTTATGAAAAAATTGCTGAAATTCGTAATACTTTAATTGAGCAATTACTTGAAGCTGATCCTGAACTTAACGTTCAAGAAGCAAAAGATTTATTCCATGACTTAGAAAAAACAGTTGTTCGTGGTCGTATTACTCAAGGTTCTCCACGTATCGATGGTCGTGACCCTGAAATGATTCGTGCCTTAGATGTTATGACTGGTGTGTTACCGCGTACTCATGGTTCAGCAGTATTTACTCGTGGTGAAACTCAAGCATTAGTAACGGCTACTTTAGGTACGCAACGCGATGCACAACGCTTAGACACAATTATGGGTGAGAAGACTGATTCATTTATGCTTCACTATAACTTCCCTCCATACTGTGTGGGTGAAACTGGTTTTGTTGGTTCTCCAAAACGTCGTGAAATCGGCCATGGTCGTTTAGCTAAACGCGGCATGTTAGCTGTTATGCCTTCAGCTGAAGAATTCCCATACGCAGTTCGTGTTGTTTCTGAAATTACCGAATCAAATGGTTCATCATCAATGGCTTCTGTATGTGGTACTTCTTTAGCATTAATGGATGCTGGTGTACCAATTAAAGCATCTGTTGCTGGTATTGCAATGGGTCTTGTTAAGGAAGGCGATGATTTTGTTGTTCTTTCTGATATTCTAGGTGATGAAGATCACTTAGGTGATATGGACTTTAAAGTGGCAGGAACTACAGAAGGTATTACTGCACTTCAAATGGACATTAAAATTGAAGGCATTACACAAGAGATCATGCAAATTGCATTAAATCAAGCAAGAGCAGCTCGTACGCATATCCTTAGCGTGATGGACAAAGCGATTAATTCACATCGTGATGATATTTCTGAATTTGCTCCACGTATTCATACAATGAAAGTAAGTGTTGATAAAATTCGTGACATTATCGGTAAAGGTGGTGCAACAATTCGCCAACTTACTGAAGAAACGGGTACAACCATTGAAATTGAAGATGATGGTACAGTAAAAATTGCAGCAACTGATGGTGAACAAGCTAAAGATGCAATTGCGCGTATTACTGCATTAACCGCTGAAATTGAAGTAGGTACAGTTTACACAGGTAAAGTTGTACGTATCGTTGATTTTGGTGCATTTGTTAATGTGCTTCCAGGTAAAGATGGTTTAGTTCATATTTCACAAATTTCTGATGAACGTGTGAATGCAGTAACTGACGTTTTAACTGAAGGCCAAGAAGTTACTGTTAAAGTACTTGAAGTTGACCGTCAAGGACGAGTTCGTTTAAGTATGAAAGAAGCTGTTGAGAAACCAGCCTCTGAAGTTGTAGAAAAACCAGCAGAAGATACTGCTGAATAATTTTACAAAGTAGTAACAAAAAATGTCAAAAAGGGAGCTATTAGCTCCCTTTTTCATATTTATTATATCTGATAATTCTACCTAAGAAACAATCATCTTTTGCGAATTGGTAAGTCCTGTATCAATCAAGTAAACTCTAGTATTTCTAAAATAAACTAGAGTGGAACGTGGGGATAATATACTCTCATGTGTCTGGGTACTAGGAGAATGATTGTGAGTGGCATACTCATAAAGTTGATGAGGTGATTTGGTGTTTTGTAACTCGCATCTTAAGGCTGTTTGGGTATATAATCTTAAAAAATAAGTTCAGAGGTCATAGCATTTAGTGAAGATATTATATCGTATATTTATTTTTGGGCTGATTTTATCGAGCCAAGCTTGTTCATCATTATCTCATCAAAATAGTGTCGCAGGGCAGCTCATCATAGCTGAGCCTGTTGAAGTTAATTATAAAAGTGAAATTGCCTTAGCGCGAATGACCGAAGTGATACAGCGTGCAGATTTAACTGACTCGCAACGGGCTCAATTGTTTTATGATCGCGGTGTTATCTATGACAGCGTTGGACTACGATCTTTGGCGAGATTAGATTTTAATCGTGCGCTTAGATTAAAACCTGATTTAGTGGATGCGTATAACTTTTTAGGGATTCATTTTACGCAATTACAAGAATATACCCAAGCCTATGATTCGTTAGATTCAGCTATTGAACTTGATGCTAACCATGAGTTTGCTTATTTAAATCGCGGTATTGCACTCTATTATGGCGGACGTCCTAGTTTAGCTATTGAAGATTTAAAAGCATTTTACCAACAAAGAAGCGACGATCCTTATCGTATTCTCTGGCTATATTTAGCGGAACGCGAACTGTCATCTGAGGAAGCATTGATTAACTTAGCGAAAAGAGCTGATAATATTCCTGATCAAGTTTGGGCTAAGAAAATTGTTAACCTTTATTTAGGAAAAATCACCCAAGATCGTTTTTTGACCATGTTGACTCAAGGTGTTGAAACTAATAAAGAGCTAAGTGACCGATTATGTGAAGCTTATTTTTATCTTGGCAAAATCAATCAAATAGCTGGTAACAATCAAGATGCTGCCGATTTCTACAAACTTGCATTAAGCACTAATGTGTTTGAATTTGTAGAACACAGATATGCCAAACTTGAACTTGATCTATTAAGACAAGCATCTGGTAATAAAACACTTTAATCGTAGTACTGAGTAATGAAAAAACGCTGGAAACTCTCCTTATTATTGATAAGTATAATTTCCGTTAGCGTTTTTTTTCGCTCTCAACTTCTTCACTGGGCTATTGCACATAACGTCCTATCAACAAACAATATTAGTTTATTAGCTAAGATTGATAAAAATGAATTTAATAAGATTCAATATCATTATAATGTTATTGGCTCTCCTCCATGGTTTACTGCCGCCCAATATTTAGCAAAAAGCAATGCTGATATAGCTTTATCACTCGCTTATTATTATTTATCAATTGCTCAACATCGCAATGCTATGCTGTGGTTTAAACAGGCATTTGAACAAGGAAACGCTTTGGCGGCTAAACCATTAGCTCGCTATTATTTGAATAATGAGCAAATGTATCATGCATTATCAATCGCCAAGTCTGAAGCTGATCATTTTTGGGCGCAAGCTATGAAGGTTAATATAGCAATTAGCGAAGGGGAAATAGCAGAAATAACTCACCTTGTAGATAAGCTTAAGTTGTCAACGCAAGGGGGATTGCTAGTAAATGAACTACAAAAGTATCAAATTATCCCCTCAGCAACTTCTATGGTAACAAGTTTTCCGCCTTCTTGTTTGAGTATACAAGTCTTTGCAACAACACTAGATGATTTAAAAAAATCATCAGAGTTAATTCAAGAAGTGAAAGGAACAGTGGTAGGGCGCCATTTCTGCTTCTCTACTCCAAGGTATATTTCAAAAAAAGCGTTAGCGTGTCATTACGATTCCAATAGTGCGATTCGTTGTGATGAGGCTAGCTGGCATCCTTACCTTAATTCAATCACTACTCGGTATCTAGGGGTTATGTTGCCAAAAGGAGGAGCGAATGTTCATGAAGGCATTTTATACCTAGATAGTAATGATGATGTGAATGTCTTTAAACACGAATTATTGCACCTTGCTGGCTTTATTGATGAATATCCATTACCCCGAGATCACCCTTTCTGTAATAGCGTAGGTAAAAAATCCTCCTCGCATAATATCGTGGTACTAGAAGCATCATATAAAGGGTTACGACAATATGTACGACAAAAAGTATTGAAACAAATCCCTTGGGCCAAATTGATTAAACCCACGACACCAATTCTTAGTAAAGTGAACTCTGGTTGGAAAGTAGAGACACCGTCCTCTTTTGAAAATACCATTGGCTTATTTCCCGCGAAGACATGTGCCAATAGTCGTTATATATCAGTAAAACCCCTAATCAAACAAACAACATTAACTTATAATGAATTACCTCTACCTCCGTTGTATCAAGATTTTTTGTCGATGAAAGGAGAGCAATTTAGAATGCCAAGCTTTCATTATAATATTGCTCTAGCTCTCGAAAAGTCAGGTAAAACCTTAAATGCACAACAATGGTTCGACAAAGTCATTTACTAAGTAAGTGTTTAAGGGCGTAAGCTTCCATCATTGGTTATTTGGACTGTAATATTTGTTTTGTTGCTACTGTTAAGTTGGGGCGATAATCTTTGAGGTGTTTGTCTTACCTTTGCAATAGGCCACATAGCTTCGGCTTGTGACGTTTTTTGTGATAATTGTTTAATGTTTTTATTAGATTGAGAAGTTAAATACCATGAAAATAATGTCATCATTCTATCTCGTAATGTGCTTTGTATAGTTATAGTGTAATTTGAGAAAAAGACCAAATAATCAAAAGCCATTAATCAAATAATTAATCCATGTTTCCAGAGAAATGTTACGTTATAATAATGACAATAATATTATATTTACATGTCAATTAATTAGATGATCCCATTTGAAATAAACCTCTTTAGAAAACAATTTCCACTATTGAATGTTATGGTTCATCAACAGCCATTAGTTTATTTTGATAATGGTGCTACTACTCAGAAACCCGAAGTAGTTATTGATGCAGAGCATGCCTATTATCGCTTGTTCAATACCAATGTTCATCGAGCCTCCTATCAATTAGCCGCAGAAACAACAGCAAAGTTTGAACAAGCAAGAAAACAAGTTCAGCAGTTGATTAACGCAAACAGTCATAGAGAAATAATATGGACTAAGGGATGCACTGAAAGTATAAATTTGGTGGCCCAATCTTGGGGGCGTAGCCAACTTAAAAAAGATGACGTTATCGTGTTAAGTTATGCTGAGCATCATGCGAACATTGTTCCTTGGCAGATTATTGCGCAACAAACGGGGGCTCAAATAAAGGTATTGCCGTTGACTGAGCAGGGCGTGATAGCAACAGAGCAATTAACTGACGTTATTTGTGATAGGACCAGAATAGTCTGTATCAGCCATATATCAAATGTAATTGGTAAAGTGAACCCAATAGAAAAAGTGATTGCTAGAGCTAGGGTTGTTGGGGCAAAAACCCTTATTGATGGTGCCCAAGCTATTGCTAACCTTGTTGTTAATGTTCAGAAGCTTGATTGTGATTTTTATGTGTTTTCGTCACATAAAATGTATGGTCCTACTGGGGTTGGCATTTTATATGGAAAAGAACATTTGCTTAATGATATGCCGCCTTACCAATCAGGGGGAGAAATGATCAAAGAGGTTAGCTTTTCAGGTACTAGTTTTGAATCATTACCTTTTAAATTTGAAGCGGGTACACCTAATATTTCAGGTGTTATTGCTTTTGCAAAGGCGATTGAGTTTATTCATAGCTATCAACTCAACAATCAACACCCTTATAAGCAACAATTGCTTGAGTATACATATCAGCGATTGAAAACTGTCCCTTCTCTTCAATTTATTACTAAAGGGCAGCCAGATGTACCTATTTTTAGTTTTACTTTGAAAGATAATGTTCAAGATGTTGCTAGTGAATTAGATCTTTATGGAGTAGCAGTGAGAGTAGGACGTCATTGTGCTATGCCTCTGTTTGAATATTTAGGAATAGCGGGCTGTATACGAATTTCATTAGCTCCTTATAATACTTTTACTGAAGTGGATTTTGTTATTGATAAATTAATGGCCTTCGTTACTAAAGCACCCCACGAGGTTGAAGAGCTGAAGCCAAATATCCATAGCGATATTGAACTTGTAGACAAGTTTAAAAAACTCAAAGGATGGGATACTAAACATAGAGAGTTAATGTTGTTAGGTAAACAGTTATCAAGAATGCCAAAAACTCAGCGGAATGAAGAATCTTTAATTCAAGGTTGTGAAAGTGCAGCATGGTTAATTTACTCACAAGATAATCAACAACGCTATTTTTTTCAAACAGATAGTGATGCTAAAATTATTCGTGGCTTATTGGCTGTTGTCCTGGCTGCGTATAATGGTAAAACCTCAGCTGACATTCTAACATTTAATATTGATGACTATTTTTCTTCACTTGGTTTAATTAACCATCTAAGCCCCTCAAGGGGAAATGGTCTTTTAGCCATAGTGAAAAAAATTAAAACGATTGTTGCTTAAGTCGCTAATGCCTTTTTTAAATATTTCTTGATACTGGCACCCACAGCAAAAAAAGCGAAACAAGCAGTAACATGAGTTGCTGCGCCAAAACCATTATTACAATCAAGGCGTAATGCGCCATCTTGTTGTTGTTTGCTATGGCAAACATTACCTTCATTATCGGGGTACATTAGTTGTTCGCTAGAAAAAACGGCATCAATAGAGAATTTGCGTTTTACATTGCGACTAAAGTTAAAATCACGTCTTAGCTGATTGCGTACTTTAGCTAATAAAGGATCTTGGTATGTTTTACTGAGATCAGTTACTTGGATTTGACTTGGATCCGTTTGACCTCCAGCGCCACCTACAGTCATAATGGCAATTTTTTGTCTTTTGCAATGCGCTATTAACGCTGTTTTGACATTAACAGAGTCAATAGCATCGATTACATAATCAAATTTTTTGTCGACTATTTCAGATAAATTTTCAAGGGTAATGAAGTCTTCAATACAGTTCACTTGACAGTCAGGATTAATTTGATGAATTCGATCTGCCATGACCTCTACTTTACTCTCACCAATAGTTGAAGACAGCGCATGAATTTGACGATTGATATTGGTAGTACAGATATCATCAAGGTCGATTAAGGTTAACTGACCAATACCTGTTCGTGCAAGGGCTTCTGCAACCCAAGAGCCTACACCACCAATACCGATGACGCAAAAATGTGCTTGTTGAAGTTTTTCTACAGCGTTAACGCCATATAGACGAATAATGCCACCAAACCTTTCTTGATACCCAGACATAATAAAATAGCGTTGTAGATAATAAAATATGACGGCAATTATAACAAATTTGCTTTCATAGGCACTATACTTATCGTGATATCACATTAATATATTGGTGTTGGCTACATCTGTTTGCTTTGCTTTTTATTACTTATTTTGGTTATATTGTATACATTATTCGTTTTGAATATTTATTCACCATTTTAAATAAACGTTTACTGAAGCAATAGATGCTTAAATCGTTTCATTTGATATTAAGCAAAAAGGTTAATTATCATTTTAATTGAATGTTTTGAATTAATTGAGATAGCTTGAATTGGAAGGAGAATACTGGTTTTATAAATTTTATTTAATAAAAAAGGCCGCGTGAGCGACCTTTTTAACAATATTAAATGAGAGTTAAGCGAATAAGCTTATCTATCTTTTAATGGAATAAATTCACGGTCAATTTCACCCACGTATAATTGACGAGGACGACCGATTTTTTGACCGGCTTGACCTAACATTTCATCCCAATGAGAAACCCAACCAACAGTACGTGACATAGCAAATATTACGGTAAACATATTAGTTGGAATACCAATAGCTTTAAGAATAATACCTGAATAGAAATCAACGTTAGGGTAAAGTTTTTTCTCGATGAAATAAGGGTCTTCAAGTGCTACTTTTTCAAGTGCCATTGCTACGTCTAGTAATGGATCTTTAATACCTAGCTCTTGTAAAACCTCATGACATGTTTCACGCATTACCGTTGCGCGAGGGTCAAAGTTTTTATAAACACGATGACCAAATCCCATTAGACGGAATGAATCATTTTTATCTTTTGCACGAGCAACAAACTCATCAACACGATCTAATGAACCAATTTCTTCAAGCATAGTTAAACATGCTTCGTTGGCGCCACCATGTGCAGGACCCCAAAGTGAAGCAACACCTGCAGCAATACATGCATATGGGTTTGCACCAGATGAACCGGCTAATCGAACTGTAGAAGTTGATGCGTTTTGTTCATGATCCGCATGAAGTGTAAAGATACGGTCCATTGCACGAGCAACCACTGGACTTACTTTATATTCTTCAGCAGGTACAGAGAACATCATGTGCAAAAAGTTTTCCGCAAAAGTTAAATCATTGCGAGGGTAAACAAAAGGTTGCCCAATGCTATATTTGTAAGCCATTGCTGAGATTGTTGGCATTTTAGCGATTAAACGATGAGCACTTCTCATACGTTGATCGGCAGCATGAATATCTAAATCACTATGATAAAATGAAGACATTGCACCAACTACACCACAGACCATAGCCATAGGATGTGCATCAGGTAAGAAGCCTTGGAAGAAATGGGCTAACTTTTCATGAACCATTGTATGGTTAGTGATAATGTTTTTAAATTCTTCATACTCTTCTTTAGACGGTGCTTCGCCATTTAAAAGTATGTAACAAACTTCAAGATAGTCAGCTTGTTTGGCTAAACTATCAATTGGATAACCCCGATGTTGTAATATACCTTTGTCACCATCGATGAATGTAATAGCAGATTCACATGAGGCTGTAGCTAAAAAGCCAGGATCATATGTGAAGTAGCCAGAGCTACCCAAAGTTCGGATATCGATAACGTCGTTGCCGGCGCTACCTGATAGAATTGGTAAATCTGTAACTACATTACCATCAATACTGAGAGAGGCTTTTGAATCAGCCATATGTTTTATCCCCTATTATAAATCTTGTAATCTGACCAAACTGAAAAGTTAGTCAGTTTTTCTGAATATAAAACTGGTCGGTATTCTACTTCAAAACACCCCCTAAAAGTCAAACCAATTGTGATATCATTCGACTAAAGTTATATGTTTTTTAATTATCGGTTAAAAAATAGACGCAAGCCACTAAAATAGCACGTAATTTGTCGCCTAAGAAAATTGTAATTAAAAATCATCAGCTATATAATTACCTTGATCTGGCTATAGTTTTGTACAATTGTATGTAAGTTGGTCAAATATAACCTAAGATCACGGGGGGTTACTCATATAATTTTGGGTAACAATTGAAAAGTTGAAGGCTCTTTAGGCAACAATCGTGAAAAAACAACGTCCTGTAAACCTAGATCTAACTACGATAAAAATGCATCCAGCTGCTTATGCATCAATATTACACCGTGTTTCTGGTGTTATTATGGTATTTGCTATTGGTATTTTATTGTGGACATTATCATTATCATTATCTTCTGCGGAAGGGTTCGCCCAAGTTAAATCGTTACTTGATGGCATATTCTTTAAATTGATTATTATCGGTATCGTTTCTGCTTTGATTTATCATTTGTTTGGTGGTATCCGCCACTTATTTATGGACTTAGGACACTTTGAAGAAAAAGAGTCTGGCAATTTAAGCGCTAAGTTTGTTTTTCTTCTGTGGATTCTATGCACGATATTAGTGGGAGTTAAATTATGGTAAATAACGTAGCAACGGTAGGCCGCAGCGGCGTACATGATTTTACCCTTATAAGAGCAAGCGCTATTATATTAGCGGTGTATGTTTTTTACATACTTGGCTTTTTTATAACTACACCCGAAGTAACTTACAATGTGTGGCAAAGCTTTTTCGCTGGCTTATGCACAAAGGTACTTACAGTTCTGGCTTTATTTTCCCTTCTAATCCATGCTTGGATTGGTGTATGGCAAGTATTGTCTGATTATATAAAACCCGCTTTCTTACGTGGTTTTTTACAATTTTTCTTTGCCGTTGTCTTACTAATTTATTTAGTAGTAGGCTTATTAACAGTGTGGGGTGTTTAAGTGAGCGTTCCAATTCGTGAGTTTGACGCCATAGTAATTGGCGCCGGTGGTGCAGGTATGCGCGCCGCATTATCAATTTCTGAATCTGGGCAATCATGTGCCCTGATTTCAAAAGTATTTCCTACTCGTTCTCATACAGTATCAGCACAAGGTGGTATCACCGTTGCTTTGGGTAATGCCCATGAAGATCACTGGGAACAACATATGTACGATACAGTTAAAGGCTCTGATTACATCGGTGACCAAGACGCTATCGAATACATGTGTAAAACAGGTCCAGAATCTGTAATTGAATTAGAGAAAATGGGTTTACCTTTTTCTCGTACAGAGGAAGGTAAAATATACCAACGTCCGTTTGGTGGCCAATCTAGAAATTTTGGTGGCGAACAAGCCGCTCGTACAGCAGCAGCAGCTGACCGTACAGGCCATGCATTATTGCATTGTTTATACCAACAAAATGTTAAAAATAAAACAAACGTTTATTCTGAATGGTATGCGTTAGATCTTGTTAAAAATTCTGATGGTGCCGTTGTTGGTACAACCGCTATTTGTATAGAAACAGGTGAAGTTGTTTATTTTAAAGCACGTGCAACTGTTCTTGCAACGGGTGGAGCAGGGCGTATTTTCGCTTCAACTACCAATGCACACATTAATACCGGTGACGGCGTTGGTATGTCGCTTCGTGCAGATATTCAAATGCAAGATATGGAAATGTGGCAATTTCACCCAACAGGAATCGCAGGTGCTGGTGTACTAGTAACTGAAGGTTGTCGTGGTGAAGGTGGTTACCTTCTTAATAAAGACGGCGAACGTTTCATGGAACGTTATGCTCCGAATGCTAAAGATTTAGCTAGTCGCGACGTTGTTGCTCGTTCAATGATGACTGAAATACGTGAAGGTCGTGGTTGTGACGGTCCTTGGGGTCCTCATCTGAAATTAAAACTTGATCATTTGGGACGTGAAACATTAGAGAAACGTTTACCAGGTGTCTGTGACTTATCTAAAACATTTGCTCATGTAGATCCAGCAGAAGCTCCAATTCCTGTTATTCCTACTTGTCACTATCAAATGGGTGGTGTTCCGTGTAATGTGAATGGACAAGCTATTAAGTTTAATCCTTTAACAGGCGAAGAAACTATTGTTGATGGTTTATTTGCTGTTGGTGAAATAGCTAACGTTTCTGTTCATGGTGCAAACCGTCTTGGCGGAAACTCACTTCTTGATTTAGTTGTGTTTGGTCGTGCAGCGGGTAACTTCTTAGGAAAATACTTAGCTGACACACACAATGAATTAGATGCTTCTGAATCAGATTTAGACGCTGCATTAGCACGTTATAATCGTTGGGAATCTTCTACATCTGGTGAAGATCCAGTACAAATTCGTAAAGACCTACAACAGTGTATGCAACTTAACTTCTCGGTATTCCGTGAAGGTAAAGCCATGGCTGAAGGTATGGAACAATTAACTGAAATACGCGAACGTTTGAAAACTGCGCATTTAAATGATAAATCATCAGAATTTAATACGCAGCGTATTGAGTGTCTAGAACTAGACAACTTGATGGAAACTGCTTTTTGTTCTGCTAAAGCAGCTAACTTCCGTACTGAATCTCGTGGTGCTCATGCACGACAAGATTTCACTGAACGTGATGATGAGAATTGGTTATGCCATAGTATTTACACGCCAAGTACAGAAGATATGTCTAAGCGTGATGTTAATATGGCACCAGTTCATCGTGAAGCTTTCCCACCGAAAGCTAGAACTTACTAGGAGCATTATTGATGAAACAAGTTTTTTCAATTTACCGTTACAACCCTGATGTTGATAATGCACCTTACATGAAGGAATATGAGCTAGAAGTTCCTGAAGGTTCAGACATGATGGTACTCGATGCGTTAATTTTGCTGAAAGAGCAAGATTCTACTTTATCTTTCCGTCGTTCTTGTCGTGAAGGTGTATGTGGTTCAGATGGTTTGAATATGAATGGTAAAAATGGCTTAGCCTGTATTACCCCATTATCAGATCTTAAAACCAAAACTATTGTTTTACGTCCTTTACCTGGTTTACCGGTAGTACGTGATTTAATTATTGATATGACACAATTTTATAATCAATATGAAAAAATCAAACCTTACTTGATTAACGATGGTAAAGATCAACCAGCGCGTGAACACATACAAACAATTGAAGAGCGTGAAAAATTAGATGGTTTATACGAGTGTATTTTATGTGCTTGTTGTTCAACCTCTTGCCCTTCATTTTGGTGGAATCCAGATAAATTCATCGGTCCAGCAGGTTTATTACATGCCTATCGCTTCTTAATTGATAGCCGTGATACTGCAACTGAAGAACGATTAGACGGATTACAAGATGCATATAGTGTTTTCCGCTGTCATGGAATTATGAACTGTATTGATGTTTGTCCTAAAGGACTAAACCCAACGAAAGCAATTGGACATATTAAGTCTATGTTGCTTACTCGAGCAGTTTAAATAACGATTGCCGGTTTATCACGCAAGTGATAAATCGGCAGTAAATTTCCCAAATAACTGGTAAGTTTACATATAAGAGCCGTTTTAAAGTAATTAGCGAATCATTTTGATTACTTTAGAACATATTTGATTTGTTGCTTTTATCCCAGTAAAGGAACAGGCAATGCCAGAAGGTGTAATGAAGACTTGGTTAGAGTCTTCCCATTTAAGCGGCGCAAATGCTGCTTACTTTGAAGAGTTATATGAATCGTATCTAGATAATTCGCAATCTGTTTCTGCAGAGTGGCGAAAAGTCTTTGAACAGCTGCCCAAAATTGAAGGTGCTGACGTTGAATATCGTCATTCTGAAATTCGTGAAGAATTTAAGAAATTAGCTAAACAACCACAAAAAACGGTTATCGTTTCGGGTGGTAGTGATGCTAAGCAAGTCAAAGTGTTGCAGCTAATAAATGCTTTCCGTTTTCGAGGTCATCAAAATGCCAATCTTGATCCATTAGGATTATGGCAACGTGAAAAAGTGCGTGATTTACAACTTTCTCACCATGATCTTTCCGAGAATGACTTTGACAAAGAATTCAACGTAGGTTCTTTTGCCATCGGTCAAGAGTCAATGAAACTTGGCGATTTACATAAAGCATTAACAAAAACCTATTGTAGTTCAATCGGCGCAGAATATATGCACATGACATCTACTGAAGAAAAACGTTGGATTCAACAACGTTTAGAATCAGTGCAGTCAGAAGCAAAATTATCGGTTGAAGAAAAAGAAGAAGTATTAAAAGGCTTAATTGCTGCTGATGGTTTAGAAAAATACTTAGGGGCAAAATTCCCAGGCGCTAAACGCTTTTCACTTGAAGGTGGTGATGCTCTTATCCCAATGCTGAAAGAGTTAATTACTCGTGCCGGCTCAAAAGGGACGAAGGAAGTTGTTTTTGGTATGGCTCACCGTGGTCGACTCAACGTTCTTGTTAATGTGATGGGTAAGAACCCGTCTAAATTATTTGACGAGTTCGGTGGAAAACATGATGAAATTTTATCATCAGGCGATGTTAAATATCACCAAGGTTATTCTTCTGACTTTGTAACCCCTGGTGGAAATGTTCATTTAGCATTAGCATTCAACCCTTCACATCTTGAAATTGTTAATCCAGTTGTTATTGGTTCTGTACGTGCTCGCTTAGATCGTCGTCAGTGTAGCCAAGGTGACTTAGTGTTGCCTGTAACCATTCATGGTGACTCAGCTATAGCTGGTCAAGGTGTTGTTCAAGAAACTTTCAATATGTCACAAGCTAGAGCCTTTAAAGTTGGCGGTAGTATACGTATTGTAGTGAATAACCAAGTAGGATTTACAACATCAAATCCTAATGATACCCGCAGCGGTGAATATTGTACTGAAATAGCAAAAATGGTTTCAGCACCTATTTTACATGTCAATGGGGATGATCCAGAAGCAGTGATTTTAGCGACTCAAATCGCTCTTGATTTTAGATCTGAATTTAAACGTGACGTAGTTATCGACTTAGTTTGTTATCGACGTCATGGTCACAATGAAGCTGATGAGCCAAGTGCAACACAGCCTCTCATGTATAAAATAGTTAGAAAACATCCTACACCACGTCAATTATACGCAGCCAAATTAGATAACGAAGGTAGTATTAGTGCCGCTAAATCAGATGAATTAGCCAATTACTATCGTAAGTTATTAGATGAAGGTCAATGTACAGTTGAACAATGGCGCCCAATGACGGAACACTCTGTTGACTGGACTCCGTTTATTGGTCATAACTGGGATGACGACTATAAGAAAGAAATTGCAGTTGAAAAGTTAAAAGAATTAGCTGAAAAGATTTCTACTTATCCAGAGTCATATCCTGTTAATGCTCGTGTTAAGAAAATTTATGATGATCGCGTTAAAATGGCTTCAGGTGAAAAACTACTTGATTGGGGGATGGCTGAAAATTTAGCCTATGCCAGTGTAGTAGATGAAGGGCAACGTGTTCGCATTACCGGTCAAGATTCTGGACGTGGTACTTTCTTCCATCGTCATGCAGTATTACATAATCAAGATGATGGCAGTCATTACGTACCATTACAAAACATTAGAGAAGGCCAAGGTCCATTTAATGTTAATGATTCTGTCCTATCTGAAGTATCAGTATTAGCGTTTGAATATGGTTATACAACAGCAGAACCTGCTGGTTTAACTATATGGGAAGCGCAATTTGGTGACTTCGCTAACTGTGCTCAAGTAGTTTTTGACCAATTTATTTCATCAGGTGAACAAAAGTGGGGACGTTTATGCGGCTTAACTATGTTGTTACCTCATGGATATGAAGGTCAAGGTCCTGAGCATTCATCAGCACGTTTAGAACGATTTTTACAATTGTGTGCGGATCACAACATGCAAGTATGTGTGCCATCTACACCAGCACAAGTATTTAATATGCTTCGTCGTCAAGTGGTTCGTCCTATGCGTCGTCCATTGGTGGTTATGTCACCTAAATCATTATTACGTCATCCTCTAGCGGTTTCTTCACTTGAAGAATTAGCTACAGGGGTTTTCCATAATGTGATTGGCGAAGTTGATGATATTGATCCTAAAGGGGTTGATCGTGTTGTGTTTTGTAGTGGTAAAGTCTATTACGAACTACTTGATCAACGTCGTAAGAATGAATTAAATAATGTTGCTATTATTCGTATTGAGCAGTTGTATCCATTTCCTGAGCAAGAATTGCAAAAAGAATTGGAACAGTATCAACACGTGAAGCAATTTGTTTGGTGTCAGGAAGAGCCTCAAAACCAAGGTGCTTGGTATTGTTCTCAGCACAACTTTAGAGCTGCAATTCCTGATGGTACATATTTGACATATGCGGGCCGTAAAGCTTCTGCTGCGCCAGCTGTGGGATATATGTCTGTACATGTTAAAGAGCAACAAGCGCTAGTTAACGATGCGTTAACGGTTCAATAGACCATTTGTTTAGTAAAGATTTTGTGAGTAAGGAATAAATTAATGACAACCGAAATAAAGGTTCCCGTATTACCTGAATCAGTGGCTGATGCAACCGTAGCTACTTGGCATGTACAAGTAGGCGATAGCGTTACTCGCGACCAAGTATTAGTTGATATTGAAACAGATAAAGTCGTACTTGAAGTGCCAGCAACTTCTGACGGTGTAATTACTGAAATTACCCAACAAGAAGGCGCAACAGTTTTAGGCGACCAAGTTATTGCAATATTAACGGAAGGCAAAGCAGCTGCAGGTGGCGAACCGGCTAAAGCAGCAGTTGAAGCTCCAAAAGCAAGTGCTGCTGCTGAAACAGCGGCAACAATGGCAGATATTTTAGTCCCTGTTTTACCTGAATCAGTGGCTGATGCTACTGTTGCTACATGGCATGTATCCGAAGGCGACAGTGTTACTCGTGATCAAGTCCTTGTTGAAATTGAAACAGATAAAGTTGTTTTAGAAGTACCTGCAACAGCCGACGGTGTGATGGGTAAAATCATTCATGGTGAAGGCGATACAGTTTTAGGCCAACAAAAAATTGGTGAAATGTCTGAAGGTGGAAGCGCCGCAGCAAGTGCTCCAGCAGCATCTGCCGAAGAATCTATTAGTGCTGATGAATTAGCTAGCCCTTCAGTTCGTCGTTTGATGACGGAAAAAGGCTTATCTGCTTCTGATGTTAAAGGTTCAGGTAAAGGTGGACGTATTACTAAAGAAGACGTTGAAGCTGCAGCGAATAAACCAGCCGCCGCTCCTAAAGCAGCCGCACCTACTGCTCAAGCCTCTGAAGTATTAGGTGAGCGTACTCAAAAACGTGTACCTATGACACGTTTGCGTAAAACGATTGCGACACGTT
Source organism: Thalassotalea piscium (assembly GCA_049347715.1). Classification (GTDB taxonomy): domain Bacteria; phylum Pseudomonadota; class Gammaproteobacteria; order Enterobacterales; family Alteromonadaceae; genus Thalassotalea_B; species Thalassotalea_B piscium_A. The sequence goes on along the minus strand of CP186339.1, from coordinate 2,567,416 downwards.
TACTAGAAGCGAAAAATTCAACGGCCATGTTAACTACATTTAATGAAGTTAACATGAAACCGATTATGGATTTACGTAAGCAATATAAAGACATTTTTGAAAAAACACATGATACCCGTTTAGGTTTTATGTCATTTTACGTGAAAGCAGTAACTGAAGCGTTAAAACGTTTCCCTGCTGTAAATGCATCAATTGACGGTGATGATATTGTTTATCATAACTTCTTTGATATCTCTATTGCTGTATCTACACCACGTGGTTTAGTTACACCAGTATTACGCGATGCGGATCAATTAAGCATGGCGGGTATCGAAAACGGTATTCGTGACCTAGCAATCAAAGGTCGCGATGGTAAGCTTGCAATGGCTGACATGCAAGGTGGAAACTTTACCATTACTAATGGTGGTGTATTTGGTTCATTACTATCTACGCCAATTTTAAATTTACCTCAAGCCGCTATTTTGGGTATGCATAAAATCCAAGATCGTCCTATGGCTGTTGATGGTAAAGTTGAAATTTTACCTATGATGTACCTAGCACTTTCTTATGACCATCGTTTAATCGATGGTAAAGAATCAGTTGGTTTCCTTGTAACAATTAAAGAATTGTTAGAAGATCCAACACGTTTATTACTTGATGTTTAATTGTTTATTTCAATAAACGAATAAATATTAAATTTTAGACTATAGTATTAGCTCTAAGGACTACCGTCTTTAGGGCTTTTATACTATAATTCGGACGACTTTTTCGATGGTGATAATTCGTAAAGAATTGTTGCCATTATCATCTACAGATAAATGGAAAAACACCATGAATTTGCATGAGTATCAAGCGAAACAATTATTCGCTGAATATGGTTTACCAGTTTCTGAAGGTTTCGCTTGCGATACACCTCAAGAAGCTGCTGAAGCTGCTAATAAAATTGGCGGTGATATGTGGGTTGTAAAAACCCAAGTTCACGCTGGTGGCCGAGGAAAGGCTGGCGGTGTAAAACTTGTTAAAACTAAAGAAGAAATTAAAGAGTTCGCTCAAAATTGGTTAGGTAAAAACTTAGTTACATACCAAACTGATGAAAATGGACAACCAGTTTCTAAAATTTTAGTAGAAAGCTGTACAGATATCGCTAACGAATTATACCTTGGTGCTGTTGTAGACCGTGGTTCACGTAAAGTGGTTTTCATGGCATCTACTGAAGGTGGCGTTGAAATTGAAACTGTTGCAGAAGAAACTCCAGAATTAATTCATAAAGCTGAGATCGATCCATTAGTGGGTCCTCAACCATACCAAGCACGTGAATTAGGTTTTAAACTTGGTTTGAACCCGACACAAATGAAACAGTTTGTTAAGATCTTCATGGGTCTAGGCAAAATGTTTGATGATTATGATTTCGCTTTACTAGAAATCAACCCGTTAGTTATTACTGACGAAGGTAATCTTCATTGTTTAGATGGTAAAATTGGTATTGATGGTAATGCTTTATATCGTCAACCAAAAATGCGCGCATTCCATGATCCATCTCAAGAAGATGAACGTGAAGCTCATGCTGCACAATGGGAATTAAACTACGTAGCATTAGATGGTAATGTTGGTTGTATGGTTAACGGTGCAGGCCTAGCAATGGGTACTATGGATATCGTTAATTTACACGGCGGTAAGCCAGCTAACTTCCTAGATGTTGGCGGCGGAGCAACTAAAGAACGTGTTGCCGAAGCATTCAAAATTATCCTTTCTGACGATAACGTTAAAGCCGTACTTGTTAACATTTTTGGTGGTATTGTACGTTGTGACATGATTGCTGAAGGTATTATCGCTGCTGTTAAAGAAGTTGGTGTTGAAGTACCTGTAGTTGTACGTTTAGAAGGTACAAATGCAGAAGCAGGTCGTGCAGTATTAGCTAGCTCAGATGTAAACATCATTGCAGCTGAATCATTAACTGATGCAGCACTGAAAGTTGTTGCAGCTGCGGAGGGCAAATAATGTCTGTATTAATTAACAAAGATACTAAAGTAATCTGTCAAGGTTTCACAGGTGGTCAAGGTACATTCCACTCAGAACAAGCGCTTGAATACGGTACGCAAATGGTTGGTGGTGTATCACCAGGCAAAGGTGGTCAAACTCACCTTGGTTTACCTGTATTTAACACAGTACGTGAAGCAGTAGAAGCAACTGGCGCAACAGCAACAGTTATCTATGTTCCAGCTCCATTCTGTAAAGATGCTATTTTAGAAGCTATTGATGCTGGCATCGAACTTATCGTAACTATCACTGAAGGTATTCCAACTTTAGATATGGTTGACGTTAAAGTGAAACTTGAGCAAACAGGCGTTCGTATGATCGGTCCTAACTGCCCAGGTGTTATCACTCCAGGTGAAACTAAAATTGGTATTATGCCAGGTCACATTCACTTACCAGGTAAAGTAGGTATCGTATCTCGTTCAGGTACATTAACTTATGAAGCTGTTAAGCAAACAACTGATGCTGGTTTCGGCCAATCTACTTGCGTAGGTATTGGTGGTGACCCAATTCCAGGTACTAACTTCATTGACGTTTTAGAAATGTTCCAAAACGATCCACAAACTGAAGCGATTGTAATGATCGGTGAAATTGGTGGAACAGCTGAAGAAGAAGCTGCGGAATATATCAAAACTAACGTTACTAAACCTGTTGTTTCTTACATTGCTGGTGTTACTGCACCTGCTGGTAAGCGTATGGGGCATGCTGGTGCGATTATCGCTGGTGGTAAAGGTACGGCTGATGAAAAATTTGCTGCGTTAGAAGCAGCTGGTGTTAAGACTGTACGTTCGCTTGCGGATATTGGTGTTGCACTTAAAGAGAAAACGGGTTGGTAAGCGAGTAACGCTTAGAGCTTGTTAATCTTTAAAAAAACCCGCTATTTAGCGGGTTTTTTGTTAATGAAATAAACCTTTAAATACTCATTTCGGGGAAGATAATATCAAATAAATAGATTGATGACTCATTAAGTAAAATACTCTTTGGTTTAGTTTTATGTTGTATATATATTGTCGCGGCGGCGACTACGCCCAAAGGGAGACTGCCTCCGGCCTCCCTTTGGAAACCCTCGGAGCTGCTGAAAAATGTAATTCTTTATAAATACATCAATAATCGAGCTAACGTTCAGATAGCACATCCATGTGCTACTTCACTTTGCTGGCGTCCTGCCAGCAATAGCTGATATTGATTATTTATTCAGACATTTTTCCAAGCAGAGATTATGCTCCGTTCTAGCTTTATCGTTGTTGGTCGTTAATTTCGCTGTATTGATATTTGTTTACTATAGAAACGAGAAGTGCGGATTTAACTAATTCCCATGTCAGCGGTTTGTTAAATAGCTAGCAATGGTAGACCTCGACCCGAGACTGGCCGTTCCTAGGCATCCATGCCTTCACGGCATTAGTATTTCCATATACGTCATGTCGAGGGCTGCCGTTGTTCATGGAAGGTAAATCGGCAGGTATCGAGGTGTACGCTAGGTTATTTAACAAAGTATTCCGCTGTTGGGCGTCGGAGGGGGTCCAAGGGGAGACACGGCGGTACGTCGCCCCTTGGGTGTTGCGGCCACCACCGCAATATAATGAGAAAAATGATCTAACAGGTATTTAACTATAAAGATTAACCAATCTAGAAAAAACTTTTTAGTATTATTCACTTGATAAGTTCTATATTCGTTGTGACAATAATAATCTGAAAGTTTAATTTAACCTATTGATTATTAATGTAAAAAAGTCTGGTAATTAACAGTAAACATAAGCTTTGGTTGAAATTCAATCTAAAGCTTAGTTTTTATTTTACACTGTTAAAATTCTAATGGTGTTTGTTTGTAATTTCATTGGATTTAATGCAGAATTATGCTGCGATAAGTATTTAAAGGAATATTCAGCAATTATGATCAAGGAAAGACTAACAGCTTTAGCTTTAATTATAACTTTTTCTTTTACCTGTCATGCAAAAGATTCAGAATTTAGTCTATTGCATTTATTTAATACCTCAAAAGACATCATAGAATTACAAAGTATCTATATAGATGAAGCTGAGCTTACAAAAACTCAAAGTAGGCTAAAAGCTAAGAAACGTGATGCAACAAGTAATAAAAGTGACATTGAAGTAAACATTCAGATTGTTAATAATACAAATTCACAAGCTGAAATTTATTTTATAGCAAAGGATTCTGGAGATGAATTTGTAGAAGAAATAACGGGTGAAAGTGTAACACTATCATTGGAAAAAAAAGATTATTGGGTGGTTGTCCGCTATGAAAATATTGAACTAGATTCTATCGGCGACTATTCATTAAATTTAAAACAGCAGCCTGGATTAGAAACATTTTCTTTCAATGCGCTAACTCAAAATGAACAAACTATCGAGCTAAGCACTTCCTTTTTTTCAAAGATTATAGGTATTAGTAGTGTATTCGATATATTTGGTAATCCAATATCAAATAGTGAAGTTTATATTGGATCTCAGATAAGGATTGTTTTTGAGAACAGCATTGATATTAATGTAGTTACCCCAAACTATATTAAAAACTTAATTGTTGGAAGAACGGAACCAGAGTTGGATCTTTTCTTCATGAATTGGATAGTTTTTAAAAATAGTTCCAATGAGTTAAATTCATTTACTTTTTCCTATCAGTCGGCAATGGAAGATATTGATAATTTTTATGTCGAGGCTGATTTATCAAAAATTAAACCTATAGCGATAGATTTCTCTCTACCTTTTCTCAATGAACAAGTAGAAACAGTAATAGGTTTACAAACTAATAATTTTATATTTCCCATACCATCTCAGAATAAACGGGTAAATTATTACGCTATCAGTAATAGTAATAAAAACTATCATGCTGTTAATCTATTAGCCGATGATGGTAAGCCTTTAACTCAAACTCCGACATTCAAGTATGACGAAGATGGAAGTGTGTTTCTGGTTAAACATGCTGAAATAGACGGAGAGAGTGAGTTTGTAAAGTCTTACTTAGATAAAAAGCAAATTAATGTACGTGCTAATAGCACTTTTTGGGAGCAATCTGTTTCATATGTACTTGACAAAGGAAAGCAAATTTATGTGTTAGGTTTTGCTAAACCGTACCAGGGCATAGGAAATTATAGTGACTCGATAGGATCAAGCTATAAACTAGGACTTAATGGCAGTTATGAAGTAAGGTGCGAAGAGCAGGTTATCACTTCTGGCAGTGAATTTGTTATTGATGACGGAGTTTATCAAAACTATACCGGAGATGATTTTACTTCTATAGAAGTACCTGATAATGACTGTGTGCTATTAACGCTCGAATTTAAATATGACTCCTACTTAAACTCGAATAAATATACATCAACATCAAGTTATGAATTTGATCAAAAGTTCAATGCTAATCAGGCTAATGGTGGAATAATTGTTACTGATCTTAAGCTATATGAGCAAGATAAGCTTGTTACCAACTCTGTTATCTCAAAAGCGAATCCAAGATTAGTCTTAGGTTCACAATATACATTGTTTTCAAAGTTAGAAATTTTTGCACAACTAGAGGAAGGAGATTGGATTCCTCTACCTGAGATAAGCAGATTAGTTAAAAATTCATCTGTAACATATGCTTTGCCACAATCAACATTAAGTAAAGTGCTTAATTTAAAAATAATTGCAGGTGATGATTTTGAAACAATCACTCACGTTTTAAATGGTTTTGCGCAGATGGGGGTCGACCTTGACATCGAAAATGATGCTGATGGGGATGGTATAGAAAATGCTGAAGATAATGATGATGACAATGATGGTATAGAGGACTCATTAGACAATGCACCATATGATGTTTGGAATTGGGAAATTCAAACTGGAGAAAACAACAATGGAGATAATTCTATTGACAATGATGAGGTAATTAATTCTAACGTTGCTCCTAATAGTAATGGTGGTAGTATCTCGGTGTCGTTATTCATGTTGTTGCTTATATTTTTTAGTAGGCTTCTAAGTGCATATAAAAAAGCTTATGAATATAAGTACTACTCCTAAACTTAAAGATACTGTTGATGAAATAAATGGGGTCAGGTACAAATTAAATTCCTTAGCGTTTAGGTTTTCTCTCATCATTATATTGACGCGGCGGCGACTACGCCCAAAGGGAGACTGCCTCCGGCCTCCCTTTGGAAACCCTCAGAGCTGCTAACAAACGTAGTTCTTCATAAATACATCAATAATCGAGCTAACGTTCAGATAGCACATCCATGTGCTACTTCACTTTGCTGGCGTCCTGCCAGCAATAGCTGATATTGATTATTTATTCAGACATTTTTCCAAGCAGGATTTTATGCTCCGTTCTAGCTTTATCGTTGTTGGTCGTTAATTTCGCTGTATTGATATTTGTTTACTATAGAAACGAGAAGTGCGGATTTAACTAATTCCCATGTAAGCGGTTTGTTAAATAGCTAGCAATGGTAGACCTCGACCCGAGACTGGCCGTTCCTAGGCATCCATGCCTTCACGGCATTAGTATTTCCATATACGTCATGTCGAGGGCTGCCGTTGTTCATGGAAGATAAATCGGCAGGTATCGAGGTTTACGCTAGTTATTTAACAAAGTATTCTGCTGTTTGGGCACCGAGGGGGTTGCAAGGGGGAAACTGGTGTTATTTCCCCTTTGCGTGCTGTCGGCACACCGACAATTAGATTTAATTAAAACACCAATATCAAAAGTATTTTAATCAGATAAATACTTTCAAACTAGTATGTTTATTTGTGTTTATATTGTCGCGGTGGCGACGGCACCCAAAGGGAGACTGCCTCCGGCCTCCCTTTGGAAACCCTCGGAGCTGCTGAAAAATGTAGTTCTTCATAAATACATCAACAATCGAGCTAACGTTCAGATAGCACATCCATGTGCTACTTCACTTTGCTGGCGTCCTGCCAGCAATAGCTGATATTGATTATTCATTCAGACATTTTTCCAAGCAGGATTTTATGCTCCGTTCTAGCTTTATCGTTGTTGGTCGTTAATTTCGCTGTATTGATATTTGTTTACTATAGAAACGAGAAGTGCGGATTTAACTAATTCCCATGTCAGCGGTTTGTTAAATAGCTAGCAATGGTAGACCTCGACCCGAGACAGGACGTCGAGGGCTGCCGTTGTTCATGGAAGATAAATCGGCAGGTATCGAGGTTTACGCTAGTTATTTAACAAAGTATTCCGCTGTTGGGCGTCGGAGGGGTTCCAAGGGGAGGCACGGCGGTACGTCGCCCCTTGGGTGCTGCGGCCACCGCCGCAATGTACTAGAAAGAATATCCAGACTTAAAAAGAATTTTATCAGCTCACTTTATTTGGCCATAAATACTTTATGGCTTAGTTTTCTTTTCTGGTTATATTGTCGCTGTGGCGAGCGCTGATTTTCCTGAGGTAATCACCTCGCCACCAACACAATAAAACTAAATACATGACTAATGTTAATAATTAATCGACCATTTTAACTGCACCAGAAATATTAGTGACTTTAACGCCGCCTGAACCATCACTAAGTAAAGCAAAACTTGCCGCATTGTCGACGATTATACTGCCAGAACCATCTGAAATGGTGACATCTTGTTCGACATTATTGACGGTAATACTACCTGAACCATCCTTAATTTTTACCGAACCTTTGATCATTTCGGCGTTAATAGAACCTGAACCGTCGTTAATCGTTAAATGACCAGCAATGTTATTAATCGTAATGCTACCTGAACCATCAGTAATCGTTAAATCACCACTAATGTCATTAACAGTAATACTACCTGAACCGTCGATAATATCGGCTGAAGCGATGTTCGCTAGGCTCATTGAGCCTGAACCATCATCTATCTTAACGTATAAATGACTTGGCAGACGTACTTCTAGATCAATTTTGGTTCTCATGTCAGAGTCATCGTTATCTGCGATTAGTTGAGCTGTATTCGATTTTTTAGTGAGTGCTAGACGATATTCACTATGTGCTCGCGTTTGATATATCTTTGCATTGACGTGAATTTTATCGCTGTTTGAACCCGTTAGGGTTAAAGAACCCGCACCAATATTCAATTGTAATGAGCTTAAATCAGTTGCATTTAAGCTCATTGTTTTAGTGTCTTGTAAGGTTAATTCATCGTTCCATTCTGCCATGGCTGATAATGAGATCATTGCTGTTGCAATTGCCATACTAAGATTTTTTAGTGGTTTCATAGCTATCCTTTATTTCTTGGCTTTTTATATAAGATGCTATTGAGGGGGAAAAGGTTCAAAGGTTAAATATATTATGAGTTAATTCTTTATCTGATTATATTGCCAAGCTGTCGGCGCTCGACAATAAAACATTACTAAATAACATATCTAGGTAGTACGTTAATATCAAACTTAATCGAATATGTGCTACTTCACGTTATCGTTTCTGGCTTAATAACGAATAAGCTGTTTTTACTGAGATGATTTCAGTAAAATATCACCCTTATCAATTTTCCAAGGGTTAGCGATGAAACGCGTTGTTTTATATGTTTCAGATAAATGTCCTCACTGCCGTGAAGCTAAACAATATTTAGACGATAATGGTATTCCATATCGATTAACAAATGCGAAAATGCAACGTGGTAGAAAAGAGTTGGATGCTATCGGAGCCCGCTCTGTACCTGCACTTAAAATTGGTAATGAAGTCATGATTGGCTGGAACCTAAAGAACTTTAAAAAGCTCTATGGCGAACAATAGTTTCTTTATAATAAATGTTCAGATACATATCCATGTGCCACTTTATCTTTGTCATTGTAACTGATGACAATAGGTGACTAACTGGTTTTTATTTCAGTGTTCGTTCAGCAGAGTGTTATGTTCCGTTTTGATTATGTTTTAGCTGCTAGGTCCGTTATACGCGGCAGGGTCTTCAAAGGGGAGTCAGTCGTGTTTTCCTTTTTTTGCGGGCAGTGCCGCAATATTATTTAAAAGTACCACGAGATTTAAAAGTAGTTAAGTCAGATAAATACTTTCAAATCCAATGGTCTACTTATCTAGTGGTCAACACTCTTATTATCGTATAAATCATTTGTATAAAAGGCGGCATAGGCGATTGTACTTAACACTAAACTTGCCGCTATCAGCACATATATTGTTTGGAAAACAAGGTGTGCTGAGGTACTAATTGAATTGAATGCAATGAATATAAATAGCAATGCAATGGGGAGAAATTTAATTGCTTTAGATAAGTTATTATTTGCAAATAAAGGAGCTGCTTTTCCTTCATAACGTTCGTTCGTATAGCTAGCAAAATATGAAAGTGCACTTAAAGTAAAATATGCGGCTAATACAATGAATATTATTTGTAATATCATGATCCCTGAAGTGACTACTGAGTTGATTGATAATAAAACAAATAAAGTAGCTGCTGGTATACAAACACCAGCCCTAAATAAGTTTTCATTTTTAATTATTCTTTCACTTTTAACTTGTTCCATTTAACCACCTCTTTCTTAGATATTATTATTAATGTTTAAATCGATATTGTGGAATGTTATTTAACCACTATTTGTCGCTTTTTTAAACCTATAATCTAAATAAGAGCTTGGTATGTCTGCAGATAAAATTGCGTTTTTTCCTTGTTTACAGCAAAAAGGCTATTCGCTGGTAGTCAGAGCATCTATATACTTGATGAAACTTAACGATATAATTAAAACGCCCAGCCTAAAATCCTCGAAACAATATCCTTTTAAGCTTAAATTTATTGAGCATTTTTTCCATTAATTCAAGATCTGATACTCGATCATTTAACGCCTCTAGTTTTAGATCTTGGTGTATTAGTTTACTATCTTGTGCTTTATCTAAACCGCCACTTGCAACAAAGCTTCTTATACTTGTTAATTCACCTTTATCTAACCAAACACCACAATGAATGCAACTATCAATGAGAACACCAGAAATGGTTTTAAAGTTACGTCTAGACATCATTTTTTGACAGTTAGCACAAGGGAAATAGTTTTCAGCTTGCTTTAGAGCAGGGCGTGCATAGAGAGGATTACTTTCATCGTCACGATAAACATCAAATTCAGACGTTAATACTGAAAATTCATCTGGCTCTAACCAGACTCCCTCGCATTGGTCACATTTGTCTAATTCAAAATTGCGATAATGAACGATATTTAATGGTATGGCGCAACGCGGGCATTGTTTAGGGTTATCTTCTTGTGAAATTTTCATGCCGCCGTTGCACATGGGGCAACTGTGAACTTTTGCTTTGACAATGTGCCCGCAAGATAAGCATTGTGATTGAGCCATAAATGAAATGTTACCTTTAGCTTAAAAAGAGCGTTTAATAAATAGTAAGTTAATGTAAATGGTTAATCAATAAAAGCAAAGCTCAGACTGGCTATTCATTTATTGTGACGGTGTTAGCAAAGGCTGTTTTTTATTTAACTTTCTTAAATATGTCAGCGAAATGCTAACGAATAGTTATCACTTGTCGCTAAGATACTCTAAAGGTTACTATGTGTTTAATTGCTGCCACTTGATCACTATTGGCTTAAAATTATAAAAATAATCAAAAAAGGGATGCTGATGAAACGTAGTGGTGTGTTATTTGGTAGTGTATTTTTTTTAGCTGGATGCGCTATTTTGTTCTTTACTGTGATTTCGCCTGTAATAGATGCTAGTCGAATGCAGTTTTGGTATCCAGCCCAAGCACAATTAACAAGTGCAGAAGTAACTAGTCACCAAAGTCGAAATGATGATGGTAGTTACACAAGTATGTATAAAGTAGCGATTCGATATCAGTATAATGTTGATGGCCATGAATATCTCGGTCATCGAGCTAAAATATCAAACGATAGCAGTAGTAGTGACAGTAGTGATGCTTATTGGCTATTAAGTAAAGTGAAATATGAGCAAAGCAGTAAAAACAGTATTACGGTTTGGTATGATCCTGATAATGTGGCTGACTCAATTTACTATCGAGGTCTAAACCTTAATTTTCTTCTCATTATGACGCTTTTTAGCGGTGTTTTTATCACTGTTGGTTTTGGAATTATCACTTATAGCCGCACTAAAAATGAAGCCATTCCTCTTAATGTAAATGCCGAAACCCCCTGGACTTCAAGAGAGCAGTGGGCTTCACCCCTCATTTATTCTACGGCAAAAACAAGTGTTAAATATGCGTGGTATTTTGCATTCTTATCGGCTTTATTTTTTGGGATGTTTTCATTAACTCTATGGGGGCAACATCCTATAGCTACAGCTTTTGCGGTACTTTTATTAATAGTACCCTTGTGGCTTGTCGTTAGGGCTAGACGTATACAAAAAGAGTGGCATTTTTTTAAAGAAGTTCCTCTTGAATTAAGTCGTTATCCAGGTGTTATTGGCGGTAAAGTTGAAGGTAGCGTAACCATACCTGGCCAAGTTAGCTTTTTAGAGAAGTGTAGCGTTACTTTACAATGTACTCATTATTGGACTAAACGAAGTGGTAATAAAACGGAATCGAGTCAGAGTATTATTTTTTCTAAAGAACAACAAATAACAGCAAAATCTCGTGTTAACGGTGCCTATATTGAATTTGATTTTGATGTACCTGCCGATAAGCCACAATCAAGTGCGCCAAGTCGTAATTATTATAAATGGAGTGTGGTGATCCAAGCAAAAGTGAGTGAGGTTAACTTCAATCGAGAATATGAAGTACCTGTTTTTATTACTCATGAAAGTATGACCGTAGCGGATGAGCTAAAGAAAAAACCATTAACTGCTACAGAAAAATCAGCAATGAACGAACGATTAGATTTAGATATTAGCTTAATACGTGGTGAGATGACATTACATACACCGGGTACTAAAACTAGTTTGTTTATTGCTGGCATAGGGGGCATATTTTTTATTAGTGGTGTATTAATCGCGACAATAGGGAATAGTGTTTTTGGTGTTTTCTTCGCGCTCATGAGCTGTATATTTGTGTCCCTAGGTATATGGGGATATGGTCGGAATTGTAAGATTCAAATCAAGCCTAATCGTTTACAACTAGATGTCTATTTCTTTTCTAAACGGGTTAGACACTTAGTCTTTCAGCAGGCTGATGTAAATACTATTGAGGCGTTTAGTAGTTCTAAAATGCATATTAATGGTAAACAAACCAATGAAAAATTTAGCTTAAGATTAATAACCCAATTAGGTAAAAGAATTGATTTAGGTGGTGACTTTGATTCGATGAAGAAGGCAGTGCATCTTAAGCAACAAATTGAACAATTACTTGGGGTAGGTTTAACGGTACCATCAAGTTCTGAAGACTAATATCAGTGAGATATTAGTCGATGTGACTTTTTTCGATTATAGTGATCGCTCAAGAAGCTTACTTTACTCTTTTATCACGACGATTGTTGTTAGCGTTTCTAATCGTTTTAGCCGAGGCTTCAAAGGCTAACAATACAATGTTAGGGCTAATTTTTACAAGGTCGTTTTAAGGTGTAGAGTAAATTAATTATGATATAAATTTGTGATTTGATCATAGATAAGGTTTTTATCAATTGTTTATACTTATTTTATTGATTAAACGTCGTATTTGTTTTGTAATAAAGATAAGCAGTTATTAGAAGGCCTTTTATGGAACCTCATGGTAAAATAGCATTACAATGGAATAAAAACCTATTAGTTGTAAAAACATATGGGGCTTTTAATATTGAAGGGGTTAAACTAGCTTTTGAGCAAATACAACAAAGCGTTAAGGCAAGTGGTTTTACTAGCTGGTATCGTGTTGATATTTTAGACAATGAAACCCTTGGCTCTAAAGAGGTCATGGAATTCATTGGCAATTCGTATGTTTGGTCTTGTAATGAAGCTCAATGTCATTCAGTGGCGGTGTGTTGTGCAAATTTATTACAACAAGAAATGATGAAAAAATTTATCGAGCGAACATCTTTAAATATAAAAGTGTTTAATAGTATCGAGCAAACCCATGTTTATATAGCGCAAACACTTTCAGACTAAATATTATAAAATCATTTACATATAGTAGTGATTGCACTCATTAACCTGATTATTTATATTACTTTTATTGCTTTAGCTACATTATAAGTATCTATATGCTGTTGAAAGCGAATCGCTTTACCTTCTAACATAGTCCATATATGTACCGCCTGTGGGTTCATTGCTATGCCACTTTGCTTATAAACCCCCATATATCTACCTGTAGCTATGATGTGTTCACCCGCATCATAAATGTTATTCATTTCTACCGCAAAACCGTCCCATTCACTGCCGCAACGGGCAAATACTCCTTCAAGTACAGCTTGTGGTCCTATATAAGGATTGTTATCTGCATAAAGGAAATTTTCTGCTTCATTCCAGATAATATCTGGGTGTAATACAGCAAGTACATTAGGCATATCACCAATAGCAAAAGCAGCATACAGACTTTTGATGGCAACTAAATTTTGTGTAGACATATTGTTTCCTTTTAAATTGGAGTTCCGAAATGATATTGACGATACTTTTCAAAGTGGCACTAGTCGATTAAGAACCGTTATAAATATAGCTGGGGTGATCGCTTTAAGCCAATCAATTTAATGTTGTGTTTATTACACTGAAAAGTGTGGGATAGACAAAGTATAAAAGCTTTTAAGGTTTATACTGAGTGTTAATACAATCTTATAAAGCAATGATTCGCCTTGCTAAAAGTGACGGTTAAGTTTGTGTGACTAGACTTTACTCAGTTTATATTACTTCGTTTTCAGTATCCATATGGGACGTTATGGTTTGCTGAATCTCTAAACTTTCTTTGATGACTTTCTCTTTCAGTTTTGCTAATTCTTCCAATGCTTTTTGTTTTTCTTCAGCGCTTAAATTTGGGTTTTCACCAATATCTTTCATCATTGCATCTATTTCTTTTAATTTTTCACGATCAACACCTGTTCTTTTATCTAAAATACTCTGCATTATTTCACTGAAACGGGTATCACTTTCTTTAACTTGTTCTGTATTTTCTGAAGAGGCATTTTGTGCAAGTAATTCACGAGCTGTTTCAGGTTTTACATAGATGGGAGCTATTTCGTCAACTGTTTTTCCTTCCATCATTGCTTGGGCTTTTGCTGAAATAGATACACTATCTTGATCGCTATTTTTTGTTTGAGTTACAGGAGATACTTTTTCAAAATCTACAAATGAAGCATTATTTTCTTTCGCCTGTGCTATAGCCTGTGCATAATTTGTATTTATTAACATGAAGAGCATCCTTTGTTAAACGTATTGTTGGTTTAATTGCTGTAGTTGCTACTTGATAGCACAAGTCATGCCATTTATTCTGCTATAGGTAAAACAGGATATCGTTTAGTTTAAATACTAGGTTGCTCTTATCTTTGGTTGTTTCTGAGAACAAATGAGAGTTTATCGTCACCTAGGCGGCAAGAATTTGCCGTCAACGATAGAATTTTAATTTACTCATTCTTTTCATAAATAATGGTCATTCGATTGTCATATTTAAGTAAAAAAATAGTCATAAAATTTGATTAAGTTTACATTATTAATCAGAGAGTAATTTATTATGAAAAATAACAAGTGATCTAAAGAAGAGTTCGATGAGTTTAATGAGTTAGCACAACAGAAAAAAAAGGATAAAAAGTTACAAAAGCGTAAATGGCGAAATATGATAGAAAAACAGGAACAACATTATTCACTCAATGACTCTATTTATAATGATGATCATTACCCAATATCATAAGTCAGATAATTAAAGGATTAGGAAGACTTATCAAGTTATCTTTGTTTTTACTCTTTTTAGCATAACAATTAGTTTGAAATAACCTTTGCAAATCTAAATGATAATTATTATCATTAAATTGATTTTGGCAATTAATGTGAGGGTTATTTATGCAATGGCAAGAATTAATGGTAAAAGGAAATAATCATTTTGAAGAAAAACAATGGAACAAAGCCGAATCTTATTACATGTCAGTTTGCAGTCAATTAGAAGGGCAGTGGCATAAAAGTAATGAATCTGAGTCTTTATTGATGGCGTGGATTTGTGCTTGTCACAATTTAAGTACGTTATATGAAGCAAAAGGTGAATACGAAAGTGCTATACAGTGTTTAGTTCGTGCCTATCAGCAGTCTTATATCACCAGTCAAAATGATCAAGCAAGCAATTCGTTAAGGTATTTAGCGTTCAATGCATTAAAAACGACATTGAACCCTATACTATCTTTTACAAAAAAATATCCCACGTGTGAAGATTGTTTAATAAAATTAAAACGTTTGCAGAAAATACTCACCTCTGAAATCAATACTGTTCATTAATATATTTTATAGTGAAATATAACTGACGTAAGAGTAGGAAATGGTGAATGTTAGTTAACGATTAGTTAACTAACATCTACTTTGAATTTTGTTATGACTATAAGCGTCTAACTTTAGAATCTATTTTTTGTATATCTTTACGTTTACTTTTGCTACAGCTACTCCACTGTCTGATTTTGTATTTATTATCGCTTTCTGATGGGTCGTAGATAGGTTCTAGACCACAATTTTTGGTAATACTGGCTTCTAATTTAGCTCTTACATCTAACAAGCGTTGTTTTTCTGATTGTTGTGTTGAATGCAACTCTTGAAGCGTTCCACTTTGACTATTCGCCCAATTAACAGCACATCTGAGATCTCGCATTCGTTCATTGTTACGTTCTACTTCTTTTCTGTGTTGGGTATTTACTCTACTTTTGTAACTGTTCGAAATACGGTCATTATTATTATATTGAACATTGTACTTAGAGGTTCTTTCCACGTTTTCACTGAGACGTTTTAGTGAGTTTTTCCAATTTTCTTTTGAACGTTGCACATCACGAACAAAATAATTTTTAGATGAGCGAGAAGAGTTTTTTGATGGTAGTTGAATATCACCACAGTATTCATAGCCGCTATTAGAACTTACGCTAGACATACCGCTATTGCCAACACTAATATCTACTGATTCAATCTGAACTTTCTCATCATCCCCTACAATAGGTTCTATTTGAGAAAAGGTTACATTACCGTTTGCATCGACTATTTTATATACTTGTGCATGTAATGTTGTCATACAAGTTAAAGTTGAAATGAGTAGTAAAAGAGCTTTATTCATTGATCCATTGTTCTCCAAGTGACAAATTCTATTATTTTTAGTTGATAATAGAATGTTAATATTTGTTCAAGTTACAATGAATTTTGCTAAAAGTCTGCTAAAAAGAATACTAATTTTTATTTTTATTTACATATTTTTACTTGATTTATCAATAGTTACTAATTGCTGGTTTATTTTTGTACGCATTGCATTATCCATTGTTTCATTTGCATTTCATTTAAACCACCAGAAACACGGTCAATTTCTTTTCCCTTATGAAAAAAGATTAGCGTAGGAATACTACGGATATTTGCTTCACTTGCTATTTGTTGTGCTTGTTCAGTATTTACTTTAGCAAAAAGTATTGTGTTAGTTGCCTGGGCTACTTGCGTAAAAACAGGTGCCATGTTTTGACAAGGGCCACACCAACTCGCCCAAAAATCAACGATTACAGGTAAGTCATTTCGTTCAATAAAAGGGTAGAAACTTTCATTGGTTAAATTAATGGGGGAAGCTGAGTAAATAGGTTTTTTGCATTTACCACATTTTGCTTGTAGATGATCTTTCCCTTCAGGGATTCGATTAGTTGCTAAACAGTGGGCACAAGTAATATTCATAGTAAATCCTCAAGTTAATGACATAGTTAATTAAACTAGCATTATTAATTAAAGGTGATCAAACAAAATATGGTTAATTTGATCTTGTAATTTAGGTATTACGTCTTCTTCAAACCAAGCATTTTTCTTTAGCCAAATATTATTTCTTGGGCTTGGGTGTGGTAATACAATTCTGTCGCTTTTAAGGAATGTCTGCCATTGTCTAGCAAGTTCGGTTATAGGCGCTTTAGTATGTAAATGCCAATCGATGGCATATTTTCCTAAAATAATAGTCAATTGGACATGTGTTAATTTATTTAATAATTCAACTCGCCACGTTTCTGCACAAAGTGGAATAGGGGGATTATCACCGGATCTACCTTTTCCTGGATAGCAAAAACTCATTGGAATAATTGCGAATAATGAAGGGTCATAAAATTGTGCTCTATTAACCCCTAGCCATGAACGTAATCTGTCACCACTTTTATCATCGAAAGGTATTCCTTTCTGATGTGTTACTATTCCTGGGGCTTGCCCTACAATTAAGATTCGGCTTTGTTGACTGGCTTGTAAAATAGGTTTTGGTGTCAGGGGTAATTGATCACGACACAAAGTACAGGATCGAATTCTTGTTAATAAGTTATCCATTATTACATCCTAACTGCATATTCATGTCATACATATATTTTAATCACTTTTTCTCTAGCATTAAGCTATCAGTAAAAATGGTAACATGTTTTAAGTGATATAAAGTTGTTAGTAAAATGATTAAGTTGAGTATTGATTGCGCTCGCGTTCTAAATACAGCCTTTTTTCTTACGAGAGACTGTCTTAGTTAGAGCTGAAAGAGAAAGCAATATGAGTTGCCCCCGTCTACTAGTTTAACAAGTGTTTAGTTAAACTAGTTGTTAACGCTGAGTCACTATAAGATTACATAGGCTTATTATCATAATTAGCCTGACAGTTCGTGTAAATTTACCTTAATTGACTATCTAAGGTATCTACAATTTCAGCCCAGTCTGAATCTTCCTGGATAGCTTCTTGGAGAAAGCTAGCTTGAGATTTATTCCAGAAATTGGCTTCATATAGTGCTGTACTTGCCGGAATACCACGATGTAACTTAATAAACGCTTCTATATCACTTTCATTATTACTCATTCCTAATTGGGCGAATAAACATGACATAGTATGTTTTGTACGATCCATACATATTTCCTTAACGGGTAAATTGCTTAATAAATAGAATATAGCATGTATGGATAGGATCTCTAATACCTAGTGTCAAAAACAAGCGTGTTTTAGAATGAAAGCGTCTTAAAAAGTAATGTTACCTAATTTAATAATATTTTCGCTACATACTTTAAATTGACTTGCTTCCTTTGGATAGCTTCTACACAGCGAAGGTCTTGCTTCGTAGACACTACAATAAAAGTTATTATCAGATGAGGTTAAAAATATACATTCACCGTTTTCTTTAAATTGTAAAAAATATCCGGGTGTTTCTTGACGATCAGAATGCCCTATTTGCGAAAGAGGCAGGTCAGTAAAATCAATTAATCGGTCAATGTCTTCTTGAGTGATACGAACAAATGGGAATGCTTTACAGCAAGTGCCACATTTTACGCATGTTTCACTAGTTGGTTGCTTTGAGATAATAAAGTAATCCTTAGTTAGGCGATGATAAAATCAAGGTTGCGTATTGCTTGGCTGTAAACGAACGGACAAGGATAATAAACAGAGAGAGTGATGTGAAACGAGTGCTTCAATATTGCAATATAAAAGCACTATCTAATGATAATAACATATATTATTTATATAAGCTTTTTATATAACGTCCACTTCTTGGCAGGTAGCCATTATCGTAGTTAAGTGAAAAAGCCACGTGACTAGCTTTTCCAAGTAATTCATTTCGAGGAACAAAACCATAAACACGTGAATCAGCACTATTACGTCTATTATCGCCAAGGACTAAATAATGTCCGTCAGGAACTGTTACTGTGGAGAATTGATCCAGGGCGGAATGTTGGGTGTTATCAAGTTTAATCATTCGGTGATTGCCATTAATACTTTCTTGCATTATTACTTCCGAAATGGGTTTGTATACAGCAAGGATGCCATTAATTGTAAGCTGCTCATTCACCATTGAAACACGATCACCAGGCAAGGCAACGACTCTTTTAATTAAACGTATATCTGCGGCTTTTGAGTCAAATACAATAATATCACCTCGTTGAGGCTCACTTAATGGTAGTAATACCCTATTTGAGAAAGGAATACGAAAATCATAAGCCATTTTATTGACTACGATACGGTCGCCAATTTCAATGGTAGGTAGCATGGATCCTGATGGAATAGTGTACCAATCAGCAAAAGCACTTCTAAATACAGACATTAACAAAACAAAAATGAATAATGATTTATTTTTTTGCCAAATTTTACTGATAATATTAGTTTTAGATATTTTCATATAAACCTAATTAGTGTGCATATTACAGGGTTAGACTCTAGATATGTCTGTTTGTTCAAATTTGACTCTATGTAAATAAAGGATTAAATTTGATCTATATTTATTCAGGTAAGTGATCTAATGATCCTTGAATATTGATCGTTAGATCAAATATTATCAAGATAAGTAATAAAATGGGTGATATTTTCTCAAATTATTGTTAGATTCACCATAAGGGAAATGTTTGTAGTAAAATGTTACATTTATAAAAATGGTTCATTCTTTGCAGGCATTTTAGTAATTTAAAATAGAAAATAAGATGATTACTATGAAGAAATGGTTTTTTTCGAATGATGGTAAAATTACGGGTCCATACGGTTTGCAAGCAGCTAATGAGCAAGTGGCGAAATATCCTAATGCTTTCGCTTGGCATCCTTCATACGCACAATGGATGCCTGTAAGTTGTGTTGAAGAGTTTGATATTTTTGTATCAGTTCCTAAACCACCAGCAGAAGTACCTAAAAAACTTTATGAAGATTTTGTAGGTAAAGAAAGAGAAATGATCGCGACGTTAGATCGTATTGATAAAACACTTACGGTGACAAACAGCTCATTGAATGAGTTAGATCACGAAATTGATGACAGTATAGAAGTTGCTCACAATCTTAATGTAGAAGTTAAAACAACCATTGATAATATTGAACAACAATTTGCAGCACTTAAAAAGAATCTTGCAGTAGCTAAAAAGCACCCATAAACTTAAGACGTTGTAGTGTAAAAAGTATTGTATTCTTAGCATTAATCATAAGAAGGAATTACGCCCATGAAAAAATGGTATTTTTCAAATAACGGTGAAATTAGCGGCCCTATGAATCTCGCGAGCGCGAGAAAAGTAGTAGAAAATAGTTCAGGTTTATATGGATGGCATCCGTCATTTACAACTTGGAAGCCTGTCAGTGTGATTGGTGAATTTGCTGATATTGCTAAAGAAAGTAAAGTCGCTAGCCAAGTTCCTCAAGAAATCATTAACGAATTTAATAATAAACGAACAGCGTTAATTGAAAAGCTTAAATTGGTTAATGAAAATATCAAAGAAACTGAAATTATAAAAGCAAAACTAAAAAAGAAAATTAGTTTATATAGACATTTGACTGAAGATCTTAATGAAGAAGTTCAATCGGCTATTGTTAGTGTTGAACAGCAATATACGACCTTTGGTAAACAACTAATACAGCTAGAAGAAGCAGCGAAAATCTCAAATAATGAGATAGAAGAAATTACAGCTAAATTCCAACAGCAAATTTCTAATAAAAATGAGCAAGATGGAGAACCTAGCGCCCAGGTTAGCAAAATATCAACATCAACTACTGCGGACAAAGCTAGTGTAACGGCTGATGAAGCTGAAACTGTTATCGATATTGATGAAGATTTTGAACTTATTGATGAAACCGTTAATTTAGTTGATGAAGATGCTTCAGCTGAAACTACTGTTAAAGAAACGAAAGAAGACGTTAAGCAAGAGCCGGTAACAAAAATTAAAAAAATATCAACAGAAACTACCCCTGCAACACGCCTTGTTATCGATACTAAAACGACAGATGGTGCAAGACAACCGAAAAAGATCAGCACACAAGAACATCTTGATCCAAGAATAAAACCCGCTGTTCGCGTAATTGATACGAGTGAAAAAAGTAATCAAACAGCAACAGAGACCGCGAATCAAACAACGGTAAGTAAGATTACCGCAGTTGAAGCTGAGGATGATAAAAAAGGTCTTGCTGGTGTAAAAGGTATGTTTAAGTCAGTGTTTAAAGGAAGTGAACCTGAACCGAAATTATCTGCACAGTTAAAAATGTCAGAGGCAATAAAAGATAGTAATGCCACTAATGTTCAAGCATCTGCAAATGATGAAGCGTCTGAAGTGATAGAGTTGAAAAAAGTGGTAAATGAAAGTGAAACTATTTCAACGATGACAGATGAAGAAAGTGAGAAAGATAAAAAGGCACGTAGACGTCGTAGACGTAGATAATGTCGGGAGATTGACGTTTGTTAAGTGAGCATCGCTTTAGTTTAAGGCGATGATATCACTTAATTAACGTTAATCGATTATCAAGTAATCACTATAAAAAGCGTACTCAAAAGGATTTGATGATAGTCGTTTTTACTTCTCATAATGATTTTCTAAAAATGCTCTTTTGTTGATGAATAAATCATTAAAATCCTAGGTTTAAATCTTGTTAACCCTGTGTCTTTCGCTTATGCCAATTAACCATTCAGGGAGGGGGCAAGTGCAAAATTTTTACAAAATTCACTGTCGAGATCACCTGCAAATTATTTGTTAAGAGATGAAACTTTATTTCATAAGTGTACTATTACTTACAATACTTTGTGCTTGTAGTTCCACTAAAGTAAAACTTATTTCTCAAGGATACTCAACTGATGTTATCGAAAACCTTGTTAGCACATTGCGTCAAGCGGGTATTGAAACTGACATTTCAACGGTAGCTATTCCTAAAACATTTTCTGATGTGACATTGGCAATGAATCCAAGTTATCGTGACCTCAATCAGTTAGACGAAATCAAAGTAATTTTAGCTCAACAAGGATTTAGCGTTCCTCAAGAGTTTCGTTTTGCTCAAGGTAAACACTTTTATACGGGAAATAATATTGGTCTTTATCTCAAAAATACCAATAGTGTCACCCATCAACCTCCAAGTTATTTACGTACTCAATATTGCCCTTCGGCTGACGGGACTATTCAATTTTTATCAGATAGAAAATTTGTAGTTGAATATGAGAATCAAGGGGAGGATCACCTACAGAGAACAGGTGACGAGTCTTTCCATTATATTCATGGGGACTATACTTTTGATGGTAAGGAATTAACCTTGGTATTAACGGATCACTCGAGTCATCACTATTCTTTCTTACAACAGAATGAAAATACCCATTTAGGTCCTCGACCCGCTGATATATTGATTCCACTGGATGAGCATGAAAAATTTTCAGTGCTTAATTGTCGCTTCCTGATTATTTATATGGATCAACAACCAAATCAAGGATTTGATTAAACTAAGCAAGTATCTGGTTTAATAACAACACATCGATTCTTACCAAGTTCTTTGGCCTGACACATCGCTTTGTCTGCTTTCTTAAATAAGCTATCCCAGCTTTCTGCTTCATCAAGTTCTGCAATACCTAACGAAACTGAAATTTTCGGTAGGTAGGTTTGTGTTTGCTTTTGTATTAATTTAAGTTTTTCAACGGACACCCTGATTTTTTCAGCTACATTGATTGCAAATGACGTTGATTTATTATTCATGATAATAATAAACTCTTCACCACTAAGTCTTGCGGCAATATCATCAGGAGAAATTGATTTTTTAATGATATTGGCGATTAATTGAATGACCTTATCGCCAACAGCATGTCCAAACCCCTCATTGATTTGTGTGAACTGATCAATATCAATCGCGATAGTGGAATGCACTTTCTCAGGATCAAATGTTTGTAGTTTTGATTGACATCCTCTGTGATTCAATAGCCCTGTAAGTGTATCTATTGCGGATTTTTCTCTTGATTCCGTTAATTGAGTACGCAGTAATTTAACTTCAGCAAACGTATGAGTTAGTTCATCGGCTAATGATTTTCGTTGACTTTGGGAGTTATTAATCAAGTTAACAATAAAGTTAATTAAGCTATTTAAGGGTTGATGTTGAGATAAGTTACTTAGCGCTTTGCCCACTTTTTTTAAATTAAAGGCAATGTCTTGTTCATTGGTCACTTGAGCGTCAATTTTATCGAGTGTTTTATTTAGGGTATTTTCAAAAGGTGAAAGTAGGAGGTTTTCTATATGGTGACTGGCGGAAAGATATTCATTAAATTTCGCTTCGAGAAAGACATCATCTATTTGCCCTTTGATTAGAAGTTTCTTTTCAATATCTTCTTTAAGCTTGATATTCTCATTGCTAACATAATGATATATAACAGCATAATTGATAGGATGGGGGGCGATAGCATGATTAGCCATAAAGGCTAATGCTCTTTCACTTAATTGCTGCGCTTGATTATAATTATTTTTATTAGTGTGCACGGGTAAATCCTTGCTGAGTGAAATCTAAATATAAGAATTCTAAAACACTACTCTGTACGCTTAGTAAATAATCTAACCTGTTTGTTACTTGATTTACAATAACTTTTTGTACTTATGTCTATTTTTTTTAAGTAAGTTATTAATTGTACTGCCGGCGTGAGGTTGTTGATAGTGAGTGATAAAAATTGTTATAAAATTCCACGACAATTATTTTTTATAATTTAAAAGTGCTATGGTTAGTCTAACTTTCTATTACTTTATAACTTAACTAACGCCAGTGAAAAGCTATGACTAAAACAATAACGATTAATAAACAAAAATTCGACATAGATGTACCTGATGAAATGCCATTACTTTGGTTTTTAAGGGATCGCTTAGCCTATACTGGTACTAAATTTGGTTGTGGTGCCGGTTTATGTGGTGCCTGTACAGTCCATGTTGATGGACAAGCTATGCGTTCTTGTGTCTTACCTATTAGCAGCTTAGAAGGCAAGTCAATTACCACTATTGAAGGCTTGTCAGACAATGGTGATCATCCATTACAGAAAGCATGGTTAGAAAATAACGTACCTCAATGTGGTTACTGCCAAGCAGGGCAAATTATGAATGCTGCAAGTTTGTTAGCTACTAATGCTTCTCCAAGCGACGAAGAAATTGATTCTGCAATGCAGGGTAATATTTGTCGTTGTGGCACCTACCAACGAATTAAAAAAGCGATAAAATCTGCCGCTTATGATTTAGCTAAGGAGGTATAAGATGCATCCTCATATTTTAAATGCTATGTCTTATGGCAATAAAAATGAAACTGATGAGCGTGTTCAAAGTCAGAGTCGCCGCAGCTTTCTTAAAGTAGCATCACTAGCAACCGGCGGCTTGGCTATAGGTATTAGCATTCCGTCATTTTCTGCTGAAAACGCTAGTTTAGCGAATAATGAATTTAGTCCTAATGCCTTTATTCACTTATATGAAAATGGCGATCTTGTTCTTTATTGTGGCCGATGTGAAATGGGTCAAGGTATAAGTACCGCTCTCCCTAGTGCAGTAGCTGATGAAATGGAAGCTGATTGGGATCATGTAACCGTTAAACAAGGTGAAGGTAATAAAGAAAAGTATGGTCCCCAAGGTACCGGTGGCTCTGCAAGTATACGCTTAATGTTAGAACCAATGCGAAAAGCTGGCGCTACAGCAAAAATGATGCTGATTGCGGCAGCGGCTAAGGTATGGAAAACATCGGTAGATAATTGTTATGCTGAAAATCATTTTGTTATCAATCAATCTAATGGTCAGAAACTATCATATGGTGAGTTAGCCACATTAGCGGTGAATAGCCCTATACCTGAAAATCCTAAACTTAAAACGAAAGAACAATATCGTTATATTGGCAAAGCACTTGATCGTCACGACCAAGGCATGGTTGTTGTTGGTAAGCGAGTTTATGGTGTGGATACCAAAATACCCGGCTTAAAATATGCCGCAATGGTTCATTGTCCTGTTTTAGGAGGGAAATTAAAAAGTCTTGATAAAACCGCTGCACTGGCTGTTAAAGGTGTGTCAGATGTTGTTGAAATTGAACGTTTAAATGTACCTTTTGGTTCAGTAGGTGGTGTTGCTGTTGTTGCAGATAACACTTGGACTGCACAACAAGGGGCAAAAAAATTAGTTATTGAATGGGATATGGGACCGAACCAGGTTTACAACACAAATGAGTACAAAAAGCAGTTAATCGCGAATGTTGAAAAACCAGCGCTAGTGTCTGAAGAAAGAGGTGATTTAACTACAGCATTTGCAAAAGCGGCAACAAAAGTTTCAGCAACATATACGGGAGGGCATTTATGTCATGCCCCCATTGAGCCAAATGCTAGTGTTGTTTGGGTTCAAAAAGAGAGCTGTGAAGTGTGGGCATCTACCCAAAGTCCTGAAGATATTCAAAAGGTGTTAGCTGGATTTTTGCAAAGAAAACCACAAGATATTAAGGTCAATGTGATGATGGCGGGTGGTGCTTTCGGCCGAAAATTCAAATGTGATTATGTTCATGAAGCTGCAGCTATTTCACAGGCAATAAATGCACCCGTTCAATTAATTTGGTCCCGTGAAGAAGATATGCGAACGGGGTTTTATCATTCAATTAATGCGCAGCATATTGAAGCATCATTAGATAATAATGGCAATGTAACAGGCTGGTTACATCGGGCAGCTTTCCCCGCGATTGCATCACTATTTGATCCTACTTTAGATCGGGCTCCAGCAAACAATTTAGGCGACATTAATAATCATCCTTTTGCTATTGAAAATTTTAGGAGTGAAACCGGCGAAGCTCCTGCACATACTCGAATTGGTTGGTATCGAGCGGTATATGCTATTTTTTATGGTTTTGCATTTGGCACTTTTGCTGATGAATTAGCATATAAAGCTGGGAAAGACACCGTTAGCTTTTTAAATCAAGTTTATGATGCAAACACTAATCCAGAACAACAAGAGCAAGTGCAACGTTCTAAAGGTGTATTAGCATTAGCGGCAGAAAAGTCAGGATTCGGCAAAAAGCTTCCTGCAGGCGAAGCTATTGGTATTGCAGTTCATCACAGTTTTCATAGTTATGTTGCTATGGCTGTACATGTTAAAGTTGATGGCGATAACATTGAAGTACTTAATGTTGACTGTGCGATTGATTGTGGCCAGGTCTTAAATAGAGATGGTGCAACAGCTCAAATGGAAGGTGCTGTTGTCATGGGGATGTCTTTATCACTTTATACTGAAATCACATTTAAAGAGGGGGCGGTGGTTAACTCAAATTTTCACGATTATCCGGTGCTTCGCATTAATGAGATGCCCAATGTTAACGTGCATATTGTCGATTCAGATAAACAGGCTACGGGGTTAGGTGAACCCGGGGTAGCACCTTTTGCACCAGCGTTAAGCAATGCTATTTTTGCAGCATCAGGTAAGCGTTATCGAGATTTACCTATGAAGCCTATGTCCGTATAGATTGTTTTTTATTAACGTTTTCTTACTAAGCCGAAATATTTATCATATTTTGGCTTTTTTTATCTATTTAATATGTTATTTATCTGAAAAGTTATGTTATTTTGGGAGATAAATTTTAAAGGAGTAGCGCCCTTGTTTAAGGACGTTGTAATCAATGATATATCACCTGTTTTCCCAATTTTCCGCGCCATCTATCAAAAAAACAATTAACACCAGTCTTGTATCATTAGGACTAATCTCTTTTGGTCTTAATGCAAATGATTTTGAACAATGCCAACTAGCGTTTAAAAAATCAGCCACTGAGTTAAATTATTCTTCTTACATTATTGATAATGTGATCAGCGGACTTTCACCCATAGAGCGTGTGCAACAACTAGATAAACGTCAACCAGAGTTTAGTGAAACCTTTGCGGAATATATTGGTAAACGGGTAACTGATTACCGAGTACAAGAAGGTAAGAAGAAGCTTACAAAGCATAAGGAACTTCTACAGCAGCTAACACAAAAATATGGCATACCAGCACAATACTTAGTGGCTTTTTGGGGGTTAGAAACTAATTATGGCCGTCATAAAGGCAAAATGTCTGTATTAAATGCGATTGCGACTTTAGCTTGTGATAAAAGACGTAGTCAGTATTTTACTGGGGAATTGTTTAAACTTTTTGATTTGATCGATGACAAGCAAGTCACTGTAGAACAATTACAAGGTTCATGGGCGGGGGCTATGGGGCATATGCAGTTTATGCCTACGGCTTTAAAAACTTATGGTATAGATGGAGATGGTGATGGCAAGGTTGATGTCTGGCAAAGTGAAGCTGATGCATTGACATCGGCAGCTAATTATTTACATCAAATTGGTTGGCATCAGAATCAGCGTTGGGGAAGGGAAGTTATTCTACCTGACAATTTTAATTATGCTGAAATTGAACAAGATACCTTTTATCCGTTAAGTCGATTTAAAGCTTTAGGAGTCACCACTATTTATCAACAACCCTTGTCACATTATTCGATAGAAGCTGAATTATTTCTACCTGCTGGTCATCATGGACCCGCTTTTTTAGTGTATCCAAACTTTGATGTGATCATGAAATGGAACCTCTCAAAAAATTATGCTACAGCGGTTGGCTTACTTGCTAATCGGATCGTTGGAGCTAAAAAAAGGCAATTTACACTGCTAGATGACAAGCATAGATATACCCGGAAAGAACTACAACAGTTGCAAAGTAAATTGCAAAGTTTGGGCTACAAAACAGGTAAACCAGATGGAATATGGGGGCCTAATAGCCGGAAAGCGATACGCTCTTTTCAATTAGCGAAGAATTTAGTAGCGGATGCTTATCCTAATAATGCTGTATTTGATGCTGCAGAGATCGAAAAAAAGGGCTTAGCACTTAAGTAGGTAGTTGGCCACAGACTGATAATAAGTAAAATCAAGAGAGTTTTCATGTTAAAAACATTATCGTTAGTTGCTGTTATTGCAACATTATCGGCGTGTAGTCATTTAAAAAATACGTCGAATACCCTTGTACAAGTTGACCATAAGGCTGAACCAATACAAACCTTGTATGACTATCAAGTCATGGCAAGTGATCAACAATCAGCTATTGAATTTAGTGATTTAGTCACTCAGCTGGCGGCTAAAGATGTCATTTTTATTGGTGAACATCATAGTCATCAAGCATCGCATCTGTTGCAATTACAATTGATCGCAGCCTTGTATCATCAAAATCCGAATATAATCATTTCAATGGAGCAATTTACCCGAGATAGCCAAAGGGTGATTGATCTTTATCTCAGCGGAAAATATGGTGAAGCTACTTTAATTAAAGAAGCTCATGCTTGGGATCATTATAAAGGATCATATCGTCCCATTCTTGAATTTGCCCGTATTCACCATATTCCTGTTGTAGCAGCTAATGCGCCCGCTATGCATGTACGTTGTGTCGGTAAACAAGGATTATCTGTGCTTGATAAATTACCTCAAGAAGAAAGAGTGTGGTCAGCCAAAGAAATTGATATTGACAACCAAGCTTATCGCGCTAAGTTTTTTTCATTCATGAAAGGTGCGGGTAATAGTCATGGACAAACACCTGAACAACAGCAAAAAACGATGTTGAATACTTTTTCAGCACAATTATTACGAGATACGACCATGGCAGAGTCAATTGCCAATACATTATCTACTCATAAAAATGCTCAAGTTATTCATTTAAACGGTGCTTTTCATAGTGATGGGCATATGGGGACAGTGGCTGTATTGAATAACCTTATGCCAGAACTTGATATCAGTGTGTTAAGTCCGCTATCTGTTGAAATTGGTAAACCTAAAATACCAACGGCGAAGGAGTTTTCCCAAGGAGATTACTTATACTTAATTGCTAATTTGCCTGAACGTTATATTGATGTTGATAAACGTAAACAATCCATTAACAGGTTAATAAAAAAACGTATGAGTGAAGAATGTGAAATTAAATAATCACTAGCTGTTAAAAATAATAAGCGAAAAACTTAAATAATTAACAATAGTCTAACTTTGTTGCTATTCGCCATAGATAACTGTTGTTATAATGGATGCAATTAACTGTAATTTTTATATTTTTAGAGGTTCTGTAGATGTCGGAAACTGAAAACCGTCCTACCAATTTTATTCGCCAAATTATCGACGCTGATCTGGAAAGTGGGAAACATACTCGAGTACAGACGCGTTTTCCACCGGAACCCAATGGCTATTTGCATATTGGTCATGCAAAATCTATTTGCTTAAATTTTGGTATTGCTAAAGATTACAATGGATTATGTAATTTACGTTTTGATGATACTAACCCTGAAAAAGAAGATATTGATTACGTTAACTCTATTCAGCAAGATGTAAAGTGGTTAGGATTTGAGTGGGCTGGTGATATACATTATTCATCTGATTATTTTGATCAATTACATGCTTATGCTGTGGAATTGATTGAAAAAGGCTTAGCTTATGTTTGTTTCTTAAACAATGAAGAAACCCGTGAGTATCGTGGCACATTAAATAAGCCAGGCAAAAATAGTCCTTATCGTGATACTTCTCCAGAAGAAAACTTAGCACTTTTTGCAAAAATGCGTAATGGTGAGTTTAAAGAGGGAGAGTGTTCACTTCGCGCTAAAATAGACATGAGTTCAAGTTTTATGTGTTTGCGCGATCCAATTATCTATCGTGTTAAGTTTGCGCATCATCATCAAACCGGGGATAAATGGTGTATTTATCCTATGTATGATTTTACTCATTGTCTTTCTGATGCGATTGAAAATATTACTCACTCTTTATGTACTTTAGAGTTTCAAGATAACCGTCGTCTTTATGATTGGGTTATTGATAATGTTTCAATCGAATCACGTCCTCGTCAATATGAGTTTTCTCGCCTTAACCTTGAATATACAGTCATGAGTAAGCGTAAACTTAATGATTTAGTGACTGAAAAACTAGTTAATGGTTGGGATGATCCTCGTATGCCAACCATTGCAGCATTTCGTCGTAGAGGTTATACACCCGCATCGTTACGTGAATTCGCTAAACGAATTGGTGTGACTAAAATGGATAACACCGTTGAAATGGGGGTGTTAGAAGCATGTATCCGTGAAGATCTCAATGATAATGCGCCACGAGCTATGGCAGTGCTTGATCCAATTAAACTGGTGATAGAAAATTATCCAGACGATCAGCTTGAAGAGCTTACTGTTAAGAATCATCCAAGTGATGAAAGTATGGGTACAAGAATCGTACCCTTTTCGAAAGAAATCTTAATAGAAGCGGAAGACTTTCGAGAAGAAGCCAATAAAAAATATAAACGCTTAGTGTTAGATAAAGCCGTAAGATTACGTGGTGCGTATGTTGTCACCGCTACACGTTGTGATAAAGATGAAAAGGGGAATATTACCACGGTTTATTGTAATTATGACCCTGAAACCTTAGGAAAAAATCCAACAGATGGCACTAAACCTAAAGGTGTGATCCATTGGGTTAGTGCATCACATGCCCTCGATGCCACAATTCGTTTATATGATCGATTATTCACTGTACCTAATCCAGGAGCTGCTGAAGACATGCATGCGGTGATGAATCCTGAATCACTGATTGTTATTAATGATGCCAAAGTAGAACCTTACTTAGTGAATGCTAAACCTGAACAAGCATTTCAATTTGAACGCCAAGGCTATTTTTGTTTAGATAATAAAGATGTAACAGACGGCAAATTAGTATTTAACCGTACTGTGGGTTTACGTGATACCTGGGCTAAAATGGGTGAGTAACATTCATTTTTAGTAGTAAATGAACCGCTTTTCTTAACAGAAATAGCGGTTTTTTTATCGCTTAGAGACAATTTTTCCAGTCTAGTTGCTGCTAAAATGAGAGTGTTTAAATATATTACGCATATTAGGGTTATACAAGGCTATAAATTTTCAGGTGGCGGGTGTTGGATTTTTATCCGAACTGAGTATATATTTAAAATCTTACAGCCAGAATATGGAATGGATACTATGAAAGTTTTATATAAATGCTTAGCTTTCGGAGCTTGTTTTTGGTTTACTTTATTAGGCCAAAATAGTTATGAGAAGCGCATTTTAAAATGATTTTTATTGACACCCTTAAAATATTCATCAAACAGTGCGTTTATATTTAAGTAAAAATATTTATTATTTTCAATGAGTAAATATAAACGTTAGAATCATTTATCTAATAACTATTCTTTAGGAATAACAGATGAAATATATCCTTCCCTTTGTTTTTGTTATAGTTTTTTTCTTTTCTAAAACAACTCTAGCAGAACAACCTTTAACAAAAGCAATTGCACAACAATATTTTACTGCGATTAAGCAAGTTGAGCAGTTACAGCAAAAATATCCAGATCTAGCTACAACCTTAGATAATTATAGCTTTACCGATAAAGAAGCCTTTTTATCAAGTATCAAAGAAGTCCCATATTTTAATGAAATAAATCAGGCTATACAAAATACTGGGCTTAAAGATGTGGAGCAAATGTATGATCTAAGTATTCGTATCCTTGGTGGAATTATGTCTGCTCAGATGGAACAAATGCCATCAGGTCAAAATGTGGAAGCGTTATTGGCGATGAAAGATGCAGCTGTTGCTCAAATGAATAAAGCTGATATGCCTGAAGAAATGCGTAAAGAAATGTTAAAAAGTCTTGAGGAGCAAGAAAAAAACATTAAAGAGATGGTTAAACTAAGTAAAAATGTTTCTATTGAAGATAAAGCATTTGTCAAAAAAAATCTAAACTGGATCATGCAAAATATGCCTGAAGAGTCTGAAGATGACTAATTCAGGGATATTCATCCCGAAATTACCCCTAAATTGCTAATATTTTAAAAGCGTTATCTTAATTGATTAACGCTTTTTTTTACGAACTGTATAGGTCAAAAAATTCACAAATTGTAGATAGGCGACTTTGATGGACTAGGTATACTAAAATCCATTTTATTTACTGACTTACGTTCAATGACCTACTTTAAAAAAGGTATTCCTTTTTTCTTTGTTTTATTATGGAGTACCGGATTTATTGGTGCTAAATACGGTCTGCCTTATGCAGGAACTGGTGATTTTTTAACATTAAGAATCTTAGGTAATATCATTGTTTTTGTTTTGTTATTATTGCTACTTAAACAGCCTAGGTTATCATTCAAGCAAATATTACATTCTATGCTTACTGGTTTGTTAATTCATGGGGCATATTTAGGCGGTGTTTTTGGTGCAATAGAATACGGAATTTCTGCTGGGGTTACCGCTATTATTGTGGGTTTACAGCCTTTATTAACGGCCTTTATCGCTATGTATCTATTTAAAGAGTCATTAGCTAAAAAACAGTGGCTTGCCCTTACAATTGGCTTATTGGGTATTGGTTTAGTGGTATTAAATCAAGTAGATCTTTCACAAGTAAGTACTCATGCGTTAATGTATGCATTTATTGCTTTGTTCGGTATTACCATAGGAACCTTATACCAAAAACGCTTCTGCCAGAATCAGCCCTTATTACCTTCAATATTATGGCAATATATTGCAAGTTTAGCTGTTTTTTTACCTATTGCTTATATTCAAGCAGCTCCAGCTGTTAACTGGCAACCTGAATTTATCATGGCTTTACTTTGGCTTATTATCGGATTATCAGTTGTTTCGATTTTACTTCTTTTATATATGATCGAGCATGGTGCTGCATCGAAAGTGTCGAGTTATTTCTATCTGGTACCAGCGGTAACGGCTTTTGAAGCATGGTTATTGTTTGATGAAACTCTGTCGATAGTGAGTCTGCTAGGAATGGTGTTATGTGTTGCTAGTGTTTATGTACTGACACATAAAAAAATAGCTAGGTAGCTAAGCGAAAGCCTAGCTACCTAGTAGTTTACTTATGTGTTGCAGCTTTCATTGATTTTATAAAACCAGTTAATTCTGTCAACATAGCAGAGTGAACAGTGAGATTGTTTTCAATAATTTTCACTACTGCTGAACCGCTAATAGCGCCGTCAGCTCCTGCCTTCAACGCTTCTTTTACTTGTTCTGGTGTAGATATGCCAAAGCCAATCACTGCAGGGGCTGCGTTATATGCTTTTAAGGTTGCAACTAGATGATCTGCTGGTGTTGTTGCTTTAGTTTCAGCACCCGTTACGCCTGCACGGCTTAGGACATAGGTATATCCTTTACTGTATTTTGCCACGTTAGCTAAGGTTTCTTGACTACCATTAGGTGGGGCAATAAATATTGGTGCAACGCCACTCTTTAATGCCGCAGCCCTAAAAGTTTTACTTTCTCTAATAGGAAGATCTGCTATTAGTACTGAGTCAACACCGACATCAGCCATATCTTGATAAAATTGTTCAATACCTCGTGCAAAAACAAGGTTGCCATATAACAATAAACCAATCGGTATATGGGGTGCATAAGATCTAACTTGTTGTAAAATATCGATACAAATATCGGTATTTACACCGCTAGCTAATGCACGTAATGCTGCTTGTTGGATGGTGACACCATCAGCACTTGGATCTGAAAATGGAATGCCTAATTCTAAGGCATCGGCACCGGCATCAATTAAAGTTTTGATAATAGCAAATGATTGCTCTGGATTAGGGTCGCCGATGGTAACAAAAGGGATAAAAGCCCCTTGTTCTTTTGCTTTTAGCTTAGCAAAACATTGTTGATAACGTTGGCCTACCTGTGAGTGAGTTTGACTCATTAGTTTTGCTCCTTATTTGTCTCTTCTGGGTGCAATACCGCTTGAACATGTGCTAGATCTTTATCGCCTCGGCCAGATAAATTCACTAAAAATATGGTTTCTTCAGTGGCAGCATCGGCCATTTTAAGTGCATGGGCAAGGGCATGTGATGATTCCAGCGCAGGAATAATTCCTTCACAACTTGCTAAAGTTTGAAAGGCAGCTAATGCTTCATCATCATTGATAGGCACATATTGAGCTCGTCCAGTTTCTTTTAAGTAAGCATGTTGTGGTCCTACTGCTGGGTAGTCTAAGCCGGCAGAAACAGAATAAGATTCTTCAATTTGACCATATTTATCTTGCATGATGTAAGTATAATTTCCATGAAGCATTCCTTTGGTACCCGCTGATAGTGTCGCACCATGTTCATGAGTCTCTATACCTTTACCACCCGCTTCAACGCCAATTAACTTAACATTAGGTTCTTCAATAAAGTCATTAAACATGCCGATTGCATTAGAACCACCTCCAACACAGGCAATGACATAATCTGGTAATCGTCCTTCTTCTTCAAGTAATTGGATTTTTGCTTCTTCACCAATCATTTTTTGAAAATCTCTCACTATTGTCGGAAAAGGGTGAGGTCCAGCTGCAGTACCTAATAAATAATGAGCGCTATCATAGTTAGCAGACCAATCACGTAATGCTTCATTAACAGCATCTTTGAGTGTTCCACCACCAGCAGTAACGGGAATAACAGTTGCTCCCATTAGTTTCATTCTAAAGACGTTGGGTTGCTGGCGTTCACAGTCTACCGCTCCCATGTAAACACGACATTTTAAACCAAGCAATGCACAAGCAATAGCTGTAGCAACGCCATGTTGTCCAGCACCTGTTTCTGCAATAATCTCTGTTTTACCCATTTTTTTAGCTAATAAGGCTTGTCCTAATACCTGGTTCGTTTTATGTGCGCCACCATGTAATAAGTCTTCTCTTTTTAAGTATATTTTTGCGAATGGATTTTTTGTTAAATTACGCGTTAATGTTAACGGTGTTGGACGACCGGCGTAACTGGTTAGTAATTTATTAAATTCTGCTTGGAAAGCTTCATCTGTTTGTGAGTCAAGATATGCTTGCTCTAATTGTTCTAAAGCAGGTACAAGTAACTCACCGACAAACATACCACCAAACTCACCAAAATAGGCAGGAAGAGTGGCTTTCTTAACTTGTGGGCTATTTTCATTCGACATGTTAGTAATTCCGTATTTGCGCGAAAACTGCGTTGAGTTTTTCGCGGCTTTTAATTCCAGGGCTAGATTCAACACCAGAGTTGAGATCTAAACCAAATAATTCTTGGCTAGTTAATATTTCAGTTGCTGTAGCAATATTATCAATGTTGAGTCCACCAGCTAAAAAACACTGAGATAAGTCTTGCTCACTTGCTGTTAACGCTTGCCAATTAAAGGTTTGTCCACTTCCTGCATTTTTACCGTCGAGCACATAATGTTCAACAGGAAGATTTAGTGGTGGCACCGATAATTCAACACTTGTCGCTTTCCAAATCTGACAGTGTTGAGGTAATTGGCTACGTAAATCAGCAATATAGTTTTCGTCTTCTTGGCCGTGCAGTTGTACTGCATATAATTGTAATGCTTGAGCGGTTTCAACAACAAATGTTAGCGGATGATTCACATATACACCGACATAATGTAAACCAGGTATTGCTGTTACAATTTGTTCAGCAATAGCATTCGTGACAAAACGTGGCGATTTTTCGGCAAATATTAGGCCGCCAAATTGTGCGCCGCTGTCTTTTGCCATAGCTGCATATTCTGGTGAGGTTAATCCACAAACTTTATTATTGCCATAAATCAGGGTTCGACAGGCAAGATCAATATCCTCTTGAGCCATGACTGAGCTACCAACTAAAAAGCCATCTACGGCAGGTGCTAGTTCTCGAACTTGTTCATTGGTGTAAATACCAGACTCTGAGATAACAATGCAGTCATCAGGTAAAGTGGGAGCAAAATCGAATGTAGTGGCAATGTTAGTTGATAAGTCACGTAAATCGCGATTATTAATCCCTACAAGTTTAGCACCTAGAGATATTGCGCGATCACGCTCCGCTTCATTTGATACTTCAGTTAAGACTGCAAGATTATACTGTTCGGCAACATTGGAAAGTGTACGGTATTCGTCATCTGATAAGACACTTAACATCAGTAGAATGGCATCAGCACCATAATAACGGGCTAAATACACTTGATAAGTATCGATAAAGAAATCTTTATTAAGTACTGGACAGCTCACTGTTTCGGTGACTATTTTAAGGTATTCAAATTTACCTTGAAAGTATTTCTCATCAGTAAGTACAGAGATAGCAGCTGCGTATTTATCATAAATCTGGCAAATGGCTTTCACGTTAAAGTCAGACCGGATAAGCCCTTTTGATGGAGAAGCTTTTTTGCATTCAAGAATAAATCCTGCTTGGCTTTGTCCTTGTTTTCGATCCAAAGCGGCGTACATGTTCTTGTTTGTTGGTGTTAATTGCTCTATAAAACTTGCTAAAGGTTTATCTTTTTTTAGTTGTTCAACTTCAAGTCGTTTATTCGCAACTATTTTTTCTAATACATTCGCCATTATACTTGCTCTCCATTTGACAGCTTCACCATGTGTTCAAGTGTGGCTAAAGCTTTACCTGAGGCTAATACTTCTGTAGCCATTTCAGCCGCTTGTTTTAACGTATCGGCCTTATCATGTAAGTAAAGTAAAGCAGCACAATTAATGATAACAGCGGCGTTATGGGCTGGCTCTCCTGTACCAGATAAAATGGCTTTAATAATATCGGCATTTTCTTGTGGCGTACCCCCTTTAATATCGTCAAGGGTATAAATATAATTCGATAAACCAAAGTCAGCAGGCGTGATTATTTTATCAGTTAATTCACCATCACAAATCTCAGTGACTTGGGTTGCACCATGTAAAGCGATTTCATCTAAACCACTACCATGAACTACCCAGCCTCGTTTAACACCTGTTAATACTAAGCTTTTCGCCATAGTAGGAATTAATTCAGGAGTATATACCCCTAACAACATCACTTCAGGGCAAGCGGGATTAACTAACGGACCTAGGATATTGAAAAGCGTTCTAATACCCATGGCTGCACGCACAGGACCTGCATATTTAAAACCCGGATGGTAGGCAGGTGCAAATAAGAAGCAAAGATTACTTTGTTCAAGGCATTGATTAGCTGTTTCAGGCGACATAGCTAAGTTAACGCCGAAGGCTTCAAGCAAGTCAGCAGATCCTGACATACTCGACACACTTCTATTACCGTGCTTGGCCATTTTTAAACCACAGGTGGCACCTAAAATAGCTGCTGTTGTTGATATGTTAATGGTATTGGCCCCATCGCCACCGGTACCAACGCAATCTGCTACAGCATTAGTTTGGCTAGGAAATTGAGTCGCAAAGTTTCTAACGGCTATGGCAGCACCAGAAATTTCTTCTGGTGTTTCTCCTTTTATTTTTAACGCTGTAAGTACCGAAGCGAGAAGGGCTGGTTCAACATTGCCAGAGAAAACCTCATTAAAAAATGTTTGTGCTTGTTGTTGACTAAGGGACTTACCATCAACAAGTAATTGCAGCATATTAGTCATGACATGCTCCTGATAAATTTTTGGTGATTAAATGTTCGATACTTTGCGCTAACAAAGTACTGCCATAGGTTGTTAATATTGATTCGGGGTGAAACTGAAATCCTAAAACATTATCTTTTTCATGAGTAATAGCCATAGGTAAAATGTCATTTTTATCTGTGGTGAATTGTGCAATAAGTGACAAACATTCAGGCATCTTAGTTGCAACGAGAGAATGATAACGGGCAACAGGTAAGGGGTTAATAATATTAGCAAAGGCATCTTGACCCGAGTGACTGATATTTGATGCTTTCCCATGAACTATCTCGGGAGCACGACCAATAACACCACCGTAATATTCGATCAAGGCTTGGTGACCTAGGCAAATTCCTAAAATAGGGTATTTACCCGCTGTTTGAGCAATAAGCTCCATTAAACAACCTGCTTTACTTGGTTCACCAGGGCCTGGTGAAAGTACGATTAATACTGGATCGGTACATTGTTCGATTTGCGCTAAAATAAAATCCGCACTTAAGGTATTTCGATATATCACAGGATCAAACCCTAAACACTGAAATTCATCAACTAAGTTGTAGGTAAATGAGTCTAAATTATCAAGCATGAAAATTTTAGCTCTTACTGGCGTTGAAGTATGAGACATTAGTTGCTCTCCTTGTTTAGAGAGTTGCTTGGAATGTTTTCCATCAATGCTGCTTTTTTTATAGCATTAATGACTGCCTGTGCTTTTTGCTTAGTTTCATTTGCTTCAGCTTGTGGAACTGAGTCATAAACAACGCCTGCACCAGCTTGAATGTGTGCAATAGAATGCTTAACGAAGGCAGAGCGAATAACAATACAGGTATCCATGTCGCCATCACCAGTAATATAACCGACAGCACCGCCGTAACTTCCTCGACGTTTCCCTTCATATTGCCTGATAAGTTCTGTCGCTCGTACTTTAGGTGCACCAGATAATGTGCCCATATTCATACAGGCTTGATAAGCATGCAGTGCATCTAAGTCGTCAGATAACGTGCCGCAAACACGTGAAACTAAATGCATAACATGCGAATAACGATCAACTTTCAGTAAGTCTGCAACATGACGAGTGCCTGCTTTACTCACTCGGGCAACATCATTGCGTGCTAAATCAACCAACATAATATGTTCAGCTAATTCTTTTTTGTCTTGTCTAAGTTCCAGTTCTATTCGCCCATCTAGATCTAAGGAAAACTCGCCATTAGCTTTATAACCTCTAGCTCGTGTACCGGCTATCGGATAAATTTCTACTTGTCTATTATGTTGTTGATATTTAATCGCTGATTCTGGTGAAGCACCAAACATACAAAAGTCATCATCTTGTAAATAAAACATGTAAGGGCTTGGGTTACTTTCACGCAAAGCTAGGTATGCATTAAAAGTATCAGTACATGGCAAACTAAATGTCCGAGAGGGAACCACCTGAAAAATATCACCCGCTCTAATATGCTCTTTTAATTGGTTTACGGTCTGACAAAAGGTGTCATCATCAATATCACAAGCTACTTCAATTGGCTTAGCAGGTATAACTTCTCTTGTTTTTGGTGGTGCAATATCACTTTCTACTAATGCTTTTATTGCTGATAGTCGACGTGCTATTTCAAAATGACATTTACGTTGTTCTTTTCCTGAAAAAACATTAGCAATAATTTCAGATGAGCGTTTTTCATGATCAATAATCACAAGTGTTTCTGCTAAATAGTAAACAAAGTCAGGACAGGTATTTTCTCCATCGTCGACACTCGGAAGCTTTTCACTCATAGTGATCATGTCAAATGCGAAAGCCCCCCCTAAAAATATGGCAAAAGGGTGGTGGTTTTCATTTTTTAACTGATTAAATATACGTAAACTTTCGAAAGGATTAATCGCCATCAAACGTGACTTTTCATCTAGACTTTGATCAACGTCAGGAAAATTTGCAATTAAGGTTTTATCTTCAAAGTGTAAGCTGGCATGTTCTGCTAAACGTATTGAAGCAAACTCAACTGCTGCTTCACCATTTAGGGTTAGCGGCTTAAACGAAACAAGATTACCATGACAAACTATTTTTACTGCGGCATCGACTAATAACAAACTTTTCAATTGATGTTTCTTATCAATTTCGGCAGATTCTAGTAAAAGGTTGTTATGTTTATTACCACATAACTTTTTAAATAAGGTTAAAGGATCCGCTTGATAATTTGCTTTACCTGATAACGTATCTACTCTGCCAATCTCGATATTTTCATTAGGATTGTAGATGGCTTTCATAATGTTTTACCTGCTGCGGTGATAAAAGGTTTTATATCAGCCATTAACGTGGCAAAGTCTTCTGCCGTCAGAGCTTGATGACCATCAGACAGGGCTTCTTTAGGGGTTAAATGTGCTTCTACAATAATCCCGTCGGCGCCAACTGCAACGGCTGCTCGTGATAATGGATTAATCAGTGATTTCACACCTGTGCCATGAGATGGATCAACAAATACGGGCAAATGAGATTTTTCTTTCAAGTAAGCTACCGCATTTAAATCTAAGGTGTTGCGTGTGGCTGTTTCAAAAGTTCGGATGCCGCGCTCGCATAAAATCACATTAGAATTACCTGCATTGATAATGTATTCAGCTGCGAGTAATAATTCTTCAATAGTGGCACTCATACCACGTTTTAGTAATACCGGCTTGTCTTGTTTGCCAACAGCTTCAAGCAAACGAAAGTTTTGCATATTACGGGCACCAATTTGATAACAATCAATGTAGTCATACATTAATTCAGTATCACTTGGATCAATAATTTCTGATACCACAGGCATATTGTATTTTGCTTTCGCTGCTTTAAGTAACTCAAGGGCTTCAAAACCTAAACCTTGAAAGCTATAAGGACTAGTGCGGGGTTTAAATGCACCGCCTCGTAATAGGGGAATATGATGTTGTTTAAGCATATGAGCAACGCCAAAGAGTTGCGTTTCGCTTTCAACGGAACATGGGCCTGCAATAACGGTGAATTTTCCACCACCGACTTTAATACCACCAATAGAGATAACAGAGTCGTGTGCTTGGAGTTCCCGGCTCACTAATTTATAGGGACTTAGTACCGGTTTGATTTCGTCTACCATAGGGTAGGCTTCAAGGTGAAGTTGGTTAAGTATTCGCTCATCGCCAAGGGCACCAAGTACAGTACGTTCAATACCTGGCATATATAAGGGTTTCAGCCCTAAACTGGCTATTTTATCTAAAATTTCTTGGGCATCTTGTTCAGAAGCTTGCGGTTTTAATATAATAATCATTTCTTAAATCCTAATTGAATTAATATGGTATGTGTCAACCTGCATAAATGGGTTGAAGCCACCATATAAACCAACTTTTTACTCTTGTTGTTAACATGACTGAATCCTAATTAACCTTGTTTAAATGACGTTAAATTAAATTATTTAACGCTATAAATGAAAAAACCCGCTCAATAGAAGCGGGTTTTCGGAAATTTTTACTTTATCCATAGCAAACTATCACAACCCACTTATTGTAGAGTTATGCCACCACCAAATTAGAGAAATAGTTTGTTTTACTTGTATCATTATTATTTATACCTAAGTAAAATAGAGTTTGCTAAAAATCCCCTATAGAAGAACTGATTATGACACTATTGTCAACCGAAAATTTCACTAACTTGTCAAATCGTCGTGTTGATTTACATAGTCACACTCAATGCTCTGATGGTGGTTTAACACCACAACAGCTGATAGATAGGGCGGTAAACTTTCAACTAGATGTGTTAGCTATCACAGATCATGATACAACTGCAGCGCTTGATATTGCTAAAAATTATATTTTAGATAAAAAACTTCCAATAACCCTGATTGATGGCATTGAAATATCAACGGCTTGGCATGGGTTTGAAATTCATATTGTTGGTTTAAATATTGATGCGAATTCTCCTCAACTTATGGCGTTGGTCAAACAACAACAACAAGCAAGAGAACAACGCGCCCTAAGTATTGGAGAAAAATTAGTTAAATGTGGTTTTTCTGATATATATGAGCAAGCGAAAGCGTTAGCAGGAGAGGGATCTATTACCCGCGCTCATTTTGCCAAAGTACTCTACAATCAAGGACATGTTTCTACGATGCAAGGTGCATTTGACAAATATATAGGTAAGGGCAAACGTGCTTTTGTTAAACCTACATGGTGTTCTATTGAAACAGCTGTTGACGTTATTCATCAAGCAGGGGGGAGTGCGGTTATCGCTCATCCTATTCGTTACGACATGACCGCAAAATGGCTAAGACGTTTAATTATTCAGTTTAAAGAGGCTTTAGGGGATGGATTAGAAGTCGTTTTGCCACAAATGAATAACGAACAAAGGCAACGCATGTTAAACTACTGTTTAGAATATGATTTACATGCTTCATTAGGTTCAGATTTTCATTATCCAAGTAAATGGTCAGATTTAGGAAAAAATTTGATCTTACCGGAAAATTGTAAACCTATTTGGCAACAGTGGGCTACGCACTAAACGAGGAGCTATATTATGAGTCAATTTTTTTATGTTCATCCTGAAAACCCTCAAGGGCGATTGATGAAGCAAGCTGCTGAGATGATTCATCAAGGTAGTGTTGTTGTTTATCCAACCGAGTCTGGTTATGCGCTTGGTTGTCATATAGGTGATAAAAAAGCACTAGAGAGAATTTGTAGAATTCGCGAAATTAGTAAAAATCATAATTTTACTTTGGTGTGTAAAGACCTCTCTGAATTATCAGAATATGCACGTGTAGATAATACGATTTTTAGATTGATTAAAAACAACACGCCAGGGGCTTATACTTTCGTGTTTAAGGGAACCAAAGAAGTACCTAAACGTTTATTAAACCCGAAAAAGAAAACGATTGGTATACGTATCCCTGAAAATCCTATTGCTCAAGCCTTATTGGAAGCATTAGCAGAGCCTATCATGTCAACAACCTTGATTATGCCAGGTCAGTCGATGGCTGAATGTGATCCGGAACATATTCGCGATATTTTAGAGCATCAAGTGGATTTGATTATTCATGGCGGCTACCTAGGCGAAAAACCAACCACAGTGATTGATTTTTCAGAGGGTGATAGCGAGATTTTACGTGTCGGGCAGGGTGATCCAACGCCTTTTGAATAGATATTAGGTAAACGTCCTGTGAATAAACATCAGTTAGGTGAAATGCAGCAACAACAATTGCCACTCGCATTTATACGTGGCAAAGCCTTTATTGATAAACCACAAGACCTTTTTATTCCCCCGGATGCACTCGAAGTTATTCTTGAAACATTTGAAGGGCCACTTGATTTATTGCTTTATCTGATCAAAAAACAAAAATTTGATATTCTTGATCTTCCTATTGCACCTATTACTACGCAATATATGCATTATGTTGAGATCATGAAGGATGTGAAATTAGAACTCGCCGCTGAATATTTAGTTATGGCGGCTATTTTGACCGAAATAAAATCACGTTTATTATTACCCAAAATTCATATTGAAGATGAAGAAGTTGATCCTCGGGCTGAGTTAGTTAGGCGTTTACAAGAGTATGAAGTGATCAAAAGGGCTGCAGAATCTATTGATCAATTACCTCGATTAGAGCGTGATTTTCTTAGTGTGAATACACGTTTACCTGATAATATACGTTTACGGACAGATGAGAGTGAAGTTGATTTAGTTGAGCTTGTTAGTTGTTTACAACTTGTACTTAAACGAACACAAGCTTATGAACATCATCATATTGCAAAAGAGACATTATCCACTCGAGAACGGATGAGCCAAATATTATCAACATTGCAACAAGCGCAAGCTGATAACGCGTTTATTCCGTTTGAACAGTTGTTTTCACCAGAAGAAGGCCGAAATGGTGTGGTAGTTACTTTTTTAGCTTTGCTTGAGTTGATTAAAGATAGTTTAATTGAATGTATTCAAACCAATAATTTTGGACGAATAAATGTGCGAATTAAGCGATAAATTTGAATGATAATGATAAACTTATGTCTGAATTAAGTGATGATTACTTAGTTAAGCTAATTGAAGGGGCTATTTTTGCATCTTCAACACCTTTATCTTTAACTAAAATTAAACAACAATTACTTGTTGATTATCATGTAAGTCATCAACAAGTGCTTGATGCTATTGAAACAATATCAACGATTTATAAAGATAGAGCGATACAATTGGTTGACGTTGCCTCTGGATATCGTTTTCAAGTAATAGAAGCGGTTGCCAGAGATATAGCCGTGTTGTTTCAAGATAAAGCACCAAGATATTCGCGTGCAATCTTAGAAACGTTAGCATTGATTGCTTATAAGCAACCAATTACCCGCGGTGAAATAGAAGATGTACGAGGTGTTTCTGTAAGTAGTCATATTATAAAAACATTACTCGAACGTAATTGGATAAAAGAAGTAGGTCATAAAGAAGTGCCTGGACGTCCAGCACTTTTAGCAACCACGAAAGAGTTTTTAGATTATTTTTCGTTAAAATCATTGGCGCAATTACCACAATTAATGCCAGTGTCAGAATCTTCGATATTGGATCTTGAAATAGATAATTCACATTCGACTATTGAAGAAAGTACTCAAAAAAGAGAGACAGAAACTAAATAGCAAACGCTGTGATGTTACTGACGTAAGAGAGTTAAAATCATGTCTGAAAAATTGCAAAAAGTATTAGCCCGTGCAGGTAAAGGCTCACGCCGTGAAATGGAAACTATCATTAGCGCAGGTCGTGTTACGGTAAACGGAAAGGTTGCCTATTTAGGTGATCGCGTTGAAGGTAACGAACAAATAAAAATCGATGGTCATTCTGTTAGTTTACAAACTAAGGATGAAGAAATTTGTCGTGTATTAATGTATAACAAACCTGAAGGTGAAATGTGTACTCGTAAGGATCCTGAGGGCAGACCAACGGTATTTGATCGTTTACCTAAATTAGATTCTGGGCGCTGGATTGCTGTAGGTCGTTTAGATATTAATACTTCAGGTATGTTGCTGTTCACTACAGATGGCGAACTTGCTAATCGCTTGATGCACCCGTCACAAAAAGTAGAACGTGAGTATGCGGTACGGGTTTTTGGTGAAGTGAACGAAGCTATGCTACAACGCCTTAGAGCAGGTGTGAAATTAGAAGATGGGCCAGCTCGCTTTCAAAAAATTACCTATCGCGGTGGTGAAGGTCGTAATCATTGGTTCCATGTAGTGTTATCTGAAGGACGTAACCGTGAGGTCCGTCGTTTATGGGAAAGCCAAGAAGTACAAGTAAGCCGATTGATACGTGTACGCTATGGTGATATGGAAATGAAGCGTCAATTACCTGCTGGTGGTTGGGCTGAGCTCTCACTGAAAGAAGTTAATTATTATCGTCAATTGGTTAATTTATCTCCTGAACTGAAAAGCAAAGTTAAAGTGGATGAAAAGGTGATGGACAATGCGAAAAGTCGTCGTATTCGTCGTTCGGTTAAGAAACACCAAAGTCGTCAACAACAGGCTACACGTAGACGTCGTAATTAGTTAGATAATCGCGTTAATATCCAATTCATGACTTAATTGAATGGGTATCATATCAATGAAAATTAAGTTGTGGGAAGTGTAGTGCAAAAACAATACATTAATGAACAGGATGATTTAGTTCAGTTGTGTCAGCGTTTGGAACGTTCAGATGTGATAATGGTAGATACTGAATTTGTTAGGACACGAACACTTTACCCGAAATTAGGTTTATTACAGGTTTGTAACGGTGAATATCTTGCACTTATTGATCCGATTGCTGTTGATGATTTAGCACCATTTTGGGCA
The DNA here is from genome assembly GCA_049347715.1 of Thalassotalea piscium. Taxonomy (GTDB): domain Bacteria; phylum Pseudomonadota; class Gammaproteobacteria; order Enterobacterales; family Alteromonadaceae; genus Thalassotalea_B; species Thalassotalea_B piscium_A. Next base: position 2,522,576 of record CP186339.1, on the reverse strand, counting down.
TTGATAGCTGATGAATCGATTGAAAAAGTTATTCATGCTTGCTCAGAAGATTTAGAAGTTTTTTTAACACAAGCCAATTGTCGCCCCAAAAACTTGCTGGATAGCCAAATTATGATGTCTTTTTTAGGGCATGGCTTATCTCTAGGTTATGCTGCGATGGTAGAACACTTTTTAGGGATCACATTAGATAAATCTGACTCTAGAACAGATTGGATGAAAAGACCCTTATCTGATAGCCAAATTAGCTATGCACAAGCCGATGTTGAGTTTCTCTATCAATTATATCCGCAGTTAAAGTCTCAATTACAATCAACACCTTGGTTTGAAGCAGCTAAACAAGAAACTGAGTTAATGATAGAGCGAAAATTTACCCCAATAGATCCAAGTCAGCTTTATCGGAATATCAAAATGAGTTGGCGGTTAAATGCTCAGCAATTAAATTTACTGAAGTATTTGGCGATTTGGCGATTTGAACAAGCACAAAAACGTGATATGCCAATTGGTTTTATTGCCAAAGATGTCACATTAATCGGCCTTGCTAAAGCGAACCCTAAAAGTCTCTCTGCCATGGCAAGTATTGAAGGAGTAGATCGCTTAGATATTCGCCATAAAGGTAAAGCCATGTTGGCAGTATTAACTATGGCAAATGATGTTGATGAAAGTGATTACCCTGAAAAAATCATTCGCTTAGATGAGTATCCTGGTTATAAGCAAATATTCAAAAAGATAAAAACGTTCATTGCCGATGTTGCTGAAAAAAATCAATTAACACCAGAAAATCTTGCGTCAAAGAAACAAATTAATCAATTTTTAACATGGCATTTTAAGCTTTCAGGCGAGTGTATAGCTCAAGAACATGTTGATATATTACGTAATTGGCGTTTTGATTTATTTGGTGAACAACTACTGAGTTTGTCTAAAGATAACTTTTCAACATTAAAGCTATAATAAGTGGTAAGACACAATTGTTTACGTAAATTTTATTAATTTTATCCCTCAATCACGACAAGAGAGAATTGGGCATGATATATTGCCCGTTACTGATACCTAATAGCGTTATGATGTTTTTGCTTGGTATTATTTAATTTGTATATTTTTAGTCAAGGTTCATTGTATGTTATGTGCGGTTTATAAAAGCCCTAAAAAAGCAGAAACTTATTTATTTGTTAAAAAGCGAGATGATTTTTCTGAGGTGCCGGATGCATTGAAAGCAATGTTTGGTTCACCTATTTTAGTGACGATTATTAATTTAGCGACCAAAAGTAAACTTGGGATAGCAGACCTTGATAAAGTTAAGGAGAATTTACTCTCTCAGGGTTTTTACCTACAATTGCCACCACCTCAAGAAGACTTGTTGAAAACGCATAAAGCGCAACTCAAGCTTGAAGAACTTTAATTAATCAAATATTTAATAAGCATATGAATTATTCTAATAACGTTAAATGTCCTACTTTCTCTCCTTTTATCCTTCTCTTTTTACTGGTTTGGAGCCTTATGTTTGCTCCTCAAGGGCAGGCCGCCGAAGCTAAGAATAAAACCGTTTTAAGCGAAGCGGGATTTTTAGCTTATGTTGATCGCTTGAAATTAATTGCTCAAGAAAAAGGCTTTAGTGCTGAATTTATTGATCAGGTATTTAGTCAACCAAAATTCTATCAACGGGCGGTAAAAGCGGATCGTAAACAACCTGAGGTTGTTGAAACGTTAGATACATATTTACCTAAACGAGTGCCTGATTGGAAAATAAAACGCGCTAGAGCCAAATACAAAGAATACAAAGAGTTACTTGATAAAATTGCTGAACAGTATGGTGTGCAAGCTAGATTTATTGTGGCACTTTGGGGATTAGAGACAAATTTTGGCAAAATAATGGGGAATTACAACGTTGTTTCTGCATTAGCAACACTTGCTTATGAAGGTCGCCGAGAAGCCTTTTTCCAAAAGCAATTGTGGGCAGCTTTAACCATTATCAATGAAGGTCACATCGACGTAGCACATATGAAAGGCTCGTGGGCTGGGGCTATGGGACAAAATCAATTTATGCCAACTTCATTTCTAGCATATGCAGTTGATGGTGATGGTGATGGCAAGAAAGATATCTGGACTAATCAAGCAGATGTGTTTGCGTCTATGGCAAATTACCTTAAAAAAGAAGGTTGGAACAGCGACCTGACATGGGGTCGTCAAGTCAAGTTACCTCAAGGATTTGATACGTCACTTGCTATACCGAAAAAAACAGGTGGTCGTAAGCAGTGGTTAGCCGCTTGGGCGAAAACAGAAAAAACATTAGCACAATGGCAAGCCCTTGGCGTTCGCCGAGCTGACGGAACTGATTTACCTAAAGTGGATATTACCGCCGCATTAGTGTTTCCTGATGATGAAAAAGGTCGTGCTTATTTAGCTTATGATAATTATAAAAGTTTAATGCATTGGAATTTATCTTACTATTTTGTTAGCTCAGTAGGACACTTGTCAGATCGAATTAAATTTCCACCAATTAAGTAATACAATTAACAATAGATATATCATTAGGATACTTTAAGTGACCACTAGCAAAGAAAACCTCCCTTTTTGGCAGAGTAAGACGTTAGAGCAAATGACACGGACAGAATGGGAATCATTATGTGATGGTTGTGCTAAATGTTGTTTACATAAATTTATTGATGATGAAGACACTGATGATGAGTCGGAGTTGATGCCCACAGATTATATCAAAGAGGGCGAGCAGATGAATTACAGTAATATTGCTTGTTATTTGCTTAACGATAAAAGCTGTCAGTGTAGCCAATACAGTAAACGCACTACCTTAGTGCCAGATTGTGTGCAACTCACTCAAGAAAATTTAGACAGTGTGTTTTTTATGCCGCCAAGCTGTACTTATCGACGTCTTAAAGAAGGCAGAGGTATTCCTTCATGGCATCCGTTATTACATAAAGGCAAGAAGACGGCTATGCATAAAGCAGGCATGTCAGTACGGGGAAAAATAGTGAAAGACAATGAAGTCGATCTTGATTTTTTCGAAGATTTTATTGTGTCATGGCCTTTAAATGATCTTGATTAAGGCTCATGTGTTGAGCTTTTTCTTCTTTGCATTCATTCATCTATTCAAGAAATAAAGTATTTTCCTACCAGTAAACTTATTACAATATATTTACATTTAAACCTTTCTTATCACTATAACTTATAATCAATATATATAGATTATCATTCACTATTTTCTAATTTTTGTATGAATATTCAGCAATAAATGATAAAACATTTGTTGCTAATTCAAGCAATAATACCAATAGGTATATTTTAAGTCAGACGCATTCCATTAGCACTGACTTCATAATAATAATTAAAGTAGGTGATTTATGATAATTGGAATCCCCAAAGAAACCCTCAAAGGAGAAAACCGTATTGCCTGTGCACCCAGTGCGGTATCGTCATTAAGAACGCTAGGTTTTGATGTGCAAATTCAAAAAGGTGCGGGTACGAAAGCGAGTTTTTTTGATGAAGAATTTGTATCAGCAGAGGCTGAAGTTGTAACTAAAAAGCTCTGCTGGCAGGCGGATATTATTTTAAAGGTGAATCCTCCTACCCTCGAAGAAGTGGCGCAAATGAAAGATGGCGCTACTTTGATTAGTTTTCTTGCGCCAGCAACGAATGCAGAGCTCTTAGCCTTACTCAAATCAAAATCAATTACTAGCTTAGCCATGGAAATGGTACCTCGAATGACACGTTCTCAATCAATGGACGCGTTAAGTTCAATGGCAAATATTGCTGGGTATCGAGCTGTTATTGAAGCTACACACCATTTTGGGCGATTTTTGACAGGGCAAATAACCGCGGCTGGTAAAATGCCTCCGGCTAAAGTGATGATTATCGGCGCAGGTGTTGCAGGTTTAGCAGCATTAGGTACCGCGGGTAGTTTAGGAGCTATTGTTCGTGCTTTTGATACCCGTCCTGAAGTTAAAGAACAAATTGAGAGTATGGGGGCTGAATTTCTCGAGCTTGATTATGAAGAGCCAGAAGATACCGGATCAGGTGATGGTTATGCAAAAGAGATGAGCAAAGCCTTTATCGATGCTGAGATGGTTTTGTTTGCCGAGCAAGCTAAAGATGTGGATATTATTATTACCACAGCGATGATCCCGGGAAAACCAGCGCCTAAGCTTATTACTGCCGACATGGTCGCCTCAATGAAAACCGGTAGTGTTATTGTTGATTTAGCTGCCGCCGGTGGTGGAAATTGTGAGCTAACGGTCGCAGGTAAAGTGACTAATGCTAATGGCGTACAAATTATCGGATATACCGATTTAGTGTCACGTTTACCTAATCAAGCTTCTCAATTATATGCTAATAACCTTGTAAATTTGTTAAAACTTTTATGTAAAGACAAAGATGGGCAATTAACTATTGATTTTGATGATCAAGTTATTCGCAATATGACGGTAGTTAAAGAGGGAGAAATTACCTTTCCACCACCGCCAATTCAAGTCAGTGCTGCACCAGTAAAACCAAAACCTCAACCGGTAGTTAAAGCTATCAATGAAGAAGATGTCCCAGCGAGTAATAAAAAGTATGGGTTTATGGCTGTTGGCGCTTTACTTTTTTCATGGGTAGCCAGTGTTGCCCCGGCTGATTTTTTATCTCATTTTACTGTGTTTATTTTAGCTTGTGTCATCGGCTATTACGTTGTTTGGAATGTTAGCCATTCATTGCACACTCCTTTGATGAGTGTCACTAATGCTATTTCAGGGATTATTGTTGTCGGAGCTTTGTTACAGATCGGCAGTAACAATACAGTGATACAAGTGTTAGCGGGTATTGCTATTTTAATCGCTACTATTAATATTGTTGGTGGCTTTGTTGTCACTAAACGTATGTTAAAAATGTTTAGAAAATAAGGAGCTGACGTGGAAATTTCTCAAGGTTTTATCTCGGCTGCTTATATTATTGCCGCCTTATTATTTATTTTTTCTTTATCTGGATTAAGTAAACAAAAAACAGCAGAAACAGGGAACTGGTTTGGTATTGTCGGTATGACAATTGCCTTACTTGCAACAATTGCTGATCCCCGCGTTGATAATGTTTTCATTATCATTATCGCAATGATTATTGGTAGTGTTATCGGCCTACGTTTAGCCAATAAAGTTGAAATGACGCAAATGCCTGAACTTGTTGCTATTTTACATAGTTTTGTTGGTTTAGCGGCTGTTTTAGTTGGTTTTAATAGTTATTTTGGGGTCAATCATTCTTCCCTAATAATGTTGACTGAAGCACAAAAGATGGCAAGTAATATTCATTTAACTGAAGTGTTTTTAGGGATCTTTATTGGTTCCGTTACTTTTACCGGTTCCATTGTTGCTTTTGCCAAGCTTAGAGGGGTAATTAGTTCATCAGCATTAATGTTACCACATCGGCATAAACTCAATTTAGTGGCTGGTGTAGTCTCTTTTCTATTAATGGTTAGTTTTGTCAATGCTGGTGGTTCTGATATTACGCTCTTTATGATGACTGCTATTGCACTCTTATTTGGTTGGCATTTAGTGGCTTCAATTGGCGGCGCGGATATGCCTGTGGTTGTCTCTATGTTGAACTCTTATTCAGGTTGGGCTGCCGCAGCAGCTGGTTTTATGTTAAGTAATGATTTATTGATAATAACAGGTGCTCTTGTTGGTTCTTCTGGCGCGATACTTTCTTACATCATGTGTAAGGCAATGAATCGATCGTTTATTAGTGTGATTGCAGGTGGATTTGGTACTGATGTTGTTATTGATAGTGATAAGGATTATGGGGAACATGTTGAAGTACAAGCTGAGGCTGTTGCTGAAATGCTAAATAATGCGAAGTCAGTTATTATCACTCCGGGCTATGGTATGGCTGTGGCACAGGCTCAATATCCTGTCTATGAGTTAACACAAAAACTGATTGATAAAGGCGTTAAAGTTCGTTTTGGCATTCACCCAGTAGCAGGACGTTTACCCGGTCATATGAACGTATTGCTCGCTGAAGCAAAAGTCCCTTATGATATTGTATTAGGTATGGATGAAATTAATGATGACTTTGCTGATACTGATGTGGTCCTTGTTATAGGAGCTAATGACACTGTTAACCCCGCAGCGACTGAAGATCCAACAAGTCCAATTGCAGGAATGCCGGTGTTAGAAGTTTGGCACGCTAAACAAGTCGTTATTTTTAAACGTTCCATGAGTACTGGTTATGCTGGTGTTCAAAATCCATTATTTTTCAAAGATAATAGTCAGATGCTTTTTGGTGATGCTAAAGATTCTGTTGAGAAAATTTCAAAAGCGCTTTAGTTAACGAGTCACTCGTTATAGACTCTAAGACTGTGTATATGAAAACCAGTAGTTGCCATACTACTGGTTTTTTATTTTTGCGCGCTAAATAAAAAAACAATTTACATAAACATATAATAACAAGAGCATTTTATGACATTTATCGAACAATGGGTTGGCACAATAAACGGTTATCTATGGGGAAGTGTTTTGATTTACTTGCTCACCGGTTGTGGTATTTGGTTTACCCTAAGGTTAAAGGCTATTCAATTAACCAAGTTCTTCCATATGTTTACTTTGTTAAAATCGAGTAGAAGAGCCGATGCTCATGGTATTTCATCTTTTCAAGCGCTATGTACTTCTCTGGCTGCCCGTGTAGGAACAGGTAATCTAATGGGGGTTGCGGTTGCTATTTCATTAGGTGGGGCTGGAGCTGTCTTTTGGATGTGGTTAATTGCGGTTGTTGGTATGGCAACAGCATTTGCGGAAAGTATGTTAGGTCAACTTTATAAAGAAAAAGACATTAACGGTAACTTTCGAGGAGGACCTGCCTACTATATGAGTAAAGGCTTGAAAAATCGCCATTTAGCCATGTTATTTTCGCTGTGTTTATTTTTTGGTTATGGTTTTGTTTTCAGTTCAGTTCAAGCGAATTCTATTACAGATGCTTTTAACGGTTCATATGATATTAATCCTTGGATAACAGGGATTATTATTACTATCGCAACTACCTATATTATTCTTGGTGGATTGAAAAATATCGCACGCTTTGCTGAATTAACAGTGCCAGTAATGGGATTAGCCTATTTTGTGGTATGTCTTGTTGTCATCGGGCAAAATATTACTTTGATCCCTGCAATTATTAGCGATATTTTTAGTTCAGCCTTAGGCTTGAGAGAGGCCGGTAGTGGTTTAGTTGGGGCTGCTATTGTCCAAGGTGTGACTCGTGGTTTATATTCTAATGAAGCAGGAATGGGGAGTGCACCTAATGCTGCTGCCGCTGCGGTTCCTTATCCACCACATCCAGTATCTCAAGGCTATATCCAAATGTTGGCAGTGTTTTTCGATACCATTGTCATTTGTTCATGTACTGCATTTTTGATTTTACTTTTCGATGGGCATGGGAGTGAAATCAAGGGTATTCAACTAACGCAACAAGCATTAGCATTTCAAGTGGGGGACTGGGGTAGCGATTTTATTACTGTAGCAATCTTGTTATTTGGCTTTACTTCCATTGTTGCTAACTTTGCTTATGCAGAAAATAATTTAAAGTATTTAAATTTAGATAATTTACTCGGTCATTGGTTTTTACGTATTGGGTTTTTATCTATGTTAATTTTTGGCTCAGTAGCTAGCTTGCCAGAAGTTATTGCTTTAGCTGATCTCTCAACGGGGTTGATGACAGTAGTGAATGTTATAGCATTGTTTTTATTATCAAAAGTGGTTGTTTCTGTGACCAAAGATTACCATCAACAATTGGCGAAAGGAAAAATACCTGAATATCTTCCAAGTTCAGAACAACGTAACGCATTGCGGTTAAGTAAAGGTATTTGGACTAAGGATTAATAATAAGGCATAGAAAACTTAAAAGTAGTGATCTTGATAGTTAATTATACTGTCACCTATTTTACTAATACTGCTATAATTACGCTTTATTTTTGTATATTAAGGTAGTTGAATGAGTGTAGATGCCATTGGTTTGTCGGATAATTTACTAAAAGCAGTAAAAAATTGCGGTTATAAAAACCTAACCCCGATACAACAACAAGCCATTCCTGCAATTCGTTCTGGTGTTGATATTCTTGCAAGCGCACAAACGGGTACAGGGAAAACGGCTGCTTTTAGTTTGCCTATTCTTGATGCTATTTCAGGTGATAGTCAAACCTTACAAGCGTTAATTTTAACGCCATCACGTGAGCTTGCTCAACAAGTGGCTAAGAATATAGAAACGTACAGCGAGTTTTTATCTATTACGTCTGGTGTACTTTATGGTGGTGTGAATATGCCAGCACAAACTAAGATGTTAAAAGCTGGGGTTAATATACTTGTAGCGACTCCCGGTCGATTATTAGAGCATATGGCATTGCGACATGTTGATTTATCACATGTTAAATTTCTAGTGCTTGATGAAGCTGACCGTATGCTTGATATGGGATTTCTAACCGAACTTGAGCGTATCCTTGCAGCAGTAAAACAAAAACACCAAACCTTAATGTTTTCGGCGACCTTTTCTAATAAGGTTAAGTTATTAGCCAATCAAATTTTGCATACACCAAAAACAATTGAAGTGGCTAAGCAAAATGCTACCTCAGGTAAAGTGAAGCAATCTGTTTATTGGGTGGCAGAAGCGCGCAAACGCGAATTACTTTCCGAGTTGATTGGTGTGAACAATTGGCAACAGGTTTTAGTTTTTGCTGGAACTAAAGAGAGCGCTAATATACTTGCTAAAGAACTTAAACTCGATGGTATTAAAGCTGCGTTATGTCACGGCGATATTTCGCAAGGTGGACGTAATAAAGCACTTGAGCAATTCGCAGAAGGAAAAATTCGAGTTTTAGTGGCTACAGATGTCGCGGCTCGTGGTTTAGATATTGAAGATTTACCTTATGTGATTAATTTTCACTTACCTTTCTTAGCTGAAGATTATGTTCACCGTATTGGTCGTACAGGAAGAGCAGGTAAGTCAGGTACAGCTATTTCATTGGTTAGTCCTAAAGATGAGAAATTTTTACAAAACATTGAAGAGTTAATTGGTCGACAATTTGAACGAATAGTTGTTCCTGGTTATGAACTAGGGAAGGTCACACCAATTATTCATCAACAAGAAGCGCAAGCACAAGTAGTCGAAAAGAAAAGTCGCTACCAAGCAACTCAAGATAAAAACCAGTCATTAGCGAAAAAACGTAACGAAAAAGTAGGAAAAGCAACTAAAAAAGGGATAAAATCGTCGAAAAAAGGAAAAGTTACTACTAAGGCTAATAGAAGGTAGTTCATTATTGCGACAGATTTATCGTCGTCTAATGAGAATGTTAACATGAGCATCATAACGGGTTATCCCGCAATAGAAGCACCGTTTAAATTTCGGCATATATGCTGGTTTTGTGGGGAACCAGCTGCAACGGTATTCAGTTTTCCTCAGGCTCACCATCAGGTACTCGCTTGCCGGCATGCTAATTTATCACTTAACTCTTGTATCGAGTGCAAGCAATTAGGTAATAGATCTAAAGCAGAGGGTATTTGGCAAGTTGCACACTATGTTAAGGTTAATTTATTACATTTATACCGAAAGGATCTCGCCATTGGTTTAAATTGGACTCAAGAAGAGTTAGCGACAAGCCAATTTGAAGGTGGAAACTTTGAATCTTTTCAACGAAGTGCTTGGTTTATGTATGAAGTAGCTCAGGCTCGGGTTAATTTTCAACACTGGCCGATTGTGGTCAATGGTATATTAATCGAAAATAGTGAGTGTTTAGCGCAAGCGTTCACTTTTGATGGAACCACTTTTCCTTCCATTGAGCAGGCAATAGAGCATTACAGTACTGTATTCCAGTTAAATAGAGATTACTTACATCAAGTTGTTGCTAAAACCGGCAACAAACGGTTCTCTACAGCGGTACGTTTTTGCCGATTAATGGTAGATGCTTCCCCTGATGAACGAAAAATTGCCCTACGAGAATTAGAATAATCAGTCTTGATGATGGTTATTAAACAACCGTCAGTGCTTTTTGCATATTCATTTTACGGCGATATAGCATATTATCAGCACGTTCAAACAAGCTTTTTTCGTTATCTGCGCGATTCATAAAGGTATAGCCTAAGCTAGAACTCACTTTATATTTATGTAGTAAGGCATTTTTTTCAATGGCTTGCTCAATACGACGTTCAATGATTTGTAATGATTGTTCACTAGCATTTTCTACAATGATAGCAAATTCATCACCACCAAATCTCGACAAAGTATCTGAATCACGTGTGCTTTGACGTAAGGCATTAGCGAACTCAATTAATACATCATCACCAATGTTATGTCCAAAGTTGTCATTGATTGCTTTAAATTTATTTAGATCACAGACAACAATACCTAAGCGAGATTGTTGTCTATTAGCATTATGCATCGCACGTTTTAATTGTTGGTCAAAATGTCGACGGTTACCTAAACCGGTTAAACCATCTTCCATCGCTATTTTCAATGCTTGTTGATATTTTATAGCGTTATTAATAGGATGAACTAAGAGCTGATGTAACTCAGTTAACACTTTATGATTAGTTATACTAATAGGAGAATTAGTGGCATAGGTAAGGGTGCCTAAATAGTGGCTATCGAGTTTTAGTTCATAAAGGCGTTCTTTTTTACCGGCTTTACTCCCTCGAACAGACGCACTAACCTCTTGGTTTTTGAAGTAAATTCCAGAAAAATCAACGTACTTTGCAGCTTCCATTGAAAAAATATTTAGTAAATGCTCTAGATCTAACGAAGTTTGTAGCTGTTCAGCTAACGCTAACTTACGATAGTTATTTTCATGATCTCGTGTATCAAAGAGCTTAAAAGCATTAAGACTAATGCCTGTATTTTCGACTAAATTTAAAGTTTGCATATGGTTACCTTTCAACGACTACAGTCATTAATAAGCAATTATTATGCCTAAATTGTTATTATGTCCAATTTAAGACATTGTTAACATGTTTAATGTATTTAAAGACTTCTAGACAATTAATTTAGTCAATATGTTGGCGAGAAAGTTGATTTTTAAATTAATTAATTTTAATAAATTTAGAACTAACAATTCGCAGGCTAAAAAATCACGTTATACTTAATCGGTATAAAGTTGTATTCCTCCATGCTAACGCTTGAAAATTCATAACAAATTATAAGGTAAATTGTGTCAGGTAACTTCGAAATACTTGCTATTTTATTGAGCGCAGTGGTCATTGTATGGCTGTTTAGACGTTTGCACTTACCCGCTATTCTTGCTTATTTAGTTGCGGGCATGTTAGTTGGTGAACATGGTTTTTCTTTTGCACAAGAGCATGTTGATTACGAACATTTCGCTGAATTGGGGATTGTATTTTTATTATTTACCTTAGGTTTAGAATTTTCATTACCTAAATTATTAGCGATGCGACATCTTGTAACCGCTGTAGGGAGTCTACAAGTTATTATTTCGTTACTCCTTTTTATGATTCTTGCGCTTGTTAGTGGCCAAAGTTTAGCGAGTGCATTTGTCATCGGAAGTGTTCTTGCGTTGTCGTCAACAGCGATTGTCATCAGACAATTAAGTGAAACAGGAGCAATGAAAAGAAAATCGGGACAAATTTCTGTTGCGGTATTGTTGTTTCAAGATGTGGCAGTTGTTCCGTTATTAATTATTATTCCGATGTTTGCCCAAGACTCTGATACCTCAATGTTATTAGCGCTTTTATTTGCTCTTGTTAAAGGTGTGGTTGTTGTTTCTGTTTTATTGATGGCGGGTAAATGGCTACTACCTCGAATTTTTAATTTAGTGGCGCAGGTGAGAACAGATGAGCTATTTGTTTTAACGACACTGTTAGTCACTTTAGCCGCATCAGCTTTAACACAATGGTTTGGCTTATCTATGGCTTTAGGGGCTTTTCTTGCCGGTATGATGTTAGGTGAAAGTCAGTATAAACATCAATTAGAGGCTGATATACGTCCTTATAGAGACATCTTGCTGGGTTTATTTTTTGTTACAGTGGGAATGAAATTCGATAGTAGTGTATTAATAGCATCACCTTTTAAAATTATCGCTATTTTAATAGGTTTTATGGTGATTAAAATCCTCGTCATTAGAAAGCTTGCAGTGATGTCTGGAGAACAAACAAAAGATGCTTGGGCGTCAGGTATCATGCTCGCTCAAATGGGAGAGTTTGGTTTTGTGTTAATTGCTTTAGCAAACCAAATTAACTTACTACCTGTTGATGTGGCATCTATGCTGTTAGGTGTAGGCGTTATTAGTATGGCGATAACGCCTTTTATGATTGAGCATGCTCGCAACTGGGGGATATGGCTCAGTAATGAGAAGGCTGCTAATACCGAAAGTTTAGAGCAACTGCCTGCGAACACACAGTTAAAAGATCACGTAATTATATGTGGGTTTGGTCGAATAGGACAAACGGTAAGTCGTTTTTTAAAGCAAGAAAACATTGAATTTGTTGCTATTGATATTGATCCTTTAAGGGCGAGTAAAGCTCGTGAAGCCGGTGAAAATATTTTGTTTGGTTCTTCTCGTAAAAGAGAATTATTAAATGCCGCATTTTTAAAAGATGCTAAATTAGTCGTGATAGCGTTTGGTGAAGACAAACAATCTTTAGAGGTTATTCAAAAAGTACGGATATTGTCACCAGATGTACCTATTTTAGTTCGTACTCGAAACGATGACCAACTAATGGCTCTACAGGCTGCAGGAGCCAATCAAGTGGTTCCTGAGAGCTTAGAAGGAAGCTTAATGTTAGTTTCACAAGTCTTATCATTAATAGGTGTGCCATTTTCACGTATCTTTAAACGAGTTCAAGCTGAGCGTAAAAACCACTATAACCATTTACATGGTTTTTATCAGGGAGAGCATACTAATTTAGGACCTGAAGCTATAGATCGAATCGAATTTGCCCATGCCATCCAATTAAATGATCACTCCTTTGCTTGTGGCCAATCGATCAAGTCACTTAAACTTGATTCTGGAAGCATTATTGTTGTTGCTTTACGAAGAGATGACGTAGAAACGGAAAATCCGGATGAAAATGAAATATTACGTTCACAAGACACTTTAATTGTTCGAGGAAAACCGCGTCGTGTTGAACTGGTAGAACGTTATTTACAAGAAGGAAGTTAATTGGTGAGTACTGTTAGCAAAATTTCAACACACTATACTCATGGTGACTTATTAAATACGATTGAACATGCGTTAAGACAGTCAGGAGAGAGTCTTGATACAGTAACACCTGAGCAATTAACGTCGATTGATGAGTTTCATATTGGTGGTCGGGAGGCAACAGAACATTTGTTCAGCCATATTCCATTGCTTGATAATGCAAAAATAGCGGATCTAGGATGTGGCCTAGGTGGAACTGCAAGGTACCTCACAAGTCATTATCAGTGTGATGTTTTCGGTATTGATGTTACCAATGAATACCTAAAAGTAGGGCAGATATTTAATCAAAAATTAGGATTGAGTACTCATATTAAGTTTCTGCAAGCAAGCGCATTAACGCTACCTTTTATTGCAAATTCTTTAGACGTTATCACTATGCTCCATGTAGGAATGAATATCGCTGATAAGCAGCAAATGTTTAAAGAAGCTTATCGCTGTTTAGGGCAAGGGGGATATTTTTTAGTATATGACGTGATGAGAACAAGCCAAGCTGAAATTGTATACCCATTGCCTTGGGCGTCAAGCGCAAGAGATAGTCATATCTCTACACTTGAGCATTACCAAACACTGTTATTAAACGAAGGGTTTGAGATTTTAGCTGTGAATCATCGCCGCGAATTTGCACTTCAATTTTTTAATCAGCAAGCGACAAGTATCAAGACGAGTGGAATAAAACCTATATTAAGCTTACAAACTATTATCCAAAATGATGCAAAAATTAAATTTAATCATTTAATTAACCAGATAAAGAGCCAAGTTTTTGAACCGATCGAAATTGTTGCGGTAAAACGCATGCCATAACTATTTAATGGGGTTAAATTGTAAATTAAGAAAATGGCGTATTTGTGTTTCTTTTTCCATAGCATCTTCAAAACCAAGTTTTATCAGTTTTCGACAATAGTTTTTTTCAAATAAAATATAGCTGATTAAACTAGATTCAGAATCACTACTTATGCCTATTGTTCGAAGAAGAATACGCAATGAAATAGGTAAATCAGCAAAATGTTCAAGCGCCATAGCATTAAAATCTTGGCTTGGATTTATCAGCATAGAGTCAATGTTCTTTAATCCCTTACCTGTTTTTTTTACGTTATCAGGTATTAGTGCAACAGTGTCATTAATTCTTTGCATACGTTCTAAGTCACTTTGTAAGGTATCAGAAAAAATACCATCGAGTAGGTGGCCTGCAATTGTTGCAGTTGTTGGTGGGTGAGGGTTGTTTTCATTCGCATGTAGGGTTTCAGTTGGTTGCTCAACACCGACAATGAATAATTTCTCTCCCCCTAAATGAATCGCAGGGCTTAACGGTGACAACTGATGAATTGAACCATCACCATAGTGTTCATTTTTAATTTTAATAGAAGGGAATACCAAAGGAATCGCTGCTGATGCCATTAAATGTTCGGGGTCTAACTGACAGGGTTTACCGTAACGTTTTTCTCTATACCATGGCGCTATACTTGATTTAGATTGATAAAAGCTCACGGTATCTCCACTAGAGTAACTAGACGCCGTTACTGATATAGCAGAGAGGTAACCTTTCATGATGTTGACATCAATACGCTTAAAATCGACTACATCATTTAATAAATCTCTTAAAGGCATATTGTTTAATAAACTATGTGCCTTTTTATTTGCGTAATCGGCTTGAAAAGAGGCTAAAGCGCCGGTGGCTAGATGACCAAAAACGCGCGCCGGATCACTATAGTAAATTCTATTAGTGTTTAAGTTATTCCAAACCCATTCAAGTTTTTTTACCGCAAGATGAAAGCATGATGAGTAGCAAGCAAGTGCGGTACTATTGATTGCTCCTGCTGAGGTTCCACAAAGTATTGGAAATGGACTTGCATGGTGACGCGGAATATATTTTGCGATAGCACTTAATACACCTACCTGATATGCCGCTCTAGCACCACCACCGGTTAGCACTAACGCATTTTTTCTATGTTGGATATTGATTTTAGCGGACATACACTTACCCTAAAAGGGGGAGATAACTGTTTTGTGTTGCCAAGTGTAATGGCTTTTTTCGTATTGCTCTAGTACCTTTGTGTGAATAAACTGAAATATTTTATAAAAATTAGCTGTTTACTGGGGGTATTTGAAGTGGGTAGATGAATATTTAAGTGAAAAAAAGCCAGCTAATGCTGGCTTTTTAAATGACAGAAGAATTATTAACTGGTAAAACATTATTACGAATGCCTACTAGCAAATAATATTAGCTGCTAACACGCTCGTTAGCTGCGTCTATCAATGGTTGCGATCCAGATTGAATAAGCGCTAGATTTGCAGAAACAACTTTCTTTGGTAATTTACTAATTATCATAGAACCTGTATCTACAGAACCTGTTGATGCGGCAAATTCTAACAAGTTTTTCCCATTACACTTAATACCTTTAAAAATATTACGAATCTTTAACTTATTCGTCTTTAAAAAAGAACGCATGCGTTTTTTGTCATCAGCAGCTACGTATTCACAAACGCTTTGAGCGATGTTTGCAGCTTGAACCTGAGGTACAGAGACCACAGACGTTAATGTTAAAGCAGTGATAGTAGAAACTAGTAATAATTTTTTCATTTTAATAACCTTTTAATTCATTAGAGTTAGTAAAAGAAAAAACCACAGGATGTACCTATTAACTCGGTAACTCCGCTGTCATAGGTTATTGAAACCCTTAGACCGGTGGTTTTGCGTAACACGTTTTCGCGTGCCTTGCCTTTTCTTTGTCTACTTCAGTATCGCGAATGCATAGGCTAATTGCAAATATAAAGCTAGTGTTTTTATTGGGAAAGAGATTGCTTTTTTATAAGGTACTGAAATATATGGTTATATTTTATTTCGGTTTTTTTGTTATTTGGTTGGATGTACATAATTAAAACAAAAAAAAGAGCTGAAAGCTCTTTTTTTATCAGTGATGTCTTACACGTTTATCTGCTTAAAACTGCATTTCGGGGACATGACTAGGTACAACAAGCTCGCCTTCAGTTAGCTTTATTATTTCTTCAACACTAACGCCAGGGGCTCGTTCTAACAGATGAAATTTACCTTCTTTAATCTCTATGAAAGCTAAATCTGTTAAAACTTTTTTAATACATCCTTTACCTGTTAAAGGTAACGTGCAGTTTGACAATAATTTAGACTCGCCATGTTTAGAGGCATGAGTCATAGTGACTATTATATTGTCAGCACCGGCAACAAGGTCCATCGCGCCACCCATACCTTTGATCAACTTACCAGGGATCATATAAGAGGCGATATTACCATTTACATCAACTTCAAAAGCGCCTAATACCGTTAAATCAACATGTCCACCTCGAATCATGGCGAATGATTCGGCAGAATCAAATATAGACGCGCCTGTTGCCATTGTTACCGTTTGTTTACCTGCATTGATAAGGTCAGCATCAATCTCGTCTTCAGTAGGGAATTGTCCCATTCCTAACAAACCATTTTCAGATTGAAGCATAACTTCCATACCCTCAGGCACATAATTGGCAACCAGTGTTGGAATACCTATACCTAAGTTAACGTAGTAACCATCTTGTAATTCTTGTGCGACACGTTGTGCCAATTGCTCTCTTGATAAAGCCATTTTAAACTCCTACATTCACAACGTATTACTTTTGACGAATTGTGCGTTGTTCAATTCGTTTTTCAAAAGTGCCTTGAATTAAACGATCAACATAAATACCAGGTGTATGAATATGATCAGGATCTAATTCGCCAGGTTCGACAATTTCTTCAACCTCTACTACTGTAATTTTACCTGCGGTCGCAGCTAAAGGATTAAAATTACGGGCAGTTTTTCTAAAAACCAAGTTGCCGTATCTGTCTGCTTTCCAAGCTTTGACAATAGCAAAATCACCAGTGATAGCTTCTTCAAGAATATAATGACGGCCGTTAAATTCACGTTCTTCTTTCCCTTCGGCTACAGGGGTTCCATAACCTGTGGCTGTAAAAAAAGCTGGAATACCAGCGCCACCTGCTCGCATTTTTTCAGCGAGAGTCCCTTGAGGTGTGAGTTCAACGGTTAATTCGCCATTCATCATTTGACGCTCAAATTCAGCATTTTCACCTACATATGAGGCGACAATTTTACTTATTTGACGCTCAGGCAGTAACACACCTAATCCAAAGTCATCTACGCCACAATTGTTAGAAACAATAGTGAGGCCTTTTGTGCCTTTACGTTTAATTTCTGCAATTAAATTTTCAGGGATTCCGCATAAGCCAAATCCACCTGAAATTATGGTCATGTTATCTTCAAGACCTGCCATGGCTTCTTCATAGCTTGACACTACTTTGTCAAATCCGGCCATTTTTTACTCCTTACTAAAATAAAGGGGTACCCATTCAGTTCGACTAAAAGGGTATTATTGTAATCTCTTTGCACGATAGGCATTTGATACCTTTGAAACAGGAGCTTTTTCAAGTTTATCGCTGATAAACCAGCCAGCACTCAAGAGTTTCTCTAGATCAATACCCGTTTCTATGTCTAATCCATTTAATAGATAGACAACATCTTCAGTTGCTACATTACCTGATGCACCTTTAGCATACGGGCAGCCGCCTAATCCAGCAATAGCACTATCGACTACCATGATGCCAGATTGCAGAGCACTGTAAATGTTCGTTAACGCTTGTCCATAAGTATCATGAAAGTGAACCGCGAGTTTATCAAGTGGAATACGTTGAGCAACAGCATGTATCATTTTTTGTACGCTGGCTGCTGTACCAACTCCGATAGTGTCACCTAATGAGATTTCATAGCATCCCATGTTGAATAATTTTTCTGCTACATCAGCCACTTTTTCAGGTTCGATGGCTCCTTCATAAGGACAACCTACAACACAAGAAACATAACCCCTGACTTTAATATTCAATTTTTTGGCTGCAGCCATTATCGGTTCAAACCGTGCTAAGCTTTCATCGATAGAACAATTGATGTTTTTTTGACTAAAGGTTTCAGATGCGGAACCAAAAATGGCTACTTCTGTCGCATTAACGGCCATTGCTGCTTCAAAACCTTTCATATTCGGGGTAAGTGCAGCATAAGTGACATTATTTTTACGTTGAAGCTTCTGGAACACTTCACTTGATGTTGCCATTTGTGGCACCCATTTCGGGGAGACAAAACTTCCGCTTTCAATATAGTTAACCCCCGCTTCGGCGAGTTGCTCTATCAAGTTGATTTTGTCTAAAGCGCTAATCTGTATTTTTTCATTTTGTAAGCCATCACGAGGACCGACTTCAACGATTTTTACTTTTTTAGGCAATTGTATTTGTGTCATTATCATTCCTCACCAATAAATGATAATAATTCGCTGCCACCATCGACCATTTCACCATTAGTATAAAATAAAGTGTCAATGGTGCCGTCAGCAGGGGCTTTGATGGTGTGTTCCATTTTCATGGCTTCCATTATCATTAATGGTTGATCTTTTAGTACTTTATCACCGGCATTTACCAGAATACTGACAATAGTCCCGTTCATTGGTGCAACTAATCCATTTTGATCTTCTTCTGAACTGTTATCACCACAATCAGGTAAAACATGGATGAAATTAAAGACACCATGTTGGCGATAGAGGCTTATTTTATTACTATCTTGAGCAATAGTCGCTGAGCTTCTATGACCATCATTACTAAAAAACAATAGGTTACCTTCAATACGTCCTTGGCAATCATAGGTACGTTGGTCGACAGTAATTAAATAATAGCTATCGCTACCATGGCGTTTTTGTTCAACGATAACAGGATATTCTGTTTCATTGTGTGACAAAGTAAATTGATGAAGGTGAGCTTCATTTAAACGCCATGCATTTGTCATATTCCAAGGTGAGTGCGGATCAGTTGTTGTTTTAGCTAATAGACTCGCTTTTTCGGCTTCAGCAAGTACAACATAAAGTGCAGCCATCGGTAATTCATCAGCAAGTTGTTGTGCCTGACAATGAAAAATTTGGTCGTGATATTTTTCAATGAAACTGGTATCAATGTCTTCATTGATGAAAGGCGGACAAGTTGCCAGATTATAAAGAAAATCGATATTAGTGGTAACACCATTTATACGATATTCTGATAATGCTTTAGCCAATCGTTGCAGGGCTTTGTCTCTATTTTCGTCCCATACGATTAATTTGGCAATCATAGGATCATAGAATACGCTAACGTCATCACCTTGACGAACCCCAGTATCAACCCTAACATACCGACTTTCAGTTGGTGGTTGCAAGAATGATAATTTACCTGTTGCCGGTAAGAAATCATTATCAGTGTCTTCTGCATAAATACGCGCTTCAAATGCATGACCATTAATTGATAATTGCTCTTGGCTTTTCGGCAGCTTTTCGTTTGCGGCAACGCGTAATTGCCATTCAACCAAATCTTGACCGGTAATTAATTCTGTCACTGGGTGCTCTACTTGCAGGCGAGTGTTCATCTCCATAAAGTAAAATGAACCGTCACTGTCAAGTAAAAACTCAACTGTTCCAGCACCTTGATAGCCGATAGCTTTAGCCGATTTAATGGCGGATTCACCCATTTGTTTACGTAGGGTTTCGCTCATGCCAAAGGCAGGCGCTTCTTCAATGACTTTTTGATGGCGGCGCTGGACAGAACAATCACGTTCAAATAAATAAACAGCATTATCATGATTATCACAAAACACCTGAATTTCAACATGGCGTGGTTGTGTTAAGTATTTTTCAACGAGCATTCTATCGTCGCCAAATGATGACTTAGCTTCACGTTTGGCAGCAGCTAACCCTTCACTGAAGTCTGATTGGTTCCACACTTGGCGCATGCCTTTACCGCCACCACCAGCTGTTGCTTTGAGAAGAACAGGGTAACCCATATCGTCGGCAGACTTTTTCAGCACAGCTTCAGATTGATCATCCCCATGATAACCAGGAACTAAGGGGACATTTGCTGCTTCCATAATTGTTTTTGCAGCAGACTTCGAACCCATGGCTTCAATCGCCGCTACAGGAGGACCGATGAAAATGATGTTTTCTTGTTGGCATTGTCGACAAAAATCTGCATTTTCAGAGAGAAAGCCATACCCAGGGTGAATGGCTTGTGCACCTGTTTTCTTCGCGGCTGCAATAACCTTATCTGTTAATAAGTAGCTTTCTCTTGAAGGGGAAGGGCCAAGATAAATAGCTTCATCAGCCATATTCACATGCAATGAATTTGCATCAGCATCTGAATAGACCGCAACGGTTAAAATACCTAATCTTCGAGCCGTTTTTATGATTCTACAAGCTATTTCACCACGATTGGCAATTAATATTTTTGTAAACATGGTGTTATCCTTGATTGTCAGTATCGTTGGTAGATATTTGCCATTTAGCTGGGCGTTTTTCAAAAAAAGCCGTTAATCCTTCCTGCCCTTCTTCGGATATTCTAATTGCAGCAATTCGCTCACTGGTTAAACTTATCAGGGCTTCATCAATATTTTGAAATGCGATATCAGACGTTAATTTTTTCGCCTGAATTACCGCCTCAGGACTATTGTTTAAAATTGTAAGAACCATGTCATCTATAGCACTATCTAAATCGTCTAGCGGTACGACTTCATTCACTAATCCGAGTTGTTGTGCTTGTTTAGCAAAAAAACGCTCAGCAGTAATAAAATAACGTCGACAAGCTTTTTGACCAATAGCATTGATGACATAAGGACTAATAGTGGCAGGAATTAGGCCCAACTTTACTTCACTTAAACAAAAACTTGCTTTATCACTAGCAATGACAATGTCACAACAAGCAGCTAAACCGACAGCGCCACCGAAGGCAGCACCTTGAATTTTAGCAATAGTTGGCTGTGGTAAAAAATTTAGGCTTTTAAGCATATGGGCAAGGGCATTAGCATCCGCTAAATTTTCATCTAACGAATAGCTTGCCATACGTTTCATCCATGATAAATCGGCTCCTGCGCTGAAACTTTTGCCTGTTGATGCCAGTATCATCAGTTTGATATCATCGCGACTTGCGATTTCCATAAAAACACGAGTAAGTTGGGCAATAATTTCATCGTCAAAGGCATTATGTTTTTCTGGGTTATTTAAGGTGACCGTTGCTACGCCATAGCGATCAACTTCAAATAGCACTTTACTTGGACCGTTATTATCAAAAGGACCTGAATTTGTTATTAATGTTGTCATGTCTATGCTCCTACATTCTAAAGAGACCAAATTTGGTCTCTTCGATAGGTTTATTTAAAGAGGCTGATATGGCTAAACCAAGTACTTGTCTTGTTTCTGCCGGATCAATAACACCATCATCCCATAAACGGGCAGAAGCATAATAAGGGTGTCCTTGGTGTTCATAGGTATCAATAATAGGTTGTTTAAATGCTTGTTCTTCTTGCTCAGACCATTGCTCACCTAATTTCTCTTTTTGGTCGCGTTTAACCTGCGCAAGTACACCAGCTGCTTGTTCCCCACCCATAACGGATATTCGAGCATTGGGCCACATAAATAGAAAACGAGGATCATAAGATCTACCGCACATGCCATAATTTCCGGCACCAAAACTTCCCCCTATAAGGATCGTAAACTTAGGAACTTGGGCCGTTGCTACAGCGGTTACCATCTTAGCGCCATGTTTAGCTATGCCGCCGGCTTCATATTGTTGGCCAACCATAAATCCGGTGATATTTTGTAAAAAGACTAATGGAATTTTTCGTTGGGCACAGAGCTCAATGAAATGAGCGCCTTTAAGAGCAGATTCACCAAATAGGATGCCATTATTAGCAACAATTCCTACGGGATAACCAAATATGTGAGCAAAGCCACAAACTAAGGTTGTACCATAAAGCGCCTTAAATTCGTCAAAGGCACTACCATCGACAACTCGTGCAATTATTTCACGGACATCAAAGGGTTGGCGGGCATCTTTGGGGACAATGCCATAAATTTCTTGGCTGTCATATAAAGGTTCTTCGACGGTTTGAATATTCATAGCAACCGGTTTTACACGATTAATATTACTTATAGCCTTACGGGCAATTTCTAAGGCGTGATGATCGTTTTGAGCATAATGATCAGCAACCCCAGATGTACGACAATGAACATCAGCACCACCTAGCTCTTCTGCACTAACCACTTCACCCGTTGCCGCTTTTACTAAAGGAGGTCCAGCTAGGAAGATAGTACCTTGCTCTTTAACAATGATTGATTCATCTGCCATAGCAGGAACATAAGCGCCGCCGGCAGTGCATGAACCCATAACAACCGCTATTTGCGGGATAGCTTGTGCAGACATATTGGCTTGGTTAAAGAAAATACGACCAAAATGTTCTTTATCAGGAAAAACGTCATCTTGGTTTGGAAGGTTGGCACCACCGGAGTCTACTAAATAAATACAAGGCAAATTGTTTTCTTGAGCAATAGCTTGAGCTCGTAGATGTTTTTTAACCGTTAGCGGATAATAAGTCCCTCCTTTAACGGTGGCATCATTTGCAACAATGATACATTCTTGCCCTGAAACTCGACCAATGCCGGTAATAATTCCTGCCGCTGGGATATCGTCTTTATATACTTCGTAGGCGGCAAGTTGTGACAATTCCAAAAACGGTGAGCCAGCATCTAATAATGCATAAACGCGATCACGAGGTAGTAATTTTCCTCGAGACAGATGGCGTTGTCGACTTCGTTCGCCACCCCCTAATTTAATTTGTGCTAATTTATTTTTTAAATCGTCAACTTGTGTTTGCATATGCTCAGCATTTTCAATAAATTCTGGGCTACGTGTATTAATTTTAGAAGTGATTTTAGCCACGGCATATTACCTTATTAGCTTGTAGTTTCTTTAATTGGTGAAACGCACATCAATTTTTGATGTGCTTAAACGCTGTTATTTATTGTGTTATTTTGAATCGTTAAATAATTCACGACCAATTAACATTCTTCGTATCTCTGAGGTACCTGCGCCAATTTCATAAAGTTTCGCATCTCTGAGCAATCGACCAGCAGGAAATTCGTTTATATAGCCATTACCACCTAATAATTGAATCGCGTCTAATGCCATTTTTGTCGCTAATTCTGCAGAATATAAGATGACTGCGGCTGAATCTTTACGTGTTGTTTCCCCGCGGTCACAGGCTTGAGCAACCATATACACATAAGATTTTGCTGCATTCATTTGCGTGTACATGTCGGCAACTTTACCTTGCACCAATTGAAACTCTCCAATTGACTGGCCAAATTGTTGGCGATCATGAATATAAGGAACAACTAGATCCATACAAGCATCCATTATGCCTAATGGACCTCCAGATAAAACAACGCGTTCATAATCAAGGCCAGACATTAATACGCGTACGCCTTTACCTTCTTCACCTAAAATGTTTTCAGCAGGTACTTCACAGTCTTCAAATACTAATTCACAGGTATTTGAACCACGCATGCCCAATTTATCGAGTTTTTGGTGACGACTAAATCCAGGGTAATCTCTTTCTACGATAAAAGCTGTGATCCCTTTAGAACCAGCACTAGTATCTGTTTTAGCATAAATAACATAGACATGAGCATCTGGCCCATTGGTGATCCACATTTTATTGCCGTTTAGTATATATTTATCGCCTTTTTTATCAGCACGAAGTTTCATACTAACTACATCTGAGCCAGCATTCGGTTCTGACATAGCCAATGCACCTATATGTTCACCACTACAAAGTTTAGGTAAATATTTGAGTTTTTGTGCATGGCTACCATTTTTACTTAACTGGTTAAGACATAAGTTAGACATAGCGCCATAACTTAAACCCACTGATGCAGAAGCTCTTGATATTTCTTGCATCGCTACTACATGTTCAAGATAGCCTAGGTTAGAACCACCAAATTCTTCTTCGACAGTCATGCCTAATAGGCCCATATCACCAAATTTTTGCCATAAGTCCATTGGGAATTCGTTTTCTTTATCAATAGCTTCAGCACGAGGAGCTATTTCGTCACGAGCAAAAGCGTTGACTTGGTCACGGATCATATCGACCGTTTCACCTAAATTAAAATTGAGTGATGAGTAACGTGAAATCATGGTAAATCCTAATAATATGTTGTTGTGGATATCAATTGCGTTTGTTTACAATTTAATGATCAATTTTAGTTAATGTTTCTTTACAATTAGCTTCTAAGCCATCAAGTTCAACTAATACTGCTTGAATATCATCGAGTTGTTGAATTAAATCAGCTCGCTTTTGTGCGATTAACTCCATAATAGTTTCTAGCTGGGTGACACTGCTTTTGTCTGCATCGTATAGTTCAAACAAACGGCCGGTTTCTGCTAATGAAAAGCCTAAGCGTTTACCCCGTAGAATTAACTTTAGTCGAACTTTATCTCTTTGTTTGTAAATTCGTGTTTGACCTTTGCGAGTAGGATGAATCAAGCCCTGATCTTCGTAAAAACGGATGCTTCGGGTGGTGATATCAAACTCTTTTGCAAGATCGCCTATTGAATAGGTATTTTTAGGCGAAGTATTCATAAGTAGCTCTGTTTATGATCAATAAATAAACCTTACATGAAGTTTACGTAAACGTAAAGTTTGAAGTGTTTAATACAGATAAGAATGGCAATAATTGTGGAAATTTTACAATACACTTGATATTTGTCACTTTTACTTTAAATGTCAGAGTTAATTGTATTGGTATAAAGTAGTATATATTATTTACTTTACGTTGGCGTAAACTTGATTTTTCAGATAACCTATTGCCAATTTTTTATAGCTACAAATGTGGAGTCCCACTGTTATGTCTACTGTTGATCCTATTGTTATTGTTTCTGCTACCCGTACACCTATGGGTGGTTTTTCTGGTTGTTTTTCTGCTGTGACCGCTCCTGAATTAGGGGCAGCGGCAATTCGTGGCGCGTTAGATGCTGCCAATATTGCCAATGATCAGGTTGATGAAGTTATCATGGGGTGTGTTTTACCTGCTGGCTTAAAACAAGCGCCAGCTCGACAAGCCGCTTTAGGCGCTGATTTAGCTTTATCAACTGCCTGTACAACGATAAATAAAGTGTGTGGTTCAGGAATGAAAGCTGCAATGCAAGCACATGATGCCCTTATTGCTGGTTCAATTGATGTTGCTATTGCTGGTGGTATGGAAAGTATGACTAATGCCCCTCATTTAATTCCTTCAGGTCGTTCGGGAATAAAAATGGGTCATGGTAAAGTACTTGACCATATGATGACTGATGGCTTAGAGAATGCTTATGATGGTATTGCAATGGGATGTTTTGCCCAAGAAACCGCAGATGAAGCTGGTTTTACACGCGAGCAAATGGACGAGTATGCGATTCGTTCATTAGCACGAGCTAACGCGGCAATTGATAGTGGTGCATTTAAAAGTGAAATCACAGCGGTTACCGTTAAATCACGAAGAGGTGATGTTGTTGTTGATACTGATGAACAACCAGGTAATGCGCGCCCAGATAAAATACCTTCATTACGTGCAGCTTTTAAAAAAGACGGCACAATAACTGCTGCTAATTCAAGTTCAATTTCAGATGGTGCTGCTGCATTAGTGATGATGAAACAATCAGAAGCAGAAAAGCGTGGCTTAACGCCCTTATGTAAAATTGTTTCTCAAGCAATGCATGCACAAAAACCAGCAGAATTTACTGTTGCTCCAGTTGGTGCCATGAAAAAAGTACTAGCCAAAGCGAATTGGACTACAGCTGATGTAGATTTATGGGAAATTAACGAAGCATTTGCCATGGTTACTATGCTAGCTATTAAAGAATTTGCATTAGATGTTGAAAAAGTGAATGTGAATGGTGGTGCATGTGCATTAGGTCACCCGTTAGGTGCAAGTGGCGCACGTATTATGGTTACCTTGATTCATGCGTTAAAAAATAAAGGTTTAAAGAAAGGTGTTGCATCACTTTGTATTGGTGGTGGCGAAGCCACGGCCATTGCTGTTGAAATGCTGTAAATATTTTATTTTCGTAGATAAAACCGTTAATACTGAGTATTAGCGGTTTTTTTTTGAGGCAGCGATAGTAAGGAAGAGGAAACCATGTACAGCATTATAAAAGGTGATCAATGTGTGCCCACGTTGTGGAAAAATGGCTTAGGTGAAACTACAGAATTAGCGATTAATGACGGAGGGGACTTAACTTCATTTGATTGGCGGATAAGTATGGCAAAAGTCTCGCACGACGGATTGTTTTCTCATTTTAATGGTTATTATCGTCAATTAGTTTTAATTAAAGGTCATGGTATTTCGCTGTCTCATCTTGATGTAAAAACATCATTACCATTGGCGGATGATAATCTCACCCAGTTTCTAGATCTTGGTGAATTTGACGGTGGTAATACAACTTTTGGTCAATTACTTGATGGGGAAATTACGGATTTTAATATAATTACTAACAAGGCTAGCGTAGAAAGTAAGGTGAAGTTGGTTACTGAACCTCAATCTTTCATTATTGAAACTACAGACTTACTGTTTGTTTATAGTTGTAATAGCGAAGTAAAGTGCAAGATCAATACAACAGCGCAATCTTTATCAATAAAGGCTGGTGAGCTTTTTCAATGGACAACAACCAGTAAAAAAGTATTAAAATTAACAGGCGAAGCCTTTATTGTCGTTCAGCTAACGCTTAAAAATATAGCTGCAGAGGATAATAAATACCTTAGTTAGCGTTGTTGATGTATGTTAATAATATGAAGTATTAAATTAATTATCGGGTAAGTTAACTATGCTAATGTCGGATCAATTACCAATATCTATTGTATTTAGTGAGGAATTATTAAGGACTTTTTTAAAATTAGCGGGTGTGTGTAATAAGTTAGAAGCACAATTTAATTTTCATACGATGACAGCTGGTTGGTACGGTGATGAAAATAATATTATAACTATTCGATTCTTACTGGAAACATCAACTGATTTTTCCTCATACATAGAACAAAACACACAACAACCTTCATCACAAATTTTACATCGTTTTGCGGATGATGTTGTTTGTTTTGAAGATAAGGACGCTTTACAACTCGATTGTGTTATTGCTTTAACCAAAGCAGAACATCAATTGCTAACCACAAAAGATCATTTGTTGTTTTCTTATCTTGAGGTTAAATTACGTAAAGTGTTAAATTTGATCGCACAACAGCAAGGTTTAATTAAAATTTGAGCTAAATATTACTTTATTATTCATCTTGTTAGCTCCAAACTTTACGCTTTTATTGATGTCGAGAATCTCGATATTGTTTAGGTGACATACCAATGAACTTTTTAAACAGCCGTGAAAAATAATAGGGATCATTATAGCCCAGTGAATGGGCAATTTGTTTTATGGTATGTTCACTATTATCTAAGTCAAAGCAGGCTTGTTGCATCTTCATATTGATAAAGTGCTGGATAGGTGCGGTATCTGTGATTTCTTTAAATTTCTTGGCAAAATGAAACTTAGATAATTGGCTGTAATGGGCTAGGGTATCTAGGCTTAATTCTTGATGTAAATTATTGCGCATTAAGGCTTCGATATCATCAATATCAAAAGTTGAGTTACTTTTAAAAGCGGTTTGTCTTAATTGTAAGGCAAGAAAACTTAAAGCTTGTTGTAGAACATGTACCGCATGAATAACATTGGTTGCGGTATAACCTCTACTACCGAGTGCGAGTAAATCATCAAAGTCGTTGATAATATTCACAAGTATCCCTACATGGGCTAAACCATCATCCATCTTCATTAAAAGACGCTCAGCAAAATCATCAGCGAGTCTACCGGTGAAGTTAATCCAAAAAAATGCATTGTTTTCATTAGCATTACTAGAAAAAGTAAAAGGGTGATGCGGAGAACTAATGACAATATCACCACGCCCCACTTCTCGTTTTTTACCTTTATGGTCTAGTATTCCGTTACCTGATTGACAGTAAATTAAACAATGATGTTCGACACTCCGATAGTTAATCTTCAACTTATCACTATTTGTTGATTTGCCCAGTGATACTGGATATATCCCTTGTGTTAAAGGATGTTTCTTGAGTTTGTTAACTAAAAAAAGTGGGATAACCAAGCGGATATCTTGATGGGAAATTGTCAAATTTTCTTTTTTAAGTTGACGAATTTTAACTAATGGCATCGTTAGATTTTTTGTTGGATGTAATAATGACAATATAGTCCATCAAATTGACAATAAAATCAATTCTATTGAGTCGAAAGGCATGTTTTAATTGACCCATATGAAATATATAACAGCAAGACCTTACTAAAAGAGTATGTTGCATTGACTAAATAGTTAAATCCATACGGTTAAGTCTTATTAAAAGAGTATTTAAAATGACGACACAAAGATATCAATTAAAAAACAAAATCCGCATTGTTACTGCCGCTTCCTTATTTGATGGCCATGATGCTGCAATTAATATTATGCGTCGAATTTTGCAATCTAGTGGTGCTGAAGTGATTCACTTAGGCCATGATCGTAGTGTAGAAGAAGTGGTTAATACTGCGATACAAGAAGATGCCAATGCTATTGCTATGACCTCCTATCAAGGTGGGCATAATGAATACTTTAAATATATGTACGATTTATTAAAAGAACGTGGCTGCGAACATATTCGTATAGTTGGCGGCGGCGGCGGGGTGATATTGCCTGACGAAATTAAAATGTTGCAAGATTATGGTATCACTCGGATTTATTCACCTGATGATGGTCGTGAACTCGGTTTACTCGGTATGATCGATGACATGCTTGAAAGGTGTGACTTTAAAACGGGTATGAATGTTCAAAAAGACGATGTAGCTAACTTAAAGAAAAATGACAAACAAGCTATTGCCCGTTTAATTTCTGCTGCTGAAAATGCACCCGAGGAAAATAAACCCTTACTTGAGAAAATACGTAAAATATCTTCTGTAAGTAAAACCCCAGTGTTGGGGATCACCGGTACTGGTGGTGCGGGTAAGTCGTCACTTGTGGATGAATTAATACGTCGGTTTTTAATGGCAACGCAAGACAGTAAAATTGCTATTGTTTCAGTGGATCCATCAAAACGTAAAACCGGTGGTGCTTTACTTGGTGATCGTATTCGTATGAATGCAGTTAATAATGATCGTGTTTACATGCGTTCATTAGCTACAAGACAATCTAACTTAGCCTTATCACTTTATGTTCATGATACCTTAGATATTTTAAAAGCTACTGATTTTGATCTGATCATTCTAGAAACCTCAGGTATTGGTCAGTCAGATACAGAAATTGAAGAACATTCAGATGTATCTCTTTACGTAATGACACCCGAATATGGTGCTGCCACGCAATTAGAAAAAATTGATATGCTGGATTTTGCCGATATTATTGCATTAAACAAATTTGATAAACGTGGCGCTTTAGATGCTTTACGCGATGTTAAAAAACAGTATAAGCGTAACCGAGGTATGTTTGAAGCGGGTGATGATGAAGTACCAGTATACGGCACTATAGCATCACAATTTAATGATCGTGGTATGACAGAATTATACAATGCAGTTATTACTGCATTAAACGAAAAATCAGGATTAGTTGTTGGAGATGTCTTACCGGTAGATGAAACTCCCAGAGATAATAGCAGTGTTATTCCAGGTAGTCGTATTCGTTACTTATCTGAAATTTCAGAAAATAACCGTAGCTACGATGCTTGGGTTGAAAAACAAACAGAAGTGGCACAAAAACTTTATGGTATTCATAAGGCTATTGAAACGGCAAGAGAATCAGGCTCTGAAGTATCAGCTGAATTAGTCACTCAATTGGAAGCTTTATACGCGAAAGTTGAATTAGACTTAGATCCGAAAAACAAAGTATTACTCGAGCAATGGGCTGAAAAGGTTGAACGATATAAGAAACCTGAATATAAATTCAAAGTGCGTGATAAAGAGTTATCAATTGAAACGCATACTAAATCATTATCAGACAGTAGTATCCCTAAAATCAGTATGCCTAAATATCAAGGTTGGGGAGATATTCTCAAATGGAGTCTTCAAGAAAATGTTCCTGGCGAATTTCCGTATACCGCAGGATTATTTCCTTTTAAACGCGAAGGTGAAGATCCTACTCGTATGTTTGCTGGAGAAGGCGGACCGGAACGAACCAATCGTCGTTTCCATTATGTGTCTAAAGGAATGCCTGCAAAACGTTTGTCCACCGCATTTGACTCGGTAACTCTTTACGGAAATGATCCAGCCATACGTCCTGATATTTACGGTAAAATTGGTAACGCTGGGGTTTCAATTTGTTGTTTAGATGATGCTAAAAAGCTTTATTCTGGATTTGATTTAGCTGATCCAGCTACTTCTGTTTCTATGACAATTAATGGTCCGGCACCTATGTTGCTTGGTTTCTTTTTAAATGCAGCTATAGATCAACAATGTGAACGATACATTGTTGAGCATGGTTTAGAGAAAGAAGTACAAGCAAAAATTAACAAAATATATAAAAATAAAGGCTGTGAGCGTCCTTCTTATCAAGGGCAATTACCTGACGGAAATGATGGTTTAGGCTTAATGCTGTTAGGTGTTACCGGTGATCAAGTTTTACCTGCTGATGTTTATCAACGTATAAAAGCAAAAACATTAACCTTAGTACGAGGAACCGTTCAAGCTGATATTTTAAAAGAAGACCAAGCTCAAAATACCTGTATATTTTCAACTGAATTTGCCTTACGTTTAATGGGTGATGTACAGGAATACTTTATTGAGAAAGGTGTGCGTAATTTTTATTCGGTTTCTATTTCTGGTTATCACATTGCTGAAGCTGGCGCGAACCCCATCACTCAACTTGCCTTAACGTTAGCTAATGGTTTTACATTTGTTGAATACTATTTAAGTCGAGGAATGGACATCAATGAATTTGGTCCTAACTTATCATTTTTCTTCTCTAATGGTATTGATCCTGAATACGCTGTAATTGGCAGAGTGGCTCGTCGTATTTGGTCAAAAGCAATGAAGAATAAGTACGGTGCCAATGCGCGTGCACAAATGTTGAAATATCATATTCAAACCTCTGGACGTTCTTTACATGCACAAGAAATTGATTTCAACGATATTCGTACAACATTACAAGCCCTTTATGCAATAAATGATAATTGTAACTCGTTACATACTAATGCTTATGACGAAGCGATTACCACACCAACTGAAGATAGTGTTCGTCGTGCAATGGCTATTCAACTAATTATTAACAGAGAACTTGGGTTATCTAAAAACGAAAATCCCATTCAAGGGGCTTTTATTATTGAAGAGTTAACTGATTTAGTAGAAGAAGCCGTGTTAACTGAATTTGATCGTATTAATGAACGTGGCGGTGTACTTGGTGCAATGGAAACCATGTATCAACGAGGAAAAATTCAAGAAGAAAGTCTGCATTACGAGCATTTAAAACATTCAGGAGAATTCCCTATTATTGGAGTGAATACTTTCTTGAGTTCGAAAGGCTCGCCAACAGTTATTCCTGATGAAGTTATTCGAGCGACGGAAGAAGAGAAAAATTATCAAATTGAAATGCTTGCTAGCTTAAATAAAGCTAATGAAGATGAAGCTAAAATACTACTCAAGCGTTTACAAGAAGCGGCAATAAACCATGAAAATATTTTTGAATTAATGATGGATGCTTGTAAAGTATGTTCATTAGGACAGATTGTAAATTGTCTATTTGAAGCTGGTGGTCAGTATCGTCGTAATATGTAGCTAATAAAACAGTTTAAGTGTTGCCACTAAACTTGTTTTTTTGACAACACTTAACAACATTATTACAAGCTGAGACTTATCGTTTATTCCCAATCACTGAAGGATAACAGGCATGAATATTCCGGAGCAGTTTACTGCATTTAGAATTCATCAAAATGAAGATAAAAAAATATCCAGCGGTTTTGAAAAAATTAACCTTGATCAACTTACAGATGGTGAAGTAGTGATAAAGGTAGCCTATTCAGGTATTAATTATAAAGATGCATTAGCTGCAACGGGTAAAGGTCGAATTTTACGTACTTACCCATTAGTTGGTGGGATTGATTTATCAGGCGTTGTTGTTCATTCGGTTGACCAAGAGTTTAAGGCTGGAGATAAAGTACTGGTTTGCGGAGCACAATTGTCTGAACTTTTCGACGGTGGCTACTCTGAGTATGCGCGAGTGAAAGCGAACTCTGTTGTACATTTACCCGAAAACCTGTCCTTAAGAGATGTTATGGCTATAGGTACGGCAGGTTACACTGCTGCAATTGCCATCACGAGAATGGAAGATAATGGCCAAATTCCGGAAAGAGGACCAATTGTTGTAACTGGCGCTACTGGTGGTGTTGGTAGTTTTGCTATTAATATGCTTGCTAATTTAGGCTATGAAGTGATTGCTTTCACTGGTAAACAAGAACAAGAAGGCTATTTAACTTCATTAGGTGCTTCATCCTTAATTGATCGTAATACCATAGAGATGGGGAGCAAACCTCTTGAAACCGCAACTTGGGGCGGAGCAATAGACAATGTTGGAGGAGATACATTATCTTGGTTGACCCGTACCACTAAGGTATGGGGAAATATTGCTTCAATAGGTTTAGCCGGAGGAATAAAACTCGAATCAACCGTAATGCCTTTTATCTTGCGAGGGGTGAGTTTATTAGGAATAAATTCAGTCGAAATGCCCATTTCTGTGCGTACTAAAGCTTGGCTCCGTATAGCAACAGATTTAAAACCAAGTAAACTAAACCTTATTGCTCCAACCACTATTGCTTTGGATGATCTCCCTAGTGCTTTTAATGGATATGTTAATGGTCAGGTGACTGGGCGAACAGTTGTTGCAATTGACGAATCACTTGACTCTAATAGTGAAATAAAACTATGACACAATCATCTATTTTATTTGAAGAAAAGAACACAAGCAGTAATAGTAAAATAGCTATTGCGACGCTAAACTCTACTAAATCATTGAATGCGCTAAGCTTATCGATGATTACATTATTATATAATCAATTAACCATTTGGTTAGCAGACCCTAATATTGCCGTTATTGTGCTTGAAGGGGCAGGCGACAAAGCCTTTTGTGCTGGTGGCGATGTTGTTAGTATTTATCAAGATATTGTTGAGAAACGCCACTTATTACAAACGAACGCTAGTTTGCCAGTGAGTGATGAGAATGTTCAACAATTATTAGGCGTTGAATTTTTTACTAAGGAATACCAACTTGATTTACTCATCCATCAAGCTAAAAAACCGATATTGGTTTGGGCTGATGGGTATGTGATGGGAGGTGGTATTGGCTTACTGGCGGGAGCAAGTCATCGTATTGTTACTGAAAAAACAATGATGGCTATGCCTGAAGTGACAATCGGATTGTATCCAGATGTTGGAGCTAGTTGGTTTTTAAATCAAATGTCATCAGGTGTTGGTTTATTTCTTGGTTTAACTGGAATGACGTTTACTGGTCAAGACGCAATATTTGTTGGTCTAGCTGATTACATCGTTAAATCAGAAGATAAAGCCAAAATGCTTGAACAGTTATTATCTCTTGATTGGCAAGGTGATGATAACGCTAATCAGCAATTATTATCAGAGGTGATAACTGTATTTAAGCGTAAAGATGAGCGTTTTCATCATTCTGTATTAGAAGAGCAAGCGGAGCTAATAAATAAAATTACCTTAGGTGATGACCTCAATGAAATCTATTCAGCCATAGTAAATGAGAAGTCTGATTCTGAATGGTTTAATAAAGCACAGAAAAAAATTGTTCATGGCAGTCCATTAAGTCTTCATTTGATTTTTAATCAGCTGTTAACATGTAAACAGTTATCGCTTGTAGAATGTTTTAAAAAAGAATTAAATTTGTCCTTACGTTGTTGTCAACATACTGAATTTCCAGAAGGGGTTAGAGCTTTATTAGTTGATAAAGATAAGCAACCTCATTGGAAATATACCCACGTAAAACAAGTTGAAAAGAAAGAAATTGATTGGTTCTTTACACCAGTTAGTTATTAATATTGATAAAGGAAAATCCATGAATTTAGCAAATAAAGTAATTGTTATTACCGGCGGTGGTCAAGGCCTTGGTCGAGCGATAGCTGTAAATTTGGCTCATCAAGGTGCAAAATTAGCCCTAATTGATTTAAATGAAACCTCATTAAAAGAAACAGTTGCTTTGGTTGAGCAGGCAGGGTCTAGTGCCAAGTATTATTTAGCCAATGTTACTAATGAAGCTGAAGTTGAAAAGACCTTTACCCAAATTAATAATGACTTCCAAGGTATTGACGGCCTAATAAATAATGCGGGTATTCTGCGTGATGGAATGTTTGTTAAAGCTAAAGATGGCGTGGTTTCTAAAAAAATGTCATTAGACCAATTCCAATCAGTGATAGATGTCAACCTAACGGGCGTCTTTCTATGTGGACGTGAAGCCGCGGTACATATGATTGAAAATGGTAAAAAAGGGGTAATTGTAAATATGTCTTCAATTGCCCGTGGTGGTAATATGGGACAGACAAATTATGCAGCGTCTAAAGCCGGCGTAGTCGCAATGACAGTCACATGGGCTAGAGAACTTGGTCGTCACGGTATTCGAGTTGGCGCTATTGCGCCTGGTGTTATTCGTACCGCGATGACAGATGCAATGAAGCCTGAAATGCGAGATAGATTAGAGAAAATGAAACCAGTAGGGCGTTTGGGTGAAGCAGACGAAATAGCACATACGGTAAAATATATTTTCGAAAATGAATTCTTCACAGGTCGGGTTGTCGAAATTGATGGCGGTTTAGCAATGTAATTGTCAGCTAAACATAAATAAAAGCGAGTTAAACTCGCTTTTATTATAATAAAGGTTAAAAAGATAACTTATATATGATGAATAAAGCGCTTTTCCTTGATCGAGATGGGATCATTAATGTAGATCATGGCTATGTATATCAAAGTGAAAATTTTGAATTTGTTGAAGATATCTTTTCTTTCTGTCAATTAGCTCAAGATAAAGGGTATCTATTGATAGTCATAACTAATCAATCGGGTATTGGACGAGGTAAATACACCGTCGAACAATTTCAAGAGTTAACCGAATGGATGAAAGAACAATTTAAATCTAACAAAGTAAATATTAATGCCGTTTACTTCTGTCCTCATCATCCAATGAAAGGACAAGGTGAGTATTTAAAAGAGTGCGACTGCCGTAAACCTAATCCAGGTATGATCATACAAGCGGCAGCTGAACATAATGTCGATCTCAAGCAAAGTATTTTTATTGGAGATAAGGTTTCTGATATGAAAGCCGCAGAAGCTGCAGGTATCGATAAGAGAATATTAGTGGCGAGCCAATATCAAGACGTAGTCGATATAAAGGCACATCGAGTTGATGATATTGCCCAAGCATGCCTATTTATTGATTGATTTGTTCGCTAAATAAGCAAACAAACCTATAATGATAAAAAATATGAATTAACTGTTGACGTGGCGCTAAAAATCACTAAAATGCGCTCCACTTCTTCAGGGAAACTTGAGAAGCTACTAAGTAAAGGAAATACTTAGTTCACTTAAATAGGATGACCAAGTGAGAGTTTTAATACGTTTAGTAAAGAGAATACTTTAGTAAACGCGTTGGTAGAGTTTGAAAGCGGTTTTAAATTTTAAAACTTTTTTAAAAAAACTATTGACATTAAAACTCAGGTGCGTAGAATGCGCATCTCGCTTAAGGCAAGGCCTACAGCGATAAAGTTAAACGAATGCGATTTAACTTTTTCTT
The DNA here is from genome assembly GCA_049347715.1 of Thalassotalea piscium. GTDB lineage: Bacteria > Pseudomonadota > Gammaproteobacteria > Enterobacterales > Alteromonadaceae > Thalassotalea_B > Thalassotalea_B piscium_A. Next base: position 2,486,720 of record CP186339.1, on the reverse strand, counting down.
CACTTCAAGTAAGTCGAAGAATTTCTTTAACAATTAGTTATCATGCAATTTGTGTGGACACTCACATTGATGTTGATTTTACCAGCTACTTAGGTAGCAAAAACAGCGCAATGAAGATGTCACACAAATAAGTATTAATTTTCTCTTAGGAGATGAATTAGTACGTTTTATGTAGTTATCTACTTCGGTAGGTAACACGACAGAATTCATTGAGCAGTAGGACTTGTTCCTACACAAACGATTTTTTAATTGAAGAGTTTGATCATGGCTCAGATTGAACGCTGGCGGCAGGCTTAACACATGCAAGTCGAGCGGTAACAGAGATAGCTTGCTATCTGCTGACGAGCGGCGGACGGGTGAGTAATGCTTGGGAATATGCCTTTAGGTGGGGGACAACAGTTGGAAACGACTGCTAATACCGCATAATGTCTACGGACCAAAGGAGGGGATGCTTCGGCACCTTTCGCCTTTAGATTAGCCCAAGTGAGATTAGCTAGATGGTAAGGTAATGGCTTACCATGGCGACGATCTCTAGCTGGTTTGAGAGGATGATCAGCCACACTGGGACTGAGACACGGCCCAGACTCCTACGGGAGGCAGCAGTGGGGAATATTGCACACAATGGGGGAAACCCTGATGCAGCCATGCCGCGTGTGTGAAGAAGGCCTTCGGGTTGTAAAGCACTTTCAGTTGTGAGGAAAGGTGTAAGGTTAATACCTTTGCACTGTGACGTTAGCAACAGAAGAAGCACCGGCTAACTCCGTGCCAGCAGCCGCGGTAATACGGAGGGTGCGAGCGTTAATCGGAATTACTGGGCGTAAAGCGTGCGTAGGCGGTTAATTAAGTCAGATGTGAAATCCCGGGGCTCAACCTCGGAACTGCATTTGAAACTGGTTAACTAGAGTACTGTAGAGGGTGGTGGAATTTCCAGTGTAGCGGTGAAATGCGTAGAGATTGGAAGGAACATCAGTGGCGAAGGCGGCCACCTGGACAGATACTGACGCTGAGGCACGAAAGCGTGGGGAGCAAACAGGATTAGATACCCTGGTAGTCCACGCCGTAAACGATGTCAACTAGCTGTCTGTGGACTTGATCCGTGGGTAGCGTAGCTAACGCGCTAAGTTGACCGCCTGGGGAGTACGGCCGCAAGGTTAAAACTCAAATGAATTGACGGGGGCCCGCACAAGCGGTGGAGCATGTGGTTTAATTCGATGCAACGCGAAGAACCTTACCATCCCTTGACATCCACAGAATTTTCTAGAGATAGAATTGTGCCTTCGGGAACTGTGAGACAGGTGCTGCATGGCTGTCGTCAGCTCGTGTTGTGAAATGTTGGGTTAAGTCCCGCAACGAGCGCAACCCCTATCCTTATTTGCCAGCGAGTTAAGTCGGGAACTCTAAGGAGACTGCCGGTGATAAACCGGAGGAAGGTGGGGACGACGTCAAGTCATCATGGCCCTTACGGGATGGGCTACACACGTGCTACAATGGCGTATACAGAGTGCTGCAATACCGCGAGGTGGAGCGAATCACACAAAGTACGTCGTAGTCCGGATCGGAGTCTGCAACTCGACTCCGTGAAGTCGGAATCGCTAGTAATCGTAGATCAGAATGCTACGGTGAATACGTTCCCGGGCCTTGTACACACCGCCCGTCACACCATGGGAGTGGGTTGCAAAAGAAGTGGCTAGTTTAACCTTCGGGAGGACGGTCACCACTTTGTGATTCATGACTGGGGTGAAGTCGTAACAAGGTAACCCTAGGGGAACCTGGGGTTGGATCACCTCCTTATCTTGAAGTAAAACGGCTCAATGGAAACTTTCGAGTTTCATGAGTGTCTACACAAATTGCAGTGATAACAATTAGAAGAAGTAAGTAAACCCTAGCATAATAAGGGGCTATAGCTCAGCTGGGAGAGCGCCTGCCTTGCACGCAGGAGGTCAGCAGTTCGATCCTGCTTAGCTCCACCACTTATTATACTATGCAGGTCTGTAGCTCAGCTGGTTAGAGCGCACCCCTGATAAGGGTGAGGTCGGCAGTTCAAGTCTGCCCAGACCTACCAACTTCTTCGATAAGAAAGACCAAATTTAAGGTATTCAATAGAATGATTTAAATTTGGTTTTTTTAACCAAGTCGTCGCCGAATGCGTGCGAATGACAAACTCTTTAACAATTTGGAAAGCTGATATAAATACCGGTATTTATCAGGTGAATGGCGTGTCGCGCGTCAAACATATAATGATAAATACCAACAGCGAGTAAGATGATTTTATCGGTCATCGAGCAAGCTGGTTAATAAGGTAACTTATTAACGAAAATCTAATTCAAGTAACTCTATGAGTGCGTGAAAATGTCAGACTTTACAATTGCTGTGGTTTAGTCACCACGGCGTACTAAATTGTCGAAAGACCATTTGGGGTTGTATGGTTAAGTGACTAAGCGTATATGGTGGATGCCTTGGCAGTTAGAGGCGATGAAGGACGTGTTAATCTGCGAAAAGCTCAGTTAAGGTGATAAAAACCGTTACAGACTGAGATATCCGAATGGGGAAACCCACTTGCATAAGCAAGTATTTTTATGTGAATACATAGCATAAAGAGGCGAACCGGGAGAACTGAAACATCTAAGTACCCCGAGGAAAAGAAATCAACCGAGATTTCCTTAGTAGCGGCGAGCGAACGGGAATTAGCCCTTAAGTGGTTTGTAAGTTAGTGGAATGTTCTGGAAAGGACAGCGATACAGGGTGATAGCCCCGTACACGAAAATAAACTTATCATGAAATCGAGTAGGTCGGCACACGTGAAATGTTGACTGAACATGGGGGGACCATCCTCCAAGGCTAAATACTCCTAACTGACCGATAGTGAACCAGTACCGTGAGGGAAAGGCGAAAAGAACCCCTGTGAGGGGAGTGAAATAGAACCTGAAACCGTATACGTACAAGCAGTGGAAGCCCTTCGGGGTGACTGCGTACCTTTTGTATAATGGGTCAGCGACTTATATTTTGTAGCAAGGTTAACCGAATAGGGGAGCCGTAGCGAAAGCGAGTGTTAACTGCGCGTTTAGTTGCAAGGTATAGACCCGAAACCCGGCGATCTACCCATGGGCAGGTTGAAGGTTGAGTAACATCAACTGGAGGACCGAACACACGTATGTTGAAAAATGCGGTGATGACTTGTGGGTCGGAGTGAAAGGCTAATCAAGCCGGGAGATAGCTGGTTCTCCCCGAAATCTATTTAGGTAGAGCCTCGCACGAACACCATTGGGGGTAGAGCACTGTTAAGGCTAGGGGGTCATCCCGACTTACCAACCCTTTGCAAACTCCGAATACCAATGAGTGATATGCGGGAGACACACTGCGGGTGCTAACGTCCGTTGTGAAGAGGGAAACAACCCAGACCGCCAGCTAAGGTCCCAAAGTCATAGTTAAGTGGGAAACGATGTGGAAAGGCCCAGACAGCTAGGAGGTTGGCTTAGAAGCAGCCACCCTTTAAAGAAAGCGTAATAGCTCACTAGTCGAGTCGGTCTGCGCGGAAGATGTAACGGGGCTAAACTATGCACCGAAGCTGCGGATTCATCTTAGGATGAGTGGTAGGGGAGCGTTCTGTAAGCCGTTGAAGGTGAGTTGTAAAGCTTGCTGGAGGTATCAGAAGTGCGAATGCTGACATGAGTAACGATAAGGGGAGTGAAAAACTCCCCCGCCGAAAGACCAAGGTTTCCTGTCCCATGTTAATCAGGGCAGGGTAAGTCGGCCCCTAAGGCGAGGCGGAAACGCGTAGTCGATGGGAAACAGATTAATATTTCTGTACTTCTATATATTGCGAAGGAGGGACGGAGTAGGCTAGGTGAGCACGGCGTTGGTAGTCCGTGTGAAAGTATGTAGGTGGTTAGTTTAGGTAAATCCGGACTTTCATTCAACACTGAGATACGAGACGAGAATTTACGAATTTGAAGTCATTGATGCCATGCTTCCAGGAAAAGCTTCTAAGCTTCAGATATATAGGAACCGTACCCCAAACCGACACAGGTGGTTAGGTAGAGAATACTAAGGCGCTTGAGAGAACTCGGGTGAAGGAACTAGGCAAAATAGTACCGTAACTTCGGGAGAAGGTACGCTCCCTAGTGTGAAGCATTTACTGCATAAGCACAGGGGAGTCGAAGTAACCAGGTGGCTGGAACTGTTTATTAAAAACACAGCACTGTGCAAAATCGAAAGATGACGTATACGGTGTGACGCCTGCCCGGTGCCGGAAGGTTAATTGATTGGGTTAGTCCTCGGACGAAGCTCATGATCGAAGCCCCGGTAAACGGCGGCCGTAACTATAACGGTCCTAAGGTAGCGAAATTCCTTGTCGGGTAAGTTCCGACCTGCACGAATGGCGTAATCATGGCCACACTGTCTCCACCCGAGACTCAGTGAAATTGAAATTGCGGTTAAGATGCCGTATACCCGCGGCTAGACGGAAAGACCCCGTGAACCTTTACTATAGCTTGACAGTGAACATTGCTCCTACATGTGTAGGATAGGTGGGAGGCTTTGAAGCAGCGTCGCTAGATGTTGTGGAGCCAACCTTGAAATACCACCCTTGTATGCGTGATGTTCTGGGCCCTTATCGGGCTTGGGGACACTGTCTGGTGGGTAGTTTGACTGGGGCGGTCTCCTCCCAAAGAGTAACGGAGGAGCACGAAGGTTGGCTAAGTATGGTCGGACATCATACGGTTAGTGCAATGGCATAAGCCAGCTTAACTGCGAGACAGACACGTCGAGCAGGTACGAAAGTAGGTCATAGTGATCCGGTGGTTCTGTATGGAAGGGCCATCGCTCAACGGATAAAAGGTACTCCGGGGATAACAGGCTGATACCGCCCAAGAGTTCATATCGACGGCGGTGTTTGGCACCTCGATGTCGGCTCATCACATCCTGGGGCTGAAGTCGGTCCCAAGGGTATGGCTGTTCGCCATTTAAAGTGGTACGCGAGCTGGGTTTAGAACGTCGTGAGACAGTTCGGTCCCTATCTGCCGTGGGCGTTTGAGAATTGAAGAGGGCTGCTCCTAGTACGAGAGGACCGGAGTGGACGAACCACTGGTGTTCGGGTTGTCATGCCAATGGCATTGCCCGGTAGCTACGTTCGGAACTGATAACCGCTGAAAGCATCTAAGCGGGAAGCAGGCTTTGAGATGAGTTCTCACTGGAGATTTAATCTCCCTAAAGGGTCGTTGGAGACTACAACGTTGATAGGTCAGGTGTGGAAGTGCTGCGAGGCATTGAGCTAACTGATACTAATTGCCCGTGAGGCTTAACCATACAACACCCAAGTGGTTTGTATGAAGTTTGATAGAGACACGTACTCTGTTACTGAATGAATTAGATTAAGGTATTTAGCGTTAATATGCTCGAGGGTGTATTGACCGAGTGCGCAAGCACATTGGCTTTTCAAATTAACTTTTTTTGTCTAGCGACAATAGCACTGTGGTACCACCTGATCCCATTCCGAACTCAGAAGTGAAACGCAGTTGCGCCGATGGTAGTGTGGGAGTTCCCATGTGAGAGTAGGACATTGCTAGACTTCTCTTTAGAAAAGCCCGTTACACTAGTGACGGGCTTTTTGCTATCTGCTTTTTATCAACAACCATTGTTGTTGGGCTAAAGCCCAACCTACAACACATTCTATCCAAGGTTAAAACGTAGAAAGCCTTTTGTAGGTCGGTATTTATGCCGACAAATAGCGATAGAGGTCAAATTCACAGATATAATCCATTTCGGTTGTCGGGCTAAAGCCCGACCTACAACATATTTAATCCCATGTTAAAACGTGGAGAGCCTTGTGTAGGTCGGTATTCATGCCGACAGATAAGAGGTCATTGTTTAACACAGAGGTGTAATACGCTTTGGTTGTTGGGCTAAAGCCCAACCTACAACATATTCAATTCCATGTTAAAACGTAGAGAGCCTTGTGTAGGTCGGTATTTATGCCGAAAAATAGCGATAGAGGTCAAATTCACAGATATAATCCATTTCGGTTGTTGGGCTAAAGCCCAACCTACAACATATTCTATTAAATGTTAAAACTTAGAAAGCCTTGTGTAGGTCGGTATTTATGGACAAAATAGCGATAGAGGTTAAATTCACAGATGTAATCCATTTTGATTGTTGGGCTAAAGCCCAATCTACAACAACTCCCATTCCCATGTTAAAACCTATAGAGCCTTTTGTAGGTCGGTATTTATGCCGACGGATCAGAGGTATAGGTTAAATTCACAGATGTAATCCATTTTGATTGTTGAGCTAAAGCCCAACCTTCAACATATTCAATCCCATGTTAAAACGTAGAGAGCCTTGTGTAGGTCGGTATTTATGCCGACAAATCAGGGATAGAGGATAATTCATAGATATAATCCATTTCGGTTGTTGGGCTAAAGCCCAACCTACAACACATCTATCCAAGGTTAAAACGTAGAGAGCCTTGTGTAGGTCGGTATTTATGCTGAAAAATCAGAGGTATAGGTTAAATTCATAGATATAATCCATTTTGATTGTCGGGCTAAAGCCCAACCTACAACAATTCCCATTCCGATGTAAAAAAATAGAACCTTATGTGTCGGTCGTCTTTTATGCCGAAAGAAAAGAGATCAGCGTTTTACACATAGGTGTAATAGCTTTGAACGTTGGGCTAAAGCCCAACCTACAATACATTCTACCCAATGTTAAAATGTAGAAAGCCTTTTGTAGGTCGGTATTTATGCCGACAAATAGCGATAGAGGTCAAATTCACAGATATAATCCATTTCGGTTGTCGGGCTAAAGCCCGACCTACAACATATTTAATCCCATGTTAAAACGTGGAGAGCCTTGTGTAGGTCGGTATTCATGCCGACAAATCAGAGGTATAGGTTAAATTAACAGATATAATCCATTTTGGTTGTCGGGCTGAAGCCCAACCTACAACATATTCTATCCAAGGTTAAAACGAATAGAACCTTAGCTGTAGGTCGGCATTCATGCCAACAGAAACGGGAGCAGGGTTTTACACAGAGGAGTAATACACTTTGATTGTTGGACTAAAGCTCAACCTACAACGTATTCTATTCAATGTTAAAGCGTAGAGATCCTTGTAGAGGTTATTGTTTAAAACAGGTGAGTAATCCAATCGTTTGGCGACTTAAAATTATTTTAAATGTTGACCTAAAGCTAGTTATATTTAATTTTTAGGATTTAGTTATGATATATAGAAAATTTAACTAGAAATAAATGTCTACAATGTCGAGTCTGATAGTCATTTTAAAATGATGAAAAGACAAAACTAATGTGAGTTTTGCATAAGAATAATATTTATTGGGAGGTTTTAAGGGAACTTGTTACTAATGTAACATTAGTAACAAGTCGAATTTGAGCGCTAAGTTATCTTATTAGCGAACAAATTATATGTTTATTGTGCTTTACCGATTGAAACAGTTAATTGCGGGAATTGCTTAATTTGATCGATAACATGTACAACATCATTATGTGTTGTTTTGTAGTCAGCTATAACCACAGCACTAGTTGTTTGATTTTCTGCAAGAAAACTTTCAATGCGAGCTGGTAAACGTTCAATATCTACAATTTTATTATTAAAGCTAATAAGACCGCTTTCTGAAATTTTAACAAGTATTGTCGGTGTAGCTGCACTCGGTGCTTTATTCGCTTTAGGTTTGTTAATTAATAAACCTTCTTCTTTGACAAACGACGTTGTTACAATAAAAAATATTAACAATATAAATACGATATCTAACATTGGAGTCATGTCGACATCAGCATCGTTATTTTCTAGTGATTTTCTTTTTCTACTCATGGTACTTCCTCATAGTTTTCCTTACTATGTACGAAAATCTACGTAATAACAAAGAAAAAATTGGTTAAATAAAAAAATAATGTAAAAAAGTATAAAATTTACAGTTTTTCAACCTTATACTTCAGTTTTTAAATGTAAAATTGTTTATCTATATTGCCCGATCACATTTTCGATGGTCATTATGCCAAACATTACCTTATGAATAAAGGATTCTGAACTCTCTACGAGATTAAAATTTGGATGTTTTGACCAAATCTCGTTTAATTTAGTATCTAGTTTAACTGCAGCTTCTTCTGATTCATTTCTAATTGGATTATTACTTCTAATACTTTCACCAGAACGAGCCGCTGTTTCAAAAAATATCACGGCATCATAGCGAGCTAATTCTTGCTCAAGGCTAGTATTCATTTGCGTAAAAAAGTTCTCATGGGTATCAGGCCAGTAGGCCAGACCATCAAGAGTACCTCTATCGCATAAGATTAAGCATTCAGGATAACAGGCGCGCTGAATATCTTCTAGATTCTTTTGTAAGTTATATATGGCCGTTTGTTGCGCCTTAAGTACACTAACATCTTTACTACGCTCAATGCCGCCACTAAAGATCATTGTTGCCGATTCTGGAACAGAGGCGATCTTGCCAGCAAACTCTCGACGAATAAGATCAAGTGCTGTCGTTTTCCCGCCACCAGGACCACCAGTTATTACTATACGTTTCTTCATATTTAACTTCTTATTTGTATTGATAACACACTTTAATTGTACACTGCCTGTGATGCTGATCGCAGACGGGTTATGTTACACTATGATTGTTTATTAAGCCTTTTAATTCATTTAATGCAAAGCTCGGTAAAGCAAAGGCTGCCTCATGTAGATCGGCATTGTAGTAGTTAAAGGATAATTTACTATCTTCAACCCTTTGTCGGTTAAAATCCTTAACAGGGTGATATTTTTTTGAAGCAAAGGTAAAACACCACAAACCACCCGGATATGTCAAATTACTGAAATTATACAAAAAACATTGAGGAAATACACGATTAAGTACAGTCAGTAACGATTTTTGAATATCCATAGCATACCAAGAAGATTCTCCTTGAGAGACTACTATGCCATCATCCGTTAAGCAGTTATAAACATCTTGATAAAAGGCTTCGCCAAATAAAGGTTGTGCTGGGCCGATCGGATCTGTGCTATCAATAATAATAACATCAAATTTTTCTTCCGTTTCGTTAACGAATTTAACGCCATCACCAATAACTAAGTTCACTTTAGGATTATCTAATGAGGAAGCTGTCTGCGGTATGTACTGTTTACAGGCATCAACAACCATGGCGTCTATTTCAACCATAGTGCATTTTTCTACGTTAATATGCCTTATAACTTCTCGTGCAGTACCACCATCGCCACCGCCAATGATAAGTACGTTTTTAGGTGAAGGATGGGTAAACAAGGGCAAGTGAGTGATCATGTCGTGATACGCAAATTCATCCCTTTCAGTTACCATAATTAAACCATCATTAAGCAACATTTTTCCGTGACCTTTTGTCTCGACAATATCAACGGTTTGAAATTCACTTTTACCTGAAAATAAAATTTTCTCAACCTTAAAACGTATTCCCAAATAATCTTGAAATTTTTCTTCAACCCATAAATCAGAGTGCATGATTTTCCCCTTGAATATCCAGTTGAGTTGGTTGAGTAAATGCAAGTTGTGGAAGAATGAAATTAGCAAAGTTTACATGGTATCCATTAGGTAATGTCTCCTCGACTAACGATTTACTCACGTAATTGGCTTGTTTAAATGATGCGGTTTTTTTCGCAAAGTTATGCTCGTTAAAACTTAAAATATCAAATGATAAGGGTTTTAACGATTCAATAAATAGTGGTGCAATAACAATTAAATCAATATTTGATTCGAAACTAATATAACTACTATCAGCTTGAGGCGTAATATGGATAGTTAAATATTTGTCTTCTTTAATTGCATTAAGAGAATATCCGTATGGTTCAAACACATAATCATCAATAATAAAACCTGTTAAGAGTTCATCTAGCGAAAGAAAATGTCTGATGTTTTTTGCAGTTAAATTTCTTGTGGTTAAAAAGTCAGATGCAGTTTTACTAATTTGATAGGCAAGAAATTCATAGGTTTTATCTTCAGGTATGGCTTTGAAGTTTTTGTCGAAATGGAATAAATAGTTATGATGGCCATCAAGTTCACCAAAGCGGTATGCACTACCTTTAATATACTTGGATAGTTGCTTCATGTCATCGCCAAAACAGCTAGGCTGAGCATGTGAATAATATTCATTTTTACGTTGATAGGTAAGTTGTTTTATTTTTTCTTTACCTATATTTTGAATAAAGTATTCAATTGAATTAACTAATTGCGTTTCACCACAAGTTAAAATGAGTAATCTATCTTCCCATACAAATAAGCTTGATTCAGACAATAAAAAAGCTTTGCTGTGCGTGTTACTTATCGAGGAAAGTATCCGGGCATTACAACAAGTGACAAGTGTTTGCCAAAAGTCATCAGGTATATCTTTTAATAACGATATTTGACTGATATCGGTTTGTATTTCTGCTTTTTTCTCGGCACCTTCAAAAAACAATGAATAACCCTCTTAAACTATTGTCAGCATTGTTGTTTTGCTGATTAAACGTAAATCGAATGTGGCGTGAATTTTAGTATGTTATTCAATCGTTAACAAACGTATTTATAATTAATTTTTTATTCATCAATTTTTTTGATTGAGAAGACCATAAAAAAAACGCATAAAAATAAAAATATTTATATACATTGTTTATTTTTTTTGCATAATTGCGCGAAGTTTTTCACGTATATAATAGGTCAAGTCGCGTGGCTAAGATAAAACAATTAATGGTTGAGTTAGATAGTGTTGAAGTACCTTTTCAATTATCAAAAAATGCTGATGGTATTTATGCTAATTGTATTCACATTATTGGCTTTGAATATGATGGTACTGCTTGTTTTCGAAAGGGAACTAAAGCGGGTCCTAATGCTTTGAGAGCAGTAGCCGATGGTATAGAAACGTTCTCGCCATATTTAAATGCTGACTTAAGTGACGTTGTTTTTTATGACTTGGGTAATTTAAAAATTCGCCCAGAGTTTAGTGGGTTAAGTCAAAGTAATGAAGCTGAGCAACACAGCATTATAGAACAGCAATGGCAGTATGCGAGTGATGACTTTACCGAATTATTTTCTAATATTGATCTTGAAAAAGATAAAGTAAAAATAATTACGCTTGGGGGAGAACACTCGATTTCATATGCTCCGATTAAAACCTATCTTGAGCAATATCCAGACTTAGTGCTAATTCATTTAGATGCACATGCTGACTTAAGAGACGGTTATCTGGGCTTTCATTATTCTCATGCTTCTATTATTCGTCGAGTAGTCGATCATTTCGGTGATCAACACCAGTTAATACAATATGGTATTCGTTCAGGTACAAAAGAAGAATATCAGTGGATGAAAACAAATCAAACGATTAAAACGTCAAGGAAAGCTTTTTTTGATGCTGTAAATGAGATCGCAAATGATCGACCAATTTATTTAACTTTAGATTTGGATTATTTCGATCCAAGTTTTTTTCCTGGCACAGGGACTCCTGAACCAGGTGGCGAAGATTTTCACTCTTTTGTTGGTCTTTGTAAATTATTGAAAGAGAAAAATTTTGTTGGGTGTGATGTGGTTGAATTATCACCTGAAATTGATAGCACGGGTAACAGCGATGTTTTTGCCGCAAAAGTTGTACGTGAACTTATACTTTGTTTAGCTTAATAGAGAGTAAAACTTTGAACACATTGAATCACCCAAGTAACGAGAATGAAATTAAGGCATCAAATGTACCTAATTCAACTTGGACAATAGAAGATGCTGAAAAAGCGTATCGCGTTAAACGTTGGGGAAATGGCTATTTTGATATTGGCGAATGCGGCAATATTCTTGTGAGTCCACGTTATGACCAGCCTGATCTTAAAATAAACCTACGGGAAGTGATAAATGAAATGGCTGAAAGTGGTATTCAATTTCCTGCTGTTATCCGTTTTCACGATATTTTACGTTCTCAAGTTGAACAACTTAACAAAACCTTCAGAAATAAGATTGAAGAGGCTGATTATGAAGGAAAATATTTAGGTGTTTTTCCTGTTAAAGTAAATCAAATGCGTGAAGTCATTGAAGAGATAGTTGATGCCGGCAGTCGTTTCAATTATGGCTTAGAAGCTGGTTCTAAACCTGAATTAATTGCTGCGCTTGCTTATAATACTAATCAGAATTCATTAACCATTTTGAATGGCTATAAGGATGAAGAATATTTACGGTTAGCTTTATTAGGTCTAAAAATAAACCGAAATATTGTTATCGTTATTGAAAAATTCAGTGAGTTAGTCAAGTTAATCACATTAGCTAAAGCTCTCGGTGTTACTCCGGTCATAGGCCTTAGGGTCAAAATGATGGTTAAAGGGCGAGGTAAATGGGAAAGTTCCAGTGGTGAGCGTGCCAAATTTGGTTTAAGCATCGCCGAAATCCTTAACGCTGTGTCTTTATTAGATAAAGAAGGTATGAAAGAAAGTATTAAATTACTGCACTTTCATATTGGTAGCCAATTGACTGATATTCGTGCTGTTAAAGAAGCGGTACAAGAATCATCATTAATATATTCTAAATTAGTGCAACTGGGTGTGCCTTTAGAATATGTTGATGTTGGCGGAGGGTTAGCTATTGATTATGATGGTTCCCAGTCAACAAATGACTCGTCTTGTAATTACGGATTAGAAGAATACGTATCAGATATTGTTTATGGGTTTAAACAGAACTGTGATCTTGAGTCAGTTCCACATCCACATATTGTGAGTGAAAGTGGTCGAGCTATGACAGCACATCACTCTTGTGTGGTTACTAAAGTTATTGGTGAAATCCATCCAAGTGGTACACAGTACGCAACTAAAAAGGCGACAAGTGAACATATTATCGTAACCAATATGCGAGATATTGAAAATGATATGGAACAAGGCAATTTACAAGAAGTATATAACGATATTTGCCAATTAAAAGAGCAAGCATTTCAAGCCTTTAAACTAGGGATATTCTCGCTTGATGAGTTAGCTAAAGTTGAAACCATGTATTGGCGTATTTTGAATCGCATTGAACAACAAGTCTCTACAGAAGAGTTTATTCCTGAAGAGTTACGTGAAATATCAACAATGCTTTCATCACAATATTTAGCTAATTTTTCTGTTTTCCAATCAGCGGCTGATTCTTGGGCGATAGATCAAGTATTACCCATAGTGCCCATTTCACGTTTAAATGAAGAGCCAACAAAATTATGTAGCTTAGTTGATATTACCTGTGACAGCGATGGTAAAATTGATAAATTTATTGGTGATGATGCCGTTGTTAGTAATATACCGTTGCATCAATTACATGCAAACGAAGATTACTTTTTAGGTATATTTTTAACCGGTGCTTACCAAGATGTGATGGGAGATATGCATAATTTATTTGGTCGTTTAAATGAAGTGCATATTTTTAGCTATGATGATGATCCAAAAGATTTTTATATTGAAGAAACCGTCAAAGGGTCATCGGTTGAAAATGTTTTGTCTACAATGCAATATACACCTGTAATTATGGCTCAAGTGATTAAAAAAGAAATCGATAAAGAAGTGCAACGAGGTAAAATAAAGCCGAGAGAAGGTGTACAGCTTATCGATTTTTATGAGGAATGTTTGGCAGGTTATACCTATTTAAAAAGCTAAAACATGAAAATTGCCCTTTCTTCGTTTATGATCAATGAGAAAGGGCATATAAACATGATTATTTTTAAGAGTATTTAATAAGTACTTGATTAAATACTTTTGAAATATCATGCTGTATAACTTCCGGTACTCACTGTTAGTACCAATGACTCTAATTGATAGGTAAACCATGTTGACGCGAATTTCATTATTACTGTCTTTAATGCTAATAAGCGTTGTTTCCAATACCGCATCGGCAAAACTTGATTATGTTAGCTTGCATGAAATTGAATCGGAAGCACATGAACCGCTATTTGTAAGACTTAATATTGTCGGTAGTGGTCAACATTTACCTCTTAAATTTACCTTGTTGTCGCAAAAAATTGAAACTGAAATGGCGGCTCATCGCATTAATACTTTTATGGTGAGATTAGCCAGTTTGCGTCCAGCTATTGGTGAGAGCTATATATTCGTTTATGAATTTGATGGTCAAAGTTGGAACAAAGCAACACAAGTTGATGTTTCTAATCAATTAGTAGGAGATAAGGTTGATGCTCTTGCTATGCAGCCAAAAAAATCTTCAGTTGCAACAACAGTAACAACTCAAGCTGAAAAACCCGTGATAGATTGTGTTCTTGAACGAGGTCCTAAAGAAACGCTTTGGAGTATCGCTAGCCGATATAAAGAAGAATGGCGAGTGGATGTATTTAGTGCCATGATTGCCATCTTTAATGCCAATCAAAATAAATTTACGCAACAGCATATTGGACATTTAATGGATAACGAAGTGCTTGTGTGTCCGTCAGGTAAAACCATTGCAATGCTAGGCGAAAAGGAAGCCATGCGAGCTGAGTTTTCGCGTTTAAATCAATTACCATTCTAACTTTATTACTGAGATACACTATTTTTATACTCTTTGCTGGCATTTAATAAAGTAAGTTCTATTATTAGATGAGGGTACCTACACAAGGAGTTGTATTTTGGTTAAACGTATTGTTATATGTGCTGACGGCACATGGAATCGACCTGAAAAAGATCTAGAAAAAGACTTTCCTACCAACGTATTAAAACTTGCTCGTGCCATCATGCCCATTGGAAAAGATAATATTCCTCAACAGGTTTTTTATGACTGGGGGGTGGGGTCTTATTATAATTCCGTAGTCGGCGGCGCGACTGGTGCTGGCATACAAAAAAACATTAAAGACAATTACCGTTATATAGTACAAAACTATAATGAAGGGGATGAGTTGTATTTTTTTGGTTTTAGTCGTGGTGCATATACCATCAGATCATTATGCGGTTTAATCAATAACTGTGGCATATTAAAACGAGACAAAGCTCACTTAATTGAACAAGCTTTTGAACATTATAAAAATGACGGAGAGGAATATAAACCAAGAAGTACTCTCTCTGAGCAATTCATTGCTAAGCACTGCCATCAAGGTAAAACAATCAAATTTGTAGGGGTTTGGGATACTGTTGGCGCTATGGGCATACCTATTTCATTTCTTGGTTTATTTGAAGATGAAGATGAGTTTTATGACACCAAAATGGGGTCTAATATTGAAATAGCGCGACATGCCCTTGCTATTGATGAGCATCGTAAAGATTTTGAACCCACCATTTGGCAACCGCGAACGAGTGTTGATATTAAACAAGTATGGTTTTGTGGTGCTCATAGTAATATTGGTGGAAGTTATGCGCCTGACGATGATAATGGACTATTATCTGATATTTCATTGCAATGGATGATTAAAGAAGCACAACAGCATGCATTAACTGTTGAAACTCATTTAATTGAACAATTACAACCTAAACCTACTGCAACCCTTGTGGAATCAAGAAAATCTTTTTATCGTGTTAAACGTAAAGCTTATCGTAAATTACAACTGGCTAATCAAGAATATAAACTGAAGCTACACAGTTCAGTTAAGGCTCGTTACATGGCAGATAAAGGTTATCGACCCAGTAATTTAGAGCATGAAATTAAAGCTAATGGCTGGCCAGAACTAGAAGACTAGTATTTTAGGAAAAAGACCTACGGGAGGGGGTAATCATAACAACTAATTGTTGGTAAACATTCTTCTTTGATAACTTTTATAGCAAAGAAGAGTGTTAGTGCGAAAGTTTAAAATCTAATTCTCTTACTTTTATGTTTATGCCAGCATCGGTTAAGTCTTTATAAAAAGGGTAGAGCTCGCAATCAGCAACCTGTTCACAAATAATGCCATACTTAAGAATTGCTGATTTACTACTTTGTAAAGCTGCTTGATTAAGCCAATAGAGGGATTTTTTGAGATCTTTAGTGGTATATAACCCATTAAGGTACATATTGGCTAGATTGATTTGACCATCAACATAACCTAAGTTTGCTGACTCTTGGAAGAGTTCAAATGCTTTTTCTAAATGAGTTTCGCTAAAACGCTCATTTAAGAATGCTTCACCTTTAATATTTTCATTTCTCCCATAAATAAATTGGCCTTTATAGGTTTTAACTTTTTCAGGGCTAACGAAGTTAGCATATAATTTGTTGCGAATAGGTCTCTTAGCTAAGTAAATAGCGCCATTTAATTGCATTTCTTGTATTGTACTTAAAGGAATATTGTATCGTTTAGGTTGAAAATATTTTTTATTTCTTAATTGACCGTACTGAATACTTGTTATTGCAGCGCGTTGGTGTTGATAAAGGAAATCACCATAAAGTAGCGTTATAATATCACCGGTAATATCAACCACTTTTGCTATTCTATATTTTTCTGTAGGCCTTAATTTATGACTTAATAACCTAAAATCTAAAAAATAAATATCATTTATTTGGGGGGCTAAGACAATGGCGATCGTTTGTTCTTGTTCTATTTTATAGGCATTATATTTTAGGTAGCCAATATAGGTGGCTACAAGAATAATTAAAAGAAGAGGTATCTTTAATAATGACAACTGTGTAAAGGATATATTTCGTCCATGTTTCATGCGCTCAATGACATACATTTGATTTAATCCTTTATTTACTACCTAAGCAGATTCTTTATAAGCATCACATATAGTACAGTATTATTTGCTCAGTTATTATCTATCGATAAAGCTTAATGTTTATCTCTGTGACTAATGTCTGTTTGCGTTGGCATTTTATGATCGGTTTTATGGGTTCTGGGTAGTGTTTCTTGTAAATCATTTAAACTTTTCTTGCGTAGTGGGTGCTTAGAACTTTTTTGGAAAGTACTAAAATTCCCAACAAGCAAAACTATAGCGATAATAATTAATACCCATGCAATCCAGTTATCCATAGTTTTTCCTGTTGATATCATTGTTAATATTTGTGATGTATTGTTTAAAAATCATTGATAGGTTCGCTAAAATAACGTCTTTACCTGCCAGGTCTTCTTCTTCAATTGTTTGGCTAAGTAAGGGTAAGGTCAATGCCTCTTCATATTGTTGGGCAAGCGGGCTAAATGATAAATGCCAAGGTTCTACCGCAACTCCACCTTGATCATCTTGGTAAGGGAAGAAAAAACCAAATTTACTTACATTTTCTATTAACCATTGACTGAGTGGAAAAAAGTAACCTTGATCCTGATACTCCCAAGGCTCTAACTGCAGTGACTGATTTGGAGGTAATAGGTTAGGAGCATAAACATCAATATCTGTTCCCCAATGATGTCGACTTGCACCTGGTAGCGCGGAAAAAGTTAAAATAGCCATTACTTTCTCAAGATCACTTAAATGTTGAATCTTGATAACCTTATTATCTTTATCTCTAACCGCTAACTCACCATTAAACTTTCTATTCCAGATAGATAATTGGCGATCAAAACTACGATAGCCACTAGCAATGGCTAATTCAAAACCAGCTTGGCGGGCATGATTCTTCATTTCTTGCCATGACGCCTTCATGTCGCGATGAATAGCCAAGTTTTCAGAGAGTAATGTTAAGTGACTCTCATTCTGACCAACGGCTTGCTGGGATATGCTGTGATTATTTTCCTTAAGATTATTTCTCATTTCTTTATGTCTTTGGTGCTAATACGTTCACCAGTGTTTGGTAATAAATATCAGCTAATAAGTCCAGATCTTCACAGGATACGGATTCGTTCACTTGGTGAATTGTTTTATTACATGGACCTAATTCAATAACTTGTGTTCCGGTTGGCGCAATAAAGCGGCCATCGGAGGTTCCACCTGACGTTGAGAGTGCGGTTGTTATGCCAGTAACAGATGAAATAGCTTGTTCAACAGCATGAACAAATAATCCAGGCTCAGTAATAAATGGTTGTCCGTTGTAAGTCCATTTTATTTCAAAATCGAGTTGGTGCTCAGTCAATACCGCATTTACTTTATCAACAATGGCTTGATCGTTAAGTTCGGTACTATAGCGTAAATTAAACCATGCGGTAATGTGGCCAGGAACAACATTAGTTGCACCTGTGCCCGATTGTATATTAGATATTTGAAAACTTGTTTCAGGGAAAAATTCATTACCTGAATCCCAATGCATTTGACTAAGTTGTGCCAGCGCAGGCATTGCTAAATGAATAGGGTTTTTAACATGTTCAGGATAGGCAACATGGCCTTGTTTTCCGTAAATATCTAATTCTCCGGAGATAGAGCCTCGACGCCCATTCTTAATGATATCGCCAACTTTATAACTACTCGATGGTTCACCCACAATACAATAATCTATTTTTTCATTGCGAGCTTCTAAAGTGTCGATTACACGGGTTGTACCATTGATGAAAGGACCTTCTTCATCGCTTGTGATAAGAAAAGCAATGGAGCCTAGATGATTGGGATAACTCTTAACAAATTTTTCAGTGGCGATAATCATTGCAGCTAAGCTACCTTTCATATCCGCAGCGCCACGCCCGTATAACATACCATCTTTAATTGTTGGTTCAAAAGGTGGGGTATGCCACAACTCAAGATTACCAGCTGGAACAACATCTGTGTGACCAGCGAAACAAAAAACAGGTGAAGTGGTTCCTCGGCGAGCCCACAAGTTAGTGGTATCTTTGAATATGAGGGTTTCATTGTTAAAGTCTAATGGGGTTAAATAATTAAGCATCAGTGCTTGGCAACCGGCATCATCAGGAGTCACTGAAGGACGTGAAATTAACGCTTTAGCGAGTGATATTACTTGTGAGTCATTATTCGGCATTAGTGAAATATCTCTTGATATTGTTGTTCTTTAAAACCGACATACAATGTTTTGTTGGTTAACAGAACAGGACGTTTAATTAACGTCGGGTACTCAATAACAATTTTTTTGAATGTTTCTTCGTTTAAGTTATTTTTTATCGAGTCGTCGAGTGCACGAAATGTGGTACTGCGCTTATTTATTAATAACTCCCAATTGAGTTGAGAAGTAAATTTATTAACTAACTCATCATCAATGCCATCTGTTCTAAAGTCATGAAAATTATAGTCTATATTGTTTTTTTCTAACCATTTCAAGGATTTTTTAACCGTATCACAATTTTTAATACCATAAACGATAGTCATAACATTCCTACTTAATTACTCGGATATTGATTTGATGATAGTGCATCGTCGCAGCTTAAACCTTAGAGCACTGAATTAACACATAATCAGTGTTATATATTGAAAGGGACAATAGGCTAATTTGTTCATTACAGACACAGTTAAAATTTAAAATAAAATATATTTCCTAATCGGAAAAGGTACTTTTATTATGCGTAGACATGTTAACTCTCGTAATATTAGTGTTAAATTAGCTATAAAAACCAAGTCAATATTATCTTGATTAATTGTTTAATAACTATACCTATTTATTAAAGAAACCACTAGTAGAGAACGTTTTTTTTTTGCTTTAGATACGGTTATAAATACTATTTTTATTTTGGAAAACTTATATAAATACTATTTTTATGGTAAATGCTGAGCTAATGCTTGATAAATTACACTTTACTTTGAGGTTTTACTGAGATAAAAAAGATTTAACTACCTAGGTAGTTAAAATGATATCCACAAAACCTGTGGATATCATTGTGAGCAACCTTTGTTTATCTCTGTAGTTGTATGTTTTAATAAGGTTTTTAGCGTAGTGTGTTTTTTAGCTAGTTAAAAAACGTACTAAGTGCTTTAAATGCTAGTTAAAAACACTTGTTTAGTTGGTATATTAGTAATTTAGCTTGTTTAATGAATGATAATTGCATTATTTTTGAGTTAAAAAGGTATTTTTATTCGAATTTTATTGTTTTTTTTATTGAAATTATACCGTAAACGATCTTATCCACAATATTGCTTGAAATAGGTTATTAATAGCTTGACAGATGTGGGTTATTCTTGAGTTGATACAGAAGAAAACTCTTTTGTTAGTGTTCTTACGACTTATCGTTTGTTAATTGTTCTCGGCTATAATAAAAAACTACTTTGATTAGCAGATAAAGTGGTTTTGGGCTGACAAATTAATGCGACCAATAGTTTATTGAAAAGTATCGCACGTGATTGTTTTAATATTTTTATCTGTAGATATCAGGGATATTGTAAGTTTTCAATTGACGATAACTTGTATTGTTAGTAGTAGACATCATCTGAATAAAAGTAATGACTGACTTGATATGATTTAAAATAAATAAAGAAGATATTTTCATACATGATTACCATTTATAATCATTTTTTAACGTATAGATCATAAATAATTACATTAGAGTGAATAGGAATATGTAAAAAGTGAACGATATTTCATTTTTTTACTTATAATATGCTATCTTTTTAATAAGAGTTACTATATTTTGTTGCCTATGAATATGAGTGTTATTGAAATTTTCAAACTAGGCCGTAGATATATGGAATTATGGCCAAACAAAGCAGAACTTAGTCATTATTTTGATGAATACCGAGCTGTGCAAATAGGGCGATTAACCTATCGCTATTTACCTGCTATTGCTGTTTTTGTCTTAATTATGCAAGTTTATTTTGGTGGCACTGGATTGCTCGCCCAGGCTATTGTTTACTTCCTTTTCCTATTATCTATTCCTTTTCAAGCAATAGTTATGTTAGGTGTGAAAGCTGATAAGTTTTTGCCGCCTGCACTTGCTGATTGGTACAAAAAAGGGGTGGCGAAAGTTAATGAAAAAGATGGCTTAATCAAGCTTTCAATTAAAAGACCTCGTTATATCGACTTAGCAACATTGTTAAATGTGAGCTACGCAAATTCTCGTTTTAGTTTATAGAGCTGACAGTGGCTATGACGTTTATATTTTTTGATATAAACGAATGATAAAGTCTGCTTGGCATTGAAAGTTAGTTTTCAGGGATAACGCTTCTATAGCCTTATCCGAGGCTTTAAAAGCGAAAGGGGTCATCGAAAGTAAATTCAATACATCATTAGCTGTTTTTAGCACCATAGGATAAGATAATTGTTGTTCATCAATTAATTTTAATGAGCGTATAACCTCTTTCTCATCATCATGCTCTTTAGCCGATTGATAAATAATTTCTTTTAATTCAAATAAATGACGTTTGCCTGGGGTTACTGTCACTAAATATCCTTGAGCAGAAAGAACCCGCGTAAATTCTTGTTCTAAAATAGGTGCATATACAGAAACCATCCAATCAAAATATTCATCCGCAAAGGGGAGGTGAGAAAGTGTAGCAACGCTAAAATGTGTACGTTTATATTTTTTAGCTGCTTTTTTAATGGCTTCTTTGGCAATATCAACACCATAAACTTGATTATGGTTAGTTTCGAACTGATGAGTATAAAACCCTTCACCACAGCCAGCATCTAATACGTTTGCTTCTTTTACTGCATTTGCTTGTTGTAAACAGATTAATTGATCCACTAAAGGTTGATAGTAACCTTGTGATAAAAAATCACGTCTGGCATTTACCATGCTTTTATTATCACCAGGTTGTTTTGAATGCTTTTGCTGGACGGGTAAAAGGTTTACATAGCCTTCTTTAGCCTGGTCAAAACAATGATTATTAGTACAAATATAACTAGGTTGAGAGAAAGTTAAATTGTTTTTGCAAATAGGGCAGATGTAGTCAGCTAGCTTTTTCATGAGTATTTTTAAGTTTATTGGGGATAATTTTCATTTAAATAAAGAATAAGTTTCACTATTTGAAATAGCGTCACTTATTCTATCGCATGTTAACTGTTGCTATTAACTAAAGGTAGACCAGATTGGAGCATGATCTGAGGGTTTTTCTATTGCTCTAAGTTCATAATCAACATCAGACTCAATACATTTTGCCGCTAGTGACGGCGTTGCTAGTACAACGTCAATTCTAAGACCTCTGTTATCATCAAAACCTCTAGAACGGTAATCAAACCATGAATATCTTTCTTCTTTGGTTGGGTGTAGCTCTCTGAAGGTGTCTTTAAACCCCCAATTTAATAAAGTAGCTAACCACTCACGTTCTTCTGGTTGAAAGCTGCACTTCCCTGTTTTTAACCAACGCTTTCGGTTTACTTCTCCGATACCAATATCAAGATCTATGGGAGAAATATTAATGTCACCCATAATAACAATATTTTCATCCGGGGTATGGTGATCATTTAAATATTGCATCAAGTCTTTATAAAATTGACGTTTGTAAGGGTACTTAGTTTCATGCGCAATATTATCACCCTGAGGAAAGTAACCATTTAAGACTGTTAATTTTTCACCAGCATTATCGGTTGTTTGTACCATTATCATTCGTTTTTGTGATTCTTCAGTATCTGTTGGAAATCCTTTAATAACAACATCTGCTTCTTTTTTACAAAGCATAGCAACACCGTAATGCGCTTTTTGCCCATGAAAATAAACGTGATATCCCATGGCTTCAACATCAGCTAATGGAAAGGCATCGTTGTGAACTTTAATTTCTTGAAGGCCGATAATATCCGGTTGGTGTTTATCGATTATTGCTTGAAGTTGATGAAGGCGAGCACGTAAGCCATTTATATTAAAAGAGATGATTTTCATTTTTTAGCATTTACCTATTACGCATAATATTTATGCGCATCGAATTTTATATTGTGAATGTATTAGCGTTAATATGAAGAGTATATTGGAATGTGGCATTTAATAAAATGTAAACTGACATAAATTTCCAAATCAAGATCAAATTCTGGTTTTCAAGTGTTTACCACTGGTGAAGATTTAATCGAGGTTTAAGTTATTTTTTTAGATAAAGACACTAGCAGTTTGATCAATTCATTTTTATCTATAGGTTTTGCTAGGTAGCCGTCAAAGAGTTGTCTATAAAGATCTTTTTGTTCTTTAAGTACATTTGCGGTGAGCGCTATTACAATTTGCTCTTTTTTTAATGCTTTAATGGCTTTACAAGCTTCTATGCCATCCATTTTAGGCATTTGAATATCCATAAAAATAATATCAGGTTGTTCTTGTTTATAGTATTCAATTGCCTCAACACCGTCTTTAGCAATAATGACTTTAGCTTTACAGGGATCTAGCATGGCTTTTGCAACCATTTGGTTGATATGATTATCTTCAGCTAAAAGTATTGTTTTACCACTTAAATCAGGATGTTGATTGCTGGTAATATTCATGTCATCAGGGATATCGTTTGTTTTTTCTAAAGGTAGAGAAACATAAAATTTACTACCATAATTTAAGGTACTTTCCACATTAATTCGACCATTCATTAGTTGAATCAATGAACGAGTGATTGGTAGTCCAAGTCCTGTACCACCATATTCTCGGGTTGTTGATGAATCGGCTTGTTCAAAACGTTCAAATAATCTAGGGAGGATGTCTTCTGGTATGCCAATACCTGTATCTGAAACAATAAAAAAGAGTTCTTTAGTCTTAGAAAGTGATACTTCAAGCCTTACGCCGCCACTGTGGGTGAATTTAATCGCATTGGAAATTAAATTTAAAAAGACTTGTCTAAGTCTGACAGAATCACCAATCCAGAATTTGTGCTCGACAGAGGATGTTATTTTTAAATAAATACCTTTTTCTTTTGCGGGAGCGGCAAGATCAGATTCAAGTGATTTCAGTAATTCGTCTAAAGTAAATGGTCTTTTTTCTATAGACAGCTTTCCTGCTTCTATCTTTGAAAAATCAAGAATATCATTAATAATACAGGTGAGTGAACGGGCGGAATATATTGCTTGTTTTAAATAATTTCGTGCTTTGTCATCAAGAGGACGTTCTTGTAATAGTTGTAAGGTACCAAATAATCCATTCATTGGCGTTCGTATTTCATGACTCATATTGGCAAGAAACTCTGATTTTGCCTTTGAAGCTTTTTCAGCCGCACTTTTAGCATCACTTAAGGCTTTTTCGTGAGCAATTTGTTCCGTTAAATCAAATCCTATTCCTAAATACCCAACGACTTGATCATCCTGATTCAATAATGAAGTAACACTAACTTTAACTTGGATATGTTGGCCTTTAGCATTCACATATGTCCATTGATTAACTGACGGTTTTAGATACGAACTGTTATGAACAAAAGTGTCTAAATCTGAGTTAATAATAGTATTTTCTTCTTGTCTCAATTGTTGAGCGCGGGTGGTTACTTCTTCTTTTAAATGAAACAGAGAAGGGGTTTTTACTCCGATTAAATCAGAAGCTTTATATCCTAATAGTTTCTCTGCCGCAGGATTGAATAGGGTAATAATGCCATTAACGTCTGTTGCTATGATTGAATAACTCGCACTATTTAAAATACTGGTTTGAAGCATGCTTATTTCAGCAATTTCTTTTGTTCTAGACTTAACTTCAGATTCCAATCTCAGATTAGTTTTTTCTAACTCTTTCTCATGTTTTTTTGCTAAATTACGCTCTATTAACGATTTTTGAGCGTTTCTATGCAGCACAAGTTGTAATGAAAAAATAACCAACATCACTAAGATCGTTAAAATACTGCCGTTAAATATTGCTTGATATTTGTTAGGTAAATTAAGGTCATTAATGAAGGCTTGAGAGGCTTGTAAGCGAATAGTCCAGTAACGCCCCATTACTTGGGTGTTGATAGTGTCAGAATAAGGAAGAAGATTATCCTTATTACCTTGATGATAAAAGGTTAATATCTTATCTTTGTTGGTATCTGAAATGGTTAAGTAGTTATTATCAAATTGTGTTAATGAGGCTAAGACTTTATCTATTAATAAAGGTGAATATGTCCATCCCAGTAAACTATTAATACGCTGCGTTGCTGTTTTTGGCACATCAATAGTGTTGTAAACAGGTAAAAGCATTAAAAAACCTTGTTGGGGTTTTTTATCTGCTTGGACTAAAGTGATTGGTCCTGACAGTTGAATTTTATTTTCTAAAGCCGCATTTAACGCAGCGGTTCTTCTCATGGTTTCTGAACCAATATCTAAACCAATGGCTTGTCTATTTTTAGCTTCTGGATATATATATTGGATGATGAACCGAGATTTGTCGTGAGGTGTTAATGTTTTTATATTAAATTTTTTGTCTGGCCTCTCTAACCTTGCAAGACTAATAAATGATTCTAGTTCTTCGGAATCCGCCTTTTTTATGAAACCAATTCCGTTAGCGCCAGGGAGCGTTAATTGTTCATAATGACTTTTGGCAAAATTGTTTACTGATTGATAACTTATATTTGATGTGCCTATACCGTGAAAAGCGGCACGCATAGCATTAAGGCTATAGTGATATAATTCTAACCTATCACTTACCCCATGAGAAAGAACCGTGAGACTTTTATTTAATGCCGTGACTACTTGATTTTCAATCTGTTGCTGAAGTTTAAAATGCGTAATAGTTGTATACGAAATACCAATAAAAAGGATCATTAATTGGATAAGTATATTGGATGTATCTCCTTTACTTATCCTAAAAATCTTTGCCATACATGAATCCTTTTACGTGAGTTTATAAGTTGCAATCTATTTTCGCAGCTAAGCTAAAGTTATAAGCTAAAGTTAATAGTATAGTAAAAAGTATGCAGGTCTGCTTGTTTCAATTTTTATCAAATCACTTATACCATTAGCGATATAAGATGATCAATTAACATTGAAAATTTACTTAAAATAATTTGTAGTTTTTTATCGTTTGGCAGCCATTGAGTTATATAACTAATATGTTATAGACTGTTTGTATAAGTTATAACCAAATTAGCTTTTCGGCTATGGTTAATTCTTTATCACTCACAATAATTACAACAAGGGAATAATGATGGATAGACGTAATTTTATTAAGCTATCTGGTGTTGGTGCAGGAGCTCTTGCATTACCTATGTCAGGTATTGCTGTTTCAGCAGAACAATTACTTGATAAGCCAATGGATATTGCTTATAAAAAGAAACTTGCTGATATTGCTTTAAATGCTGCTAAAGCTAAAGGCGCTACATACGCAGATGCACGAATTGGTCGCTATTTAAATCAATTTATTACTACACGAGAAGTTCGTGTTGATAATATTGTTAATACTGAATCTGCAGGTATTGGTGTTCGTGTTATTGCCAATGGTACATGGGGCTTTGCATCGACTTCTAATATGACGCCTGATAGTGTTGCAAAAACAGCTGAAAAAGCTGTTGCTGTAGCTAAAGCAAATGCTAAATTTCAAACATCACCCGTTATTCTTGCCCCTGTTAAAGGTGTTGGTGAGGTTAGTTGGGCTACTCCAATTCAGAAAAATGGTATGGAAATTCCAATTAAAGATAAAGTGGACTTACTACTTTCTGTTAATGATGCAGCACTTAAAAATGGTGCTACATATATTTCATCTGTTTTATTCCTTGTTAATGAACAAAAATACTTTGCCTCAACTGATGGCTCTTATATTGATCAAGATGTTCATCGACTTTGGGCACCATTCTTTGCTACAGCAGTTGGCCCAGGCGGCTTTAAACAACGTAATGGCTTAGGTAATCCTGTTGGCATGGGCTTTGAATATTTAGATGGAAAAGAAGAAGATAAAATTCGTATTTCTGGTGCAAGTGTTGGTTATAAAAACTCTTACGACATGGTTGAAGATGCCGCGGCAGCGGGTAAACAGTTACAAGCTAAGTTAAAGGCCAAATCTGTTGAACCTGGCAAGTATGATCTTGTTTTAGATCCCGCGCATTTAATGTTAACCATTCATGAATCAGTAGGGCATCCTCTAGAGCTTGACCGTGTCTTAGGATATGAAGCAAATTATGCAGGGACCAGTTTTGCAACCCTAGATAAATGGCGTAGTGGTAAATTCAACTATGGCTCCGATATTGTCAATTTAGTTGCAGATAAAACACAACCTTATTCATTAGGTAATGTGGGTTATGATGATGAAGGGGTTAAAACTAAAGAATGGGACTTAGTTAAAGACGGCACCTTGGTGAACTATCAAGCTATTCGAGATCAAGTTCATATGATTGATCAAAAAGAATCTCATGGTTGTTGTTATTCTCAAAGCTGGCGCGATGTTCAATTTCAACGAATGCCTAACGTCTCATTACGTCCAAATGAAAAAGATATTTCAGCAGAAGATGTTATTAAAGATGTTGAAAATGGTATTTATATTGCGGGGCGTGGTTCATATTCAATTGATCAGCAACGATATAATTTCCAATTTGGTGGGCAACTATTTTATAAAATTGAAAAAGGTAAAATTACTGAGCAAATTGAAGATGTTGCTTATCAATCTAATACCCAACAGTTTTGGAACAGTTGTACACAATTAGCTGGTAAGTCTGATTATCGACTTGGGGGCTCTTTCTTTGATGGTAAAGGTCAACCATCACAAGTTAGTGCAGTGTCGCATGGTTGTCCAACCACGCGATTTAACAATGTAAATGTTATTAACACCGCACGAAAAGTGTGATTCTGACAAGAAAAAAATAAAGAAAGGAATAAATTTATCATGACTATATTTACAGAAAAACATGCTAAAGAATTGCTAAGTAAAGTTATCGGCTATTCAAAAGCTGACGAGATAGAATGTAACTTAAATGGACAAGTGTCAGGAAATATACGTTACGCTAGAAATACTGTATCTACGGCGGGCGAGCAAAGTGATTTAACGTTATCGGTACAATCTACTTTTGGTAAACGTATAGGTACTGCTGTTATTAACGAGTTTGATGATACTTCATTACAAAAAGTGGTTAGACGTTCTGAAGAATTAGCTAAATTAGCGCCTGAAAATTCTGAGTACATGCCTAATTTTGGTAAACAAAAATATCTTAAAGCAAATAACTTTTTTGATAGTACCGCCAATATTACTCCTGATGATCGAGCGCAAGCGGCTGAAAATAGTATTAAGCCTTCTAAAGCAAATGATCTAGTATCGTCTGGCTTTTTAGAAGAAACGATTAATGCCACAGCAATTATGAATAACTCAGGCATTTTTGCCTACAACAAATCAAGTAATATTGATTTTTCAGTTACCATAAGAACTAAAGATGGCAAAGGTTCAGGTTGGGTGACACGTGATTACAGTGATTCAGCCTTATTAGACACCAAAAAAGCATCGCAAGTGGCTATTGATAAATCCAAAGGCTCTGTTGGTGCTAAAGAAATGGAACCTGGGAAATATACGGTAATTTTAGAGCCTGCGGCAAGTGTAGATTTGTTAAACAATTTAATGCGTTCAATGGATCAACGCCAAGCTGATGAAGGGCGAAGCTTTTTAAGTAACAAACTCAAAGAAGGTGAAAAAGGGCCTAAAAACAAACTGGGTCAAAAAATGTTTGATGAGCGCGTTCATATTTATTCTGATCCCAATGATCCAATCGTGCCAGTAGCGCCTTTTTCTGGGAATGGTTATCCTCGTAATAAGATAGATTGGATAAAAGATGGTGTGATCACCAATATGCCAAACTCACCATTTTGGGCTAAGAATACAGATACCGAGTATGTACCTCGTGGCGGAAACTTTATAATGGCAGGAGGTAATGAGTCATTAGATGAGATGATTAAAAATACTCGTCGTGGCGTTTTAGTTACACGTCTTTGGTATATTCGAGCCTTAGATCCACAAACGCTGCTTTACACAGGTTTAACTCGAGATGGCACTTTCTATATTGAAAACGGTAAAATTAAATACCCAATTAAAAACTTCCGTTTTAATGAAAGTCCAATTGTTATGTTAAATAACATTGAAGCTTTAGGTCAACCTGAGCGTATTAATGGTAACTTAGTTCCACCTATGAAAATACGTGACTTTACCTTTAGTAGTTTGTCTGACGCGGTATAACATGCAAGGAGGTTGGGTGCTATTTAGTGCTCAACCTAATTTAATGAATAAACGTACATTTTTAAAAGCGCTTGCCGCAATTTCTGCTTCAGGTTGCTTACCTATGTCACTACAGACGCAAGCAAATGGGGATTTTGATTTTTATTTTACCCGATTAAGTTACGAGTCTGGTGATTGGGAAGTTGATGAACGTATGCCTGCAAATATGCTAAATTCCTTAATAGAGTACACAAGCCTGCGTGTAGATATTAAAGAGCGGATTGTTCCTTTATCCGATCCTACAATGCTTTCAGCCCCTTTTTGTTATTTAGCTGGGCATAGGTTAGTGCAATTTACTCCGGAAGAAACGCAAAATTTTAAACAATATGTTGAAAATGGTGGCTTTGTTTTTGTCGATGACTGTAATCATGACATAGATGGTATGTTTGCCCGTACCTTTGAGCGACAAATGACAACTATTTTTGGTGATAATGCGTTGAAAAAAATACCTAATACTCATCCTATTTATACAGCTTTTTTCAAGTTTGATGGCCCCCCTCGTACTTCTATAGAATTAAATGGCTGGGGTGATGATTTAGTACATGATTATCTGAAAGCGATAGAAATTAATGGTCGTATAGGTGTTTTGTATAGTAACAAGGATTTAGGTTGCGAATGGGATTTTGATTTTCGCAATAAGCGCTTTATGAAAACTGATAATACGCGGTTTGCAGTCAATATTGTTATGTATGCAATGACGGCTTAATCAAACAAACACTTTCAATATAACTGTACATATTTATATAAAATTTATTGGCTAACACATGAATGAACAAGAAATAGAGCAATTATTAGCAAAATTAAATGCCGCAATTGATGAGGTTGGTAAAGTCATTGTTGGACAATCTCAAGTTATCGAAGAATTACTTATTAGTATCATGGCTGGCGGACATTGTTTGTTAGAAGGGGTTCCCGGCTTAGCAAAAACACTTATGGTAAGTTCTTTGTCCAAAACCTTAGCGATGGAGTTTAATCGAGTCCAATTTACGCCAGATCTTATGCCGAGTGATATTATTGGCACTGAAATTTTAGAAACTGATCATGATAGTGGCGATCGTTTTTTTAAGTTTCAACAAGGACCTATTTTTACTAACATTTTGTTAGCAGATGAAATCAATCGTACGCCTCCTAAAACACAAGCGGCGCTATTAGAAGCGATGCAAGAAAAATCGATAAGTTATGGGGGAAAAAGTTATCAGTTACCACAACCTTTCTTTGTATTAGCTACTCAAAATCCTGTAGAACAAGCAGGCACTTATCCTTTACCTGAAGCACAATTAGACCGTTTTTTAATGTTTGTTCGTGTGGGGTATCCGAGCGCTGAAGAGGAAGTTGAAATATTAAAACGTACAACAGGGAATATAGTTACTACGTTGACGAAAGTCCTTTCAGCGGCTGAAATGTTAAGTCTTCAGTCGTTAACTCGTGACGTTGAAATCTCTGATGCTTTAGTTGGTTATATCACTGCTTTGGTAAGAAATACTCGACCAGTACAGGAAGATGAAAAATCTACCTGCCAGTTTGTGAATAACTATATCCGCTGGGGTGCAGGTCCTCGGGCAGGGCAAGCGCTTGTGCTTTGTGCTAAAGCGAAGGCACTAATGTCAGGTCGATATGCAGCAACACTTACAGATATTGAATTTGTTGCACCTGCAGTTTTACGTCATCGTGTTTTACTTAACTTCCAAGCAGAAGCCGAGCAAATATCAACCGATGATGTTATTACGGCGTTATTAAACGATACCGCAAAACCTGCTAGCCGTTTAAATTAAGTGATTGTCATTTATTGTGGATAATTTACTCGATATAAAAGCCTTATCGCGAAATAAAGATTTACCTTTTATTGCTAAAACCTTAGCTCAGGGATTTTTGCATGGCACTCATGCCAGTATTCAACGAGGTGTAGGTATTGAGTTTAGTCAATATCGTGCATATGAACCAGGAGATGAATTAGCAAAAATTGATTGGAAACTTTTTGCTCGCACGGATAAATATTTTGTTCGTGAAGCCGAAAGAGAAAGTGATACCAATATCTGGTTTACTCTCGACTGCAGTGCTTCAATGGCACATTCAAATCAGTCAAAGCAAACCAAGGTGCAACAAAGAAGTAAGTTATACTTTGCTAAAGTATTATCTGCCACCATTGGTTATATTGCGCAACAACAGGGTGATAACCTAGGTTGTTTAGCATTATCGTCGACATCAGCAAACTTTTTGCCCGCTCTTAGTGGTTACAAGCATTGGCAAAAATTGTTATTAACATTACACGCCATGGAGCCTAGTGCACACTTTCCTCATTATCAGCAGGTTTATGCACAACTACAATCAGTACGGCGATCTGGAATTGTTTTTGTATTTAGTGATTTTTATCAAGAAACCTCTGAGGTATTTCAACTTATAGAGCAATTGGTGTCGACTCAAACAGAAGTGATTGCGGTACAACTTGAAGCAAGTGATGAAATAAACTTCGATTTTGATGATGTAGTGCGCTTTCAAGATTTAGAAAGTAAAGACGAATATTTACTGCAGCCTAAAGTGCTGAAGCAAACTTATCTAGAAAGTAGGGAAGTATTTAACGATGATATTCACACTTTTCTACAAAACAAAGGGATCACTCACTGGCGAGTGAATATTGATGAGCCTATAGATCAAATTTTACATCAATATTTATTAACCAGACAACGGGTTTTACTAAAATGATGTCGTCGCTTTTTCCTTTTTCAACAATACAACCTTGGGCTTGGTATGGTTTAGTTGCTTTGGCTATTCCTCTCATTATACATTTGTTGAGTAAGAGTAAAGGTCGACTTGTTCAATGGGGAACGACTCGTTTTTTACCTCAAGCTACGCCGATAAAAATGACTCAGGTGAAGTTAGTTGAAAGACTCTTACTTTTGATACGTTGCTTAATCATTCTCTTTTCTTTGGCTATTTTAGCACAGCTATTTTTAACAAGCCGTAGCCAAAATGCAGAGACAATAATTTTGGTGAGTAAACATTGGTTTGAACAAAGTGATCAACAAACAAAATCCTCTTTAGAACAATATAAAGAGAGTGCCAAATATCAACTTATTTGGTTAGACACACTTGAGAGTCTAGTTGTTGATGACAAAGTAACCCCTTTATCACTTGATGAGCAAAGCAAGAGTATTATTAATAAAACGAGTGTAAGCTCAATAGATATGTGGCAGGCGTTGAGTTTTGCTAGTAAAAAATTTGCACAAGCACAACAATTTATTGTTTATTGTGATGCCAGCACTCAACAATTTGTGGGTGAAAAACCACTGATTAAACAAACGATAGAATGGCATATGTCATTTGAAAACCAACAAGTAAACTTAAATGATGTTATTGAAAAACCTTTTAATGTGGTGGTTTATGCAGATGATGGTCATCAAGACGCCCTTGATTATTTGTTACCGGCATTAACAGTAATCCAACAACTTAGTGTAGAGAAATTGTCGGTACATGTAGTCAATGATGCCAAAACCTTTGCTTTAATGGCTCGCCCAGATTGGGTGTTTTATTTAACGAATAAACCGATTACAACCTCATTAGAACAGTGGGTATCACAGGGAACCAATGTATTTATCGATGGGAATAATTCGCCTTCCTTAATCCAAGATCAGCGAAGGGAGGTGATTAACGGTTATGGATTGCTCAATAAGATAATTATTTATCAAACAACGAAACAAGTAAATAAGTTGAATGTTGAAAATAAAGAGCACCCCATATGGGTGAGTGAAGATAATTATCCTCTATTGTCAGTTATTAATAAAAATACTTCTTTAGGTAAAATATACCGATTTTCTAGTGTTTTTCTTCCAAGTTGGACGAATATCGTTACACAACCTCAATTTCCATTAGTACTACAATCCTTACTTTTTGGCGATGTTATTGCAATTGTACAGGCAGAAAAAAATCAAGTTTCAGTCAATAATATCGATGGCATTACTCGAAGAGTAAATAAGCCTTTTTCAATAAATTATAAATCTAATCCGCAAATCTCAGTAGCTGAAAACGATCTGTCAGAGGATTCCCATCATCAATCTTTATTAATATGGTTAGGGTTGTTATTAATTGTTTTATTTTTATTGGAACGAATTATTAGTGAATTATCTATACGCGATTCGGTAGCAGTGAATCATGACGACTAATATGCGACAGATTCATACTTGGTTATTAACCATTACTCGACAGCTTCGACGAAAAGTGATGATTGAATTTATCATGTTAACGTTAAGTGTCTGGGTGGTTATTGCATATGGTGTGACTTACCTATTTAACTTCTCAACGGCGAGTATTATAGGGCTTCTGGTTAGCTACTTTATTTTTGTTTTATTACTGACTACTACGGCTAAATATCGTCAGATTAATCATGGCACGCTATTAGAACACTTAAATCGTACATTTCCTCAACTTGAAGAAAGTGCCCAACTTCTAGTAGCTGAAAAAGCGCAATTAACACCATTAGTGCAATTACAACAAACTAAGATAACAGATATATTTCTTTTGTTAGTTGCTGATACTCGTTATCAAAAAACACTTGTAGGTAAATATCGCTATAAAAATCAAGTTGTTATTGCATTAGTGATACTCATGGTTTGTGTTGTATTTCAACCGTTAACCTTGATGAATCAACTTATGAATAAAGCAGTATTTGAGCCTCATTCAACCGCTATTGATAAGGGGAAAAACTCAGTTAATCTAACCTCACTTCAAATAATCATTGAACCGCCTAGTTATACTAAGCTTGCTCAGTATCAATCTAATAATATGAATATCAAGGCGATGGCTGGTGCTAATGTCAGGTGGGAATTAGTATTTAATCGAAACGAATTACCCTACTCATTAGTATTTTCTAGTGGTGAAACCTTAGACTTAATATTGTCAAACGACAAACTAGTGGGACAACGTCAAGTTACTCATACCGGTTTGTACCAAGTAAAAGCGGGTGATGTGTTATTACCCGATATTTATACGCTTGAGGTGAGTGCTGATCAGCGACCTGTGATTCGAATTTTAACACCTAAGTTAACGATTACTGAAGTATCTAATCAAGCCTCTCCTCAATTAAAAACCTTAGTACAAGTGTCTGATGATTATGGATTATCTAAGGTTGATGTACTTGCTTCAATTGCTAAAGGCTCGGGAGAATCAGTTAAGTTTAGGGATCAAGTTTTTGAATTTGAACAAAAAAAAGTAATCACCAAAGAAGTGTTAGGCTCGACAGTTATCCATGAATATCAAAAAACATGGGATTTGACTGCGCTAGATATGGAGCCAGGGGATGAATTATATTTTACTGTTAGGGCATGGGATAACAAAAAGTCAGCTCCTCAAATGAGCCAATCTATCACTAAGATTATTCGTTGGTTAGAAGATGATGAACAAGCGGTAATGGCAGAGGGAGTATTGATAGATTTTATGCCTGAATATTTTAAGAGTCAGCGCCAAATTATTATTGAAACCGAGCAACTCGTTGCTGACAGTCGCTTATTAACAGGTGAAGAATTTAATGATACCTCTCAGCAACTAGGTAATGCCCAAAACGATTTAAAACAAAAGTACGGGCAATATCTTGGAGATGAATTTGAAGGAAGTGGTAGTGAACACCTTGATTCAGCCACACATTCAGATGATGAAGGGGATGATCACGATGAAGAAGCCGGACATGAAGATGAGCATCATCATGAAGCAGGTAATGACAATACAAGTAAAGAAGGGGTTCAATCAGCTTATCAGTCAATAGTGGCTGAATATGCCCACAATCATGAAGACAGCGATGTCGGCTTGATGGGAAAACAAGATCCTGTTGCGTTAATGAAACGTTCTGTAGCAAATATGTGGGAAGCTGAGCTCTATCTTATGCTATCAAAGCCTGAGCAGGCTTTACCCTATGAACGTGAAGCACTTAAATATCTGAACATGGCAAAAAAAGCTGAGCGTATTTATGTAAAACGTTTAGGTTTTGAACCTCCACCAGTAACAGAAAAACGACGTTATCAAGGTGAGCTTGAAGATATAAAATCATTCTCTCAAGACCAACAAGTAAGCATACCCTCGAGTGAATATCATACTTGGAGCCAAGCTTTTATCTTACTTAATCAAGAATATTTAAATACAAATAAACTGACTCAACAGCAACGAGTCTTACTTACTGAGGTTAAATCGCTTTTTAATCAAAAAGCGGAACAACGTCCCGCATTAATTGAATTTGTGGCAATACTTGAAAAGGTATTACTAACCAATCAATTAACCTTAAGCGATTGCTCCAATTGCCTTATTAAGTTGCGTAATAAAATGTGGCAGTTGATGCCATTGCCCAAAGCAGTCACTTCTTCAAAGCCCGTTAATATCAATGCTAATGAAAGCCTTCCTGGGGCTTATATGCGTCGAATCAGAAATATCGCGGAGCCCAAAGCTAATGGTAATCTTAATGGAGGAAACCCGTAATGACGCTTTTTTCGAGTTGGTCGTTTGCGCCTCTACATTTTATCCATTATTTATTTTTTGCTGCATGCTTTATGTTATTAGTGTTTATTGGTATTCGTGTATTTAGACGTTATCAAAATCAATCTAAGCTAAAAGCCTCACTGGTATACTTTATTAATATCATAGCAGTAGCTAGTTTGTTGCTCTTAGTTATGCCAATTGTTCAATTAAAACCTAGCATTGAAGATGCGATACTTATCACTAATCATAGCGATGAGCAGTTATTACAGCAGGCGATAATTCAAGGTAAACAAAAGGGTATTGAAAAAGTGTACCTGTTAGTGACAGACGAGAGTCAGCGAGAGTCATTATTTAATTATGTGAAGAAAAAACATGTTGATCTCGATATTATCTGGCTTAGTTCAAGTTACCCATTGTTTGATCCTCGCTATCACTGGCGTCATATTTATGTGTATGGTGATGGCTTAACAAAGGAACAATTAAAACGTTTTAAAGACGAGCTAGCGGAGACTCGCATTAGTTTTATCCCGTCTAAACTTACCTTAGGGGTAATTGAGGCTAAATGGTCGAAAGACGTTTTATTAGGTGAGAGTGCCTCCTTTGAGGGGAAACTGCAGTCAGACCAAACTAATCGTTTGTATCAAGTGGAATTGTTGGATATCAATCAAGATGTCTTAGCAAAAGACACGGTACGTACAAACGAAAAATTCACGTTTAATTTTATTCCCAAAGTTCTTGGCGCGAACGAATATTACTTATCAATTTTTGACACAAAAACTCATCAAGTGTTGGTCAAAGAGACTATTGCCCTCAATGTGTTTACTTCACCCCCGATAAATGTGTTGGTAAAAACAGCGTCACCGTCATTTGAGATCCGTCATTTAAAAAACTGGTTAGCAGAACAGGCTAGTCAACTAACGATTATTAGCCAAACCAGCCAACATACTTTTTTAACTCAAAATGTTAACAATGAACCACCAATTAATAGCAATTATTTTACCAGTGAAGGATTAGCTAATGTTGATCTCCTTATGCTTGATGGCAGAACCATAGCAACACTATCCTTTAGCGAACAAGACGCTATTATAGAAGCTATCCATCAAGGTTTAGGACTTTTTGTCTTTGTGGATAATGATTTAGTCAAAGGTGTTAAAAAGAATAAGCTAATTGATCTTATTGAAGAATTTACTGCATTTGAGAATAAGTCAGAGTCGAAACAAAATAAATCGACAACAATTCATTTCCCAAACAGTGACAATACGGGAACCCTTATCCCTAGCAATATCAATTTAGTAAATCGACTAGGGCAACCTTTAGTGGTAAATGATGAACAACAGCCGTTAGTGTTAAGCCATCAACTTGGTTTTGGTAGTCTCACTTTAAGTACTATTAATAAGAGTTTTCAATGGAAATTGAGAGGCTTAGAGCAGGGCTATGGGCAGTATTGGCAGTTTATTATTGGCAAAATAATCAATAGTAATCAAAATATATATTGGTTAGAACAAGCAGATACAATGGTAGTTTTACCTTTACAACATAGTGAGCTTTGTTATGTCAATAAAGAAGGACGAGTGCATGTTAGTCATCAAAGAATATCGAGTGAAACTGTACATGATGAGTCACCAATGACAATCAATAAAATGATAGGTCGAGAGTTTCATTATTGTAGTGACTGGTTTGCTACCGAAAGTGGTTGGTATCGCTTTACCTTATTAGATGAAGCTACTATGCAGGAACAATCCAAACCACAAAGGGTCAAATACCTTTATGTCAGTGAGCCTAAACAATGGCAAGCTTGGCAACAATACGCAAAACAACAAGCAACAAAAAACTATGTTGCTGAGCAACAACATTCAAAACCTGATGCTGCTAGTTCGACAGGTACGCAGAAAAGCAAAATAACGAGATTAGCCATTAATAAATTACCTATTTGGTTAGTATTTCTCTTTAGTTGTACTTTGTTGTGGTTAGAAAGAAAAAGCGTTTAGCATGGATAACTTTTGCTGTAGCACAAATAATAAGCAAACAGTATTTTAATCGAAATAAAACTTAAGTAATTCAGTTTGCTTGCCGATAACAAGACAATGTGAATAGTTAGGCATTGTTGTGCAAATAGAAAAAGCTGAATCTAAGTTATTGATTGATGAACTCCAGTTAGGCATTAAGCTTAATGAGTGTGTTCATGCACAACGTCGTCATGATTTTTCATTGATGCTTTCAATGCTGGTTGCTGACGTATGTGTACATAGCCAGTTTTCTCTTCCTTTAACTGAATCTGAACAGTCTACTATGACTGAAGATTCCTTGCGCAGAACTTTTAATGTTGCCCCCAAAGCACCATTAGCATTAAATTCTTTAGATGATATTAAACAATTTCAACAGGGAAAGTTAGTTGAAGATTCCCAATTAGCTACAATTCGCTTAGCGGATGCTTTACACCCTAAGCCTCTGGCGTTTAGAGATGATAAAGCGCATATCCCTAGTGAAGTTATGAAAAATACTTCATTGTATTGCCAACAAAAAAAACAAATAGGCACTAAGGAACGTCGTTCTTTTAATGTAGATGCATGGCTTAATTCGGTACAAGAAACAGTGGTGAAAGCACCTTTAATGGATTTAGTCGCATAACAATTAATGGGTGCAGCTAACTAAATTTTCCGCAGCACTTTTTAAATTTTTTAGCACTTGAGCAAAAACAAAGGTCATTTCGTTTTGGCGCTTGTATGACTTTATGCTCAGTGACATCGCCGTCTAGGTAGCGCCATTGACCGTATTCGACAATAAAACGAGAGCATTCATTCATTTGGTAAAATTGTTTATCATGATTATAATATGCAATAAAATTGACGGTAGGTAAGTACTCAGAATTAAATTGTTCAATAGATACCGTGCTAGCGTCCTTAATGATTAATGAAAGCCATTGTGTTTCTTGAGCCCATTGCGCTATATCGTCTA
The DNA here is from genome assembly GCA_049347715.1 of Thalassotalea piscium. GTDB lineage: Bacteria > Pseudomonadota > Gammaproteobacteria > Enterobacterales > Alteromonadaceae > Thalassotalea_B > Thalassotalea_B piscium_A. The sequence continues at coordinate 2,448,551 of CP186339.1, read as the reverse complement.
AGGTATTTTCTTGTTGTTTCTGTTGAGCGTAGGTTTCAAAAATGTATTGAGGGTTATTTGTCGCATAAGCGCTATAACGAGAACGCATTAATTGCTCAGGTGTTTCAGGAGACCTTTTTTTTAATATAAAAGGTTGGCAGCATTGGCTAAACGCATTGCTTGAACCGCAATAACAAGACATAAGGTTATAGGTTAATTCTGATAAAGTAATTGAGATCTTAACATAGTTTGTTTTTTAATTTTATTGTTATAAAAGCTGCTAATAATAAACTATAGCCACTAAATAATTTAACACTGCTTTTTAGCTGTATTCGTTGCCTTTCAGGAGTATGTATACATTCATGGAACGTTATAAATTCTATTGTATTTTTTTATTTATGTTATCAAAAAGCTGCTTTTCTGGAGAACTTATTCAGCTTGCCGTTGAAAGTAGCTGGCCTCCTTATTCAAATGAAAAGGGCAGTGGTATTTCAAATGATATTGTTAAAAAAGCCTTTGCTTCTGTTGATATTGACGTTGAATTTATTGTCGTACCTTATGCTAGAGCCTTATATATGGCTGAAACAGGGAAAGTTGATGGTGTATTTAATGTGACAAAACAAAAAAGCACCCTAGAAAAGTTTAACTTTGGTGAAGTCCCTATTTTACAAGCATCAGCATCTTTTTATTTTCATCAAAGCTCATCAATGAATCCATTATCGGCAGATGATATTCCGACAGGGAGCTCAGTTGCTGTCATTATTGGCTATGAATATGGTGATACCTATGAGAAAAATAAAGTACGTTTTAATGAAGTAAGAGTGTCAAATCAGGAGCAAATTATCCAGTTACTACAAAAGCAACGCGTTGATTTAGCTATAATGTTTGATGAAGTAGCTAATTACACATTTGCTGAAATGGGGAAAAAGCCTGATAAAATTAAACGAGGGCATATTAATCATATCAGTCAAATTTATGTAGCTTTCAGTAAGAAAAAAAAGCTCGATCGTATAATTAAATTATTTGATAAAGGTTTACTGAATATTAAGTCATCTACAGTAGGTTTTTTAGAAGCCAACCAAGATGACGTTATTTATCCTAAAGCTTAATATTTAACGTTTTAAGTGTTTACATCGCTTAATTAACGATGATTGTTATTAATGAAAACAATCATCGTTAATTACTTGTTTTTAACCGATGTAAATCAATTTGATCAGAAAAAGCACCGCAAGTAATAAGACACTTTTACTTAACTGGTTAACTTTGCCACTAAATATTTTTACGCCCGCATAGCTGATAAAACCAAAGGCAATACCGTGAGCAATTGAAAAGGTCAGGGGCATAGTTAAACAAATTACTGTGATAGGAACGGTTTCACTCAAGTCATCCCATTTGATATTTGCTAAGCTTCCTAGCATTAGCACGGCAACATAGAATAGAGCGCCAGCAGTAGCATAACTTGGAATAGTATTTGCCAACGGGGAAATAAACAAAGCTAAAAGAAACAAAGCACCAACGGTTACCGCTGTTAGTCCTGTTCGGCCGCCAGCTGCGACACCGGCAGTACTTTCAACGTAACTTGTTGTTGTAGATGTTCCTAATAAGCTACCGGCTACTGTGGCAGTGGAGTCAGCCATTAGCGCTCTTCCTAATCGAGGGAAGTTTCCATCTTTATCGAGTAAATTACCCCGCTGTGCAACTGCAATTAGTGTTCCTGAAGTATCAAATAAGTCTACAAATAAGAAAGCAAAAATAACACTGATCATCCCTACATCTAAGGCACCTTTAATATCTAAAGCTAATAATGTTGGAGTAATATCTGGTGGTAATGAAAACAAGCCTTGATAGGCAATATCTCCAAAGAGCAAACCTAATAGAGTAATAGCAATTATCGACAGCATTACCGCACCAGAGACACCTAAGTTAACTAGGCCAACAATAAGAAATAACCCTAAGCATGCTAACATCACAGGGATGCTAGTTATGTCTCCTAAACTCACGAGTGTAGCCGGATTATCAACGATAATACCGGCATTTTTTAAGGCGATAAATCCTAAAAACAACCCTATACCTGCGGCGATTCCTGAGCGTAAGACCATTGGAATACTTTGAATAATCCATTCTCTAATTCTAAAGGCACTGAGGACTGTAAATATCATACCTGAAAGGAATACACCCCCTAATGCAACTTGCCATGTGTATCCCATATCAAGGACGACTGTATAGGTAAAAAAAGCATTTAATCCCATGCCAGGCGCTAATGCTATCGGATAATTTGCCCAAAATCCCATAATGAAGCAACCAATAGCCGCAGCTAAACAAGTAGCAACAAAGACAGCACCTTGGTCCATACCTGCACTTGATAACATTGATGGATTAACAAAAATGATATACGCCATGGTCAAAAAGGTAGTCACACCCGCCGTTATTTCTTGTTTAATTGTTGTGTGATTTTCCGTTAATCTAAAATATGAATTTAGCATAGGCTTCGGCTTATTAGTTGTAAGGGCTATCGTTATTTAAGGTTTGAAATATCGATAATTAATGATTCATCTATATTTGTGGATGAAACAGTTTCTTTTGAAAAATCATAATCTTGTTTAGGTTGGCTACGATCTATCGGTAAGTTGATAAAATCAAATAAATTGGTATCAGCTAATTGACTAGGACTGATATTTTTAATGGATTTAAATACATTTTCTACGCGGCCTGGGACAGTATTATCCCACTGAGAAAGCATTGCTTTGATATTTTGTCTTTGTAAGTTTTCTTGAGACCCGCAAAGATTACACGGAATAATTGGGTATTCTTTATAAGTAGCGAGAGTGCTGATATCGGATTCTCGACAGTAACTTAAAGGTCTAATAATGGTATTTCGCAAATCATCTGCTCTTAATTTTGGCGGCATAGCTTTTAATTTTGCACCGAAAAACATATTTAAAAATAAGGTTTCGACAATATCGTCCATATGATGTCCAAGTGCTATTTTAGTGGCTCCAATTTCTTCGGCGAAAGAATATAAAGTACCGCGGCGTAAACGAGAACATAATCCACAGGTTGTTTTTCCTTCTGGCACTTTCGCTTTGACAACTGAATAGGTGTCTTTATCAACGATGTAATAAGGAATTTCTAGGGATTCAAAATAAGCGGGGAGAATATGAGCAGGGAATCCAGGTTGTTTTTGATCTAGATTTACGGCGATTATTTTGAAATCGATAGGGGCGGATTTTTGCAAGCCTAATAGAATGTCTAGCATTGCGAAAGAGTCTTTACCTCCGCTAATTGCTGCCATGACGACATCGCCATGTTCAATCATATTATAGTCAGCTATGGCTTTACCTACTTTACTGCGAAGCTTTTTCTGTAATTTTTGCATTTCAAAAGTGTTTGCCTGTTCACTTTTAGGCGCCATGCTTTCTTGAATCATAGATTTACCAGTAATTAATTTAGTTTGTAACAATTAGCACAACATTATAAAGGTAATTAATAAAGCTGGTAAGCAAAAATTTATAATGAAAAAGCCAATTATTTGTTAATAATTGGCTTTAAAAATGTTGAATTATAGTGCTTTATTAGCTTTTAAATGGTGATTGGTAGCCATCAGGTTTTAAAGCAAGTACATCACAATTTAAACTATCAATAACATGTTCTGCGGTATTACCTATTAATGCTGCTGATAGCCCCGTTCTTCCAACTGTACCAAGAATAACTAGTTCAGCATCTAATGCGACGGCTTGATTTTGAATGACTTCTTCCGGTAAACCTTCAGCAACATAAGTATTTTTAACAGGAATGTTATATTTCTCAGCATGAATTGCCATTGCTGTTTTATGATGATTAAGCATAGATTCATTATATTCATTGGCATTAAATTCTGGGATTTCTATCGCGATATTGACAGGGGTTCCAGGGAATGAATTGACTAAGTTAACATTAGCATCGATTATCTTGGCTAAATTTAGTGCTTCTTCAGTAATTTTATTATTAAGTGAAATATGCTCTTCTTCATCACTACCTACATTAATTGCAGCTAAAATATTACCGTCTTTAGGCCAAGAATGATCTTTAACTAATAATACCGGACAAGGACATTTACGGAGTATATGCCAATCGGTAGGGGTAAAAATAACTGATTTAAGCTTGTCATGTTCGTGAGTACCTTTGATGACAATGTCATAATTTCCATTAATGACTTGTTCAATAATCGGTTCAAAAGGGCGATTATGCCAAATAACTTTACTATCAATGTTTATACCTGCTTTTTCTAGTGGAGCAATTTTTTCTGAAAGCCAAAGCTCACGGTCTTTGATGACAGAGGTTCTCATTGCTTCACGTTCATCACTTGAAAGCATAGTTGTCATTTCATAGGAGAAATCATAAATACTAAGAAATGCAGTGATTGTTGCATTCGTTTTATTTGCAAGTTGCACTGCTCGATCAAGGGCTTTTTGTACATCGCAAGTGGGATCGATAATAGTGAGTATTTTCTGATACTTTTCCATGGTTTAGCCTCTCAGGTTGTCTATATTCACTTGGTATAATGTCTATACATTAATTTAGCAAGTCGACTAGAATAAGTCATCTGTTTAATTTTAATCTAGTGATATGATAATAGTGCATTAAAAATAAAAAGAATAACTTGTTTTAAATCAAGTCATTCTATTATTTTTTAAATTGAGGGAGAGGCTAATAAATCTAGAGGGTTATATCTGCGCGCATTCTTTTAGTTTTTCAACATCAAGAATTTTAATTAACTTACCTTCAACTTGAATTAAACCACTTTTGTGAAATCGATTGAGTAATCGACTAATGGTTTCTACGGTAAGACCAATATAATTGCCAATATCGCTTCGAGTCATTGATAATCTAAACTCAGTAGATGATAAACCACGTGCATGATAACGCATGCTAAGGGTACTGATAAAAGTAGCTAAGCGCTGTTCGGCATTTTTACGATTAAGCAAAGTTAACATTTCTTGATCAGAACGAATTTCAGTACTCATCATACGTAAAATTTGTTTTTTCAGTTTAGGAACTGAATTTGATAACGTATCTAAGGTGTCATATGGAATTTCACACACCATTGATGTTTCTAATGCTTTCGCGAAGCTAGGATGAGTTGACTCAGCGATAGCATCGAAACCTAATAAATCACCCGCTAAATGAAACCCTGTAATTTGCTCTTCACCATGTTCGTTAACAGTATAGGTTTTGAATGTACCAGAGCGTATTGCAAAAAGAGACTGCATTTTTTCACCATCTTGAAAAAGTCGGTCTCCTTTATGAATAGGGCGTTTACGATCAATTATATTATCAAGTTCTTCTAGTTCTTGATTATTTAATGAAAAGGGTAAACATAATTCACTGATACTACAGTTTTGACAATGAATATGTTGTTGAGCTGAGTCTTGTCGATTCTGCATATTATACTGTTACTTACGCGAATGATTCTTGTAACAACGATGTTATTAGAACATCATGTCATATGCAAATTTTAACGTCATAATTCCATAAATTATTAACAAAAGAGCCATCGATTTACGAAAGTAATCATTTAACAAAAGGGTTTTAAATGAAACAGCCCCAACTGAAATGCTAACCAGCGCAGGTAATGTACCTAAACCAAAGAAAAACATAATAAGGGCACCAGACACAAGGGAACCACTTGCTAATGACCAAGTAAGTGTTGAATAAACTAAGCCACAAGGCAACCATCCCCAAATAGCGCCTAATGCTAAGGCTTGTTTAGCATGATTAATAGGGATGAATTTCTTACTTAATGGAGAAAGAATTTTCCATAGCCCTTTACCTACTTGCTCTACTTTATTGAGTAGCATGAACCAGCGACCGATATAAAGGCCTAGTAAAATTAAAAATATACCGGCGACAATTCGTAATATAGAGACAGGTAAGCCAATGTTTTTTGCTGCCAACGAGCCTGTAATACCGGCAATGGCGCCAATGAGAGAATAAGTGGAAATACGACCTATGTTATAAGCTAAAATAATACGCAATTTACTGGTCTGTTTTTGCTCTTTATTGATTGCGGTAGATAGCATGGTTGTGATGCCACCACACATGCCAATGCAGTGTCCTGAACCTAATAAACCAATAACAAAAGCGGCAAAAAAATCTATATCCATAAGTGAAGCTTAATGCTCTAAAAAAATAAGGTTATCATTTAGCTGAGTTAATTACGATATACCTTAATTGGGTTTGTATACTCAATTAAGAAGAAAAAATCTAACTCAATAGCTGAAAGGAAGAGTAGTCTGTTTGGTAAAAACTACTACGAAGGATCAATCTCTTGTTTGTCTTTATCCTTAGTTTCAGTGGTATCTTCTGATTCTGAGGTTGATTTGTTTTCTGTTGTTTCATCATCAAACAGAATACTTAACCCTTGTTTTTCTAAATCAGAAAATTGATCTGTTTTTACTGCCCAAAAAAACAAATAGATACCAACCGCTGAAAGTAATACGGCAATTGGTATTAATACATAAATAATTCCCATTAGGATTGACCTTTTTTAAGTAGTCTTAGTGAATTAGTGATCACTAATATAGAGCTTAATGACATGCCGATTACAGCCATGTAAGGGGTTATATGTCCAGAAACAGCTAGTGGTAAGACAATAGCGTTATAACCAAATGCCCAGCTGTAGTTTTGCCAAATAATTTTTTTTGTTTTAAATGCGACCTGACGAAGCGTGTTGACCGCGGAGAGTTTATTACTTAATAAAATAACATCAGCTCCGCTTTTGGCGACATCAGTACCGCTTCCCATAGCTAATGATACATGTGCAGCACCAAATACAGGGGAGTCATTAACACCATCGCCAACCATAGCAACGGTTTTTGTTTCTTGTTTTTGCTTTAATACAGTCATTTTATCTGTAGCTGATAATGCTGAATAAACCTGGTCAACATTTACTTCTTGTTGCACACGGTTACAACCTAACTGATTATCTCCTGATAGCATTATCGTTTCGATATGTTGGCTTTTTAATAAAGTCATTAAAGCTTTTGCATCGTCTCTTATTTTGTCTTCAATATGAAAAGAAGCAATGATGGCATCCTCTTTCATTAATATACAGGGGAAGTCAGCATAAGCCGTTAATTGCTCTGGAGACAATAACCAGCTTGGCTTACCTATTTTGTAGGTGGCGTTGTTTACTTTCCCTTGAATACCAGAACCAGAAACTACTTCAATATTTGATTTTTTATAGGTAAAGTCACGGAAAGGTAAAAAAGCTTTCGCAATAGGGTGTTCAGAATGACTTTCTAATGCTGCCGAAATTGCTAATACTTGAGTTTTATCGAAGCTAGCGTTGATAATATTACACTGGGTAATTTCAAAATCACCTGAGGTTAAGGTACCTGTTTTATCAAAGGCAAAACAATTGATTTTAGGTATGGTTTCCATAACATGGCCAGATTTAATCATGATCCCGTCTTTGTTGAGTCTTGTGGTTGCACAAGTTAACGCAGTTGGGGTCGCTAAGGAGAGGGCGCATGGGCAAGTGGCAACTAATACTGATAAGGTTATCCAAAATGCTTCTTCAGGAAGATGTTGATGCCAATATAAGGCTGTTCCTATGGCGGAAAGTAAAATAACGGCGACAAAGTATTGAGCTATTTTATCTGATAATTGCGCTAATTTAGGTTTATGTGCCTGAGATGATTCACTCAAGCGAATCAATTGGCTTAAAAAAGAGTGTTGGCTGTTATGCTTAACTTCAATAAGCATATTCCCGTCACCATTGACGGTGCCGGCGAAAACAGTATCGCCCACATGTTTAGTAATGGGACGCTGCTCACCTGAAAGCATAGCTTCATTTAGTTGGCTTCTACCATCAATAATAGTGCCATCGGCAGGGACTATTTCACCGGGTTTTACAATAACAATATCTTCAGATTGTAACTTTTTAGCTGCAATAAAAACTTCTTCATCATTGACTACTTTAGTTGCTGTCATAGGCATAAGCTTTAATAAGTTAGCTGAAATTTCAGCTGCTCGAGAGCGGGCTCTAAACTCTAAAAATTTGCCAATAAGTAATAAGAAGGTAAACATAGAGACAGATTCAAAATACACTTCTCCTTGTTGGCTAATGGTAGCCCAAGCACTTGCACTAAAGGCAAGTAGAATTGCAATTGAAACGGGTACATCCATTGATAAATGCTTTACTCGTAACGCATTGAACGCACCAACATAAAAGGGAAAAGCACCATAGGTGACTATTGGAATGGTTAAAAATAGGCTAGTCCACCTAAAATATACTTGGTTAGATGAAGACATTTCTGTGAAAGCGCCAAAATAAAGGCCAATAGCAATCATCATTACCTGCATCATTAAGATGCCTGAGATGCCTAAACGTTTAATGAATCTTTTAGATTGTGAAATGTTACTTTCTTCAAGGGTGCTTGCTTTAAACGGTAATGCTTTATAACCGACTTTATCAATAGCGATTAATATATCGCTTAGACGAATTATTTCATCTTTCCACCTAACTGTGGCTCGTTGTGTGGAAGCATTAACACTAATTGAAATGATGCCATCGAGTTTTTCTATTTGCATTTCAATAAGCCAAGCACATGCGGCACAACTTATTCCCTCAATGGTTAAAATAGTTTCTTTAAAGTCATCGGTCTTATAAATGAACTCATCTTGGAGTGCGTCATCATCAAGCAGCTTTTTTTTGGCAAGCTCATCAGGGATCAGAAACTCACCCTTAGGTGCAACTTCTGTACGAAAACGATAATATTCAGTTAAACCATTACTGACAATCGTTTCAGCGATTGCTTGGCAACCAATACAACACATAGGCTGGAGGGTTTGATCAATATTTACAGTAAGATCAATACCCTTAGGAATTACTTCCCCGCAATGAAAACAATGACTAGACATTAATTAGCTTCGAGAGGTTTAGGTACTATGTCAATAAATTGAGATTGAGGTAAGGTTATATTATTTTGAATTTTCCAATTGTTTTCAAACGAGGTAATGGTAACACGCCATTTACCTTTAACGTCTTGATCAAGTTGATGTCTAAAATAGCCATTGCCATCAGGAGTAAGAGCCAAATAAAAGTCTTTCTCTTCAAGAGTAGGGTGATAAAAATTTACATTGAGTATAGGAAAGGTTTTTTCTATGCCCGTTGGTTTAATAATGAGTTCATTATTATCAAGTTTTAGCGCAAATTTCATTCCTAGCTTTTGCGCGAGTTTAATCTGAGTTAATTCTAAATTAATTGCTTTACCTTTTTTGTAATAGTCGCCTACTACAAGTGTGTCGGGGTTAGTGTTTGCAATAAAAAAAGTCGCTATTCCTGCCACAACGGCACTAAACGGTAAAAAAAATACAAGCCATGCCCATGGCTCTTGGTACCAAGATGTTTTCATTGTTAAATCGCTGCTAATTAACGTAAAGGTATTATACTTTTTTTCGATCCACTTTTACTATGGTTATCGGTGAAATAATTCTCTTTTTATTGATATAAAACATAAATAAAAGTTTTGCTCTATTGAAAGTATTAACCCAAAGTTAATACTGTATTTTTAGGTAATAAAAAAGCCTTATAGTCTCCTATAAGGCTTTAAAATCACTAATTGCTTATTTAGTGTTTATTCTTGAGAAAGGCTGTAAACAAACGCACTGATAACGTGAATTTTTTTCTCACCTAAAATTTCACTCCAAGCAGGCATTACACCAGCACGACCATTGCGGATAGTTTCTTGAATCACTCGTTCAGAACCACCATATAACCAAGTGTTATCACTTAAGTTTGGCGCACCAATCGGAATATTCATTTGAGCACTACCTTTACCTTCAACCCCATGACAACTTGCACACATGGCGAATTTGGCTTTACCTTGTTCCGCTGAGCCTTCTTTAGCTTCACGTCCACTTAAGGTAAGAACAAAAGCAGCAACATCTTTTACGCCTTGATCACCACCTAGCATAGTTTCCCAACCGATCATGCCATTTGCTTTACGACCATGCATGATAGTTTCTTTGATAACTTCAGGTGTTCCACCGTATAACCAATCTTTATCAGTTAAGTTAGGGAAACCCGTAGTTCCTCTTGCATCAGAACCATGGCACTGAGAACAGTTTTGAAGGAATAAACGTTGACCTACTTTACGAGCTGCAACGGCTTCATCATCATCCGCTGTTGCTAAATCGGCTATATCACGCTTAGCAAAAGCATCAAAGATAGGACCATAGCGTTCGTCAGCAACTTTTACTTCCATATCATATTGAACAATTAAATTATTGGCTTTAGCAAATTCAGCTTTAGCTTTTGATTCTTCAAGGTTTAATATACCTTGGTTAGAACTTGTCCAACCAAAAAGCCCTTTCCAATTACCTAAACCTGGATAAACAAGTAGGTAACCGAATCCCCAAATAATTGTTAATAGGAAGAATGTACTCCACCACTTAGGTAATGGGTTGTTTAATTCTTCAATGCCGTCGAAGGAGTGGCCCATAGACTCGCCTTCTTCAACCCCTGCAAAGTTCTTTAAACACATACGTAATAATAGATAACAACCTACTAATGTACCTAGTGAAAGAACTGATATCCAAATACTCCAGAAGCTAGACATTATTATTAGTCTCCTGTTTGTTAGTGTCTTCTTTGTGATCTTCTTCAAAGATTGAGTTTGCAGCTTCATCAAATGAAGCCTTACGTTTTTTACTATACGACCAAAGCACAATAATGATAAAAACCACAAAAATTATGAGGGCAATTATGCCTCTTAATGTCCCGTAATCCATATTATTTCAACGCATGGCCAAGAGACTGCAAGTACGCAATCAAGGCTTCCATTTCAGTTTTACCCGTAACATCAGACTTTGCATTTGCAATAACTTCTGAAGAATAAAGGGGAATTGGATTACCTTGTTCATCTTTATGACTTCTATTACGCGTTAAAAAGTTAAATGTTTCTAATTTCTTAGCGATTAACTCACCGTCAAGAGTATTTTCATCTAACCATTTAAATGAAGGCATATTTGATTCAGGCACTACTGAACGAGGATCAATTAAATGAGCTCTATGCCAGTCATCACTATAACGACCGCCAACACGAGCTAAGTCAGGCCCTGTTCTTTTTGAACCCCATAGGAAAGGATGTTCCCATACAGATTCACCAGCAACAGAGTAGTGTCCATAGCGTTCAGTTTCCGCACGGAAAGGACGGATCATTTGGCTATGGCATACGTGACAACCTTCACGGATATAGATATCACGACCTTCCATTTCTAAAGGCGTGTAAGGACGTAAGTTATCTACCGGTGTTGTTGTCGCTTTTTGGAAGAATAAGGGGGTGATTTCTACTAAACCACCAATACTTATCGCTAATAAAGCGAATATAAAGAATAAGCCTACACTTTTTTCGACTTTTTCATGGTTATTTTTCATGTTTAGTCTCCTTAGGCTGCTTGAACTGGCTCAAGACTATGGTCTTTCGCTTTCATTGTTTTATACATGTTGTAGGCCATCAATATGAAACCTGCAACGACTAATACACCACCTAAGAATCGAATAAAGTAGAATGGGTATGACGCTTGTAAACTTTCAACAAAGCTATAAGTTAAAGTACCGTCAGTATTAACCGCACGCCACATTAACCCTTGCATTACACCTGAAATCCACATTGCTACAATGTATAAAACTATACCTGCAGTGTGCATCCAGAAGTGAACGTTAATTAAGCGAATGCTGTACATACGTCCTTGATTAAATAATACCGGGATTAAATGGTACATAGCACCAATAGAAACCATGGCTACCCAACCTAATGCACCTGAATGAACGTGACCAATAGTCCAGTCAGTGTAATGAGAAAGAGCGTTTACAGATTTTATTGCCATCATTGGACCTTCGAAGGTAGACATACCGTAGAAAGATAATGAAACAATTAGAAAACGTAGAATAGGGTCAGTACGAAGTTTATGCCATGCGCCTGAAAGTGTCATGATACCGTTGATCATACCACCCCATGATGGTAAGAAAAGTACGATAGACATAACCATACCAACACTTTGAGCCCAATCGGGTAAAGCGGTGTAATGTAAATGATGTGGACCAGCCCAAATATAAAGAGAGATCAAAGCCCAAAAATGGACAATTGAAAGACGATAAGAATACACAGGGCGTTCAGCTTGTTTCGGTACGAAGTAGTACATCATACCCAAGAAACCAGCAGTTAATAAGAAACCTACGGCATTGTGACCATACCACCACTGCATCATGGCATCAATGGCACCAGGATATAGGGAGTATGATTTTGTTAAAGAAACTGGGATAGCCATGCTGTTACCAATATGTAAAACAGCAATAGTGGTAATAAAACCACCAAAGAACCAGTTAGCAACATAGATATGCGACGTCTTTCGTTTAACAAGTGTACCAAAAAATACAATTGCGTAACAAATCCAGACGACAGCGATTAAAAGGTCAATTGGCCACTCTAATTCTGCATATTCTTTCGTTGAGGTTATACCTTGAGGCAAGGTAATGATTGCCAAAACGATAATCGATTGCCATCCCCAAAAGGTGAAAGAAGCAAGCTTGCCGCCAAATAACGTGGTTTTACACGTACGTTGAACAACATAATAAGAAGTTGCAAACAGCGCACTCGTACCAAAAGCGAAAATTACCGCATTGGTATGAAGTGGACGAAGACGGGAGTAGGTTAGCCAAGGAGTGTCAAAGTTTAAAGCAGGCCAAATTAATTGAGCCGCAATAAGAACACCCACGAGTGTACCTACAATTCCCCATATTACAGTCATAACAGTAAACTGGCGTACAACATCAAAGTTGTAGTTTACTGCTGACGCATCATTTTGAGTCATGTTTTGGTTTCCGCAGTTAGAATTATTAGTTAAATGAAAACGGGTTCGTCATTTTACCTCATCTTTAGTTATAGACTAATTTCATGAGATTGCACTTAGACCTTTAGCTTGTGCCAATTTTCTAGCCCGCGGGAATGATATTGTTTTATGCCTAAAATGTCACCTTGGAATATGGTAAAATTTGTCCTAAATCAAAAAAAAACGTGAGACTGTCTAAAAAAAGACCAAAAAGGCAGGGGTATGTTAATTTATATAGGATTATGATTGTGTTAAATAATTTAATTTTTGTAATAATGTGCACTTTTTTAGTGGGTATAGTTTCATGTTCAAAAGACAAAAAAGCTACCGTTGAAAGAATTGAGCCTCAATGTTTAGCTAGTCAGTCAGCATGTCAAATCACAACATCATTCGGCAAATTATCGGTATTGTTTGATCAAAAGGCCATTATACCTGAACAAGAGTTTACTTTATTTGTAGGAAATAAATCATTAGAACAAGGGTTCAATATCACAGGATTTATTGAAGGTAAAAGTATGTATATGGGCAAAATCCCACTGTTTTTTTCCAGTGAAAAAGTTAATGGATTTAAAACCGCTCAAACCATGCTTGGTAGTTGTACAGATAAAAAAATGATTTGGTCGTTACAATTAACCCTTGTGCCGACTTCAGAAACTGCAAATAATCAGCCTGAATCATTTAGTATAGAATTTACCAGTATACGAGATTAAGCTGCCAATTAAGCCCAAACGCTTGTTTTACTAGCTAACAATTAGCCATATTGCAATGAGTAACATTAAACTGCCGGATAATTTGTTGAGTATTTTAACGTTATCTTTGTTGGTTAACAGTTTACCAATTGACTTTCCACCTGTTGCATAAATTAACATACAGGTAAATTCTGAAATTACAATAATAGAAACTAACAGCAAGAGTTGTGGTGGTAATGGAGAGGTGTCATTAATAAATGGGGGTAATAACGCCACCATAAATGCCCAACCTTTAGGGTTGGCAATAGCGGTAAGATAACCTTGTGAAAATAGCGTTTTCTTCGTCATAGTTTCTTGAGCATTTGCTTGGTTTGATAACGCTAACTTTCCCTTAGAACGCCACATATTGATACCAATATAAGCAAGATAAAGCGCCCCTACAAGTTTAAATAGTGTAAATAATTGAGGCTCGGTTACCAATAATGCCGAAACACCTAAAACCGCAGCAATCGCAACGGTAGCAACACCTAGTAATTCACCATACATCATCCATAAGGTTTTTCTTATGCCGATTGACATACCTAATGACATGGCAAGAGTCATACACATCCCTGGAGTAATACTGACCAGGAAAAACGTGGGTATAAACAGGGTTATAAGGGAATAGTCGTTCATTATTTAATACAGCGCTTAGGTTAATTCAATTATTCTACTTGAGTTAACCTAAGAAATGGATCACTTTTTATGATTGTTCAATTAAGCTAAAGCTAGATTGTTCATCACCAAAGATCATTAAACTACAATGTTTCCAATCGTCAGGTATAGCCCAAGTATGGTCATCAGCCATAGTATAAATATGGTGTTTATTGGCACAACGAACATCTATTTTATTTAAATTCCCTTTAATATTGGTGATTGAAAATTTATTTCGAACCAATTGATAAAACCAGAAGTTTTTATTTTTAAGATTAGCTTTTACAGTAATAGGTTGATCGCTGTTAATTAGATCATCGATTTGATTCATCATTTTATCAAAATGCTCAATGTAGGGTTTTGCAACATCCAACTTTTTAATTTTTTCATAGGTATTAACTGCGTTATATAATTGATTTTTTTTTATTTCTAGGAAAAATATTCTTGTTAATATGTTATACGCATTTTGAGGAGAAAGACTTGAAGTATTAGTAGATACTAGCTTTAAATGTTGTATTTCTAATGTTTCATTCGCTATGCTTTTAGCATAATCTGCGATTAAAATATGATATAGATTTGCTTCAGTTAGGTGCATTTTCGAGTTTTTTGTTAACTTTTCGATAAGTTGTTCAGTTTTTTTATAGTCTTTTTGTTCAAGCGCATCAATTGCGGCTAAGTATTTAGTACGAAAACGTCTAGTGACACCTTTAGCTCCATTATCCCTCATTGAAAAACTCATTTTTAGCGTATTAATACATTGTTGAATGGGTTTACCATTTTCTATTGCGGGGCTATATTTCCACTGTTTGACTGCTTTTAGGGCTGTTTTATTGAAATCCTTACTCCCTGAAGAGTCAATCACCATCACATTACTCACACTACCGTCTTCTTCAACGATAAAGCTCATTTTGGTCCAACCCTCTCGGCCCTCTTTGGCTGCACTTATTGGGTATTTAGGTTCAATCCGCTTTAATGGTACCGGTTCCTTATAACTGGATATATGTTTAACCGATTGTTCAGCAAATACTGATGTGGAGCATAGGGCAGATAAAACACCAAAAGTTGTAAGCCTTTTCAATAACATCATAAATCCTTTTATTTCTCTAAATCATAGTAAAAGGTAGAGTATTACTATTGTCTTAGTGAGGTCAATAATTTCGGTGGGTATTTCAGTTTGTGCTTATAAAACAAGCAAACATTTAATTAAACTTATTTCATCACTGGCTAAATAATTAACTTCTCGGTAATCTGGTGTTAAGTAACAATAACAACATTAATAAAGGAGAATATTGTGTCTAAAATTTCGATAGTTAATTCGAGCGTTTTACTTGCTGTAAGTACGTTTATCAGCAGTTTCGCCATCGCAAATGATTTTGACAAAGCTTATACATCATTTGATAGCAATAAAATTAAAGCGGATGTGAAGTTATTATCATCTGATAAATTTGGTGGAAGAGAGCCATCAACAGAAGGGGAGACGTTAACAACAAACTTTTTAATTAGTGAGTTTAAACGTATGGGGTTAGCTCCTGGAAATGGTGATAGTTACACCCAAGATGTGCCATTGGTTAGTATTACAAGTACAACCACTAAAAATCTTACGATAGGTGATATCTCTTTTGAGTTTCCAAAGAACTTTGTTGCAAGCTCGAGAAAAATGGATAAGCAATCATCACTTTCTTCTTCTGAGTTAGTTTTTGTCGGCTATGGTATTAACGCGCCAGAATATCAATGGAATGATTACGCAAATGTGGATGTAAAAGGCAAGACAGTTGTTATTCTTGTTAATGATCCTGGCTTTGCAACACAAGACAGCAACTTATTTGATGGTAACACCATGACATATTATGGTCGTTGGACATATAAATATGAAGAAGCTGCTCGTCAAGGTGCTGCAGGTGCGATTATTGTACATGAAACTAAACCAGCTAGTTATGGTTGGAATGTAATTGAAAGTAGCTGGACTGGTGCACAGTATCATTTACCTGCAAGTGAGGTAAACGAAGCCACAGTTGATGTTGAAATGTGGATTAGTAAAGACAAAGCCGTCGAGTTATTTAAAAAATCTAATCAAGATTTTAATCAGCTAAAAGCTATGGCAGCCACGCGTAATTTTAAGGCTGTTCCTTTAAGTTTAAAAGCAAGCGTAACCGTTGAAAATAAATTTGATCGCTCGAACTCTAAAAATGTTATTGCCACGATAAAAGGGACTGATAAACCAGATGAGCATATTGTTTATATGGCGCATTGGGATCATTTAGGTAGCACTATTATTAATGGTAAGCGTGAGATTTATAATGGCGCTCATGATAACGCAACAGGAACGGCTGGTTTGCTTCACATTGCTAATGCTTATAAACAATTAGATAAACCATCAAAACGTTCTGTGACTATTATAGCGGTTACTGCAGAAGAACAAGGCCGATTGGGTTCACGTTATTTTGCTAACCACCCAACGATACCTTTAAATAAAATTGTGGGTCTGATTAATATGGACTCTTTAGATATTACTGGGCTTAAAAAAGATGTTACTGTTGTGGGTTATGGTAAGTCTACGTTAGAAGACTTTTTAGCAAAAGCAGCTAAACGACAAGAACGTGTATTAACACCAGAGCTTACACCTGAGCGCGGATATTATTATCGTTCAGATCACTTTAGTTTAGCTAAAAAAGGTGTTCCTGCGTTAAGTGCTGGCGGTGGTTCTAAATGGGTAAATGAAGAGCAAGAAGCCATTGGTAAACGTGTCGGTGCGATGGTAGCTAAATGTTATCATCAAATATGTGACGAATATAGCGAAGACTTTGGTTGGGAGAGCGTAGTTGCAGAATTACAGCTATTCTTCGAAACAGGTTATATTTTAGCTAATTCAGACGAATGGCCGAATTGGCATGAAGGAACTGAGTTCAAAGCATTACGTGATGCAATGATGAAGTAACTTAAACGTTTGAAAAAAAAATACCAGCATTCAGCTGGTATTTTTCGTTATAGTCCGCCATTTCTTAGCGGTCAGCTCATAAAAAGTAATAAAGCAATAAATAGCGGTTTTTAATTGGCTCCCCTAACTTGGCTTGAACCAGTGGCACACGCTGAGTTAATAAGAGCACAGTCCGTCGCTCAAGCGAGGGATTACTCTGCTGTATAATTCTTTAAGTCTAAAAGGAAAGATAAGCTAGTTGATGATTTCTATTGCTCAGAAAAGCAAAAACCCGCTAAAAAGCGGGTTTTTTAATTGGCTCCCCAAACTGGACTTGAACCAGTGACACACGCTGAGTTAATAAGAGCACAGTCCGTCGCTCAAGCGAGGGAATATTCTGTTGCGTATTTGTTGATCCTGAAGGGGATATATAGGTAAGTAAAAAATTAAAATTAATTTCTATTGCTCAGAAAAGCAAAAACCCGCTAAAAAGCGGGTTTTTTAATTGGCTCCCCAAACTGGACTTGAACCAGTGGCACACGCTGAGTTAATAAGAGCACAGTCCGTCGCTCAAGCGAGGGAATACTCTGCTGTATAATTCTTTAAGTCTAAAAGGAAAGATAAGCTAGTTGATGATTTCTATTGCTCAGAAGAGCAAAAACCCGCTAAAAAAGCGGGTTTTTTAATTGGCTCCCCAAACTTGGCTTGAATCAGTGGCACACGCTGAGTTAATAAGAGCACAGTCCGTCGCTCAAGCGAGGGGTTACTCTGCTGTATAGTTCTTTAAGTCTAAAAGGAAAGATAAGCTAGTTAATGATTTCTATTGCTCAGAAAAGCAAAAACCCGCTAAAAAGCGGGTTTTTTAATTGGCTCCCCAAACTGGACTTGAACCAGTGACACACGGATTAACAGTCCGTCGCTCTACCAACTGAGCTATTGGGGAATAAACTTGTTTTACTTCATATTATCAATGAAGAGGCTATTGCCAAGTAACCGCCTTAAGCCATTACTAAAATGTGGCTCCCCAAACTGGACTTGAACCAGTGACACACGGATTAACAGTCCGTCGCTCTACCAACTGAGCTATTGGGGAATTAAGTTTTCACTTAATGTGTTAGCTGCTTGCTAACGGGGCGGAATATTAAAGGGCTGTTGCGTTACTGTCAACACTAAATTTCGAAAAAAACATTTAATTTGTTCGTTTGCTTATTTTACGTGCAGCATGACGGAGAAAACGCCGGTTTTTGATGCCATATTGCACAAGCATATGGTTACTCTTATATTTTTACACTTATCCACTATAACTGTGGATAAGTTTGTGAATGAATATGTAACAATTATCTTAATTAACCATATAATAAGGGCTACAGTGAAATTAATAAAATATAACCACTTTTTGATAATTTGATTTAAATCAATGTGTTAGTTGGTGTTTGCGTTTTTACTGTACAGGTGTGATTAAAAAACACTCGACGAAAGATGTTGTAGTTTATCCTTGTGAATGTAAATTTGAGTGAAGCACTCCTTTTCTACATTTTTAGGGCAAAGCGATTAAAAAATGATTCCATTGAAATTTAATATTTAAATAGCGAGTCTTATCAGTATCTTTTACAATAGTTTAGTTTTTTCGTTAATCGAGAATAAAAATATTTAATGACAAACAATGTAAAGAAGTTACCTATAAATCTATTATCTGATCCCGTTTCAGACATTTTGAAGCGAATGACTATTCCTATGATTTATGGCATGGTTTTGTTGATGACATTTAATTTAGTCGATACATTTTTTGTTGGCTTATTAGGTACTCAACCGTTAGCCGCAATTAGTTTTACCTTTCCCATTACTTTTACTGTTATTAGTTTAACCATTGGTTTAGGTATCGGTGCATCTGCAGTCATTGCACGTTCACTAGGCGAAGGTGATGATAAAACAGCGAAATGTTCAGGGACATCAGCTTTCATATTGACGGGAATCATTGTTGGGATTTTATCTTTTACAGGTTTTATGTTCACCGATGAAATTTTTAGACTGCTTGGCGCGAGTGATGATTTACTACCTGTGATCAGAGATTATATGGATTATTGGTTCCTAGGTAGTGTGTTTTTGATTGGGCCAATGATAGGTAACTCTATTTTACGATCATCTGGAGATACAAAAACACCAAGTATCATTATGGGCGTGGGAGGGATCGTGAATGCGATTTTAGATCCTATTCTTATTTTTGGTTTTGGACCTTTTCCTGCTATGGGCATCAAAGGTGCTGCCATTGCTACTTTATGCTCATGGGCTGTTAGTTTAGCTTATGTGCTTTATATTGTTGGATATAAAAAACACTTAATTCACACAACACTTATTTTTATGAAGACATTCTTAGTTTCAAGTAAATCTATCTTAAAAATAG
The DNA here is from genome assembly GCA_049347715.1 of Thalassotalea piscium. Classification (GTDB taxonomy): domain Bacteria; phylum Pseudomonadota; class Gammaproteobacteria; order Enterobacterales; family Alteromonadaceae; genus Thalassotalea_B; species Thalassotalea_B piscium_A. Next base: position 2,428,999 of record CP186339.1, on the reverse strand, counting down.
GTTTGCCAGCTGCAGGCGCTAATATGCTAACGCCTATTTCTGCAGCGATTTTGACCGCTATTGTCGCCAAATATGGTGTTGCAGCAGTTGCAGCCTTCGGTGTAGGTTCAAGGATAGAATCGATTGCCTGTATAGTTTTACTTGCCTTGTCTATGACATTACCACCATTTATCAGCCAAAATTTTGGTGCAGGTAATATGAAACGGGTCGGGCAGGGATATATGAGTTCAATTAAGTTTGTCCTTATATGGCAAGTTATTGTGTATGTTGTTTTAGTTCTAACAGCTCCTTGGATTGCTAATATATTTTCAAAAGAGCAAGAGGTTGCTGACTTAATTAAATTGTTTATTTGGATTTTACCGCTTGGCTACGGTTTACAAGGTGTCATTATCTTAACTAATTCATCTTTTAATGCGTTACATAAACCTATGGTGTCGCTATTACTCAGTATTATTCGTTTATTTATTTGTTATGTACCTTTAGCGTATTTAGGAAGCCAATTATATGGCATAGAAGGTTTTTTTATCGGCGCATTACTAGGTAATATTATTATGGCGTTGGTTTCTTATAAAACGTTTATGAAACAATTTTGTGAAGGCACATTAAAGTCTAAGGTTACATCTTAATGAAGAAAATGGATTTACAGTCAGATTATATTCCAGCAGGTGATCAACCAACGGCAATTAATCAATTATTAACCGGTATTGAAGATGGCCTTGCACACCAAACCTTACTAGGGGTAACTGGCTCTGGTAAAACATTTACCATAGCCAATGTGATCGCCAAGCTTAACCGACCCACTATGATACTGGCTCCCAATAAAACCTTAGCCGCGCAATTATATGGAGAAATGAAAGAATTTTTTCCGAATAATGCCGTTGAGTATTTTGTTTCTTACTATGATTATTATCAGCCAGAAGCTTATGTGCCAACGACAGATACATTTATCGAAAAAGATGCATCGATAAACGAACATATTGAACAAATGCGTTTATCTGCTACTAAGGCGCTGCTAGAACGTAGAGACGTTATCATTATTGCTTCTGTTTCAGCTATCTACGGTTTAGGGGATCCAGACTCTTATTTAAAAATGATGTTGCATTTACGCCAAGGCGATATTGTTAATCAAAGAGATATTTTAAGACGTTTAGCTGAATTACAGTACACTCGTAACGATGTAGCATTTCAAAGGGCTACCTATCGAGTCAGAGGCGATGTTATTGATATTTTTCCTGCGGAGTCAGATCGATTAGCCCTTAGAATTGAATTGTTTGATGAAGAGTTAGAGCGAATTAGCGAATTTGACCCTTTAACGGGACAAGTAGAACGTCAATTAGCACGAGTGACAGTTTATCCTAAAACGCACTATGCGACTCCGCGAGAAAAAATTCTAGCGGCGGTTGAAAAAATCAAAATTGAATTAAAAGACCGATCCAAACAACTCAAAGAAAATAACAAATTGATTGAAGAGCAGCGTATTGTGCAACGTACTCAATTTGATATCGAAATGATGACGGAATTAGGTTATTGCTCAGGCATTGAAAATTACTCTCGTTACTTATCTGGCAGAAATGCGGGTGATGCGCCTCCTACCTTGTTTGATTATTTACCCGATGATGGCTTACTGATCATCGATGAGTCACATGTTACAGTTCCTCAAATAGGGGCTATGTATAAAGGTGACCGTTCAAGAAAAGAGAATTTAGTTGAATATGGTTTTCGACTACCTTCCGCGTTAGACAATCGGCCAATGAAATTTGATGAGTTTGAATCATTAGCGCCGCAAACTATTTATGTTTCTGCAACCCCTAGCCAGTATGAAATAGATAAATCTGCGGGTGAAATTGCCGAACAAGTGGTTCGTCCTACCGGATTACTTGATCCTATTATTGAAGTGCGCCCAGTAGAAACCCAAGTAGACGATTTACTTTCTGAGATCAGAATACGTGTCGCCATGGGAGATCGTGTGTTAGCGACTACGTTAACAAAAAGAATGGCGGAAGATTTAACGGATTACCTTGACGAACATGGAGTGAAAACGCGTTATTTACACTCAGATATAGATACCGTTGAAAGGGTGGAAATCATTCGTGACTTCCGCTTAGGTAAATTTGATGTACTCGTTGGTATCAACTTACTTCGAGAAGGTTTAGACATGCCAGAAGTCTCATTAGTTGCAATACTAGATGCAGATAAAGAAGGTTTCTTACGTTCTGAACGGTCATTAATACAAACGATTGGACGAGCAGCACGAAATATTAATGGCCGCGCTATTTTATATGCCGGAAGAATTACCGGTTCTATGCGCAAAGCCATTGATGAAACAGAACGCCGTAGAGAAAAACAACACGAGTATAACCTCGCTCATAATATTACGCCGACAGGTGTTAAACGTAAAATTTCTGATGTTATGGAAGTTGGCGGTGCTGAAGCATTGAAGGCTGTGTCAGAGCCAGGGGCTGATTATGAATTATTAACAACACAGCAAATCGATGATAAGGTCAAAGAATTAGAAAAAATAATGATGGACCACGCGCAGAATCTAGAGTTTGAGGAAGCTGCGGCTACAAGAGATAAAATTACAAAATTACGACAGCAGCAACTCACAACGTAATAGTTTTAGCTTGTTTTACTATATATATTAGCTAAGTTAATGTAATTCAAACATAGTATATCGTTGAATGATTTCAGCAATCGCAACACTATTACAATGTGGTAAACGACTAATGTCATTGATGATTTTATCTTGAATATCAACAGGAAATAACATTAGCTGCTCAAGGTATAAATGTGCTTGAGCAGTGTTATTTTCTTTTAAATATTCTTGCAAACGACTTGCATGATTTTTCCAAATGGCACTCATTACTATTCCTCTATATTATCGAGAAATGTTAAGTTTATATTCGCGTTTTAGCGTAATAACTTAACTGACGTAAGTTAAGTGTAGCTCAATTGGATACAGGCATTAGATAGAATCGACATTAAAAATACCTTAGCAACAGATAAAGCGTATAAGCCTGGGGGATTGATTAAAGATTTTTACCGCGATTTATTACTTTAAGTGTTTGCCTGTGTTGGCAAGTAACTCATCTAAACTTTCTTTTAGTGCAATCAACTCTATTCTTGATAATTCTGTGAGAGTAAAAATTTTAGCCGGAATGAGTTTAGCTTTAGTCTTAATATGTTTTCCATGAGCGGTAAGGTTAATAAAAACCGAACGTTCATCTGATTCGTTTCGTGTGCGCTTAATTAAGTCGAGCTTTTCCATACGTTTAAGTAAAGGGGATAGGGTGCCTGAATCTAATTCAAGCCGTTGGCCAATATCTTTTACTAGAGTGGCTGAATTTTTTTGCCATAGTACTAGCATTACTAAATATTGAGGATAAGTTAATCCTAGCTCTTTAAGTAGTGGAGCATACAATTTAGTGAGGTTTTTGTTTAATTTATATAAACGAAAACATAACTGATTGTCTAAATTTAATTGCTCACTCATAGTAGGGCTTGTATATCAGCGGTTAAGGCTTTAGGTTTAGTCGCGCTTGCAAAACGTTTTACCACTTCCCCATTTTTATTAATTAAAAATTTAGTAAAATTCCACTTAATACTTTCAGTACCCAATATTCCGGGAGCTTGCTTTTTTATAAACTTAAACAGTGGATGGGCTTGTTCACCATTAACGTCTACTTTAGCAAATAAATCGAATGTTATTTTAAAGTGTAAATCACAGAATGATTTAATTTCGCTATTGCTACCTTTTTCTTGTTGCTTGAATTGGTTGCATGGGAAGGCGAGGATCTCAAAACCTTGCTCGTGATACTGATCATAAATCTCTTGTAGTCCTTGGTATTGAGGAGTGAAACCACAATTACTGGCAGTATTAACTATTAATACCACTTTGTTTTTATATTTAGATAAATCAATGTTTTGTTCGCGGTAATCGTTCGCAGAAAACTGATAAATAGTGTCTTGTAATGCCATAATAAATTAAGTTGCCTAAAATTAAATTGTGCACAATGTAAAATATTTTTTATTATTATGCAAATACTTAACAACATTAAGTAGAATAACCCCACACATCTGTAGGAGATTAATTTATGAAGAATGTTACATTCATCGGATTAGGCGTTATGGGGTACCCAATGGCTGGACATTTAGTGAAAGCGGGTTATAACGTGACTGTTTATAATCGCACTAATGAAAAAGCATTAGCATGGCAGCAAGACTACCAAGGTCAGGTTGCGCTAACACCTAAAGAAGCCGCTCAAAATAGTGATATGGTATTTATATGTGTAGGCAATGACAACGATGTTAGAGATGTTGTACTTGGCGAAAATGGTGCCTTAGCGGGTATGAATAAGCAAACCATTTTAGTTGATCATACTACGGCATCAGCAGAACTTGCTCGGGAGTTAAGTGCCCATTGTGAGAAACAAGAGGTAGGTTTTATTGACGCACCTGTTTCTGGTGGTCAAGCTGGCGCTGAAAATGGCGTTCTTACCATTATGTGTGGTGGCTCTGAACCAGTATTTGAACAAGCTCAATTAGTGATGGCAGCTTATGCTCGCTTTAGTCAGCTAATGGGTGATGTAGGTAGTGGCCAACTAGCTAAAATGGTAAATCAAATTTGTTTTACCAATGTAGTACAAGGATTAGCTGAAGGCTTAAACTTTGCACAAAAAGCGGGTTTAGACACAGACAAATTGATTGAAACTATTTCTAAAGGGGCTGCAGGATCTTGGCAAATGGATAATCGAGGTAAAACTATGTGTGCAGGCGCGTTTGATTTTGGCTTTGCCGTAGATTGGATAAGAAAAGATTTATCTATTGCTTTTGCTGAAGCTGAAAAAATAGGTGCTGAACTTCCGGTCACTAAAATATTGGATAGTTATTACCAAGAAGTGCAAGACATGGGTGGAAACCGTTGGGATACATCAAGCTTAATTGCAAGGTTTCAAAAGTAGACTGTTACTGAGATAACATTTGCGATAAATACAAAGGTTTATCGCAAATGTGTACTCTGTTAGCTTATTGCTGAACATAGAGATATAAGGCTTTTAAAATAGCCATTTTATTAGGATCACTTTCATGTTCATGCGCTAAATTTTCGAGTTTAAGCATATATTCTTCAATGCTCAGTAAACCTTTACCACCAGATTGAATTTTATCTCGACAATACTGTTGCCATTTAAGTTGTTCTTCGCTGTTCAATGTATATGGATAGTTTCTTGCTCGAAAACGAAAGAGTAAAGTGGCTAAACGCTCATCCTGAAATTTAAAGGGATGAGAGCCTAATTGTTCTGGTGATAATTCATGTAAAATTTCCATTTGTGCTTTGTCAGCATGAGAGAAAAATTTCCCCCCATAAAGACTATATTCAGCATCTTGCGCTTCAAATTCGTCATCACCAACAGAAAAAACTTCAACCAGTTTATCTCGAATTTCAAGATGTTGTTTAAGCAAAGCTAAGTTGGCTAAACAGGTTTCCCGCGGAATGGCTAAGCGTTCAGCATTTTCCGGTAATAACGTTTTAGCGGGTGAAATAGCAGGGCATTTATTGGTATGAATCAGTTTTACCGGAATGGGTAATTCGTCTTCGGCAAGATCGTCTCTACGGGTATATAACCTTGCTTTTATCTCTGCGGCACTAAGTTCGATCAAAGGTTTAGGATCTTGAGCTAAATCTACCGCAATAACTGCATTTTTATTAGTAGGATGATATGAAACTGGGGCAAACCAACTTGTGCAACCATGCAGAGATGAAATTCGGCTAGAAGTATGAACAACAGGTGTCATCTTATAAACATCGAGTAAGTCAGCAACCTTTTTCTTATTTCGTAAATTAAATAAGTAATGATAGAGCTTGGGCTGTTTTTCTTTAATCAATTTAGCCATCGCTATGGTTGCATAAACATCACTCATTGCATCATGAGCGGCTTCATGTTCAATACCATTAGCTTTTGTTAATAGCTCTAAGCGAAAGCTAACAACTTGTTCACCATCTCGTTCAACGGTTGGCCAGTTTATTCCTTCAGGTCTTAAAGCATAACAAGCCCTTACCATATCGATAATATCCCAACGACTATTACCATTTTGCCATTCACGCGCATAAGGGTCATAGAAATTACGATAAAATAAATAGCGTGACACTTCATCATCAAAACGAATACTGTTATATCCAGCAACACAAGTATCGTGAGTTGTAAATAATTGTTGAATTCGTGCAGCAAATTCAGCTTCAGACAAACCTTCTTTTAATGCTTTTTGTGGGGTAATCCCCGTAACTAATGCCGCTTCAGGATTAGGTAAGTAATCAGCTGGTGGTTGACAATAAAACATTTCCGGCTCACCAATGATATTAAGATCATGATCAGTGCGAATACCTGCAAATTGAGAGGGTTTGTCGTATTTAGGTGATATCCCCCAAGTTTCATAATCGTGCCACAAGATACTTGGCTGACTTTTTAGATTATTACTTATACGGTTGTCTTCGTTATTATTCACTATCAACTACTTATATTTTGGGTTTTATTCATAAATCAACTTCATGATTTACAATGACTTGTGTGCTTTAAAGGTCTTATTTATCTATTATTAAATTAACATTATACATAATAAACTATAGCCAATTTATTTACAGCCATTTATACAGATTATCGTAATGTAAGGGAATGACGTAGTTTGCTTGATGAATTTTTTAGCAATATTCATTATTATTCAAAAAATAGTCAATTTTGTTAACTAACGTTAATTAAATACGGTTCATCGTAAATTAGTTACTTTTGCTAAGCAACTTCATTAAATAAACGGTATATTTATAGTCTTTAGAGTTAAATAAATTCATCTATAGTTTAAAGGAATCCTAATGACGTTGATACGGCGCTCAATCTGGCTGTTTGCATTATTAACCGTTTGCCAAGTTGCAGCACAAACAGCAGGCGATAAATCTCCAGTTGATGTGATCACTTCACCTATTCGTTTTGAACAAAAAATCAGTCGCGTAGAAGCGGTTGGTACAGCAGAGGCTATTCGCTCGGTAGTATTATATCCAGCGGTTGCTGATAAAGTGACAAGGGTAAATTTTGTACCTGGTCAGTTTGTTAAAGCACAAGACATTCTACTCACATTAGATTCTCGTCGTCAAAAAGTGGCACTAGATCGTGTGACTATTCAGCTTGCAGATGCTGAGCGTACTGTGAAGCGTTTGAAAGAAAGTCGTAAAAAAGACGCTATTGCACAAAGTGTTTTAGATGATGCCATTACTGCACGTGATTTACTTAAGGTTCAATTAATTGAAGTTAAAACAGAATTAGAAGATAGAACGGTACGAGCGCCATTTTCTGGTGTGGTTGGTTTAACTGATGTAGAACAAGGTGATCGTATTGGTTTACAAACCGCTATTACAACAATAGATAATAGAGAACAATTATTAATTAACTTTAATGCGCCTGAGTCAGCGTTACCTATGTTACAGGGAAAAAGCAGTGTTGAGCTTGAGCCTTGGCAGTCCCAAGGATTGAGAATTAACGCTAATATAATTGAAATTGATTCAAGAATTAATCTTACTAACCGTAGTATTCGTGCTAGAGCATTATTAGATAACAAGGCTGATTTATACCGACCGGGTATGAGTTTTCGCGTCATTATGCAAATGTCAGGTGAAGAGTATGCTGTAATACCTGAAGCCGCTTTAATGTGGGGGGCAACAAGTGCTTTTGTGTGGTTAGTTGAAGATGGAAAAGCTAAAAAAATTGATGTGCAAATTCGTCAACGATTAAGTGGTCGTTTATTAGTTTCGGGAGCATTAAAAACGAATGAACAGTTAGTTGTTGAAGGAGTTCAAACCTTACGTGAAGGCCAAAGTGTTAATGCCATAATGTCACAGGAACAACAATAATGAGCAAACCATTTCTCCAAAATGATCTTCCGTCATTATCTATTCGTCGGCCAGTTTTAATTGTTGTTCTTAACTTACTGATCATCATTGCAGGTTTAGCTGCCTTTAATGCTATCGAAGTGCGAGAGTTGCCTGATGTAGATCGTCCTATTGTGTCTGTTACTGCCCACTTTCCTGGTGGATCGCCAGAAACTGTTGATACAGAGGTGACAAGTAAGCTTGAAGGTGCCGTTGCTAGAGTAAGTGGTGTTAAGTCTATTAACGCTAATAGTGAAGAGGGTAACGCGCGAGTTAGAGTTGAGTTTCGCCCGGGTATTAATTTAGATGATGCTGCCAATGAAATACGCGAATCGGTTAGCCGAGTACAGCGCGAATTACCCGATACCGTTGAACGTTTAGCGATAATAAAGGCTGATAATGATGCTCAATCAGTTGTAAATATTGCCGTATCGAGTAAAACTTTAGATTTAGAGACGTTAACCGAACGAGTAGAAACAGATTTAGCGCCATTATTTTTAAGTATTCCTGGTGTCGCAGATGTGCGTTTAAATGGCGACCGAAAACGTGTTTTACGTGTGTTATTAGATCCACTTCGTTTAACCAGTTTCAATTTATCTATTACTGATGTTGCTGCGGCACTACGTCAAGCACCATTTGATGTTCCTGCAGGTAGTATGAAATCAAGCGATCAACAATTAATTGTTCGTGCTGATGCTACATCTGTAAGTGCCGAAGAAGTTTCCGACATTATAATTAAAGATAATACCCGTATCGGTGATGTTGCGACTGTTTATTTCGGTCCCGCTGATGCACAAAGTATGGTACGGCTAGATGGTAGGCCAGTAATAGGTTTAGGGGTTATTCGTCAAGCGCGTTCCAACACGATTGAAATTTCTGATGAAGTACTTGCTTTAGTCAAACAAGTAGAAAGTCGTTTTCCTGATTTGCAAATGCAAGTGACCTCGGATGATGCTGAATTTATTCGAGGTTCTGTTGATGAGGTAATCACGTCATTATTGTTAACTATTATTTTGGTAATCGCTACCTTATGGCTATTTATTGGTTCAGGTAGGGCGACAATAGTACCTGCGTTATCAATTCCAGTATCATTAATTGGGGCATTAGCGGCTATCTGGTTAATGGGGTTTTCCATTAACATTCTTACTTTATTAGCGCTAGTGTTAGCTACTGGTCTAATTGTAGATGATGCTATTGTTGTGACAGAAAATATTCAACGTCGACGTAGTATGGGCTTAGGTGCTAGAGCCGCTGCCGTTATAGGAACAAGAGAAGTGTTTTTTGCCGTAATTGCAACTACTGCAGTACTTGTTGCTGTATTTGTGCCTATTGCTTTTTTACCTTCTACAGCCGGTCGGTTATTTAGAGAATTTGGCGGTGTATTAGCTATTGCCGTTATTATTTCATCGTTTGTTGCTTTATCTTTAGTGCCTGCAATTACCGCGCGTTTACCTGTTAAAGCTAATAATACTAATCGTTTATCAGGTTTAGGAAATACAATACTTAGCTGGTATCAAAAGTCTCTACATTTTGCACTTGATAAAGCTTGGTATGTCTTCATTGCCAGTTTAGTCGCTGCTTTATCTGCAATTAGTTTATATAGCGTTTTAGACAATGAGCTGATGCCATCAGAAGATCGTGGCAGTATTCGTATTTTTGCTCGAGGTCCTGATGGCGTAGGATTGAATTTTATGGATCGCCAAGCGGATAAAATGGAAGAAATACTTTTGCCATACGTACAAGGCGGCAATATTGATTCTATCTATACTGTCGTTGGACAATGGGATCCCAATATCACTCTTATTAAAGTACCTTTGAAAAATTGGGATGAACGCTCACGTTCACAACAAGAAATAATTAAAGAAATTAGTGGTCCATTATCTAAAATTCCTGGTGCGCCTGCGCGAGCTTTTGGTTCAAATAGCCTTAATTTACGAGGCCAAGGTGGTGGGCTTGAACTTGCCTTAACGGGGCAAAATTATGATGAAATATTTACTGCAGCTCAACGTTTTTCTAAAATAATTCAACAGGAAATTCCTGAATTGGGTATACCGAGAATTTCTTACCAGCCAAGTCAGCCACAACTTAGAGTGAATATTGATCGAAGAAGAGCAAAAGAACTCGGTGTACCTTTATCCGATATATCTACTACATTGAGAGTAGCAATAAATGGGGATGATTTAGCTGATTTGAATGTTGGAGATCAATCTATTCCTATTATTTTACAAGCTCAAAGTCAGCAAATTAAAGACCCTACAGATCTCGCTAACTTATATGTGGGTTCAAGTAGTGGCGGCTTAGTGCCTTTATCAAGCCTAGCTTACATATCTGAAGAAGGTGTTGCCGCAGAATTAGAAAGACAAGCGCAACGTCGAGCCATTAAAATGGAAATGGAATTACCTACAGACATGCCAATGCAACAAATTGTTGAAAACATTCGAGCCCTAGGCGAGAAGGCATTACCGAGTAATATTGGTTTAATCTTTTTAGGCGAAGCGTTAACCTTTGAAGAAACAGCTAGAGACGTAACCTTAACCTATGTTCTTGCTTTTGTGATTGTTTTATTGGTATTAGCGGCGCAATTTGAAAGTATAAATAGTGCAGTGGTTGTTATGGCGACAGTACCTTTTGGTATTGCGGCCGCATTGTTTGCGTTATTTTTAACAGGTACCTCAATTAATATTTATTCTCAAATTGGTTTAGTGATGCTGATTGGTTTATTAGCTAAAAATGCTATTTTATTAGTAGAGTTTGCCGATCAATTACGAGATCAAGGATACACTGTTCGTAAAGCGGTAGAAGAGGCTGCAAGCATTCGATTACGGCCGATTACTATGACCTTATTATCCACCTTACTAGGTTCATTACCGCTGATTTTATCTAATGGAGCCGGAGCTGAAGCTAGAAATGCGATAGGTTGGGTTGTTTTTGGCGGATTAGGTATTGCGGTTATTTTTACACTTTATCTTACGCCTGTGTTGTATTTAGCATTAGCCCGTTTTACCAAACCACGTGCAGATGAAACAAAACGTCTCGAAGCTGAATTGGAGCATGCGGAAAACCTCGAATCTACTTAGCAATCAAATATGTTTTCATTCTATTGGCACCGTTAAGGTGCCAATATTCTACAATGGTATAATTTGAAAAATGATTGTTGTTTAAGGCATGAGATTTCAAAGATAAATTTATCCACACAAGATAAACTACCCATTAAGGTTATTGCGGCGATGTGCTAAGTTTTATTCTTATCGTTCAATCACCTTTGTAGATAATGGATCAGACATATAAGTTGATAGTAGTTATTATATAAGTAAATGACGATCAGCTTTGTTGAGGAGTGAGTATGTCTAAAGTTAAACATCGTAAGAAAAATCAAGGCAAACAAGATTCTACTTCGGCAGAAGAAGAAAACTTATTTCATTCAACCTTAGGTTTGTCTGGTGTGGCTCGGGGAGATAAAAGAACCCAAACTATACCTGGTGATTTACCTGGTATTGATCATCTTGCGGATGATTTCTCCATTCCTGATCCTAGTAGTGTGACCATTAGCTTCATAGATTACTCGGCGACTAAAATTGAAAGTGGCAACATTTCTAACCTAGATGAATTTCTTAAAGCGCCTCTACCTGAGTGGGTACAAGTAAGATGGTTAAATGTGAGTCACTTACATCCTTATGTTATCAATCAGTTCAGACAATATTTTGAGTTCCATACGTTAGCGGCAGAAGATGTGCTGCATATTCCACAACGACCACGCACCGAAGTTTTTGATGATCACATCTTTGTTGTGCTGCGCATATTACGATTTTTAGAAAAAGATCCTGACGACACCTTGGTTGATCTCACTCTTGATAGTGAGCAAGTAAGTCTATTTCTTTATGATAACGTACTCATTACCTTTCAGGAAAAAGCCGCGGATATATGGCAACCTATTCGTGAACGTTTACAAAATGAGCATATTCGAATACGTAAAAATGGAGCAGGGTATTTACTGTATACCTTACTTGATGCTGTAGTTGATCACTATTTTCCTGTTTTAGAGCAATACGGCGATACACTTGAAGAGTTGGAGCTAGAGATATTAGAAAATCCAACACAAGAAGTTTTACATAGAATTCACGCCGTTAAGCGCGAATTATCTTTATTGCGACGTATTCTTTGGCCAATGCGTGAGGTTGTTGATCAATTGTACCGAGAAGATGAACGTATCGGTGAAGTAACAAAACCTTTTCTACGCGATGTATATGAACATACTATTCAGATTGTTGAAATCATTGAGTCTTATCGAGAAATGGCGAGTAGTTTAACTGATCTTTATATGTCGGCAGTATCAAATAGAATGAATGAAATCATGAAGGTGTTAACCATAATGGCGTCGGTATTTATTCCGTTAACCTTTCTCGCAGGCGTTTACGGAATGAACTTTAATTACATGCCGGAATTAAATTGGAAATGGGCATATCCCGCTATTTGGGGAACGTTTGCTGTTTTAACCATTGGAATGTTATTTTTCTTTAAACGTAGAGGCTGGTTATGGAGAAAATAACGAGAAATAAAATACTTTCAATCAATAAACCTTATCAATATTTTCTTCTGTATATATTCAATTGTACTTGTATAGAATGAGTTGTTCGGGGCAAGCTCGCTTGAACAATGATAGCAAGCTAAAGCATGCGAGCTAACGTAGTAAAAAGTAATCTTAAACGTAGCCATCAATATTTCTATGAAGGTGCTAATATTAGATTACTATATTCAAAACGCTAAATTCAAAACGCTAAATTAATGGAGCTAATAAATGGTAACTGATAACACAGATCAAAACACACAAGGTATTGCTAATTTTGCCGCATTAAAAACTGCTATCGTAAATGGTGAGGAGCAGTTGGTAAAAGATTTACTGACCAAAGATCCTATGATTGAAATTGAAAAAAGTTATCTACTCGACTTAGCTCAATTAAATAACAATCCCACTATTATTAAGTTGTTAGAAGGTATTCAAGTAAAGTAATCGGCTATCACTTTGTATTACTTTGAAGTGATCTAGTGAAATAAACAGGCCAATAATATGACCTGTATTTATGATTAAAATGTACTTATAACTAGTGTGAGGCAGCTAAATTACGTAGTACGTAGTGTAATATGCCTCCATGTTGGTAATAATTGAATTCATTTGGTGTATCAATACGGATCATAACTTCAAATATTGTTTCGCTACCATCTTTTGCTTTAGCTGTTATTTTTACCGTTTTTTGTTCGGCATTAACCGCAGGAATACTAAATTGTTCCTCTCCACTTAATTTTAAAGAGTCGCTACTTTCATTGGGCATAAATTGTAAAGGTAATATACCCATACCAACTAAGTTGGAACGATGAATACGTTCATAACTTTGTGCTATTACTGCTTTTACACCTAATAAAGCAGGGCCTTTAGCGGCCCAGTCACGGGAACTGCCAGTACCATATTCTTTTCCTGCTAATACGATGGAAGGTATTTGTTGCTGGTTATATTGCATAGCGGCATCAAAAACACTCATTTTCTCGCCCGAAGGCATCATACGAGTCCAACAACCTTCAGTACCTGGTGCTAATAAATTACGTAAACGGACATTGGCAAAAGTACCACGCATCATTACTTCATGATTCCCTCTTCTAGAACCATAAGAATTAAAATCTTTTGCAGACACACCTTCACTTTGTAAATAGTCTGCGGCAGGGCTGTCGAGGGCTATGGAGCCAGCAGGTGAAATATGATCTGTAGTGACACTATCGCCAAGTTTGAGTAAACAACGGGCATCTTTAATTGGGCTAACGTTAGGTATTTGCTTATTAATATTGTTGAAAAATGGGGGTAATTTCACATAGGTAGAATCAGGCCAATCATATTTTTGGCTTTGAACTACCTTCATTGCTTGCCAATCTTTATTTCCGCTATAAACATCAGCATAACGAGAAGTAAACATAGCGCTGTCAATCGCATTGGCAATCACGTCTTTAATTTCCTGAGCATCAGGCCAAATGTCATGTAAATAAACTGGCTGCCCCGTTTTATCATTACCTAGCGATTCAGTGGTAATATCTATTTTCATGTTACCTGCTAATGCATAAGCAACAACTAAAGGAGGGGAGGCTAAATAATTAGCTTGTACTTCTGGGTGAATACGTCCTTCGAAATTACGATTGCCAGATAACACTGAGGTAACTGATAAATTTCCTTGATGGATAGCTTGGCTAATTTCGGCAGGTAAAGGCCCTGAATTACCAATACAGGTTGTACAACCATATCCTACTAATTGAAACCCTAGGGCATCTAAATCTTCATTTAATCCTGATTTTTTAAGATAGTCGGTAACTACTTGTGAACCAGGGGCAAAGCTGGTTTTAACCCAAGGTTTAACATTTAATCCTCGCTGGCGAGCATTTCTTGCTAATAACCCTGCCGCAATTAATACTGATGGATTAGAGGTGTTGGTACAACTAGTAATCGCTGCAATTACAACCGCCCCATGTTGCAGTAAGAATTCGTTGCTCCCTAACTGACAAGGAATACCATCACTTGTTGGTAGCAAAGAGGAAGATTGAGCAGTCTCACTTTTAACATTGACCGTTTGAGTAGTTACGTTTTGTAATTCAAGCCAGTCTTTATAGGCAGCACCGGCTTTATCTAGAGAAATTCTATCTTGAGGACGTTTAGGACCTGCAATAGAAGGGACAACAGTTTCGAGTTGTAAAGATAAACGGCTGTGATAAACCGCATGTTGTTGTGACTCAGTTCCCCACATATCCATGGCCTTCAAATAAGCTTTTATTCGCTCAATATGCTCGTGGCTTCGACCTGTGAGTGTTAAGTAATCAATGGTTTGATGATCAATTGGAAATATGCCACAAGTCGCTCCATATTCTGGTGCCATATTGGCAATAGTCGCTCTGTCGGCTAAGCTTAGTTGGTTAAGGCCAGAGCCAAAAAACTCAACAAATTTTCCAACAACACCAGCAGCACGAAGTTGCTCTGTGACTGTCAAAACAAGATCTGTTGCTGTAGTACCTGCGGGTAATTTACCAACTAATTCAAAACCGACAATTTCTGGTAGCAGCATTGTTACTGGTTGGCCTAGCATTGCCGCTTCAGCTTCTATACCGCCCACTCCCCAGCCGAGAACACCTAAGCCATTAATCATAGTAGTGTGGGAATCAGTGCCAACTAAAGTGTCAGGGTAAAGTAGATTGTTTTTGTCTTCTTTTTTGAATACAACTCTAGCTAAGTATTCTAAATTCACTTGATGAACAATACCTCGACCGGGAGGAACTACTTTAAAGTTATCGAAACTTTGCTGTCCCCAGCGTAAAAATTGGTAACGTTCGTGGTTACGTTGAAATTCTATGGCGGTATTTTTTTCTAACGCATCAGCTCTACCTGAAACGTCTACCATTACTGAATGGTCAATAACTAATTCTACAGGATTTAAAGGGTTAATTTTATCGGCTTCGCCACCCATTTTTACAATAGCATCACGCATAGCGGCTAAATCAACTACCGCAGGTACGCCTGTAAAATCTTGTAAAATTACACGAGATGGAACAAAAGCTATTTCAGTATCCTGCCAATTATCTACATCCCATTTTGCTAAGGTTTCAATATCTTGTTCTTGAACAAAGTCGCTATCGGCATGACGCAACAAATTTTCTAACAGTATTTTGGCTGCAAATGGTAAACGTGACAGGTCATATTTTTCTGCTAACTTGTCAAAACTATAATAGTGGCAAACGTCATCATTAATGGTCAGTTGTTTTAGAGATTGTATCGAATTGTTCATTAGTACCTTTCTCCATAAAAAGTAGGAATAAGATTGGTGCAACGTATTAAGCTAAGTTTAGTCAATATTCTTAACCTTTAAGACTAAACATGTAAATTTATTCGGTTAACTGTTTTAAATTTAACTACAAATGTATAGTTAATATAGTTGAAAAAATAGATAAAATATTAATATGAAACAATATTTTACAAAGATATTTTAAGTATCCTATGTGATATGACTACCTAAGGTTATCGATATTTTATTTATGATAATGTTAATCATATATTTTTTGGGCGTTATGAATGTTCACTAAACGTGATGCTAGTGACGAGTTTACTTAGTGGGATTTAGTCAAAGTACAAAATAGTTGTTTTTTGGGCCGTTCAAAACAGACAAATAACCGAATATTTTTTATGATTTTTATCATGTTAAGCGCCAGTTCTTGGTATTTATTTCAAAGATAAGCTAGTTTATTTTGTTACCTTTCCCCTATGATTTTATTCATTTTTATTAATTTTTTCATCAAGCCACCTGTAAATATAATTAAATAGTGCAATACAAACAAGGGCTTATGTTTTATCTTTGTCTGTTTGTCATTTACAAAGCATTGATAGTCATTTTGTGAATTTTTCATTAAACACTACAAAAATGGTTTTTAATTTAATAAATGCGCGATTTATGATGTTTGTTGACAATATCTTGTTAGTTTTCCAACCCCCACTGCAATAGCATAGTTAAAAGTCTAAATATTTGTGCTAGATCAAAAAAATAATAAGCACTCTTATTTAGAGGTTCATAACTAAATCTATTTTGGAGGAGTACTTAGTTTCACTATTAAAAAAATATAAATGGTGAAACTGAATTTCAAGGAAAAGTGTACTTTTTTACTACACAAAAGAACTTTAAATAATCATTAGGGGGAGTAAGAAAATGAAAGATAAGTTTAGTTTTTTACCAGTTGCATTGGCTGTTTCAGCGGCATTAAGTTCAAGCTACGTTTTTGCAGAAGAAACTGGAGCAAATGCCAAGAAAGATAATGTTGAAGTAATAGAGGTTAGGGGGATTCGTAGTAGTTTAAATGAGTCAATGGCATTAAAAAAAGACGCCTCATCTATACAAGATAGTATCGTTGCAGAAGATATAGGCAAGTTTCCCGACCAAAATGTTGCAGAGTCATTACAACGTATTAGTGGCGTAATGATCTCACGAACAAATGGTGAAGGAACGGCGATTACTGTACGAGGTTTAGGTCCTAAATTTAATGCGGTGAAATTAAATAATCGTACGTTAGCTACGTCTGAACGTGGTCGAGAATTTGATTTCCAAGTCTTACCGTCAGAATTGATTTCTGGAGCTGATGTCATCAAAGCATCACGAGCAAATATCGCAGAAGGTGGTATTGGTTCTTATGTCACGGTTAATACTGCTCGACCATTGACGAGTCCTGGTGAACACATTGCCGGCTCAGTTAATTTCAAATATAACGACCTCGCTGAAAAATTAACACCGCAAGTGTCTGGAATCTATAGTAATACCTTTGATGATAATAAGTTTGGTTTTTTATTTGGATTTTCACATACAGAAACGGAAAACCGAATCGATGCACATGAAACAGCGTATTGGGATAATGTTCAAGCGGATGACATTCAAAGAGCACCTGGGCCAATAGTTGATGAAAGCGGTAATGCGGTAACGTCAGGAACATTATGGTATCCAGGACGTGCACAGTATATGACTGATAATGAAGAGCGTACGCGTAGCAGTGCCAATCTTACTTTGCAGTATGCACCAACAGAAGACATGACCCACACACTAGATGTTTTTTATACTGACTTTGATAGAGATGCATTCAGTAACGGTATGCAAGCGCCATTGCATCGAGATGGTTTTGAAGATCTGGTTGTTTCAGAAAATAACACTATTTTGGCTGCACGTAAAAGTGCTGATCCGTTAGATGGATTATTTCAAACACGCGCAGAAACATCTAAAACACTATCGGTAGGGTATAACTTACTTGCCTATAAAGGTGATTGGACTTATGAAGCCGACATTTCTTATTCAAAAGCTGAATCAGAGCCGCGCTTAGAACAATATGTGCCTAATATTATCAATGCAGCAGGATTGAACGACTCTGATTATATTTCGTTTGATAGTCGTGGTTCTGATGTAATTAATATTGACTCTAGCATTGCATGGAATGATCCCGCGGGTGTAAAAGGACACTGGAACCGACTATCCCGAGATGAACTTGATGATAAAGTGTTAGAAACTAAATTTAATGCCAGTTACGCGATAAACTCTGGTGTAATGAGTAGTGTTGATTTTGGTGTGTCGTATACGGATAGAAAAAAATCATTAAACCAATATAATTCAGACAATAGTCAATGTGGTTCTGCTGTAGTGAATACTTGTGGCACCTTGTTAGATTTAGATGATAGCTTGTTTTCAGTTAATTCAGGTGGCAATTTCTTGTCTGATGTAAATGGCAATTTTCCGCGAAATTTTATTTTTATTAATAGTTTAGCTGATTATACCACCGCCATGAAAGATCTCTCTCAAGATAATAATTGGGGACGAAATGATCTAGTACCTAATGCTTCGGTTGAAAATACGGAAGAAATTCTGGCTTTATATACTCAATTAAATTTAGAGGGCGAAAACGATACTTTTATGTGGACGGGTAATGTCGGTTTTCGTTATGTTGACTCCACAAATACTTCTAAAGGCTTTGCAATACAAGTACTTGATGTGACAATGGATGATACAGTAAAAGACGATGGTGAGAAGATTATTATTAGCACTTCAGATCCCGTTTATACTGATGCTGAGTCTTCTTCTCAAGAGTTTTTACCAAGTGCCAATATAAGTTTAGATTTCAATAATGGTTTTTATATCAAAGGCTCTGCTGCCAAAGTGATGACTCGCGCTGCATTAGAAGATATTGGCGTTAATATGTCTGTTTCTGGTGTACGGTTAACTGAATATAGCAGAAACCAAGGAAACCCTTATTTAGACCCTTATTTAGCAACACAGTTTGATCTTGCTTTTGAGTATTACCAAGAAAATGGTAATACCTATAGTATTAACTTTTTTAACAAAGATTTTAGTAGTTGGATCTCTACTCAAACCTTTGTGCAAGATTCAGGCTTTGATGTCGATAGAGATTTTGATGGTACTGATGACTGGGACGTTCGCGAAACCGTTACGCAAAAAAGTAATCGCAGTGGTGTAAAATTAAATGGTATTGAGTTTGCAGCGCTTCATTATTTTGATTATTTACCTGGCTGGATGAGTAACTTCGGTATACAGGCAAATTATACTTATACCGACAGCACTGATGGTGAAGCGGATATATTTGAACAAGAAGGCGTAATGTCACCGGGTAGTGGTGTTGAAGGCTTTTCGAGTAATGCTTATAACATTATTGCTTTCTATGATAATGACGGTTTTCAAGCTCGTATTGCTTATAACTGGCGTGAAGCTTTTTTAATTCAACGTCAAAGTGAAGTTGGTGGTGGTTTACCTAAACATGCAGATGATTACGGACAGCTAGATTTTAGCACCTCTTATGACATTAATGAGAATTTTACGGTTAATGCTGAAATTATCAATGTTACCGATGAATATATCCTTGAATATGCCGATGTCAGAGAACGAGTTACTAAACTGCAATATGCTGGTCGTCGTTTCCAAATAGGTGTTTCAGCCAAGTTTTAGATATAAACAGAGGTATTAGTAAACGGTTATAACGGTTAATAAAGTGCTCTTGTTTCTTATAAGAGCACTTTTTTTATGCCTATCACAACGTGGATATTTAAAGGCTGAGGAAAAGGGAATAGCCAATGAAACACATTACTATACCAACGATTATATCTATGACTTGTTGTACCTTAGGTTGATTTAACCACGGGGAAAGCTTTGCCGCAGCACCCGCTAAACTATAGAACCAAATAACTGAGGCGAGCATAGTCCCAACGGCAAAAGCAATTTTTTCATGCCCTGCAAATTGTCCTCCAACACTACCCAGAACCATTACGGTATCTAAATATACATGCGGATTAAGCAAGGTGATAGCAAGCGTAGTGGTTAACACAGCTAACTTGTTTTTACTTTTTGAGGTTAATGCACTTGGCTCGTCATTACTCGAAGTGAGACTATTGTGAGCGTTTATTTGCCAAGCACTTTTAAAAGAAAGCATGGCATAGGTTAGTAAAAATAGAATGCCGCCCCAAGTGATCAAAGTAAATACCAGAGGGGAACTAGAAATTAGCTTGGCACCACCAAATATCCCTAAACCAATTAAAATTACATCACATAGCATACAAACGGTAGCGGCTAGCATATGATGATTTTTTTTAATTCCATGATTTAAAATATGAGAGTTCTGAGCGCCTATGGGAAGTATCATACTTGCCCCTAAGAAAAACCCTTGAAAAAGTGGTGAAATCATTATTTCAGTGTTCCTTAAAAATTTTCATTTAATTTACTCTTTTTTCTGTTATAAATATAATTAATATATTTAATGCTTGATAAGTTATTCTAATATGCTTGATTATAAGCAACTCCACGCTCTCAGTGTTTTGATTGCGCAACAAAGTTTTGAAAAAGCCGCAAATGAATTATGTATCACTCAATCTGCCGTGTCTCAGCGTATAAAATTGTTGGAACAAGCTATTGGTCAGCCAGTAGTTATTCGTAGTCAACCTATTCGAGTTACGCGTATCGGACAAAAATTATTATCGCATTACCAGCAAGTACAGTTATTAGAGCAAGATGTACTACCTGATATTCACGCAGATAATAAAAATCAGCTTATTCATGTCAAGTTAGCATGTAACGCTGATAGTCTTGCCACTTGGTTAACCAATGCTTTAACGCATGTTTCTGATCAGTATGAGCTGGAATTTAATTTATTCCTTGCAAACGAAGACCGTACCATTAACTTTTTACAAAAAGGTGAGGTTTTTGGTGCCGTAAGTACGTTAAATAAAGCGTTACCCGGCTGTACTTTTGATAAATTAGGCGACATGGAATACATACTTGTTGCCTCAAAAACATTTAGTGAAAAGTATTTTGCAAACGGGATTAACAAAGAGAGCTTACAAAAAGCTCCTACTATTGTTTTTGATCCGAAAGATGATATGCATATTAAATATCTCGAACAAGAATATGGATTAAAAATGGGAAGTTACCCTTGCCATACTGTACGTTCATCAGAGACATTTGTTGATTTTTCTAAACAGGGTTTAGCTTATTGTTTAGTGCCAATATTACAGGTTCAAGAGGAGTTACTTTCAGGCGAATTAATCAATTTATTGCCAGATTATACATTAACAAGAACCCTTTATTGGCATCACTGGATATTATTAAAAGGGGCGTTTAAAGCCTTGTCTAACGCTATTATAGAGAACGCCCATAAAGCCCTTGCCAACCAAAATAAATACGGCTAATCAAGGCAAGTCTTCATTTGAACACTTGCCTTGAATGATTAAAGTATTACCACCAAGTGCCGTAAAGTATTACCAGTATGATAACGATACCTATTGCAGAAATATTAAAGTTACGTTCAGTATTAAAGCTGATTTCGCTAAGGTCTACTGAGCTGTCATTTTCTGGGCTTTTGCCCATTAGAGAGACAAACACAGATAATGCAATACACAGCAAAAAGACTAAACCAATACGGTCCATAAACGGTAATTCTGGCCATAAAAATTTAAATGCAACTGAGAATATAGCTGAGCCAATAGCGGCTGATAATGCGCCTGTAGAGGTTGTTCGTTTCCAAAACATACCCATTAAAAAGATAGCAGTAATACCAGGTGAGAATAATCCGGTAAACTCTTGAATATACTGAAAGGCTTGATCTAACTTACCTAATAAAGGCTCTGCCGTTATCAGGGCAATACAAAGAGAAGCAAGCGTTGCTATTCGTCCTATATGTACATAATGGCGTTGGCTTTTGTTGGGTTTAATGTTTTTGTAAATATCCATAGTAAAAATGGTTGAAATACTATTGGTCATTGAGGCAAGCGAAGACACTATTGCAGCAACTAACGCAGCAAAAACTAAACCTTTAATGCCTACAGGCATTAATCCCATCATTGAGGGATATGCTTGATCAGGAGCCGTCAGGTTTGGATATAAGATCAATGCGGCAATCCCCGGTAGTACAACGATAATTGGCATTAATAATTTCAAATAGGCAGCAAAAACAATTCCTTTTTGTGCTTCTTGAACACTCTTTGCAGCTAATGCTCTTTGAATAATGTATTGATTGAATCCCCAATAACCAATATTCATTACCCATAAACCACCTATCAATACAGAAATACCAGGTAAGCTCATATAGTTAGGATTATCGCTGGATAAAATCATATCAAAATGGTCAGGCAGTTTTTCAGTTAAAATGTTAAAACCATGGATAAAACCATCTCCCTCAGCAATGGTATCTAACGCTAAATAACTTAAAAAGAGACCACCAAAAACGAGTAGAACAACTTGAATAATATCGGTGTAAGCAACGGCTTTTAAACCACCATAAAGAGAATATGCAACCGAGAATACGGCAAGGAATATCATGCCAAACATCCAATCGACACCAGCGACAGTTTGAATAGCAAGGCCTCCTAACCAGAGCACTGACGTTAAATTTACAAATATAAATACGGCTAGCCAAAATAAGGCGAGGGTAGTTTTTACTCGGCTATCAAACCGTTGTTCAAGGTACTGAGGCATAGTAAAAATTTTATTTTTTAATAAGATAGGCAATAAATACTTACCCACCAGTATTAAGGTTATTGCAGCCATCCATTCGTAAGACGCAATGGCCAAACCAATTGCATAGCCTGAACCTGACATTCCGATAATTTGCTCAGCGGAAATATTTGATGCGATGAGCGATGCCCCAATTGCCCACCAAGGAAGTGATTTACTCGCAAGAAAATAGTCCTCTGTATTTCGGTCGCCTTTGTGATCATTACGCGATATCCAAAGCGCAATGCATAAAAGCCCGATAACATAGGCTATAAATACAGTAAAATCGAGTTGTTCCAATTTCATTTTATATACCTTTTATTATAGTTATAAGTGAAGGTCTTATTTTAACCTTATGACTTGTTTATTTTTATGTTTTCGAAAAGTGTTGATCATTTATTGTATTTTACCCGAATTTAATTTGAGCATTAATATAAATAAAGAACTAATAGTTAAGCTTCAAAAAGTATCAAATATTTGCTTTTTATTAGGAGTTGTTTGTGGTAATTATATTATTAATGTTATAAATATGTGGTGATTCAGATGGGAAAAACGCAAGTTTATTGCGAACCATTTTGTATTGAAGAGAGTTATCAATTCGAAATTCATAAAGTGGAATACAAAGAAGAAGACTCATATTCTTGTTTTATGCACTTCCATGAAGTGCATGAATTTATTATCTTCGAGCAAATAGATGGTTGTTATTATTATAATCAAGGAGAGTCGTCGTTATTAGATAATGATATCGTGTTTACTCCTGCCCTTGAAACCCACGACTTTGAATTAAGTGACCGGCCAAAATCTTGGTATATTGTGCAATTTTTACCTAAATTATTTAATGAACCTGAAATGGAAAAAGTGAGTTCGTTATTTCAACAGGGACAGCAATTACGATTACAACCGAAAGACATTGAAATTGTTCAATTACAAGTAAAGTGGTTACATGAGTGTTATCAAGAAAATCCACTAAGTGGTAAAAGCCTTACTTTGCTCAGATTACTTATTTTATGGATTGCAGAGCATGCTAGCCCAGTAAAGTCGCCTAATAGTGTGCCAATTGCATCGAGTGTTGGCTATGAAAAGCTGTCACCTGCTATTGATCTTTTTCGTCAGAGTGAAGCGGTAGAATTGACCTTAACAGAAGCCGCCGCTTTATGTCACGTGTCACCATCACATTTTTCCAGAATGTTTAAACGTATTTTTCGCTGTAATTTTTCTGAATATAGTTTGCGACATAAACTGTATAGTGCAGCAAGATTGATTAGCCAAACAGAACAATCTGTCACTGATATTAGCTATGAACTTAATTTTTCGAGCCCGTCACATTTTATTGCACAATTTAAAAAACAATTTAATACCACACCTTATAAATATCGTATTGACGTAAAAAATAGAAGCTAGCTTCTCTTTTTCTATCGCAGTGAATAAGCGCTGATTTGGGGTTTTTAACAACTAAGTTGGTGAGTAATTTTATCAGCGGTTTGCTTTAATTGGTTGATTAATTCTGTCTTATTCATTTCTGCATTGGTCTGTGTTTTTAAAGATGAAATTGCAAGGGCTGCGATCACTGCACCTTCAGGTTGACCGATAAGCGCAACATAATCATAAACACCTTCATAGAGGTTACTTTCCGCCATATAATAACCGCTTTCTTTGATATCATTTAATTGCGAGAGCAACTGCTTTTTCTGTTGATCTGATTTTGCATTAAAATGCTGATCTCTAACTAAAATCATCTCTCTTACAACATCACTGCTATTAGCTAGTAATACAAGACCGGCATTAGTAGAAGTGGTTGAAAAGGTAACCCCTTCAGAAATATTAATTGAAATCGCCTTATGACTTCTTGCCTGTACAATCACCATAGTCTGACTTTGGTATAACATACTCAAATGACATGACTGTCCTGTGTTTACCGCAAGATCTTCCATATGAGGCAAAGCACATTGTCGCATTTGATCTATAGGGGATATTCGTCGAGATAAATTATATATTTTTAATGAGGCTTTATACTTGCCTGATTCATCTCTGAATAAGTAACCTCTACTTTCTAAATTCACTAATATTCGATAAATTTCATTAGCACTTCGTTTCAAAGCTGTCGCTATTTCACTTTGAGATTTAGGACTATCTTGTGTAGCTAAAAATTCAAGTACATCTAATGCTTTATCAAGCGCAGGTACCGCATATTTATTTTTTTCTGTAAATAGTTGTTTATTAGTCAATTTTTAGGTCCTTAAAATAATCTAAGAATATATTATCAATCTTATAGGATTAAACATAGTGCTTGTTAATAAATTATTGTTGACAATGTACATTCATTAAGAGTAAATTCAATTCAAATATGAATGTATTATTCGTATATGAATAGTATATGGCATTCTACTTCTGATTACTGCATATATTAAGGAATTGTTATGACTAAACGTCTTTTAAACTCAGAACAAATAGAGAACTTTCATCGTGACGGGTACGTTATTGCTAAAGGTTACTATAGCCCAGAAGAAATCAAACTTTTGCAAGATAAGGCATTTAATGATGACTCTCTTTATGATCGAGCATGGGATAAAAAAGACTCCTCTGGGACAGTAAGTAAAGTGTGTTTATGGCAAGAGTTAGGTGATGACTTTTATTCAATGTTCTCTCGTGGACGACGTTTAGCCGATTCAGTAGAAGCTATTTTAGGGGAACCGGTTTTTCATACAACGTCTAAAATAATGATGAAAGAACCCTACGTAGGGGGAGCATGGGAATGGCATCAGGATTATGGTTATTGGGCTACCGATAACTATCATTTATACCCTAAACTTGTGAGTTGCATGATTGCGATAAATAAAGCAACTGAAGAGAATGGTTGTTTAGAAGTATTAAAAGGTTCTCATCACATTGGTCGCATAAACCACGATAAAACAGGTGATCAGAAAGGGGCAGACATGGAGTTTGTCGAAGAAGCATTAAAGCATCATGAACTGGTGAAAGTAGAGCTAGATCCTGGCGATACCTTATTTTTCCATTGCAATTTATTACATAAATCGAACCAAAATAAATCAAGTGAGCCTCGTTGGGTGATGATACCGGCATACTGCGCAGAAAGCGCTAAGCCGTTTAAAGAAAATTCGCTAAAATATAGGCCTTTAAATAAAGTAGATGATGATGCGATCTTGAACTGGAAAGCACAGTAAGCACTATTATAGCGCCTGTTAATACAAAAATTATCAGGCGTTTTTTTGTCAATATATAACAGCCTAAATAACGGCGAACGCTTTATTATCCTCAATTTATACCTTGATATTTTCTCATAATATTTCATTTATTTTCTTTACAAATTGCATATCAACATGTAGATTGTTAACAATAAACTGTATTTAGTTGCCTGGTGTTAATGTGAAAATGACAATAAATCCTAACCTTATTAGTTCAGTGAAAGTGGAATACTATCAAGTCCCTTTGCCTGAAGTGCTTGCTGATGCCAAACATGGCGATCATACGCATTTTGAACTTATTTTAATTAAAATAACCACAAATGATGGTTATGAAGGAGTAGGTTACACCTATACCGGAGGTAAAGGCGGTCGTGCAATATTTTCATTACTTGAAGATGAATATAAGCCGATGTTACTTAATAAAGATGCTTCCGAAATAGAATCTGTTTGGGACGAAATGGAATGGCATTTACATTATGTCGGCCGTGGTGGTTTAGTCAGTTTTGCTATGTCTGCTGTTGATATTGCGTTGTGGGATATTCGTTGTAAGCGTCAAAACTTACCTTTATGGAAAGTCGCAGGTGGCGCGAATACCACAAGCGCTTGTTATGCGGGTGGTATAGATCTTAATTTTTCAAAAGACAAATTGCTAAGTAATATTCAAAGTTATTTAGATGCAGGCTTTACCGCAGTAAAAATTAAAGTGGGTAAAGCAAACTATCTGGAAGATGTTGAGCGCGTGGCTGCAGTGCGCGAACTTATTGGTCCTGACATTACCTTTATGGTAGATGCTAACTATGCGTTGTCGGTTGAACAAGCGATTGTTTTTGGTAAAGCCATTGAACAATATGACATTACTTGGTTTGAAGAGCCGACAATACCAGATGATTATTTAGGATTTGCTGAAATAGCTGACAATATTAATATTGGTTTAGCTATGGGAGAAAATCTTCATACCCTACATGAGTTTGGTTACGCTATTGCGCAAGCTAAATTAAGTTATTTACAACCAGATGCCTCTAATATTGGGGGAATTACTGGTTTTCTTCGAGTTGCAAAGCTGGCAGAAGAAAACAACTTACCTTTATGTAGTCATGGTATGCATGAACTCCACGTTTCTTTATTAGCTTCTCAGCCGCACGCAGGCTATTTGGAAGTACATTCATTTCCAATTGATAAATATACAAAACATCCTCTTCGGTTAGATGAAAACGGAAGAGCAATTGCGCCAAATGTGGCTGGTACAGGTGTTGTTTTTGACGATGCTTTACTTAGCCCATATTTAGTCAAACATTCTTAAAGGTAAAAATTATGGTTGCTGCTCGTTATATTGGTAATAAAGGTTTTGATTTAGTTGCAGGTGAAGTACATGCTCCTAAAGCAGGTGAAGTTCGACTTAATGTTGGCTATGTAGGTATTTGTGGTACTGACATGCACATTTATCATGGTGTGATGGATCAACGAGTGTCTATTCCTCAAACGATTGGTCACGAAATTTCAGGTGTTGTTGCTGAAATAGGTGAAGGTGTTGAAGGCTTTACTTTAGGTGATAAAGTGGTTGTTCGTCCTCTAGACTGGTGCGGCAATTGTCCTACATGTAATGCTGGTTTTACGCATATTTGTCAAAACTTAAAATTTATGGGAATTGACACCCCAGGTGCTTTTCAGTCAAGTTGGACAGTTAAAGCACGTACATTACATAAATTACCTGCTGGCGTTGATTTAAAGCAAGGCGCATTGGTTGAACCTTTATCAGTAGCTTGTCATGATGTGCGTCGTTCACGTTTAAAAGCGGGTGAAAAGGTAGTTGTTTTAGGTGGTGGTCCCATTGGTCAATTAGTTGCAGCTGTTGCTAAAAGTGTTGGCGCTGAAGTGTTAGTGTCTGAGCCGAACGAAAGCCGTCGTGCTTTTGCCGACGAATTAGGCGTTAAAGCAGTTAACCCAATAGAGCAAGATTTAGCCGCGTATGTAGACGAATGGACTGAAACTAAAGGTGCTGATGTAGTATTTGAAGTTTCTGGCGTTAAGCCTGCTATCGACGCCATGACGCAAATTGCTGGTCGTCGTGGACGAATTGTTATGGTGGCTATTCATAGTGTTAAACCTGAAATCGACTTATTTCAGTTTTTTTGGAAAGAATTAGAATTATTAGGTGCACGTGTTTATGAAGCTGAAGACTTTGATTGGGCAATACAATTAATTGCTTCAGGTCAAATTGATTTAATTCCTTTTATCAGCTCAGTGAGTCCATTAGCTGATATAGGTAGTGCCTTCGCCAGTATGGACAATAATCCGCAAGGTATGAAAGCCCTTGTAGAATGTAACGCACAATAGTTTGAAAGTAGAGACAAGGCTTTAATCATGAATAAGATGTTAGCAAAATTTAGTTTAACGGGTAAAGTTGCTTTAGTAACTGGCTCAAAACGTGGAATTGGTAAAGGTATTGCGTTAGGTTTGGCAGAAGCAGGTGCGGATATTATTGCAGTATCGGCCAGTTTAGAACTTGAAGGCTCAGAGATAGAAAAAGAAGTTAAAGCATTAGGTAGAAACTTTAAAGCTTATCAATGTGACTTTTCAAATCGTGATGCGTTATATGCGTTTATTAAAGAAGTAAAAGCTGATTTTCCTACAATAGATATTTTAGTTAATAACGCAGGTACTATTTTACGTGCACCCGCGGTTGAGCATGGCGATGACTTATGGGATAAAGTGATTGATGTTAATCTAAACGCGCAATTTATTTTGAGTCGTGAAATCGGTAAAGAAATGGTAAACAGAGGTTCAGGAAAAATTATTTTCACAGCCTCATTACTGACATTCCAAGGCGGTATTACGGTTCCTGGTTATGCAGCAAGTAAAGGTGCTATTGGTCAGTTAGTTATGGCACTTTCAAATGAGTGGGCAGGTAAAGGCGTTAACGTAAATGCGATTGCGCCAGGTTATATTGATACCGACAATACAGAGGCATTACGTAATGATGAAGAACGCAATGCTGCTATTTTAGGACGAATTCCACAAGGTCGTTGGGGTAACCCAGAAGACTTTAAAGGGCCAGCAGTATTCTTAGCTTCTGAAGCTGCTAGCTATGTTAACGGCGCTATCTTATTGGTAGACGGCGGATGGATGGGGAGATAAGTAAATGACTATCCCAACGTACAAATTTCATAATGATGTAAATTTCATTAATGGTGAATACATTTCATCAACAGTAGCTGGTCAAATTGATATTTTAAGTCCGTCTACGGGTAAAGTTATTGGTGCTATTCCGAAAGGGTGCGCCAAAGATGCACAACAGGCATTAGAAGCTGCTGATGCCGCTCAAAAGAAATGGGCTAAATTAACCGCGCGTGCACGACAAAATATTCTACGTAATTTTGCAAATAAAATTCGGGAAAATAAAGCTATTCTTGCGCCAATGTTAGTGGCAGAACAAGGTAAATTGTTGTCGGTTGCGGAAATGGAAGTTGATGTTACCGCAACGTTTATTGATTACGCTTGTGATCATGCGCTAACCATTGAAGGGGATATTTTACCTTCAGACAACGAAGATGAAAAAATTTACATTCACAAAGTACCACGTGGTGTAGTTGTTGGTATTACCGCTTGGAACTTCCCGCTGGCATTGGCTGGTCGTAAAATTGGTCCAGCGTTAATTACCGGTAATACTATGGTACTAAAACCGACTCAAGAAACGCCTTTAGCAACAACTGAATTAGGTCGCATTGCTAATGAAGCAGGTATTCCAGCAGGTGTTTTAAACATTCTTAATGGCTCTGGATCAGTTGTTGGTCAAGCCTTATGCGAAAACCCAATCACTAAAATGATCACCATGACGGGTTCTACAGCTGCGGGTAAGCAGATTTATAAAACCTCTGCTGAATATATGACACCTGTTATGTTAGAGCTAGGTGGTAAAGCCCCAATGGTAGTAATGGCAGATGCAGATTTAGATAAAGCAGTTGAAGGTGCGCTTTGGGGACGTTTTGCTAACTGTGGTCAGGTATGTACTTGTGTTGAACGTTTATACGTACAAGAAAGTGTCTATGAAAAATTCATGGCTAAGTTCTTACCAGCAGTTAAAGCGCTTAAGGTAGGTGACCCAATGAATGCAGATACACAAATGGGCCCTAAGTGTAACCAACGTGAAATTGATAATATTGATCATATAGTACAAGAAAGTATTAAACAGGGCGCAACTGTCGCTACTGGTGGAAAAACAGCTAAGGTTGACGGTTTTGAAGGTGGTTGTTGGTACGAACCAACCTTATTAGTTGATGTTGCCCAAGACAACATAGCCGTACACGAAGAAACATTTGGACCTGTTTTACCCATTATTAAAGTAAAAGATATGGATCAAGCTATCGCATTCTGTAACGACAGTATTTATGGTTTGAGTGCTTATATTTATACACAAAATTTTTCTGACATTAATCAAGCTATTAATGAATTAGAAGTGGGCGAGGTGTATGTGAATCGCGGAATGGGTGAACAACATCAAGGTTTCCATAATGGTTGGAAACAAAGTGGATTTGGTGGTGAAGACGGTAAGTTTGGATTAGAGCAATACTTAGAGAAGAAAACGGTGTACATGCTAGAGAAATAATCGCTAGACATTTTATTTAAATTTTTGCATACCCCCCATGTAAAAATTAACCCTTAATAATTTTTATTAAGGGTTTTTTTGTTATTAAAGCAGTATATCTGCGTCTAAATAACTAAAAAGACTAAAACAAAAAGGTTAATAATTAATTAACATAACAGTTATAATTTCTATATAATACAGTTGGTTATGCTATCTGGAATTTAACCATATTATGACGTTAATTATTTTATATGATTTCTTTTGATAATGGGTTGATCCTTACATCACTCAATGGTAGATTGTTAACAATTAAATAATTAATGTAGATAAAGCGTGTGTAAAATACCTTTATTTATAATTAAGTGTAATGATTAAAACAATAATATATCTGGGGAAGATCAATGAAACAAAGTCAATTTAAGTTAAATTCAATAGTGGCTGCAATGTTAGTTGCCACAAGTGGGCAAGTGCTTGCGGCAGATGCAAAAACCGATGCGCAAACAAAAGAAGTTGAAGTAATAGAAGTTACAGGTATTTTTGGTTCACTTACTAAATCAACTGCGTTAAAAAGATATGCTTCAGGTGTTGTCGATGGTATTTCTGCTGAAGATATTGGTAAATTTCCAGATACAAATTTAGCTGAATCATTACAACGTATTACTGGTGTATCAATTGATCGATCTAATAACGAAGGTAACCAAGTTACTGTTCGTGGTTTTGGTCCTAGTTTTAATTTAGTTACACTTAATGGCAGACAAATGCCTAATTCATCGGCTTTACAAACAGAAGGTGTTTCTCGTAGTTTTAATTTTAAAGAAATTGGCGCAGAAACTGTTTCGGCAGTAGAAGTTTTTAAAACTGGACGTGCTGATATAAACTCTGGTGGTATTGGCGCAACAATTAATATTAAAACAGCTAAACCATTTGATTATGACGGTTTTAAAGCATTAGGTAGCGTAAAAGGTGTTGTAGATACAAGTGTTGATAAAGGTGATTCTGTAACACCTGAAATTTCAGGAATGATCAGTAACACATTTATGGATGACACCGTAGGTGTTTTATTATCACTTTCTCATGCACAGCGTGATAGTCATTTAGACCGTATAGGTACTCAACAAGCATGGGCGACTGGCTATCCAGGTCAAGCAAACCCTGATACCAGCGCAATTGATACCTCTAAAAACCCAGATTTAAATACATGGCGTACTGCAACTGTTGATTTAGATTCTCAAGACACAGAACGTACGCGTCAAAATGCGCAACTAGTCTTGCAATGGGCACCTACAGAGAAATTAATTACCACATTTGATTATGTGCTTTCGCGCTTAGACGATAAAAGTACAATGAACCGTACAAGTTTCTGGTTTGATAATGTAGAAACAGGAAAAGCCGATGCAAATGGTACTATTATTAACCCTGTTCGTACCAATGATGAATTAAACTTTTGGGCTTGGGAATATGATTATGAAACCGAAAATGATTCTGTAGGTCTTAATTTTGAGTGGGAAGCAACAGACTCATTGTCTTTTAAGCTTGATCTTCATGACTCAACTTCTCATGCTAACCCAGGGGCACGTCCAGCAGAACGAATTGCGGGATTGAAAAATCCTTTTGGCACTGCATACCCAGTAACAATAGGGGCTGATTTTTCTACTGATATGCCTTCAGTTTTTGTTGATGACTTCGGTTTAAACGGCGGAGCATACAATAAAGCAAATATTGAAGGTGATTTATATCAAGAACGTGGTTATGAGATTGAAAATAACATTAAACAAATTCAACTTGCTGGTCGCTGGGAAAATACAGGTGATGGTGATTTAACGGCAATAAACTTTGGTGTGTCAAATACCGTTTATAAAGTTGATACCATTTTAATTTATGGGGCTAATTTTGGTTTAGGTAACGGTGCTTTAGATATTAGTGATCTTGATATAAATTTTAAGCCAGGTGATATTGGATTTGAACAACGTTCTGAATATAGTGCTGAACAATTTATAGATTTAGTGGCGGCTCAAGGATTACTTAACGAAAAATCTAAAGATCAAAACGGTGTAGAAGAAGATACTGACGCTATTTATATTTCGTTTGATTTCGCATCTGAATTTAATAATATGCCATTTAATGCCAATATTGGCTTACGTCATGAATCGACAGATGTTACTTCTTACTCATTAATACAACCAGTTGTTGGTTTAAACTGGATAACACCACTTGAAATGTCCAAAATTTTGGCAGCAGATAAAGTATCTAGTGAGCTAGAAGGGCATTACAGTCATTATCTTCCAAGCTTAAACGTGAGTTTAGAAATTCAAGACGACTTAATTGCGCGTTTTTCATATAGCAATACCATTGCCCGTAGTAATATTGATGCAATGTTCCCGGCAACCTCTTTAGATAATCATTTTTCAACAGGACCATTTAAAGCATCTCAAGGGAATCCAAATTTATTACCATATGAAGCTAAAAACTTAGATATCTCTTTAGAGTGGTATTACAGTGAAGGAAGTTATATCTCTCTTGGACACTTCCGCAAAGAAGTAGATAACTTTATTGCTGTAGGTGAAGAAGATAGAATTATTGAAGGCCCTAATGGCCCAATTACTAACCCGAGCGTAAATCCTCGTGGCGACTGTCCTTCAGGAAGTGTATCTGAGCCAAACCCTGATTGTGTTTCTCAATCTTCTGATCCTGCGATTGTATGGTCAGTTTCAACACCTAAAAACCGTGATGAAACAGAAGTAACTGGTTGGGAATTCAACATTCAACATATGTTTGGTGAAACCGGCTTTGGTGGTATTGTTAACTACACCTCAGTTGATAGTTCAGATGAGTATGATCCAAACAGCTTAGAAAATGACTTTGCTTTATCCGGATTAAGTGATTCTGCAAACGTTGTTGCCTTTTATGAAAAAGATGGTTTTGCATTTCGAATAGCGTATAACTGGAGAGATGACTTTTTACTTAAAGGGGGAGTATCTCCGGTATTTACCGAAGCATATTCACAAATTGATATTTCTGGAAGTTATGACTTTAATGAAACGGTATCTGTGTTTATTGAAGGAATTAATGTGACGGACGAAACAGCACGTCGCCATAGTCGTTTCTCAAACCAACTTGTTGATTTTGAAGAATATGGACCGCGTTATAACATAGGTGTTCGAGCGACTTTTTAACGTGTAAAAACTAAGTAAAAATCAAAAAGAGGATACCAATATTAGTTGGTTCCTCTTTTTGTATTTATAGCTATTTTATAACTAATTCTTTGAATAATTGACTGGATAATAATAGGTATTGAATATGACAAAGCATATTAAAAATATCGTCATTGTGGGGGGTGGAACCGCAGGTTGGATTACTGCAGGCATTCTCTCTGCTAAATTAAAAAAAGAAGTCAGTAATGGCTACACAATAACGTTAATTGAATCACCTAATATTCCCATTATTGGCGTTGGCGAAGGCACTTGGCCAACAATGCGAAAAACCTTAAAAAGTATTGGGATAAGAGAAAGCGATTTTATTAAAGAATGTAATGTTTCGTTTAAACAAGGCGCTAAGTTTTCAAAATGGGTAACAGGGGCTGAAGATGATTTTTATTATCACCCACTGATGTTACCCCAAGGTTATGGCAGCTTTAATCTTGCCCAACATTGGGTAAACAGCCACAGTGAAGTGTCATTTTCGGAGGCGGTTTGTGTTCAAGAAAGTATTTGTGAATTAGGATTAGCTCCCAAAGAAATTATTAACGCTGAATATGCCGCAGTTGCCAATTATGCCTATCACTTAGATGCTGGCACCTTTTCAGAGTTTTTAAAGAAACATTGTATCAATCAATTAAAGGTGAACTATATTTCTGCTGATGTTGTTAAGGTAAACACAGACAAGCAAGGGGATATTTCATCGTTATTAACGTCTTTAAATACGCAATTGTCTGGAGATCTTTTCATTGATTGTACGGGGTTTAAGTCTTTACTTTTAGGTGAGCACTTTAAAGTACCTTTTGTTTCGTGCGACGACACATTATTTTCAGATAAAGCGATAGCGGTGCAAGTGCCATACGAAAACGAAAATGCACCTATTGTGTCTCATACTTTGTCAACTGCACAGTCTGCAGGTTGGATATGGGATATTGGTCTATCTACCCGCAGAGGGATTGGCCATGTGTATTCCAGTCAACATACAAGTGATGATCATGCTCATCAAGAATTACTCAATTATTTAAAACCAATAACCACCACACCAGAAAAACTTACCTTTAGACAAATAGGTTTTAAACCGGGCCATAGAGAAAAGTTTTGGGAAAAAAACTGTGTGGCAATTGGTTTGTCGGCAGGATTTTTAGAGCCGCTTGAAGCTTCAGCATTACTATTAGTAGAAATATCTGCACAGATGATAGCGGATCAATTTCCTGCCAATAGAACGACCATGGATATAATAGCAAAACGATTTAATACCACCTTCAAATACAGATGGGAGCGTATTATTGACTTCTTAAAGCTACATTATTGCTTAAATCAAAGAAGCGACAGCCAATTTTGGATAGATCATCGAAACCCTGATAGCATTTCTGATTACCTAAAAGAGCAACTATTATTGTGGAAATATCAAACGCCAACTGATGCCGATTTTGAACAAGCGCTAGAAGTATTTCCTGCGGCGAGTTATCAGTATGTTTTATATGGCATGAAGTTTCAAACGGAGGCTAATCCGCTAGGGCTTTCCGCCGATAGTACACTTATGGCCAATAACTATTTTAATAATGTAGCTATGCAAAGCAAACAACTTAAAACGTCTTTAAATAGTAACCGAGAGTTACTGAATAAAATTTACCAATACGGATTACAACGGGTATAAGAAATAGGGCATAACCATGACAAACTTTACTATTTTAGATAAAAATAAAAACAAGAATACACGGGTAATTACTGGAAGAGGGGCACAATTTGGAGAGAATATTCATTTAGTGCCGGTGATAGCTGAAGAGTTAAATAAACTGGTTCTTGAATACCCAGTTTGTTTAATTAAAGATAATAAAACAGGGCAATTTAATTTAAGTGCTTTATTAGGATTTGAAGTAGAAGAAAACCTATTTTTAAACGTAGACCATTGGGAAGCAAACTACATCCCACTTCATATACGTAGACAACCCTTTATGGTCGCAGTTAATAGTCCTGCAGGTACAAAACCAACACCAGAAAATACCGTTATCACAATAAATATGAGTAATACACGAGTTCAAGAAAAAGAAGGTGAACGTTTGTTTGATAATAACGGTAACACCACGGCTTATATGAATGAAATGAATAATATTCTTTCAACCTTAGTGCAAGGGATAATTCAAACGAATACTTTTATTAAAACTATTGCTGATTATGACTTGATTGAAGCAATTCAATTAAACGTGAAAGTGAATAATGAAGATAAGCGTTTTGAGGGATTATTTTCAATTAATGAAGATAAATTAAAACAATTATCTCCTGACGTTTTAAGTGAACTACACAAAAAAGGTTATTTACAAGCTTGTTATTTGTTAATGGCTTCAATTGGCCATGTGCAAAAATTAATTTCAATGAAAAATAAAAGGTTAGCTAACAGCAAACGTTAGCAATAGCTTTATTTAAGCCATTAAAATAGGGCTGTATAACTATAATGTTTTTTACTTGTTATTCAGCTTAATTTAGCAATAGTTAATAATTGTTCAACTTTTCCCTCTGCCATATCAGCAGGGGCTTTTTATGATGAAAATTTATATATCGCTTTAGCGAATGTAAATAAGCTTTTTCGGTTTTTAGGTGTAATGTTTAGCCCTGTAAAACTCTCTAATAGATGCCAGAAAAGGTGATTTTTCCATAATACCCTCACAAACAAATAAAACTGTATTTTTATACAGGTATAATGGATTTTATCAAAAATAACCACTTTTTGGTCCTACTAAATATTTTTTAGAAACTCGCTTTGTTTTTTATGAATTTGTAAGTAGTTAATTTTTAGTAGAAATTTTTTTCCAAATAATATTTAATAGGGTACAAGTAATTCTCGATAAAAGAATTCTCACTTTGTTTACGGAGAAGCAATGAAAACTCAACCAAACAATGGATGTTTTATCTATTTAAATCAATTATCTAGCATACCTATAAAGTCAGTACTTCAAAAGAGTGTCTGGGACTTTATACTAAATGCTCGATAATAAGCGTTAGAGTTTCTTCGATGTCATACGATAAAATCATAGTCAGTGAAAATGGCGAAGAGTTTCCATATGCAGAATCATTTGATGATGATTCTTATTATTACGAAGTAAGTATCGTTCTTGATGATCGAGATGGTGAATTATTTATTTCAAAATGGGGCTCCCATATTGAATTTGATGATGACGGTAGTTGGTTAGATTTTAAAATTGCACCTAATGAGATTTTTCCAAATCAAAAAGAGTTAACTCACGAAAATATACTCTCTTACATGGTTACTTTGCTAGATAGAGAATCTGAAGGTAAAGTATTGTCCAAAGAAGAGGTAGAAAAGCATTATCAAAGGTTTGTAAAGTCAGAGCAATGAAACTCTAACAAGAACTTCAAACGGAAAAAATACAGTTGGCTGTTTTCACTCCGTTCAACATTTTAGCCAACAATATTTTTCCGCTTAAGTAGGCGTTAGGGTTTACGGAGAAACTGGTGCAAATTAAATCTATTATTCTTATTCTTTCGTTATTATCGTTTTCATCATTTGCAAACGACATCAATGAATTCTGGGCTGCGGAACCTGAATATCTTAAAGTTGTTAAAACCAATGTGTCACAACTTTATAATGAAACCCCTGATCTACATGTCATTGAGTTTTCGATTAAACGTGACCCTACAAAAATTGAATCAGAAAACGAGTATTTCATTTATCTTAAAGCACTCGATAAAGCAGATGTAACTTTAGATCCAGATCCTGCTGTTCAAGCTTGGGCAAAATCAGAAGGTATCGAGGCAAATGAAATCGCAGTCTACAGTGCAATCTTTAAGTTGCCCAAAGGTGAGTTTAAGCCTTATATGCTATCGGTTATTCAATCTCGTACTTTTTTACATAATAAATGGGCGGAGTTGGTAAAGCCCTAACAAGCTGTTAAACAAGGACAAAAAACAGTTGGTTTTGCTCCTTCGTCGCTAATTTTAACCAACTATTTTTTGCCTGTTAACAGGGCGTTATATGCCTAGGGAAAGTTGATGCCTAAAATTTTTATCGAAGGCTTTGAAAATTTGAATAAAGTCGCAATGAGCAAGGCGCTAAACTCAAATACGCCATTTGATCTTAAAGAGTCCAAGGCAATCACTGATAAATTGCTGGCTAATGGTATTGTGGAAATACCGATAGAAACATCATTCAATGTCGTAGGTTTATTATCCGCGTTGAGTTCAGCAAATGCTAACGTAAAGTTTGCAGAGTAATCGGCATATAACAAGCAAATTAACAGGACAAAAAACAGTTGGTTTTGCTCCTGCGTCGCTATTTTAACCAACTATTTTTTGCCCGTTATTTGGGCGTTAGCCATTTCAAGGAGTCGGTTTGGAATCATCTGATTTAATGAAAAGAATCAATTCTTTTGCGCATAGATCATTTCGTAATACCGCAGATAAGGATTACATCCATGCAAGAATGGCATATCAAGGTGATCTTTACCCTCAATTTTTGTGGTCTTCCATTCATGCCTTAGAAAAATATGTAAAGTGCATTTTATTATTAAACCGAGTTCCTCTTCCTAAAAAGCGTATTGGTCATGAAGTTTGTCGCGCGTTAGAGTTATTAAAAAATAAAGATAATCCTATAGACATTAAATTAAGTGATGATACAAATAAATTTTTAAAGCGCTTGGAACAATTTGGAGCAAAATATAGATATCTAGAGGTATCTTGGTTTGCTGACGAGAATGAATTATTTAAACTAGATAAAGCTGTATGGGAAATCCGAAAATACTGCAATAGTGGTGTATATAATTATGAGATATCACCAACCGTAAACTTTAATGTTGAAGTGCATGAAAAGATAACTAAGAGCAATACTCCAGATAAACAAAACACATTAATCCCAAATGGTTGGTTAGAAAATGTCTTATCTCATAAAAATCACCCAGCAAGGCCAAATCTTGTATGGAATAACCTGTATTACACTACAGCTAATAGAAAAGTGGTTAAAAATAAATCGGGGATTATGTTTGAGAACTCACCTTTCTATCTTAATCCAGAGTTGATTGATGCTATAAGTGAGTATGTTATTGTTCCTAAAGAAATTAAACATGCGTATAAAAATGGCTAGCAAGAACATTAAACGGAAAAAATACAGCAGGCTGTTTTCACTCAGTTCAACATTTTAGCCTGCTATATTTTTCCGCTTATGTAAGCGTTAAATGCCAGCGTCATCCACAAGGAGTCCTGTGAATATTCTGAATAATAGAGAGATTGCAATTGCGTTATGGTTACTAGCGATTTCGATTTATCTCTTCTTATCTCCCAAAATGGTTGAAGTAAGACATTCTTTTAAAAGTCTTATATCTGCGTTCTTTGTAAAGCAAATTCAGGTAGTACTTTGGCTGATGGTTGCTTACATGTCAGCTGTAATCTACTACTTATCAGAAGTCGATTTATGGAATATTGAACAGCTAAAAAACACCATTTTTTGGTCTGCATCTGTTGGTTTTATGTCACTTTTTAAGCTTGAGTCAATTAAAAAGGATAAAAGCTTCTTCAAACACTCCGTCATAGATAATTTAAAATTATTAACAATCCTTCAGTTCATCATTGGTGTTTATACTTTTTCGCTCTGGATTGAGGTTATACTCGCGCCTCTCTTAGCTGTAGTAGTTATGATGCTCGCGATCGCTGAAACTGATAAAAAATATCACAAAGTAAAAGTATTTCTTGAATACGGCTTATCACTATTTGGTTTTATCCTGATTGCTTACACTTTTTATATGTTAGTTACCAACTTCGGTGAATTTGGTAAAGAAAAGACTGCGTATGATTTCTTTGTTCCTCCATTGTTAACCTTATTATATTTGCCATTTGTTTTTTTTATGCTGGTATATTCAACTTATGAACAAGTGTTCGTTCGTCTTAAGTTCTCGATAAAAAACAAATACTACAGATACTTAGCAAAGTTATACGCAGTCATACTATTCAACGTGAGAATGAGTTTACTTGACCGTTGGTCTTATCAAGTAGCAAAAGAAAACGTCGCATCTCATGCCGATCTAATAGCAACTTTTAAGTATATATATAAGGTACGTTCCGCTGAGAAAAAACCTAAAGAAATATCAATAAACCTTGGCTGGAGCCCTTACAAAGCAAAGGATTTCCTTGTGCCAGAGGGCTTTGATACAGGGTTTTATAATAGGAGTTACGATGAAGAGTGGTTTGCATCCTCCAGAATGGTCGAGTTTGGTGGTGGCCTTCTTGCGGATAATATCGCTTATTATACTGAAGGGACGGAAGATATCGTAAATACATTAAAAATCAAAGTTAACGTAAATGATGCAAGCAGATCAGAAGAAGCTCGAAATAAGCTTCTCGAACTAGGAAATGCCCTATGTATTCAAAGCTTAGGTGTTCAATTGCCCGAACAAATGGGAAATGCAATTGTTAACGGGAAAGAGCATTCCGAATGGTTGGAGAACAAAAAAATTATGTTATTTATAGAAAAATGGGCTGGCCATAGGTTTAATGGTTATGATCTCAAGCTCGTAATTTCAAGTATTTAGAAAGGCATTTAACAAGGCAATTAAACGGAACTAAAACAGTGGGTTAGGTTTCGCTTCGCTCCACATTTTAACCCACTATTTTAGTCCGCTTATTGCGGCGTTAAATGCCATAGTGGCTTCTGCATTTTTAAGGAAAAATAGAATATGGATTTTCATGACCTTGATGAAGTAAAAAAGAAAGCTACATTAGAATTGTTTTTTTCAAAGCTTGGGAAGTGTATTAAAAAAACTTCGGGCATGTGTGGTGATATCTATGTTTTTGACCAAGGTGAATGTGTTGTACCTAGGTATGTATGTGCGAAAGTTCCAAAGCCAATAAGTACAAATGACGCTACTGAAATAAATAAAAGGTTTGTTAATGAGCTTAGGTATCAACTTAAGTGGAGTGAGCATGTTTTTGTTCACTGGGCGTTTGATTTCAAAGAAATTCTAAGTACTCCTTTAGCATTATTTAGATACTGGGATGGCGATTTAGATTCTGCGATGGATGCAGGGGAGCTTGATGAATTGCATAAACTCTCAATTATTTCTTATATATGTTCAGGTTTATCTCATTGTTACAATAATGGGCTAATTTGCCATCAAGATTTGAAGCCTGCTAATATTTTTGTAAGAGATGTAGCAAAGCAATGCAGTGATCTTCCAAGCTTAAGTATTTATAAGCTACCATTAGTTGCTGATTTTGGTTTAGCAAATGCTTCCTTTGATTCTGGTGTATATGCAGGAACGCGACCATATATGGCTCCCGAGCAATGGATAGAATCGCCACTGTCTTCTAAAACTGATGTCTTTGCTCTAGGTGTTATTCTATATGAGTTAATGTCAGGCGGGTTTCATCCTGTAGGTATCAAGTTACGTGATTTCTGGCCAACCCCCTTAGAAGGTAATAGTAAAAAATGGACTGGCTCTAAACCTTGGAAAAAATGGTCTGTTAAAGACAATGAAAAAATTCAGGGGGCAAACTCTGGGTTGATAGATTCAGAGGTAATTAATTTAGTAAACATAATGTTGAGCCAAGACCCAGAGGATAGGCCTTCTATAAATGAAGTATTAGACACTCTCCTTCAAATTATTCGGTCAAAGTGTGAAAAGAGTTATGTGCAAGTTGAGTTCTTGATAAAACATTATAATAATGAAGTTAGCGGTGAAGAGCTAAATACTAGATGGCCAGATTTATTGCGCCGGTGGGAACTTTTTTCTAATAAATTTGGGTGAACGGCATTTAACAAGGCCATCAAGTCGGATTCGTAACTGTTGGCTACGTTCCGCTTCGCTACACAGTATAGCCAACAGTTACTCACCGCTTATGGCTGCGTTATATGTACAAGGAGAGTTCAGTTGATGCGTCACCTATTTTTACTGTTGATAATACCTTTTTATTCTTTTGCCGAAATTAACCTTCCTCTGCAAAAAGTTCTAATTGAAATGGAAATTGAAGATCAACATATTCGAAACAAAATAGGAGAATCTGGGTGGCAAAACCCACCTAAAGCACTCCTAGAACAAATGATGAAAATAGATGAGAGTAATACAGGAAAACTTAAAGCTATCATTAAAAAGCATCATTGGGTAACAAAGGATTTAGTTGGAGTTAAAGGAGTTGGAGCAGCATTTTTAGTCATCCAGCATTCACCTGATGTTGCATTTAAAGTAAAAATGCTTCCTTATTTAAAGCAATCATATTTGAATGGCGAAGGTGTTAGCGGACAACAAGTTGCCCTTTTAACTGATAGAGTTCTTATTGCACAAGGAAAGAAACAAATCTATGGTACTCAAGCTGACGTGAGTGATGGTAAAGTTGTGTTTAGCCCCATAGAAGATGAAACTAATGTAGATAAACGGCGTGAAGAAATGAAGATGCCCCCTTTAGATTTTTACTTAAAAATAATGGAAAAAATGTACGGGATTAAAGAGCACCCTGAAATTGACTTGAATTAATGTACATATAACAAGCTGTTAAACAAGGACAAAAAACAGTTGGTTTTTGCTCCTGCGTCGCTTATTTTAACCAACTATTTTATTGCCTGTTAACAGGGCG
Organism: Thalassotalea piscium; assembly: GCA_049347715.1. GTDB lineage: Bacteria > Pseudomonadota > Gammaproteobacteria > Enterobacterales > Alteromonadaceae > Thalassotalea_B > Thalassotalea_B piscium_A. The sequence goes on along the minus strand of CP186339.1, from coordinate 2,386,988 downwards.
TTGGTATGACTCCCCATGTCAACGTAAACCATAAAAATCTTTGCCTTTTTTCGAGCCATAATTTTTCTCTTTTCAAGTTGAGTGAGTTAACGCATAGAATGAAGCAAGTAATTTCGTCGGTTATCATGCTGATATGACTACAGGCGTCCTGCCTTTCGCTTATCAGCTTGGCTGTTCAAAATTGTTCCTGACAATTTTGTCGTGGATTATTAACCTATTGGCTAACAGCGCCTACCTTACTTTTTCCGTCGTGACACCTAATTTCAGTCTATGCTCGTGGTTCAATAGCCGCTAGGCTATTGCCATCCTAACGCCCTCGGTGGTTGTGCCACACCCGATGCTTGACTCCATGCGCTAACTCAAAACTTTTTCTCATTTAATCTTTTCTCTTTTTCATGTTGTTGTCTTTATTTGCAACTCTCTTTTTGATTATGCCGGTACCCTTGAAATACGTGTACTTGGGTCAATAGGCACTAATATTACTTCTCGTGATATCGCCCAAATATAAGCGACCATTTTACGGGCAATGGCCGCAACAACTACATTACGATGCTTACCGCGTTGCATCAGACGCTGGTATCGTAGGCAAAGCCTTAGTTGGGCTTTCCAAGCAATATCAATAACGACCTTAGGCAGCGTTTCTTGCCGCTTTTGTAGCTCGGTTGACACGTTTGCGTTGTGTTTATAGGTTTGAGCTCCTTCAATGAGTAACCGTCTTGCACGGCCATTGCCACATTTAGTGATGCCGCCTTGTTTTCTGTTATCACCACTTGAGTTTTCTTTGGGGACTAACCCTAAGTAAGCCATGAGTTTTCTAGGGTGGTCAAAGCGTCTTAAGTCACCCAGCTCAGCAATCGTACCTACAGCAACTAAAAAACGAATACCTCGCATAGCCTGCAATGCTTGAACAACAGGGTAATACCGCCACTGCTTAGCTTGATGTGCGAGCTCATTGACTAAGCGTTCAACACGTTTAATGCGCTCAGTAATGGTTTGTATCATTTCTTGTAGCACAATTTGTTGGCTTGGATGCGGTAAAACTAACTCAGTTAGCCAACGTAAATGTTGATTTGACCAGTTATCTTTTACTTTGCAGCTAATGTTATTACGTAAGAACAAACCTTTAAGTTGGAATTTAGCATCTTTTAAGTCTTTCATAGCCGTTTCTCTTGCCCTTGATAAGTCACGTATCGCTTCGTCTTCAGGCTCAGGGACATAAATTGGGGTTAGCTCCTCGTCTTTAAGGAGTTTGGCCAATTTCATTGCATCGCGTTTATCGGTTTTGACTTTATCCCCTGGCTTTTTAGGGATAAGCGATGGTGCAACGACATAACAGCAATGACCTAAACTTGTCAGTAGTCGGTAAATCCAATAGCCACAGGGACCTGCTTCATAAACAAAATGCAATGTCGCATTGGGGTATTTAGATTGATATTGCCGAGCAAGTTTAGTGATTGCTGCTTTGGTTGTTTTAATTTTTCCTTGATGAACCGTTTTTGCGCCACGTTGGTCTTCAATATGTGCGACTTCAGTCGATACTTTATGGGTATCTAAACCAATAAAAACTATGTTATGTTTATACATGCTAGCCTCCGCTTTAGTTCATTAACAAACTAATTATGGCTCTGATTTTTAAAATTAACCCACGACATGGAAGCTAGCCTCGTGGGGAGTCATTATGTCTATACAGCTCGTCCAATAAAGGAGAACTACTTAATGTACATCTTAAAAAATCAAGCTTTAACCCTTTCAGCGGTCATCTTACTGACTACAGGATGCTCACCATCATCTGAGGTACCCTCTAGTAGTAAAATCAATGATTACAATGGCTCTGCAAGTATTACTCAAGGCATTGCAAAAACAGTAGAGTCGAATCTTTTTAAGTGTGAAAACGGGCGCAGCCGGGTTGCTAGTATAGGAGAAATAGCAGACTCAGAAGGAAAGGTTTGGATTGTTCCAGCCGAAAATAACTTTGCTATTGGACCAAAGGCTGTCGACCTATACGAAGAGTGTTCAAACATCACCCCAAAAAATATTGCTGATGTTGATGAAACCTCAGTACCTGTCGTCGTTGTCGATCCAGACGGCGAAGAAATTACAGGTTATATTTTTGCCGATAATTATTTTGAGCTTTATATCAATGGCAATCTCATTGCTGTAGACGCTGTGCCATTTACACCATTTAATTCTAATATCGTGAAATTTAAGGTTAAGAAACCTTACACGATTGCGGTAAAGGTTATTGATTGGGAAGAAAATTTAGGCTTGGGTACAGAAGACAACCGTGGAAAAGTTTATCATCCTGGTGATGGAGGCTTTATTGCTAGTTTTAGTGATGGAACAGTCACTAGTTCAGAATGGCAAGCTCAAACATTCTATACTGCCCCAATTTATGATCTTACTTGTCTAAATGAGATTGAAGGGAATCGTTTATCTGAGGCTTGTACGACTGAAGGAACTGACCACGGTCAAAATGCTTATGCCGCTCATTGGGAAGTCCCAAATAACTGGATGGAACAAGGTTTTGATTCAACACATTGGCCTCAAGCAACGTTATACTCGGAAGATGATATTGGAGTAAATAATAAAAAGGCATATATGAATTTTATTGAAAAATTTAGTGGAGCTGGTGCAAAATTTATTTGGTCTACAAATGTCGTTCTTGATAATGAAGTTTTACTGAAATACGAGGTTAGGTAAACCTTATCACTCATATATATTCATTTTTGAGTTAACATAGTTATTTTTTGTGCAGGCAAAAGGTGTAATGGAATAACCGCCGTATAACAAGTTACTTAAACGGACGCTGAAGTGTAGCTCCCCCGTTTTAGTGGACACATCTTCATCACATTGAGGAGGCTAAAATGCCTAAGTATAGCCAACAACATAGTGGAAACTTGATGACTCATTATTTTGGTTCTTGTCTGTGTGGCAATGCAAAATTTGAAGTGCAAGGAAATTTCGATGGCTTTTACCTGTGTCATTGTAAGTATTGTCAAAAGGATACCGGGTCTGCTCATGCGGCCAACTTATTTTCGAAGTCAGCTAAGTTGACTTGGTTGGCGGGTTCCGATTCTGTGACTACCTTCACGGTTGCAGGTACTCGCCACAAAAAAAGTTTTTGTAAGGTTTGTGGTTCAGCATTGCCAAGCACTCATGACACAGGTCTTCTAGTTATTCCCGCGGGGTGTTTGGACACGGAAGTATCAATCTCGCCAACAGCTCACATCTTTACATCTAGCAAAGCTTTTTGGGACAAGGGGTTAGGGGACGTGCCAGAATTCGAGGGGCTGCCAGAGTGAGCAGCTATCACATAACAAACTGTGGCAGTTAGCGCCTGTCGGCGCCGTACTAGCTATGCACATGGGCGTTATTTGTACTTTAGTTTGTGGAAAAAACAGGCTAAAGTGGTTATAATTCAATCTAAAGGAAATAGATATGTTTATATTCTTAGTGTTAAATATTCTTAGTGTTTCTGTGTGTTATTACATTGCAAAATCACGCAAGGCTCAATCTTATTTTTGGGCATTTATGGGCGCAGTATTCGGTCCTTTTGCTATTCCATTTATTTTCTTATCAAAGCCTGAAGCTGAGCATGCTTAGTTGTGGTTTCATGTACACATAACAATAAATTCAGCCAGGACTAAAATAGCGGGCTATTCGCTTATTTCAGGTTTAATCCACAATTTTTAGCCTGTTAATCGGGTGTTTGCTTTCAATGGAGTATCACTTATGGATAGAGTAAAAAATTATATTTTTTTAGTTGTATTAGGTTTGATTTTTGTCTATTTTTCGATAACTATAATTGGCTATGGCGTTGCGATAGCTATTCCGGCTAATATTTTAGAACCGTTAGCCAAATCAATACCAAGTTTGGCTTTTGCACTTATAGATTTAATAACACTAGGTGTTCCTTTAGTTATTTTTTACATACTGTTAGTTCAACTTAGCAAACTATTAAAGGCTAACGATAATCCTCTTGCATATGTATATTTAGTATTACCGTTTTATTTTCTACATCTTTATTCCTATATAATAACTTTTCCTAATTCTGAGGTTGTTTTTTATTTAGCATCAACACTGCCTAAATACGTTTTATTGGGGTTATGTGTATGGTATTTGTCAAAACAAAGGCTAAAAAAAGTCTAACAAGTATTTAACTACGTAAATACAATGTAAAAGTCGATAAGCCTTATGTTTATTGGCTTTTTTTATGACTCTAACTACATTGCTGTTTTAGTGATTCCAAACGGGCATATTCGTAATTGTCATGAGAGTTTCTTTTTCTATTTATAAAAATGAAATATTTAAACCATAAGCTGATGTTACTGTTTAAACGCTTATATAAGTAAATTATGCCAATTACCGCCCGTCGAGAATTTTTAAAACTAACCGCAGGGGTATCTGCCGGAAGTATGTTTGCATTAGCCGTATCTACTTCATTAACTGGTTGTGCCACATTACCAAAAAAATCGTTAAGTAATGTTGAATTTAAGCACGGAGTTGCCAGTGGCGACCCGTTAAGCGATGCACTTATTATTTGGACTCGCGTCTCTACTTTACAAGATACCCAGCAAGCTAGCGCAACCGTTGCGTGGGAACTTGCTAGTGATGCTGAGTTTAAAAACATTATTAGAAATGGAACTGAAAAAACCGATAAAAGTCGTGATTACACTATTAAAATAGACGTACAGGATTTACAAGCTAACACAGAGTATTTTTATCGTTTTGTTGGTTTGGATCTGTTTAGTCCAGTAGGGCGCGCAAAAACATTACCCATTGATAATGTTGAGCAAATTAAAATGGTAGTTGTGTCTTGTTCAAACTATCCAGCGGGTTATTTTAATGCGTATTCAGATGCTGCAAAACAAGAAGATCTCGATGTGGTTTTGCACTTAGGGGATTATATCTATGAATATCCAATGGGTGGTTATGCCACTGAAAATGCCGAGAAAATAGGAAGACAATTAGCCGCTGACAACAGTGACGAAATTATTACCTTAAGTGATTACCGTAAACGCTATGCCATATATAAAACTGACAAAGGTTTACAAGCCCTGCATGCCGCAGCGCCATTTATCGCGGTTTGGGATGATCATGAAGTGAGTAACGACACTTATAAAAGTGGCGCAGAAAACCATAATAAAGATGAAGGTGACTTTTTTAAACGTCGTGCCGCTGCAATACAGGCCTATTATGAATGGCTACCTATTCGTCCACCAATGGGCGAGCAAAATCCACAAATTTACCGTACTTTCGACTTTGGTAATTTACTCAGCTTACATATGTTAGATACTCGAGTAATCGCAAGAGACAAACAACTTGAATATAAAAACTACATGGATGCGAACACTAAACAAATGGATGTGGCTAAATTTGCTAAAGACCTTAACGATCCAAGCAGACAGTTACTTGGTAAAGCGCAATTAAACTGGTTAACGTCTGCTATTGGTCAATCAAAGGCAAAATGGCAAGTGCTAGGTCAGCAAGTGTTAATGACCAAAATGTTGATGCCAGCGGAAATGTTTACTCAAGCCGATCGTAATAATGTTCCTGCGGTATTGGCAGAGCTAGGTGCAATAAAACAAGATGTGTTAAATAACAAAACGGTAACAGCCGAACAACTGGCGCGGGTTAATAACTTAATGCCATATAATTTAGATGCCTGGGATGGTTATCCAGCTGAGCGCGAAACCTTGTACAAAAATGTATCAGCATTAAATAAGAAATTGGTTGTAGTAGCAGGTGATACACACAACGCGTGGTACGGTAAATTAAAAGATGCAAAAGGAAATGCCGTAGGTGTTGAGTTTGCAACGCCTGGAGTAACATCGCCAGGTATGGAATGGTATTTTAAACTGAATTTATCACAAGCTCAGGAAATGGCTAAAGCCTTATCATTATTGATAAATGACCTAGAATATTGTGACTTATCACAGCGTGGTTATATGTTAGTGACATTAACCAACAACGAAGTAAAAGCTGACTGGCGTTATGTAGATAATATTATGTCGCCAGAGTACAACATGGTTAACTCCGCACAAAGAATATATAAAGGTTAAGTATAAATACCTCTTATTCATAGAATAAAATAGGGCGGTTACGTTGATTTTGTAATTAAATCAGCGTAACCGCTTTTTGGTTTTAAGAGAGATTGACGTAACAAAGTAGGAAGTTAGAAGCTAATAAACTAGACATAACTAAGCTAGCCCTAGGGAAGTTCTACGCAGCCAACAGGGCGTTATAACTCAAACGGCAGACAATAAAAAAGCCACTATAAAAGTGGCTTAATTTTAATAGTAGTAATTGTCAGTGATAAGTTAAGGGCTTTTTATAAACCAGTACTACCAAAGTTCATAGTAAACTCAATGCCAACCATACGTGGTGCGCCTGCTACAAAAGTAGGGTTACCAAAACCACCACCTGTGTTACCTGCATCAACTAAGTATTCTTCATCAAGTAGGTTGTTAGCATATATGCTTACCGACCAGTTTGAATTACTTGCAATACCAACACGAGCACTCATTAAACCAAATGCTTCTTGGCTAATCTCTAAACCAGAGATGGGTGCGTTTGCAGGCTCAAAAAACACCTCGGTACGGTAGCTGTAAATAATTGAACTGGTTAAATTTAACGAGCTTGATATTTCAGTGCCGTAAAATAACCCTGTACTAAATGTCCACTCAGGTTGTAATCTAAAGGTATTACCCGCTAAGTCACCATTGTTGCTGTCATCATCAATTTCAGCATCAAGATAAGCGGTGTTAGCAAATACTTCAAACTCATCGTTAAGCAGCGCTCTCACTTCTGCTTCAAAACCTATGTTGGTAGCAGAGCCAGCATCTGCTGAATAAGCCACACCGTCTTCATCTTGTAAACTAACTTGAAAGTTAGAGTAGTTCTGATAAAACACGGCAACAGAGTAATCTAAGCGGTTTTGTAATGCTTTACCTTTAATACCCGTTTCGTAGTTCCAGATAACTTCAGAAGGTATTTCTGTAACAGAAATAGCCGGCTCACCTTGAGTGTTGGCAGCTGAGCTAACTTCTAATACTTCAGAACGTCGACCTTTTGAAATAGTTGCATACATATTGGTTGCAGAATTAATTTCATAAAGCGCGTTAAAGCGTGGTAGCCAGTCGTCGTAATCAGCTTCTGCGTAGAACGTTTCACCCGCAGTATCAACCGTGAATAATGACGCGCCTGTTAATATACTGTTTGGTGCATCTGATTTATAGCCACTGCGTTTTTCTTCTTTTACATAACGTAATCCAGCGGTTAATTCTAATGTGTCAGTCGCTTTATAGCTTACATCAGCAAAGGCTGAATATGCTGTGTTTTCACCGTAGTTAGTAAATTCAAGTGAGTAAGGAAGTTCAGTTGCAGCGCCATTAGTTAAATACGGCGTTATTACGTTTACACTGCCGTCAATATTCATACATGGTAGACCACTGTTTAGGAAACCTAAGCAGTTTAAGAATACTGACTCTTCTGTGCTAAATGGTACTGCTTGGCTGCCGTCTTCATCAAAGTAGCTAGCACCAAAAATAGTTGTGAAGTCACCTTGTGCATAAACTGCACGTAACTCTTGACTGAACTGGTCGCCTTCAGCTTCTTCCGCAAATTCTAAAAACCAAGCTTGTGTTCCGTCAGCGTCAAATACTTCTAAAGAATCAAAGCTGCGTTGTGCAGTAATTGACGTAATGGTTAAGTTTTCATTTACGTCCCAGTTAACCGTTAAGTTTATGTCGTCAACAGTTCGTTCTACGCCTAAGTCTTTTTTACCAAATACTTCTTTAGAATACGGAGAACCAGACATTTCTACAAAACTATATGGGCTAGTGTCACCGCCTGTTGGCGCGTATAAACCGTTTTTAAATGATGTACCAGAGTCATCATTTTCTTCGTGTGTGTATACAAGATCAATGGTTAAGTCATTATTAGGTGTAATGCGTAATGATGGACGGTAAGACACATGATCAAGCGCATGCATGTCTTCTTGGATAAATCCGCCAGCGCTTTGTGAGTTGTCGTCACCTGCGATGTTTTCAATAAAACCATCACGAGTACGGGAAGTGAAAGCAAAACGACCTTGAACTAGATCACTACCGCCAGTAACAAAACCGCTTAAATTCTTCGCTGAATAATTACCAACCGACGCTTTAATTTGTGCTGAAAAGCTTTGTTCAGGTTTACGCGTTGCAACACTGATGGCTCCTACAGACGCTGCTGTACCAAATAATGTTGCTTGTGGGCCTTTTACAACTTCAATGCCTTCAATATCAAATAGTTCAAAGTATGAACCACGAGAACGAGAAACGTCTACACCGTTATAATAAACAGATACACGAGATGAAGATTGAGATGAGCCACTATCTGAAGTAATACCGCGAATAACAAATCCGGGATTATTTGGGCTTTGCTCTTGAATAACAAGTCCAGGGGTGATGTCAGATAATGCATCTAATTCACCAATACCAACGCTTTCTAAAAAGTCACCATCGTAAGCACTTATGGTTACAGGCACATCTTGGATTGATTGAGCACGTTTTTGTGCAACAACTACAACTTCTTCCAAAGCTTTTTCTGTTTCTTTTTCAACTTCTTGAACTGCATAACTGTTTGCTGATGTAACGCATAACATAGCTAAAGAAAGCTTTGTTAGTTTAAATAGAGGTTGAGACATAACTTTACTTGTCATTTTTAGTTCCGGTTTAAGTAGGTTTTTAAGTCGAAAGCAGAGTAACTAAGTTATGCGAATTTTTTACGTCTAAAAAATTACGAGTTTATTAAGATATATTTCAATTTTGTTAAATGGTGTTTTTAATACGTTAGGAAAGGTTAGTGAGAATTGTGTGTTTTTTCTTTATTGGCTGACTAAGTAAAAAACGCTCATTTTTTTTAGTTAAGCTTGTAGATATTGGTAATGTTATACAATTAAGGCGATTGAAGTTGATCATGTCAATAAGCAGTAAAGAAATAGTAAGGAATAGCATGCTCATAAAGTAAACTGCCCACTTTTTGTGGGCAGTTCATGCTTATCGTTTAAGCTTTACCTAGAAGCTTGAAAGAAGATTATCCATTTCAAGCGGTTTGCTAGGCGTAAATTACCAAGACCCGTACATTGGGTTTGGTAGTAAGATGAGTTCACTTTTAGCGCGTGGTAGCAGTGCTTTCACATCGGCTTCTTCCTGCGTTACCCCTGAGAAGTCTTGTATGTTGTCACCCACTTGCATAATGATTGTTAGCTCTGGGAACAATGATGCTCTTGAACTGTTAGGTGTGTAGCAACTAGCAGTGCCGTTTTGTACTTTTAGGCGTCTTAAGTCTTTGTCGTTAATGATTTTATCACCATCAATTGCCGCTTTATCTTCAGTTTCTCTACCTATTACACAAGTATTATCTGTAGAAACTGGAATACCTAATGCGCGAAGATTATTCCACGTATGATGGTCTTGCTCTCTATTGCGATTTGTGATCAACACCAGCTTTCCACCTTGTTTGAAAACGGTTTGAATAAACCCTTTAACTCCCGGTACTAGCGTTGCTTTTTCTGAGGCAACCCAATCACTCCACGTTTTTGGAGAGTAACCTACACCATTTTTTTCAATGTTTACTTGATATTGACTGTTATCTAATACGGTTTCATCTACATCCATTACTACAGCCCAAGGTGTATTAGGTAAGGTGTTATTTTCTAATACGTCAGATGCACGTTTGTAGGTAACTGAGGTTAAATAGCGGTATTCTTTACTGGTTGTTTGCCATTTTACTGCATTGGATAACGGGTAAGTGATATTTGATAACTCAACAGATAAAGCACAGTGATCGCTTAACATTGCCTTTGGAGACATGTCGTCAAAATAATGCATTGTTACTGTTTTTTGTAGACCTTTTTTCGGCATGTTACCCGCTAATATATGGTCAATTGGCGCTGGGTAATAAGGGTGGCAACCAATGATGTCAGCCCCTAAATTTTCAAGGCTGCTCACGCTGTTGTTTGAATTAGTAGACAATTGACGTATTAAATGATTATAAGGTGCAGATAATCTATGATTAAAGTCACCTAAAATAATATACGGCATGCCAGTTTGTTCTTTTTGCTCAGCCCATTTATCTAACAGTGGTGCTTGTTGGGCGTAGGTTTTACATGCATCAGAGTCGGCTCGTGAGTAGTTGTCAACAAAACAGCCACTTTTCATATGAACATTAAGTAAAGTCAATGTACCCAATGGTGACTTAACCGTGAGTTCTAAACCATAGCGTAAGCCTGGGTGTTGTAATGCTAGTGCTTCAAAGGCTTGCGTATTGAGAATTTCAATATTTTTACGTACCGCAAAGGCTACTTTTTGTTGCGTTGATTTTGCTCCCGTTTTACGGCAATCATAAGATTCGCTGTCAGCTCTTTTTGACATGATGATTTGCCATTCACTTTTTGGGAATAGCATTTCAACCGCCTCGGCAGAGGCAACTTCTTGTAAAGCTACAATGTCGGCATTTAATGATTTAGCATATTGTTTTAGTTTGATGGTTTCTGCTTCAGTTCTGGGACGGCATCCATCAGTAATAGGGAAGGCCAAGTGCTCTGTATTCCAAGTTGCTACCACTAAACCTTGAGACTTGTTATATGTTGTAGCAGAAGAAACAACTGGTGTGTCGGTTGCAGATTTTTTGTTTATAGTGGTGGAGCAGGCTGAAGTTAATATGGAAAGTGTTCCAATTATTAACCCAACAAGTAGACGGTGAGTCATGTTTAATCCTAACGAGGTGTTGATTTAAGAAATTTTGATATGTTATAGCAAAAAGCCCCCAAACTTGCACTCGGTTTGTTTCAATTGTAGATAAATAGGGAAATATTTACGATATTGATTTAAAGGTCTGATACATTACTAGTTTTAGGCTCTTACTCGTTTTAGCAACAGAAGTATTTTCCACTTATAATAATAGTATATAAATTGATTAAATAAGTGCTTTGGTCGAACTATAAGTCGTTAAAACAGCGCAGAGAATAGTTGTTTTTTGCACATCTGTCGTTTTTTAAGTTAACTATGATTAACTCCTTTTCTAGGTTTAGACGACTCATATTTATCGGAGTTTATATTGTGAAACACTTGCCACTTTTGGGGCTTACTTGTTCTTTGTTTTTACTTTTTCTAGCTACACTCCAATATTCTGGAGGTACGATGATGGATACTTCGACTATTGGATATAGTTGGTCAGGTAATACTATTTCATCTTTATTTCAACCCTATGCTTTAAATGGCTCAGAAAATACATCAAGGTTTTTTGCCATCACATCAGCTTTATTCTATTGCCTTAGTCTGAGTTTTGTATTCGTTACCATTGCAAAAAATTCAGCCTCGTTATTGCATCAAAGTATTATTAAAACTGCTGGTATTGGTTCAATGGTTTATGCATTTTTGATTGTAACGCCTATGCATAACCTTATGGTTAATATAGCTTTAGCCTTTTATGTTGTTGCTGTGTTTACTTTATTACATAGCCTGTATGTTTTAAAACTAAGAGGGTTAGTTGTTTTTGGCGTATGTTGCATAGCCTTGCCTCTTTTTAATGCCGTATTATATTATTTTGATGTGTTGTCTGCTTTGTTACCTGCCATACAAAAGCTAGGTCTGTTCGCTTGTGTTATTTGGTTTTTAGTGATTTATTATTTTCAATCGAGTACGTCTAAGAAGGTAATAAATCAAGCATGAGGGCAGAGTTATATCATTGTTATTTATACTAGTTTATGTTTTAGTTAATAAACTGATTATGAGGTTTAAGTTAACCCTCGATATTAAGGCTAAGCTTTAAAAATGAATAGTAGTAACAAATTAGTAAAAGAGCCTTGGCTTTTTCTTAATACATTATTCTTATCGAGTGTATTTTTTTTCTTTGGTTTTTTTATTCTTTCAAGAGGTTCTACTACAATTATTGGTAAACGTGAAATTACGTCAACTAATGATCCTTTCCTCTTTTATTTGGGCGTCTTTCTTTCGTTAGGTTTGGGGACTTTTGTGGTAGGGCGTTATATCTATTTAAAATATAAAAATAATGTAAATGAGAGCAAAAACAGTTGATGTTGTAGTCGATTATAATCAATTTTGTTTTAGCTTACTTTTTGTTGGGTTAGTGTATTAAGGTGTTGGTATGCAGGTTAACTTGGATGATATTGAACTGGCAATAGAATTTACTTCATCAGACTTTTCTGATAATCATGCCTATGTAAACAGTGAAACGGGGGAGATTTTCTACGCCGGTGATTGCGTAGAAGAAGAATTACCTGGTGATATTGACGACAATAAATATATTTTAATTCCATCAAGGCGAGATTTAAATTTAGGGCGTAGAGTTGCTATCGATTTTGCTGCTAATGTAATGCCTAGTGAACTTGATAATGTGTATTCTATGTTTCGTTCTCGCGGAGCGTACTCCAGATTTAGATCTCTTTTGGAACATTTAGACTTGATTGATAAATGGCATGCTTTTGAAAATGAAACGATGAGACAGGCTGTAATTGATTGGTGTAAAAGTAAATCAGTGCCGTATGAAACGTCTATTTAACAAGTAACTAGGGTGTTAAATAGCCATAATGTTTTCATGTTAAATTCTCGAAAAAAAACATCAGCTCTGAAGGGGGATTATCACTTCTATTTTTCTCATATAAAAACGCGGACATTTTTTGATTTTTCAGCAATGCTAGTGTCTGAAATAGTGGCTGGAAAAAGGGGGATATGCCATAGCTAACATCATTGCTATGCGTATGTGTTCAAAATGGGGTTGCTTATCAACTATTATTCGCACACCTTTATTCTTGTTATGTTCATTCACAACAGGGATACTAAAATTCTGGCTAAATCACGGCTAATTGCTTTGATTAAGTCGCTATGAACTCTCTTTGTTGTAAGTTTAATGTTACCTCTTTATGGCACATTAATGCTGAGTGAGAGGGATCTTCTTCGTTAGTGCACAAAGGAAAGTTTAGTGAAAATATATGCAGATATTCAGTCGGGAAATTGTTATAAAATAAAGCTTATTACCGCTCTTTTAGATATTAAGCACGAGTGGATTAATATTGATATTCTTGCAAAAGAAACATTAACTGAGTCCTTTTTGATAAAAAATCCAAATGGTAAAATTCCCTTACTTGAACTTAGTGATGGACGATTTTTATCAGAGTCTAATGCCATTTTAAATTATCTTGCCGCTGATACCTCACTTTTGCCAAATACTCGCTTTGAGAATGCAAAAGTTTTGCAATGGCAATTCTTTGAACAATATAGCCATGAACCTTTTATTGCGGTTGCAAGGTTTATAGCGAAATATCTAGGATTGCCAGAAGATCGCAAAGCAGATTATGAGTCAAAGCAAGAGGGGGGTTATAAAGCACTTACCGTTATGGAAGAACAGCTGCAAAAGACGCCTTACCTTGTTGGTAGTGAACTAACTACCGCAGACATTTCTCTTTATGCTTATACCCATGTAGCGCATGAAGGTGGCTTTGATCTTATTGGGTACTCGGCGATTCAAAGGTGGATCAATACAATTGAAGATCACCCTAAGTACATTGGTATGGTGTGATAGGTATATTTTCAGTATTAAGCTTAATACCGAACACGTATTTTTATATAAAAAAACTTAAATTAACTTATCGAAATAAATTAATTTAAGTTTGGTTTTGATGATAGCTTAGCTTATTTAAAAGCGTTTAATAAATAAGATGAGGCGTAATGCTTTGATAATCAACTGCCATAGCAATGCTTAATGCCGTGATATTGATGATTGAAAATCCAAACACTTGACGAGCCCAGCCAACAATATCGATATTACGGCGATAACCGCGTAAAGCCATTAATAACCACCAAAAGCTGGTTGTACAGGCGACAGCCATAAAGGCTATTCCTGTAAAACCACCAATAGGCAAAAGCATGACAACGATGGCATATATTGCAATGTACATGACGATACGATGCTTCGCTTTATCAATACCATGCGACACCGGTAATACTGGAATATTCGCCGCTTGATAATCTTTAAAACGAAAAATGGCAATGGCATACGAATGTGGCATTTGCCATAAGCTAAACATGATTAATAAAATCATGGCTTCCTTGTCAAAGATCCCCGTTACTGCACAGTAGCCAACAACAGGGGGAACTGCCCCTGAAAGGCTACCAATAAAGGTACCGTAAACAGAATTACGTTTCATATATAAGCTGTAAACACCTACATAAATAAAGTAACCGAAAGCCCCCCAAAATACAGCCGCGGGCGTTGTATAAGTGATTAATAAGCTAAAGCCCATAATCCCTAATACCACACCGTGGCTTAATGCTGAGGTAGCAGACATTTCGCCGGTAACCGTTACGCGTTTGCAGGTACGTGCCATTGCGATATCGATATCTCTATCAATGACATTATTAATGGCGCAACCTGAAGCAATAATTAGCGATAAACCTATTAAGGTTGCCGCCATCAACCAAGGGTCAATAGTACCGCGAGAAGCCAGTAAAAAACCTCCTGCGGTGCTGATGAAATTTCCCATAATGATGCCGGGCTTAGTCACACTTAAATAACGACGAAACATCTTTAACCTCTCTTGGCAAATTTAAGTGCTGCAATTAATACATCATCATGGCATTTGATGCGTATATAATCCAAACAGACAACCCAACAACCATAATAATAATGAGTGCACTGAATAGAAATGAGAAACTACTTGCTCGACCATCTTCGGTAATAAAATTAAGGTGTAAAAAGTATTTTAAATGTACCAAAATTTGAATAATAGCTAAGCTGAGTATGACCCAAAGCGTTGTCGTTTTTGTGTAATCACCGCTCATTACCATATAAAAAGGGATCACCGTTAAAATAACGGAGAGGGCGAAACCAATGAGGTAAGTTTTTACATTACCGTGCGATGCATCATGATGTGTTTCATTCTTGTTCATTACATGGCCCCCATTAAATAAACAACGGTAAATACGCAAATCCATACTATGTCTAGGAAATGCCAAAATAAGCTTAACGTGCTCAATCGAGTCACTGTCGCTTTACCTAAACCACGACGCGAAACTTCGATCATCATTATTGTCATCCAAATTAAGCCTGCTGTTACATGTAATCCATGTAAGCCAACTAAGGCGAAAAATGAACTAAGAAATGCACTTTGTTGAGGTCCATTGCCATGTTCAATTAAATGATGGAATTCATATACTTCCATACCTATAAACACGGCACCTAAACAAAAAGTAATAACTAAACAAACGAGTGTCAGTGCTTTCTTTTGGTTTTGAGCCGCTATCATTGCAAAACCAAATGTAATACTACTAATTAATAACGCCGCTGTTTCAATACCAACAAAATCTAATTCAAAAATATCTTTACCAGAGACTCCACCGGCCGTGTTCATAAATAACACGGCATAAGTAGCAAAAAATGAAGCAAATAATAGGCAATCAGTCATTAGGTATAACCAAAAGCCAAAAATAGTATCACCAGATGTGTCGTGATGATCATGCGTTTCATGTGTTGATACAGCATCTAGGTTTACAGAAAGTGTACTCATGCTTTTACTCCTTCACGACCACTTAAACTATAGGCTTGTTCTGTTTTTAGTATTTCTTCAGGCTGTACGTAATAGTCAACATCATTGGTGTAGCAACGTTTAATAAATATGCCAATCGCGCTAACAAGCCCTACAATTGCTAACCACCAAATATGCCAAATCATAGCAAAACAAAATGCCGATAATGCGGCCCCCATGAAAACGCCTGCCGATGTGTTTTTAGGCATATGTATTGGGCTATAACTTGATTTAGTTTGATATTGCAGGCCTTTTTCCTTTATATCAGTCCAAGCATCAATATCATCCACATGTGGAATTTCAGCAAAGTTATACGCTTGTGGTGGTGAAGACGTTGCCCATTCAAGGGTATGGCCATTCCAAGGATCACCCGTAGCGTCATCTAATGCTTCACGGTCTCTAAAGCTGACATACAATTGAATGACTTGCGCAATAATACCAAACATGATGATCACGGCACCGACAGCGGCAACATATAACCATATATTCCAATCTGGATTATTGGTGTGATTTAAACGGCGTGTCATGCCTAAGAACCCAAGAACATATAACGGCATGAAAGCAACGAAGAAACCAATGCTCCAGCACCAAAACGATACTTTTCCCCAGTAATCGTTAAGTTTAAAGCCCATTGCTTTAGGGAACCAGAATGAAAAACCAGCCAAGTACCCGAATACGGCACCCCCAATAATTGTGTTATGAAAGTGAGCAATAAGGAACAAACTATTATGTAGCACATAATCAGCACCAGGAATTGCTAAAAGTACACCTGTCATGCCACCAAGGGTAAAGGTCACCATAAAACTAAGGGTCCACAATACGGGCACTGTCATACGTAAACGGCCACGATAAATAGTAAATAACCAATTGAAGAGTTTTACACCTGTGGGAACGGCAATAACCATAGTCATGACACCGAAAAAGGCATTAACGTTCGCGCTTGAACCCATGGTAAAGAAATGGTGTAACCAAACAATAAAGCCTAATATTGAAATGGCTCCACTTGCATAAATCATTGATTTATAGCCAAATAAGCGTTTACTTGTGAAAGTAGAGATAACCTCAGAGAAAATACCAAAAGCGGGTAATACAAGAATATAAACTTCAGGATGACCCCATGCCCAAAATAAGTTGATGTACATCATGGCGTTACCACCACCATCATTTGTGAAGAAGTGGAAGCCCATGTATCGGTCAAGGGTTAACATGGCTAATACTGCCGTTAAAATAGGGAATGACGCAGCAATTAAAATGTTTGCCCAAGTACAGGTCCAAGTAAATATAGGCATTTTCATCAGTGTCATACCCGGTGCGCGCATTTTAAACACTGTGGCTAAAAAATTAACCGCTGTTAATAAGGTGCCCAAGCCTGATATTTGCAAGGCCCATATATAATAATCTACTCCCACACCTGGGCTAAAGCTTAATTCCGACAATGGCGGATAGGCTACCCAACCGGTTTTAGCAAATTCGCCAAAAAGCAGTGAAAGGTTAATTAATATTGCTCCGCTCGCTGTTAACCAAAAACTTAAATTATTAAGGAAAGGGAATGCAACATCACGCGCACCAATTTGTAAGGGTAAAATGATATTCATTAAACCAATCATAAATGGCATGGCCATAAAGATGATCATAATGACACCATGAGCCGTAAATATTTGGTCATAATGCTCTGGGGGGAGATAGCCGGAAGCACCACTTGTGGCAAGCGCCAACTGAGCACGCATCATAATGGCATCACTAAAACCACGAAATAACATGATTAACGCTAATAAAATGTACATAACACCAAGACGTTTATGGTCAACTGATGTGATCCATTCTCGCCAAAGTATTCCCCATTTTTTATACTTTGTGATCAGCGCAAAAATAATCAGCCCTGCTAATACAATGAAAGCCATAGTTCCCATAATAATGGGCTCATGAAATGGAATGGCATCTAATGTTAATTTACCTAAAAATGGCATAGTTATTCCTCGCCTTGAATGTGAGTTACTTGTGCTGAATGTTCAGCCATTTTATGCTCCTTTTTATTCATACCAGCCATGCTTTTCATACCTGACATGCCTGCCATATATTTCATGAGAATGGTATGGAACAAGTCTTTTTCAACCGTACCGTAGTAGCTTACAGGGTTGTTTTCACTCGCTTTAGCTAACTTGTAGTATTCAGCTTTTGTTAATGTGTTTTCCTGTGTTTTTACTTTACTTACCCATTGGTCAAACTCTTCTTGGGTAGGTGTGGCAATGGCATTAAATTTCATTCCTGAGAAACCTGCACCACTGTAATTGGCAGAAAAACCTTGATATGTACCAGGTTCATTGGCAATTAAATGAAGCTGGGTTTGCATACCTGCCATTGAGTAAATTTGACTACCCAATTGAGGAATGAAAAATGAGTTCATGGTACTTTCAGAAGTGATTTTGTACTCAACAGGCACATTGGCTGGGAAGACCAATTCATTCACTGTAGCAATACCTTGCTCAGGATAAATAAATAACCACTTCCAGTTTAATGACACCACTTCAACAGTAATATGCTTACCTGCAAGTGGTTTATAAGGGTCTAGTCTGTGGGTAGAATCCCAAGTGATTACACCTAAAATGATCACAATAATAATAGGTATAGCCCAAACGGCAGCTTCAATTTTATTAGAGTGTGCCCATTTAGGCGCGTAAATTTCTTGAGTATGCGTATCTTTATATTTCCACGAAAAATATAAAGTCATCACAATAACGGGGATAACAACAAGTAGCATAAGAACAGTGGCAATGATGATTAAGTTTTTTTCATCAATACCTATCTGTCCTTTCGGATCAAGCACTCCGCCTTCACAGCCTGACAATATCAGTACTATGCTAGCTAAAGCTATATTACAAAGGTTTCGAATTAACAATGGAATATCCTACCAACCTAAATTTAAAAAATATTTTTTAATAAAAACAACGAGATAACTTTTTGTCTCAACAAATTTTAAGCAGCAAAATACCCGCTTTTTAAAACGTGAGAAAATGTAATGGGGTAGTTGAAATACACGCATACTGTTGCCACAGAAGGTGGACTAAACAGTTAAAAAATTAATGTTGTAATCAACTATTTATATGAGGGGGGGGCACGACAACCGTGCGTATGTAAGCCAATAAAAGATTGTAAAGATTCGCTAAATTCAAATGCTGTTTTACGTAAAACAATAGCGGCTCTAAGTGCAGGGAAGATAATAAAAAACAACCAAAACAAACCAATGAGTAAACATCCACTCATTGCGGGTTGTACAAAAAAATGGATGATATCTGTGAGAACTAACTCAGATAAAAGATCTTCATTGATTAAGTGGTTTACATTAGGTAAATCTTCAATGATACCGCTTAGTAGCATGATTGAATTAAAAGAGATAACAGTTAAAACTGCAAATATTTGTGAGCTAAAAAAAATAACGCTAAAAACGGCTAATAGTTTTAAGCAAAAAGAAATAACAGGCGCACTTATCCGCAATCGACTTACAGAAGATTGGATATTTTTATGCGGGTAGATATTACAGCTCAAGCCTATGACCTTAATGGTGATCTAATCAGCTTATTAAGAAATAAGCCTTACTACTATAGTTTTTAGTGACTATTAATGATCTTAATTAATAAAAGTGCAAAAAAACTAAACTTTTTAAATTATATCAAGGTTATTAAAACGTGACTAGTACGTGATAGCGCTATTTTAAGGTGATGGTATTAAATATTCTGGTACAATTTATTTAATTAAATCTATAGCTTTTTGTTAAGTTACGTAAAATAACCAATAAAGGCTCACTCGTATCCAAAATGTAGTAGCGGGTTTGATGAATTTACATGTAAGACAGTCAAAGAACATAAGGCTAGCCCAGTATATTCGTTACTATTGGCTATATTTTAAGGTAAGTAGCCTGATGCAATTAAGTCGTTAAAATATTCTGTTAAGCAAAACCTTTCTTGTAACTAAATATTAACCACCGAAAAAATTTAAAATATTAAAATTGTAAAAATTCATTTATTGTTAAGATAAAATAACTTAGCGAGAGTATTTTGATTTAAATGAATATGAAAACGAGTAATGTTAAAGACTCGTTATGTAGTTTTGTGAAACGATATATAATTAAAAATGTTTATTTGTATGTTGCATGGCAATTACCTGCTGATTATTATTGCTTCTCATCTTTAATTAATAAGGTATATACAACCTTAGTCTAATATCGACTTATTTTCGGAGTGGTAAAATATAGAGTAATTACACTAGGTATATTGTCTCCGACCTTAGAAAAGTTGAAGCTTATCTTTAAAGTGTGCGTCTAACCACCCCATTTGTTGTTTTAATAAAGTTTTTTGGAGTACGAATGTTTTCTCAATCACGCGTTGAATGTCCCATTTTACGTAAAAAAATTATGTCTGCTGATGAAGCTGTTTCTTTCTTACATGATAAGCACACTGTCGGCATGAGTGGTTTTACTGGGGCGGGTTATCCTAAGTCTATCCCCGCGGCATTAGTGAAAAAAGCCAAAAAGTTAAAAAGTTTAGGAAAAGCATTTAGAATAAATTTGTGGACAGGGGCCTCCACTGCACCTGAGCTTGATGGTGTTCTTGCTGAGGTTGATGGCATCAATATGCGTTTACCTTATCAGTCAGATCCTGTGTGTCGTCAACAAATTAATGATGGCTTGATGGATTATGTTGATATGCATTTATCTGAAGTTTCTCAGTATGCGTGGTCAGGCTTTTTAGGTAAGTTAGATGTTGCAGTTATTGAAGTTGCTGCAATACATGCTGATGGTCGCATAGTGCCTTCATCTTCTATAGGGAATAATAAAACCTGGGTAGAGCAAGCAGACTGCGTTATTCTTGAAGTTAATGATCAACAAAGTATTAAGCTAGAGGGGATGCATGATATCTATTATGGCACCGCATTACCGCCTCATCGTAAACCTATATTAATTAATACTCCTTCCGATCGTATCGGTGAAAAATATTTAAATATTCCAGCAGAAAAAATTGTTGCTGTAGTAGAAACTTCTGCACCAGACCGTAATAGTCCTTTTGCTCTACCAGATGAAATTTCTACTCAAATTGCTGAAAATATTATTGATTTTCTTGAACATGAAATTAAAAAAGGTAGATTACCAAAAGAGTTATTACCATTGCAATCAGGTGTTGGCAATATTCCTAATGCGGTATTAAGCGGTCTTGAACGAGGTGGTTATAAAAATTTAACTGCTTACACTGAGGTTATTCAAGATGGTATGTTGCACATGTTAAAAACAGGCACTTTGTCAGTAGCATCGGCAACGGCTTTTTCATTAAGTCCTACGGCATTAGATGAGTTGAACGAAAATATCGACTTTTATCGTGAAAAAATAATTCTGCGTCAACAAGATATTAGTAATCATCCTGAAATTGTTAGACGTTTAGGTATCATTGCTATGAATGGCCTAATCGAAGCGGATATTTATGGTAATGTGAACTCTACTCATATTATGGGATCTCGTATTATGAATGGAATAGGGGGATCAGGTGATTTTGCTCGCAATGGTTCATTATCTATCTTTATGACTCCTTCTATCGCTAAAGGCGGAGATATTTCAGCCATTGTTCCTATGGTGTCACATGTAGACCATACCGAGCATGATGTGAAGGTTATTGTAACTGAGCAAGGGTTAGCTGATTTAAGAGGCTTATCTCCGCGTCAACGAGCTAAAGTGGTTATCGAAAATTGTGCTCATCCTATGTATAAGGACCGCTTAACCGATTATTATGAACGAGCATGCGCAAGTAAACGAGGTATGCATACTCCGCATATTCTTAACGAAGCGCTAAGCTGGCATGATAATTATGAAACAACGGGAAAAATGTAAATCAGCTCTGGAAAGTTTCTGGTTACATTCGAAAATGATGAACTATCAGTACCTAGTTCATGCGTTTTATTGACTAATGAATTATCAACCGATTAATGATAAGGATCGTGATTAGTTGGTTGAATATTTAATTATCAGTAACTATTTGTTTGCTGCTATTATCAATGACTCAAGTCAGCCGCTATTTTAAGTAAAGGAATCTACATTGAACGCTACCAAAATTATTATGATGGGTGCTACCGGCGCTGTTGGCAATGAGGTTGTGAAAACCTTGTTAAAAATGCCGAAAGTAGCTCAATTAACCTTAATAGGACGAAGACCTGTTGAGAATATTGATAGTAAGTTTACCAGTCAACATAGTGTAGACATTTTTAACACTAATTCTTATAAACTTTATTTAGCAGGACACAACATTGCAATATGTACGTTAGGTGTTGGTCAACCTTCTAAAATAAGTAAAGAAGAATTTGTCAGTATTGATAAGGATGCGGTTTTAAGTTTCGCTAGCGCATGTAAACAAGCGGGCATATCTCATTTTCAATTACTCAGTTCAGTTGGCGCTGATTCGACATCAAGTTCGTTTTATTTACGCACCAAAGGGGAGCTTGAAGATGGTTTAAAAGCCCTTGGTTTTGCTCGTCTAAGTTTATTCCACCCATCTATGATTATTACACCAACTAATCGTTATGGTTTATCACAGGCATTTTTCTTGTCAGTCATGCCATTAATAAATCCCTTACTGATCGGTTCGCTTAGTAAGTTCAGAAGTATAAAAGTTGAGGCGTTAGGCCAAGCTATAGCATTAAATATTCGTAAGATTGCCAATGATACTAATGTTGAAGATTTATATTGGCGTGATTTTATTGCAATGTCTAAAACAGTCGAGGAAGGTTAATATTGAGGGATTAAAAAATAACGATGAAACACCTTGTTCCATCGTTAAATATTGTTGTTTTAATCTTTTGTACTTGCTGGTTTATCAAGTAATTGATTGACTTCTAACCAGTAGCCATCAGGATCACGTATCATGGTTTGTTTAACCGAAATAGTGCCGCCATTTGCTCTTGGGTAATTTATTATTTCAGGTTTGTTAATCACCGTAACACCTGGAGACGTTGATACTTTTTTCCAACGTTTATCAAGATCTTTGGCATTAATCACCATAATAGGATCACCGGGAACTGGTTCATCAAATTTTTCTTGGCGTTGAGGTTTTTTAGGATGTATATATTGTAAAATACCTAGCGCACCTACAAAGTCATCATTAGCGCGCAGTAAAATTAATCGTCTTTCTCGTGTTTCTCCATTGTCCATAGGCGAACGTATCATTTGGTCGTACATGACAGTTAAACCTAAAGCATCACGATATAATGCGAGTGATTTTTCAGCATCGTTAACAATAAATGTGGTACGTCTAATATCAACAGGTTTTTGTTGATCTTCGGGTATTGTTTTTGCTAATAAAGAGGTTGAAAGAGTAATACAAATCAATCCAATAACGGGTAGTAGCTTGTTCATAAATAATCCTTGTTATTATTTGTTTTTCTATTTCAACTAAATTTATAACAAGCAACATTAACAATTATCAAATAGGGCGCTTTAATGTTACTTTTATAGCGATTAACCTTCAGCGTATAATTTTAGTTTGTCTCTTTCTAAGATAGTAATTTGGTAATTACTGTCTATTTGAATTAACCCTTCATTTTTTAGTTTACTAAAGCCACGACTACCTGTTTCAAGCGACATACCTAAATAGTCCGCAATATCTTGACGGCTCATAGGTAAATGAAAACGATTGGAACCATGACCAATTCTATATTCCATATCAAGTAAAAAGTGTGCAATACGTTGATGCGCAGTTTTTTGTCCCATTATAAATAATTGGTCCAAAATCAATGACAAGATGTGGTGGGTCATTTCTTGATATCGCTGAGCAATAACAGGGTATTTGTCGAAAATACCCTTAATTATTTTTTGATTGATTTTAACAACCGTAGATTCCGTTAAGGTTTTTGCACTAAAGCTATAAAAGGCATGCTCTGATATGCCAATAATATTACCCGTAAACAAGAATGCGAAAACCTGTCTAGAACCTGTAGATGTTGACCTTTCAAGCATGATGGCACCAGAAACGGGTACGTACACAAAGTCACTCGTATCATTTTCTCGAAATAAATACTCATTGGCTCCTATGGTCATTTCTTCTGCTTTATCTGCTAACTCATTAAAAAAATCAGTTGAAGATTCTATTTCATTTAAATTGTTACCAAAGCACGAACTTAATGAGGTTTTAATTGATACCTTATTTATATCTAGCGACATCGATTGGTTTTCCAAGGTTATTTACTTAATTATTGAGTTTGATAGAACTCTAACCAAGTATTGTCTGGTGTTTTGATTGCCAGAATATCGACTAAACCATAGGGACGCAAATTCATTTTCACTCTAGACTGTATTTTTATCTGATTTTTTTGTAATAAATCACTTAAAGCGGTTATATTATCAACAGGAAACCTTAATGTTGTGATACCAATATTAGGTGGGCTGGCTAAGTGAGAAACATCTCGACCTGAAGCGCCATGAAATTGTAGTAACTCTATCGAGCCTTCGTTGATACCATCAGGATGAATAATATAAACAGAACGTTCTACTTGTGTGGCAACATCATAAGGTAAGCCTAGAACATTTGGACCTGCTTTAGCACTCGCACCTTTGTGTTCTAAGTAGATTTTAAAGCCAAGTATATCTGTGTAAAACGCTAATGATTTATCAATATCTTTGACTACTTGAGTTGAATTAAATACACGACTAAATTCTTTTAAATTTGGCCATCCTTCTAAAGTAGGTTTTACTCGTTCAATTAAAGCAAAAGCTAAACCATCAGGGTTTTTAACTACCCATTCTTTTACAACAAAGGGGCCAAAACTAAATTGTACGGGATTAGTATCACTCGTCCAGCCGTGTGCTTTAAGTTGCTTAAACTTTTTATCCATATCAGTAATACGCATGTTAATATCAAAAATACCACCGGTATCCCAAGATTGCGTATTTGAACGGATGATATCTTGCTCAACACCGTCTATCTTAATCAAACGCATAAAGCCGGTTTTAGCGCCTTTATTTGCCATAAGTTTTTGTGTAATAGAAGCACTCTTTGGTAAATGCCAAAGTGTTTTTAAGTTATCATCAACAGGGCCTTCTTCAATGACATGCCAGCCACCGACTTCTTCTAAAAATTGACTGGTTTTGTCAATGTTAGTGACAATAATGTTAGTTTCAGTAAACCCGCCAATTTTAAAATCACCACCAAAAGCGTAGTTAGATGTTAACAATACAATTGTTAATAGAAATTTCTTCATTATAAAGCCTCAAATACTTCAATTAGAAAGCCATTAGGTGCGCGTAATGTTGCTACTTTGGCTTTACCTATAATTGGATTGTTCACTGTCATTGTAGGGCTTACAATTTCACTACCGAATTTACGGGCATTAGCTAATACTGTTTCAATAGAGGTGACAGGGAATGTCCACATGCCAATACCTAAATTAGGAAGGCTAGGTTGGGTAGTAGGTTTGATTGGTTTTAGATTACGAAAATCAACGAATAGCATATGGCCAGTTGTTGCGCCTTTACTATAGACGATTGCAAATCTAAAAACGGTACCATTGGGTAAATTCATTGCACCTTTATCACCGGCACTTTTAAATTCTCGGTCTGATCTGATTTCAAGACCTAGTACATCGGTATAAAACTTTAAGTGTTCTACAGAGTCTTCAATAATTTGTGCTGAATAAGCTGGGCCGCCTAAACCATTTTCGTCAGTTTCGCCAAGTTGAGCCATACCTCCACCACGTGTTATTGCAACACCGTGAGAAAAATCAGGAGCATTAAAAATAGTTTCATCAATTTGATAAGTTGAACCATCTGTTCTTGGAATTGGGTAACTTTCTAATTGATTTAATGAGCCAAAACCTACATTTCTAATTTTTTTATCTAAGGCAACAGTATTTTGATTTGGGAAGCCAAGAGAAAAAGGTCCTAATTCAGTTGGATTCCAACTCTGATGTACGCTTGGCATTACTTTGTCTAATACAAGTAATTGGATTTGAATTGATTGTTTTACACCTTTTCGGTAGAAAAGGTAAGTTTGCCAATTTAAGTTTTCTGGCATTTTCCAGAGTTTTCGCTGCTGGGCAATTTGCTCTTTAGTTAAATGAAGAGGACCTTCAACTGTAAGCCCCATACCGTCGCGATAAAACAATAAATTTTGTTTTAGTGAAACAGTCGCGATAGTGACCGTATGTAAAGGAAGAGCTAAGGCATCTTCTACTTTACTTGTGGGAGCTAGAGCATCTTTAGTTTCCGCAGAAGCTATTGATGGTAAAAGGGAAAATATGCTAATAGTGGCGGCCATTAGACTGACAATTGTCAATTTGGTCGCTTTTAATTTAGTAATTGAATGATTCGTCATTTACAAGTCACTTTATATTGATTTAGTTTGGTTATCTAAAGTTACACACAATAAAAAATAGGTAAATACTGATGTTAAAACGAATAGGCTACTTTTTGACTATTGTCACGTTGTTTAATTTTTCAACGATAGCAGTGGCAGATGAAAATGAAAAACAACCTGCCGTCACCGGCGTTAGCGGCGTATATGAAGTCATGATAGGTACTGATGATGCAAAACCGTTAATTCATTTACTAAAACAATTTGGTTTTTCTGTTGTTAAAGAAGGTCATTATGACCAACAACAATCTCAAAAATTATATGGTGTAGCAAGTGCGTTAACCTCATTCAGATTACAAAACCATGCTATTGACAGCCATGGCTTAATTAGAATTCTTCAGTGGGAAAAGCTCACAGGTGAAGGGGTTGGCTATGCTCAACCCGAAACTGTTGGTCAACGTATGATGGTGATGCGTACTAAAGATATATTTAGGTTACATGATATTTTCTCAGATGCTCGACAGTCAGGTGAAAAATGGTTAGCAACGGAACCTGTATACGATGATCTTTATGCCATGACAGAGGGAAAACTTAATGTAGTGAATCGTCGTATTGGTGTACGTGAAATGGGTGCATATGGCGAACTTATCAATATTGTCTTCTTTCAACGGTATGGTTACACCATTCCTGGTTATGGAACTATCGATGATGATTCACCCTTACAAACAAGTGAAATCACTCATAATGACTTTATTATTTCAGGTAGTAGCAAAGAAGATATGTATAAACAAACTAACTATTACCGTGATGTCTTAGGTTTTAAACCTGAAGGCCCTGTTGCGTTAGATGGTGATTGGCAACATGGACCTAAACGTGTATTTAATATGGCGGATGGTTCAAGTCATTGGTATCGCGGTTTTGTTAGTCCAAATGATATATCAGGAAAAATGAAGTTCTTTGTTAATCCTGATGACCGCCCAGATAGAAGTAGTGGTCAGTCAATTGGACAAAAAGGCATCACACTTCATTCAGTTTACAGCAACAATATTAGTAAGATTTACCAATTAGCTGAAGATAATGATTTGGATGTTAGTCCTATTTTAACCAATGAATTTGATGAAAAAGCTTTTATTATAAAAGGGCCTGATGGTGCTGCATGGCAGATTATTAAAAGAGAAAAAGCAATGAATCCGCCAGTTTTAAAATTGAAGTTTGAGCAAACTGGACAATAGTCGCCTATTATGAAGTAATTGATAAAAGTCAAAACTTGATGATTGATTAGATCTTGTCCGGACAACTTTTGTGTAATGTAGAGGGTAATAAAAATAAAAAATACATGTCGATAAAATATAATGTTAAATACAGAAGGGTCAGACTAATGAATAAAAAATTTGCACCGAAAATAGTTAGTTTCGCTGTTAAAGCAGCGTTATTTACTTCAGTAGCAATGATGCAACAGGCTTACGCTAATCAAGATGATACCGAAGTAAAAGAAAAAAAGAAAAATGAAATTGAATATATTGAAGTAACTTCACGTCACCGTGGTGAGTCACTCAATAAAATACCACTTTCTGTTGTTTCTTTCGGTATAGAAGATATGGAAAAAGCGGGAATGCGTAATGTTGGTGATATTGCCTCAGGTACTGTCGGCTTTTCGATGGAAAAAACCTTTGGTCGTCAATCTGATATTCCGGTTATTCGTGGTGTATCTTGGATACCTGGTTACGGTACACAAAAAGCCTCTTATTTTATCGATGGTGTATTCTTTGATGGATCAATTCAAAGTTTACCACTTGACCTTATTGAACGAGTTGAAATAGTTAAGGGACCACAAAGTGCCTTGTACGGTCGACGTACATTCTCAGGTGCGATTAATTTAGTAACACGTAAACCTGGTGATGAACTTTCTGGTTATGTAAATACAACTATTGGCCAAAATGGTAACCGTTCAATTGGTGCAGGTGTATCAACTAAAATCAATGATATGTTCGCAATCCGCGGTAGTGTTTCTTATGACAATTACGATGGTGATTGGGAAAATGAGTTAGAAGGTGGACCAGACCTTGGTGGTGAGAAAACTAATTCTCAAATGATAGGTTTATATTTTACACCGTCAAACAATACCAATATTGATATTAACTACGTACGTAATGAAAACGATG
Organism: Thalassotalea piscium; assembly: GCA_049347715.1. Classification (GTDB taxonomy): domain Bacteria; phylum Pseudomonadota; class Gammaproteobacteria; order Enterobacterales; family Alteromonadaceae; genus Thalassotalea_B; species Thalassotalea_B piscium_A. Next base: position 2,358,918 of record CP186339.1, on the reverse strand, counting down.
ATGAACATAGTGTTTTTGCATTCCAAGGTTCAGATGAAAACAACTGTTATTTAGATACTCGTGCTTATTACTGTGGTGTTGCTAATGTAGACAATCCGATTAGTATTGGTGGTAAGTTAGACAATAGTGAATATGGTTTACGTGGTACACGTACTCATCTGAGCTTTAAATTAAACCATATTTTTGACTTTGGTACTCTTACATGGATAAGTGGTCGCAACACTTATGATGAAGAAACGGGCCTTGATCAAACTTACGGTGGTTTTGATCAAGTATTTAGTTTTGGTTATTTCTATGGCGGACCTTACTTTGAAGATGCAGCATCATGGCATGGTGTTGATAAGTCAAAAGATAGTGAATACAGCCATGAAGTTCGATTTGCTTCTTCAGCATTTGATGACAGATTACTTTGGTCTGTTGGTGCTTATTTATGGCATAAAGAAGATGAGCCAGCTAAGGCAGAAGAGTTTGTTCAAGAAAATGATAACAAGGCTTTCATGGCAATGTTGTCTTATGATTTCACTGATGACTTGAACATGTCTTTTGAAATTCGTCGTTCTACAGATGAAATAAACTCTGAAGCGTATGATAATTTAACTAAATTAGCGGGTTTTGAAGATACTGATAATGAATTTGACAGTACAACAACGCGATTCATTGCCGAATATGATGTCAGCGATGACACTATGGTCTATTTTACCCGTTCAGAAGGTAATAGTCCTGGTGGATTTAATACCAATAGCCAATTACCTACTGATCTTGTTGTTATCCACGAAGAAGAAATGTTGATGTATGAAGCGGGTATTAAATCAACGTTACTTGATGGTGATTTATATGTATCAGCAGCAATCTATAACATGGATTGGGATAAGCAACAGTTAACAGATAGTTTTATGCCTGAAGCAGGTGGTATTCCAGTTTCTTACACTTCTAATGCAGGTAAAACTGATGTTACTGGTATCGAAATTCAAGCCACTTATATCATTAATGATAATTTTGATTTAAACCTTGGTTTTTCTCGTACAGATGCGGAATTCAAAACATTATTTGATAGTAACCAGTGTCGTATTATCTCAGGCTTAAGTTCAGCTGAGTGTTCTGAACCAGGGAACTTGAAACAATTTGGTGACTTATCAGGTAATACTCCTCCACAAGTACCAAAAAATGAAGCTACTTTAGCGTTAAACTATAGTGCTCCTCTTAATGACCACTTTGATATGTTTGGTCGTTTAGATGTTAACTATGATTCAACTCGTTATGCTCATGTTCATAACTTAATTGAAACAGGTGCACGAACTATGGTTAATGTAAATCTTGGTGTTGAAAACGATAACTGGCGTTTATCTGCTTGGGTTAAAAACCTAACAGATGATGATACACCAACATATGTATTTAGATATATTGATGTTCAAAGTTTTGCTTACGGTGATCGTGCATTCCCTATTGCACCTAGCCGTGGTCGTGAAATCGGTGTTACTGCATCTTATCGCTTTTAATGGTTGATAATGCGTAATAAAAAGATAATAGCGAGCCACTAGGCTCGCTTTTTTTTAAGTAAAAGTTAATATCGAGGTTATGATGAGAAATTACTTATTCGTATTGATTGGGATAATGGTTGCTATTGTAACTCATGAAAGTAAAGCAGTGACCAGTGAGCGAATTACAGATAAATTACTATTGAAATTCGATCAATTTGTTCAAGGTGAGTTTGATAATTACAATCAAGTTAACTTTCAACATAATGATTATTTGGCTGATGCAGACATTCCTAAGAAAAAACATGCGCGTTTATTCGTACGTATTACCCGAATCAATGCGCCCAAACTAGGGCAAGATGTTTATTATCAAGAAATCCATGATGGCGGTAAAAATAAACCTGTATACCGTCAATCTATTCAAATAGTCACACCAAATTATGAACGTAATCATTTAATTGCGGAAAACTATACCTTTAAGTTACCAGAAAAATTCACCCATTTAGCCGAAAATGAAAATGCGAAAAATCTTGATTTAAACGATTTAAAACCTGTGGGTGAAAACTGTCATTCTGAATATCGTTTAGTCGGGGATAGCTTTATTGGTGGCATTGATCGCAGCCAATGTAAGGTGAGTTCTAAAAAATTTGGTTACCTTAATTTGTCTACACAACAAGTCTTTACTCAAGACGCCTTTTGGCACTTAGAGGAAGGTTTTCTCCCTTCAGGAAAAATGCTTTTTGGACGTGAGGATGATATACCTCACAAGTTAAAACGGGTCAAAAACTTTACTTGTTGGGCGGCTTTTAAAAACGATAAACAAACAGAAAATGGTGAGCCTGAGTGGGACTTTTTTAAAGATATTACCATTCATGATCAAGGTGGTATTGCTGAGTTTACGACAACGGGAAAAGTGCCTAAACATTATATTCTCCGCTTAAAACAAACGGTTTTTCCTGCTGGAAATCGTCCAAGTGTTTTTGAAATGTTTATACATGAAAAAAGTGAGGATCTGCAATTGCCAGAAACAGAAGCGCTTGCCTACACATGGACAAATATAGGAGCAACGCGTTTAGGCATTAATTTACGCTGGATGCAATCGAGTTGTAGTTTGAATTAAAATGGTTTGTTATTAAGGATTACAAATGAAACGTAGAAATTTTATCAAAGGATTAGTAGTAGCCTCTACAGGGGCTATGTTACCTATCTCTTATGCGAAACAAAATGTAGATGTAATTGTGTTAGGTGCTGGGCTTTCCGGCTTAATTGCTGCGCATAATCTCAAAAAGTCTGGTTTGAATGTGATTGTGCTTGAAGCTGACCAACGAGTAGGTGGGCGAATTAAAACCTTAGACCATATTATTACCAAGCCAGAAACCGGTGGTATGCAAATAGGTCAAGGTTATGGTTATATGCGTACTTTAGCTCAAGAATTAAATGTGCCTTTGGCTCCGTTGTCAGGATTTACTCGAGGTAATGCATTTTTGATTGATCAACATCTGTTGTCTGCAAAAGCTTGGCCTACACATATAGCAAATAAGCTTAATGCGACAGAAAAAAAATTACTGCCATCCCAACTTTATTTTCATTATTTACAAAAGTTGCCAAAATTAGGGGTAGCAAGTGATTGGGATCAGCAGAAATTTTCTCATTTAGACAGACCAATGGCACACTTGTTAAAAGAGGCGGGTGCTTCCGAACAAGCAATGGCATTGATGAATAGTAATGTAAATGCAAATAATTTAATGGAATTATCAGCTGCTGATGCCATACATGTTCTAACGCAAATGATGGCTGGAGGTCGAGGCGCAGACAAAGCAATAGGTGGTAATAGCCGTTTTATTGAAGCTTTAGCAAATCAATTACCTAGTCAAATAGAAATGGGTAAAAAAGTAACCAAAATTGTCGCAAATAATCAATCTGTCAGTGTGACTTGCAGTAATGGTGCTATCTATAGTGCTAAACAGTGTATTTGTACTATTCCATTTAGCGTTTTACGGAATATTGATTTACAAGCTCCTATATCTGATACCCAACGTGCTGCAATTTCACAGTTAAATTATACTGCTATCACCCATGTTCATTTTGAAGTCACCGATGATAGTTGGCTTGATGATGGTTTACCCGCCAATATCTGGTCAAATGGTGATATTGGACGAGTATTTGCGTCAAAAGGAGATAATGGTAAGGTTCAGCATTTAATGAGTTGGATAAATGGTGACGCAGCTAAAGCATTAGATAAATTGTCACCTAAAGAAGGTATGAAGCATATTCATCAATATTTAACTCAACATAGACCATCGTTAGTGGGTAAAGTTAAACCCGTGTATTTAAATTCTTGGGGAAACAACCCTTTTTCAAGGGGGGCTTATTCTAGTTTTGCGCCTGGGCAAGTACAAAAGTTTGCTGGAAAAATGGGAGAATCGGCAGGTAATTTGCATTTTGCTGGTGAGCATACTAATCATGCTTATAGTGGAATGGAGTCAGCTTTAGTGTCAGGGGTTAATGCTGCCACTAAGGTAATGCAAGCTTAATCAAAGGGCTATTCACTAAAATGAATAGCCTTTTCTCTAAAACGTAAAGTGAATTATTCTGTTAACGACTCGGCAAGTTCTAATAATACTTGCTTGAAGGTTTCTTGAGGTTGAGCGCCGGTAAGGGCACTTTCGCGGTTGAAGACCACTGTAGGTACGCCACTTACGCCCATTTGTTGCCATTGCGCTTCAATTGCCTTTACACGTTTTTTAGTGTCGTCATTAGCGAGAGCCGCTTGAGAGTGTTTTGCGCTAATTCCTACTTTTTCTGCTTCTTGAATTAGCACGTCACGGTTAGAGACATCTTTGTGCTCAGTAAAAAAAGCTGAAAAAAGGCGCATTTTAAGCTCGGTCTGCTTACCAATATGGTGGGCATAATCAAGTAATATGTGTGCATCTAAAGTATTGACGATTTTCATACCATCAAAATAGTCAAAGTTAAATCCATAGTCTGCACCAGCTTGTTTGATTGTTGCTCTAGCACGATCGCTATCTGCTGTTGAAGAACCGTATTTTCTCGCAACATGTGCTCGAAGTTCTTCCCCTTCAATTGGCATATCAGGATTAAGCTCAAAGGGCTGCCATTGTATTTCTACTTTATCTTGTAGGCCAAGTTCTTCAATTGCCGCTGCTAAATGATTGTAGCCAATAATGCACCATGGGCAGACAACATCAGAAATGATATCTAATTTAATTTTATTACTCATCAATTAATCGCTTATATATTTGTCATGGATAGAAGACTCAACCTCATAGAGAAATAGGGGAGGTTTGCATCCCCTTATTTAAACTCAGATGTATTATTTAGTCCAAGCAAATTGTTCAAACATTGGGTCAACAGGCGTATGCGCTACGTGGTTAACATAATTGCTAATCACTTTTTGTGATAAGCCAAGAATCACTTCTAGTACTTGTTTTTGCCCGTAACCTGCAGCAAAAAAAGCTTCAGTCTGTTCTTTTGATACATTACCGCGCTCACGTACCATTGCTAACGTAAAATCATGCAGAGCTTGTAATTTTGCTGTAGGCATTGCTGTTTGATTACGTAATGCTTCAGTAATAGCAGGGTCAATTTTCATTGAATGAGCAATACCCGTATGGGCAGGTACACAATAATGACATTCATGCTCTACATTAATTGTTTGCCATACAACAGTGAGCTCTTCAGCATCAAAAGATGTTGCCATAAATAACTGATGTAATTCTTGATAAGCCTTTAATATTTCAGGTGATTCAGCCATAACAGCGTATAAACCAGGAATAGTTCCCATTTGTTTAACGGCACCTTCTAGTATCGCTTTACTTTTTTCTGGTGCTGATTCTACTGTGTGTAATTTAAAATCACTCATTATTGTTGCTCCAATTATTAAAGAATTTAATATATATTTAGGAAGTATTCCTAAATAAAAGGGAGTCATTAATTGATATCCCTTGTTAATTGAAGTTATTATAAAAGCATTTGAACGACCGTTCAATAATTATTTTGAGCGATCGTTCAAAATTGTGATGGTAAATATGTAATTGTTTGATTTACCGGTAAATTAAATATTAAGAAAGAGATAAAAATACCTCAGGTACATTTGATAGTTAATTTTCCTGATTAAAACTTTACATAAAACGATAAAACTTTATAATTGAACGAGTGTTCAAAAGTGTTTTGTGGATAAATGTAATGGCAAAAGCAACTAAATATGATCGTAACGAAGTGGTTGATAAAGCCACTAAGCTTTACTGGAAGAATGGCTTTCACGCCACTTCAATGCGCAATTTACAAGATGAAATAGATATGCGTCCGGGTAGCATTTATGCAGCCTTTGGTAGTAAAGAGGGCTTATTTAAAGAAACCTTAAAAAACTACACTGAACTGGCGATTACTGAACTTGAGCAGTGCCGACAAGCGCATGATTCTGTTATTGATGCCTTAAAGGTTTTTATAAAAGCGCAAGTTATTGATACCCAAGATGATGCGCCTAATGGTATGTGTATGTTAGCTAAAACGGTTGCTGAGTTAACTGAAGATAACCAAGAGCTTCTCGATATCGCCAAAGCGTGTTTAGGTGAAATAGCGAATAAGTTTGTCTCCTTACTAAAGGAAGCTCAAACATTAGGTGAAATAGACAAAGATAAAAACGCTGAAGAACTGGCTATTCATATACAAATTCAAATTGCAGGCTTACGTACTTTTGCCAAAATAAATAATGATAAACATTTATTAAATACAAAGATTGAAGATATTTTTACTCATTATCCTTTTTAATTTTAGCTTGAATATCCCCGTAATTCCTATCTGAATCATCATATAACTTTAGTTGTTATCTATTCTGGTCAAGCCGCATTAGATACATTTATTGATTGGTAACTCGAATCGTATAACAACTAGAGATAACAGCCGTTTCAATAATAATGCAGTGTTAATGATCCAAAGTTAATAATAGCTATATCTGAATGGTAAAAGTAATCATGAAGGTAAAAAAGAAAAGGCTATTCAGTTATCTGAATAGCCTTCGAAATCACGAAAGTATATAGATGATTCTTTATTAAACGTGTTTTTTAATCTGGCTAATTAATACAACAGAAATTGCCACTAAGATAATAAATATCATAAAGGCTATTTGATAACTGCCGTAGATATCAAATATTTTACCTGTAACAAATATGCCTAAACCACCACCAAACGCATCTAATATGGTAATCGTACCTAATAGTTTACCTGAGGCTTTTAAGCCAAAACACTCTATAGCGTTTAATTGGAATAGGGTATAGAAACCACCCCAAGCAAAACCAATTAATGCAATGGCTATTAAGACTGTTGTTTTATCTGAAAAATACAGACCAATTAAACCTAATAGCATTAAGGTTAAATTAGAATAAAGGACTTTTTTGCCTTTAATTTTGTCAGCAATTAGTCCAAAGGCAAATTTACCAATTAGTGCAGGAGTAAATAACATGGTAAGGCCTGCTGCAGCAGATTGAATATCAAAACCTAAATCTTGTAAATGTAGTACCAGATTTGATTGTAAACCAAGCAAACAATAAAAAGTAAACATAGCAATTAAAGCAATTGACCAAAATGATTTAGTCGCGATAGCTTCTTTATAACTTACACCTTGGTCAGAAACGCTTATTTTATCTTCTGACGTTTGATCAACACCCATAGGCGTTAAACCAACATCCGCAGGTTTATTTTTCACCATTAATGCTGCCAGTACAAAAAGTACAGACGGGATTATTGCTGATAACTGAAATGCTTCTCTCCAGCCCATGCCATCAGCTAACCAGCCACCAAACATTGGAGCTAGTAACGCGCCACCTAATGACGTGCCCATTACAGCAATACCAATTGCAGTACCGCGTAATTTAACGAACCAATTTGACACTAAGATAACAGCAACATTTAATCCACAAGCGAGCAAGACAACACCAAAAGCCATATGGATATAATAAATATGTTTAATTTCTTCAACATAACCATAACTATAAGTTGCAGCAGATAAAACAACTGCGCCAAACATAATAAGGAGTTTAACGCCAAATCTATCGATTATCATACCAACAAAAGGCGCTAATAGGCCTGTGACAACGAGAGTGATAAGACCTCGCATTTTTAAATCACCCCGAGACCAATCCGTGAACTCAGCTAAAATTGCACTATCGAAGGCTGTAATAGCCGTTAATGTCATACCATTTGACAATAATAAACAAAGCATGGCAATGAACACCATTGACCAATGTTTTACCTTACTGGTATTTATTTTTGAATTTGTTAATTCAGAATTCTGAATAGTCATGTAAAAGCCTTATATTTTAATTACTACTTGAGGTTGGCCAATTTTTACCACCAACCCAAGTACCTGCGTAATCCTTAAATTCAGTTGTTACTATTTGCTGCCAAATATCAGCTTTAAAATAGGGATCGTCTTGAAAAATCTGTTTCGCATTATCTATATTATCAGCTTCTATTATATATAATGAGCCAATTATGTTTTTTGTTTCCTCTTGTAATAATGGTCCCGCTACTTTGATCGATTCCATGTTGATTTCAACCCACGCCAAATGTGGGACCAAAGCATCATTACGTTTTGCTTGTTGATTGTTCTTGTCGTAGCAATGAAACATGACTAACATAAAAATGCCTCTAAATTCTCTCTGATTTACTTACCCGATCTTTTATCCCATAGAGAACCGATTCTGTATTTGATAATTATCAATCCTTGCATTATTCAGGATAAAGAACAGAGGAATAACTAAAGCGATTTTTCGCATAAATACTTTCAGCGATTAGAATTAATTCTTTTTTGTTCTTCGCAAAATATCGGCGGACTATTTTTAATGCGGCAGAATTTTCATTTGCATTGAGTGTATCTGCCAATTGTGCGGGCATTAAACATGCAGAAATGGTTTGTTCTACTTTGCCTATATTCTTTGTTTCTAATGATTTAATTACAGACTTTAATGATAATTTATCATTCAAATTTTCTTCAATATGATTATAACTATGTGGTAGTCGATAAATATTAGTAAAACAAACAGGTTTTTGATCGTGAGGCTCTATTCGGATACCAGAAATACGTATACAGGTTTCGTTTTCTTTTGCATTTAAAAGTTTAGCCAAGTCATTACTTAATTCGATATTTTCAGTATGGGTTACTTTAAAGATAGTATCATGACCATGTTGAAGAATATCATCTACACTACTAACAACTTGGTTAATCGTATCAGGCATAGTATTAGCAATAACTTTCGATCCTGAACCTTGTTTTTTTTCTATTAATCCTTTTTGTTCAACATAACGCAGAGCATCTCTTACGGTATGTCGACTGACTTTATGGCTAAGACAAAGTGATTTTTCAGTAGCAAGGGTGTCACCCACATTATATGTGTGATTTAAAATCTCAGAAATTAGCTGTTCAGCGATTTTTTTATATTTTGGTAGTGACGTTTTGATATTCGTCATATTAGGCTTCTTTTGATCCAGTCATAGGGTTACATCTACTTTGTTTATGTTTAATATGTACGGACAAGTTTAAGTTAATGTAAGTTAATGTGGGAAAATATGGAACCATCTTTAACAAAAAAATTGTTAATTGACCTAAAAAGTAAAACGATAAGCGATGAAGATCGTCGTCGCGCGTCAATACATTTACTTGATTGGTTAGCCTGTTGCAGCCTAGGTAGACACTCTGTTGCAGGAGATGTTTATCAAGCTTACATTGATGATGAAGCAAACGATGCTTTACAGCCATGTAATATCGTTTTTGGACAGAAATGTTATTGGCAAGATGCTTTATTAATGAATGGGGCGCTTGGTAATGTACTTGAAATGGATGATATTCATCGAAGTTCTATCCTCCATCCTGGTCCAGTGGTTATTCCTGCAGCATTAGTTATTGCGCAAAAATATAATTTACCTATGCGTAATTTATTGAATGCAATTGTACTTGGCTATGAAATTACTATTCGTTTAGGTGAGTCAATTGGCCGCAGCCATTATCAATATTTTCATAACACATCAACCTGCGCTTCAATGGGAGCGTCATTAGCTGTTTCTCACTTACTTGGTTTGTCAATTGAACAAGCATTATCGGCATTAGGTAATGTCGGTAGTCGCACTGGTGGTTTATGGCAAATGCGAAATGAAAAAGTTATGACTAAACAATGGCATAACTCTGAAGCCGCGAGATCAGGCGCAATGTCAGCGCTATTAGCTAAGCAAGGTTTAACAGGTCCTAAGTATATATTAGAGGGGCCGCAGGGTATTTTTAATGCGCTCTCACAAGATGCAAATCCAGATAATTTTATAAAAACGAGTCCACAGTGGCGTATTTTTGATTGCAGCTTTAAACCTTGGCCAGCGTGTCGTCATGCTCATAGTTCAATTGATGTGGTGTTAACTGCTTTAAGCAATGCAGATGAAAAAACAAGTGTGAATGATATTCAGTCGGTTGATATTCAAACCTATCAAGATGCCATTCTCTTTTGTGATAACCCTGCACCCGTTACCCAATTACAAGCCAAATTTAGTATTCAGCATGCAGTAGCGGCGGTATTAACATGGGGAGAGCCAGAACTTGATCATTATCATGAAGATAAAATTGATGTGTTAGCAAATACTCGAGGCATCATTAGTGTTAGTAAGTCGGCACAAATTGAAGACCTTTACCCAGCCCGTTATGGGGCTAAGTGTGTGATAACACTTAAATCAGGAACAGTATTAACAGAACAAATAAGGGATACGTTAGGTGATCCAGAACGTCCATTATCGCTTTCACAAATTAAAGATAAAGCAAGGATGTTAATGTCTGCAGCCGAAATTAATACTGAAACTATCGAAGACTTAGTGTCTATGTCTTGGGCTGAATCCGATTCCTTAATGTCGTTAAATTCGTTAATTATTGGTAAAAAGCAACTTAAATAACCGTAAGATCTTTAAAGTAGAGAATAACGTGAACGCAATAAAAACATTAATTCATCATATTGAAAATACACAATTTGAGCAATTACCTCAAACAACAATAGACGCAGTTAAAGTGTTCGTATTGGACTCTATTGGTGTTGGTATTAGTGGTAGTCGTGTGCCATCGGTGGATCAAGTTAAAACTGCATTATCGTATTGGGGCACAGCTAAACACGCACAGGTTTGGAATACGGGAGAGTGGTTGCCTTCAAATGCAGCCGCTGTGATTAATGGTTTTCAAATTCATAATCAAGAATGGGATTGTGTTCATGAGCCTGCCGTCGTTCATCCTATGGCGGTTATCTTATCGGCGCTAACCGCTTTTGCCCAACGAGAAAACTTATCTGGCAAGCAACTTATTCTCGGTATTACGCTTGCGGTTGATGTGGCAACGCTTATTGGCGCTTCAGCCACGAGTGGTTTGAAATTCTTCCGACCATCTGTATGTGGATGTTTAGGGGCTACTGCTGGTATTGCAGCTATGATGTCATTACGAGGTGACACTTTAACTAATGCTATGGGGATTGCTTACAGTCAGTTAAGTGGCACTATGCAAGCACATGTAGAAGGTTCTTCTATGTTGCCATTACAAATAGGTCTTAATTCTTCAAATGCCATTAATGCTGTAGATATGGCAATGGCTGGTTTGCAGGGACCTAAAGATATTTTAGAAGGACCTTTTGGTTACTATCGTCTATTTGAAGACAGCTACGATTTAACATATTTCCACCAAAATATAGGCAAACAGTTTCAAATTGAACAAGTAAGTCATAAGCCGTTTCCTACTGGAAGAGCAGGCCATGGTGCCATTGATGGTTTATTAACGCTTAAAGCGGAGCATCAATTTTCCAATCAAGATATTGAAAAAATTACTATTAGTGCAACGCCACTTATCAATCGTTTAGTGGGCCGTCCAATAAAAGATGATATGGATGTGAGTTATGCAAAACTTTGTAATGGTTATATTGCAGCAACGGCGTTAATCACAGGTAATGTAACTGTTGAAGACTTTGAAGCGGACCTGCTAACCAATCAAGAAAGACTTGCGTTAGGAAGAAAAGTATTTACTGAAGTTAATGATTGTGAAGATGCAAATGCATTAGCGCCTGTGACCGTTAATGTTCAATTATATTCAGGCGAAACATTTACAATCGATTTAAAAGCTATTTTAGGAAATCCATTGCGGCCTTTATCAAGAGAAGCGCAAATAATAAAATTTAATGCGGCCTGTTTGAGTGCTAAACACCCTTTAACGACACAACAAATCAATAAATTGATATTTAGCATAGACGAATTAGAGCAAATGCAAAATATTAACCAACTTATTTCATTAACAATTAATAATCATTAGGTAGATATCATGACAGGTTACCCTACGTATTTTGAGTCATTTGATTACAAGCAAATGTTACAAGATTATCCGTTAGGCGATGAATTTACATCACGCTTTACTGCTATGTCTCGCAAAGAATTAGAAGAATTACAGAACGAACGTTTTCTAAATGTCGTTCAGCGGGCATGGAAAATTCCTTTTTATCAAAGAATTTGGGGGAATGCGGGAGTAAAACCAGAAGATATTAAGAGTCTTGATGATATTACTAAGCTTCCATTGATTTCTAAATCAGACATTATGGACAGTGTTGAACAATTTCCGCCGATTGGCGATTTTCATGGTCTTGATGATATTCCTGCAGAAAATCGACCTCCTATTGTTTTTCATACTACAAGTGGCACAACAGGTACCCCTCAACCTTTAATCTTCGGACCTAAAAGTCGTGAAATTCAGTCACTGTTAGTGGCACGTAGCTATCGTTTTATGGGATTGAAGCCTGCAGCAACCGTACAGTCTTGTTATGGTCATGGCATGATTAATGGTGGTCATTATATTCGTGAGGCGGTTACTCATTATACTAATGCTTTATTTTTATCTGCAGGTACTGGTCTTGAGACCCGTTCTGTTCAACAAGTTAATTTAATGAAAACCTTTGGCACTAATGTTTTAGTTGGCTTTGTTGATTATATTAAACGTCTCTCAGATGTTGCTCGAGAAGAAGGGCTTATTCCAGGTGAAGATATTAAAATTGATATGATCATCGGTCACTTAGGCATGGAAAGTCGTGAAAACATTGCTAAAGCATGGGGCGGTCCAGAACTTTTTGATTGGTATGGTGTTGGTGATACAGGTACTATTGCTGCAGAAGGTCCTGATCATGAAGGAATGCATGTTTGGGAAGATGCACACTTTTTAGAAGTATTAGATGCCGAAACTAATGAACCATTACCTGATGGTGAAAAAGGAAATATGGTAGTTACTTGTTTGTATAAAGATGATGTTTATCCAATCATCCGCTTTAATACTTATGATTTAACTGAAGTGATCCCAACTGAAAATAAAATGTCATTACCTTTTAAACGTATCAAAGGGTTTATGGGCAGATCTGATAACATGGTTAAATTACGCGGGATTAATATTTATCCGCAAGGTGTTGGCCCTATGCTTGATGAAAGTCCAGAATTTTTGGGTGAATTCATTTGTAAAGCGGTTCGCGATGATAATGGTCGAGACGAAATGATCATCATGATTGAAGTTAAGACTGAAGAAAGCCTGCGTCCACAGTTGCAAGCTGAATATGCCAAATTGTTAAAACGAAAAATAGGAATAGAAGTTCAAGTTGAACTTGTTTCTGAAGGTGAATTAACACCATTGACACAAGTAGATGTAAGACAAAAACCTATTAGATTAATTGATAAGCGTTTTGCTTAACTCATCAAGTTGGATTTTACATGATAGATATAAACCTTTTACAGCTCGATTTAAGTGAACAAATATCACTTATTAAAGCAAAGCAATTATCAGCTGATCAATTATATAAGCAACAGCAAGCATTAATTAAGGTGGTTAACCCTAAAGTAAATGCTTTTATTGCTGTAAACGAGAATAGTGATGATGAATCAATTCAAAGTAATTCATTAAGTAGCTATAGTTTAAGTAAAAAAGCGTTTGCGGGTGTCGCCGTTGCTATTAAAGATAATATTGATGTATTAGGTTTTAACTCTACAGCGGGCCTTGAAATACGAAGACACGTTGCGGCTAAACAAGATGCCTTTGTTGTTGACAAATTGCGTCAAGCTGGTGCGGTGTTTTCAGGCAAATTGAATATGCATGAAGGGGCGTTAGGTGCCAGTAATCAAAATCTTCATTTTGGTAATTGCTACAACCCTCATGAGTTGTCTTTAAGTCCAGGCGGCTCTTCCGGTGGTTCAGGAGCCGCAGTTGCTTCATGTATGACGTCACTTGCTTTAGGTACTGATACTATGGGGTCTGTTCGTATACCAGCCTCATATTGTGGTGTCTTTGGTTTTAAACCTAGCCGGGGCGCATTAAGCAATCGTGGTACTGTTGCGTGTAGTCGTATTATGGATAGTATCGGGCCGATAGCTCGTTCTGCGATAGATCTCACCACCGCCTTAAATGTGATGGCGGGGTATGACATTCAAGATCCAAATTCACAACCAATTGCTTTTTCAAAGACACTACCTAATGCACCAATAGTCCTTATTCCCGAAGACTTAGAGTTATTGGGTGTTGAAGCCGATATTATTGCTGACTTTAATCGCAATATTGACGTTTTTAAATCTTTGGGGTGCCAACTAAAACCTTTTTCAATCACAGATTATGATTTTGGTGCTGCTCGTCGAGCCGGCTTGATTATTTGTGAAGCTGAAATGAGAGTTGAGCATGAAAAAGATTGGCAAGAGCACTTAGCCTTATTTTCTCCTTATCTGAAAAAACTTTTATCTTATATTGATACTAAATCACCGATGGATGTGATTAAAGCCGAGCGAGTGCTTGATCAAGCAATAGTGAAAGTGAGAGAGTTACTTACGCAAGGGCATTTTATTCTTATGCCAACGACACCTCAAAGAGCATTTTCTTTTGATGAAGGAGCACCTGCCAATCAAGCGGATTTAACTAGTTTAGTTAACCAAGCGGGTGTAGCCGCAGTTTCAATGCCAATGATAACCGAACATCCATTACCAGCAGGAATGCAGTTAATTGGCGGAATTGGTAGTGATTTTCAATTGTTAGCATTGGCAGAAAAATGGCAAGCGTTAACGGAGTTTAGCTATAAAATGCCACAAACAATAATTGCTTTAATTGAGGAGACTAAATAAATGGCTGGTCCTCTTAATGGTTTAAAAGTACTAGATCTCAGTCGTATCCTAGCTGGACCATGGTCTACTCAAGTTTTAGCTGACTATGGTGCAGAAGTTTGGAAAATAGAACGTCCTGAACAAGGTGATGATACTCGTCACTGGGGACCTCCTTATGTGAAAGATTCACAGGGTAATGATTCAGCACAATCTGCCTATTTTATTTCAGCTAACCGCGGTAAAAAGTCAATAACCCTAGATATTACAAGCGAAGAAGGTCAAGCCCACATTAAGCAGTTAGTGAAAGAAGCTGATATATTTGTGGAAAACTTTAAGGTTGATGGTCTTAAAAAATACGGTCTCGATTATGACAGTATTGTCCAAATTAAACCTGATATTATTTATTGTTCAATAACAGGCTTTGGTCAAACGGGTCCTTATGCGAATAGAGCGGGTTACGACGCTATGATTCAAGCCATGGGTGGCTTGATGAGTATTACCGGCGAAAGAGATGATTTACCCGGCGGCGGGCCTCAAAAGGTAGGTGTTGCTGTGGTTGATTTAATGACAGGTATGTATGCGGTCTCCGCAATACTTGCTGCATTACACCATAGAACCCAAACGGGTATCGGCCAACATATCGATTTATCATTACTTGATACACAAGTTGCCTGGCTGGCCAATCAAGCTAGCAATTATTTAGTTTCAGGTGATGTTCCGAAAAGGCTAGGGACGGCTCATCCAAATATTGTTCCTTATCAATCAGTTAAAGTAAAAGATGGTTATCTTCTTTTAGCTGTTGGTAACGATGGTCAGTTTCAAAAGTGCTGCCAAGCTTTAGGTTGTAAAGAGCTTGCTTTTGACAGTCGATTTGCCACTAATGCTGCGCGAGTAAAGTATCGCGATGAGCTTATGCCAATGCTTGAGGAATGTTTTGTTAAACAAGACGTGGCTTATTGGCTAGATACTCTTTCAGCCTTACATGTGCCATGTGGTCCTATTAATACTTTAGATCGGGTTTTTGATAATGAACAAGTTAAATACCGACAAATGTCGTTTAATTTAACGCATCCTGATGTAGGCGATATTCCGCAGGTTGCCAATCCGGTCAAGTTTTCACAAACCCCTATTGAATATGAAAATGCGCCTCCTACGCTTGGACAGCATACGGATGAGATACTATCCAAATTAAAATAAAACAAAAATAATACCTAAGGCTCGAAGATTCGAGCCTTTTTTATGCCGCTAAGCCCTTAAACAAGTGTAATTCCCTAAACTATCCCTCACTAATTTGATATTAGTCATTCTGAAAAAGCTATTATTTATCTACGATTAACATGCCTGAAAAAATTTCAACCGAATGAAATTTTAATATTAATTCGAGGTTGTTTGAGCAATTGACATTTAACAATGTTTTAATGAGTTAGCTCTTTTAATCTTGTGCATATAAATAATTAAAATGAGAAATAAAGGTTTTTAATATGTCTTTTTTTGAAATGTACGAACTACCAATCATCCGTTGGATACATATAGTTGCCATGGTTTATTGGTTGGGTGGAGAATGGGGTGTATTTCAAACATCATTCCATGTAGTAAATCGTAAATTAGCCATGGCTGAACGTCGACGCCATATGGAAACAGCTTATAGAATTGATATTTTAGCAAGAACTGGGATTATTATTTTATTACCATTAGGTATGCACATGGGATACCTTTGGGGAGTTCAACCTTATGGTGGTTCTTTCCTTGCTGGTATGTGGATATTCTATTTGGGATGGTTAGCTTTGTGTTGGGCTGCTTTCTTCCATCGTGAAACGGATTTAGGTATTAAGCTTACCAAAATAGATGAATCATTTCGTTATATTATCATTCCGTTAATTGCAGGTTGCGCTATAGCCTCGTTACTTGGCTACGGCCCGTTTAATGCTGCGGAAGGTCAAAAATGGTTTTCAATTAAATTGTTAATATTTTCTTTCCTACTTGTTTTAGGGTTATTACTACGCTTCATAATGCGTGAATGGACAACCTTATTTCGCCAGCTAGATGTTGAAGGTGAGAACCAAGAAGTTGAAGAGCGCCTTGAAAAATCAATCCGCTTTGGTCGAAGAATCGCTTATGTGTATTGGATTGGTATTTTAACAGTCGCATTTTTCGGTGCAGTTAAACCTTTATAGCAGTTAAGTTTTATTCCATCTATTTGGGGCTCTTTCGAGCCCCTTTTTTTTGTTAAAAAAGTAAATTTATAACCAACAAACAAGGTTTGATGTTGATCAATGAGTCGCTGAGTATTGTTGATACAATAGGGCTAAATAACTAACTGAGTAGGGTGTTAACGTGGCAAGAGAGCATGTAGAGTTTATACAGTCGCAAGTTTTAGAATGGCAATCATGGCAATATCAACAAGATGTTTTATTTAAAGAGTTGAGTGTTGATCATGAGACACAAGCTACTACCGGTATTTTTAAATATAATAAAGGCTGGTGTGAAAACGAAGCCTACTGGTTAGCATCTGAAGAAGAGTTCTTTGTATTAAAAGGCGAAATTGAAATAAATGGTATAAAGTATGGTGAAGGTTTTTATGGTTACTTTCCTGCCAATTATTTGCGTAAAAAAATACAAGCAAATAAAAATACTGTTGTTATTCGTTTTATCGACCAATCACCTATACCAATTAAATATCAGTATGGTGAGCCTATACCAACAACAGAAAAAGAAGCTATTGAAGGAATTAATACCTTTGATACCCATTGGGATAAAGGCGTTCATGATAAAAAATTAGTGCATTTAGATTTTGGTCGTAAAATTTTACGTATCGATCCGGTAACGAAAGCCAAAACATTTTTATATATGGTCTCTCCGCAAACGTATCCACCTAAATGGCAAGGGCCTAGAGAAGATCACCCGACAGTAGAGGAGTCTTTTTGTGTAACAGGTACTCTTGCTGGTAATCTTGGTGTTATGCGAACAGGGGCTTATTTTTGGCGCCCACCTGAAATTCCTCATGGGCCTTATGGTTCGAGAACCGGTTGTGTATTGTTAATTAGATTTGTGGGAGGGGAGCATATTAACCATTGGTCTAAAGAGAACTATCCGTTTACGTTTGATCCGATTTATGCGCCAGTTTTACCTGAGAATATGGTGAGTGTTGGTAAAAAAGAATGGTTGCCTGAGCCGTTTTAAATAAGGCAACCACAGAGCTAGAAAGGTACTTATCCTACTAGCTCAATATATTCACCAGCAGGACCTTTAAGCATAATGACAGACGTATTTGGATAATAGTTGTCATTAAGATAATGTATTTCTGTATTAAATGCCTTAGCTACTTGGGCAATGTTTTTAACCCGACAAGTAATCATGGCGATACCTGATGGTAATGAACCTATGTTATCAACAAGAGCTGATGCGGTATCAACTTGGTCTATTTCAAATAAACATTTACCATCAAGTTGCAGGGTCGCAACGGGATATTGATGTTCAATGTCATAACCCCAAGCGTTGTTTAATACCGTAATTTTAGTCTCAAATTTTAACCCCTTATCAGCATCATTAAGTTGTTGATAAAAATTTAGACTTGCGTCTCGATCTGGGGTAGATAAAACCGGGATAAATAAGCTGCCCGTTTCATGAGTCGTCATTGGCAGTTCAAAGGGAGGAACTTCACGGTCAACCTGAGTTAAATAGTTCACTTCTCCCGCGGGACCGATAACTTGCATTGCTTTAATGGCATCACTCACTTGTAAATACGCGGGCTCGCCAATGATGGTAAATGCGTCATCAATAAATTTTTTACGAATAGCATCAACATCTAGTACATTACTTTCAAGTGCCATCCAACCATAAGATTTTAAAGGATTAGCAGGTTTTGCATTTTCATTTTCAATAACACGTAACCAATTGTCACCATTAGCAGAGGCTAAGACCGCGATTTTATTACCTATTAAATACGGTGCTTGCCAACAAGCCGCTAATTGGGCGGATATTGTTCCTTGAGAGACGAGAGTAAAACCTAATGTGTTCTGATAACTAGTAATTACTTCATCAATATTAGTGTGAAGTAAGGTGGCCCCAATAACTGGGCCTAATTGACGTTCCGTCATTATTAACCCTCGTACTTTTGACCGTTTGCTAAAATTTCATTGGTACCCAACAGCTCATTTAATCCTGTTAAATCAAGCATTCTGTTGCGATAGTTGTCTGTATTACCATGTTCTTTGATAGTACTTAAAAATTCTTGAGCCATGAACGTATAAGCACGAACCATAGCACCAGGGAAAATGACTAAACTATAGCCCATCGCCTCTAGATCTTGAGCTGATTTTATTGGTGTTGAACCACCTTCAACCATATTAGCAAGTAAAGGCACTTTACCATTAAATGTTTGGTTGATTTTTTTCATTTGCTCAATATTTTCAGGCGCTTCAATAAATAATAAATCGGCACCAGCTTCATAATAAGCATTAGCTCTTTCTAAGGCTTGTTCGAAGCCTTCTACGGCAATGGCATCTGTGCGAGCAATAATTACGGTATCGTCGTTATTTCTAGCATCAACAGCAGCTTTGATTTTACCTACCATTTCAACGGAACTGACTAAACTTTTGCCTTTAAGGTGTCCACAACGTTTAGGCATTTGTTGGTCTTCAAGTTGTATTGCTGAAGCGCCTACACGTTCGAATAATTTAACTGTGCGTTGAACATTAATTGCATTGCCAAAACCAGTATCACCATCAACAATCATAGGTAATTCTGTTCGTTCTCTTATGACTGAAATTGTATCAGCAACTTCGCTCATCGATACTAAGCCAATATCAGGACGGCCAAAGCGTGTATAAGCAATGCTAGCACCTGATAAGTACATGCTTTCAAAACCTGCTTTTTCTATCAAGGCGCCGGAAAGGGCATCGTAACCACCAGGTGCGATCAGAATTTTGGGTGCGTTTATCGCTTGTCTTAGTTTTTTTGCGTGCATGTATGTGTCTCTTATAAAATTCGAGTGTAAAAATATATCGTTGGGTGGCTATTATTGTTTAAGAAATTTTGCTTTCAAAAAAGGCATTAAGCCGCCGGCATTAACAATGTCCATAAGTTCAGGTGGTATTGGATCACACTGGTATGTTTCATGTGTGGTTAAGTTGGTAATAATACCTGCGATAGGATCAACAATTAATTGGTCTCCTTCACTGATACTGTCAACTTGATCACAGCATAATACCGGTAAACCTAGATTTAATGCGTTACGGTAAAATATACGGGCAAATGATTTAGCAATGACACCGGATACTCCCAATTCAACCAGAGCTTGCGCGGCTTGTTCTCTTGAAGAACCAATCCCAAAAGCATCACCGGCTACAACAAAATCGCCTGCTTTGACTTGTTGAGCAAAATTAACATTAACAGCTTCCAAGCAGTGTGCTGCAAGTTCTTGTAGAGTTGATTTCATGTATGCGCCAGGCGCGAGTAGGTCGGTATCTATTTTATTACCAAAAACCCATGCATGACTTGGTTTATTTGTTGTCATTATCTTTACCTTCTAAGAATGGGCGAGGATCGGAGATTTTACCTGTAATTGCACATGCAGCTACCGTATAAGGTGAACCTAAGTACACATTAGAGTCAGGAGAGCCCATACGGCCTTTAAAATTTCTCGAAGTTGATGAGATACAATTTTCACCATTTGCGATAGCTCCGGCTCCCATACCTGCACATGCACCACAACCCGTAGGTAAAATGATAGCTCCAGCTTCGGTTAATATTGCCAATGTGCCGTCTTTTGCTGCAAGTTCGGTTGTTTTGATCGAAGCGGGCGCTATTAACAAACGTGTTCCTTTAGCGACTTTCTGGCCTTCTAGCACTGAGGCAGCCATTTTTAAATCAGATAACTTAGCTCCCGTACAAGCGCCAATATAGGCTTGATGTATAGTCACATCATCAAATTCAGTCACCGGATGAGTGTTTTCAGGGCTATGAGGTGCAGCAACTTGTGGAATAAGTGTGCTGGCATCAATATTGACGACTTTATTGTATGTTGCATCAGGATCACTACGCCATTCTAGGGCATCGTCGGCGACTGTTGCACCTGTATTTATTATCCAATCAACTGTTTGTTGATCTGCTTCTACAATACCCGTTTTGCCACCAAGTTCTGCTGACATGTTACAAAGTACCATACGTTCGTACATAGACATGTTAGTGACGGTTTCACCGGCAAACTCCATCACTTTATAGTTATTGTTCATACCTAATTTAGCGCAAAGGTGGAGCATAATATCTTTAGCACTACAGCCAAGTTGCAATTTACCTGTGATATTAATACGAATAGTTTCAGGAACTTTTATCCATATTTCACCAGTCGCAAGTACACCGGTCATTTCAGTTGCACCTATACCAACCATAAAGGTACCAAAGGCGCCACCTGTTGGAGAATGAGAATCACCCCCAACAATAAACATTCCTGGTTTTAAATGACCTTGTTGCGGTAACATCACATGACAAATACCTTGCATGTCATAGAAATTAGTAATGAGGTTTTCATTTGCCCAACGTCTTGTTAGTGCAAGTATTTCAGCACTTTCAGGATCTGTTGCGGGCACAAAATGATCACTGACTAAAACGACTTTACTTGGGTCAAAGACTTTAGCTCCTAGTTCTTCTAAACGTGATTTTACTCGACGGGGGCCGCTAGAGTCGTGCATAAGTACGAGATCTAGTTTACAAGTGACTATTTCTCCGGGAGTAACATGAGATTTACCACTTGCTTTCGCGATTATTTTTTGCGCCAACGTTTGCGACGCGTTTAATTCCGACATATGTTTATTTCCAATCTACGTTCTAGGAGTCAATTTGCCATAAAGCAAATTTAATCAGATAAATACTTGTAGTTAGCTTTAATTGAATGCTATCTATAACAATCTTTATATATTTCTATGGTGATTGATGACTCATAGGATTACAACAAACGCTGATCCCCGCTGAGGAATTTTTTGATATATGTCAACGGTAACACTGCAAATTAACGAAAATATCGCTCGTATTACAATAAATAGAGCTGAAAAACGAAATGCTTTAACTCAAAGTATGTGGCAACAATTAGCTGACTATTGTGATCAATTAGCACAAAATGATGAATGTAAGGTCTTAATTATTACAGCGGTAGGTGATAAGGCATTCAGTGCTGGTGCTGATATTGAAGAGTTAACTGAGATCATTCAAGATAATCAACGATTGATTGCCAACAATGAAATAGTACAGCAAGCCCAATATAAACTACAGAATTTACCTTTTGCCACTATTGCAGCTATTAATGGTGTTTGTGTTGGCGGGGGCATGGGAATTGCTTTGTGTTGTGATTTTAGAATCAGTGTCGATTCTGCTAAATTTGCTATAACACCCTCAAAGTTAGGTTTGTTGTATAGCGTGGAAGACACGAAACGATTAATTGATCTTGTTGGTTTAGTCCATGCAAAAGAAATGCTGTATTTAGGTCAACCCATCAACGCTCAACAAGCGCATCAATGGGGGTTAGTCAATACTTTAGTAAGTGATGAGTTAGTACTTGAAACGACAACACAGCAGTTAGTTCAGCAAGTATTGTCTGTCAGTGCCTATTCAATTGCTGGTATAAAGTCGACTATGGCTTTTATTAAAGGGGCGAGTGATACTTGTGAATCTGATATTAGAGCTCTGTTTAATAAAGCCTTTGAAAATGATGATTTTATTGAAGGTGCTAATGCTTTTCTCGAAAAACGCCCTGCGGAGTTCAAATAATGCCTGTTTCTTTACTCAACCAAGGTTACGTTGAATGTGGACAAAGTGATGGTTTCTGTCAGCATATTGGGCCTTTTTATGAAAATAATGCGCTCAAGCCGGTCACACGAGCATTAACTATTGATAATCGTCATTTGAATCCTGAAGGGGTTGTTAATGGCGGCGTAATCTTGTCTTTTATGGACTATATTATTTACCGGGCCATTGGAGATGAGATTGGCCATGAGATTAAATTTGCAACCATCAATTTGAATAGTAATTTTCTTGCCGCTGCAAAATTTGGTAACACTTTATATGGTACCGGTTCAATAGTGCGTAAAACGCGAGATGTGATATTTGCAGAGGGTTTGATTGTTACAGCTGAACGAAAAATTATGACCGCGAGTGGTATTTGGAAAATAATAGGTGGTAATTGACATATCTCAAAGCAGTACAAACGCATAATGAATAACACTATAAGAAGAATACTCATAAGGATTACAAAATGAAAGTAACTAAATTACTCAGTGCATTGTTGCTTAGCGGCGTTGCAAGTGCAGCATTTGCTGGCACATCAATTGATTTAAATACCCCTGAGGGTAATACCGCAGCAATGCGAAAAATTCTCTGTGATGTAGAGGATAATAAAGTTAGTTATTATGCTTGGCATGGTACAGCGTATTCACGTCGTATGGGTGAAAAAGATAAAACACTTTTTAATGTTGAAGGTATGAGTGCGCGTCAATGTGGTACGGTTGATGGCGGTAAAAAAGGTAAAACATATAAATTAGTTACCCGTGAAATTTTACTCTATACCGATCCAAAAACAGGCGAGCCTTTAAAAAAATGGTTAAACCCATTAACGGGTGAAGAAGTTGAAGTTATTCACGTGACTAATGATCCTGTTAACCAAGGACCTAGTTTTCCAAATGACAAAGACGGCAATGTACTTCCTTGGAAAAAGAAATTTGGTGGCGAAGTTAGAGATAAAATTTGGTGGATGAAGTTTGATGTGCCTCTATTTTATCACAATGTGTTAGCTGGCGATTATCAAAAACAAGTAGGTGGTGTTTATCATGCTACTGAAATGTTTGATTTTGTGGGCGATACAGAAAGCTTAGTTTCAGGCGATTTTGCTAATACCCATGTTGATTGGATTCGTATTTCTGATTGGCTACCGTGGATGATGATGACAGGTCGTGAAGGTCAACTTTATATACATGCTGCAGGTGAAAAGCTAGCGACATTTGATGAAATCAGTCCTATTATGAAAGCTTTTATCTCAGAAAATGCTCCAGAATATGATAAAGCACCACCGGTAACCGATGAAAGACCAAATGAAACAAGTTGGTCAACATATAAAGATGATGTTAAAGGTGAGCGCTTTAAAGTAAATCGTTAATATTGTAGATATATAGATGTGATTAACTGTAAATATACGGTTTTTCAATTAAGAAGGGTTACTTTTACGAGTAGCCCTTTTTATTATTTTCAATAAGTGATGTTAAATAATACCGACAGCTTTTAAGATTCCAGCGGTGATTAACAGTAGCACAAAGCCGGAAAATACCATTTTTCCTGAATATGACGCTTTATCCCAGTGTGTTGCGCAGTAAATTAATGATAACGGCATGAAGAGAAAAATAAACCAACCATAAATTTTTTGCTGATTTCCTAGGGCAACAACCGCGGTAAAAATTGACCCTATTACGAATAACATGAGGCCAATTGAACCACATAATAATGTAATGATAACTGCAATTTGATCCATTAAATAATACTTCTTAATTAAAATCTTCTGGTGAGGCAAGCACTATAAAAAACTGAGCAATAATAGTAAACCTATAATTGTCGCGATAAGTCATTACTCTGTTCAAAAAGTTAGCAGCGCTATTTTTATCATATGATTGTTTAAGATGATGACGCTAAAGGTTTTAATAACCGAAAACACTAGGTTTATAGCGCTTGTTATTGGCAATAGTTATTGAAAATTATGGCTGGGAATTTTATAAAAAAAATGGCTGTTAAATTTAACAGCCATTAGTAAGCAGACGGTGAAGTTACTTAGGGTGTTGTTGTGTAGTGAAACGCTCTAGTATGTCACTTGCTGATGCTGACCATATACTTTGAGAGGTAACATACTCAAGCATTTTTTCAAGCTTAGCAATACGATGAGGCTGCCCTAACATCCAAGGGTGAATATTTAAAGCGAGTATTCTGCCACCTTGTGTTGTTGCTTCTTCAGATAAGAAGTCACAGGCATCACATATTTGTTCTACGTATGAATCTTCACTATGTAAGTTATCCATAATAATGAATTTATCTTCTAACTCATTTGATAATGGCATCGCCCACAGAGGACCATTTAGAGTATTAAATTGATAAGGCATATCATCATTAACCCAATCACAAAAATAATTAATACCATGTGCGGCCAATAAGTCAGGCGTATTTTCGCTTTCATTACGAGCAGGGCTTAACCAGCCAGTGATTTCTTGCTGAGATAAGTTACGTAACAGATCAAGTGAATCTTTGACTAGGGCAGTTTCTTCTTGAATGTCTTGTCCACCATAATGTAATGCATCCATATGCAGACCATGACACATGATTTCATTGTTACGTTCTTTTATTACATCAAGTAGGTAAGGGGTTCGCTTTGCAAGTTCACTGTTCATGGCAAAAGTTGGTGTAACATTATATTTATCAAACGCTTTAAGTAAGCGATAGATACCTACACGGTTACCGTAATCACGTAAACTGTAGTGACGCAAATCAGGATAAGGCATTGTCATGCCACCTGGAACTTTAAAGGGAATACCTTTTTGATCTAACGGGAAAAACTGTAAGGGTACGTTTATCCATAAGGCTAGCTTGTTATTATTTGGCCAAGTAATCGGCTTTTGATTAGCAAGCATTTGCCATTCATAGCGATTATGATCCATGCCATATGAACGTTGAGGGTACTGTAAATATTCTTTATCTAACGCCATTATGCACCTCCAAACTTTTTATGTTTTTGCGCAATATCTGCAAGTGTGCTGTCGTAATAATGTTCAATATAATACTCAGCGATTTCTTTCCCTGTGGTTACCCAAACATCATCGTGACTGGTGATGTAATCAAGGGCTTGTTCATACGCTTTCATTCTGTGTGGACAAGATACTTGGTAGTTGTGAGTAGGAATACACATTATCGTACCTGATTCATCTGCTTCCTGATAAAGACGATCAAAATTTTCTTGTAACATTTTACCGTAGCGACGAGGTTCCATTTTATTTACGGCAAAGGCGATAGTGTCATTCATTTCAAGTGAATAGGGGACAGACACAAACTTTTTACCACTACGTAAATGAATAGGGGTTGGTTGGTCGTCATGAAACAAATCACAAGTATAGATACCACCTTCATTGCCGAATAATTCTGTTCCTACCTCAGCAAATAAATCTAATGTGCGTTCAGAGTGAGAAAGTGCCGGAGCTAAATAGCCAGCACATTTTTGTCCGGTATGTTTAAAAATAGTTTCCATTGAATCTTTAATCATTTCACGTTCTTGTTGCTCAGACATCCCGTAGGTATAACGCGTGTTATAAATACCGTGACTGAAAAACTCCCAGTTACGTTCTTTACACATTTGGATTATTTCAGGATGGTGATCACATAGGGCGGTAGACAAAGATATCGAACCACGAATACCATATTTATCGAGGAGTTCCATTTGACGCATATGGCCAACACGGTTTCCATAATCACGAATACTATACCCAGGTGTTGCAGGTGACGGCTGAGGCCATGCTTTTCGATTAGGATTAGTAGGGGGATTTAATTCATAAAACTCGATATTTGGGGCGACCCAAAAAGCCATTTTCTTACCTTCTGGCCAACGGATTTTAGGACGATTTTGATAAGGCCAATAATCGTAAAACTCTGGATTACTTTTCATAACACTTCTCGTTGTCAATTTAACTCAATTTATCTACGAATGTTAAAAGGTTAATGTTTTTTAATAGAATAGAAGATGATAAATGTCATCTTCTATTCTTATTTTGGTTTTGTCGTTGCTGTGAGGTTTTATTTCGCTTGTTCTAACCAATCAAACACTTCTTGCACTTCAACAACATCAGCATACTTTAACGAGAGATCCGTTAAATTCGCATAGTGATAGCTTTCATGTTTGTCGGCAACACATTCTTCAGGAACGATAGTACGATAACCGCGAGAAAGTGAGTCAACAGCCGTTGTTCTGATACAACCTGATGTAGAACCACCTGTTATAATTACGGTATCTACTTTATGCCACACCATTAATGATTGAAGTTGTGTTTCAAAAAAGGCAGAAGGCATTTTTTTTAAATAAATCACATCTTTGACTTCATCTATTTCTAGTCGGTCATCAAACTCACTGCGGTGTGAGTTAAATTTTATATTTTGAAGTGAATCAGGGGTATCAGTTCTTGTTCCCCATATACCAGCATCTTCAGCTGAGTCCATATAAGCTACATGAGTCCAAACAACCGGCCAACCTAAGGCTCTAAATTTTTTCGCTAAGGTATTAACATACTCCATTTGACGTGGATCTGTTTCATAAGCGGTTTTATAAGTACCAACCTCAGTGTATGCTTTTTGAGGGTCTACATTTACCAAAATCGCTTTTTCACCAAAGCCAAAGCGTTTTCTTGCAGGATTACTTTTTATCTCAAAGTAGATTTCTTTTGCTGTTTTATTTGTTGTTTCCATCATAACCATCCGGATATTTGATTTTTATCAAGGGCATTGCTCTAACAATTCTTAACAATAGAGCAAGTTTTATCAGGTTAACAACAAATAGATGTAGAAGGGTGTTTAACTAAGCAGATTCATTCTCAAACATTTTTTTGACAATTTCAACCAAATTGTGACTTTTCACCTGAACTATTATTGCGCCAAGAGTGTTATATACTAGTGCGTATTTAAAACGACAAACCCTGGCTTTTTGGTGTTGTTCATCAAAACTAAAATGCTGACATTAGAATTTAAGAGGTAATACCGTGACAAATCCAGTATTAAGTAATTGGGATGACATATTTTTGTTAAATGACCAGTTAACTGAAGATGAGCGAATGATAAAAGATATGGCTCACTCATTCTGTCAAGAAGAGCTAATGCCAGGTATTTTGATGGCAAACAGAGAAGAAAATTTTGATCCAAACATTATGCGTAAGTTTGGTGAAGTAGGTCTACTCGGTGCAACCATCGATGGCTACAACTGCTCTGGCGTGAACTATGTAAGCTATGGCTTAGTTGCTCGTGAAGTAGAACGTGTCGACAGCGGCTATCGTAGTGCTATGAGTGTGCAATCATCTTTGGTTATGCATCCTATCTATAAATTTGGTACAGCAGAGCAAAAAGAAAAATATTTACCTAAACTTGCAACCGGTGAATATATCGGTTGTTTTGGTTTAACTGAACCTGATTCAGGGTCTGATCCGGCGAGTATGAATACACGCGCTAAAAAAGTCCCTGGTGGTTATCAGTTAACGGGTTCCAAAATGTGGATCACTAACTCACCTATCGCAGATGTGTTTGTTGTTTGGGCTAAAAATGAAGCTGACGATAACAAAATATGTGGTTTTGTTCTTGAAAAAGGCATGAAAGGTTTAACAGCCCCTAAAATTGAAGGGAAGTTATCATTACGCTCATCAATTACTGGTGAGATAGTTATGGATAATGTTTTTGTTCCTGAAGAAAATATGTTCCCTGATGTGAGAGGACTAACTGGACCATTTAGTTGTTTGAATATGGCTCGCTATGGTATTTCTTGGGGGGCATTAGGTGCCGCTGAATATTGTTGGCATGCTTCTAGACAATATGGCTTAGATAGAAAGCAATTTAATAAACCTTTAGCTCAAACACAGTTATTTCAAACTAAGTTAGCCAATATGCAAACTGAAATTACGTTAGGTTTGCAAGCTTCGTTACGTGTTGGTCGTATTATTGATACAGGCTCTTGGGATCCTACAATGATTTCATTAATTAAGCGTAATAACTGTGGTAAGTCGTTAGATATTGCACGTATGTCTCGTGATATGCA
Source organism: Thalassotalea piscium (assembly GCA_049347715.1). Classification (GTDB taxonomy): domain Bacteria; phylum Pseudomonadota; class Gammaproteobacteria; order Enterobacterales; family Alteromonadaceae; genus Thalassotalea_B; species Thalassotalea_B piscium_A. The sequence goes on along the minus strand of CP186339.1, from coordinate 2,330,493 downwards.
CGGTGGCAATGGTATCGCTGATGAATTCCATGTTATTCGTCATATGATTAATCTTGAAACGGTTAATACTTATGAAGGCACTTATGATGTTCATGGCTTGATTTTAGGCCGAGCACAAACTGGGTTACAAGCGTTTTTCTAAACGTTTCATTACTTAGATAAAAAGCATCTTCTAGATGCTTTTTTTTTGAGTCAAGCAAATGCTATGGCTACTTTCTATGGTGCAAATTGACAAAGGTCAACGACATTAAAATATTTACGTTCAAGATAACGGATATAATATAAAACGAGTATTCATTTTTAATACTCTGACTGCAAAATTCACAATAGGTAGTATATGAAACATAGAACGATTCGAGGCACCATTCAGTACACTAGTAAAAAACCGGAACGTTTTAATCAGGAACGTGGTAGAGAGTTTTTTTCAATAACTACACAAGCAGACGGTATCCGTGTGTTGAGTGCTCATTGTGAAATAGATGATGAACCTAATGTTATTAGGGATGTTGTACTTTCTATTAACCCTGATGCTAGCCCTATAGATTGTAGTGTTAGATTAACAGTAGGTGATAAATACGAAGGCTCAGGCTGGATGCGTTTTGCCAATGGCTATGTTGAGTGTGAGTCACACAATCAACGTGATGGTCGTATTACCCAAAAAGTAGATATTGAATCACCTGTTAAATGGTTGCAGGCACATCCTATTGTTGGTGATGCACTTTTAATGAAAGTTTATGATTTATCGCAAGGTCCTGGAAAAACATTTTTTCCTGATTTGTTTTTAACTTCTCCTGATCATCGTGGTGCTACAGGTCCATTATTGTTCAAAACAGGCTTTGGAATCAAATATTTAGGTGAAGAGCAAGTTACGGTTAAAGCCGGTGAATTTTTAGCTCGTCATTTTCAGGTTGTTGATACTGCAGGTAACTTACCTGAAGAACATCCTCCATACAATTTATGGTGTACTGCAGATGATGATTATTTACTATTAAAAGCCGGTGCTGAAGGTTACATGCAAACACATTATGAGTTGGTTGAATATCAAGTTATTGAAGGGGGGTTATAATGTCATCACCAAAACCGTTACCGTCATGGGATGTATTAACAAAACATGAGGTTTTTCCTGAAGCAAATCATGATGAAGTTGCCCGATTAAATTTTTTGACTCATTTAAATGTCCATTTAAGTTCAACCATTTTACCTGGAGTAAAGGTTGCTTATGACAAAGTAGTTGAGCCTGCATTTGTTGAAGAAACAGGACGTAAGCCTGAAACTAGACATGAAGTACGCAAAGCGATGCTGAAAAACGCGTATTTTCAAATGTGGAGTGCATTACGACGTAACACTATGGAAATGCGTCAACAGGCTGGTCGCGCGCAAGTGTTAAGACAAATAGAGAACATTGTTGAAAAAGTGGAACAGTTAAATGAAGGTGCAGACACCTTAATTTTAGATGATTCTATAAAAATACCTTTAAATGTGGGTCTCGTTGATATTCACTGTCAACCAGGTTGCTATTATACCGAGTACTTTGAAAATGATGTTACTGTGGCAGCGAGCTATGATCTAGGTTTGTTCGTAACAACAGCAGGTTTACTTGGTGCATTAAGTGATGGTGGTGGTCAAGGTGTTGGTCATTGGTTGCTTAACAATAAACCTGAATTTAAGCCTAAACGAATTTTAGATATTGGCTGTACCGTTGGTCATAATGCAGTGCCTCTAGCGCAACTTTTCCCAGATGCTGAAGTTATCGCAATTGATGTAGCTAGACCAAGCCTTCGTTATGCACATGCTCGCGCTAAATCGTTAGGGGTTGATAATATTACTTTTATGCAAGCTGATGCTGAAAATCTGACTCAGTTTGAAGATGAGTCATTTGATTTAATCACAACAGCTATGTTTTGGCATGAAACCTCTGATACATCAATGCCGAATATTTTAAAAAGTATTAATCGTTTATTGAAAAAAGGTGGATTAACTTTACACCTTGAACAACCTCAATACGCAGGTATGGGGGTATATGAACAATTTATTCGTGATTGGGATACTTATTTCAATAATGAACCTTATTGGGGCCCGATGCATGATAAAGATCTTAAACAGACCTTAAATGAATGTGGTTTCAATGGCGATGATATGTTTGAAGTGGGTGTTGTTTCATTAGTTGATGAAAAGATTTTTGGTAAAAGAGAAGCGGGTGAATCAGGTGAAGATTACGGTAGAGCACCTGTATGGAATGCTTTTGGCTTATGGAAATAGTATCGGCTCATAGGTACTCACTCAGTCTTAGCCAATTACCAATTAGGAAATAAAATGACAAATATAAATAAATTAAATTTAGCTGGTACAAAAGCTAAAGGGAAAAGACCTTATTTTTTAGCAGATAAACAAACTGAACAAGCGATGTCGGTTACTATGGCATTAGCTATGGAATTGTCTGTTGCACGTGAACGTATAGCGTCATTAGAATGTTTACTTGAAGATAAAGGCATTATCTCACGCAGTGAGATGGACGCTTATAAACCGAGCAAAGAAGAAGTTGCTCGCAGAAGTGTTGAAACTCAGGAGTTTCTAGCGAGAGTTCTTCGTACATTCCAACAAGACAATGAAGAACAAATGGCCGATAATGAGCCTAGCGTTCAAGATGCGCAGGATCAGCTAGCTCCCAAATAAACAGTGTTAACTTATACTGATAAAACCTATTAAATTTTTTAATAGGTTTTTTTATGGCTTTTATTTAGCAAATTAAAGGCTGTTGTTACATTATGTAACCTTTCTGATTGATTATTTAGTTATTATTATTGAGCTCAGCGAAGTCTTTGGATAACATCTTTAATACTGATTAGAGTTAACGTATATCATTAAATTTTAATGGAATAATGACAGGAACAATGATGCAACAGGCTAATAAAATAAGTACATTTACTTTAGGACTATTTATTTTTCTTGGCTTAACTATGCTTGGTTATTTATTAGCAAATGCTGTAGTTGAGTACAAACAATTTGAACGAAGTGTGACGGTGAAAGGGCTTTCTGAACAAGAATATAAAGCGGATATAGTTTTATGGCCTATCCAATTTATAGCGGCAGGTAATGATTTAGAAATATTGTATAAAACCATTGAAAAAAATACGGATAAAATCAATACGTTCTTAACTGAAAAAGGCATTGATTCCGATGAAATTACTTTTGCGTCACCGTCAATCACAGATAAATCAGCACAACAATATGGTAACACCAGTCAATACCAATATCGTTATACAGCAATGCAAACGGTTACAGTCTATTCAACAAAAATAGATGTCGTGAGAAAAATCATGGGGGCACTATCGGAGTTGGGTAAACAAGGTATTGTTTTTACTGGTAATAACTATCAATCTCAAACTGAATATATTTTTACCCGTCTCAATGAAGTAAAACCTGCAATGGTTGAAGAAGCAACACGTAAAGCGAGAGAGGTTGCCGAGAAGTTTGCTTCCGATTCTCAAAGTAAATTAGGGAAAATTAAAAAGGCGGTTCAAGGACAGTTTAGTATTCGCGCACGCGATAAAAATAATCCACATATTAAGAAAGTACGTGTAGTTTCAACCGTTGAATATTACTTATCTGATTAGTTTTGGTGGTTAGAAAAATGAAAAATGCATTAAAAGATAAAATGATCGCGATTTGTGAGCAAAAAATAGCGCAAAAAGGCACTAATGTTGGCCTATCTTTTTATGCGTTTTTCGCTAATAAAAACGATGAACCAGAACGGTTTATTTGAAGTGGCGACATGGTGGATTGTTACCCACAAATTAGATCATTTTGAAAAGGCTGAAAAAATTAAAAAACTGATAGTAGATACGTTTTAAATAATGGTTAAATTATTTGAGAATATTACTCAAGTTGGAATATTGTTAGGCTAAGTTAATTGGCAGAAAGTGGCATTGATCACTTGTTGTAAATCTTTTGCGTTCATTTCTATTTCTAAACCTCTTTTACCCCCGCTAATAAAAATGCTTTTAAATGATTGAGCTGAATCATCAATCAATGTGGTTAAGCGTTTCTTTTGCCCTAAAGGACTTACGCCACCTAAAACATAACCGGTAGAAGTTTCTACTTTTTTTGCTGGTGCCATATGTGCTTTTTTCGTTTTTAATGCTTTGGCGGCAAGTTTCAGTGATAACTGTTCCGTAACAGGTATGATGGTGACGGCTAATTTATCATTAGATTCAATAACTAAAGTTTTAAATACGCGTTGAGGTTCCACTGACATTTTCTCTGCAGCTTCTAAGCCGTAGGATGGCGCATTAACATCGTGTTCATAATGATGGATGTTATGTGAAATTTTTAGCTTTTTTAGTAGTTTAACTGCCGGTGTCATAAATATGAGCCCTCAAAAATCAAAGATTATATTTTTGTCTAAAAATTTTCAATAGTTAATGACTATGTAAAGCTATACGGTTACCTTCAGAGTCATGTAATACGGCGCGCTTTCCATGGGGCCCCATATCGGTATATTCTTCTAGTATCTTTACATTAAACGACTTAGCAAGCTCAACAGCTTCTTTCAATCGCCCATCGACATTGAAATAAAGTAGCGGCCCTTTGTCGGTAATATGTTCTTGTGGTTGCTCGATTAGACAAGCAGACACATTTGTCCCGGAATGAGGGAGAATTGCAAAAGTTAATTGTTCAAAGGTTTGTTTTGTTACTTGACCTTGAAGTAGGGAAGTATAAAATTTTATGGCGCGATCTAAATTGGTGACTGGAATATCAGCCCATACGATTTGATTTTGCATGATCGGTTCCTGCTGAGTTAACACTGGGTTAAATTAATAATGTTAGTTAATCATATTACGCGTTAAACTATTATTACTACTGAATTTTTACACGCTCACTTGAGCTAATAATTAAATTACCTTATATGACTTTTCGCGTACTGCATACCTCAGACTGGCATTTAGGCCAATATTTTTATGGCAAGAGCCGATTAAAAGAACATCAAGCCTTTATCGATTGGTTAATTGAACAAGTTAGCATACATCAAATTGATGCTGTGATTGTTGCCGGTGACGTTTTTGATACAGGCACCCCTCCTAGTTATGCACGAGAGCTTTATTTTGATTTTATCGTTAAATTACATAAGTTGAAGTGTCAACTTGTCTTATTAGCCGGTAATCATGATTCTGTTGCCATGTTAAGTGAAGCTAAGGATCTGTTGTCTCAAATGTCATGCACAGTGATAGCAAGTGCAGATCGAGAGCGGAAAAGTCAGTTAGTACAATTACATAATAAAAAGGGTGACTTAGGTGCTATTGTTTGTGGCATTCCTTTTATCCGTCCTCGTGATATTTTATTGAGTCAGGCGGGTCAGTCGGCTCAAGAAAAACAACAGTCATTACAGCAAGCTATTACTGAACATTATCAGTTGATGTATGAAGATGCTGCTAAGCTGGCAAAAGGTCTGGTTCCTATCATTGCAACAGGGCATTTAACCACAGTGGGGGTTACTAGTAGTGATTCGGTGCGTGATATTTATATTGGTACATTAGAAGCTTTTAATGCCAATGCATTTCCACCGGCAGACTATATTGCTTTAGGGCATATTCACAAAAATCAACGTGTTGCAAAGTCTGAACATATTCGTTACTGCGGTTCACCAATTCCATTAAGTTTTGATGAAGCTAAGCAGCAAAAGTGCGTGTTAATTGCTGAGTTTGAACATGCTAAGTTGTCTTGTGTAACTGAATTGACTGTGCCATGTTTTCAACCTTTAGTGATGATAAAAACTAGTGTGGACCAACTTGCGGACATGGTGAAAAATACCATTAATCAAGTTGAACTTACGGATACAAAGCAAACAATTTGGTTAGATATAGAAATCAATAGTGCTGAATATTTACAAGATTTAACTTTAAGAATTGAGGATATAATTAAAGATCTTCCCGTTGAGGTGTTATTAGTTCGTCGAGCTAAAACGTCTCGAAATCAAATGGCAAGTAATGAAAAGAAAATTACCCTTAATGAATTGTCACTTGAAGATGTTTTTGAAGCGCGCTTGGCTTTAGAACATTGGGAGAGCGATGAAGACCTTGCTAGAAAGTCACGGATGAAACAATTGTTTTTATCTGTGGTAGAGCAGGTAGAACACAGTAATGGAGAAAAATCGTGAAAATTCTGAGTTTACGATTTGAAAATATTAATTCTTTAAAAGGTGAATGGAAAATTGATTTCACCCAAAGCCCATTTGATAGTAGTGGGCTTTTTGCCATCACAGGTCCTACAGGTGCTGGTAAAACTACGATTCTCGATGCAATCTGTTTAGCCTTATATCATCAAACACCACGTCTGAATGTTTCAGAAAAACAAAATGAATTAATGACACGTCATACCGCTAATTGTTTGGCAGAAGTCGAGTTTTTAGTCAAAGGTCAGGCTTATAGAGCATTTTGGAGTCAGCGACGAGCTAAAAACCGCTTAGAAGGTAATTTACAAAAACCTGTTGCAGAACTTGCCACTATTGAAGGGGAGATTATTGCCACTAAGGTTTCACAAGTAAGAGATGAAATAGCTCGTATCACTGGATTAGATTTTGGCCGTTTTACCAAGTCAATGATGTTATCACAAGGGCATTTTGCTGCATTTTTAAATGCTCCAGCCAATGAACGTGCGGCTTTATTAGAAGAGTTAACCGGCACTGAAATTTATGGGGTGATCTCACAATATGTTTTTCAACAACATAAAACGGCTAATGAATCGATTAATTTATTGCGAGCACAAAATCAGGGAGTAAATTTACTTAATGAAGAAGAACGCTCTCGCTTAATTGAAGAATTTGAGCAAGTGACCAAAGATGAGTCGGCTATTCAAAAACAGCAAAAAATATGGCATCAAGCTTTAACCTGGCGGCATAGCTTTGATGAGAACCAAGGATTTGTTAATCAAACTAACCAGCAATTGCTGCAAGTGGATGAAAAAGCGCAACAAGCGAAGGTTGATTTAGACAAATTAGCCTTATCTGAACCGGCTGAAAAAATACGCCCATTGTTCGACGATTTACAAAGTAAACAGACGCAATACCTACAATTAGCAACTGAGCAGAAAACACTTGTTCAAGGCTTAGCGATTCATCAAAAGCAGCTTGATGATTTTACCCGTTCATTAAAAACGTTTGACACCAAAGCTGAAGCGCAATCTAAGCAACATAAAGCTTTAGAAAATCTCATTATTGATACTATTATTCCATTAGATAGCAAAATAAAAGAGCTACAAGCACAGTCTGACCAAGTCATTAATAAACAAGTTACACTCAATCAAAATAAAACCCTGATAGATAACAAAATCAAGGAAGAAAATCGTCGGCAATCATCATTAAACACTAGTATCAAAGAACAAGGAGAGTATTTAGCTAGCCATAGCTATCTAAATGCGTTACCTGAAAAGTTGCCTCTATGGAAGAATCAATATTACCAATTACTCAACCAGCAGGAAGACTTAAACCAGCTCCAGCAGTCACAGGTACAGCTAGCTGAGCAAGCTAAAGAGCAAACAGTAATATTAAGGAAGGAGCAACAACAATATGCTAATTTAGATGAAGTTACCGCTAATTTAAATAAGCATTTAGCTCACTTAGTTACAGAGAAAGAAACACTATTAAACCAACATCATTTAGCAGATGAGCAGGTCTTAGTTACTCAATTAAACCAACTTCAGCAAGCGTCTACTGTCTGGGTTAAAGCGTTGGAAATTGCAAGGCGTTATGGACATTTAACTGCTGAAACCGATCAGCTTTCAAAGCAGATAGTTCAATATGAGCAAGAGCTTGTTAACGTTAATTTAGATATTACGGAGCTAAGAGAACAGTATCGAACAAAGCAGCAACAACGTGATGATGTTGCATTAATTGTTGAACAGCATAAGCTGATATTGTCATTAGCTCAACATCGTGATCAGTTAAAACCTGATCAAGCATGTCCGTTATGTGGTTCTTTAGAGCATCCAGCAATTGATGATTATCAAACATTGTCTGCCAGCCATAAAGATGAACATCAGTTACGTCTTGAGCAGTTAAACAATGAATTGCTTGGCTTAGAGCAACAAGGAAAGTCTGCTAGTGTAAAACTAACTCAGCTTAATACAGAGTTAGCAGGATGGAAAAAACAGATAAAAGATAAGCAAGATGAGCAACAGTTGCTAACCACACAATGGCAAGTGCAAGCGCGGATATTAGCTATTGAACTTGGGATTGAGCAATTATCAGAAATTGAACCTTTATATACTAATAATCAACATTTATATGAATCACTTACGCAAGTTAATGAGCAATTACAAAAATTAAATCAAGTTATTGCAACAGAACAACAGCAGTTGGTTACACAAGATAAAACATTGGTTCAACATCAAAATCAAGTGAAACAAATCCAATTAGCTCTTGATAATATTGAAAAAAATCGCCAAGCATTAGCAGAGCAACAACAAAAAAGTAGTGATCATTATAACGCTCAATTTTTACTCCTGTGTAATGAGATAAGGGCTGTTTTTGAGCCAATAGAAGCAATAACTGATGATAAGTTATATCCAGTGATATTTACCGATGGAAATAACTTAGTTAGCATTGAGACGTTTGAACTATGGTGTAACTCTGTTCAACAACAAATTGCTTATTACCACAAAAGTAAAGATGATCATGAACAAGCCAAAACAGAGTTAGCCACATCAACCCAACAAATGGCTTTTGAACAAAAACAACAAGAGCAATATCAGCTTGAAATAAACGATATTTCGCAACAACTCGCTATCATCGATACCCAATTGCAAAAACTTAAACATCAGCGATTGGACTTGTTGGGTGACAAAGCTGTTGCAGACGTTCGTAATTCGATATTAGTTGAGCAAAACCAGCTAACAAATGAACGTAACAAGCTAATGCAAAGTCATCAAGAAGCGTTACAGAAAGTTCAACATCATCATGGACAGTTAGCAAGTGTAGAGCAACAAGTACAGCATATATTACCGGCAATTGAGCTAGCAAAATCTAACTGGAGTACGGCCTTAAAAAGCAGTGTTTTTAACAAAGAAGAAGACTTTGTTAATGCGTTGATTTCTTCATCTGAGCGGGAAGAAATAAAAGCATTGGCTCAAATGATTGACCGGGAAAAAGATAAGGTTACTACCTTGTTAGCTCAGTATAACCAGCAAACAAAACAGTTAGAATTACAAAAAGAACGTTTAAAGGATGAAGGAATTAAGGCGTTTGATTTAGCGTATTTAGAGTCGAATTTAACTGAAATTAATGAAAAGCTGAAGCAGTGTCAAGTTAAGCAAGGGCAGTTATCTCAAGCACTTGAACATGATGATAAACAAAAATCACAACAACAAACCTTACTTTCACAAATTAGCGCTCAACAACTCATTGTTGACGATCTTGCTCATTTATCAGGTTTAATTGGATCTGCCGATGGAGCTAAATTTAGAAAATTTGCTCAGGGATTAACGCTTGCGCATTTAGTGTATTTGGCTAATAAACACCTAGAGCGATTATATGGGCGTTATCAATTACAATGTCAGCATTCAGATGCGCTTGCCCTTGAAGTGTTAGACACATGGCAAGCTGATATTGTTCGTGATACCAAAACCTTATCTGGAGGAGAAAGCTTTTTAGTCAGTTTAGCGTTAGCGTTAGCACTTTCAGACTTAGTAAGTAACAAAACAAGTATTGATTCGTTATTTTTAGATGAGGGGTTTGGTACTTTAGATAATGACACATTAGAGATAGCTTTAGATGCACTGGATAACTTAAATGCTACAGGAAAAATGATTGGTATTATTAGCCATGTGGATACACTTAAAGACCGTATTGGTGTTCAAATTAAAGTAAGAAAATGTAGTGGCTTAGGGGTTAGTGAATTAGATCACATGTTTAAATGCGATTAACAGCGAGCTAAGGATGTAATTTAGATCTTCCTTAAGACTATCTTTAATGAATTTTTGTTACAAGCCAAGTTAAAGTAAAATCCTTGGTTGCTTAGTGAATGCTTTTTTTAAACAAAAGTGCAACTACCGACAACCTGTTTGTCTTAACTTGGGTGACTAGACATAATGTTTGAGATTTACAATCATCAAATGAAATTGAGTGAAGTTTTTTTGTCTTTTAAGGTACGAATACGTTAGATAAATACTTAATTCGCTGTTTTATCTTTGTAAAGCCAATCAAAGGTTTAATCTCGTCGTTGACCAACAACCACTGCCCACGCGTAATTCTCGCCTAGATAATTATTTTTACCATTTTGGTGAACTCTTCGTATTAGTTATAGTGACAATATTTTGCTTAAGACTGCATGGACTAAAAATACCTAGAACCTATTTCCACTAATTAGTTTGTTATCCTGATTGTTTTATATATTACCACTGAGCAAACTCATATGATAAGCGACTTATTGATTTACATTAAATAGCTTAATATAATGTATGACCTAGTATGAGGCATAACGTCAAAGGAGGGTGTTATTATGTTGAAGGATCAATCGTATCGTAAATTACTTTCCCTATCAGCTTATTTATTCTGTGTTTTACCCTTATAGCTCTATTTATTTACTCTATGGAAAGTCAAGCCATGTTTGGTTTTTTTAAACATCATACTGTAGAAATGTCACCCGAAGTATGTGGTCGAATTACCGACGGTGGTAAACCTGTAGTGGGGATACAAGTAGCGCGCAGCCTTTCGTATGAAGGATATGAAAAAGGTAAAGAACAATTAGAGCATACGTTTACTAATGAAAATGGTGAATTTACCTTTCAACCGATGATCATTAAGTCACGAATGCCGGGTGATATATTTGGACAAAATATGCGAGTCATGCAAATTGTATATGTAGAGCGTGGCGATAAACTATATAGACTATGGCTTGCTAGGAAAACTTGGGATCCAATAAAGCCTATGTCTGAATTCCTGTTGCAACTAAATGGTGATTTACGAAATAAAGAAGTACAGCATCAAATAGATACAACCCAATTTGGTGGTTTACCTGCACAAATAGTTAACTCTATCTGCCATTGGGAGGGAGTACTTATCTCGACCTATTACAATAATGAGTTAATTACTTCGTATGATGAAATTAACTCAATTAATATTATTCCCACTTCTTTTTAAATTTATTTATATACCCAAATGTAAGGAAACATTATGACAGCAATATCATCACGTGTGGCGTCTGATCTTGCATTAGTACCGAGTAGCATAAAAAACATTCTAGTTAAACGAGATGATTTATTATTTAACCCTGAAGTAAAAAGCAATTTTTAATTTAATGAAGGGTGTTGATACCTCTATAGCTTAAATAAAGTAGGTTTATTGAACCTTATTTAAAAAACACATAGAATACGATCCATTCGTTAACATAACTCAAGGAAGATACGAAATTGTTATGGCAAACAACACTAAGTCAACATTCATTTCTCAACGTAATCTCATTATCATTGCGTCATTCATTTGCTTTCTTGCGGTATTCGCAAACTCAACCGAGGTACAAGCCATGTTTGGTTTTTTTAAACGTCATACTGTAGAAATGTCACCCGAAGTACGTGGTCGAATTACCGACGGTGGTAAACCTGTAGTGGGGATGCAAGTTGCGCGCAGCCTTTCGTATGAAGGATATGAAAAAGGTAAAGAACAACTAGAGTATACGTTTACTAATGAAAATGGTGAATTTACCTTTCAACCGATGATCATTAAGTCACGAATGCCTGGTGATATATTTGGTCAAAACATGCGTGTTAAACAGTCTGTTTATGTTGAACGTGGTGATGATCTGTATTCATTATGGTTTACTCGAAAAGCTTGGGATCCGATACAACCCATGTCTGATTTACTGTTGCAGCTGAATGGTGATTTACAAAATAAAAAAGTACAACATCAAATAGACACAACGAAATTTGGCGGTTTACCTGCTCAAGTAGTTATCTCTATCTGCCATTGGGAGGGAGAGCTTATTTCGACCTATTACAATAATGAGTTAATTACTTCGTATGATGAAATTAACTCAATTAATATTATTCCGACAGCTCTTTAAATAAATTTATCTATATAATGTAAGGAAACATTATGACAGCAATATCACCACGCGTGGCTTCTGATCTCGCATTAGCATCATATGAAATAAAAGGCTCTATAAATAAGGGCGACGAATTAGACATTAATGCAGAAACAAAAAAACATTTTAGTTTTGATTTATCTAAAAATGTTCATAAAGGCACTTCGGGCGGTTTTTTCTGGCGTCAAGAAACTGGCTTTGCTTTAATTGGTCAAGGACATAGCACACTACACAAACAAGATCATGTGGTTGCATTTAGGGGAACCGACTCTTTAGCGGATGCACTAACTGATATGACTTGTCATAGTACTAATAGCGATAATAAACATGCAGTACATACAGGGTTTCAGCGAAGCTTTGCCTCGTTAAGACCTTCTCTAAATACCTATTTTAATCAACCCGAAGTAAGAAAGCAGCAAGGCATTGTGCATTGTGTGGGGCATAGTTTAGGTGGTGGTTTAGCAACATTGGCCGCAGATTGGATAAAAACAGAATTTAATAAAACAGTTTATTTATACACTTTTGGCGCGCCGCGCGTAGGTAAAAAAGACTTTGTCATAAATCACAGTGCCCGTGTTGATAAAATGTTTAGATGTGTACACGGAGCCGATCCCGTACCTAAAGTTCCGATGTGGCCGTTTTATCATGCGCCATTAAATGGTAATGAATATGTATTATCGCGTGCTCAAGGTGTCAAGCCTTCAGCCCATTCAATGATAAAAGGACCAGCATATATTAAAACGGCGAACCACAGTAGTTGGGAAGGTTTATACCGCCAATCTGCTACTTCTGTTAGCCAGCGTGTAGTTCTTAACTATAACAATCGTTTACAAACAACATATTCAACCCATTGGGCTGATAAAATTGCAGCAGCAATAATGACGGTAATGATAGACGGTGGCGCAACAGGTGTTATTGCAAGCCTCCAATTAACAGGCACAGCTATAGGTACTGTGTACGATGTTATGGCACGCACTTTGGCTGATATTGCTAAAATTAAAACAGAGCAAACAGAGCCATTAAGAGGATTACTTGCGTGCATGTTAGCTTTTGCAGGCAAGGGGATCAGTATACCTATTGAGTTCACTGAAAAATTTATTCGTTGGGTGTTTACTGTCACTATCGGCCGTTTACAAAAAGCAGCAAGACAAGCAATGAAGCAGAATTAACTGGAAACCCTATCAAAATAAAGTTTCAAGTAGATGGGTACAAAATCCCTTTTAGATCATATGTTAGTATTTTCAGGTAAATATGGCTCGATTCCAATTGTACTTATAAATTTATTCGGTGAGTATTTGATATCACGTAGGTCGATTAACTAAAACCGCTAAAATGGTAGTAAAAGCAACATAGTGTTCATTTGGATAATTGCATAATAAACCCGTCGATAAAATATATTATCGACGGGTTTTTAATTCTGTTTTTCCCTTTTTAGGCTCAATGAGCTACCGTTCGTAACTCAAAAGCTAAGGTCAGCTCATGGCTATAAGTGATCATTAAGATTGCAGACTGAATATCAAGTCTTATGATAAAAAAATCAATAAACACTCATTTATTTTAGCGCAATAAAATAAGCTACTTCACATGTAATCAGTCCCAAATATTATGAGTAGCCACACCTGGGTGATTAGAACTAAAATTATTTAGGGTTAGATAAATGCTAAAAATAATAAGTAGTTAGCTAAAAATGGCGTTTCATGTGACTGATTAGGTATAAATTTGTATCTGTTTATTTGTTAATAAATTAAGTTTTATGGTGGACAACTGCTTATTTAACCCATAATGTGTGCATCGTTGTTCTTATGAATGGCTATTGAAAGCATGCTTGTCGAATGCACAGATGATCACGCTAGGGCAATAGGGTTTCTTGCAGCACAATGAAGTTTACACTTTAAGTTAATTACTAATAATGGGAAGGGATACTCATATAATAAAAATAAGGTAACTAATCACTTGATGATTTCTAGCTCAATGTCTAAGAGCTCTAAAATAGGCACTATCAGTACGCATTCTATATCCTCTCCTTTTAATCAGCAGATCAGTTGTTTTAGAAAACATCATGTGGCATCAAACCAAATAAGGGATTTTCAATCGACCTTATTAACAAGCACGCGTTTATCTAACTCTCGTGTTTTCTTTAATTGATATGTCATTTATTCAAAAGTTAAAATCATTAGATAAATCAATAAGCTATCCATTGTTCTTGTTTGTGATTGGCTCAATGGTATGTGGATATTTATATGTATCAGCCCTAAAAAATGAACAAAGCATCACTCATGACAAATATATGCAGCGAGCTGAAGTTCATGCTAAAGATATCGAAGCCTCTTTTAATCGTTCTTTTTTTCAAGTGTCATCAGTAGCTAACCTTTTTTCTTCTTCTTCAAACTGGGTTGATTTTTCTGAATTTTCAGAATTTGTGTCTCGCGTTTTTCCAGACTTTCCTGAGGGAAGAAGAGTAACGGCAATGCATTATGTTGAAGTTAATGAACTTGCTGGTTATATCGGTAAAATGAAGAAAAGCGAAGGTACTCAATTTGATGATTATCAAGTTTATGATTATCAATGGCCAGATACTATTACTGCTCCCACCAGTGAAAATAATCACTTTTCAGTGGTAAGTTATACCTATCCTGATATTAAAACCAAATACTTTTATGGTCGTAATATTTCAGCAAAATCACCTATTGGCCCTTTGATTAGCCCAGTATTAAATAAAGGAACACCGTTAGTATCGAATTTTTCTGCTCCAATTAAAGGAATCAAAAAACAGCCATTTTTTCTCTATGTTTATCCTGTTTTTAAAAATAAAGATAATAGAAAAAATGATCGCGATGTCGGCGGCTTAATTTTATCTAGCCAACATATTGCAGACGTTTTTAATCACAATATCATTAAAGATGAGGCTGATTACTTTAATTATATTCTCGTTGATAACAATAAAAATCAATATCATTATCCTAGTAATAAGTTAATTAAAGCGAGTGAGCTAGTCGATGGACAATTCAATGAAGAAAGTTTTACCTTTCCTATTAAACTTGTTAATAATAATTTCACTTTAATACTAACCCCTAAAGGTCAGTTTTTTAGTCATTCAACTTTGTTGCTATTCGAACTCTTTATTGCAGGTATTTTACTTACCCTCGCTTTAACCTATATCGCCCGATTTATATTATCTAGACAGCAGTTTTTGACTACAGAGATTAAGCGTAAAACGTCAGAGATATGTGATAAAAAAGATCTGTTAAAAATTAAGAACCAACAGTTGGAATTAGCGTTTGAAGAGGCAAAAGTTTCAGCTAAGGTTAAATCAGAATTTTTAGCTAATATGAGCCATGAGATACGTACCCCCTTAAACGGTGTAATAGGGTTATCCGATTTACTTAAAAAAACAGATTTAGATCAGACCCAGCGAGAATATATCAATAAGTTGTCATTCTCTGGTAAGCACTTGTTGTGTGTCATCAATGACATTTTAGATTTCTCTAAAATAGAATCCGGTAAAGTCAATTTAGAAGAAGCACCTTTTTCAATTTATAGCATTGTTGATAGCCTTGAGTTTTCGTTCAAAGCGCCCGCTAAAGAAAAAGGGATCACGTTTGACATTGTCATTGATGATAGCTGTCATCCAGACTTAATGGGTGACGTATTTAGATTGAATCAAGTGTTAATTAATTTATGCGCTAACGCAATAAAATTCACCGAAAGGGGGAGTGTTAGTGTCAACATTTCAATGACTGAACATCAACGCTTAAAAGACTCTTATATAGTAATTTTTACAGTAACGGATACCGGGATAGGTTTAACGGACTTAGCGATTAATCAATTATTCAATAAATTTAGTCAGGGAGATAGCTCAACAACTAGAAAATATGGCGGTTCAGGACTGGGATTATCTATTAGTCAAAAGCTTTGCCATGCCATGGGGGGCGAAATCAGTGTTGTTAGTAAGCTTGATCAAGGCAGTTGCTTTGTGGCAACAGCTAACGTATTACAGAATAATAAAGTGATCATAACTAAGCAACCTTTAAGGAAATTCGCTAAAGCATTTGATGTACTTTTGGTTGATGATAATCCGACCGCTTTAAAAATATTAGCTAATTATTTGCAGGATATAGGTTTAACACCTATTACTGCGCAATCAGCAATTGAAGGTTTAGTAGCACTAGAAAATAGTGAGTATGATATAAAGTTAGTCATTTCAGATTGGACTATGCCCAAAATGGATGGCAATCGTTTTATTCAGAAAATTATTAGTCTTAAAAAAAATAATCCACCTAAAATCATTATTAATTCAGCGTACGACTGTGCTTCGATAGAGAACTATCAAAAAACACTTCCTATTGATAAAGTATTACAAAAGCCTTGTTCATCAGATGTGTTATATCAGTCAATTAGTGATTGTGTTAATGAAACTTCACACGCTATTACAGCCCCAGAAAAATATAAGAGGTTATTAGGGGTCAATATTTTAGTTGTGGAAGATAATAAAATAAATCAACTTGTTATCAATAAAGTATTAACCGCCGAAGGGGCTAATGTTACGCTGGCATGTAATGGAAAAGAGGCGATTACATTAATCAATCAGCCCAATAATTATCAACTCGTTTTAATGGATATTCATATGCCAGAAATGGATGGTGTTGAAGCTACCCAAAGAATAAGAAAACATGCTTCTAGCCAAATTTCTTCAATTCCTATTATTGCATTAACCGCCAATGTTCTTGAAAAAGATGTGAATACTTATTTAGCTGCAGGTATGAATGAACATCTTGCAAAACCTATTAATATTGAAGATTTACTGGTGAAAATATTACCTTACCTAGATCAGAAAATAGGTTCAATATATGCTTAAGAAGATATGAACAACATTTAGTTACCGATATTATTTAGCGATTTTATTGGTTTATTTATGACGTTAACCTGCAAAATTGCTACAATGTATGTACTTGAGATTGCACTGTTGCATCATGAATATTAAGTATGCGTTATGTTGAAATTATGTTCCTTTAGAAAGCTTTTATCATTTTTACTCGGTGGTGGTATTAGCTTAGTCATTATCTTTTTAGTTTATTCTCACCTTTTATCTAATCAGCTTGTTTTACAAGGTGAAAGCATTTATCGAGAACTTCAAACTACGGCTATCAATAGCTATGATGTAATTCAATCCTTGAATGAAAAAGGCTTTACTCGTTGCACTAAAGAAAATTTGTTCGAAATGCGTAAAGCCCAATTTGAATCAAATGATATTAAAGATATTGGTTTTTTTGAAAATAGAATATTAACCTGTACAACGGGCGTTGGGCTTTTAGATAAAATCGTAAGAGAATCCACTCCTGATTTCATCCGCGATGGACATAAATACTGGATAGACAAAGCACTTTTAACGTTTAATCAAAAGGTGTTGGGCGTTATTATTCAAGATAAAAGTTATAATATTGTTTTATCATTTCAAAGTATCTTAAAAGAGTATAATCAAAAAAATAATTACGAAATAATCTCAGTCTTTGATGGCAAATCCTCTCATTTATATGGTCAGCTAGGGTTATATAAAAATATAGGCGCTAAGGGTGAGGTTCACACTATTAGTGGTCTATTCATCCATTATATGGAATTTTGTGAAGAAAAAGGCGGTATTTGTGTCGCGGCTGAACAACAAACTTTCTCTGGATTGCTTAAGTTTCCCATCCTATTTGTTTTTATTATTATTTTTATCTTATCAGGTGTTTCAGCTTTATATCTCTCAGATAGTTTAACGCAGTATTTTCGTAGCACGCGTCGACGAGTTAAATCGGGTCTATCGTCAGGATGTTTTACACCACATTATCAAGCAATAGTTGATATGAGAACAGGGCAAGTAGTGGGCTGTGAATTACTTGCTCGTTTTGAAGATAAGATCGGCTCCCTGTCTCCAGATGAATTTATTCCAGTGGTTGCCGATTTGAACCTGTCTTGGACTATGACTGATTATTTTATCAGGCAAGCGCTAAATGATTTTGCTAATATTAGTTCTTCAGGTAAACCTTTCTACCTTTCCATAAATGTTTTTCCAAAAGACATCAATAATGGCAATATTCTTAAAGGGATCGAATTAGTTAAACAACTAAATCCTAATCTACAGGTTGTTTTTGAAATAACCGAAGATGAGCAGGTCAGTTTTGATGAATTAACTAGTACATTAGCACAATTGAATAAAAGCCCTATTAAAATGTCCATTGATGATTTTGGTACCGGTTATTCTAACTTATCTCAATTAAAACATTTAGATATAAATACATTGAAAATAGATAAGTCTTTCGTGGATGAAGTAGAAACTGGCGCTATTCGTTCAACCTTAATTCCTAATATTATTGCAATAGCAGATAAACTAGGGGCTGATGTTATTGCCGAGGGAGTTGAAAACGAATTACAAGTTAATGTTCTTTTAAATATGAAGATTATTTACGGTCAAGGTTGGTATTACGTTAAGGCGTTACCCATTGAGGAATTTAGTTCTTATTTATTGTTACATAGTGAGTTTACAAATAAATAAAACGTAAGCGTTTATGGTATGGAAACTGAGAACATTAGCGTTTGCTACTGGTGGACTCTCTTTTAACCAAACGGGGAATATGTTTTAAGTTTTGTTTATCAGACTCAGATCTACTGGCCAGCTGCAACGCTAAATTTGCTGCTTGCTTTGCCATTAACTCAATAGGGTAGTTCAGTGTTGTTAACTTAGGGCGAGAATAGCGTGACAATAACACATCATCAAAACCTATGATTGAAATATCTTGCGGTACCCGAAAACCGTTATCTTCTAATGTCGATATTGCGCCAATTGCCATGGCATCATTATAAGCAAATAGTGCGGTGAAGTGTTTCCCTGTAGCCAGTAGGTTTTGTGCTGCAATTTCCCCTCCAAGCAAATTAGGTTCTTCATAAGCAATTAATGATGGATCAATTTCAATCGCAGCAGTACTTAATTCATTGGTAAAACCTTGTAGGCGAAGTAATGGATCTTCAATTTGATACTTACTACTGATACATGCAAATGCGCTATGCTCAAGAGAAAGTAAATGCCTAGCGGCTATAGATCCTCCTTCAAAATTATCTAACCATATACATCTATCTGCAACTTGCTCAATTAATCGATCAATAATGACCAAGCCAGGTATCTTGGCTGATAATGTAATGAGTTCATCATCAGAGAGACGTTTACTATGAACAACAATCACATCACAACGTCTTTCAACTAACAGATTTATTGCTTGTTTTTCTGATTCCGGGGTGGCTAAACCCGTACTTAAAAGTAACTGCATATTGTGTGATCGCGCTACTTGCTCAACACCATAGGCAAGTGAGGCGAAAAAGGGGTCGGTTAATTCAGGTATAACGACTCCAAAAGTCGTACTTTTTTGCGTGACTAAAGCACGGGCGTTTGCGTTAGGGGAGTATCCTAAGTCTGCCATCACTTTTTGGACTTTTTCTTTTGTTTTTTGACTAACTTTAGGTCCGTTGTTAGCTACACGAGAAACTGTAGCTACAGAGACTCCTGCGATACGGGCAACATCTTTTATTGTGGACATATGTAAATGTTTACATTTTTTATGGTGTTTATATTTAAGTTAATATAACCGTAATATAGCTACTGTGGCAAGCAACTCTAATATTTAAATTAATTATTGCAAATAAAAGGGAAAACGTTTACATTTTTATCAAGCGTTATAACTAATACTCAGAGAGTGACTGATGACCAGTGAATTTGATCCGACAGAACACCCCCACAGACGTTACAATCCGTTAGTGGATGAATGGGTGCTCGTATCACCACACAGAGCTAAAAGACCATGGCAAGGGCAAGTAGAGACTGTTGATGAAACGCCTAAACCTGCTTTTGACCCAACATGTTTTTTATGTGCGGGCAATACACGCATTAATGGTGAAGTAAACGAAGATTATAAAAACACCTTCGTTTTTGCCAATGATTTTGCTGCCTTAAAATGTGATACGCCTAAGGCTTTTTCAGATGATCCTTTGTTTAAAATGGCAACAGAGCAAGGAGAAAGTCGAGTCATTTGTTTTTCACCTGATCATAGTAAAACCTTGCCCGAGCTTTCTGTTAATGAGATCAGTGCCGTTATCGATACTTGGCAAGAGCAATGCCTTGAATTAGGTAAGACCTATCACTGGGTGCAGGTGTTTGAAAATAAAGGCAGTGTGATGGGGTGCTCAAATCCTCATCCCCATGGTCAAATTTGGGCTCAGCAACAATTACCGACATTAGTTTCAAAAAAACAGCATGCACAATCGGCTTATTATCAACAATACCAGAGTAATTTATTGCAAGATTATGTTGATAAAGAAATCGTCAACAAAGAGCGCATAGTGGTAGAAAATGAGCAATGGCTTGTTGTTGTGCCTTATTGGGCTGCTTGGCCATTTGAAACGTTACTTTTACCTAAGTTTGCTGTGAGTCGTATCACTGAACTGACCTGCGAGCAAAAGTCGACTTTGGCGGATATTCTCAAACAAATTACCATTAAGTACGACAATTTATTCAATTGTTCTTTTCCGTATTCCATGGGTTGGCATGGTGCTCCTTTTGATGACCATACACATCCTGAATGGACACTTCATGCCAGTTTTTTTCCGCCATTATTGCGTTCAGCCAGTGTTCGAAAATTTATGGTGGGTTATGAAATGATGGCTGAAGCTCAAAGAGATTTAACGGCAGAACAAGCTGCGGAACGTTTACGAAATTTATCTAATGTGCATTATAAGGATAAGCCATAATGAGTCTTAATGATTTAGCTGGAAACTTGTTTAAAGAACATTTTACTCTAGCCCCTGAAATTATTTGTCATGCGCCTGGGCGCGTCAATATTATTGGCGATCATACCGATTATAATGATGGCTTTGTTTTGCCGATTGCGATTAATTTCGGCACTAGTATTGCTGCATCTAAACGTGATGATTTACAGATTTGTGTTTATGCACACGACTGTGATCAAGCTTTAGCTACCTTTTCTTTAGACCAACTTACTTTTGATGAAAACAATATGTGGGTAAACTATGTTAAAGGAACATTGCAGGTACTTCTGAAGCACTTTCCTGAGATAAAGGGAGCTAATTTGGCGGTTACCGGTAATGTGCCACAAGGTGCTGGCTTAAGTTCATCCGCAAGTTTTGAAATTGCAATTTTGAAGGCATTTACTCAATTATATGACTTAGCACTTGATGGTATTGTTGCCGCCAAATTAGGTCAATTAGCTGAGAATGAATTTGTTGGATGTAATTGCGGCATTATGGATCAATTAATTTCTGCAATGGGTACGCATGGTCACGCTATGTTACTTGATTGTCGAGATTTATCCTTTGAAGATGCACCCATTCCAAAAGAGTTATCGTTGTTTATTGTCAATTCAAATGTAAAACGCGGTCTCGTTGATAGTGAATATAATCTTAGACGTGAACAGTGTGAGCAAGTAGCAAAGCACTTCGGTCAAAAAGCGCTTCGTGATGTATCAATTGAACAATTAGAAGCTGAGCAAAGTCATTTATCCCCAGAACTGTTTAAACGTGCTCGCCATGTAATTACTGAAAATTCAAGAACGGTTGAAGCTTTAGTCGCATTAAAAAATGATGATGTTGCTTCATTAAGTCGATTAATGAAGGGGTCACATGAATCCCTACGTGATGACTTTGAAGTCACCACAAAAGAAATTGATGGTCTAGTGAGTATTATTGATCAAGTAATAGGCACAAATGGTGGTGTTCGTATGACGGGGGGCGGTTTTGGTGGATGTGTGGTTGCCCTTGCACCTAAAACGTTAATTACAAGGTTAACCGATACAGTTAATCATTTGTATCCTAAACAATTTGGATTATCACCCAGTATTTATGTGTGCACTGGCACTCAAGGCGCCTTTAGATAACGGGCTAACATCAAATAAATAATGCAGTTCTACTTACCGTTTCCCTTATTATTATGTGGTTGTGAGGGGACATTCATATAACGGCCAATCTCTTGGCCTTTTTGATAAGTGAAGGAAAATGATGAAAGTATTAGTAACAGGTGGTGCAGGCTATATTGGCTCACATACGGTTTTATCACTATTAGAAAATGATCACCAAGTTGTTGTCTATGATAATTTATGTAATTCAAGTAAAGAAGCGATAAATCGAGTTGAGAAATTAACGAATAAAACCGTGGATTTTGTTGAAGGGGATATTCGTGACAAAGCAATGTTGTCATCGGTATTTAAATCTCATGAAATTACAGCTGTCATTCATTTTGCGGCGTTAAAAGCCGTTGGAGAATCAACATCAATTCCATTAAGTTATTATCAATCGAATGTTCATGGCACCCTTTGTTTATTAGAAATAATGCAGTTACACGCAGTGAATGATTTTATATTTAGTTCATCCGCAACTGTTTACGGCGAAGAAAATTCAGTGCCTTATGAGGAAACGATGTCATTAGGTACACCAGCGAGTCCATATGGTGCAAGTAAAGTGATGGTGGAGCGCATATTGGCAGATCTTGCCATTGCTAATAATCAATTTAGGGGCGTTTCATTAAGATATTTTAATCCTATTGGAGCTCATCCGAGCGGTAAAATCGGTGAGGATCCAAAAGGGATCCCTAATAACTTACTACCCTATATTGCTCAAGTCGCTGTTGGTAAACGTCATCAATTAAACATCTTTGGTAACGATTATCCGACAAAAGATGGTAGTTGTGAACGTGATTATATTCATGTTATGGATCTAGCCGAAGGTCATGTGGCTGCACTGAATTGGCTCAACACAAATAAGGCATTTAGCGGAATTGAAGCATTTAATTTAGGTTCCGGTAATGCTATTTCGGTTTTTGACATCGTTAAGGCATTTGAACAGACAACAAAAAAAACAATTCCTTTTGAAATTTCTCCTCGTAGAGCAGGTGACCTTCCAGCATTTTGGGCGAATGCTACTAAGGCAAACCAACAGCTTAACTGGCAAGTAGCGAGAACTCTTGAAGAAATGATGGATGACACTTGGCATTGGCAATCCAATAATCCTAATGGCTATAATTAACAATAGCGTTTGGATAGATTAGGCTATTTGCTTGGCATTTAGCCTTATTTCTTTGTAGCACACGACAATCAATCAGATTTTCAAACGAACCTAGGCTAAACTTATGGTTTTGGTTTAATTATTGCATTTAAAATGGTTAACATAAAAAATGTCAATTAAATGGTGCTTTCAATATGATTTCAACGTCTTCATTACACTACCAGGCTAAAAGCATTAAGCAAATGTGGCAAATACTTGCCACATGTTTAGTGTTTTTGATCATGGTTACAATGTCATTTGTAGCGAATTCAACTGAGTTTTCGATTAATGCACATCAAGGTGATGAATCTGACATCAAAGGCTTTTCATTCCATGTCGCAGATAAATTTAGCAAAAAAAATAATTTTTATTGGCAAATAGGATATTCAAACTATCAAGATCTTTCCGTTGAATGGAACAAAGATAAATTGTTTTTTGATATCAGTAATGTTGAAGCTATCGTGAGTTATCGCCATAAATTGAAAAGTTACAACAAATTTATCAATAACTTAACCTTAGAGTATCAACTTGGTGTTGCGGTTGTTATGACTGAAAATAAATTTAATTGGCCAGAACTTAATGAAGAAAAATTCTTTTCAGAAAAAGGCGATATTAATCCATTAATGGGAGTAGCGCTTCATTATAATTTTTCACGTAATAATGCTTTTGTTTTTGGGGTGAAATATCAACCTGAAGTCTCTGAATTTGGAGATATGAGTTCATTTTATATTGGATTTATTCATCGTTTTAATCAAAGAGGTTACTAGCGCCATTTAAGACTACACTTTAAAGAGTAACTACACATCAGTTTTACAATTATTACGCCGTTAAGTAGTGGAGATAAAATGGCAACTAAAAAATTTATAGCAATTTCTTTAACTCTCGCAATGTGTTTTAGTACTTCTGCTATAGCAGCCGTTGCTGCTTGCCCACCCCCAACACCAACTGTTGATACCGATGGTGATGGCTATGATGATAGTATTGATTTATTCCCAAATGATGCATCTGAATGGTATGACATCGATCTTGATGGTATTGGCAATAACGCTGACACCGATGATGATGGTGACGGTATTCCGGATGTTGCAGATAACAATAATGATGGCGATCCCGTCATCGATATTTATGACCCTTTTCCTGATGTTGCTACTGAATGGCTAGACACCGATGGTGACTGCATTGGTAATACTACTGACACAGATGATGATAATGATGGCTTTCTTGATCAAGCTGATGCTTTTCCGTTAAACGCAAATGAGTGGGAAGATACAGATAGTGACTTAATTGGTGATAATACAGACACTGATGATGATGGCGACTTAGTCATTGATATTTATGATGCCTTTCCTAAAGACCCGAATGAAAGCAAAGACACTGACAATGATTTAATTGGAAATAATGCTGATCCAGATGATGATAATGACTTAGTGCTTGATAATAATGATGCTTTTCCTTTTGATGCGAATGAATTTAGTGATCTTGATGGTGATGGCATAGGGGATAACTCTGATCCTGATGATGATGGCGATAATTATACCGACAATATTGATGCTTTCCCCGCAGATGCTAACGAATGGTTTGATACTGATCTAGACGGAACGGGTAACAATACCGACGATGATGATGATGGTGACAACGTTGTTGATGGCTTAGATGCTTTTCCGCTTGATCCTGCTGAGACCCTAGATACCGATGGTGATGGTATTGGAAATAACGCAGATGCTGATGATGATGGAGACGGTATTGTTGATATCAGTGATGTGTTTCCCCTTAATGGTAATGAATTTTTAGATACTGATGGTGACGGTATTGGTAACAATGCTGATACGGACGACGATGGTGACGGTGTTGCTGATGGCCTTGATGCTTTTCCTTTAGATATTAGTGAGACTCTTGATACCGATGGCGATGGTATAGGTAATAACGCCGATGGTGATGACGACGGTGACGGTATACCTGATGGTTCAGATCCCGCACCATTAGATATGAATGCGACTACTGATACTGACGGCGATGGTATAGCCAATATCACTGATACCGATGATGATGCTGATGGCGTAGCTGATAATTTAGATGCATTTCCCTTAGATCCTACAGAAACAACCGATACAGACGGTGACGGTATTGGTAACAATACAGATGCCGATGATGATAACGACGGTTTTGTCGATGGCGATGATGTTTTTCCATTAGATGTTTTTGAGTGGCGTGATTTTGATAATGATGGCACGGGCAATAATGCTGATGCCGATGATGATAATGACGGTGTTGTAGATGCACAAGATGCGTTTCCATTAAATTCAGGAGAAAGTGTCGACACTGACGGCGATCTTGTTGGAAATAATGCTGATAGTGATGACGATAATGATGGATTTATCGATAGCAATGATAGTTTTCCACTCGATAGCAATGAATGGTTAGATACCGACTCTGATGGATTAGGTAATAACGCTGATACGGATGATGATAATGATGGGGTAATAGATAGTCTTGATGCTTTTCCGCTTAACAGTTCAGAGGCGTATGATTCAGATGGTGATGGATTAGGTGATAATGCTGACAGTGATGACGACAATGATGGCTATATTGATATCAATGACGCTTTCCCTACTAATTTAAGCGAGTGGAGAGACACTGACCTAGATGGTATAGGTGATGTTTTAGATACCGATGATGATAATGATGGTGTACTAGACCATCTTGATTTATTTCCTCTTGATCCAAATGAACAACGTGACGATGATAATGACGGTATCGGCAATAATGCCGATAGTGATGATGATAACGATGGTGTGCTTGATACTGAAGATGCGTTTCCTTTAGATCCGATAGAAAGTGTTGATACCGATGGTGATGGTATTGGTAATGTCTATGATACTGACGATGATGGTGACGGCATTTTAGATTACTTGGATATTTTGCCGTTAGATCCGGGTGAGTCTATTGATTCAGACAATGACGGTGTTGGTGATAACGCCGATCTTGATGATGATAACGATGGTATGAGCGATGCTTTTGAAATTGAATATGGTTTTGACCCGCTAAATGCAGACGATGCGAGTTTAGATTCTGATAATGACGGAGTGAGTAATGCTACCGAAGAACTAAATCAAACTAATCCATTAGCTGATGATTATTCGCCAATAATTTCAACCCCAGAGGTCATGCAAATTAATGCGGTTCATTTATTCACTCAAGTGACATTAGACCAACTAAGAAACTTTAGTCAATTAGTTGCTAATGATGGTCGTGACGGTGATGATTGTTGTGAAATTACCCCTGTGGGATTACAAAATGCTGTGATGAACCTACCTTCAGGTAAAAATATTATTACTTGGCGTACCCAAGACGACGCAGGTAATGTAGCAACCACAGATCAGGTGATTAATATTTACCCTTTAGTTAATGTGGAATTACAACAATACACAGCGGAAGGTAATACTATTCGTGTGCCGGTTTATTTATCAGGAGAATCTCCTAATTATCCTGTTGTGATACCGTTTGAATTGACAGGAACCGTTGATAGCCTTGATTACAGTATAGCAACCTCTGCAGTGACGATTAATTCGGGTACGCAAGGATTTGTTGAGATTTTGATTAAACAAGATTATCAAACAGAAGCTGATGAAGAACTGATTATAACGTTAGATGATGATGTCAATCTTGGGGCCCAAGGAGTGCATAAAGTTATCATAAGCGATCAAAACTTAGCGCCTTCAGTTGATGTTTCGATTGTCCAACAACAACAAGTAACGACAATTGCCAAAGACAATGGCGAGGTAGTGATAACGTTAACCATCAATGATGCAAACATTACAGATAAACATTTAATTAGTTGGAATATTCCTGACTACGCTAATGCTGAAATAAGTGCCAATCAATTAAATGTTTATATTCAAGCTGAAGATATTGTTTTACCTGAAGAAAATAAAGGTTTGCTCCCCTTATCAGTGACGGTTACCGACAATGGTGATGGTGAGTTGTCCCAATTGATAAACTTAGCGATACCCATTGTAGATAGCTATGCACGTTTATCGACAACCGACACAGATAGCGATGGTCTTATCGATTCGATTGAGGGGTTTGCCGATAGTGATAACGACGGTATTCCTGATTATATGGACAAATCTAGTTTAGGTTATATTCAACAATTACATGTTAATTCATCGCTCACTAAACTGATGGAAACTGAACCAGGGTTGCAAATTACGTTAGGAAAATATGCTAAATTAGAGTTGTCTGATGGTGTACAGTTAACGACACAAGAAATTAGCAATACAGAATTAGTTTCCAGTGATGATTTAAGTCATCAAAGTGAATATTTTGATTTTGAAATTCATAACGTTAAACCTTTTGGGCGCTCTGTTTCATTGGTTATTCCTTTAGTTGATGCTATTCCTAAATTTGCTACTTATCGTAAATATACGGAAGAAAATGGTTGGCAAAGTTTTGTTGAAGATGCACAAAATACAGTCTCATCAGCATTACAAGTTGAGGGGGTCTGTCCTCCGCTGACAAGTGATTTATATCGTTCAGGTTTAAATGAAGGGGATCATTGCTTATTAATTAAAATTGAAGATGGCGGTGTCAATGATGCTGATGGTGTGGCTAATGGCATCATTGAAGATCCTGGTGTGATTGCAATTATAGCAAACGAAGAAATAGCCAAACAAACATTACCTGAAACCGAAAGTAGTGGAGGAAGTATAGGGTTTTTACTTTTTTTCTCTATTTGCTTACTGAGTTTTCGTGTTGCTTATCGATCAAATAATGTTGACGCCTAGTTAATCTGGGCTAAGTTTTCGAGTAAAGTGATACTTATATAAAGAAATATAGGTATCACTGTATTTTAATATTAGGACTAATTAGGATTAATTAATGCAATTGCTATAATTTGCAGTGTAAAATACAGCTAAATTTTTCTTGTTAATTTATCCTTTTATGTTCGAACTTAAATATCAAACACCTCCTCAATGGGCTGATGCCGTATTAGCCGATTTTAATGCTTTCCTACAAGACCATGCTGCCGCTGAAAAAAAAGCCTCCGGTATGGCAGTTTCTATGTTGTCTCATTACCCTGATCGGAAAACATTAGTGAGAGCTATGACCGATTTAGCTATTGAAGAACTGATTCACTTCAAACAAGTTATTAAGTTAATGCAGGCAAAAGATATTCAAATGTCGAATGATGAGAAAGATACGTATATTAAAGAAATTCGTAAATTATTCAGGCATGGACAAGATGTCTTTTTTCTTGATCGTTTATTAGTGGCTGGCGTTATTGAAGCTCGGGGACATGAACGTTTCGCTTTAGTTGCAGAGGCTTTGCCTGAAGGTAAAGAAAAAGACTTTTATCACACCATTGCTAAATCTGAAGAAAAACATAAAAATTTGTTTGTAGAACTCGCTTTAGAGTATTTTGAGGCGGATGAAGTTTATCCTAGACTGGAAGAAATTCTAATTGCAGAAGCTAAAATATGTGAAAAACTGCCATTTAGAGCAGCATTACATTAAGTGTATAGAGACATTATGTACATTAGCCTTGTTCAAAAATCATGAAAAATATTGAGAAGTATTTAAAGCATTATGCAGAACCTTGTATTGATGCTTTAGCTGGTTTTCCAAGTGGTTTTAATTTTTCTAACACTGTAGTTATTCCTGCATATAAAGAAACGATTCATTTTGTTAATGATTATTTTGATTCAGCGTTAGCCAATGTAAATTCTCTAATGGTGTTGGTGATTAACCAACCAGAGAGTGATCCAAATAAACAAGCTCAGCAAGATTTATTTAAAGCTGTTTTGGCAATGGGTAATAGCGTTTGGCAGAATCAAGCATATACCTTAGTACAAGTAGCAGAATGTAACTCTTATATATTAATTCTTGATAGTTTTAGTCACGCGTTACCGGAAAAGCAAGGTGTTGGTGTTGCCCGAAAGCAAGGTGTAGATAGTGTTCTAGCCTTAATTGTACAAAATAGGGTTAGTTCTCAGTGGATATGTTCAACTGATGCAGATGCGAGTTTACCATCAAGGTATTTCGAGGTTTTAACCTCATGTAGTACCAATACTGTTGGTGCATGTTTTAATTTTACCCATTTTTGTGAAGACTTAACCGTTCATAATGCAACAGCACTTTATGAACAGGCCATGCGCTATTACGTTGCTGGTCTAGAATATGCTGGTTCCCACTATAGTTTTTTCACAATCGGTAGTATTTTAGCCTTTACTGCGAAAGCATATGCGAATGTTAGAGGCTTCCCTAAACGTAGTGCGGGGGAGGATTTTTATCTATTAAATAAATTAGCTAAAATTGGCAATATTGCTTTTTTATCTGAGCAAACCATAAAGCTAACAGCGAGACAGTCTGATAGAGTACCTTTTGGTACAGGACCTGCCGTAAACCGTATTATAGAGTTACAGCATAACCATCAAGACTATTGCTATTATCCCCCAGAAGTATTTATTGTACTTAAAGAAGTGCTTATTGCCTTTGATAGCTTGTATGAGCATTGTGATGATATTGATAAATGGTTGATTAACTTATCAGCAGAAGCTAAAGCGTGTATTTTATCGGTTGGTTTAGCTACTTTCATTAATAAACAACAAACTCAACGGGCACCGAAAACTCAATTTTATAAACAATTGGTTGTCTGGTTCGACGCATTCAAAACATTGAAGTTTATCCACTTCGCAAGAGATAATTATTATCCTAATATCCCCTTAACAAAAGCCTTAGCACAAGCACCATTTAGTGTGTTTAAGTAACTAAGGTTATTTTTCATCAACCAAATAAAATAAACAATCTCCTTTCGCTACCTGTGTGTTTGTTGATGCCATAAATATCCGCATGTTTTTGGCACAGACAAGCTGATTTTCCCGTAATGTAAAATAATCATTTATTACATTTTCTTTGGTATCATTAAGTAGTAATAAATTATCTAATCCTTGTTCATCAACCCAACCAATCATTTGATCCTTTCTTGCACTACCAAAATTAAACTGTTCAATAGTAGATTTTAAGGTAACACCTTCATAACCTTCATCGTGATTAGCATATGAGAGTTTACAGATTGGTTTCAACTGTAATCGTAAGGGTTTTGAAATAATATCTACTGGTGTTGTTTGATTATAGTGCGCTAGGCTTTGGCAATCAGCTAATCGACAAATACCTTGGAAAGCAGTCTCATTTGACTGTTCATCGATAGCACTGCCACATTCAACAGTAATCATAGGACAATTAAAATCCTGTTCCATTAAAGCGCCTATTGTTAACCCTGAAAGTATGATGCTATCGCAAAAAAATGACGTTAAGGTTAACACTTCAGGAGTAATTATTTTTGATATAGCAAATGCTGGTCCTGAGCCTGGGGTATTATGAAGATCGATCACACATTTAGGTGATACTTCTTTAATGGCTTCTTTAATTAAGTGTGCCCTTAGCGCATAACCGCTCATTTCTTTACTGTCGAAGCATCGATTGATGTCTATACCATTAGGTAAATATCTATGAGTCATCAATGGCGAATGGCTAGCTGCTTCTATTGAGCAAATTATAATACGAATATTAGTTTCTGGCAGTGGTAGGCTATTAGTTTGAGTTAACCACCTATGGATAGCAATCAAACCTGATGGTTCGTTACCATGAAGTAGTGTGGTAATAACGCGGTATTCATTTTCGTTCTTGCCTTTGATATCAATTATGGTTGGAGAACTCAATGATAATAAAAATTGTTGATAGTCAGCTTTTAGGGTTAAATTATTAGGGTTTTTTAAATAGGTAAATTCACTAAAATCTATATCCATAACTTTTCCAAATAGAGGGTGACTTAATGCATAATCATTTCAATTTGCATAGCAAAAAATATTAGAGGTAAAGGATCTTGTTTGCGTTTTATTTAGCTATGATGTGGAATAGTCGATCAAGTTGCATTGACATTATCTCCATTCATCGTCTCTTTGTTAACTTGTCATTAGCATGTCATACTCTTAGGGGCCTTGTAGTTGATTAAGGTCAACAAAATGAGGTTTACTTGGGTAATATGATTATTCCAACTCACATTTAAAAAAGAATGAATGAAAAAGGTCAAGTTGTATGAATGATGTAGTCAATTCAGTAATCCACCAAATCGAACAAATTATTATCGGTAAACCAATACAAGTGAAACTTGCTATTGCGTGTATATTTGCGAAAGGGCATTTATTGATCGAAGATTTACCTGGTATGGGGAAAACAACCTTGGCTCATACATTAGCTTCAACATTAAACTTAAGTTATCAAAGGGTACAGTTTACTAGCGATTTACTGCCAGCAGATGTTATTGGCGTGTCAATTTTTGATACTCAAACGCAATCATTTAAATTACATCAAGGTCCTATTTTTAATCAGCTTGTATTAGCCGATGAAATTAATCGAGCCAGTCCAAAAACACAAAGTGCGTTGCTTGAAGCGATGGAAGAAAATAGAGTGAGTATTGATGGAAAAACCTATCAATTACCTCAACCATTCTTTGTGATAGCAACCCAAAATCCGTTATTTCATTCTGGCACATATTCGTTACCTGAATCGCAATTAGATCGTTTTATGATGAGAATTTCGCTAGGTTTTCCAAATATTGAAGCAGAAAAGCAAATTTTATTAAATAGCTTTGGCGCTATGGATTTCAGTACATTAAAAGCCTTTATTACACCTGAACAATTAGTAGAAATTCAATATAATGTACAAAATATTCATATCTCTGATGCGGTACTCAACTATGTTATAGCCTTGCTACATCAAAGTCGGGGAGGGGAGTATGAAGTGAATCCTTTATCTCCTCGCGCAGGTAAAGCGCTTATTTCTGCAGCCAAGGCATGGGCATACATCGAAGGCCGCGATCATTTATTACCAGATGATATTCAAGCGGTATTTTCATCTGTATGTCAGCACAGACTTAATGCTTCTGCTCATTTATCTTCAGATAGTAGAAATAACGAAGCACAACAAATACTGGCAACCGTTGATGCTTTAACCCCCTCGTTGTCTTAGTATTTACTATGAGTATCTTTACTAATATGCAGCAGTGGGTTGAGGGAAAATTTCAACGATGGTTAAGTAAACAAGTGCCGAAAAATAAACGGCAAGTCTTATCACGTCGTAATATTTTTATTTTCCCAAGTAAATTTGGTTTTTCTTATTTATTCTTTGTGTTGTTACTTTTTATTTTAGGTACTAATTATCAAAATAATTTGATTATTTTAGTGAGTTATCTTTTGTCGAGCCTCTTTATTACGACTATGATCCAAAGCTTTAATAATTTATCAAAACTGACACTTATTATTAATTCAGAGAAATTTAGAGGGTTTTCTGGTACGCGATTTAATGTTCCTATTTTGTTATGTACCGATAAAGAACGACTGGCTTTTCAATTATATTTTCAGCAAGATCAAATAATTGAAAAAATAAGTATTACTTCTGATGAAACCTTATCAGTTCCTATTGAGCTTGAAAATAGAGGCGTGTTTTCATTACCTCGTTTAATTTTGCAAAGTTATTATCCCTTAGGTTTATTCAGGTGTTGGACTAGTGTTGATTTACATAGTGACGTGTTAGTTTATCCTAAACCTGAACGTCCCGAACAGATTGATATTGAGCGTTTGTTGACGGGTAATGATAATGAAGATGGCCTGCCTTTATCAAACGAAGTCAAAACCCTTAATAATGGTGTCGATGAGTTTAATGATTTATCGCCATATCAACAAGGAGAGTCATTGGCAAAGGTTGCTTGGAAACACGTTGCTAGTGGAAAAGGTTGGTACAGCAAAAATTATCAACATCTCATCACCAGCACACCTAACTGGTTATCGTTAGACAGTTTACCTAAGGCTCCCTTAGAACAACAATTACGTTGGTTAAGCTATTTAATTCTCGAATTTCAAAAGCGTGACATAGTGTTTGGATTGAAATTAAACACCTTGGAAATTGCACCACAACAAGGAATAGAGCATTGCCATCTTTGTTTAAGAGAGATTGCACTATATGGTTAACAAGCGCGTAGCAAAGCAAGAGCATAAATCCGCCAGCCGTTTTGCTTTATCGGCAACTAGCCAAAAGCTACTTATGCTAACGTTAGTGTTAAATTGTTTAGCCTTAGTGAATGAACTCTCAGGGTGGTTAATTGCATTTATTTTCATTAGTTTATTCTGGCAAACACGTTTTTATTTCAATCAATTAACGCAACCTAATCGTATTATCAAACTGCTTGTATCTATTACTGGTTTAGTACTCTTAGCCTTGTCTGCAAATCAGTTGGGATTACTTAACAGTATGGTGCATTTGTTAGTATTCTCTTATCTGCTTAAACCGTTAGAAATCAATAGTCGAAAAGATTTTTATATTCAAGTGTTGTTAGGCATTTTTGTATTAGTAACCGCGTTAGTTTTTATGCAGTCATTATATTTTATGTTGATGATTGTAGCTGTGCTGTTAATTAATCTGATGTTACTGATGAGTTTATTTTATCAGGTTAAAAATAATAGGTTAATTGCTAAACATGTTGGCTTAACCCTGCTTAAAAGCTTGCCTTTAACCATCATATTGTTTGTTGGCTTCCCTAAAATAGCGCCATTCTGGCAAATGCCAGCGGCTAAAAATGCACAAGTAGGTTTATCAGATGAAGTCAAAGTAGGGGATATAGCCAATTTAGCGCTTTCAAATGCATTAGCCTTTAGGGTTGAGTTTGAACAGGCGCCACCTAGCTATCAACAATTATATTGGCGAACCCTTGTACTTGAAGATTTTGATGGTAGCAAATGGTATCAATATAAAAATAATAATCCATGGCGTAAGAGAATAAAACGTGAACTTGATCTGTCATCAATTTCTGATCTTTCCACAAAACCATTGATAAGCTATCAAATGATTGTTGAACCTAGCTATCAAAATTGGTTGTTTGGCTTGACTATTATCAGTGATATTTCCAGTGAACAACAAAAAATAACTAAGAATAGGGATTTCACCTTAACGGCAAATAAAAAGATAAATTCTGTCAGTAGCTATTTTGTCACCTCGCGATTAACAAATCAGATAAATGTTCCGCTCACTAATCCCAATCGACGTCGTAATTTACGTTTGCCGGAGCAAACTAATCAAAGGCTAAAAGAAGAAGGGCTGCGATTGCGGGCATTATACCAAGATGATTTACAGTTAGTTGATGCAGTGCTTAGCCATTTTAATCAACAGAATTATCATTATACATTGAATCCTCCTTTACTTAGCCAGAACAGTTTAGAACAATTTTATTTTGATACTAAATCAGGTTTTTGCGAGCACTATGCCAGCAGTTTTACTTATTTAATGAGAGCTGCGGGGATCCCTGCCCGAATGGTGCTTGGATATTTGGGGGGCGAATACAATGTTCGTGGCAACTACTATAGTGTTTACCAACGAGATGCACATGCTTGGAGCGAAGTGTGGATTAAAGGTAAAGGCTGGATACGGATTGACCCTACCGCGGCGGTTAATCCAGAGCGCGTAGAAAAAGGATTTTCAGAATCATTACAGCAAGAACAAAGTTTGCTCTCCAATGACTTCTTCTCTGCGTTTAATACTAGCCAATGGTTAAATCAAATTCGTTATATGCTTGAAGCCGTGGATTTTCAATGGACTAAATGGGTAGTAGGGTATTCAATAAATAATCAAATTGATATTTTGAAGAATATTTACGCGGTATTCGTTTCATATAAAAAACAGATCGCAATTTTCATCACTTTACTTATTTTATTAGTGTTAGGTGTTATTACTTTTGAGCAAACAAAAAGGAAAAGTAAAACTAATAAAGAACTTTTGTTAGTGAAAAAGCTGATCGCACTAGTTGCTAAATTTGGCATTATTCATTCACCTAAGCTAACCATAGACCAGCTTGCTCTGCAGGTGGCAACAGAGAAGCCTGAACTTAAAAAAGCGCTTTATGCTTTTATTAACACCTTTAAAAAAATACAATATCAAGCACTGACGGATGAAGAAAAATTAAAAGAAATTATTAAGTTAAATACTCAATATCAAGGACTCGCCAAGCAGATAAAAGCGATAAAAAACTAGCGTCATATTTTAGTCATAAAGTTATGGTTATATAAGTATTAGCTAGATTTCTATAGTCAAATAATGAATGTAAAATTTTAATTAAACGGCATATAGAAGTCTATTTTAAGACTAAAAACGTCTTAATTTAAATTGTTATGTAAAGTAACAACTTAACCAAAAATTGGTGTTTTTTCGATTGTTTTAAGATTTTACCATTTGAATAATAATCGATTATTCGCTAGTTTTAAGACAAGGCTTTTATCTAAGAGGTTACCGTTATGACGCATTATCATTCAGATAGTCAAACACAGTATGATATGGCAAGGTTTGTCTCAATAATCAGTTATTTAACTGTTGTTGGTTGGCTGGTGGCTATCGTACTCTATGGCAAACATCATTCCTCTGTAGCAAGTTTTCACTTACGTCAATCGCTTGGCTTAATTGCAACGGCAGCAATATTATCTTTTATTCCACTACTTGGTTGGCTATTAAATGTGTTTGTAGCATTTTTTTGGCTTGTCGCTTTATATCATGCCATTATTGGTAATAAATTCACTGTCCCTGTGTTAGGTGAGTTTTATCAACAGCAACTTGATTTTATTCGTTAATATTAATGTGATTTCGCTAGAGTTATAAGCGCTGGTGTGGTTAAATTTACTTATGGTTTATAAGAACGATTAAGCTAATTTGATACATCTATATCCCGCTAATAAAATGGAAAACTTATTAGCGTTGCTTGATAAAATTCATCAAGTTTCTCCACTTCCCGTTTTTGCTAAAGAAGTCATTATTGTACAAAATGCTGGAATGCAGCATTGGCTAAATATGTCGTTAGCGCAATCAAGAAAAATTAGTTTAGGAAACGAGTTTTTATTACCGGCACAATTTCTTTGGCAATTAATGCGCTCGTTAGCAAGTGCTGAAAAAGTACCTGACCAATCACCTTATTCTCGTGAAGCCTTATGTTGGCGGATTTATCAAGAGCTTGCTTGCGATGAAGTGGTTGCTAATGACATTTATCATCAAGTCACACATTATTGGAATCAAAGTGAAAACAGTAATGAACAAGCACTGAAACGTTATCAATTATCATGTCAATTAGCTGATTTATATGAACAATATTTAATTTTTAGACCTGAGTGGATAGATGCCTGGTATCAAGGACGTGCTATCGATAACCTTGACAGTAATACAGAGCAACTGTCAGCATGGCAGTCTGATTTATGGTTAAGGTTAACTGAGTCGGCTCCTTATAACCCGCTTGAATTAATGCAAAGTGCAATTGACAATATTGCTGACAACCTTCATTTATTACCCCAGCGAATTTCATTTTTTGGTATTAATGCGATGGCGCCTATGTGGTTAGCTTTTATTAATGCTATTAGTGAACATACCCAAGTACATTTTTTCCACTTAAATCCTTGCTTCAATTATTGGGGGGATATAAAAACACACAAGCAAGCGTTACAGCATATGACAGAGTGGACTTCTGGTTATGAAGACATTTCTCATGCAGTTGGTAATCCGTTATTGGCTAACTTAGGCCAGCAAGGACGGGAATTTTTAGCCTTGCTACAAGAATACTCAACAATAGACATTGATGTTTATCAAAGTTTTCTTAGCCAAGAAGAGCATCAGCAATCAGCTGATAGTGTATTAGCGCTAATTCAGGAAGACATTTTAAACTTAACGGATGGTTGTCAGCAGACACAACATCTTGTAGATGACTCGATTGTGATCACGAGTGCACATAGCGCACTTCGTGAAGTGCAAGGTTTACATGATTGGTTACTCAATCAATTTAATCAAAATCCGGATTTAACCCCTAAAGATGTACTCGTGATGTGTCCTCAGGTTGAGGAATATGCTCCTTATGTACAAGCAGTATTTGCTAACGGCTGGCAAGATTTGTCAGGGGATATTCCTCCATTACCTTGCTCAATATCAGATAGGGTAAGTAAAGATAGTAATCCTTTAGTAATAGGGTTTACCGAAATACTCTCGTTACCTGATAGTCGTTTTTGCGTTTCACAAATAATATCTTGGTTGCGGATACCCGCGGTTCAACATAAGTTTGGTTTTACTAATGAAGATATTCAAATATGTAGCCAGTGGTTAAATGATGCTTGTATTCACTGGGGATTGAACCAATCACATAAGCAACAAATTTTAAATAGTCAGACGATTTCTGGACAGTTTACGTGGCAATTTGGTTTTACTAAATTACTCCAAGGTTTTGCTTATTCAGATCAAGAATCTTTATATCAAGATAATGTTTTGTTGCCTAATGTTGAAGGTAATGATGCGTTAATTCTTGGGAATTTAATGTTATTTATCGAGCAATTACAATCCTATGCTACGACACTTTCCCAAGCTAAAACAGCGAGTCACTGGCATGAATTTCTTAGCGAATTATTAAATGATTTTTTTGAAATATCCGATGAATCTGGCTTTATTGCAATTAATAATGCCATAGATGCCTTAGTTGAATATTGTCAGCATGCTGAATTTAACGAGTTAATCAGTCTTAATATTATAAAGGAATTTTTAAATACCCATTTCAGTCAACCTGATGCAGGGCGTCAATTTATGGTGGGGCAAGTAACTTTTTGTTCTATGTTACCTATGCGCAGTATTCCATTTAAGGTGATTGCAGTATTGGGATTAAATGATGGTGAATTTCCACGGCAACGTCAACCTTTAGGGTTTGACTTGATCGCTTTACAGCCGAGTCAAAGTGGCGATAGATCACGTCGAGGTGATGATAAATACTTATTCTTAGAAGCTATTATTTCAGCGCGTCATGCACTTTATCTTAGCTATCAAGGGCGTAATATTAAGAAGAACTCAATAAAAGAGCCTTCAGTGGTTTTAAAAGAGTTAATGAATTATTTAGCGTTAGCTTACGACTGGCATTTTGATTTTACTGGTAATAATGATGAATTAACTGCTGAGCAAGAAAATAAAATTAGACAATTACCAATGCAGGCATTTAGTTTACGTAATTTTACCGGGACGTTTCCGAGTTTTGATGCTAATTGGCTAACTCTGGGTAAACGTTTATTAAAGCAGTCGGCGAAACCTCACAAAAAAGTGTATTTACCTTTATTTCCAATAGAAGAAACTGCGCTTAAGGTATCCCTTTCTGAATTAGTTAATTTTTATGCTCATCCGGCAAAATATTTTGCAAAAAGACAACTCAACTTATACTTAGATAAAGAGCAAATTGAACTTAATGATGTAGAACCTTTTAGTTTTAATCGATTAGAAAGTTACTTATTTAATCAAGCGTTGTTATCTCTTCATTTAAATGAACCACAGGAGCAGTTAGCTACAAGTCTAACTAAACTAAGCGAATACGCTAAAGCCAGTGGTAAATTTCCTGATTTACCGACTATGGACATAGAATATCAGAACTGGCAGTCTCATAGTGAAATGTTAGCTTCAGCAATAAAAGACGAAAACAACATAAACAATGACAGTTTTGAAAGTATCAGTGGTGAAATTACTCTACCAATACTTATGCCTGAACAGGGCAAACTGAGTGTGACAATACAATACCATCTCCCCGTTAATGATAAATATTGTTTATTTTATCGTTCTACGACAGCAAAAATTAAAGACAAATTGTCACTTTATCTGAGTCAGCTCTTGGTTCAAGTGATTAATTCATCAGACAGTGGGGAAAACCAGCCTGATTTATCGAGTGTGGTTGCGAGTAAAGGGTATTATTTTAATACGAAAACTCAACAAGTGAATAAACTTATTTATCAAGATTTAGATAATCCTTATGACCATTTAATTACTTTAATACAAGGCTATGTCACAGGTTTGCAACAACCGGTTTTATTAAACGGAGAGCTTGCTGAAAAAGTAGCTAAATCGAAAAACTTTGACCAACAGCTATTAACACTGTTTTGGGATGATCCTAATAATGCATATTGTTTAGGAAATGATCCCTACATGCGCTACTTTTGGCCCGAATGTCCTGAATTATCTGGCTTCAGTGACTCTTTGATGGCGATATATCAGCCAATGTTTTCTCAACTTAAGCAGGTGAAAGGATAATGATGAATCCGTTAATAGCACATCAATTACCCTTGACCGGTCAGCATTTAATTGAAGCGAGTGCAGGGACAGGGAAAACGTTTAACATTACGCGAATTTATTTACGTTTGTTGTTAGAAAAAAAGTTAACTGTTCAGCAAATACTTGTGATGACGTTTACTAAAGATGCTACCGAAGAATTACGTGGGCGAATTGAAGCTTTTATCCGACAAGCGCTAAGCCAATGGCAACAACTTGAGCAAGAAGATAGTTATTTCTTAGCCCTTTCACAAAGGGTAACAGAATCAGAACGACTGCTCTTGTTAAATAGGGCGTTAGTGAATATTGATGAAGCGGCTATATTTACTATCCACAGTTTTTGTAAGCGAGTGTTAAGTCAACATGCTTTTTTAAGTGGTGTTTCTTTCAATGCAGTGATGGAAGTAGACGGCCAAGAGTACACTTTGGAAGTTTGTCGCGATTGGTATCGCCATCTTGCTAATCAAGACAATGGTGACTATCTTACAGTTGCAGAATATTGGGAGACGCCTGAAAAGTTTGTCAGACAATTTAATAAAGCCATTAGTCATTACTGTACCTTAGAGGTTATTGATGAAAATAGTATTAAAGAGGAATTTTACCGCCAAGTAAAAACGGCGCTCGAAACATTAGAAAGTAATGTTGATTTATTAACAACACACTTAATTGATGTAAAAAAAGGGCTTGAGAAAGAGCAACGGCAAACAGAATTAACCCAATTAATGCAATGGTTAACATGCGCGTCAGAAGATTTCTCTCAGATATTAACATCGTTTCCTGGGGCTTTTTTAGATGGTCGCCGATTACCCCGTAGTGAAATAAAATCGGATATTATCACCGCATTTTTACCTGCGAATACGCTTAAGAAAGCAATCCCCACAATTATCAAATCGGTAGCTAAGGCTAAAGCTTTAGTCATTGTACGTGATGGCATTTATGCGATGCGTGAACAACTTAGTCAAATTAAAAAAGAGCAAAACATTCTTACATTTGATGATTTAATTACAACGTTAGCAATCCAATTAAATGGTGTTAATGGACCTAAGTTAGCAGCTACATTATTAGAACAGTTTCCTGCCGCTTTGGTGGACGAATTTCAAGATACAGATCCTCAGCAATATTCTATTTTGTCTGCAATTTATCAGGTTAAAGCAGATGCTTCGTTATTTATGATTGGTGATCCTAAACAAGCCATTTATGGCTTTAGAGGCGGTGATGTCTTTGCTTATTTGAATGCCCGCAAACACTGTGAATATCAATGGATGATGGATACGAATTGGCGTTCTAGTCGAGCTATGATTGAAGGGTATAATCGTTTGTTTTATGGCAATACGCTAACAGAAAAACCTCAAGATGTGTTTGGATATAATATTGAATATCATCCGGTGAAATCCTCTCCAAAATCAGATGATAAACAATTAAATGATCATCAATACAGTGCTTTACAGTTTATTCATTTTGAAGCTGAAGGTAAAAATGCACCTGCAAGTTATCGGCAACAATTGTCTTCATGGTGTGCCAATGAAATTATCCGCTTGCTTTATAATAATTCGACAGACAATAAAGAAAAAATCAGTGCTAAAGATATTGCTATTTTAGTTCGTGATGGAACCGAAGCTGCAGATATACGAGCAGCACTTAATGAGGCAAATCTTGCCTGTGTATATTTAAGTAACCGCGCTAACCTATGGCAGAGTGAACAGAGTAAACAATTGTTATTGGTCTTAAAAGGTATTTGTTATGTAGAAGATAACCATCAGTTTTTAGCTTCATTAACGAGTCCTTTATTAGGAATTGATTTACAGGCATACCTTGCATTGTTAGATAACGATATTCAATGGCAACAACTAGCTGAACGCTTTATTAAACTAAGAACCCTGTGGCGAAATCAGGGTTTTATAACCATGGCATTAAAGTTGTTACATGATCTTTTTACCTTTACCGAACAACAAGAGCGAGAATTAACGAATACCTTGCACTTATTCGAGTTATTACAAAGTGCTAGTCAACGTCATCAACAACCTGATGAATTGCTACACTGGTTTGAACAGCAAGTCTTGCAAGATACAACCGAAGTGGAAGCTGAGTTAAGGTTAGAAAGTGAAGAAGATTTAGTCAGAATTATTACGCAACATGGTGCCAAAGGGCTCGAATACCCCATTGTTTTTGTGCCATTTTCAACAAGACATAAAGATCCGTTAAAGGTTGCACGTACTAATGTTGATTTAATTGAGTATCATAATAATGACGGCCAATTAACATTAAGCTTAGATGGCTCAACTCAAGCTAAACTTGCTATGAGTGACGAACAATATGCTGAATCTGTCCGTTTGCTATATGTGGCGATAACGCGTGCTGAAAAGCGTTGTTATATGCTCACCACTAACTTTGAAAAAAGCCATCTTTCTCCTTTAGGTAAAACATTAGCTTGGCAGGAAGGTCAAGTTATTACAGAAAGTTTATCATTATTAGTGAATGATAATCCTAATAGCATAGGTTTTATAACGGTGGATTCGGATAACATTGAGTTATCAATAGCCCCAGACCAAGTTGAAAAAATTCAAGCTCAAGTGATGCCTTTTACAGGAAAAATAGAACGAAATTGGTGGTTAAGTTCATTTACTGCTTTGAGCCGTAATCTTCGGGATGTTGGCGTATCGTCGCCAGATAGAGACTTATTTGATCAAGATACGTTAGTCACAGAACAACAAAGTGTTGCTCAACTACGCTTTGATTTAGCCAAAGGCCCAAAAACCGGTAATTTGTTACACGACATTTTAGAATTAGTGAATTTTAAACAGCCTAATTGGCAACAAGCGTTAACGAATCCTTTATTACATTTTGGTGGTTTAGGGATTGGCTACCAAGAAAGTGATTTAATTGATTGGTTAAATCAAGTTATTAGGGCAGAGCTTTATCAGCCACAACAAGAACAGTCATTTTGTTTAGCTGATTTAACTTACCAGCAAACCTTACGTGAATCTGAGTTTTACTTTCCGTTGACTCATGCAAGTACAAAAAAATTAACACAGCTACTGGCTAAGCATAGACAGACTGTGAACACTCAA
This sequence comes from Thalassotalea piscium, assembly GCA_049347715.1. Classification (GTDB taxonomy): domain Bacteria; phylum Pseudomonadota; class Gammaproteobacteria; order Enterobacterales; family Alteromonadaceae; genus Thalassotalea_B; species Thalassotalea_B piscium_A. The sequence continues at coordinate 2,288,129 of CP186339.1, read as the reverse complement.
TTTCAATTAGCCTCGTTCAAACACAGTTCAACGATTGTGTTACCTAATATTGCTACACTACAAGGTATGATGCATGGTTTTATTGATTTGATCTTTGAGTATCAAGGTCGCTATTATCTTTGTGATTATAAAAGTAACCATTTGGGTAATCACTTTAATGATTATACTGTGGACAAACTTACTCAAAGTATTCAAACACATCATTATGATTTGCAATATTTGATTTACAGTGTTGCCTTACAGCGGTTTTTAAAGCAAAAACTCCCTGATTATAATCATGAAGCGCATTTTGGTGGTGTATATTATTTATATTTACGAGGGATGTCTCCTGAAAGTAAAGGAACAGGTATCTACCACTGCCAATTAGCTCAAGACGAGCTAACACAATTAGATCATATTTTTTCTAATGAGGATGCTTCTGTGCAACCAATAGGAGAGGTTGAATGAAGTCATTATTAATTGAGCACTCGTTAGCAGAAATAACACAACAAATAGCCTTGTTACTTCCTTATAAGAATTATCCTCAGGCTAAACTGCAATTACACGATTTGGTGCCTATTGATTATTTCTTAGCAAAAGAATTAGTTGATTCATTCAAACAGACCTTGATTAAAAACAATTATAGTAAAGATGAAATTTCGTTGTTTTTTCATTTAGGCGTTGCTATCAGTATGTCAATTCGTTCTGGCGATAGTTGTTTACCTTTAGCTAATCTTGCAAATACACGTATAGGCTTTAATGCAAACGAAGATGGTATTGTCAATACTCATGGGTTTGTATTCCCTTCATTGGATGAAATTAATACATTACTTTCACCATTAGCAATATCAGCACAAGAGGATAAATTACTTGTTCAAACGGATTACGCTTTATATTTGCGTCGTTACTATCAGTTTGAACAGGAAATTACTGATTACCTGGTTAAAGTCAAACGCAATGACACTTGGGTAACTCCCTTTTCAGCTGACTTAATTCAATCTTGTTTAGAAGAGTTGTTTTCAGATGACACTGACAATGAGATAGATTGGCAAAAAATTGCGGTCGCTAATGCTTTAAATAAACAATTTTCGATTATTGCGGGTGGTCCTGGTACTGGGAAAACTTACACAGTAACTAAGCTGTTAGCGGCAATAGTAAAGTTAAACCAAGAAAAACCGCTCAATATTGCCCTAGTAGCACCAACAGGGAAAGCAGCACAACGTTTGACTGAGTCATTAATCAATGCAATTAACGGATTTGCTGGTGAAATAGATAAAAACATCTTAGAGCAAATTCCCAATCAGGCACAAACCCTACATCGTTTACTCGGTGTGATCCCAAACCATGTTAACTTTCGCCATGATCAGCATAACTTATTAACGATTGATGTTTTAGTGGTTGATGAAGTTTCAATGGTTGATTTACCAATGATGGCAAGATTAATTCGCGCTTTACCTGAACATTGCCAACTGATCTTATTAGGAGATGCGGATCAGTTACCCTCTGTTGCAGTTGGAAATATATTAGCTGACTTAGCTCCTAGGCCTCATAAAGGTTATAGTAAAGAAAACAAAAATTACTTAAGCCATGTAACCCATAGCAAGGGATTTAAAGCGCATGCTAATAATGCTTTTGACCATGTTACATTTTTAACCAAAAGCCGTCGTTTTGACTCTCAAGGTATGGTTGGACGTTTAGCTGAACTTGTTATAAGTGGGCAAGCAGCGGAAAGTTGGACCTTAATCTCTGATGTGCAATCGTCTTCATTACTGCCAATAGAAGCTAGTCAATGGCTACCTAAGCTGGTAAAACAGTATTATCAGCCTTTGGCAAGTTGCAGCGATGTTTCTCAAGGTTTTTCATTATTAAATCAGTTTAGAATTTTATGTGCGACACGTGTTGGTATTGAAGGGTTAGATAATATCAATGAACAGGTTGAAGATATTCTTTATCAACAAGGTAATCACTCCGCACGAAATCAGTTCTACCATGGTAAACCTATAATGATCACTCAAAATGATTATGGTTTAGGTATATTTAATGGTGATGTTGGTTTAATTTGGACCGATGATAAGGGGATGTTAATCGCACTGTTTGAACAACCCAATGGCGAGTATTTACGTGTTTTACCTTCACGGTTACCAAGTTTTGATACGGTATATGCCATGACAATACATAAAACCCAAGGAAGTGAATTTAAACACTTAGTGATGGTATTACCTCAAAATAAAGAGAATAAAATTCTTTCACGAGAGTTATTATATACTGGCATCACCCGAGCTAAAAAATCGTTACAAATTGCTTGTACAAAATCGACATGGTTTCAGAGTGTTGATACTCAAGTACAAAGGTTTTCAGGTATAATGCCATTTGGCATAAAATCGAATAAAGATACTAATTAATGAATATTAAAGAGATCAATAAAACAATTTACCGTAAAAATTTAAATCGCATCATCGTCGGATTTATTAGCACATTAGCAATACTTTCATTATTATTTGGTACCCTGTTAATTCATTTTTTTGGTGTGTCACCAGAACAATTGCTTAATGGTGAAAGTAATTTTAAATTAAATTTAATAGGTGTGATGTTAGCGTTAATCTCTTGCTTGTCACTTCTGTATAAACTTCGTTTAAGTGGTTATTTTTACGAGGTTTTTTATGTTTGGAAAATCAAGCAAATACATAATTTAATCTATCGTAAATATAAGAAAATTAAAGCAGCAGCAGAGAATGATAATGTTAATGCGCTGATCATTTTGAACTATTACTATGAAACACTGATACAAGTTTACCAATTAGATGATAATACGATTACGATGACAGAATTAACGAAAAAGCAACAAGCTTTGCATCAACAAATAGCAGACAAACACTTAACAATTACGTCATCACAATTTGACAAAGATTTACTAAAAGAATTTTAAGCTTGAGCAACACATTATATAAATGAATAGTAGGGCCGAAAATGATAGGTTATGTCACACTAGGCTTATCCAGTAAGATGTTATTGCATTAGCTACAACGCGCGATATTTATAGATAATAGTTAAGGAAAAATATTCACCATGAAAAAGTTAAAAAATGAATCTGCTTTATTAAAAAAGGCAATAGTTATTGGTGAGAAGTATGCATTAAATCGAGGATATAAAGGTTTTTCTCCAACCGATGCCGCGAAAGAAAAAATAGAAGTAATTTACCGATTGTTAATTCAGGATAAATTGATACATCCTTTACCTGAAGATGAAGAAAACTTATTGAATATGAAGCATAAACTTGCTCTTTGGATTGCAAAACAATTACCGAGTGACCATCCTTTACTTCAATAGCCATAGTTAAACATATAATAAAAAGAAGAAGGTTATGAAAAAAATAATTATTACTACACTTTTGTTGTTGCCTACACTCTCTTTAAGTACAGCCAGCCATGCTGCTGAGAATGCTTTTGCCATAGCAATACATGGCGGTGCCGGTACAATTAACAAAGCTAAAATGACCACAGAAAAAAGAGCTGCTTATGAAAAGAAATTATCAGAAGCTATAGATGCTGGTTATCAACTTTTATCTGACGGTCACTCTAGTCAAGAAGCGATTATTGCTGCGATAAAAATTATGGAAGACTCTCCACTATTTAACGCAGGAAAAGGCGCTGTATACACGTTCGAAGGTACGCATGAGTTAGATGCTTCTATTATGGATGGTAAAACACTCAATGCTGGCGCAGTTTCGGGTGTAAAAACCGTTAAAAGTCCAATTACACTGGCTCAGCAAGTGATGGATAAATCTGTTCATGTCATGTTAAGCGGTGAAGGTGCTGAAACGTTTGCAAAAGAGCAGGGCTTAACTTTGGTTGATAATAGTTATTTTGATACTCCTCATCGCTATCAGTCGTTATTAAAAGCGAAAGAAAAGCTGAAAAAGGCAATGAAAAACAATAATTATCAAGCTGCTCATCAGTCATTACCGACAGAATATAAAGTAGGGACTGTTGGTGCTGTCGCCCTTGATAAAGCGGGTAATTTAGCTGCAGGTACTTCAACGGGAGGCATGACTGCTAAACGTTATGGACGAATTGGGGATGCACCTATTATCGGGGCGGGTACTTATGCGAACAATGCTAGTTGTGCTGTTTCAGCAACCGGTCATGGTGAGTACTTTATTCGTTACCATGTTGCTGCCGATATTTGTGCACGGGTGCAATATCAACAAAAATCACTTTCTGAAGCGGCTGATACTGTTATTAATAAAGTCTTAGTTAATGCTGGCGGCACTGGTGGTGTTATTGCTATTGACACTAAAGGCAATATTGCTATGCCATTTAATACCTCAGGTATGTATAGAGCAAGTAAGAGTTCTACGGGTGAAAGCTTTATGGGAATATTTAAAAATGAAGAATAACCACTGGGTAATTGTATTGATTACATCGGTATTGTTAATCGGTTGTTCTGATGATGTAGGAAAAGTCAGTTTAGGCTTATTTACCACCAAAGATGTTGTTATCGTTGCTAAGAAAGATCCCATTGTTGCGGGTGTAACTTGCCATATTAGTCATGTTGAAGCAAATTTGGATTTTTCAGATCCTTCTGATATGTCTATTGCTTGCCGACAAACCGGACCAATTACAGCTGAACAGTTAGCGAAAATTGATAGATCTAAAAATGGCGACGTCGTTTTTAAAGAATCAAAAAGCATCTTATTTAAAAGCTTAAAGGTGAGACGAATTTATGATGCTGAGAATAAAACATTAATTTATCTTTCTTATTCAACGAAAGAATCAAGTGGCAGCCATCATCATTCTTTATCAACTGTGCCATTATATCGAACAGATGCTTGGCAATGGGCGAATGAGCAACTTACACCCTGATTTTATTTAAGGGGACATTCAACATTGGAAAGTCCTCTTATAGTCACTTCAATATAAGCGTTAAAACCTCCTGTTTTCTTAGAGAATATTTGCATAAAGATAGGAAAATTTCTATAAATAGGTCTATGGTTAAAGTGAGTTTAGTCTAAATGAGTTGAGTAAAGGAACATCTATGGAATCATTACAAGTTAAAGATTATATGAACCATTATCCCGTTACATTTACACCTGAAATGGCCATTGAAGAAGCATCACTAAGATTTTTAAAAACCAAACAAATAGGTGGCCCCGTTATAGATAAAGATCAGCAGTTAATTGGTTTTTTATCTGAAAGTGAGATTTTAGCGAAGTTACTTGAATCAACTTATCATAATGTTCATTCTGCTAACGTTAAAGATTTAATGCGAACAGATGTGTTAACAGTTAAACCTTATGATAATGTCATTGAGCTAGGACAAAACATGTTAAAGAATAAGCCTAAGGTTTATCCTGTTGTTGATGATAATGGTAACTTACTTGGCACTATCTGTCGTAATGATGTTTTGCGTGCGATAGATCGACATTTACGATCGGGTTTCAAGGTCGGGACCTAAAATTGCTAGCATAATCCTATTGTGATGGGCTGTATTTATCGAAGTAAACTGATAAACTTCCTTTTTTGTTAGTTTACTTAGAGTTTACCTTTTGTCTTCCTCTGTATTACCCGACGATAACCTTTCTATTGAGTCGCTTTATCAACAATTATCCGATGTGAAATTGGCTGATATAGCACGCTTGAAAAGCCGTTTACATGGTTTAAAAAAAATCAATAAACCTGAAAAGAAACAACAGGTGCTTAATACGATTGCCAAACAGATCACTCAGTCGATTGCGAGTAAAACATTTAAACTGAACAATAAACCTAAAATAGACTTTCCTGAAGCACTGCCAGTTAGCCAAAATGTTGATGTCATTGCGAAAGCAATTGAAGAGCATCAAGTGGTGATAATTGCGGGTGAAACCGGCTCTGGTAAAACAACGCAAATCCCAAAAATTTGCTTACAACTTGGAAGGGGTATTGAAGGCAAAATTGGCCATACTCAACCTCGTCGAATAGCGGCAAGAACTGTTGCTACACGTATTGCAGACGAGCTTAATACCCCATTAGGTAAAGCTGTGGGCTATAAAGTTAGATTCAACGATATGGTTGATGAAAACAGTTATATTAAACTAATGACCGATGGTATTTTGTTAGCAGAAATGCAAACTGATAGGTTATTGCGTCAATACGATACGATTATTATTGATGAAGCACATGAACGAAGTCTGAATATCGATTTTATCTTAGGATATTTACGTTCAATATTACCTAAACGTCCCGATCTTAAAATTATTATTACATCTGCAACTATAGATCCTGAACGTTTTGCACAGCACTTTAAATCTTCCACAGGTGAGCCAGCACCTATTATTGAAGTATCGGGTAGAACTTATCCAGTAGAAATGCGTTATCGTCCCTTAATTGAGCAAGGAGACGATGTTGATATAATTTCAGGGATTATTAATGCCATAGAAGAGTTATCTTCTTTAGAAAAAGGAGATATCTTAATATTTCTCAACGGTGAGCGTGAAATTAGAGATACAGCTTATGCTTTAGAAAAAGAAAAATTTCCCCATACTCAAATACTGCCTTTGTATTCTCGTTTAACTGTTCAAGAGCAAAATAGGATCTTTTTACCTCATACGGGCAGAAATATTGTGTTAGCAACGAACGTTGCAGAAACAAGTTTAACTGTGCCAGGTATTAAATATGTCATAGACCCAGGTACGGCGAGAATATCCCGATATAGCTATAGAACAAAAGTTCAACGGTTACCTATTGAGGCGATTTCTCAAGCGAGTGCTAATCAACGGGCAGGGCGCTGTGGAAGGGTCTCATCGGGGGTTTGTATTCGTTTATATTCTGAGGATGATTATTTATCACGAAGTGAATTTACCGATCCTGAAATATTACGTACCAATCTTGCAACCGTTATTTTGCAAATGTTAGCGTTAGATCTTGGAAGTATCAGTGACTTTCCATTTGTTCAGCCTCCAGATAACCGTAATATAAATGATGGTATTCGCTTATTAGAAGAACTTGCAGCGATTGAACATCTAGGTAATAAAACGCGCTTAACTAGTGCGGGTCGTACATTAGCTAAATTCCCCGTGGATCCACGTTTAGCCAAAATGGCATTAACGGCAATTGAACTGGGGTGCGTAAGTCAGATTTTTATTATTGTTGCGGCTTTAAGTATTCAAGATCCAAGAGAACGTCCACATGAGAAACAACAAGCTGCGGATGAAAAGCATAGTCGTTTTAAAGATAAAGAATCTGACTTTATTACCTTTTTGAATTTATGGACTTACATTAATGAGCAACAGCGTGAGTTATCGAATAGTCAGTTTCGAAAACTTTGTCAAAAAGATTTTTTGTCTTATATTCGTATTCGTGAGTGGCAAGATATCGTTAGCCAATTAAAACTCGCTTTAAAAGACCTTAATATTGCTTTCACTTCACTAGATATGACAGCTGAAAGTGCTAAAGATACTATCCATCAGGCTATTTTATCGGGCTTATTAAGCCACTTAGGACAACTTGATGAAAATAAGGAGTTTAAAGGGGCAAGGGGCAGTAAGTTTTATATTTTTCCTGGCTCAGCGGTAGCTAAAAAACCACCTAAATGGATTATGGCGGCTGAATTGGTTGAAACGAGTCGTCTTTTTGCTCGTATGGTAGGTAAGATCGACATTCAATGGGTAGAACCTTTAGCTAAACATCTAATAAAGTATTCTTATAGCGAACCGCACTGGGAGAAAAAACAAGGTGCGGTGATGGCTTATGAGCAAGCATCATTATATGGCTTGATCATTATTGCTAAGCGTAAAGTTAACTTTAATAAGATTGAGCCACAAACCTGTCGTGAGATTTTCATTCGTGAAGCTTTAGTTAATGGTGACTCAACCCTTAATGAAAAATTTGCTCAACAAAATAAACAATTAATATTAGCTATAGAAAAATTAGAGCAAAAAGCTAGACGTAAAGACTTTTTAGTGGATGAGCAGCAACTGTTTGATTTTTTTAATAAAAAACTGCCAGAAAGTGTTATTTGTCAACGGAGCTTTTTATCATGGTGGAAAAAGACTAAGCAAAAAACACCTGATCTTTTATCTTTTACCAAAGCCTTTTTGCTAAATGAGAATGATGAAGCTATTAGTAAAGACAAATTCCCTGATGTTTGGCACCAGGGGTCGTTATCTTTACCGTTAACTTATCACTTTTCACCTGGTGATATTGATGATGGTATTAGTGTTTCTATTCCAATTAGTTTACTCAATCAAATACAAAATCAAGGTTTTGATTGGCTAATTCCTGCGATGCGTTACGAGCTAATCACTGCGCTTATTAAAGGTTTACCTAAAGGGTTAAGACGTAATTTTGTACCGGCACCTAATTACGCAGAAGCTTGTTTAGCTGCAATAGTACCGAATGAACAAACATTTACTCAAGCATTAGGTAAACAATTACTCAGAATGACAGGTGTGCGTATTGAAGAGGAGCAATGGCAGCAAATTGATTTACCTGTTCATTTAATGTTTAATTTTAAAATTCTTGATGAAAAAGGCAAATTAGTAACTCAAGGACGTAATTTAGATGAACTTAAAGATAAGTTACAAGGTAAAGTCAAAGCGTCGATCAAATCGGTTGCTGCCAAAGGAATTGAACGTGACAATATTCTTGAATGGAACTTTGAAGCGATACCAACAGATTATCAAAAGAAAGTGGCTAACCTAACGATTAAAGCTTATCCCGCACTTGTTGATAAAAATAAAACCGTATCTATTGAATTGTTTGAGCATCAAGCGGTTGCTGAACAAGCGATGTTAGAAGGGCTCAGTCGACTAGTACTGCTGAATATTCCATCGCCATTGAAATACTTACAAGAGAAATTGCCTAATAAAGCTAAACTGGGTATGTATTTTAATCCATTTGGCTCGATCAAAGAATTACTTGATGATTGCATTGTGGCTGCTAGTCAGTATTTAATTGCTGAGCATGGTGAGCTAGCAAGAAATGAGCAAGGGTTTAATAAAACTAAAGATTATGTCAGAGCTGAAATTTCAGATTGTGTGTTATCAACGGCGATAACGGTCGAACAAATATTATCATTAACCCATGAAGTAAATAAACAGCTCAAAGGCAAAGTGTCATTAGATGTGATTCAATCTCAAGGGGATATTAAACAACAATTACAACGACTTGTTCATAAAGGTTTTATTACTGAAATCGGGATAAAGCGACTTCCAGATATTCTTCGGTATTTACAAGCGATACTCCGTCGCTTAGAGAAGTTACGAATTGATCCCAATCAAGATCGTTTAAAACTTATTGAGGTAGAAAAAGTAACACAAAGGTATCAAGTGCTACTTGCTAACCAACGTAAGGATATTCCTATTGATAAAAAAATAATTGAAATTCGTTGGATGATAGAAGAACTGAGAGTATCGCTATTTGCACAAAATTTGAAAACGCCTTATCCAATATCAGCAAAGCGTATTATTAATCATTTAAATGAGTTTTAATTAAAATAGGGTATTTGACAGCGATAAACGCAATGCGTATAAAAGAAGTAAGTTCATAAAGCAATTGGTGGAATTATAATGTTAAGTTATGACGATAAGCGAGATTTTTATCGCATGATGGTCAATAGTGATGTTACCGTAACTATTATTGATGATGAAGCGAACAGTACGTTATTAGCGACATGTAGAGATTTAAGTGCTACAGGGCTTGCGATTGAAATGTCCCACCCTATGGAACTTAATACTCTGGTTAAAGTGAGTATTGATTCAGCTAACCATACGGTTCCTTCTTTAAATGTTGAAGGTAAAGTAGTTAGAGTGAAAGAAGAAACACCTGATTGTTATCTTATTGGTATTAATATTACTGAAATCGATTAGCCCACTTTCACAGATAATCAGTCTAATAACGACACATTAAAACTAAAGTAATTAATGTGTCGTTAACAATAATTCGAACATGCCTAAGTTAAACCCTATTAGTGTACCAAGAGACATCGCTAAGCCAGCCATATAGTTATAATAACAGTCAGTAACTAGAACCCTTGAAAATTACTTTAAAGGTAAGAGTTGTTCCGTTAATCAACCTGACAAATTAATCCTTTTAAGTAATAGCCTTCAGGATAATTACTCGCAACAGGATGATCAGGCGCTTGATGTAAACGATCGACAATGTAAGCATTTCTTTTAGCATCTAAAGCTGCATCTGCAACAATTTTTTGGAATAAACCTGATTCCATTAATCCTGAACATGAAAAGGTAAGTAGGGTGCCTTGGGGTTTTAATAATTGCATTGCCAGCATGTTAATATCTTTGTAACCACGACATGCGCCTGTTAGTTGTGCTTTAGATTCAACAAATTTAGGGGGATCTAAAATTATCATATCAAAAGTACGTTTCTCAGCTCTGAATCGACGTAACAATTTAAAAACATCTTCTTTTAGATAAGTAACCTTATCTGCGTCAATATCATTAAGTTCAACATTACGTTTAGCTGTATCGAGAGCGTCTTGTGAAACATCGACATTAATGACTTCTTTCGCCCCTTGTTTAGCACAATGTAATGAGAAGGTACCTGTATAAGAAAAACAATTAAGAATGGTATTGTCTTTCGCATAAAGCCCTGCAATACGACGAGACTCTCTTTGATCAAGATAAAAGCCGGTTTTGTGACCTTTTTTAATATCAACTAAAATTTTAATGCCATATTCTTCTATGATGCATTCCGTTGATGCTTGCTCTTTATGAAGCCAACCTGTAACGGGTAATAAACCTTCTTTTTTACGAACATCGACATCTGAACGCTCATAAATAGGGCAATCAGGATAAAGTTCTTTGAGACATTCGACTAAGGTATATCGATGAAAATCTGCACCAGCACTTAATAATTGGCAAACAATGAATTGGTCATATTTATCAATAGTAATACCAGGTAAACCATCAGATTCCCCGGCAATTAATCGATAACCGGTTAGTTGGCCTCGTTCTATAAAAAAATTTCTGCGTTGTTGTGCTTGTAATAATTTTTTACGAAAAAAATCATGATCAATTTCTTCTTGCTCATCAAAAGTCCATACACGAATTCTAATTTGAGATTCTGGCGAGTAAGCACCTCTAGCAAGCCATTTTTCCTGATGATCATAGATATCAACGGTATCACCTAGCATAGGATTCCCTTTGATTTTGTTGATCGCTTTTGAAAAAATCCATGGGTGTCTACGCAATAAAGACTTTTCTCGTGAAACTTTTAAATAAATTCTTGCTGACATTTGCCTATACTTATATTTGCTGGAAGATGATCATGGCGCAGTTTAGTCCTTGCAGGCCATAGGTGCAAACTTCTATTGAATTTAATCAATGGTATAACGTATGAGTATTTATTATGAATGTTAGCTTTATCGTACACATAAGTGGCAAAGTCCAAGGCGTTTATTTTAGAGCGTCAACTCAACAAAAAGCAATTGACTATGGTATTAGTGGTTATGCCAGAAATTTAGATGATGGTGATGTTGAGGTCTTGTTATGTGGAGAACAAGACAATGTCGATAAAATTCTTGCTTGGTTAAATGAAGGCCCAGCTAAAGCTAAGGTAGATAAAGTGGCTGTAAAACAAGTAGAATGGCAGCAGCACAATTTTTTTTCAATTGGTTGATTTGGAGTTATTTTGCAATATATATCTGTCACAGCATCGCAAGCATTAGCATTTGAACAAACGACTATCCCAGAATTTGGTCACGATGAGTGTTTGATTGAAGTCAAAGCGATAGGGGTGAATCGCGCTGATATTTTACAAAAGCAAGGGAAATACCCACCACCACCTGGTGAATCAGAGATATTAGGACTAGAAGTCAGCGGTGTTATTTCTAAGATGCCATCAGAAATGTCTGATCATTTAGGTTTTACCGTAGGTGACCGTGTTTGTGGGTTAGTTGCTGGTGGTGGTTATGCACAATTTGTTAAAGTAAAAATATCACATTTAATTAAGTTACCGGTACATTTTAGTTTTGAACAAGGGGCTGCCATAGCAGAAGTTTTTCTTACCGCATACCAAAGCTTGTTTACTATTGCTCAGTTAAAACCTAATCAACAGGTATTAATTCATGCAGGAGCAAGTGGGGTTGGTACTGCTGCGATACAACTTGCTAAAGCGATTAATTGTCAAGTAACCACTACTATTAGCACAGATGTTAAAGGACAAACCTGTAGCACTTTAGGCGCGGATAACATTATCAATTATCGTGAACAAGATTTTGTCGCTTGGACTAAATCAAATTTACCAAAAGGATTTGATGTGATCCTTGATGTTGTGGGCGGTGATTATCTTAATAAGAATATTAATTGCTTAGGTTTAGATGGCAAAATCGTTATGCTTTCAATGCTGGGAGGTCGATATAGCGAATCTGTTGATATTGCAAAGTTGCTTATGAAAAGAGCTACTATCTGTGCATCAACCCTACGCAATCGTTCTGATGAGTATAAAAGCGAGTTAGTTGTTCAATTTAAGAAAGATTTCTATCCGTTATTACAATCTCAACAGCTTATGCCTGTTATTGATCATGTATTTAATTGGCATGATGCTGATAAAGCTCATAGCAAAATGGAAAAAAATGAAAACATTGGAAAACTGGTGTTGATCGTAAGCTAGATCTCCTCATTGTTCTCAGGTACTTTAGTGAATCGTTGTATGCTTTTACCATCGCGTACAACTATTTCATTAAACATAGAAAGTGGTCGGATCCATATTTCCTTTTCACCGTATTCGGGTTGATAAACCACATAAACAGCTTCCGTTTCGCTATCTTTCGCTAAATGAAGCGCTTGATAATACTGGCCTTTAAAGTGTTGGTACCTTCCAAGTTTGAAATCTTTCATCTTGTATCCTCTTAAAAAATATTTTGTAATTATATCAAATTATTAAATACATTTATTCTTAAAATGTCATTAAAACATTCAATAGCCATTTGTTTTTTTTCTAAGAATGGCATAATATTAATTCTCAGCTAGGATCTTATGCAAGATCTTAACTGACGTGATTAAATTTAAGATCTTATAAAGGATCTTCAATGACGTGATTGAAGCTTGACCCAAATAATAATAAATCAAGGGATTGGTATGACGCAGTTTAAGAAGTCTTTTTCAAATGAAGCAAGTAGTAAACAAAAACTCCCTAAAAGCCTCACTGTGTTAATTAAACAATTTAATACAACCAATATCGTTGGTTTTGGTGCAACTAAGCAAAAACAACTTGATAATTTATTAAATAATTTAATTAATCACCAAAGTAATGAAAATATCGCGCTTCTTAATAAAGAGTTTTTAATTTACCAAAGAGAATTAAAAAATAAAATTTCTAGCGCGAATCAATGATCTTTCTTTACAAATGGCATGATCAATAATTGCCAAAGTGAAGCATTCACTTTGGCCTCAGGGTATTCAATTAATCCAATATTAATCTCAGTATCTTTTTTATTCGCTTTATCCATATAGCTGTGAAAAACTTTATCCCACCAGATAACACTAAAACCAAAATTTGAGTTTGTTTCTTTGACTACTTGGCTATGATGAATACGGTGTAAAATCTGTGTCATTAAAATGAGACGTAATGGTTTTTCAATCTTATTGGGTAAACGAATATTAGCATGGTTGAAAAGAGCTAAACCATTTAACACTATTTCAAAAATTAATACGGCTAGTGCAGGTACACCTAGTAAAGTTACCGCAATTATTTTTATTAAAATACTTATTACTATTTCAATGGGATGAAATCTAAGACCTGTGCTGGCATCTACATGGGCATCTGCATGATGTACTTGGTGTAAACGCCATAAAACGGGAATTTTATGAAAGAGCCTATGTTGCCAATAAATGATCATATCTAACAATAATAAGCTGACAACAATTGTTACAGTGTTTGGCAGCGTTAGTTGATTAAATAATCCTATTGCATGGTCTTGATTATAGAGCGCAATAGCGGTTAACCCAACAGGGACAGTTAAGCGGGCAATAACCGATGACATAAAAACTAGGCCAAAATTAGCTAACCAACGTGTACTTGATTTTATGGGTGATTGACGGGCAGGATTTTGCCATTCAAGCAACATCATTATTATTAATATGCTAAAAAAGCAGCCAAGTCGCCACCATACTTCGTTAGTCATTAGTTGTCTCAGTTATATCAGAGTGATTAGATATCTTCTTATTATGCGCTTCTTGCTGTTTAAGGGTATGGTAACCACCATGGATACGAGTATAAATTGTAATTGCACAGGCGATACTAAAGATGGTGGCTAACAACGGAAAGTGTTCAGGCCAGAGACAAAAAGCAACAAATAGTGCAATAGTTTCAGTACCTTCAGTTAACCCATTGAGATAATAAAAGCTTTTATATTTAAATTGTGGTTTTTCCAACTTAAATTTTTCGGCGGCGATAGCAAAAGCTAAAAAACTTGAACCTGTGCCGATAAAACTAGCCAGTAATAATGCACCTGCAATTGCATTTTGCTCAGGATTTGCCAAAATAAATCCAAGAGGAATTGCTGCATAAAATAAAAAATCTAGGGTTATATCTAAATACGCTCCTGCGCTTGAACTTTGGTTAGCATAACGTGCTAACGCGCCATCAAGACCATCAAAAATACGGTTTAAAATAATGGCAATAAGCGCTGAAGTCCAAAGTCCTAGAAAAATTAAAGGGAGGGCTGTTAAGCCAATTAAAAAACCGATAACCGTTAATTGATTTGCTGTGATACCTTTTTTGTTAATTAACATCACTACAGGAGTTAATAAAGGTTTAATTACAGGAGTGATAAATTTGTCTAACATGCTAATTGTTCTCCGAATTTAACGTAATTAACTTACCGTTAGCCGCATCAGCATCGCCTTGGTCATGTGTTACCATAATTGCTGGTAATTTATGCTCTCGAATTTGATCAAAAACTAAATGGCGAGTTTCAGCTCTAAGTTGTGCATCAAGTTTACTAAAAGGTTCATCAAGTAAAATAGCTTTAGGTTCGCTCAATAACATGCGTAGCAAAGCAACTCTTGCTTGTTGTCCTCCTGAAAGGTTATCTGGGTGTCTGTTTCCCATACCGGCTAAACCAAATTGCGCTAACGCATGCTCCACTTTTTCTAGGCGCTCTTTCTTATTACCTTTGGGCATAGCAAAGGTTATATTTCCGGCTACAGATAGATGCGAAAATAATAATGCATCTTGATATAACACGCCAATATGACGCAAATGTGCAGGGAGGTTATCAATGTTTTGCCCATTTAACCACACCTCTCCATTAGCCACAAAACCACTAGGTAGTGTACCTGTTAGCCAATTTAATAAGCTTGATTTTCCACTACCCGAAGGCCCCATGATAGTAAGTATTTCTCCGCCATTTACTTGCTCATTTAAGCTGACGAGTAATTCACTATGACGAAAAAGTTGTAAATTCTTTATTTGTAAAGATGACAGCATTTAAAAACCTTTAACATTATATGCATATTATTTGTCGACACTAACTATCAACATGACTAACCTCGAGCACTTTTGAAAAAATACTTAGGCAAGAACCATGCGAGTATAAATCCACACAGAGGTAATGCCATTTGTATGATGGCGTAAACGGCACTTGTCCGTCTACTTGCTCCATTTGCTAGTGTAACGGCTTCAGTAGTAATTGTTGTTATTCGTCCACCCCCAGCCAAAAGAGTGGGCAAGTATTGGCCAAAACTAATTGCTAAGCCCAAGGCTATAGCAATTAAAATTGGTGCGAATAGCTGAGGTAATTTTACTTTAAAAAACACCTTATAAGGTGCAGCACCTAAACTTGCTGCGACATGAGCAAATCGAGGATCTAATCGTCTATAGCTACTTGCCAATGACAAAAACACATAAGGTAAAACAAATAATAAATGGGTAAAAGCGACATTAAAAAACGCGGCTTGGTTATTCATTAATTGTTGTAACCAGACCAAGCCAAACAAAAAAGCAATACTAGGTACAAGAAGTGGTAAGTAAATAATTAAATGGGTAAAACGTGATATTTGTTTAGTATTTAATTGTTCTGACTCTAAACATAGCAAGGTGAGAACTAAGGCAAATATTGTAGTGACAAATCCAATTGCAAGTGTATTCAATAATGGGGTAATCATTTGCATTAATGCACTTTCATAATGCGATATGACAAACTGCTCAGGAATGATGGAAGGAAATCGCCAAAAACCTGCAATAGACCACATTACTAAGCCTATTAGTGCCAGTAAAATAATGACAATAATCAGGCTGGTGAGCATTATCGTTAGTTTTTGCCAAAAAGCAGCACCATATTCACGTTTGCCATTGGTGAGAGAATCACAAAATAAGATTTTTATTGTTTTCTCACCCGCCAGCCATAATGCGAGCAATCCACCCGTTAATAACAGTTGTAATAACGCCCCAGCAGATGCTTTGATTCGTAAATTTAAATCAATATCGTTAAACCAGTGCATAATTGCAACAGCTAAGGTTGGAGGTGTATTAGGGCCCAAGATTAACGGCATTTCAACACTTGCACTCGCATAGGCAAGTACCGCTAATGTAGGTAAACGTAATAATGGATATAGGCTAGGTAGAATTACTTTAAAAAAGGCAGTCATAGGACAATAACCTAAAGTGAGGGCTACTCTATGTTCTTGACGTAATTTTTTACCAAGTTCGGGCTGAGCTAATACACCAAGTGCCATTAATAATAAGAAAGGGAGTTCTTTGAGTGTTAAGCCCAAAATAATACTAATCCCATAGGGGTCATAAGGAAAAATGCCATTTGGAGCAAGCTCCCAGCCTGTTAACCAAGGGGATAATAATCTGGAAATCATGCCTGAAGGGGCAATTAAAAAGCCTATTGCAATGGCTGCTGCAGCATGAGGTATAACAAGTATAGGGCTGAGTAAACGCTGAATATAATTAAGCCAATGACTATTAAAAAACACCGCAAGAATCATTAACGTCATGACAAAAGCCAATAGCGTACTTATTAAGCCGGTAGAAAGGCTTAGCGTGATCATTTTACTTAAGCCTGCTGTTTGCCAAAGGGCATTAAATCCATCTAGTCCAATAGATGTCTGTTCAAGAGCAGGGGCCCAGCCAAAAGCGGGGAGTAAAACACTAATTAATCCACCTAATACGGGGACAATAAGTAAGGCGAGTAAAAATTTGGGACTGAAAGTTACAATACGAGTAAACCAGTCTGTGTTGTTATAGCTCAAGACTGTAGCATTAGATGAGTCGTTTTTAGCTTCCACTGTCATTGACTTACCCCATAACGTTTTTGCCAACCTTTCATTATGGCGTTAACCCAACTTGGATGAGGTTCACTTATGGTTCGTTTAATACCATCAAACGGTAGGGCACTGGGATGAGGTTTTGTTGTTTGAAATAGTGCTTGTTGTGCTGGAGTTAATGTTGATTGAATAAGTACCGTTTTATCCCCCCATATTTTTGCTTTTTGTTTTTGGGCTTGAGCTTGCGGACTTAGCAAAAAATTTGCCACTAGTTGGGCACTGTATTGATGGCTAGCGTTAAAAGGAATAGCGACAAAATGAGTATTACTTAAACTACCATCGTTCATAGCATAACTTCGAATACTTTTAGGTAAATCAAAACGTTTTACCGCAGCTGGGACTTCTGGGCCAGAAAAGGTAAAAGCTAAACTTAGTTCAGTATCTCCGACTAAGCGACGCATTTGCGCACCACTTTGCATAAACTGTTGCCCCTTACGCCATAGTGTTGGGTGTAGTTTATCTAAGAACGTCCATAATGGCGTTAGCACTGCTACTTCATTTTGTTGAGTCGCAGGTTGATTCAATTGCGATTTAATACTTTCACTACTTTGCTGATGCAGTACAACTAAGGCATATTTTAAAAAGCTCATACCTAAAAAATCTGGAGGTTTAGGGTAACTAAAGCGCCCTGGGTTTTGAGCACTCCAGTTTAATAATTGATATAAGGTAGTAGGAAGTTTATTGTTTGCTTTCCCGCTTATTGCAAGACTGTCGTAATAGAAGGTAAGTGATGCTTGTCCCCATGGGGCTTCCATACCATCGGTAGGTAAGCCAAAATCGAAAGTAACTGCGGGATTATTATCGGGATCGGTGAAGACAAAGTTAGGTAATTTGTTTGCCCAGTCAGTTAATAATAATGAATGTTCACGCATAGTCGCAAAATTAGCACCATTTATCCATACTAAGTCAACACTACCTTGTGTCATATTATTTGCAGATTTTTCAGCAAGTACACGACTTACCGCTTCGCTAGTATCACTGAGCTTTACATGGACTAAATTAAGGTTGTATTTAGTTTTAAGCTGTTTAGCAGCCCATTGAATATAAGCATTTATTTGTGCATCGCCACCCCAAGCATAAAAGTAAACTTCTTGATCTTTACCCTGTCTTTCAATCTGTTGCCAATATGTAGTCGACGCGTTTTTTGATTGAGTATAGGCAAATAACGGGGTTGAATAAACACTTATACTGACTAATATAAAAAGATAAAACGCGAAACAGTTAGAACTGTTTCGCGCAATAATGCGACAACACTTAGTGATGTACATTTAAATGCCAGTCGTATGCTAAAAATTTAATTTTCATATCATTATTCTTTAAAATTTTTTGCTGTGAATCATTTAACTTAAGTGCATCGGAATAAAGTACCATAAATTGCCCTAAAGTATTCGCTCCCCTAAAACCTTTTGCAAAATCATCGCCATACCATTTGAATATGGATGATAATTTCAAGGTGTTTTGATCTACTTTATTACGTGTTTCATCAGATAAAAAGCGTATGGTTTGCATTTCTAATTGTGAATCTAATTTTTCTGCTGTGTAAGCTTCTTCACGAAGCGCTGGGCAGCCAACACTGGCGCAATTTACTGCAAAGTGAATACGAGGGTCGTTGTATTTACCACTACCACGTATTAAGCCATGTTCAATATCATCAAGGCTGCGGGTTTTGCCAAGTAGTGGTACAAAGTCTTTACTCCAAGGTGAGCTGAAAAAGTTTCCTAAATCCTTTATCGATTTAAGATCTGGGTAGTCTTCACTGGCAAAGTTAGAAACAATTAGCTCAACGGTCCATGCATTATAAGCATTGATTAAAAAAGCGAGTTGTTTAGATTTGCCCCAAGCGTTGAATTCATTTTCAGTGATTGCCGACAATGAATCTAAATAGGCTTTCAGCTGTTTGTGCTCATTTTTTATTGCCGCGTAATCAATCTCAGTACTATGATTATGATTAATAGCTACAACATGCTTTTTTAGCAAGGTATTCCAGTCTTGATGCATGCTTTTTGCTTGGCTTGTAAATGAAGTAATAAGTACAAACGAGCCAAGTAATAAAGCTGTTAAAGATGTTTTAAGCATTTTAACCTCTACGCCATGTGTGATATTTCTCGAGCCAGTTTAATACAGTTTCAGGCGCATGAGCTCTTTTCCACTCGCCGGCTGCATATTTGTTGCCTTCAGCCCAAGTTGGGTAACTATGGATAGTACCTAATATTTTGTTAAGGCCTAAACCATGTTTCATCGCTAAAACAAACTCAGCAATTAAATCACCTGCATGTTCTGAAACTACGGTAACCCCTAAGATTTTATCTTTACCTTTTGGTGTGATCACTTTGATGAAACCTTTAGTTGCGCTGTCGGTAATAGCACGATCTAGCTCTTCAAATTCAAAGCGTGTGATTTCAAAATCAATACCTTGGTCTTTAGCTTCTTGCTCATTGATTCCGACACGAGCGACTTCAGGGTCGATAAAGGTGGTCCATGGAATTACGCGGTAATCCACTTTGAATTTCTTAAGATGGCCAAACAAACCATTAACTGCTGCGTACCAACCTTGATGCGCTGCCACATGAGTAAACTGGTAAGGACCTACAATGTCACCTGCTGCAAAAATATTAGGGTATAAGGTTTCTAAGTATTCGTTGGTTACAATGGTACGGTTAGTTTCAATACCTAATTCTTCAAGTCCATAACCTTTAAGGCGAGCGCTACGTCCTACTGCACATAGTAATTCATCGTATTCAATTTCTAATTCGTTATCATTATGTTTAACGATAATATACTTTTTACCGTTACGAGCTTCACATCGTAATGCTTGATGCGAGGTTAAAATGTTAACACCGCTGTCTGTTAGTGCTTCATGTGCAAAGGTAGACACTTCAATATCTTCTTTGATCATAATGCGATCTGCCATTTCGATTTGGGTAACATTTGAACCAAGGCGTGCAAAGCTTTGTGCTAATTCACTACCAATTGGTCCGCCACCAAGAACCACAAGTTTTTTAGGTGCTTCATCTAACTCAGCAAATTTGCTCCATAGGGTATCACTGGTGACATAGCCTGTTTCTTCAATACCAGATAAAGGGGGAACAAATGGACGTGCGCCTGTAGCAATCACAATAGTACGCGCTGTTAGTGTTTGTGTACCGCCATCATTAAGCTTAATTTCAACTGTCCACGGGTCGATTAATTTACCGTAACCTTTAACGACTTCTACACCTAAGTCTGTGTAACGTTCAACACTATCGTGGGGAGCAACGTCGGCAATAACTTTGTGAACACGAGCCATCACTTTTTTGAATGAAAACTGTGGTGTTGTGTTTTCAAGACCATAATGCTCGCCATGACGAATTTGTTCAGCTATTTTGGCACTTTTAATAATCGCTTTACTTGGTACACAACCGTAATTTAAACAATCACCTCCCATTTCGCCTGCTTCAATCAAGGTTACTTTTGCTTTTACTGCTGCTGCAATATAGCTAGTCACTAGACCACCAGCGCCAGCGCCGATAACAATCATGTTACGATCGAATTTTTTAGGTTTTGAATAATTTTTGTATACGCGACGTTTTTTAAACACGTTGATGATTCCTTTTGCGATAAGAGGGAAGATACCCAATAAAGCGAATGATAAAATTAAATTGAAAGATAAAATGCCAGACAAACTATCAATTTGAGCAAGCTGCGTACCTGCGTTAACAAAAACAAATGTACCGGCTAACATACCTATTTGGCTCACCCAGTAAAATGTCCATGACTTGATCGCAGTTACACCCATTAATAAATTAATTAAGAAGAACGGGAACACAGGTACCAAGCGTAAAGTGAATAAGTAAAAAGCACCTTCTTTGGTTACACCCGCGTCAATAGCAGCTAAGCGCTCGGGGAACTTTCGTTTAATTGAGTCCCTAAGTAAGTAACGCGATACCAGAAATGCTAATGTAGCGCCTATAGTTGAGGCAAACGAAACAATTAATAAGCCTTCAAATAAGCCAAATAGCGCACCTGCTGCCAATGTTAAAATGGCAGCACCGGGTAAAGAAAGTGCGGTCACAACAACATAAAATAAAAAGAACCCGCCGATAATAAGTAGAGGAGATTGGGCCTTATAGTGACTGAATTGGTCCATTGAACCTTTCAAGCCGTCAAGGGTGAGTAGCTGGTGTATATCAAAATGAAAGAACAAGCCAACAATGGCTGCTGCAATCAATAAGAGGAAAAGTTTTTTTATCATGTATTTCTCTTTAAATTCTTAATCATTAGAAAGTATGTGTAAGTGTTAATTTTGCGTTTATTGGTAATTCAGGAAATACTAAAGTTGCGCCAAAATATCCACCTTCGAAAACGGGACGCCAATTTTTTTGATTGGTGACATTATTGATATCAAAACGTAATGTTGTATCTGTTGAAACTGTATAACGCGTGTTTATATTTAAGGTGTATTGATCTCGTATATTAACCGTAGCTAAAAAATCTAAAGGATAACTTTTAGTATAGAGACCAGAAAATCCGGCTTGCCATTTAGCGTTAATCGAATAACTACCATTTATGCTTAGTGATTGTTCAGGTATACCCTGAACCTGTCTATTTGAAGGAGAAAATAGGGTATAGCTTGGTGCGCCTATATTGTTACCTATAATTATATCTGGACGAGAGTTATCAAAAGCATCAGCCACTTGTGCCGAATCTTGGCTACTGGATGAATTGTCATAATGCGCTTCAATGTAACTATAGCCTGCACTTAACCAAAAAGGGTAAGCATCATAAAAGACCTGGCTTTCAAACCCTTCAGTACGAATACCTGTATTACTACCGTCGCGATTACGTAAACTTCGTCGTTGATTAAATAAAGCACCGTCAGCGTACCAGTCGCTATCGGTAGGTGCGTATTTTAAACCAAACTCAACCAAGGTGTTTTCTGTTGAAAAATTTTGTGCACTTATGGTGTTATCACTTCCTAACGTATTACCACCAGCCATGCTATTAGAAGTTGCTTCGTTGTAACTGGCAGCACCGTAAAAAGTAAACTCACCACTGAGTTTATAGTTAAAACTGACTTGCCCAGACTGTAAGTGATCATTAATACTGTCATTAGCCGCTATTTGTCCTTGTGGAGCTAGAGGATCGCTAGCTGATACATCATAAAAATCAATCCGATAACCAACACTGGTATGTAACTTAGGTGTCCAGTCTGAATCTTGTTGTATAGCCAATCCGGTTTGCCAAGAACGTGAATCAGTGGTGTCTGATAAGTTAAAATCACCTGTGCCATCGTTGTTTATATCATATTGGCCACCAGGAGAGACAAATACACCGGGTCTAAGCTCTACTAAACGGGCTTGCTGTTCTGCAGTTAGCGGGATACGACGATTTGCCAGTGAGCCAGTTAAATCAATTGGTAAATCGGCTTCTGTTGTAAATTGACTGTAACCGAGTACCTTATTATAACGGACATCTAAGGCAAATATGGTTTGCTGATCGCTATTCCATAGATAGGTAAGTTCAGTACGGTTTTGTGCAGTATCTGCTCCATCGATTATTTCAACAAAGCTGTTTTGTGCAATTTCTTCCCGTTGTAAATGCTGAAAATAGGTAATGTTCTTAATTGACGCTTGGCTTGAAAGTTCACGTCTATAAATACTATGTATCAAATAAGTAGTGGCTTGGTTTATATTATCAGGATCGGTAAGCACAGTGCTGCGATCTATTCTAACTTGCCCTGTGGGGGAAATAATTGAACCTGCGGCGGGTACCGTACTCCCATTAGCTTGTACACCTTGCCCTGTAATATATAAACCGTCATCTATTAACGCTTGTGTAGGACGGTTAATGCCGGCGTTATCGGTAAATTCAACGTGGTAGAGTTCGAAGTTTAGATCCCAACTACTTTTGTCATCAGGTAAAAGTCGTAGTGCAGCAAATATACTGTCGCTTTGCGTGCCGGAGTAGTCGTAATAGCTGCCATTATCAATATGTTCAGCACTTATTCTAAAGCCTATTTTATCATTCGTTATCGGGGCAGTGTAATCTAACAATACACGATATTGATCCCATCTGCCTGCGGATAAACTCGCTTTTCCTTTACTCTCATCCGTTGATGCTTTTTTCGAGTGTAAGTTTACAAAACCACCATTACGTTGGCTTGAACCAAACAATACCGGTGGTGCACCTTTAACTATATCTATTTGTTCCACCGCGTTAAATGATAAAGGGACGCCAAAGCCATTATTACCCGCTTGACGGCGTGTACCATCTTGAAAAAGTTCGCCTAATTGTCCTCGAATTGTCGGTAAACTAGGGGCTCCAAATCCACTGGCTGAATAAGTGTTAGGACTTACAGCGAGCACATCTTGTAACGTGGTAATGTTAAGTTGTTCGATTAGTTCGCTTGAAATAGCTGTCACCGAACGCGCTATATCTTGTATAGCGAGATTATCACCAAAAGGACCGTCGACAGTCGCATTTTTAACGGATAGCCCTTGCGATTTAATTGCTTGGCTGGTGATCTCAATAACTTCTATTGATTCAGGTTGTTGTGTTTCAGCTAAATTATTAGCATAAGTTAAAGGTGTAGTTAATATAGCCGCTACACTTAATGAAAGAGATGAAAGTTTCAATGTTTTATACTAAATGTGGTGATTGATATATATCAAGACCGAGCTCTATGCGATTAACTTTCAAAAGATTTTTTTTAACTAGTTGCCTTAAATAAATAAGATGTCTGAAATAATATTGTTGTTAAGCGGTCTCATTAGTTCTATTTATAAATTATGTTTTAAAGGACATTTATGACAAACCCAATGACTTCAGATCTTCAAAATCGTTTGCAATGGTCACTTTTATCACTTCGTGTTGGAGTGTTTATTGTTATGGTGATGTGGACACTTGATAAATTTATTAATCCTGGTCATAGCGCTCGTATATTTGAACATTTCTATGGCATAGGTGGTGCAACCGATCTAGTTGCTTATATCCTTGGTGCTATTCAACTTATTTTAGTTTTGGCTTTTTTAGCGGGTGTAAAAAAACGTATTACGTATGGCGTAATCTTTGTTATGCATGGTTTATCTACGTTATCAGCTTACAATCAATACTTAGATGGTTTTAATAACTTATTATTTTTTGCCGCTTGGCCAATGTGGGCTGCTTGTTTAGCACTTTATCTATTACGTGATCAAGATGTTAAATTTACAGTTTAGATAAAGGCTTTTAATGTTTATTTTAATAAATATTTTGAGTGGATAAATTAATACCCCATTTAGTGTAAATTTTTTATTTGAAATATACGCTAAAAGGGGTATGTCTTATTTTGATTTTTAAGAACAATTGATAATATAACTCAATGTTTTTATCTTAAATTTAGTTGCTGCAATCTTTCAAAAGCACGTCACATATCAACATAGTTATCTATTAATAACTAATGATTAACAACCCATAGTTCAATTGCTAAATCCGGATAGTTACCAGATAAATGTAATGCAATTCCCCCGCTAGATTGTAATTTTAGCCAATGGCTATTTTGTTTATCTAATTGAAAATAGTGATACCCAGAGTGGTAGGGAACTTGTCTTGGAGCAACAGGTAAAGCGATAATACCAATCCCTGGTAATTGATTATTTACTAGCTCCCTGATACTTTCAACAGAACCAATTTTAATTTGCGCCGGCAGGCGTTTACGCACTTCTTCGTTAGGTAATGCTGCTTTTACTGCAAGAATAAAGTCTGCACGATCTAACGAATTTTTATCATGAATAGGTGTAAAGTAGATCCCATATTTACTTTTTTCTAATGGCAGCTCTATCGCTGTTTGTTCTAGCACACTACTTAAACTTTGAGTAATACTCGCCATTACATTACTAAAGACATAACTTAAGTTGTCGTGTAAGTATTTAGGAAAGTCAGGTGCGCGTTTATCAGCACTACTGAAGGTCGCTAATTCCCCAGATAAACTAATAATTGTAATATATAGTGTTTCTGGGTGAATACCTGACATTAAATTATAATGCTCAAATATCGGTTGATATTTATTCAATAATTGCAGCATTAAAAAATCAGATATCGAACTTGAAGAGCCTTGTGCTTGACTAAGTCTTGCTGCTATTGCATCTGCTCGCTGATTTATCATACCTTTTATTTCGCGAGTGATTTTGACTAAGCTTTGGATATTATCAATTGATAAACAAGGAGGAATAAATTTTTTATCTAGGGTGATAACTCCCTCATCTGAAACTTCTATTACCCGAGCTATGGCAATAGAAACGTAGCCAGAACGGTCTTCATTTTGTAATTTAAATTGACAATTTAATTTACCTATTTGTAGTATCTCACTCGCTTCAGAACCAATACTAGTATCCACAATATTATGATCATGGTAATGGTAACGAGTAATTTGTGAACCTTCACCATTAGATATATTTAAGCCTGTACTCTTATTAATAGGTAAGACTATATATATTAATTGATCTAATGTTCCTGAAGGGATTGTAATTGCTTCAGGTAATGGGCCTTGCTCAGGTAACGTTGCGAGAGTGTTATCTTGAAAAATACACTCAATACTATTGAGACGAAACTGACCTAATGAAAGTAAGCTGTTATCAATTTCATGTTGTAATATACCCCAAAAAAGTGGATTGACTTTGGCATTAATTGCAGATTGCTGAAATTTAAGGTAGCGCTCTTGTTGTTGCATATGCTGCGGACGTAAGAACATGCCTTCTGTCCATGCTATTGGGCTGAAATCACTCATAAAATCCTTCTTATCCCTTATTTATTTGTTGCTATCGTAAATAGCTAGTTTTTCGATATTCATGGTAAAACTATCATAGCCTGTAGGCGAAACTTCAATAACTGAACGCCAGCGAGAACTATCAATATCTCGATAAGCCACAACAAAACCAACATAACGGGTATTTTTATTTAATACCATTTTATATTTTTTTAATTCTTCAGGTTGTAGCTCTAATTCATCTTTGTTCAGTAGATCCGGACCTAATATTTCTTCGGGTGATTCATATAAAGTGAAAAAATCTTGGGTATCAAAAACTGTACGTGATGATAATTGAAATACTTTTACTACCACAGGGGACGCTCGCCCGTTCATATCAGGATTGATGTCTGGGGAGACATTAAAAATAATATCTGTCGACGGTGGAATAATCGCATTTATGGTTGAACAGCTCGTTATTATCATTGCACTAGTTGAAATAATAACGGCCAAAATTATGTTTTTAAAAGTCATTTTTACCTACTAATAATTATAGTGATTTAATTTTTTTATCATATGCTCTAACAAAGTCATCTGATAAGGCTGAACTGCCATGAGCAGTTATTTCATTTACCAAATCCTTGTGTAAACTCTGATACGTTTTCCAATAACGTATCTGTTTTTGCCCTGGGATCAGTTGATCAAAGGCAGATTCTTTATAGTCTTTTTTCTCTATTTCTGTAGGTGCTAATTGATTAAATATTCCTTCAATAGCGCCTAAAGTACCTGCTGTAAGTGCGATGTCGTGTTTTTTTGTATCGTTAAATGCTTCTGTGATCGCTTTTGTAGAAGGTAAAAAGCTTGAACTAGGTTGTAAAAATAAATTTCGAAATACATCGTCTATTGTTGCTGAAAATTTAAGAGGATTATTTTCTTGTTGTTGGAACGTTGTTTGATTGATTCTAAATTCATTTTTTAATGCTGTACGAGTTCTTAGAGAATCAACCAACCCCATAAGCATCAATCTCATTCCTTGTCCCATTTCAAACAATAACTCATCACTAAACTGTTCAGGGATTATAGCTTGTGATATTCCTAATCCTTTAAAAAATGCGTCAAAATCAGGGTTGTCATTAGCCGTTGGGGGCGTAACTTGTTGTTGTTTTGCATTTGACTGAACTGGCGCGCTAGTTTCATGGTTGGAAGATATTGCTGGTTCAGCGTTGGGTATTACAACATCATTTAATGGTGTTTTTTGTGATGGACTAGCGCCAACAAAATCAATATCCCACTCTTCAGGTATTGCTTGAGGTACATCAAAATGATCAGTTAAATCATTATTAACAACAGGCATTTTTTGAGTGTTATTTGACACCATTGGGTTTTCATCAAATAAAGCACTAGGAGAAATACCTTGTACTGATTGGCTTATAATAGGTTTATTGTGAACTAAAGGGGGTGTTTGTACTGATGATGTACTGCTAATAGCGGGTTCGGGTATTGCGGTATTTAATAAACCAACAGAAACCTCATAATCACCAAAAGTGAGTAAATCACCATCACACAATTTATGACTGTTTGATTTACCAAGAGCCTCTACGGATCTATTAATAAATAAGCCATTGGTTGATAAATCAAATATATAAAAACCATCAGCTTGCTTTTCAACTCGTGCATGAGTGCCAGATACTACTTTTTCGGGATCAGGTAAGTGCCAATCATTATTTTCAGAACGACCAATAGTTAGAGTATTATTAATACTTATTTTAGAATTTTGTTCAGGAGAAAGTCTGTGATAGCTAACTATTTCAAAAATCAGTTCCATGTAATATTCACTCCTTATGAAGTAATACTCACAAACACTTGTGAGTATTATTAAAAATAATTATTTCAATTTCAATTGAAAACGTTTTAACCTTAATTCATCAGTGTATAGAGCTCATTACCTCTTTTGATTAATTGTTTTGCTGTTTTAAAGCTTTTTTTCTCTAAAAAGATGTTGCCATAATTAAGATATGCACTTGCCATTTTTCTCTTAATAGCCACAAGTAGTGAAAAGTCAGTAGGTAGCTTATTTTCTAATAAACTAACTTCTTCATCAATTTTCATTAATTCTTTTGCATTCTCAATCATGGATAATTTATCATTTAATTCAGTAAAGGTAGCGTTATAAAATACTTCCGCAGCGCTATACGGGTATTTTGCTTCATTTCCTGCATTAATTTGATCATTATATTGTGCTAGCTTAGCAACTGACGCCTTCATTGAATGACCAAATGCTAACAATGGTTTAGCGCCATTATGATTGATAAAAGCTAGTTCCCCAACCTTAATTAAGACAGTAATTTTATCTACATCGTGTTCAGTGAGTGCTAAGTTGAAGTTTTCATTATAAATAGTAAATACTTCTTCTGTAGGTTGAAATTTAAATCTAGGATCAATAAATTTCAAATCGTTAATTATTTTTTCAATACTGTTATCATTCTTTTCATCATAACGAGCTTGAAGGAGTAACAAATTTAGACGATCAGACAAGGCATCAATTGTTGCTAATCGGCTAGCACTTGCTTCATTTTCTAACTGATTAAGACGAATAGAGTCAGGGAATATATTTAACGCATCTTTAATAATTAAATCAATTTCATCGTAATTTTTGTATATTCCTTGAGCATCTTTTGGCACGTTTGCAATTCTTTTTTCAACAATATTAATAATAGATTGTCTATGTTCTCTTAGTAAACCTTGTTTTAATAGGTGTTGCTCTGTTGGAATAGTGTCCAATTGCGTTATTAAATCAGGTGTAGATAAATTTTTATATTCGTTGAGTTTACTTTGTTCTGTATCATTTAATTCTATAACGTTACGTAGACTGTCGATTTCATTCTGTTGAGACTTATAGAGTTGAACGCTAGTAATTACAATGATACTTGCGGCCACCGCTGTTAATGCTTGAGGCCAAATTTTTTGTGAAAACTTCGCCGTAATGGCATGAATACTATCACTACGTTGTTCTTTATGTATGGCTAACCCTTTTTTTAGGCTAGGCCATAAAAGCCAGTTTAAATGATTTGGTTTTTTCAAAGGTGTCTTTTTCAGATCAACTTTATCAGCTGCAATTCGTTGGTAAGGGTGCTTACAAGACAATAACTCATAGATGATACAAGAAAAGGCAAAAATATCATCTGCTGCGCAGGGAGCTTCTCCTTTTATTTGTTCATAACTTGCATAAGCTGGGGTGAAACCACTAAGAGGGGATGTATGTTCATTGTTTTGAACGGCATACTTATCTAAATTTAATTGCAAAGCTCGTGCAACACCAAAGTCAAAAATTTTAATATCACCTTGTCTTGTCAAAATAATATTCGAAGGTTTTAAATCGGTATGGACAATACCTATTTTATGGGCATAGGTGAGGGCTTCGCCAATTTGTTGAATTAAATTATTAGCACCTTTAAAAGGTAATCCCATCGGCTTAGAGCGTTTAATGACTTGGTCTAATGTTTCTCCATCTAACCATTCCATCACAATGAAATGAAAATTTTCATGCGAATCAGCATCATATACACGAATTATGTTGGGGTGAGATAGCTGTTGAGTTTTTCTAGCTTCCTTTACTAATATTTGTTTAGCTTCTGGAATTGATGAAAATTGTGGGAGTAATACTTTTATTGCTACATAGGGTTCAGAGATCCCAGCTGATTCTAAATTTAAATCTTTTGCGCGATAAATATCACTCATACCGCCAGAGCCAATTTGAGATTCTATTAAATAACGATTTTTAAGACACTTTCCAATAATATTAACGGGTGTAGAAGGTTTATTTGGGGAAATCCCCGCAATAAGTGTTTTATCGTCTGAAATAGGGGCGTTTGTCTGAGTATTTTCCATAATTAACAACTAGTCCTTTAAAAACATAAATAGGCAAAATAGTACACCTAATAAATTAGCAGCAATATTTTGCTACTTAAATGAAAATAATTCAATAAGAAAACAAATTTCTTTAAAAATAATAAAGAGATGTATTATTTAATAGTATTTGCGAGCAGAAAAATTTACGCATTTAATTTTAACCATGCATTCATTTAACTTTGTTTATGGTCATTCTTGGAAATATTAACAATATTTTTAAGTTTTTTTGCTTAGAAAATGAACATGGTATGTTCTTGGTACTGTGTTATTTAGTGTTTTAACGAACAGTAACTAGTTTGTACTATTGTTAATGTTTAAAGTTGATGAAAAATATTCGATGGTTTCAGCAATAAATACAATAATATACAAAGAGTTATTATGTGATTAGTTTTTAGTTTAGTTGTCATTTAGTCGTTTGGCGGACCTTAACTCGATAATTTCTATCTTAAACCTTTGCCATTTATTATCATGTTACTCTCTCGATAGGTAATCTTATTGGCGTATTTAGTAGAGAGTGTTTTGGGGAAAAATATAATATTCATAAAACCTTTTGATTGATTTTAATGGGATGAGTGGGATTCCAAACAACATCTGTTAGATCAGCACTTGAATCAACCACTTTTTTCTTTTATATTACTTTCGCTATACAAGACTTATGTATTTGCTTTTAAGCTCCTGCTTAAAAAAATAAAGGAATATCAAGCTAATCAAGGACGACTATGACATCTGGTTTCTCTCATCAAACACGCATTCTCGTTATTGTTTTTCTTGCTTTTTCGGCGCTATGTTTTTTACTTTCGACACAGGTAACCGCAAGCATGTTTGGTTTATTTAAAAAATACGATGTTCACCTTTCGCCTGAAGTTCACGGCGTTATAACGAATAAAGGTGAACCTGTTGTTGGTCTTAAAGTATTCCGAGGACTCACTTACGGTGATGACAAAGAATTAATTGATGAGACAGTAACGGATAGCCAAGGTCGTTTTTCATTCAAAGAAAAAAACATTCGCTCAAGAAAACCCGGTTCTATGTTCGATGAGTCAAGAGTACGACAAATTATCGATGTAGATTATCAAGGCTCCCAATACCTTCTATGGGGCACTATGATGATAGGTATTGAGCCCAATATAGCTTTGTCAAAGCGACTATCTCATTTAAATTGTGATTTAAGTAATTCGGAAGAATATTACGAATTTGCTAGTGTTGAGTATCCGGATGTCACTCATGGAATACAAAGTATCTGTCGTTGGTAATTATTTTATTTTAAAAGGACTTATTTATGCGAAATATAACACCTAAGTTAGCATCTCAACTTGCGGAAGTATCTTATCAGGTACAAGAACCTACAAGAAAAGGGAATTATACGCTTGTCGGAAAAGAAGCCGTTTATGTGCAAAAACACTTTAATTTCGATTTGTCTAATGGACCCATTAAAGGTGTCTCAGGTGGTTTCTTTTCTCACCTATTTAACCGAACCACTGGCTTTGCATTACTTGGTCAAGGAATAGGAACATATGCCGGTGATCATGTTATTGCTATTAGAGGTACCGCTTCATTAGGAGATGCAATCACAGATGCGCATGTAGGCTTAACTGGTTCAGCAACAGGAACGAGTGTTCATGCGGGGTTTAATAAAACTTTTTACAGTATGAAACCTGCTTTTGAGCAATACATAACTCAAGTACAAACAAAAGGTTCAATTGGCACTGTTCATTGTGTTGGCCATAGCTTAGGTGGGGCTCTTGCTGGCTTAACCGCGGATTGGTTAAAAAGTGAATATGGTATGCCAGTCAATTTATATACTTTTGGTTCACCGCGAATTGGATTAAGTGGTTTTTCCGTACAAACAACGGCAAGAGTGGATAATATCTTTCGTTGTACTCATGGTGCTGATCCTGTCCCAAAAGTTCCTTTATGGCCTTTTACTCATGCTCCTTATAATGGCTCTGAATATCGATTAAATAGTGGCGAAGGCTTTAGCCCAAGCGCTCACAAAATGGGGGCTAATGGTAATCCTGGCTATGTAAATTCAGCCAGTAGTAATGACTGGAGTGCATTACAAAAACGTTCAAATATCTTCTTAAACACACCTGTACGTCTTGATTATGATAATCGTAATCAAGCTTCATATAGTGCTTATTGGGCAGATAAAATTAGTGCGGCACTTATCACTTTATTAAAGGACGCAGGCTATTATGAGGCTGTTTTAGCGCAAGCATCAATCAGTTCAGCATTAACTTTTTATGATTTAGTTTCTCGAACATTAGCTAAAGTAGCGCAAGCATCAGTAAATTATTCTAAACAAGTTGCCGGATTACTTGGCCATATGTTGGTATTCGCTGGGCAAGTTGCTTATAAGTTGATAGAGCTGACATATGACGTAATAAAATGGGTTTTTGACAAAACATTAGGCGTTTTATATCGCTCTGTAAGCGAAGCAATTAATAGTGCGTTGTAATGTTTTTTTGTTTTTTATTTAAAACGTTACAAGGTTAATTTAGATTGTTGAAATTGATTATAAACACTTGTTATTTAACGAGTGTTTTTTATTTTTATCAATCTTAATATAGTTAAAAATACAAAAGAAACTGCTTCATCATATGCGTTTAGGTTTATTAGCGTGAATGAAAGGAGAGTGTTGAGAAAATATTGAAATCTTTAGTAAGAATCATGTTAGTAACTGTTTTTACTAAAGGTTTTAAGTTTGTATAACGAATGATATATAAAAATTTGCTGTTAAATTAAGGATTGATATTGCTGTGAACGATAAAACAATAGTAAAACCACGACCAGGCCGAGGTGCAGGCTCGTTTAGTAAGGCAGATAGTTCCCCCTCAGAAAGCAATTTAAAAACAATTGTCCATGAAAATAAAGTCGATAGTCGCGCATATAATGCCATTTTGACTATGACGAATAATCCCTTAGTTGATAATGCCGGGACGTTATTTTCAACCGGAATAAAATTAAGAAATACTCAAAAAAATGATGATGTTAATACTTTAAGATTACAATGTATTGATCTGATCAAAAGTTATGAACATGCCCTTAGAACTGCAAATGTACCAGCAGAAGATATTCAATCAGCTCGTTATTGTTTATGTAGCTTTTTGGATGAAGTCATTTTAAATACCTCTTGGGGAGGGAATAGTGTATGGGCTTCGGAAAGTTTATTATCTACTTTCCATAGTGAGACATTTGGTGGTGAATATTTTTATACCTTACTAGAAGGGGCATTGCAGTATCCTTCTGAAAAATATCATTTACTTGAGCTGATGTATTTGTGTTTGACCTTAGGCTTTGTAGGTAAAATGAAAGTTGAACCACAAGGTGAGCAAAAATTAGAAGATTTAAGAGAAAGAGCCTACCATAGTGTTCAGTCATTTAAAGGTGATTTACATCGAGAATTATCCCCCGGTTGGCGAGACAAAGTAATACACAACACTGAATTCCAGCAGCCTTTTCCTTTGTGGGTAATAGGTGCGCTATTTGGTGTTTTATTACTTTTTATCTACATGTCATTTAGTTACAGCATCAATAGTTATTCATCTAGTGTCTACAAAGAGTTAGTGTCTTTAGTTCCTTGGCATGAAGATAATAATAAGCAAACGGAAAGTCTTAGTCGTGATGAAGCGCTGATGCTTCAACGCTTATTACAAACTGAAATAGATAGAAATTTACTTGAAGTAGAACAATTATCAGACAGGATCAGAATTCGTATAGGCGCAGGAAATTTATTCGCATCAGGAAGTACACAACCTCGAGCTGATTTTGAACCTATATTAGCCAAAATAGCCAGAACACTTGAAAGTACAGAAGGAAAAATATTAATAACAGGTCATACCGATGACGAGCCTATCTTTACCACTAAATATCCATCTAATTGGCACTTATCATTAGCAAGAGCTACTTCAATTGGTAACTTTCTTGCAAATAATGCTTCTTTAAAAGGACGTTTATGGCCAGAGGGAATGGGGGAGTCTCAACCTAGATTTGATAATAGTAACGAGAAAAACCGATCATTAAATCGTCGAATAGAAATAGACTTGTTGTTCTAGTTATTTACAGGGAATTGTTATGTCATTTAAAGAAAACGTGAATAAAATCATTACCAAATTAAAGTCTAAAACAGTGATCACTGTTTTAGGTTTTATTTGTTTGGCCTTATTAATTTGGTTTGGCGGACCATTAATCGCTATTGCTGGTTATGAACCGCTAATTAGTATTTCTGCTCGTATTATTTTATTGCTAGTTATCATCATCGTTTGGGGGGCAATCAAATTTACTAGCAAAGTAAAAGATAAAAAACAAAGTGAACAAATGGTGAATAACCTCATTAATGGAGAAGAAGGGAATTCTGACAGCTCGATTGATGACACTGTAAAAAGTGAAATAGATGTTCTTCATAAAAAAATGCAACAAGCACTGGATATTTTAAAGGCAACTAAGTTCGCGAATAGCAAGAATATCTATGAATTGCCTTGGTATATTATGATTGGTCCTCCTGGTTCAGGTAAAACCACGGCTATACAACATTCAGGTTTAGAATACCCATTAAAAGAAAAAATGGGTGTTGATATGATACAAGGCGTGGGGGGAACACGTCATTGTGATTGGTGGTTTACTAATAAAGCTGTTTTAATTGATACAGCCGGACGGTATACCACACAAGATAGCCATGCAAAGCAAGACTCTCGGGCTTGGCAGGGTTTTTTAGGCTTATTGAAAAAGTTTAGACCTTTACGCCCTATTAATGGTGTGATCATTAGTATGGGTATGTCTGAGTTGTTAAATCAGACTAAAACAGAAAGAAACTTGCATGCTCGTGCAATTAAGCAACGCTTACAAGAATTACAAAATCAACTTGGTATGACTTTCCCTGTCTACGTTTTATTTTCTAAATCTGACCTTATTGCCGGTTTTAATGAATTTTTTGATGATTTTGCTAAAGAAGATTGTGAACAAATTTGGGGAGTCACCTTTCCACTGACAGTTGATGATGAGCAAGAAAGTATCGTAAGTACCTTCAATAAAGAGTTTCATGGACTATTAAGTAACTTAAATAATCGAATTAATGCACGTTTAAAAAATGAAAGGGATCTAGACCGTCGTGCTGCAATATACGAATTTCCAAAACAATTACGTTTACTTCAAGGTGCAGCAGATGACTTCTTAAAAGAAATTTTTTCACCTAATGCTTATGAAGAAGCCCCCTTGTTGCGCGGTGTTTATTTAACGAGTGCCACTCAGGAAGGAACACCGATTGATCACTTATCGTCTACATTAGCTGCTGGTGGTAAAGCGCAATTAAAATCTCATGAAGTTAAACATCAACGTAGCTATTTCATTAAACGTTTACTTGAAGATGTTATTTTCCCTGAGAAAAACTTAGCTTCAGTTAATAGACAGCACGATAAACAGAATCTATTTCTACGACGTGCTGCAGTAGCTGTTGCTTCGGTAGTAACTATCTTTTTTACCTATGGCTGGTGGTCTAGTTATGCTTGGAATAGTGAACTTGTTGATCATACCAAAGATGCACTTGTTCAATATCAAGAAGTAACTTCTGGTGGCTTAACACCTCAATCAGAAATTATTACCCTAACTAAAGGGTTATCGGCATTAAGAAACTTGCCTGTTGGGTACGCGAATGAAGAAAGTGAAGATGCTCATACACTAGGTTTGTACCAAGGAGATAAATTAAAACAACCTGCTAGTGCTGCATATGAAAGAGCATTAGATGCTTATTTATTACCTTATTTAACAAAAGTATTAACACAGGAAATGCTCGATAATTCATTACATTTAAACTATGTATATGAAACTCTTAAAACGTATTTAATGCTTTTTAATCCTGAATATTATCAAGAAGATGATATTGAAATTTGGTTTTCTGCCTATTTTGACCGAAATGTTCCCGGAGATATTAATGCAGACATTCGTAGCGAACTCAACCAGCATTTATCTACATTACTGGCGAAAGGAACAAGAGGGCAGAATTACAACGAAAGTGCTGTTGCAGAAGCTCGTAAAACCTTAACTATGTTGCCTTTAGTTGAGAGAGCTTATCAACGACTTAAAAGTGATTTTGTTGATAGCAGCATTCCTGACTTTAAATTAATCGATATATTAAGTTTAGATAGCCTAAAGGGGTTTGTTTTTCAAAGTGGTCGAACGTTTAACGAAGGCATACCTGGCTTGTACACTTACAATGGCTTTCATGGCATTTTTAGTATAGAAAAAAATAGAATTATCAAGCGCCTAATTGAGGATAGCTGGGTTTATGGTGATGATTTAAATGCGCTAGATGATGAAACTAAATCTCAAATAACCTCACAGTTAGAACAGAAGTATATTCGTGATTATATCTTTTATTGGGAAGACTTCTTGAGTGATCTAGCAGTTAAACCAATTAATTCATTAGATGAAGGTGCAGATATTACGCATGCGTTAGCAAGTCCAGATGCCCCAATCAAAAGCATCATTGCCGCAGCACAAAAAAATGTACAATTGACAAAGATCCCATTATCTAAAAATGGCAAAGCTGCAACAGAACTTGCCAAAAGTACTACTGATGTATTATTTGCGTCTAAGAAGTCTAGAATTAGTCGTTTATTACCGGATAAACCTTTAGATATAGATGTGGATTTGCCAGGACAAGAAGTTGAATTTGCCTTTACTGACTTATTATCAATAGATATAAATCAGTTAGATGAGATACAAGGAACACTGAGGTTAATTAACCGTAATCTAGGGAAAATAGCGTTATCAGGTCAAAAAGACTCTACCTATATGAATCAAAGGTTAGAAAACCAATTTTCATCATTAGGGGATGATTTACACAAACAAATATCTGATCTACCTTTTCCTGTCTCAGACTGGTTAGCCCCTATTGCACAACGGACAAAAGGGTTTGCTCAGAAAAACCAAAATCAACGTTTAAATGGAATTTGGAAGTCACAAGTGTTAGCTGAATATCGCCGTGCAATAAGTGGCCGTTATCCATTTAAACGAAGTGCAACGAGAGAAGTTAGAATCAAAGACTTTAGTCGTTTCTTTGCTCATGGTGGAACACTTGATAAGTTTTGGAAAAGTTATTTAGTGAAACATGTTGATACGAGTAAAAACCCTTGGCGTTTTACCAAAGATATTGGCATCAGTAATGATGTATTAGTTATGTATCAACAAGCGAATATTATTAGAGATGCTTTTTTTGAATCTGATTCAAAATTGCCAGAAGTTGACTTTAGTCTTGAAGCTCAATATTTAGATCGAAACGTGAGTCAATTTATGTTGGAAATTGCGGGTCAACAGCTCAATTATCGACATGGACCTACACGAAAAGAACAATTTGTGTGGCCTGGTACAAGTCCAAATCATGAAACTCGAATCGCCTTTACTCCGCCAAATGGGGGGCGTCCAATCAATAAAAAATATACGGGTGAGTGGTCATGGTTCAAGTTTTTAGATGATCTTAGTAATGAACGTCCTAAGACTAAAAAGGACGGTTTATTGAAAATATCACTCAGTGGTTATAATGCGAATGTAAGATTTATTGCTAATAGTGTAAATAATCCTTTTTGGATGGTGAATTTGGAGAGTTTTTCATGTCCGAGAACACTATAAAATCAATTGGCTTTTGTGGGAAAATCCCCACAAAAGGCGATTTTGTCCAAAGTGAATTAGACAATGAATTTTTAAAACATTGGAATGAATGGTTGCAAGCCGTTGTAGCTGTCAGTAAAGAACAATTAGAAGGAAACTGGTTAAACTGTTACTTAACTAGCCCTATATGGCATTTCTCACTTTCAGCTGGGATATGCTGTGAATCAGCGATGATAGGTACTGTTATTCCCAGTGTTGATCAGGTCAGTAGACATTTTCCTTTTACATTAGCATTCGAGCACAGTGGTTCTGCACTACAAGGGTGGTATAAGAATACCTGGTCTGAATCATTTGAAGAAATCATATTAAGGGTACTTGACGATGATTTTGACTTAGATGAGTGGTCTGTTAATTTAAGTAAGGAGAAGGTTGAAGTTAACCACTTGAAAACCAATGTAAAAAGTTATCAATCTGATGATAAATTAAAAAAAGCATGGGTTATTCAAGGGGATATTCCACCATCATTGATTGATTTACTGCATCAACAATATGCTCATCATTTCGGTCGTTATAGTATCTGGTGGACTTTAGGTTCAGAAATTGTTGAACCTTGTTTTATCGTCACAGAAGGTTTACCTCAAGTAAGTCAATTTGTGGCGATGTTAAATGGTCAATGGCAAGAAAATAGTTGGAATATAGCCAAAATATTAAAGGAATAATTATGTGTTTATCAAGCCATGCGCAGAGTCATAGAGGCACAGTAAGAAAAATCAATGAAGATGCCTTTTTAGAATTGCCACAACATGGTATTTGGGTGGTAGCTGACGGTATGGGCGGGCATGAAGCTGGTGATGTTGCTAGCCAACTTGTTATTGATACCATTCAAGAAACTGTAGAAAAAACGCCATCAGAACAAGTTAATACAGAGCTGCTGATTCAGGCGTTACAAGAGAGTAATTCGCAATTACAACAAATGAGTGAAAGTCAATTTTCTGGCAATGTTGTGGGTAGCACAGTTGTTGTTTTATGGATTAAAGACGATTATTACACGCTTTTATGGGCAGGGGATAGCCGTGGTTATTTATTACGAGATAATAAACTCCAACAGATAACCAAAGATCATAGTCAAGTCAATGACATGGTAGACGAAGGAATATTAAAAGCAGAAGATGCTGAAAGCCATCCGTTAGCAAATGTCATTACACGTGCTGTAGGGGTTGATGTTGAGCTAAATGTTGATGTAAAAACCGAAAAACTATTAATTGGCGACGTTTTACTATTGTGTAGTGATGGGTTAAATAAAGAAGTTAGCGATGCTGAAATTGAAAAGGCATTACAACCAGGTAAAATAATTGATGCAGGAATGGCGCTAATTCACGCGTCATTGGTACGTAATGCGAGGGATAATGTAACTTGTATCATAGTGAAAAGGAATTCATTGGAAAGTCACCCAATTAATAATAATAACGATGCAACAATTCCTATTTTTACTTAAGTTGATGTAAAAAATAAAGGGGATAACTTACACCATTATGAGCATTTAAAATTTAATTAATTTGTGTTTTTATTGTCATGTTGATCGTTTATTTTTACTTATTGATTCGCTTTAATGGTATTGAACCTCTTGAATCAATTAACGTTTTAAACAGGCTTGTTAAATAGCACGTTAAAGAAGTTGTTTTTTAAGTTTAATACATTTAAGTGATTAATAGAGATATGGTTAATTTGTACTAGAGTCAAATGTCAGCGTTTTTATTTGAATAGTACTAAATTACATAAAACACTTTTTTAAATAATAAAATAAATTATTGCTATGTTTTATTCTCTTAGTTTATCATTGTGTTGATAATAGATTTAAATATTATATCTATATACAAGGAAGTTTTAATTTGTCGCCCAAGAACCCTAATATCGAAGATCTGATTCAACCTATCTCTAGTGATGCTGAAACTGGCATTAACCCACGAGACGATATCTCCCCGACTTCAACTTATTATTTATTAAAAGACATTCGTAATGTCGCACGAGCTAAGGAACGAAAAGCCTTAGTTGATGAAGAAGATCTACTTTCAATAGCATCCGAATGGCGTCCTATTCTTGAGCAAGTACCTGAGGCACTACAAAATCAGTGCAAAGATATAGAGTTTGTTGCTTGGTATATTGAGGCTCTTTGTCGTTTACAAGGATTTAAAGGCCTCTCTCTGGGGTTCACACTTGCGGCAGAATTAATCGAACGTTATTGGGATAATTTATATCCTACTCCCGATCCCGAAGACCTTTCAGAACGATTAGCTCCTTTAATAGGCCTAAATGGTATTGAAAGTGAAGGTTCATTAATACAACCGATAAAAGCCATCTTAATTATCGAAGGTCAGTCGGAAGGACCCTTTTCAACTTGGCAATACGAACAAGCTTTAGAGGTTGATCGTTTAGAAAAAGAAAAACAAATTAAGAAACTTGAAGCAGGTGCTGTTTCTTTAGAAGATGTCGAAATTGCGATAAAAGAAACGCCAGACAGTTTTTTTATTGAACTTAACGATGATATTGATGCAGCAATATCATCATTTAATCGTCTATCATCTGTGATGGATGCTGCAATGGGGGGGGAACCTCAACCTACCAGTTATATCAGTAAAAGTATTCAATCTTGTTCCATTTGCGTCAAACAACTCGCAGCTAAAGCGTTAGAAAGAGCAGCCCAAAATAAGGCGATGGAAGACCAAGAGCTTGCTACCGAGAGTGAAGAACTACCCACTTCAGTTCAAGGTGTACAGCAACAACTTAATTCTCGAGAACAAGCCATTCAAAGTTTAGACAGCATAGCAAATTTTTTCCGTAAAACTGAACCCCATTCACCTATGTCTTATGCGATAGAACAAGTAATACGATGGAGTGACTTAAGCTTACCCGAATTACTACAAGAACTTATTCAAGACGGCGAAGCTCGAAATGGCTTCTTCAAGTTATCAGGCATAAAAACAGAAGACGAAACTTAATTTTAACCCTGTTATATACCAAGTTATTTAATAATGGAAAGGAGATCTCATGAGTATACATGATAAATTAAAAAGAGTTAGAAAACCGCGTGTTCATATTACCTACGACGTAGAAACAGAAGGAGCTGTAGTTAAAAAAGAATTGCCTTTTGTTATCGGTATTACTGGCGATTTCTCTGGTCACAACACCAAAGATTTAAAGCCATTAAAAGATCGACGTTTCGTGCAAATAGATCGTGATAATTTTGATGATGTTTTGAACCGCATGAATCCTAAATTGGAAATTGCTGTCGACAACACGCTAGCGGATGATGATAGCGAGTTAAAAGTTTCTTTAGATTTTAACTCTTTAAGTGACTTTGAGCCTGCCTCTATTGTTAATCAAGTTGAACCACTTAAGAAAATGATGGAAACGCGTAATAAATTAAGAGATTTAATGACAAAAGTTGATCGTTCAGAAGACTTGGAAAATATATTAGAAGATGTATTAAGTAACACCGCAAGTTTAGATAAGCTAGTCAGTGAATTAGATATGCAGGGAGAAAAATAATGAGCACGGAAGCTGAAATACAACAACAAGAAAGTGAAGAAACAAGCTTTTCTATTTTGGATCAAGCGATTGATGCAACCAAGCAAACTGATTCTTCACGAGCAGAAGAACTTATCCGCTCTTTAACGGAAGAAGCATTAAAAGGGACTGTACAGTGGAATAAAAACCTGACAGTTACCTTTAATCAAGCTATTCAAGCCATTGATGAAAAAATTTCTAAGCAACTTTCTGCCATTATGCATAACAATGAGTTTCAAAAACTTGAAGGCAGTTGGCGTGGACTTCACCACACAGTTCAAAACTCTGAAACGAATGCAACATTGAAAATACGTATCATGAGTTTAAATAAAAAAGAACTCCATAAAGACTTAAGTAAAGCTGTTGAATTTGATCAAAGCCAAACGTTCAAAAAAATATATGAAGCAGAATTTGGTACGCCAGGTGGTGAACCTTATGGATGTATCGTTGGTGATTATGAATTTAGTAACCACCCCGAAGATGTTGAAACATTATCATTAATGTCAAATGTAGCTGCGGCAGGTTTCTGTCCATTTATTTCAGCTGCTGGTTCTTCATTGTTTGGTTTTGATGACTGGACTGAGTTAAGTAAACCTCGTGACTTAGAAAAAGTGTTCGAATCTTTAGAATATACTAAATGGCGTTCATTTAGAGAAAGCGATGATTCACGTTTTGTTACCTTAACTATGCCGAGAGTATTGGCTCGATTACCTTATGGTCAATCAACACAGCCTGTAGAAGAGTTTAACTATGAAGAGTTAGAGTTAGACGATACTAAAACACGATCAAAAACTGCAGAGCATGATGATTATTGTTGGATGAATGCGTCTTATGTTATGGCAACAAACATGGGTAAAGCATTTAGTAAATATGGCTTTTGTACAGCGATTCGCGGTGCTGAAGGGGGCGGTAAAGTTGAAGGTTTACCTGCTCATATATTTACTAGTGATGATGGTGATCCAGATCTTATGTGTCCAACTGAAATTGGTATTACTGACCGTCGTGAAGCCGAATTAAGTAAACTTGGATTTTTACCTTTATGTCATTATAAACATACTGATTATGCAGTGTTTTTTGGTTCTCAAACTTGTCAAAAACCACAAATTTTTGATAGTCATGATGCAACAGCAAATGCGGCAATTTCTGCACGTCTTCCTTATTTAATGGCAACCTCACGTTTTGCTCATTATTTAAAAGTAATGGCGAGAGATAAAATTGGTAGCTTCATGGAAGCTGAAGACGTTGAAGCTTGGTTAAATCGTTGGATTTTATCATTTGTTAATGCATCTGAAGGAGGCGGCCAAGAAATTCGAGCTAAATACCCATTAGCAGATGCAAAAGTTGAAGTTAAAGAAATACCAGGTCAACCTGGGGCATATAACGCAGTAGCTTGGTTACGTCCATGGTTACAAATGGAAGAGTTGACGGCATCATTACGTTTAGTAGCGAAAATACCAAGTATTGGTTAATAAGCTGACTATTGAGCTGATAGGTTAAAGGATATATTAAAGGTATGGCACAAGAAGCTATTTCATTTGTTGAAAATGAAATATTTACAGAAGATGTTAATACTGAAACTGCAAAACCTTCAGCTCAGCAGTTAAAAAATAAACATTTAGTGGAACGCTTTTTGCGTGAAACTGATGCGACAAAATCATTAATGTTATGGCTTGAAAACTCAAGTTATAACACTAATGAAATAGAAAAAGGTAGTGTACTTGCTCTGCTACGCAAAGCGATTGCAGGAATTGATAAACAACTGGCAAAACAAATAAATTGTATTATACATCATAGTGAGTTTCAGGCACTTGAAGCGGCATGGCGTGGCGTATTGTATCTAGTTGATCAAAAAGAAAGTAACGACAAAAATCAAAAAGTAAAAATAAAAGTGCTCGACTGTAGTTGGCAGACACTAAGTAAAGACATAAATAAAGCGATAGAATTTGATCAAAGTGAATTTTTTAAGCTTATTTATAATAATGAGTATGACATGTCTGGTGGCGAACCTTTTGGTGTTTTGGTGGGTAATTATCAAATTTCTCATGTAAATAGAAAAGGGAC
This sequence comes from Thalassotalea piscium, assembly GCA_049347715.1. Lineage (GTDB taxonomy): Bacteria > Pseudomonadota > Gammaproteobacteria > Enterobacterales > Alteromonadaceae > Thalassotalea_B > Thalassotalea_B piscium_A. Next base: position 2,245,041 of record CP186339.1, on the reverse strand, counting down.
AACCATTAATGATATTGATGTACTTAAGGATATTACTCGAACAGCCGCCGCCGCATTTTCACCTTTTATTACTTCCGCGCACCCCTCTTTTTTTGGGGCAGACAACTTCTCAGATTTAGCTTCGTATCTTGATTTTACTCATACATTTAACCAAGTTGAGTATACCAAATGGAACTCTTTGAGAGGAATGGATGATGCTAGATTTTTAGGGCTTACATTACCTTATACTTTAATGAGAGCGCCGTATAAAAATGATGGTAGCCGTAACGAGGGCTTTAAATTTACTGAAGTCATTAAAAATCCACAAAAAGATCATTTGTGGGGGAATGCTTCTTTTGCATTTGCGGGTGTACTTATTCGCGCATTTTCTGAATCTGCTTGGTTTGGGCAAATTAGGGGAATGCAGCCGGGTAAAAAAACGAAAGGTTTAGTTTGTGATCTACCTGTTTGCCAATATGAAACAGACTTATATCGAGGTAAAAGTAAACCGTCTATTAATTTACTTATTACTGACCGTATAGAAAAAATTCTGTCTGATAATGGGTTTATTCCCTTATCTGCTGTACCGGGTAGCGAACATTTAGTTTTTTATAGTAATTCGTCTACACAGAAACCTAATGAATATGATTCATTAAGTGCAACAGTAAATGCGAAACTATCTTCTATGTTGCAATATATATTATGTGTTTCACGCTTTGCACATTACATAAAAGTACTAGGCCGTGAAAAAATAGGTAGTTTTAAAAATGCTGAATTATGTGAACGAGAGTTACAACAATGGTTACATCAGTACACAACCGCTTCTGATTCAGCCTCAGATGAAGTACGTAGTAAATATCCATTACAAAGTGCGCAAGTAAAAGTAAAAGAAATGCGTGGTAAGCCAGGCCATTATTATTCGACTATTCAATTACAACCTCACTTTCAATTAGATCAAATGGTTTCAAGTATCAAACTAGTGACAGAGTTAACACCTAAAAATTAACTCTTAAAAAGGAATTAAAATGAAAAAAATACAAGAAATGCTTCAAGAAGGTCGATTAACAGACTCTATAGCGTATCTCGAAGGACAATTAAGGGATGATCCTCTTAATGTTAATTTTAAAAGTAGTTTAATTGAATTACTTTGTATTAATGGTGAGTTAGAACGGGCTGATAAACAACTTAATTCTATGGTGCAAAAACACCCAGACTTCTTAATTGGTGCCTCTAACTTAAGACAATTGATTCATGCCGAACAAAGTAGACAAGATTTTTTAATTGGAAAAGCAGTACCTTGTTTATTTTCTGATTTAGATGAATATATTGAAGCTTTTATGAAGCTTAGAGTGGAAATAAACCAAGGTGAACAATCGAGTATTAAAGAAAGTTCTTTTGCGTTAGAAGAGAAAAGACCTGAAGTTGCTATGCAATTAAATGGCGAAGAGGTGAATGAATTTCGTGATTTAGATGACACTCTAGGCGCCTTTATTGAAATCTTTGGCACGGATGGTAAATATTACATTGCTCAACTAAAAGATATTGACTACATTAATTTTAAACCTGTTAATTCTATAATTGAACAAGTTTGGCGACGTGTGGATATAAGTATTAAAGATGGCCCTAGTGGTGAAGCTCATATTCCAGTTGTTTATGCCAATAGTAATACTGAAGCAGAAAAGCTAGGAAGAGAAACCGACTGGCAAGAACTGGCTCCAGATGTACTTACAGGAGTTGGACAAAAGATGTGGTTTGTAAATGATCAAGCCGTACCTATGTCTGAATTTATTAAGTTATCTAGCCAGTAGTATTGACTAGATTTTACGTGCAAATAGCACAATGGTAATCGTTTTAAGCTGGCTGAAATGTCAGTTTAAAACAAAGCTAATTTATACTTAACATTTACTAATTTTACCCGTAGAATAGTATTTGTTGAAAAGGATAAACGTTGCAGGATTAACGTACCTTACACTTTACTTAAATAAATATTATTTAAGTAAGTAGCAAAGGTTTAAGTTTGACTATTATGGAAGATATTATGGAAAGCGTGTGGTTATAAATAAACATCAATTCATTCAAGCGTCTATTTTAGATAGACTTATTGATGACTCTCCAGAAAGCCCTGATATAAAAGAAGCTAATAAAGGTCTTAATTTAAAACAATTAAGGGCCAGTGTTAGACGCGACCTCGAAAACTTACTTAATGCTAAAGTTCAATGGCTGACATGGCCTGAAAATTACAAAGAATTAGACAATTCTTTGCTCAATTATGGTTTACATGATTTTTCTAGTATGGCTGTAGCCAGCTTAGAAGGTAGACAACTATTATGCCAACAGGTAGCCGAAACAATTAAGCGCTTTGAACCAAGATTTATTGAAGTAGAAGTTGAGGCAATGGAAAGTGAACAGCCATTAGACCGAATAATGAGATTACGCATAAATGCCTTACTTTATGCTGATCCTGAACCTGAATATATTACTTTTGACTCAGAAGTTGAACCAGTAAATTTAGGGTTGAAAGTAGTTGAGACTATGTAATGAATGAAGATTTATTAAAATATTACAATAGAGAGCTTGCCTTTATTCGACATATGGGCTCTGAATTTGCTACTAATTATCCTAAGTTAGCAGGGCGATTACGTTTAAGTGATGAGCATGTTGAAGACCCCCATGTATCTCGTTTAATTGAAGCTTTTTCTCTTTTAACGGCTCAAATAAGACAAAAGCTTGATGACAGTTTTCCCGAGTTAACAGAAGCTTTATTAGGCCAACTTTATCCTGATTATCAAGCACCCATTCCGTCAATGACGGTCATTAAAATGATAACAGAAAATGTATCAACCACAGGCGTGTTATTGCCGAAAAACACAAAGGTAGATACACAAGTAGAGGGCATGAAAACCTGCCATTTCAAAACTTGTTATGATAGTCATTTATGGCCCATTGAAGTAAAAAATGCACAGTTTCAAAATGCACCTTTTAGTGCTCCAGAGCCTATTTGGCATACTCGTCCTAAAGCAATCATAAAGCTAACTATACAGGGTGAGTTTGAAGACGTTTCTATGGCAACGTTAGGTCTTGATAAATTAAGATTTTTCTTAAATGGTCAAGCGCATCAAACCTATCATCTATATCAATTATTGTTTGAACATTGTATTGGACTTTCTATCGTGAAAGCGGGGGATTGGTCAACGGCAAAGTATTTAGAAAAAAGACATTTAAAAGCAGTAGGCTTTGATGACGAACATCAGGTGGTACCTTACAGTAAGAAAACATTATCAGGATATCGACTATTAGTTGAAAAATTTATTTTTCCTGAAAAATTTTTATTTTTTGATATCGACGATTTAGATAAGAACTGGTTAAACATTGACGATAAATTTGAAATTTATCTTTATTTAAAAGAGGGATCAGAAGATCTAGAAAAACAAGTAAATGTGAATAATTTTTTACTTGGTTGTACTCCTGTTATTAATTTATTTGAGCAAGAACTTGAACCTGTTCGCATTGAATCATCAGAGTATGAATATAAGCTAGTACCTAGGTATCTTGATGCTGAAGTTGCTGAAATTATTAATATTAAAGAAGTTACAGCCTTTGATCCTAAAGATAACAAAATACCTGTTACTCCCTTTTATGGTGAATCGCATCCTGCGTATTTAGATCAAGACCGAATGTTTTGGAATGTTCGACGTGAAGCGTCTAATTGGGCTGGGGGCTATGCCGAGTTTGGTACTGAACTTTATTTATCATTAGTTGATCATCAATTTAAAGGGTTTACTGCCGAAGAAGATTATGGCTCGTGGCTGTTAAGTATTAATGCGCAATGTAGCAATCGAAATCTACCTGCCCATTTACCTTTTGGCACCGATGAGCCGAAAATGTTTATTCCTGATCGTGCCGATATTATTAAAAAAGTAAAATGTTTATTAGCACCTACATTACCGGTTAGGGCTGTTTTAAATGATGCTTCAAGATGGCAATTGATCAGTCATTTAACCTTAGATAGTTTCAGTGGAGATAACGCCTTACATCAATTAAAAGAAGTCTTAAAACTTTATGATTTTAAAAATTCACCTGAAAATAAAACATTAATAGATAACATTGTTGATATAAAAATAACTACGGCAACCGCACGAGTAAACCAAGGTGGACTTGTTGGTTTTAGTACGGGTAATGATATTTTACTTACGTTTGCTCATGATCATTATTTAGGCAGTGGTGTATTTTTCTTTTGTACTATTTTAGATCGCTTCTTTGCACAGTTTGCCGCTATTAATAGTTTTACCCGATTGAGTGTTCAGTTTAAGAATCAAGATGAAATTTATCATACATGGCCAAGTCGAGCAGGTAAGGCTCCGTTATTATGAATATTCAAGAACTTATTGATAATCCTAATGAATATGACTTTTATAAAGCTGTATATATATTGCAGCAGCAACTAGGTTATGACAAGTCTAATTACTATAAGGTGGGCTACGATAGTTTGCCTAACAGTGAGCTTGTGAGATTTAAAGCTGATCAGCATTTAGGTTTTCCTGGACAGTCTATCAGCAAGATAAAATTAAAGGATAGTCCACACAAAGATAAAATAGCTGTAGATATGCATGTGTCTTTTATGGGACTTACCGGTGTCAGTGGCACACTACCGCAACACTACAGTGAACTTGTTTTGGCAAGGCTTAAATTGAAAGACACTGGCATGCGAGACTTCTATGACTTATTTAATCACAGGTTAATCTCTTTGTTTTATCGTGCTTGGGAAAAATATAGATTTTCGGTTAATTATCAGAAAAATACTGAGGCTAACCCAGATAGTTTTACGTCAGTGCTAAGTCAACTTTCAGGTGAACAGGGGATAAAACAATATTACGCCGGTATTTTTAATAAAAAAATTAGAACTGTTGATGGTTTGATGCTGATTTTAAAGGACTTTACTAAATGTAATGTGACCGTAAAACAATTCCAAGGGCAATGGCAAAAACTCGCAACCTTAGACCAAACACGTTTGGGGGGGAGAAGATCGCCAGAAGGTCAATACGCAGCCTTAGGGGTTGATGCCACTATTGGTAGTAAGGTTTGGGATATTAACTCTGCTATAGCCATTGTGATTAAACCAAAGGCTAATACTCAAATAGAGTCGTTTTTACCGGGACAAGAAACTAGTCGCCTATTGAAACATTTGATTAGCAGCTACCTTGGTCTTGCTATCAAATTTAAAGTACAACTTGAGGTTCAAATAAAAAAAATACCTAAAGCGCAATTGTCGAAAAATGCTGTTCCTCTAGGGCTCGGCTGTGGTTTGTTATCCGAAAATAACCAAGAAACAAAAACATGCTTATTACCTATATAAAGTAACGAGCATTAAGTAAACATAATTAAAATTTAAAGGACTAACTATTATGTCAGCAATGACTTTAAGTAAATTAGTAGAAAAACTAACGCCAGCTTGTCGTCAATCATTAGAGGCAGCTGCAAGTATTTGTCATAGCCGCAGTCAATTTACAGTTGAAATTGAACATTGGTTGGTTGCTTTACTTGATAAAAACTTGGATGATTTACGCTTAATTATGGCAAGTTTTTCCGTAGATGATTCGGTATTAATGCAGCAATTACAGCAAGGTTTAGAAAAGTTAAAAACCGGTAATAGTGCATCTCCGAGTTTATCTCCACATATTGTGAATTTATTGAGACAAACCTGGCTCAACACCACAATAGAGTTTAATGATACCCAAATTCGTTCTGCTTATATTATTTATACGTTATTAAATGATGACTCATTAAGTGCGCTTATTTCTCGTTCTGCTAAAGAGCTTATCAAAGTTGATGCCGCACAATTACTGCATGCATGGCCACAGCTTTCAAGTCAATCAAATGAATCATCAGGGGAACATCAAGCACAAACTGACACTACAAGTGCAAAAACAAGTAAAACTCCAAGTTTAGATCAATATACACAAGACTTAACAGCTCAAGCTGAATTGGGAAAAATAGATCCCATTCTTGGTCGTGATAATGAAATAAGACAAATGATCGACATATTAACTCGTCGTCGACAAAATAATCCTATTTTAACGGGTGAGGCTGGTGTTGGAAAAACAGCTGTCGTTGAAGGTTTAGCACTTAAAATATCTCAACAAGACGTACCTAATGCGCTTAAAAAAGTACGCGTTCATGTATTAGACCTTGCATTGCTTCAAGCTGGAGCAGGTATGAAAGGTGAATTCGAAAATCGTTTAAAATCACTTATTAGTGAAGTTAAAAATTCCATAAATCCTATTATCTTATTTATTGATGAAGCACACACCATGATAGGTAGTGGTGGGCAAGCAGGACAAAATGATGCTGCTAATTTACTTAAGCCTGCGCTAGCACGTGGTGAGCTTAGAATGATTGCAGCAACGACTTGGGCTGAATATAAAAAGTACTTTGAAAAAGATGCAGCATTAGCGCGACGCTTTCAAGTGGTAAAAATAGAAGAGCCGAGTGAAGACCAAGCTATTGTGATGATGCGTGGCTTGTTACCTGTGATGGAAAATCATCACAAAATCATTATTTCTGATCAAGCTTTACGTTCTTCTGTAAATTTATCACATAGATACATTAGCGGAAGAAAATTACCTGATAAAGCTGTTAGTTTACTTGATACGGCTTGTGCCAGAGTATCAATGAGTCAAGGTGCTACGCCTGGCGCGATAGAAAACTTACAACGCCAAGAACAACAACTTGAAACACAAATTAGCTTATTAAAGCGAGAAGAAAAAACAGGGATTGATCATAAAAAGAAATTACAAGAATTACGGAAAACATTGAAATCAACTCAAAAGCAGTTATTACCATTAACGACACAATGGCAAAATGAACTTGTTTTAGTTGATAAAGTGAGCAAGTTAATCACTGAGTTACAAAAAGACGATATTTCAGAAAGTGACAGTAAGGTTAAATTAGCTGAATTAAAAGATTTAAAACGTGAACTATCAGAAAACCCACAACCTATGGTGCATTGGCAGGTAGACGAACAACTTGTAGCAGAGGTTATTTCTGATTGGACAGGTATTCCTGTTGGTAAGATGCAAAATGATGAAATTGATATGGTGTTATCGTTAAAAGAAACCATGGAAAAAAGAATCATTGGTCAATCACATGCGTTAGATCTTATTGCAAAAACGGTTCAAATATCACGAGCGCAACTAGGAGATGAAAAACGACCTATAGGTGTATTTTTACTTGCAGGTCCTAGTGGCGTAGGTAAAACAGAAACCGCGCTTACCTTAGCTGAGCAAGTTTATGGTAGTGAAGAAAATATTACTGTGATCAATATGTCAGAGTTTAAAGAAGAGCACAAAGTCTCTTTATTATTAGGTTCGCCTCCAGGTTATGTTGGTTATGGTGAAGGTGGAGTATTAACGGAGGCGGTACGTCGTAAACCTTATAGTGTCATTTTACTTGATGAAATGGAAAAAGCACATCCTGGCGTTCAAGATATTTTCTATCAAGTCTTTGATAAAGGAACGATAAAAGATGGTGAAGGTAGAGATATAGATTTTAAAAACACTATCATTATCATGACGTCAAATGCAGGGACCGATACTACGATGGAACTATTTGAAGATGAAAATACAGCACCTTCAATTACCGGTTTGAGAAAAGCATTACAAGATGACTTACTGGCTTATTTTAAACCGGCGTTTTTAGGTCGAATTAATGTTGTGCCCTATGTGCCGCTGTCGAATGATATGTTAAATGAAATAACAAAACTGCAATTAGCGAGAGTGGGAGTCAGGTTAACAAGCCATCATCAGGCTAAGTTTAGTTATAGTGATGAAGTGGTCAACAAAATAGTCTCGTTATGTCAAGACGCCGGTTCAGGTGCACGTAATATTCATAGTATTTTGCAAAATATGATGTTGCCTGAATTATCCATCAAAATTTTGAATAAGATGAGTAACAATAAAAAAACAACTCATGTCAACATTAACGTGGAAGAAGATGAATTTACCTACAAAGTCTAAAACATAAGCAACAATAATCGTTAGTTAAAAGAACCTTCCTTGATTGTGAGGAAGGTTTAGTTGTGCCTTTGTTAAGGTGTTGATTTTAAAGGAAAATATTTTATTTTATTGTTGCGTTGGTAATTGTTTTGAGTATAATATTTTTGAATAAAGTGCTATTGAACTATTTTATAAATGAATTTGTTGTAGCGAACTATAGGTCCAACAGGAGTTGATTTATAAAATAGAATGTAGATTTTTATATTCTATATAATTTAATTTAACGACATTGTTTAAATTAAATAAACACTATCCACTAATGGATACATTACATGCAAAAGGAGCTTTAACAATGCAAGCAAATACATATTTGGACTATGAAGGAATTAAAGGCGAAACAACGGCTGAAGGATACAAAGATAAAATCACTGTACTTTCTCTGGACTGGAATGTCAGCCGTGAAATTTCATCTTTTACTGGTACTGCACAAGATCGTGAAGCAAGTGCAACACGTCTTGGTGATATTTCAATCACTAAATTACAAGATAATGCATCACCAGAATTGTTCAAAGAAGCAACTATTGGTAAAGGTAAAAAAGCAATTTTCTATATCACTAAACAAGGTGATAAAATTGAAGAAATTATGAAAATTGAATTAACAGATGCTATGATTTCTAGCTACAGTGTTTCAGTTCAAGGCGATCGCCCGACTGAGCATCTTACTATTAGCTACACAGAAATGATGATGACTGTTACTCCAACTGATGATAAGAACAACATTACTGCACCATTAGTTTATGGTTACAGTGGTGTGAAAGGTCAACAAATGTAATTTCTTTTTGTTACCTAAACCTTAAGGGAATTATCCCTTAAGGTTTTATTTATATTGAGGCAAGGAATGCAAAAAGCTACCCAAAAAAATAATATTATTTCGATTTCTACCCCTTTAGGTAAAGATACTCTTTATTTAACACATCTTTCTGCGACAGAGGCTATTTCACAACTGTATTCGTTTACAGTCTCTATGTTTACTATAGGTACAAAGATTTCACTCGATGGCCTAGTAGGGAAGAATGTTTGTGTTTCATTAAGAAATGCCGAAAGTGGTGGCGCTATTCGTTATTATCATGGTGTTGTTAGCCATTTAGAGTCTACGGGTATGCGAACTGCAGCAGAAGATGATGCAGAAAACTATATAGACTACCAAGCTGTGATTGTACCAACCGCGGCTTTTATGAAAAAAAGAAGTAACTGTCGTATCTATCAAAATTTATCAGTTATCGATATCGTTTCTGATCTATTTGGCCAACACAGTGTTGCTTTTAAAGATAAAACAACTAAAACATATCCTAAATATGAATACTGTGTACAGTATCAGGAATCAGATCTCGATTTCGTTGCACGTTTATTACAACAAGAAGGTATCTTTTACTTTTTTGAACATAGTAGCGCTGCACATACTTTAGTTTTAGCCGATGATATAACAGCTTATAAAAAATGTGCTGAATCAAAAGTTCGTTGTTTTTCTGGTCACTTAACTAAACCCCATGTGTCACATTGGCAAGGTGGTTTGACTATGGTGAGCGGTGCATATCAACAAAAAGGCTATGACTTCGAACAACCCACACTTTACCCTAGTGGTAATAAAGTAACGGCAAGTTTACCCGCGCAAGGAAGTTTAGAAATATTTGACTACTTAGGAGAGTCAGAATTTAACAAACGACCGCAACCTTATGCTAATACCCAATTAGAAGCTTTACAAAAAGATATGCATAAGTGTTCAGGACAAAGCGATTGTCGCAGTTTTAGTATAGGTAAATTTTTTACCTTTGAAGATCACGAAGATAGCAGTTACATAGGTAAAAACTATGTACTGACTGCCATTAGAACTAATGCCACACAACCAAACCAATCAGGGGCTAATCAATCGGTTGCCGCTAATGTGTTTACCAACGATTTTGAATGTGTACCTAAAGATACTCCATACAGACCAACCGTTTCTCTGAATAAACCTCTAATTAATGGTGTACAAACCGCTGTTGTTACCGGTGATCCAGGTGATGAGCAACATATTGATAAATATGGTCGGGTAAAAGTTCAGTTTCATTGGGATCGTGAAGGTGAATATGACAGTAAAAGCTCTTGTTGGATTAGGGTGGCTCAAAATTGGGCTGGTAATAAGTGGGGCGCTTTCTTTTTTCCTCGAGTAGGGCAAGAAGTATTGGTTGAGTTTATTAACGGTGACCCTGATCAGCCTATTGTCAGTGGTGCAGTTTATAATGCTGATCTCATGCCTCCTTATGCATTACCGGCTAAGAAAACACAAAGTGGTATTAAAACGCATAGTACTAAAAATGGCGGTGCTGATAACTTTAATGAAATTCGTTTTGAAGATGATAAAGGTAAAGAGCTATTATTTTTACAAGCAGAAAAAGATCATGAACTGAATGTAAAAAATGATCAAAAAGATACTATCGGCAATGACAGACTTTCTACTATTGCTAATGACGATACGATCAAGGTAAGTAATAATCGCCTTAGTGAAATTGGTAATGATGATACGTTAGACGTAGGTAACGTACTTAAAGTGACAGCAGGTAGTGAAATAGAGTTTAAAACAGGTGCAGCTTCAATAAAAATGAGTAGTGATGGTTCGATTACCATTAAAGGGACTAATATTAAAATTAAAGGTACTGACGTTAAAGTTGACGGAACAAGTATTGCCTTAAAAGCAGCTCAAATTAAGTTGAATTAAACATGAGCACTTATAATTATCCAAATGTTGGTCGTACAGGGCGACTTTGTAAAGGTCATTATCTGATTTGCCAATTTGGCTATCAATATTTGGCTTGTCGACCAGAAGATAAACCGGTTGATCCGTTATTAAAAGCACCATTAAAAGAATTTTTAGTAAGCACTACTTATGGTGAACAGTTTTTACAAAACTTGCATCCTTGGAAAAATGAACAAAACATTATCAATAAATTATTTTTTTATTTGGCAGGTGACGAATACCAACATGAGACACAAAGTGTATCAAAATCAATAAAATGGATTGCTCATGAATTATCAATTGGGAATTTATTGCTTATTCCCCTTTATGAATAGCAAAAGCTAAATATAAGTTAATGAGTTTCACAAATTACTGATAAAAGTTATTTAGATGGCATGTTTCAAGCATTATATTTTGACGATTATCATAAATTATAATATGCACGTTATATTGAAATTATTAAGAATTAGAGGAAATTAACATGGGAATGCCAGCTGCCACTATTACTCATATGCATGTTTGCCCTAAGGTAAACCCTGGGCCTGTACCCCATGTAGGGGGGCCAATTGTTGTTGGATCGCCCAATGTATTGATCGGTAGCCTACCAGCAGCCAGAAAAGGCGACACACTTATCTGTGTTGGTCCTCCTGATTCGATTAATGCGGGTTCAAGCTCAGTGAAAATAAATGGTAAACCTGCGGCTCGTATGGGTGATGGAACTGCTCATGGTGGTAAAATAGTTGTTGGAAACCCAACAGTATTAATTGGTTAATATAAAAGGATCACAAAGAAATATAGGTAACTACCTATATTCTCTGTTTTGAGTATGTAGCTTTATGGATAAGTTAACAGTGCAGTTATCTCAATTAATGGCTCAACGCTCTGCGTTAAGCTTCAGTTTTTACTGCCATAAAGAAAATAATGTCGATAACACCCGAAAATTACTTACGGCTGTTAGACTCATGCAAAATGAAAATGATAATAGCTGTCTTGTTAGTGCTCAAAATACCGATCAAATAATTGCTCAATTGCACGGAGAACATGAATATAGCGATGATGATCTCGCCCTTATTTTATCTTTGAAATTGATTATTGCGCCACAAATGCAAGCTGAGTTATTACCCGCTCTTTTCACCAGTAAACATCATCAATTACAAATGCTTTCATTAGCAGTAGCCCAATTGTTAGGGGATAAATTATCCTTCACTTTTGATTTTGGACTAGACGCTATCGCATCAAATGTATTCTATCGAACCATAGAACCTAATGAATTATCACGCCAACAAGCATTATTTCAACAGATAGTGTTTTATTTATATTCTCGTAAAACCCTTAATGAATTTTTAAATGTTATGGCGCCAGAATATAAAGATGGAGCTAACAGAAAAACAAATAAAATAAGGTTGTCACCCTTAAGCTGGTTAACTATTGATGTATTGTCTGATAATTACATTGATGTACAGATACTTACTGAACAATTTATTGAACAAGACCTTTTACAAACGCGGTTATTTAATTGCTATATAACCTCACTTTCTGAACATGACATAACACAATTAGTTAATTACTTAAGTGTTGATGAAGCTTTTATTCCTTCAATAATCCATGCTATGGCATTAAGTGGCTACGCTAAATTTATTCCATTTCTTGCGCAATATTTACAGCAGCCAGATTATGTTCTTGATGCTTATAAAGGGTTAAGGCTTTTGCTTGGTGACAAGCTAGATGCAATTATTCCATTGAATGTTCAATTTAATAGTGATCAATATGAACGTCAAAAAGATTTAGTATATTACGGGGCAAAAATACTCAATGCATGGCAAAACCGATTACCAATACTTGAAATAGCGTTTAAACAAGATGAACATGATAATCGATTACTTAATGGAGAGGCGTTAACAGCAAAGCAAATTGATAAAGTCTTAAAGTCAGGGAGTCAATGGCACCGCTATGTTGCCATGCTACATAAGCAACATCAGTGTGATGAGCCTTATGTTCATCACGTAAATGGCTTGGAAGTCAGTTAATGAAATTGAACTTACTTAATAGTCATATACTCATTGGTGCTAAATCAACAACAGAGCATGCGATAAACTTACCGCATCTTCCTGCCGATGAATCAATAATTACGGTTAATAATACCCAATATGCCAGTTATTTTTGTTCTTTACCTGAGCAATTTTCAAATACGAATAAAGTGTCGCGGTGCATCTATTTAATCAAACAATTGTTATTACAAGTAGAGCATGAAGGGGGCGAAGAGCCAGTTGATACACCAATATTCTTATTATTACCTGAGTTTATAGAACCTTTTACTCATGAACCTGAGGTTAATGACGAAGAGATTCATAATCATCAAACCTTGGCTTATTTCGCCAGAGAATTAAAAACGGCATTGCCTTTTTTGTTTAGTCATCCTCAAAGCCAAATATTTCCGTTTGGTCGAGCATCATTTCCTATCGCTTTAGCTGCGGCTAAAACGTTATTTGAAGAGATTAAAAAAGATGACAAGTTGCAACAAGAAGCTAATCAGACAGTTACTTTTATTAGTGTTGATACTTTATGGTATGACATTCCAAAAATTATAGCTGATAACGCTTTAGTTTCATCAGAAAGTGACCAAGGGATAATACCTTCGGAAGGCGCGATATTGTGTCAAATACAACCAGCAAACGAAGGAATAAATATTGAATTTATTCAAAATAGTGTGGCACCGAGTAAGCAGTTAAATTCAACTATTGAACTGTTATTTAATGAATCAGTTACACACTTACAAAATAAAAAAGATGAACAAACCAAGGCGGGTATGTTTACCCATTTATATTTACCAGGTAATGGTAATGAAAAATTACACAATTCATGGTTAGATGCATATTTCCAATTGTCACAGTGTATAGACGAGCGCACGAGTATTTGTCAAACGGGCTTGTTTACCGGTGAATTGGGCTGTTTGACGGGTTTATATAACTTTTTACATATAATTAATGGTTATAAACTTGAATATTTACAAGGAAATGTATTACAGCTTGAAGTGTCAGACACACTTCATCAAGGTGTTGTTCTGTATTCATGGGATGAAGCATGACAGATAGTAAAATGACGACAAAACATAAGCTAAATCAAATTTACGGACAAATAAGGTTTTTCATAGGATGAGCGTGCAGTATTTTCAGTTTAAAGGCCGTAATCGCCGGATCGTTGTATTACCACGAAGCATGAAAGCTCCTAGTGGTTACGGACTAGCGTCTGGTGGCGGGAGTCTATCCCAAGCGTTAGTTGACGAAATTTCTCCCCATTTTGCTCAAGATGTTAATGCATTAGCTCAAGCCTGCAGTTTGCTTAGCCAAGTGGGGATTTCCGTCAATGCACAAGCAAGACAAGTTGCGCCTAAATTGTGTGATGCCATCAATCGTGAACTTTTACATGTATATTGCGAAAAGCCGCAATTATCTTTGCATTATTCAACCGAAGAGGCTGCGCCTAAAGCAAGTGCGAGTAGTAAAGCGAAAAAGCCGGTTGTTAAACAAAGTAATCAAGGTAAAAAACCAACTAACTCAGCGGAAAGTGGCAGTGCTAGTAATCATACCCCAACTGAAGTACCAATAAATGATCAAGAATGTCGAAGCGATCCCGTTTCTATGCTTAGCGGTGAAGAAATACTTAGCTTAGATGATTTTACCTATCAAGGGTTAGTACCTATTACTTGGCGTCGCCTTTATCGCTCAAGTAAAATAAATAATAATGTTGGCTTAGGTTACGGTTGGCGACACAACTTTAATGTGCAACTGGTAGCACATTACAAAGCACCACCCAAAGTAGGCCCTAAAAAAGTAGGTAAACATTGGTTTGAATTAACAGATGAAGAAGGTGCAGTACATGTGTTTGACCAAGTTAAACCCGGTCAAACAAGTTATCAAACCTCTTCAGGTTTAGCTCTGTTTCATCAACTTGATGGCAAACAGGTTTTGATTAAGCCTGATGAGAGCCATTGGACGTTTAAAAAGCAGCGTATAGAGCCAAGCGTAAAAACAAATAAAAATCAGAAAGAAGAAAACTATGTATGGTTATTAGACAACATTAGTAATCACTTAGGGCAAAGTATAACCCTACACTATGATGATAAGCAGCGCTTAACACATTTATCTAATAGCCCAAAACGGGGGATTGCGCTTCAATATAACCGTCAGAATAATGTTGTTAAAATTGCGGCCTATCGACTAGATGATAATAATAAAAAAATACTACAAACGCCGCTATTAGCCCATTATGAATACAATGATGCACAAGCTATGGTGAGTGCAACCAATAGCCAACAAAATACAGAGCGCTACCGATACCGTCAAGATCTGCTATTAGCTTGTCGTACACGTGCCTCCGGTTTTAGTCATCATTTTTCATGGCTAGGCGAAGGAGCAAAAGGAAAATGTATAGAACAATGGGGAGATAATGATACTTACCATTATAAGTTTACATATCAGACCATTAATGAGAAAGGGGCTAATCAACAAGTAAGTACCTCAACCGATAGTTTAGGCCATACTGAGCGTTTCGTTCATAACGCCCAAGGCTTACTTACGGCTTATACCAATAATAATGGTGATACTACCTATACAGACTATGACGCCTTCGGACGCAAGATAAAAATTACTGATGCTAACGGGAATTACACTGAATTTTCTTATAACCCTAAGGGGCAGTTAGCTAGTCAAACCGATGCCATGGGTAACAAAACGTATTATCATTATAATGGTTTAGGACAACGTATAACGACAGTTGACGCTTTAGGCCGACAACATAAACGCCAATATGATGCTACTGGTCGACTACTTGCTACTATTACACCTGACGGTAGAAAACATACTTACACCTATACCGAGCAAGGTAAACTGGAAAGTGAAACAAACGTACAAGGTATAAAAACACTCTACCATTGGAGCATTGATGGGGAGTTATTAGCTAAACAAGTGGCTAATAACTTAACGCGCTTTAGTTATGATAACTTAGGACGTATAAACGCTGAAATTAATACTCAAGGTTTAGTGACTGAGTATAAAAGAAATAGTCATGGGTTAATAAGCGAACAATGTAGTTACCCACATTCAGAACCAAATAATAAAATAGTTAAAACGTTTTCATACGATAATGCAGGACGTTTGCTAAGTATCCAAGAATTAAATTCGCAACAACAAAGTGACGCGCTTACCTTAACGAGTAAGCCAGAGTTGACGATTTATCAATATGAAGGTTTATCACAGCCGACTAAAAAAACCTTTCCTGATGGTAGTTGGCTTGCTTACGATTATGATAACGAACGCAATTTAACCCAGATAAAACGCAGTGATGGTGCTACATATCAATTACGGTATAGCCCAACGGAAAAACCAGTCGAATTAATCGGTTTTGATGGTAGAAAACAAACCTACCAATACGATGCGAACGACCAATTAGCGAGTGTCAACGACAGCGACTTACGTTTTATTCGTCTTAAACGTGATAGTTTAGGGCGAATTATTGAACAAAGTGCGAGTCAAGCGCCAACCCAAGATAACAGCCCAGGAAGAAATCAGCACAGTCATAAAAATTATTTTCAGTATGACAAAATAGGGCGTTTAGTGCGTGCACATAATAGCGAACGTACAGTTAATTTAACTTACCATGACAACGGCCAATTAAGCGCTAGCCAACAAAGCCATTGGCAACTTAATTATGAGTATAATGAGCTAGGACAACGTACCAGTATACAATTACCTGATGGTAATCAACTGTGTTATGAATACACTGAACACGGGCAATTAAGTCAAGTGAGTTATGTCAGTGCAACCGCTGAAAGTAAAGAACAGGCACAGTCTTTAGTTAATTTTAAATATAACAAAGCAGGGCTGAACACCCGACAGTCTTTAGGTAATGGTATTCAATTAACTCAAGAATTTGATGTGTATTCTCGGTTAACTGAGCAGCAGTGGCAGGAAAGTACGAATAATACTTTTGCAGAGTTACGTACCTACCAATACGACAATAAACATCAGCTAACGGCATTGCAGCAGAAAACTAGCACTCAAGCGTTAACTCATTCACAGCAAGACAAAACCTTTCGTTATAATAGCTTGAGTCAGTTAATTTCAACGAGTGTTAAACAAGCGAGCAACAGCAGCCTTAATACCGGTGAAGTATTACGACCTATTGATAAAGAACAGTCAAATACTAAAGCTGAGTCTAACCAGCATACAGAGCAAGTAGCGCAGGAAAAACACTACCAATGGGATGCGTTTGGAAATCCACTCAGTACAGTTAATGGTACTGATAAAGCCGCTAGTGAAAATGGTGGTAATAGCAATGATATTCTAGTTGTAAACGACCAATTACACCGCTTTGCAGGTATAGATTATCGTTTTGATGAATGTGGTAATCAAACATCACTTTTAGGTAAAGGCAATAAACAACAACGTGTTTACAATGCACTGAATCAATTAAAACAGCTCAACCATAATGGCAAACTCACTCATTATGAATACGATGCCTTAGGTCGACGAAGCGCTAAAATTACCGAACAGGGCAGAATCGATTTTATTTGGGATAACAACCAACTCATTGGTGAGCATCAAAACGGCAAATTCACCTGGTTTGTTTACCAACCTGACACTTTTTTACCGATAGCGTTAATCAAACAGGATGAAATTTACTACTATCACCTAGACCAACTCGGCACACCGATTTGTTTAACGGATAGCAATGCAACACAAGTATGGCGCAACGACAGTGATGAATTTGGTTGTCAGTTCCAAAATAAAATAGTAACGGATAACCAAAAATCAGTTAATAACGAAGAAAATACCTTCACTAACCTAATTGAAAACCCACTACGTTTTCAAGGGCAGTATTTTGATGAAGAATCAAAACTGCACTATAATCGCTTTCGTTATTACTGCCCGAAACAGAAACGTTTTATCAACCAAGACCCGATAGGGTTAGTAGGTGGTATTAACCATTATCAATATGCACCTAATCCTATTAACTGGGTAGATCCGTTTGGGTTGTTGTGCAAAGAAGGACAAGCAAAAGTTGCTGAGGCAATCAAAAATAGTGACAACATAAGTCCTGACTTAGCTCAAAAACTCATTGCAATTACTCACTTAGTTGATTCGCCTTACACTGCCGATGAAATGGTTGAGCATATTAATTCAGGTACAGCTGAACAATTAATTGCAGAGGATAAACCTGAGCCTAATCTAGAGCCAAAGTCTTTAGAAGAATGTCAGGAGAGGTTAAATACTGCCAGAGAAAATATCATTAAAAATGGTTATAAGGCTAAATATAGTGATAAAGAACTAGTAATAAAGTCAAAAGATGGCTCGGTAGGTGAAGCACGCTTTCTGGTTAGTTTTCAACCAGTGAACAATAATAGTGATGCTAA
Organism: Thalassotalea piscium; assembly: GCA_049347715.1. GTDB lineage: Bacteria > Pseudomonadota > Gammaproteobacteria > Enterobacterales > Alteromonadaceae > Thalassotalea_B > Thalassotalea_B piscium_A. The sequence goes on along the minus strand of CP186339.1, from coordinate 2,226,887 downwards.
GTTGGCTTATCAAAAAGATAATGGTTTAGTGGCTATGTGGGCGACAAGTTTTGATATGTTAGAAAATGCTGATAGTGATCCACAAATTATTGCTGACTTATTGGCGACAGGCTACGATCCCAAAAAAGATTATGTGCTACATATTGTAGATCGTGGAGAAGACTTAACCTTGTTTGGAGAAAACACTTTTGTGCCTACTTGGGATAAATTGGAAGAGCCTGCAATAAAACAATTAGAACCACAATATCATGACGCGATTAGGGGCGTGCTTAATTCGGATTACCAAAAACAATATGCTGTGCATATGGAAGACTATTGGGGAAATGATTTAAATCAGTTTGATGAAGAAGATCAAGAGATATTTACGAGCTCACTAGAAAAAAATCAACAACAAAAGTTTGCTGCACGCCATGCACTCAGAACTGAGTTTGGTGCAAACCATGAATTTACTGGTGATGGTATGACACAGTGCCGACATACAGGTAATAACCATGGTGTAGTTGAAACCTTAACGCTTGAAAATGATCCACCGACTATTGCTGAAATGAACAATGTTACCACCATACACTTAACCCCTATTAAAGGATAAAGAAATTGAGTAATGTTATACACAAACCCTTAGGGTTGATTGATCACAATAACCTAAAAAGTGATGAGCAAATATTATCAACACTTAATTATGAAATGTTTCCAGATAAAAAAAAATTACTCATTAAAAAAGGTCATTACTTGGTTGTATCGACTGATTTTTATTCTAAAATGGATAAAAAAAGAAGGTATACACAATCGGAGTACCCATTAATTGCATTACCATGGATTATTGACCGAATAGAAAATGGCTTTTTTAAAAAGCCAGATGAAGGTGGTTTTTCAGCCTTTGAACGCAGTACTACCGCTGAGTTTGATGGAGAAACCATCGGCATAAACGCCATGGTACATTGTTGTGCTGAAAACTTACCTGGTTTAAATATTTGGAATGGGAACCGGGGGAGTTATCTTTCTAATATGTCTCCTCATAGTTGGAATATTCCTAATACTATGTTGAAAAATGGTTTGTTAGATGAGCTTAAAAAAATAGCGGCTAAATATTCTTGATTTATTTGCTCTACTAAATAATTTAACAAGGACAGTCGCACAAACGTGAATCATATAGAACTTTAAAACATAGTTCAGACAAACATGTTGTTTCAGCTGATATATTAACGACTTAAAAGGTGAATCGCGTTAGCGTATTAATTATGAGGTGTTTGTTGAGCATAGTGAGGGCGCTATTTTCAACGATAAACCTATTTATCTTACCATCTGTCTTGACGACAAAGTTATAGTTACAGGCCTGGTACGGGTTATCAATTTACAACCACAGAAGAATTTAATTCGTGGTTAAAGGAAAATAAAGACACACTTGCAAATACTCAATCTGAAGCAGCATGGTGTAAGTTATATTGTTTTTTTAACCTACTATTTAAGTAATAATTGAATAAACATAAGGATATATAATGAATAAGATAAACACGGACGTTAATTACAGAACAATGGCGGGTAATGCCCGCTTAATCATTCTTGGTGAGTCAAGTCACAATACGCCAGGCTATAAATATGAAGCGGTTAAGGCTTTAAAACAATTTAAAACGCTTGGTTTTACTCACTTTGCAATGGAAATGTTACCTCGTTTTATGCAAGACAAAATAGACTTATATCAACGTAATGGTAAAGGTTTCAAAGAAATTCAGCGATATTTCGATGAAAACTGGGATTGGGGGTATTTAGTCCCAAAAGCTTATGGTGAGTTAGCTAAAGCAGCACAAGATATTGGTTTAAAAATTGTAGCTCTAGATATTTCACAGGAAATGATGGCGACAATGGATGAAGAGTGTGTTTATGACCAGTATGTAGATAAAAAATGTCTTAGTACTCATACCCGCCGTAATCAAATATGGGCTGATAACATAGCTAATATTTTAAATAGCTCGAAAGAATATCGTGTTGTTGCTTTTATGCACCGTTGGCACGCTGTGCAAGCTGCAGATTATGAACCTGGTTTGGATACCCTTATGCAAAAAAGGGGAATTAATAGTATTAGGTTTGTCGATTTTATAGGTGGAATTAGTTGTTTAACCAAGAGGCATTGTGAAGGAGGCTCTACTGAAATAAACACCCTTAAGCAGCAATACTTTTTCCGTGAAGGTTTCCCATATAAATATGCTGTTAAAACGTTTCAAGTTCATATTCCTGAGAAAAAAGTCAATTCGGATGGAACACTAAAATGGTAAAAAAAATATTTATAGTTCTTTCATGTATTAGCATTATGACTTTTCAAACGCAGGGGAAGTCCTTATCTAATTCTTTATGGCCTGACCTAGATATAAATAATCCGGAACTCTCAAAAAACATAGTGATGCTTCAATGCCAAAAAAGTCTGATGTACGCACCTACTAAACTTGAGGCTTGGTGTGAGAAGGCATATAAAATGGGGGCATGGGAAGCATTACTTTATATTGGTTATCATACAGGAGACGGTTCCCGATATGTAAATGAAGTAAAATCTCGTGTATTAAAAAATGAAAATATGGCTATACGTAAACTCGCATGGCTTTATGATAATGGTTTGTTTATTGAAGAAAACTCAGAAGAGGCTGCCCGTTTATATGAACTTTTTTTAATTCAAGCAAAAGATCCTCATCCAATGCTGTTAAGTTCTATCCATTATGATTTAGCAAAAATTTATACAAGGCTTGAAGATTGGGCAAATGTTATTATTCATGCGCAATATGTTATAGAGCAAGGGGAAGAAGATGGTTCCGATAACTTAGCTAAGGTATTACTTGAAGATGCCCAGCTGAAATTAAAAAAGTGACTATTAAATAAAAAGAGATTTCATTTTGATGCGGCTAAACTTTATTAAGAAAAACCGACTAATGGATAACATGTGAAATCTATAAGTGAAATTTACATGTTATCAACTTATATTATTTTATGTTTTCTTCTAGGTGATATTAGTAATTTTGACTCTGAGTTTCTTGTGAAATACCCAAACTGTAAATGAAAATTTTATTTTTATTTAAAGACATCTAAATAATAAAGGAAGATCTTTTTAATTTTGTAGCAACATCCAAATAATAGTAAAAGCGTGGCTATTCTTGCAATAGGCATAAGGGGATAACACTCAAAGGTATGTTACTAGCTATTAAAATGTTTTGGCTTTATTGATGTAGTTTAGATTTATACCAATTTGATTAAATTTCGACGAGAGGGTAATAACTTAAATAGATTGATATTACTTAGCACAGAATAAAAAAAGATAACCCACCTTGTGGTTGAAGAAATTTTATAATTGTCTACAATACGTTTTTTTGGCAGTTTGATTTAAAATTTTATTTAGAAAAACAGACTGTTTATTAATGTTGTAAAAGGATTTATGCCATTGTCACTTACCCTCTTATGTATTCTATTACTCTGTATTCAGCCCTTTGTTATTTATAATGCAATGTTTCGGGAGAGGGAAATAAAGAACAAAAATGATCTTGAATTTGAATTGTCATTATTAGTCATAGGTCCAAGCTTTATTTACTTTTATTTAGATATTTTTTGGCATGCCTTATTTATACTCATTAGTATCAGTCTCCTGGGTGTGTTATTCGCTAAATTGCTTGAAAAAAAGGCCAAGCGAAGCCTTCCTTCTAAAGAACTAATTACTTTTATGTTAGCTTGGGTACTAATTTTTAGTATGGGCTATGGTGTGGTAAATCTTTGGCAATATTTAAGTGGTGAAAGCTCCGTTCACGTAACTCAATCGAGTGTAAATATATCAGCAACAGATGTACCTGCAGGTGTAATACAAACCGCTAACATCAAAAAAGCGTCATTTTTGCCGAATATGTTGTCTTCATTATATTATTTAGTCGCAATGATTTGTGTAATGCTTATCAAGGCATTTGAGGTTCACTGGGGTACTAAAGAAAAACTAAGTGACGTTCTGTTATTGCTCCTCAGTAGTTTAGGAGGCATATTTCCGTTTTTTAGCGAATTTTATTTACTAAGCCTACTTTGTAATATTATCGTGTTTATGGTGTTGGCTCCCGTGGTTATTAAGTATAAAGAAACAGACCCGTCTGTTGGGGGCATAATGTTCTTTTATAGCTATGCTTTTCTAATAGTTACAGTCTTTAGTGTAATGTGCCGTGGTATCATTTGGTTGTTAAGTTACTGATTAAACGAATAGTTGAAAATTAAATTAATGGATACCACTAAAAAAGGTAAGCTTAAAATGGATTTTATGAAAACCTATATTCTGCCAATGTGCTGGATTTTTATGATCCCAATATTTTCCTATTGGTTTTTTGATTATGCTATTGATACACGAAATGAACAGATAAAAGATGTAGTTAATTCAGTTGAGGTTACTGCATCAATGACCGAAGTTAAAAAAGCACAGCTTATCTATTTTTTTACACAGGTAACACCTTCAGAGATATGTGATAGCGATAGAGTGGAATACCAACCCATTAAACATAGTTTGGGGGAATTATGTGATGACTTTGATTATTATAAAATAGGGACTGAAATAAGTTTTTATAGCATCTTCATCTCAGTGTCGTTAATTATTTGTACCTTAGCTCTTTTTCTCTTATCTTTTAAATCTCAGACTATTCAGTACATAACATTTGTATTGGCATGGAATATTTCTAAACTTTTTTGTATTACACAAGTGTTAATCCAAGGAGGTCTTTTATTAGCTGACTTCTATTTTGGTACTATTTTAATTTGGAACACTTTTTATCCTCAAATATTGTTTTTAATTGCTATGCCTGTTGCTATTGCTTGTGTGCAAATGATCATAGTGCTTGTTAAAAAAATAGAAATCCCCAATTGCATTGATGGAAAGTTACTCACTCATAATGATGCGCCAAAACTCTATGAAGAATTAACCAATATTTGTAAAAAGTTTGGCACAGATCTTCCAAACAATATCGTACTTGGAGTAGAAGATAATTTCTTTGTTACCGAAAATAAATTACTGCTTAATGAGGAAAAGGTACTAACGGGTAAGACGCTCTACGCCAGTATTTTTCATCTAAAAAAATTAGATAAAGAAGAAGCCTCTGCCATTTTTGCCCATGAAATGGCGCATTTTAGTGGTGACGATACTTTTTTTTCAAAGAAAACCATGCCTATGCTGGCTAAATGTGATGTTTGTTTTGCTATTTTAAATGCAAATTTTATCACTATTCCAGCCTCCTATTTCCTTATCTTTTTCAGAAGTATTTTTGAAATCAGTTTTGGTAAAATTAGCCGGATGCGAGAATACCGTGCTGACGCAATGGCGGCAGATTATCTTAGTGCCAAAGCCTTAGCTAATGGATTAGTGAAGTTTGTTTTTTACTCTGAATATCGGGCTAGCATAGAAGAGGCTGTGCGCTTAAAAAACGAGCAAGTCGAAAGTGTTAATTTTTTAAAAACAATAGATGAGGGCGTACATAACTTTGCAAGCGCTTATTCATTTGATGGAGATGTTCTTGCACACGCAATTCCACATCCGTTCGATACGCATCCACCTATTTATAAAAGGATCGAGGCTATAGGTTATACACTCAATGTTGAAGATATCAGGAAAGATGTTTTAACAAATGAGGAAGATAGCTGGTATCACGAAATCAATAATGCCTCACTAATAGAAGCTGAATTGATGAAAAGTTTTGAAAGCGAATTTATAGCGGAGCATGAAGAAAACCTTGTTTATCAATTTCTGCCTTCTGGGGTTGAAGAAACAGAGCTTGTTGAAAAGTATTTTCCTCCAGTAAGTATCCATTCAAAGGATGAGAAAGACACGTTAGTATTTAACTGCAAAACCTTTAGTTATTCTAAATGGAGCAGAGAGGTTGCCTATGATGAAGTAGAGTCCTATCTCATTAAGAAACCGCTCTTTCGTAAAAAACGTATGACTTTTAAATTAAAAAAGAATAATAACTACCCTAAAGCAAGTCGACGAATTTTCTTTCCTGTTAAGCTTTTTTCAAAGAGTGAAGAAGAAATTTTTGATACGTTTTTAATTTATTACTCAAGATATATGCTTGCTGTAGAGTTTCAAAAAATGAATATGTGTGAAGATACTTAAAAAGTAAGATGCCATAGCACTGATGATGTAATGAAAAACATCAAAACCAAGTTTGATACAAGGTTTGTAATGGTGATGCAGGGTTAACGTACCCTAATAGTGCTAGGAGAGCAGAAATCTTAACACTGGAAAAATTAACCAACTATGGCTAACTATGGCTAACTATGGCTAAAAGTATAGCTGAAATAAACGCTTAATCGATTTGCTTTTAGAAACCTAGCTATTATCAATAATAGCCCAAAGAGAAAAAGCAGACTAGAAAGAGGTTTGGTAACTTACAAGATTAATAATGTTTTGCCCATTTTGGTACTGTTCAGGCTTGCATAGGACGGATTTAAAAATAAGCCCATATTAGGTTGAATACGCTTAAATATTATTGGTAGTATGTAAAAACACACTGACGTATTTACACTTAGATTTAAAAAGTTAATCGGATATAAAGACTAAAGTTTCAATAAATAACAACACGACAAGGATAACACGATGTCAACACTGAAAATTACCCAAGCTGTCGGGCTTGGTGGCAAAAACACCCTGAACGATGTTAAAGCCGTACAAACCGCTTTAAATAAACTATTAACACTTATACCACCAACAAAAGCGTTAATAGTTGATGGTACTTTAAATGCCCGTCTTGAAAATTCAAAAACGATTGCTGCGATTAAACTTTTCCAAAGTAAAGTGCTTAATATGGCGCGCCCCGATGGAAAAATAGATGTTAACGGACGTACGCACCGTAAAATTAATGAAAAGCTCACTTACTTAGCCATTAGATCAACTGCTATATTAAAAATGCCTGCCACTTATGCAACATGGATGAAAACGGCGATTAATGAACTGGGTGAAAGCGAAGTTTCTGGTACTCAGGCAAATCCGCGTATTTTATCCTATTTTAAAGCCTCAAAATTTTGGGGAACAGATGATACTGGTGGACAAAACGCATGGTGTGCTTCTTTTGTTTCTTGGGTGATGAAACAACATAATATAGAGCCTGTTAAAAATGCCTTTAGAGCTAAAGAATGGGCAGGTTTCGGTAAAAAAATCGATAAGCCGGTTTATGGTGCTATTGGTATTAAAACAAGAAGAGGAGGAGGGCATGTTGCTTTTGTTGTTGGTCAAAGCGCCGATGGTAATTCTCTTTTTATGTTAGGTGGCAATCAAAACAATAGTGTAAACGTAACTAAATATAATAAAGAGGTATGGGAAACATTTGTCGTTCCTGCCGACTTTGATGAGTCGTGTGAGACTTTACCTATTTATACTCAAAAAGCCTTAGTAGCAGGAAGTGAATCATAATGAAAAATACAGCAATATTTTTACTTTTATTTTCTTGTTTTTCTTGTACTAGTACCGCAGAAAATACGTCAGATATGGAACTTAATGGTTTTAAAGAGGCTATTAAGCATGTGCACTATTTAGCCAAGGTTAGTATTGTAAATGTTGACATTATTCATGAGGATGAAGATACCGACAAACAGACTTATTCTGCACAGGTGTTAGCGACGTATAGAGGTAAAGCGCAAAAAAATATCAACTTTGAAATGTATGTAGAGCGGGGTGAAGAGGCAATGGTAAATAAGACACCTATTTATATTGCTTTATGTATGGACAATAATGGAAGTTATTATTGGCCAGGAACAGGATCTCAGTTTTCAACAAGCGAGGCAATTAATACCTGGCTAACTAAAAATAAACAAGCGGTACGTGATATGCCAACAACCGGCAACTGGTGTAATTAACCTCACTGATAAGATAATACTGCAGAAAATAGATCATAAAAAACAAAAGGAATTTACTTTATGGAACAACAAAATCGTTTAGCTCTTGTTAATATTATTAATACACTTTACGAAACCCCAAGTATTATTGAAGAGCAATGGCATTCTGTCACGCCTTTACTTACAGAGCTGATGGCTACTTCACCTGAAGGGTTTGAGGGTATGGCAAAAATGATTAATAAGCATTTTACCAATGCCACTAAATTTAGTGATGTTAACATTCAAAAATTTGAACTTGAATCTGGTTTGTTAAAACTTAATACCTATTTCCAAAAATTAAATGGAGCTGAAACCTCTGGTAATTAGTTCCCAAAATTATGAGCTAACCTAGAGTAATTGTATTAAGCAAAAAAAGGCACGGTATTTAGGTGGTTTACCCTAAAGTTATAACACTAAGTAAACCACCTGTTTTAAGAGAGTCGTATAGGATAATAGAGGTGTTTCATAACAACAGTGGTTGATACCTTAACTATCAAAACATCGTGTCTTGTGCTTACTATCAAGGTAAATTGGGCATTAAGTTCTACTATTTAAAATAAAACCGTTATCCTAAACCATTTGTATTATTTGTTACCTTTCATTTAGTCTGACTTGGCTGTTTAACTAAACGTTTTACAGGTGAAGTGTCGCGTTTGTGTTTGTTTTTCCACTAATATATTACTAACTATGTATTTTTTGTTTAGCGTATTTTAATAACTAGAGTTATTATACTAATCAAGCGGGATAAAATGTTTTTATTTATTAGCTTTGATAAAACTTAGTATTAAAGACGCGACTCACAGAGGATGTTTCTTGCAATACTTCATTTCTTAATAATGATTATATTCAAACATTTATCAAGTTTATCAACTGATTAAATGTAATATTCAAATAAAACTTTCAATTTTTAATTTAAAGGACGTTATGGACTCTATACTTATTATTATTGCGATATCGTTAGCGCTCGCTAGTGTGATAAATATAGTGTTAACTAAATTCTCTATCTCTCACATTATTGGTTATATCGTAACTGGTACTATTGTCAGTACTTTTTTCGACTTTAATGGTAGTGGGAGTCTACATTCGCTTGAATTGATAGGTGAATTTGGAATTGTTTTTCTTATGTTTACCATAGGCTTAGAGATGTCCTTTGCTAAGCTGGGTAAAATGAAAGAATTGATATTCTTTAATGGATTTATTCAAGTTGCATTTAGCGCTTTTATTATTTATATCACAGCATTTTATTTATTCAATGTAGCGCCAATACCGTCATTAATTATTGCACTCGCATTTAGTTTATCTTCTACCGCTATCGTTTTACCTTATTTAAAAAAATCTAAAGATATAGTGACACCTTACGGTAAAAAATCTGTTGCTATCTTAGTTTTTCAAGACCTAGCTGTGATCCCCATTCTATTGTTGATGGGTTTTTTATCAAATAATGAATTATCCCTTACTGATATCTTATTAAAAACCTTTTTTTATGCCAGTGTCATTATTGTATTTATGTTCACTTTAGGTAAAAAAATTATTACTTGGCTACTACGTTTTTCAGCGAACGCACGTATGGAAGAGTTATTTTTAAGTTCTGTATTTACCATTGTTTTAGGTGCTTCTCTAATTGCCCATGAAATGGGGTTTACCTATTCTTTAGGTGCATTTATTGCCGGTATGATCATTGCTGAAACTAAGTTTCATATCAAGGTAGAGTCAGATATCTCGTCTTATAAAGATTTATTGTTAGGCGCTTTTTTCTTTTCTATTGGAACGAAAATTGATGTCTTATATTTTATCAGTAATTTACATTGGGTTATGGGAGTATTAACCCTTGTTATGCTGATCAAAGCTTTTATTATTTATTTTTTAATGAGAAGAAAATCCAATAAAAGTGAATCTATTAAATCTGCCGTTGCGTTATGCCAAGTAGGGGAGTTTTCTTTTGCTATCTTTGCCATGGCATTAAATCATAACCTTATTTCAAATACCTTAGGTAGTTTCCTTATACTGATTACCGTATTGTCTATGATATTAACGCCGTTTATGGTGAATAATATATATAAATTAGCCTCATTTTTTGTTGTTGAATTTTTTGAAGCTGACAAAATTGCAACGGTTAATGTCACCAATCATACCATTGTTTGTGGCTTTTCTATTCTGGGGCGTATTGTTGCTAAAGAACTCACTAATCAAGGAGTAAAATTTTTAATAATTTCTGATAATTTACAACATGTCTTACTTGCAAGAAAACGTGGTTATAGCGCTTACTTTGGTCACTTAGATAAACTACCGGTATTAACTTCTTTAAAAGTTGAAGAAACAAATAGTATTATTATTACCGCTACTTCTTTAAAAATTAAACAAATTATATGTGAATCTGTCCTTAACTATTACCCTGACGCTAAGTTAGTGGTAAAAGTGAATTCTCTTGAAGAAAAAAGTATCTTGTCAGAACTTAATATTCGCTCTTTTGTTCATGCTCAGCACGAAACCGCCGTGCTGTTAGTGAAGCAAAGTTTAAGTTAATCAGTTTTATAAAGTGATTATGTGCAAGTTAGTGGCGTAAGTAATAGGGATATGACCGCTGCTGGTAAGCAACGGTTTTTATAGAAATAAAACAAGCGTGTTTAAACGGCAATTGTTTAAATACGTTCTAATTTATAGGGTAGTGCGTGATTAGAATTCCATTGCCCCACATATAAATTTTCATCTTCATCAACACAAATCCCATGACAATGCTGAAAAACATCCCATGAGCTGCTCATTGTTTGTAATTTACCCTCTTTATATTCAGGTGGTGTTCCACCTAAATTTGCAACTACCTTGTTATTTTTATCGAATACGGCAATAAATCCGGAAGCTTCAGCATTTTTATCGTCGATATGAGACCAACAAACAGGTGCAAAAAAATGATCACCACTAAATTTGGGGCCACCCACATATGCACCTGTTACTGAAATGGTTGAACGATACTCGCCATTCATTTCAAATAGCTTTAATGCATGTTCTGCCCGTGAACTCACTATTAGGTGAGGGTCATTTGGATTACGTAAATCAATGCCAATACCGTGGGTGTTCTTTAAATTTAGTTGGTCATTTTGGTTTTCATGTCCACCCCAGCATCTAATAAAACGTCCTTGAGCATCATATTGCAATACAAAATCAGAACCATAGCCATCAGTGACGTATAAATCTCCGTTGTCAGCTATTGCTATATCAGTTGGTCTAAATGGCATATCTGGTGAATAAACATCAATAGTTTGCGGGTGGCCAATAGTAAAAAGGAGTCTGCCATCTATGGTTAATTTGGCAATAAACCCTGATTGTGCAATCACTTTATTAAAAGGTGAGTCCCATGCTTCGGTTGATTTACCATCCCAGTTTTTGTTGGCAATCCAACCGCTATCGACTACATAAATAAAGTCTTCGCCATTCTCGTTAACTACTTTCAGCGCATGAGCGCCAGGATATTCTGTGCCCCATGCATCAAGTACATCACCTTGTTTATTGAAAAAAATAAAATTATTAACATGGTTATCTGTAAGTAGAATAATGCGATTTTGTGAATCAATAGCGAGGTCATGACAATTTTGAATCGGATGTTCTTGAGTATCTAACTTTGCCCATTGTGTATTGACACGATATGTAAACTCTCCTTGTCCGATAATAAGTCCATGAGGGTCTTTTGATGATTTAGGGTATGTCGCTGTTTTATTTTGGTTATACATAAGTACACACCTTGAGATTAAAAGCTTGGTTAAATGATTTATCGTTTGATTGTACCAATAAAAGTATTTTTGTACCATGTAAATTGTTAACAATAATGTTAGGGGTATATAAAGATTTACTATTAAAGATAGGGGGGGGAGGTAAAGCATCATAAATGAAGCTTTACCTGAGTATTATTTATTTTATATTAGCTTTTATTGCTTTTGATGCTTTAGCAATGTCGCCACTTTTAAGTGCGTCTAAAATGAGTCTATGTTCATCAACACACTCAGAGCTTTTAGTGATACGTTTATAGTTTAAACGCATACGCATAACGTAAGGATACCAAATGTTAACCAGCTCATCGCCACCGGCTTTATAAATAAGGTAGTTATGAAATGAGATGTCTACTTTTGTTACTTCGGTATAATCTTCATTATCAAAAGCGGCTTGCAGTTCAGTTAAAATGTTTTCTAAATCTTGAAAGTCTTCTTCTGTAAGAGAATCTTTCAACTGGTCAATGGCAAACACTTCAATACTGCGTCTGAGATTTATCATCAGTTTTTGTAGCTTAGGGTCTAATAGGCTATTAACAGAGGCACCACAATTATTTTTAGAAATCAATAATCCTTCTTTCGTTAATTGGAGAATAACATCTCTAATAGGCCCCCTAGATAGACCAAAACGTTCGGCTAGTTCTTTCTCGTTTAATTTAGTATTTGGGGCAAGCTCCCCTGAAATAATATCTGAACGAAGTTGATCTGCAATTTGGTCTTTAACAGAAAGAATTTTAGTGGGTCTTTTTCCAGCCATATCCATTCCTATAAGTATTTTTTAGTTAGTCATATCATACTGTAAATAAAGGTTCAGTTACAATTGCTTTAAGTTAAATTGTTTACAAAAAACAGGAGGAAACTACGTTTTTACAGGGATAATAAGGGGTAGTGCATTTAATTATTGAATAAAGTAATGAATTTACGTTTTTTGTTAACAAAAAACGTAAATTCAAAAAGCAAAGTGTTACTTTTCAACTAAGTTACCAAATCTTCGTTCATACATGTTGGAGTGCAGTGATTTAGCCGCTTTCACCATAGGTGCATAAGGTGTGTCGGTCACAGAAACAAAGCCGACATTATAATTTTCACCATCATAGGCCCTACCTGTAATAGGTGAGTCAATGTATTGAAACCAATGAGCGCCGATAAAATATGGATTGTCGATGACAGATTTCATATAATCTTGATACATTTTTGCTCTATCTTGTTGGTCTGATGCATGAATTAACCCCGGATGGTATAAACCACTGTCATTCGCACCTATGTGAAACTCACCAATAATACTTGGCATATCAATTTCTTCTAAGAATTTCCAACTTTCCGGATGGATACCTTCTTTGTAAACATTGTAGCTCACTACATCTACATGATTTGCTGACGCTTTGACAACTTCCATTGGTTTGCCCCAACTAGGAAAACGTGCGCCAAGGTACATATGATTGGGCAAGGTTGTATTTAATGCCTCATCAACGACACTAAAATATTTATCGGCGTAGGCATAAAGTAAGTCACTATAATCAGCTAGTTGTGCTTTAGTTGAAATGGTTGAATCGACGCCTTTATTAAATTCTTGCCATGAAGCTAAATGCCGATCCCAAGCAGTATTTAATTGATCAATATCATGGTATTTCTTTTTCATTAAGCGAGTAAATTCAGCTTTTGTTGGTACAGTTGCACCATCTCGAGTAAGCGTATTGATGACAATGCCATATCGGGTTTCATTTGATTCGCTACGACCGAAGCTTTTTTCATTATCAATAAAAATACCCACACACCATGGATTTCCTTTAACTTCTTTTGCAACTTGTTCAGCAGTTATTAACGCACGCTCTTTAAATACAGGATCAAAAACATCAGGTAACGGAGCCCAAAAGTCGTTGCCACTTGAAACTGTTTTAAAATCTCCAATTATCCAACCATTGGCAAAATAGGGTACTTGATTCGTATCATAAAAGCTGGGGTCGGTCCAATTGCCTAAAGAAGTAAATCCCCAACTTTTCATACGATTTAAGGTCACTTTACGCCATTGTTCCATATAGTCTTGATTTTCTTGACCATATTTACGCTCTAAATTGGCTGAATAAAAACTGAAGGTTTCACCATGTTTTACTGGCCCCGAATGAGCCGAATTTCGATAGCCATAATGCTTACCTAAAGGTTCATCATAAGAGGGTAACCATTTGAATAAATTTTTACGTGTTTCAGAGGCTACAAATCGTGTGGGTATTGCATCTTGGTTAACACGATTTAACCCTTTGGAATCTTCTGGCGTAACATCATCTACATCATTTTTATGTATTACGGCTTGATCAAAATCGTAACCTGTCATAGTAGTAGAATTTGCAAGTCTGATAATGTCGATTCCTGTAGCAAAGTATAAGTAACCGTCAGGATCCACCAATGACCATTTTCCTTGTACTTTTTCAGTTCTAAAATAACCCGTTGCTTTTAATTTGGGTCCATTCAACCAGCCCCCATATTGGCTGTAGTTTTTAAATACCTTACCATTAAGCATTTTAGCTTCGTTGTTTTTATTGGTAATGAGATCTGCTTCTGAGTGAATTTTATTGGGAAATTCTTTCGTGGCATTTTGTCCAAATTTATCTACGATTTTTGTGAGGTAATTTTTATTAAATGCAGGATTTTTTCTTAGTCTGATATTATTAATCATTATCTCTTTATCAAATAATGCACTTTGTACACTTAAAGTGATTTTACTAATACCTTGTAAATTTAGATTTTTATTTCCCCACATAGAAGTAAATTGTGTTTCATCAGATTCCCAAGTATCTGGGTTAGAGCGAAGACCAGAACTAAAATTAAGTTCTATTTTTCCATCGTCTTTTGACGATGCTAAATCATGTCCTGCCATTTTAGCGTAATACGTTTTCACACCTCCAATAGGAATCGATACCGTTCGGGTATAATTAGCACCATCAATATCTTCAATATCTAAATATAATTGAACAGAATGCTTACCCGGATTAGCAATATCCATTGCTAAATTGAAATCTGATAATTTACTCCAATTCCATGCGGTTTGAGGTGTTAAAGAAACGGAAGAATAGCTATGTGCTTTTGATTTAAAAGTAACAGCTAAACCTTGTTTAGGTTGTTCTTTTCCTAATGCATCAATGTATACAAAATTAGCGTTAGCATATTGTTTTTGTGAATGATAAAGCAATTCAAGTACGTTAGATTCATTTTTACTTACTTTATTACTACTTGTTTCAGTTAACTGATTACAACCTATGAGTATTGTTGTTGTGGAAAGTAGTAGAGCTAATATTGATTTTTTCATGTTTGCCCTTTATTGATTATGAACATAAATTGAGTATACGTATTAAATAATAAAAGGTAAATTGTTAACAATATTTTATTTGTTTGTTATTCACTTATTGAAATAGGTAAGTTAAGTATAAATAACCACTTAAGGTGAATTTGATGAAATAAAAAACAGTACATTGAAGATTGTTAACAAAAACATGTTGACATTATCATCATCTGGATAATAGAGTGAATGTAAATTCTTATCGAATTTTAAATGAATAAGCTATTACAACTATTATTATTTTAGAGGAAAAACCATGCGATTTGTTACATTTCCAAGTAATACTTTATTGATATTATTATGCTTGTTTATCAATTTGGGATGCTCAACAAGTTTCAACCATAAACGGGTAGAAAAAGGGATTGAACCCGAAATTCAAATTTTTGATGAACAGGCATTGAGACTTATTGAACCAAAGGCAAATATAGTCACTATAAGTGATGGTCATACTTGGACTGAAGGGCCTGTATGGATTAGTGATGGCGGTTATCTTTTGTTTTCTGATATTCCTAATAATGTGATTAAAAAATTTGAACCTAATATAGGTACTACTACCTATTTATCAGAAGCTGGTGCAACTGGATTATTTAAGGGGGATTATAGCGCGGGTTCTAATGGCTTATTACTTAATCCTAAAGGCGAGTTAGTTTTATTTCAGCAAGGTGATCGTCGGGTAGCTGTCATGAAGTCGTCTCTTGATCATCCTCTTAGTAATTTTGAAACATTAGCCTCTAAATATCAAAATAATAGACTTAATAGTCCTAATGATGGTGTGTTCAGTAGTAATGGCGATTTGTATTTTACAGATCCTCCTTATGGTTTAGATAATGTGATGGAAGATGCTCATAAAGAGTTGTTATTCCAAGGTGTTTACTTATTAAAAGCTGACGGTTCGCTTATTTTGCTCGATGATTCTTTAAGTTTTCCTAATGGTGTTGCCTTAAGTAAAGACGAAAAATCATTAATTGTTTCAGTGTCTGATGCAAAAAAAGCACAATGGATTGCTTATCATGTAAAGCGAGATGGAACGCTTGAAGATAAACGAGTTTTTTATGATGCCACTGATCTTGTTGGTAAAAAAAGAGAACAAGGTCTTCCTGATGGTCTTGCTGTTCATTCTAGTGGCGTAATTTTTGCGACAGGTCCTGGTGGCGTTAATATCTTTTCTCAGGAGGGAAAGTTATTAGCAAAAATCCGAACGGGGAAAATCACGTCTAACTGTTCCTTAACTTCCGATGAGCAAACTCTTTATTGTACCGCTATTGATACAGTCCTGAGCATCCCTTTGCTTTCCGAATTTAATAAGCATTGAAATTAATGTTTCTAGTAAACCAATAATTAAATTTATAAGTAAATTGTTAATTATTTATATGTGTATTTTGGTTGATTAATAATAGAGTCATAGAGATTAAATATGTTTAAAAAAAATAAAATAATATCAAAAATAGCGCTAATGTCAGGAGTCTTAATACTGACATTGTCCGGTTGTGACCAAACTGAGAGTGTGAAGGCACCAAGGGCTAAAGAACCAGTCGCAAGTAATAAAATTGTATTAGCTGACTTTAATCAACAAACATTACCTTTTGAAATAGTGGCAAGTGGGGCGAGCTTTTCTAAACAACAGTTACAAAATAAAGGCGAGTTATCAATTGATTTTTCAAGCGATAATTATGTCTCGGCTATTGTATTAAAGCCAGATACACCCTGGGATCTCTCTGATGATGAAATACATTTACGTTTTGATGCTAAAAATCCTGGTAAAGAATCATTACAGCTTTATATTTCACTTTCTGACCAAACGCTATCAGAAGGTGTTTCCGCTGCTAGTAGAACATTAGCTGCTAATTATAGTGTTAATTTAGCGCCGGGTGAGTCGGGGTCTTATTTCGTTATTTTAACGGGAAATTATACTAAAACGAATACGGGTATACGTGAGCAGCCTAAACCTTGGAGAACACCAGATGAGATGTTTTATTGGCGTTATGGTAAAAAAAATGTCGATTTATCTAAAATTACTGAATTATCTTTTGTTACTCGCGGTAACTTAAGTGATAAACAAGTGATTATTGATAATTTAATTGTTGAAAACAATCCGCAATATGACAAGAGTTATCTTATAAATATTGTTGATGAATTTGGTCAAAATGCCAAAGAAGAATTTCCAATAAAAATTCACTCTCAAGCTGAATTAACACAAGTTGCTGAAGCTGAATTAGCGCAATTAATAAAAGAAGGACCAATGACCGACAGATCACGTTTTGGTGGTTGGAAAAGTGGCCCTAAATATCCAGCAACTGGTTTTTTTAGAACACAAAAGGTTGATGACCAATGGTGGTTAGTTGACCCCGAAGGCTACTTATTCTTCTCCCATGGTTTAGCCAATGTTCGTATGGCAAATACTACTACTTTAACAGGGAGGGATTTTAAAGATGATTCTGTACGTTATATAGATCCAACGGATGTAACACCTGAAGACTCTATTGGGATTGTAAAAGTATCAGATAAAGTATTAGCCTCGCGTTATATCTCTTCTGATTTACGTCACAACCTTTTTACTTGGTTACCTGATTATGATGATCCATTAGCAAAACATTATAGTTATCGCCGTTCTGTTCATAAAGGACCGATTACATCTGGTGAAACATTTAGCTTTTACCGTGCAAACTTAGAAAGACGTTATGGTGAAGAAGAACCTAGTTCATATGTTAAAAAATGGGAAGATGTTACTTTAACGCGTATGAAAAACTGGGGTTTTACTTCCTTTGGTAATTGGGTAGATCCTGCCTTTTATAGTAACGAACGCGTCCCTTATTTTGCTAATGGTTGGATTATTGGTGATTTTAAAACCCTAAAATCCGACCATGATGTTTGGGCTCCTTTACCCGATCCATTTGATAAAGCCTTTATTCATCGCGCTGAAGTCACCATAAATGTTATTAAAGAAGAAATTAAAGGTTCACCTTGGTGTGTTGGGGTTTTTATTGATAATGAAAAAAGTTGGGGTTACCCAACAGGAACACCTGATGTACGTTATGGCGTTATTATTAGTACGCTAAAACGAGCGGCCAATGAAAGCCCTGCCAAGAAAGCTTTTGTTCATTACTTAAAATCTAAATATGTGAGCATCGTTAAGTTAAATTCAGCATGGCAATTAGATATTTTATCATGGGACAGCTTGTCTGATGGTGTGAATATAACCAATTACCCAGATGTAATGGTAGATGACTTATCCCATATGTTAGAAATGTTATCAGATCAATATTTTAAAGTGGTTCATAACACACTAGAAAAAGCCTTGCCTAATCATTTGTATATGGGAGCACGCATGGCTAATTTTGGTATGCCAAAAGAAACAATTAAGGCATCGGTTAAATATTCAGACGTACTGAGTTTTAATATTTATGAAGAAGGTATTCAACCTCATCAATGGGATTTTCTAAACGATATTGATTTACCAACAGTTATTGGTGAATTTCATATTGGAGCCACCAAAGGAACAGGTTTATTACATCCTGGTTTAGTTCAAGCTGACACCCAAGAAGATCGTGCCAACATGTATAAAGCCTATATGGAAAGCGTTGCTAAACATAAAAACATGGTGGGTGCGCATTGGTTCCAATATATTGATTCACCTCTAACGGGCCGAGCATTTGACGGTGAACCCTACAATGTCGGCTTTGTATCAACAACAGATATTCCTTACCCTGAAATGGTAAAAGCCGCTAAAGAGTTTAACAGCTCTATTTATAAAAAACGTTATAACCATCAATACAAGTAATAACATGTAGCCATCTAGAGGTGGCTACCATTCTTTAATGCAATATTATTAAGTGAAAACTCTTATGTATAGAAAAATTACTATGTTGTTATCTGCCGTTTTACCTTTCGTGATTATAGGGTGTCAACATTCAACTAATGAAGATAAAAAGAGCACTGTAAGCTCAATAAGTGGATATAAGGTGATCAATTCTTTTGAGAACAACAATGATATTGCAATACTTCAAACAGAAAACATTACCTATAAACTCATTAATAAAAGTGAAAATACTGGTGTTACTAATGGAGCAAAGGCATTAAAGGTAAAATTTTTAGCAGAAAAAAATCCCGATTCTTCATGGACATTAGCCCCAAAAGTAGCATGGCAATGGGATCAGTTAGGTGACTTCAGAGTAGCGATTGATATTACTAATAACACTGACGTTGCCACGCATCTGTTTGTGCAAGTTGCGGATAAAAAAGAGCAGGTACATAACCGTAGTGCTAACGTCCCCGCACAGAGTAATAATACTTATTATATTGAGCTTGCTGGAATTGATTTAGAAATAGAGTCAGGTATTCGTACTAATCCACCAGCGTGGGAGTCATCTGAAACACCCTTTATTTGGCGTTGGGGTTTAAAAAATATTGATTTATCAGGTATAACCAAAATCAAGTTTAGTGTGAGTAATTTGTTAGCTGATCGAACACTCATTTTTGACAATATGCGTTTATTAAAAAATCCGGCTAGAAACACTGAGTATCTAAAAAATCTATCAGATGAATTTGGTCAACGAGTCAATATTGATACACCTTATAATATAAAGTCTACTAAGGAATTAAAAAAAATATCAGCAAAAGAATTAACTCAGTTAGATAATACATTGATGACTGATCGATCTAAATTTGGTGGTTGGAAAAACGGTCCTAAATTAAAAGCAACCGGCTATTTTAGAACGGAAAAAGTGGACGATAAATGGAGTTTAGTTGATCCAGAAGGGTATTTATTCTTTTCAACCGGTATTGCTAATGTGCGTATGGCAAATACATCAACAATTACGGGAATTGATTTCGCTCCTGAAAAAATTAAGCAACGCCTTCCTGGCGATTTAACGCCAGAAGATTCATTAGGGCTGAATCCTGTATCAGAAGAAGCGTTAAAGACACATTTTGTCGCGTCTCAATTACGACGAGATATGTTTACTTGGTTACCCAAATACGATGAACCGCTTGCAAAACATTATGGCTATCGCCGTATTGTTCATCAAGGTGCTTTAAAGCACGGAGAAACGTTTAGTTTTTACCAAGCTAACTTAGCACGTAAATACGGTGAACATTATATTGAGCAATGGAAAGACGTTACAGTAAGACGCATGATGAATTGGGGATTCACCTCATTTGGTAATTGGATTGACCCAATATTTTATCATGATGATCGTGTGCCATATTTTGCTAATGGTTGGATCATTGGTGATTTTAAAACAGTAAGTAGTGGTAACGATTTATGGTCAGCACTACCTGATCCCTTTGATCCTGTTTTTACTGAACGTACAATATCAACTGTTGAAGCTATTGCGTTAGAAGTACAACAAAACCCGTGGTGTGTAGGTGTGTTTATTGATAATGAAAAAAGCTGGGGGCAATCAACAACGGATCAAGCACAATATGGTATTGTGATTAATACCTTAAAAAGAGGGGCAAAAGACAGTCCAACAAAAGCGCATTTTGTTAAATTAATGAAAGCAAGTTATTCAACAATCAATGAGTTAAATAAAGCTTGGCATTCAAATATCGCCTCTTGGGGAGAATTTGAAGCGGGGACAGATCTTACCACACTATCCGAGAAGCTCTCTCCTAAACAACGTAAAGATTATTCCATTATGCTTAAAGCTTACGCGAATGAGTATTTCAGTATTGTACAAAGAGAACTAAAACGTGTGCTACCGCACCATTTATATATGGGAGCTCGCTTTGCAAGCTGGGGGATGACACCTGAGGTGGTTCAAGCAGCAGCAAATCATGTTGATGTAATGAGTTACAACATATACAAAGAGGGGATTCATCCAACGTACTGGAGATTTTTAGAAGATGTTGATATGCCAAGTGTTGTGGGCGAATTTCACATGGGAGCAATGGACTCTGGATTAATTAACCCAGGTTTAGTACATGCTGCAACTCAAGAAGATAGAGCACAACAATATGTTAATTATATGAAGAGTGTTGTTGATAACCCATATTTTGTGGGAGCTCATTGGTTTCAATATATCGATTCACCTTTAACTGGCCGTGCCTACGATGGAGAAAATTATAATGTGGGTTTTGTTTCTGTAACGGATACACCTTATCAACCTATGGTGGATGCAGTAAAAACGTTTAACAAAAAGTTATATACTCGACGCTTTACACAAACAAAATAGGATTATGAGTGTTCAATTATATCTAAATGTATTGTGAATACTTCAAAAGATTTAGCTGGGTTTATAGCTAAGAGATGACAGCCATTACTCAATCACTAAATTTACCTAAAAAATGCAATTGTGTCAGGTAGGACAAGGAGAATGAGTTTTATTGTTTTAATCTGATCCTTTTGTACAAAATAGAGATTTTATTAGCATTTCACCTGTTAGTCTTACATTTACAGTTAATAAGAAAATAATTAATTGTTAACAATCTTGCTATCGTAAGGTAGTATAAGTGAAATAATAAATAATGAGTCAACGCTCATCACTTAATACGGATAAGCAAAAGAGAGAATTTATGAAGAGTAAAAGTCATAGCGTTTATTACTGTGCATTTGTGGTTGCTTTTGGCGCTTTTATTTTAGGGTTAGATGCGGCACTGATATCAGGTACCATCAAATTTGTTGGTGCTGAGTTTGCTTTATCGGATATGCAAATTGGTACTATGGTAAGTGCTCCAGGATTAGCTGTTTTATTCGCGCTAATGTTTACAGGGTATGTTTGTGATTGGATTGGTCGTAAAAAGACGCTGATTATCATTTCTTTTGTTTACATATTCTCAGCGGTGTTTTCTACATTTTCACCTAATTATGAAACTCTAGTCATTGCGCGGTTTGTTGGTGGGTTAGCTTTTACCTCGTTGTCAGTAGCTGCGATGTACATAGGTGAAATAGCTCCTCCTGAAAAAAGAGGTCGTTTAGTTTCCTTAGTACAGATCAGTATTGTGGTGGGTTTTTCAGCGGCTTATTTTGCTAATTATGCTTTATTGCAACTATCTCAGAGTGATTTGTCATGGGTCCAATCTTTTGGCTTAAATCAAAATACCTGGCGCTGGATGCTAGGTTTAGAAATTGTTCCAGCTATCATTTGGTTTTTACTGCTTTTTACTATTCCTCAAAGCCCTCGTTGGTTAGTGATGAAAGGAGAGGATGCAAAAGCTAAAAAAATTCTTGCTGAATTTGAATCTCAAACTTCTGCCGAGCAAGAGTTATTACAAATTAAAGAAAGCATTGCACACACGAGTATTAGTCATACTTTTGTTGAATCATTTAAAAAGTTATTTGAGAGCCGTCTTCGCATGGCGGTGATCCTCGCGTTAACTTTCGCTGTGGTTCAACAAGTAACAGGGATTAATGCCATTTTGTTTTATGCACCTACCGTTTTTGAGCAAATAGGTGTTGGTACTGATGCAGCGTTTTTCAATGCCGTTATTGTCGGTGTTATTGGTGTTGTCGCTACTACACTGGCGGTATTTACTATCGATAGAATTGGTCGCCGCCCTATGGTTATTTGGGGATTAGCAAGTGCCACCATTTGTTTGTGCATTTGTTTTATTGGTTTTAATAATGCCGATTATAAATTAACCAGTGAATTTGTCACTCAGTATCAAATGACTCACGCCTTAACCGGATTAGAAACCTTAGCTAATCAAGTTTTTTCTACAGATGTTGAATTTAAACAAGCATTATTAACGGTTATGGATCCAACAACACTCAGACTTCATGAAAGTGCTTTATTACAAAACGCTGCCAATATTAATGTTTGGTTAATTGTCGGGGCGATTTTAGGTTTTATTTTTGCATTTAACTACACTATTGGTCCTGTACTTTGGGTTTTGTTTTCTGAAATTTTTCCAACGGATGTTCGTGGTGTTGCTATTCCAACCTTTGCCTTAATTTCAAGTGCCGTCAGTTACCTAGTACAACAATTTTTTCCTTGGCTTTTAACTAATTTAGGTGCGGCACATTTGTTTTTGTTTTATACCCTATGTGGGCTGGTCGGTTTAGTCTTGCTCTATCGGATAATGCCTGAAACTAAAGGTAAAACCATTGAAGAAATCGAGCAATTATTGTCTAAAAAAGGCCAAAATAAATCCCTAGCTTCGACAGCCGTTATTAGTGAAAGTTAAATGAAAAGTTTATTAGCAATTGGTGAGTGCATGATGGAGTTAATTCCTGAAGGCGACGAGCTTTTTAGAAAATCATATGCAGGAGATACTTATAATACCTCAGTTTATGCCAAACGATTTTTACCTGCATTAAATGTCAGTTTTTTCTCTGCTGTAGGCTGCGATGACGTAAGCGAAGGAATGCTAGCTAAATGGCAACAAGAAGGAATAAACACGACACATTGCCTTAAAACAGCTGACTATACGGTTGGAATATATTCAATTGCCACTGATGCTAAAGGAGAAAGAAGTTTCAGTTATTGGCGTAAAAATTCTGCTGCAACGCATATGATGAACATCAAACCTATTGATGAGTTAGTCCGATTGTGTAGTGGGTTCGATTATGTGTTTTTTAGTGGCATTTCACTGGGTATTTTGTCTGAAAATGATAAAGATCTGTTCTTGTTATTTATCGCTAAATTGAAAAAAGCTGGTGGTGTTATTGCTTTTGACCCAAATTATCGCCCAGCAATGTGGAATGATAAAGCACATGCTATTCACTGGTTAACAGCAGCATATAGACTGAGTGATATCGTTTTACCTGGCATGGAAGATCACGAACAACTCTTTGGCCATAAAACGTATCAGCAAATTGCTGATTTTTGTGATGACATGGGTATTACCGAAGTTGTTATTAAATGTGGTGATGAGGGTACTTTTGGTTTTAACCATAATGTACAGGTCGCCCATCAAGTATTTAAACCCGCGGCAGTGCAAATAGATTCTACTGCCGCAGGGGATTCTTTTGCGGGGACATATTTAGCTGCTCGCCTTAATAATCACTCGATTAAAGAGTCTATTACTCATGCCAGTTATATCGCAGGTAAAGTGGTTCAGTACAAAGGTGCTATTGTCAGCAAAAAAATCTATCAAACTGAATTTATTCACAATAATTAATAAGGTATTAAGTTTACTATGCAAATAAAAAAACTTAGTTTAGCCAGTAAGCGAGCAATTGAAAGAGGCTATGATCAACAAGGTCCACAATGGATGACAGAGTTTGATGTTGTCGAATTAAAAGGTGACTTTGCATTTGAAGAAGGTGTCATTCGAAGAGATCCCACTTCAGTCATTCTGGTGAATAACGTTTATCACTGTTGGTATACAAAAGGAACTGGAGAAACAGTTGGTTTTGGTTCTGATAATCCTGAAGATAAAGTGTTTCCTTGGGATTTGACAGAAGTATGGCATGCTACTTCACCCGATGGTGAAACATGGAAAGAACAAGGAGTAGCGATAAAAAAAGGAGCTCCAGGTGCTTATGATGACCGAGCAGTATTTACCCCTGAAGTTTTAGTCCATGAAGACAAGTATTATCTTGTTTATCAAACAGTTCAATTTCCCTACACTAATCGCCAATATGAAGAAATCGCCTTGGCTGTAGCTGATAGTCCCTTTGGACCTTGGACAAAATCATCTAAGCCAATTTTGAGTCCTTCAAAAGATGGTGAATGGGCAGGGGATGAAGATAGCCGTTTTCAAGTGAAATCAAAAGGTAGTTTTGATAGCCATAAAGTACATGATCCTTGTTTACTTTTTTTTAACGATAAGTTTTATCTTTATTATAAAGGTGAAACTATGGGCGAACAGATGAATTTCGGTGGCCGAGAAATCAAACATGGTGTTGCTATTGCTGATAATATCGAAGGTCCATATATAAAATCAGAATATAACCCTATTTCCAATAGTGGCCATGAAGTTGTGGTATGGAATTATCAAGGAGGCATTGCTTCTTTATTAACAACCGATGGTCCTGAAAAAAATACTATACAATTTGCGCCAGATGGAATTAATTTTGACATTAAAGCACATATCAAAGGTGCGCCTGAGGCAATTGGGTTATTTAGAACCATTAACGAAGAGCTTCCTGAACCTGGTATTACATGGGGATTGTGTCATAAATATGATGCAAGTTGGAATTGGAACTATATTTGTAAATATACAACGAGAAAACAAATTTTAGACGCAGGTACCTTTCAAAACTCTAATTAACATCTATTAAAGGCACTTGGTAGATAGAAGCTAAGCTATCTACGGGTGCCGTTATAATCTTACTTTTTTGTTATCACCCTTCAAAAATGATTTACCTATCAATTTTAGTCATAAATATTATCTGCTTAACGTTAATCGGTTAGGCATAAAATTTTGTTATTTCAATCATTAAGGTATTAATTTTTATATATCGCTGATATTTCGTTAGTTATTATAAAAATGATCACCTAGTTTTTGCTAATCGTCAATTAACAACACAATACTCTTTCACAAATAGATAAAAAATGTTGTAGTTTGGTTGATTCAAGTCTTTTAGAGACATTTTTTGCAATGCTATGGTGGGGACCAATATGAGCGCCTATTTAATTATTCAAGCAAAATTATCTGATTGGAATAAATTCAAAGACTATACGGAAGTTGTTCCAGCCATTGTTAAACAATATGGTGGCGAATATATTGTGATGGATAGCCAACCTGAAATATTTGAAGGTGAGGATGCCGGTAGTGTAGTCGTTTCGAAATGGCCTTCAAAAGAAGCTGCTCAAAATTTTTGGCAATCAAGTGAATATAAAAAAGCTAAGCCCCTTAGAGCGGGTACTGGCAAATTTCACGTTATGTTAGTTAACAGTCTTTAGGAATTTTTATGTCGATTTCGTATACCGCAGTAGCATTACAAACACGTTGTTTTGCTATTAATAAACTTAATGTTGAAGATGCGCGCATTAAAATGCTCAGCAACATTGATCGTATTTCAGGACAAATTAAAGGTACTAAAGGTTTTGTTGGCCCTCATGTTAAATTAGTAGTTTTACCTGAATATTTTATGACAAGCTTTCCTATGGGCGAGTCAATTCCAGAATGGCGCGCAAAAGGCGTTATTGATAAAGATGGCAAGGAATATGAGGCTTTATCGAAAATCGCTCAAGCAAATGATATCTACCTTTCGGGTAATGTTTATGAGTCTGATGAACATTTTCCAGATCTTTATTTTCAAACATCATTTATTTTATCGCCAAGTGGCGATTGTGTATTGCGTTATCGTCGATTGGTGTCAATGTTTGCGCCAACGCCACATGATGTATTAGATAAATATCTAGACATTTACGGCTATGAAGGGCTGTTCCCTGTAGCTGAAACACCATTAGGTAACCTTGCTGCGGTAGCATCAGAAGAAATTTTATATCCTGAAATAGCACGTTCGTTAGCAATGCAAGGTGCTGAAGTGTTTTTACATAGTTCATCTGAAGTTGGTTCTACCATGCTAACACCTAAAGACATTGCTAAACGTGCGAGAGCTATTGAAAATTTAGCTTATGTTGTTTCTGCTAATTCAGCGGGTATTGCTGATATAGATTTCCCTGCAGAATCTACAGATGGGTTATCGAAAATAGTTGATTATAAAGGCGGAGTGCTCTGTGAAGCGGGCATGGGGGAGTCGATGGTGGCAAATTCAGAAATTAATATCGACGCCTTAAGACGATACCGTAACAAACCAGGAATGGGGAATATTATGTCACGTCAACGTAATGAATTATTCGCTCCTATGTACCAACAGTCGGTATATCCTGCAAATAATATGTTAACCAGTGGCGGTGAACTTAAACCAATAGAACGTAACCACTTTATGAAAACGCAATTAGAAACTATTGCGCGTTTGAAATCTAATGGCATTATTAAGGAGTAACAGCGTATGCAAACTATGATGATACGTAACCCGCGAACGGGTGTGAATGATTTTTCCCTTCCAGTTTGTGCCGCAGACGATGTTGCTTTTAAAGTTGAACAATTACGAACAAATCAAAAAAAATGGCAAGAATTGACTATTGAAAGTCGAATTTTTGTTTTAAATAAACTTATTAAAGGTTTATCTGACAACAAAGATGCAATTACCCAAGCGCTAATAGATGATACTGGTCGGTATAATGAATCGATTTTAGAAATCGATGTTGTTATTCAAGGGATCAAACGTTGGTGTGAACAAGCGCCATCAATCCTTGATATTTCTGAAGAAAAAGCGGCTGAAATTCCTTTTTTGAAGATTAAGCAAACATTTTTGCCTTATGAAGTGGTTGGCATTATCAGTCCGTGGAACTTTCCGTTATTACTTTCATTAGTGGATGCAATACCTGCATTATTAGCTGGCTGTTCTGTTTTATTAAAGCCTAGTGAAATAACCTCTCGTTTTGTAGAACCTTTTCAAAAAGTGATTAATGCGATTCCTGACCTTGCTGATGTCTTTACCATAGTTACCGGAGATGGTAGTACAGGCCAAAGTGTTATCGAACAAGTTGATTCCCTATGTTTCACAGGAAGTGTTGCAACAGGTAGAAAAGTCGCCGTTGCTTGTGCAGAACGTTTTATTCCAGCATTTTTAGAGCTTGGCGGTAAAGATCCTGCCATTGTTTGTGAAGATGCCGATGTGTCGTTAGCTGCGAAGGCTTTATGTTGGGGAAGTATGGTTAATGCTGGGCAGTCTTGCATGTCATTAGAAAGGGTCTATGTTCATAAAGCCATCGCTGACGAGTTTCTCACACAACTGAGTGATAATGTTGCCCAACTTAAACATAATTTCCCAGATATTAAGCAAGGCGATATCGGACCTATTATTTCAGACAAACAAGTAGAGATTGTTAAACTTCAATTACAAGATGCCAAAGACAAAGGTGCTAAAGTGCTCTGTGGAGGCAATGTTGTTGAATTAGGAGGAGGGTTTTATTGTGAACCTACTGTTCTCACTGATGTTACTCCTGACATGGCCGTTATTAGTCAAGAAACCTTTGCTGCTATTTTGCCTGTGATCGTCGTCGATTCAGATCAAGACGCCTTAGCCTTGGCTAATGAATCAGTCTATGGGCTTTCTGCTGCTGTCTTTAGTCAAAATATTGAACATGCAGAAGCAATAGCAAATGCTTTGGAAGCGGGTGCTATCAGTATTAATGATGCCTCATTAACTGCATTAGTACATGAAATGGAAAAACAATCCTTTAAGCTCTCTGGTTTAGGTGGTTCTCGTATGGGTAAAGCGTCTATTTTCCGCTTTGTACGTAAGAAAGCATTTATCAAAAACACAGGTGTTGCTTCACCTTGGTGGTTTTAATTAGCTTAGTTTAATTTAAATCCTCTCTCATTTGCTATTTGTCAAAGCGTAGGGCTAGTAATTAGCCCTAGTGTTGTTGATAATTATTTTATTAAAACTTGTCCGGACAAATTACCTGATAACTAGGAATTACTATGACTACGATTGTTGTTTTATTTAACTTAAAAAAAGATGCCTCTATTGAAGACTATGAACGTTGGGCTGTGACTACTGATTTACCAACGGCTAGCGCTTTACCTTCTGTTGATAAGTTTGAAGTCTTAAAAGCTGAAGGTGTTTTAATGTCAGAAGAAAGTTCACCGTATCAGTACATTGAATTACTCGTTATTGGTGATATGGAACAGTTTGGTAAAGATGTATCAACGGATGTCATGCAAAAAGTTGCTGCTCAATTCCAAACTTTTGCAGATAACCCTTTATTTATAATGACATCTAAAATAGGGGCTTAATAGCAATGGCAAATTACGATGAATTAAAAAATAAAGTCGCTGTTATTACTGGGGCTGGTCGTCATCAAGGTCTGGGTGAAGCTATGGCAAAGCGCCTTGCCGCTGAAGGATGTAAAGTTATTATTACCGATATCGGTAAAGCTGGCGGAGAACATTTACCTGAATCTGCTATTGGTACTACCGATGAAATGCAAACGATTGTTGATGAAATTAAAGCCGCTGGTGGCGAGGCATCTTCGTTTGTTTGTAACGTATTAAATGCGGATGAAGTTAAAGCCGCTGCTCAGTTTGCGGTAGATACTTATGGTAGTTTAGATATTTGGGTAAACAATGCCGGTATAGGCTACTTAATGAAGCCTATTCTTGAAATGTCAGTGGAAGAGTGGGATTCAGTATTAAATGTAAACTTACGAGGTACCTTTTTAGGTATTAAGTTTGCTGCTGAAAAAATGGTTGAATTAGGTAACGGTGGTAAAATCATTAATATTGGTTCTCAAGCCTCTAAATCTGCTTTTCCTCATGCGTCTGCTTATACCACGTCTAAACATGGTATGAATGGTATTACTCGTGTTGCCGCGCTAGAGCTAGGTCAACACCAGATTAATGTGAATCAAATATGTCCTAACCACATCACCACAGGGTTAGGTGCATGGCAAAATGCACATTTTTCAGAAGTCACGGGTAAAGGCCATGAAAAGTACATGCAAGATATGCGTGACCGTATTCCTTTAGGTCGCCCAGGATTACAAGAGGATATTGCTAAAGCCTGTGCATTCTTATGTTCAGAACAAGCGTCTTATATTACTGGTGAATGTATGAACGTCAGTGGCGGTGAAGAATATCACTAAATATGCTATTAAGTATTCGCTGTTCCAATGGCTGAAAAACGGTAAACGTTAAGAGAGAGATATCAATGTCAAAAAATTATAAATGGCCAAATAATGCCAGATTAGCAATGTCAGTAGTTGTTAATGTTGAAGAAGGTTCTGAATATACCGTTAAAGATGGTGATAAAGGGATGGAACCTGTTGATGAACTCATGGTTCATTTGAAAAAACCAATGCGTAATTATGGTAATGAATCTAACTACCAATATGGCATTAACGAAGGTGGTCCTCGAATTATCAAACTGCTTGATGATAATAATATTCGTGCAACTTGGACAGCTGCTGCTGTTAGTTTAGAACGAGCGCCATATTTAGCTGAAGCTATTGCACGTCGTGGTGATGAAACTTGTTCTCATGGTTACCGTTGGATTCATCAGTTTCGAATGAATGAAGAACAAGAGCGTCAATTTATTCGTGATGCAGTTACAAGTATTGAAAAAACTACGGGAAATCGACCTTTAGGTTGGTTATCGCGTTATTTACTGACTGAAAATACTCGTCGTTTATTACAAGAAGAAGGCTTCTTGTATCATATGGATGACTATAGTTCAGATGCGCCATTTTGGGATAAGGTCAACGGTTCTGATGAGCCTATGGTTATTGTACCTTACGCATTAGATTCTAATGATATGAAAATGTGGGTTGCCCCTTCTTATACACCTGAAGCTTGGTTGAAATATGCCAAAGACACCTTCGATGTTTTATACGAAGAGGGAGCAGAACAACCGCGTATGATGAGTATAGGGTTACATTTACGAATTATTGGTCGTCCTGGCCGAATTTGGGCATTAAAAGAATTTTTCGAGTATATCAAAAGTAAACCTGACGTTTGGTTTGCTACTCGTCAAGATATTGCCGAGCATTTTCAAAAACAAACACCCCAAAGCACTTGGGTTGATAGTGAGAAAAGCTAATGACTGACATTATTCGCTCATTATTGTTTGTGCCAGGATCAAAACCTGATCGTTTTCAAAAAGCATTAAATGCTGGTGGTGATATTACCTGTATTGATTTAGAAGATGCTGTATTACCCGAAGATAAGATAACTGCTCGAGATTCGGTTTGTGAATTTATTAAAGCCGGTAATCAAAAACTGTGTGTACGTATTAATCCGTTATCTACAGATCTTGGTTTGAGTGATTTAAAGGCATTAGCTGGTTATAACCCGTCTTATATTATGTTAGCGAAATGCGAAAGTGTTGCTGATATTAACAAGGCGAGTGAGATTTTATCTGACGGCAATACCCAACTAATAGCTTTAATTGAAACAGTTACGGGATTAGCCAATGCTTATGATATTGCTAGCGCTTCTCCTAAAGTAAAAGCACTTATGTTTGGCGGTGCGGATATGTCAGCTGAACTTAGGTGTGAGTTTTCTTATGAACCTTTGTTATTTGTGCGTAGCCAGTTAGTATTGGCTGCCGCTAAAGCCAAAGTTGACTTAATTGATGTGCCTTACGTCAATATTAAAGACGAACGTGGTTTAGTCGAAGAAACTCAAAAAGTGAAAGCACTTGGCTATACTGCTAAAGCAGCTATTCACCCATGCCAAATATCAGCTATTCATCAGGCTTTTACCCCATCACAACAACAAATTGACTATGCCAATGCGGTCATGGAAGCCGTTAATGGACAAGAAAATGCAGGCGTTGTCGTTGTTGGTGGTCGAATGGTAGATCGCCCGATTATTTTAGCATCTAAACGAATTTTACAATTAGCCAACGCGGCTAGTTAACTCCATTTATTTGGGTTGATTGTTCAACATATCAGCCAACACAGTTTTGAGGAATTTTATTATGGTACAGAAATCAAAAAAAGTAGGTGAAAACCGTTATAGAGAAACTTTTGGTCGTTATTTTGAAGAGTTTACTGTAGGTGATATTTATGAACATCGCCCAGGAAAGACCATTACTGAATATGATAACCATTTATTTACATTAATGACTATGAATACTCACCCAATGCATTTTGATGAAGAGTTTGCGAAGAAAAGTGAATTTGGTAAATGTATTGTGTGTTCTCCATTAACTGTTGCTTTAATGGTTGGTATGAGTGTCACCGATTGTAGTCAAAAGGCGATAGCTAACTTAGGTTGGGATGATATTCGTATGACTCATCCTATGTTTGTGGGTGACACACTTTATGCTGAATCAGAAGTACTAGACAAACGTGAGTCAAAATCTCGTCCTACACAAGGTATTGTTACTATAAGAACTCGTGGTATTAATCAAGATGGTGTTCAAGTGTGTCAATTCGTACGCAAAATGTTAATCGCAAAAATTGGTCATGCGGTTGAAGATTTGGAGGATTAATTATGTCTGAAGCTTATTCAAAAGAAGATGAACTTGCCATCTTAGATATGATCGATAAATGGGTTGAAAACGAAGTACGACCTATTGCCAAAGAATTTGATCAAGAAGATAAATATCCTCATGATCTTGTAGAGCAAATGAAAGAACTTGGCTTGTTCGGTGCGACAATAGGTCAAGAGTTTGGTGGTATGGGATTACCTGCCTCTATTTACGCTAAAATTGTGATAAAAGTCGCTTCTGCATGGATGGCGCCCGGTGGAATATTTAATTCTCACTTAATACAAGCATCAGCAATTGAACGTTGTGGTACAGACGAGCAGAAAGAACGTATTTTGTCTCGCATGGTAACCGGTGAATTACGTGGTGGTATTGCGTTAACAGAGCCTAATGCTGGAAGTGACTTACAAGCCATTAATACAGTAGCCGTTCGTGATGGTAATGATTACATTATCAATGGAGCTAAAACGTGGATAACCAATTCGCTAAATGGTAATTCACTCACTGTGTTAGTTAAAACAGATACTGAAATACAACCTCGTCATAAAGGTACCAGCATGTTTTTTGTTGAGACCAAAGATGCTGACGGTAATTTCTTACCAGGTATCGAAGTGATCAAAATGAAAAAATTAGGTTATCGCTCAATTGATACTTGTGAAGTGGTTTTTACTGACTTTAGAGTATCTGCTGATAACTTAATTGGTGGTGTTGAAGGTAAAGGTTTCATCCAAGCTGTTGGTGGCTTAGAGCTTGGCCGTATTAATGTTGCTGCTCGTGGTGCAGGTATTGCTCTAGGTGCAACTGAACTAGCGGTTAAATATGCTCAAGAGCGACAAACCTTTGGTAAACCAATTTGTAATCATCAAGCAATTCAATTAAAGCTAGGTGAAATGGCAACTAAGGTTGAAGCCGCACGATTATTAATCGAGCAAGCTGCAGCTAAATACGATGCAGATGAACGTTGTGATATGGAAGCTGGAATGGCCAAGTATTTCGGTTCAGAAGCCGGAGTGTATTGTGCCAATGAAGCGATGCGTATTTTTGGTGGTTATAGCTATTCTGTTGAATATGATATTGAACGTTATTATCGCGATGCCATGTTGATGTGTATTGGTGAAGGAACAAATGAGATGCAGCGCATCATTATTTCAAAACAATTGGTAGAGAGATATAAAATATGACCTCACACTTACCATTAGAAGGTGTACGTATTATTGCGGTTGAGCAATATGGCGCAGGACCTTATGGTTCAATGTTTTTGTCTGATATGGGTGCAGAAGTTATCAAAGTAGAAAATCCTAAAATTGGTGGCGATGTTTCGCGCCAAACAGGACCTTTTTTTCTTGGTGATAATGATAGTTATTTTTTCCAAACCTTTAACCTAAACAAAAAAAGCATCACGCTAAATTTAAAGTCGGAAGAGGGCAGAAAGGTTTTTGAAGCCTTGGTCAAAACTGCTGATGCAGTGACTAATAATTTACGTGGTGATCAACCAGAAAAACTTGGTATTACCTATGATGCGTTAAAACACATTAACCCAAAAATTGTCTGTGGCCATTTATCTGCTTATGGTAGAGATAATGACAGAGCCAGTTGGCCAGGTTATGACTATTTAATGCAGGCAGAAGCCGGATTAATGTCATTAACAGGTGAGCCAGGTCAAGCACCAGCACGTTTTGGTGTATCTATGGTTGATTTTATGACTGGCGCTGTTGCTTCATTAGGATTAACGGCTGGCTTGTTAGGTGCGTACCGTACAGGGCAAGGCAGAGATGTTGATGTGTCATTATTTGACGTTGCATTACATCAACTTTCATACCCTGCGACTTGGTATTTAAATGAAAACCATGTCACCGAACGAGTTGCGCGTTCAGCACATCCTGCTACTGTTCCTTGTCAGTTATATAAAACACAAGACAGTTTTATCTTTCTAATGGCAATGACAGACAAATTTTGGGAAGTGTTGATGGGGCTTCTAAACGATGATGTGTTAAAAGAAGAACGTTTTAAAACCGTAGCTCAACGTCGAGATAATCGTGATATTTTAACGCAAGAAATAGATCGTGTGCTTGCAACCGATACGACGGCGAATTGGTTAACTGTGTTGGAAGGTAAAATTCCATGTGCACCAGTGTATGATTTGCCGCAAGCAATGAATAACCCGTATATTCGCGATATTGGTATGGTGCGTAAAGTGCCACATCCTGCTAATCCAGATATGGAGATATTGGGTAATCCAATCAAAGTTGATGGTAAACGCCTTGAAGGTAAAGCATGTGGTGAAATGGGTAATACCACCAATGAGTTAATGGCTGAACTTGGCTATAGCGAAGCAGAAATTGCCGCGCTAAAAGCTAAAGGCGCAATCTAAACCGAGTTGCTAAGTTAATAAGAAGTCGAACATTGTTCGACTTTCTTTTGCGTCAAATGAAATAATAATATTGAAAAGCAAGGATACATTATGAAACTGGAAGGCATAAAAGTGCTTGATTTATCGCTATTTTTGCCAGGGCCTCATTTTACAATGATGATGGCAGATCATGGCGCAGAAGTTATCAGTCTTGAACCTCCTGGTGGTGAGCCAGTACGTCAAGTCGGATTGAAGGAAAATGGAGAGTCTGTCTGGTTTCGTAATGTATTTCGTGGCAAAAAAAGCATTAATCTTAATCTTAAGTCGGAAGAAGGCAAAGCGGCTTTTTTTAAACTGTGTGAATCAGTGGATGTCATTGTTGAAGCATTTCGTCCTGGTGTGGTTGATCGCTTAGGCATAGGGTATGAACAAGTAAAATCAGTAAACCCTGGCATTATCTATTGCTCAATCTCTGCTTATGGTCAAACAGGTCCTAAACGTTTATCTCCTGCTCATGATTTAAGTATTCAAGCGGACTCAGGTTCTGTATTTATTAATGAAGGTTTAGATGGGCAACCTGCACAACCCGCTATGCCTGTGGCAGATATGGCTGGCAGTTTAATGGCTTTTTCTGGCGTGTTAATGGCGATTATTCGTAAACAGCAAACCGGCATTGGCGATTATATTGATATATCAATGCAAGATTCATTAGTTGCTTGGTACGCCAACGTTATGGGGCCACCTTTTGCTGAGCAACGTTCTCCTGTTCCTAAAGAGGAACGCAGCTGGGGGGGGGCTGCGATGTATAATATTTATAAAACAGCGGATGATAAATATCTCACCCTTGGCGGTTCAGAACTGAAATTTGCGCATAATTTATTAACGGCATTGTGCGTAGAAGAACAAGAAAGAGATGAGTTATATCATTTATGTAAGCTTCCTCCTGGGAAGCAACAAGACCCAGTTAAAACATTTTTTAGAAAAACGTTTATAACGAAAACCTTAGCACAGTGGGAAACCTTTTTAGCTGATGTTGACGTTTGTTGGGCACCAGTTCGTAATTTATATGATGCAATAAATGAAGATCATTTAAAACATCGAAATATGGTGTTAACGGATGAAGATGGTAGCCATCATCTAGGGGTACCAATAAAATTTACGAATGAACCAGCTAAACCAAACCTTTCATTACCTTGCTTCAGTGAAGATACGGAAAATCTATTATTATCATTAGGTTATTCAAGTGATGAAATAGAAGAACTGCGTTTAAATAATGTTTTTTTGAAGTAAATGTTGTTTGTAATCCATCTTTTTTGTGTAAAAAACAAACATCACTTAGATTATGACAAATGTCAATCCTCTCCTTGTACTTTTGTGCTTTTATAAGTACATAACAACAACAGGTGACAGACATGAAAACATTTAAGAAAAATAAAACAACACTTTTTTTATTAGCCGTATTACCGTTAACTTCTACTTTTGTTCAAGCCTATGCTGCCGAAGAAGATGAAGATCAAGCAACTGTCGAGAGAATTCAAGTAACAGCACAACGCCGTGTTCAAAACTTACAACAAACACCTGTATCGATAACAGCTATAGGTGAAGATGGTTTAGCCTCAAAACAAATTAGTCGATTAGATGATCTTTCATATGAAGTACCTAATTTAATTATTGCTCCTAATACAGGAACCTCTTCAGGTGCTAAAATTTTCATGCGTGGTGTGGGTGAAGATAATTCAACCTTCACGAATGATCCTGCTATTGGTCTGTATGTGGATGGTGTGTTTTTTGCTCGTCAAACCGGTGCATTAATTGATATTTATGATCTTGAACGAATCGAAGTATTACGTGGTCCGCAGGGAACTTTATATGGTCGTAATACCTCGGGTGGTGCAATTAAATATATTTCTAAAAAACCGCAGGGAAATAATGAAAGTTATGTTCAAGCGATTATAGGGAATATGGGTAAACAAGATATTAAGTTTGCGGGTGATTATGCTGTCAGTGAAGATTTAGCAGTACAAGTTGCAGCAATTCAACGTAATAGAGACGGTTATTCTTATAATACAACATTAGACACATGGGTTAATGATCAAGACGTATTTTCGGCACGTATAGGCGCTTTGTGGTCAATTGATTCATCAAGTTCATTATATGTAAACATGGATATGATAACTGATGATTCAACTGCCGGTTATGCAAGTAATATTCTTAATGATGAAGACAATGATGTTTATACACTTGAAAGTAATGCTACAGGTAAAAATCAGGTAAAACAAAAAGGGCTTAACCTTACCTACAAGCGACAAATCAACGATACTATGGATTTGGAAATTATTGC
Organism: Thalassotalea piscium; assembly: GCA_049347715.1. GTDB lineage: Bacteria > Pseudomonadota > Gammaproteobacteria > Enterobacterales > Alteromonadaceae > Thalassotalea_B > Thalassotalea_B piscium_A. The sequence goes on along the minus strand of CP186339.1, from coordinate 2,190,338 downwards.
TGCTCGTCGCACCTTAGAAAACCCTTGGCATGGAGACTTTGATGGTAAAGCTGCTGTCGTTTTAGAAGACAGATGGTTTTTAGATCAATCACAAACCAGTATAGAGGCGCAATTATCCGGTTCAACAGCATCTGTTGATTGGTTAGCAGGTGTTTTTGCTTTTAACGAAACCAATGAAATGGAAGAAAATGTTGATGTACTAACCCAGTTTTTAGGGCCGTCACCGACAAACTTTTTTGATCAAGATACTGATAGTTACGCGGTATTTACGCATGGTACTTATAAGTTACAAGATAATTTAAATATTACCGGTGGTTTACGATACACGTCAGATAAAAAAGAAATTACTGTTGACCAAATCAAACCCGATGGAAGTGCGGGTTTTAACTCAAACAATGATCATTCTTGGTCAAATGTCAGTTATAAATTGGGTGTGGATTATCAGCTTAACGATGATGTTATGCTCTTTTTAAACACTGCATCTGGCTATAAATCAGGTGGTTTTGCGGTATTAAATAGTGGTGAATTACGTACCTTTAATGAAGAAAACAATGTGACTTATGAAGTGGGTTTTAAAAGCTCATGGCTTAATAATCAACTTACATTAAATACTACCTATTTTTTCAGTCAATATGACGACCTACAATTATCTGCTTGGGATGATGATGGTAATACAGTTCGTATTAATGCTGCAGATACTGATATTTCAGGTTTAGAAATTGAAATTAAAGCTGCGGTTACTAGTAATTGGCACCTTAATGCAACTGTCGGTACCTTAGATGCAGAATATAAAGAAGCTCGATCTCCTATTACAACTGACCTAGATTTAAAACAAGCACCTGATCTTCGTTGGTCTTTAGGTAGCCAAGTTTATTTTGAACTTGAAAGTGGTGAAATTGAATGGGCAATTAACGTTAATCATACCGATGAATACTTCCAAAACGTGGCAAATTCTACATTGGGTTCTACAAATGCCTATACGTTAATTAACTCTAGAGTTTCTTTTACCAATAATGAAGGAAATATTAGTGTAAGTTTATGGGGTAAAAACTTATCTGATGAACAATATACTACGGGGAGTTTGTTGATTGAAGGGCTTGGTATTGGTGCTGTGTATACCAATTTACCGAGAAGCTATGGTGCTGATCTAACTTATCGTTTTTAACCGAATTATTACTATGGGTCATGGATAAATGACCCATAGTTTTCACTCCTCATGTCATAATTTTCTATTTATATCTAATTTAAACACTACTTAAACTTCATTTTTGACATTGATCATGTTGTTAGGTCTTTAGGTTGTCAACAATGGATAAATCATCAATTCAGGAAATATACGAATGAAAAATAAGATTTTAATAGCATGTGTATCAGCAGTTTTATTTGCTTGCTCATCAACTCCTCAATCTAACGAGGCAAAAAGTGCGCAAGTAGTGAAGGCTGATCCAATTAAGGAACAGTTATTTCATCAATGGTTTGCTGCCGAATTTGATAATCATGAACAAAACTGGCAAGACAAAATTGATGCCGAAAAAGACAGCAACATTCAAATACACGAACATATTCATCACGTATTCGCTCCTTTAGCTACACCTGCTCTTGAAGGAACTACTTATTTTGTAAAACAATATATGGACGGTGACCCTAAGAAAGTATATCGCCAACGTTTATATCAATTTATCCGTAATGAAGAAAAAGGTGCGCTACAGTTAAATATCTATCGTTTTAATGATGATGCAAAGTATGCTGATGCACATTTACACCCTGAGTTATTTCAACATTTAACGGCAGACGAAATCAATACATTTAAAGGATGTGAAGTTTACTGGAAGTTTAATGGTGAGTATTTTGATGGCACTATGGTGAAAGATGCTTGTGCGATTAAATCACGTAGAAACGGTAAAATGATCTTTTTTAATGATACTTTACGTTTAACTGATAGCGAGATCTGGATTGCTGACAGTGCTACCGATGAAGATGGAAAGCATATCTTTGGTAATAAACAAAAAATTGCACATAAAAACCGTAAAGTAACTTATTTCACTGGTTGGACTGGTGCTCGTATTGGTGGTAAAGATGCCCCTAAAGATGCGAAATGGAATTTTTCGAGTAATGTTGTTATTCACAATGAAGGTCAAATATTCCCTATTATTGATGATAAAACAGGTAAAGAATCAGCATACTCTATTCAGCTGGCTAAACTGACTTATCAAAATACACAAGATCCAATTTTAAAATTAGGTTTAATTGAAAATAAAACTGGAAAAACAATTACCTATATTTGGAGTGATCGCGACAATGTTAAAATAGGTATGAATCTTCGTTGGATGCAAGCAGGTATTAAAATAAAAGAAGTACGCCCTCACTTTAGCTTTTAACCAATAAGTTTTCAGTTATCAATTTATGTTAAACAGGCTAGATTTTTTCTAGCCTGTTAGTTTTGGGGATAAAATGAATCGCGAAACCGTCATTCTAGTCACTTTAATCATTTATAAAGTAATCTTAGTTGCCATTGGCCTTTGGGCCAGTAAACGCACTAATACTACAGAAGACTTTTTTATTGGCGGTAAAAAATTAGGTCCGTGGGTTGCCGCTATTAGCTCATCAGCAAGTGCTTCTTCTGCTTGGAGTTTACTTGGTGTTAGTGGAGCCGCTTATGTCATGGGGTATTCAGCCCTTTGGTTATTTCCTGCGATAGTACTTGGTTATGTATTCAATTGGTTATGGTTAGCGCCTCGCATTCATAAAATGGCCAACAAGGTTGGGGCAGTTACATTAACCGAATTACTTGCTGGAAAGGGGCCGTGGGCAAAATATATTATTTGGTTATCAACGTTCGCTATTGTGTTTTCCTTCTCTTTTTACATTGCTGCTCAGTTTCAAGCGGCTGGTGGCACCTTTGCTAATAGCTTTCATATGGATTCAACACATGCCATTGTTTTAGGCACTTTCATCATTCTGATTTATACCTTATTAGGTGGGTTTTGGGCCGTTAGTGTTACAGATACCTTACAAGGTTTGCTTATGGCTCTTACCGCCATCGTATTGCCAATAGTTGCTCTGTATCAAGTAGGAGGTGTAGATAATTTATTTACTGGCTTAGCTACAAGTTTTTCTAGCGAGCAACTGTCTTTTACCGGTCAATACTCTGGATGGATGGGGGTCGCATTTGTGCTTGGTATGTTAGGCATAGGCTTGGGCAACCCTGGGCAACCACATGTTGTCAACCGCTTCATGGCTTTAGAACATGCATCATCTATTAAAAAAGCGAGCATTATTGGTATTGGTTGGCCTGTTATTGTTTATGCGGGCATGTTGATTTTAGGGTTATGTGCAAGGCTTTTAGTCCCCGGTGCTGAAAACAACGAGCAGATTTTGTTTTCAGTGACTACCTTATTATTTCATCCCATACTTGCTGGAATAATTATCGCGGCAGTGCTGTCAGCGATTATGTCTACGGCAGATAGTCAATTATTAGTGTCTGCATCTTCTATGTCATATGATCTCAAAAAGGATTTATCTCCACGTGCTAGTTTATTACTTTCTCGATTAGCGGTTTTGACTATGTGTTTAGTGTCAATGTTAATCGCTTTATTTGCTCCCGAAGCAATATTCTCTCGTGTGCTTTTTGCATGGGCAGCAATAGGTTCTGCGTTTGCACCACTATTAATTGTTTTACTACTAGGCAAACCTGTGAAAGGTAGCTATAGATTTGCGGCTATTTTTGTGGGTTTTACCTTAACTGTTTATCTTAATTGGCAAGAGAATTCAGTTGGAGATATTTTAGAACGTATTTTGCCATTTGCCTTAGCGGGTACTATCGCACTGATTGGTCGGGTAGACCAAGGTGATGATGCCCATAACCGCGTTGTAATTCGCTAACTGTATAGGAGAAGTGATAATGACTCATAGTAATGAATTTGCTATTTCTGGTTTTTCTGAAGTTGTTTTTGTCGTTAATGATTTGCAAAAATCTAAGACGTTTTATTGCGATATTATCGGCTGGGAAGTTATTTCAGAAGAAGGAATTGAGACAGGACTATATGATTTTTGGCAACTTTCAGAAAATGCCATTGTATCTAGTTGTGTAGTTAGAGCACCTGAGGCAACCGAAGGTGCAATACGTTTAGTAAAAATTACAGGTGTTGAGCAACAATATATACGGGCTAATAGCCAAATCTGGGATACAGGTGGCATATTTGACGTTAATACTCGTGTTAAAAATGTACACCAACTGTCACGAAAGTTACATGAGTATCAATGGTTTGGTGTTAATGAACCCGTTGAAATGACATTTGGTCCGTTTAAAGTTTACGAATGGCTAGCTAAAAGTCATGATGGCATTACCCATGCTTTAATAGAACGACTTGAGCCTGTGCTTGAAAATGATCAACAAACCGCATTATTTAGCGAACTTATCAATGCTTCTATGGTGATTAATGATCATCAATCGGAAAAAGATTTTTTTACCAAAATTTTAGGTTTTAAAGCGCTAATACACCAAGAAGACACTTTCGATAAAGCTGTTAGCAATGTATTTGGAATGCCATTTGAATTAGTGGCAACAACTCCTCATGTATTAACGCTGTTAAGCGCTGATGGCACAAGAAAGGGGACTGTTGAACTAGCTTCTTTTCCAGAATTAACGGGTAATGATTTTTCTGATAATGCACAGCCTTATAACTTAGGTATTACCTGTTTACGTTTTCCGATAAAAGAAATGGACCATTTTATTGCACACCTTACTCACAATCACATTGATTATATCTCAGGGGGAAGGTTAGATATTCAGCCTTATGGTGAGGTAAATATAATTGCAGTAAATTCTCCTAATGGAAATAGGTTTGAATTTTTTGAAACACTTAATAATTAGGTAAAAATGATGACAAATGAAATTAAAGCGCAACTGACAGCCATATTAGGTGACGACTATATTTTTGATGACACCCAGAGCTGTGTTTTATATTCCCAAGATGTATACACCAAAGCCCTACCTGCAATGTTAGTCATTAAACCGACATCCTCTCAGGTGTTAGCTCAAGCAGTAAAATTAATTACAGAAGCAGGTATTGCTATTATACCTCGTGGCGGTGGTATGTCTTATACCAAAGGCTTTGTACCTGCGGAAAAAGGCTCAATTATTGTTGATACTTCATTATTAAATGAAATTATTGAAGTTAATACGGAAGATATGTATGTTCGCGTACAAAGTGGATGTACATGGAAAAAATTACACGAAACATTAAAAAGTACAGGATTTCGCACACCATTTTGGGGCACTTTATCTGGCTCGAGAGCCACTGTTGGGGGAGGACTTTCTCAAAACGGTATTTTTTGGGGGTCTGGTCAACATGGCTTCGCGGTAGATTCTGTTATTTCATTAGAGGTAGTGCTTGCCAATGGTGACATCATTAATACTGGCTCTGGTGCCCAAATTAATGGCACCCCTTTTATGCGTCATTACGGCCCTGATTTAACAGGGATATTCTGTACTGATAATGCTGCATTAGGTATAAAAACAACCGTTACATTACGATTGATTGCTCAATTGCCCCATAATGATGGTGTTTCTTTTTGCTTTGAGACATTTGCTCAACAGTCAGCAGTGATGAGTGAAGTGGCTAGACAAGGCTTAGCAAGTGAAACTTGTGGGTTTGATCCCTATCTACAAGCTCAACGATTAAAGCGTGAAAGTTTAGCATCTGATGTAAAATCTTTAATGGGTGTTATGAAATCAGCAGGCGGTATTGGTAAAGCGCTAAAACAAGGAGCTAAAGTTGCATTAGCAGGACGAAATTTTGTTGAGGCTGAAAGTTGGTCAGTACATTTTATTGTCGAAGACAGAACTGAAGCTGCGGTTAAAGAACGATTAAATGCAATTCGTGAAATTGCAAGTAAGCATGAAGCAAGTGAAATAGAAAATACTATTCCAAAAGTATTACGTGCTAACCCTTTTGGGCCGGTGAACAACATGATCGGGCCTAATGGTGAACGATGGGCACCAGTGCATACATTAGTGCCACATTCTAAGGCGCAATTGGCTTATCAGAAAACAAGTGAAATATTCGACAATCATAAAGCGGCAATCGATAAATATAACATTGGCATAGGTTATTTATTAGCAAGTGTTTCCAGTAATGTTTTCGTATTAGAGCCTGTTTTTTTCTGGCCTGATGAACTCAATGAGTTACATCATCATGCTATTGAACCGCAACATATCAAACGTGTTAAAACATTTGCTGCAAGCCCTGAAGCTAGAGCTGCCGTTCAAGCGATAAGAGAAGACTTAATTGTCAGTTATAAAAACTTAGGCGGTGTACATATGCAAATAGGTAAAACCTATTTGTTTGAAGAAGGGATTTGTGACACCAATTTTAAACTGTTGAAAGAGATTAAAGCGCTTGTTGATCCTAATAATCGTATGAATCCAACAGCACTTGGGCTTTAAAGGACAATTTATGCAACAACAGCCGAACCGCTCTTTTGTATCAATAGAGCATCAACAAAGTAAGCTTGATATCCATTATCGTACGTGTGGAGATAAAAGCAATACCGCTATTTTTTTATTGCATCCATCACCATTATCTTCAGCTTTTATGGTTCCTTTACTTAAGGCGTTTGGACAGTCACATTTTGCAATTGCATGGGATGCACCAGGCTACGGTGATTCAAGTAAACTAGCACAAGCTAATGGCATGCTTGATAATTACATCGATTGCTTAGCTAAATTTATGGATAACTTAAATATTGATAAAGGCATTATTTATGGTAATGCTACCGGGGCACAAATAGCGATTGAGTTTGCTAAAAAATACCCTGATAAAACAGTAAAACTTGTATTAGAAAATGTGGCTGTCTTTCATGATGATGAAAGGGCATCGATGTTAGAACAATATTTTCCTGACTTAACTCCTTGTGCTGATGGGCAACATTTACAACATACATGGAAAATGGTGAATAACCTCTTTACCTATTTTCCTTGGTATGATGAGTCTGATAGCGCTAAGTTAACAACGCCATTTCCACCGTTAGAGGTTTTACAAACGACCTTTGTTGATTATGTCAAAGCGGGTGTTAATTATGCTGACGCATATATTGCAGCCATCAACAATGAACGACCAGAGCAATTAATTCAAGTGGCTAAGCCCACTGAAATAGTGCTTTGGCAAGACAGTATTATCTTTCGTTTTTGTCAACGTTTGTTAACCATAGATTTACCTGACAATATCCAAATACACCAAGTAGCTTCGGGTATGGAAACTAGAGTCTCGAAACTACTATCAATTATCACTGAAGGTGAAATTAATGCTGAATAAAAAAATATGCCTAAAACGTTACCCTGAAAATGTACCTGTTCCTGACGACTTTAGTTGCGAAGAAAGTGTTATGCCAATATTAGGTGCTGGGCAAGTTTTGTGTAAAACACATTATCTTTCACTTGACCCCTATATGAGAAGCCAAATTGCGGGTCGTCATATTACCGCCAGTTTGTCGCCAGGGGACATGATGCAAGGGGAGACTGTCAGTGAAGTTGTTCAAACTAATAGTGATCAATATGAGGTTGGGCAATTAGTACGTTGTATGGGGGGATGGCAGGAATATTCAGTGCACGATGCTAAAAGTCTATCCGCACCTATTGATCATCCACATCCTTCGTATGCTTTATCTATTTTGGGAATGCCTGGTTTAACTGCCTATGCGGGTTTAGTTTGGCAAGCAAATGCTAAAAAAGGTGATGTTGTTGTGATTCCTGCGGCAATTGGAGGGGTTGGTGCTACCGCGGGGCAATTGGCTAAAGCAGCCGGTTGTATTGTGGTTGGCATTGCCGGCAGTGATGACAAGTGTCAGTACGCAATTTCAGAACTTGGTTATGATTTTTGTATTAACAGAAAAACAGAAAATATTGCTGAGAAACTTGATGAATATTGTCCAAAAGGCATTGATGTCTATTTTGATTTAGTTGGAGGCGAATTATTACATACCGCATCAGAACGACTCGCTGTTGGTGCTAGAGTTATACTTTGTGGCTTAATTGCTGAGTACAATAATAAAGAACGTATGGCAGGCCCACCCCCAGCATTATGGATAAAGTCACGAGCAACCGTTTATGGATTAGTCGTTTATGATTTTGAAACGAGACGTGAAGAATTTTTAGCCCAGTGCATTCCGTTAGTTTTATCAGGAAAACTCAAAATGCAGGAAGACATAGGAGAGGGCATAGAGTCGGCACCTGATTCTTTTTGTAAACTTATGCGTGGTGAAAATTTTGGTAAAACCTTAGTTCAAGTAAGTAAATAAGAAGGTTAAAGGGAGTAACTGGTTTATCAAGCGATAAATACTTGTGACTTTCTTTAACACAAATAGTTACTTTTAAAGCAGGGTTAATATATTTCATTTCCGCTTAGCTTAACGGATAGCGCTTAACGGACAGCGTGTTAGCCAACCATTACTTTGACACTTATTGATGGGCGATATGCCACAATAAGTGTTAACTTGTTGAGGGCTATATTTATATTGATTACAATGTCGCACTTTTTATTCAATCTCGAGTTATCAAATGAAAGAGACTAAACCCCTACCAACGTTACCTGATCACCTTTCGGGTAACCCCCGTAGTCCACATCATGTGGCAGAAATTTTTGAGCACAACATTGGCATTAAATTAAACGGTAAAGAACGTAATGATGTTGAGGAATACTGTATTAGTGAAGGTTGGGTGAAAATTGCTTCACCTAAAGCGTTAGACCGTCGCGGGCAACCACTTCTTATTAAACTCAAAGGAACTGTTGAAGCCTTTTATAGTTAACGGTAATTGGCATATAACTTATGACTATGGTGTCGAACCCTAATTGTTAATTCATTTTAGGATCCCAGTAGACACCATGGCTTACTCGCTAATACTTTGTCTTAAAAGTATCATCAATGTGGAAAGTTATTCTTACTGCAAAAATTCAATTTAGTTTAACTTCCCATAAAAAATTAACAAGTCATTAAACTGAGGTAGGCTTTGTTTTTGCTCGTGTTTTAGATGGTTCAGTAGTCGTTTCTAATAAAATAGCCGCCGCTTTACTTTTAGCTCTTTTTTTCTTTTTTAAATTCTTAGTAGCTGAAACAACTGTATTAATAAACTCCGCTGATTTTTGGCTTGGGTTATAAGCAATTTTAATACTTTTACCGTTATATTCAATAATATCGCCGTTACGTACTTTTTTACGCTTTTGAACGGTAACTTTATTATTAACTAATACATTACCTTCACTGATCATAGTTTTTGCTTCGCCACCACCGCCAACCATATTGGCAATTTTTAATAATTTATAAAGTTCTATCGGTTCAACACAAATGTCGAAAATTGAATGTTCAGACATGAAATACGCCTAATGATTTTTAAATAATAATATGACTTTATTCTAACATATATAGCCGCTCTAAATTATAACGAAATAATAATATTGCCACTTTTGGGAATATATTCATTATTGAGAACTAACAAAGGTTAACGCTTTAACTAGAACGCCTTTGATTAGTCTATAAAAAAGCATTAGGTTTGTTATTAGCTTGTTATTGTTTTCATAAATAAACGCAGTAATAAACTGCGTTTTATTCGTATTTGAATAGACAAGCTATCGGTAAACGAGAAAGTGTCAGTGACGTTTAACCAGTTAACTCCTGGCTGTGCACATATTCATTTAATACCACGATTTCTGCACGTTTAAAAAAGTTGAAGTCAGTAGCAGTTGCTAGGGTATAAGCTCCCATCATGCGGCTAATAATTAAATCACCATTGCTTAGCTTAGGTAGCATGATTGATTCGCTTATAACATCTATACTGTCGCATGTTGGTCCTGCAAGTACCGACTCAAAACGCATGAGGTCTTTTTTCGCACTATCGATTGGATATGCCGCCTCATCAAACATTAACCCGCTAAACGAACCGTAAATACCGTCATCTAAGTAGTACCATGTTTTACCTTCGCGTACAGATTGCCCCATTATTGATGCCACACTGGTAGCACTACTTGCCACAATAAAGCGACCAGGTTCAGCAAGTATTTGCATGGTTTCTGGTAATTGGGCAAGGGCAAGGTTAATTGGCGCGCAAAACACGTCGATAGGTAATACATCTGCGCTGTAAGGTACAGGAAAACCACCACCTATATCCAATGTGCTCAATGCCGGTAAGCCAAGTTCATTAACTTGCGCAATAATTTTAGTACAGGCATTTATCGCGTCTACGTATTTCGTTGGTTTTGGTGATTGCGAGCCTACATGAAACGATAAGCCTTTAATACGTATACCTAATTGTTGTGCGTAGGTGATTATTTCGATTGCCATTTCAGGGCTACAACCAAACTTTTTAGATAAGTCGGCAAAGGCATCTTTATTACGAAAGCTTAAACGTACTAAAATTTCGGCTTGATCTTTGTACGCAATAAATTTTTCTAGCTCGTTGATGTTATCTACCACAAATACAGTGCAACCATAAGCGAGTGCATCACGAATGTCGCTATCACGCTTAATAGGGTGTGTGTGAATGGTACGTTCACTTGGTACGCCTTCACTTGCCACTAAATCAATTTCGCCGCTGGTGGCAAGATCAAAGCTTGCACCTTCTGCTAATAATGTGCGAACAACCGCTGCTAATGGTAAAGGTTTTAAAGCAAAGTGCAGGGTAACGTTGGGCAGTGCATTTTTAAGTGCATGGTATTGCTGACGTATAGCTTCGCAGTCAAGCACCATTAAAGGCGCACCATACTGAGCTGCTAGTTGTTCAATTTCTTGAGTGGTTGGTTGCGTATAAGCAAAGTATTCGCTTTCGTTAGCCGCAGCCGTAACTGCAGGTACTTTGCTTTGGAAGCCTTTAAATTTCGTTGATAAAGCCATGGTATTCTCCGAATAAAAGAACGTATTGTTACGTTCTAAGCAACCGCTCGGATAAGGTTTATCTACGAGTCAGTTGAGTGATATCAATAGTGGTTATGCACCGTCAAATTCACTCTTGGATAGTTGCTCATTGCCTTGCTACAAACTAAATTTGTAATGTACTCGGATTGGCTATCATCAAGAAGCGGCGAGATAATAATGCCAGTTTTAGATTTGTGCAACAATTAATTTTAAAATTAAACATTAATGAAAAGGAAGGCTATGTGAGTATGGCTGTAAAATATTTAAGTAGTCATTGAGTAATGGTATGTATGTTGTTTTACAATAAAAAAATCTTGCATTACATTAGGTTAACGTTAGTATGATATTAGCCTATGAAGTATGGTCAGGAGTCCTTAAACATATTTACGTTTATATACTCGATTAGAAATTATAAGGGAATATAATGGCTTATATCCATCCTAAACTTGTAGAAATTGTTGTTGATCAAACGCCTAGAGCGATGATAGCCATGTTGATCGTTTCTTCTGCATATTGCTATATCTTTTTTAATTATATTCCATTACTTATTTTGTTTGTTTGGCTCGTTTTTCAATTATTATTAGCAGTAATGCGTTTATATAATGTAAAAAAGTTTAAACAACATATAACGCAACAAGATATGGATGGAATTAGCAATAATCGAAAGCTTTTTACTGCGTTAAATATATTTCAAGCGCTTATGTGGACCATATCATCTATCTTAGTGTCAATTTACGCCCCTGAACCATTCGAGTTAGTTAGTTTTATTATGATTATAGGGATTATCACAGCGGCTGCATTATCTATGTCGTCACTGTATAAGGCTTATTTGATTTTTTTCTTTTGTATGATCACCCCTCAAATAGTCATCCTTCTGTATCATGGTGAACAACAGCATATAGGTGTAGTCATATTTACTATGATTTATATACCGGCAACTATTTTATTATCGAAAGCTATTTTCAATAGTCGAGTTTCTAGTATTGAGGCGCATGACGAATTAGCAGAAAAAGCGGAAGAATTACATCAGTTATCGATAACTGATAGCCTTACGCATATATACAACAGAAGATATTTCTTTTCAGTTTGTGACGACATAATATTGATTGCTGAAAGGGAGAAACAAAAAATATCATTGTTGATGATTGATGTTGATCATTTTAAGGGGGTTAATGATAGCTATGGACATCAAGCAGGGGACTTTGTATTAATTAACCTTGTTAAAAACATACAACATCTCATGCGGAAAAGTGATGTTTTTGCTCGTGTTGGTGGTGAAGAGTTTGCAATTTTATTGAACAATACTTCACTAGATAAAGCGACTGTTGTCGCGGAAAAAATCCGAGCTATGGTTGAAAATAGCGTCTTTATGTACAATTCAGTGGCTATTAAAATCACTCTTAGTATAGGTATATCTGAGCTGAATCAGGAAAATAATTCAATTGAGCAGTTATTTAAGAAAGCAGATAATCAGCTATACGGCGCTAAACATAATGGAAGAAACAGAGTCAAGACATAGCTAGCTATGCATGATAATCACTTCATTATTAAATAATAGATGACTTTCAAGTAAATAATGTGCGTGTTTTTAATCTCCTGCCTGAATAATGTCAGGTAACACTGATAGTATTTATACTTCTATTCTCTTTCCTATCAATTTTCATTAGAACTACATAGTAAGGCTTAGTCTCAAAGCTTTTCGTTTGCAATTGTAATCATTGCTGAATATAGGCCATCAGGGCTCATTTTTGTTTATAAAGTTTTGTTGCTTATCGGTAACGCGAAACCATAAACGAGTGTTGATTTTATCTTTAATAGACGATTTATCATAATGATAGCTTTATAAAAGCGTTGACTGCTTTTAGTTAATAACTTCAAAAATAAAGTCGTTAAATATTTAAGGTGGGGTAAACACTTGGCAAACGAGATCAACTAATAACCATTAGATAGTTGTTTATGATTGAAATATGAATATTTATAAAGAGTATTATTTTCTCATTCTAGGGTAGAGGTTCTGGATAGATAAACCCTTGAAGTGAGTATATAGACATTGTTTTTTTGTTGAACATTATTTTATATAAATTAATGTATAGAGCATATAAATGATATTTTAATGCGTATTTTCTGTGTTTCTCAAGAAAATACTACAATATTATTATGTAAATTATTAATGATATTTATTAATTAGAGAGATACTTATGGCAATCAGCACTTTTCCAGATCCATTTGAAAGCGCAAGAACAACAACCGGCGTTAGTGAAATCCAAGATCAAGACGATCCTGTTACTATGGTTTTAGGGTTAAAAGATGTTCGTAAATGTGCCCATAATTGGAAATCTTTCCAATCCGGAGGAGATGAAGTTGGAAGGATTGTAATCCCATCTGAAGCTGCTATAAGAGACGTACGTCAGATCCCTTTTGAAGTAGATCCCCCCGAACATGGTGGTTTTCGAAAATTAGTAGAACCTTGGTTTAAACGACCACTAGAAGCAGCTTATCAAGAAAAACTTAGCATTATAATTGATGAGTTAGTTGAAGAAGCCATCAATCAACCAAGTATTGAAGTCGTTGAAGAATTTGCCCTTAAATTACAATCTCGAGCATTAACTTTATTACTTAATACTCCTTATGAAGAATCAAATGTTTGGATCAGCTGGGGGACTCATGTATTTCGTAGCAAAGAGAGTGATCTAGATGGAGATAAAGCGAGTTTACTCTACGATTATATTGACCAAGAAATTGAGAAGGCGATAGCTAATCCGAGTGATAATTTTTATTCGGTTTTACTTGCTAGCGAAGTCAACGGTAAAAAATTGACTAAAGAAGAAGTTAAAGGTGTTATTAGTCTTACTTTTGCTGGTGGTAGAGATACTGTTATTAATGCAGTAACCAACACTGTAGCCTATTTTTCTGAGCATCCAGAATCTTTAAAAAGACTTAATGAAGAACCTGAAATAACAACTAAAGCAGTTGAAGAATTAGTTCGCTATTTTTCTCCATTAACTCAAATGGGGCGAGTTGTTACCGAAGACACTAGTGTCTGTGAACATGCAGTTAAAGCTGATAGTCGTATTTCGTTATGTTGGGCTTCAGCAAACAGAGATGCTAAAGTTTTTGAAAAACCTAATGAAGTGGTACTTGATAGAAAACTAAATCCACATGTTGGTTTTGGTTTTAGTACCCATAATTGCTTAGGCGCTACCCATGCTCGACAAATACTTGCCATACTGATTCGTTCACTTTCTTCAAAGCTAAGTAGTATCAAGGCCTTTGAAAATGAAGAAAATATCGAAGACTGGCAACAATTCCAACGTAAAGTTGGTTTTCATTCATTGAATGTAGCGTTTAACGCTAAATAATCATCACTTAATCCATTAAACAGAGAATAATCGCATGGCTAAAATTACTTTTATAACGCAAGACGATGAAAAAATTACTTTAGAGGCGGAATCAGGATCCGTTATGTCGCTAGCCGTTGAAAATGGTATAGCGGGGATAGATGGCGATTGTGGCGGAGTTTGTTCTTGTGCTACTTGTCATGTGCATGTTGCACCTGAGCATCTTTCTAAAACTGGACAAGCCAGTGAGATTGAACAAGATATGTTAGAGCTTGATGATGACGCGGATGAATTTAGTCGCTTATGCTGTCAAATTGAAGTGTCAGATGACATTGACGGTGTGATTTTTAAAGTTGCTCATTAATTAACTTAAAATAAGAAGGACAATCATGTCATTATCTGCTGATCAAACATGCATAATTATTGGTGCTAGCCATGGTGGTGTTAGTGCTGCTTTTTCCCTTCGCAAAGAAGGTTGGCAAGGAAATATAATCCTTATTGACAGTGACCCATGCTTGCCTTATCACAGACCACCTCTATCTAAAGCGTATTTAACCAATAACGATAACGTGCAACCAGCCATCTTAAAACCTGCTGCAAGTTATGACAAAAACAACATAACCTTGAAACTAGGTATGTTAGTGACAAATATTGATAGAAAGACTCAGGTTGTTTCTTTACAAAATGATGAGAAACTAAACTATCATAAGTTAATTATTGCAACAGGAGCTCGACCATTTATCCCGCCAATTTTAGGTATCGAGCAGGCGAATAATCTTTTCGCATTAAGAACACAATCAGATGTTGAAAAAATACGTCAAGCACTCAAGCTTAGTAAAGACAAACGCGTGGTGATTATCGGAGGCGGATATATAGGTTTAGAAACGGCAGCCTCCATAAAAAAACTTGGGGGAGAAGTCACCGTTCTCGAAAGAGAAAATCGTTTACTTGCTCGTGTAACCTCGCCAGAAATGTCTGATTTTTTTAAACAGTTGCATATTACCCATGGGGTAAACATTGAAACTAACCAAAATGTAAGTTCAATTAAAATTATTGATGGTAAACAGGTGGTTAGCTGTGAAGACAATAAAGAATATATTGCTGATCTTATTATTGTGGGTGTGGGCATCCGTGTAAATCAGGAGTTGGCAAAGCAAGCTGGCTTATCGGTAGAAAATGGCATTACCGTCGATGAACATTGTCTAACAAGCGATAAAAATATTTATGCCATTGGTGACTGTGCATTTCATTATAATAAACACTATAGCCGTTGGCTGCGTTTAGAGTCGGTTCAAAATGCTGTTGACCAATCAAAAATATCAGCTTCATCCATTTGTGGTAAAGAAGTTAGCTATGATGCAATACCTTGGTTTTGGTCTGATCAATTTGATATAAAATTACAAATGGTAGGCTTAGCTTCTGGCTATGACAAGGTTATTGTCCGTAAAGAAGTTAATGAAGAATCCAAATTTTCGGTTTGGTATTTTAAAGGGGATGAGTTATTAGCTGTAGATGCAATTAATCATGCTAAAGCCTATGTGTTGGGCACTAAACTGATAAAAAGTAAAGCAATCATCAATAAAGTTCATTTAGCTAATGCTGAAATACTGTTAACGATTGAAAGCCTAGTTTAAACATTTAAATAAAGTAATAAGCCCGTTATTAATTGATAGCCTAGTTGCATTGTGATCTAGGCTTTTTTTATACCGATTGTCACGCTTGAGTCATGTCAGCGTCTGGCTACTGTTAAAATAATCCATAAGAGAATCATTATGATCCAAGCTAAAGCTGTAATTTCTAATGGCAAAGGAAAATTTGAATTAACCACTGTAAATATTGGTAAGCCAGGGATTGGTGAAGTGCGAGTTAAAATTAAAGCATCGGGAATTTGCCACACAGACTGGGACTCCATTCAACATTGGAATAAAAACTTTATTGTAGGTCATGAAGGTGCCGGTGTTGTTGAAAGCATTGGGGATAAGGTTGCCGGATTGGCTATTGGCGATAAAGTGATATTAAACTGGGCTATTCCTTGTGGGCAATGTTTTCAATGTAGAGAAGGAAATTTGCACATTTGCGAACAAAACTCTCCTGTTTGTGGTTGTGATTTAAATGGACATGCACATATAGCAAGCAGTACACATTGTGGTGAACCCATTGAGCGGTCTTTTCATTTAGGCACTATGTGTGAATATGCGGTTGTAAAATCTGCAGCGGTAGTCAAAATTGATAGTGCAATTCCTTTTCCTGCAGCTTCAATCGTTGGCTGTGGTGTCATGACAGGTTGGGGGTCAGTTGTAAATGCAGCAAATGTTACTGTTGGAAGTAGCGTATGTGTGATTGGTTGTGGTGGTGTCGGTTTAAATGTTATTCAAGCAGCAAAACAGTCTGGTGCAGCTAAAATTATTGCCATAGACATTAATGAAGAAAGACTTGCACAAGCGAGAAGTTTTGGTGCGACACATGGCATTGTTGCCAGTAAAAAGGATAATGATTTTATTGATGTTAAAGCAAAAGTAAGAGAATTAACTGACACCCGAGGTGCTGATTACGCTTTTGAATGTACCGCACTACCTGCACTAGGTTCTGCGCCATTAGCTTTAATACGTAGCGCAGGTAAGGCTGTACAAGTCAGTGGCATAGAACAACGTATAGACTTTGATTGTGAACTCTTTGAATGGGACAAAATCTATATAAATCCTCTCTATGGCATGTGTAATCCAGAACGTGATTTTAACCGTATTCTTTCTTTATATGATCAGGGAAAAATGAAGCTTGAAGAATTGGTGACAAAAACGTATACACTGGAAACGTTAGCCGAAGGATTTGATGATATGTTAAATGGCCGTATAGCAAAGGGCGTTGTTATTATTGAGTCATCAAAAGAAAATCAGGATTAATTTTTATGGCTATTTTACGTGTTGAAAAATCTAATGTTAACTATAGTCCCATTAATACGACAACATTAACCTTGCATAGTACGCATATAAATCGGCGTCAAGACATCAGTGTATATCATTCAGGCAAATTATCACCGCATACACCTATCGTTTTATTACTTCATGGTGTATATGGTTCTAATTGGGTTTGGATGCAGCTTGGAGGTGTTCACGAAGTATATGAGCAACTCAAAAAAGAAGGGCTAAATGACTTTGTTTTAGTAATGCCTTCAGATGGTGGTTTGTGGGACGGCTCCGCGTATTTACCTTTATCATCCCATGGTAATTATGAAGCTTGGATCATGGAAGATGTTATTAATGGTGTTATTGAAAACATTGAAGGGATCAGTCACGAAAGTAATGTATATATTACAGGTTTATCTATGGGGGGCTATGGTGCTTTAAGACTGGGTGCGAAATATCCAGACAAATTTAAAGGTATTTCAGCTCATTCATCAGTGACATCACTCGATGACTTACAACAATTTATAGATAAGCCCATTGAAGATTATCAATGTGAATTTCAATATGAGAGTGATATCAGTTTTTGGTTAGAAAAAAACCAAGCACAGTTACCCTTAATTAGATTTGATTGCGGTAGTAAAGATAGTTTATATAAAAGTAATTTAGCACTTTGTTCAACATTAGATAAATTCGGTATTAATTATCAGTTTGACGCTTTAGAAGGGGGTCACGAGTGGTCCTATTGGCACAACAATATTTCAAAAACCCTGCTGTTTTTTAATAAGATAGAAAACGCTATAAAACTAGGTTAATTATCTAAGCGATGACAAACAGATAAAAATATCCAGATTTGCTTCTTGTAAGAGGTCGTTTGGCAGCCAGGTGTTTTTAGAAAGGGCGAACTGACGACTAAGGTCTGATTTTACTGATTACTTAATATAAGTATGAAATATGAAGCATGGAATATGAAGTTTGAATTGGTTGCGGGAGCCAGGTGTTTTTGGAAAGGGCGAACTGACGACTAAGGTCTGATTTTACCGATTACTTAAGATAAGAATGAAATATGTAGTATGGAATATGAATTGGTTGCGGGAGCCAGGTGTTTTTGTAAAGGGCGAACTGACGACTAAGGTCTGATTTTACTGATTACTTAATATAAGTATGAAATATGAAGTTTGAATTGGTTGCGGGAGCCAGGTGTTTTTGTAAAGGGCGAACTGACGACTAAGGTCTGATTTTACTGATTACTTAATATAAGTATGAAATATGAAGTTTGAATTGGTTGCGGGAGCCAGATTTGAACTGACGACCTTCGGGTTATGAGCCCGACGAGCTACCAGGCTGCTCCATCCCGCGTCCGAATGACTTGATAGAAACTATCAAGAAAGCCTATAACTTTTTAATTCTGTTATAAAAGAATTACTGATTTTTACTTTAGTAAGAAGTTGGTTGCGGGAGCCAGATTTGAACTGACGACCTTCGGGTTATGAGCCCGACGAGCTACCAGGCTGCTCCATCCCGCGTCCGAATGACTTGATAGAAACTATCAAGAAAGCCTATAACTTTTTAATTCCGTTATAAAGAATTACTGATTTTTACTTTAGTAAGAAGTTGGTTGCGGGAGCCAGATTTGAACTGACGACCTTCGGGTTATGAGCCCGACGAGCTACCAGGCTGCTCCATCCCGCGTCCGAATGACCTACATAAGTAGGAAGCCAATAACATTTTTAATTCTTGTTATTATAGAATTATTGAAAAATCAATAAGTTGGTTGCGGGAGCCAGATTTGAACTGACGACCTTCGGGTTATGAGCCCGACGAGCTACCAGGCTGCTCCATCCCGCGTCCGATTGCTTCCTTAGTGAAAGCGAGGCGTATCTTAAGGATTGTTGGTAATAATTGCAACCTGTTTTATCGTTTTTTTTAATATTGGTAGAATAATTGCACTAACTGTTGTAAAACCGACCAATAAGGTGCTTTGGCTTTAAAATAAAGGGACTTTTAGTCGGGTTAATTGTACAAATGGCTATCGACCAAAGCGCTATTTGTTTATAATCTTGCCTAATATTATCTTTAAACGTCTATTGGAATTAAAAGTGCAGCAATTTTTAGCGTTAACGTCGCCCGGTATAGAAATTTTACTTGCCGATGAAATATCTACCTTAGGTGCTGAGCAAGTTGTTCAAAAACCGGAAGGGGTATATTTTACAGCTTCTTTATCGTTAGGGTATAAAATTTGTTTATATACACGTTTGGCTACCCGTGTCTTATTAAAAATAGGCGAAGGTGATGCTAATAATAAAGATGAGCTTTATCAAAGTGCCTCAACAGTCAATTGGAGTGAACAGTTTGACCCTAGTTATACTTTTTCAATTGATTTTGTCGGCAAAAGTGAAGAAATTAGAAATAGCCAATTTGGTGGTTTAACTGTTAAAGATGCTTTAGTTGATCATTTCAGAAATCAAGGGGTAGATCGACCTTCAGTTGATAAAACCCAGCCACATATCCGTTTCCAAGCTCGACTATTAAGACAACAAGTGATTTTTTACATTGATTTTTCAGGTCGTAGTTTATTTCAACGTGGTTACCGAGAACATACTGGCGCGGCTCCATTAAAAGAGCATTTAGCGGCTGCCATTATCAAACGTTCTGGTTGGTTAGAAGATACGTCTAAACCTTTATTAGATCCTATGTGCGGTTCTGGTACTGTGCTAATAGAAGCTTGTTTTATGGCTGGAAATTATGCTCCAGGGATAGATCGCCAACATTGGGGGTTTGAGTTTTGGTTAAAACATGAGGAAGGCTTATTTAAAGAAGCACTTGCTAAAGCTTCTGTAGCCTCTACTAAAGGAATGTCATCACTTTCTGTTAATGCTTTCGGCAGAGATATTGATGATCGAGTATTAAAAACTGCTAAGCAAAATGCTAAAAATGCAGGTATGGATCGCTATATTACATTTGAACAGGCTGATATCAATGAGCTTACTAATCAATTTGGTGAAAAGGGGACAATGTTATTTAATCCACCTTATGGTGAACGTATTGGTGAGTTACCTGAATTAGTAGAAAACTTTGTTTTACTTGGTCAAAAACTTAAACTTGAATTTCAACAATGGCGTATTGCTATTTTAACTGGGAATGTTGAATTACTTTCAATGTTGAAATTGGCTAGTTTTAAGCGTTATAAGTTTAAAAATGGTCCGTTAGACTGCCAACTTGCACTTTATAATATTGATGATAAACAAACAGCAAAAGATAAAGACACGTCTCAATTTGACCAAAAAGAGTCAGATTTTGCTAATCGACTATTAAAGAATAAGAAAAATTTAAAAAATTGGCTAAAAAAAGAACAAATAGAGTGTTATCGCTTATATGATGCAGATATTCCAGAATACAATGTTGCTATTGATGTTTACGGTGACTATTTAGTGATTCAAGAATATTCTGCTCCTGCGAATATTGAAGCAAACAAAGTAGCTAAAAGACTACAAGAAGTACTCTACTTCGCTCCGAAAGTGCTTGAAGTACCGACTGAGAAAGTCGTTTTAAAGACTCGCTCTAAGCAAAAAGGAAGTAATCAATATGAAAAAGTTGATAAAAGTAAGCAATTTATTACCTTAAGTGAATACGGCGCTAAGTTTAAAATTAATTTATGGGATTATTTAGATACCGGTTTATTTTTAGATCACCGTAAAACACGACAAATTGTTGCGCAAAAAGCAAAAGGTAAATCTTTACTTAATTTATTTGCTTATACCGGCTCGGTTTCACTTCAAGCTGCTTTACATGGGGCAAGCACAGTAACAACTGTTGATATGTCGAATACTTATTTAGGTTGGGGGCAAGACAATTTTGAACTCAATAATTTATCTGGACACAAATACCCATTTATTCAAGCAGATTGTTTAAAATGGCTGAAAGAATGTAAACAAAAATTTGATGTGATTTTTGTAGATCCACCCACCTTTTCAAATTCTAAAAGAATGGAAGATAGTTTTGATGTACAACGGGATCATGTTGCATTAATTTCAGATGCCCTTAATTGCTTAGCCGATAATGGCGAACTTATTTTTGCTAACAATAAACGTAATTTCAAAATGGATGTTGAAGCGATGAAAGAACTCGGCGTTACCGCTAAAGAAATTACCGATTTGACACGAGACAAAGACTTTCAACGTAATAAACATATTCATAATAGTTGGTTAATTACGCGAAGCAAGGCAAGCAATTAATATGACGGTTCAATATCATTTATATAGTAGTGAGGGCTGCCACCTTTGTGAACAAGCATTAGCTTTATGTACAGCAATTATTGATATCCAAACTATTAAGATTATTGATATTGTAGAGCATGACAGCTTAGTTGAGCAATACGGGGTTCATATTCCGGTATTTGAACGGCTATCGAACAATTCAAAATTATATTGGCCATTTAGCCAACAAGATATAGAGAAGTTACTTAAATAATGGAATTAATTAGAATTACTGACGGCGAACTTGCGTTTGGTGAAGATAAAATTTTAGATCGTGCTGAATTACGTATTAAGCAAGGCGAACGTGTTTGTTTAGTCGGCCGCAATGGTGCAGGAAAATCATCCTTGTTGAAAGTGCTAACTGGCCAACAAAATCTAGATGATGGTCAGATGGTTATTTCAAATAACGTCCAATTAGCTATGTTACAACAAGATCCCCCAGAATCATGTGATCTTTCAATTTTTGATTACGTAGCGCAAGGGGTTAAAGAAAACGCCATATTAATAAAACGTTATCATGACTTAATAACCATTATTGGCGAAGACCCGAGCGAAAATAATTTAAATAAATTAGCACAAGTTCAACATCAACTGGATCAAGCGAATGCTTGGCAAGATGAGCAACGAATAGATAAAGTCTTATCTATTTTAGCCTTAACTGCAGAGAAACGTGTTAATGAACTTTCTGGAGGTTGGTTACGTAAACTAGCCTTGGCTAAAGCATTAGTTTCAAATCCTGATGTATTACTTCTTGATGAACCTACTAACCATTTAGATATAAAGAGTGTTTTATGGTTAGAGCAATTTTTAAAAGATTTTGGTGGTACCATTGTTTTTATCAGTCATGATAGGGCGTTTATTCGCGGTTTAGCAACACGTATTGTTGATTTAGATAGAGGTAAACTGACAAGTTATCCTGGCAACTATGATGAATACGTTGAACAAAAACAACATGACCTGCAAGTTGAAGCAACTCAAAATGCGTTATTTGATAAACGGCTTGCAGAAGAAGAAGTTTGGATAAGACAAGGGATTAAAGCACGAAGAACACGTAATGAGGGGCGCGTAAGATCCTTGGAGAAGTTACGAGTAGAGCGTCAACAAAGAAGAGAAGTTAAACACCAAGGTGATATTAATATTTCTGCAGGTGACAGATCTGGGAAATTAGTTTTTGAGTGTGAGGGATTAGGGGTATCGTTTGATGATAAAGCGGTAATTAAAGATCTTAATTTACTTATCACTCGAGGTGACCGTTTAGCATTAATAGGCGCTAATGGTACGGGTAAATCAACGTTAATCAAATTAATTATGGAACAATTAGCACCAACCTCGGGTACTTTGCGTGTTGGCGTTAATTTAGATATTGCTTACTTTGATCAACACAGAGAACAACTTGACCCTAAGAAAACGGTACAAGATACTGTTGCTGATGGTAAACAAGATATTACTGTAAATGGTAAGACAAGACATGTGTTGGGATATTTACAAGACTTTCTGTTTAGCCCTAAAAGAGCAAGAACACCTGTTAGAGCGCTTTCTGGGGGAGAAAAAAATCGTTTATTACTCGCACGTTTGTTCTTACGACCAAGTAATTTGCTCATTCTCGATGAACCAACCAATGATTTAGACATAGAAACTTTAGAGTTATTGGAAGAAGTCGTTGCAAATTATTCAGGAACCGTTATTTTAGTGAGCCATGATCGAGATTTCGTTAATAATTGTGTTAATTCATGCTTATATTTTGATGGTAGTGGGTATATTAATCAGATCTTTGGTGGTTATGATGACGTTGATGCTTATTTAGCATTGAAAGAAGAGCAACGTAAAGAAATCAAAGAAACAGTTAGCGTTAATAAAAGTGAAAAAGTTGTACCTGCAACACAAGAGAATACAACGAAACGTAAACTATCTTATAAAGAATCAAGAGAGCTTGAAAGTTTACCTCAGGAAATAGATACCTTAGAAAATGAGATTGCATTGGTACAAGAGCAAGTAAATCAATCTGACTTTTTTAGTCAAGATAGTGATATTAGTTCAAAAATATTGAACCAGCTTCAAGAATTAGAGTCGAAACTCGAAGCTTGTTATGCAAGATGGCAAGAATTAGACGAAACATAATACGTATATGAGAGTAATGTAGTTACATGAAAAAATTTGCAACATCGCTATTAGCACTAAGTTTAACAAGTGCATTCGGTTTATCGTTAGCTCAAGCAGCGACCTATAAAATTATCGATAAAGGTGCCGCTTCTTCTTTAGAATATACTTACGGCAAGCAGGAAAATAACTCAGGTCAAATGGTTATTGCGGGAACGACTATTTATAATTTTCCTGTGCAATTTCAATATATAACAGAAGACGTTTTTGATGATATTGTCACCTATGCTCATAATACTTATGAGGGGGTATTTGAATTAACAGACATTGAAAATGAAGCCTCATTAAGGGCAGGTAATCCAACAGCTAACGACTTAGCTTGGGTTGTTCGTTATTTAGAAGGAAATGCTTCTAGCACCTTCTTTCAAAAGGTAGGAAATACAGTTGCCATGCTAAATGATGGTGCTGAAACGAAAGAGATTGTTATCTTTGATAAATTTGTCACAGGTACACAAACTTATAGCCGCTCTACCACAGATTACGTTAACGGAATTACCAATCAAGGTTGGATTTATGGCAATGCTTCAGCTCCATTTCTGCCAATTCCATTTACTGAAGCAGATGGTGATGAAGTCACACATTGGGTGAGAGACTTTGGTAATAGAGGCTATTATTCTCCAGACAGTGGCCAAACTATTATTCCATTAATACCTCCTGAAGCAACTTACGGTGGCGAATCAGCCATTTTTGACATTAGTGATAATGGTATTGCTGTTGGATATGCCAGTACAAGTGTGGATGAAGAAGCATTAGAATTTATCGCCAACGAAGATGGTGGTTGTGCAGACCCAGACCGATTAGCGGTAGTCCCAATTGAAGTTTGTATTCAACAAATTTCAGAAGGAATGTATAACGCAGAGGCATTTAAATGGGTACTAGATGAAAATGGTATTGTTAGTTCTGAAGCGTTAGGCAAATTAGTAACGCCTAATGAAGATGATGTACGAGAGTATGTCAGCTATGCACAAGCGATCAATGTTCATGGCGTTGCTGTGGGATATTCACATGGTTGGTGGGATGAAAATGAAACCAACCCGAGTGAAACAGAAGCACGCAGTGTCTATGCCGTAGTATATAAAAATGGTGAAGTACTCGATTTTACTGATGATCACAGTAAGTATTTCAATTCTCGTGCTAATGATATTAATGATAATGGTATTGCAGTAGGTCATGTAGAAACCTATGTAAATGGTTCATTAAGACAAAAGTTTTATTATGTTGATACCAATGCAGAAAAAATGAGTATGGTTATGCCCGAAGATTTTTTTGTGGGTTCATCAAGTACAGCTTATTCAGTTAACGAAAATAATTTTATCGTTGGTAGTGGTGAAGTTGAAACGCATAATGATAGTGAGTATAGCCCTCGACGTCGTCATGCCTTTATTTACGATATTAGCAATGATCTTTTTACTGACTTAAATGATTTTACTCCTTGTGATTCTGATTACACTATTATTGAAGCCCGTTCAATTAATGATAATAATGAAATTTCTGCAACAGCGGTTATCAAAGCACCAATGAGAGATGCTAAAGGTGAGCTATATTATGATAAAAATGGCGAGCAAGTGCTTGAGGATGTGTTACGAGCTGTCAAACTATCACCTGTAGCTGGCGGTCAAGTTGAAGACTGTTCTGTAACAGAAGAAAAAATTGAACGACAGGGTGCAGGCACTGGCTTATTTAGTTTATTATCACTTTTCGTCATTGGTTTTAGCCGTCGATATTTCACTAAACAAGATAACAATTAACACCATTGTGAAACGATAGTCGTAAAAAAAGCACTCATTGAGTGCTTTTTGTTTATATGATGATTCAATTGTCTAAAATTTAGTTGTGTCGGCAAATAAACCCACTTTTAAATCTGTCGCCGTATATATTACTCGTCCATCAACAGACACTGTGCCATCAGCAATACCCATAAATAATTTACGTTTAATGACTCGCTTTAATGTGATGTGATAAGTCACTTTCTTAGCTGTTGGTAGTATTTGACCGGTAAATTTAACTTCACCAACACCTAATGCTCTACCATGACCAGGACCGCCTGACCAAGCTAAATAGAAGCCAACTAATTGCCACATTGCATCTAAGCCTAAACAGCCTGGCATAACCGGGTCACCTTTGAAGTGACAATCAAAAAACCATAAGTCAGGAGATATATCAAGTTCAGCAATGATTTCACCTTTGCCGTATTCTCCGCCATCATCATTAATTTTAACAATACGGTCCATCATTAACATATTATCAGCAGGTAATTTACTATTACCTTCACCAAAATAATCTGTTGTGCCAGCTAATATTAATTCTTCTTTAGAGAATGAATTTTTTTGTGCCATAGTAAGCGTTATTCCACTAATATAAATTTCAGGTTAGTACTTTAGCGAACAGATGTACACTAAACAACTCCGAACAGTTGTTTTTATCGAAATAAATTTATTTTCTTGCATTTTCTCTTTACAATATCGTTACGCGTAACTTAATAATTGACTTTATCGAACTTTATTTTATGAATAAAAACAATATGAAAGAAAAAAAAGCAGCTTTAACTAATGCTGAGAAGCAAAAACGATACAGAGAAAGACAAAAACTAAAAGGAAAACAAGAATTACGGGGATATTTAACTCCTGAAGCTAAAGAGTGTTACCGTTTAATTGCGGAACAAACAGGCTGGTCAGATTCCATTATTTTAAGTAATGCTGTTCGTTTAACTTATGCCGCTTATAAAAATGGGCAAATAGGATTACTCAATAGTTGGTTAACTAAAAATGAATTATAATTTACGTTAATATTTATGATTGTGTTAACTATTGTTTCACTATACTCTAAACTGATAAAGTTAGAATTAGTTTAATTGTACTAATGTTATCGTCTATTTTAATAAGGTGTGTTTTCGTTGATAAATGTTTTATTAGTTGATGATCATGAGCTAGTTCGTACGGGTATTAAAAAAATACTCAACGAAGTAAAAGGGCTTAAGGTTATTGGTGAAGCAAAAACCGGTGAAGAAGCTGTTCAATTCTGTCGTAAATTAGAGCCTGATGTTGTTCTAATGGATATGAATATGCCTGGTATTGGTGGTTTAGAAGCAACCAAAAAAATTATTAGATACTCTCCTGATGTTAAAGTGATTGTCTTGACGGTTTATTGTGAAGATCCAATTCCAACAAAAGTGATGCAAATTGGTGCCGCGGGTTATTTAACTAAAGGCGCAGCCTCTGATGAGATGGTTAACGCCATCAGGGCGGTAAACAGTGGACAACGTTATATTACCCCTGAAATAGCTCAGCAGATGGCCTTAAGTCAATTTAAATCAGCAGATGAAAATCCTTTTAATAGTTTGTCTGAACGAGAACTTCAGATCATGTTAATGATCACTCGAGGTGAAAGAGTTCCAGATATTTCAGAACAGCTAGTGCTGAGTACGAAAACTATTAATAGTTATCGTTATCGAATGTTTGAAAAGCTCAATGTGGGTAATGATGTTGAATTAACTCATTTAGCGATTCGTCACGGAATGTTAAAAACTGAAAAGCTATAGCCTTGTCTACTCCATTACCATCATTTGATCATATTGCATTTCTTGCTTCAGTAACTAATCAACCAGGTGTTTACCGTATGTATAACAGTGAGCAAACTGTTATTTATGTAGGTAAAGCCAAACAGTTAAAACAACGGTTGGCAAGTTACTTTAGAAAGGATGTTGGCAATAATAAAACCCGTGTTCTTGTAAAACAGATCACCGCGATTGATGTCACAATCACTCACACTGAAGGTGAGGCGTTATTACTTGAAAATAATTTCATTAAAAAATACCAACCTAAATACAATATCTTATTACGTGATGATAAGTCTTATCCATATTTATTAATTACTGACCATAAACATCCCAAATTAGGTCTACATCGAGGTGGCAAAAAGGTTAAAGGTGAGTATTTTGGTCCATATCCTACCGTAGGTGCTGTTTGGGAAAGTTTACGTTTGATGCAAAAGCTTTTCCCATTGAGGCAATGTGAAGATAGCTATTATCGCGCTAGAAGTCGTCCATGTTTGCAATATCAATTACAGCGGTGTTCAGCCCCTTGTGTCGATAAAATTTCTGAAGAAGACTATAAGGAGCAAGTCAGACTTGCCAAGCTTTTTTTACGAGGAAAAAACTCTGAAGTTATTGATACCTTAGTTATTCAGATGGAAAAGGCGAGTAATGATCTTGTTTTTGAAAAAGCGGCAAAATTAAGAGATCAAATAACAACACTCAGAAAAGTACAACAACAACAATTTGTCAGCGGTATTGCATCTGATATAGATGTGATAGGTATTTATAGTGAAAAAAACCAGGCTTGCGTACATGTTTTGTTTATTCGAGATCAGAAAGTTTTAGGCAGTAAAAGTTATTTTCCCGTGTTACCTGAAAATACCGACGAAAACGAAATTGCTGAAGCTTTTATTTGTCAGCATTATTTAGGTACTGATATTAACACAGCAAAAATTCCTAAAGAATTTGTGATTAGACAAGATCTTGCTACTAAAGACGACTTAATTGAAATACTTAAAAAGCAAGCTGAACATGATGTAAAAATATCATCTAAAGTTCGCGTAGAAAGAGCACAATACTTAAAGTTGGCTGAAACTAATGCCAAAGCTGCTCTATTAACTAAAAATAGTCACAAAGCATCAATGCAAGCGCGTTTCCGTGAGTTAAATGAAGTATTTGAATTACCTAATGGCATTCATAGGATCGAGTGTTTTGATATCAGTCATACTATGGGACAACAAACGATTGCTTCTAATGTGGTCTTTAACACAGAAGGGCCATTAAAGAGCGATTATCGCCGTTATAATGTATTTGGTATTACACCAGGTGATGATTATGCAGCTATGGATTTTGCCCTTACCAAACGCTATAAGAAGGCGACTGCTGAAAATATGCCTGACATTGTTTTTATTGATGGTGGTAAAGGTCAGTTAGGTCGAGCAGAACAAGTATTTAGTCGCCTAGATATTGAACAAATTCCATTGCTTGTAGGTGTCGCGAAAGGTGAATCAAGAAAACCGGGGTTAGAAACATTAATATTGGCGGGTAGTCATCAACTTCTGTCTTTGCCAAGTACTTCGCCAGCGTTACATTTAATTCAACATATCAGAGATGAGTCTCATCGTTTTGCTATTGCCGGTCATAGAGCTAAGCGTCAAAAAGCGAGTAAAAAGTCAGTTTTAGAGAACATTCCCGGAATTGGTGCTAAGAAACGGCAAGCATTATTAAAATATTTAGGTGGTATTCAAGAAGTTTTAGCTGCAGATATTGCAACTTTGTGTACGGTTCCAGGTATCAGTGAACTGCTAGCACAAACTATTTATGATGCGTTACATGACAAGTAACCTGCTAATTGTGTAGAATGGGCACACCCAATATCAGTACGTCCTAATTGTTTGTTGATTGCCTAGATGATGAATTATTTAAGCAATGAATATCAATACTTTTAATATAAGCCAAATGTGAAAACTATGTGGACTATTCCAAATCAAATAACCTTATTTCGTATTCTTTTAATACCTGTTTTTATCATCGTTTTTTATTTACCTCTTTCTTGGAGCCATTTCGGTGCTTTTGCCGTATTTTGGGTAGCATCTGTTAGCGATGCATTAGATGGATATCTTGCCCGTAAACTTAATCAATCATCTTCTTTTGGTGCTTTTATTGATCCTGTAGCGGATAAATTGATGGTGGCTGCGGCGTTAATTATGATTGTTGAAGATTATCAATCGTGGTGGATTGCTATTCCTGCAATGATAATGATCTCTCGTGAAATTTTCATTAGTGCGCTACGTGAGTTTATGTCATCAAGAGGGAAGCGTGACCTTGTCGCAGTATCGACTATAGGTAAATACAAAACGGCAGCTCAAATGCTTGGCATTATGGGCTTAATTTGGCAACCAAGCTATGATATACCGTTAATTATCTTTGAGTTTCCTTATGAAATCTTAATGTTTGCCGCTTATGCCTTTTATTTTATTGCGACAATTTTAAGTTTTTGGTCAATGATTAGTTATTTCAAAGCAGCATGGCCGGAATTGAAAGGCTAAAAAAATTGTTACTGGTTAAAAATTGTCAAGTTTTTGTGAAGATTTAGCTAAAAAAACACCGTTTTAGACGCTTTTTAACCAGTTGAAATAAAATTGAAATTAAATGGTTGACTCATGAAAATTTCAATGTAGAATGCGGTTCCAGTTGACAGGGAGTCAATTGATGAAGCGGCTGTAGCTCAGCTGGTAGAGCATCACGTTGCCAACGTGAATGTCACGAGTTCGAGTCTCGTTAGCCGCTCCAATTTTTCTTTAATTAGAAATTCCAAAGGAATACTACTCAACTCGTAGTTTTGAAAAGGCGGGTTGGCAGAGTGGCTATGCAGCGGATTGCAAATCCGTGGACCTCGGTTCGACTCCGGGACCCGCCTCCATAATGCCCGGGTGGTGGAATTGGTAGACACAAGGGATTTAAAATCCCTCGCTTGTAAGAGTGTGCCGGTTCAAGTCCGGCCCCGGGTACCATTTCATTATTGCAGGTTGGGTTGTATAGAATGTGTAGTGGCATACACATTGGGAAGAAAGTCTCACGAATGAGTGAGAAAATGAGCGGCTGTAGCTCAGCTGGTAGAGCATCACGTTGCCAACGTGAATGTCACGAGTTCGAGTCTCGTTAGCCGCTCCAACTTCTCTTTGTTAAAGAGAAGTGTATATGAAAACCAGACAGTCTTACTTTTAAGTAAGCATGCGAAGCGGCTGTAGCTCAGCTGGTAGAGCATCACGTTGCCAACGTGAATGTCACGAGTTCGAGTCTCGTTAGCCGCTCCAATTCATTTCTTAATTGAAATGAAAGTAGGGAACCAATCTCTACTATAAAAAGTACTTCCCTTATGCCCGGGTGGTGGAATTGGTAGACACAAGGGATTTAAAATCCCTCGCTTGTAAGAGTGTGCCGGTTCAAGTCCGGCCCCGGGTACCATCTTTAATTCGTTAAAGAGATAACAAATTATATCAAGATATAAATTTAGTTATCACTTCAAAATTTTTTCTACGATAACCTAATCTATATTGCTAAAGAATAAACAGTTAAAATTTATCAATTAATAATAATGTTTTAATTTAATATTATTACCTAATATTTTTAATGTTTATTCTGTATTACATTAATATTTTTTTATTACTTGTCTTAGCTTTACCTCAATCAATTTTCTTCAGACCTTGTGTTAACACTAGTTTGTTAATACAACATCATCGAGCTTTAGTTAAGTATTTCGCGAATTACTATGTATTTCAGTTATTAACTTAGTTAACCATTAATTAAGTAATGTTATTTTAATTTGAATGTTAGCTTTTTTAAGGCATTATATTTTTTCCCAATCCTTTCGGTATAAATAAAATAGTGGATAAATTATTAACTTCAATTATTTTAGTATTTTCTGCTTTCCTGTTTATCGGGTGCGAGAATGATAAATCCGCTACTCTTCACGAAAAAGATCCCTCAATACCTCAATGGTGGACGAATGTTAAACCTATTGTTATTGGTGATAGTGAATTCTATGGCAGTACCTGTTCTGTTGTTCAAGTCAAGCGAGATCAAACGGGGATCAAATCAGTAAACGTTATATTTACTGCTCCGGTTAGACTTTTTACCTATTGCTTTAAAAGTGAATATGGTAAAAATTATTTAGAATTTGATGGTGAATATATTATTCTTAATGTCGTTCGACAGACCACAGGGGCTGGTGCATCGACAGGGGAACGGTATCGAAGTGCAAACTTTTCAGTATGGGAAGAATATATTGGAGTCACTTGGATTAAAGGGGAGGAGTATGAAGCATGGCGCAAGCTTGGTTCTCACTCTACAAAAGCCGATTCAAGAAAGAAAGTAATAAAAAAATAACCTAGGTTTGATTTATATTAACCCTCACAACATTTAGCACTTCCACCTACGTTTAAAGTTATTTCATGTTTAGTTTACTCGACTATCAAACGAGTAAGCTAAATGCTGTGTAACTTCTTATCTGTTAACTACACTTTACTCATTAGTTTTCAAAATGTTCAAAATAATAGATTTGTCATTGTAACGAGTGACAGATTGTTGATTAGGATCATCTTATTCAAACTAAATACGGTATACGATAACGTTATCATTTTGTTTTTCCCAATATTTTTAATTTATATTTAACTAAGAGGTATTGTTGTTGGAAACACTCACATTAGCAGGGGCTATCTTAGGTGGATTAGGCTTATTTGTGCTTGCCATAGAAATGATGACCGATGGTTTAACCCATGCGGCAGGTGCTTCGTTAAGAAATTTATTAAGTAAATGGTGTAGTACTCCGCTAAAAGGGGTTTTTACCGGTTTTATGATGACAGCAATAGTACAATCATCTAGTGCTGTCACTGTTGCCTCATTAGGTTTTGTTAATGCTGGCTTAATCAATATGCGACAAACATTAGGTATCATTTATGGTTCTAATGTTGGTACAACCATGACAGGTTGGTTGGTTGCTTTAATTGGTTTTAATCTTAATATTCAGGTGTTCGCTTTACCTATGATTGGCCTAGGTATGGCATTAAAAATTATTAAAAAGAACGGACAAGCAGCGTCATTTGGTATGGCGTTAGTTGGCTTTGGTTTATTTTTTGTTGGCCTTGATGTACTAAAGAATGCATTTGATGGCATTGTTAACACCTTCGATATGACAAGTTTTACGGCTGAGGGCTTATCAGGCATATTGGTTTTCTTATTATTCGGTGTGGTGATGACCGTACTTACTCAGTCTTCAAGTGCTTCCATTGCATTAACTATTACAGCTGCTTCTAGTCAAATGATAGGTATATATGCTGCAGGTGCTATGGTTATAGGGGCTAATATTGGAACAACATCTACAGCTATTATGGCTTCTATAGGAGCAACATCTCCTGCAAAAAGAGTTGCTGCTGCTCAGGTGATCTTTAATTTAGTAACAGCCTCCGTAGCATTATTAATAATGCCGATATTGTTTTTTATCATCAATTGGTTAAGTAACGCATTCGCATTAGCAGTAAACCCAGCTATTTCATTAGCCATGTTTCATACTATTTTTAATATATTAGGCGTACTTTTAGTTTTTCCTCTAAATGACAAGTTAGCTTCGTTTTTAGATACCAAATTTCTTTCTTGGGAAGAAAAAGAGTCTCACCCCAAATATATTGATAAAAACGTAGCGCAAACACCTGCATTAGCGGTGAATGCGTTAGTGTTAGAGTTACGCGCTATATCTGAAAAAATAACCTCTAGCTATGATAACGCGACCCAACCATCAACTTTTAAATTAACTGATTTTCAAAATCAGATTAAAGTCATAAAGTCATTATCATCGCAAGTGTCCGATTTTATTGTAAAAATTCAAGGTCCTGCTTTAGATAGCAAAATTACAAGTAATTTGACGACTTTGATGAGAATTGAACAGTACTTTTTAAGCTGTACTTATTGTGTTCAGCGTATTGCTGAGTCACTTATTATCAGAGAAAAGTTTAATATCGACGCTTTAGAGTATGACACAGTACAATTTTTCGAATCTATACTAGAGTTTATGAAAGCAAGTCGCTTGAATCAATTTGATTCAGTGACTTCATATAATGAACAATACGAAAAAGTGCAAGCGGCTCACGACAAGCTCAAAGCAAACCTTCTCAGTGAAGGCACTCTCGCACATATCTCAGTAGTACAAATGTCAGGCACCATTGATTGTTTAGCTGAGGCTTTACAATTAACTGAACTGTGGTTCAAAGCATTAACTAGACTGCAATCAATACATGTTGAACTTGAATCATTCGATAACGAAAACCACGACATAGTTGTGGATGGAAAAATTTAATAACACTGGAGAAAATAATGGCAACGTTAACATTTTATGGCGCGATAGAAGGTGTAACAGGTTCAATGTACCTTCTACAGACGGGAAAAAGTAATATTTTACTTGAATGTGGGTTATTTCAAGGGCGTAGAAAAGAAGAAGCGGCCAACTTAAAACCTTTACCCTTTGATACCTCATCCATTGATGCCGTGGTTTTATCCCATGCGCATTTAGATCATTCTGGCCGGCTTCCTTTGTTAATTAAAGAGGGTTATCAAGGGCCCATTTATATGACGCGGCCTACCACGGATTTAATCGTTGTATTATTAAAAGACGCCGCTTCTCTGCAAAAACGAGATGTTGAGTGGGAAAACAAGCGCCGACGTCGTGCAGGTAAAGAAGAGATAGAACCTATATACACCCTTGAAGATGTAGAAGCTGTTTTAGGGGCCTGTGAGGGCGTAAAATACCATCAACGGATAAATATTGCTGAAGGTGTTGATATAAATTTTGCTGATGCAGGTCATATATTAGGCTCGGCCATTGTCGAAGTTTTTATTACTGAAGAAGGTCAGCAAAAGAAACTCGTTTTTTCCGGTGATTTAGGTAATTCACAAGCCGCTTTATTACGCGATCCTGATATTATTAAGTCTGCAGACGTTTTATTGATGGAGTCTACTTATGGTGACAGAGAGCATCGTTCCATGGATGATACCTTGGAAGAATTTGAGCAACTTGTTGAAGAGGCTTCAGAGAACGGGGGAAATATTTTAATTCCTTCATTTGCTGTAGGGCGTACACAAGAAATTATCTTTAGATTAGGTGAGCTTTATCAAAAAGGTAAGATTAATCAACAAGTTATTTACTTAGATAGTCCTATGGCTATTGCTGTAACTGAGATATACCATAGATATCAAAATGTTTATAATCAAGAAGATAAAGATGCTATTGAGTCATACTCAAATAAAAAGCAAGGGGCTTCCAAAAGTTTACATACTTTCCTTCCTATCTTACGTTATACAACATCAACCGATGACTCTATTGCGCTTAATAAAATAGTCAGTGGTGCCATTATTATTGCGGGTAGTGGTATGTGTAACGGAGGCCGTATACGCCATCATTTAAAACACAACCTATGGCGTAGGGAGTCTCACGTTCTTTTTGTTGGCTATCAAGCTATGGGGACTCCAGGACGTCGTTTAGTTGATGGTGCTACAACATTTAAAACCGGCGGGGAAGAAATTATTGTACGAGCGAAAATTCATACCATGGGTGGGTTTTCAGCACATGCAGGTCAGTCTCAGTTAATTTCATGGTTAAATAACTTCAAAGAAGCCCAACCTAGATTATACCTAGTTCATGGTGAAGAAGGTGCCAAAATAGCCCTTAAAGAAAAAACTAAAGAATATGGTTGGGATGCAAATATTCCAGAATTAGGCGAAAAAATTACGTTTTAACTTAATTTAATCCGTCTTGTCATTGAGCTGTAAAAGATAAGTAGCATTAGGCTACTTATCTTTTTTTTATTCTGCAATAAAGTGCTTATATAATTTTTTCTATTTCATCAATAAAAAACAGAACTATTTCAATAGCAATGAGCACAATAATAATCCATTCTAAGAATGATGAATGTTGATGTTTTTGTTCATCAGCCAACATTTCAAACAGTTCATGAATTGTTTCTAGTTTTTTTGATAATAATTCAACCCGTTGATGAATCTCCATATATCGAGTAACTTGATTATATATATTTTCATACTCGGGATATTCCCAAAAAAAGTCAGGTGTATCAAGTAAACCATAATGAAGAATAATGGCACTTTTAGTACTAAATAATGTGCCTCTAATTTTAGCGACTTCTTTTCTTGTGATCGAAATTTTACCTACTTTCGCTAATTCCTCTGGTAAATGAGAGTAATCAATTATCGTATTTTGTGCTTGTAACTCAAACTCACTTAATTTACTTGATTGGGCTAGCGCATGACTTACAGCTAAACGCGTTAATGGGTCTTGGTTTGGTAAAATAATAGTGTCACGATTAATTTTTATTTCATCGCCAAATGAAAAGTGCAAATGCTCTTCAGATTTTTCTATAGAATGCGTATTCGTTTTAACTATTTTTTGGATCAGTATTTGTCGATCCTGTTCATCTACACCCCAAAATACAATAACACCATAATCAAATACCCAATACTCTCCAGTGGGCACAACAATATTAACGGCATCTCTATATCGAGTACCTTGTGAAAGCAGGGTTTTATCTATATTCGATTTATTGGATAAAAAATCATCACCAAAATTATAGATTGATAACCTGTCATTATTAAACGAAATGTTAGTAGAATGTTCGATGTTTTCCATTGTATTTTAAATTGATCTGTATTGACTTAATAGATAAGTGTGAAGTCAATACGAATAAAATGCCAAATCATTTTTTTAATCATATCGATAAAAATTATTCGCTTTTCTTTGGTAGATAAAATGGCACTATTGGCGTAATTGCCTTGATGTTTATAAATGAGATCACAATGAATGCCAGTAACCCATCAGAACAAAATGATGAATTTACATTTCAACTTGAAAAAATGAATGAACATGCAAGTTCGAAACGGTTTAGGGATAGAAATAATCAAAAACGACAAACGAATAAAGTTGTTAAAAAACAATCCCGTAATCATTTATTTGATGATAACGAATATTATGATGAGTGGAAGTAACTCTTATAGTATTACTTAGCAGTTCAGATTAATTGATTTTAAGGATTTAGATATTTTTTATTATATAGATATAACACCGTATGATTGGACGGCAATTCTTACCTCTATTTTATGTGGTACTGTTATTGGTCTTGAACGTCAGGTTCGAGGTAAACCTGTGGGTATAAGAACGTCATCACTTATCGTATTAGGTACTTACATTTTTATGGCTACGGCAACCAGTGTCAGTACTGAAATCACCGATCCATCAAGGATTATCGGTCAAGTAATTACTGGTGTTGGCTTTTTAGGTGCGGGAGTAATGCTGGCTAAAGACGGTGCTGTTGTAGGGGTTACCTCTGCAGCCACAATTTGGATATTATCTGCAATTGGGATCAGTATTTCACATGCTAATTATTTTCCAGCAATTATTTTTTCATTACTTGTAGTGGCTATTTTATTTGGTGTTGATTGGCTAGAAGGGTATTCACAAGTGTTAACGCGAGGCGTGCATAGTAAATATCAAAAATGGAAAGCTAAACCAAGTCGTTTTAAAGATAAATTACTCAAATAAAAATGAAGAAGCACTAAACTCAGTGCTTCTTCAATTGTTTATTACTTAAGAAGGGAAAATATTTTTTTAGCTACGTCGGTATTATCGATTTTATTACCAAAGTCTTCATGCCCTTTACCAATGGCAAAAACGGGTACATCAACTGCTGTATGTCCATGAGTTGTCCAACCGGTATAACTTTTCTCACTTATAAACTGGTTAAGCGTTGCATAAAGTTTGGCAATTAACTTAGATTTTGTCATAGATTCTGATTCATCATTTTTAATTGCTTGTAACTGAGAAAATTGTTTTTCAGTTATCGCGAAAGTTAACATTGAAGTTAACTCTTTAGCTGTAAAATCTTTTTCAGCAATGAATTCTGCGATAGATCGGCTTGATTGTTTCATGCTTTTGAAAACTGAAGGTTGCCATTTATATTCGCCATTGACGCCTAAAGTTAAACCACCAGTACTATGATCAGCTGTTAGAACAACTAACGTATCAGGATGTGTTTTTACATATTCTTCTAAGAAAATAAGGGTTTTAGCTAAATCGTCCATTTCTGACATTGCTGATGCAATATCATTGCTATGTCCGCCCCAGTCAATTTGACTAGCTTCAACAAGCATAAAATAGCCATTTTCATTTTCTAGCTGTGCTGTCGCAGCTTTTGTCATAGCGGATAATCTATGTTTATTTGTGTCATCAAGTGACCAAGGTAAACCTACAGGAGCAAAAAGACCTATCACAGGTGTGTTTTTGTTAATAACATTAAGCTGACTATAATTATCTATATATTGAAAACCTTGATCTTTAAACTCTTCAACTAGATTTCTATCATCTCTAATAAAATAACGTGTGCCACCACCAAATAATAAATCAATATTAATACCGTTATCGATATAGCTATCAGCAATGGCATTATAATTTTTACGACTTTCATTATGAGTAATATAAGAAGCCGGTGTTGCATGATTAACTTGAGACGTCACAACTACACCCGTTTTTTTGCCAATTTTTTTAGCTTGTTCTAGTACGGTAGTCAGTGCTTGTTTGTTTACATCAACACTTATAGCGCCGTTGTAACTTTTTGTGCCTGTCGCCAGTGCCGTTGCACCAGCCGCAGAATCCGTGACATAACCAGAGACTGGAGCAGGGTAAGTAGAACTCATTCCTACTAAATGACGATCAAAAACAGTTTCTTCAATTTGAGGAGTATTAGGATCATCATTATAATAGCGATAGGCAGTGGTATAAGCGGGTCCCATACCATCACCGACGATCATAATCACATTTTTTATTTGATTAGTAACAACCGGAGTTCTAGGTTCGTCAGCCTGAATTGCGCATGAAATTAAGCTTGAACATAAGCAAAAAGAAAGTATTTTTTTCATAGAATAAACTCTTGTAAAATAAGTTATTTAGTTAATGTTAGGTCAACCCAAACTAAGCGATGGTCTGACGATGCATTTCTATCTTTAATAAGGGAGTAAGTGGCTTCTTTAGTATTTGGCCAAAATATTCCAGATTTTTCGATTTTCCAACCTGTCTTTGAAGGAAGCACATAATCAGCGCGCATCCGCCAAAAAGCAGTGTGATTCTTGGCATTTTTATTATCAGGAGTATGGGCAGCGCCGCCTTCACTTTCAGGTAAAGGATCCTGTATTAATGGATGTTCAAGTAAAGAGCCTATTCCACTATAGATTGCATTACCATCAACATTTGAAGCGTTTTGATCACCTAAAATAACAAAGCGGCTGTTTTTTACAATACCGCCATAATGTTTTTGGTCATCATAAATATAACCTGACTTGTTATCGGTAATATAATCTGCCCAGAAACGAATTTCATCATGGTTTCTTTTGCCATTACGATCTTCTGGCCCATCAAAAACGGGTGGAGTAGGGTGGCTTGCTAACACATGAATAATGTGATCGTTTATCATTACAGGAACATCCCAATGCGATTTAGAAGACAAACGCATATCTCCCCAGGCTTTTTCACTATACCAAGGAGTGTTAGTGGCAGGGTCTATAGGTTGTAAGGCATTAGGCATATCTTTCCATTTGAAGAACTGAAACGTTCGAATTGCGTCTTTGTCGATAGGGTATTTTGACAGTAATACCATACCATATTGACCAGGAAAATTACCGAAGCCATAGGTGTCAGCAGGAGCGGTGATTTTTCCATCATTGTTCAAATCAAATTTTGTTTTCACACCGGTATTAACTGTATTTTGATAGAAATAAGGAAAGTTGATTGGGGATTGATTGTTTTGAGACTTTGCTAAATATTGCTTCAAAAATTTACTAAGGGCTTTATCATCTTTACCTTGGTAGTCGAACTCATTTAACAAAATGATATCAGGGTTTACTCGTTGAATAATTTCAGCAATATGCCTAATTTGTGAATTTTGCTCATCGAGTGCTTGATTCAATTCGTTGCCGGTGAAAGTACTTTTCTTAGACTTTTTATCCGTGTAATTAGAAGCTTCCATACTGACATTAAATGTAGCAATTCTTATAGAATTTTTTTTCATGGCATAAGTTTTCATTGGTGTAAGTACAGTAGCAAGTGAACATACGAGTAATGTTGATGTAAATAAATATTTAAGCAATGTTCTTGTCCTATTTGATACCAGTCCCGCGTAAAACAAATTCAGTTAAGAACTGCGTTACTTGTTCTTGATCTTCGTCTTCATAATCAGCTCTGTTCATTACTGATAATATTTGTGTTTCAAAGTCTGCATAATGCTGAGTGGTTGACCATATTAAGAAGATGAGTTTAACAGGGTCGATGTTTTCCATTTTTCCTTCGTCTATCCATTGTTGAAAAATCTTAGCTTTTTCTCTTACCCATTTTCTTAAATAAGTGCGAGCGAATTCTTTTAAGTGTTGTGCGCCCTGGATAATTTCCATGGCATAAATTTTAGAAGCACTAGGGTGTTGGAATGACATTTTAACTTTTGCAGCAATAAATTTTTCTACCGCAAGTTTTGGACCATCTTCATATAAGATATCGCCAATACCTTGATCCCACATGTCTAAAGTTTGCTCTAGTACTGCATGATAAATATTTTCTTTATTTTTAAAGTAATAAAGCACATTCGCTTTAGGTAAATTAGCTCTATCGGCAATTGATTGGACGGTTGCTCCCCGATAACCTTGTAAAATAAATTCATCTGAAGCTGCTGCTAATATTTTACTTTCGCTTTTTATTCTTATTTGACCCTGTTTTTTATTATCTTTTTTATCAAACATTATTGTCATTTTGTTGGTTCTTAATAGGTTAATTATTGTTTTAACAGTCTAAATATTATTTGTCATTAAAATGTTGTTACAGATTATGACCATTAGGTCAATATCGTCTGAACTTAGACGTATAATAAAAAATGATTATAACCTAAAGATGGATAATTATCAGGCACAAATATGACGATTAAATGATAATTATAACTGTTTGACCACTTGTTTATGCTCAATTGTAATAATAAGGCTAGTAATCATGTGTTTATTTTTTACTTTTAGTGGTTATTATTAAAATCTGTTCATAGGGTTATGTTATTAAATATAGTCATTTGTAATGTCTATAGACTCTTGTGATTAACCAATTAAAAACCTGACCACTTGGTAAGTAAAGAGAGATTTATTTGATCTGACACAATTTTTATAAAAAAGTTTGATTTTTTTGCAAAAAAAAATAAAACCACACCATCTCTTTATCTTATTGTTAAATAAAGATAAAAAAATTAAAAAATCGTTTTATTTGTATTTAGGTGAATTTAGTTAACTTGTATTTTTTGTTGTTCTAAAATAATGTAATAAAAATGTAAGATAAGTTTGGTTTAATTTTATAGTTGATAAACAAATATCGGCTATTTTATAGCGACAAACTCGTAGTGCTTGAACACTAAAAATACAAAACATATATAATACTTACACAAGGGAAAACAAAAGATGAAAACCCATCGTCTCTCTCAACTAACTAGTGCAGTTGTTTTAGCACTTGGTTTAACTACTTCAGCTATGGCTGCTGATACTACTTCTTCTGTAAGGGGTACTATTGTCGGACCAAATGGTCAAGCTGCTCCTAACACCAAAATTATGCTTATTCACCAACCTACAGGAACAGTGACTGAAGTTGTAACAAACGAAACTGGCGGATTTAGTGCTTCTGGTTTACGTGTTGGTGGTCCATATCAGATTCTAATTGATTCTGACAAATATCAAGATACCTCTAAAGGTGATATTTTCTTGCAACTTGGACAAACGTTACGTTTTAACGAGCAATTGACTGCAGAGCAGGATGTAGAGAGAATTATTGTTACAGGAAACCAAATTGCATTTTCTTCAAATGCTGGTGGTTCAAGTTACTTTGGTTCAGAATCTATTGAAAATGCGCCATCTTTCAATAGAGATATAAAAGATGTTTTAAGACAGAATCCTCTAGCTTCTTCTTTAGGTGGAGATAGTAATGAGTTTTCTGTAGCGGGTTCTAACCCTCGCTTTAATAGCCTTAATGTTGATGGTGTTGGCCTGAATGATGACTTTGGTTTGAACGGTAATGGTTATCCTACTCAACGTTCACCTATTTCATTAGATGCAATTGATCAAATATCAATTGACACAAACCCTTATAATGCGAAATTTGGTGGCTTTAGTGGTGCACGTATAAATGCGGTAACTAAATCGGGTACTAATGAGTATCATGGCGGTGTTTTTTATGAAAAAACTTCTGACAGTTGGGCTGGTGACTACGATACTAGCTATGCAGAAGGTAATGAAATAGAAGGCGTTAAAAGCGATACTTACGGTTTACATGTTGGTGGCCCAATTATCAAAGATAAATTGTTTTTCTTTGCTAACTACGAAAACTTTGAAAAACCTACAGCTTCAGATTTTGGTCCTGAAGGAACGGGTAAACCGCTTACAACTGGTTTTACTTTGGATCAATACAATCAAGTAGCTGCGATTGCTAAAGAACGTTATGGTATTAGTGATATTGGTGGTTGGGAAGGTAATCCTAAAGAAGAAGATGAAAAAATTCTAATTAAATTAGATTGGAATATTAATGATGATCATCGTTCATCTTTTACTTATAACCGTGATGAAAGTAACAGCATTCGCAATGTTACTGATTCAACTGATAGCTTAAATACCTCAACTAACTGGTATAACTACCAACAAAATATGAATTCATACGCTATGCATTTATATTCTGATTGGAACTCTGACTTTACGACAGAGTTGGCTGCTTCATATAAACATGTTGAATCAATTTCAGGCGTTGCAACACGTGATTATGGCAAAGTAAGTATCGATAATGTACCTGGAGTTGATAGTCGTGGTTACAACTTACGTGGAGATGGTCTTACTTTTGGACCAGATGCATATCGTCATGCTAATGCATTAGAAACCAAAACATGGCGTTTGAATTTAGATGGCGAATACTTAATTGGCGATCATAAATTGGCTTTTGGTGTTCAATATGAAAAAAATGACATATTTAATATGTTTGCTGAAGCTACGCTAGGTACTTGGACATTCGATAGTATTGAAGATTTTGCTGCCGGTGATGGTGAACTTTATTATGGTAATGCTCCTTCTAATGTTCAAGCAGATACTGCTGCTGCTTTAGTGATGGGTACTTACTCTTTTTATATTCAAGATGATTGGGCACTGACTGATGATATCGATTTAACTTATGGTTTACGTTATGAAAGAATTTTTTCTGAAGACAAGCCTGGCTACAATCCAAAATTCTTTGAACGTTATGGATATGACAACCAAGAAAACTTAGACGGTAATGATATTTGGTTACCTCGCGCAGGTATTACTTGGTATGCAAGTGATGATCTTACTGTACGTGGTGGTGTTGGTCTATTCAGCGGTGGCAAGCCAAATGTATGGATTTCTAACTCTTACAGTAAAACTGGTATTAATTACGTAACCAACCGTGTTAATTACGACGGATTAACTTCTCTTGATGTACCACAAGGTATGAAAGATTCATTAGCAAATGTAACAGCTGATGGTGAAACAGATATTATTGATTCAAACTTTAAAACACCATCTGAATGGCGTTATAGTTTAGGATTCGATTATAATTTTGATATCCCTTCTTTAGGTGATGATTGGAAATGGTCAGCTGAATATATTTATGTGGATAAGCAAGATTCTCTTGCTTGGCGTGATCTTAACCGTACTCCAAGTGGTGTAACAACTGCTGATGGTCGTATTATCTATGAACCAGTTGATGCTTCTGATTCTGACCATTACGATATTTTGTTAACAAATGCAGATAGAGACGGTCATTCTAATGTTTTTACTACTAGCCTAAGTAAATTTTGGGATAGTGGTTTTAGCATGACGATGCACTATACTCATCAAGATGTTATTGATGGTAATACAGGTACTAGTTCTCAAGCTGCCTCTAACTACAAGTATAATGTAGTTAGTACTGGTCGTAATGTTGATGAATTAGGCACGGGTAATTACGAAATAGAGCATAGCTTGAAATTAACTTTAGGGTATAACACTGAGTTCTTCGATGGTTATGCAACTAAAATGAACTTGTTCTTTGAACGCCGCACTGGTCAACCGTACGGTTGGGTGATGGGTACTTATAAAGATGGTTCATTGGGTGATGAATATTATATTTCTAAATATAATGCTTATACGCCTTATATTCCATCAGGTGCTGATGATCCTAATGTTGCATATGCTGACGGGTTAACATATGAGCAACTAATGTCAGAATATGTTAATCCAGCCGGTTTAGCTGGTTATGCAGGCGGTTTTGTTGATAAAAATGCATCAACGCGTCCTTGGATAACGACAATGGATTTATCAATCCAACAAGAAGTCCCTGGTTTCTATGAAGATCATAAAGGTATTTTGACTTTTACGGTTAAAAACTTAGCGAACCTTATTAACAGTGATTGGGGGCATGTATATAGCCCAACTGAAAATGACTTTAATAAAGAATTTGCAAACGCATCATGGAATGAAGCCGGACAGCTAGTTTATAGCTCAAATAGCCGTACTAAGATTGGTCCTATCGGCGATGATGTAAGCACATACAAAATTGAAGGTGAAGAATCAGTTTGGTACATTAAAGTAGGTGTTAGATACACTTTCTAATAATTTATCATTAATTGGTAACTTTAAAACCGCACTATTATGTGCGGTTTTTTATTTTTAAAGAATAGGTTATTTATTTTTAATACTTAGGTTCTTTACTTTTAACAATAACCAGTTAATATAACTTAACCAAATGGTCAGGAAATGATTTATGAAATATCAATTATCTGATGAACTGATAAAAAATGCGAAACTAGCCTATAAAAACGCCTATGCGCCTTATAGTAATTTTCATGTTGGTGCAGCGGCTTTAACGCAAACAGATACCATAGTACGTGGCTGTAATGTAGAAAATGCATCATACGGTTTAACCGTGTGTGCAGAACGTAACTGTATTGCACAAGCAGTAATTGCTGGTGAAACTACGTTTAAAACATTAGTCATTTATACAGAGGAAGAGAATCTTGTACCTCCATGTGGTGCATGCAGACAAGTGATAGCAGAATTTTTTGAACAAGATGCAATAATTACGGCTATTAATCATCTTGGTGTACAGAAGGATTGGACTGTAGAAGAATTATTACCCGATG
This sequence comes from Thalassotalea piscium, assembly GCA_049347715.1. Classification (GTDB taxonomy): domain Bacteria; phylum Pseudomonadota; class Gammaproteobacteria; order Enterobacterales; family Alteromonadaceae; genus Thalassotalea_B; species Thalassotalea_B piscium_A. Next base: position 2,145,998 of record CP186339.1, on the reverse strand, counting down.
CATTCACTCCTAAATTTTTAAACAAGTAAGGAATACATATGTTTTTGCCTCAAGAAATTATTAGAACAAAACGCAACGGCGGACATTTATCTCAACAACAAATACAACATTTTGCCAATGGTTTAGTGAGTGGCGAATTTAATGATGCACAAGTTGGTTCAATGGCTATGGCTATTTACCTTCAGGGGATGGAAACTGAAGAAATTGTTAATTTGACTATGGCTATGAAAAATTCAGGTGATGTACTTGAATGGCCAGAGTTAGATGGTCCAGTAATAGATAAACACTCTACCGGAGGGGTTGGAGATAAAGTGAGTTTCATGCTTGCCGCAATTGTTGGCGCATGCGGCGCTTATGTCCCTATGATTTCTGGTCGAGGTTTAGGACATACTGGCGGTACGTCTGATAAATTAGAAAGTATTGCAGGTTTTAATGTACAACCGAGTATTGAGTTATTTAAAAAAACGGTAAAAGAATTAGGTATAGCCATCATTTCTCAAACTGACAATTTAGCTCCCGCCGATAAGCGCTTATATGGAATAAGAGATGTAACTTCTACAGTAGAATCAATTCCTTTGATCACCGCTTCAATTTTATCAAAAAAATTAGCTGCTGGTTTAGACGCTTTAGTGATGGATGTTAAAGTCGGTAATGGCGCCATGATGACTTCTATGGATGATGCCAGTGCGCTTGCACAAAGTATTGTTAATGTTGCTAATGGAGCAGGGGTTAATACTCAAGCTATTATTACAGATATGAACCAAGTACTAGGTACTACTGCTGGTAATGCACTTGAAATTTATGAAACGGTTAAATATCTAATTGGGAAACAAAGAGAACCTCGTTTACATGCGGTTGTAGTTTCTCTTGCCACTGCGATGCTAATTAGTGCAAAAATAGCAACTGATAAAGCGGATGCTATGATTAAAATTAACCATGCATTAGATTCTGGTGAAGCGGCTGAGTTGTTTTCAACCATGATTCATACCCTAGGCGGACCAATTGATTTATTAGAAAATCCTTGGAATGCTATGCAAAAGGCAAATTACATTATCGATGTAAAAGCACCCATTTCTGGTTATATTGCTTCGATGCAAACGCGTGATATTGGTATGGCGATTGTAGCCATGAAAGGTGGCAGATTAGCAAATGGACAAGCAATTGATCATAGTGTTGGTTTTGATCGTATCTTACCTGTTGGTACCTTAGTTAATCGTGGTGATATTGTTGCTCGTGTACATGCAAGTAGTGAAAGTGACGCTCAGTTAGCTGGCCAAACTTACCTTTCATCATTGACTATAACGGAAAGCGAACCTGAGGTTACACCTGTTATTTATCAAACAATTACATAGTAGTATATTGGAAGATAAATGAGTCTTAAATGAAAGTCTATCTAGATTATCTAATACTTAATCTAGATAGATAAATCTTTATTTCTATAATATGTTAAAGGGTGCCAAAAATTTTGTCACCTGCATCTCCCAAGCCCGGTAATATATAACCTTTATCATTTAAACAATCATCTTTTGCGCCGATAAATAATTCAACGTCAGGGTGTGCTTGTACTAGAGCGTCAATACCTTCTGGTGCAGCAACTAAAAATAACGCTTTAATATCAGTACAACCACTTTCTTTAAGTAAATCTATTGTTGCTATTGCTGTTCCACCCGTAGCTAACATAGGGTCGATAATAATCGCGATACGCTGAGCAATGTCATTAACGATATTTTGATAATAATAATCAGCCTCTAACGTCTCCTCATTACGCTTAAAACCAACAATACTGACTTTTGCACATGGTAGGATTGATAATGCTCCATCAAGCATTCCTAAACCTGCACGTAGAATTGGAACTAGGGTAGGTTGATGATGTTCTAGCATAGGCGCTGATATTGTACCTGACCAACAATCGAGGGGCTTATTTACAATACTTAAGGATTGAGTTGCATCAACCATTAAAAGTTGGGTGAGTTCATTAGTAAGCTCTCTAAAACTTTTAATAGAAATTGATTTTTGTCGTAATAATGAGGTTTTATGTTTTACTAAGGGATGATTACTAATATGAATGGTCATGACTTATTCCTTGATCAAAGATTATCTGGGCTCCTAACGAGTTTAATCCCAAATGAGTGCTTTAAAATGTTGCCTACATAATGACTCATAACGTTCATTACCGCCAACTTCAATTTGTTGCCCCTGTTTTACCGCATCACCGTTTGCATCACGTCGAATAACAAAATTAGCTTTACGGCCACAATGACAAATTGTTTTTAATTCAATCAATTTATCTGCCCAAGCTAATAACGCGGCACTCCCTGCAAAGGTTTCACCTAAAAAGTCTGTACGTATGCCATAGGCTAATACAGGAACATTTAGGTTATCAACAACATCTGTGAGTTGTTTCACTTGTTGCTTAGTTAAAAATTGTGCTTCATCAATAAGAATACAATCAATTTTTTGTGCGTTATGTTCGAGAGTGATTTGATCAAATAATTGACTGTTTTTATCGAATAAATGAGCGTCTTGTTGTAAACCAATACGCGAGCTCACTTTGCCTTCAGCAAAGCGGTCATCTATTTTAGCGGTATAGAGCAGGGTGGTTAAACCTCGCTCTTGATAGTTATAAGACGATTGAAGTAAATGCGTAGATTTACCGGCATTCATTGTAGAATAATAAAAATAAAGCTGTGCCATATTAATAACTTGATTCTGTTGACGTTGAATGCGGTTGTTCGATATCTGATGCTATTGTTGCTAATAGGCTATCAAGTAAACTACTCGCGCCAAACCTAAAATGGCTAGCGTTCAACCAAGCAGAGCCTAAGGTATCAAGAGCTAAAGTTAAGTACATTTCTGCATCTGATACATTTCTTACACCACCAGCGGCTTTAAAACCTACATTTGGATTAAGGTTGTTAATCGTCTCTAACATGATCTTGGCTGCTTCTGGTGTGGCATTTACTTCAACTTTACCGGTTGAGGTTTTTATGAAGTCAGCACCTGCATTAATCGCTATAGTACTAGCTTTTTTAATTAACTCTTCGGTAGCTAACACACCTGACTCTATAATTACTTTAAGTAATGTTTTTTTACCACAAACGGCTTTACAAGCTTTTACTAATTCGAACCCAATGGTTTCATCGCCATTTATCAATGATTGATAAGGAAAGACAACATCGACTTCATCAGCACCTAAGCTAATGGCTTCTTTGGTTTCGTTTACTGCTAAATTAATATCATCACTACCATCAGGGAAGTTAGTTACTGTAGCAATTTTAATATTTGGTGTGTTTTGTAATGCTAATTGTTTTCTGGCTATTGGAATATACTTAGGGTAAATACAGATAGCAGCTGTATTTCCCTCTTCAGAATTCGCTTGCTTACATAAATTAATAATATCTTGTTCGGATTCATTATTGGTTAAACTAGTTAAGTCCATTAATGAGATAGCAAGCTTGGCATTTTTTTGTGCTAAATTCATGATCCCCCCTTATTATAAACTGACAAAAATGCCGGCAATCGCGGCACTCATTAGGTTAGCTAGCGTAGCTGCAAACATAGCTTTCATACCGAGACGAGCAATATCTTTACGTCGAGTAGGAGCCATAGAGCCAATACCACCGAGTAAAATAGCAATCGATGAAAGGTTAGCAAATCCACATAAGGCAAATGTCACAATCGCTTGTGTACCTTGGCTCATTGTGTCTTTAACTTCGATAAAGTTTACATAAGCAAAGAACTCATTAACTGCTATTTTTTGACCAATAAAACTACCCGCTTGTAGCATTTCATTCACAGGTACGCCGATAATATAAGCAACTGGGGCAAATAAGTAACCGAGTATTAATTCAATAGTAATATTTTCAAAGCCGAAGATTGAGGCTGTACCACCAACGATAATATTTAACAAAGCAATTAACGCTATAAACGCGAGTAACATAGCACCAACATTGACAGCAAGTTTTAAGCCTGAAACGGCGCCGATCGCTGCAGCATCAATTACATTTGTCGGAATGTCATGCTCTTCTTCTTCAAGATCGTGTTCGTTAAAATGTGTTTGCTCTGTTTCTGGCATAATGATTTTAGCCATCAGTAACCCACCAGGCGCTGCCATGAAAGATGCAGCTATTAGGTATTTTAGTTCAACACCTAAACCGGCATAACCTACAAGAACACTGCCTGCTACAGAGGCTAAACCACCCACCATGATGGCAAATAGTTCAGATTGTGTCATACGAGCAATGTAAGGTTTCACAATTAATGGCGCTTCTGTTTGTCCAACAAAAATATTAGCCGTTGCTGATAAAGATTCTGGCTTAGAGGTTTTTAGCAATTTCTGTAAACCGCCGCCGATAATTTTAACTATCCATTGCATAATATTTAAGTAATAAAGCACAGCAATGAGAGAAGAGAAGAAAATAATGACAGGTAATACACGAATTGCGAAAACAAAACCTACGCCATTTTCATACATAGCATCGGTGCCAAGACCTCCAAATAAGAAGGCTATACCAACTTGAGCGCTGTCAATGACTTGTTGCACACCACTTGATATTGAAGCTAAAACATCTTTACCGAAAGGAATATATAGTACAAATACTCCAAGGGATAACTGAATTGCAAATGCTAATGAAATAGTTCGCCAGTTAATGGCTTTACGATTGTGGGAGAAAAATATAGCCACAGCGATTAACGCTACAATACCTAGTATTCCTCTTAATGCTGTTAGATCCATAAATTCCTCTTATTATTGTTTTTTTGAAATTAATTGGCGAATTTTCGCTTTTAATAATTCAATTGCCATTCTATTTTTTCCACCTTTAGTGATAACAACATCGGCAAATGATTTAGCAGGTTCAATATGTTGGTAATACATAGGACGAACCATGGTTAAATATTGTTGGGTAATTGACTCAATGGTTCTTTCGCGTTCAACAGTGTCTCTTTGTATTCGTCTGATCAAACAAATATCTAAAGGGGTATCCATGTAAACTTTGATATCAAACTGTTCTCTGAGTTCAGGGTTAGAAAATAGGAGAATACCTTCCACAAGCACAATAGGAGTTGGTTGAATGTCAATATACTCGTCGATTCGAGTATGTGTTTTATAACAATAGACGGGACATTTTATGGCTTGTTTTTTGACTAGTTGTTTAAGATGTTCGGTCAGTAAAGTGTGTTCAAAAGCATCAGGATGGTCATAATTGGTTAAAACGCGTTGTTCCATTGTTAAGTGAGACTGTTTTCTGTAATAGGCATCTTCTTTTATAATAGAAATACCTTGTTCACCTATCTCTGGGATTAATTCTTCATAAATCGTATGTGCGAATAATGATTTACCAGACGCTGAAGCGCCTGTTATTGCGATAATTGTTGGTTTGCTATTTGGCAAAAGATGCTACCTATAATATATGGATATTCGTATTGAATTACGATTTATATATGTTACTTGGTTATATATTTAAGAACAATAATTTTGATAAAGGATTATAATATTAAGCACAAAAAGCAGAATTAATTATTGTTGTTTAAATTAATACTGTTAAATTATCACAACTTGACCAGTTGGTCATGATTATTTACATAAATAAGGTAAAATAAATGGCTAGAGTAATTATTTTAGTTCTCGATAGTTTTGGTATTGGTGCAAGTCCAGACGCTGAAAAATTTGGTGATGTCGGCGCGAATACTTTTGCTCATTTGGCTCAAAAATACTTCGAGAAAACCAATAAGAAAATATCACTCCCTCATCTTTCCGGTATCGGTTTAGTTAAAGCCTGTGTTTCTGCGGGGAAAGAAACCTTTCCTACTGAATATGAAACACCAACCAAAGGTGCACACGGCTATGCTCGGGAAATAAGCTCTGGGAAAGATACACCAAGCGGGCATTGGGAAATGACGGGTGTGCCCGTTTTATTTGAATGGGGTTACTTTAAGTCTCAAACACATTGTTTTCCCGATGATCTTATTAATAAAATTAATAACGCGACTGGCTATCAAGGTATTTTAGGTAATTGTCATGCTTCAGGTACTGAAATTATTGCAAGTTTAGGTGAAGAACATATAAAAACAGGCCTTCCAATTTGCTATACCTCTGCAGATAGTGTCTTTCAAGTAGCTGCTCACGAAGAGCATTTTGGATTAGATAATTTATATCAGTATTGTGAAACTGTCAGAGAGTTACTTGAAGATTATAATATTGGTCGTGTCATCGCTCGACCTTTTATTGGCAATAACAGTAGTGATTTCGTTCGTACAGGTAATCGTAGAGATTATTCAATCTTGCCACCAGCGCCTACAGTACTTGATAAACTATTCAATGCAGGTGGACATGTTGTTAGTATTGGCAAAATTGCTGATATTTTTGCCCATCAAGGTATTAGTGAAAAAACAAAAGCCACGGGTATAGAGGCTTTAGTTGATGCGACGATTACCCATATCAAATCTGCGCCAGACAACAGTATTATATTTACTAACTTAGTCAATTTTGATCAAGATTATGGACACCGCAGAAATCCAGTGGGATACGCGCAGGCCTTAGAAGGCTTTGATAAGCGTTTGCCTGAAATTTTAGCAACGATGAAAGACGATGATATTCTTTTTATGACAGCTGACCATGGTTGTGATCCAACTTGGCCTGGAAGCGATCATACTCGTGAATATGTCCCTGTTCTCGCTTACCATCACAGTATTTCAAGTGTAGATCTTGGTGAAAGAACTACCTTCGCTGACTTAGGACAAACAATTGCCGATATCTTTTCTCTTGAACCTATGGATTATGGTCAAAGTTTTCTAACATCCTTGAATTTCAATAAAAATGCTTAAACAGTTAATACTCAGTTATAATCATATGGGTTTATAAAAATAATAGTTAACTAACATAATTAGTCTCGGGAGAATACTAATGAAATTGTTTGGAAAAAGTTTGCTCGTTGTTAGCGTACAAGCTGCATTATTAAGCGGTATAACAACATTTGCTCACGCTGATGAATCTAAAGATAAAGAAGAAAAAGGCTTGGAAACGATAACGGTGACTGCACAAAAACGCGTCCAAACCGTTAAAGAAGTGCCAGCTACCGTCACTGCCATCTCAAGTAGCAATATTAAAGATTATTTAGGTGCGGGTGAAAATATTAGAGCGTTAGCAGGGCGGGTTCCAAGCTTACAAATTGAATCATCTAATGGTCGTCAATCGCCTCGTTTTTATATTCGTGGTCTAGGCAACACTGATTTTGATGTTAATGCGAACCAACCAGTATCATTAGTGTTAGACGATGTAGCCCTTGAAAACTCTGTATTAAAAGGGATCCCATTATTTGATATAGAACGTGTTGAAGTGCTAAATGGTCCACAAGGGACACTTTTCGGCCGTAATACGCCTGCCGGTATTGTTAAAGTAGAGTCTGTTGCTCCTGAATTTAACAATGAAGGATATACTCGTTTTGGTTTTGGTAATCGCGGAACGATTTTCGCTGAAGGGGCTATCAATGCTGAATTATCTGACACAGTAGCAACTCGTGTGTCAATTAAACATCAAGAACGTGATGCTTGGATTGATAATCCTGTTAGAAATGAAGAAGTAGGTGGTTATAGTGAGCTAGCTTATCGAATTCAATTTTTATTCGACAATAGTAACGGTACCCGTGCTTTATTCAAGATTCATGGCTTTGATCAAGATGGCGACATGCCACAAATCTTTTATGGTAATGCACTGGAATTAGGATCTGAAGGGGTAAGACCTGGATTTGATGAATCTGTTATTTACCATGATAGTCCTGGTGGTTTTAATATGGAACACGCCGGTGGTAGTTTAAAATTCGAGCATGATTTTGATGATATAACTTTTGTTTCTGTAACTGCTTACGACACGGTTGATAGTTGGAGCTATGCTGATATTGATGGAGCTAATACTGATGATTCAGGTATACCTAATCAATTAGGTAAGCAACTTTGGTTTAACGTTGCCTCAGGAGACGGCCTTTCAGATCACTATCAATTCACTCAAGAGTTACGTATATCAGGTGAAATGGATAATATGTTTTATCAAGGTGGGTTGTACTTCTTTAAAGAAGACTACACCGTTGATAACAAAGATTTAGATGTAAATGGTGCCACAACCAATTTTTATCAAATTGATCAATTAACCACATCAAGCGCTATTTTCGGACAAGTTGAATATAAAACCTCTAAAAAATTAGCTATTACCGCAGGCCTTCGTTATACACAAGATGACAAAGAGCTTGATATCCGAACAGGTGGTACTAACAATATTCTTTTTGAAATTGATAAAGACGATAGTTATGTTAACTGGGATTTATCAGCTCGTTATATTTTTAATGATGAGTGGACCGGTTTTGCACGTATAGGTAATGCATCAAGAGGACCGGTAACTATTGGTCGTTTTGGTTTTCCAAGTGAAGCCGATACAGAAACGCTTACGTCATATGAAGTTGGCTTAAAAAGTGATTTGTTAGACGGTAATGCCCGTTGGAATATTACTGCTTATACCTACGATATTAAAGATCATCAATTAACAGCAACAGGTGGCGAAGCGAATACTAATTCACTTTTAAATGCAGATAATACTTTTGGTGCCGGTATTGAAACCTCATTAGAAGCAATTATTACAGACAATTTCAGAATTAATGTTAATTTAAGTTATAACAAAACAGAAATTCAAGACAAAACATTAAAAACTGAACGTTGTTCTTCAACGCCTATTTGTACTGTGTCAGATCCTATAGCCAATACGGTTCCTGGACCATTTGGTGATGTGACAACTGTGTACGTTGATGGTAACCCGTTACCAAGAGCGCCTGAATGGTTAGGTAATATCTACTTAAATTATGAATATCCAGTTGAAACTGGCGTTATTACGTTTCAAACCGATTGGAACTATCGTAGCGATTCAAACATCTTTTTATATGAGTCAACTGAGTATGTTGCTGAAGCACGCTGGATTGGTGGTGTAAGAGTTGAATATGAAAATGATGGTGGTTTTGCCTTAGCGCTTGTTGGTCGTAATATTACTGATGAAATTGTTGTAGATGGTGGAATCGACTTTTTAAATTTAGCGGCTTTTGTTAATGAACCAAGTTATTGGGGAGTTGAAGCGCAGTTTGAATTCTAACTTAACGTTATTTAAGCTTAGATAAGTTATTTAAAAGCCGCAGTAATACTGCGGCTTTTTTAATCGTTATAAAATACTTTCTAAAGTTAATTCCATCATGTCTTTAAAGGTATTTTCTCTTTCGTCTGCAGTGGTTTGCTCACCTGTTTTTATATGATCGCTCACTGTAAAAACAGCGAGTGCTTTTTTACCTAATTCTGCAGCAACACCATATAGGCCAGCTGCTTCCATTTCTACCGCTAAAATACCGTGTTGTTCCATGGTTTTAAACATTTCAGGCTTAGGTGTATAAAATAAGTCAGCTGTAAACACATTGCCAACGTGAACCGGTTTTTTCAAACGTTCAGCTGTATCCACTACTTTTTTTAATAAACTGAAATCGGCACATGCGGCAAAGTCACAGTTATTAAAGCGTTGTCTGTTGACATTTGAATCTGTACTGGCGGCCATACCAATAATAACATCTCTGATTTTTACGTCATCACGTACTGCGCCACATGAACCAATACGAATAATGTTTTCAACACCATAATCTTTGTATAATTCTGTCGCATAAATTGAAATTGAAGGGATACCCATTCCTGAACCCATAACTGAGACAGGTTTACCTTTATACGTACCTGTATAACCAAACATATTACGTACACGAGTAATACATTTAGCGTCATCTAAAAAGTTTTCAGCAATAAACTTTGCTCTAAGCGGATCGCCAGGCATAAGTACTGTTTTTGCGAATTCATTGGATTTTGCTTCGATATGGGGTGTTGCCATGAGAAATAACCTTATAATTGCTTATATTTTTATGTCTCAGTAAGTTTCTAGCCAGAGAGGAAAGCATTCGTTCTGCTATCAAGGATTTTTTACTGAAGTGATAATTTACGTTTGTTTTACTATTTTAACTGAAAAAGCGTTCGATGATCCAGTGATAACCTGCGCCTCCTAGGTAAATACCAACAATTCCTGCGATTCCTGCTAATACAGGTGGTGCTGGCAGAGGTAGTTTAATAAGTGAAAATATTAAACCAACAAGGGTGCCTGCTAGTAATGCGAGTAAAATTTCCGACATAGTTTCTCCTTTAATGAGTCATTTTAACTAACGATTAAACTTGTTTTTTAATGCAAGCTTCTCGCTTTCCGATAAGAAACTAGCTGTTAATGCATTTAATTGCAATTGTTGAATTTGTTTTTCATTGAGTTTGACAATATTTTCGGCAATAGCAAATTCAGCTTTTAATTCGGTATTTTGTACTGCAGGGTCGTCAGTATTTAAACAAACAAGTATGTCATTGGCTAAGAAAGTTTGAATGGGGTGATTAGCTAAATCGGCTATCGTACCCGTTTGAAAATTAGAGGTTAGGCAAGACTCTATAGCTATTTGGTTACTTGCCATATAATCCATTAGTTTTTGATCAGTATGGCATGCAACGCCATGACCAATACGATTGGCTTTTAGTTCATTAATTGCTTGCCAAATGCTTTCGCTGCCTGCGGCTTCGCCTGCATGAATGGTCACTTGCAAATTAGCTTTGTTTACCTGTTTAAAATGATCTACAAACAAATCACCAGGAAAATTATATTCATCGCCGGCAAGATCTATCGCCACTAAATGATCTTTATGCTGAAGTAGGGCATCTAATTCTAATTGGCAGTCATTTATACCAAAGGTTCGACTCAGTATTCCGATCAGGTTAATTTTTATATCATATTGTTTAGTCCCTTGTTTGATCCCATCAATTACCGCAGCGACAACGTCATTGACTGGTAAATTATGTGCTTTGGCCATATACAGCGGGGAAAACCTTAATTCAGCATAATCAATGCCAGCATGATAGGCATCTTCTACATTTTCAAATGCTATACGTTTACAGTTATCTAAATGAGCTAATACATTAACTCCCCAATCGAGTTTTTTTAAAAAGTCGATCAAATTAGCTTCACTATGCTGTATTTGTACAATGGGAATAAATTGTTCAAATTGTGTAACAGGAAGTTCAATTTTATTTTCATTGGCTAGTTCCCAAATTGAACGGGGTCTAATGTTACCATCTAAGTGTCGGTGTAAATCTATCAGCGGTAATTGATTAAGTGGCATTGTTGTTATTAGTCCTATTTTTTATGTTTTGTATATTTGTACTTTCTCTTTGCTACTAATGTTAATTATACGCAATTTTTCGTATTTTATATTGGTATTAGCGTATTAACACTGATAAATTAGTAGCGGGATTATTCATCTAGGTGTCTAGACGTAAACTAATTTAAAATCATTTCTATTCAAGAAGTATAAAGAGAAACTATTATGTTCTACCAAACTGACGACGTTCGTATTGAAAAAATTAAAGAATTATTACCACCAGTTGCATTATTAGAGCGATTTCCGGCAACAGAAGCTGCGTCAAAAACGGTTTATTCAGGTAGAACGTCTATTAGTAATATTCTCAATGATAAAGATGACCGTTTATTAGTTATCATCGGCCCTTGTTCAATTCACGATCCTGCTGCAGCGCTTGATTACGGTAAAAAACTAAAAGTACTTCGTGATAAATATAAAAATACGCTTGAAATAGTCATGCGTGTCTATTTTGAAAAACCTCGCACGACTGTCGGTTGGAAAGGGCTTATCAATGACCCTTATATGGATAATAGTTTTCAATTAAATGATGGCTTACGTATTGGTCGTGAGTTATTACTTAATTTAAACTCGCTAGGTTTACCTACAGCGGGGGAGTTTTTAGATATGATCACACCTCAATACATTGCTGATTTTATGTGTTGGGGGGCTATTGGCGCACGTACAACTGAAAGCCAAGTTCACCGCGAGTTAGCTTCAGGCCTTTCATGTCCAGTTGGCTTTAAAAATGGTACTGATGGTACGATCAAAGTAGCGATTGATGCTATTGGCGCTGCCAGTGCACCACACCATTTTTTATCCGTTACAAAGTTTGGTCATTCAGCTATTGTTCAAACAACAGGTAACAAAGATTGCCATATCATTTTACGTGGTGGCAAAAGTACAAACTTTGATGCTGATAGTGTAAAAGCTGTTACAGATCAGTTAGAAAAATCTAAATTAAATACTAAACTCATGATAGATTTTAGTCATGCAAATTCAAGTAAAAAGTTTGAAAATCAGATGCTTGTTTGTGATGATGTGTGCCAACAAATTGCAGGTGGCAATACTAATATTTCAGGGGTTATGGTAGAAAGCCATTTAGTTGAAGGTCGCCAAGATCTTATTCAAGGGCAACCGTTAACTTATGGACAAAGTGTCACTGATGCGTGTATCGGATGGCAAGACACTGAGAAGTTGCTCGCCCAATTAGATAAAGCGGTAACAGCAAGACGTAGTTAGTCAATTAGTTTCATCGACATCAATTAATAAATGAATACCAACTTACACATGTGTATCTAGGGTAGCTTGGTATTCTCAATTTTTCTTCATGGTAGTTTGCTCTTACACGATCACTTTCCGTTCAATATTTTTATTCTATGTTGCTAAACCACGAATAAATCAATATTCGTTAAGATAATTCTGTTTTTATTTGAATCCCCTTATTTTATGTATGGTCTTTAATCGTTAGCACTCTTATAATATGCACTCGTTAATCGTTAGAGTTCAATTAAGGAATGCACCTTGTTTTCAGCATTAAAGAAATCCTTAGCTAGTAAATCTACATTTTCAGATATTCAAACGAATATCCTTGCCGGTTTAACTGTTGGCGTTATTGCGCTACCTTTATCTATGGCACTTGCCATCGCAAGTGGTGTTCCCCCTCAACATGGTTTATATACTGCGATAGTAGCCGGTATTGTTATTGCCATTTGTGGCGGGTCTAAGGTCAACATATCAGGACCTACCGCGGCCTTTGTTGTCGTACTTATACCTATAGTTCAGCAGTATGGTATTGGTGGACTACTAATTAGTGGTTTTATGGCCGGTATTGTATTAGTCCTGATGGGGGTGTGTAAGTTAGGTAAATTTATCGAAGTGGTTCCCTATCCTGTGGTAATTGGTTTTACTTCTGGAATAGGAGTGGTTATAGGTACATTCCAATTAAAAGATTTTTTTGGACTTAGCATAGAATCATTAGACGGAGATTATCTTGAGAAATTACTATCAATAATCAATGCATTGCCAACGATTAATTTGCAAGAATTCTTAATTGGCGGTTTAACGATAACAACACTTCTTATTTGGCCTCGATTTCGTTCCAAAATTCCCGGGCATTTAATCGCGCTATTGATAGGTTCTGTTGCCGCTTGGTTACTTACTCATTTTAGCCAAGATTTTTCCGTAGTGACTATCGGTAGTCGTTTCCATTATGAAATTGATGGCGTAATAGGTAATGGCATTCCTGCTATTTTACCTAACTTTGAATGGCCATGGAACTTAGCCGGTCCTGATGGAAGCCCTATAGGTTTAAGTTTTGATTTAATTAAATTGTTATTACCTTCTGCTATCACTATCGCCATACTGGGTTCATTGGAGTCCTTGTTATGTGCGACTGTAGCTGATGGAATGACAGGGAAAAAACATAATTCTAATGATGAACTTATTGGGCAGGGTATTGGTAACATGTTAGTACCACTTTTCGGTGGCATACCTGCTACAGCCGCCATTGCACGAACTGCAGCGAGTATTAAAGCAGGTAGTACTATGCCGTTGGCTTCAGTAGTACACGGCTTATTCATTCTTGGGTCAATACTAGCGCTTACGCCTTTGCTAGCTTACATCCCTATGGCATCAATGGCAGCTTTGTTATTAGTTGTTGCTTGGAATATGAGTGAGGTAAAACATTTTGTGCGCACCATTCGTATTGCCCCGCAAGATGACATTATTGTTCTGGTGTTATGTTTTCTGTTAACTGTATTATTTGATATGACTATTGCAGTGGCTGTTGGCATGGGCTTAGCAGCAATATTGTTTATACGAAAAAGTATTACCTTAACTAATACCACGCGAATTGAAAAAGACTATCCCTCTTACGGTGAGTTACCTAGTAGTATCGCCATCTATGATATTAATGGTCCATTATTTTTCGGCTCAGCACAAAAAGCCTTACAAATTATTTCAAGAGTAACACCTGATGTAAGAGTCGTTATTCTTGATATGAGTGAGGTAAATATGCTTGATATGAGTGCTATAGTTGCGATGGAGTCTATTAAAGAAAGCCTTTCTCTGAATAATATCTATCTCATTATTAATAATCTTGAAGAGCGTATGGTTGTTAAATTAAACCGTGCTGGTATTGTTAATGAGGCATTTAAAATTCAATTCTCTACTAATTTAGAGGATAGTTTAGCACTCGCTTACAAAGAAGCTGAACAGCAAGCTTAATCTTTATAATCATTAAACAAGCATACTTATATCATACTTATATCATAATTATATTGTGATATAAGTATGTGCAGTTGCAGGTTAACATCACTTTTTAATACTTGCTTTGCTTCATTTTAAATCAATATCATTTAGTTAACATCTTTGGGGGCAGGGATGAATTCACCTTCCAAACTGCCTCTAATTCGCCCATTATTCAACCGGTTTAGCCAATCAATATATTGATCAAATGCCATTGGTTTTGCGTAAAAGTAACCTTGACCAATGTCACAACCAAATTGTCTAAGTAGATCTTCATCTTCTTGACTATTAATACCTTCAGCAACGACTTCGAGACCAAGACCCTTAGCCATTTCTACAGTAGATTTAGTAATAACTTTACGCTTTATATCTGCCCCTATGTTTTCTACAAATTGGCGATCTACTTTGAGTTCTTGAAAGGGTAATGTATTAATTTGTGACATAGTTGAATAACCTGTACCAAAATCATCAATACTTATAGTAATACCAATATCTTTGAGTTTTTCGAGTAATGCTATTGTCTGTTTATCTGAAGAAAAAGAGGCTGATTCTGTCAGTTCAAAAATAATTTTATCCGCAGGAATACCTGAGGCTTCTATGATAGTGATGACATCAATAAAAAAGTGCTCTCTTACTATATCTTTCCCGCTAATGTTCACTGACACCATATGATTATATCCATATTCATCCATGAGATATTTCTGTTGTTTTAATGCTGTTTTAATCACCCATAAGGTAATACTGTGAATTAAACCTATATCTTCAGCTAAGGGAATAAATAGCGTTGGGGGAATAAATTCGCCATTATTTTTCCAGCGTAATAAACATTCGCTACTACATACGCGTAATGTTTTTAAATCAATCTGTGGTTGGTGATAAAGCTCAAGATCATTATTGTCTATTGACTGTTTTAACTCGACAGCCATTTTCATTAAGTTACTTTCTTTTTGAGCGGATTCATTATGAAAAAATGACCATTTTTCAGGTTTGTTTTCAGCAGTTTTTAATGTGATTTGAGCATTATTAATTAGCTGATGCGGAAATTTACCTTGCTCGGGATAATGTGCAATACCAATAATTGCTGAAAGTGGCAACTGTAGATTATTGATTCGGTAATTATCAGCGATCATTTCTTGGGTAGACTTGATTAAATGCTCAAAAGGTTGCTGACTTTTTTGATGATCGATTATAAAAGCTAACGTATGGTTGTTTAACATACAGATTTTTTCATCATTGTCAGTAATCGTCATTATGGCATCATTATGCACATATAAAGATGACAATTTTTTATACAAATACTGGAATAATTCTATATTCAGTTTGTCATTTATATAAAGGGTTATTCGTTCGATATGTTCCGGTTTAACAACAACTACAGATATATCTGTATGACCATTGCTAATAAGATCACTGATAGTCGTTTCAAGGTTTGATCTTCTTGGTAAGCCATTTGCTGAGTGATAGCGAATAGTTTTAATGCGTTCTTGTTCACTACGACGCATTCGTTCGGCTAATGCAAAAGCCATTAAAATAAGCTCAAATATCACGCCAAATAGAAAGGCATTTCGGGTATTAAAACTATTAGGAATAATGTTAAGTAACGACAAGGGCTGAACAACGGCGCCTATCAACAAGGGAATCCAAGATAAAATATAATAACGTGCCCAGTAAAAATCACCACGTAGCCGTTTAATCACTAACATTAAACAAAACACGTAAAAGAGAGGTTGTATAGAAAAGAAGATTTTTGCTTGTACCACATGGTCAAAAAAGAGTGAAATCAAACCGATAACAACAGTTAAGCCACAAAGTGCTATTGATGCAGTAAAGAGCCAATGTTGCCTATCGTTATATTGTAAAAAATATAAGGTAAAGAACATTAAAAACAATATCACACAATAATGAAATACTAATGTGGTTGTATTAAGCCAAAGGAGAATATCATACGGAAAAATATATCGTCCAAATCCGTTAATACTGGCTAAAACAATTAATGTTGAAATAAGATAACCAATATAAAACAAATACACTTTGTCTTTTACCGCGAAATAAATCACTAAGTTATATAAAGACATTAACAATACAACGGCGACAAAAACCGTTGAAATCACGACAGTTAAAATTGATAGGGATCCGAAAGAATCATCATCAGCCAATAGGATAGGGATATTAGGTGCAGCATCGCTTTTGACGTTAAGTAAATACGTCGTTTGCTGATTCGGTTTTAATGTTAATGCAACCGAAGGGTATAAACTTAATAAAAAGGTAGATTTACTTAATTGATATATTTTTTGCGGATTTAGTTCTGGATTGTCATTAACTTGGTAAACGATAAATTTGTTTAAAATGAAGTTATCTGTGAAAAGGGTTATTTTCTTCTTTTGATTACTGATATTACTTACAGTTAATTTAATCCAATAACTATCGTTACTTAAAGTAAATGGAATTTGATTATTAGCCTGATGTTTGAATGCACTAATGTTTTGTAAAGCCCAATCAATTGAGTAACTATTATTATGATCAACAATATAACTTATTTCCTTCTTGAAACCTGCGATAGTCGGTTTCTGAAGTTTATTTATGATTTTTTGATTGTGGGAAAATAGACTAAAGGCAATTAAGAACAGGGTTACCAAAGTGATAAGTAGACTAAAATTAAGTAAGCGATTTTTTATCACTAATGTTTACCTTTGCATTATATGTATTTATGTATCGACCATAGCTAGTATTAACTTTAGCAAAGTTAGTACTATTTAGACAAAAATTATTGAATTAAATCAAATCCTAAGAGAGTCATCTAATTTAACAAACGCACTCATTTATAACATTAGTGATTTTATTGTTATAAATCATTAGATTGAAAACTCAGACCATTTAAGAATAGCTATGCTTTTTAATTAATAACCGTAGGAGTAATCCTATTTCAACTTTGCCCCGTATATAAAACAAACAAAACACTTTTATATATTATGCTGCTAAATATTATTGGATTTTATATCTCATGGTTTGGTTTAGTGTTATTAGGAAATAGTTTTATTCCTATTGCACTACTACTACTTTGTATTCATCTTTATTACCTCTCAGATGTTTCGGATGAAACCTTATTGATCTTGTGCATTACCTTTATCGGTATTGTAGTCGATTCATTGTTGCAGCTATTTAATGTGTTTAGTTTTAGCGGTAGTCATATCCCTTTTTGGCTAATGGTGTTGTGGGCATCTTTTGCTGCGACTATTAGCCATAGTCTCAAAGTTTTAGCATCTTCTAGACGTTTTCAATTTCTCGTAGGGGGAATAGTTGCACCTTTAAGTTACCTTGCCGGTTATAAATTAAAGGTGATTGACTTCAATCAATCGCTTTTTGTTACTTATATTGTCTTAGGTATTATTTGGGCAAACTTATTTGTGTTGTTTTTTTACCTACAATCAATAATTTATAAAAAAGATAAACATCATGTATAGATTACTCTTACTATCAATGCTGACCATAATACCTGTATCTCTGTTTGCTGAAGATATAGATAAAGTAGATATCGAACAGTCCCTTATAGGGGTGATGAGCAAAGATAAGTTTAAACCAGTTGGGCATGCCACTTTTTCCATTATGTTTTGGGATTTATATCACAGCCAATTATTAACCACCTCGGGTAAATACCCCATAATTGCCTTTGACGATAAGCTGATATATGAAATCCATTATTTAGCAAAGATTTCAAATAAAGATCTGATCAAAAGAACAATACAAGAGTGGCAACATTTAGGTATAAATCCAAACGACTACCAAAATTATATTAAGCAATTAGCTGACTTATGGCCAGATATTGAAAAAGACGATAAATTAACCTTGTTAATTGATAAGGGGCAAAGTCATTTTTATCATAATGGAAGCTACTTAGGTGCTATAAACAATATTGAATTTGGCCAATTGTTTCTTGATATTTGGTTGTCTGAAAATACCAGTGAACCTTCTATTAGACTTGATTTATTAGGAGGAGAAGTTAATGAGTAAATTGTATGAAGGTTTAGTATTGGTGATTACCCTGTTTTTATTCGGTTGTTCAACTGAGCTAGAAGATTATCAAAAAACAGATAAACCCTATGATATTCAGCAATATTTTAATGGTAATGTGATCGCCTGGGGAATTATTCAAGATTACACCAATAAAGTACAAAGGCGTTTCTGTGTTGAAATAATAGGGACATGGAAAGATGATAAAGGTACGTTAGCTGAAACCTTTTATTTCAATGATGGTGAAATTACGTATCGTAATTGGCAAATGACCAAACAAGGTGACGGAAGTTATACCGGTCATGCCGAAGATGTTGTTGGTATTGCTATAGGTAAACATCAAGGGTTTGCTTTTCAATTTACTTATCAATTAATGTTATCATTAGATGATAAAACTTACCAAGTGTCCATGGATGACTGGATGTATCAAATTGATGAGCATCGTGTCGTTAATAAAACAAGTATGTCAAAACTCGGCTTTAAAGTGGCTGATATTACTCTTTTTTTTGATAAGCAATTACCTACCAATACTTGTTCATTAAGCCATTAAGTGCTCATTATTCCTCAGTGAGTAAATTAGCTAATGCTAATGAAACGCTTGGGTATTTAAATTTAAACCCATTTTCAATAAGTTTACTTGGTACAACATTTTGTCCATATACTAGTAAGTCTGACATTTCCCCTAATATTATTTTTAATAATGTAGCTGGAAGTGTCATAACGTTTGTCCGTCTAAGCGTTTTAGCAAGAGTTTCAGTAAACTCTTTATTGGTTACTGGCGTTGCAGTCAGGTTTATAGGTCCACTTAGCTGATGGTTTTTGTCGATAAATAGGATGCCTGATACCGCGTCTTCTATATGTATCCACGACATATATTGTTCACCAGTTGCTGTTTTACCACCTAATCCTAATTTGAATGGCAGTAACATTTTATTTAATGCGCCACCGTTATGGGCTAAAACAATCCCTGTTCGTAGCAGTGCAATACGTGTTTTTTGAGATTTTGCCTGATTCGCGATACCTTCCCATTTATCACAGACTAAATGGGTAAACTCATGATGAAAATCTACAAAGGTTTCATCTATGGTTATATCAGTTTGTCTGCCGTAGATGCCAATAGCGCTTCCAGAAATAAACAGGGAAGGTGGGTTTTTAGCTTGTTGTATTAAATCGACCAATTGTTCTGTTAACTGCCAGCGACTTTGACATATAAGGACTTTACGCTTTTTAGTCCAACGTTTTTCAGCAATAGGCTCACCAGCCAAGTTTATTACGGTGTCTTGGTTTTCTATATGCTCGAGAGTTAACTCATCGATAAAAGTTATATCGGGATCTAATCCTAATGTTAAAACCATTTTATTCGCTTTCTCAATATCTCGAGTAAGCACAGTAATGAATGCCGTCTCTTGTTCAAGCTGTTTAATTAGAGCTAAGCCTATAAGACCCGTTCCACCAGTGATCAGGTATTTTTTCATGTTAAGTCCTCAAATGATTATTTAACTTTATACGAAATAATCACTAGTCCAGATCATCTTTTTTGTATTTTATGATATGAAACTGATCCTAACCTCGAAGCAAAACGTAATCATTAAAGTAATAAAGTGTTCAACCTAACTATCGAGTGAATGAACAGTTAGTTGATTATCTATTTTTCTTGAGCTTTTTAGCTGAAGATTTAATTTTAACTATAATGTGAAAACTATAATGAAAATTGAAAAAGATATACCCATTTTTCCTTTACCTGTTTATTTACTACCTGAAGGGATCACACGGTTAAGAATTTTTGAACCTCGCTATGTCAAAATGGTAAAAATTGCCACGAAAGAACAAGGGTTCGTTATTGTTTCGCGTAACTTTGAAGAAAATCAAAATGAAAACGTGTGGGGCAGTTGGGTAGATATCATTAATTTTGATCAGTCTAAAGGAGGGTTGTTAGAAATTGATGTAAAATGTAAGTCGTTAGTAAAAGTATTAGCACTTTCTGTCGATGAAGATAAGTTACATTTTGGTGATGTTGAACAAATCAGTCATTGGTCGCAAAATAACAAAGGCGCACCGGAGACATATTTATCTCAGTCATTAGAAACACTTTTCATTAATAACCCGCTATTGAACGAACTTTATCAGAAAAAATTAACAAGTAATCCCCAGTGGGTGATGGCTCGTTGGTTAGAACTTCTACCAATTAGTGGTGAAATCAAAAATGAATTTATTTTTTCACAAAATTTTGAAGAAGCTAAGTTTTTTGTCCAATCTATTATTTCAAAATAAACAAATTAAAAGTGATCTCAATAGTTTTATCTACGTATAACTAGATATAAATTCAACAACCTTATGATGTTAGTGATGCAAACAAACTTGCTAAGCAATGTGACAAATGCTAAATCTACTCACATGACAGATAAAATAAATCATCCTCAGTTATGTCAGTGGCTTGATGATGTAGCTAATACTCGCGATAAAGAAGCATTTACTCAATTGTTTCAGTTCTTTGCACCTAAAATTCAGCGTATTGCCCGTGGTCGATTTCCTAATGAAGCACAGGCTTGTGAGGTTGTCCAAGAAACTATGACCAATGTTTGGCGAAAAGCACATCTTTTCGATGCCCAGAAAGGCGCAGCTACTACCTGGGTATATACGGTGATGAGAAATGTTACTTTCGATTTATTACGTAAGATTAAAGGTAATAAAGAGGATAATTTAAGTGATGATATTTGGCCATTGGCTGAGAATATGGTCAGCGATGATGAAAGTTTTGATGATCATTTAGAAAACAAACAATTGCTAGCTGTTATTGAAACATTACCAGAAGCACAACAACAAATCGTCAAAGGGTTTTATTTCATGGAAATGTCGCAAGAACAGCTTGCCACACATCTTAATTTACCCTTAGGTACGATTAAATCTCGTTTGCGTTTAGCATTAGCGAAACTCAAAGTAAGATTAGGAGAAAGTAATGATTAAACATCACCCTAAATTTGAGTTAATTCAATCATTTGTAAATGGTGATTTACCCGCGTCATTATCTGCAGGTGTCGCTATTCATGCCGATATGTGCCCTAAGTGCCAACAAACTATTTCACAATTAACTGAACAAGTAGCAGAAAATAGTTTTGAAGAAGTGTTTTTAGATCGGTTTATTGTTGATGATGCATCATCACCAGATGAAGATCTCAATGCCTTTGAAAACATGATCAATAATATAACCGCAACGGACAAAACGGATAATGTAAAATTACCCATTGAAAAAACCGTAGTATTTAGAAATACCCACTATACTTTACCTAACGCACTCAGAAATATTGAAATGGGTAAAACGGCTCAGATAGGTAAGCTTGCTCGCGCCCGTTTGCAGCTTAATGAAGGGAAGATACATACAACCTTATTACATATTGAACCAGGTGGTGGTGTTCCTGAGCATACACATAAAGGCTTTGAATTAACGCTTTTACTTGATGGTTCATTTCATGACGAAAGTGGAGAATATGTAAAAGGAGACTTTATTATGCTTGACGGAACACACCAACATCACCCTGTTTCGGAAGGTGGATGCTTATGTTATACGGTGGCTAATGATGCTTTACATTTTACCCAAGGAATTAATAAATTACTCAATCCTATCGGTTCGTTTATTTACTAATAGGTAGTAATGATTAAGGAAATTAGATGATTCACTCAGTTGAAAAAAAAGACTTACTTATTGGTATCAGTGCCTGTTTAATAGGTGAAAAAGTACGTTTTGATGCAAGTAATAAGCCTTCTGTATTTTGTATCAAAGAACTCGGACAACATGTGACATACAAGTCATATTGTCCTGAAGTGGCTATTGGTTTACCAATCCCAAGACCGACTATCCGTCAAATTAAACATAATGATGTGATTGCTGTTTCTCGCCCTGATGGCAGTGGTGATGTTACCGATGCTTTGATAGCTTATGGCAAAAAAATAGCTAAATTGACAAATGAATTAAGCGGTTATGTCTTTTGTGCTAAAAGTCCAAGTTGTGGTATGGAAAGGGTGAAAGTTTATAGTCCTGAAGGTAATGCGCTACCTTCTACTGGTATTGGAGCTTTTACTAAAGAGATTATGGAAGCTAATCCATTATTGCCTTGTGAAGAAAATGGCCGTTTAAATGATGCCCTTATTCGTGAAAACTTTGTTGCTCGTATCTATGCATATAAACACTGGCAAAACTTACAAGCTTCAGGGATAACAAAACATAAATTGACGACTTTCCATAGTCAGTATAAATATACGGTAATGAGCCATGACTTAATTGCCTATAAAAAGTTGGGGCAATTATTAGCCAATAACGATTTACCACTTGAGCAAATGGCAAACCAGTATATTTTGGGATTAATGACCGCACTAAAAGTAATGGCTACCCGGAAAAAACATGCCAACACTCTTGCACATATCCAAGGGTATTTTTCTAAACATTTACAACCGAATGAACGACAAGAGTTATGTGAACAAATTGATGCTTATCGTGAAGGATTAGTGCCATTAATAGCACCATTAACCTTAATCAAGCATTACTTATTACAGTACCCGAAAGATTATTTAACTAAGCAGGCTTATTTATCTCCTTATCCTGAACAGTTAAAGCTTAGGTATGCATACTAGCTGCTAGCATTATTATTCATTTATACCACCCTATAAACACGCTGATAATTATTATGCTTTTAGCAACTTAAGGATAACTTTTGATACTTTGGTTTCGTAACGATCTAAGAATTCATGATAACCCCGCTTTACATTATTTTCTTAAAAACAGTAACACTTCATCACCAGGTAAAGCCTTGTTTTTTATTACTGAAAAACAATGGCAATTGCACCATTGGTCGGCGATTAAAATTGATTTTATTAAACGTCATGCTAATGCGTTAGTGAAAGAGTTGTTATTGTTAAATATCGAGTTGGAAATAGTCACAGTAGAAGACTTTACTGAAGAAATAGTTTATTTAAAATCTTACTGTCAAACGCATAATATTGATCACGTTATCGCCAACAGTGAACTTGAATTTAATGAACAACAACGGGATCGCTTATGCCTGGAACAGGGCATACCTCTAACTTTATTTGAGGCAGACGTAATTGTGCCAAAGGGTAAATTACTTAATCAAGCAGGACTCATGTTTAAAGTATACACGCCCTTTAAAAAAGCATGGTTAAATTATGTTCGTCACCATGGTTTTGAATACTTAGGTAAACTTGATTATCAAAAGCTTGATGATGACGATAGGGAAGAAGAGTCTAAGAGTTTATCGAGTGCATGGCCATTAGCCGCTGAATATGAAGCAAAAACCTTACCTTATTTTTTTCGCGATAAATTAAAAGTCTATGCGGATAATAGAGATATTCCTTCAGTGAAAGGGACATCAGGCATCTCTCCTTATCTTGCCAATGGTGTAATTAGTCCTCGTTATGTTCTTTTTGCTTTACTTAATCGTTATCCTGACTTGTTAGTTGCTAGTGATAGCAAAGAATTTACGTGGTTGAATGAGATTATTTGGCGTGAATTTTATCGTCATTTAATGTTTCATGAACCTAAATTATCTAAACATTACTGTTTTAAAGAAAAATATCAAGCAACTCAATGGCATAACAATGAAATACTTTTCAAAGCTTGGTGTGAAGGGCGAACAGGCTACCCATTAGTAGATGCCGCCATGCGACAACTAAATCAAACAGGCTGGATGCATAATCGCTTAAGAATGGTTGTTGCGAGTTTCTTAACCAAACATTTACTGATTGATTGGCGTTTAGGTGAAAAGTATTTTATGCAACATCTTATTGATGGTGATTTAGCGTCTAATAATGGTGGCTGGCAATGGGCTGCAAGCACAGGATGTGATGCTCAACCTTACTTTAGAATATTTAATCCAATTAGACAAAGTGAACGATTTGATCCAGATGGCAAGTTCATTCGTAAATACCTACCAGAGTTAAAATCTATTACCGGTAAAGAGATACATTTTCCTCATCAATTTATTGAAAAAAATAAATTGAAGCTTTATTGGCCAGCAATTGTTGAGCATAAAGAAGCACGAATAAAAGCATTAGCTTTTTATAAATAACGTCTACTCATCATGGGATTAAAAATGCAAAACAATAATGTAAATTCACTTTTAACCTCTGAATCGCCATTATGGCTTGAAAATTTTTTGAATGTTTATCATAAACTTTCAACTAACAACTTAGATTTGCTCGCGAAACTTTATCATCCTGATGTTATTTTTATCGATCCTATCCATAAGGTAAAAGGTTTAGATGAGTTACATCATTATTTTAAAAATTTATATGACAACTTGATAGCCTGTGATTTTGTGATTGAAGAGATTATTTTAGAAAATGATCAAGCGGCTATTTATTGGAAAATGTCTTATATCCACCCTAAGTTAAATAAAGGGAAAACTGTGAGTGTGCAGGGGAATTCTCATATCAAAGGTATCGATGACAAAGTTATTTATCACAGAGACTATCTAGATTTAGGCGCTATGCTCTATGAACAAATACCTGCAATTGGTTCAGTAATCCAGTGGCTTAAAAAAAGAGCGAGTCACTAATGCCAAGTAAAACTATATGTATTACCGGTGCTACATCAGGTATTGGCTATGCCTTATTTGAGCAGTATGCCAAGCAAGGTCATAAGGTCATCGCTTGTGGTAGAAATACAACTAAGTTAACTGAAATGGGTGATCGAGCATATAAAACATGTCAGTTTGATGTCACTTTACCTGAAGAGGTAATGGAGAAAACAAAAGATGTAGGTCCGATTGATATTTTAATTCTAAATGCAGGTAATTGTCGTTACATCGACAATGCAACTAGCTTTGATGCCGAACTCTTTAGTGATGTTATTACCACTAATCTTATCTCTTTATCTTGGCTGTTAAAGTATTTACTACCTAAAGTTAAACATGGTGGACAAGTTGTTTTTGTTAGTTCAAGCGCCACTATATTACCTTTCCCTAAAAGTGAAGCATACGGTGCATCTAAAGCGGGTGTTGATTATTTAGCTAATAGTTTGCGTTTAGATTTAATGAAAGAAAATATAGCCGTTACTTTAGTTCACCCAGGGTTTGTTCAAACACCATTAACGGATAAGAATACGTTTGAAATGCCATTTTTAATTACCAGTGACGAGGCAGCCAGCAGAATGATTGATGGAATAGAAGCACGTAAAAAGTATTTACATTTCCCCAAACGATTAACTTTATTATTAAAATTATTCGCCTTACTTCCTTCATCAATTTGGCAAGCTATTATCACTAGGAAACCTACTATATGAAACATATTGCAATTATTGGGTCGGGGATTTCTGGTTTATCCGCAGCTTATTTGTTATCAAAAAAACATCAAGTGACTGTATTTGAAAAAAATTCGCAGGTAGGTGGACATACGGCAACTGTTGATATTGAAAAAGAGGGTGAAAAACATGCAATAGATACCGGTTTTATCGTTTTCAATGATAAAACCTATCCTAACTTTTTAGCTTTGCTCGCTGAAATCGGAATAGGTAAACAAGCCACTGAAATGAGCTTTTCCGTGCATAATTGTCAAACAGGCTTAGAGTATAATGGTCATAACCTCAATACATTATTTGCTCAGCGGCGTAATCTTTTTAGACCAAAGTTTTGGACATTAGTCAAAGAGATATTAAGATTTAACAAGCTTTGTAAAACAATATTTGAACAGCAGAACTTTCAAAGCGGCATGACCTTAGGTGACTTTCTGAATAAGCAAGGCTTTAGCCCATTTTTTGCTGAACATTATATTTTACCTATGGGGGCTGCAATATGGTCAAGCTCGTTAGTCCAAATGGAAGCATTTGAGTTTAAGTTTTTTGTGCAATTTTTTCATCACCATGGTTTATTAAATATTGCTGATCGCCCGCAATGGTATGTTATCCCTCAGGGTTCACGTAGTTATTTATCTCCCTTGTGTCGACCATTTAAAGACGCCATACAACTCAATAGCAATATTAGTGGGCTAACCAGAGAAAATGGAAAGGTACAGATTCATTTTAATGAAGCCCCGAGTGAAACCTTTGATGAAGTGGTTATCGCATGTCATTCAGATCAAGCTTTAGCCCTACTAAAGGATGCGTCTGATGATGAAACAACTATTTTATCCGCTATGCCATACAGTGAAAACTCTGTCGTTTTACATACGGATACCAAACTCTTACCTAAGAGAAATAAAGCTTGGGCAAGCTGGAATTATCAACTAAGTAGTGACAGATCAAAAGCCGCGAGTGTCACCTACAACATGAATATTTTACAAGGGTTAAACAGTAAACATACCTTTTGTGTCACTTTGAATCAGAAAGAAGCGATAGATCCCCAGAAAATACTCAAAGAATTTACCTATCATCACCCAGTGTTTACTTCGGGCTCAATCAATGCCCAAAAACAACGAGAAATTATCTGTGGCAAGCGTAACACCCATTTTGCTGGTGCTTATTGGCATAGTGGGTTTCATGAAGATGGCATTAGAAGTGCTGTAGAAGTAGCACAACGCTTTGATTGTTTTCTTGACCAGTATAAGCCCGTTTAAAATGTCTAAATCATTTACAAACAGTAGCATATATTTAGGTAACATTAATCATCGTCGCTTTTCGCCGAAAAAGCACAGCTTTGATTTACGTTTATATATGCTCGCCTTTGATGTTTCTGAAATTGAACAGGGTAATATAAATAAAGGGGTACTTGGACTCTCTTGGTTTCATCCTCTACGTTTTGTTGAAAAAGATTATTTAAAAAATGAACCTTATGGTTTGCCTACCCGTATTAGGAATAAAGTACATACGCTAAATGGCCATACTGATGTCAGCAAAATTATTATGTTGGTTCAGGTTAGGTGTTTTGGGATTTACTTTAGCCCAGCCAATTTTTATTTTTGTTATGACCAAAATGATAATTGTACTCAGATGTTAGCCGAAGTGAGTAATACGCCATGGAATGAAAGACATTACTATTTAGTGGATTTACTTAATAACTCCGGTGATTTAATGACAAAAAAAACCTTTCAAGTTTCACCTTTTATGGATCTTGATATGACGTATCACTGGCACATTAAACCACCGTCATCTTCGGGCAATAAGTTATTAGTAAAAATAGAAAATAAAAAAATTAACCAAAATAATGGTGATATTGAAAAAATATTTGATGCAACATTATCGATGGATAAAAAAGCGCTGACTAACAGAAATTTATGGCGTATTTGGTGTCAATTACCGGTAATGACTATCAAGGTTGTTGTTGGTATTTATTGGCAAGCGTTAAGATTATTGATTAAACGTATTCCTTTTATCGGATACCAAAGTAAAAGTTAACTAACAATATTTAAATCTCAGGAGTTACCAATGGAACAAATTGAAGGTGTAAGCGGATTATCCTCAGCTAAATGGATCGATAAACGCTATCGTTCATTGGTGCACTCAGTATTTGAGAGACTAACCTACGGTACTTTAGAAGTTGTGGAAGGTTCCCATCATGCAATTTTTCCTAAACAGACATTTAATGATTCAGTCAAAGGTAAAATTCAAATTCATGATATCAGTGTATATCAAGACTTTGTCAAAGGTGGCAGTATTGGTGTAGCAGAAGCATTTATTGCAGGTAAGTGGAGTAGTCCCAATCTAACCAATGTAATTAGAATTTTTGCTAAAGCTCAACAACAAACAGATTCGCTAGAAGCGAATAAATCATGGTTGAATAAGATTAAAAACATGGTTAGCCATTGGCAAAATAGAAATACACAATCGGGATCAAAACGTAATATTTTAGCTCATTACGACTTAGGGAATGAATTATACACGCGTTTTTTAGATCCAGAAATGATGTATTCATCAGCAATTTACCCCCATGAATCAGCTACATTAACAGAAGCTCAACAACACAAGTTAGAAACCATTTGCCAGCGTTTATCATTGAATGAAAATGACCATTTATTAGAAATTGGAACCGGCTGGGGGGGATTAGCTATTTATGCAGCAGAGCATTACGGGTGTAAAGTCACCACAACAACGATTTCTGATGAGCAATTTGATTATGCTCAAGCACGTATCAAAAAACATGGTTTAACAGAGCAAATTACTTTACTTAAAAAAGACTACCGTGATTTAACCGGTACTTTTGATAAAGTGGTATCAATTGAAATGATTGAAGCTGTAGGCTATGAATTTCTACCTAGCTTTTTTAAACAATGTAATGATCGTTTAAGAAAGGGCGGTAAATTGCTTATTCAATCGATTACCATTGCTGACCAGCGATTCGACTATTACAAAAACAATGTAGATTTTATTCAACGCTATATATTCCCAGGTGGTTTTTTACCTTCTGTAAATGTACTTTGTGATCATATCACCAAGCATAGTCAATTGGTGGTTGAAACCTTAGATGATATTGGTCTAGATTACGCGAAAACTTTATCCGATTGGCGTCAAAACTTCATCTACGCTTGGCCTGAGTTAATTAAGTTTGGTTACGATGATGAATTTAAACGTTTATGGTTATATTATTTTGCTTATTGTGAAGGGGCCTTTTTAGAACGATCGACCAGTACAGTACATTTAGTTGCTAGAAAATAAACGTTAATTAAGTTTGTTATTATGCTAATAAGACGACTTTAGTATAAGCTTAAAATATATAAGCATAAGTTGAGATAGCTAATAACATGAGAAAATTTAACTTATACAGTCAATTAATACTTATAATATTACTGTTATCCGCATGTTCTTCAAGGGTATCGCAAACAGAGCAAGCGAAACCGTTAATGGTAGCAGAACACCTGTATGCGGATGACTTGTTTACTGACTACTCCACAATTGCGGTTGAAAGTGAAGAAGACGTATTTGCCATTGATGACGAAATGAAAGAAATGGTAGCCACAAAATTACTACCAGTTAGTGATCCCAAATACCGAGCGAGAAAATTACTTTATCATTTATTTTCTAAGGATGATGAATATTTATCCTACGAAAGTGATGCCAACCTTACAGCTATTGATACTTATCATTCAAAAACAGCAAATTGTTTATCATTAACGATTATGGCGTATGTATTAGCTAAGGAGGCTGGATTAAATATTGTTTTCCAAGACGTTGATGTGCCTGAATTTTGGATAAGAAATGGCAAATACAATTTAATTACCGGTCATGTTAATTTGTCAGTTCACGTGTCCGCATTAGTGAATACTATCTCGGTTTGGAATTTCTCTTTAGTTATAGATTTTGACCCTTTTATCGCTAAAAAAACATTTCCTAAAAAAAGAATCAGTAAACAAACAGTATTAGCGATGTTTTATGTTAATAAAGGTGCTCATGCTATTACGGAAGGTCTTTATACCAAAGCATATGCATATTTTAAACAAGCCACATTAACAGATCCTTCTTATGCTTCAGCGTGGAGTAATTTAGGGATTTTGTATCGTCTTAACAATCGTTATGATTTATCTGAAAGTGCCTATAAGTATGCATTAACATTGTCACCTGACAACTTAACTACGTTAGAAAACTATGCCATTTTAAAAGAGAAAAAAGGTTTCTTTGATGAGTCTAAAAGCATTAGAGATAAAATACATAATGAAAGAGTCAAAAACCCATTTTATCAGGCACTAATGGCAGATGAAGCTTTGTATAAAGGGGATTTAGAAAAAGCGAAAACACACTTTAAATATGCTATTCGTCTCAACAGAAGAGTACATGAATTTTATTATGGCTTAGCTAGAGTCTATCATCAATTAGGTGAACGCGACAAAGCGGAAGATGCGTTAACTAAAGCCATTAAACTCAATAAAACAAGAACAACTGAAAAGCAATATGTAGCTAAATTGGACTTTTTAAGAGCCGAAACGCACATTGAAGACTAGTTGTTATTTAATGATTTGTTATCTGCTTTGTAGTTGTTCATCTACGCAGATAAATGAACAAGTCCCAGTTGTAGAAACGAATTTCGACGATCAATATTTATTGAACGACCTAAAAGTACTTTCTTCGGAACAATTTATGGGAAGGAAAACAGGTACAGAAGGGAGTTTATTGTCACAACAGTTCTTAATCAGTCAATTAAAAATACTTGATGTACCGGCATTTCAAGGTAAATACGACCATACATTTGAAATTAGTCGTAAAGGAGTAAAAGGGCATAATATTATTGCTTATATTCCTGGTTCTGAAAATACCAATAAGGTAATAGTACTTTCCGCTCATTATGATCATTTAGGTCAAAGTAGCTACCAAGGCACTTTTAATGGTGCTGACGATAATGCTTCTGGTACCGTTGCGTTATTAAGTTTCGCTAAAAACCTGGTTAAACAACCTCTAAAGCATAATGTCATTATGTTGTTCACAGATGCTGAAGAACTTAACTTAGTTGGGGCTAAAGCATTTTTAAAAGATTTGGGTGGTTTAAGGGAGAATATTCTTCTTAATATAAACTTAGATATGCTGGCAGGCAGTTATCAGCAGAGTAGACTCTTTACGATGGACAGGCTTCTTACCAAAGTTATGGATCCTGAATATATTAACGGATTAAAACGGCTTCAACATGCCTTTACACCAAGTATATTGTCTAATTTCAATAGAACTAAAGGTAAAAATATTAACAAGCGGATCAGTTGGATCAAGGCAAGTGATCACGGTGCCTTTTATAAATATCAGATCCCCTTTATCTATTTTGGCGTTGGCACCCATAGAAATTATCATACCGTAAAGGATAATTATGAGAATGCCAATAAGACCTTATTTGTTAAAAATGTTCAAAATATCTACAAACAGCTTGTTTATATTGATAAGTTTCTCAATAGATAGATTGACGGTAATGTCTAAATTAAAAAATAAGGGTATAATTGCAGAATCTTTTTTAATTTCGGACATAGAATGACTATGCAAAAAAAATATATTACGGCACAAGAATTGTTAGAAGATTCTTTTCGTGTTGCGGCTAAAGTGTATGAAAGCGGTTTTCGCCCTGACTATATCATTGGGATTTGGCGTGGTGGTGCTCCAATTGGTATTGCTGTACAAGAATATTTTGACTTTAAAAAAGTAGAAACAGATCACATTGCTGTAAGAACGTCTTCTTATTATGGCATTAACAAACAAAGTAAAGAAATCAAAGTTCACGGTCTTCATTATATTATTGAGAACGCAAATGCTGATGATAGCTTATTAATTGTTGATGACGTATTTGATTCAGGAAGAAGTATTGATGCATTAATTAAAAGATTAAAAGAACTGTCACGAAATAATATGCCTACAGATGTTAGAATTGCCTGTCCGTGGTATAAACCACAAAACAAAAAGGTAGATATTACCCCAGATTATTATGTGCATGAATCTGATGAGTGGCTTGTATTTCCTCATGAAATTTCAGGATTAACTCATGAAGAAATTTCACAAGGTAAGGGCGATCTTGCAAATATTCTAGACCTTTTCAAATAATGTATTATCCATCGTAGCCTAATAATAAATGTGGTTACGATGGTTTTCATCTCTATGTTGTAGGAAGTTAAATGAAAGTTATTACGTTTTTGTTTTGTTTGTTCGCTTGTCAACTTCAGGCACAAACAACAACAGTATTAATATCAATCGACGGTTTTGCTGCTCATTATTTAGAAGAATTCAAACCCAAAAACATGCTTGCATTAGCAGATAAAGGTATTGTAACTAGTGGTTTAATCCCTTCATTTCCAACAAAAACATTTGCTAATCATTTAACTTTAGTAACTGGTAAAGTTCCATTTGAACATGGCATTGTTTTAAACAAATTTTATGATAAAAAAACAGATGATGTGTACTCCTATGGTAATAGTAAAAAACCTAACCAATGGTTAAAATATCCTCCTATATGGACGATTTTAGAGCAAAAAAATATCCCTACGGCTATTTATTTTTGGCCTGAATCAGATAAAAGTTATCAAGGAATAAGACCTACATATTATAGAAACTATGATGGTAAAGTACCTAACAGCCGACGCTTTAAAAAAATGCTTGAATGGCTAAATATTCAAGATAAGAGTAAGCCACAATTAATTGTTGGTTACTTTTCTACTATTGATAGTGCAGGGCATCAATATGGCCGAGATTCAAAAGAGTTGAAACTAGCCATAGAAGAATTTGACCAACTACTTGGTGATTTTGTAGGTACCATATCTACTCAGGTGAATTCGCCGGTTAATATTATTTTAGTGTCAGATCATGGCATGGTAAAAATAGACAAGAAAAAGGCACTGTTAAAATCTAATA
Organism: Thalassotalea piscium; assembly: GCA_049347715.1. Lineage (GTDB taxonomy): Bacteria > Pseudomonadota > Gammaproteobacteria > Enterobacterales > Alteromonadaceae > Thalassotalea_B > Thalassotalea_B piscium_A. The sequence continues at coordinate 2,113,250 of CP186339.1, read as the reverse complement.
TTATTCCTCAATGGATGAATAGTACGTTTAAAATTATAATGAATGATAGCCAAATATTTATTTATAATCTTAGCAAAGATCAAAAGTTAATTGATCAGGCCTATAATGAACTTGAGTCTAACCACATTGCTCAGGCTAACCAATATGATTTGTTTAAAAAGGGGAATTATCCCGCTTATTGGAAAGTAACTGAAAGTTTAAGCTTTGTTCCAGATATTATCCTCTCTGCTATACCACCAGCAACTTTTACTAATAATCTTGATAAAATCAGTGCTGAAACCCATGGTTTTGAAACTAAATACACTTCTGATCTTGATGGTATTTTTATTGCAGCAGGACCTGATTTCAAAGAAAAAACGCAGATAAAATCATTTAGTAATACAGAAGTTTTCAAGGTGTTATCTCGTTTATTTTCACTAGATCAAGAAAGTGCTGATGACAGCATTGTAAATAACATATTAAAGTAAGCATTAGTAATAACGGTGAGCCACACTATTTACTACTTATTAACGCTATGAAAGCTATCTTTTTAAGCAATAAATAGGTATGTTTTATCATGTATTTTTTTCGTCAATTAATTAAAGAATAACTATGTATAGTACTTATATTGCAAGACAAGCTATCTTAGACCGAAATTCTAAAACAATTGGTTATGAATTATTGTTTAGAGATAGCCCTGAAAATCAATTTCCTGAAATAGACCCTGATGTTGCAAGCTCTAAGCTGATTATTCAAAATCATCTTCAGGGTGATATCCAGTCAGTTTGCCTAGGTAAACTTGCATTTATTAATTTTACTGAAAAATGTTTAATTAATAAGTATCCTTTAATGTTTGACAAAAACTCAATTGTTATCGAATTAGTTGGACATAAAGCACCGACAGATAAGCTTATTAAAATTGTTAGTTTTTATTGTGATCAAGGCTACAAAATCGCTTTAAGTGAATATGATCTTGACCCAAAATGGGATTTACTTTTTCCTTTCTTGTCGATAATCAAAGTAGACATTGATGTTATCAATCCAAAACGTTTACAACCTATTGTGGATCGAATTAAACCCTTTAATATAAAACTTGCTGCTGAAAAAGTTGAAACTAATTATCAGTTACAGGCGCTTGCTGAAGTTGGCTTTAATTATTACCAAGGCTACTTTTACCATGAACCCGAAATGGTAGAAGGGCAAACACTTGCACCAATGAAAACACAGATGTTGAATTTGATCAGTGAAACCTTCAATATCCCTTTAAATTATTCAGCGGTTGCAGATATTGTCAGTCATGATGTTAATTTAACTGTTGGTTTATTAAAGATGGTGAATAATGTAGCTACCAGTACACGAGTAGAAATAACATCGTTAAAGCAGGCAGCAGCTTATTTAGGTGAAGAGAAATTAAAACAATTCGTCACAATTTTAGCTTTATCTAAATTAACATCAGAAAAAACTGATGAAATATCAAAACAAGCATTAATCACTGCTAAATTAATGTCGGTAATTTCTACGCAAAAAGCGTTTAGTGAAATTTCTGACTATGCTTTTATTACGGGGCTGCTTAGTGCAATAGAAGTTATTTTATCTATGCCTATAGAGAAAATTGTGAAGACTATGCCACTGGCCGATCCTATTGTTACAGCGCTAGTGAGCCACGAAGGATTGTTAGGCGAATTATTAGTGTTAACAACAAATTACATTATAGGTGAGGGTGAAAGTCTCTCTAAGTTAACGGATACTTATGGAATTGATGCTAATTTTATGCACACCGAATTTGTTGCTGCAAGCCGTTGGTGTAAAGAATTAGGCATATTTTAATTTTGTAATATACTATTAAATAAACGAGGGTAATTTAATATTTAAGGATAAATATTAAATACACTTTATTACTAATAGTCTTTCTATCAATTAGTGGTTTTGCACAAAATAAAACATCAGTAACCAAGAAAAGTTGCGCATCTGTTCAGAAAAATATTGATACTATCAATAAAAAGATGCGCAATAAATATACCGCTCGACAGGGTGAAAGTTACCGAAAAAAATTAAGAAAACTTTATAAAAAAGAAACTCAATGTCGTAAGAAACGTTATAAAACCAAATAGTTTTCGATGGATATTGGCTTAGTCCACTTTACGATTTTTACCACTTTCAGCACGCTTTTTGTTCTCCGTTTGCACATAAATGGTATCTGTTGTTGCCATGCTTGAGTGGCCTAAATCTTCAGATAAATCTTTTAGTGCACGTCCTCTTTCTATCTCCATACTTGCTCCAGTATGACGAAGCCAATGGGTTGATGCTTCTTTTAATTTCAACGCTTTTTCTTCACCCTCAGATTGCTTCATTGACTGATAAGCATGATCAAAACTTTCTTGTACTAATCGTCTTAAATGTCGTGTTGTCATTCCGCCTTGTCCTCGTATTTTTTCTACGAGAACGTTATTCTCACTACTGGTTGGCAAACGGGATAAGCCTCTAGATTGACGGTAACGCATAAGAAAAGGGATAAAATCATCAGGTACGGTAATATCACGAAGTTTTCGTCCTTTTCCATAGACTTTTAACCACCAATTTTCATCTTCGTCTTGCCAAAAGTGTCCCATTGTTGGCGACCAAGCTTCACGTTCTGATAGTTCAGAAATCCGCAAAAATAATGTTTTAAGTGCGGCAATAACAAATAGATTTCGCTCGTAAAACTCATCTTCATTAGCCATATTAATCGCTGTATCTAATAAATACTGCCATTGTGCATTAGTTAAACGCTTAATTTCTTTAACTTGCGCATCGGTAATAAAATGTTTGCAATCTTTCTTAGCAATCTGCGCAGGATTCCCCATACATAATTCTTCACCCATAAGGTAATTGTAGAAAACAATAATTGCGGTAAACATTGAGGTTAAGGTTTGTTGAGATGGTCGGTATTTTTTCTTATCAATTACTTGATCTTTTTGACTTTTAGGGGGTTGAATCTTATAAGGTCGCCATAGAGTATTAGCAACAAAATAGCCGTTTTCTAATTTAAACCGATCTTGATTAGATGTACCAATCCAATTAACTGGAGGTTGCCAACAGAAATCTGCGTACTCAAGTAAGTCAGTTTTTTTCATTTCATTGATTGGTATTTGTTTAATAATAAATGCCCACAAAAGAAACCGTTCAATTTCATTTCTAAATCGGTCGTATGTATGAACAGATTTATTGCGACCAGTATAAGTAAGAAAAGATTGTCCCCAATGCCAATGTTCCAAACTCCAGGTAGGAAAAGTTGCTAGGTAATTTGATAATTGATTATAGTCATCAAACGTTAACTCAAGTAATTCAACATATGTTGGGTATAAAGGCATTAAGGCTTTGTTAGACATAAATGATTTATTATCTATTTAATAACGAATAAGCCTACTATATAACACCTTATACACTATGTCCAATACTGAACAGTATCGGACATAGTGAGCTATGTGAAATATATCCCTCCTTGTTGGGATTTGTCTTAATCCAAATTAATAGGCAAATTATCTTGTTAAATTAATAAGTTCATTTCATATATTAGCTTGATGACATTTTAGTGTTTGCAAGTTAATAACTAGATCCTATTTTGTGTAACGCTACGTGCATGAAATTTACTTTTGCGTATATTCCCTGGTAAATTTCACGTAGCGTCACGTCGTTTGTTTTAATTAATTGTATATTTTAGCTCTGTCTTTTAGGTGTTGTTGGTTTACACACTAAATATTGAATACCAAACAAACCTGTTTCACTAAAAGCAGATTTTATAGATTTAGTATCATGCTATCTAGCAAGTACTAAATATTAAGCATTATCATTATCTAAATTTTCAAACAATGGTTAATTACCTTGGTTAGATAAATCATTGTTTGTTTTTTTGTCGAATTCAAACTGACAATTTACAGTTCGTTATATATAACAAATAACTCTGCCTACACCAATACAGTAATTGCCAGGGATATTTACTCATATTCGGCTTCCAACCTCCAAGCCGTTAGAGTATTTCAATACCAGCGGTTATGGCCTGCACTTATATAACCGTATTTTCTGGCATCAGCCCAATGACGCTCTTTATCATGACCAAACGATACATAAAATTCACCGTTCCATGATTCTTTTGATGATTTTGAAATAACTCGTTCTTCTGTTTGGTAAGGGCCTAATTGCTTAACTACCTTCCTGTGCCCTATCAAGCAAATTTGATTGCCCGCTTCGTTATCCACTTAAATAATCTATCTCATCATTTTAACTCATTATGTTCTTAAAAACATAGTTGATAATATCAATCATATTAACTATGGTTGATAGCATCAACTATAGTATTAAAGGTTAACACCATGAACAGTATAGCGACTAAAGATAATCAATACTGAGTCACTATTGAAGAAATAAATACTGAAGAGCCAAAGAAATTAGTCTTTGATTATCAAGACCGTGAAGAGCTATTCAATACTGTCAAAAACTTAAAACAAGGTAGTGGTTTAGATCCCGATACAGCAACAAAAGTTAGTGTTGCATTACGCATACTTGGACCAGTGATGATACAAAACCGAAAGCACGAACTCTTTGTTGATTTCATGCCACACTTTAAAAGTTTCATGCAAAAGCTAAAAAGAACAGTAAAAGAATCCGTTAACGCTAAGTAGAGCTAAGATCAAAGAACAAACCGATAAAGTAGAGGCAGAAAATTATGGGTATTATCAAACCAACGAATAAATCAGTAGAGAGTTTTAAAGGTCTACACCTTTATCACGCAGATATGTCTAATTGCGCAATGCGAGTGAGATTAGCACTTGAGGAAAAAGGCTTAGAATGGACCAGCCATTTACTTAACCTAATGAAAGGTGAAAACCTAACAAAAGAGTACTTTGGTATTAATCCAAATGGCGTTGTTCCAACCTTGGTTGATAACGGTACTGTGATTATCGATTCCGCCGATATTATTGATTATTTAGATAAAAAGTTTTCTCCTGGTACATTACGCCCTTCGTCAGCAAAAGATGAAAAGTCTATGTATGAGTGGATGGCAATGGCAACAGACAACCATTTGTCGATCAAAACCTATATGTATGCAAACTTAGGGAAATTAAGTGGCGGCATGAAGAGAACCGAAGAAGAAATGGCTGAATATAGAAAAAATCAAACCTTTGATAAAGCCTTGCTAGCGTTCCATGAGCGCTATAATTCTAGTGAGGGCCTATCCAAGCAAGATATAGATAAAGCGACTGCTGTTGTAGATGGCTGCTTTGAAAAGTTAGATGCTCATCTTAGCAATAATGACTAGTTAGCAGGTGAAGCTTTCTCACTAGCAGACATTGCTTGGATCCCACAATTAGTTGTGCTTAAAGTGGCGAACTACCCATTTGAAAACTACCCGAATCTCGAAAAATGGAAAAACGCTATCGTCCAGCGCCCAAGCTTCAAAAAAGCCGTGCTTGATTGGTTACCGCAGAAAATGAGCTAAAATACATCACGTATGCTTTATACGTTATATATCTCAAGTTTAGTAGATAGTAATATACGTCCCGATCATCAAAACTGATAGAGCCTAGGGACGTTAAGCAATGTATTTGGTATGTTAACCCTATGACTTAAATAAATATCCGCTATTTAACAAATCTTAATTGGAGTTAGACAATTCCTTTATTAATCATTGCTCTAGCCAATTATATTTAGTTACGCGTAACTATTTATTCCTAGGCAAACATATCTTATTGGCTACCCTAGCACTATTAAGAGTGTTTATTTGAATAGTTTTTAGTTGAAAAATTAATATGGGTTATGCCCTTTCATGTCAATGCTAGTTGTCACCGTCGTACCTTATCGCTTGTTAATGTTGTTTATATACTTGTGCTAATAAACGAACATCATTACCTGTTGGTGCTTCATGAGCCCTTAATGAGAATGCCGGCAGTATCGCGAGAACATGATCAAAAATATCTGACTGAATATCTTCGTATTCATTCCAATTTGTAGTGTTTGTAAAGGCATAAATTTGTATAGGTATACCATTATTAGTTGGTTCTAATTGTCGCACTATTAATGTCATTCCTTGGTGAATCCGAGGATGTTGCTTCAACATGGATACCAAATAGTGTCTGAATGTGCCTACATTTGTAAGCCTTCTACCATTTAAGGTGATCGACATATTAGTTTTTTTAGCTAAATTCTCTTTTTCTATTTGAGTCAGCTTATTTGATAAATAGTCAGATAATAAGTCAGCTTGTTTAAGTTCTTCAATTTGCTCTTTTGTTAAAAATCCTACGCTTGCCATCTCAATATGAATGCTTCGTTTAATCCGTCGTCCGCCTGATTCTGACATACCACGCCAATTTTTAAACGAATCTGAGATCAAGGCATAAGTAGGAATAGTCGTAATCGTTTTATCCCAATTACGTACTTTAACAGTGGTTAATGCAATATCAATTACATCACCATCTGCGCCATACTTAGGCATTTCAAGCCAATCGCCAACAGCTAACATATTGTTTGCCGATAATTGAATACCAGCAACCAATCCTAATATGGGATCTTTAAATATTAATAATAAAACTGCTGATAATGCGCCTAAACCACTTAATAAAATCAGCGGTGACTTATCCATCAGCAGTGAAACAGCAAGTATGGTTGTTAACACACTTGCTATTAATTTCAATGTTTGTAAAAAACCTCTTAGGGGAAAATGACCTTTAACAGTCCGCTTGTCTGATATAGCTTGAAAAATGTCGAGCAAGGAAAAAAATGACAATAGTGAAAAGATAATAATCCATTGATCAGTAGCTAGTTCTATTAAGTGTAAAAAAACGCTTCCTTCCGCTATCCATAGCTTAGCTTGGATAATGACTATCGCGCCTTGCAATATAAATAATAAACGCTTAACCAATTTAAACATTAACGCTTTAGAGGCGGGGTTAACATTTAAAGAATGAATCACACTTTCATTAATTAACTTTTCTGCAGCTCTTCTTAGGATAAAGTGGAGTATAAGTGTAACTAGGGCTATCCAACAGAGTACAACAGCATCATACCAAAGGTAACCACTGCCTGGCATGTATTGCTCAAACCAGTTTAGTAAAATATTTCGCAATTGTGCTCGCATTTCAGACATTACTCACTTACCCTTTATATGTGCAGCATTATTTGATATTTAATTTCAAAAACTTAGTTTACTAGTATAAGCTTTCGGCAATAATTAAATAAGATATTTTATATGAAATTTGAAAATTCCCTACCACTAATAACCAGTACTTTATTAATGGTAACCATATCATCAGCAAATGCTGAGCAAAACCCGTTACAGAAATGTGTTATGGCGCAATATGAAAACGCAAGTGACGAAATAACTTTAGCTGAATTACGAAATATATGTAATAAAGACCTGAAATTTAAAGAAGAAATAGAAAAAATTGCAGTTACAGGTAAAGAAAATGTTAAATTAGGTGTCATTTCACGTCGAGTTCTCAATGAAAAAGAGACAGAGTTTAAACCTTACGTAATTACTCCCCATAAACTTAATTATATTTTACCTGTTTATTCTACTAATGCGATAAATAAAGCAGCGTATAACTCAATTTCTAGCTATGAAGAAAATTTAAGTGATTTAGAAACATTTTTTCAAATTAGTTTAAAAGTGCCACTAAATAACCGAAGCCTTTTCATTGAAGGAGATGGATTATATTTAGGATTTACCTTGCAAGCCTGGTGGCAAATTTATGCTAAAAACATTTCTAAACCATTTAGAGAAACCAATTACCAACCAGAATTGTTTTATTTGGCTCCATTTAGTTGGAATCCATTTTACGGTAATACAGGCTTTTTAATTGGCATAGAACATCAATCTAATGGTAAGTCTCAAGGATTCTCACGTAGTTGGAATAGAGCTTATGTTGGTTTTTTATTTGAAAAAGATAATTTTGCATTAAAATTAAAACCTTGGGTACGTTTGTCAGAAAATGAAAAGAAATATCCTTTAGATCCTAGTGGTGATGATAATCCAGATATAGAAGACTATATGGGGCATTTTGAATTAGAAATGGCGCATAAATGGGATGACTACGAGTTAAGTTTTTTAGGGCGACAAAATTTTGATAAAAATAAAGGTGCCGTTCAATTAGGGTTTACTTTTCCTTTATGGGGAAAACTTCGAGGCTATGCTAATGTATTTTCTGGATATGGCGACAGTTTAATTGACTATAACTATCGTCAAACCCGTTATGGTTTAGGGATAGCATTAACGAATATCTTATAGCCTTGCTAATTTGATTTCGCTATTTGGGTTTCATCTGATTTAACCAGTACATTCCAATTTTTTAGTATTTCATCTAATGTGCCATCAGCTTTTAATGATTTGATGGCTTCATCTATCTTGGTTATTAAATGCTTATGCTGTGACTTTTTACTCACCATAATATGTATATCATCAGAGTAAATAAAAAGTGAATGGGGTTCAAACTCATTATACATTTTATATTTTTTTATAAAGGCTTGCATTGTGAAAGGATCGACAAGAACCCCATCTAAATGCCCTTGCATCAGTAATTGAATATTTTGCTCTAAATCTAGCACTTCTGTGATATGTGCTCGAAATGCGGTGGTTTCTATTAGCCGTTGATAATCTTTACCGTAGTAATAACCTCCTTCGACACCAATCATAAAGTTGGTATTTGACAGCTGAGCTAGATTGTCGATTTTGATAGAAGCACTTTGCCCTTTTCGGACAAATAATTTAACGGTTTCTAAACGATAAGGAATTGAAAAATGTGAGTCTTTTGCTCTTTCCTCTGTATAAGAAGCCCCCATTGCTATATCCATATCACCTGTTTTTAAATAATTAAGGTGTCTTTTCCAAGGAAGTTCAGTAAAAGTAACGGTTAAGTTTGCTTGTGTGACGATAGCATTGAAGATATCAAGGTCTAATCCAACAAGCATTTGTTTATCATTTCGGTATTGATAGGGATACCAAAGTTCCCAACCAACAGCTAATGCAGCATTTTCATCCGCATTAGCATTGAAGGAAAAAGAATTGAATAAAATACAAGAAAAAAGCAACCATTTAGTTATCAAATATGTTTTCCTTGTATTATATAGTTATTGTTTAATAGGCGGTAAATCTAATACCAATTGAGGATCTAAACGAACATCGAACCAGTTGACACGCCAATCTAAATGAGGACCAGTAGCTCTACCACTTTTACCAACCTCTGCAATAATGTCCTTTTTATGTACTACATCACCTACTTTTACATAAGATTTACTTAAATGCAAAAATGTAGAATTTATCCCATGCCCGTGATCAATAATTAAGGTACCACCAGAATAAAACATATCAGGTACCCATAAAGTAACAATGCCTGAGGCTGGAGCTTGTACTTTTGCGCCAACCTGCCCTCGATAATCTACCCCATAGTGGGTGCTTTTTAAAACACTATTGAATAAACGTTGACTGCCATAAACGCCCGTCACTTTACTTTGTCTTGGTGCTTCGAATCCTTGGGCAAAATAATTATAATCGCTATCTACTTTTCTTGCTGCTACCGTTTGTTTTCTATCTTGAGCAGAGCGAGCAACATTAGCAGGGTTTGGATTCATTATTTTTTTAGCAATCCCTTTAATATTGCTTTGCTTATATTGTCGAGGTATTGGTTTAAAGGATGATTGTTCCTTGTTGCCGTTTGCATCGATAATAGTCAGGGTATACTCAGTGGAGTCATTCCAAGGAAAACCAAAAACAAAGCTTCCTTCTTTCGACACTTTTAATTTCCGCTCATTAAGCATTACCACATTATCAGGGGTAGTTGTCCCAACAACCATTCCCCCTTGTGTGATATTGCCAGACAACTGTATTTCAGCATGACTTGCAACGGCATAAATGTTAGCTAATAAAACTAAGTATTTGATTGTTTTAATAGAATTACGCACTTGCTATGGCTCCTTTGGCAACACCTTCATAAGCAACCACTCGGTAACTGTTGTTTGGTTTGCCTTTTTTAAGTTGTCGTGCAATGTAATCCGCTAATAACTCAACGGTTGAATCACAATCGACTACTTCTAATTTATTACTCGGTACCGCTATATCAAAACGCCCTTGAGGCGCATGATAGGCAAAAAGCTGATGATTAGAAGTAATCTTTGCCATTGCGTTGGCAGATAATTCTACGCTCGCCTGATCAATACGATCTGATTCACTGGCAATATAGATATCTTCCCATCTTTGACACCAGAAATGCTCTAAGGTTTCTGAACGTTTATCATTTTCAAACAGCTTGATTTTGGATCTGTGACCATGAGCAATGCGCTGACAGTTACCATTATGTAGTTTTAACCCATGGGTATAATGATAATAATCACTTGGAATATTTTCTGCTCTAAGAGTTAATTCTAACCCTTGTACATTCGCCGGTAATTGTTCAAATATGATTTTGGTTAAAAAGTTAGTGACACTTTTAATTGAAATTTTTTCGTCATCAATATGCGTAAAAGCACAGCTAGGTGAATGCAGATAATAATCACCTACATTAGATTCTATATCCACATATTCATGCCCTTCTCTATGTGTTGAAGGAGAAGAAGTCACACACTGATTTTTAATAGGGAGTAAAAGTTTATGATCTACAGCTTCATCAATTATGGCTTTGATCTGCTTTTTAACGACACCAAAGTCAAGCACCATACTTTGCTCATTTAGGTCACCATTTAACAAGACATCAACAATCCAGCTTTCGCCAACAATCCCACGTTTTGGGCAAACATAAGAAAAATCTATAACAGTTAAATCATCTACAAAAAGTTGCATTATTATTCCTTATATTACTTGCCAGCTAATCGTTTCGCCTGCTCTAAGAGGTACAACATTGTCGTTGCCAAAAGCCATGGTTGCAGGAACCGACCATGATTTTTTTGTTAATGTAATTTTGTCATTATTAATGGGGAGATCATAAAATTTAGGACCATTAATGCTCGCAAAAGCTTCAAGTTGATCTAAGGCCCCTTCTTGTTCAAATACTTCTGCATATAACTCTATCGCAGCATGAGCTGTATAACACCCAGCACACCCACAAGCCGATTCTTTGGCATGCTGAGGGTGAGGTGCAGAGTCTGTGCCTAAAAAGAATTTTTCATTCCCACTGGTAGCAGCTTTAATTAATGCTTTTTGATGAATATTGCGCTTTAAAATAGGCAAACAAAAATAATGAGGTCGAATGCCACCGACTAACATATGATTACGATTAAACAAAAGATGATGCACTGTAATAGTGGCAGCGATATTACTCCCTGCATTAGTGACAAAATCAACGGCTTGTTTGGTGGTTATATGCTCTAAAACAATTTTAAGTTGGGTAAATTTAGCTACTAAAGGAGCTAATATTGTTTCAATAAAAACGTGTTCACGATCGAAAATATCAATGTCATCCGCGGTAACTTCACCATGTATCAATAAAGGCATACCAAGCTTTTCCATTGCTTCAAGTACAGGGTAAATATTTGATATTTGAGTAACACCGGAAGATGAATTGGTAGTAGCACCTGCAGGATATAATTTAGCTGCATAAACAATGCCTGAATCTTTAGCCTGCTGAATGTCTTCTGCTGTGGTGCTATCAGTTAAATAAATCACCATTAATGGCGTAAAATGCGCTGATGAAGAATAAGACATAATACGTTCACGATACTGATGTGCAAGTGCCGCATTTGTTACAGGAGGTACTAAATTTGGCATAATGATAGCGCGGCCAAAGTAACGGCTAATATCATTAACCGTTGTTTTTAAAGCATCACCATCTCTAAGATGAACATGCCAGTCGTCTGGCCGAATAATGGAAATTGTTGTCATTGGTAAACCTTACTTATTTTTGCCACATGCAATTGCTAATTAAAATTCAGAATCTTGTTGTTCACTGTCTGATAAAAGTGCTAATAACTGCTCTTTTAAATTAGGGGGAACTTTATAAATAGTTAAGCTGTCATTTGCTTTATTATATACAATATCTTGACCAAAGTGACTGCGTTCAAAACTTATACTTATACCATTACCATATCCAGAATATTTAGTGACTTTGTTCACTACTGCTTGATCATGTGGAAACTGCTCTTCTAATGGATATGCTTGTTCTTGGCAGAATTGGTAGAAGTCTTTTTCTTGATCTGTGGAAACTACATTACCCACTTCTTTTAAGTTAACTTCTTGAGCAGATTCTTTTTGCTCTTTACAGTAACTTAGCAACTCTTTACGTGTTTGTTGTTTTTCTTGAGCATCAAACTGATTTACTGCAACAAAGTCTTCTACTGCTTGTACTAAAACTTGCGTTTGTACTTTAGAGTCCAAGCCTTCTTCACATCCTAAGAAATCTAAGAAAAAATCAGAAACCTTTCTACCGGCTCTTCCTTTAATAAAAGACACATAACGATTACTTTGTGGGTTTTGTTGATAATCAAATAAATCTATTCGAACAGCCAATTGTAACTTACTAGTATCAAGATGTTTGGCCGCTGAGATATTCAATTCCTGATCAACTGAATAATGATCAGTAACAGGTATTACTGCTACTAAGAGGTATCTCCCACCCATATACTCATAATGAGTTAATACCAAATAACCAGTTTCGGCTAAATCATATTTAGTTAATTCATTCGCCAACCCTTTAGCAGCTTGTTGTGAAAAATCATTAAATGAACATTGTTCATTTAAATAAGATTCCATCACTTCAACAAAAGCCGGTGTTTCACTCGGTTCTGTTTGTTCAGTAAAGCGTCCATAGCCTTTACTACCTTTACTGTTATAAAGTAAGTGCAAACCGTTAGTAAACTCCTCAATTTTAGGAGTAATGGCAATAGATTCTGGGCCAAACCGTAATTCAACTTCTCCAGATTCTGTGTTTTTTGATAAAAAATGTAATGCAATATTAGAAATTATTAAGCTCATAGGTAATGGTCAGTATTATCTTGCGATGGCTTTTGGTAAACTTGCGTTTTTATATAGCCAACAATTAAAGTAAATTTATGCCTATTGTATCTAAGTATTCGAATGAACGTGTAGAAAAAATTATCCAAGAGCTGTTAAATGTTCTAGTTGCTGAGTCAACAACCCCTGATTTAGCATTAATGTGTTTAGGTAACACTATCACTGATATTATTAATAATGAAGTACCTCAAGCGCAGCGTGCTACCATAGTAAACAACTTTACTAACGCATTAAAACAATCTATAAAATAGAATATAAATAATAAAAACAATAACTAATACATCTAGCAATGTAAAAATAGAGAATAATAACTAACAATGGTTACTTTTAGTTCGACAACCTACAGCAAACGACTTTTACACCTGATTAGTTGGGGACATTGGTTTACCTTCTTCAATATTGTCGCTGCAATCATTTTATCTTTAGCGTATTTAGTTGCTGAACCTATGCCTGAAACTCTTTTAGGTAAACTTTATTTATTCTTTACTTGGATAAGCCATATGGGGTTTTTAACCTTTATTGGTTTTATGTTAATTATATTCCCGATCACCTTAATCTATCCTAAGACTCGTCTTATTCGAGCTGTTTCAAGTATTTTGTTTACAACAGGGTTAGTTTTTTTGTTACTAGATGCATATGTGTATAACCAACTAGGTTATCATTTGAATGCGTCTTCTAGTGAACAAATAATAGAGCTTATCGCGAATTTGATTAGTCAAAACTCTCGTTTGTTCTGGTTTGTTGCGCTTATAACGTCGATGTTAATACTCAGTATTGAACTTGTCGTTAGTAATTATGCCTGGAAACATTTGCGTGAATTACAAAAAACGGTTTTTGCAAAATTTTTCATTCTCGGTTTAGTTATTGCTTTCTTTATTAGTCATATAACCCATATTTGGGCAGATGCTAATTTAGAATATGACATTTTACGACAAGACACTGTCTTACCACTTACCTATCCTTCTACAGCAAAAACGCTACTAACTAAATATGATCTATTTAATAGAGAAGACTATTTTGAACGTAAAAATAGCCCATTAACATTTACTAAATTAGCGCCTAAATATCCAACTTTAACTGAGCAATGTTCACAAAGTACACCACAGCGCTCAGCATACATTATTCTTAATGAAACTATGTTAACAGAGCAGCAAATTGAACAATTTAGCCAACGTTCTTCAAAAGGCAAAGTGACATTATCGCATCATATTGATAACGCGTTACCAAATGATGCCCTGTTCAACTTACTTTATGGTTTACCAACTATCTATAAAAATCAAGTTGTTAGCAATCATCAGCAGCCCTTAATATTTCAAGAAATCAATAACCAAAAGTTAAGTAGCTTTTTGCATGTGATTACCGATAAAACCGATAAGGTTGAATTACCTGATTGGTTTAATACCTTGTTTAAAGAGGTGCAAACCCATACCGATATTGCTGAGTTTATTACAAATAAAGCGTTTGATGAAAAAAATACTGGTTTACATGTTTATTATTTTAAACAACAAAATCGTTATCAGTTTGAACTATTTATTGATGCTTTATTGCTTTCACAGAAAGTGAATAAAACCAATGATATGATTTGGGTGAGTTCAATTGGTAATCAAAAAGCAATTGACCGTTTTGCAATTAAACCTACTATTTTAATCGACCCTGAAATTAGAACGCGCAAAATTAATTATTTAACCAGTCAATTTGATCTGTCTCCCACACTATTAAAAAATTGGTTTAAATGTGATTTAGACCAAAAAACAACAATCAATGGTAATGATATTATTTCCTTATCCAATGATCGGATTATTGCCAATACAGTTGATGAAGGTGTGATGGTGTTTAACAAAGACAAGTCGGTATTTATTGATCAAAATAGTAATTTTCAAAGTTATTCAAGACAATTACAGTCACCTATTACCGTAAAATCTGATTTCCCTTTATTAATAGATGGCGTAAATTTCATCAAACGTTTTAGTCAGTATGCTGTAAATGACGAATAAATAAGCAAACAAGTGTTCTAACCAATGTTAATCATTGCAAAATAATGAGTATTCATTATTATACTCCGGTGCTTTCAATAGCATACTAATTATCGGGATATAGCGCAGTCTGGTAGCGCGTGCGTCTGGGGGACGTGAGGTCGACAGTTCGAGTCTGTCTATCCCGACCAATTTTTCTACAATTGATAAAACCCCAACTTATCTAATCACTTAACCTCTCAGTGTTAACATCGTACCTTTATTTTTTATAGACAAATAAATTTTATATAGTGATAGTCAATAGTGTTATTTTGATTTAGTCTGTCGATATGAAAGTATCAATGACCACTCAAGGATGAAGAATGAAACACCTACCATTAATTATAACGACCTTATTATTAAGCAATCCAATACATTCTGTATTAGCAGATGTTTATAAGTGTGAAATCGATGGTAAAACTACATTTAGTCAATTTCCTTGCGCAGATAATGCTGAAAAAATAACAATTAAAGAAGTTCAGCCTGTTCAAACTCCGCCAACTATTAATTACCAAGCACATAATAAAGAAATTAATGATGTTAATGATTATATTGAACTGTCTCAAATAAAAAGAGAGATCAACCAACATCAATCTAAAATAAAGTCCTATAAAAACAAAATGACACAAGAAATAAAAGTGTTAGAAATAAGAGCAAGATCAGCAAATAATAATCTTGCTGGCGCGACTTATGAACATGCTTTAACCACTCAAATGACGGCAGTAACCAATAAATATAATACTTTGATTGAAGTGGAACAAAATAAAATCAATAGACTTGAAGCTAAAATGAATCAAGCTACCACAACAACACAGGCTACGCTGCCAGATATAGACACTTATATTTCTGATAAAAAAACAGCAAGAAATAAAAAAGTCATTAGTAATAAAATAGCGCGTTATAAAGCAAACTTAATAGCAGAAACACAAGATCTTAAGAGTCGAGCATCAGCAGCTACCAACAACTTATCCGGTGCGAACTACGAGAAAGCCATCAGTGATGAAATAAGTACAATTACCGCTAAATATAAAACCTTAATCACTGAAGAAGAACAAAAATTAAAATCACTGAATAGATAATGAAACACCATCACAATAAAAGTAATAACATTAAAACTGCTTAGCGTTAGTTCTTACTAAGCCACACGACAATAAGCATTTAGTTGTTCAACCTGTATTCAGATGTGATTTTGTCCCCTTAAAAGCAATTTTCTGCACTGCGCTCGTTATCTACTATCAATACTTCTATCACGAGTGTTGTTTATGAATTTGGCTTTGATTCCCCTCAATATTTCGTCCGTCTTTTTAAAAACAAAACAGACATGACTTCAACAAGGTTCAGAGACAGCATACATTAATATAAAAATGCTCAACACTTGTAACCTCTCCTGCTTTTTATGCATCTAACTACTAAAGCTTAACGATTCACCAATAAAAAAGTCGATGGGGTTTAATATGTGTAGTACACCAAGACCAAAAACGAAAGTAAAAGGTAAAGCGGCAGTCAGCGGTACTGTGTTATCTAATATGAGCGCAGAATCACGTAGTCGTTTTGCAGCACGAGCCAATGCTGCCCAAGAACGTCGCGATAAACAGGCGAAATCCAATAAAGCCAATGCTCAGTACGCAAAAGCATCATTAAATAACCAAAACCAAACAGGGAGAATACCTAATAATAAACCACCTAAAACCCTGAGTTATTGGTTGGTGAGTGCAAGCCTGAAAGAAATACTAATAAAGCTTTTATTTGGAAAAGCTAAACATGTTTAAAATTACGTAATACCTGAACATCCCTAGTATTCTTAAATAAATAATATCTGATAATGGCTGGGATATTATCGAGAGAGGCTAAGGGATAAATTAACAATGCGCTAAATATGGGATACAAGGTAAAGGTTAATGAAATATCCGTTTCTCTAATCTATGTATCGGGGGCGTTCAAAATTCTGTGTCAGCTTAAATTTTTAAATATCGAGTACACTGTCTAAGCGCCCATCAAAATAAATTGCTAGCTGAGATAAACACAAACTCCAATTGTGAATGGGCATTGTCCATTTCTCAGTGGCATTTAATATGCCAGCATAAAGTAGCTTCAACAAGCTATTTTCATTTGGAAAAGCACCTTTTGTTTTCGTCAGCTTTCTAAACTGACGATGTACGGCCTCAACCGCGTTCGTCGTATAAATCACTTTGCGTATATGCTCAGGATACTTGAAGTAAGCTGATAGGTTATGCCATTTATTACGCCAGGAATTAATCACCAGAGGGTAAGAGCTGCCCCATTTAACCTCAAGCTCATCAAGTGCTAACTCAGCAGCTTCTCTCGTCGGTGCTCGATAGACAGGTTTTAAGTCCGCCATAAACGCTTTTTGATTTTTAGAGGCGACATACTTCATCGAATTACGTATTTGATGAACGATACATAGTTGAACTTCAGTTTCTGGAAAAATTGTTTTTATTGCCTCAGGAAAACCTGTTAGCCCGTCAATACAGGCAATGAGAATATCCTTTACCCCTCGATTATTTAAATCGCTGAGCACTGATAACCAATAGTTAGCGCCTTCGTTTTCTGATAGATGTAAGCCAAGGATTTCTTTTTTTCCGTGAATGTTTAAGCCGAGTAAGGTGTAAACTGCTTTGCTGATATATCGCCCATCTTCTTTCACTTTATAATGAATCGCATCAAGCCAAACAATCGGATAATGGCTATCAAGAGGTCGTTGTTGCCATGCTTTTAACTCTGGAATAAGTTTATCTGTAACAGCACTTATCATGCCTGTCGCAACGTTCATACCATACATATCTTCGATGTGTTTATTAATATCTCGATAGCTCATGCCCATACTGAACATGGATAATATTTTTTGGTCTATTTCATCCGTGAGTGATGTTTGATTTTTCTTAACGAGTTGAGGTTCAAAACTACCACTTCTATCTCTGGGTGTATCGAGTTCAAAACTACCAACAGATGATTTAACGGTTTTAGTGCTAGAGCCATTTTTACGATTAGGTTGTTGTTCGTTGGCAAGGTGTTGTTCAAGCTCGGCTTGGAGAGCCGCCTCACTTAATTGTTTGATAAGCCCTGTAAGCACACCGTCTTTACCGTTAAGGTTTTTACCTGCTTGAAGTGCTTTTACTGCTTCTTGAAAATCGAATTGAGTTGTCATGTGTCATTCCTGTTTTTACTAGTTTACTGAAATGACACAGATTTTTGAACAGTACCTATGTATCCCGTTAAAATTGAATAACAGCTTTACGATTCTTTTCTACTTTTTAATATCACCTTAACTAATTCATCAGGAATAGATTCCGAAGGTTTTGCTTGCTCAAAACCCGCTTTCGACAATTCAATCGTTTGGATATAATCATTCAAAAACGTTCTGCATTCACTGCACATACTCAGATGCAATTTAAACTTTAATCTTTCTACGTAGGATAAGTTTCCTTCATGAAAGTCATATAAAAAGTTATCAACCTCTTCACATGTGATCATGCCTGGTAGATATTGCGTCATTAATCGTTTTATCATTAACATGGTTATTTCACTTTCCAGTTATTTTCTGCGTTATCTTTATCTTGTTGCTCTAAAATAGCCTTTAACAATAAACGGGCTCTATGTAATTGTGTTTTAACAGAGGCTTCTGAAATAGCCAAAATATCCGCTACTTCTTTGGTCGTTAATTCTTGGATGTCTCTTAACAGAATAACGTTACAATATTTATCAGGAAGTTGGTAAATAATTTCATGAATCGACAATTTAGTTTCATTTTTTTCAAATAGAGCTTCAAGGCTAGTGGCTAATGGTTGTCCTAAATTATCGCTAAAGTCAGTACGTTCACCATATTCATTATAATGTTGGCTAAAGCTTTCAAGCGAGCTTGTGTGCTGACGCTTTTTTTTTCGTAGCATCATTAAAGCTTCGTTTACTGTAATACGATGTAACCAAGTGGTTAGTGTGGAAGACTGTTTAAAAGAAGTAATATTTTTAAACACTTGGATAAATGCTTTTTGTAGACACTCTTGAGCATCATGGTCGGTTTTTAAAAAACGAAAAGCAACCGCATACATTTTCCCACTGTAGTGACGCACGAGAATTTCGTAAGCGGAGTCATCTTCTTCTATAAGCCGTCGGATTAAGTCTTTTTCTTCTTGCTCTAAAATTGGATTAGATGGTTTTTTCAAAAAACGTGTAACCTTTTTAATTAGTGAGCATCAAAGTTTTAAATTAACGAATATTTAAACAAAAATCACTCTTTAATAGATCACTTTAATTAATAAGTGTTTTTTGTGGGGATGAATTAGCTTGAAAACACTTTTAATTAAAATGCACTCATTACTTAATAAAACACGTTATATCGACTTTTTAGCACCGTTCATGCTGCGCATGTATTTAGTGCCTGTTTTTTGGATGGCTGGATCAACTAAGATTGAAGGCTTTGACAGTATCGTTCAATGGTTTGGTAATAGCGAATGGGGTTTAGGCTTACCCTTCCCTTTACTAATGGCTGTTTTAGCTACAGCGACAGAATTTTTTGGTGCTATAGCACTTTTTTTGGGTTTAGCAGTACGATGGTTTTCCATTCCTTTAATGATTACTATGGTTGTAGCTGCAGGAACGGTACATTGGGATAATGGCTGGCAGGCCATTGCAGATCCAAGTGCACCGTTTGCCAACGAACGTGTCGTAGAAGCATCTAATAAGCTAGCAATAGTGAAAGAGACATTACAAGAATATACCAATTACGACTACATAACTTCTTCAGGAAATGTTGTCATATTAAATAATGGAATAGAATTTTCTGTCACCTATTTTATCATGTTATTAGCTTTACTTTTTTTAGGTGCTGGACGATATGTCAGTATCGATTACTGGGTAGAAAAGGCTTTATATAAAGATCAACAAAAAGTAAATTCAACAAGCTAAATATCATCTGTCGAACTAGCATAGAAAAATAACACTATGCTAGTTTTTTACTTATTCCTATCTATCAATCCGATTTATCTTCGCTATCAATACTATTCTTTTATGATTATATTTTTCTCGTTTCTAATTTGTTTTTTCTTTGTTTGTTACTGAAATTTACCAAGGGTAATCCTCTTAATTCTAAACAAGCTGTAAACTATTTCTCGCTTAACAAATACATTTAACATTGTTAACACCTCTAAATTTATAACTCCAAAGACCCTAATTTATTCTGTAAATCGCTTACAGCACTCAGTGTGTCTAGTATGCGTTGATTTTTTAAAACTATTTTTACACTTCATTTTTAATAATAGCTATAGGCATAGTAAACAGTTACACACAATACAGGCAGAGTTACCAGAGTTACCGATAGAGAATTCCATAGGGTTATTGGGGTTGTTAATGGTTATCGATTCAGGGTTGCTGGGGTTATCATTATTGTTGTGGTATGGGGTTGTTAGAGTTATAATATAAAGATTGAGTAAATGGAGGATTTATGAAATATCCAGTTAAAATAATTAAGTTAATTAATCAAGATGGCTACGAGTTAACAGTGCCTGACTTACCCGGTTGCCAGCTTAAAGGAAGTTCGATAGAGGCTGTTATTAATGGTATTAATGAAGTGATAGCTAACCATCTTAGTATATTGGCAGAATACGGTGAAAGTATTCCTCATGCTTCGGCAATTGATATCTTGATTGCAAATCAACCCAATGTAATTTGGGCCGTCGTTGACTTTGATATTGTGCCCTATTTAGGTAAAAGTCATAAAATCAATGTGACACTACCGGAGCTACTTATTAATAGAATTGATGATAGGGTAAATAAAAGTGCTGACTTTAAAACACGTTCCGGTTTTATTGCTAGCGCTTGTATTGAATTACTTAACAAAAATAAATCTAATTAGGTAAAATAAAAATAATGAAACAGTCCACAACTTTTGTCTTTTCAAATAAATGGTAATTATATGTCGTCAAAGAAAAAACTTTTATTGTTAAGTAGCTCCCGTGTTGGAGATACAGAATATTTAGCTCATGCATTAGAGATGATCCAATCGCACTTATCAGGTATTAATACTATTTTATTTATTCCTTATGCAGGCGTGACCATTAATAACGATCAATATACTGAAATGGTAAGTAATGCTCTTTCTTCAATTAATATTGTGGTTAAAGGCATACATCAATATGACGATCCTGTTGAGGCGGTAGCGACTGCTCAAGCAATTGTTATCGGTGGAGGAAATACTTTTAGATTGCTTGAACAACTATACAACAAGAATCTAGTCTCAGCGATCAAATCAAAGATAGATCAAGGAACACCATATATCGGTTGGAGTGCGGGATCTAATGTTGCAGGTCTTTCGATTAAAACAACAAATGATATGCCTATTGTTGAACCTAAAAGTTTTGATGCCCTTGCCTTAGTTGATTTTCAAATAAACCCACACTACACAGACTATAATCCTCCGGGCCATAATGGTGAAACTCGGGAACAACGTTTACAAGAGTTTATGGTGCTCTCTCCAAGCATAGACATAGTAGGGATTGTCGAAGGAACAGCTTTACAGTATATAAATGGGAATATTAGTTTGTTAGGAGAAAACAACGGATTTCATTTTAAAGCGGGAAATAAGCGTACTATCAAAGCTGGTACTACACTTACTTTTGATTCATTTTAAAAGCAATAACACAGCTAGATCGGTAGTAAAGAAAGGTTAATTTTATTTGCTGCCGATTCAATCTCTTCATTTTCATTAAAAATGGCCAATAGTGGCGAAGGCAGTATGCTTGTTAGCTCATCGATATTTTCTGCTAAATAAGACATTGTTGTTTGGCAATTAGCAATCCAACCAATACAATTGAGTTGATCATTTTTAATAGCTTCATAAGTTAGTAATGCATGGTTTAAACAACCTAACTTCATATTAACAATCATAATGACTTGTTGGTTAGTTTTAACTGCAAATGAGGATAAGAATTCATGGTTGCCTAAAGGTAACCGCCAACCACCAGCACCTTCAGTGACAATAATGTCTGGAGCAATGTTTACAATTTGTTGATAGGCAATCACACAGTCATTAACAGACAAATTAATATTCGCTTTTTTAGCCGCTATATGGGGAGCAATAGGAGCCTCGAAGGCGATTGGATTCACCTGCTTAATTGTTTGACCGCAATTACTCTCATTTAGTAACAAACGAGCATCTTCGTTAATAAGTTGGCCATCTTCCCAATAACATCCGGCAGAAACAGGTTTATAAGCAGCAACTGATTTACCTGACTTAACTAAAGCTCGAATAAAGGCACAAGAAAAATGGGTTTTTCCAGCATCGGTATCTGTAGCCGTGATAAAGTATTGTTTCATTATTATTAGCTCGCCAATTTGAGCATGATTGCCGAATACACTCGGTAAGTTGCTGGGTATAAACCGCTAGGTTCCTGAAAATCTTGGTAATTATCAACCATTTTGTTCCATTTATCTTTACCGGCTAACCCTTTGTTGACTTTTTTAGGGACCTGATTAGCGCCGAGCCCTTTCAACTCTGAGGCTAAGTGCATTACATTCTCATATTCGAGTACGATATCTTTACATGTATGGTTAATTTTTTTAGATAAACCTGAGTTAAATATTTTTTTTAATTCATCTTCAGTATGAAAATCAATAACGTGCTTATCATTATCCACTTGTGCCCAAGAAGATTTTAACTCATTAAGCGTACCGTCAACTAAGGTTGATACAATAAATAACCCCCCAGGTTTAAGAATACGCATGATTTCTGCTAATGCACTTTCAAGAGGTTCACACCATTGAATCATTAAATTAGAATAAACAACATCAACACTGCCTGTTTGGTAAGGAAGATTAAAAGCATCGGCTTGCGCCCAGTTTATATTTTTATGTCGACTTTCTTTTGCATACTTTAGCATCTTTAAAGAAATATCTGCGGCTAATACGCGTTCATATCGTGTAGCTAATACATCAGAAAAAAAACCAGTTCCGCAGCCTAAATCTAAAAGTGTAATGTCTCTTTTTTCTGGTAACCATGGCATTAAATGTTTACCGGTAAAGCGTTGTAAACGTGCTGAAACATCGTATGACTTACTCGCATCACCGAAAGTTCGGCCTATTTTGATACGGTTTATTACTTGGGGCATTACTTGACAACCTCATTTATGCTTTGAGCTAAGTAACTGATATCTTGTGGTTTATGTTGTGCACATATGGTTACGCGTAACCTAGAACTACCGTTGGCAACAGTCGGTGGTCTAATAGGTGTAAGCCAAATACCCTTTTGTTTAAGTCGATTTGAAACCATAAGTGTTTTTTTAGCATCTCCAATAACAATGGCATGAATAGATGAGGACGTTGAAATCAAATCTATCGATGGCTCAAGTGTAGATGAAAATAAGTAACTCAGCTCAGAAATTTTATCTCTTCGCCATTGTTCTTTTTGAATCAACTCAATGCTTTTTTTTGTCGCCCACGCTATTGCCGGTGAAATCGCCGTTGAGTAAATATAATGGCGGGAAAAATTAACTAAGAATTGATACATGTCTTCATCACACGTGACAAAAGCACCACTAGTGGCAATTGCTTTACCAAAGGTAGCCATAGTTAAGTCACTTTCTGCAAAGTAACTACTGCCCTGACCTTTATCACCAACAACACCAATAGAATGAGCATCATCTATATAGGTTTTACTCTTAAATGCTTTCGCTATCGTATTTAGTTGCACAATATCAGCATTATCTCCATCCATACTAAACACTCCTTCAGAAACTATGAGGGAGTCTTGTTGTGGGTTATTAGCTAAAAGCTGAGATAATTGTTGATAATTATTATGACTAAATCGTTTAAAGGTTTTTTTATTTTGTATCACTGCGTCTATCAAAGAGGCATGACTAAGTTTATCTAAAAAAACATTCACATTATTTTTTGTTAACGCCTGTATCACACCAAGGTTAGCAGCAAATCCACTGGAAAAAAGTAGACATTTAGGTTTATTCAGCCATTGGCAAACTGTTTCTTCTAGTGCTTGGTGAGCATAATTATAACCTGTGACTAAACTTGAACCACTTGCACATAAACCAAATTTATTAACACCTTCGGTTAAGGCATTGTTTATTTCTTTATGCTGATTTAAACCGAGATAATCATTTGATGAAAAATTAAGGTATTTTTTACCATCGACGATAATCTGATCACCAAAATCTTGACTGATCAAACTATGAGAGCGAAACAACGACAATCTTTGCTGTTGTTTCACTTGCTCTGAGATAAATTCAAAACTCATTAATAATAATTACTGAGCAGCGTTATAAAATAAATCACTGTGTTGGTTATTTATCACATCATGCGTTAATTTTTCTTGTTGTTGTTCATCATCAACATTAGTCGCAATAGTTTCAGTATTAATACCTAACTTTTTAAATAACTGTACATCAGAGTTAGTTTCAGGGTTAGCTGCGGTTAATAACTTACAACCAAAAAAGATTGAGTTAGCTCCGGCTAGAAAACACATCGCCTGCATTTGTTCATTCATAGCTTCACGACCTGCTGAAAGTCTAACATGACTCTTAGGCATCATAATTCTTGCTACAGCAATACAGCGAATAAAATCAAATGAATCTAAATCTTCAACATCCGCTAATGGTGTGCCATCAACTTTAACCAACATATTAATTGGTACACTTTCAGGTTGTGGAGATAAGTTAGCCAGTTGCGACAAAAGAGAAGATCTATCTTGTGCTTTTTCACCTAAACCAACAATACCACCAGAGCATACTTTCATGCCGGCACTTCTTACATTGCCTAAAGTATCAAGTCTATCTTGGTAAGTTCGTGTCGTGATAATTTGATTATAATGTTCAGGGGAAGTATCTAGATTATGGTTATAGTAATCTAAGCCCGCTTCTTGTAATTGACTAGCTTGCGCTTTATCGAGCATCCCAAGTGTCATACAAGTTTCCAGACCTAAAGATTTAACCCCTTTAACCATTTCCACTACATAAGGCATATCTCTTTCTTTAGGATTACGCCATGCAGCACCCATACAAAAACGTGTTGAACCTTGTTCTTTTGCTTTTTGTGCGGCTTCAAGAACTTTTTCAACTTCCATTAAACGTTCTTTATCAATGTCAGTTTTATACCGAGCACTTTGTGAACAATATTTACAATCTTCAGGGCAAGCGCCTGTTTTTATTGATAATAAAGTACTTACTTGTACTTCGTTTGGATTGAAATTTTCACGATGAGCGGTTTGTGCTTTAAACATTAAATCATTAAAGGGTAAGTCAAATAGTGCATTGACCTCTTGTTGAGTCCAGTTATGACGCACTGGAAACTGAACATTGTTTGAACCGTTAGAACTTAAAGACATGTAAACTACCTAGAATAATGGGATTGAATAGCCAAACTTTTACGGGTAGTCTATGCTGCATAGAAAATATGTCAACAATGACCTACTAACAAAGTTTACCAATGAACAATAATTATACAGATGATTTAGCTTTTGATCGCCAACACATTTGGCATCCATATACCTCAATGAGTAACCCCCTGCCTTCGTACCATGTAAAATCAGCAAGTGGAGTTACCATAGCATTATCTTCTGGAGAGTCACTTATTGATGGTATGTCCTCTTGGTGGTCCGTTTTACATGGTTATAATCATCCCGTTTTAAATAAAGCCTTAATCGACCAAAGTAAGCAATTTTCACATGTAATGTTTGGTGGATTAACGCATCAACCGGCAGTTGATTTATGTCGTAAGTTAGTTGAAATAACGCCTGATTCACTCAATAAGGTATTTCTATGTGATTCCGGTTCTGTGGCAGTGGAAGTCGCGATTAAAATGGCCTTTCAATTTTGGCACAGTAAAGGGATTAAAACTAAACATCGCTTAATGACAGTGAGAAACGGCTATCATGGTGACACTTTTGCCGCTATGTCTGTGTGTGATCCAGTAACAGGTATGCACCAAATATTCGATCGTGTATTAATGAAGAATATTTTTGCTCCGCAACCCCAATGTGCTTTTGATCAAACTTGGGATGACAGTTGCACTACTGAACTAACAGCATTATTTGAGCAACACCATCAAGAAATAGCTGCTTTTATTATAGAACCTATTGTTCAAGGTACTGGGGGAATGCACTTTTACCACCCAGAATATTTAAAAACGTGCCGTCATTTATGTGATCAATATAATGTATTGTTAATTTGTGATGAAATTGCCACAGGATTAGGTCGAACAGGAAAGTTATTCGCAAGTAACTGGGCCGATATCACACCTGATATCATGTGTTTAGGGAAAACGCTAACTGGTGGCTATTTAACATTAGCAGCGGCTATTACCACAGATGAAATTGCTAATACCATTAGCGAAGGTGAAGCAGGCTGTTTTATGCATGGCCCTACTTATATGGGGAATCCACTTGCATGCGCGGTTGCTAACGCCAGTATAGATTTATTACTATCAAATAATTGGCAAGATACAGTTAATAATATTGAGCAACAACTTTTTGAATTAATTTTACCTTTAGCCAAACACCCAAGAGTTAAAGCAACTCGAGTATTAGGTAGCATTGGGGTAGTGGAAGTAAAACAAGGTGTGAATGTGGCAAATATTCAAAAACGCTTTGTTGAATTAGGTGTTTGGATCCGCCCTTTTGGAACACTCATCTATATTATGCCGCCACTCATCATTGAACCAGAACAGCTTAAGCAACTGGCTCATGCTATTTCAACGGTACTCGAAGAAGACAGGTGTTTTGTTGATTAACCCGCTGAATTTTTTGCTATCTGCATCAAGATGTAAATAATCCAGGCAACAGAAATAATAAAGAGCAGCACAGAGTTAAAATATTTGTGATCGGTTTTACGTCGGGTACGAAAGCGATTTAACAGAATACTTAAATAACTGATTAACGCACTTAACCATAATAAAATATATAAGTAACCTGTTAATGGCGTTAACCAAAACTTTCTCACTTCAATGCCATGATAACGCAATACACCATATTCATTATCCGGCGCAGCGTAATATGACATAACTAAAGCAAAAATGAATAATAACCAACTCACTATAGCTGAACCTTTTAATAGGATCGTCCAAATATCAACCTCAACTCGCCGTTCTTTTTCTTGCATTGCCTTAGTTATCCTTCATATTTTGGCTTGATCACGACTTTTTTAGCTTTTGTAGGCTAATATCGTTAACTTTTACTTGTTAAACACAATAGGCAAGGTAACATATCATCCCCAAAATATAGAAGAATATTTAACAGATAAAGAGGTTGATAAATGTCAGTTATAGCAATCACTGATGTATTAGCGGGTAAATACCCAGTTAACGAAGAAATTACCGTGCATGGCTGGATAAGAACCCGTCGTGATTCAAAAGCTGGAATTTCATTTTTAGCCATTCATGATGGTTCATGTTTTGATGCTATCCAAGCTATAGCGCCGAGTGAATTAGACAATTATCAATCAGATATACTCAAACTCACTACAGGTGCAGCAGTCGTCGTTACCGGCACATTAGTTGAATCTCCTGGTCAAGGGCAATCGTTTGAAATTCAAGCGACTAAAGTAGAAGTTCTTGGCTTTGTTGAAGATCCCGATACTTACCCTATGGCGGCTAAACGCCATAGCATTGAATTTTTACGTGAACACGCTCATTTACGCGCACGTACAAATTTAGGTGGTGCAGTAACACGTGTACGTAATTCTTTGGCACAAGCCATACATCGTTTTTTACACGAGAAAGGTTATTTATGGATCAGTACTCCACTTATCACAGGCAGTGACTGTGAAGGTGCAGGTGAAATGTTCCGCGTAAGTACCCTTGATTTAGAAAACTTACCTCGCACAGATGCAGGTACAGTCGACTTTAACCAAGACTTTTTCGGTAAAGAAACATTTTTAACAGTATCTGGTCAGCTTAACGTTGAAACATATTGTTGTGCTTTGTCTAAAGTATATACTTTTGGCCCAACATTTAGAGCTGAAAATTCAAATACTAGTCGTCATTTAGCTGAGTTTTGGATGGTAGAACCTGAAATAGCCTTTGCTGATCTTTCAATGGCAGCAGATCTTGCTGAAGAAATGTTGAAATATGTATTTAAAGCAGTACTTGAAGAGCGTGCAGACGATCTTGCCTTTTTCCAACAACGTGTTGATAAAACCGTTATGGATCGTTTAAATTCAGTTATCAATACTGACTTTGTTCGTCTTGATTATACTGATGCAATTACTATCTTAGAAAACTGTGATAAGAAATTCGAAAACCCAGTATCTTGGGGAGTTGATTTAAACTCGGAGCACGAGCGTTATCTAGCCGAAGAACATTTTAATGGTCCAGTTGTGCTACAAAACTATCCTAAAGAAATTAAGTCATTTTATATGCGCTTAAATGATGATGGTAAGACTGTTGCTGCGATGGATATATTAGCACCTGGTATTGGTGAAATTATTGGTGGTAGCCAACGTGAAGAACGTTTAGATGTACTCGACAAACGTTTAGCCGAAATGAACTTAAATATTGATGACTACAGTTGGTATAGAGACTTACGTAAATATGGCACTGTACCTCACTCAGGTTTTGGTTTAGGTTTTGAACGTTTAGTTGCTTATGCTACAGGTGTATCAAACGTAAGAGATGTTATTCCATTCCCAAGAACACCGAATAATGCTGCGTTTTAAGTAAAGTACCGAGTAAGTTCTAATAAAAAGCCCGTTTAAACGGGCTTTTTTTATATCAAATAATTCTATGTTTCTTATAAATAACTTACGTTCTGCTCAAATGGTTTAGCGGGTTTTAGTGATTGTGAACTCGCTTTTGATCCTATATATAAAAATCCGACAATATCATTATGTGGCTCAATCGATAAGGCGCTTTTAACCTTGTTATTATAAGTAAGATCTCCAGTACGCCACATCGCACCATAACCTAAAGCAACACAAGCCATTTGCATCGCATGGCATGCACACCCTGCCGCCATTAACTGCTCTTTTTCAGGCACTTTATCGTGTTGTTGGTATTGTGTACTTACCACAATAATTAACGGCGCTCTAAATGGCATGTTAGCAATTTTATCTCGTTTAGTTTGACTCAGTTCATTTTCAGCAACAGCGTCTAAAAAAATATTGCTTAGTACCGTTAAGCCATCATCTTGTATTACCGTAAAGTGCCAAGGAGTTAGCCCCCCATGGTCAGGCGCTCTCATTCCTGCAGCAAGGATAGTTTCAATTTCCTTAGCTTTTGGCGCTGGTTGACATAACTGCGGCGTGGACTGACGGGTGACTAATAAAGATAAACTGTCTAACAAAATATGTTCCTTTTATTGATGATGCTGTATTTCTGCTGTTTGCTTAAGCTAAACAAATGATCGTTCATACACTATGTATATTTGGGCTTAAGCCAATAATTATATAAGTAATGATCTACGCTGGTAAATCGTCCTGCACCTATTAACAACAAGGCTAGTAATAAAATAAAATAGGTTGAGGCGAATTCAATGCCATTATTAAGCAGTACAACATTTCCATGTTGGTAAAGCCAATCAGTATTACCATTTTCTGCTAAAATTTCACGTATTTTGTCTAGTTTTTCGGAGGCAAGTTCACTGTTTTTTAAACTCTCATCGGCAATATCGAAACCTAACCAATGTGGCACATTGGCAACACTCGTTTCACTATTTGTTGGTGTGATAGCAAACCAACCATTTTCCGAATGAACCGATGTAATAGCAACAACCATAGTAAACATTAATGGAATGGTGAGTAATCTAGTCAATAAGCCAACTAACAATAACCAACCACCGAAGAATTCTGTCCAAGCCGCTAAATTAGCTAATAGTTCAGGAAAAGGTAAGCCTAAGCCCCACTCTGAATTTCCAAACCATTGCACGATACTGTCATTAGCAAATACTTGAGAAATACCATTAGCATCTGGATCCGATAAACCTAATTTATTATAGCCTGCCATTATGAATACTGGCGCTAAATAAAAACGTATTAACAAAGCGGTTATGCCATCAAACATCGATAATTTAGCAATAGCTTTTTGGTAAAACTTAATGATATTCATTTGTAGTACTCTTGAGTGTTCTTAAATAAATAGAACGAGATTAGAGAAAGTTAATTTCACATAGCTAAATATTAGCATTTAATTACAAAAGGACTACTCAGGAGATTAAAATTTCAGTAGCATAGCATGCTAAATCGACTCAGCAAGAATGCTTTTAATATGAATGAACAATCAACTCGTTTTGGCCGACTACTTACTTCACTGTTTAGTTTTATCAATATTTTACGTAAAACCATAGTCAATATTGTATTTTTCTCCCTTTTACTTATTTTTATTCTGGCACTGTCTGCAGATAATGATCATATCACTGTACCAAAACAAACTGCACTGGTACTAGATATAAGCGGAGACATTGTCGAACAAAAAAATCTTATTGATCCAATGAATACTTTTGTTAATGAAGCATTAAGTCAACAACCTGAAAATCATGAAGTGTTAATCAGTGATATTCTTGATGTTATTGATAAAGCTAAATTTGATGATCGGGTAAAAGTATTAGTGTTAAGCCTCGAACGAATGGGAAGTTCAGGAATAACCAAATTAGATATTATCGGTAAAAAACTGATTGAGTTTAAAGAATCAGGCAAACAAATTATTGCTGTTGGCGATCAGTACAATCAAGATCAATATTATTTAGCGAGTTTTGCCAGTGAAATTTGGTTAAACCCTAATGGTTATTTATTATTGGACGGTTATGGTCGTTACCAACTTTACTATAAATCTGCATTAGATAAATTAGCTATTAGCCAACATATATTTAGAGTGGGCACCTATAAATCAGCCGTCGAACCCTATATGAGAGACGACATGTCTGAACCAGCAAAAGAAGCCAATCAAGCCTGGTTAAACGAATTATGGTCGCACTATAAAACCAATGTTGCTAAACAACGTGGATTCTCAGTCGATAATTTTGATGAAAGTGTTGCGTCTTTAATTACAAAATTACGTGAAGTCGACGGTAAAATTGCAGATTATGCGTTAAAAAATCAATGGGTTGACCATTTAAAAACACGAGATGCCTCTTTAAATGATTTAACTACGTTAATTGGTACTAAAAAATATCAACGTATCGGGTTCGAAGATTATTTAAAGACTATTAAGCCTGTATTCCCTATTGAGAAAACGGTTGCAGATAAAGTCGCCATTATTGTCGCTAAAGGCACCATTTTAGATGGTAAACAAAAGCCCGGTACTATCGGTGGTGACAGCACAGCGGCATTACTTAAACGAGCCCGTTTAGACAAACAAGTAAAAGCGGTTGTATTAAGAGTCGACAGCCCGGGTGGTAGTGCCTACGCGTCAGATATTATTAGAGATGAAATTGAATTAATTAAAAAAAGTGGTAAACCTGTTGTTGCCTCAATGGGAACTTATGCTGCCTCAGGTGGGTATTGGATTTCAGCTCCAGCAGATAGAATCATTGCTACCCCTACCACCATTACTGGTTCAATTGGCATTTTTGGTTTTTTTATGACCTTTGAAAATACATTAAGCAAACTGGGTATTCACACAGATGGCGTAGGAACAACTGAATTTGCTTCTTTAGGGCTAACACGTGAAATATCCCCACAAATGCATCAAGTCTTTCAAATGAGTATTGAACGTGGTTATAAAGATTTTTTAACTTTAGTTGCTACTAATCGAAACATGACATTAGAACAAGTCGATAGCATTGCCCAAGGTCGTGTATGGACAGGAACTAAAGCTAAGTCATTAGGGTTAGTTGATGAGCTTGGAGATTTGGACGATGCAATCAAAGCCGCAGCTGAATTAGCAAAACTGACTAACTATGACACTGTAACTGTAGAACAAGAGCTTTCATCAAAAGATAAGTTTTTAGAAAGCTTAGTTGGCCAAGCTATGGTGTTATTACCTGATTCAGTTATTCACTCTGAGTCTTCTACAGGTCCTGTGAAAAAACTATTAACTCAATTAGCTAACCAATTTAGCGCTATTGAGCAATTAAATGATCCTCAAGGTCTTTACACCCTTTGTTTAACTTGTGAGCTGTAAATGAAAAAAAGAATATATATTGCCTACACAGGCGGTACTATTGGCATGAAACCTAGTAGAGATGGTTATATACCAGTAAAAGGTCATTTAACTGAGTCCATTTTAAAAGTACCGGATTTTCAGCGTGCAGAGATGCCTGAATTCACAATTAATGAATATTCACCTTTAATTGATTCTTCAGATATGACACCCAATGACTGGCAATTAATTGCTAATGACATTTATGATCATTACGATGATTATGATGGTTTCGTGGTTTTACATGGCACGGATACTATGGCATATACCAGCTCGGCTCTCTCCTTTATGTTTGAAAAACTGACAAAGCCAATTATAGTCACAGGATCACAAATTCCCTTCAGTCAGTTACGTTCTGATGGCCAAGAGAACTTATTAAATGCACTTTATATTGCGGCGAATTATCCAATTAGTGAAGTAGGATTATTTTTCAGTAATAAACTGTTTAGAGGAAATCGCAGTATTAAAGCCTATGCGGATGGTTTTGATGCTTTCGACTCCCCTAATATGCCAGCATTATTAGAAGCAGGTATAAATATTCGAGTTATTGAAGGAAAGATAAGCGAGGGCTTAACTGAGCGCCCTATTTTACATCAAATAACACCACAACCTGTAGGTGTCGTGCATTTATACCCAGGTATTAGTGTGGAGTTAATTGAAAATGTCATCAAACAACCGGTAAAAGCATTGATATTAAAAAGTTATGGGGTTGGTAATGCGCCACAAAACCCAACCTTGTTAAAATGTTTAGCTAAAGCAAATGAAAATGGCATTATTATTGTTAATTGTAGCCAGTGCATACGTGGAACTGTGAATATGGAGGGATATGCCACTGGTTCAGGTTTAAGCCAATGTGGTGTCATTAGTGGTAGTGATATGACATTAGAAGCTGCCTTAACAAAACTTCATTATTTACTAAGTAGCGATTTATCCGTTGAGAAAATCAAACAACAAATGCGCACCAATTTACGAGGTGAACTAACAGAACAGTAATTCCTCCTTCCCGAGCACAATTAAACAAGTTAAGTTACTAATACATTTAAGTAACTTAACTTGTTATTCGATTAACTACCCTATTAAAACTTTTAAATTGTTTCGGCGGTGAACAATGCCTGTATACGAGATAGTAAGGGTAAATCGTCTTTCGTCAGTTTACCTAAAGCTAACCATTCGTCGAAAGCCGTTTCTATCGTAACCACTTCTTTATTTGAAAGTTGTTGCTGCATTAGTGCAACTTGTACTTTCATCGTCAAAGCTTGTTCAGACGCAGGTGGTTTAATACCT
The DNA here is from genome assembly GCA_049347715.1 of Thalassotalea piscium. Taxonomy (GTDB): domain Bacteria; phylum Pseudomonadota; class Gammaproteobacteria; order Enterobacterales; family Alteromonadaceae; genus Thalassotalea_B; species Thalassotalea_B piscium_A. Next base: position 2,079,917 of record CP186339.1, on the reverse strand, counting down.
GCAATGATTTCTAAAGCGATAGTTTTCTCTTTGCGACTTTGGTGATCAACGCTATCGGTAGCTAATGATTTAAGTCTTTTTTTCCACTTATTATCTAAATTGATATAGTTTTCGTGATGCTCAAAAACAATGTCTTGTTCAATAACTTCGTGTAATAAAGAAAACAAGTTATGCCAAGATTGGTTGGCTTTTTGTTTTAATAAATTCTTTTTCTTATGAGTTAAACTTTTCGTAAAATCAATGAGTTGAGTATTTAATTGGCTGCTTAATGGTTTTAACGGTAAAAGTTTATCTTTTAATAATGCAGCTTCTTCGATGCTAGTATTAATTTGAGCAATAGAAAGAGGTTGTTCTGCTCTATCAATTAACTGTTGAACTTCAATAGCAAGTTCATTTAATTTAAGATTATTACTTTCATTAGTCGCGTGTTGAGTTTCTTTGCGTTTAGCGAAAATATCATCATTGATTGCACGGAAAGCTTTCCATAATTTATTTTCAGCTTTTGAACCACTATATCCAATTTCCCGCCACTTAGATTGTAGTGATTTAATTTCAATTGTGGCTTGTTCAATATCGTCTTGCTTAGCCAATGCTTCAGCTTTAACAATAACTGCTTGTTTCTTTTGAGCATTACTTTCATGAAATTCATGAATAGCATTTTTTATTGGTGTTAACGACTGATTAAACGTTTTATTTAAACTATGGTAAATTTGTTGATCTACTTCACCCGCATTTCGCCATTTTTGCAATAACTTGTTTAAATCACTATCAAGTTTCTTCCAATCCACATCTGGCTGTTCTATACGTTGTTTTAATGCTTCACTTTCAGAAATTAGATTTTCACGTTCAACTTTATGTTTAGATCTAAGCTTTTCTTGCTCGCTATAAAACAATCGACATGGGGCGAATGCTTGTTCACATGCAAGGTTAAATGCAGCATTTAACTCTTCATTAATTTCAGCTTCCGCATGACCTAATGAATTCCATTGCTTACGGTACTCTTTCACTTTTTGAGCTTGTTCCACAGGACTATCTATCGGATTGTCTGCTAATGCTTGAATTTCTTGCAATAAAGATTGTTTCTTCGGTGTTGCGATATAACTTTCCCAGTCACTTAATTCATTAATTTTTTCTTGGCACCATACATAATCTTTAGCTAAAGCTTGCTGTTGCTGGGAGGTAAGTAAAAGATATGCAGTTTCTGCCTTTTTAAACACACCAAAGCAGACATTAAATTTACCGCTGTTAATTAACCTTTTTACATCACTAAGTTGATGTTTAACTTTGTTGAATTGAACTTTAAGTGACTTTTCAAAAGGTTTGATCCCCTCTTCCCATTGTTTGGTTAATACCTGGTAGGAGGTTGTAATACTTTCAGGAAGTAAATTACAAGATGCTTTATTTACCTTCTGCCACTGCGTTTGCCAATCACGATAAAAAGCTAACTTTTCAGCAAATTCTTCAATTTGTTGAGGTAACACAACTTGTGATAACTGTGAAATAAGATGCGTTGCTTGCGTAATTGACTCTGCAATAGTGTCAAGTTGAAGCAGTTGTTTACGTTCTTGATTAAAGAGTTTGCTCAAATTCTGTTGAGTTTTATTATCTAAATCGGATTCAGATAACAATTGCAATTGACGATCAATTTCTTTCTCAAATGCCATTTTATCAATGGTGGCATTTTCATATATAGAGGTAGAAAGTTGTTGATTAAGATTTTTTAACGTTAAATTAAAGCCTTCAAGTTGTTCTGCTCTATCTTGTGCTAATTTAATAAGAATTTGTTGTTGTTTATAATCTTCAGCTTTTATCGCAAAAATTTTATCTAACTGTGTTTCAATTCCAATCCACTTGTCATTAAACGCAAGTTGTTTATCTTCAGGTAATATATCAAATTTGGCTTTAACTTCGTGCCATTGAGTAATAATCTCGCTTTGCTTGTCTAACATTTCTTGGTAACTAGCAATGTCTTTTAAAGCTAGATATTTAGCTAAAATTAATTGAACTTGCTTAGCTAATTTTATCGGTTTTTCTTGGGCTTCAGTGAGACTTGCTATTTTTTCACTTATTTTACTTTGAACGTCTTTAAGATGAGTTTTCTTTGCCAGTTTCTCTAAAGTAGCTATATCATCATTTTGTTCGATAATATAATTTTGTACTTTGGCATTATCTCGAAGTGTAAACAGTTTAAACGCGAGTTGCGGTTTATTGATAAGTTCGTAAAGTGTAATTTGTAAATTGGAATCTGGCTCAGCGAAAAGCCACTTTTCTAATAAGGATTGAGAGGGTTTGAGCTCTAAGAAGGAAAACTTTTCTTCCTTGGTTAACTCAATATTCTCTAAACCAAGTAGAATATTTTCAATTTGCTGCTCGGCAAAGGCGCGAACTGTTTTATTATTATTTTTACTCGCTTCTATCCAAAGAGAAAATTGATTGAATTTTGATAATGCGTTAATTCTAACTTGGCTGTTTGAGTCATTTTCAATTAATTGAATCAGTATATTTTTATCTGATGAATTATTAATACTTAACTCTTCAACAGCTTGTAAGCGAATTGTATCATTTTTGCTTTGCCATTTTTCCTTAAATAATTTCGAAAAAATCATATATCCGTGAACCTTGCAATTGGTTGATCAGAATTAGAAAAACTTGCTTTAAGTTCACGTTTTGTTTTTGTCACTATTTCACCATTAGACCCTACTGTTAACATTTCATCTGAATTTAAATGTTTAGCTTGATAGGCCATAATCAGTTGCAATGCTCTTTCTTGTTGTTCTTTACCAGCATCATTACCTTCAGGCCATTTACCAGTTTCTGCGGCATGTTTTAAACGTAAATACATGTCAGGTGACATATGTTCAACAAAATTATTTATATCCATATTATTTACTACTACGCTTTAATAAGATTAATCGGATACGGGTTATTATATACAAAATAAAACCTAAAATTGTACTGGTTATAGAGCCAATATAAAGCCATGTACCTGGTTGAGCATTTTGCCAATAGAAAACTAAAAAACCACCACAGAACAATAACATTGCAATAAAAGAATGCATCATCATTTGTTGTGACTTATTAATTTTATTGATTTTATTAAGTGTACTTAATTTTTCTTCATCCACCTTTACAAGGTCAAGTTGGCAATGTGAACATGATTTTGCTTTATCTGATATTTTCTTTTTACAACTTGGGCAACTAATTACAGCCATAAATATCTCTTTTTAAAAATTATGCGCTTATTCTACAAAAAAAAGCACCACAATGGGTGCTTTTTAATAAATTTATTCTAACAAAATTTAGCAGTAGTTATTCAAGCTTTAATTATCAGTAAATAGAAGACCGATCTTTAAAGATAACTGTATAATTTTATTTTTTATTTTCCCAAAAAGTAGCATTTTTGATACCTAATTTTTTTGGATCAAATGTGTAGGTTTCTACTTTTTCTTTTTGTTGACGTTCATAATCTCTTAATGCTTTAACAGCAGGTTTAGCCATAAAAAAGATAATGAGAATACCAATAATGTTTAACCATGCCATGATACCAACACCAACATCCCCCATACCCCAGGCAACATCAGCCGCTTTAATGGTACCGTAAAACGTGGCAGTCATTATTAGCACTTTAAGCATAAAGGTAAATGCAGGGATCTTAATCGTACGTTTAATATAAGCTACATTGTTTTCAGCAATGAAGTAATACGCAAGAATTGTAGTAAACGCGAAGAAAAACAACGCTAATGCAATAAACGGCTTACCAAAGCCTTCAAGTACACTTTCTACAGCTATTTGAGTAAAGGCGGGGCTATTGGCAGCAATATCACCGGCAATGTTTTGAACGATAAAGCTACTTTGACCTTCAAGTTGCACATTATATGATTGAGTGATCAAAATCATAAAGGCAGTTGCAGTACAAATAAATAATGTATCAATATAAACAGAGAAAGCTTGAACTAACCCTTGTTGTGCAGGATGGTCAACTTCGGCTGCCGCAGCAGCGTGAGGTCCAGTACCTTGGCCGGCTTCATTAGAATAAACACCACGTTTAACACCCCAACCTATTGCGGCGCCAACACCTGCCATAGGAGAGAAAGCATCATCTATAATTAGCCAAAACACTGTTGGAAGGCGATCAAAATGAAGTCCAATAATAGTACAAGCAATAATAATATAGGCTAATGCCATGAAAGGTACGACAACTTGAGTGAAGTTAGCGATACGCTTAACACCGCCAAAAATAATAAAACCTAAGATTAAAACGATAAATACCGCGGTATAAACCTTAGTTGATGCAATCTCGCCGAGTGCTGTATCGATATAATCACCAGTACCAAAAACCATAACAACAGCTTCACCAATACTATTTGATTGCACCGTTGGTAATAAGGCGCCACAAGCTATAATCGTTGATATTGCGAAGATCCAAGCATACCATTTTTGTCCCATAGCTTTTTCAATATAGTAAGCGGGACCACCACGATAAACACCTTCAAACTCTTCTTTATAAAGTTGAGCATTAGTTGATTCAATGTAAGCGGTTGCAGCACCAAAAAATGCCACAATCCACATCCAAAATACCGCACCAGGGCCACCAAAACCAATAGCCGCTGCAACACCTGCTATATTACCAGTACCCACTCTTCCCGATAATGATACCGCAAGTGCCTGAAAGGATGAAATACCTTGTTTAGAACTTTTTCCAGACAACAAAAGGCGCCACATTTCTCGAAAATGACGCACTTGAGCAAATCGAGTAACAATGGTAAAAAATAAACCCGCGCCTAAACATAAATATATTAATGCTGGGCTCCATATAAAACTATTGAGGGTACTGACTAATTCTTGCACTATTTAACTCCTAATTATTTTTATTATTCTCTTAAATTATCTACTACATGATAAATAGCAGATAAGAAATCCCTTCCAAATAAACTACTGCGGTTATCAGACCAACCAACACTATAGTCTGGTAACAACTCGTTATCTTTAAATGGCATTTCAACAGTATACGACAAACATTTAAACTCTTCGCCTACCCAATTAGCAGCAAGGGCTAAATTGGCTTTTCCTGGTTCATCCTTTGAATACCCTTTATCATCTTGAAATTCAGGGGTAATATTCAACAAAATGGTTTTAAATTTATCCTCTAACGCCTTTATCCTATCATCATATGACGGATTACCTTCGCATCCTGCAACAAAATTTACAGGTAAGGCTTCGTCACCATGAATATCTAGGAATAAATCCACGCCAGTTTCACGCATTTTTTCACGGACTAATAAAACTTCAGGACTTTTCTCTAAGGTGGGCTGAGCCCATTCTCTATTTAAATTAACACCAAGCGCATTTGTGCGTAAATGCCCTCTTACAGAGCCATCAGGATTCATATTAGGCACAACGTAAAAAACGGCTTTATTAAGTAATGAGCGCGCGGCACCGTCATCTTCGTCAAGTAATCTATCAAGGAAACCTTCAATAAACCACTCTGCCATACTTTCGCCAGGATGTTGGCGAGCAGTTAACCAGATGCTAGGTTTACCCTCTCCCTCTTCGCCAATTTTTAATAAAGAAATATCTCTACCATCATGAGTTTGTCCTAAGACTTGAAGTTGGCAGTCTATATCTAGTTGAGCGTTATGAAGTAAATCTTGGTGGCGTTCGTAGCTGTATGGGGCAAAGTAAGCGAAGTAAGTAGAGTCGTAATCAGGTGTGAATGTTATGGTTAAATTCTTGCCATCGAAGTCTGTTGGAACTCTGAACCAATGCTCCCTATCATAAGAAGCAACAGCTTGATATCCAGGCCAACCGTCGACATAGGCTGATTGACTCGCATTGGTTATAGTTAATGTATGTTCTATATGATCATTATTATGTAATTTAAAATGAAACCACTGGAAGTAATCTGATTGGTTATCTTTTTTTATTTCTAATTGAATATTATCGGGAGACTCGGCAGCAACAACATGAATATTGCCACTATCAAAATTTGACGTTATTTGCATGAAAAGACTTATTTGTTGTTTAGAAGAAAGACTAAGTGTACACAATCATTATCAAGATCAGAAGAGCTAAAGCGATCTTATATAAAGCCCTAACTCTGTTGAATAACCAACAGATTTGGATTTTACTGTATTATGTTCATCAATTACGTAGTAACTTGGATATGCAAAAACTTTAAATTGCTGTTTGACCTGTTCATTTCCATAGGCCACAGGAAACGTTAATTGATGTTGCTCTATGAAATTAAGGACGTCTTTTTTTTCGGTATAGTCTAGGGCAACTGCGATAACATCAATATCGGCATTTTTTTCATATAAATGTTGTAAATTCTCAATACTTGCATGACAAACAGTACACCAAGGTGCAAAAAAATACAGTACTAACGTTTTATCCTTAGCAACTAAGTTTACATTCTTTTCATCCGTAGATTCTAGCGATAAGCTTGTTTCAACCAGAGCGTCAGTTGCTAACATATCTGTCGTTTTCCACCAGGACAACAACTGAAACACAATAAAAAAGAAAATAATCTGAAGTGTTAAATTTTTTAACAAAGAAACGTCCCCTAAAGATACCTATAACAGTAGACCCTTGAATGCCGAAATAAATTCTAATTAAAAAAAATCCGAAACTAAGTTTCGGATTTCAAGTATCAAAATGTCGTTAACTGAGGTTAACTTGATGGACTGATTTTGGTTAAACCTTTCATATATGGTTGTAACACGGTAGGAATTTCAACACTACCATCCGCTTGTTGGTAATTCTCAAGCAACGCAACTAAAGTACGCCCAACAGCTAAACCAGAACCATTTAAAGAATGTAATAATTCTATTTGCTTAGTTTCGCTATTTCTAAAACGTGCTTGCATACGGCGTGCTTGGAAATCTCCCATATTAGAACAAGACGAAATTTCACGATAGGTATTTTGTGCAGGTAACCAAACTTCGATATCAAACGTTTTGGTGGCACCAAAACCAATATCGCCAGTACATAAAACTACAGTACGATAAGGTAACTCTAATAATTCAAGAATTTTTTCAGCGTGGCCAGTTAATTCGTCAAGTGCAGCAAAAGAATTCTCAGGTTTTACTAACTGAACCATTTCTACTTTATCAAATTGATGTTGACGTATTAAACCCCGTATATCTCTACCTGAAGAGCCAGCTTCACTTCTAAAACAAGGAGTATGAGCACACATTTTAATAGGCAATTCACTCTCTTCAACGATTTCATCTCTTAACAAATTAGTTAAAGGCACTTCAGCCGTTGGGATAAGTGAAAATTGACGATTAGCTAAATCAGTATGAAATAAATCTTCACCAAATTTAGGAAGTTGGCCCGTACCATATAATGATTGATGATTGACTAAATAAGGCACATACATTTCTTGATAGCCATGAAGTTCACTATGAGTGTCTAACATGAATTGTGAAAGCGCACGGTGTAATTTAGCAATATGGCCACGCATGACTGCAAATCGTGTTCCAGCAAGTTTAGCACCACTTTCAAAATCAATCCCTTTGTCTAATGCTGTAGCAACGTCGACATGATCTTTAACTTCAAAATCAAATGTTTTAGGTGTGCCCCAACGTTTAATTTCAATATTGTCATCTTCACTAGCACCTTTAGGTACTGATTCATGAACCAAATTTGGGACTGCACTGACAATGTCGTCGATTGTAGCAAGTACTTTAGTTTGTTCTTCTTTTGCTTGTTCAAGATCTTCGCCGAGTTTACTCACTTCAGCTAATAACGGGGCAATGTCTTCACCACGTGCTTTTGCTTGCCCAATAGACTTAGAACGCGTATTTCGTTGATTTTGCAATTCTTGAGTTTTAATTTGAATTGCTTTGCGTTGTTCTTCTAATTGAGTCAATGTGTCAATATCTAGCGTGAAGCCTCTTTGAGCTAAATTGGCAGCAACTGCAGCGATGTCTGTTCTAAGTAGTTTTGGATCAAGCATGATTTATTACGTTTCTTATTAAGTTACTTTTAAAATTTGTTGGTTATATTTAGATACTTTATATCTACATTCTTATGATCACTTATTGAAAAATGTGACCAGGTAAAGCCCTATTCCAGAAGCTATTACACAAAGGCATACATTTAATAATACATTTAACAGGGCTTTAAATAAATCACCTTGCTGAATTAATAGCAAAGTATCCATTGAAAACGTTGAAAATGTGGTAAATGCCCCTAAAAAGCCAATACCAATTAAGGTTCGATAAATACTGACTTCGATTATGCTTTGCTCAATTAAGCCATAAAGCATCCCCATTACCAGAGATCCGCAAATATTAACCGCCAACGTGGCAAAAGGGAAACCTTTTCCTAACCAATTGAAAATTAATTGTGAAAAAAAGAATCTTAAAGTAGCACCACCGGCACCACCTAGTGCCACCATGATATAAAGAGTTAAATTACTTGTAGCGTTGTTCATCACTTTGCCTATTTAATTGTGCTAAATATTCTTGTTTCTCTTTCAGTTGTTTTTCTAAACCACGTTCAGTGGGATGATATAAAGCAGTCTGTGATAACTCAGGTGGAAAATAACACTCACCTGCAGCAAAGGCGTTAATTTCGTCATGAGCATATCGGTAGCTTTGACCATGCCCAAGTGATTGGCTAATTTCACTCGTCGCATTTTTTAAATGATTAGGAACATCTAATTCACTTGTTTCTCTAGCTAATGCTTTTGCTGCGTTAAATGCAGAATAAACCGCATTACTTTTAGGCGCTAATGCCATGTAAACGCAAGCTTGTGCTATAGCTCTTTCACCTTCACTTGGCCCTACCCGTTGAAAAGTATCCCAAGCATTAATTGCTAACTGCATAGCTCTTGGATCGGCATTACCAATATCTTCACTTGCAATGGCGAGTAAACGTCTTGCAACATATAAAGCGTCGCCCCCTGACGTGATAATACGCGCATACCAATAAAGGGCTGCATCAGGGTCTGATCCACGCACTGATTTATGAAAGGCACTAATAAGATCATAAAAAGCATCTCCGCCTTTGTCATACAAAGCTATTTTATTACCCGCAACCTGACTAACTAATTCCACCGTAATAGTTTTGCTATTATCAATAATAGCAACAATATCTAGGCAATTTTCTAAAAGATTAAGCAAACGCCGCGCATCGCCGTTTGCTCGTTTGAGTAAACTTTGCTGAGCATCTTTTTCAATAATCACACTGAGTTGATTTTTAGCACTTTGTTGGGCTATTGCCCGCGATAACACTTGGTTTAAATCTTGTGTTGTCAGTTTTTTCAGGGTGTAAATACGCGTTCTTGATAACAAGGCTTTATTAAGTTCAAAAGCAGGGTTTTCGGTTGTAGCGCCAATAAAAATAATAGTACCGTCTTCAATATGCGGTAAAAAAGCATCTTGTTGGCTTTTATTAAAACGATGGACTTCATCAACAAATAACACAGTACGACGTTGACTGAGTTTTGCCCGTTGTTTGGCATTATCAATAGCCATTCTGATTTCTTTAATACCAGAAGTAACCGCAGATACTCTTTCAATTTCGGCATCAGATTGGCTAGCAATAATTTCAGCTAATGTGGTTTTGCCTGTTCCTGGAGGTCCCCAAAAAATAACTGAATGACATTGCCCTTGTTCAATAGCAACACGCAATGGCATACCCTTACCTAATATATGTTGTTGGCCAACATAGTCATCTAGGTTTTGAGGACGCATTTGTGCAGCTAAAGGACTTGCCATCATAGATTGGGCATCAATCCCCTTGTTATTGTGTTCACCGCTTACAGCCTCAGTGGACTCACCAAAATCTAAAGAACCATTAACGTTGGTCATCAAGTACAACACCTTCAGGTATCACAAAATTGAATAAAGACTCGTCTGGTTTTGTTGTAAAATCAACGTTTTGTAAAGTAATGTGACTTGACTGCCCAGTACTATCTAAAATGGTCAACTGTTGTAATTGATCTGCTTTAAACGTCAGTGTTAATGATTTAATTTGGCTCTCATCATTAAGAGAAGTAATTACATAACTGTTAGCAACTGATTGCGATACCTGAAAATCATCCCATAACTTAGGATCTTCACTTGTTAATAATAAAACTGGCGTATTCGCAATTGATTTTGTAAATGAATACAAAGTGACTTGTTCAATAAAGGGATCATAAAACCATAGGCTTTTACCGTCAGAAACAATAAGTGTTTCATCAGGTTCTTGAGTATGCCAATTCACTAAATCAGGTTTACTGATAGCTATGGTACCTTTGCCTTCTTGTAAAACTTCCCCTAAATCACTGACAACGGTTTGCGAGAAAGATGCATTGATATAGTTAATTTTACTTAATTTAGTCATTAACTCAGTTTTAATTTTTTCAATTTGTTCGCTAGACTTTGAGCTGGTTTCAGCTAGCAAGTCATTATCTGCAAAAGATAAAGGTGCAAAAGTAAGTGATAATATCAGCGCTGTAGCACTCAGTACGCGCTGAGGAGAATAGCTATTTTTCATTTTATTCCTTAATTGGCGGTGGCGCTAACACTTCTCTAGCACCATTATTACCTGGGGTAGAAACAACACCTTGCATTTCCATTTGTTCAACAACTCGAGCCGCTCGGTTGTAGCCGATTCGAAACTTTCGTTGAATACTAGAAATTGAAACGCGTCGAGTTTCAGTGACAAATTGCAAAGCTTCATCGTAAATGGTATCTAACTCTGCATCTTCGCCTTCAGGAGTTTCTCCGGGTAATAAAATATCTTGATCATTTTCACCGGATAATATTTCTTCAACATAATTAGGTTCACCGCGAGACCTCCAATCTTTAACAACTGCATGAACCTCATGGTCATCAACAAAAGCACCATGAACACGAGTCGGTAACCCTGACCCTGGCGGTAAGTAGAACATATCACCATAGCCGAGTAACTGCTCTGCTCCTTGTTGATCGAGAATAGTTCTAGAATCAATACGAGATGATACTTGTAGTGCCATACGTGTCGGAATGTTAGCTTTAATCAAACCGGTAATTACATCAACTGAAGGACGTTGTGTAGCTAAAATCAAATGAATTCCAGCAGCACGTGCTTTCTGTGCGATACGTGCAATTAGCTCTTCTACCTTTTTACCAACAATCATCATCATGTCAGCAAATTCATCAACAATAACAACAATACTTGGTAATTTTTCCAGTAATGGTGGTGTTTGGTCTAAGCCACTACTGGGTTGCCATAACGGATCGATAATAGGTTCACCGGCTGCAATAGCATTGGCAATTTTAACGTTATAACCTTTTAAGTTTCGCACGCCCATTGCTGACATCACTTTGTAACGTCTTTCCATTTCGCCAACACACCAACGAAGCGCATTTGACGCTTCTTTCATATCGGTCACTACTTCAGACAGTAAATGCGGAATGCCTTCATAAACGGAAAGCTCTAACATTTTAGGGTCAATCATGATCATTCGCACATCTTCAGGCGTAGACTTATATAGCAAACTCAAAATCATGGTATTAATAGCCACAGATTTACCTGAACCTGTTGTACCAGCGACTAATAGATGTGGCATTTTAGCTAAATCAACCACGACAGGTTCACCAGCAATGTCCTCCCCTATCGCCATAGTTAATGATGAAGAAGCTTGTTCAAACTTATCACTGGCTAATACATCTTTTAAATAAACTATTTCGCGATGCTTATTAGGAAGTTCCAAACCAATAACTGATTTACCTGGAATAACTTCAACCACACGAACGGCTTTAGCTGATAGTGAACGGGCTAAATCTTTAGAAAGGCCAGTAATCTTGCTCACTTTAATACCGGGTGCTAAATCAAGCTCAAAACGTGTGATCACAGGGCCTGGATATACACCTACTACATCTGCTTTAACGCCAAATTCAGCTAATTTTGCTTCAACTAAGCGACTTACTTGTGACAGTTGTTCTTCGTCAATGGGATGTTCGGCTTTATCCGGTCGGTCAAGCAAATCAATTGAAGGCATAACAAAAGCTTCTGGTGTTTCTGCGGTCTCTACCTTTTGCTTAGGTTTAGTGGGTACCACATCAATTTTTTCGACATTTTCAAAAGCAGCATTAATTTCTTCATCACTGACATGTTCTTGAACATTAATAGCTAAAGGTTCTCCCATTAAATCGTCAATGTTAATAAAAGGTTCAATTTCATCATCTTCTTGAAACGGGCTATCATTTTTACTTACTGAAATAATGCTTTGGTCTTGCTGGGGACTCAACGATGAGAAAGCACTATGAACATCTTCTTGATCAATATTGCCAATCTCACCTGCTAAAGGCTCAGCAGCTAACAATGTTTTATTACTAATTTTAGATTTTTTACTCGGTCTTTGTTCTTCTAGATGGTCATCATTAGGACGACTATCAAAACGCATTTTAATCCATGCCGGTAATAATGTTGCTTTGAGGGCAAGGTTAATCGTTAATTCACCTAAATAATCAATCATTTTAATTAATGAAAAACCAGTGACTAAAACAAAACCTGACAAAACAAAGGTCAAGAAAAGTAAACTACTACCAACAAAGGAAAAGTAAGGTAAAACCGCATTACTAATGACATCACCTAAGATTCCACCAGCTGAAAAATAAAAAATATCGTCAAAATTCATACTCGCAATAGAAGTAATGCCAATATAAAACAAGATAAAACCAATAAATTTCAAACCAAGTGTCAAATAATCAAGTTGTATTAACTTATAGAATTTTTGAAACAGTAACCAACCGACAATGGCAATAACAAAAGGTAATGTATAGGCGATCAACCCAAAGATATTCAATAGCATATCAGATATGTAGGCGCCTACCGCCCCACCTAAATTACGTACAGGTGTTTGATAACCTGTTTGCGACCAACCGGGATCTGCAGCATCAAAGCTAAATAATGCAAGCATAATATACATAGCTAAAACACACGAAACTAGTAAGCCAGCTTCGAGTAAACGTTGTATACCATTAAGTTTAGCAGGAGGAGAAATGTCAGACAAAGTGCCACCGAATCCATGTAATCATTATTGTTGCCTATAAAATACCAAACAATGCCAAGTAATTAAATGCTTTACCGTTTAATTGGCAATATATTCGACGATTTAACCTCTTCCATGACAACATAAGTACGACTTTCGCTAACTGCGGGTAAACGTAAAAGCGTATCACCTAACAATTCACGGTAAGCACTCATGTCTGCTACGCGCGTTTTCAATAGAAAATCAAAGTCACCTGAAACTAAGTGACATTCTTGAATAACCTCGAGTTCATGCACAGCTTTAGAAAAATCATCAAAAACATCAGGGCTTGTTTTAGTTAATGTTATTTCAACAATCACTAATAATGCTGCATCAAGTAATTCAGGGTTAAGAATGGCTTGGTACCCTAAAATAAATTTATCGTGTTCGAGTTTCTTTACGCGCTCAAGGCACGGTGTAGGACTTAGCCCTACTTTTTTTGACAATTGGACGTTAGAAAGTTTCGCATTTTTTTGGAGTTCTATTAAAATATTACGATCTATCCTATCTAACTTCTTACTTGGCTGGCTGCTCACTTTATAAAATACCGTAAAATTATAATTATGCAGAATAATATAGCGCATTCTTTCAAATTTCGGTAGGTTAATCCGTTTATTTTTAATTATACTAGCCACAAATATTACAACTAGTTAACAGAGATTATTTTATGATTATTGGTGTACCTAAAGAAATTAAAAACCACGAATATCGCATAGGTTTAACACCTGCAGGTGTTAAAGAGTTAATTGTTAATGGCCATGAAGTTATTGTTGAAAATAATGGCGGTGCTTCAATCGGTTTTGACAACGAGCAATATATCACTGCTGGTGCGAAAATTATCGACACTCCTGAAGAGATATTTGCAACTGCTGATATGATCATCAAAGTAAAAGAACCTCAACCGAACGAATGTAAAATGCTTCGTCCAGGTCAAGTGCTATTTACTTACTTACATTTAGCACCAGATCCAAAACAAACAGAACTTCTAGTCGCTTCAGGTGCAACATGTATTGCATATGAAACAGTTACAGCTGCTGCCGGTGGTTTACCTTTATTAGCGCCTATGTCAGAAGTTGCAGGACGCATGTCTATTCAAGCAGGTGCTCACGCATTAGAAAAAGCACAAGGTGGTTTAGGTGCTTTATTAGGTGGTGTACCTGGTGTTGCTCCAGCTAAAGTAGTTGTTGTTGGTGGTGGTGTTGTTGGTACTCAAGCTGCACGTATGGCTGTTGGCATGGGTGCTGATGTAACTATACTTGACCGCTCTCTTCCACGTCTTCGTCAACTAGATACTGAGTTTGATGGACGTTTAAAAACAGTTTATTCAACTGCTGATGCTATGGATCAACTTGTTGTTGATGCTGACCTTATCATTGGTGCGGTACTTATTCCTGGTGCGGCAGCGCCAAAATTAGTTACAGCTAAACATATTAAAATGATGAAAAAAGGTTCGGTTGTTGTTGATGTAGCTATTGACCAAGGTGGCTGTTTTGAAACATCTAAAGCGACTACTCACCAAGACCCAACTTATGTTGTAGATGATGTAGTACATTATTGTGTTGCAAACATGCCAGGTGGTGTTGCTAGAACTTCAACATTAGCATTAACTAATGCAACTATGCCTTTTGCAGTAACATTAGCAAACAAAGGGGCTAAACAAGCAATGCTTGATGATGTTCATTTAATGAATGGCCTTAACGTGTTAGGTGGAAAAGTAACATATAAACCTGTTGCTGACGTTTTAGGTTATGATTACGTTGAACCTACTGTTGCAATTGCAACGTTATAATTTATTAAACACTTTTAAAAAACCGTTATCCTAGATAACGGTTTTTTTTTGTACTACATACCGTCTAATCGTCTAGTATTCGTAAAAATATTTGTGCAATTTCAGTATTTACCAAATATTAATATACGAAAAGTTAATTTACCTACTTGAGTTTATTACTTAGAATCCCAATCAATTAGATATTATTATCATTTTCTTACTTTTGGAGTAATTCATGAGCGAAGCAAGACATTGCCCGTTACTCATATTGGGTTCAGGCCCTGCCGGATACACAGCAGCTGTTTACGCGGCACGCGCTAATTTAAACCCAGTGATGATCACTGGTATGCAACAAGGTGGACAACTAACCACCACTACTGAAGTTGAGAACTGGCCTGGTGACGCTGATGATTTAACTGGTCCAGCGTTAATGGAACGTATGCAAAAACATGCAGAAAAATTTGATACTGAAATTATTTTTGATCATATTGAATCTGTAGATTTTTCCCAACGTCCTTTTAAACTTTCAGGTAGCAGCGAATACACATGTGATGCACTTATCATCTGTACTGGTGCTTCAGCACAATATATTGGTCTTCCTTCTGAAGAAGCCTTTATGGGTAAAGGGGTTTCAGCGTGTGCAACTTGTGATGGTTTTTTCTATCGCAATCAAAAAGTCGCTGTTGTCGGTGGTGGTAATACAGCTGTAGAAGAAGCGCTTTATTTATCAAATATCGCTTCTGAAGTTCATTTAATACATCGTCGTGATACTTTCCGTAGCGAAAAAATATTATCAGACCGTTTAATGGACAAAGTTAAAAATGGCAACATTATATTGCATTTAGACCGCACCTTAGATGAAGTTCTTGGTGATAATATGGGTGTTACTGGATTACGTTTAAAAGAAACAAAATCTGATGCAACTGAAGAACTTGAAGTAAGCGGAGTATTCATTGCTATAGGCCATAAACCTAATACTGATATCTTTAAAGATCAGTTAGCAATGAAAGATGGCTATATTTCTATTAACAGTGGCACTAATGGTAATGCGACACAAACAAGTGTTGAAGGTGTTTTCGCCGCAGGTGATGTCGCCGATCATATCTATCGTCAAGCAATCACTTCAGCAGGTGCGGGTTGTATGGCGGCACTTGATGCAGAACGTTACTTAGACGCTAAAAAGTCCTCATAATCGATGACACAGACTCTCCCTTGGTTATCTCAGGACAGTCTGGAATTCCCTCCTTACAACAGCGCGTTATCCGACCCTAACGGACTACTCGCTGTTGGAGGGGATTTATCTTCTCAACGGATAATTAAAGCTTATTCTCTCGGTATTTTCCCTTGGTATAATGACGGGGAACCTATTTTATGGTGGTGCCCTACTCCTAGAGCAATCATACCGACCCAAAAATTAGTCATAAATAAAACCACTCGAAAATTTTTACGTAAAACTCACTATACTGTTTCTCTCAATTGTGCGTTTGAAGAAGTCATTGAATATTGTGCTGATGCCCCTTTTCGTAAGGAAGGTACTTGGATCACCGAGGAAATGAAACAAGCGTATATAAATTTACATCAGTTAGGCTATGCGCATTCAATTGAAATATGGCATGATGATCAATTAATTGGCGGTTTATATGGCGTAGCCATCAATGGATACTTCTCGGGTGAGTCTATGTTTTATATTAAAGACAATGCCTCAAAACTTGCGTTAATCACCTTAAATCACTTATTAAGTGTTGTTGGAGTTAACATTATTGATTGTCAAATCAAAAACCCGTTCTTAACGGCTATGGGCTGTATTGAAGTTTCGCGTGAATTATTTATGACACTCAAAGCCGATGCAAAAGCGATTGATATACCCACTAACTTTTGGCAGCCAAGAAGCATAGACGTTAAACAATTAATTGCTAATGATTAAATCCGCAACATATGTAGGATTGTTACTCAAAAATGAATGATAACTATCAATTCGGTATTACCCAGAGTTTTACTTGTAATTATTTACCTGACGAACAAGAGCGATTACTCGTTGCTGTAGATCCCCGTTTACAAAATACCGAGCAATACTCTTGGTTAATATCACAAGGTTTTCGCCGAAGTGGTGAACAAATTTATCGTCCCAATTGCATAAATTGCCAAGCATGTAAATCATTACGAATACTAGTAAATGAATTTTCGCCATCAAAAAGCCAAAAACGTGTTTCGAAAAAAAATCAATTATTTACCACGAAGATAGTCGATAAGTTATCAGATCATCACTACCCATTATATGAACAGTATATTAACCAACTCCATAGTGATGGCAGCATGTTCCCTGCTAATTACCAACAGTTTAATTCGTTTTTAGCCAGCGAACTCACTGAACAATTATTTATTGAAATATATGCAGACAACAAGCTTGTATCAGTTGCTGTTACTGATGTCTTACTTGATTCTCTTTCTGCCGTCTACACCTTTTACCACCCTGAATTTAAGTCTTCAAGCCTTGGTGTTTATTCGATACTTACACAAATTGAGGTATGTAAAACTCTTGATAAAAAATACCTTTATCTTGGATATCAAATTGACGATTGTAAGAAGATGAACTATAAAAATCGTTATTTCCCACACCAAATTTTTGAAAATAATTGCTGGCAAACTATAAATAAATAGCCGGATCGCTTTACTTTAGCTGAACATTTCGGCATGATCTGCGCAGTTTTTTATTTATGCACACTTATAGAGGTTTAACGCCCAATGGCGAAAGAAGAAAATATTGAAATGCAAGGTACGGTTTTAGATACCTTACCAAATACTATGTTTCGTGTTGAATTAGAAAATGGACACGTTGTTACTGCTCATATTTCAGGTAAAATGCGTAAAAATTATATTCGTATTTTAACCGGCGATAAAGTTACGGTTGAACTTACTCCTTACGATTTATCTAAAGGTCGCATTATTTTCCGTGCTAGATAATAGATAACGTAAAAAAAAACCTGCTGAACATAGCAGGTTTTATACTTTTATCGGCTAAGATTGTGGAATTAGTGTTCAACTAATTCTTTTTTATCTTCACAAGTTAATACAATTTTATCTTTTTGTACGGTTACCTTAGCAACGCCACCATTTTTCAAGTCACCAAACAAAAGTTCATTAGCAAGTGGTTTTTTAAGCTGCTCTTGGATAAGTCTAGCCATTGGTCTTGCACCCATGTTTTTGTCATAACCATTGACCGCTAACCATTTTTTAGCGTCTTTAGTTAACTCTAACGAAACACCCTTTTCATCAAGTTGCGCTTGAAGTTCAACAATAAACTTATCAACCACCTGTTGTATAACTTCATCATCTAAATGATTAAACCAAACGATATTGTCTAAGCGGTTACGAAACTCTGGCGAGAACACCTTATTAATTTCATTCATCGCATCAACACTATGGTCTTGTTGTTTAAATCCAATAGATTGCCGTGTGGTTTCAGTCACACCAGCGTTGGTAGTTAAAACCAGAATGATGTTTCTAAAATCGGCTTTACGGCCATTATTGTCAGTTAAAGTACCATGGTCCATCACTTGCAATAATATATTATAAACATCAGGATGTGCTTTCTCGATTTCATCTAATAACACAACGGCATGTGGCTGCTTAATTACTGCATCGGTTAACAATCCACCTTGTTCATAACCAACATAACCAGGAGGTGCGCCAATTAAACGACTGACAGCATGTTTTTCCATGTATTCAGACATATCAAAACGCAGTAACTCAACCCCTAATACTTTCGCTAATTGCTGAGTTACCTCGGTTTTACCAACCCCTGTAGGTCCGGCAAATAAGAATGAACCAACCGGTTTGTGTTCGTCCCCTAATCCAGCACGAGATAAACGAATAACCGAAGATAGCTCATCAATGGCTTGGTCTTGACCAAATACGACAAGTTTTAAATTTCTATCAAGTGTTTTTAAACTATCAACTTCAGTGCTCGAAACTGATTTCTCAGGTATACGCGCCATTTTAGCGACAATACTTTCAATATCAGTATTGTTAATCACTTTTTTACGTTTAGATGCTGCTACTAGCTGTTGTTTAGCCCC
The DNA here is from genome assembly GCA_049347715.1 of Thalassotalea piscium. GTDB lineage: Bacteria > Pseudomonadota > Gammaproteobacteria > Enterobacterales > Alteromonadaceae > Thalassotalea_B > Thalassotalea_B piscium_A. The sequence continues at coordinate 2,061,061 of CP186339.1, read as the reverse complement.
TGCTTCATCAATAACATCAATAGCTTTATCTGGAAGAAATCGCTCATTAATGTATTTAGCAGATAACTGAGCTGCCGCCCTTAGCGCTTTATTGGTATAACGAATACCATGATGTGATTCGTATTTATCTTTCAAGCCAATTAATATTTTAGTGGTATCGTCAACACTCGGTTCAACGATATCTATTTTTTGGAAACGACGTGCTAATGCTCGATCTTTTTCAAAAATACTTTGATATTCTTGATAAGTAGTAGAGCCTAAACAACGTAATTTACCAGAAGAAAGTAATGGTTTAATTAAATTTGACGCATCCATCATGCCACCTGATGCAGCTCCAGCACCAATAATGGTATGAATTTCATCAATAAATAAAATAGCATTCCCTTCTTTTTCCAATTCTTTTAATAGGGCTTTAAAACGTTTTTCAAAATCACCGCGATATTTAGTACCCGCTAGTAAAGCACCCATATCTAAAGAATAAATAGTTGTATCAGCTAAAAATTCAGGCACTTTATCTGAGATGATTAAATTTGCTAAGCCTTCAGCAATTGCTGTTTTTCCAACGCCAGCCTCTCCCACAAACAAAGGATTATTTTTTCTTCGACGGCTTAACACTTGTAATGTTCTTTCTAACTCATTATCGCGCCCAATAAGCGGATCAATATTGCCCTTTTTTGCCTCTTCGTTAAGATTTGTGGCAAAATTTTCAACCGTACGAGGTTCTTCTTCAGCTTGAGGAGAAATCTCTTCTGTTGATAGTTCTCCTTGACGCTCAATTTTGGCAATACCATGGGAAATGTAATTAACAATATCTAATCGACTAATATCAGATTTTTTAAGGAAATAAGCCGCTTGTGATTCTTGTTCACTAAATATAGCCACTAACACGTTAGCGCCATTGACTTCACTTTTACCTGACGATTGCACATGAAAAACAGCCCGTTGCAGTACACGCTGAAAACCTAACGTAGGTTGTGTTTCTCGTTCTGCTTCGCCTTCTGGGATAACAGGGGTGGTTTCACTAATAAACCCAAGAAGCTCTTTTCTGATTTTGGCTAAATCTGCGCCACATGCTTTGAGCGCGTCAATTGACGATGGGTTATCGAGCAACGCAAGTAGTAAATGTTCTACTGTCATAAATTCATGGCGCGACTCTTTAGCCTGACGAAATGCCAAATTAAGTGAAACTTCTAAATCTTTGTTCAACATAGGCTACTCCAACTTTAAACCTTGTGAAATTACGCTTTTTCCATCACGCACTTTAATGGGTGCTGATGTTCTAATGCGAAATCTGTTACCTGACTGACCTTTGTCTCTGCAACTTCTGCAGTATACGTGCCACAACGAGCCTTACCTTTGTAATGAATGTCTAGCATAATGTCTGTTGCCTGCTCCTCGCCCATATTGAAGAATTTACGCAATACTTCTATTACAAAATCCATCGGAGTGTAGTCATCATTAAGTAACATAACATTATACATTGGGGGCTTTTGAAATTTTTCAATTGTTTCTTCATCAAGTACAACTTGATTATCAACTAGCTCTTTCCATTTACTCATAATTATATATTAGTATTTACCTGAACATTTTGCTTGGTTAAATTATAAATTTTTTATAACAATTTTATAAAAAATATGGTGTTTATACTTGACTATTTCAAATATTTATCTACGATTCAAAGTGGTGGTCATTTTTTACACACCGCTTATTGTTTAATGCTTTTTGGGGAAGCATACCTAAATACCGAGTAATAGAGAAGGAAGTTGAAGTATGGCTCACGGTACAGTTAAATGGTTTAATAATGCAAAAGGTTTTGGTTTTATTCGTCCAGAAGATGGTGGTGAAGATATATTCGCACATTACTCTACTATTCAAATGGATGGCTATCGCACATTAAAAGCCGGACAAGATGTAAACTATGAATTAAACGCTGGTCCTAAAGGACATCATGCTGCAAGTATAACACCATCTGAAATAGATAATTTAGATTAATATATTTGATAAATATAGCATTAAAAAACACAGCGAAAGCTGTGTTTTTTTATGTGTAAATTATAGCAAATGTTACTACAGTTACTAATATTACATATGCTCTATAATACAATCACCAAACTCTGAACAGGTAACTAAAGTCGCACCGTCCATTAGACGTTCAAAATCATAAGTCACGGTTTTAGCCTTAATAGCTCCTGACATTCCTTTTAACAAAAGATCAGCAGCCTCATACCACCCCATATGACGCAACATCATTTCCGCAGATAATATAACAGAACCTGGGTTCACTTTATTAAGGCCTGCATATTTAGGTGCTGTACCGTGAGTTGCTTCAAAGATCGCGATGTCTTCACTAAGATTTGCCCCTGGTGCTATTCCTATTCCGCCTACCTGTGCAGCTAGCGCGTCAGATAAATAATCACCATTTAAATTCAATGTAGCAATTACGCTATATTCTGCCGGACGAAGTAATACTTGTTGTAACATAGCATCAGCAATAACATCTTTAATAATAATGTCTTTACCTGTTTTAGGATTAGTGATTTTACACCAAGGCCCACCATCAAGCATAACAGCGCCAAAGGCCTCCTTAGCGATTTCATAACCCCATTCTTTAAAAGCTCCTTCGGTATATTTCATAATATTACCTTTATGAACTAAAGTGACTGAGCTTCTATCATTATCAATAGCATACTGAATGGCTTTCTTAACCAATCGTTGCGTACCTTCTTTTGATACTGGCTTAATACCAATACCACAATTTTCTTTAAAACGAATATTATTAACACCCATTTCATTGATAAGAAAATCGATTAATTTGTCTGCTTGTTCAGAACCCGCTTTATATTCAATACCCGCATAAATATCTTCAGAATTTTCTCTAAAGATCACCATATCAACTTCTTGAGGTTTTTTTACCGGACTTGGCACACCAGTGAACCATCTAACAGGACGTTGACACACAAATAGGTCAAGCACTTGTCTTAAGGCAACGTTTAGAGAGCGCATTCCGCCACCTACAGGTGTTGTCAGAGGGCCTTTGATCCCAACTTTAAATTGTTTAAATGCCGTTAATGTTTCGTCGGGCAGCCAAGTTTCACTGTCATACATCTGCGTGGCTTTTTCACCGGCATAAACTTCCATCCAATGAATTTTTCTCTCTTTTTGGTAAGCCTTTTCGACTGCTGCATTTACTACCGTTATCATTGTTGGGGTAACATCAACACCAATACCATCCCCTTCAATGTAAGGAATGACAGGATTATTAGGAACAATTAATTTTCCATTTTCTAATTTTATTTCATTACCATCTGAAGGTATTTTTATGTTTTTGTACATAATAGCGGCCTCGTTTATTACAATAATATGCAGAGCTTGTAGCCCGAACTTAATACCAAGAATCAAAACATTTGATATTAATACTTAAGCTAATCGATTAAGTCTTATTAGACTAATACAGTATTGGTGATAGTCGACATAAATGCCATGAATAATTCAAACAGACGTTTGAATATAGTTGATGTTTTACAATTATTTCTATTTTTTGCAAAAAAAAGCTATTCATCAGAATAGCTTATTTATTAATAGTGAATTTAATCTAAGGTACTAATACCACTGGAATACCACTATAGTGAGCAAGTTTATTAGCAACACTACCTAGTATGAGATCAGCAAAACGAGAACGTCCTCGACGACCAACAAAAACCATTGACGCTTTCGCTGCTTTTACATAATCATGAATTTTATCGACAGGCTCACCCCATAATACAACGGCTGTCACGTTAACACTTGGTGATGCAGCTTTATCTATCATGGGTTGAAGAATTGATTGCATGATATTTTGTTCTTCTGCGTCTTTATCAAGCGTTTCAGGAATAATTCCGCGAGTTGCTAGTGGATTACCACTGTTATAATCAAAAGCATAAACAAGGCTTACTTCTGCACCTGTTTGCGCCGCTAGTTTGATAGCTCTATCTGCTGCTCTCTCGCTCCATTGACTGCCATCGACACCAACTACATACAACTGTTTTGCCATGATAATTTCCTTAATTAGTTTAATAAACGTAATATAAATAAACAAAAATTTAATCTATGCTCCATTGATGATAACCAAGGTAATATTGGAATTAAAGCACTCTTTCACATAGTGTTGTGCTAAATCAAAAAACATAGTTACAAAGTACTGCCCTACACAATCACTTAACTGAAAACAACAACATAGGTAAATACTATTTATCTTGAGCCTAAAACTAACCTATTGCCCAACACAAATATCAACAAACTATTTAAACTAGTAGTTACAGTTATTAACCGCTAAAATAATAGGTATCACTCTCATTTAATTAATGGTTTCTCTCATTAACTCTATGTTCAACTTTTTAAAGTCTTGTACATTTTTGTGCCTATTGAGTATATCTGATATTGCTATAGCAAATACTGTAGACAGATGGCAATGGCATGATCATATATTTACAAATTACTCTGTTGAACATGGTCTTCCCCACGGCGCCATTTATTCATTAACCGAAGATAGCTTAGGTTTTATCTGGTTAGTCACCACAAAAGGTTTAGTTCGCTTTGATGGTACGCATTTTATTAATGTGCCTACAAGGCTTAATAACACTGACTTTAGCATTACAAGCATGGTAACGGGTAACCAAGGTTTTATCTGGATGTCTACTGATTTAGGCTTAGTACGATTTAATGCCAACACAAGAAAATTCAAATTATTTAACTTAGCTGCTGAACAGCCATTTAAACTTAGTACATTAACGATAAATAAGAATATAAATACTGAAATGCTTTGGATTGGTTCAGATTTAGGAGTATTTAAATTCGACACCACAACTTTAACCAGCCAATTGTTTCTCAATCAAATAGCGAGTGACAGTCCTGACTTACGTATTTTTAGTATTATTAACACTGAAAACGACACTACTTGGATTGGTACAAGCCAAGGCTTATTTTATAAAACCGATCAAGATAGTCACTTTTCTTATTATGATCTAAGTGATTTTTTATCTGAAAGTCAGCGCATTTCCGCACTATTACATACCAGTGATAACAATATATTAGTGGCAACCCCTCGTAATGGACTTTTAAAGATAGATAATCACTTACAGGTATCAAAGGCTTATTCAACAGAAGAATGGCTGTATTCAATGGCGGAGGTTTCGCCTGGTGTAATATGGTTAGGTACCTATGGGAAAGGAATTATTGAATTAGCCGTCAACAAACAATCGGTTCAACAATTACGCCATAACCGATTACTTAATACTAGCTTAATTAATGATGAAATTTGGCAAATCTATATTGCAAATAATGGCTTAGCTTGGTTGGCAACTAATGATGGCTTAAGCCTTTATAATCCCAAACAAACCGCTATTAAAAACATTTATGGCGATATAGGAAAGCACCGAGGCTTAACAGATGTTAATGTCAATTCTCTTGTGGAAGATAATCAAGGTAGAATATGGCTGGGTTATCGTGAAAAAGGTGTTGATATTATCAGCCCTACGGCCAAGCTTATTAAACATATAGGCGTTGATCAAAAGTCACCAACGACCGCCTTACCTGGTGGTGCGGTAGAAACTATTGCATTGCACCCTTCAGGTGAGAGTTATATTGGCACTAATTGGGGCATTTATCAGTATGGCTCATCGGGCTTACAACAATTACAAACCCAAACGCGTAATACTCATAGTTACACAGGTGCCCTTTTTCTTGACCAACAGCATTTATGGGCTGGCGGTACTGACGGTTTATGGCGTTTTACGCTGGATAACAATCAAGTCACACAGACATTAGCCATTAATACACCTGAAAATAAATTAACTGACTTACGCATTACTACAATAGGTAAAGCACTTAACAACGAGTTACTGATTGGTACGTGGAACGGCCTTAATTGGCTTGATCACAATGGCATGATCACTTATCAATTTCCCTCTAAAGATCAAGCAACAAACGATCATACAGAAATCGGTTTTGTCTCTTCCTTTTTTTATGACAAAAATGATCGGTTATGGGTAGCAACTGAAGGCGGCGGAATTTATGTTGCTCAAGATAAAAACCATCCAACGTCCTTTGCCCAGATAACTGAAAAGCAAGGGCTTTCAAGCAATGTAGTACGCGCAATGCAGCCCGACAAATTCGGTCGTGTTTGGGTAAGTAGCATCACGGGTATTGATGTTATCGATACTAGTGATCTTTCAATAACCCCGCTTTTAGTATCAGAAGGAGCATTACTCGCCCCGTATTATCGTAAGGCGGTCATTCAAACATCAACAGATGAAATTATCTTTGGTGGTAAAGGTGGATTAACTATTATTGACCCTAGCAAATGGCAAGCTGTAGAGTCATTCTCGCCTGTTGTGATCATTAATAGCACCATAGGTGAACTACAATATACCAATCCTATGATGGCACAAAAGAATGTACAAATGCTGTCTATACCAGCTAATAACAACCGAGTAAATATTGAATTCACTACGCTTGATTATATTAATTTAAGTGCAATTAAATATAGGTATCGCTTACTTGGGTTAAGCAATGAATGGACTATAAGCAATAATGAACACCCTAATGCTACTTTCACCACGCTACCCGTAGGTGATTATCAACTTGAGATTCAAAATTCCAATGCTGTAGGCCAGTGGAATAGCCAAACGCATCAATTACACTTAAAGGTGTTACCTTTCTGGTATCAAACGCTTCTCGCTAAATGCATTTTTGTTATTTTGCTGATCCTATTCGTGATACTTATCATCCGATATAGAACCATAAGACTACAGAAGCATCAATTAGTGCTTGAAGCGCAAGTAAAACAACGGACTAAATCTTTAGAACTAACCACTAAGGCATTAGAAGAAAAAACAATAGCACTAGAAAAAGTGAGTGTAACGGACCCCTTAACGGGAATTAATAATCGACGCTTTTTAGATCTCAATATGCCAACAGAAGCAGCAATATCTTATCGTCGATATCATAATTTAGCCCCTGATGTATCGAGTATAGAAGGTGCGGATTTAACCTTCTTCTTAATCGATATTGATCACTTTAAAAGAGTCAACGACCAATATGGCCATCAAGCAGGTGATAGTATTTTAATAGAAATCACTCATCGCCTTAAAGCCTTAGCACGTGAAAGTGACTATTTAGTACGTTGGGGAGGTGAAGAATTTCTTATCGTTGTTAGAGAAACGTCGCGTGATTTAGCAGACAAGTTCGCTCAGCGTATCTGTCAGCAAATTAAAAATACGCCTTTTACTATCAATGCCGACACTAAGCTCAGCTTAACTTGTTCTGTGGGTTTTGCGCCTTTCCCCTTTTGTTGTCATAATCCAAAAGCATTATCTTGGTCAGACAGTATTAATATTGCCGATAAAGCATTGTATATCGCAAAATATGCAAGTAGAGATGCATGGGTTGGTATTTCCTTGAAAACCTCTTATTCTACAAATAACACCTCTATTGATTTACTCAACTTACAATTACCTATGATGAATTTAATCAGTAATATTGAACAATCAAAAGTGAATGCCACATGGCAAGAGTTATTGCCAAAGACATAACCCAAATTGAATACTATTAAGTAATTAAATTCACATAAAATATTTTTCTATAGGAGCACATAGTGCCACCACCTGTTACCCCATCAAACAATAATATTGCGCCGCCAATCGCAAAAAAAATCCCTCACCAAATGGAAATGCATCACCATACCCGTGTTGACAATTATTATTGGATGCGTGATGACCAGCGTACAGATAAAGAAATATTAGCGCACCTTAACAAAGAAAATGATTATGCTGATGCTATGCTTGTAACGCAAAAGCCGTTACAAAACACACTATTTAAAGAGCTTAAGGCTCGCATAGTAAAAGATGATAATACCGTACCCGTTAAAGATGGCGACTATTGGTATAACAGTGAAATAAATGGCGAAGAAGAATATTCTCGTTATTATCGCGCTACCAGTGCTTCTGGTGACAATAAAAGTTTATTATTAGACGTTAATAACCGCGCTAAAGACCATACTTTCTATGAGTTAGGTGATATTTCCATCAGTCCTAATGATCAATTAATGTCAATATCCGAAGATACTGACAGTCGTCGTATCTACACCATTTATTTTAAAGACTTAAGTGAATCGACAGAAACTTACTTACCTGACGTGCTTGAAGAAACTGAAGGGCAAATTGTTTGGGCTAATGATAATCAAACCGTATTCTATGTAAAAAAAGATTTAGATACGTTATTAGGTACACAAGTGTATCGCCATAAATTAGGTACTCCACAAACTGATGATATCTTGGTATATCAGGAAGATGATCACAGTTTTTATATGAGTTTAGGCAAAAGCAGAGACGAATCTCAACTCTATATATGTTTACACGCTACCGAATCTACTCATTATTTGGCTTTACCCGCAAATGAACCTGATGGCGAGTTTACCGACCTGTTCCCTTATCAAGAACAACATGAATATCAACTTGATAAAATAGGTGACTATTTTTATATAGTGACTAATTACCTCGCTAAAAACTTTAGATTAATGAAAGCTAAGCTTGATGAGATTCACGCTATTGAAAACTGGCAAGAAATTATTCCTCATCGCAATAACGTTCTACTAGAAGAAATTGAACTATTTACTCAATTCATCATTACTACTGAACGGGAACAGGGACAAATTCGCTTTATTGTTCATACTATTAATGGCAGCAATGCTGGCCAACAATACCCATTATCATTTGATGATCCATGTTATTTCGCCTGTATTGACGATAATCCTGAACCAACAAGCACGACGGTTCGATTATATTATTCCAGTTTAACTACACCTGGGTCGTTATTTGAATTTGACTTAGCTACAGGCACACGCAAGTTACTGAAGCAACAACGGGTGTTAGGTGACTTTAACAAAGACGACTATCAGTCAGAGCGGATATTTATTACCGCCCGTGATGGCGAGCAAATACCCGTTTCACTGGTGTATCGTAGCAATTGCTTTAAACAAGATGGCACTAATCCGCTACTACAATACGGATATGGTGCATATGGCATAACAATAGATCCAAACTTCTCTAGCCAAATACTCAGTTTACTTGACCGAGGTTTTGTTTACGTGATCGCTCATGTTCGTGGTTCAGAAATGTTAGGTAGAGCATGGTATGAAAATGGTAAAATGGATCATAAACAAAATACATTTAACGATTTTATTGATGTTACCAAAGCGTTAGTAGCCCAAGGGTATGGCGCAAAAGATAAAATATTCGCCTCAGGAGGTAGTGCCGGGGGTTTATTAATGGGCGTAATAGCCAATCAAGCACCCGAACTATATCTAGGCATAGGCGCACATGTTCCATTTGTAGACGTATTAACAACTATGCTAGACGAAACCATACCCTTGACCACGAATGAATATGACGAATGGGGAAATCCGAACCAAGCACAAGCTTACCAAACAATTTTATCATACTCCCCAATAGATAATATAACCGATCATCACTACCCTAACATACTGGTTACTACGGGGTTGCATGACTCACAAGTGCAATACTTTGAACCCATGAAGTGGGTAGCTAAACTTAGAGAATTTAAAACAGATAATAATTTATTGGTATTTAAAACTGATATGGACGCAGGCCATGGTGGCGCTTCCGGACGATTTAAAAGTTTAGAAGAAAAAGCCTTGGAAATGAGCTTTTTTCTCTCACTACTTCAGACATAACTTAAATAATAAACTGTCCATTTACACAAGGTAAGTAAAATGGAGTAATCTCTAAAAATTAGCACGTTATGTAACTATCTAAATAGACAGAATAGGTAAGGCAACAATATAACACATTGTTTTATGAGTAATATATGTTGCTTTGTCACATAACCTGCTATTTATTGGATTATATTTATCAATGCTCACTTGCGCTAAAAAGCAAAACATTTGAAAAATGTCAAAAACACTGGTTACTTACTTATATCTTGGATAAAAAGCTTATTTTTACGTATTAAAATCGACTTGTAATTTCAGTATAAATCGAAGTGTATACGAATGCATGGAGGTTTAACTCATATGACGTTGTTGACGTTGTAATGCCCTATTCTTACTGACTAATTCTACTTGTGGCATCGCATAAAGTTGCAAGGTATTAAACACAGCTTTTAATTGTGAAGCTTCATAATCAAGGGCTAACTGTTCAATAACTAATTTATGTTTTTCAGGAAATATTGCTTCTACGGCTTGTGAAACAAGCTCAAAGAGTTTTTTCAAGTTGATTTTATGAGTCTGCCCTGTTTTATTATATATCCACTCGGTAATAGCCATAAAATCATCAAAGGGTTTATCAGATAAGATATGCGGCAAGGCATACTTAAATCGCCCTGAGTTACCAATCATGTCCCAGTAACGAGCAAAGCGATTAATACGTTGCATGGTAGTAAAGTCTACTCGGTCAGTACTTAATATATTAAACGGTGGTAATGGATTAAAACGCAAATCAAACGCTTGAGTATGCCTAATGATTGGGCTACCTTTTAGACGTTTCAAAATACCCATTTGAATTTCATGAGGTCTACAGTGGTAAAGCTGATTAAAGCTGTCTTTAAAACTGTTATAGGTTTCACCAGGTAAACCAAAAATCAAATCTGCATGAATATGCGCATGAGTATTATCTTTTAACCAAATTAAATTGTCTTTCGACTTAGCATTATTTTGTTTACGACTAATATTCTTTTGCACTTCGGTATTAAAGGTTTGAATGCCTATTTCAAATTGTAAACTTCCCTCAGGAAATTGGGCTAATAATTCTTTTAGTTTTCTAGGTAAGTGATCGGGCACCACTTCAAAATGTAAATAGAGATCGTCTGTCATCCTATCTAAGAAGAACTGCATAATTTGTATAGTTGTATTAATGTTTAAATTAAACGTTCTATCAATGAATTTGAAATTACGTGCGCCACGTTGATACAAAATTTCCATTTGTTCCAAAAACTGATCTATTTCAAATGGCACTGATGTTTTATCAAGAGACGATAAACAAAATTCACACTTAAACGGACAACCACGCGAAGCTTCAACGTAAAGTAAACGATGAGTTAAATCTTCATCCGTATAATACTGATAAGGTGATGCTAAATCTTTTAACTCAACTGGCTGAGAGCGAACGATTTTTTTATCTGGTGGTGTTTGATTGATAATGTCTTTACATAACTGGTAAAAACTTAAATCTGCCGGTCCTGTTAAAACATAATCAGCACACTTTACTATGGCTTGTTGCTCAGTTTCATAACTGACTTCTGGGCCACCTAAAATAACCTTGATTTCTGGAGCGATAACTTTTAACAAATTAACCACATCAGTGGTTTCAACAATGTTCCAGATGTAAACACCAAAACCAACAATATCAGGTTTAGTGGCTAATATTTGTTCAACAATGTCAATAGCACGGGTTTGTATAACAAATTCTTGAATTTCACAAAATTCCTGTAATTCTTGCAAATTAGCGTAAAGATAGCGTAAACCGAAACTAGTATGAAAATACCGCGCGTTTAAGGTAGCAAGCACAATTTTAGGTGAATCTTTATTTATTTCATGTTTTTTTGGCTGGCTAATATCTGCTGTGTTTTGTATTGAATCAAGATCAATCGGCAGTGTTGAAATATTTTCAGACAGTTTAATAGATGAAATAGAATGTTGGTGCTTTTGCTCTGACATGTTTGTTCTTAGCTAACTTTAATAATATGCCTTAATTATACGTTGATTAAATATATTATTCAGCAATCTTATTTTTACTTGAACATTGATTAGAAAAGTTAATTATTCCATCAACAAGCTCGCCAACGATGGCTACTCTCAATCTTTAGAAAGTAACATTAAAAGGATTCATATATTAGATGTATTCAGACAAGTTATCGCTAATAGCGACTATAATTAGCAAGCTTTAATACATATGACTCAAGCGAACTATTGCCAACGTTTTAATTAATGCGTTGACACAAGTAGAATACTTGTTCTACCATTAGGTAGAACAAACACTCTACCTTAGATTAATATATGCTTAAAGAAAAAATTGCGGCTAATCTAGAACAGGCTTTTAGCCAATACGGATTTGCCCAATCAAGTGTTTCCCAACTTAAATCTGCTTGTAATGTAAGTTTACGAACCCTTTATAAGCATTATCCGTCAAAAACAGCCATGACCATTGCAGCTTTAGAGTATCGTCATAAACGATATATTGAATTCTTGTTGAACGAGTCACAAGCAACCGGTATTGAAGGCCTGCTCCATATTTTTGAGAAACTTGATCAATGGATGGCTGAATTTGCGCCTAACGGCTGCTTGTCTCTCAATGCTATCGCTGCCTTTCCTGATGATCTCAGTATGAAAGAAACCATTAAACGGCATAAAAAAGAGGTACGCGATCTCTTAGATCAAGTTAGCCAGAGAGAAGATCTGTCTACAGAGCTTTTTTTGCTCCATGAAAGTGTATCAAGTGTATGGCCTATTATAGGTAAAGCATCGGTAGAATCCGCTCAAAAAATTATCAAACAATTATGGAGTTCATAAAATAATGTTTAAAATACCTAAAACCATGAAAGGTATACAACTTACAGGGCATGGGGGTTCTGAAGTACTTGAGTATCGTGACGATATTTTAGTACCAGTTCCAAAACAAAATGAAGTACTGATACGTGTCGCTGCAGCAGGTGTTAACAACACTGACATCAACACGAGAATTGCTTGGTATTCAAAAAATGATAATAGTGAAAAAGATGCCAGTTGGTCAGGTAATGCTTTAACGTTTCCTCGTATCCAAGGCGCAGATGTTTGCGGCACTATCGTTGCTATTGGTAACGGTGTAAGTAAAGAACGTATTGGCGAGAGAGTATTAATTGAGCCCTGTTTACGTGAGGCTAATGCTCAGAAACTCAACCCTTCTTGGTATTTAGGCTCGGAATGTGATGGTGGATTTGCAGAATACACAGTAGTTTCTGCTAACCATGCATACACAATCAACAGTGAACTGTCTGACATAGAACTAGCTTCTTTTCCTTGCTCATATTCAACAGCAGAAAACCTACTTACTCGAACCAATGTTACCAATAAAGACAGAGTATTGATCACTGGTGCATCTGGTGGCGTTGGCTCAGCAGCAATTCAACTAGCTAAAGCTAGAGGGGCTTATGTGATTGGCTTAACCAGCCCAGCGAAAAAAGATCAACTGATGGAATTAGGTGCTGATGAAGTAGTTTTCAGAGAGTCTAATCTGGTTGATGTACTTGGTGACAGTAGTATTGATGTTGTGATTGACCTTGTTGCTGGTAGCCAATGGCCTCAATTTATAGATGTATTAAAAGCCCATGGACGTTACGCTGTGTCAGGTGCAATTGGTGGTGCTTTGGTTGAATTGGATATTAGAACGTTATATTTAAAAGATTTAAGCTTTTATGGCTGTACCGAGCTTGAACCTGAAGTATTTCAAAACTTGATCAAGTGTATAGAACAACAAAAAATTAAACCTCTCGTTGCTCTTACCTTTCCATTGAAAGAGATATATAAAGCACAACAAGTTTTCCAAGAAAAACAGCATGTTGGTAAAATAGTGTTAAATGTAGCCGACAATAGCTGAAACTAAACATTAAATGAGTAATTCATCTAAATATAGATATAAAAAACGCTAATCATTTAGCGTTTTTTATAATATTAGTACCTGTATGACTCGGCAGGAATTGTTGTATTTTAAACTAACAGCACTGTACTCATAGATTATATTAAGTAAACCTATAAACCGCCTAGGTATCTTATATCAATAAGTAGGCGGTTATAGTAAAGGCTTAAGCTTTTAGCTGATCGCCAATCGGCAACTGTCTAATGCGTTTACCACATGCGGCGAATATTGCATTACATAGTGCTGGCGCGTAAACCGGAGTAGCTGGCTCACCAACACCCGCAGGCGCTGCATCACTTTCAATGATTTCTACGTCTATTTCTAGCGGAGAGTCACTCATACGAGGTACGCGATAGTCGTGAAAATTACTTTGTTGTACACGACCATTGTCGAAAGTAATGCCATCGCTGATTGCCGCAGTAATTCCGTAAATAGAACCACCTTGTACCTGATTTTTCACGGTATCGGTATTTACTACTGTTCCTGCATCAATACTCGCCCATGATTTAATAATTTTAAGATCACCTTTTTCTGAAACTTCTACTTCAACCACAGTAGCGACATAAGTTAAGAAGCTTCTATGTGCTGCTATCCCCATACCGCGACCTTTAGGGAGTTCTCGTCCCCATTGACTCATGTCAGCTGCCTTTTTAATAACATTACGCAGTCGACCAATATCTAACGGATAAACCGCTTTATCACCGCCGTAGTTACCGTATTCGGCATTTTCCTCTGTTACATCAACAATACGATCTGGTCCTATGGTTTCTAACAAATAGTCTTTTTGATCACGTCCTGCTTTATGTGCCGCTTCAGCAATAAAAGACTGAATAGCAAAGGCATGAAAAATATTAGATACCGAACGCATCCAACCAATTCGAGCTTTGGCAGGAGCTTCACCATTTTCTAACTTCATGTTAGGTGTATTAATTGGGTTATCAGTAAAGCCTAAACCTAACTCAAAAGCAGCGGGAGAGGTAGCCCCCTCTTGAAAGGTAGATGCAATAGGCGAAAACGCAGTACGGTGCAAATACGCTTCTATGGCACCATTTTTGTCTAACGACGCTTCAATATGTTGAGCTGACACTGCATGGTAGAAACCATGTTGTATATCGTCTTCACGAGTCCATTGAACACGAATTGGCTTACCTGTTTTCATTGAAATGTAAGCTGCCTCGGCAGAGAAATCAGGCTTAGATTTTCGCCCAAAACCGCCACCTAACATAGTAACGTGAACGTTAATTTGTTCTTTTGGCATGCCAACCATTGCAGCAACGGTCGTCATATCTGCTTGTGGGTTTTGCGTTGCAGCCCACACGTCTACATGATCTTTGTAATACATTGCGGTAGCACAAGGTGGTTCCATTGGCGCCTGGGCTAAATGGGGGACATAGTAATCAGCCACTAATTTATCGCTGTTTTTTGCTAGGATACTTTCAGCATCTCCGATTGAGCGCACTGACGATTGCGACGAAGCCACGGTAGCTAGTAGGCTTTGCTTAAACACTTCTGAATTATAGTCGGCGTTTTTACCATCTTCCCATATTACAGTTAATGCTTTGCGGGCTTTCATGGCGGCCCAAGTATTATTGGCAACGATGGCAATACCACCTTTAGGTTGAAACATAGGTGCGCCTTTCGGTGCTGGAATTTCTACTACGTCGACCACGCCTTCTATTGCTTTCGCAGCCTTAGCGTCAAAACTTTTAACTTTGCCACCAACAACAGGAGGACGAACAACCATTGCGATAAGCGCTTTAGGCTCTTGCACATCAGCCGCAAATGTTGCTTTGCCTGTGACTATATCTTTTAAATCAATATGTTCCATGGCGGTATTAATGTAACGCCACTCATTACGCTTTTTAAGAGAGATTTTATCTATTTCTGGCGGTGTGATGTTTAATGCATCATTTACCAACTCAGCATAAGTTAGGGTTTTACCTGATGTATGAGTAACAATGTGCTGCACTGCTGAACATGAATCTATAGATACATTCCAGCGCGTTGCTGCTGCTTGTCGCATAAGATGACGAACACTTGCGCCCATTTCACGTAAACGTTGCATATTGTAACGAATGCTTCGTGAGCCATCGGTATTTTGGTCACCGTATTTAGGATCGCCTTTTCCTTGGATAACAACGACTTTGTCCCAAGAAGCTTCCATTTCATCAGCTACGATTTGGGCTATCGCAGTACGAATTTGTTGGCCCATTTCAGAGCGATGACAAGTAATTTCAACAACACCATCTGGACGTAAGGCAACAAACAAATTAGCTCTTTTTGCTAATTCAGATGGTTTCTCAAGTACCCCAGCCATTACTCTAGGTGCAGATCCAGTAAAACAAGTACCAAGAACTAGAGCGCCGACAGCAGCACTAGACTTTAAAAAACCACGACGGCTTAAATCAAAATATTGGCTCATGCTTCTTCTCCTGCTTTTTCAGGAACATAATAAGCCACACCCGCCATTGATTTAGCCGCAGATTTAATCGCTTTATGAATACGAGGGTAAGTGCCACATCGACAAATATTGCCTGACATGCTTTGCACAATATCTTCATCAGTTGGACTAGGGTTAGTTGCGAGTAAACTAGCTGCTTGCATCATTTGACCACATTGACAAAAACCACATTGAGGAACTTTGTGCTCAACCCAAGCTTGTTGCACTGGATGCTCACCGTCTTCACTTAAACCTTCAATGGTAGTGATCTTACTGCCTGATACTGCAGATATAGGCAATACACATGAACGCTGTGCAACGCCGTTAATATGAACAGTACATGCGCCACATTGCGCCATACCACATCCAAATTTAGGACCAGTAAGTTGTAACTCATCTCGTAAATACCAAAGTACGGGAGTCGTTGGGTCGCCAGAAAATTTACGGACCTTACCGTTGACGGTAAACGAAATCATGTTTTTATCTCCATTGCAGTAAGTAAATAAGTATGGCTTACCTACATTACTTAATTTATTTTAATTATTTAAATCTGTAGCTGAAATTTAGCTTACTTTTGATAAGTGAAGCGATTAACCTATCTCTATTGTAAGTCACCTGATAAAGGTTAATGAATATAGATTTTTCTATTAATATAGCCTACGTTATTTCATTAAATTTATCATAAAAAATTACCCGTCTTTAGAGATCAAAAATGCTCTTTTTGTATCTATTTATTAATACTTATATTAATTAGAAAAAATACTAAAACCTATTTGTTACGAAAACACCTATATTTAATAGTAATAATTAAATGGCGCTCCAACCCCTACCCCAATTTAAAGCAAGAAAGCTAACTGTATTTTTGCCTGCTGGGTTATCACATGGTTACTCCCAAAGTCAGTTTTAGCTTTGTAGTTTATATATAATTCAACTACTTAATGATGAGTACCGATAAGAATCAAGCAATAGCTAACTATGATTATAATTCAAATATGCTAATAAGTTCATCTCTCGATCCTTCCATTAAATCCGCTAGAGTGTAATGAGCTAATGTATCTAAGAAGGATTTTTTTGCTTCATTGACAATACTTTTAAATTTACATGCAGGTAAAATGCGACACCTTTGTGTATCACAGTCAACAATGTCTAAGGAATTCTCCAATAAAATAATCATATCGCCAATATTAATACTTTCAGGAGATAATTTTAGAGAAAAGCCCCCTCCTTTCCCTCGTTTAGTTTCAATAACGTCAGCTTTACCTAATTGGTGCACTATTTTGTTCACGTTATTTCTAGAAATATTATATAAACGGCTAATGGTATCAATGCTCGCTTTTTCATTCTTCGGCAAAAGCGCTAGGTAAATGAGAATTCTAATTCCGTAATCTGTATGGCGAGTTAAATGCATGTATTCTCCTTTAAATTTGCTAATGAGCTAAATATGAATATTAATTTTTGTGTGATAGAAACACTGTGAAAACGGGTAATAACGAACAATTAATATTATTAATACATAAACCGAATAAATCCTTTTTAAGCGTTTTTCACCAATACAACTGAAGTGAACCTAATTAAGACGATAATAACCGCCAAGACTTTAATATACATTTGACATGTATCATATAGCAAGCGTAACATAAGATACATATTAAATGTATCTTAGTTTGGTTTGATTTTATTAAATAAGGAATAGTTCAGATGAAAAAATTAAAGACAGATGTCGTTATTATTGGTGCTGGCCCTGTTGGTATCTTTCAAATATTTGAATTAGGCTTACAAGGCCTTAAATCTATTGTAGTTGATAGTATTTCTGAACTTGGTGGGCAATGTTCGCAACTTTACCCAGACAAACCTATCTATGACATTCCCGCAATTCCAGTAGCCTCTGCCCAATCGATTATAGATTCGCTAGAAAAACAAGCATCCCCATTTAAACCTCAATATTTGTTATCTCAAAAGGTGATAGAGATACATAAAGAAAAAGATAATGTGTTTTTTGTGAAAACAGATAAAGGTACTTTAATAGAATGTAAGGCGATCGTTATTGCCGCAGGAAGTGGTGCTTTTGAACCCGTTCGTCTCAAAGTCAAAGGGATTGAAGAATTTGAAGACCGTCAACTTTTTTATAAAGTAAAAGACAAAAATTTATATAAAGGTAAAAATGTCGTTATTTTAGGTGGTGGTGATAGTGCTTTTGATTGGGCTCTTACCTTACAGCCAATAGCACAAAGCGTCCTCATGATTCACAGAAGCACAAACTTTAGAGCATCTAAAGCAAGTATTAGTAAAATGGAGCAATTATGTGCAAACTATGAAATGCAATTTTTAAGCGGACAAGTTGTTGACTATAAAAAAGACGGCGATTCTTTAAGTAAGCTTATTGTTCAATCTTCAGGTATAAAAAGAACCATAGATGTAGATCATTTACTTGTGATGTTTGGTCTCTCGCCGAAAATAGGCCCAATCGCTGATTGGAATTTTGACATGCACCGTCATCAAATTTGTGTCGATACAGAAAAGTTTCAAACATCAATTCCAGGGATATATGCAGTAGGAGATATAAATTATTATCCTGGTAAAAGAAACCTAATTTTAAGTGGCTTCCATGAGTCTGCACTAGCCGCCTTTGCTATTAAGCAGTCAATGGACACAACAAAACGTGTTGCAACCTTATATACGACGACAAGCCCTATTCTACAAAATTTGATTCACATTAAAGATATGGCCGAGAATTAAATGCTATATTAAATGCCACTGGTTCAAGCTTGATAAAAAGCTAACCAATATAACGAGAAAGTAATAGGTTTAATGTAAAACCGAGGATATAAAATGAGATATCATCAATTAAAAGAAATATATGAACATGTAATAGAAATAAATCAAGAGTTGAATGGTTTATATGACTTTTTTTTAGAGAATACTAAGGATGAACGAACACGTATTTTTCTTCACTACATCATTGACAAGCAAGCAGAAAACATCCTAGATCTTAAAAAATTAAGTAGTGATGAATCCGTTAGTGTTCTCGATACATGGATTGACGAAGATATTGAACATAAGCTATCAGAGCTGATAAATAGTTTTAAACAAAACACAGAGGTTAGCTTTGATCTTGTACTTAGTGCTACTACAGAAGTAAGGATCCAGTTAACTGATTGGTTACAGATCATCAAGGATTTAGTTGGCAGTGAAACGGTTAAAACACACGTTGAAAATTTAATTGAATTTCAAACACTTAAATCACAACAGCTGGTACATTCTGCACATCGCATGGATGATATTTAACACAATCAATGTTCAAACAATAGTTTGGGGGGATTTAGAAAAGATGCGCTCCCCCCACATATATGAAATGACTAAATAAATAGAATTTATTTTATAAACATTCAAATTGATAAATGATTTTTCGTTTATATTCATCATTTGGTAATAAGATACTACTTGGAAAATGGCTAATATTTACTGCATTGGAATAATGTTGAGCTTCTAAACAGACACCTTGATATGCAGTAAATTCACCCGATAATGCTACCCCCGTATACAATTGTAGTGCTGGTTGGTTGGTAAATAACGACATTTTTACACCTGTATTTTTAGACACTAAAGTAGCTTTTGCTGTACTCATTCCATCTTCATCCAGAACGTAACAGTGATCGTAACAAGCCATTTTTTTTAAATTAACATCTGAATTATTAGCCTGTCTTTCACCTATATTAAATGGTTCTCTAAAGTCAAAATCTGAATTTTTAACCGATAAAATGTTACCGCTTGGCAGACCGTTTTCTTTTCTTTCTAGCATGTTAGACGCTGCAATTTGTAAATCTAACAGCTCAGCACTGTCATTGCCTAAATTGAAATAGGCATGATTGGTAACACTAACAGGTGTTGGAGCATCAGTTTTACCGAAATAATCGATTTCGAGTTGATTGTCATCAGTTAAATGATATTTCACTTGCAGGTTCAATTGCCCAGGAAAACCTTGGTCGCCATGTTCAGACACTAATGTTAATGTCACCGTTGACTTACTTGACGATGAAATCTGCCAAAATCGACTAGCAAAACTAACCTCTCCGCCATGTAAACAATGTTCATTTTCATTTTGGTTTAGAGGATAGTTGATACCGTTTAAAGTAAACTTACCTCCTTCAATGCGATTACAAACTCTTCCGCAAGTAGCGCCTAAATAAAAAGTATCAGTGAGATAATCTTCAGCATTTTCATAGCCAACGGTCATCTGAGTTGCTTTCCCTTTAACAGGAAACACAATCGATTTAATGCGAGCACCAAAGTTGAGGATCTCCACCAACATACCCTGATTGTTTTCTAATAAAATTGTTTGTACATTAGTCATTAAATACCATAATCCTTAAATGGGTAGGCTGTCAGTACCAAAATTTTTACTGATTAATGCGAATAAACGTCGCTTCAATGTTATTTATAAAATTTTAATTACATTTTTATAAATAATTCATAATCAGCTCGGCTGGATAATTTTTGAGATAAATATAAGCCAAGCTCTTTTAATTGCGCTTTGTCTTGATAAAGCACAATAAGATCTTTAAGTGCTTGTAGTGCTTTTTTACTTTCTCCTAAACCATCAAGTGCTAAAACAAAAGTATAAGCATATTGAGGGTCGCTAGGTGTTAATTTTATCGCTTTTTCAAAATATGGAATGGCTTTACTTAATTCTTTTTCCCGCACAAGATGTAAACCGAATAAATATTGTAACATGCCTGATAACGGAGCATTTTTCATCCCTTGCTTCAATACAGATGCGACTAAATTTGGACGTTGTTGTCTACGATATAACTCAGATAAATTGATATAACCGACATCAAAATAAGGTTCTATTTTAATGGTTTCCTTAAGTAACTTTTCACCGCTAAGTTCATTATTAAGCTCAAAAGCTAATGACGCTTGATTAGCTCGGCCTTCTCCGCGCCAACTATTGACTTCGTTCACAGCTAGTAATTCATTAAATGCTTGAGTAAACAAGGTGTGATTTTCTTTTAATAGACCCGTAGTAATCAAACTACGAGCGGCGGCAACACGTATGGCTTTAAACTTATCCTTTAATCTAGGACTTACATAGTGTTCTCTTTCTTTAGGAGACAATAAAACACTGACACGCGTTGCGCTTAAACGTAATAATGGCTCTTTATGTTTGAGGTAAGGCGCTAACTTTTCACCAGAAATAGTTTGAGTACTATAAGCAAGCATTTCTAACGCAGTAGCTCGGCTTATCGTATCGAGCTTTTCATCTGCAATTATCGCTAAGTGTTGCTCAATAGTTATATTTTGACCTAAGTTTAATGCCATTAGGTGCTCTTTACTTGATAATACAGCTCGGGGTTTACCGTGCCATTTTTCTAACGTGTCACTCGCCCATTGGTTACTTTTATCTTGATGGCACTGCTGACAAGCATTTGGCGTAGCAAATTTCATTGATAAGTCGGGTCTAGGTATTTTAAGGCTATGATCTCGTCTATCATCAACGCCCATAAACCTCTTTTCAGGCATATGGCAATTAACACACTGTGCACCTGCAGAGTCTTCATTATGTTGATGATGACTTTTAGTATTAAATACCTCAGCACTATGGCACTGTAAACATAAGCCATTACCTTGTACTTTTATCTTCATAGTATGTTTGTCATGGCAATCTAAGCAGTTCACACCTGCCGCATACATTTTACTTTGCAAGAATGAACCATAAACATAAACTTCTTCTTTTATTTGTCCGTCTGCATAATAATTCGGTGCGACAAGCAGTTGAGGTGTAAATTGGTCGAGAAACGGTTTTTCTGGATTAATACCATCACTAAGTGGAGAGCGTAACGAATGACATGCAAAGCAAGTATCCATGAAGCTGTTATCTCTTTTTTTACCTTGCCATGATGCTGTATTATTGCCTAATGTTCTTAACCACTGCTGGGTAGGATCTTGAAAAGAGATAGCATTTCTAACGTCACCTTTAACTTTCTCGTTAGCCTTATCTTTCGATGATTGCTGCTTAGCATGAACAGACATATTACTATGGCATGACAAGCAACCAACATTAATATTATCAAATTGTGATTTAAAACTATTACTATCCTTTTGGTAATTACGTTTTAAACCGTCTGAATGACAATCTGCACACATACCATTCCAATTCTGAAGTGGTTGACGCCAATGCAGTCTATCTTCGGGACGAATTTCTTCATTACTATAATTGTGATACCAGCGTTGGCCTCCCTCATTCTTAGTTCTGCTATCCCATGCAAAAGGTAACACCTGTAATTTGCCTTGTTCAGTTTCCACTAAGTATTGTTGTAGAGGAAAGTGGCCAAAGGTATATTTGATCGGGTAAGTATCACTTTTATCATCATAAGAAATAGTCACTTGATAACGACCATCCTTTATAAAAAAGTATGCCTTTTGACCATAATGCTCAACCTGCTTATTATTAAAGTCGGCTAATACAGAGCCCTTGTCTGCAATGGCCATGGCATTAGCATGATCTGACTGCGACCAATCATGTTGTGCTTGTTGATGACATGCAGTGCATTGTTGATTTGAAATAGGTTTATCTTTTTGGAAGTTATGCCCCTTCACATCATTACCTAGGCAAGGTAATGTAAAAAATACAAATGATAAAATAAAAACAAAGGGTAAATAATATCTCAAAACTTAAACTCACTAAAAATAATAATGTTGGGCTACTAACTTTTATAACTAAATAGAAGTTTATAAACCTCAACTGACCAGTAGTTTTTCATCATACGCAGTTAAATGAGGAAAAACTTGTAATAACTCTTCATTTGAAAAGTTCCACTGCTGAACGAGCACATTTGCTATCCAACTAAAACTATTGCTTGTTGGCATTAAATCACGTTGTTCAAATAATTGATTATCTGCCAAACCCGGCCATTGACCTAATACCTTACCGCCATTTAATCCACCTCCAGCGAGAAACATTGCACTACCTGTACCATGGTCGGTACCAAGAGTACCATTTTCTTTAACAGTTCGACCAAATTCAGTTCCTATGATAACAACGGTATTTTTCCATTCTTCACCTAGGCCCATTTTCAGTTCAGCCAGCCCCGTATCTAACTCAGTTAATTTTTTACTTAAACGATTAGCCTGATTACTATGCGTATCCCAGCCACCAAGTTCTAACATAGCGCAATCAACCCCTTGCTCAGCGGTTATGAGCTTGGCACATGCTTTACTTAACTCAACAAAACGGCCCTGCTGTTTATTATTTTGATTACTCTGTTTTCCAATAACGCCCTTCACAGCTAAAGCACTGATTAAGTGACTTCTTAATAATTCATCATCTTGATATAGCGCAAGTAAAGATTGATAAATATCATCGTCTGCATTTTTTAATTTTGAAGGGTACCAGGTATACACTTGTTCACTACTTCGCAAGCTTATTGGTGTTGAACGAGCAACGGCCAAAGCACGTTTGTTTTTTACATCAATCGCTCTTGCCAGCCAACCAGAATCATAAGCTATTTTGCCATTGCCACTTTCTAAAAAGTCTTGGCCGTCAAAATGGGAGCGTCGGCTATAACCAGATGACACTGCAACAACAGGCAGTAATTGTTTGTCTTGATACCATTGGTGTAAACTAACCAACGAAGGATGGAGTGCAAAACCTTGGCTTAACGGTAAAACTGGCGCTTTAAAACTAGTTGCTAAATTAGGCCGTAATACTCGATATTGAGGTTCAAATGTGGGTATGACCGTATGTAGTGAATCGAGCGCTCCTCTCAATAATATCCATACTATTTTTTTAGGGTGCTTTACTTTATTAGTGATAGTCCCACTTGCTGTCGACAAACCAGGAAAAGATAATGCCGCTACGCTTGCACTTGCTAGTTTAATAAATTTTCGTCGCGATAAATCAGCTGACCTCGCAAGGGAAGAATTATTATCAATTGAGTGCTTATCTAATGAGGGTGAGTTTGCAAATGTCGATGGAAGGTTTTTCATCATTATCTCCGTTGAAACTCAGGGCTCATTAACAGCAATGTTAGTGCTTGTGGACGTGTTTCTGCTCTAATGACCGATTTATAGGTATGGGCTGTCGATGGTAACGCTAAGGCTGTATGCATTATTTTTTCTGCATTAATATGTTCTCGAAATGAAGATAATTTAACTGACCAATCGATTCGAGCCATTAAAGCGCTTGCCCCGAGCCAATCCTTTTCACTATCACTATAGCCATCAGGAGAACCAGCATTAAAGGGTTTTTGCCCTAACATAGCTAAACTGGCAAGTAACATTTTATCCTTTGGTGTTTTACCTAACGCTCTAAAAGATGAAATAACGAACTCTCTTGGTGTTTTAAATTTTTGCGGTGTCTCAAGCCATGCTTCATCTGAATTAAATAAGCTGATCATTACTTGTTTAATGTCACCACCACTAAGCTTCCAAGTATTTTCCATATCATTAAGTAATGTTTCTGATGGGGTTTCACTGACAAAATGATGGGCTAGTTTATAACAAATATGCTTTGCCGTTGCAGGATTTACTGCAATATCCCGCAACATCTTTTCTCCTTGAGCAATTCCCCCTGCAGGATACGATATGCCTAACAATTTTCGGGTGCCTGGCTCATGACCATTCGACCGAAAGGTAAACCCTACACTGCGCTCTTTGCTTGGATTAAATACACTCCAACCGCTAATACCTTTTGCGAGCTCAATAACGTCTGATTGCGTATAGCCACTATTAACGCCTAAAGTATGTAACTCTAATATTTCACGGGCAAGGTTCTCGTTTAAGCCTTTATTTTTTTTCTTAGAAATTTTAGCGTTTGGACCGAATGAACGCTCATTATTGAGGTAAATAAGCATTGCGGGGTGTTGTTCTACTGCTAATAATAAATCTTCAAATTTTCCAAGCAAATTAGGGGCAATAGCCTCTCTTTCTAACGTTGCCGACAAACCAGTCATTAAAGGACCGTTAGCGGTAACACTAAAATGATTTGAGAAAAAATCAAGCAAACGCCAACTAACACTGTTTGACGATGAGATCGCCTTATTTAGTGTGTCTGCAGACATAAGGTTCATATTTTTTCGCGCCATATTCTTAAGCACTGGATTCTTAGCTTGATTCGTATTCTTTTGTTGTTTGAGGCGTTTTTTTGCTTTTTTGAATTTCTCATGATCTAAGAAAATATCATTTGAATGTGGAAAACGATTATCAAAAGCAATGGGTTGTAATTGTTGGATAATCCATTGCTTTGGATTTTTTACAGCTTGATTTAACTCCCCTGCTTTTGCGCCATAACCAAAACGGTTAAGCGCAATAATAGCGTTATTTTCGCAGACTGATGAAGTAACATTATCGAGCATATATATATCCTGTGATAAATTGTAAAACAAACCATTGCATCGATTAAAAGCGATTTATTTATTAGCTTACAGCGAATTTACACATATTTACACTAAGTGACATGCTCAATACGTAGCTCAACGTTTATCTGTATTTTTTATAGAAGTTCACTAATAAACATCTAGTTTATTTACGCTATTGAGTTTAATTTTATCAGTCGTGTATTGCTCACCCGTTGGCCATTGCACTTCAACGCTATCGATTTTCTGGCAATCGCCTAAACCAAAATGCATCATAGTATCTCTACTTTGAGAGTAAGGTGCACTTGAAGCCCCCACTCTTCTTATTTGTGATTTTTGACAAGCGGTAACTTTCACTAACGCACCAATAGGCGAAGAATGTTTCGGTGACACAGGAACATTTACTGTAATAAAGTTATTTCGGGCAGTATTTGTGCTATTTGAACTATTTTTAAATAAGTGCCATTTACCGCGCTCATTAGCAAAAATTAAATCAAGTTTTCCATCATGGTTGTAGTCAAGGGCTTCAGCTCCTAAACCGATACCTCCTAGCTCTGATGAAATAACATTATGCGATAAGCTTTTTTCAAATTTACCCTCTCCTTGGTTTAACCAAAGTGTTTGCATACTTTGAGTTGAAGGATCTCCTCTTTCAACAATGAACAAATCTTGAAAGCCATTATTATCGTAATCTCCTACGGCAGCGGCATTACTGTGAGTTAATTCGTCAAGCCCAACCTTGTGTGTAACATCGACAAACTTACCATTAACATTCTCAAGTAAGATGTTTTTCAGTCCTTTTTCATGATC
Source organism: Thalassotalea piscium (assembly GCA_049347715.1). Classification (GTDB taxonomy): domain Bacteria; phylum Pseudomonadota; class Gammaproteobacteria; order Enterobacterales; family Alteromonadaceae; genus Thalassotalea_B; species Thalassotalea_B piscium_A. The sequence continues at coordinate 2,034,797 of CP186339.1, read as the reverse complement.
ATAGGCTGGGTAGTCTTTTACACCATGAATAACACCCGCTGTTGGAGACCAAGTGTTACCAGCTATACGCCATGTATCATTGCCTATATAACCAATATACAAACCTTTCTTATCGTGTTTATCAGGCCAACCTAAGGCATTACTATTAACGAAACGAATAGTCTGACCTTGATGATATTCTCCTGGATGCTCATATTTATAAGCGCTCTCACCAATATATATATCTTGCATTGGCCATGTAGATTGATAGTTTTCTAATTCAAGAATATCGCCCAACATTAAATCATTAAGCTTAAATGGCCCCCTTTTAGTAAAAAAGGATAATGTTTTACTTTGAGTATCGTAAAAAGTTTCACCAATCTTGAGCGATTTACCTGTAGTTAAAAATAAATCAAAATCACCATCATTGTCATAATCAATTTCTGAAATACTGGTGACATCAAGTATATTTTGATCTAACCATTTATCGGTAACATCAATGAAAGTTAAGTCACCATTGCCTTGGTGCAGAGTGATACGGCCATCGCCATATAATACAAAGTCACTAATATTATCTTGGTTAAAATCTGTGATTAACAATTTTTGTCCGTCTTTTATGGTTTTCGGTAAATAAGAAGAAAGCACTAGCTGACCTTTACCATCATTTTTGTAAGAATAGCTAGGTACTTCTTTTTCATTTTTATTACCTGGAAAACCTAATAACAGAAGATCTAAATCACCATCATTATCCCCATCGTAGAATTTTGATGTTCTGCCACGCATAAGCTTTAAAGGTTCTATAAACTCCTCACCTTCACTAATTTGTCTTTTATTATTAATGTGAAAAAGCTTAGCATTTCTTGCATTATCACCAGAACCACCGCCACGAGAAATTAAGATATCGGTTATACCATCTTGATTAAAGTCGCTAACGGCAATACCATGTGTGTCTCCAACAAGAAGGTCTATACCCTTGCCATATGAGCCTTTATTATTCCAATATAATTTTATTGAGAAACCATGATCGGTGAGCAATAAGTCTTGATAACCATCATTGTCTATGTCTGCAATAATAGCATTGCCCCACTTTCTACGGTTGGCATTTTCAAGCTTAATATCAGCGGTAGCTTCGACAAAAAAAGGAGTTTCTGCCGCTACTGAACCTTCGAGTGATTGCGCACATGAAGTTGCTATAAAACCAGACGCGAGTAATAAAACCCCCGAAATACTTTTCTTAACGTAAAGCATGTAAAAAACCTTTTTAGTGTGATCTAATATATTCAGTGGCAAGCCTTTACAAATAATTCCAAAATAAGTCGTTATTTAAACTTGCACTGCCATTATTTAAACATCATACTAATGCAAACTTATAATGAATAAAAGTGTTTTTATTTTATTCTGCCGTTTAGATCTGAAATAACTAATTAGCGATTAATAACATGACTTTGAATTTAGAAAAAAAACATAATATAAAATGTGGTTTAGCCGAGGGTTGTATTTGGTCAGCCATTGATAATGCTTTTTATTGGGTCGACATCGTAAAATCTCATCTTTACAAATACTCTCTTATCGATAATTCATTACAGCGTTATGACACACCACAGCAACCAGCCAATATAATGCTGACGCAATTTTCTGATTTACTGCTAGTGTCTCTTTTTGATGGTCTATATTTATTCGATGTGAACAAACAAAGTTGGGAGTTGTGGCTTGATGTTGAACCTAACAAAAATTTACGTATTAATGATGGTTGTGTCGATATTAACGGTAATATTTGGTTAGGCACTATGTTAATGAGCCCCGATGCTAACGGTAATGAGTTAGAAATGGGCAAGTTTGGCCATTTATTAAAAATAACACCTAACAAAACGATATCAATTGAAAAAGAAGCTATCGCTATTTTCAATTTAGCGACATTTTCTGTCGATAATAAGACCTTTTATTACGCTGACTCCTTCACTAACGAAATTTTTGCCTGTGACTTTGATACTGAAATGTCATCAATAGCTAACCAACGGGTATTTAATAAATTAGCCGATAAATATGGTCACCCAGATGGTGGAACTACTGACAGTGAAGGTTTTATTTGGAGCGCCCGTTGGGACGGCAATGGTATTGCACGTATTTCACCTGATGGTGAGTTATCTCAATTCTTTCAATTAAAGGCCTCGCAAGTTACTAACATATGCTTTGGGGGAAAAGATTTAAAAACCATGTTGGTGACCACGGCATCATTAACACAAGAACATGAAGAAGATGGTGGCAGTGTACAATTATTTACTAGTAATGTTGCTGGTCTTCCTCAAAATACAGTATCGGTTTAACTAACTATTTTTTGGTGTTTATTATCAGACTCTACATCACACAATCGGTTACTTTTACTTTGTAAGATGCATTTAGCCAAAATAAAGTCGAGACCATAATGATTAAAAGCAATAAAACTACATGTAATAACCTATGTAAAAAAATAATGCTTACAGCAACACTCTTAACTGGAGTTTCTAGCTGCTCTTCTCCTACTCATATAGCTGATACTAATAAAATAAAAGCGGTTAATTATGTAGAAAACTTAAATAGCGCAAAATTGTTCGTCTCGCTTCCTGTAAACTGCCCTACACCAGACGGATTAGCAATCGCACCTAACGGTTCATTAACACTTGCCTGTACGAACTATGCAAATAAAGGGGAAAAGTCCGGGATATTACTATCTATTTCTCCCACAGGAGAAATTACCAATCTTGGTCAAACGCCTGGTAAAAAGAAAAATGGGAAAGGTCGTCCAATGGGATTAGCCTATGCTCCTGATGGTTCTCTATATGCTTGCGATAGTGGTCGTATTTTACGATTTACCTTTAAGAACGGAGAAATAGCGACTACAGAAATTGTAGCTCAAGGATTAACCTCGCCAAACGGTATACGAATTCATAATAACGCGATTTATATCAGCCTGTTGCAAATGAAAAATATCAAAAGTGCTAATATGACAAGTGCTATCTATCGTTTCTCACTTAATGATCGAAATGTTAAAGTCAAAAGTACCGAACAAGATCATCAATTGTTATTTAAAGTTGAAACTAAGAACCCTATCCGTCAATTTGGGTTAGATGGATTAGTCTTTGATAAAAAAGGTTATTTATACACAGGAAATTTTGGTGATGGAGAGATTTACAAGTTAACCTTAAGTGCAGATGGTAAAAAAGTAGCCAATAAAGAAATTTATGCTCAACTACCCAATGACACTGGTTTAGACGGTATAACTATTGATAAAGCTGGAAATCTTTATGTCGCTGGTTTTTTAAAGAATCAAATACTTAAAGTTAATACTAATCGAGATGTCTCAGTTATTGCCCAGTACCCTGATAATAACAGTAGTAAAGGCGAACTAGACCAACCTTCTGAAGTAATTGTGTACGGTAATAAGTTAGTCGTTTCTAATTTTGATTTATTACGTGGTGAAGGAATAGTTAACTCAAAACATAGCGCACCTTATACACTTTCATATATTCAGTTAAACCAAGAAAATAATAAGTAAAATAATTGAATATATAGAGAAACAAAATTTTATGCATAGTATCAATAGAAAGAGTAAAAACACCTTATTACAAGTGGGCTTTGAAAAAACGCCTGTCATTATAATAGATGACTTTTTATTAAATACATCTGAAGTAATTAAAGAAGCAGTAAGTTCAAAATACTTAGCAGGTAAAGCGCATAATAATTATTATCCGGGAGTGTGTTCAGCTGTTGGGTCAGATTACGGGATGGCAGTGCTTAATGCGATAGCGCCTATTTTCTACCAAACACTTAAAGTACCTCGTGAGCTTACCTTATACCCAAAAGATGGTCGTTACTCATTGCTGACTCAAGAAGAAAAACATCTTGATTTACTGCAATGTATTCCTCACTTCGATAATAACCTAAAGTACAGCTTTGCCGTTATGCATTACTTAAATCCAGGGGATTTTGGTGGAACAGGGATTTACCGACATAAACCTACAGGATATGAAAACATCTCCGAACAGAGAAAAGCGCATTATCTCGCTCAAGCACAAGCTTTTATTGATACTAATGGTAATCCTGAGCAAAAATATTTTACCAACAGTACTTCGCATTATGAATTAATAGAAGTCATTGAATATAAAGCCAATAGATTAGTTATATACCCTTCAACCTTGCTTCATTCTGCCTATATTAAGAAGCCATTACTCGATGTCAATAATGATCCTAAAACAGGCAGATTAACCGCGAATATTTTTATTGAGTTTAATTAAGCGCGATACTCAATAAGTAATCATCAGCAGTAATAAACAAGTACTTTTCATCACTGGTAAAAGTACAATTTGAGGTTGGTAATCCCGTCCTAATTTTAGCTAACACAGTTCCTTGTTCATCAAAAAGTAATACACCTCCTGGCCCTGTGGCAAAAATAACACCACTAGAGTGCACCGCCATACCATCAGGGAAACCTTGCTCACCTTTTTGATTGATAAGATGCTGGGCATCATAAAATTTACGTTTATTAGCTAACGAACCATCTTTAAGCACATCAAATGCATACCATGCAGAAGCCTCGGTATCAGAAACAGCGACATATAAGGTTTTTTCATCCGGTGATAAGCCAATACCGTTTGGCACAGTTAACGTTTTATCTAAAAGCGTTAGCTCTCCAGAAGTAGACAATCTATAAATACCAGCATAAGGCGTTTGCTGAATACGTTTATTGACCTTATTTTTGGCATGTTTATTTTTTGCTTTTAATTGGCCCTTGGTATCAAAAATAAAATCTAAACCAATCGGGGGATCCGTAAAATAAATACTTCCGTCGCTATGCATTACGCCATCATTAGTGCCGTTTAGCTGCATATTATGATAATGGCTTGCTAAGGTAGTAAAGCTATTTTTAGGCGCAGTAATATCACTATTCATAGCCGCAATCGTTCTGCTGCCAGTTCGCATCATGACTAATTGATTTTGTTTATTTATTAGTAATCCATTTGCACCTGGCCCTTTACTACTTGGCGTATCAAAACCAACATTTTCTAGGTAAACACTTGACCCATTTTCAATATCGAACTTGCGAATAATGTTATCAGGAATATCAGTAAACAAAAGAAAATTATGCTCTTTAATCCAAACCGGTCCTTCAACCCAATTAAAGCCCTTCCCTCTAACACTTATTATTGTTTCTTCAGTAATAAGTTCAAGCGCTTTTGGATCATAAATTTCAATTACTCCTACTGTTTCATCGGCATCGGGCATAATAAAAGCAGGTGTTATTTCTTGCTCAACTTGCTCAGCTTTTATAGATGACTGACAAGCACTCATCATAAAAACAATAAAAATAGTGTAAACATGGTGAAGATAAAATCTACTAAGCATATTATTTCTCCGGCTTTGAAATAACAAAATGTCGACCCATTTTTTTCACTATATTATCCGGCTCACCTACTTCAGTAATCGACAATACCCATGCGTATTTTCCAGGGCCGAAATTTTCTAACAATGAGTCAAATGGCAGTGAAAATGTACCATTTTCATTAACACTAATTTTTACTTTCCCATGCTCTTCCCAGTTTTCACTGTTTAGTAATTTTATATGGATATCTCTTGCCTTCGTTACCAAATAATCCACAGTTAAGATATAGGCATCGTTATTTGAGATGTTTTTTGGCCAGTTAATTTTCTTAAACCCATCCTTACTTGCAACCTTTTTATGCTTTTCTGTGGCTTTATTAACCTTATTGTTTTTTGGAAGCTCCTTTAACTTCTGTTGATTGATCGCCGCTTGCTCTACTGTTATTACTCGCATCATTTGAGTAGCGGTATCACCTATACGGTCATTGCCATTTTTTTTTCGTGGCGTTATAAATGCATTCCAACGGTAATTACCCGGTGGCAGCTCATCAATATCAAAGTTAAAATGATACTTGCCAGTTCTTTTAATCGGCTTTTTAATCGTATTGATATTACGCTGAGTTTTGCCATTTTTAAGAATCACATGTAAGTCACGTTTTTTTGTCACGTCTACATCAATCTTGATGACAGGTATTTCACCAACAGTTAGCGTTTCTTGAACACTAAAAGCATTGATTTTATCTTCTGCAAGAACAAGGTGTGGTTGAAAAATCAGTATCGCTAGCGCAAGTTTAAAAAAATTTATTAACATCTTATGAGCTATCAACATTTAATTCATCCTCTTACTTTTCAGTGATACTGATATTGTCAATATAAAGTGTATTACCTGTACCTTTAAGGTGCTTTTCTGACAGAATAATGCGCAACCTATCGTTTTCTGCCGATGGATTTTTACGAGTGAATTGAGTTGAAACCTTCACCCATTTACCAACCTCTATTGATGATAAATCGATAGCTTTCAAGGTTTTCCAAGGCGCTTCAAGCGTTATGTCTAGCTGCTTTATATTAGTATTTGGCGCTAGCCATACATCCATTGATAACTCGAAATCCCCTGCTGGTAGTGACACACTTCCGTTCGGTGAAAACGCAACAACCTCTTTACCTGGTAATGCTTGGTTTTGCTGAAATTTCAAACTTTTACGACCACTAGAAAACATAAAGTCTTTATCATCAGTTATCGAAACAAATTGTGTATCCTTGTCTTTGATAAACCATTCTTGGGCGTATTTTTGACGGTTGTGTGGCTTGGGTGATACTTTCTTGATATAAGGCCCTTCAAAACCAAAGAATGCCGGCGCTAATAAATTTGGATTTGGTTTTTGCCAAACTCTGACATAATCCACTTCAAAGGTTGCAGGCAAATTTTCTTCTTTAGGTATGCCATGCCAAGGAAACACTTCAGAATCAAACCATAATTCTAAAGGGTTATTAAGTACCCATGCATCACCAATTTCAGCTTTAGATGTGTTACTGACTAATTCACCATCAATGTATACTTTCAAAAATTCATCTGACCATTCAACACCAAAAACATGGAAGTCTTCGGTCATATCGAAATCAATTTCTTTAGTTGTTTTCCAAACTTTATTCTTGGCTGGGTGGCCAGGACGCCAATCGTGGATAGAAGTAGTAAACTTCTTTTCCACATCAGCATTACCTTTATTTACCTTGCCAATATGCTCAAAAATATCAATTTCTGAATGATATCCCGTTGCCCAAAAAGCGCCTGTCATTGCCGCTTTTGGTATTTTAACTTTGACTTCCATGTAGCCATATAAAAAGGAGTTTTGTGCAATAACAGCTGCAGTGGTTATGTTTTCATATTTAAAACCTTCTGCCGCTTGCTTCTTAGGTGGTTTGCCAACAAATTCATAATCTGGTTGCCACTGTGTGGTTAATATTAATTTACCGTCTTTTTGGCTAACATTATGAGGGGCAAACTGTGAAGGTGCTCTACCTTTCCATAAATAGAATTCTTTATTTTTCCCCTGAATATACCACTTAGATTCATCTATCTCTTTAGCGTTGAATTCATCGCTAACTTTGGTATTTAATAGCCAACCTTGTTTGTTATTTTTATCAGATGCGGGAGCTAGCGCACTAGTGATTAACGTTTGATTTGCATTAACCAACGTTTTTTCACTGCTATATTCTTTATTACCTTGCACTTGGCAAGCTGAAACAAATGACAACACGATTGTTGTGAGAAGTATTTTATTCAACATAATTTTATATTTTTCTATTTATGGTTATAGTTTAAAAGGAGTTAAGTTTAATTAACGCTTTTTATATACTCTGACCCAATCAACTTGCATTGCACTTGGATACCCTTTAGCTGTAGCCTCTTCTGGTACAGCACAGCGCGCAAGTCCATCAGGACAATTATTATAAGTAACATGTGGTCGTCTTAACCCTAAGGATAAGGTCACATGCATAGGTAAATGCCAATAAATATTGGGCTTTTCAGCCACTTTTTTTCCATCAATATACCAAGTGACTTTTTCTTCCGATACTTCTGCTCCGTAGACATGAAAATCATCACGGGCGTCGAAGTCAGCTTGAATTTTATTACGTGTTAACTCTGGGTATTTGCCCGGTCTTTTCCAAACTTCTTTACCGTTTTCAATTACACGGGTGTGTAAATTCATATCGATAACATTAGCGCCATCGTATTTTTTATAACTACCCTCAATCCATTCTGATTGCTGTAATTCAACAATATCTACCTCAGAATAAGTAGGTTTCCCTTCTTCTGATGTTTTAAGCCCCATAGTATTAATTTCTTCATTAAGACTATAAATCCAAAATGCTGGACTTGAACCTGGAAATGTTGGAATGCCTTTCATACGTACTTCGTAATAACCATAGGTTTGATAATGATGGCTGCGTAGAATGCCCGATTTATAAAATAAATTAACATCTACTTTTTCTTTATGTCCTGACCAACGTTTAGCGGTATGCTCTTCATAAGTTAAAGAAATGTTTAAATTTCCGTCTTTTACTTGAGTGTTTTTTTGATCCCATGACCATGGTCCCCAGTCATTAGGGTCATTAGTCCATTTTTGTAAATTTATTTTGTCGGCATTAAATTCGTCTGATAGTTGACTTACATATTGCCAGTCACCTCGAGTAGGAGATTCAATTAATGGAGTAAATGAAGATGGCTGTTGTGATGTTGACGCACAGCTACTCAATAACATTAAGCTAAATGTTGTGCATATGGTCGGCAATGCTTTTTGATATAACATTTGTAAACTTAATTCATGTGAAGGTAAAGAAGGCATGATATCGTCCAAGAAAAAGCTACCCGAAGGTAGCTTATTAGTTTAATTAATGATTATTCAACTTCTACAATTGAAGCTTCATCAAGAATAATACTTTGTCCTGCTTCTAGGCCGTATACTTCCCAGAACTGAAAAACATCAGTAACTAAGTTCCATTCACTTGGAACTGTCCATACTTTTGTGCCTGACAATTCATCCACTAACTCAACTAACTGCCAATCAGTTGTAGCTTTAAGTGGTGCTGATGCAATACCAGCTTTGTCACGACGAAGATCAAAACCAGGTCCTGAGGGGGCTCCTTCGTACGCCCATGCAGTTAATGATTGAGTCAACGTTAATGGCTGAGTAGGTAATTGGTTTAATTTAACCCATACAGAGAATCGATATTTCTTACCTACTGATCCTGTACCAGTACCATAGGTTGCAGAATACCAATTACGCTGTTTATTCCATACTTCTTGATGGGCATTCGTTCTGTCTTCACCCTGACCCGTAATCTGGATAGCTGCACCTGATAATTGCGTTGATGCAAGTGTAACCCATGCTTCTTTATAAGCTGCTCCTGTTTTATCTAACTTAAGATCAGTATTAAAACCGGCAGGATGAGCTGAAACACCAGGATTACATGAAAGGTTTTCTACCGCTGTGACTGCAATAGTTTGCCCAATCACTTCACTCGCTTGAGTCGTTCCTGTGTAACCCGTATTATAATTAACATCTAAATTTGCCGTTTCACCTACTGCTAATGTGTTAGTAAAGCGACCCGTTGCACCAAAAACACCATCGCTTTCTTCCATAGCAAAAGCTGCATTTGCATTATCAGACATCCAGTTATATGTATAAGTACCTGTTAATTCGTCATTAATCAAAGAAGGAACAACATTAATACCAACATGGGTACATGTGGGTACGGTTTTAGTACCTAACGGAGCACCAAGCGCATTGTAATCCTGATTTTCAATGGCTATGTTAAAGCTAGGAGTCACTTTTATCATTGCTGTAGCTTGTAGTTCTTGATTTTCTTCACTGGTAACCGTAATTTCAGTTTCACCAATATTAATGCCCGTAATATTGCCCTCTGCATCAACTTCAGCAATTGAACTATCTGCTACCTCATACGTTAAATTATTATTACAAGCATAGGTAGGTGCGGTAGAAGACAACATAGGTTGTTGATCACCAACAGCTACGTTGATATCAAAGGCTTGTACTTCAGTAACAGGATCAGTAATAGCATTTATGGTTAATAACAATTCGCGCTCTGTCGGCTCTACACCCGGTGCTAAGTCAAAACCATTGTCAATGACGTAATGCACACTGTAGGTAATTGATTGTGGAAAATCTCGTACACCATCACCAATATTATTGCCATCAGCATCAACAGCACCTTTAACATCAGTGGTATCACACATCCGTAACGCTTGGTCGAAGGCATCAGTAGCAACAATTAACTTTGTTTGATCCTCTGAAACCGAAAACGGTGATACAGGTTGGCTTGGTACATTACCTGCAGATTGTGGTGTTACAAAATTTTCATTGAGCGGTGCGAAACGGAAATTACGAACAAATACTGTTGATTCTGATGAATCAATCGGTTGATTATCTACTGTAGCGCCAAATAGTAAATCTACTTGTACATCACCGCTAACTTCATCAAGTGTTACCACTAATGGATCTTCAGGAAACTGCACAGCATTTTTCGACTTAAAATTATAATCCAGCCCTTTGTCAGCGCCACCACAGCTTATTAACGATGCAGAAATCATCGTTAGTAACATAGTTTTTTTAAGTAAGTTAGTTTTCATCTTACAACTCCAATTTATTACTTGGTTAAATTATTTTGCTATGCCCCGATGTTATGGACCTAGGAAATTTAATGTTTAACCAAGTTTTTATAGTTATTTTTAATGGTTTATAGTGTTTATTAAAATGTCGCTCTAATACCTATACGGTATTGACGGCCATTTTTATAAACGGATACAGTGCGATCTTGAGTTACACCACCATCAGTAGCGTCGCCTTCATCGAATACAATCTCACCAGCTTGATTTTGTGTATCGTAGCTAGTGTAGAAAGTACGATGTACTTCATCAGTAAGGTTACTCACTTGAAAAGTTAAGCTATAAGTCTTGTTAAACGAATAACTTGAACTAAAGTCGACCCTATTGCTTGATTCTTGCCAAATCGCACCACCTGATACCCCATCATCAACTAACTGTACGTCTGTAAAACGATTAGCTAAGCGAAGTTGTAAACCATCTTTTTCATAGAAAATTGTCACGTTAGCTGAATGCTTAGGCGTGAACGCTTGAGGTAACGGTTGAGTATATAAACCAGAGCTACCAATCGCTTCAATTTCTTTTTCAGAGTTTTGATATGTGTAATTAAGGCTTAAGCCTAAACCAGATAAAATACCCGGTAAAAAGTCATAGTTTTGGGTATAACCCAACTCTAATCCTTTAATTTTTGCGCCTTTACCATTTTTAATGATATCGATAATGGCGGTATGACATTCTATTTTCCACTCACTGGCTAATGAACCACCTGGGTAACGATGTGGCATACAATTATCGGCATCACCTGGCTGACGATTTTCATCATAATCAAGTAATAAATTCGCATCAGTTAAGTCGTATTCAGAACGCACATCTTTATAGTGAAATGGTGTGGCAACTGTTTCTTCAAAGTTAGACATTTTTTTGTAAAATAAAGCAACAGAAACAAGGCTAGCTTCGTCGAAATACCACTCAAATGATAAATCTAAGTTTTTAGATTCAAGCGGTTTTAGGTTGGTGTTACCGGCACTACCTTGAGCCGTTGGCCCCCAAATGTTCTCATTAATTTGTAGACGTGGATTTAATGAATCAAATTGTGGTCTAGACATGGTTTTCGAAGCAGCGAAACGACCAATCATTTCATCATTGATCATATAGTTAAGATTTAAACTTGGAAGCAATAATGTCTCTGAATTAGTTCCGCCAACGGAGGCTTCACGACGACTTGATGAATCAACATTACCATTTGGACCTGTCCAAGCAGTAGATAAGTCTAAATATTGCCAAACAGCACCATTAGCATTAAAACTTCTATGATTACTTCGTGTTACATCAACCAAATTACCATTAATATCATAAATTTGATTAGGTAAAGGTGAAAGACCATTTACAACAGGAGTTGCACCAGAATAATCAATGTTAGTTAAATTATTAGTATCCATTCCACCGGGTAACACCCAAGCACCATTCACATAAGGAATAGTATCGTCATTAGTTAAATCATACCCATGAGTTAATGCCCAATCCCAACAACCCGTTAATTGATCTTGGTTAGACGCTCCAAAACGAGTATCTGCCAGACCTGTCTCAGGATTAATATTAGCGGTAGGTTCTGCACAAACTTGTGAACCATTTATATCACCTAGACGACGAGCAATAAGTAAGTCATAAGGGTCAAGCAAATGTGGATTACGATAATAGTTAATACCACCTACACCTGAAGCGGTATTGGTATCTTTAATATAGCGCAAACCAATATTACCGGTTAAACGACCTTCGAAACCTTCAAAGTTAATTTTGACATAAGCCGAATTTGACTCTGTTTCAATTTCACGAGTACCTAGTGCATTGGCACTCACACCAACAGTTCCAGGATCTCTACCTGCAAAGGCAGCAATTGCTTTATTTGCATCAAGCATTGGCCAACCACCAAAAAATGCAGCGCTGCGGTCACCAACTAGATCTTCAGCAAAGTTATCGTATGGAAAGGCTTCACCTGACATCATGTCAATTACGCCAATAGACCCCATACCCACAGTACTGTAGTTAATATTTGGATCACTTCGATCAACCAAGGCAGTACCGGTATTAATAGTTTGATTTTGCGTATAAACATCTTTATTACGGTTTGAGTATTTAAAACCAAATTCAACACTTGTTATGGTATCAAGAAGCTCAACATCCCAATCAAAGTCAACTTTAATTTGTTTGTTCTTATCTGATTGATTGTTATCTCTGAAAGTTAAGCCACCAAGATGGTTAGCTTCTAAATCAAAGGGATTAAAACGACTTGTCGCTTGAGTAACGCTACCGTCGAACGGATCAATTACTGCGGCAGTTTGCCCCATTGCAAACGTACAATCACCACCACTGAACGTACAATCTAGACCAATAGGTTCAATAATTTCAGCCGGCATACCATCGACAAGTGCGCGGCCAGTTGTATTCCATGTCGCAGTAGTTAATCCGACAAAGTTGTTAGTCACATCGTCAGTGCCAGAATAACCTGCAGATATTGCCATACGGAAAGTATCGGTAAACTCATGATCAAGTGAAAATGAAACAACATTTGTTTCTAGCTCTCGTTCACCTTGGTTACGGTTAAAAAAACCAGATGATGATCGACTGTATGACTTATCAAGTGTGCGTGTTTCTAAATTCACACCATTCCAAGCCGTTAGCGGATCATTTGAAGAAACCCCAGTTAAAGGTGCAAAGTTCAAACGAAAGTTATGATAATCAGTTGTCACAGTTTGTTTCGTGTGAGTAACATCAAGTTGAATATTGGTAAAATCTGACATTTGCCATTCTAGGCCTGTTGAAACTGAAAACCTTTCACGTTCATTTGAAGTTACAGAAACATCAGTCGAATTTCTCGCTAAAACATCTAACGGTCCATCTACAGCTATTTGTGTCTCTGGATCCCAATTGAGTAGATCTGCAACTGTTTGGCCTTCACTTAAAAGGCGGATTGCTTTACCTGAAGCTAAGTCGTGCGCTGTTCTACCACTATCAGCAAATAAATCTACAATAGGAATAGTAGAATCAACCCAGTCAGTGTTTATTCTATCTTGACGTGTTTTCTGTGTGTCATGCGAAACTGTAATAACAAAACCTAAGGTATCTTCGAGGAATTTGTCAGCAAAACTAGCACCAATGCGGCCATCATTTTCTTGAGAAAAATCATTATATCGACCTTCAATATTAAACGAACGACGCGGCGCATTTAATGAAAGTGGCTTAATGGTGCGTAAAATAACACTTGCACCTAATGAACCTTCATCTTGATCTGCTGATGATGTTTTAACAACGTCAATTGATGACAATATATCTGAAGAAAATGAGCTTAAATCAACACTTTGATCAGCAGAAGGATTATTGCCTCCGCCGGATAAACCACTGGTTAAAGAAACACCGTTAAGTGTTATTTGATTCAGGTTTGGACCTGCACCACGTACAGATATTCTTGTACCTTCACCATCTTCTTCCTGAACAGTAACACCGGTAACGCGTGATAATGCGTCACCGATATTTTGATCAGTTGATTTACCCACATCTTCAGCAAATATTGAATCACTAACACTGTCAGAGAAACGTTTTGAGTTCATCGACTTTCGTAAACTCCCCTTAAAACCAGTAACCTCGATAACCTCAATGTTATTCGCTTTACTTTCTTTAGTGTTGTTTTTTACAATTTCCTCAGCTTTTTTTACTTCCGCTGCTGTTGCATAAGTTGAAGTAATAAATGTTGCCATTATTGCAACAGAAATAGCTTTCAATTTAAATTGATTATTCATGTAATCTCCCCAGTTCCAAATTTTGTATAGGCTTTACTACTTAATGAAACGCCCTTTTATTATTAAAATTCTATCGCTGTTAATTAATTTTATTTTCTAGATCTACTCTTCTGTACTTATCCATTCGTTCAATATCATAATTTTCGAATTTTCGTTTTAGTAACCAACGTGGTCGTTCTAAAGTTGATTCCCATACAAATAACTTCTTAAACATTTTTTTAACTTTTTCTGGATGCTTACTAGCTACGTTATGAACTTCTTTAATATCTTCAGGGACATAGTAAAGTTCTGCCGGTCGGTCAGGAAAACGTATTAACTTCCAATCGCCTTCACGAATTGTCGCTCTAGTATCTTTTTTCCAATAAAGAACATTGTGTGGACGGTTGCTATTTTTTTGTTGGATATAAGGCATCAGATCAACACCATCAATACCTGGCAAATCCTTTGTCATGCCACCACCAGCAGCATAAAAAGTAGGAAGAAGATCAAATAAGCTAATGGGATACTCATAAGTCGTATTCGCTTGAATATGATTTGGCCATTTCATCAAGAAAGGCACTCTAAGACCGCCTTCTAAGTGATTCGACTTTGTGCCACTAAAAGGTGCGTTACTTGACGCGTTTTTGTCACTAGGTCCACCATTGTCATTAGTAAAAATAACAATAGTGTTGTCATCAATACCCAGTTCCACCAACTTGTCCATTATCTTTCCTGAAGCTCGGTCTAATGCCAGAGTCATTGCTGCTAATGTTTTTAACTTGCCTTTAAGGGCAGGAAATTGCGCAAGATCTTCAGGTTTAGCATCTAGAGGGGTATGAACCGCGTTAAAAGAAACAAAAGCGAAAAATGGTTTATCTGCTTTCGCATTTTTTTCTATAAATTGTGTGGCTTCTTCAGCAAGTACATCGGTGTAATAACCTTTAGGCTCTTCAAAGTTACGAAAGTTACGCTCGTTAAGATCTAGTTCACTCGCAGGTGCTTTTGAATAAGCAAAGTAGCTTCTTGCTCCACCTCTAAACCCATAAAACTCATCAAAACCTCTTTTTAATGGGTGAAATTTGTCTGCGCCACCCACATGCCACTTACCGTAAAAGCCGTTGGTATAACCCAATTTTTTCAAGTAATCAGCCATGGTGACTTCTTCAACAGGAACACCCATATCACTACCATCTGCTGCTGAGTTCTTACTCATATAACCCGGTACGTTATTCTCTTCAAAACCAAATCTTTGTTGATACTTACCTGTGATAAGGCCAGCACGAGATGGACCACATGTAGGATCTGTTACATAAGCCTGTTCAAATTTGACACCTTGTTGAGCAAGCTTATCTAAATTTGGGGTTTTCATGATTTTACTACCATGAAAACCAAAGTCGGCATAACCGGCATCGTCAGAAAAAAGTAAAACAATATTAGGCTGTTTACCTGGCTTTTGAGTGTTACTTTTGGCTTTATCATTTGCTAACGCGTTACTCAATGGAGCTAACGCAATAATAAAAGCCACACCAGTTAGTAGAGATTTAATTGAAATATTCATAATTAGTCATTCACTAAAATTGAAACACGTTTATTGGTTAAATATTCTTCAAGGCTATAGCGTGAACAATCTTTACCAACACCACTTTGCTTTAAACCACCATGGGGTAAATGCACTGCATAATGCACTTCATTGATACAAACACTACCTGCTTGAATTTGATTGGCTGCTTGCATACCACGTTTTAAATTAGTGGTGTAAACATAAGCCGATAAGCCGTATTCACAATCATTGGCTAAAGCAATAATATCGTCGCTATCACTAAAAGGAATAATAGGTAAAACAGGACCAAAAATTTCTTGTCGTGCTACCGACATATCAACATTAACGTTTGTAAGAATGGTAGGCTCCATGTAAAAGCCTTTTGTATGAGAAGCTGGAATTTTTCCACCTAAGGTTAAGGTAGCGCCTTTTGCAACAGCATCATCAACGAGAGAAAGAATGCGAGAGCGTTCTTTAGCATTAATAACGGGTCCCATTTGACGACCTTCGCCACGCCCAGCTCCCAGGACTAAACCTTCAGCATGCGCTTTGGCTTCTTCAATAAACTCCTGATAAACCGACTCGTGAACAAAACAACGGTTAGGTGAAACACAAACTTGACCACTGTTACCGTATTTAAGGTCAATAATATTGTGTGCTGCTTTTTTAACTTCAGCATCATCATAAACAATAACCGGTGCATTACCGCCAAGTTCAACTGAAAAATGTTTTACGCTAGTACACGCTGTTTGCATCGCTTTAACACCTGAGTTGGTTGAACCAATCATGGTAAATAAAGCAGGAATTTTACTGGTTAATAATGGATTAGTTACATCATAGTCATTACTGGTAATAACATTGATAACACCAGCAGGAAAGCCAACTTCTAAGGCTAATTCAGCACATCTTAATGTAGCAAGCGGCGTTACTTGTGATGGTTTTATAATGCTACTACAACCTGTGGCTAGCACTGGGCCAAGTTTGTAACCAAAGTTTAGCAATGGAAAGTTCCAAGCTAAAAAGCCAACAGCCACACCAATAGGTTGACGTTGAATGTAATGATGAAATCTACCGTCCGGATCAACAATAACAGGTTGCTCAACACGTTTTGCTTCTTCAACAAAGTAACGTAAACAAGTCACTAACATACCGAAATCGTATTCGGCATTATCAATAGGCTTACCTGATTCACTAATCAGAATATCGACAATTTCGTCTTTGTGTTGTTCTAATAAATCAGCATAAGCTAAAATTAATTTTTCTCTGTCTGCGACAGAAAATGTTGACCAAGAATTAAAACCTTGCTCAGCCGCGGCCAGTACATCTTCAACTTGTTGAGCTTCAATTTGAGGTACCTGCGCAACTATTTGTTCGTTATCAGGGTTAATCACAGGAAAAGTTGCAGACGAACTGACTCGTTCGCCATTTATAATCATTTTATATTGAATATCGTTCATTTTGATTCCGTCATACAAATAGTAAATTCATTTAAAGCGTCGTTATCTATTTCGACACCGAGACCTGCAGCAGTTGGAACAATGGCTTCGCCTTGCTCAACTACTACATTAACTTTGTAAAGATTGTCTCTTAAAGGATTTTCGGTGCGGTCATATTCTAAATATAAGGGTTTAGATTCTGCACGGCCTGGTTCTGAGTAAGCTGTTGCTAAGAAATGAGTCGCAGCAGCAAGATTTAATTGCGTACCCCATACATGAGGTATCATATTTAAACCACTCGCAGATGCTAGTGAGCGTATTTTAAGCGCTTCGCTTGGACCACCACAATAAGCTAAATCAGCCTGCACTAATTGTACACCGCCTTGCTCAATGAGTTTTTTAAATCCATAACGTGTTTGCTCACATTCACCAGTAGCAATAGCGATATTAGTTTTATCTTGTAGTTGTCTGAATAAGTCGAGATGTTCTGGTGATAAAGGTTCTTCAAACCAATGATAATCATTATCTTCGAGTATTTTTGCTATTTTTAGTGCTTCAGGTAGATCATAAGCGTGATTGGAGTCAGCAGCTAATACGATATTAGGCAGCGCGCTACGCATTGCTATAATAAGTTTTTCATCAAAGGCCAAATTCTTACCGACCTTTATTTTCATGGCCTTGTAGCCTTCCGCTGCGTACCCCTGAGCTTCAGACACTAAGGTATCTAGTAATTTATCTTCAGGGAGATCTTGGAAATACATACCCGTGGCATAACATGGAACGGTATCTCTAACTGCTCCGCCCATTAGCTGACTAACACTTAAATTTAAGGCTTTACCTTTTAAATCCCACAATGCCATATCAATACCAGACATTGCCGCCATCATGATGCCTGAGCGTGCAAAATCTAATGATGAACGCCACATATGGTGCCAAATAGCTTCTGTAGCTTGGGGATCCATGCCCATAATTCTTGGCGCATAAAATTTTTCAACTGCAGCTTGAATGACATCAGCAGGACCGTAGCATTCACCCCAGCCAGATGTACCATCATCAGCGATAACTTCGATCAGTAAAACATTACGTTGGTTATAGAACCACTGAGAAAAACCAAAAGGTTTTTTTAATTCGCATCTTATATGATGGGTTCTTATGCATTCTATTTTCATTTATCTTTAACCTGCTTGTTTGGCCAACGGGAAATAGTTAGTTTAAATGTATTAACACAACAGCACTTAACTTAGCCACATAAATTATATTTATAAAAGTAATATATAGTTAAACATATGATGTTTCGATTTACAACATAATATGATGAAAAATAATCAATCCTTTGATAGAAATTTTTTAATTGTATAAATATCAATATTTAATCTGATGAAATAAATTCATTTATAAGCTAAAAAAGATGTACTCCTACTAGATTTAAACCTTAAATTAAACGAGTTAGAGAGTCTGAAATAGGAAGGTGTAAATTGACTGGATGCCACAAAGAACATGACCTTAGACGATAATAATAAACAAGTGTAACTAGATGAACTCTTTATTAGGTAATCGGTGTAGTAGTGAGCTGACTACTAGCCTTGATTCGGGTAAATTCGCATACATTTAAAGGCAATTAGTTCAGCTTTTTCTTGAGTATAGTTGTGGTTTTATGGCTCATCCCATTTATTTGTTTAGGATGACAATTATTTGATTAGCTAAAGCTTACTGTTACCTAATTTAATTAAGCAACAGTAAGCTCGTAATTCCCACAAACAATCAAATTAATTGTTCAAAGATTAATGCGCCTTATCATCACCCTTTAAATTAAAAGTTTCATGATATCTTGGCATGGCTTTTTCTCTCCACATAACCCCTTCTTCATGATTATGAAACCATAAAGGTTGTTGGTTGGTCCAACTCCAAACTTCCATTTCTGCGACCATTTCTCTGACAATCAGCGGATACTTGCTACTGACATCATTACTTTCACTTTTATCTGTATCTACATCAAATAATTGCCATTTTTTACCTGTATTGACGATTTTCCAATTGTCTTTACGAGCAGCCGCTTCTGAAAAGCCTTTTCTATGTCTCACTGCGTAGATCATTTCACCGGGTCTAGGATTAGTACCAGCAATTAAATCGTGCATAACATCTTTTCCATCTAACTTTTTATTATCTGGTATTTTAGCGCCAGCAAGTTTCGCAAACGTTGGGTATAAATCTAATGTAGAGATTGGGTAACTAAAGGTTTTGCCTTCAGGAACGTTTTTAGGCCAATGGAAAAACATAGGCGTTCGGTACCCCCCTTCTAAGACACTCCCTTTTCGTCCTCGCAATGGAAAGTTATTAGCACCAAGATTTGGCTTACCACCATTGTCACTGAAAAATACGATTAGCGTGTTGTCGTATTGACCTGTTGCTTTGAGCGCTTTTACAATATTTTTAACACCACGATCTACAGCATAAACCATACCCGCATAAACTTTCCGCTTATGGTCTTTTATTTGCGGAAACTGTGCCATGTCTTCTTCTTTAGCTTGCATCGGAGAATGCGGTGCATTGTAAGCCATATATAAAAAGAACGGCTGATCTTTATCAATAGCCGATTTTTCAATAAAATTCACGGCTTCTCGTGATAAACCATCAGTTACATATTCTTTTTCATCGACGGCTTTGCCGTTATGTTCTAGCGGTCTGATATAATGAAAAATACTATTATTTAAGCCTTGTTTACGCTGACGTTCATATTGAGGTTTAAATCTCGATGGAAAATAGTCATGCCCACCGTTTAAAAAACCATAAAAGTCATCAAAACCACGGTTATTAGGATGAAACTCAGCTTCTTCGCCTAAGTGCCATTTACCAATAGCGCCTGTTTTGTAACCAGCATCTTGTAATACTTTGCTGATAAAAACTTCCTCTGTAGGCACACCTAAACCACCTGAGCGATTACTCGTTGGTAAGTTAAATTGCGATCCAAATTTATGTGGGTATCGACCTGTCATAATACCCGCACGACTTGGTCCACAAAAGGGATGTGCGTTATAAGCAGAAGTTAATACTACCCCTTCTGACGCTAACTGGTCTAAGTTTGGGGTTTTAATATCAGGAGAGCCATTAAAACCAACATCTGCATAACCCATATCATCGGTTAAAATAACCAAAATATTGGGTCGTTTCGCTTCACTTTTTTCGAGTAAAGCATCGGTAGCAAAAGATGTTTGGCTAGCAATGACACAAAAACATGCTAAAACTATTTTACTGAGTGATATATTATTTTTCATTATTTTTACCTAAACATTTCTGTATAAAACTGCGTATTAACTGTGTAACAGCACTAAAGTAATCCGCGTGCGCTCATATGATGACGAAAACGTTCAACTGACGGGTCGCTAACTCTTACAAGTTCTTGCTCTAATAATGCAACCATGGTTTTTAATCGTTTACGGTACGACTTATTGTTAATTTGATTGTCTTTTTCAATCGGATCTTTAACAAGGTCATAAAGCTCATCTCGGCTATCGCCAGGATTCCAAACAAACTTCATTTCAGGTGTCCTAATCGCTCTGATACCAAACCATGAACCGTTATACCATTCGTACGCATACAGTGCAGAATCGACTCTCCCCTTATCAGCCACATCACCTTTTGTCATTAAAGGTACTAGTGTTCGACCATCAATATCTTCATCAGATTTGAGTCCCATAATCTCAGTAAGAGTCGGGGCAAGATCAATAATAGACACTTGGCGATTCACGATTTTAGGCGTAATAGTGGGTGAACGGATCAGTAAAGGCATACGCATCAATTCGTCATAAGCATAAGGTCCTTTGTCATAAAGACCATGTTCACCTAGCATACTCCCTTGGTCACCGACTAGAATAATAGTTAAGTCATCGTACATACCTTCATCTTTTGCCGTTTGAATTAAATCACCGACAATACGATCTACCATAGCGATAGCACCATAATAAAACGCACGAGATCTACGCCAATCAAGATCAGACATATGACCTACGTCATGCCATGGCCACCATATCCCATCTTGTGCAAGTGGTTTATTAACTCGCTTTATTAAATGGTTTTTGGGTAATTTAAGGGTCATTGGATCAAACATACTTGCGTAGGGCTCTGGCACACGATAAGCCGGATGTGGCTGATTAAAACTCACCACCCCAAAAAAAGGTCGTTTATCTTTGGCTGCTTGTTTTATCATGCTTTTACCATAAACAACTTTACGATACGCTTGAGTATCTTCATACCCACCAGGCAAGGTCATAAAGTATTCATGCTTTTCGTCATTTTCATCTAACTTTCCCTCATAGTAGCCTTTAATTTGAGGGACTTTCTCATAAGGGGTCCAAGGTCGTGAAAAACGTTCGCGTGGTTCGTGTCCTTGGCCTAAGTCTATTTCAGCACCACGCATTTTTGTGCCCTGAGCTCCTAAATGCCATTTACCTACATATCCTACTAAGTAACCAGCTTCAGATGCTTTACGTATGATGCCGCCCTCTTTTGGGTCAAGTTCAGATAAACGTGAATGATAAAGGTCAACATTATCGTCTAAGCCGGTTTTATGCCCCCAACGTCCGGTAAACATTGCTGCTCTTGAAGGCGAACAAAGTCCCGTTGTTGTCATGGCATTGTCAAACCGAACGGACTGATTAGCTAATGCATCTATATTAGGTGTATTAACCGGACCTCCACGGTATGAAAATGTGTCGAAACGCATGTCATCAAACATAATAACAAGTACATTTTCTTTAGCATTTAATGTCTTATCAATAGTTTCATCACTATAGGCTGACAGAGAAGTAAATAGCACGGAAATACTGGCAGTTAAAGCAAGCAGGTTTGCTTTCTTAGGAAAAGAGAAATTAACGGTTTTTATTGATTCAGCTATCTCGCAAGAGTAACGTCGCTTAGTTAGCAGGTTTTTTAAAGAAAAGTTCATTTTTTACCTTAAATATCTTGTTGAGCTATTGGTACTGTTAATCTAATACATTACGTAAATGGCCAAGCTTAACTGCACCGATACAAATATATGATGTCTAAAATTGTATCAATCCCAAACAATAGGACTGATACAATGTTAATGAGTAATCCATACTCATGTTAACGACATATGTTTACTGCAAATATTGCTAGTTATAAGGGTTAGTGATCTACTTTGTCAGTCATATGCTCAGGTTTTTGCCAGACTCTTAAGTATTCAATTTCAAAATCAACAATACCATCATCTTTTTCGCCCTCAGGACTGTTAGCTTCTAAATCTTCTTTAGAATCAGGGAAGCCTCTCCAAGGAAAAGATTCTGAATCTAACCAAAGGTGCATAGCTTTATCAATTACCCAACCTTTATCGCGGCCTTTTGCTTTAGCAAATGCTTCGACATCTGCAATAGAAACGTCAGAAAATAATTTGCCATCAATAAAATAACGAAGTCCTGTTTCAGTCCATTCAAACCCATAAGTGTGGAATGCTTCTGCAACTCTAAAACCTAAATCTTTTGTTTCGGTGTAAGTTACATTCTTGCCATTGGCATGACCATATTTTGGATCCCAATCGTGAATTGTCCACCAAAGATCACGGTCACGATGACTTTTGCCTGGTAGACGATGGCTTCCGAAATGTTCAAAAACATCAAGTTCTAATGAGGTATCGTTACGCTGACCATTTTTTTCTTCATGACGAGTAAACCATAAAGCACTTGATACTTCAGCATCAGCGGCTTTAGCACTCACTTCGATGTAACCGTAACGGAACATTTTACGGTTAATGATTGCGGCAGTTGTAAAGTTTTCATATTTGTATTTTACGTTATCTATACCTTGCGCCGTTTCAAATGGAAAATCAGGCTCCCAACGGGTTGATATTTTTAACATACCATCTTCTAATCGTACGTTACGACCAGAAAACTGTGCTGGTGCACGACCAGTCCATACTTCACGCTCAGGGTGATCAGGATCTTTATAAATAGGTTTGCCATTTTCATCGAGCTTACCCACAATAAACCACTTATCTTCATCTAACGCTTCACTATCAAATTCATCACTAACGTCTGTATTTAAAATCCAACCCTCTTTATTTTGAGGATCAGACAAAGGTAAAACAGTGTTAGCTTGCTTAACTTCAATTGGTGCTAGCTCTTTTTCTGTAGATACTGTTTCATTACACCCTGAAAGTGCCAGTGTCGTAATAGCAAGTAAAGGTAAACTGCCACTAAATATAAGATTCTTCATGTATTAACGCCCCCCGAACGGCATTTATAGTTTTATGTTCAATCGACTAATTAACTCGGTAGATAGTTATAAAACCAAAAATTATGTGATACATATATAAACATATGATGTTTAGACATGCAATATATAATATCAATTATTATTTAGAATAATTCAAAAGATAAATTGGCACCGTAAACTGTGGTTGGCCACTCGTGCTAGTAATACCCTTATAAGAAATAAAACAGCATATGTTTGTACATTCTCTGTTTGATAAAAAGGGTTAAAGAGTTATATCAATAACTTATTAAATGGCGTTTATTCCATTACAGAAGCCAATATTGCACTTTCGCGAATATTGCAAATCATGAGATTCCAACGAGGTAAATAAAAGGCTCTTCAGTACTATCGAACAATAATGCTGAAACATGAACAGTTATAGGCAGGTGGTGATACGAAAAGAGAAGCTTTGAAGGTAACTAGGGATAACGTAAAATAATTAAACTTATGATAAATTTACCCAAACAACTACAAACGAATAAATTAATTTGTAACTAGTTTGGGCAATTAAAAATAATGATTATTTATTAATAATCATTATCAAAAGCTTCTTTTAAACGTCTTATTGCATCGTTTAATAACTTTTCTGTCAATTGCTCTGCAAGAGCACCATTTTTATCAGCAATTGCTTGATAAACTTCTCGATGAAAAGAAACAGAAGAGCTGTTTGTTCGTGGATCTTTATTTGTTAATTGCACACTGATAAGTAAAGCAGAGTAGATAACACCTTCCATTGCCGTTAAATAATCGTTACCTGCAGCTCTAAGTACAGAACGATGAAATAAAGCATCAGCAATAATAAATTTTTCAACTGAGCCTTTTTCTAGTTCCATACCAATGCACGCCGATTCAATTTCAGCTAACGCTTCAGGAGTTGCTCTTTCTGCAGCCCAGCGAGCAGCTTTAGGTTCAAATGCTAAGCGTATATCCATCAGCTGTCGAATAAAATCTTTATTCGGCGGAGCACTAACATGCCAAGCAAGGACATCGTCATCCCAAAGCACCCATTGGCTGCGAGGTTTAACACGAGTACCTATACCTCGACGAACATCTAATAACCCTTTCCCTACAAGTATTTTTACCGCATCTCTAATAACAACACGGCTCACTTGATAGCGCTCGGTTAAAGAAGCTTCATCATCAATTAACGTGCCTTCTTCTATTGTTCCAGCCACAATTCTTCGACCCAACTCACGAGCTACCTGTATTGGCATACTTGGCGTCATAGTCGCGGCGCGCTTTAAATCGTAATAAACTAATTCACTCATAATAATAGGTACACAAACGTTATATGTTTAGAAAAATAATAGGAAGATTATTAAAATTTTACGTTAAACATAGAAAAAACACAATGTTAAGTATTCATTAATTACCTTAACAACTAAAATGCGTTTTTTTTATACAAAACGAGCAAAAAAACAATAGCATCTTTTTCTTTTACGTTGCAATTACCAATTAGTTACACTGCCATCGTCTCTAGTTAAATGAGGCGCTTCGGTAAATGTAGCACTTTGTTCAGCTATTTTATCTTCATTCACTTCTACACCTAAGCCAGGTAATTCAGGAATAACAAAGTTTGCTCCGTCCATTGTTGCCTGTACAGGAAAGAGTTCAGGGTTATCAAAGCCTAATTGCTCAAAAGGCGAAGAACGACATTCTAACCAACTAAAATTAGGTACAGCAGCGGCTAAATGAATTGATGCAGCCGTACAAATAGGCCCCAAAGGATTGTGCATGACTAAATCTATATAATGGGCTTCAGACCACCCTGCTACTTTCAGTGCTTCAGTAAACCCACCAACATTACAAATATCTAAACGATTATATTGCATTAACTCTCGTTCAATATAAGGCATAAATTGCCATTTTGAAGAGAACTCTTCACCAATAGCAAAAGGAATATTGGTTAATTTTCTTAAGGTTTCATAAGCTTCAGGAGTTTCATCGCGAATAGGCTCTTCTAAAAAGTCTAAAGTCCCCGAAGGTATTTTTTGACACAATGATGCCGCTTCTCCAACACTTAATCTGTGGTGAAACTCAAGGCCAAGTACCACGTCATGACCTAATGCCTCTCGCGCTTTTATTAACCAAGGTACAGTATTATTGATAGACTCTCTCGGTTCAAAACGCGCAACGCCAGATGAAGAGTAAGCAGCCCCCATACCATCAGCAATAAACCGGATACATTTCCAGCCCATTTCTTTAAGTTGAAGTGCTTGTTCAATCATTAGTTCACCGGGCTCAGCCGGCACAGTAGCAAAAGCAGGTACTACATCACGTTGTTTACCACCAATGAGTTGATAAACCGGAACGCCAAGTGCTTTACCTTTAATATCATGTAGCGCAATATCTATTGCAGCCATTGCAGCGGTAACGACTCTACCTCCTTCAAAGTAATGGCTACGGTAGCATTCTTGCCAAATACGACCGATATTCATTGGATCTTGGCCAATAATAAACTTTGAGAAGTGCTCGATCATCATAGCTACAGCTTGTTCTCGAAATGAAAAACCAGCCTCACCCCAACCGTATAGGCCTTCATCAGTTTCAACTTTTACAATAAGTTGATTACGAGTACCAACCCATATCACGTAAGGCTTAATCGCGGTAATTTTCATATTTTATACCTTTATAAAAAACAGGTGAAACACTATGTTTTCATTTTGAATATTAACTAGATTAAAGGCTTCAGCCGTTAATCTTTGGTGTTTACAAGCGTATTAAATGTATCAAAAAATGCTTTAGCTGCCGTGCGAATTTCATCATCAGACATGCTTGGTTTATATAAAGAAGAGCCTAAACCAAATCCTTGTGCGCCTAAATCTATGTATGGTTTCATACTTTCAACACTTGGATCAATACCACCAACAGGAAAACATAATGTACCTTTTGGTAACACTGAGTTTAATGCTTTAAAGCCATCTAAACCTAACGCCGACACTGGGAATATTTTAATTCCTGTTGCGCCTGATTCTAGTGCATCAAATGCTTCAGTTGGCGTTACAATACCAGGAAAAGTTGCACAACCTGCGGCAGCAGAAAGTTTAATAACCTCTTTATTCATATTAGGTGTAACGACTAAGTTTGCACCTGTTGCAATAACATCTTTCGCTTTTTGCGCTGTGGTAACTGTACCTGCGCCAACATAATATTGCGTGTTTTTATTACTTAAAAACTCATTAACTAAAAGCTTAATACTGGTAAGTGCATCAGGACTATTCAATGGCACTTCGATCATTGTAAAGCCTTCATCAATTAATATTTTAGCTATACGAATGACATCTTCTGGCAATACACCACGAATGATAGCGATCAGAGGGAATTGTTGCTCTATATTAAATTTTTTCACTTTGAAGTAACTCCTTTATTAAATCTGTCATGCCTGCAAGAAAACACTCATCACCATTTACATAGGTAAAAGCAATGGCTAGTGCACTACAAGCAAGTTTATACTTGTCACATAAACTCTCACCACCAACAATATAAATATGTCCACCACTTAGACTATTTAACTCATGTCCAATAAGTAAACCTGAGATAT
Organism: Thalassotalea piscium; assembly: GCA_049347715.1. Classification (GTDB taxonomy): domain Bacteria; phylum Pseudomonadota; class Gammaproteobacteria; order Enterobacterales; family Alteromonadaceae; genus Thalassotalea_B; species Thalassotalea_B piscium_A. The sequence continues at coordinate 2,007,784 of CP186339.1, read as the reverse complement.
AACTAAATACATCACTATCATCAATATTGTTAAAAAGGCGGTGGGTTCGAGCAGCAAAAAGAACATTAGTTAAATTTGCTGATTTACTTTCTTTTACCCCCCGTAAAAATACTGCTGGATTATATTTTTGTTCGGGTAAACCTTTGCCTAGAATGGTGTTTTCAGTTATAACCGAAAACAACTCTCCAGTCATAAATGATAAAACTTCGGTTATTTTTCCGTTTACTACGCGCACATGCTTACTATGTGTACCAGGTAATACGGCACTGAATAACCTTTTATCAATTAATTTAGCTGCGCCAAATACCTGTACTTCTTCACCACGCATAACATCATAGCGATCCGCTGATAACTTATGCATAACGCCTGGAAGAATTATTGCTTGAGCTCCCCAAGGCAGTACAAATTGATATGCGTTTCTAGCGAGCAAGCTTTTATCTACATCTGTTTCTACGTAGTCAACATTAAACCAGCCTTGTAACGACCCCACCATACCGGCCATAATAATGGGCAGCGCTTTATAGTTGTCTAACCATTGTGATAAAACGCCTTCAAGCGCATTGGCAAAATCATTATCTTTTACTTGTAACAAACCAAGCCCGAGTTCTTTGTTTTTTACCAACTCACCCTGCTTATTCATCAAAAATACGCGGAAGTTAGTTGTTCCCCAATCTACAATTAGATAACCTTTTGACAATAAGTTTTTATTCATTTCTTATGCTCTATTTATTCAATTAATTTCTTAACTACGCACTAATTCTTTTTCAATAGCTTCAATTGTCTTGCCTTTTGTTTCTGGCAATATAAAGCTCATCACAACTAAGCCGGTTAATCCAATACCTGCATAAATAAGGAAAATATTTGAAACACCCAAGTATTCTAATTGCCATGGGAAAAACTCACTAACTGACCAAGAAGCAATTGTTTGCACTAAGGCAGCAAAAGGTAAAGCAACACTTCGAACATTGTTTGGGAATACTTCTGAAAAAATAACCCACAGAATAGGTCCAATAGATAAATTAAACGCAGCTAAGAAGGCAAAAATTCCAAACAAAACCATAGCTGCATTTATGCCCTTAATACTGCCGTTAATAACCACACCGCTAACTAAGGGTAATTCTTTGTTATTGAAAATTTTAGCTAATTGCGCTTTTAAATCTACATCGCTGTCAAAAACTTTAGCAGATAAGGGATCTAACCTTTCTATGTCGATATTATTGGGTGAAAGTTGCTGGGCTATTTTCGTCATAGTCGTGTCGTCGAATTCATAAGTGACTTGGCTAAAACCGTACCAAGTAGAACTGTGTGCAATAACCACGAGGAATAAACCACCAAGGGTTAGAAAGCGTCGACCCAATCTTTCAACAAAAACAATCGCAATAATGGTAGAGATAACACCAATAAGCCCCATAATGATGGTCTGCATAAAAGTATCTTGAACACTCATCCCCACTTGCTCAAAAACTAATGGCGCAAAAAACAACACAGCATTCATACCTGTTGCCCCTTGTACAACCGCATAAACTAACGCAAGAAAAAGTACAAATCGCATTCTTATACTAAAAAGTGCTTTAAGTTGATCTAAAATAGAATTTTTCTTCTCCACATTTATACTTGCAGTCACTTCAGCTATTGTTGGTTCAATGTCAGAATCTAACGATATTTTAGCCAAAATAACTTTTGCTTCTTCATTGCGACCTTTCATTATTAACCAACGAGGAGACTCAGGTATACAAAGTAAAAGTGAAACCCAAATTAAATTAGCAATGAGTTCCGCACCCAACATATAACGCCAAACATTCTCATTATTTATCCAACTAATATCTTCCATCATTTTTATTAAAAAATAATTAATAACAAAAGCTAACAGCAAACCTACCGCGATCATTAATTGATTAGTTGAAACAAATTTGCCCCGTTTGTCTGCTGGTGCAATTTCGCCTATGTACATAGCTGAAACGGTAATCGATGCGAAAGCAACACCACCAATAAATCGGCCAATAACAAGCATTTCGTAACTTATGGCGGTTGAAGATAAAATAGTAGAAACAGAGTAAGCTAAGGCAATCATCAGTAATACTTTTTTACGACCAAAGCGCTCACACAAAGGCCCGGTAATAAATAAAGCACAAATAACCCCAATCAAAGCAATACCTGCAACGGTACCAGTTTGTGTACTTGTTAACTCAAATTGAGAACTTATAAAGCGAATAGCCCCTGAAATATTCGCGGCGTCTAAACCAAAAACAAAACCACCAAAAGCGGCAATGAGTGAATAAAAAGCGACGTTCCTATCAATTAATGACATCTTTTTACCTTTACCTGTAATTATAATTATTTAACTTTAGCGTTATTTTTTTACTCGTTGATATGAGAAATTTAACATCGAAAGCACAAAGATACAATAAATATAAACATATGATGTTTATATTTCTATTTATTTATATTACTATTTACTCATAATATAAATAACAACTTGTACTGAAAACATGATTAATTCAATAATTTCAGACAATTAACTAAAGTAGGCTTTTATGAATACACGATTAAAAGATCAAATAGCCATTGTAACTGGTGCTGCTGACGGTATTGGCCGTGCAATTGCTGAGTTATTTTGCCAAGAAGGTGCAAGCGTTTGTGTTGCAGATATAAATGAAGTCACTGGTAGAGAAGTAGTTAATAAACTTAACGAGCAAGGCTTTCACGCCATCTTCGTCAATACTGATGTTTCGTGTATCGATTCAGTGAAAAACATGGTTGAACAAACCGTTAGTCAGCTTGGTAAACCTTCAATATTGATCAACAACGCCGGCATAATTTATCAAAATAAAAGCTTTTTAGAAACGCCTACCGAACAGTGGGATAAAAGCTTTGCGGTAAACTTAGATGGTATGTGGCATTGTTGTAAGCAAGTTATTCCTTATATGAAAGAAGCCGGTTCTGGCACAATTGTTAACGTAGGTTCGGTGCATTCATTTAAAATAGTACCCAATCATTTTCCTTATGCAGTTACTAAGCACGCAATAATAGGCCTCACCAAAAATTTAGCCGTAGAGTTAGGTCAGAACAATATTAGGGTGAATGCCCTTTGTCCTGGCATGGTAGAAACCCCTGCTGCTTTTAAGTGGTTTGCTGAATCTGAAGATCCTGAAGCAGCAAGAAAAACCATAGCTGACATACACCCGCTTAAACGAAACGCCTCGTGTGAAGAAATAGCTTATCCGGCATTATTTCTTGCTTCAAAAGAATCAAGCTTTATGACAGGACAAAGCCTAATTATAGATGGTGGTCGCTCTGTCGTTTACCACTTGTAAAGTTTTATCAATGCCCTACTAACGGCTAAATAGTCGATGGGCAATTAATATGCTTTACAACATAACAGTTAATCCTTTTGAAATACTTATCTGAGCGTTATCGAGCATTTCCCAAGGTTTAACTATGCAGATTTTTCTTATTTAAGTTATCGATATTGAGTAGTCGTTATTTAAATAAGCACTATGTATTACGTTTAGCACCGCTTAATTAGATTCTACTTTCAGGTCATTCGTGAAATTTTGATCATGGTTAGGCAAATAGTTAACTAAATTTTCAAAAGTGAGTAAACATGCGCTATAAATTACTTGAATTAACCACTGTTCCTTATATAAAACTAAGCACCATATTGTTAGCTTTAGGACTTGCTGGGTGTCAAACACCACAACATACAGAAACCGAGACTCAGTCTAAATTACCAACGACTCTGTTCTCTGAAGCATTAACTGTACTGCCATTAGAAGGTGTGTCCCGCCGAAAATGGGACAGCGCCTTAGTGTCAGACTTAGACCAAGATGGTTGGCCAGACCTAATTTTAACCGAACACTCGTTAAGAGCTCAGCTCTATTGGAATAATAAAGGCAAATTTTCAGCACCTATCTATTTAATTAACGGTGATACTCACGGTATTGCTGCCGGTGATTATAACCAAGATGGAAAAATAGACTTAATTGTTGCACAAGGCGGTGGTGGCGGAAAAAAACCTCGTAATCCAGTTTCTTTTAGTATTGATAAGAAAAGAAATATTGTTCGTCATGGCGAATTTACTCATTTTGAACGCACACGAGGTCGTGCCGTTAAGTTTTTAGACAGTAATAACAATGGAGAATTAGATTTACTGCTTTCTGCTTTCCCACTAAAATCTCAACGACAAGGTGCTAATAATCTATATCTTAATAATAAAGGCAACTTCGAATTAAAGCGTAAATTACCTCGCGCAAAATGGTTGGGTTATAAAACTTTAATTACTGACTTTAATAACGATAATATTGCAGATGTTCTATTTTACGGTGGCGCGAATATGGTTGCTATCAGAGGTGATGGTAACAATCAATTCACGGACATCAGTAATCAAGTTTTTGGACAGTTAAAAAATATTAATGACGTTAGTGCTATTGCAGAGATAGACTTTGATAACGATGGTGATTTTGACTTATTTCTCACACGTGCAAAACATCAATTTGAGCAGCAAACTTTTTTTGATCCAATAGACAAACGCTACGCGTTTTTTGCGCGAAATGACAAGTTTGAATTTCCCGAACTAAAAATCAAAGGTAATTTTATACTAGAAAATTTACAAATGGCCTTTCCTCACTTTGATGTTTTCATCGGTAATAAAAAACAAAAAGTTAAATTTAACGTTGACCGTCATGGCGAAAAAAATCTTGAATTAACACCAGAACAAGCCCAAGGTTGGCCGAATAAAAGATCTAAAAAAGGGTTATATATTGGCTATATAGGCAATGACACTTGGAAAATAGCAGGAGAAACCAAATCGCCAACTGCGGGTGTTATTCATAATGTAGAATCCGTTCCTCCCACTAAAGCGCTAGAACAATTGCCTGTTTACTTACTCGAAAATAAACAAGGCAAGTTTGTTGATGTATCAAACAAGTTTAACTTTAATATCAATGAACAAACAACGAGTGCAACGGTAGCTGATTTTGACAATAATGGCTGGTCAGATCTATTTATTGTTAGATATGGCAACCCTGCAATGGAAACTGAACAACTGCTTTTACTTAACCAAAACGGCACGTCTTTTACTTCAGTTAAAAATCATGGAATTGTCTCTAAAGAATTGGGGGCAACTGGCGGTGGTGCCGAGGTTTTAGATTTTGACAATGATGGCGATATCGACATTATTTACGCTAATGAACGTGGTCGTTGGCACTTATTTGAAAACAACATGAACCATACTAAGAGTGCTGAAGATAATAATTATGTAGTCGTAAATGTTAATTTATCACCAAATATGAAAACATCCCTCGGCGCAACTGTCACGTTCAAAGCCTGTAATAACAGCTATAAAAAAGTTGTAGGTGCAACCTCGGCACCATTTTCACAAGGTAACAATAGTAAACTGCACTTTGGTTTAGGTAATTGTAAACAAGTAAAAAATGCTAACGTGATTTGGACTTCAGGTGAAACGTTAAACTTTTCTGTTAGTGAGATAAATCAAACTATAAACGTTGGTAATAAATTCAATGATCCAGAATAAGTTTAATCTACTCATCAAAATTACACCTTCTCACAACCAGAGACAGCTACTATCTATCAGATAATGATGTACAACAGTTATTGTGATTACCCAATAGAGCCGTTAATAGGCTCTAGTAGCCCCTTTGGTATTTATCGGCAGAAGATGTTTAATTAATTTAGCCCTCTTACTTTCATTATTAAACGTTAGAAAGCAAAAAGCCGCTAACAAGTAGCGGCTTTTCTAAATGTGGCGGTGAGATAGAGATTTGAACTCTAGAAGGGCTACAAACCCTTGCCGGTTTTCAAGACCGGTGCTTTCGACCACTCAGCCATCTCACCATTTGTTCGAAAGCGGTTTGCTTTTGAACGAGGCGAATATTAAAGTGTCCCTATATCCTTGTAAAGCACTAATTTAAACAATTTGGTGCGTTTGCTAACTTTTTAATCACTTTGTTGATGATTCAATCAATTCCAAGGCTTTTTATGGAAAATAAAAATAAAACTCGCTGTACTTGGCTAGATATAAGTAAAGCTGATTATCTAAAATACCATGATGAAGAATGGGGAGTACCTGTTTTTGATGATCGTACATTGTTTGAGTTTTTAATATTAGAATCCGCTCAAGCGGGACTTAGTTGGTACACTATTTTAAAAAGGCGAGATGGCTACCGTAAAGCCTTTGCGAATTTTGATGTGAATAAAGTAGCAATGTTTGACCAAGAACAAGTAGAAGCCCTTATGCTTGACAAAGCAATCATTCGAAATCGCCTAAAAATTACTGCCACTATTACTAACGCTAAAGCATTTATCCAAATCCAGCAGGATTATGGTTCTTTTAGTGACTACTTATGGAGCTTTGTTGATCATAAAACGATAGTTAATTGTTATTCTGATAGTAGTGATAGCCCTTCTACCTCTAAAGTTTCAGATGAATTAAGCAAAGATTTAAAAAAAAGAGGCTTTAAGTTTGTAGGTTCTACAATTTGTTATGCGTATTTACAGGCTTGTGGCTTAGTTAATGATCATAATGTTGGTTGTTACAGACGGATACAAATAATAGATCAGTTTAATCAACAATAGTCATAGTAATTTTTAAAAAGCATGTCATAATATGTCATAAGGTTTAAAAAGTAATAATCAAGTTGACTTGAACTTTGCTTAAAAGACCTTATCTTATAATTATATAATGAAGTTATTAGAGGAATGTTTATGCAAACAAATATGGGTTTTCAAACAGCGAGTCGAAGCTCTGCACTTGAAATCAATAAAGTATTAAAAAATACTTATATGCTTTTGTCTATGACGCTAGCATTTAGTGCTGTTACTGCTGGTATATCTATGGCGATGGGATTATCTCATATGGTTGCCTTAGTAATGACATTAGTTGCGTTTGGCTTATTATTTGTTGTTAACAAACAAGCAGATAAAGCGAGCGGAATTTTCTGGATATTTGCATTTACAGGATTGATGGGTGCTTCTTTAGGGCCAATGCTTAACTACTATGCATCATTACCTGGCGGTGGTTCATTAATAATGCAAGCGTTAGGTGGTACTGCCTTAATATTCTTTTCGTTATCTGGCTATGCTTTAACAAGTAAAAAAGACTTCTCGTTTATGGGTGGCTTTTTAATGGTTGGTTTAATTGTAGTGTTGATCGCTGCGGTTGCGAATATTTTCTTTCAAGTACCTGCAATTTCACTAGCAATTAGTTCTGCAATTATTTTAATCATGTCAGGACTTATCTTGTTCGATACCAGCCGTATCATCAATGGTGGTGAACGTAACTATATTCGTGCAACTGTGTCATTATACTTAAATGTATATAATATTTTCACTAGCCTATTACACTTATTAGGTGCTTTTGGCGGCGATGATTAAACATTTGCAAAAAATTGATTTATAATAAAAAGCCTCGAATATCGAGGCTTTTTTTTTAATAAGATAAAGGTATTATCATTGACTCAATCCCTAGCGATTATCGTCACTACACCACCTACAGCAAATGTTTCACATACCGCCTATTCAATTGTTGAAGAAGCAATTAATAGTGGAATTGAACTCGTGGGTGTGTTTTTTTATCAAGACGGTGTTTTGAATGCGAGTAAATATTTAGCAACACCAAGTGATGAACTACAACTTATTCAACGGTGGCGCGAACTTCAACAGCAACATCAAACCCCTCTGCATTTATGTGCTACTGCCGCTGAAAAACGAGGTTTAATTGATCCCGAAGATGATTATCACTTATTACACAGCGAATTCACTTTGTCTGGATTAGGTGAATTAGTCATGTTAACCACTAAAGCCGATAAGTTGGTGCAATTGTAATGACGGCTATCACTAAAACAATCGCTATTTTAAACACAAAGGCCCCCTTCGCGCGTGCAACTGCAAAAGAAGCCCTTGATGTGGCATTAATTTTTGGTAGTTACGAGCAAGCTACCAGTTTGTTTTTCCAAGGGGACGGTGTTTATCAGTTAATGGACAAACAACAACCTGAACATATTAATTGTAAAGATTTCCTCAAAACATTTGCAGCATTTGAATTCTATGACTTAGAAAATATTTATGTTTGCCAGCAAAGCTTGAACGAACGTAAGCTTAGTCATGATTTTCATATCGACAATGTGAACATACTCTCAGTTGATGACTTTTCATCAAGGCTTCGTCAACACAGTGTCATTCTGACATTTTAAGGGATAAAGATGACTACACTACATTTGATTAGAGATTCTGCGCTTAGTAATAATACCGTTAAGCTATCACTCACTAATTTAGCAATTGATGATGTACTCGTGCTATTAGATGATGGTTGTTATAATGTGAATCTTTCGTTTATGGATGATGTACATAAGGTATTACCTGATACCCAATGCTATGCAATAACACCACATTTACGCGCAAGAGATTTATCGTCTGAAACAATAAACACACTATCTTATAAAGAATTACTTGAATTAATTATGAATCACAATAACGTGATCACGTGGCAGTAATGATAATATTTAATCAGCAAAACATTGAAACAGACGCACAAGGTTATTTATTAGATCATAACCTTTGGAGTGAAGAACTTGCTTTAGTTATGGCGAAGAATGATGAAATGGAATTAACAGAAAGTCATTGGGAAATTATTCGCTTTGTACGTAAGTTTTACCTTACTTATAATACTTCTCCAGCGATTAGAGCATTAACAAAAGCGATGAAAGCGGAATACGGTGAAGAAAAGGCAAGCAGTCGCTATTTATACCGTTTATTCCCTGAAGGCCCAGCCAAACAGGCAACAAAATATGCTGGGTTACCAAAGCCAGCACGTTGTATTTAACATTTGTTAAGCTTTTATATTAACAATATGTCCTTTATGACCAGCAGGTGCCGCTAGTTGTGCATTGATATCAGCAGATTGTATTAATGTTAAAGCCATCTGACCTTCTAGTTCAGTTTGGTCTTTAACTAAATTCGCTGTTTTTATACCATGCGCTGTTTCAGTATTCACTGGTGTTGATGTATTTATGCTGAGTGGCATAAAGCCTCCTAATATCAATTATGAATTCATTCTAGTTTAGTATATCGGCAAACTTTTACAAAACTTTAGTGCGATTATAAAAAAAGGCGCTAATAAGCGCCTTTTTATCATTTGCTATGAGTAATAACTAATGTGAAGGTAATGTTGGAACTAATATTCCAGCCATTTCTAGCATCACACGAACTACCTGACAGCTATATCCAAATTCATTATCATACCAAACGTATAATACAGCACGATCACCGTCTACAATCGTTGCTTGTGAGTCAACAACACCTGCATAACGTGAGCCTACTAAATCAGTTGAAACAATTTCAGTAGATGCGGTGTAATCCACTTGGTTTTGTAATTTTGAATTTAATGAAATATTACGTAAATAATCATTTAACGCTTGTTTATCTGTTGCTTCTTTCAAGTTTAAATTCATTATTGCCATAGACACATTCGGTGTTGGCACTCGAATCGCGTTACCGGTTAACAAGCCTTTCAACTCTGGTAATGCTTTCGCTACAGCTTTTGCGGCACCTGTAGTACTGATAACCATGTTCAATGGTGCACTACGTCCACGACGAGGTGCTTTGTGGTAATTATCAATTAAGTTTTGGTCATTCGTATAAGAGTGAACCGTTTCTACATGACCATTTTTAATGCCGTATTTATCGTTAATCGCTTTAAGCACAGGTGTAATAGCATTTGTAGTACAACTTGCTGCTGATACTATTTTATCTTCCGGCAGTATCATGTCTTCGTTAACACCATAAACGATGTTTTTAATATCATCTTTTGCTGGTGCAGTAAGTAATACTTTATCAACACCTTTAGATTTAAGATGTTGACTTAAGCCCTCTTCATCACTCCAAATACCGGTATTATCAACAACTAAAGCATTGTTGATGTCATACTTAGTGTAATCAATATCAGAAGGAGAATTAGCATAAATAATTTGGATGAAAGCACCATTGGCTTTAATAACATTATGTTCTTCATCTATGGTAATACTACCGTTGAAAGCGCCATGAACAGAATCTCTTCTTAATAGACTTGCGCGTTTAGCTAAATCACCAGCTTTACCTGGTCGAAGCACAATACCACGTAAATTAAGTTTAGAGCTTGGACCTGCACGTTCTATTAATAAACGAGCAAGTAATCGTCCAATACGACCAAAACCATATAACACAACATCTTTTGGTGCTTGTTCAGCTGCAGACTTACCAATATCGGCAAGCTCTTTTTCTAAGTATTGTTCAATTGATAGACCATTAGCCGCACCTTGAAACAAGTAACGATAAGCAAGCTTACCTACATCGATTCTTGCTGGCGCTAAATCCATTTTTCCTAATGCTTCAACAAACGGAAAACTTTCACGTAAACGCAATTTGCTTTCTTCATGCAATGCAACTGACTTGTGTGCTTTTATTATATCAATTGATGTAGCCGTCATTAGTGGGCGACCATAAACCGAGATCTCTATGCCTTTATTTCTAAATAGCTGTCCGATAATCGGTTGCATATTTTCAGCAAATGTTTGGCGCTCTTGCCAACTAATTTGGTATTCTTCCTCAAGATGAGACGTCATTACGTAAACCTTTTTATTTCAGTCAAATGAACGATAAGCTATTATTGTCTTATTAAAGATTAATAATAACGAAATGCGTCGCTATTGTAATAGAACATGAAATAATTCTCCACATGTTACAAACAATTAATTAATAATTTTTTGGATACTTAAATGAGCCGTACGGTATTTGCAAACTTGATACTTCTTTTAACTTTATTTGGATGTGACACCCCTCCTAGCTATTCAGCCTTATGCGACGAAAATCCAGAAATATGTCAAGAATTTACAGAAGACACATGGTGTAAGCACGAACGTATTAATGTTGCATTTGCCAATTTGGGATACAAAAAAAATCCGCAAGACCTAGAAAAATTTAATCAACTGATCAGTTATGAACAATATGAGCACTGTATGGCACGGGTGTCTCAAATTGAACATATTAAATTGAAAGAGAAGAAAACCAAAAGATTGAATAATTTGGCGATTGCCCGAGATAAAATAAAGCAGATATCAGAAAAAACCAAGTATTCAAATCATCCTAGGTTGCTCTATTATCACTGGTCACGTCATTTAAATAAAACGGCTTTAGCTAAGTTCTTAGCACTTGAAGGGAGTGCTATTTTAGAATCACACGAGTCTCAGTTTGATTTAGCCACTTACTATACCAAGCGCGATCCAATCAAAACACTTGCCTTGTTATATCATTCGCTTGAGCTTGTTAAACCTGAGCAGATAATCAATGTAGAAGTTTTTAAAGCCATAGCGACTTTCTTTGCTGATAAGCGAGAAATCAAAAAAGCATATATTTGGCTGAAAATTTTAAGACTTTATGCACCAGAAGATAAAGAAGTAAAGCAAGATACCTTAGACAAGTATATTAACCAATATGATTTAGATGAAGATTTTCTTGATAAAGTAGCAAAAGCGACGCTTGATCGTATTCAATCAGGTCGCTTTAAAGCACCTAAGTACTAATTTATGATTCAGCTTCAAATTGTAAACTTAACGAGTTAACGCAATAACGTTTACCAGTAGGCTCAGGACCATCATCAAATACATGACCTAAATGAGACCCACAATGTTTGCATTGAATTTCTGTGCGAGTCATATGATGCGAGTTATCACTTAAGTAAGACACTTGCCCTTCAATTGCTTGGTAAAAACTCGGCCATCCACATCCAGCATTGAACTTGGTTTTTGAGGTAAATAAAGGTTGTTCACAACAAGCACAGTGGTAGACACCAGCTAACCAATGATCATTATATTTACCTGAAAATGGTTGTTCTGTAGCAGCTAAACGACATACTTTAAATGCTGCTTCACTCAGTTTATTTTTATACGGATCATCAATCATTAGTTAACTCGCTTTATTTCTTTCGTTTCACTTGCCCATTCAACATGATATTTTTCACCGACTGGTTTATCTGTACGTTCAAAAGTATGAGCGCCAAAATAGTCACGTTGACCTTGTAGTAAATTAGCGGGTAATACATTACTTCTTATTGAATCAAAATAAGCTAATGACGATGATAATGCCCCTGTAGGTATTCCCATCAGTGAAATTTGTGCAATGGCTTTTCGCCAATTAAGCTGGTGGTTATTTAATTGCTCAACAAAGTAAGGATCAAGCAATAAATTATCTAACGCACCATTGCGTTCGAAAGCATCAGTAATCGACTGTAAAAATGCAGCACGTATGATGCAGCCTGCTCGCCATATTTTAGCAATATTTGAAAAATTTAGTTGCCAACCATGTTCATTCTCAGCTTGTTTCATTAATTGAAAACCCTGAGCATAAGCACACATTTTTGAACAATAAACCGCATCATGAAGATTATTAATAAAGGTTTGTTTTTCTTGTTCTGACAACTCTACAGGCTCAGGCCCTTTTAACAAGGTTGATGCTTTCATTCTTAATGATTTCATTGATGAAATAGAACGTGCATACACAGCTTGTGCAATCGTTGGAGCAGGTGTTCCTAATTCTAAACTGCTCATGGCAGTCCATAAACCCGTACCCTTTTGACCCGCTTGGTCTAAGATCACATCAACAACGGGAATCCTTTGACCGTCAACATCTATTTTATGACGTAACACATCAACAGAAATCTCCATTAAATAGCTATCTAATGGCCCTTTATTCCATTGTTCAAAAATATCTGCAATTTCGTCAGTAGTAAGTCTTAATCCATCACGTAAAACTTGATAAGCCTCACAAATAATTTGCATATCAGCATATTCAATACCGTTATGAACCATTTTAACATAATGGCCTGCACCAGCTGGACCTATGTAAGCTGTACAAGGTTCACCAATATTAACAATTTCTCCTGGTTTTGTTCGCTCGATAGGTTTGCCAGTGGTTGCGTCTACTTTAGCGGCAATGGCTTCCCAAATAGGTTTAATTCTTGTCCAAGCATAAGCTGAACCACTTGGCATAAGCGCGGGACCAAATCTAGCGCCAACTTCGCCACCTGAAACAGCTGAAGAAAAGAGAATGAAATTATTTTTATATTGTTTTTCTCGTTCAACCGTATCAACCCACAAACTGTTACCAGTATCAATAACGATATCGTCAGGTTGTACACCAGCACCAATTAAGCTTTGACAAACTTGGTCTACAGGTGCTCCAGCGGGAACAGACAAAACAATTAAGTGTGGGGCTTTAAGGTTAGCTAATAGTTCAGTGTATGACGAACAACCTTTTACTCTAGGACTATCTACCTTACGTTCTAGTTTATCTTGAGCAATTACCGCATTGACTTTGTCGTTGTCTAGATCAAAAGCAGCTATTGAGTAACCGTTATCAGCGAGGTTTAACACCAAGTTCTTACCCATAACACCTAGACCGATAAAACCTATATCACAGCGAGAATCTTCACTCATTCTTAATTGTCCACAATTTACATTTTTGAAATTAGTGTTATTTTATCATGGAAATTAGCCTTTTAATATGAATTTACCTAGGATTTTAGGTTAAACAACCCGTTAAATTCGTAATAATACAACGAATTCTAATATCCTTGTGCTATAAACCTATGGATTACAAATATTTTACTTGATATTTTTCATAATTGGTGTAATTTTACTACATAATTATTTTCCTGTGGAGTCAATATGACAATTAAAGTTGGAATAAACGGTTTTGGTCGCATCGGCCGTTTTGTATTTAGAGCTGCGGCGGAAAGATCAGATATTGAAATTGTCGGGATTAATGACTTAATAGACATAGATTACATGGCTTACATGTTAAAATATGACTCAACTCACGGCCGGTTCAAAGGTACGGTTGAAGTTAAAGACGGACAATTGTTCGTTAATGATAAAGTAATCCGTGTAACAGCTGAGCGTAATCCTGCAGATTTAAAGTGGGATGAAATTAGTGTAGACGTTGTAGTTGAATCTACTGGTTTGTTTTTAACCGACGAAACAGCACGTAAACATATTGCTGCGGGTGCTAAAAAAGTTGTACTTTCTGCGCCTTCTAAAGATGATACGCCTATGTTTGTTATGGGTGTTAATAATACTGAATATAGTGGTCAAGATATTGTTTCTAATGCTTCATGTACAACTAACTGTTTAGCCCCTATTGCTAAAGTGTTGAATGATAACTGGGGTATAGCTGACGGGTTAATGACAACCGTACATGCTACTACAGCAACTCAAAAAACAGTTGATGGTCCTTCTGCTAAAGATTGGCGTGGCGGACGTGGTGCAAGCCAAAATATCATTCCTTCTTCAACTGGCGCTGCTAAAGCTGTTGGTAAAGTAATACCTGAACTTAACGGTAAGTTAACAGGCATGGCATTTCGAGTACCAACACCCAATGTATCTGTTGTTGATTTAACAGTTAACCTTAAAAAACCAGCCAGTTACCAAGACATTTGTGATGCAATGAAAACCGCTTCACAAGGTGAATTAGCAGGTGTTTTAGGTTATACCGAAGATAACGTTGTTTCTAATGATTTCCTTGGCGAAACTTGTACATCAGTATTTGATGCTGGTGCTGGCATCGCGTTAACTGATACGTTTGTTAAAGTAGTTTCTTGGTATGACAATGAAATTGGCTATTCAAATAAAGTATTAGACTTAGTGTCTTATATTTCTAAGAATTAATTGTTAGTTAAGTAAGATAGAAAACGGTAACTAAGGTTGCCGTTTTTTTTGTTTTAAATTTTAATAACACAAATAAAAAAGCTAGGTAAAACCTAGCTTAAGTGACTACAGCGATCATTAACGTTATTTAATATGATCTAATGCTTGTTTAGCAAGCTCTGTAATTTTACCCCAATCTTTGTTGGCAATAATTTCATCAGACACTAACCAAGAACCGCCACAGCAAGCTACATTTTTAAGGGCTAGGTAATCACGAATATTGTTAATGTTAATGCCACCTGTAGGGCAGAAACGAATATTAGGAAATGGTCCGCCTATAGACTGAATCGCTTTTACACCACCAGAAGCTTCTGCTGGGAAAAATTTGAAATGATCATAGCCAAGATCAATACCATCCATTAATTCTGAAATAGATGAAATACCTGGGATTAAGGCGATATCACCTTCATTACCCGCCTGAAGCAGATCTTTAGTTAAACCTGGGCTAATAGCGAATTTAGCTCCTGCATCGGCTGAACGTTGAAGTAATTCACGGTTAGTGACAGTACCTGCACCAACAACCGCTTCAGGTAGCTCTTTTGCAATTTTAGCAATGACTTCAAGCGCTGAAGGAGTGCGTAAAGTCACTTCTAATACTTTCACATTAGCGGCGAGTAAAGCTTCAGCAATAGGCAATGCATCTTCAACATTTTCAATCACTAATACAGGCACTATTGGCCCCATTGCGAACAGGTCTTTCGAAGGTACCTGCCATTTTTTAGTTAACGTCATAATTCCTCTTTATTATGTTGACGAAGATAAGCCGAAGCACCTAATATGCCCGGTTGTGATTCGGTGATCACAAAAGTTGGTATTGCAGAATTGAACAAGTTAAAACGCCCCTTGTCTTCAAACCGACTTCTAAATTCACTGTTTTTAAAATACTCGATAAACCGAGGCACTATGCCACCAGCAATATATACTCCTCCGAAACTTGATAATGTAAGTGCCAAGTTTCCAGAGAAGCTTCCTAATGTTTTACAAAATTGTGCTAATGCTTGTTGGCATATCTCACATTTTTGGTTAAGTGCGTTTGTTGATATTTCCTGTGCCGACAGTTTAGGTAATTCCTGACACTGGTTTATCTGACAAAGCGCTTGATAAATTTGTTCTAATCCCTGACCTGACAGTAACTGCTCATATGACACGTGCGAATACTTCTGTAAAAGTATAGACAAAATAGCAATTTCTGTAGCATCAACAGGTGCAAAATCCACATGACCACCCTCGCCGCCTAGAGATTCCCAATGTTCACCTACAGGTACAACATTAGCAACGCCAAGACCAGTTCCGGGTCCACAGATAGAAATAGGTTTTCCTGGAACAACCGTTCCTCTGCCAATTTTTACTTTTTGATCATCAGTTAAAAACGGTACTGCATGTGCTATCGCAGTGTAATCGTTGATAAAAAGTAATTTACTAAAACCCAGTTCTTCTTTAAGCGCCTTTTTTGAAAACTGCCATGGTAAGTTAGTCATCTGAATAAGGTCTTGATCAACCGGACATGCAATAGCAAAGCAGCCATTAATTTGATCAGCAACAAGTGAATGTTCAACTAAAAATGTTTGAACTATGGTACTTAACCCATCATATTCACTACATTGATAAACGGATAATAAATCAGTTCCACCATCGTCATTGACTAGTGCGATACGTAAATTTGTACCGCCTATATCCGCAACAATATTAATTACTTGATCAGTCATGTGATTACTCGTCAAACAATGAACAGGCACCAGTTTCAGCTGAGCTTAAGCTTCTTCGCATAAAACCAAACAACTCACGCCCCATACCTTGATGATGACCATTAACATTAAATTGTGCCGTGGCTCGTTTATTTAATTCACTTTCATCAACATCTAATGTTAATTCACCCGTATCACCATTGAGTGTGATCATATCGCCGTTTTGTATTTTTGCGATCAAACCACCGTCTAAGGCTTCTGGACATAAATGTATTGCTGCGGGTACTTTACCTGACGCACCAGACATACGACCATCGGTAACTAACGCCACTTTAAAGCCTTTATCTTGAAGCACGCCTAGTGGTGGCGTTAACTTGTGTAATTCAGGCATGCCACGGGCTTTAGGCCCTTGAAAGCGAACAACAGCGATAAAATCTTTTTCTAATTCACCAGCTTTAAAGGCTATGTCTAATTCATGTTGATCTTCGAACACAACCGCGGGTGCTTTAATAATTAAGCTGCCTTCACGTAGTGATGACGTTTTAATCACAGATGTACCTAAATTACCTTTAAGTACTTTTAAACCACCGTCAGCTTTAAAAGGTTTCTGCGTGGTTGCAATAACTTCTGGGTCACCAGATTTATCGAAAGAGTCAAGCCATACAAGTTTGCCATCTTGAATTTCCGGCGTTTTAGTATATTGGGTTAACCCTTTACCACAGATAGTTTCAACATCTTCATGAACTAAACCAGCAGCAATTAATTCTTTAAACAGTAAAGCCATACCACCCGCTTGTTGGAAGTGGTTAACATCTGCAGAACCATTCGGGTAAATACGGGTAATTAAAGGTACCGCATCAGATAAATCACTAAAGTCATGGAAATTAATAATAATCCCTGCGGCTTTAGCGAATGCAATAATATGCATAGTCAGGTTAGTTGAACCACCTGTGGCTAATAACGCGACAATGGCATTTACAATAGAACGTTCATCTACCATTCTACCTACAGGCATATAATTGCCTGACTGCTGTGTTAAACGGGTAACTTGACGTGCTGCTGCTTTAGTTAATTCTTCTCGTAACTGGGTGTTAGGTGGAACAAAAGAAGCCCCGGGTAAATGTAACCCCATAACTTCAACCACTAATTGATTTGAATTAGCAGTACCAAAGAAAGTACAAGTTCCAGCACTATGATATGACGCTGATTCTGCTTCTAATAATTTATCTTCACCAATTTCGCCTTTAGCAAATTGCTGACGAACACGAGCTTTTTCTTTATTAGGTATGCCAGAAGGCATAGGCCCTGCAGGAATAAATACTGTAGGTAAATGACCAAATGTCATACTAGCAATTAATAAACCTGGGACGATTTTATCGCATATACCCAGCATGACTGCACCGTCAAACATATTATGTGAAAGTGCAACGGCTGTTGACATGGCAATAACATCACGGCTCATAAGGCTCAAATCCATTCCAGGTTGGCCTTGAGTAACCCCATCACACATTGCAGGAACGCCCCCTGCAAA
This sequence comes from Thalassotalea piscium, assembly GCA_049347715.1. Taxonomy (GTDB): domain Bacteria; phylum Pseudomonadota; class Gammaproteobacteria; order Enterobacterales; family Alteromonadaceae; genus Thalassotalea_B; species Thalassotalea_B piscium_A. Next base: position 1,989,815 of record CP186339.1, on the reverse strand, counting down.
TTGAGCAACACCACCTGTTTCACGTACTGCGGCTTTAATTATTTTAGGATAGGTTTCATAAGGTTGATGTGCCGATAACATATCGTTATAAGCCGATACAATGGCGACATCTGAATGATTAATACCACGTAGTACTTGCTTATCTTCTTTCCCACAAGCGGCAAAGCCATGTGCTAAATTTCCACAAGACAAGTTTGCTCTATGTACTGTTTGAGATTTTTGCGCATCAATTTTAGCTAAATAAGCGGCTCTCGTCGCTTTACTACGCTCAATGATTCTATTTGTTATTGCTACTATCTGTTTATTCATAATTTACTCCGCCCAGTACACTTGTGTATTAATATCTGGGTCTTGTATAAATGCCCGAATTGGCATTTCTCTATAATCTGTGCCAGCAATTGCTTTTTCTAATACTGCTTTTTTATTTAGGCCGCTAATGTGAAGAAATGTATTTTTACTTTGTTTTAAGTAAATAAAACTAAACGTTATTCTTTCATGAGGAGCTGTTTTCGGTTGCACTCGTAACAAAGGTGATGTCGATTTAGCAAGGCATTCATCTATTTGATCACTACAAGGAAAAAGTGATGCGGTATGCCCGTCTTCACCCATACCTAAAATTAAAACATCAAGCGGTAATAACGTAGATTTAGCCGCAAGGTTAAGATCAGCTAAGGTTTCTTGTGATAACTGTTCACCTTGCTTTAGATGAAAGAACTTTGCAGAAACTGCTTTATTCTGTAATAAATGTTCGTGAACTAAACGTGTATTACTATCGGCACTGTCCATATCAACCCAGCGTTCATCCGCTAATGTTATGGTAATATCGCTCCAAGGTAAGTCTTTTTTAGATAAAGCATTAAAAAAGCCTTTTGGAGTTGAACCACCAGAGACAGCAATGCTTGCTCGCCCTCTTTCTTTGACGGCATCAGCTAAAATAGTACTGACTTGATCAGCTAATGCTATATCAAGTTGTTCACGTTTTGAGAATTCATTTAATTTATACATTTATTCAACCCACTGTCTGTCGTCACGAGCAATTAGCGAAATTGAAGAAACGGGTCCCCAAGAACCTGCTGGATAAGGTTTTGGTTTTTCACTCATCTCTTTCCAAGCATCAATAATACCATCAGCCCATTTCCATGCCGCTTCTACTTCATCACGTCGAACAAACAATGATTGATTACCATTAATCACTTCCAGCATTAAACGTTCGTACGCATCAACTACACGTGTATTTTTATAAGTTTTAGAAAAACTTAGATCGAGTTTGTTCTCATGTATTTTCATTTGAGAAGCAATACCTGGAATTTTATTCATCATTTCCAACTCGACCCCTTCGTCAGGCTGTAAACGAATAGTTAGTTTATTCGAAGGTAAATCAGCATAACTGTCTCTAAATATATTATGAGGCTGTTGTTTAAAGTGAATAACAATTTCGCTGTGTTTTGCTGGCATACGTTTGCCCGTTCTTAAATAAAACGGTACACCTTTCCAACGCCAGTTGTCTATTTCAGCTTTTATAGCAACAAATGTTTCTGTATTACTATTTTCATTAGCGCCTTCCTCATTCAAATAACCAGGTACCGCAACGCCATTTAAATAGCCATCGGCATATTGGCCACGTACTGTTTTTTCTTTGACGTTTTGTCGAGTAATTGGCACTAAAGCACGAATAACTTTTAGTTTTTCGTCACGAATACTATCCGCTCCCAGATCGGCAGGCGGTTCCATAGCTAGTAATGATAAGATTTGTAATAAATGATTCTGAATCATATCTCGCATTTGACCAGCTTCGTCATAGAAGCCCCAACGACCTTCTATACCAACACTTTCAGCTACAGTGATCTGTACATGATCAATGCAGTTTCTATCCCAGTTATTGGTAAATAAAGAATTCGCAAAACGTAGTACTAATAAATTAAGTACTGTTTCTTTACCTAAGTAATGGTCAATACGATAAATTTGGTTTTCATTAAAGTAGTGTGACACATGGTCATTAATCACTTTAGACGATTCAAGGCAATGTCCAATGGGCTTTTCCATGACAACGCGATCATTAGGTGTAATTAAGTTAGCATCATTTAAGCCACTACCAATATCACCGTAAATAGCAGGAGGTGTAGAAAAATAATATACACGGGTGTCATGTCCGCCAGATAATGTGGCAGCTAAATTTGAATATGCCTTAATGTCTTTGAAATCGAGTTGTTGATAAACTAAACGAGACTTAAAGCGTTCAATGGTCGCCTCATCTAATCCTTCTTTAACAAAAGCAGTTAAGTTTTCCATTACAAAAGCTTCAAACTCTTCAACAGTATGCTCATGTCGCGCAACACCAACAATGCGACTTTCTGGATTCAATAGCCCAGCAAAGTCTAACTGATAGAGGGCAGGAATTAATTTTCTACGCGATAAATCACCTAACGCGCCAAAAATAACAATTTCACTTGCAGATTGATAATCAAGATTTTCCATAAGCTCACTTCTTAAATTTTAGTTTTTAATGAAACTAAACTACATTTACATGCTAATTTAGCGCGAGTTTCTTCCTCAGTAAAGGACTTTTTGTAATTTTACAACATACAATAAAATAAATCATTCTATATGCTGTATAGTATACACCGCTATTACAGCGAATTATTCAATTGCAAAAAAATGTCGTTTTGATTTATATTAGTTGCAATTATGAAATAAATTTTCATTTTTGCTGTTATTACAACAGAAAATAAATTACAGTAAATAAAAGATCTAGGGCTAAACCGAATGAATATTTTAGAAAAAATTGCGAATGAACTAGATACGTTTAGTAAATCAGAACGCAAAGTAGCCGAAGTAATATTAGCATCTCCGGGTACAGTAATTCATGCAAGCATTGCCGCTTTAGCTAAGCAAGCTAATATAAGCGAACCAACGGTTAACCGATTTTGTCGTCGATTAGATACAAAAGGTTATCCTGATTTTAAATTACATTTAGCGCAAAGCTTAGCTAATGGCACACCTTATGTTAACCGCCATGTTGACGAAAATGATACGGCAGAAGAATATACGTCTAAAATTTTTGAATCTACTATGGCTAATCTTGAGTTAGCACGTAAAAGTTTAGACACCTCAACATTAAATCGCTCTGTCGACTTATTAACTCAAGCGAATAAAATTTCATTTTTTGGCTTAGGTGCATCAGCTGTTGTAGCTCACGATGCCCAAAATAAATTTTTCCGTTTCAATGTTCCTGTTGTTTATTTTGATGACATATTAATGCAACGTATGAGTGCTATAAATAGTCGTCAAGGTGATGTAGTTGTATTAATTTCTCATACAGGTCGTACTAAGTCATTAGTTGAGGTGGCAAGCCTTGCAAAAGAAAATGATGCCACCGTAATCGGAATTACTAGCCATGATACCCCTCTGGCAAAAGAATGTAATATCGTATTATCAGTTGATGTAGCTGAAGATACCGACTTATATATGCCTATGTCCTCACGTATTGCACAACTTACGTTAATCGATATTTTAGCGACCGGCTTTACTTTAAGACGAGGCAAAAAATTCAGAGATAATTTGAAGAAAGTAAAAGACAGTTTAAGAAGCTCTCGATTTGAGCGCAAAGAATAGGCCCCCTATTCCCTTTTTTAATTATTAGATAAATGATAAGGATTAAAATGCCTAGACGAACAAAAATTGTTGCTACCTTAGGCCCTGCAACAGATGAAAGAGAAGTACTAAAAAAAGTATTAGCTGCCGGCGTTAATGTGGTCAGACTTAATTTTTCTCACGGTGCTCCTGAAGATCATATCGGTCGAGCAAATATGGTACGTGAACTTGCTAAAGAATTGGGTATCTATGTAGGTATTCTAGGTGATTTGCAAGGACCAAAAATTAGAGTCTCGACATTTAAAAATGGCCCTATAAAGCTTACTATTGGTGACAAATTTGAACTTGATGCCACTTTACCAAAAGGTGAAGGTTGCCAGGAAAAAGTGGGGATTGATTACAAAAAATTACCACAAGATGTAAATGCAGGTGACATTTTATTATTAGATGATGGTCGCGTACAACTTAAAGTTATTAGCACTAAAGGTGATTCTGTCTTTACAGAAGTGACTGTTGGTGGCCCATTATCGAATAATAAAGGGATTAACCGTCAAGGTGGTGGATTAACTGCTCCGGCACTTACCGCGAAAGATAAAGAAGATATTAAACTTGCTGCCAAGATCGATGTAGACTTCTTAGCGGTCTCATTCCCTCGTGACGCTGCCGATATGCGAGAAGCTCGCTTGTTAGCACAAGAAGCTAATTGTAATGCCCGTCTAGTGTCAAAAATTGAACGTGCTGAAGCAGTTAATGATGACAAAATACTCGATGATATTATTCTTGCATCTGATGTAGTTATGGTAGCTCGTGGAGATTTAGGTGTTGAGATTGGTGATGCAGCACTTGTTGGTAAGCAAAAACATATTATTGCGCGTAGCCGTCGTTTAAATCGTGCTGTCATTACAGCCACGCAAATGATGGAAACGATGATCGAACAACCTATGCCAACACGTGCAGAAGTAATGGATGTGTCAAATGCCGTTTTAGATGGTACCGATGCGGTAATGCTTTCAGCTGAAACTGCAGCGGGTAAATATCCGATAGAAACAGTTACTGCGATGGCTTCAGTATGTGTTGGTGCTGAAACACATCGTTCTGTCAATATTTCTAATCATCGTATGGAACTGACCTTTACTGAAATTTCTGAAACAATTGCATTATCAGCTATGTATGCCGCTAACCATTTAGAAGGTGTTAAAGCGATAATTTCATTATCAGAATCAGGTCAAACATGTAAAATTATGTCACGAATTACTTCCGGTTTACCTATTTACTGTTTATCTCGTCATCAGAAAACATTGAATAATTCAGCAATATATCGTGGTGTTTACCCTATTCATTTTGATTCAACGTCATGTAGTAATGATGATTTATCAGCGAAAGTTATGGCTGCGGTAATTGAAAAAGCAGAATTAGCTGAAGGTGATAAAGTTATTGTCACTCACGGTGACATGATGGAAACGGTTGGTATGACTAATACCCTTAAAATATTAACAGTGACTAAAGCAAAATAATTAAACCACTTAATCATCGTAGAATAATACGATGCATATAAGTTGATTGAAAAGGTAGCGTAAGCTACCTTTTTTGTTTTAAATCAAAAGATTTTCTAAATTAATTGATCATCGCTAGATAACAGTAAGCAAACCATTTACAGTGGCATAAGTATTTAAAGTGGTGGTTGAAAAATGAAAAATATAGCTTTAATAACCAGTGGTGGCGATGCGCCGGGAATGAATGCAGCCATTCGCGCAATAACTTTATCCGCACAACGTTATCAATTTAATCTTATTGGTTACTACCATGGGTACAACGGCTTAATTAACCGGGAATGTAAGCAAATAACCTTAGACGATGTTAATGGTATTATTGGTCACGGCGGCACCATATTAAAAAGTGCTCGTTGCCCGCAAATGCATAGTGACATTGGTATTAAGCAAGCGGTTTCCACTCTGATCAAAGACAAGATAGATGCATTAATTGTTATTGGCGGCGATGGCTCTTTTTGTGGATTAATTGAAATTTCGAAACAATGGCAGGGCCAAGTAATTGGTATCCCCGGAACCATAGATAATGATATTGATAACACAGATTTTACTATTGGTTTTTCTACTGCGATTAATACCGCAATAGAAGCCATTGATAAAATTAGAGATACTGCAGATGCTTTTGATCGTGTCTTTTTAGTTGAAGTAATGGGACGTCATAGTGGTTACATTACTTTTAATGTGGGTATTGCCTCTGCAGCTGAACAAGTGCTTTCTTTTGAAAACTTTAACTGTGATGATCAAGCGGCCCGGCTACAAGAGCTTAGTGCCGACATCATGCGTGTACAAAAAAACCGACATGCTAGTTACTTAATTGTTATCGCTGAGAATCTATGGCCAACCGGAAGTACAGATTTAGCCAAACAATTATCAACACTTACCGGTATTGATTGTACGCCTTGTATTCTAGGTTATATTCAACGAGGTGGCTCACCAGTAGCCAAAGACCGTATACTTGCAACTAAACTAGGTGTAGCGTCAATACAAGCTATCGCAGAAGGGAAATCAAATGTGATGATTGGTGAGCAAAACAATTCCGTTGTATATATTGCACTTGAACAATCAATTAAACACGAAAAACAGGTAAATGAAAGTTTAATACAAGCGCAAAATGATATTTTATCGGTAAGTAGACAAACAGAAATTTAGCCCTAGGGCTAAATTTCATTTATCTCTAAAGCTTTAGCATGAATTATTCGTTAACCGCTTGCTTCACTTTGTCTTTATAACTACGGCTAACTTTAAGCTCTTTACCATTACTCATCACTAAATAGTATTCGCCATTGAGTTGACTACAAAACTTATCAATATAGTTCTTATTGACTATAGTTGATCTGTGACTACGTACAAACAATTTAGGATCGAGTAATTCTTCTAATTGTTTCATAGTTTTTCTGAGAATATGGGTGTTTTCATCGGTGTGAACACACATATAGTCACCAGCAGCATCTATCCAAAGAATATCTTTTGTGGGCACCCTACTCACTTCACTGCCGTCTTTAATGGCAAGTATGTCAGAATAGCTTGATAAGGTAACCGGCCCATCAGATTCTAATTCTTCTAATATGGTTTTATAGTCAGTACCAGTAACATTACTGACTAATCGAACCAATTTAGATTTATGAGCGGCATTTTCTTTGTTCTTAAGCTTTTCTCTGATTTTATCGAGTGATTGAACCAGCCTTTCTTCATCGGCGGGTTTTAATAAATAATCTTGCGCATGTACATCAAAAGCTTTAACGGCATATTGATCAAATGCAGTCACAAAAATCACCATAGGCAAGGGTAAATCTTGGTCGATAATTGTTTGCATGACCTCAAAACCATTTTGTCCAGGCATTTGAATGTCTAAAAACATTAAATCGGGCTGATAGGTTCTAACCGCTTCAATCGCTTCACGGCCATTACTACATTGAGCAATAACATTAATATCATCATGCTCAGCTAAACGAACAGCTAACCCCCTACGGGCAAGCGGTTCATCATCAACAATTATAGTTGATAATGTTTTGTTCATTACTACTTTCCAGTATCGTAAGGTAATCTTATGTTAACTTTAACACCATTTGGCTTATTTGGGGCAATTACGAATGAAAAATTTCCCGGATATAGTGCTTGCAATCGTTCTCTGGTATTTGCTAAACCAACACCTTTTTCACGGAAAATAATACCATCAACAATATGAGCCCCTGGACCATTGTCAGCGAGTTCTATCAGCAAGTCATTACCAAAACGGCTCACATTGACACGAATAGTGCCTCCCTCTTCTTGTTCTGCAATAGCATACTTAACAGAGTTTTCAGCAAGGGGTTGTAAGATCATACTCGGCACTAAGGCTTGCTGGCAATCAGGTGCAATATTAATTTCTATTTTTAGTCGCTCTTCAAAACGCACTTTTTCGATACCTAAATAAAGTTTCAATGCGTCTATTTCATTTGCTAAAGTGACCCGCTTCATCGGATCTTTATCAAGTGAATAACGTAAAAATTCACTTAATTTAGTCACCATACCGTTTGCTGTTTTATTGTCTTGGACTAAAATCAGCGTTGATATGGCATTTAAGGTATTAAACAAAAAGTGTGGATTAAGCTGATAACGTAACATTTTAAGTTGAGCTTGATGAGCTATGCTATTAGCTTTTAATACATTTTGCTTCTCTGTTTGCAGCATTTGATAATATTTAGTACCGAAATAAAGAACACTCCAACAGAGCATAATAGAAAATGAAAAGAGCGAATTTTTCAGATAGTGAATCAAATACTCAGGTCGGTAACCGTGTTTGTAAATTTCCCAGTAATTGATGTTTTTAACAACTTGCCATAATAAACCGGTGAAGTAAGAAGCTAAAAGTACGGTAATAGCTATTTTTAAAGGAGAAGAATTCCAAATTTTGCGGTAGAGATAGCGTAAGGGAATACTAAACATCCAACCAGCATAGGCATTTAAAAAAATGATAATAATAAACAGGTCGCGTAAATCATGTAGCAAAGAACTTAGATAGTGAACAAGTACAAAACCTAACCATCCTGCTGTATGCATTAGCCAAAATAAACGATCTTTATTTTCAATAATGTTTTTCCAATTCACGTATAAAACTCAAAAATGTACTTAGTAGTAAGTATGCTTGAAGTAGAGACACAACACACGGTTATTAGTCGTATCTTTTATGTTAATTATCTCATTCAAGTAGTCAAACTAACTAGGTAGTAATAATTCCATCAAATTATATTGAGTAACTTTTAGTGTTTCCGCTTGTGTTAATTGTTCGCGTGCTAATACTAACCATTTTTTATCAGTTGTTAGTTTAAACTTATCTAAATACCATAAAGCATTTATTATCAATGAGATAGAAAGGTAACGCGTAACCTTTTCTTTGCTTAGTTTTACGTTATGAGTTGCTAGGTAGTGCGACACTGACTTAAAAACATCTGTGAACAAGTAAGATTCAACTAAATTATTAATGGCGAACATCATTGCAATGTCATATTCAGCCTCAGCATAGCAGCAGCACTCAAAATCGATCAATGTCGCCCTTTGCTGGCCTTGGTCAGCCATCAGTATATTTGAAAAATTAAGGTCGCCATGTGATAAAACCAATAAAGCTTCATTGGCTAGGCTAACATTTAATAAAGGTGTTAATACTGCTACGCAAGTAGGATTTAATTGGAGTTTATCGCGGTAAAATTTGAGTATCTCAATAAAATTGATCGATTTTACACAAGCACTAGTAAGAGGGATTTTTTGAAAGCCTAACATTAAATCTAGCGTTAACATGATTTTATTAGTTGAACTCATACTCGTTTGAGCGAGAGTATTATTGTCAACGAAAGGTGTGATCAGCCACTTTGTATCTGCATAAACCAACGGAAGTGTTATTGATAACGCTTGACTAGATTGCAGAACTTCTCGTTCAATAGCAGCAGCATTTGAATGTTGATCATCAAAGTATTTAGCAAAAAACATCCGCTTATTTGCACAAGTTACCTTGTATGAATGCTGACTAAAGCCCATTGTCATCAACTCTATATTGATTATTTGATGCTGGGTAAATAAAGGTAAAAGCCTTAATGATTTAAGAATATTTTTTAACCTCTTAACTTATCGAACTGTTAGTATCACATTGATAGTTATCATTAAATAGTATATCACGCCATTTAAAATACCCATAAGTGGCAAATAATACAAAAAAACTAAAGAGAAAAGCAGTAGGAATTAGTGCTTTTTCGATATAAAGGTAAATAGAAATAAAGTCGATAACAATCCAATATAGCCAATTTTCTAGTACTTTTTTCGCTACTAAGTAAGTCGCAAATAACGAGAAAACCGTTGTTACAGCATCTAAGTAAGGAAAGTCAGTAGGCGTATAATTAGCCATCAACCAGCCAACTATACCCGATAACAAGGTACAAACAATAATGGCCATAATATGAAAATTCATCGGCTTTTGGCTAACGGCTAAAACCTCAGTTTTATCAGCATTTGCAGGAGACTTACGCCAACAATACCATCCATAAATAGCCATTATAAAATAATAAACTTGTAATAAACTGTCTGACCATAAATAGAATTCATAAAAAATAATGGTATAAAGTACAGTACTGACGAGTGCAGCTGGCCAACACCAAATATTATTATTGGCAGCCAAGAACACGTAAAGTAATGAGCTAATAACCGCTAGCCACTCGACTAGCGGTAAATTAGCATAATAATGGACAATTTCAGCCATTAACTTTCTGCTTCAACTTCTGATCGATCACCTGAAATAAACTTACAAACAAAAACAGCACTACCGATAGTTTGATGAACAAGTTTTATTTCATCCATTACATGTTTAACCGCTAAATCATATTCACCAAACACTTGTGTACTCATTCCATTAGTAACTACTTTTAAACCGTCAACGGCTCTAAGTTTACGAATAAATGCCCAAATATCTGATTTAAATTTTTCTTGTGCTAATGGGTATAAGCTAATTTCAATTGAAATGTCCATCATCTACCTCTACTGTTATCTCTATTAAGTACGTTATTAAAAACGATAATCAAATGTTAAACCAAGTTGTCTTGGTGCACCAAAACGCTGATATTTTTTAGCTTCCCAGTCAATGTCTGGTTCATTACCAAAATAAAAGCCTCGGGTTTCAACTTTTTCATCTGTGATATTTCTTCCCCACAAGTACACAGACCAAATATCTGTTTCATAGCCTACTCGGGCATTAAGTGTATTTGAGCTATCCGATTTTTCTGAGTGGCTATCCGAAAAATAAAAACCACTCTTACCTGCCACGTAAGCATTAAAGAACATGCCTAAATCGTTTCGGTAGGTTCCTCCTAGGCTATAGGTAAATTTAGGTGAATGAGCAAGTTCGCGATTGGAAATATCGATACTCGTACCGTATTTATCAAAATATGCATATGTATCATATTTAGCACGTAAATAACCGAGTGTTGAATATAGTGATAAATTACTGGTTAACTGCCATGATAAGTCCATTTCCATGCCAAAACTTGAAGAACTAGTCGCATTAGCAGTATAAATAGTAAATTGCTGTGGCTTATCAGGGTTTTGCTGTGATGCATTCACTTGTTGGTCTTGTCTATCCATATAGAAAAAAGCAACTCGACTTTGAATACTATTATCAAGAAAATGAGAATCAAAACCAATTTCATAGTTAAGTAAAGTTTCAGTATCAAATTCTTTAAACTTAGCTAAAGGTGTCGGCAGTCCCATGTTAAAACCACCCGCTTTGTAACCACGAGCAATTCGAATGTAAGTGTTATGATTAGCATTAATAGTTTTACTTAATGCGATATGCCCTCCCCACATGGTTTCGCTTGGGTCAAACACATCACCAACACCGTTTTCAATCGTATGATCTTGATAATCACTTTTACGATTCTCAACACGTAAACCAACAGATAATTGGTATTGTGAAGATAATTCACTATCTAACTGCCCAAATATAGCGACATTTTCTGCTTTATAGCGAGCGTATAAGGTATCAGAAGCCCAGCCATTATAAATTTCGTCAGTAATATTATCTTCTTCAAGCTTACTAAAATAAGCACCTAGCAACCAATCTGTGCTCTGATTAAACAGCTTAGTGTCCGCTTTGTTAGTTAAACGGAACTCTTGAGAGTAAACATCACGTTCAGCTTTTTTAGACCAAAAATAATCATAGACACAAGGAGAATCGTCACAACTTTTACTTGCCCAATACGCCGGATTTGACCAATCGCCATCATACGAATTTTGGTGATCGGTACTCGTAAAGCTTGAAATAGCCGTTAAATCAAGGTTTTGAAATCCTGTATAAGAAAATTTCAATGAACTACCAAGTGATTTTTGATTATCAACACCGGGTTCATCGGTATAAGTATCAAAACCATTATTGTCTAATGTCCATGCATCAAAACCATTATCCATATTGGCATATAACAAAGTAAAATCGATGAGTAAATCATCAGTTGCTTCTGCATGAAGTTTGAGTTTTGACGTGACCTCGTCAATTTTGTTGGTGTCGTCTCGGCCTAAAAATAAGTTATCGATATACCCATTTTGTTGGTGCTTTTCAACACTAACACGATAGTTAACTTTTGAAGTAAGAGCCCCAGAGCTAAAACCCGATAATGTCATTAAGTCATCATCGCCAAAGCTTGATGAAATGCCATGTTCACTTACATCAGTTGGTTGATTCGACTGTAAATAAATAAGACCCGCTAATGCATTTGCACCAAAACGTGTACCTTGTGGACCACGTAGTACTTCAACTTGGTTAATATCATATAAGTTTGCCGCCATACCTAAACCAGAAAGGTCTATATCGTCTATGATAAAACCGACAGATGAATTTGGCGCACCTAAGTATTCCGAACGTTCCCCAACCCCTCGTATTTGAAAATACTTAGGTCGAGAAGTACCACCGGAAAAGTTAACATTGGCGATACTAGAAAGGACATTGTCAAAGTGTTGAGCACTTTTATCTAGGAGTTGTTCTTGGGTAATAATGGCAATACTTGTAGGTGTTGAGGCAAGTGATTGTTTTTTAAAATTAGACGTTACTGTGATCGTCTCAAGTGCTTCCTCTGCTGTTTCAGCAAAAGAAAGCGGTGTGATTAGTGATACAGTAATGGCAATTGCTAATGAAGATTTTTTGAAAGTCATATTTATCTCAATAAGTAATAAAACACATTACTGGCATAAGATAAAAAGTGTGCACCATGGAGATACAATAGATGACACTAACCATTCCTACGCCAGAATTATCCGGGTCAGGTTCAAAGGGTTTGTAAACATCACATCTCAGCCTAATACAAAATAAATTTCGTAAAGGCACCCCTTGGTTCGTGCGGCATATTATCAATATTTGGCAAAATGTACAGACTTTGTTCGGACTATTTTCTCAATTAATCTACAAGTGGTAATAACATCACTGATAGCAATTCTATTAACAACAGATGATCTACAAGAATTTAACATGCTGAAGATTGTATGAATGGTCTTTAGATAAAAGCATAGTGTTCAGGAAAGATACAACAATAACAGCAACTGATGAAGCTAACTCAGGTTGGGTAAACAAGCGAACCTGAACCAGCTTAACAGCGCTGACTATAATTTTATTCTAAATCTATATATTGAGCATTTTCCCTAGAGGTTCTCCGCCAAGTAAATGCATATGTATATGATAAACCTCTTGGCCACCATGCTTGTTACAGTTCATGATCAAGCGATAACCATCTTCAGCAATCCCCTCTTCTTTTGCGAGGTTCTTAGCTACTGTAAACATACGACCCATGACTAATTCATCGCATACTTCAATATCATTAGCCGTAGGAATTAATTTATTTGGTATGATTAAAATATGTGTTTTCGCTTGCGGTGCTATATCTCGAAATGCAGTTACTAATTCATCTTGATAAAGCAAAGGTGTTGGTATTTCTTGTCGTATTATTTTTGAAAAAATGGTTTCTTCTGCCATAACTTTAACTCCAATAAACAAAAAAGGTATTACCCATTAGTGTATCTATTTACACGAACAAGCAATACCCCTTTTAACATCAATTTTCCAAAATTATTTTATCAATGCATTTTATGCCATTGATGTTTTTACAAAATTAACACCTTTTTTAGTATAACGTTTTAAATCTTCTACTAATAAGTAGTTAATAGGTATAAGCACTAAGGTAATAATAGTTGCGAAGATAATACCAAAACCTAATGACACCGCCATAGGGATCAAAAATTGTGCTTGAGTAGCGGTTTCAAACAATAATGGCATTAAACCGATAAAGGTTGTTAACGATGTTAACATTACCGGTCTAAAACGTGACTGACCGGCAGTTAACACAGCTTCCATCATGTCATCACCTTCTTCACGTCGTTTATTAATAAAGTCAACCAAGACTAAACTATCATTAACCACTACCCCAATGAGTGCCATTAAACCAAGCATACTCATGATCGTAAGATCCATTCCCATAATCCAATGACCTAACACTGCACCTATGGCACCAAATGGAATAACTGACATAACGATCAAGGGTTGAATGTATGATTTAAATGGTATCGCTAATAAACAATAAATAATGAATAACACGAACATTAAACCAAGCCCTAAACTGCCAAAAGACTCAGCTTGCTCTTTAGCTTCACCTTCAAAGGTATAACTAACACCTGGATACTTTTGCATTAACTCATCTAAATACTCTTTTAAATCGGCATTTAAGACAGTCATATTGGTTGCTGTTTTATCAACATCCGCAGTTACGTTAACAGTACGATACCTATCGATACGGTTAATGGCTGATGGGCTTTGACCCGGTTTAAACGTAGCGACATGAGACAGAGGTACTTTTCCGCCAGTTGGTGTATTAATGAGCATTCCACCAAGATTTGCTAATGATTTACGTTCAGCTAATGGGTAACGTAACATGACACGTACATCGTCGCGACCACGTTGAATACGTTGTATTTGAGCACCAAAGAAAGCGGATCTGACTTGATTGGTGACAGAAGAACGAGTCATACCTAAGGCATGGCCTTTTTCTGTTAGTTCAATTTCAATTTCTTCTTTACCATTAGATAAGCTATCTGAAATTTCAAACGCTGTTGGATACGTGGCAATTTGAGTTCTAACTTGTTTAGCAACTTCTTTAAGGGTGCCAAGATCATTCGCACTCAATTGAATATCAATAGGGTTTCCACCACGACCAAGTTCAGCTCTAAACGTTAAACTTTCAGCACCTGGTAGCGTCCCTATTAAGTCTCGCCACTCTTGCACTAACTTTGTCGATCCTATCCCGGTATCATTTTGATCAGCAGATAGTATTTCAAACATTACACGACCGGTTTCGTTATGTGTAATTGCCATACTATTTAAAATAACACTGTCACCGTTTTCATCACGATATTTTTCTTTTAGTGTATTAGCTGACTCTATCATTCGCTGAACATAACCATCAACAACTTCATAAGTAGAGCCTATTGGCATAGTTACTGTTGCTCTTACTACTTCACTTGGAATACGTGGGAAGAAAGTAAATTTAGCCCAACCTGTCGTGATAAAGGTTAAAATCAAAATAAACATGCCGACAAATAGCGCTAAAGTCGTTAGCTTATTTGATACTGCTTTTTTAAGGATAGGTTTATAATATTTTAAAATGCCATTTTCAAATCCGTCAGCAAAACGTTCTTGCCATGCGCTAAATTTTGATTGCTTAGTTTTTTCACTTCGTAATCTTAAGCTTTTCAGATGTGACGGTAATACAAACTTAGACTCGATTAATGAAAACAACAGCACAGGGATAACGATCACGGGAATTTGTGCGAACATTGCACCACGCATCCCTTCAATAAAGGCTAAAGGTAAAAATGCAGCAACCGTAGTAAGTACACCAAAAGTAACAGGTAGGGCAACTTCTTCAGTACCTTTAATTGCAGCTTCTATACCTGAACTTGCTGTTTGCGTATGCCGATAGATATTTTCACCGGTAACAATGGCGTCATCCACCACTATCCCCAGCACGAGAATAAATCCAAAAAGGCTCATCACATTAATTGAAATACCAAAAAATGGCATCAAAATAAATGCTCCCATAAAACTAACAGGGATCCCGATAAATACCCAAAAAGCAATTGAAGGACGTAAGAATAAAGTTAAAAGTAGTAACACTAAAAAACCACCTTGTAATGCATTGGTGATCAAGGTATTTAAACGGCTTTTAACAATTTCTGAGCTGTCACGCCAGTAGCCTAATTCAAATCCTTCCGGTAAAGTGGCTTGGCGGTTATCAATGTAATTTTTTACTGCATCGGCAACGTCAATAGCATTTTGATTACCTATGCTATAGACCTCAATCATTGCCGCTTGTTTACCGTTAAAACGTGCGCGTAATGGCTCTTCTTCAAAACCATCATTGACCGTAGCAATATCACTTAAGTATAAAAATGTACCATCGTTGTTAGTTTTAACGATAATTTTATCAAATTCATCTTTACGGTAAGCTTGCCCTTTTGAACGGACAAGGACATCGCCCCCTTCAGTTCTTACATTACCTGCTGATAAATCTTGAGAACTTGCTTTTACTGCATCAGCAATATCATTAATGCTAATTTGATATTGTTTTAATTTATCTTGGCTAACATCAATATTAATTTCGTAATCACGTACCGCATCAAGAGATAGCTGGGTAATTTCAGGAATTGCTAGTAAATCATCTCTAACTTTTTCTGCAAACTCACGAATTTCTTTTTCACTATAATTTGATGAAACTGTGACTGAGATCACTTCTCTAGTAAATTGTTGTATAGATGATGTTGGTTTTTCAGCTTCAACGGGAAAAGTGTTTATTGCATCAACACGACTTTTAACATCTGACAGCAATTCACGTACATCATAACCAGATTCAGCTTCTATTGTTACACGAGCAGAGCCTTCAACGGATGTTGATGATATATGTTTTATGCCTTCCAAATCTTGAACCGCTTCTTCTATACGTATTGACACACCTTTTTCAACATCTTCGGGGGTGGCACCAAGTAAACTGACGCTAACATTAACAATTTCAGATTCAAATGATGGAAAAACTTCTAATGGAATATTGCCTTTTAATGAAAGTAAACCTGATAAAAAAATCGTTATCATTAACAGGTTAGCGGCAACATGATTACGTGCGAACCAAGCTATCATGATTGTTCACCCTTTGCTTTTATGTTGTTATTCTTACCTCGCTTACCATCAGGTCGTCTAGTGCCTGGTTTACGTTTTTTCTGTGGGTTAGCCACAACAACACCATCTTTTTCATGAATAGCCACAGGTGTACCTGAATTGACTTGACCTAGTGGTGTTAAAACCAGGAGTTCACCTTCTACAAGACCTGTTCTAATCAAAGCAATATCATCATTTTGCCAGGCTAAGTTTACATCTTTTCGTTTCAACACGTTATGTTCAACCGTATAAACATAACTTCCTTGATAAATTGATTTATTCGGAATAACTAAGGCGTTTTGCACTGTTTTACCGACAATAGATGCCTTGACATATTGACCTATTTTTAATGGAAGTCCCTCTGTTTGATTAAGACCATAAGGATCATCAATTTGTGCGACGACAAACAATTGTTGAGAAGCACTATCAAAGGCGCCTTCTGTACGTACCACTTTACCTTTCCAAGTCTGTGGTATGTTCAGTAAATCAGACGATAATTCCACTAGCGGTTGTTTACTTGCTTTATCATTAAAGCGATTACTTTCAGGTAATATCATATAAGATAAATCTTTATTTTGAATAGGTAAGCGTACTTCCACATAATCAACAGCATATATTTCTGCTAGTTGAGTACCTGAAGAAACCACTTGCCCAAGATCAACTTCTTTTTTCAGAATGCGTCCCGTAAATGGTGCTTTAATTTTAGTGCGTTCAAGTGCAAGTTCCGCTTTAGTTAAACTTGCTTGAGCAGAATAAACATTAGCTTCAGCTGCGAGCAACTGTGGTTTACGTAAAACTAAATCTGAAGGTTCTCCCTCATTACCTAAACGCTGCCAATCTTGTTTTGCTTGTACCACACGTGCTTTTTCTTCGCTTAGGGCTTGTTGGGCAGAAAATAAAGCAGATTTTGCAATATTAATTTCTGCGCGGTTATCTCTGTCATCAAGTTCAACTAAAACATCGCCTTTATCAAAAAAACCACCATCTCTAAAATTAGGATTAATGTGAATGATTTGACCTGACACTTGAGGGAATAAGATACTTTGCGTTCTAGGCTGCACTTTGCCATAACTATTGATATAAATAGTAGTATCAGATTTGGTTAATGTCATAACATCAACATTTAATTGAGGGGCAGTACTCGGCGCACCTCTTTGTGTTTTTGGAGGATTTTGGCTAACAATAAAAGCCACTAAGATAAATCCTGAAATAACAATTAAGGGGATAAATTTTTTTAATTTTATTGACATGTTTATTTACTCTGTAAATTACTAGTTTCATCAAATGGCGAACCACCTAAAGAAACAAATAATGAAATGCGATTTATTAACAATTGATTTTGTAACTGTATTAATGTTGATTGTGCATCAAACGCACGGCGTTGAGACTCTAATACGGTAGTATAAGTAACAAGACCTTTGAGATACTGATCAAACGAGATTGTTTCCGCGGAAACGGCGTTATCTTTCGCTTGTTGATAATGCATAAATTGTTGTTTGAGTGTTTTGGCATTATCTAAGTTGTTTTCAACATCAGCAAAAGCTTGATAGACCTGCTGTAAATACAACTGCTCTTTTTGAACCACGGCTAATCGTGCTTGCTCTTCAAGAGACGATAGTCGTCCAGCGTTAAACAAAGGCATAGTTAAGTTACCTATTAATGACCAAGCCATCGCTCCGCCATCTAATAAATCACCTAGCTCATCGGAACTATCACCGGTAGAAGCTGTTAATGAAATTCGAGGAAAACGTTGCTTATGCGCTATGGCTAAACTTGCATCTTGAGCCATTAAGTCATACCAAGAAGCCATAATGTCACTACGTCTGGTTAAAATGTCTGACGGTAACCCTTGAGCAAGTTCTGTATCAAATGACATTAATTCAACATCTGAGGCAATATCTGCATTGGGATACTCACCAAGCAATAATTCTAATGTTCTACTTTTACTAGCAACTTGTTGTTTTTGTTGTGCTATACGAGCTAATTCACTACTAACATCATTCTGTGTTAAATACACATCAAGGGCATCACTTAACCCTAAACGATAAGAAGATTGAATCATATCCAAATTGTTTTGTAAGTTTTTAGCTCGTTCTTCATACAAGGTTAATAACGCTTTTGCTTCAACTAAATTAAAATAAGCTTTACTGACGTCAGCGACTAAAGTTAACTCGGCTTGTTTATATTGCGCTAATTCACTTGCATAACTTAATTCAGCCTTTGCTTGCTCATCAGACAGTTTTCCCCATAAATCTAACTCATAGCTGAGATCTAAATTGATATCAGCATTATTGTTGTAGCTAGTATCTGCAGAAGTTACAGCTTTTCTGCGTGATTGACTCAACCCTAACGATAATTCGGGTAAATCTGATGCATTGGCAATAGTAAGTTGTTCTTTAGCAATGGCTAATTTAGCTGCCTGTGCCTTAAAATTGTAATTGTTCGTTATAGCTTGTGAAATTAGTGTTGATAACTGAGGATGCTCAAAGCTTTTCACCCAGCTAGTGATTTGAATACTCGTTTGCGGATCAACAGCTTTACTGGACCAGCTTTTCGGCGCATCGGGCACTTTCACTGCGTCTGTAATCGCGCTAGGCCCGGCACAAGCCGATAATAACGCAACTGTTGGCAGTAGACATTTAAACTTCAAAATACGACTCATGTTTATAATTTATACCTATTCAAAAAGGGTATTTCACCACTTATCATTTCATTAGTATGGTACTAAGACCTTCATTTTGAAACAATTAGCTTTACATAGCTTTACATTTCAGATGAATACCATAATTTATACGATGATTTGTCACATAAGTCTAAAAGACAACTGTTGTAAAATCATATGAAAAGACCTTTTACTTAAATTTAAATGTAAGCTCTTACAATTATCGTAATTTAAGATAAAATAGCGCTATTACAATTGCTATTTATCAATAAAACCTTATGTCTTCCACTCGTTTAGCTACCTTCAAGCAAAGTGCAAAACTTGCTTGGCCTATCTCACTGCAAAGCATTTTGGTTACTATGCTTGGAATGGTAGATATCATCATGGTTGGTCATTTAGGTGATACCGCTGTAGCTGCGGTTGGTATTGGCAACCGAGTGCAATTTGTTTTACTTATTTTTATGACCGGATTAGCGGGAGGTGTTGGAGTACTAAGTGCGCAATATTTTGGTGCTAACGCCTTAAAACGAATATCCCAAACCGCTGTCATGGCAACTATAGTTGCAATTGTGTTATTGATCCCTCTGATTGTCATTAATTTTTATGTGGCTGACGACATCGTATCTATGGCCTCTAATGATAGCCAACTTGTCTCGCTTGGTGCATCCTATTTACGTATTTGTATTCCGGGCTTATTGTTTATTGCCGTAGTGCAAATTATTGAAAATTCATTTCGAGCTATGTCAAAAACCAAAACCCCTATGGTATTTGGTGTGATAGCTATTCTTTTAAATATAGTGCTCAACCATTGGTTTATTAATGGCGGGTTAGGTATTCCAGCTCAAGGAGTAGACGGCGCTGCATGGGCTACAACTATTTCACGAGCCGTTCATCTGTGTATTATTGTCTATGCTGTCACCAAAATTAATTCAGCGGCGAACCCCAAATACTTAGCCTTATCTGACTTTAATCAATATAACCAATGGTTAAAACTCTTTAAAATCGCCATTCCTATGATGCTCAGCTATGGTGTGTGGTCATCAGGTACCTTTGTTTATCAATTAATATATGGCCAATTAGGTACTCAAGAGTTAGCAGTAATGAGTTTATTAACCCCGATTGAAGGTCTTTTTATTGCCCTGTTTTTTGGTTTTGCCAGTGCATGTTCGATTCAAATAGGTCATAAATTAGGACAAAATGATTTTGCCTATGCTTGGAGACTAGCAAAAGGTTTTTCTCTCTCAGCTCCTATTATTGCGATTACTTTTGGCGCTATTGCCTTGAGTATGCAATCTTATATCTTTTTACCCTTTGACAAACTCCCTGAACAAACGCTAACACTCGCCAGAGAAGTGTTTGTCCTGATTGCTTTAGGTACTTGTATTAAAATTTATAATATGACTATTGCGATAGGTATATTAAGAGCTGGGGGTGACAATAGGTACTGTTTATTTATTGATACTGTCGGCATGTGGGTCATTAGTATTCCACTAACCTTCATTGCCGCATACTATTTTAAGTTCCCTTTATTTTGGGTTGCGTTTACCGCTTATTCTGAAGAATTTGTTAAATTTTTTATGTTCACTTATCGAATGAAAGGTAAATATTGGCTTAAAAACTTAACCAGCGAAATGAGTAATTAAGGCTTTTCGCTATTTATGATGAGTTAATTCGCAAAATACTAGTACATAGAATGAATAAATAGTTTCGACTAACGAGTCATCAATAAAAGTCGAATATTTAATGATATAGTTGCTTTCGTAAATAAACCTCTATATAAACCTTAGCCGAATGACATATTAGTTTTCACGTCACACAATTAGGTAATTAATGAAATATATTGAGCTGAATGATTTTAAATATTCATGGATTTTTCGTCATCAAAGTATGCCGTTAGATGATAAATTAAAAAAACTTATCAAACCATTAAGTCCAACTCGAGCTAATCAATTATGGGATGAGTTTATTAGTAAGCAAGTTGACCACCCTGATTTTTTTAAAAAAGGTGACTGGCCTGCAAATAAAACCGCTTGGCTTGATGATGGCGCATGGGAAGCTACTTGGGAGTCTGAGTCCCCTGACCTACCAGAAAGTATTACTGATTATTTAAATTGGGAAAATAATACAACGGTTTACTACTGTATCAATCGCAGTTTGATACTTGAAACTACCTGGATTAACTTCAAACGTTGTTGGAAGAACTTCTTGTTCCTTGATGACGGTACCATTTTATTCAGTAAAAAACGCCAACAAGCAGTACAATTTACTTCCGACGGCATGTTTAAATTGGGTAATAAGAATAAGGTCAGTTATAAAAGATAATGAATGCGATTAGCAGATGATAACCTGCTAATGAAACTTGATTGAGTAATTATCAATAGAGTAGTCGTTATCACCTAGTCACCAGATGGTCACTAGGTGATAATTTGTCATTTAGTTTGGTGTTACTGGCTGCTCTTCATCACCTGACAATAATACAGCTAACCATTTACCATCTTGTGAGCTTTCTAGTCCAATTTTAATGATCATAGTTAACGGAACCGATAGCAACATCCCCACAGTACCTAATAACCAGCCCCAGAAAATTAAAGATAAGAACACTACGAGCGTAGACAAACCTAAGCCTCTACCTAAATACCTAGGTTCTACCACATTTCCCATCACGGTATTAATCGCTAAATAGCCTAAACCAATAAAACCTGCAGGAGCTAAGCCTAACTGTAAAACAGCTAATGACATAGCAGGCACGGCGGCAATAATAGATCCAATATTAGGAATATAATTAAGTAAAAAAGCTAATACTCCCCAAAGTAGATAAAAATCTAATCCTATAGCCCATAGCATTAACGAAACACAAATACCGGTGGCGATACTCACTAACGTTTTAATTGCTAAATAGTGATTAACTGACGATAAAAACCTATCTATTTGTTGCATTCTCATTTCAGGATCATCGAGTGCTAAATGTACTTTTCTCGGTAACGATGGAGCTTCAAATAACATGAAGATGACAGTAATGATGATTAAAAAAAGATTAGCCATCACGCCACCTAAACCACTCAGCATATCAGCGGCTAGTCCCATAGCGGCAGCGGGATCAAAATACTCGACTAAAATAGCTGAAGAAATAGTGATGTTGAAAGCGGCTAGCTGAGTTACCAGCCAAGCGAATTCCTCTTGTAACTGCTCTCGATAATGCGGTATCAATCGAGATAATTCAGTTAGTGACTGACCAACTAATCCAGCTAATGATAGCGCAATAACCACAAATACCATGATCACACCTACAACCGCTAATGGCTTAGGTATTTTAAAACGCTCTATTTTATTAATCAGTGGGTTACAAATAATCGCTATAAAAACGGACAATAAAAATGGAACTAAAATATTAGTCGCTGTTTTAAGCCCTGCTAACACAACAAATAATGCAGCAGTGATTAACAATGCTTTAAAAATACCACTTTTTGTATCTACTTTTGACATAAGCTCTTCATAATTATTACTTTTATAGCGTTAACTATATCTTATATTTTTACTAAATGAGATGTTTTTTATTACATTGTTCGTCTAATTAACGTGACACTTGATAAAGACAACAGTCGCCAACAACTTAGCATCCCCATAATTCCAACGAAACTCCCACCAGCGGCAATACCAATAAACCAAGCTTTAAAATGAAAACTAGGATCCATTTTGAACACTTGTGTTTGTAAGATGTAAACAGCGATTTCCATTGCGATACTTGCCATTAATCCAGCAATAGCGCCAAGCGCGACAAATTCGAACAACACACTGTTACGTAATAAACTACCTTTAGCACCAAGGGTTCTTAGGATAGCCAACTCTCTTTCTCGCTCTTCCATACTGGCTTGTACTTGTGCAAATAGCACTAAACTGCCAGCAAGGATCACTAAAATTAAAATAAGCTCTATGGCAACAGAAATTTGCTCAATCATGTTATTAAGTTGCTTCATAATGGCACCAAAATCCATAATTGAAATAGTTGGATAGTTAGATAAAAAGCGATAAACCTCATTCTTTTTATCGTCAGGCACCATCCATGCAGATATCGATGTGGTTTCTATCTCTTTCAAGACCACTTCATTGAAAATCATAATGAAATTGAGCTGCCTACTTTGCCAGTTTACTTCTCTGATACTAGTAACAGGCACTGTAATCGTGTCTGTGGCTAAAGTAAAAGTTAACTCATCACCTAGTTTGATATCTAAACGTTCAGCAATATTACTTTCGATTGATACTTGCGGGGTTTGATCATCCTTAGCCCACCATTGCCCTGCAATTATTTTATTTTCAGCGGGTATATCATCTTGCCAAGTTAAGCCTAGTTCTCGCCCCATACCGCGACGCCCTTCCTGCTTTTGCTCCGTTTCATCAGCTTTTGCGTTATTATCTCTTTCGTCTTCAGGTTTATTATCGTCTATATCGACTGTTTTCACATCATTAATAGCAGCTAAACGTCCACGATAAATAGGATAAAAACCTTGGTTATCAATATTTTCTTTAACGATATAATCAGATAGAGGTTGAATTTGATCTGACGTGATATTCATTAAATAATGGTTAGGCGTATCTTCAGGAAATTGCTGTTGCCACTCATCTAACATCGCACTTTTCATCACAGTGATCAGTAATAACAACTGAATAGCGATAGTAAAACTAACAAGTTGAACACTATTTTCGTTGGCTCGTCTTTTTAAATTAGCCAAGGCTAAATGTAGTGCTTTACCTGCTTTGGTACCGGCAGTTCGACTTAGTGACATTAATAACTTGCCAAAACCGAGTAAAATAAGCGAAACAAGTAAACCACCGAAAAGTAGCGCGGCACTCATTTTTAAATCTTGGCTAAACATTAATAATAAAATAAATAAGCCAACTAATGGGATAATTTGATGTAAACCAAACTTTTTAGTTGTCTGAGCGACAGACCCACGTATCACCAATAAGGGGGAAGTTTTAATCAATTCTCGTAATGGTTGTATAGCAAAAGTAA
Organism: Thalassotalea piscium; assembly: GCA_049347715.1. Lineage (GTDB taxonomy): Bacteria > Pseudomonadota > Gammaproteobacteria > Enterobacterales > Alteromonadaceae > Thalassotalea_B > Thalassotalea_B piscium_A. The sequence goes on along the minus strand of CP186339.1, from coordinate 1,965,798 downwards.
TGGCACATAGTAATCCTGTTGCAATCGCAGTATAAAATGGCGTTAATGTTAACGCAGTATTTTCTAGTTCTATCAGATTTTTAACAGCTTCTTGACCAAGTAAGATCAGTCCATACCCTAACACTAACCCTGAAACTATACTGATGACGCTTAACAGTGTCCAATGTAAGATATAAACCTTAGCAACGTGGCTAACAGTTGCGCCTAGTGCTTTAAATACGGCAACGGTTGTTTGGTGCCTTTGACCATAGCGACGACTGGCAACAGCGACAGCAACAGCAGCTAAAACAATGCCTAACATGCTTGCCAGAGAAAGAAATTTTTCAGCCGTGTCTAATACTCTTGATAAACGATTTTGTGCGGCTTTTGCATCGTACCAACGTTGAGTATCATTTAATTGAGGTTTTAGCCATTTTTCAAACGTTTCAATGTCTGAGCGCTCACCTGCAAACAAATATTTATAACTAAGACGACTACCTGGTTGAATCAATTCTGTTTTCGCCATGTCTTCAATATTGAGGAATATTGATGGTCCTGCGATAAATGCACGATAAGAACGATCAGGTATATTTATTAAAATACCTTTAATGGTTAATGGTAACACGCCAATTTCAATCGTATCCCCGACACTCGCATGCATTCGACTTAAGACACTTGCCTCAACCCAAACACTGCCAATAGGAGGTGCATTAACCACTTGTGTTTCTTGTGCGTCTTCCGAGGTTTTTATTCTTAACTCACCACGTAATGGATATTCATTTGAAACAGCTTCAATTTCTGCCAACAGCATGTTATCACCCGCAAAAGCCATTGATTCTGTTTCAATTTTTTTAGTAACGCGTAACTTATTTTCGTTACTTTGAGTAATGAAATTTGTTGGAATGGGGGCATTGAGGCGCAGCACTCTATCTGCCGCAATTGTATTGGTGCTGCTTGCAACTATGGCTTGCTTTATTTGTTCAGTAAAGCCCGCTAAAGAAAATACAGTAGCCACCGCTAATACAATGGCTAGAAATATTATTGTCAGTTCACCACGACGTAATTCATTTTTTAATAAACGTTGAGAATGGATCAGCCAATGATTATTTTTTTTAATCTGCATTTAACTATTCTCACCTATTCGCTTATCTTTGATAAATTGTCTGTTTCAGAGGTAATGCCTGGGTCAGAAGAACGGTTGGGCTCTGTTAATACCCCACTATCCATTTCAACTTGTCGTTGGCAACGAGCAGCCAATTTTGCATCATGAGTAACAAGTATTAAGGTTGTTCCGAGTTTACTATTAAGTTCGAACAATAAATCCTCAATATGTTTACCTGTTTTTGCATCTAAATTACCTGTTGGTTCATCAGCAAATAAAATATCTGGTCGGGTAATAAAGGCACGTGCAATAGCAACACGTTGTTGTTCTCCACCTGAAAGTTGCGAAGGATAATGCCCTGCACGTTCAGCTAAGCCCACTTGTTTTAAAAGATCTAGACCTTTCTCTTTTGCATCAGGTAAATTAGCTAGTTCTGCAGGCAACATAACATTTTCTAATGCAGTTAAACTGTTTACTAGTAAAAATTGTTGGAAAATAAAACCTACATGTTCAGCTCTAACCTGACTACGTTGCTCTTCATTTAACTGGTGTAATGGGTAGTTTTTAAGATAAACTTCACCTTTAGTCGGAACATCGAGTCCTGCAAGAATAGACAGTAAAGTAGTTTTACCTGAACCTGAAGAACCCACTACAGCAAGTGACTCACCTGCATATACATTGAGGTTAACAGGTTGTAATAACGCTAATGTTTTATCCTCTAATGGCACTGATTTGGTTAAGGCGCTAACTTTTAAAATAATTTCGGAAGTTGACTGCATGAAAAAATATCCACTCTATTTTAGTATTTTAATCTTTATATATACGGTATTTAACACTGCTTGGGCCACACAAGCAATTCTACTTTTAGGCGATAGTGTCAGTGCAGGCTATCAAATGCCTAAAGAACAAAGCTGGGCATATTTATTAAATCAACGTTTAATTAAAGAAAATGCCCCCTATCGTCTTATTAATGCGAGCATTAGTGGTGAAACAACAAGTGGCGGTTTATCAAGGCTTCCCGCAATTTTAGCGAAAGAAAAAATAGACCATTTAGTTATTGAACTTGGTGGTAACGATGGTTTAAGGGGATATGCCCCCAAACGGATAAAAGCCAATTTGTTACAAATGATTACACTTGCCCAAGAACAAGACATAAAAGTGTCATTAATTAAGATTAAAATAACACCCAACTACGGTCCTCGCTACCTTAAGATGTTTGAACAAGTCTTTGAAGAAGTTAGCAAAGAAAAAGACGTGGTTTTATTTCCCTTTTTTATGGCAAAAATAGCTGAAACCCCCGAATTAATGATGTCTGATGGTATTCACCCAAATGTTAAAGCTCAACCTTTAATCGCTGACTATGTGGGCGAGCAACTAGCATTAATGATGAAGAAATAAGCTCATGGAATTTATTTGGATACTTTTTGCTTTTATTTGTGGGTTGCTTAGCAAATTAATTACGTTACCGCCTTCAATTGGTTTCTTAGCTGCAGGGTTTATCTTAAATGCCATCGGTTTTAGTGCTGATTCAGTCATTATTGAATTATCACACATGGGAATAACATTAATGTTGTTTACCATAGGTCTAAAACTCAATGTAAAAGATCTGATTAAAAATGAAATTTGGCTTGGTACCATTAGCCATACCATTTCATGGGTAATTTTAGCCTTAGTTGCATTAAAACTATTTATTATATTAACGGTTGTTTACCTTGTTGACCTTAGTACGACAAGTGCAGCTTTAATAGCATTTGCCTTAAGTTTTAGTAGTACAGTTTGTGTGGTTAAACTACTTGAAGAACACGGAGAATTACGTACTCGTCACGGGAAACTTGCCATTGGTTTTTTGGTGATGCAAGACGTGATCGCGGTAGTATTTCTTGTCGTTGCAACCGGCAAAATCCCAAGCCCTTGGGCCTTACTTTTATTTTCCCTTATTCCGTTAAAAGGTCTTTTCGATAAATTAATTGATAAAGTCGGTCATGGTGAATTAATTCCTCTTTTTGGCTTTTTTATCGCTTTTGGTGCATATGAATTATTTGATCTAGTTAATATCAAGGGTGATTTAGGAGCTTTACTGGCAGGAATGTATATTGCCTCTCATAGCAAAGCCAGTGAAATTACCAAATCATTGTTGAGCTTTAAAGACGTCTTTTTGATTGGGTTTTTTCTATCTATCGGTTTTACTGCTTTACCTACATGGGAGATGCTCGGTATTTCCCTATTATTAACCTTGTTACTCCCGTTAAAGTTCATCTTGTTTTTCTTTATCTTAGTCAAGTTAAAGATACGTGGACGCACAGCCTTTTTAAGTGCACTAACCCTGTCAAATTATAGCGAATTTGGTTTAATCGTTTGTTCACTAAGTGTTAACGAACAGTGGCTGAGTAATGAATGGTTAGTTATTTTATCATTGGCAGTGACCCTTTCCTTTATCATTACCAATGTGAGTTATAACTTCGCCCATGAATTTTTTGCTGAACATAAAGAATGGTTTAAAAAATTCGAATCTAAAACACGCTTACCCGAAGATAACTTTGAACAGCCTAATGATGCCCCAATTGTTATTATTGGTATGGGACGTGTGGGTATGGGGGCTTTTAAAGCACTTAACGCACATAAGCCTAATCAGGTTTGGGGACTTGATACAGATAAAGAAAAAGTTCAATGGCTAAATGAAAATGGCATTTTAGCTTATAATGGTGATGCAGAAGATGCAGATTTTTGGGATAACATCAGACTTGATTGTATTGAACTGGTTTTATTAGCCCTACCCTCTATTCAAGACAGTATGAGCATTACCACTCAGCTACAACGTATTAATTATCTCGGTAAAATTGCCGCTATAGCGCGTTATGATGATGAAAGAAATGAACTTGAAGCCTTTGGTGTTGATAAGGTATTTAACTTCTATACAGAAGCTGGGATAGGTTTTGCTGAAGAAAGTATGGAATTAATTAGCCGCCATTAATTGGGGAGGTAATGAAAGAGTTAATTATTGCTCATAATCAACTCTTTCTAAATGATTAAAAATCATCCATTTCAACTTCACTCATCGCAGGAGCAGGTGCTGAACTTTTTGATTCACTGGCCATAAACCCATGACGTCGTTTAGATTTTTGCACGGCGTCTAGGTATTTTTTCCATAATTTTACCGGATAAAAGTTACTCGGTTCATCTTGTGATACTTGCTCAACAAACTGCTGTTCTTCTTCATTTGTAGGCTCAAGCGTACCCGCATATAATCCCTCTAAGGTTAAACCATACATTTCTAAATCCGTTGATTCACGTTTATTAAAATAACCACTACGTGAAATTCCATGTGAAAATGTTAAATCACCCAAAAAAATTCGACTTCCCATTCTAATTGTCGTATCCATTTGTATACCTCACATAAAAAATTAGCTTCACTACAAAACAAAATCAAAAGTTAACTTGTGTCTTTTGATACATTAAAAGCAAATATCAATAGCCTATTTAGCTCAGTGTGTTGCCCTTCTAGCATTAATCGACAACATTATTTGTAACTTTACATAAACTTTTAACAACCAATTCCTACATCATTAATGCTTGCGCTGAATGTAATTGAATTTTTCTCATCAAGAAAACAAAAATAATTTGTCGTATCGATAACTTTTGCTTAAATTAGAGTTACTTTTATTTAAATGATATACATTAATGGATATCCGACTTTTTAAAACCTTCATTCAAGTAGCTGAAACTAAACATTTTGGTCGTTCGGCTGAAAATTTATTTATTACACAAGCAGCAGTTAGTGCGCGTATTAAACAATTGGAAGAGTTTTATGGCACCTCATTATTTATTCGCAATAAAAACAATTTAAAGTTAACGCCTTCCGGAGATGCCTTACTTTCTCATGCCTATTTGCTGGTTGAACAATTAGCGCAATCAAAACAAACGCTAGCTTTAACGCAAAAACTTAAAATTAATTTCAATATTGCCGCTACACCTAATATTTGGGATGCTTATTTTAGTAAAAGAATTCATGAGGCTATCGATTTTTTTGATCAAGTATCATTGGGAACTGAAATTTCAGTACGCGAAGCTATTCACCGTAAATTAAATGATAAATCAATTAATGTTGGTTTACTGACAGATCCCATCAAAGATGAAGATTACGATAACCGTTTAATCGCTCATTTTGATCTAGCACTTGTTGGCTCTTCTGCGGATAAAGAAAATATAAATGACCAGTATATTTTTGTCGATTGGGGACTCACTTTTACTAAAGAACATGCGCAACATCATAAGTTTCAGCCAATACTCAAAACCTCTACCGCAATGATGGCATTAGAAGTTATTTTGTCTAAAGGTGGCTATGCCTATTTGCCTGTTGAGCTTGTCGAACCATACATCAAAAAGAATAAACTTTTTATAATCGATTCGCCGTTAAGCATAAATAGACCTATTTATATGGTGAGTAAAACCAATGCAATTACAAAAGATCTGATCGCATCGTATGCAAATTTTATTGAAGAGAAAAACTAAAGATAATTGATTGCGGTAAACAAAATTAATACCAACAAAAAAGCCGACATAAAGTCGGCTTTTTTGTCACTAATAAGTGGCATCCCTAAGGGGATTCGAACCCCTGTTACCGCCGTGAAAGGGCGGTGTCCTAGGCCTCTAGACGATAGGGACGCAGAAACTCTTGAGAAAAAACACTTCTCATATCAGTAGTAATATAACACTCATATTACTACCAAGAGCATTGAACAAGTTTACCTTGTTCAAGTAACTAGCAAGCTAATTACGCGTCAAACAGTTTTAGTTCATTACTCGTTAAAGTAATAATCAAGGATAAAGTAAGACCTAGTTTACTCTACCCTTTTTAATGTGGCATCCCTAAGGGGATTCGAACCCCTGTTACCGCCGTGAAAGGGCGGTGTCCTAGGCCTCTAGACGATAGGGACGCAGAAACTCTTGAGAAAAAACACTTCTCATATCAGTAGTAATATAACACTCATATTACTACCAAGAGCATTGAACAAGTTTACCTTGTTCAAGTAACTAGCAAGCTAATTACGCGTCAAACAGTTTTAGTTCATTACTCGTTAAAGTAATAATCAAGGATAAAGTAAGACCTAGTTTACTCTACCCTTTTTAATGTGGCATCCCTAAGGGGATTCGAACCCCTGTTACCGCCGTGAAAGGGCGGTGTCCTAGGCCTCTAGACGATAGGGACGCAGAAACTCTTGAGAAAAAACACTTCTCATATCAGTAGTAATATAACATTCATATTACTACCAAGAGCATTGAACAAGTTTACCTTGTTCAAGTAACTAGCAAGCTAATTACGCGTCAAACAGTTTTAGTTCATTACTCGTTAAAGTAATAATCAAGGATAAAGTAAGACCTAGTTTACTCTACCCTTTTTAATGTGGCATCCCTAAGGGGATTCGAACCCCTGTTACCGCCGTGAAAGGGCGGTGTCCTAGGCCTCTAGACGATAGGGACACAATGTTTTACTGAAATACTCTTTCAATAAAAATGCACTTAACATGCAAAAAATCGTGTCGATTAAGTAAAATACTTAATCATTAAATGGTTTTACTTCGTAAAGTTAAACCCTTTAAAAAATTTGGTGGAGCTATGCGGGATCGAACCGCAGACCTCTTCGCTGCCAGCGAAGCGCTCTCCCAGCTGAGCTATAGCCCCTCTTTCACAAAATTTAATGGCCTAGTATCAAATTTTGCAGCTTCAACAAGCACAACATCTACTTGGTGAAAGCGAGGCGCATTCTAAGCAGAGCCCCCTCTAGTGTCAACTATTAATTTGGAATTAGTCGCTTTTTTTTATCAGAACAGGTCCAAGTGTTTAGTAAAGCATCAAGTTGACTAAAATTTATATAATCAAGTGCTTAGCACTGTCGTTTATTTTATAAAAACTCACTGATCAAAAACATACAAATCTTCAGGCGTTATTATCACAAGGTATCAAAAAGTCGTCTAAGTTAGGCTGGCATTAACATTCACGCTTTATTTTTCAGTCAATAAACGGTATTGTTAGCCCTCCTCTAATATACTATACGAAAGTCCTTTATGCCGTTAAACAAGCTAAATATAGTTGCTATTGGTGGTGGTCACGGCTTAGGTCGAGTACTTTCAACACTTTCCTTTTTAGAAACTCAGCTTACGGGTATTGTCACAACCACTGATAATGGCGGCTCAACCGGCAGACTTAGAAAACGCACTAGTTCAATAGCATGGGGCGATTTACGTAATTGTTTAACACAGTTAGTGGATGGTAATTCTATAGGAAGTCAGTTATTTGATTTTCGTTTTGATGGTGAGGATGAACTAGGTGGCCATAATCTAGGTAACCTTATTTTATACGGTTTAGGTAAAATTCAATCTCGACCGCTAGACTCGATCAAACTTGTTCGACGAATACTTAGAGTTAAAACCCCCGTATTGCCTATGTCGGAAACGCCTACTGATTTAATGGCTTTTTACCCTAAAGGGCGATGTCGTGTCGGCGAGCTTTCGGTAGATGAAATGCCAATGATGCCTGAAAAATTAATGTTAGCACCTTTGGTTAAGACTTTAGATGTTGCCCAAAAAGCAATTGAAAAGGCTGACTTGATTATTTTAGGTCCAGGTAGTTTTTTAACAAGTGTCATTCCTCCTTTATTAATTCGCGATATTGTTAATGCCATCCAAAGTAGTCATGGCCATTGTGTGTTTATCGACAATATAGTCGAAGAAAACAGTCCAGCAGGCAAACTCACCCTCGACGAAAAATTAATTTGGATTGAAAATAATATTGGTTGTCTGCCAATAGACTCAGTTATATGTCATGGTGACAAAACCACCTCCGCCATACTTCCAGTAATCAATTGTGATTTAGCTAACAAAGAAGTGAGCCATTACCATGACAGTGAAAAGCTTATTCACGCCCTAGAATTATGTTTAAACCAGTCGAAATTTCAACATTTTGATGAAATAGTTAATAAGTAATCAGCAATACCATTATTAAAAACAACGACTAAATCATATTATTAATATCTACTCGCAATTTCCCCTAATTTGACCATACTTACAAAAGTATCCTCAAATACTCATTTGTTTATCAACATCAATATTTAAGGGGGGTGTTATGTCTCGTACTATTTCAGAACAGCGCATTGAATGTCCACATTGTGGCCATCACCTTTTTATTACTATCGATACATCAGGTGGTGATCAAGATTATTATGAAGACTGCCCTTCTTGTTGCAATGAAATTCACCTAAATATGCATATAGATGATTATTTGCAAAAAGTTAAACTGGCGATTGATAGCGATGATGAGCAGGTCTTCTAATCAATGAATGACCACACAAAAGCAACACAGGTATTTAATTCAAAATTTACCCACAAAAAATTTTATTTTTACCTATGAAATAACGCCAAGAACACTTTGCACCGTACAATTAAATCTATATGATCCACATATGTTGTCCTCATTATCTATTGTAAGAATTAAATGCTTGTAAAGCCCTTTTTAAAAGATACTAAGAGTTTAATGAAACTCGCCTACCCTATTTTGATTGCCCAGTTAATCCAAAATTTAATGGGATTTGCCGATACCATAATGGCGGGCAGAGTGAGCGCCACAGATATGGCAGCGGTAGCTGTTGCTAGTAGCATTTGGTTGCCACTGATTCTCACCATTTATGGCTTGGTTATGGCATTAGCAAGCATAGTTTCTCAATTATCAGGTGCTAACAAGTATGATGATATTGCCAATCAAACCTTTCAAACTGGATGGATTGCACTATTTTTAGGGCTAAGTTTAATTGCTCTATTCTATTTTTTCGCACCTATGTTATTCGACAAAGTTGGATTAGAACCAGATCTTAAACAACTAATGTTTGATTATTTAGGTTATATCGTTTGGGGTGGCCCCGGATTTTGCCTCTATGTTGTACTTAGAAATTATGCTGAAGGTCTCTCTCACACTAAACCAACTATGATTATAAGTATCTTAGGTTTATTAATAAACATTCCAGCTAACTACATTTTTATCTATGGTGAATTTGGTGCGCCTGAGCTAGGTGGTGCTGGATGTGGTTTGGCTACCGCTATAGTTTATTGGGTGATGTTTGTTGGTATGTTTATCTACTGTATTGTAACCAAGCAATTAAAACACGCCCCTTTATTAGGGAAAATGTATTGGCCAAATTTACACGACATGAAAGCCATTCTCGCTTTAGGGATTCCTATTGCTATGTCATTACTTTTTGAAGTGAGCTTATTTTCTGTCGTGGCTATTTTGTTAGCCCCATTAGGGTCAGAGGTGGTTGCCAGTCACCAAATTGCCATTAACTTCTCAGGTTTGGTCTTTATGGTGCCCTTAAGCTTAGCTATGGCCGTTACTATCAAAGTTGGCTTTGCTGTTGGCAATAAAGATTTTAAAGGCGCTAAAGCCCTTTGTAGGCATTCTGTTATCTTTGGATTACTTATTGCTGTCATCACAGCTACACTCTCACTCACTTTTAGAGAGCAAATAGCAACGATTTATTCTACCGATGTAAAAGTAGTTGAACTTGCAGCAAGTTTAATGTTTTTAGCCGCACTGTTTCAGTTCTCTGATGCGATACAAGTAATTTCAGCAGGAGCTTTACGTGGATATCAAGATACAAAATCTATCTTATATATCACTTTTACCTCTTATTGGATTATTGGTTTGAGTATTGGTTTACTTTTAGGGTTAACAGATTGGATCATTGAGCCTATTGGCCCATATGGCTTTTGGATTGGTTTTATTTCTGGCTTAACTACTGCGGCAGTCCTTTTAGCATGGCGCTTAAAAATAATACAGCGAAGACTAGAAAACCCACTAATTGCGGCATAAACAACCAATTAGATTTTAAATTGCTAATTATTTGCTAAAACAACTTGCAAGTCGTTTTTCAGATCGCTAACATAGCGCTCCGTTGATTGTTCAACTGAAATTGCTGTTGAATTAACGTTAACACAGATTGATAAAGTATTATTTCACTTTATTTCTCGACTATGGGAGTGTAGCTCAGTTGGTTAGAGCGCTTCGTTGACATCGAAGAGGTCGCTGATTCGAATTCAGTCACACCCACCAAATATAGAAAAGGCAGCCTAATTGGCTGCCTTTTTGCTTTCAAAATATACGGTAAACAAAGCTGTGTTTATTTCATTAACACATATTTATCAAATATATCTGCTGTCTTGTAACCTAAATTTTTATCGCCATTAACCGCTTTGATTTTTGTGGACCCGATAAAATGTTCTCTTTCTTTACTGCCATCGTTGTCACAATAGGCAAGCATAAAACCAATAGTCTTCCCTGATACTAATTTTTGCGGTTGTTGATTAGAAACGTTGGGGTGTTGATACTTATCATCAAAGAGTTTGACCGCTACTTCCCAGTTAATTTTATGAGGTGAGTTACTGTCTCTTTTCCAGACACTATTGATATGATCATTTAATAGAATGAAATTCTCTTTACTCTGCGCTGTCTGCTCTCCAATATCAACGGCTTGGTTGTCTAATGCAATGTGGTAAGCAAATGCATTAAAATTGAATTGGTGCTCTCCACCCGAAGCATCTTCATCGAGAAAAACTTCTAAACAGTCATCATCCCAATAACGAACTAATGGATCAGCATATTGATCAAATAAAACATCATCCGTTATTTCCGCTAAAATATAGAGGTAGTCTTCGTCCCATTGCAATTTAAAGCGGCCATTAAAATCTTCTTTTGACGGATGTTCGCCAAGAATATGTTGATCAAGTAACTGCCATGACGCTCGTTGCCATTCATTAGGACTATTTATACCATCAATAACAATGGTATTTTCAGTATGCAAAATAGATTTTTGTGCATAACTTGCTGCTGATATAAGGCACAAAGTAGTGAGTAACAAGTGTTTTATAGTCATTTCATGATTCCTTTATATAATTTTAATTATTGCTGTGACAAGTTCATTGATTGGTAATACAACATCAAACGTAGCAATATCATTTTCTGAAGTTGTCGGCAGTTCAAGTGTTTCAAATTGACTTGTGAGTAAGTTTTCATTCGCGAAATGATTTTCACGCACGGCTAACCTTTTTGCAATAAGGCTTTGGCTACCATGAAGTAAAATAAAACGCGTATTAAAGCCTAACATTCTAAATGGCTGACGATACTTAGCTTTCAGCCCTGAAAAGGCTAAAACTACCGATTGATTTTTTGATTGATACTGACAAAGCGTTTCACAAATCACATTAATCCAAGGCATTCGGATTTCATCAGTTAACGCTATATTTTGGCTCATCATCCCTTTAGCCTCAGCGCTATGAAAGTCATCCGCATCTATGTAGCAGTAATCTCCTGTTAACGCGAGTGTCGATGCTATAGTGGATTTACCACAACCACTGACTCCCATAACGATAATTAACCTTGGTCTATTTAGCTTTTTAGTCATCTTTTATCTCGGCATACTAATATCAAGCTGATGTTCAATTTCTTTATCTAAATTAGGTAACACACGTCCAGAGATTTTCACCTTGTTATGATAAATTTCAACGCTGTCAACATCCGCAAAGCGAATATGAAAGTTAAAAACTAAGCCCCGGATCATTCTTTTACCTTTAATGAAAGACAATGCTGTTGGAAGTTGAGGGTTGATAATGATATCCGTGCCCTTTGCTGTTATGCCACAGAGATGTTCAACTAAACAACGATAGAACCACGCAATAGTACCGGTATTAAACAAATGACTTGAACGGCCAACTTGATCAGGATATTGATGGTAAGCTCCGCGATAATAATTGGGAATAAATAAAGGCAGTTGACCTGTTTTTAGTGCAGTTTCACTTGATGGCACCATCAGTTTCAACCATTTAAAAGCCTGATCTGTTTTGTTTAATTTAAATAAACTGTAAATATAAAAAATTGAGGCATGATTATAGATAGAACCATTTTCAGACACCCCAGGGTGTTTCTGAGTAAGGCGACCTATATTTTCTCTCATTGCAGTATAACTAGGTGCCAGCATCATCATACCAAAGGGTGTTGATAGTTGTTCTTCGGTATTTGCTAATAATTGTTCTATTTGTTGAGGGTTAGCAGTACCCGATAAAAGCGCCCAACTTTGTGGATTCAAATAAATACGCCCTTCTGTGTCTAAATGGGTACCAAAAACACTATTATCATCCGTTATTCCTCTAGCGTACCAGTGCCCATCCCATAAATAGTTATTAACAGCTTTGCGTATAGCTTGTTTAGCAAAAATATAATCTTCATATTTCTTTTTATTAACATTTACCCCATATTCCTCGCATATTTCACACCATGATTGAATGGCATATACACTTGCTAACGACAGCCAACTTGATACCCCTTTCCCTTTATGTCCAACCATATTCATGGGGTCGCACCAATCCCCTTGCGCAATTAGGCTAAGACCTCTGTGGTCGGTTGAATTTAATAAATGGTCTAATGCAAGTTCAATGTGCTCAACAAAAGATTTAGTTTCTGACGAATCATTAAATGGAATTTGTTCAGAAAACAGACTTTGATCTCCCGTCTCACTTAAATACACAGATAAACAAATAGGTAACCACACACCGTGATCCGCATGAGGAACTTGATTGATATATTTAAGCTCTGCATCCTCATGTAACAAAATACCATCAGGCATAGATCCATTAAGTTGTTGCTGCGATAGTGCCGTTACAAACGCATTACGTGCTTTCTCTGGTTGTATAAAACACATACCCATAGCATCTTGGATATAATTTCTGGTTTGAGGGTCTGTGCTTAATCGGTTGACATCTCCGTGATAAAACATTTGTCTAGGCAACCAATCATTGACGAAACTGTCAAACTCAACATCACCCGTTTCGAGTTGCAAAGATCCTTTACCTTGCTCAATATAATTAAGATATTCCTTGTTATATTGGGCTTTTAATATTTGGCTAAAATACTTATCCGTGAGTTTTTTAATCTCATCTTCATTCTTAGCTGGGCCGAATAGAAATTCTAAATCAACTTGTCTACCACTAATTAATTGTTCTTTAAACTGCATTACTGCGACAGGTTGCTGATAAACAGCATCAACATTGCCGAGTAACTCGCGGTTAATCGCATCAGGATTATGTAACCCACCTTCGCCTTCAAATAATTGTTGATTACAATGCCAAGCAACAGGTGTTTTATTGCATGCTAAAAAGGTTTTATCTTTATAATTTTGTTGCTGATAATATTGTTCAATTTTTTGATAAGGGGTTACTGAGTCTGCAACAATGGCATTCAAACCATAATTGTAACTTGCAGATTGATTCATCCAAGACATATATCCCACTGAAAAATAGGGATATACACTGATATTCCTACATCTATCTGAGCAATTTTTAATAGTAAAAGACCAACGTTCAACAACGTCTTCTGCAGAAAGAGTTAACACTAGAGTTACTTCTAATTGCAAACAAGCTATTTTCCAACTAATTTCATTAGTGCTCGCAATAAACTGAAATTTATCAGCCTTAACTCGCATCGGCTCATGAGGTGCCGAAAATACATCTCCTGAATCTTCGTCCTTTATATAAAAAAAACGGCCTGGATGATGGGCATAATAATTATGTTCAGGTTGTATAAATGTTTTAGCTTCTATATTAGGAGCATATGAGTATTTAGCAGGCTCTGGTTGCATATGCTGGGCAATAACATATCCTCGACAATTTGCTTGGATTAACATTTTAGGATTCCATAAAAATGCACATGCATTTGGCATTGATAATGGACTGTTTAATACCACATGAGGACGTTGTTCATTATTCCCTGCATAAACCTCATAATCCTTACTTAGCATCTTCTACCTCTTCATTAGATCTCTTTCTTTGAGCTAGCTCAAATTGTACTTTTGATAATTTAGTCGCTGAAAGTGGGTAAGCTTTCACTAGAAATATTGCGAGTAAGGCGAATGAAGCAGGAATAACAGTCATTAATAAAACAATCCCCTGCTGTGAGTCACTCGTTTGTGCTTGATTCGCCACATACCCCATAGAGGCCAATAACCAACCAATTAACGCGCCAGCAAAAGCTCCTCCCAATTTTTGTGCAAAAGCCGCCGCTGAAAAAATCATAGCTGTCGCCCTTCTACCTGTTCGCCATTCTGAATAGTCGGCGGAGTCAGCATACATAGAAAAAACTAAAGGTGATTTAGGACCTAAAGCAAAACCAATGGCTATCTGTAGAGCAAACATTAATCCAATATTATCTTTAGGTATAAAGTAAAATGCGGCGGATAATACTGAAACGATAGAAATGAGTATGATAAGTAATTTACGTTTATCGATAAACTTTGTCATTAAAGGGGTTGCTGCTGCGCCAACCATCAAAGCCAACATATAGGCCATAGAAAAACTACCAATTAAATCTTCTCTTACTACGTAGTATTTAAAATAGAAAGTACCTGTACTTGCCCGTAGCGAGATGGTCATCATAATGACTAACGCTAGAACAAAAAGTACTATCCAAGGTTTATTTTTAGTTAAATCTTTAAGATCTTGCATGATAGGAGTTTTCTGATTAGGTGGCGGAGAAATTCGTTCCTTTGTAGTGAAAAAGGTTATGGCAAAAAGACAAGCTGCTACTATGCCGTATAACCCCATAGTATATTGCCAACCACTTTCCACATTACCCTGCCCCAATAAAGTCACTAATTCAGGAGTTAAATAAGCAACTAAACTACCACCCGAAAAAGCACCAATAAACCGAAAACTGGTTAATGTAGTTCTTTGTTGTGAGTTTCCTGTAATGACACCTAATAATGCCCCGTAAGGTACATTTATAAAGGTATAGGCGAGCATCATAAAAATATAGGTTAAATAAGCCCAAATAATTTTTCCGCTATCATTTAAATCAGGCACAGTAAAAGTTAGAACCCCTGCCGCTACCATAGGTATAATCCCCCAAAGTAAATAAGGTCTGAACTTACCAAATTTAGTTTGAGTTCTGTCGGCCAGCGCGCCCATTAAAGGATCAGAGAATGCATCGATTAAGCGTGTCACTAACATCATTGTGCCTACTGTCGCTGCTGACAAGCCAAAAACATCGGTATAAAAAATAAAAAGGAATACATCAAAAACTCGCCAATAAAAATTAGACGCTACGTCACCACTGGCATAGCCTAACTTTTCTTTTAACGATAATGACTCGTTAACGTTATTTTTCTGCATAAGGATCTCATTTAATTTTATTATAATTATTTATTATGCTTCCATTACATCAATACAAAATGTAAGCGCTTTCAATAGTAACCAATAAACCCTTTATTTTCCAAGCGATATTTGACAAATAATTAGAACAAAAGCTCTAACCATAAAAAATATAAAAATTAAAAAAACAAAATAAAAATGAATAGTTACAGTACCTTAATAGCTATAACTATTATTAAAAACTATAAATAAACTTATTTTTAATGAAAAATTAGTTGACGAATCTAAACTTAACGCATAATTTATTGTAAGCGCTTTCAATTTGACTTTTCTTAATAACGTATTATATTTTTTTAAAGGTAAATGTAAGCGCTTACAGAATAACTATAAAAACTAATGTTAAAAATCGAGGGAGAGTCGAATGAATAACATATTATTTAAAAAGACAAAATTGGTTACTACCTTATCTATCATATTAGGTACTATGCCAATAGCTACGCTTCATGCTGAAGAAGCAAATGCAGAAAAAGAAGTAGAAGTCATTCAAGTGACTGGTATACGTGGTAGTACTCAAGCAAGTATTAATGCTAAGCGCTTTGCAGCAT
This sequence comes from Thalassotalea piscium, assembly GCA_049347715.1. Lineage (GTDB taxonomy): Bacteria > Pseudomonadota > Gammaproteobacteria > Enterobacterales > Alteromonadaceae > Thalassotalea_B > Thalassotalea_B piscium_A. The sequence continues at coordinate 1,949,929 of CP186339.1, read as the reverse complement.
CACAAGTTGATAGTATCTCTGCCGAAGATATCGGTAAATTACCTGATGTTACAATCACTGATTCATTACAGCGTATTACGGGTGTTCAAATAGAACGTGTAGCGGGTGAAGGTGGACCGGTACAAATACGTGGACTACCTCAAATTGATACCACTATGAATGGTGAAACATTCTTAAGTGCTACAACTATAGATACTTCTGGCGCCGATTTCGGTGACCTACCCGCCCAATTATTTTCTGGCGTTGAAGTATTTAAATCTGCTCAATCTAAAAATACAGCCGCTGGTATTGCTGGTGCAATCGACTTAAAAACACGTAAACCTTTTGATTTTGATGAAGGCTTTACCTTCGCTGGTGGTGCTGAACTGATTCAAGGTTCTATTAGTGATTCCAATGACACCAATTTAAACGGCTTATTTAACTATAATGCTGAAAACTATGGTTTCTTAATCGCTGCTGTTACTACAGATATAACCTTAGCAACCGATTATAATGGTCATAATGATACTTCAGAAAATGGTGGTATTGGTTGGACAAATAATTCACATGCTTGGGGCGGTGGTGTTCCTGGTGCTGATCATTATATTGTTCCTCATGGTTTTACAGCATTCAATAAACAAGAAGAACGTGAACGTGATGCACTTCAACTTTCATTCCAAGCGGATCTAGGTGAAGGTTTTGAAGTTGTAGCCGATTATTTTTATACATCACAAGATCGTTTTAATAGTCGCCGTGGTTTAAACCATAATTCTCGTTGGCAAGGTTATGCAGATTATGCCTTCCCTACTTCATATACAGGTGATTCATATGTCGATAATAACGGCGTAACCTGGAATGGTGTTGACGCTTACGAAATGAAACCCTATCGTTTACAAACATTTACTCAAGTTAACGTAAACGAAGAGAAGTCACATAACTTCAACTTAGAATTAAATTACAACAATGGCGGTGCTTTAACGGGTCAAGTTCGAGTAACTCGCTCTAAAGCAACGGCTAAAATGCGCCATGCCTACGGTGAAGGTGATATTTTAAGTATTGATTCAGGTTCCATTGTTACAGGACCTGGTAACTTAACACCTGCAGAATATTGTACTAACGGCGAAGAAATTATTGGTGACCTTGGTGGCTGTATGGGTACCTATTCACAAGGTATTCAAGATAGTGACTTTTTATTATCTTATGATGCCTCTGGTGAGCACCCTAATTTCGGTGGATTTGACCAAATGGTTAATGGTGGTAAAGGTTCTCGCTCTGTTGCTGATTATATGGCAGATCTAGACTCTTATCACATTGGTGCTTTTTCATCAGAAGGTAATACAGATGATGAAGGCCGTATCAATACTTATAGTACAAAATGGAACTATGCCTTAGAAGATAATGATTTTATCACCAGTATTGATTTTGGTGTGCGTTTTATGGAGCGTGAAGTAGATCATGATCAATTTACGTATACGTCAGAATTCGGTAACGGTTGTGACATCGCACAATGGAAAGCTGTAGACCAAAACTATACCCAAAGCACTTGTGAAGGTACTGCTGGTGCCGGTGAAATGGTTGATGGCGAATGGACACCATATACATTACTTAACCCTACTCGCTTAGATGAATATACAACAGTGTCATGGCAAACAGACTTTGGTGGAGTTACAGGTATCCCTGGATTATGGTCAATTGACCCAGAGAACTTCCGTGATCCACGCCAATGGCATTTAGATACTTTTGGTAATGTACAACGTGTTGAAAATGGTGGTCGTACTTACGATGTTGGTTTAGATGAGTCATCTGCCTTTTTACAAGTAAACTTCGAATATGAAAACCTAAGCGGTAACTTAGGGATGAAAGTTATTAAATCAGACCTTTATGTGAAACAAAACTTAGTGGGACCAAACTTACCTCACTCAGGCTTAGGTCCAGATATTGGTGATGCAGTAACAGAACGTAGCTACACTGATTATTTACCTACATTAAACGTTGCCTATAAAGCGTCTGATGAACTTATACTTCGTGGTGCATACTCGAAGAATATGCAAGCATTAAACCTTGCACAATGGGGTGATGGTAAATCAGTTGGCTTAATCTTTGATAATGAATGTAACTGTATGCGTGTAGTAAACGGTACCTTAAATGGTAACCCTGCACTTGACCCATGGCGTTCAACAAACTACTCACTTTCTGCTGAGTATTATGTTGGTGAAGCATCAATGGCATATATTGCTACTTATAAAATTGATATTGAAAGTTTCACTCAAAGTGACACTATCATGATTGATGAACCAGATTCAGATGGTGTTAGCCGCGGACCTTGGCCATTCACAGCAAATGTTCAAGGCGCTGGTGGTGATGTTTCAGGTTATGAAGTTGGTGGTAAATTAGCACTTAGTGATGTCCTTGACGGTGAAAGTATCTTCGCCAATTTTGGTGTTGATGCAAACTACACATACAGTGATAGTTCACAAGAAGCTAAAGACATTAATGGTGACGATTTACCTTTTGTTGGTATGTCAGAAGATACTTATAACTTTGTCCTTTGGTATGAACAAGAAGAGTTTTCAACACGTTTAGCTTGGAACTCGCGTAGTCCTCGTTTAATTACTGCAGGTGGCGAAGCTACTGGTGGCCAATCATTATATCAAGATGATTACTCACAGCTTGATATTAGTGCTACCTACACAATTAACGAAAACCTAAGTGTTTACATCAATGGCTCTAATATATTGGAAGAATTCCAACAAACATATATAGAGTTCCCTGATCAAAAAGCATTTCAAAATATTTATGAAGCTCGCTGGACATTTGGTGTTAGAGCCAATTTCTAAGCAGTGTTAATTACCGCGTAATTAATATGAATTAGATTGTTCAATTATCAAAACCGCCGCTTTATGTGGCGGTTTTTATTATGTACACAAGCTAAAATGAAACCCGTTTTCAGCTAGTTAATAACACGTATTTGAAATGACTATGTTACATTTTACAAAGCCGAAGTTAATATAACGACAAAGGCACTATATAAAAGTAAGTATAAAGGTCAAAGCCCTATGACAAATAATAAACAAATAAAGAAAGTGGTTATTGCTGGTGGCGGCACCGCAGGTTGGATGACCGCAGCGGCTTTAAGCCAACACTTTCAAGACAAAGGCATTGAAATCACCTTAATTGAATCGTCACAGATAGGCACTATTGGTGTGGGTGAAGCAACAATCCCAACATTACGCCGTTTCTACCACAAGTTAGGTTTTACTGATTTAGATGTTTTAAAATCAACCGCTGCAACATGTAAACTAGGGATTGAATTTAAAGACTGGTATAAAAAAGGTACATCGTTTATCCACCCCTTTGGCATTTATGGCCAAGGAACAAGAGAAGTTGATTTTCATCATTATTGGCTAAGACACAAGTCCAACAATGGTACAACGCCTCTAGCTGAATTTTCATTAGGCGTAAAACTCGCTGATGCAACCAAATTCACATTACCTAGCAGTCAACCAGAAAGCCAACTAGAAATTTTTGATTGGGCTTTGCATTTTGACGCGGCTTTATTTGCAAAATTAATGCGAGAGTATGCCACAAACCATAACGTCACCTTGATTGATAAAAAAATTGATAATGTACTTTTGGATCAACAAACAGGTGAAATCACCTCTTTATCTTTTACTGACGGCACTGTTGAGCATGGCGATTTATTTATCGATTGTTCAGGTTTTCGTGCCCTCTTAATTGAAGGCGCACTAAAAACAGGGTTTGAGGATTGGAGTCAGTGGCTTTTATGTGACCGTGCTGTTGCCGTGCAAACTAAAACAGTCAATGAACCACTTTCAAGAACAGTATCTCAAGCACATGAATTTGGCTGGCAATGGCGTATCCCGCTGCAAAATCGCCAAGGTAATGGTTATGTGTATAGCAGCCAATATTGTAGTGATGAATCAGCAAAAGATTGTTTACTCGCTAATGTCGAAGGTGAGTTATTACATCAACCACGTATGTTCAAATTCACACCGGGTCGACGAAGCAAGTCTTGGAATAAAAACTGTATCGCTGTAGGGCTTTCAGCTGGCTTTTTGGAACCATTAGAGTCAACCAGCATCGCGCTAGTTGAAACAGCCATAGATAAAATCATTCAATCATTTGAAGGTAATAGCTACAACCAAGAAACGATTAACCGCTTTAATGATATTACTGTAATGGAATATGAGAGAGTACGTGATTTTATTATCTTACATTATAAAGCTAATCAGCGTGAGGACTCAGCGTTTTGGCAACGATGCCGAGCAATGTCACTACCTGATACCCTTTCAACAAAACTAGAGCATTATCAAAAAACCGGTGATATCAAACATTACCCTTTTGAATTATTTGGAAAAGATAGCTGGCTTGCCATCTTAGATGGGTTTGCAATGTATCCAGATAAGTACAATAAAAAAGCAGACAATATGCCATTAGAGTACTTAAATAAAAACTTACTCTTTATGCGTGAACGAGTAAAACAATCAGTAGATAAAGCACCTAAACACTATGACTTTATCAAACAACACTGCCAATTCATGTCAGATACCTAAGATTATTCAACCCACCATCTTTTGCATAATGTTTCGTTTAAAACCTTAAACGAAACATTAATTTTACAACTACTGATAAGATCAACTGATCAATATTTAGCCATTTACGCTACTTTTTGCAATCTCACTTTTGAGCCAATCAAACCATAATAAGCAATATACAAATAACAAATAATAGGTAGAAAAAATGAAAGTTGAATACCTACGGCATCAGCTAATAAACCTTGACCAAGAGGTATAATGGCACCGCCAACAATCGCTAAACATAAAATACCTGAACCTTGGCTTGTATGCTTACCTAAGCTATTTAAGGCTAAACTAAAGATAGTTGGAAACATAATTGAGTTACATAAACCAACTAACAAAATCGACCACATTGCTAAGTAACCCCCAGAAAAAATACTGATCAATAATAAGATCACTGAGCAGAACGCATTAAACGCGAGCACTTTACCACCAGATATTTTTTGCATAACACCCGCCCCAATAAAACGCCCTACCATAGCTCCCCCCCAATAGTAGGCAATATATTGGGCAGCAGAATATTCTTCCATCCCCGCAATATCTGGCTGATTTAAATAACTAACCAATAAACTACCAATAGCAACTTCAGCACCAACATAAACAAAAATGCCTACCGCTCCCATGACTAGATGAGGGTAATGCCAAGCAGTATGATGATCTGACGTATTATTAGCTGAATTCTCTTCTGTAGTAGCAGCAACAACAGGTAACTTGATATATGAAAAAATAGCCGCTAACAACAATAACATAGTCGCTAACACTAAATACGGCACTTGTACTGAATGGGCTTGTTGTGTTTTATCCATTGAATCAATAACTTGATCTAAAATAAAAAAAGCTCCTAACAGTGGCGCAATTGTTGTGCCAAGCGAATTAAATGCTTGGGTTAACGTTAAACGTGATGGAGCCGTTTTAGAAGGACCCAAAACACTCACATAAGGGTTAGCTGATACCTGTAATAACGTTACCCCACTCGCTAAAACAAATAGTGCCATTAAGAAAATAGGATAACTCTGCAATTCTGCGGCAGGATAAAACGCAAAACACCCTAATGCAGCCACAACCAGCCCAGTTACAATTCCTTTTTGATAACCTAATCGACTAACAATTTTACCCGCAGGTAATGACACTAAGAAATAAGCACCAAAGAAACAAAATTGAATCAACATAGCTTGGCTATATGACAAGTCAAAAATCCCTTTTAAATGAGGAATTAAAATATCATTTAAACACGTGATAAATCCCCACATAAAAAACAAGGATGTCAGTGTTATCAATGCAAATGTATAGTTTTCATTGCCACCCGAAGAATGTGAATTCTCTTGATGAATCTGTGTAATGGCCATAAGCCTCCCCCTAAAAAATTTAATCTATTATTTTTAATACTTCGACAATGGATGATATTTACATCAACAAATCACCCAATTGATAATTTTTCTAAATATCTATTGACGAATCTTTCGCTAAACACTAACATTAACAATGTAAGCGCTTTCATTTATAACATATAAAAACTATTAACATAAGACATTATTTTTAAAAGCTTATTGTTTATTTGCCTACTTTTGTAAGCGCTTTCAAACATCTTTACATTAATAAAATAAAGTAATTGCTATTTATTCGGAGTTTTAAAGCAAACCATGACAATAAACATAAATAAAAATTCAGTTATGTCTTCTTCAAATTTCACTTATGGTGTGGCAACTGCTTCTTTTCAAATTGAAGGTGGTGTCGAGCACCGTCTACCCTGTATTTGGGATACCTTCTGTGCCACTGATGGAAAAATTGCCGACCAATCCAACGGCGATATCGCATGTGATCATTATAATCGTTGGCAAGATGACCTTGAATTAATCGACTCCTTAAATGTTGACGCTTATCGATTTTCGGTATCATGGCCTCGTGTGTTAAAAGAAAATGGTGAAATTAACCACCAAGGTATGAACTTTTATATCAAACTGCTTGATAAATTAAAGGAAAAAGGCATTAAAGCCTTTGTAACCTTATATCATTGGGACTTACCCCAACATATTGAAGATAATGGTGGCTGGCTCAATCGTGACACGGCTTATAAATTTCAACAATACGCTGAAACAGTCGTTAAAGCCTTCGGAGATAGAGTCTACTCATACGCAACATTTAATGAACCCTTTTGTAGTGCCTATTTAGGCTATGAAGTGGGTGTTCATGCTCCAGGCATTATTGGCAAAGAATTTGGTAAAAAAGCCGCGCACCATATTTTATTAGCACACGGTTTAGCTATGCAAACGCTAACTCAGTTAAGTCCATCAACTAAAAACGGTATTGTGCTTAACTTTACTCCCGGTTATCCATTAACAGATTCAGCTGAAGATATAAAAGCCACTGAAATAGCGAATGACAATTTTAATTATTGGTATGCTAAACCTATTTTTGACGGTGAATATCCAACATTATTGAATCAATTACCCGACGCACATAAACCTGATATTTTAGCTGGTGATCTTGATATTATTGCTCACCCTATCGATTTTTTAGGCATTAACTTTTATACCCGTGCCGTATATAAACACCATGAAATTGAGGGTTTTGAACAAGTCGACCTTGAGAACATAGAACGTACAGATATCGGATGGGAAGTTTATCCTCAAGCATTCACAGATTTATTAGTTGATTTAAATACTCGTTATCAATTACCCCCTGTTTACATAACAGAAAATGGTGCGGCTATAGATGATGTGATTGAAAATGAACAAGTCAATGATATCAGACGTATCGACTATTATAATCGACATTTAAATGCGGTTGACGAGGCTATCAACCTAGGTGTTAATGTTGCAGGTTATTTTGCTTGGAGCTTAATGGATAATTTTGAATGGGCTGAGGGTTACCTTAAACGATTTGGTATTGTATATGTTGATTATCCAACGCAAAAACGTACTATCAAAGCGAGTGGGTTGGCGTACAAACAATTACTTGATGCCCGTATATAGTATTGAACAAGCCATATAATCGTCTGAATTAAACAAAGATATTTCATAAATAATAATGATAACTATAAAGAGTCACTTATGAATAAACTGCCTAAATATGAAAAAATTGGTTACGCTATGGGAGATGCTGCCGCTAATTTAGTTTGGCGAGGAGCACTTGCTTACCTAGCTGTGTTTTATACAGATACCTTTGGTTTAACAGCCGCTGCCGCAGCCATGTTATTTTTAGTTGTTCGACTAACAGATGGCATCACAGATATCATCATGGGTATGATCGCAGATCGTACCACAACTAAACACGGTAAATTTAGACCTTGGATTCTTTGGTCAGCACCCTTTTTAGGTTTATTTATGGTGTTATGTTTCACTACTCCTGACTTTAGTGACAATGGTAAATTAATTTATGCGTATGCCACATATATCGGTTTAACTTTAGCTTATACAATAAACAACGTGCCCTACTCTGCTTTAATGGGCGTTATGACACCTAGTGATTCAGAACGTACTAGTTTGTCTGGTTTTCGTTTTGCCGGTGCTTTTGCCGGTGGCCTTTTAGTTATGGGATTTTTACCTGATTTAGTTGCTTATTTTGGTCAAGGTAACGATGCTATTGGTTATCAGCAAACCATGTATTTATTTGCCGCCTTACTCATTGTACTGATGATAATTACATTCATTAGTACTAAAGAAAGAGTTATCCCTCACATTACGAGTAATCAATCATTAAAACAAGAACTGATCGATTTAACTAAAAACCTACCTTTCATCGTCTTACCGTTAACGGCAATATCATTATTTTTTTACTTTCGAGATATATACAGCGGTGTCTTTTTTGTACTCGTAATGACAGCAATGTGGTTCGGCATACAACGTTTAATTCATCGTAACAATGATCATTTAAGCGGAACACAACGCGATATGATTGATTTATTAACCAATAAACCCTGGTTAATACTCATAGGTATGGGCTTTCTAACAATGATGTTCAATGGTATTAAAATGGGTGTCATTGCTTATTACTTTAAATATCATTTAGGTAACGAGTTACTGGTTGGAAAATACTTCGTTGCACTATTAGTAGTTTCTATACTTGGTGCGTTAGTCACCAGTACCTTAGCTAAAAAAATAGGTAAAAGAGCTTTATTTATCTGGTCTCTACTCATTAGCGGGATATTAACAGCCGCGTTATATTGGGTGCCACAAGGTAATGTAACAGCTATATTTACTTTAGGTTGTGCTGCTGAATTTTTTGCAGCCATGATGCCTACATTATTCTTTACCATGTTAGGTGATTCTGCTGATTATTCTGAATGGAAAAATAAGCGTAGAGCAACAGGCCTTATTTACTCTGCGGGTACCTTTGTTCAAAAAACAGGTGGCGGTTTTGCCGGTGCTTTAGTGTTAGTGGTACTCGCCAGCTATGGTTACAATGGTATGGACAAGTCTACTGTTGAAGCAGCCTTACCTGGCATGCAACTACTAATGAGTTGGATACCTGCCGCGTTTGCCTTTATTGGTGCCGCTTTAATGTATTTTTACCCATTAACCACAGCACAAAATACGCTTATTGGGCAAGATCTGAAAACCCGTAGATCACTTGCACAGCAATAAACACACTCGATATATTAATATAGTCCTATTAATGACTTATGCTATTATAATGCAATGAATATAGAGTTATTAGTAGTATATAAATAGGTATAAAGGTTCTTATGGCCACAATTTACGAAGTATCGAAATTAGCGGGTGTTTCACTAGCTACAGTTTCTCGCGTAATGAACAATAATGCACGAGTGAGCGATAAAACACGTAAAAAAGTAAAAGAAGCAATGGAACAATTAGGGTATCGCCCCAACTCAATTGCTCAATCACTCGCGTCTAATCGAAGTAACAGTGTTGGCATATTAGTATCAGAACTTCATGGTTCCTTTTACGGACAAATGATGAGTGGTATAGAATCAGAGTTAAGAGCTGCAGGCAAACATGTAATCATAACCACAGGTTATAGTGAGCAAGAAAAAGAAATTGATGGCATTGAATTTTTACTTAGTCGTAATTGCGACGCTATTATTTTACATGTTGAAGCGGTAAGTGATGAATACCTGATCGAACTAAGTAAAAAATCAACCCCGATATTTATAATGAGTAGATACGTCGATAGTTTGAAAGACCGCTGTATCAGCTTAAATAATGAAATGGGTGGTTACCTTGCAACTAAAACATTAATCGACAAAGGCCACTCAATCATAGGTTTTATTGGTGGACCTGAGTTTAAAGCGGATTCAAGAAGCCGGCTTCAAGGGCATAAAAGAGCCCTTAAAGAATATAATATTAACTTCGATGAAAAACTGTATTTTGAAGGTGACTTTAAAGAAACAGGCGGAATATCGGGTTTACGCGCCCTTCTTAAGAAGAATAAAAACTTAACTGCAATCGCTTGTGCTAATGATGAAATGGCCTCTGGTGCAATGAAATATGCACGTGAGCATGGTTTTAATTTACCTGAAGGTTTATCTATTATTGGCTTTGATAATATTATCTTCGCCAACTACTTGTACCCTACTTTGACCACAATTAATAACCCTGTCTATGAGATGGGGCATATGGCAGCTAAATTGGTATTAAAGACAGTTTACAATGTAAAAAATCTTAACGTACAACATGTTTTTGACCCTACAGTAATCGAACGTAACTCAGTAAGTAAACGCTAAACCTAACGCTTAATTATCTAAAGCCTATAAATATTATAGGCTTTTAGGTGTTATCTGCCCTAAGATCGCCTGTTTTTTCGCACCTGTAACATTATGATCATTTGCAACTTGATTCGTCATACAGCGATAAGCAAGCCATGCAAAGGCCATCGCTTCAACATAATCTGGATCAACATCAATTTCAGCCGTTGTCGTGACCTCACATAAAGGCAGTAACTGGCGGATAGTTTCCACTAAATAACAATTTTTAGCCCCTCCACCACAGATATAGACAACTCCACTCGGTATATGATTCAGTGTATTGGTAATAGAGTAAGCGGTTAAAGCAACTAGAGTTGCTAGAATATCATGATCATTTGCTTGGGCATTGTTTTTGTTATATCTGTCTAAATAATATGAAAACCACTGCAGATTAAAGTATTCTCTTCCCGTACTTTTTGCCCCAACTTTACTAAAATAATCATCATTGAGCATATCCTTTAACAAAGGTTTAAGTACTCGCCCTTGTTTGGCAAGCGCACCATTGTCATCATAGTTAAGTGAAAAACTTTGCTGCATCCAACTATCAATTAAAACATTCCCAGGACCTGTATCAAAACCTATTATTTGCTCAGAACCTACTAGCGAAATATTAGCGATACCACCAATATTAACAAAAGCTATATCACTGTTATTTTTTACATTGAGATGCTCAACTAAACTATGATGAAAAGGTGGTACCAATGGTGCCCCTTGTCCACCCAGAGCAATATCCATATTCCTAAAGTCAGATACAGACGTAATCCCTGTTTGAGCGGTAAGTACACTGGCATTAATTAATTGCATTGAGAAAGGGTAATCACCTTCAGGCGAATGATAAACAGTTTGCCCATGACAACCAATCGCGATGATGTCATTAGCATTCAAGTCTTGCTGTATCAATAACTGATTAACAGCATCGGCATAAGCTAAACTTAATTTAACGGTTAGCTCACCTAATACCTTCAAATGAATTTGACCATTGAGGCATAAATTCAGTAACTCTTCTCTTAACTCACCTTCAAAAGGTACTTCAATGGCAGCAATAAATTGAGTTTTATTATGATTAATTGATACTAAGGCAACATCTATTCCATCTAGGCTAGTGCCAGACATAATGCCAATATAGTAATTACATGCGCTTGTCGCCATAAACTTCCTAACTAAAGAATCTGTTGATTTATTATAAGTGTGCCCTAGAGAATCAGCTCATAAAGCACTTCTAGGTAATATTATTTATTTAAAATAAAGTAAGTATAATCAATTAATTAACTTGCTTGATGCGGTGAAATTTATTGCAGGTAACTGCCAAGCTTGCTGATATAACAAATACTCACCTTTAGTTAACAATAGATACACAGGGTGATTGACTTTATCTAACCAGCTTAGTACTTGATCAAGTGCCGTTTCAGACATAGCGGTACAGCCTGCGGTGGGTTTATGATTCTCACGCCAAATATGCATAAAAATACAGCTACCACCTGCTCGAACATTATTTACATTATGCTTAATCACTATACCTTTTTTGTACAAGGGATCGTTTAGGTGAATATCTCTTCGCATAGGTTCGCTACTCCCTTTCACCCCTTGTTTTCCTACTAGGTTTGTAGAAACAATTTGATTGTAATAAGGAGAATCATTGACATCAATACAATAATCACTGGCATTCATTTGTACATAAGGTAGATGTGTTTGTACATTGGGTAAATAACCAAAAGCTGTACCAAATTCAAAAAGTCCGCTAGGTGCTTTACCATCCCCTTCTTTCTTATGCTCACCTTTTTGATCGGGATGTAAACCTATCCCCCAAGCGATACCATTTTTACCAACAACGACATCCGTTGTTAACTTATATTGCTGCCATGAAGCAAGTTCACCATCTTCCGCAGTCGCTCTTTCAAAAGTAAAAAGTGTACCTGAAGTCGCCTGCTTATTTTCAACAATAGTCACTACAAGTTGTTTAACATTTTCATTTAATGAAAAAATCTTCTTTACTGAATTACTGTCTTTCAGATGATTTGTACTGGGTTTTGCAGGTAAAGCACTCGTCGTAAAACTAACCAGTAAACTCGCCATGAATAGACTCTTAAAAATAAGTTTTGGCATTTTCATTAAAATAATAATCGTCTCCGTTAATTTAATCGTTTAATGTTGTACATAGTTTCAATATATGTACGAAAAGGCAATAAAGGCGTCACAGAGACACCATTTAACATACCTGAGATCACTTGTCCCTGAGGATCAGTAAACGTCATACCATGGACGTCGTGGATAATATACGGCTTATTACTGTCATCGTACCCCAGAAACATAGCAACATGTCCCGGTAAATAGATTAAATCACCAATTTTTAAGCTTTTTAACACTAAATATCGTTCTTTTATAGAAGATGAAGAGTCAAAAAATTGATTAATACCAAGTGTTGAATGTCCTTGTTGCCCACTATTGCGTGGCAACAACAAGCCAAAACTTTTAAAAACTTCACCGATAAACCCTGTACAGTCTCGACCATTAAAATCATGTCCCCAGCCATAACGCTCACCAAGAAACTTGAATGCTTGCTTAATAACATTTGCTTTTGTCATCGGCAAATATCCAATAGACACATCTGCATTCTTTGGTATTAACACATGTTCTATTTTTAAATGTCCTTGGTTATCACGAGTAGGTAATGCAACAACATAGCTAGTGTAAGGATTTTGACCATTAACTTGGAATGTTTTTAATGTTTTAAGTGGCACAAGTGGTAAAGAAACCCCCATCTCCAATACGAGTTCAGAGGTTTTTTTATTGTTTGGATTAAATGCAGTTACAACTTTTGCACCTGTAACCACTAAACGTTCAGATTTATTAATAAACGCTTCAATGGTTTGTTTAGAAGCAAAAGCAATATCTTTAATTTGTAACCAAGCACGATAATGATAATTTTGAACAAATGCCCACTGCTTATCTTTACTTATATGCAATACAGCAAGGGCTTCACCAGGAAACACCGCAGATTCTTGAAATCTGTCTATATCAGTATTCATCTGTTCATTAAAAACACGATCTAATGTCGGAAATGTACGCAGACTTGATCTTCGAGTTACCAAAGCAAACTTTACTTTTACCTGGTCATCAGGAAAGGTTAATCCCATATTGTTAAAATAACCTTGGTAATCAACATCAGTTAAAGGTTTGTCTTTGTTATAATACCGCGCTGCTTTGCTAGGTTTACTTATTTCAGTGATTACTTTCTTTACTTGTTCTGCTGTTATCAATTCAGGATAAGATAACGGGTCTTTCAAGAACACCTCAGAAGCAAATTGTTGCTGATTAAGCGTTGCAATTTGAGCTTGGGAAAGCACTAATTGGCTTGAATGTTCAGCGCGAGTAACCCAATATTCAGGTTGTAGATGTGCTGTTGTGATACCCGTAACATTGGTAAATAGCGGGTCGGACTCAGTCGCAATTGTAGACAACGAGATTAATGTAAGAAAAGTTAAGACAAATAGTCTATTCGCGATATTAAAAGTTAGTGCCATAAAGGGTTACATATTCAAATAAAATGAATGTGGTTAATATAAGCTAGTTAGCCTAACATTGTCTTAAACTAAGTAAAATATATTTGAATATTAACTATGTCTTTTTCCATAAAAAATAAAAAAACCTTATGCTCACTAAGCATTTTAATCTTCGCCTTTACCCATAGTGCACAAGCATCAGAGATAGTTTCAAAACAACAATTTGTCGACATTAAATTAGCTATACCATCCGTCGTTTACGATATTCGCTACGCCAGTAAAAACAACTTTGTTGGTGAAGTCATTGACGGTTACTTAGCACCTAAGTGCCTAATACGCCAAGAAGTCATCAAGCCTTTAATCAAATTAAGTGATGAATTATTACAACAAGGTTATCGCTTAAAACTCTACGATTGTTATCGACCTGAAAAAGCTGTTAAGCATTTTATGCGTTGGGCGCTAGATTTAAGTGATACTAAAACCAAAAACACTTATTACCCTAATCTAGACAAATCGAATTTAGTAGGTCAATACATCGCCGAAAAATCAGGTCATAGTAAAGGATTTACCCTAGATTTAACGATTCAGATGAAAGACAAAAATGGCACTTGGCATGACCTAGATATGGGCTCTACATTTGACATGTTCGATAAAATTTCAAACACTGAAACACCTTTAATTAGCCCTCAGCAAAAATATAATCGACAGATATTAAAAGTAACCCTAGAAAGAAATGGTTTTACTAACTACCCTATGGAATGGTGGCATTTCACCTATACAAAAACACCAAAGTCACAACGACAACATGCGTATAACTTTGATGTTTTATAAAGGCATTCAACTCACAATGGCTTGTAAATTATGCTTTAGCGTTTGCGATAGCGGCATTTAACCGGTCGAAACCTTTTGATAAATCGGCAATAAGGTCATCAACATTTTCTAAACCTATATGTAAGCGAATTAACGGGTAAGAATCATCCCACGTGGTTACAGTGCGAAGACGCCCAACATTAGTATTGCCAAGAATTAAACTTTCAAAGCCGCCCCAAGAATACCCCATTTTAAAATGTTCCATACCATCGAGTAATGCATCCAACGCATTTCGGTCGCCACGAGATAAAACAAATGAAAACAAGCCATTACTTCCGGTAAAGTCACGTTTGAAAAACTCATGTCCTGGGCAAGAATCAAAAGCGGGATGTAAAATTTTCGCTACTTCATCACGTGTTTGTAACCAGTTAGCAACTTTTAACGCACTTTCTTGATGTTGCTTTAATCTTACCGCTAAAGTACGAATACCCCGCATAGCTAAATATAAATCATCGGGGGAAGTGCATTGTCCCATTAAGTAACTATTTTCTCGTAGTGTTGGCCAGTATTTTTCGTTCGCAACAGCAGTACCTAACATAACATCAGAATGACCTACTATATATTTAGTTGCCGCTTGAATAGAAATATCAATATCAAAATCGAAAGGTTTAAAATTAACCCCTGCAGACCATGTGTTATCAAGCATTACCATACAGTTGTGTTTATGAGCAATAGTCGTCATTGTAGGAACATCTTGAACTTCCATGGTCACAGACCCCGGAGATTCCAAAAATAAAATGCGAGTATTATCTTGTATTAACGCCTCAATACCAGCTCCTATCATAGGGTCATAATAGGTAGTTTCTATCCCTAACCGTTTAAGAACGTTCTCACAAAAGTCTCGAGTCGGTTCATAAACACTATCAACCATTAAAATATGATCGCCGGTTTTCACAAAGGCTAAAATAGCATTGGTAATTGCAGCAGTTCCTGACGGATATATAGCACATCCAGCCCCACCTTCTATATCAGTCATCGCATCTGCAAAAGCAAATGACGTACTAGTACCTCTTCGACCATAAAACAAGACTTGATTAGCACGATTCGCAGTAGCATGTTTCATTTGCTTAACAGAATCAAAGACGACAGTTGAAGCACGTTCAACCGGTGGATTAACAACCCCGTTAGTCCATTTAGACTTTCGACCTGCATTGATGATTTGTGTCTCTTTTTTCATTGCTATTCCTACTAATACATTGAAATGGCCGGTGATGACACCGAATAACTAGAAGTCTAGCCATCTAAAAGGCAAATTACAATGGTTTTATTTAGTTATCTGCCTCTAAGCTAACATAATGGTTCAAGTGACTCTTTTATCATTAGCTAACTCTTGGGAGTATTTTCCTTTGAGTTACTTTTTGTAATATATATTCAATGCTTATCGCTAAGAAAATAAAAATACCAAAAACACTGATGACATGATCCGACTTTTGATTCACATAAATAAGTGCAAGAATCATAGCCCCTAAACTTAATAGAGCAGCTAAAGCCACTAGCACTTTAGAAGCACCGGTTTCAGAGATTAATTTTAAATGGCCAATATGTGTAATCGCATGAATAAAAAGTATTGAAATTGAACCTATTGCAGCTATATCAGAGAGGTCAAACAACAAGGTAGAAATAATGATTAACAAGCCACTAATAACCAGCCCTTCTCTACTATGTGCAATTGGCTTACCAAATACCTCTGGCAGTTCTCCATCTTTAGCTAGCTGGTAGGTAACATTCGTTACAGCATACAAGTTTGCATTTATCGATGAAGCCGTTGCAATTAACGCGGTTATAGCAACCACAACAAATCCCATTTGACCGAATATTGGTAATGCAGCTTCTGCTAAGGCAAAATCCTTGGCATCAATCACTTGCTTCACAGGTAAATTACCAAATACTGCAAATGCAATAACAACGTAAAGAAGCATCACAAGTAAAATAGCTGTCATAATCGCACGTGGTAATGTTTTGGAAGGATTAGGCATATCTTCAGCGGTATTAGTGATAACCCGAAAGCCCTCGTAAGCAAAAAAAGTAATGGCTAAACTAAAAAAGATGTCGTTTACAGGAGGGTAATAATCGGTAGACAATAACTCAGGCTTGAGAACGAAAATGCCTGTTATTGAAAAGGCTGTCAATATAAGGAACTTAATACCAACGGTTATCCTTTCCCAACGTGCTACGTTTTTTGCTCCTTTAAGATTGATCAAAACAAACAAGACAATAATACCAATTGAAAATACATGGTGAAGTGGACCTGAAGCATTGAGTTGAGGAAAAAATGTTACCGCATAATTACCGAATGCTTTAGCCACTAAACTAATAGAAACAACAGCAGAAAAATACATCATGATCCCCATCGTTCCGGTAAAAAAACCAGAGCCATAGGCTTGGGTGAGATACTCGATAATACCGCCAGACGAAGGATAACGAGCCCCAAGTTTACCTAAGGAATAACCACTAAATAATGCGATCACACCGCCAATAATAAATGAAATATAAACTGCACTACCTGAAATGGCACTTGCTTCGCCTAACAAAGCAAATATACCAGCGCCAACCATTGCCCCTACGCCCATAGAAACTGCAGACCAGAAGCCTATTGGTGTTTTTGAAATATGCATAACATTAGTTCTTTTATTTGTTTAACAGCCCATTGGAGCTTGAGGTTTTAGCGTCAATAACATCCTGTTACTCGCTAAAAATTCATACGTATCAATTAGAGTTCGTTATTATATACTGATAATATCTTCAATAATAACATTACCTTAATGCTTATAATATAAACCCCTAACATGCAGGAGTGAAGTCTAAAAGGTAAGCAAATATATCAGAGGAATTTTCTTTTACTGCAAGGTAACTTTCAAACATTTTCTAAAGGGAGGAATACAAGCAGAAAGTATTGCTAAATTAACTCAATAGCAATAACCTTGCTTAAATACACGTTTCACAAATGATTAAACAAGTAGAAAAAGACATTGATAACACTTATATGGTAATTTAACTAAGAATGTCTTAGCGCACATTTAAGCGTAAATTTATTACTCAATAGACATTCATATTATTTATGTATTAAAAAATAGCCCAGGGAGTTTACGTGCGTTTTTTGAAAGTTTTGAGTATTACCCTTGTAGCAATCATATTGACGGCCAGCATTATTATTGCCATTGCCTACACAAGTCGTGTTTCACTTATCAATCACTTCATCTCATCGCAATTAAATTTAGCCCCACTTGAGTTAACCTGCATAGACTTTCATTTTACCGATGATAAAACGATTATTATTGATGACCTCTGCTTAGACACAAACAAGGCTAAAATAGCAATACAACAGGCTAAACTACAATGGCAATTATTCCCTCAGCCTAAAGTTACCGCTATGGATATAGCCTCATTAAACATCAAAGGCACAGATCATTTATTTAATCACATAGAACAAACGAAAGAGATTACACCAGATGATAGTCCGCAGAGCACACAACAATTCATAGCTGAATTTCTAGACAATTTAACTAAGCAAATAACTACCTTTAAATTACCTTTTAACCTAACCATTAAGGCATTTTCGTATTTACCTTTTTCACCATCAAATGCGGGCTTAGCAAATACTGTCCGCAAAGAAACCTATCAAGGGACTGTTTCAGTCCTCAATAATACTATCAATTTTTTATTACAAGATAGCCAGAGCAATACCTTTATCAATGCCCAGTTTACGCAGCGCGACAATAAACCTGTTATCGTATTATCAAGTCAGCTAGCACCATTAAAGTCTTTTGTTGATGCCCATCAACTCCCTATCT
Source organism: Thalassotalea piscium (assembly GCA_049347715.1). GTDB lineage: Bacteria > Pseudomonadota > Gammaproteobacteria > Enterobacterales > Alteromonadaceae > Thalassotalea_B > Thalassotalea_B piscium_A. The sequence goes on along the minus strand of CP186339.1, from coordinate 1,931,487 downwards.
CTTCTTCACTAGATAAAATGATTAAGACAACTGAAATTGCAGGGCAAACAAACACCGAATTTACATTTGAAACGAATAAACTATTAATTAATAATCAAATTACGGGATTGGAACTGACCCCATCAAAAAACATGAAACAAAGGGAGTTAGTGGCCTTATCGGGATTAATAAATATTCAAACTACTATCAGTGTTGTCGCCAATAAAGACGCAACTATAGTGACATTTATCAATAATAATGCCTTAACTGTTGCACTTGAACAGCCTGAAATACTGAAATTTTTAGCCGACTATAATGTTTCCCCACAGATCATGTCTTTATTAAGAAACAACCCTATAGAACAGATAATAATAGCGGCTAACAATAAGACTACATTGGCTTTGACCGAGGAAAAAATCACCTTAGATCACCTAACATTAACAGCTAAAGGTGATAACCGACCACATACAGTTAACCTTGAAGATATGGCAATGAATTTACCCTTTAATAGCCAAGTTTTTTCTGTAAAGACACTTACCCTTGATAGCCCATTAAAAATAGATGAGCTAGCACCCTATACCTCAGAGCCCGTCATTATTCATTTAGTGAGTTCATTAGATTCAAGTCAAACACAAACAACACTACACTTTTTAGATAAAACTTTAGTTACCTCTAGCCTGTTAGAAATTCCACTTGAGACGAAAGAGGCTCCAAAAAACACTAAGAAGTCAACTAGCCTGCCCCCTTTACAAATTAAAACATTAAGCGCTAAACTTAACGGCAGTATAAACCTACCAACTGATGGCCCTTTAACGGTTGACTTAGCAATAAACACTAATGCTAAACAGGTGCAAATTCCCAAACAACTGCAACTTAATTCCATGAATAGTGTGAGTAAAATTACCGGCCAACAAGACAACATTAATATTCATAATACATTAACTGCTGATAACATTAATTTAGGTACTCAAATCCTAACAGGCTCATTAACATCACCTAACGTTCAGTTAATGGCCAGTAACATTCAACTGACTGACTTATTATCTTTAAATATTAAATTACCCACTAAAATATCACTCATTGATGGCATACTAGACTATGATATTTCAGGGGAAATAACCGACTTAACTCACATTAAGAACAGTAATTTCAGCGTTGAAGTTGCAGTTAATTCTCTTAGTGGTGAAATTGATGGTACTTGGTTACAAGAACTTAACTGGCACCAACACTTTACCCTGCTTGATGGCACAGTAACCACCCAATCTCGCCCAGAAAAAAACTTAACTATTGCATTAATTGACACCCCTACCCCTATCAGCGAATTGTCGCTTAATACCGGTTTAATATACGGTAACGATTTATCACTGAGCGCAAGTGAGATTAAAGGAAATATTTTAGGGGGAAGTTTTTCAATTCCCAAAATACAATGGCCTTTTGTTAAAGACCATTCAGTTGACGTTCAGCTAAATAGTATAGACTTAGAGCAGGTTTTAGCGTTAGATAAGAAACAAGGTATAGTGGTTACCGGTAATATTTCGGGCATACTCCCTATTTCATTTGATGGCAAAAGATTCAATATTGAACAAGGTAAGCTATATAATATTAACAACGGTTTAATTCAGGTAGTGAACAATCCGGCAGTAATGGAATTAAAAGCAAGTAACAGTGAGTTACAACTTGCATTTGATGCCTTACAAAACTTGCACTATCATCAACTATCGTCTGATGTTTCTATGTCAGATGATGGTTACATGCTTTTAGAGACTATTATAAAAGGTCGCAACCCTGATATTGATAATGATGTAAATTTAAATTTGAATTTAAGTTATGACCTACTTGGTTTACTCAAATCATTATCAATAACAGAAAGCTTTGAAGAAAATATTATCAAAGGTTTACAAACACATTAAGGAGTACTTATGTATAAAATACTAACCCTAGTGTTAGCTATTTTTATTTTTACGGGCTGCACCCACAAAATTGAAGTTAGTGCTAAAGAACCAATCACCATTAATTTAAATTTAAAAATAGATCATGAAATTAAGATAAAAGTAGATAAAGAACTAGATAATATATTTAGTGAAGATAGCGACGTATTTTAGGGATATCACATGAAAAAATTAATAAATAGCTTTTTTAAAAAATTATCATATGCATTTTTAGCATGTACACTCGCCTTTTCCGCTTGGGCAATATCGCTAGATGATGCTAAACAGAAAGGACTAGTTGGAGAAATGCCAAACGGTTACTTAGGCGTTGTTGTTGATAGTCCTGAAGCAAGAAGCTTAGCCGACAGTATTAATCAAAAACGTAAAAGTATTTATATCAACTTAGCGCGTAAAAATAAAATTACTATGCAACAAGTAACAGCGCTAGCTGGTGCAAAAGCAATAGCGAAAACCCAACCGGGTCACTATATTCAAAATTCAGCAGGAGCTTGGGTTAAAAAGTAAAAACCTAAAGTGAAACAAGCCTACTTGAACCACTTAACAAATGTAGGTGAATTACGAATACTTCAGTATAAAATAAAACAAAAAACCGCTAAAAATAGCGGTTTTTTACTTCATGTGATAAACAGTTTTAACTAACTCAACGTTGGCACTATTGGCGATGACATTTGCGACGACAGCTAATTACATAGTGGTAGTTCCATAGGCTTTTATAAAGTTAAATGGTGGAATTTAAACTTAAAACCCTTCTAAAACAATTTTTCCTATTGATTTACCTGATTCAATTTCTTGATGGGCAGCCCTTAAATTTGCTGCGTTAATTACTCCTAAATGTTTACCTACCGTCGTTTGAATATAACCTTGGTCAATCAAATTACTGACTTTGTTCAATATGTAATGTTGTTCAATCATATCGTCTGAATTAAACATTGAACGGGTAAACATAAACTCCCAGTGCAGTGATAAACTTTTAGGCTTAAACTTACGAATATCAAGAGGTTGAGGATCATCAATTAATGCAATTTTACCCATTGGTACTAACAGTTCTATATAGCTATCTATGTAAGAATCTGTGTGGGTTAAACTAGCAACATGAGTGACTTTTCCAATATTTAATGCTTCCACTTGCTCAACCAAAGGCTTTGAGTGATCAATAACATAGTCAGCACCTAATTTTTTTACCCACTGGGAAGAACTTTCGCGAGAAGCGGTAGCAACAACCGTAGCCCCTGTTAATACACGGGCTAATTGCACTAAAATAGAACCAACCCCCCCTGCTGCACCGATAATTAAAATAACCTCATTTGACCTTTCATTACTGTCTGGATGTTGTTGTTTAATCGCTAAACGTTCAAACAATAGCTCCCATGCAGTAATAGCCGTTAATGGTAATGCCACCGCTTCACTATTTGACAAGCTTTTAGGTTTATAACCTACAATACGTTCATCAACTAATTGAAATTCAGCGTTACTCCCCTGACGGTGTAAATCACCAGCATAGAAAACATTATCACCGGGTTTAAAATGCGTAACTAATTCGCCTATGGCGATAACTTCACCTACGGCATCCCAGCCTAAAATTTTATATTCATCCCCTTCAGGGGCAACATTTTGTCGAATTTTGCAATCAACCGGGTTAACCGCTATCGATTTAACGCTCACTAATAAATCAAACCCTGATACAGTAGGTCGTGGCAGTTCGATATCAATTAATGATGATGGGTCACTAATAGGCAGTGATTGTGTATAGCCAATTGCTTTCATGGTTACATTCCTGTCTTTAATTATTTTTTATTAAGGTTGTTTTGAACTTGGCATAAAGTATAGCTGGTAGTTAATAAAACAAAACCAAGGTGGCAATTGGCGTTAGCAAGTTTTTAAATAAAAAAGAGCCTTTAAAAGTGTGCAATTACGCCTGCAAAAGCACCTTTATACTCAACTTCCGTATATAAATTATCTGTTTCTTCAAATGTCATATGCTCAACCCTGTATCCTAAGATCAGATTAAAATCTATCATCTTGTTATCAACTAAATCGTAACTTAAGCCAACTTGATAGTCATAAATGGACTGGTCACCTTTTAATAAAAAATCACCTTGAACAAATGCACTTAAGTTACTTAACGGTAAGCTAAAGGAACTGGCCAGATACAGCATAGGCTCAATATCATTGGTTTCTATTTTAGCCGTTGAATCATCGTTGCTTGTATAGCTATAAGGCGTACCGAATATATCACTCCAAGTGTTAAACGTTGTGGTTTTCTCTATAACAGTAATAGCACCATTAAAATCTCTAGCGGTTAAACCTAAATCAAATGAAAATAAGCCGTTATCAAATAATTCGTAATACAAAGTGTAATCAACATAACTAACGTTAACATTGGCATCAACAATGGTATCAATAACAGAAGTATGCAAAATTTGAGAGGCAGGATCAGTGAAGTTAATCTCTTCTGTTGAATTGGATTTACCCGAGGAATCAAGCGTGCTACTTGAAATACGCACATTAGGGAGTAAAGGATAAGGGTGTTCAATAGCAACAAAATACTGACTTTGCTGCTCTTTTTTTAAATTAAAGCCATTTAACGTATCTTGTTCATCCAAAGCATCACTTACTTCACTTTGCCAAATTTGGCCACCAATATATAAACCCACCGTATCAGCTTGTACGTGAGCAGTAAAAAGTGCTGCAAGTATTGCTGCAAAAGCCTTTATTTTCATCTAGTTATTATCCTTATTTAAAGATGGCATTGTAATATTGATTTAAATACTCGCGCTAGATTACCACCAATGGCGATATTATCAGAAAGCTTTTAATGACAACAGAAACCGAAGCAACCGCAACATTAATAGCCAAAAAATAGCACACATTATGATGAGTGAAATCTTTAGAAGCGCTAAAACGAAGAGGTTCACCACAATTAAAATTTGCAATAAATAGCTAAACTTTAATAGCGGTGAACCTCAGGGCGTGTTGTTATATTGCCCTACCAAACCTGGTTCTTATCACCATATCTAACAATCCAGCCTGTAATATATGCTCCTAGAAACATAATTGCTGCCACTGATGGATCCTGTAAAAAAATCCAATATACAAAACCAGTTAACAGCATAACTAACTCGAACCAAACAACGGTTCGCTTTTTATAAATTCCGAACATGTTAGCTCTAAACCACCAAGGTAAAACTTTCCAATTTTCCGATTTTTTATCTATCACAGTAATTTCCTCTGTTAATTTTGAAATATCTACTTCAAATACAGAGGCAAGGCTTTGCAGTGTTTCGAGACTAGCTTTTTTCCCACTCTCAACACGCTGAATAGTTCTTACATTTAAGCCACAACATTCAGCTAATTGTTCCTGAGTCCAGCCATTTCTATCTCTTAATTTTTTAACAATCATATTCTCTCCTTATCCTCTGCAAGGAAACTATCGCAATTATATAGCGTTGTCGGCCACGACTTTACCCCGACAATTGGTCGACAGATGATATTTTGGCAATATAATGCCCAAATAGTGGGCTAAAAATTGTTTGCTAAAACGGGGGAGCTACACTGTCCTTTTGAATTCATTGTTAGCATTGCCACATTCACGTTTAATTATTCTCTGCTAATTACTGAACTTTCTGCCTGTAAATTTATTGTACGTGTTAATAAGCCTCGCTGTAAATTCCTTATCCTGCTCATATATGTCTATGTGTTCCTTAGGGTCTGAGGTGAGTTCAAATAAGTGTGAATCATTCTGCTCATTTTTAGATAAAAGCAACTTATATAGATGACCTGCTCGCTGATATAACAGCCCCACTGTATCCCTTTTACTATCAAGGTATGCTATTTTTTCTCTTTGTTCTATTTGTAATGGCGATCCTAAAAAATTTTTTGGTATAGGTATATCCAAGTAATGTAATAGTGTCGCAGGTATATCCATTAATGTAGCGAATGCAATATTTTTTATCCCAATATCAATATTATTACTGGTCCATATTACAATAGGCACTTTAATTTCCTCTTGGTAGAGGTTCTGATAATGACCATTATATCCACGCTCTCCCATTGCATCTCCATGATCCCCAAAAATTACTACTATTGCATTATCAAGGTAGCCCTTTTCACTCATTATAGAAAAAATATTATTCACATACGCATCAAATTGAATCGCAAAATTATCATGAGCATTTACCTGGGTCTTGAAAGAATTTCCTCCCAATAAAGGCATAGAGAATAAACTATTAGGTAAAGGCTGATATTGCTTATATTTTTGTTGATGAGAACCTAATTGATGTGACGACATCATTCTAAGATAAAATAGTTGTGGTCGCTCTGATGAGCGTGGGTATAATTCCAATGTATCAAGAACAAACTTATCGTCATGCTTATAATATCCATCGTTAAGGTCAGCTCGAATAAAATTGTCAGTAATTGGACTTAAATACTTATCCAACCCACCATGATACAGATCTCCAGTACCTATAAAATTATTGACATATCCATTTTCTCTTAAAGTAGTGAAAATATTTTCCACATTACCCACATATGAAAAGTTAGAAGCAGTTACTGATGCAACCCCACAGATAGTTTCACTACAATTTGAAAGACCGTTTGATATCTTTAACGCAGCACTTGTATAAATCAAATTATCAATAAAGGGGGTTGTTTTTCGCGGGTTTCCATAAGCCCCTAATCGATCAGCTCGCAATGCATCCCCATGTATTAATATTATATTTGGTTGCTTTTTTACTCCTAGCTTAGCAGTTTGCTCTAAAGTTAATTTAGGTATAATTATATTTTGTTCTGTAGTCGCCCCCCTCTGTTTTACATTTAAAAATTCAAATAAAGGCTCCCCTTGTAAAGTTGCAGACATGTCTTCTTGCATTTCATATATTGAGTAATAAAATGCACTAACAAGTATAGGTGTAAGAAGTAATACTCCGAAATGCTGCCTAAAGTTTTCCTGAAAGGATAATGATTTTCTGTAAATTTTAACCAACAGCATTACCCCCCCAAAAAAAATAAGAAATACATATATAGGAAACTTCTGTAGTTCAGCGATTATTACAGATAAATTACTCCTCAAAAATGACCAAGTTATAACGCCATTCCAATAATGCGCAGCAACAATGTTGCTAAGGTAAAGTAGGATCAATAAAGTCGTTAAAATGCTAACAGACAAAATACGAAATTTACGGGGTATACAATAAAGTAAGGTTGTATATATAGCGCAAACCACAAGAGGGTGAATAACAATAACTGTAATAGAGAGTGTTGTTGTTTGTGCATAAAGTAACATAGCCAACAAAGCTAGTAATGCGTGTGATAATATAAATATGTGTACTTTTAACTTCATTCTTACTCGGTATTTGTAAATAATTATTCAAAATATTACATCAATTCAGGACTTAAATGCTAACGCCTTTGTCACAGGCATCATTGTAGTGAAGCCTTTTGCCATATAATTGCGAAGCAATGGCAAAGTGTCACGGAAATTAAGTGATCTTCCCCCGATAAAATGGACACCCTCCACTTTTTAATTTACTGCTAATTCATACTCAGCAGGTGTTTGATATCCCAAACTTAAATGCAATTGTTGTCTATTGTAAAAATAGTTTAAACAACCTTTTAGCTTACTATGACTTTTTAAATAATGTTGCACATTATGGGCCTGATATTCTGCACCACGGTTAGTATGAAACAACACGTTTTTTTATGTGTCGCAACAGCACTACATCAGAAAGCGCTTTAGCTGATATAGGACGCTCCAGCCACGCATAATAGCCACTACGAGAAACATTAAGCCATTCACAAAGGTATTTGACACCTAAGGCTTGTCCGACCTTTTGGATGAATCCAAATTGCTCTGATGGACTTCCGCTAGATACCGTTGCCACTTTTTTAGTAAATCATTCTCCAGCTTTAAACGTTCATTTTCTTTTTCCAGCTGCTTGATTTTATTAAGTTCTTTTTTATTTGGGATATTAGCCATAAGTTCACTATTGCTGTTATAGCGCGGTTTGATTGAAAACTTACCTTCTCGATATTCTTTACGCCAACGCGACAGCATTAACGGATGTATATCGAGCGCCTGAGCAATATCCTTTGATAACACATCGTCTCTTAAGCTTAACTCGACGGCTTTAATTTTGAAACTAACTGGGTAAAACCATGTTTTTCTAGGTTGGGTATACTTAGGCATTTTAGCCTCCTCAATGTGATGAGGAGGTGTCCACTAAAACGGGGGAACTACATTGTCCTTGTTTAACAGCTTATAGTTCGACCAAGCCACTTAATCTCATAAAGTAACTTATTATTATATTAAGTGGAACATGCTCCTGTTGGTTACGAATATTGAATGGCAAACATCCAATGTTTCTAACAAGACGTTCGAACCAACAGAGCAACTCATTTCAAAACGCATACTCAGGGATCGCCAACCACGACTATCTATAAGACCTGCGAGAAACGAGATTTAAGCATATTCCACCTGTCACTTTACTAGCAGGAGCTCAAAAATGAAAGTCTATAACGTTGATAATTTCGCTGCTTTAATCGGTATCGATTGGGCAGATAAAAAACATGATATTTGTGAACACCCCAACCACACAAAAAAATACCATTACAGTATTATAAAAAGTAAACCCGAAGCGCTTCACGAATGGGCAATGAGTCTTAAACAGCGTTACCCAAACAAAAAAATTGCTGTCGCTTGTGAGCTAAAAAAAGGCCCTCTCATTTATGCATTATCAAAATATGACCATCTTATTTTGTTTACTATCAACCCTTCTACCGTTGCTAAATATCGTAAAGCCTTTACCCCGAGTGGGGCTAAAGATGATCCATCTGATGCACTAATACAAGTTGAAATTTTAACCTTACATATGGAAAAACTAAACACCATTGAACCCGAATCACCGGCGATGCGTTCACTCTCACAGTTGGTTGAATATCGACGAAGCTTGGTGCAAGACAGCGTTAACTTATCTAATAAAATTACCGCCACATTAAAGAATTACTACCCACAAGCCCTTGAATGGTTTACAGAAAAAGACACTATTATCTTCTGTGATTTTATCAGTAGATGGCCTTCACTTGCTCATGTTAAAAAAGCAAGAAAACAAACACTCATCGACTTTTTTAACAGCCACAACTCCCATTATGCCCAAGTGAATGACGCACGTATTGTAAGTATAAAAAACGCGATGCCGTTAACCGAAGACATCGGCGTAATAGAACCAAACAAATGTTTAGTCGAAGTACTCATCACACAATTCAAAGTATTACTAAAAGGCATTGAAACGCTAGATAAAGCAATAAAAAAAGCCTATAAAGCACAAGATGATAAAGTGATATTTGATAGTTTTCCAGGTGCAGGACCACACTTGCCCCACGTTTATTGGTCGCTTTTGGGAGTAATAGAGACCGTTATAATGACGCATCAGAACTGCAAAAGTACGCAGGTATTGCACCAGTGATTGAACGAAGCGGTAAGAAAATGTGGACGCATTGGCGATACAGTTGTCCTACTTTTTTAAGACAAACTTTTGTGGAGTGGGCTGGGTTTTCAACACGATATTCATTTTGGGCTAAAGCTTATTATGAGCAACAAAAACATAAAGGAAAATCACATAATATCATTATCAGAGCACTCGCTTTTAAGTGGATAAGAATATTATTTAAGTGTTGGAAAACCAGCACACCTTACGATGAGTCAAAATATTTAGAAGCGCTAAAACGGAGAGGTTCGCCACTATTAAAATTTGCAATAAATAGTTAAATTTTACTAGTTGTCCACCTCAGGGCGTGTTGTTAGCTTACTTTTTAACTCAGCAAGAACAAACAATCCATCTTTTAAAATAAGTCCATGCTCAATATTAAAGTCATCTCGAGATTTTGATACTGATGTGATTAGAATGTATTCTTTTCCTATTTCATAATTTGTTGACCAATTAGCTGGACCAACTTGCTTATGTGCTGGGTGAATTCTCCGCTGCATACAGTAAGTAGATAACTGCAATTGACCATCGATATAGCTAGGGAAGTTCCCCTTTATAACTTCTGTGCCTTTAAATACAACCCCGTCATTTTTTGACATGTCCAGACCATAAATATCGGGATAATCGTATACTCTCACTAATTCAGCAACAACAATGGAATCAGCCTTAGATAACTGTTGGCTGAAAATATAATTGTCAGATCTTGTCTCAAGCTCTCCTGTACCAGTACAGGAATAAGCATGCGATGTAAAAAATATTAGAATAATGCTCAATAGTTTCATAGTAAGCTAACGCCCTGTTAACAGGCAAAAAATAGTTGGTTAAAATTAGCGACGAAGGAGTAAAACCAACTGTTTTTTGTCCTTGTTTAACAGCTTGTTAGCCTACATTATTTGGCGCCTTCATAAAGCTAAACGAATACGGTGAAATACTTTCCTTTAATAGAAATGGTTTACTAAGCGTGTACTTTTTAATCCATTCCAGTTTCTTTGTGATTTTTTCGTTATTAGCGTATTCAATGAGGTCTTTATCAGCTCTTTCTAATACTGACCGCTTTACAGAATCAAGAGTTATTGTTTCTGCTGAGCCTACGGTTAGCTCAGAACTTTTTTGAAGTACATTAAAAGGATTAACAAAGTATGAGCTATCTTCTTGCTCTGATACATATGGGACATCTGTGTACATATCAAGTAATGCAGGATCTTTATTAGATAAGTCGTGTTCCCACTCATAAATCTTTTTTCCTATATCATGATCAAATTGCAATCTAGGAAAAAACGCTTCTTTTGACTCAATTTCATGAGCACGCTCAACAGCAGGGCCAAAGAAGCCTAAGTCATCAATAAACACTTCACCAAACGTTAACCCTCCTCTTGCTAAGTAACCTTTTTCCATGAGCCTTAAAATGGTTAAAGACACATTATAGGCTGCAATATATGAAAGTTGAGTATTGTCTTTCCTTGACTCTTCGATACCATCTTTGTAGTAAAAGAAAAAGAATGCACAATCAGAAAAACCAAAAACTTTCCTGTCATAAATCACATGTGGGATGTCTAATTGACGCTCCTCATGGATGGCTACTTCCTCATGAAAAAGCCTGTGAAGTTCATACTTTTGATCAAAATCAGTCGTATTTTTGTATCCAATAATATCAACAAATATAGCGACCATATTATTATAATGCACAGACTATCCTTAATGTTGGCTAACGCCCAATTAACAGGCAAAAAGTAGTTGGCTAAAATAAGTGAACGTAGTGAACAAAAAGCCAACTGTTTTTTGTCCTTGTTGAATTGCTTATAGTTCGACCAAGCCACTTAATCTCATAAAGTAACTTATTATTATATTAAGTGGAACATGCTCCTGTTGGTTACGAATATTGAATGGCAAACATCCAATGTTTCTAACAAGACGTTCGAACCAACAGAGCAACTCATTTCAAAACGCATACTCAGGGATCGCCAACCACGACTATCTATAAGACCTGCGAGAAACGAGATTTAAGCATATTCCACCTGTCACTTTACTAGCCGGAGCTCAAAAATGAAAGTCTATAACGTTGATAATTTCGCTGCTTTAATCGGTATCGATTGGGCAGATAAAAAACATGATATTTGTGAACACCCCAACCACACAAAAAAATACCATTACAGTATTATAAAAAGTAAACCCGAAGCGCTTCACGAATGGGCAATGAGTCTTAAACAGCGTTACCCAAACAAAAAAATTGCTGTCGCTTGTGAGCTAAAAAAAGGCCCTCTCATTTATGCGTTATCAAAATATGACCATCTTATTTTGTTTACTATCAACCCTTCTACCGTTGCTAAATATCGTAAAGCCTTTACCCCGAGTGGGGCTAAAGATGATCCATCTGATGCACTAATACAAGTTGAAATTTTGACCTTACATATGGAAAAACTAAACACCATTGAACCCGAATCACCGGCGATGCGTTCACTCTCTCAGTTGGTTGAATATCGACGAAGCTTGGTGCAAGACAGCGTTAACTTATCTAATAAAATTACCGCCACATTAAAGAATTACTACCCACAAGCCCTTGAATGGTTTACAGAAAAAGACACTATTATCTTCTGTGACTTTATCAGTAGATGGCCTTCTCTTGCTCATGTTAAAAAAGCAAGAAAACAAACGCTCATCGACTTTTTTAACAGCCACAACTCCCATTATGCCCAAGTGAATGACGCACGTATTGTAAGTATAAAAAACGCGATGCCGTTAACCGAAGACATCGGCGTAATAGAACCAAACAAATGTTTAGTCGAAGTACTCATCACACAATTCAAAGTATTACTAAAAGGCATTGAAACGCTAGATAAAGCAATAAAAAAAGCCTATAAAGCACAAGATGATAAAGTGATATTTGATAGTTTTCCAGGTGCAGGACCACAACTTGCCCCACGTTTATTGGTCGCTTTTGGGAGTAATAGAGACCGTTATAATGACGCATCAGAACTGCAAAAGTACGCAGGTATTGCACCAGTGATTGAACGAAGCGGTAAGAAAATGTGGACGCATTGGCGATACAGTTGTCCTACTTTTTTAAGACAAACTTTTGTGGAGTGGGCTGGGTTTTCAACACGATATTCATTTTGGGCTAAAGCTTATTATGAACAACAAAAACATAAAGGAAAATCACATAATATCATTATCAGAGCACTCGCTTTTAAGTGGATAAGAATATTATTTAAGTGTTGGAAAACCAGCACACCTTACGATGAGTCAAAATATTTAGAAGCGCTAAAACGGAGAGGTTCGCCACTATTAAAATTTGCAATAAATAGTTAAATTTTACTAGTTGTCCACCTCAGGGCGTGTTGTTATATGCGATTTACAGACACCTACCATGTCTATTTATATCGTATTTTACAAGCTCATTTTTAGCATTTAATTGGAATGATAAAATATAAGTCCAATCAACACATACAATACTATTTTCTTTTTTTACTTCTAAGACAAGAGTGTATTCATTTTCATTTGAAGTCACCTCGAAAGGGATTTGATGTGATAATGACCAACTCTTTATTTCTTCATAGGAAGAACCAAGTTGTACTGTTGTAGAAAAATCATTTTTCCAATAAGTGATCCTATCCGCTTCTTTAACTTCCCTAGAGCAGCCTAAAATCATTAGTAATAATACAAACGGTGCAAAATATTTCATAGCATATAACGCTTATTATCGAGCATTTAGTATAAAGTCCCAGACACTCTTTTGAAGTACTGACTTTATAGGTAAGCTAGATAATTGATTTAAATAGATAAAACATCCATTGTTTGGTTGAGTTTTCATTGCTTCTCCGTAAACAAAGTGAGAATTCTTTTAGCGAGAATTACTTGTACCCTATTAAATATTATTTGGAAAAAAATTTCTACTAAAAATTAATCACTTACAAATTCATAAAAAACAAAGCGAGTTTTTAAAAAATATTTAGTAGGACCAAAAAGTGGTCATTTTTGACAAAACTCATTATACCTGTATTTATTTACAGTACTGGTGATTTGTTGTTATATACATTAGCTCAATAGTTTAGTTTGGACGAAATACTATGTTTGATACATTACAGCTTAATCAACTACAACAAGAAGTAGTGAACTTTGGCGTTCCCGCAAAAGAGAACCAAGATTTATCGCCTTTGCTTATTATCGCTGGTGCGGGAAAGGGGAAAACGAAGCCCCTGGCTCATAGACTGCAAAACTTGTTGTAAGTGTTGTTATCACCTGATCGTATTTTGTTAATGACTGTTGCTCGTAGAACCGCTAAAGAATTAGCTTCTAGAGCTAGTGAAATCGTGGAATAGACACTTAGAAAAAATAATAAACACTATGAGGGTATAACTATCCCTTAGATGGAGACCTTTCACTTCTCGGAGGTTTAACGCTACAAACCCTATTCCTTTATTTATTAAACATTAAAAAGCAAAAAGCCGCTAACAAGTAGCGGCTTTTCTAAATATGGCGGTGAGATAAAAATTTGAACTCTACTTGAAGGTTTAGCGCTACAAACCCTAATCCTTTAATTATTAAACGTTAAAAAGCAAAAAGCCGCTAACAAGTAGCGGCTTTTCTAAATATAGTAATGAGATAAAGGTTTGAACTCTACTCGAAGGTTTAACGCTACAAACCCTAATCCTTTATTTATTAAACGTTAAAAAGCAAAAAGCCGCTAACAAGTAGCGGCTTTTCTAAATATGGCGGTGAGATAGAGATTTGAACTCTAGAAGGGCTACAAACCCTTGCCGGTTTTCAAGACCGGTGCTTTCGACCACTCAGCCATCTCACCAATTGATTCAACATTGTCGAATCGCTGCGAATATTAAAGAGTAGTGCCTTATTTGTAAAGTAATAATTGTTGTTTTATTCAATTTTTTCACCTGAATGGCTAAAAAATCACTAACTTTCGCTAAAGTGAATATAAAACAATCAGCTATCCATAAAAAAAGGGTTAAGTACAATCTACTTAACCCTTTTCGATGTTACTTCATTAACACTATAATAAATTTGTTATAATAGTATTTAATGTTTCACTTGGACGCATAGCCTTAGCAGCCAAGTCATGGTTAGGGAAATAATACCCACCCATATCTACTGCTGGACCTTGTGCACCATTTAATTCATTAACAATTTTAGCTTCCTGTTTAGTTAATGCTTGTGCTACTGCAGTAAATGCAGTTTTAAGCTCTTCGTCTGCTGTTTGTTCAGCTAGAGCTTGAGCCCAATACATAGCTAAATAGAAGTGGCTACCACGGTTATCAAGTTCACCCACTTTACGTGACGGTGATTTATTATTATCTAAAAACTTACCTGTTGCCGCATCTAAAGTATCAGCTAACACTTGAGCTTTAGTATTACCTGTATTTACCGCTACGTGCTCTAATGAGGCTGCAAGCGCTAAAAATTCACCTAAAGAATCCCAACGAAGATGATTTTCTTTCAAAAATTGTTGAACATGTTTTGGCGCAGAACCACCAGCGCCGGTTTCAAATAAACCACCGCCACTCATTAGTGGAACAATTGAAAGCATTTTCGCACTTGTGCCTAACTCAAGGATAGGAAATAAATCAGTTAAGTAATCACGTAAAACATTACCGGTAACAGAAATAGTATCAAGCCCTTTTGCACAACGATCAAGAGTATATAAACACGCTTGTACAGGTTCTAAAATTTGAATGTCTAAACCTGTGGTGTCATGATCGGCTAAATAAGTCTTCACCTTTTTAATCATCTGAGCATCATGACCACGATTTTCATCTAACCAAAAGATAGCTGGGTTATTCGTTGCACGTGCACGAGTTACCGCTAATTTAACCCAATCTTGAATTGGAGCGTCTTTTGCTTGACACATTCTCCAGATATCACCGTCTTTAACATCATGAGACAATAAGATGTTGCCATTAGCGTCAACTACTCGAACAGTACCATTTGCAGACATGATGAATGTTTTATCATGTGAACCATACTCTTCGGCTTTTTGTGCCATTAAGCCAACGTTAGGTACTGAACCCATCGTTCTTGGGTCGAAAGCACCGTTTTCACGACAAAAATCAACAACAGCAGAAAATACACCTGCGTAGTTACGATCTGGAATCATAAATTTGGTATCTTTTTGTTTGCCGTCAGGCCCCCACATTTGACCAGACGCTCTTAAAGCAGCTGGCATTGATGCATCAATAATTACATCGCTTGGCACATGTAAGTTTGTAATACCTTTGTCAGAGTCAACCATAGCTATTTCAGGACGACTTGCATAAACCGCTTGAATATCAGCTTCTATTTCAGCTTTTTTCTCTGCAGATAAACGGCCGATTTTCGCGTAAACATCACCAAGACCATTATTTACATCAACACCTAGTTGTTCAAAAGTGGCTGCATGCTTTTCAAAAACGTCTTTGTAAAACACTTTAACAGCATGTCCAAACATTACAGGGTCAGATACTTTCATCATTGTTGCTTTCAAATGCAACGATAATAAAACGTCTTCTTCTTTTGCTTTCTCTATTTCTTTCTCATAGAAGTCAACAAGTGCTGATTTGCTCATTACTGAACCATCAATCACTTCTTTATCTAATAAGTTTAAATTTTCTTTTAATACTTTAATGTCGCCATTTTCATTAACAAATTCAATTTTAACACTTGTGTCGCCATCAACCGTTACTGAAGTTTCACTACCGTAGAAATCACCTGAATCCATATGAGCAACATGTGATTTTGATTCTTTAGACCAAGCACCCATTGAATGAGGGTTATTACGTGCATATTGTTTAACTGAAGCTGGAGCGCGACGATCAGAGTTACCTTCACGTAAAACAGGGTTTACAGCAGAACCTAATACTTTTGCGTAAGTTAATTTTATTGACTCTTCCGCTTCGTTTTGTGGTTCTTCTGGGTAATCGGGTAAATTATACCCTTTCGCTTGAAGTTCTTTAATTGTTGCTTGTAACTGAGGAATTGATGCTGATATATTCGGAAGCTTTATGATATTAGCTTCAGGTGTTTTTGCTAAATCACCTAATTCTGCTAATGCATCACCAATTCGTTGTTCCTCAGTTAAATACTTTGGAAAATTAGCTATAATACGACCCGCTAAAGAAATATCACGTGTATCTACATCGATACCTGAAGATGCAGTAAATGCTTGAATGATAGGTAATAATGAATGAGTTGCCAGTGCTGGCGCTTCATCGGTAATGGTATAAATGATTTTAGACGATTCTGTAGTCATTTCGTTTCCTGCTAATATTAGGCGAACCGGGGGCAAAATGAATAAAAATTCACTAAATGTAAGTTGAAATTCACTTTGTCGTAAAAATTATTTTGCGCGCGCATATTATCGGAAATCGGTGCGCATTAAAATAGGCAGAGCGAAACAAGTATTAATATTTTAAGGTAATAGAACGTGGTAATTAAACGAACACGCTATAATTCAGGTAGTTCAGCGAAACAGCCCCAAAAGGTACGACCAGTTAACAAGATTCAAAAGCTTGTACTATTTAATAAACCTTTCGACGTATTGAGCCAATTTACGGATGATAGTAACCGAAAAACATTGAAAGATTACATCCCTATTAAAGAGGTCTATGCAGCCGGTCGACTCGACCGAGATAGTGAAGGCCTGTTATTACTCACTAATGATGGCAAATTACAGCATAAACTGGCAGATCCCAAACATAAAACAGCTAAAACCTATTGGGTACAAGTTGAAGGTGCGCCAACAGATGAAGACTTAAACAAACTCCGTCAAGGCGTAGAATTAAAAGACGGTTTAACTTTACCCGCAAAAGTTGTCATTATGAATGCTCCTAACGTTTGGGAGAGAATTCCTCCCATCAGAGAACGCGCTGCAATTCCAACAACCTGGTTAAGTATTAGCATAACTGAAGGAAAAAACAGGCAAGTCAGACGAATGACAGCGAACATTGGCTTTCCAACCCTCAGGTTAATTCGCTATAGCATAGGTAAGTACACCATTGATAATATCGCCAATGGTGAATACCGAGAAATAGTTAACGGCCAAGGATAAAACAATGCTTGAAGACGCTGTAGTAACAAATAATAAACACGGTCAGGATCAATTTAAGCCAAACGCTACGGTTGCAGCGGTTATTTGCTGTAACAATAAGTTTCTATTGGTTGAAGAATTTGAGCAGGGTAAAACCGTGTATAATCAACCCGCTGGTCACCTTGAAGCTAATGAAAACCTCATAGATGCTTGTAAGCGTGAAGTGTTAGAAGAAACCGGCTTACACTTAGAACCTCAATACTGTAGTGGCATTTATTATTTTCATCGTCCTGAATTATCACTTTATTTTTTAAGGTTCTGTTTTGTGGTTGAACTCGATAACGAACAATTTTCAACCTACCTAAATAGTCAGCCGCAAGATGATGACATAATTGCTACCCACTGGTTTACTTTAGATGAAATTCACGCAAAAGCTGAACAATTAAGGAGTCCAATGGTACTTGAATGCATAGAAGACTATTTAAAAGGCAACAAAATCAACCTTTCCTTGATAAAATCGAATCTTTAGCCTATGCCAGCAAAAGCTAGCATGTTATAATTTCGCGCCATTTTCCTAAGACAAAAACGTTTGTAATGTCAGCAATAAATTTAAACAGTACCCAACCTTCTGCTACCAAAGCACCTAGCGAAACAAAAGTTATCGTTGGTATGTCTGGTGGTGTTGATTCTTCCGTTTCCGCTTATTTGTTACTTGAACAAGGCTATCAGGTTGAAGGCTTGTTTATGAAAAATTGGGAAGAAGATGATAATGATGAATATTGCTCAGCCGCTGAAGACTTAAAAGACGCTCAACAAGTTTGCGACAAGCTTGGCATAAAACTTCATACCATTAATTTTGCCACTGAGTATTGGGATAATGTTTTCGAATACTTTTTAGCTGAATACAAAGCGGGTCGTACACCTAATCCTGATATTATGTGTAATAAAGAAATTAAGTTTAAAGCCTTTTTAGAGTTTGCTTGTGAAGACTTAGGCGCTGACTACATTGCGACTGGTCATTATGTACAACGTGAATTTGTTAATGGTAAATGGTCGATGTTACGTGGTTTAGACAATAATAAAGACCAAAGCTACTTCCTTTACACTTTAAGTGATCAGCAAGTTGGTAGAACCTTGTTTCCTGTTGGTCATATTGAAAAGCCAGAAGTTCGCGCTATTGCTGAAAAAGCAGATTTAGTTACTGCTAATAAAAAAGACAGCACAGGTATTTGTTTTATCGGCGAGCGTAAGTTTAAAGATTTCTTACAACGATTTTTACCCGCTCAACCTGGTGTTATAGAATCAGCAGAAGGTGAAGTTGTCGGTAAGCACGATGGCCTGATGTATCATACATTAGGACAACGTAAAGGCTTACATATTGGTGGATTAGCCAATGCAGGCGAAGAACCTTGGTATGTTGTTGATAAAGATCTTGAACGCAATGTGTTAATTGTTGGCCAAGGTAAGCATCACCCTCGCCTATTTTCTAAAGGGTTAATTGCTAATCAACTTCATTTGGTTAATCGCGAAGATATCACTGCTCCTTTTAATTGCACGGTTAAAACACGCTATCGTCAAGATGATGTGCCTTGTACTGTGTCTCCAACAGCAATTGAAGGCGAGTACCAAATAATGTTTGAACAACCACAAAGTTCTGTTACACCTGGCCAGTCAGTTGTTTTTTATCAAGGCAACACCTGTTTAGGTGGTGGCATAATTAATACACTTATACGTTAATCGCTTTACGGAATTTAAATTTTTATATGCAACCACTTAATGAGCAAACTTTAACTTTAGCCGCAATTTGTCAAGTTTCATATTGCGTGCAACGTTTATCACGTCATGGTCAAATTAATGATGAAGACCTTACCATGCTATTACAAAGTATTATGGTAACGTCTCCTGAAAACACGCTTGAAGTGTATGGTAATGACTCTGCAAACCTCAAAGTAGGTTTAGAAACACTTGTTTCACATTTAGGAAATAGTGCTAAGCAAAAAGATCCTGAAATTACGCGTTATGTGGTTAGTTTGTTAAGCCTAGAAAGACAATTACATAAAAACAAAGGCCAACTGCAAGAACTTGGTAACCGTATCTCGCAATGTCAGCGCCAGTTAGCGCATTATGATATAAATAGCGACACTTTAATGGCAAGTTTAGCCAGTATTTATAGTGATATTATTAGCCCATTAGGTACGCCTATTCAAGTGGCTGGTAATCCTGAAATACTTAAGCAATCAAGTAATCAGCATAAAATACGCGCCTTATTATTAGCCGGTATTAGAAGTGCGGTACTTTGGCGACAAGTCGGCGGTAAGCGCCGCAATATATTATTCTCTCGTGCCAAAATAGTTAAATGCGCACAAGATTTACTACAACGAATTTAATTTATAACTTTTTAACTCAGGAAATTACTATGGAACTTTCAGCGTTAAGTGCAATATCACCGGTAGATGGTCGTTATGGCAGTAAAGTCACCGCATTACGCCCTATTTTTAGTGAATTTGGCTTAATTAAATATCGTGTTACTGTTGAAGTCAGATGGTTACAAAAACTTGCAGCAACAGCTGAAATTAGCGAAGTACCAGCATTTTCTGCTCAAGCAAACCAAGTATTAGATGACATTGTTGCTAATTTTAATGAAGAAGATGCGTTACGTGTCAAAAAAATTGAAGCAACAACTAACCACGACGTTAAAGCTGTTGAGTACTTTTTGAAAGAAAAAGTGGCAGACAATGCCGAACTTAATGCCATTACTGAGTTTATTCATTTTGCCTGTACATCTGAAGATATTAATAACTTATCTCATGGTTTAATGCTAAAAGAATGCCGCGAAAATGTACTACTACCTATGATTGATCAAATTCTTGCTGAGTTGAAAACACTCGCAAATGAATATAAATCATTACCAATGATGTGTCGTACTCATGGTCAACCGGCTTCACCAAGTACAATGGGTAAAGAATTTGCAAATGTTTATGTGCGTATTAAACGTCAACGTGATCAAATTGCTAATATTGAGTTTTTAGGCAAAATCAATGGTGCTGTTGGTAACTATAACGCTCACATCTCTGCTTATCCTGAAGTAAATTGGCATGGCTTTTCTGAAGAATTTGTTACATCTTTAGGTTTATCGTGGAATGCATTTACAACCCAAATTGAACCACATGACTATATTGCTGAATTATTTGATGCTCTTGCCCGTTTAAACACGATTATTATCGACTTTGATCGTGACGTATGGGGTTATATTGCTTTAGGTCACTTCAAACAAAAAACTATTGCGGGTGAAATTGGCTCTTCAACTATGCCTCATAAAGTTAACCCTATTGATTTTGAAAACTCAGAAGGTAACTTAGGCATTGCTAATGCCCTATTCACTCATTTAGCACAAAAATTACCCGTATCTCGCTGGCAACGTGATTTAACAGACTCAACCGTATTAAGAAACTTAGGTGTTGGTTTTGCTCATTCTCTTATTGCTTATCAAGCCACATTAAAAGGAATGAGTAAACTTGAAGTTAATGAAGGCGCCCTTCTTGCTGAGCTTGATAAAAACTGGGAAGTACTAGCAGAACCAGTACAAACGGTGATGCGTCGTTATGGTATTGAAAAGCCATACGAGAAATTAAAAGAACTAACCCGTGGTAAACGTGTTAATGGCGACTCTATGCGTGAATTTATCATGACCTTAGAATTACCTGATTCAGTTAAAGCAGAGCTTTGTAAGTTAACACCTGCGTCATATATTGGGCGTGCAGTTTCCTTTATTGCTGAACTTGACTAGAAATATCAAATAAAATAAATAATTATAAGGGGAACCACTAGGCTCCCTTTTTTATTGGAAAAAGTAAACAATGCAACAAATTCAATGGGGCGATTTAACGCCAGAAACATTTCTTAAAGAATATTGGCAAAAAAAGCCATTATTAATTAAACAAGCCCTTCCTCATTTTCAAGGAACGATTGACGCTAACGAGTTAGCTGGTCTAGCAATGGAACAAGAAATAGAGTCTCGTATTATTTCTCAAGATCAGGATAAGAATTGGCAAGTAGCACATGGTCCTTTTGAAGATTTTGAACAATTTGGTGAAGCTAATTGGACCTTGCTGGTTCAAGCGGTTAATAATTGGTCGAAAGACACTGATGCACTAATTAACTTATTTACTTTTATTCCAAGATGGCGAATTGATGATGTTATGGTGAGTTTTTCTACACCTAATGGTGGCGTTGGCCCGCATTTAGATCAATACGATGTCTTTATTTTACAAGGCGAAGGAAAAAGACGCTGGCAAGTTGGTGCACCTGATAAAAGTTTAACCGATTTAATCCCTCACCCTGATCTTAAACAGGTATCAGAATTTACGCCGATAATTGACGAAATCACTGAAGCTGGCGATTTACTTTATATACCACCAAACCATCCTCACAATGGTATTTCTATTGAAAACTCTTTAAATTTTTCAGTGGGCTTTCAAGCGCCAAGTAAGCAAGACCTTTGGTCCGGATTTGCTGACAGACTCATTGATGACAATTTAGGTGAAGAGCGTTTTGGCGATCCATCACGCACTGTTACAACGACTCCTGAGTTACTCGCAAGTGAAGATATAGCTGATCTGAAATCATTTATGGAATCACAATTACAAAATGGTGTGTTTTTCACTGAGTTTATTGGTAGGCATTTAACACAAAGTCACCACACGTTAGAGTTATTGATACCAATGGAGGCTTTTACTGATGAACAAGTAAAAGGCTTTACTACTGATGAAACCATCCAGTTTGTACCTGT
Source organism: Thalassotalea piscium (assembly GCA_049347715.1). Classification (GTDB taxonomy): domain Bacteria; phylum Pseudomonadota; class Gammaproteobacteria; order Enterobacterales; family Alteromonadaceae; genus Thalassotalea_B; species Thalassotalea_B piscium_A. The sequence continues at coordinate 1,909,272 of CP186339.1, read as the reverse complement.
ATCAGGGATAAAATCACTCATTGTTGACCAGCCAGAGTCAATTTTATTTATTAACGGCGATTCATTCCAACTATCTGAAAGTACAATGGAATTAGGAAAACAATTAGCGAGTAATACTCCTTTAACTATGGATAAGGCAAAAAACTTTGTTTCTTGTTTGAAAAACAACCAATTGTTAACTAAAGTTTTAAATAAGGGATATTGGTATATAGATTAGTTATATAAGTGTTTTTAGCTTTAGTTCATTACATTATAAATAAACTGGCTATTACGATTTCAATTATCCTTAAATAGGCACTATTTTATCCTAATAGAGGTAATTAAATATGTATAAGCCATGTTATTTATAACAGCACTATTATTTAGCGAAAATCATTTGAGGAGTAAGTGATTTATTTATTATCAATCTTTTAAGAGATTTCGCTAAATTTTAACGCTTAGAATGAGTTAAAGTTATGATGTCATTTACTGTAAGTAAAGTGAAATGGGAACAAGCGGCCCCACTTTTGAAGATTGTACGCGAAAGAGTTTTCGTTTGTGAGCAACGAATTCCCAAAAAAATAGAATTTGATCGTCGAGATCAACATGCTACGCATATTCTTGTTTGTGACAGTAGCAACCAAGAACCGATAGCCACAGGACGAATACTCCCCACAGGAGAAGTTAGTCGTATTGCAGTAATTCAAAATTTTAGAAAATATAAAATAGACAAATTAATCATCAAAGCCTTACTTGAAATAGCTAAAGATTTAAATCTCGACGAAGTATTCATTTATAGCCCCTTAGACGCCGTACAATATTTTAGAAAGCATCAATTTAGCCCTGCCGGTGCAGTTTTTATGGAAGCGGGTATGGCTCGACAACGTATGGTTTGCCCATTAGACGCAATAGCAAATACCAAAGTTTATCTAAGCCATTAATCTCTCACCTATCCTTTTCCAAAGTTCTTTAATTATCCCCCATAAAAGTGCCTTGAAAGCTTTACAGTAATGCGACACTAATATTATAAACAAAGCTAGAAATTCACGGTTCTAAGTGCTATCTTGCGCGCCATAAATACCGTCGCTACTGCCAATAAGTATAATTTACACAGTCAGCCAAATTACGTATGGAGTTAAAATAGTGTCTCTTTTTGATTTAGTAGATTTTGATGATCATGAACAAGTTGTTTTCTGTAGTGATAAAGAAACCGGCTTAAAAGCAATTATCGCCGTGCATAGTACAGCTCTTGGGCCATCTGCCGGTGGATGTCGTTTTTGGGATTATGCAAGCGATGATGCTGCATTAACAGACGTATTAAGATTGTCGCGTGGCATGACTTATAAAAATGCCATGGCAGGTCTTAAACTTGGTGGTGGTAAAGCCGTTATTATTGGCGACCCTAAAACATTAAAATCAACTGAATTATTTAAGGCGTTTGGTCAAGCGGTTAATAATATTGCTGGCCGTTACTATACTGCTGAAGATGTAAATATCACCACTAAAGATATGGCAACGGTCAATCAAGTAACTGATTATGTCGCCGGTCTTGACGGAAAAAGTGGTAACCCAGCGCCGTTTACTGCTCTAGGTACCTTTTTAGGGCTAAAAGCTGCAGTTAAATTTAAGCTAGGTAAAGATGATTTAACGGGTATTAAAGTCGCCGTTCAAGGTTTAGGTAGTGTTGGTTACGATCTATGTAGACAGTTACATGAAGCTGGTGCAGAACTTTTTGTAACTGACATCAACCCAATAGCCGTAGATAAAGCGGTAATCGAATTTAATGCGACGGCTGTTGAACTTGATGATATCTATAGCCAAGATGTTGATGTCTTCTCTCCTTGTGCTTTAGGTGCCTCTATCAATGACAACACTATTCCACAACTTAAAGCCTCAATTATAGCCGGTTGTGCAAATAACCAACTTGCAGAGTCTAGACATGATCAAGTATTAAAAGACAAAGGCATATTATATGCCCCTGATTATGTCATTAATGCTGGCGGTATTATCAACGTTGCTTTAGAAATATACCCTGAACCATATTCAGCAGATGAAGCGACAAAACTTGTTGAGCGTATTTATAACACCCTAATGAATGTGTTTGAAATGGCTAAACAGCAAGATAAACCAACAGGTATTGTTGCGGATGAAATGGCAAGAAGCATTATCGCCAAAGGTAAGTAATTAAGCCCTCTCATTGAAAAAGCCAGAGAATTATCTCTGGCTTTTTTATATGCTTATCACGTTAATTAGTATCGCAACGCTAGGTTTTAATGGGGTGCTGTATTAAGCATATTCTTAATAGAAAACGTCAACCGCCGATTACCTGAATAGCTAAACTGTGAAAAATCAAATTGCTCAAAATTATTTTCAGAAAGGAATTGGATATAACGAGGATAATTTGAAGACAAACTTGACTCAAAAATGGCAATTTTTTGCTCCACTTGCTCACTAGTTAATCCATGATTAAAAATATCATCTAAAAGAATTAACGCATAAGCACCAAGAGTGACATGTCCACCAAAAGAAAGATCTATAGCTGATTTCGGATCAACAATATCCCAATTAACCCCTCCAATAATTGTTGGATACGGTAAGTTTAATTCGGCTATTGCTCTTCTAGCACCAACAGCCATAGGATCATTAGCAGCCCAAATAATATCAATAGGCGCTCGCTTAATAATGCCTTTTACTTTCTCATAAGCTTGTTGTTCAGACCAATTAGCCACCGTACTATCAATTAGCGTGACATTATCATAATGAGAAAGGCTGGTTAATAAGCCCTTTTCTCTATCTATAGACGCTGGCGTAGTAAAATCACCTTGTAAGGCTAATAAATTGATATTTTGTTTATCATCTTTTTTGGGGTGGGATATATAATATTGCTCCACTAACCCGTCAATGAGCTTTTGACCAACAAGTACATTGTCAGGAACCACACTACCTTTAATTAGGCTTTTTTGTGATTCAGACAAGAGGGATAATTCAGACGGACTTAATCGATTAAGTAAAAAAAACACCGGAATATTTGCCGATGTAAGCTCTTTGATCAGTTCTAAAACCTTACCTTTCTCATTCACTAAAATAGCAAAGTCCGGCTGTTCGTTAATAACGCTTTCAGCCAGTGAATTCATAAAAATGTGATCTCGTTGAGTATAAAAAGTAACAAGTTCAATATCTAAATCATTGGCTGCTGCAGACATAAATTGAGTCACATTCGACCAAAAATCACCTGTAGTATTGTTATCAGCAAAACCAGGATTGATAAAAACCACTTTAAATTGAGCAGATTGTGAGGAAATAGAGATAAAAGAGAGTAGTAATAATAGAATTTTTAACAAAACATTTTCGATTCAATATAAGTAAACGGGGCTATTTTAACATTAATTAATAGTGCAGTCATACAAAGTTACAATAAACAGAGAAGTCCCCTGCGTCCTTAAGATAAATGATTAGTTAACGCTATAGTAGCGTTAACTAATCGCCTTAAAAGTTACTCTAGGCTTTGTAAAAGCACTTCAATTGGATGGCGTGTCTGAACATTACCTAATCGTTTGACTTGGCTACGACATGAATAACCGGTAACCAGAATTTGTTCTGGTGCCAACTGGCTGACTTTTTCTTGCCAACTCATTTGATATAACTGGGTAGAATTAGCTAAATTAACCTGTTCATGACCATAAGTACCAGCCATTCCGCAACACCCTACGTTTACACTAGTTAAAGATAAGCCAAAGGCATTAAAAATGTGTTGCCATTGTTTTTCACTCCCTGCTAATGCGGTTTTTTCAGTGCAATGAGCAAAGAGTTTATACTCAGAACATATTCTATCAGACTGTTTAGTGGCAAGGTTTGTCGTGACACTTGTTAGTTTTTGCTGATCTGATAACTGAATAAGCCATTCATGGGCAAGCAACACCTGAAAGTCACCGCGTTTTTCTTGTAAGATTTGTTTGTATTCATCGCGGTAACAAAGCACCAAAGACGCATCTAAACCTATCATTGGAATTGACAATTGACTTAACTGATTTAAAAATTGACTCGTACTAGCAGCAGTTTTGGCAAATCGTTTTAAAAAGCCTTTTACATGCTGTGGCTTTCCATTAGGCTTAAATGGCACTAATACTGGTTTATAACCGATTTTAGCGATGAACTTCATCATATTAGCAACAACATTGGCATCGTAAAATGAAGTAAATGGGTCTTGAACAATAAACACATACGCTTGCCGTTGCTTTTCATCCATCGCGGTAAACTTAGCTAGATCAAAGTGCTCAAAACCTAATGTATCGACTTGTTCTGCTAAGGTAGGTACAGATAATAATGGTGTATTAACATACCCTATTGTTGCTCTAGAAAATTTATCATATAAATTAGATGATAAAACCTTATTCATCAGCTTTGGCGTTTTCGCCATCACTGGGGCTAACACTTCAACATTAGCAACAAGATGATCCTTTAATGGTCTAAAATATCGACTGTGATACAAGTTAATAAATCGCGCCCTAAAATCAGGGACATCCACTTTAATAGGACACTGGCTGGCACAAGCTTTACATGCTAAACAACCCGACATAGCTTCCATAACTTCGTGAGAAAAATCATGACTATTTTGACGCGTAAATCGGTTTTTGACTTTATCTAGTAACTGTTTTACCGACCAACCGCTAATATTTTGCTCTAAGGCTAAAACATCAACGCCTTTTTGCTCTAATAAACGCAACCACTCACGCATCAGGCCAGCTCTGCCTTTCGGAGAATGTCGTCGGTCACGCGTAACCTTGCTTGATGGACACATCGGACTGTCAGTATCATAATTGAAGCATAAACCGTTACCATTACATTCCATCACTGAAGAAAAAGAGTCCTTAACCTTCACTGGAATAGTACGATCAAAACTGCCCCTTTTTACACCATCTACAGACACTAACTTTTCATTAGAATCAATTGGTGTACAAATTTTACCAGGGTTCATTTTATTAAATGGGTCAAATACCGTTTTTATCTTCCTAAGTTCGATGAACAACTCTTCACCAAAAAACTCAGGGCTATATTCACTGCGATACCCTTTACCATGTTCACCCCACATTAATCCGCCATATTTAGCGGTTAACGCCACGACCTTGTCAGATATTTCACGTAAGAGCTTTTCTTGTTCAGGATCACACATATCGAGTGCTGGACGAACATGTAAGACACCCGCATCAACATGACCAAACATGCCATAGTGTAATTGATAACTATCGAGCAACTGACGAAATTCAACAATATAATCAGCCAAATTTTCAGGAGGAACCGCAGTATCTTCGGCGAACGCTAAGGGTTTTTGGCTTCCTTTAGTATTACCCAATAATCCTACTGCTTTTTTACGCATTGCGTACAATTTATTAATACTGCCAAGATCTGAGGTAACTTGATAACCAATTACACCAGTATGATTTGCAATATCTTTATCCAATTGAGCAGTTAAATCTGCAACTTGAAGAGCAAGCGATTCAACATCAGTGCCGTTATACTCAACGATATTAATACCGTCCATGACTTGGTCTTTAACATCAGTGATTAAATCACTAACCGAATGCCAAATAATATCTTGTTTTGCTAAATTTAAAACGGTGGAATCAATGGTTTCTACTGAAGTCGCATTAGCTTTGACTAATGTAGGTGAATGACGCAATGCAGAATCAAAGCTATCGTATTTAATATTAATCAGTGTTTTAGCTTTAGAGATAGGGGTTAGGTTTAATTTAGCCTCACAAACGATGGCTAGCGAACCTTCTGAACCTGTAATTAAGCGTGATACATCAACTGTTTGCAAATCATCTGAAACCGCATGTTCAAGGTCATAACCGGTTAAAAATCGATTCAGCCGAGGAAACTTGGCTAATATTTTATCTCTTTTATCAATACTGGTAGCCAGTATCTGCGTTAATATTTGTCCATATTGATTATCTTTAGTGGCAAATTCTTTTGCTTGAGCAATCGAGATAGGATGCGTATCTAATACTTCGCCACTTGCTAGTATGGATGTTAATGCTAAAACATGGTCTGATGTTTTACCATAAACCAAAGATCCTTGGCCTGACGCATCAGTATTGACCATACCACCAATAGTAGCTCGATTACTTGTTGATAAATCGGGAGAAAAGAAAAAACCATAGGGGCGTAAGTAATCATTAAGTTGATCTTTAACAACCCCTGCTTCAACTCTTACCCAGTTTTCTTCAATATTTATTTCTAAAATTCGATTCATGTACTTCGAAAGGTCGACCACAATACCGGGCGTTAAGCTTTGGCCATTAGTCCCAGTACCACCTCCTCTTGCACTGAATTTAATCGATTTAAACTCAACCTCATTAGCAAGTTTGCACAAGGTTTGCACATCTTGAGAAGTTCTCGGATGTAAAACTAATTGTGGTAACTGTTGATAGACACTGTTATCTGTTGCTACAGATAAACGAGCCCCATAACTGGTACTAATTTCGCCGGTGAATTCACTCTTTGACAGTCTATTGGCATAGTGTTGATATTCAGGTGCTAGCAGTTCTTGTGAGTCTAACCGAGGTAACATAAGAGTTTAAAAATTGTAAGGTGGAAAGTAGCTGAAGTATATCACGCTCTTTTTTAAAATTGAGGCAGAATTTAAAAAAGACTAATAACTTTTTCAACTATTCCTTAACTGCATCATTGTTTTATTCATTCATCGACATAAAATCAATAAAGCACTTTGAGTAAATCATTAATCTATAAAAAAACGCCTTAATACTTAAGCATTAAGGCGTTTTGTTTTGACCTATGGTTGATTATTTAGCGTGTTGCTCTGCTAAATATAACCACGTTGGTAAAACGGTATCAGGATTTAAAGAAAGACTTTCAATACCTTGTTCAACTAACCAAGCAGCAAAATCAGGGTGATCTGAAGGGCCTTGTCCACAAATACCCACATATTTTCCTCTTGCTTTACAGGCTTTTATTGCCATAGCAAGTAAGATTTTAATTGCAGGATTTCGCTCATCAAATAAGTGAGCAACAACACCAGAGTCTCTATCTAAGCCAAGCGTTAATTGAGTTAAATCATTAGAGCCAATAGAGAAACCATCAAAATGATCTAAAAATTGATCTGCTAACAAGGCGTTTGAAGGAAGTTCACACATCATGATGATACGTAAACCATTCTCTCCACGCTTAAGACCATTTTCAGCTAATATTTCTATTACTTGTTCAGCTTCTTCAAGGGTTCTCACAAATGGGATCATCACTTCAACATTTGTTAATCCCATGTCATTACGAACGCGTTTTATCGCTTCACATTCAAGCGCAAAACAAGGTCTAAAATCTTTTGATATATAACGTGAAGCACCACGATAACCAATCATTGGGTTTTCTTCGTGCGGTTCAAATATATCTCCGCCAACTAAATTAGCATACTCATTAGATTTGAAGTCAGACATACGTACAATGACTTTTTCAGGTGCGTAAGCTGCCGCTAAAGTAGAAATACCTTCAGTTAATTTGGCTACATAAAACTCAACTGGATCAGAGTAACCTGCCATATAGTCGCGAATTTCATCTTTCAATTCTTCAGTTTGCTCATCAAAATTAAGCAATGCTTTTGGATGCACACCAATCATTTTATTAATAATAAATTCTAAACGTGCTAAACCAATTCCTGCATGAGGCAAGCGAGCAAAAGCGAAAGCGCGATCAGGGTTACCAACATTCATCATTATTTTAAGTGGTAATTCAGGCATAGCATCAATTTCTGATGTGGTCACTGTGTAATCTAGCATTCCTTCGTAGATAAAACCGGTATCACCTTCCGCACACGAAACCGTTATTTTATCACCATACGCAATTCGGCTTGTTGCATCACCACAACCAACAACTGCTGGGATACCCATTTCACGTGCAATAATAGCAGCATGACATGTTCTACCACCTCGGTTAGTAACAATAGCTGATGCTTTCTTCATGATAGGTTCCCAGTCAGGGTCTGTCATATCAGTTACTAATACATCACCTGGCTGAATCTTATCCATTTCATCAAGAGAAGTTAAAATTTTAGCTTCACCACTACCGATTTTATGACCAATTGAACGACCTTCACAAACAACTTTAGCCGTAGTTTGTAATTGGAATTGCTCCATTACATTAGTATTTTCACGACTACGTACCGTTTCTGGGCGGGCTTGAACAATATATAACTTGCCATCTAAACCATCTTTCGCCCACTCAATATCCATTGGACGTTGATAATGCTTTTCAATGATTACCGCTTGCTTAGCTAATTCCATAACTTCGTCATCAGTTAATGAAAACTGGTTCGAAACTTCTGGCTCTACATCCACAATTTCTACTTGTTTACCATGTTCTTCGTTATCTGCGAAAATCATTTTAATTGCTTTGCTACCAATACTTCTTCTAACAACCGCAGGGTTTCCTTTGGCTAAAGTTGGTTTATGAACATAAAACTCATCGGGGTTAACAGCGCCTTGAACGACCATCTCACCTAAACCTACACTTGAAGTGATGAACACTACATCTTCAAAGCCTGATTCTGTATCAATAGAGAACATGACACCTGAAGCAGCAATATCACTTCTTACCATACGTTGAATACCCGCAGATAATGCGACACCACGATGGTCATAGCCTTGATGAACACGATATGAAATAGCACGATCATTAAACAAAGAAGCAAACACATGTTTAATGGCGATCATTACCGAGTCTAGTCCTCGCACATTAAGGAAGGTTTCTTGTTGACCAGCAAAAGAAGCATCGGGCATATCTTCCGCTGTAGCAGAAGAACGAACGGCAAAAGAGGCATCAGCCGCAAAATCACCAGCAAGTTGTTGATAAGCTTTTTCAATATCAGCCTGCATTGAAGGTAAAAATGGCGTATCAACAATCCATTGACGAATAGTATTACCACAGCGTGCTAATTCATTTACATCATCAACATCAAGCGTATCTAGCAATTGATAAATTTTATCATTTAAACCACTTTGCTCTAAGAACTCGTTAAATGCATACGCTGTAGTTGCAAATCCACCTGGGACTTGAACACCTACATTTGCGAGGTTTGAGATCATTTCACCGAGTGAGGCATTTTTACCACCCACACGCTCTACATCGTTCATTCCTAATTTTTCATACCAAAGTACATTTTCTTGCACAACAACTTCCTCATTATGGATTTTAAAAGTGATTCGCCTTTATTTAATGCCTAAGACTTAATAAACTGTTATAAAATAAGAGATGTTCATAATTATAAAACCTTTCACCAAGAGTTACAGCAATTAAAAGGATTAAATTTCATGAAAACGGCTTTTTATATCTCAGATGGTACCGCAATTACCTCTGAAGTTTTTGGTCATGCCCTACTTTCGTTATTTCCTGTAAAGTTTAACCATCAAACAATATCTTTCGTCGAAACCAAAGAAAAAGCTTTAGAAACCAAAGAGATAATAAACAAAGTTGCAAAAAAATCAGGTGAAGCACCCTTGGTTTTTCACACTTTTGTAAATCCTGACATTCGAGAAATTATCGATAGTTGTGATGGCGTTATTTATAATTTTTTAGAGCACTTTATTGAGCCAATAGAAAAGCAGCTAGGCATCAAAGCGAAGCCTAAGGCTCATAGAACCCATAGTATTCATGAAAATTCATACGATTACCGAATTGATGCAGTCAATTATGCGCTTGCTAATGATGATGGTGCAAACATAGCTAATTATGAACATGCCGACGTTATTTTAGTTGGTGTTTCTCGCTCAGGCAAAACACCAACATCCTTATACTTAGCGTTACAATACGGTATAAAAGCAGCAAATTATCCATTTATCGACGACGATATGGATGACATCAAAATACCTGACTTTCTCATTCCTCATAAGAAAAAGCTTTTTGGCTTAACAATTTCTCCGCAACGATTAATGGATATAAGATCTGGACGACTCGCTAATAGTAAATATTCATCTGCTCGTCAATGCCGTATGGAGCTTAGGGCAGTTGAAAATTTATATAAAAAAGAAAAAATTCCTTTTTTAAATACCACTAAACTTTCTGTTGAAGAAATCACTGCTAAAATTTTATCGGTTACAGGCTTACACCGTCATAAATATTAATTTAATGATTTTGCCTTTATTAAAAACTTAAATATTAGTCATTAATATCAATAAATATGGACTTAGTTCAATAAAGCGGTTCACAAAATGGTAGTTTTTCGCTATGTTAGCGCGATAAATTTTCTCGTAAATGTTTACACACGGGAATTAATGACGAATTTGGATAGTCATGACCATAAAAACTGATGAATTTAGAACCACACTAATTGAAAATTTAGTCACACCTGCGGAATTAGCAAAACAAATTCCACTTACCGATGAAACTGCAAATTTCATTATAAAAAGCCGAGAAGAAATAGAAGCGATTATTAATGGCGACGATGACCGATTACTTGTAGTTATTGGTCCTTGCTCTATTCATGATACCGCTGCAGCTGTTGATTATGCTAAACAATTAAAGCCTTTACATGATAAATACCGTAAAGAGTTATTGATTATTATGCGTGTTTATTTCGAAAAACCACGTACAACCGTGGGTTGGAAAGGTTTAATTAGTGATCCTGACTTAGACAAGTCATTTAAAGTTGCAAAAGGGCTAAACTTAGCGCGTAATTTATTACTGGAAATTAATAACTTAGGCCTTCCTGCTGGAACAGAATTTCTTGATATGGTTACCGGTCAATATATCTCTGATCTAATCAGCTGGGGAGCCATTGGTGCAAGAACGACAGAAAGCCAAGTACATAGAGAATTAGCTTCAGCCCTGTCTTGCCCCGTTGGCTTTAAAAATGGCACTGATGGCAATATTCAAATAGCTTTAGATGCCATTAAAGCGTCAAGCGTGCCTCATGTACTTTACTCACCTGATAAAAGTGGGCAAATGTGTATTTATCAAACTCACGGTAATCCACATGCTCACGTGATATTGCGAGGTGGAAAAAAACCTAACTATTATCAATCAGATGTCGCTGAAACTAAAACAAGACTCGCGGAAGCAAATATTCAAGCAGGAATAATGATAGATTGCAGCCATGGCAATAGTTTTAAGGATCATAATAAACAACATGATGTTGCTTTGGATATTGCTAAACAAATTAGCCAAGGTGAAGATAAAATTTCTGGCGTTATGATTGAAAGCTTCATTGTTGCAGGTAAACAAGCCGTTGTTGAAAATAAACCATTAGTGTACGGGCAAAGTATAACCGATGCCTGTGTTGATTTACCTACTAGCGAAATAATGCTTAAAACACTTGCTGATGCAGTGATTACATCACGTAAAAATCAATAATCTTAAAAACTGGCTGTACAACAAGCAGCCAGTATTTTCTTTCGCAAAAAAATAATTAATTCATAGATTATCATTTTAGTTTAGCTATCAAGCCATCACTGGCATCTTCAACCATATCTAAAACAAGTTTAAATCCCCCTGCCCCACCATAATATGGGTCAGGTACTTCATCATCTTCAAAACGATCGGCAAAATTTAAAAAAAGTGTAATTTTTTCTTTTAAATGCGCGGGACAAATACTTAATAATTCACTTACATTGTGTTTATCCATTGCAAGGATCAAATCAAATTTTTCAAAATCTTCAACGGTAACTTTACGCGCTTTAATATCATCAAACGAGTAACCTCTGGCCGCACCAGCTTTTTGTGCCCGTTGATCTGGTTTTTGTTTCGCATGAGAACCAGTAGTTCCCGCGGAATCAATAAACACGTTAAGAGATTCTTGATTAGCTTTGTGTCGAAATACGGCTTCTGCTGAGGGTGAACGACAGATATTTCCCATACAAACAAATAGAATACTTTTTATATTTTTTAACTTTTCACTATCAATCACTTACTTAGTCCTTTTTCTAAAGCTGATCGCAATACATTAAAAATGTCTATCACACTAAGGTTGTAAAAACCGCTCGATGGCCTTAGAGGAATGTTCGTAACTTATCATTACAAATAATGGCGTTTATTCAAACCTTTAATTTATATTTTTATAAAATATGGAATAGCCACTAAAATAGCCCCGACAATAAGCAACATAGTCACACTGGGCATAAAGTAGGGGAAAACAAAAAGCGCTAAGCCAATACACAAAGGTACAACAGCTTTTTGTCTTTTTCCATAAGTAAAAAATCCGATACCTATACCGCCAAACAACACACTCCAAAGCATTATTGATGAACTATCCATAAAGGTTACCTGTTAAATAAAGTAGAAAATTATAATACGGCTCAAGCATAAATATCGCTAACAATAAAACGTAAGGTAAGGTTACTGAAATATATCTATATCCCTTACCCCATAAATTTTACATTAAATAGTTAATTTTTCCGGCTATAAATAACCAGAGTACCTGCCATAACATCGTGCCAGCCCTGTTTCTTATCATCCCAAGCAATCCAAAGAAAACCTAAGCCTAACGGAATTAAGGATACGTAATAACCAAGGTATCTCAGAAGAGACTGACCTATAGAAGGTTTTTCACCTGTTTGTGCATCGACTATTTTAATATTCAACGCCATTTTACCTGGGGTAGCACTTTTATATGTCCAAAAGACTATAGTCGCGATGATGGGAAACAAATAGTTAATCAGCACATCCAACATTCCATGGGATATTTCTTCACTATCGAAATATTCAGCTCCATAAATCATAAACAAAATAGGCAAAGTCACTGCAACAATACATATTGAATCAATAAGACTTGCTAATAATCGCGCCCAGAAACCAACATATTGATAAAGGGTGTCCGCTACCTCTATTTTTTCATCACTCATTTTCTTACGCTCTTTTTTGTATACAAAAGATAAAAATCCATATCATTTACTTGCAACTACACATTAATTACTGAACTAACACTTTTAGCCTGTTTCATGATCACCAAAGAAAAAATAATTTCTGTGCTACCACCAATAAATGCACCAATGAAAAAATTAGCTCCGAGTAATATGCACAACATGCCGCTAAACATAAGTATCGCGCCTAAAACCCAATAAGTTTTTAAGCCATATAATGTATTAAAAATTAAATAACGTACGCCAATTGCCATCAACATAATGGGATAAAACCAAGCCAAATTTAATTTAGCGACATAAAAAGCTAAAAATAAACCCACAAATAAAATTATTGTACTTTCTAAAGCAAGTTTACCTAAAGGGTTATCCTGATTGTGTTTTCCTGATCGTTTCAACATTTTTGATAAGACCATACTTAATGGGTGTATTGCCATTCCTCCGAAAAACAGAGTCATCATACTAAATTGATTTGAAGAATATAGTGCTGCAAATCCCGCTAGACACCAAACTAAACCTGAAATGAAAACACCAGGCCCACCTCCAAAATATGAATCATTCATATCCTTTTGTGCTTGTTCAAACTTCACTGTAACTCCCCAAATATTCTCGTCACTATTGAGACGGATAACTATTCATAATAAAGGTTAAATTACAGACTAACATCAAATTATATTTTTACAATAACCATTTATTAATCAATAGGAAAGCAAGAGTTTAAATAGCGATTTCTGATAATATCACCCCCGCGTTATAATGGGTTTAAACCCACTGAAAATGGACTCATCATAGACAAAGCAAAATAAAGGAAGAAAGTTAAAGAAAATAACGCAATAGCCATAGTGATATATTCTAAACGTTAATTTTGATAATTTTAGTAGGTGCAGACGTAGATTAAATACTGAGAAGAAAAGCAATCTACGATAAAGAAAGTATCTTGAGGCTATGAAATATCGTCGTCATTGGCACAGCCAAACCTTTGCGTCTTCAATGCGTTCAAATACTTTAATTTTAGGATTTTTTATGTCATTTAAAAAATATGCTTGCACACTATTGGATATTACAATAGCAAAACGCACACAACCATGGTCAAAAAACCAATTCCAAGACGTCATCGCATATTCAATAGCTTCTGGCGAGCTGATGGTTTCTTCATCTAAAATTTGTAGTCTCTTCCAAGTGCCTGGTTCTCTGGATAGTACTGAAGTTTTAAGTTGAGAAAACCCCCTCTCAAACCCTTCTTGGTTAAAAGGTCCTTTTAAGTTTACTATGAGTAAATTTATATCCCAAACAAACGTTATCGTCCCATGTGCTTCCACATTTCACCTTTAAAAAATAATTTAGCATCAGTGTAGTCATAATTAACATTAATGCCACTTATCTCCAAAAACGGTATTAAATAGGGTTTCATTTAATCAACAGCATGAGTGTTACTCGCCATAAAAACAGAAATAAGTTCAAGAACGAAGATATTGAATAAAGGAGGAGTACTTACCTTAAAACACAAATTAGATTTAAGGTAAGTACAATAAAATATTACGCTTTGTCGAGCGCTTGGCTAACATCAGCAATAATATCGTCAATATGTTCAATACCAACAGAAATCCGCACCAAATCGGCACTTACACCAGCAGAAGCCAACTCTTTTTCATTTAATTGGCGGTGAGTAGTTGATGCTGGGTGACATGCTAATGACTTAGCATCACCAATATTCACAAGGCGTAAAATCATTTCAAGTGCATCAATAAATCGTGCACAGGCTTCAATGCCCCCTTCTATGCCAAAGCTTAAGATACCCGATGCTTTGCCATGAGTAATTTTTTTACTACGTTCAAAGTAAGGGCTTTGCGGTAACGCTGCATAGTTAACCCATTTAACCTTTTTATGTTGTTGCAAAAATTCAGCAAGCTTTTCTGCATTTTCGCAATGGCGATCCATCCGCAGTCCAAGGGTTTCAAGCCCTTGTAACAATTGAAATGAACTCATTGGCGATAAAGCAGCTCCCGTGTTTCTTAACGGTACAACACGACAGCGTCCAATATAAGCAGCAGGACCAAAAGCGTCAGTATAAACAACATTATGGTACGAGGGATCTGGTTGATTTAATGCGGGAAAACGTGCTTTATTTGCAACCCAATCAAACTTACCAGAATCGATAATAACCCCCCCAATAGTTGTGCCATGTCCCCCAATATATTTAGTTAAGGAATGCACAACAATATCGGCGCCGAGTTCAAAAGGGCGACATAAATATGGCGTAGCAACGGTATTATCAACAATTAACGGAACCCCGTGCTTGTGTGCTATTTCAGCTAAACGAGCAATATCGACAATATTACCTGCAGGGTTACCTATAGACTCACAAAACACAGCTTTGGTTTTATCATCAATAGCCTTCTCAAAAGCGTCATAATCATCATGAGAAATCATACGAGCTTCAACACCTTGTCTAGGTAAGGTATGTGCAAAAAAGTTGTAGGTGCCTCCGTACACTTCACTTGTACTAATAATATTATCACCCACTTCACATAAACATTGAATGGCATAGGTAATAGCAGCCATACCGGAAGCAACACACAAGGCACCAATACCCCCTTCCATCGCCGCCATACGCTTTTCTAGTACATCCGTTGTTGGATTCATTATGCGCGTATAAATATTACCAGCCACTTTAAGATCAAATAAATCAGCTCCGTGCTGAGTATTATCAAAAGTGTAAGATGTTGTTTGGTAAATAGGTACAGCAGCTGATTTTGTCGTTTCTTCTGACTTGTAACCTTCATGAAGAGCAATTGATTCCAATTTCATGCGATTTTCTCCGGCGTAATAGTAGTAATTAAATGGCTTAACGCATGATAGAAAGTTTCTACATACGTTATTATTTTTACAATGAAGCGAATAAACCCTTCAAACCCGTAAAAATTTATCTGTTGTAAAATTATTGGTTAAATTGATTATGGATGTAATTTATTAAAATAACAACAACAGAAGTCTAGCCATCTAAAATAAATTCGGCCTTTGTTATATCAAAAAAAACATTAGTTATGACTTTTTACGCACTTTACGAGAAGTTAAGCTGCACTTTTATATATTTCGAGGAAGTTTATAAAAAAGTCGTTGGTGTTATATTCACCAACGACTTTAAAAAATAATTATACGAATAATTAATAGTCTTATATTTGGTAGGATTAATTCGCGTGATATTTCGCAGGTGTTGTTTTATCTGGCAAGGTTGCCTTCATAAATTCGCGAATATCTTGGTTAGCGGCTTTTAAATCTTGGTAACGTAAGTACATCATATGCCCACTTTTATATCCCTTAAATGATAATCTTTCTTTCATTTTTCCACTTGGGTCAAGTTGCGCTAAGCTGTATTTCGCATCAAAATAATTGGTCGCGCCATCATAATAGCCTGATTGAATCATGACATTTAAATAGGGATTTTGAGCCATAGCAAGACGTAAGTTTTCGCCGGTTCTATTGTTTGAATTATCCCACGGATGTACATCACCAAACATATTATATTTAATGTCAGTTTTATATTTGAGTTCTTCTCGTAAATAGTAATTAATCGCAGGAGTAAAACTGTGTAACCAAGACGTTAGCTCAGCATTATAATCAGGACGACTACCCGATACTTTTTTATCAATACCTAAATAACGAGAATCTAAACGACCAACAGTTTGTTCTCGATCACGTAAAATTTCTTTCCAAAAATATGACGTATCTATATCTAAGTTATTACTTAATACTTCTTTAAGAGACAGGCCTGAATAACGTGCAACCTTCTTCGCAACCGATTGCTTTTCAGCGTCACTAATAAAGCCTCCTTTGGCTAAGGCTGGCAGATATTCATTAAGAGTAAACTTTTCCACTTCTGGTAATAGTTCAAGTAATTCTCTGCTTTGCAATTCATCAACTAACGCCTTGTGATACCAAGCAGTCGCAGCAAAATAAGGTAACCGGTTAGCAGCTTTGACTGGTCCATCTCGTTTAATACCAATATCTGTCGGCGAGACTAAAATCACGCCATTTAAGTACATCCACTGACGTGATTGTAATTCTAGTGCTAACCCAGAAACTCTTGTTGTTCCGTAACTTTCACCAATCAGGTATTTAGGTGATTGCCAACGGTTATTGCGAGTCACAAAAGTATTCACCCAATCAGCTAAATATTTAATATCTGCATTTACGCCAAAGAACATTTTTTGTTGTTCGGCTTTTGACGGCATTTTGCCTTCTTTATCGGGTAAAACTCGTGAATAGCCTGTGTTAACCGGATTAACATAAACGATATCAGCGGTATCTAAAATAGAGAATTCATTACTCTTTACACCATAAGGCTGTAATGGATAACCTTCACTATCTATATTAAGTACTTTCGGCCCTGTGTATGCAACATGCATCCATACTGATGCGGAACCAGGACCACCATTAAATGAGATAAGTAATGGCCGAGATGCTTTATCTTTCAACTTAGAACGCTGATAGTAGGTATAAAAAAGAGTCGCTATTGGATTACCTTCTTTATCCCATACAGGCTGAGTGCCCGTTGTTGCAGTATAGCTAATTTTTTTACCATTAATGGTAGCGGTATGACTGCTAGTGGTACTTTCATCAATGGCTATTTTACGTTCAAACTCCGCATGGGCAAGTGGCGAGAGCAGTAGTAATAGGCTAAACAATTTTATTAAATGACCAAATTTCATCACAATTTCCTAAATCTAAAGTGTAACTATTATGCTGGGTATTATTTACACTACACCACTCACTTGTAAATATCTTCTTTAAACGTTTAATTGCATATTTCTAGCGATTGATAACCGCCATCAAGGAAAATTAGACTCGTATTTACAACGAGTGTTTTTTAATAAAAACCTTTTAATTCTTTTAGGCAGTTAAATCTATCTCTTCAACTTCTGTTGCCGTTAGATATCGGCTTTCACCAACTGCCAACTCAGAGTCTAAGTGAAGTGTTCCAATTGATTGCCGATGTAAAGCAACTACAGGATTCCTAAAACGACCAAACATACGTTTTATTTGATGGTAACGCCCTTCTACAAGATCAACCTGCGCAGTATAGTCTGATAGTATTGATAATTTTGCTGGCAAGGTTGTTATATCTTCGAACGGAAAATACATCCCTTGCTCAAAGGCACTAATATAGTCATCTGTTAACGGATTTTTAAGGGTAACAAGATAGGTCTTTTTTACTTTTTTTTCAGGCTTTGTTAAACGTTCAGACCAACGACTATCATTAGTCAACAACACTAATCCTGAGGTATTTAAATCTAAACGACCAACAAGGTGTAAGTCTAATTTTTCTGGAACAGATAATAAATCAATCACAGTTTTATGCTCTTGATCTATTGTTGCGCTTACTACGCCAACAGGCTTATGCAACATAATGTAACTGGCTTTATTTGCTTGTAAAACTTCATTATCAAATACGACTGTTGAAAATTTGTCAATAATGAGACTAACGTCATCAGTTATTTTACCATCAACTGAAATGCGTTTTTGAGCAACTAACAGACGAACGTCTCGTCGTCCAACGCGACATTTTTCACTGATAAACCGATCAAGCCGAGAACGACTAATAGACATTATTATTCCACAAAAAAAAAGCCCAAACTAATGGGCTAAATTTTATATTTAAATCAGAGCGAATGAAAATAAAGAACACTAATTTTCATACTAAAACGATTTAAGCGTCTTTTTCTTCAGATGACATCCAACGATATACAATGCCAGCTATAATTGCACCAGCAATAGGAGCAAGCCAAAACAACCAAAGTTGAGAAATAGCCCAATCACCCTGAAATATGGCAACCCCTGTACTTCTTGCTGGATTAACCGAGGTATTAGTAACAGGAATACTAATAAGATGAATAAGCGTAAGACCTAGACCGATAGCAATAGGAGCAAAGCCTTGAGGCGCACGCTTGTCAGTAGCACCTAAAATAATAGTTAAAAACATGAATGTCATTACGACTTCTGTAACTAATGCCGCGGTTAATGAGAATCCACCAGGTGAATGCTCACCAAAACCATTTGAAGCAAAACCTGCCGTTACGTCAAAACCCGCTTGTCCAGTTGCAATAACATATAATACTGATGCACCAGCGATACCACCAGCTATTTGCGCCACAATATATGGAGCTAACTCACTACCAGAGAATCGCCCTGCAGACCATAAACCAATAGAAACAGCAGGATTAAGATGACAGCCTGAAATATGCCCAATAGCAAATGCCATTGTTAATACTGTAAGACCAAACGCTAAAGCAACCCCAACAAAACCAATACCTAGTTCAGGAAATGCTGCCGCAAGTACTGCGCTACCACACCCACCCAATACTAACCAAAATGTTCCTATAAATTCTGCACCTAACTTTTTAGACAACCCCATTTTTCAACCTTCTTATTTTTAATATTAATTACTAATTATAAGACATTATCTTACAAAAAAATAAATAAGTATTAAATTTTAACAACATCATTCTTTATTTTTATTTTTTATATTTAAAAACAAATAGTTACAAAACAAACAGAAACACATCATTATTTTAAATGCCGCGCTATTTAGAAGATATTAAATAGATAAGCCTATAAAAATAAAGCCTTACCCATAAAAAAAGCTCTAACAGCAAACTATTAGAGCTTTAACATTTATAAGTACCTTTTAACTAAAAAATTATCTGGCCTTAATCTCAGCGTTAAACTAGATCAAAGCGATCAGCATTCATCACTTTAGTCCATGCTGCTACGAAGTCGTTAACAAACTTCTCTTTATTATCATCTTGCGCATAAACTTCTGCATATGCACGAAGAATAGAGTTAGAGCCAAAGACGAGATCAACTCTTGTTGCTGTCCACTTAACACTATCTGATTGACGATCTCTAATTTCATACAAGTTTTCACCTGCTGGCTTCCATGAATAATTCATATCAGTTAAGTTAACAAAGAAGTCATTGGTTAATACACCGACATTGTCAGTAAACATGCCATGTTTAGCACCGTTATAATTAGTGCCAAGAACACGCATTCCTCCCACTAACACAGTCATTTCTGGCGCTGTTAAGCCCATCAATTGAGCACGGTCAAGTAACAGTTCTTCTGCGGTAACAACATAGTCACGTTTAAGAAAGTTGCGAAAACCATCGTGCAAAGGCTCTAACACTTCAAAAGAATCAACATCTGTCATCTCTTGAGTTGCATCCCCTCGGCCTGGCGAAAAGGGTATGGTTAAATGAAAACCTGCAGCACCTGAAGCCTTCTCAATACCTACGTTACCGGCGATAACAATAACATCAGCAATACTGGCACCTGTTTCAGCCGCTATACCTTCTAATACCGTAAGTACTTTAGATAAACGTGAAGGCTCATTACCTTCCCAGTCTTTTTGTGGAGAAAGACGGATTCTAGCGCCATTGGCTCCACCTCTTTTATCTGAACCACGGAAAGTGCGAGCGCTATCCCAAGCGGTCGAAACCATTTCACTAATACTTAGACCACTAGCAATAACTTTCGCTTTTACTGCTTGAACATCGTAATCAGTAGATCCAGCAGGAATAGGATCTTGCCAAATAAGATCTTCTTGAGGAACATCAGGACCGAGGTAACGCACTTTGGGGCCTAAATCACGATGAGTCAGTTTGAACCAAGCACGGGCAAATACCTCAGAAAAATACGCTTGATCCGAATAAAATCTCTCTGATATTTTACGATATTCAGGATCCATTTTCATAGCCATATCCGCATCTGTCATGATGGGATTGTAGCGAGTTGATAAATCTTCCACGTCTACAGGCTTATCTTCTTCTTTAATATTAATAGGTTCCCATTGCCAAGCACCTGCAGGGCTCTTTTTCAATTCCCAATCATAGTTTAATAGCAAATGAAAAAAGCCGTTATCCCATTTCGTAGGATGCGTAGTCCATGCGCCTTCAATACCACTAGAAACAGTGTCTCTACCAATACCTCGTTTAGTTTTATTTAACCAACCTAAACCTTGATCGTTTAGTTCTGCGCCTTCAGGATCCGCTTCTAGCAGAGCAGCATCACCATTACCATGGCATTTACCTACAGTATGACCACCCGCCGTTAATGCGACAGTTTCTTCATCATTCATAGCCATACGTTCAAACGTTACACGTATGTCATTAGCTGTTTTAAGAGGATCAGGATTACCATCAACCCCTTCAGGGTTAACATATATTAATCCCATCATCACTGACGCTAATGGGTTTTCAAGATCTCTTTCTCCTGAATAACGACTTCCTTCACTACCACTCGGTGCTAACCACTCTTTTTCAGCACCCCAGTAAGTATCTTTTTCTGGATGCCAAATATCTTCACGACCAAAGGCAAAACCATATGTTTTTAATCCCATTGATTCATAAGCCATAGTGCCTGCATAAGCAATTAAATCAGCCCAGCTCAATTTATTGCCATATTTTTTCTTAATTGGCCACAATAAGCGACGTGCTTTATCTAAATTAACATTGTCCGGCCATGAATTAATTGGTGCAAAACGTTGATTACCTGTGCCTGCACCACCACGCCCATCAGCAATGCGGTAAGTACCCGCCGCATGCCAAGACATACGGATCATTAAGCCGCCGTAATGCCCCCAATCTGCTGGCCACCACTGTTGATTATCTGTCATTAATGAAATCATGTCTTTTTTCAATGCTGCAACATCAAGACTTTTAACCATTTCTCGATAATTAAAGTCCTGCCCCATAGGGTTAGTCTTGCTATCGTGCTGATGTAAAATATCTAGATTTAAGGCCTTTGGCCACCATTCCATATTCGACATGCTTGTTTCAGTGGCGCCGCCATGCATCACCGGACATTTTTTATTAGACATAGGTATTTTCCTTTTATACGATTGAAAATAATGTTTATTTAAACCTTATTTTATTTCTGCCCTACTATTGAATACTTTGTTAATCAAGTAAAACAGATTAATTCTATGATGATGTTCAGTTTTATCAATCACACTAGTTTATACAGAACATTTAAGCGCTTATTTATCATATTAATCATTAGGTATAGCATATAGTTGGGAACAATGAGTGCTAATAGATAAAATGGCAGAAGTTGGACGCAGGCTTACTTTTAAAACAAGCGAAAGCTTTGTCATTTTTTAAGGTAATTGATGGATATTGATATAATTAATGATGATTTTTAGTCATAGCTTAAGCGGTTAAACAAGCGTAAAAAATCGGCATAATATGCTCGTTTTTTCATTTTGATGATCGATAATCTCAAAGAAAACACTTGAAATTTATAATAAAAAACAGGCAAAAAATCACCTATATTAATTTCAGTAACCTAACTAACACTGTTAAAGAAAGAATATACAATAGATTTACTTGCCTGTATTTTTACTCTAATTCACAATAAAATTAATAACTTAGATATTAAGCCATTAAACTATTATGATTTATTATACTTTTTTAGTCGCTCTTAACATCCAAGCTGTTTTTTCATGTATACGCATACGATCAGACACTAATGACGCTGTTGATTCATCATCAGCATTTTGCGCTATTTTCAGCACTTCACGAGATGTTTTAATCACTTGTTCATGACCTTTTGTAAGCAATTCAACCATCTCAGCGGCACTTGGTACACCATCAACTTCTTTAATTGAACTGAGTTTAGCAAATTCTTTATAAGTGCCTGGAGCAGGAACGTCTAGAGTACGGATACGCTCAGCAATATCATCAACAGCTACAGCTAGTTCAGTGTAATGTTCTTCAAACATTAAATGTAATTCACGAAACTGCAAACCTGTCACATTCCAATGAAAATTATGTGTTTGTAAATATAATGTATAAGAATCGGCTAAAAGACGCTTTAAACCATCTGTGATTGCTGTTCTATCTTGTTTGCTTATACCAATATCTATCGTAGTCATTGTATTTCCTCTTGTTAATACTTAGGATAATCGACAAACATAGCCAAAAAATTGCCACGTTTATTTATAATTTTCAATCATTTAATCTATTACACTAAAACCGTTTTTAAAAGGTAGTCACTATTGGTAGTAGCAATAACGACCGAATACTTAATAGAAAGCACGGAATAATAGAGTAATTACTCCACTTAAAATAGCACTCATTACATCAAAAACAAGTTTTTTTGCCAGAATATTTATAGTGTATTTGGAAATCTTTAAATATCAATTAATAAAGTAAAATTAATCAGTCTTCCTCTAAATTTTCCCGTTATAATATCTCTCTA
Organism: Thalassotalea piscium; assembly: GCA_049347715.1. Taxonomy (GTDB): domain Bacteria; phylum Pseudomonadota; class Gammaproteobacteria; order Enterobacterales; family Alteromonadaceae; genus Thalassotalea_B; species Thalassotalea_B piscium_A. Next base: position 1,886,175 of record CP186339.1, on the reverse strand, counting down.
TTAATTACGTTTATTAACAAGGGTAAACTGCATTATGGATATCAAGGGAACTCTTATTTCGTCGACATCAGATGAACACGGTCCAATTTATGTTTACCAGAATCGAACGAGTAGAATTCTCAGTTTTGATGGAAAAATATATCAAAGCAGTATGAAACTCAACAATACCAATGGCCTTCATCTAAGTTACACGCAAGCCATGATGGCTGGTTTATTGTTTATTCCCAAAATACATACTGCCACCCTTGTAGGGCTTGGCGCGGGTTCAATGGTAAAATCTCTCCTAAGTAGCTTCTCTGATATTCAAGTACATGCCATTGAGTGCCGAGAGTCAGTTGTGAAAGCAGCAAAAGAATACTTTTTTATACCCGAAACAGAACGCTTAACTATTCATGTTGATAATGGCATTAATTACATGAAAAATACGCAGATAAAGAGTGACATTATTTTTTCTGATTTATATAACTCAGACGGTATGGAGCCTATGCAAGTAGATGCAGCTTACTTAGAATGTTGCAAAAAGGCACTTAACAAACAAGGGATTCTTGTACTTAATATTTGGCATAACACGATCGCCTCAAAAGACGAGTTAGATAAATTACTCGCTATGGAATTTAAAAATAGATCCATTGTGTTTGATGTTGAAAGCGGTAATACCATAGCACTTCTATTTAAAAATGAATTACCAACAATTGATATAGAAACCTTAATAGCTAAAACGCAGTGGTTAGAAGAAAAAATGAATATTTCAATAGAAAAATATGTGCAATTAATTGCCAAAAACCTCGGTTAATCAAATAATTGCTAAATGAATACTTTATAAATAACCTTAGCAGTCTTGTTCTACCACAATGAATTATTTATGAGCCGTAAGTAAAAATATAGGGAACTTACCATGTGGCTTTTCAATCAGACTAGCATGCACAATATTAATTTCAACAAACCCCGCACAGGCTGCCGCATCAGCAATAACATCTCGCTCAAATCCAAAATGAAAAACGCCCGTGTCTTCAGAATGAAAATCCCCTTGCTCTTGGTCAAGATCTGCTATTGCAATAAATCCCCCTGTATTTAACATTGCGTAAAATTTGACGAACATTGCTTTTATATCTTTTACATGATGCATTGTCATTGAAGATATGATGCCATCGAATTTAGAAGGAAGCTCAAAAGTAGCAAGATCAATTTGTAAAATATCAACCTCACACTGAATGAGATTTCTCTTTTTATCAAGTTGAGTAGTCATTGCTTTTGAAATATCAACAGCAGTAATTTTTTTAACAAATGGAGCAATACGTTCAAGCAACAATCCAGTACCTGAGCCAAAATCCATTAACTGCATTTCTGGTGTTAGCTGTATATTGCTGATAATTGCATTGGCAATATTATCTACATTAGTTTGCCTCTTTTTGTCGTTATCGTAGATAGCCGCTTTATGTTCAAAAAAATCGTTACTCATGCTTATCTCCAAATTTGTCTTAAACCTAAGGGTAACCACAATTCTATGATACTCAATACCCCCAAGCCATTTTCAATAAATGCTTGTATCAACTCCCTTCTACTTTAGCGTTAGTTAAAAGCAAAGAAAGTAACAATAATATAATGACTAAACAGTGTACACCTCTACTCGACGGTACTTAATTTATTAAGCTAGATCATATTTTATTCAATTACTCACTCGAATATCTACTTAAGAGAAATATACTATTGACATCAAATAAAGCAGAAATTAAGTTTTGCTAGTATAATGAAAGTGAATACTTTTTTTGCTTAAGTAAATATTAATAAAGAAACCTATGACACAAAAAGCTAGCTGTAAGAATTTTAGTCAACCAGATGAAGTCAGAACATTTCCAAACGGACGCTTAGAGTTAATCCAATTGGAAGGTGCGATAATAGGTCGAGCAATATTTGAAGCTGGGTGGCATTGGAAAAAAAGTGTACAACCTCTAGCTGGAACCAAAAGTTGTTTAGCGCCACATCTTCAATTTCATGTCAGTGGTGTTATGCATGTAGTGATGGATGATGGAACTGAGTTTGATTGCTATCCTGGTGACGTATCTCTTTTACCTGAAGGCCATGACGCTTGGACTGTTGGCGATGAAACCGTTGAAGTGATTGATTTTCATGGCATGATTAAATATGCCAATGAAAAACAAGATCGAGCAGAACAAAACTTAAATCGTTTAATCATGGAATCCCCCTTACCCACGTTAATACAAGATGGCGAATCAGAATCAGCTACAATCAAGGTAAACCAACGTTTCAATGAAGAACTCGGTCACACTAATAAAGCCATATCAACCTTAGCAAAGTTTTGGCAAGTAATGATCCAAGATCCTGATTACCGACTGAAGATGGCTTTTTTATGGGATCAAAGATTAGCAGAATCAAGCCAAGGGCCGGTCAAACCTATTGAATTAAAAGTAAGTTGTGAAGATGGTAGCATCCGCATATACGATGTACATTTAACTAAAACTGATGTGCAAAGTATTGCCGTATTTGTAGATATTACCGAGCAACACCAATTAACAAACTACTTGTCTCATGCCGCTACACATGACGAATTAACTGGGTTAATGAATCGACGAGGCTTCAATGAGTTTATTGAATCAGCTTGGCGTTTGGCTTGCTTCTCTGACAGTAAACTCGCAATTATTATGATAGATATTGATTTTTTTAAACCTTTTAATGACACATATGGGCATATTGCCGGTGATAAATGCTTACAAAAAGTGGCTAGTGAACTGAAACGAAAGCTAAGCCGAACAGGTGATGGTATTGCACGAATTGGTGGTGAAGAATTTGTTGTAGTGATGCAAAACACCTCAAAACAAGCAGTAAAAAGAATAACGGAAACTTTACGTTTAGGGATTGAAGCGCTACAAATTCCACATCAAGAGTCCACTGTTTCAAAATTTGTTACTATCAGTGCTGGTGCTGCTATCAAAGACATTAGCTCAGAAATTATTAATGTAAATGAGTTAATGGAAATTGCTGATTCACGATTATACGAAGCAAAAAATAATGGTCGTAATTGCTTTGTTTTAGAATAAAAGTTAAAAATTAAAACAATAAATCCTCAACGTAAATCGATAAAGCTTCAGCTTTGTCGTAGTAATTGGCTTGTCCAAAACAAAAATTAAAACTATCAGCAGATAGTTTTAATTAGTTAACAGAAATGATACTTATCACGCACTTCGCTCAAACTAAACACCGATTTAGCTTATATTTTCGACATAATGTTAATTTTTTTGTCATTAATTGACATTTCTTAGCATATTTAACGAGATTCTTATTTTTTCGTTTCTTTTTTTTTTCATATATTGTTAGGATGTTTTCAACAAGTTATGACTCATATAACTTTAATAAAAACATACACAACAGGGTCGTCATTATGCAAACATACCGTTTAAACACAATAGCTGTAGCAATTGCTTTCGCTTTTAGCGCTCCAAGTATTGCAAATGCACAAGATACACAAGATTCGTCTGCTAAAAACGTTGAACGAATTTCCGTATTAGGTTCACGCGTTTCAAATCGTACTTCAACAGAATCATCTTCTCCTATCGATTTAATTGATGCAGATGATTTAAATAAAGGTGGTTACACTGAGCTTGGTCAAAGTTTACAAGCTACAGCCCCTTCATTTAACTTTTCTCGTACACAAGTTTCTGATGGTTCTGATTTATTTAGGCCCGCAACATTACGTGGCTTGCAACCGGATCAAACCTTAGTACTGGTTAATGGTAAACGTCGTCATAACCAATCTATTTTTGGTCTCAATGGGACTGTTGGTGCTGGCGCTGCCGGTACTGACATGAACGCTATACCGCTAACCGCCTTAAAAGGTGTTGAAGTGTTACGTGATGGTGCCGCTGCACAATATGGTTCTGACGCAATTGCTGGTGTTATCAATTTATCACTTAACGACTCTACCGGCGTTACTACAGGTTATGTGCAATATGGTGGAACTAGCGAAGGTGACGGCGATACCCTTACTACAGGTCTTAACCGCGGATTTGACTTAGGTGATAATGGCGGTTTTATCAATTTATCGCTTGAGTATCGTGATGCAGACGGCACTAATCGAGCAGAACGAGATATAGGTGGTTCATTAGATGTTGCACCTGGCACTCTTTCTGAGGAAGTACGTTGGGGTCAAGGTAATTCAGAAAGTGAATTTACTTCTTTATTTTATAATATGGGGTTACCTGTCGGTGAAAGCGAGTTGTATTCATTCGGTGGTTATTCTGAGCGCACTGCCTTAGGTAATGGCTTTTACCGTAATTTTAATGAAGCAACTAAGAATGTTACGCAAGTATACAGTGACGGCTTTTTACCCCGTATATACAATGAAGCGCAAGATATATCAGTAGCGCTTGGTATGAGAGGCGATTTAAATGCCGACTGGACTTACGATGTATCAGCCGTATACGGTGAAAACCAATACGATTTCACCTCACGCAATACAATCAACGCGTCTTATGCCGCAGAATACTTATATAACAACCCTGACGCTAGTGATGCTGATATTGCCGCCAATGCTGGTCCAAGTGGTGGATACTCAGGAGGTTTTAGATTTGATCAAACAACATTTAATATCGATCTTAACGGTATTATTGATATTGGTCGTAGTGAGCCACTTTATGTTTCTGTAGGTGCAGAGTATCGTAAAGAAAACTATAAAATTGTAGCTGGTGATGAAGCTTCATATGCTTGTGGTTTAGCCAATATGGATACCTCCTACCCATCAGTAAACGATCCCAGTCAATTTGCTGAATGTGGTTTCCAAGCTTATAACGGTTTACGTCCTGAAGCGACTAACGAAAGTGACCGTCATAGCTATGCAGCATACCTAAATGTTGAAACCATGGTTACCGATGAATGGAACGTAAGTGGCGCACTTAGATACGAAGACTTCTCTGATGCCGGCGATGATATTATTGGTAAGTTAGCAACACGTTATGAATTCACAGACGACTTTGCTGTTCGTGCAGCCGCTTCAACAGGCTTTAGAGCACCTTCACTCCAACAAAGTGGTTACACAGCCTTTACAACTAACTTAGGATCAGATGGAACACTGACACAGTCTTTTACAGCAACAACAGGCTCAGCTTTCCCTTCTGCTTTAGGTGTTGACAGTTTAAAACTTGAAACGTCTAACAACTTAAGTGCAGGCTTTGTTTATGATGTAAGTAGTGAACTTTCATTAACAGTTGATTTTTATCGTGTTGAAATTAAAGACCGTATTAACCTAGGTAGTTTGTTATCAGCTGATGATGTTGCATTTAGTGCTGATGCAGTAGCTGCATTACAAGCAACAGGCGCAGTACAAGCTAACTACTTTTCTAACTCGGTTGATTCCACCACACAAGGGGTTGATATTATTGCCTCTTATCGAACTGATATTAGTGGCGGGAACCTCGGCGTAACGTTTGCAGGTAACTTAAATGATACTAAAATTGATGACGTTAACGCCTCAGAAGGCATCCCAGAAAGTGTGGCATTAGATGATTTGCAACGTAGCTTTTTAACTGATGGACAACCCGGTGAACGAGCAACACTGACTTTTGATTATGAAAAAGATGCATATACTACAACTCTACGTTTCAATTACTTTGGTGAAACAGACGTAAAATACTTTGGTAACGACCACATTTCATTACCAGGCTTTCTTTCTCCTACAGGTTCGTTTAAACCAACAAGTACTGTTGAGTCAGCCGTGTTAGTTGATTTGAATGTAAGTTATCAAATAAATGATACCTTTACCCTGTCTGTAGGTGCGGATAACATACTTGATGAAACACCAGATGAATTAGGCGATGATGAAGTACTTAATTTTATTACAAATGGTGCATTCAAATACCCTGTTAGAGCTTTACCATATGGCTTTGATGGCAGAACGTATTACGCAAAAATAAACTTCACGTTTTAACCGTTAACATGAGTATATAGTCAGGAAATTTAACATTTTCCTTATAAAAGCGTAGTTTGTTAACTACGCTTTTTTTTGCGTAAATAAAACTTTAAAAAATGAATAATAATACTTGCATGGTTGAAAATTGAGCATACAATCGCCATATTAATAACTAGCATAACTAAATATGCTTATTTTATTTAAAACAACTTGTGAATTTATAGGATTGATATGACTCATAAACATAAAGTAAAAAATACCAACAAAGCCGTGGTAGATATAGGTAGAGGTGTAATAAAACACAATGCTCTTGCAGCACTAGTAACCTCTAAATTATTTAAACCTCAAGTAGTAAAAGCGAAAAAAGGAAAAGGTTCGTTTAAACGTAACAATAAACATTCAGGACAAGAGTCCTATTTAATCGCAGCTTAATTAGTTCTGATTAAATAGGGCTTTTTGCCTAGAGTAGAAACATTAAATTAAAATATTCGACATTACTTGTTTAATAAACCCAAGCAAATCCAACGATAAGCAATAGATAAAATAAAATCCCTACACAATAAGGAAAAATCAATCCTTTGTTAGTTTTACCTTTTAGCGCTTTAAACTCATTATAGCTATACATGGTAAATTTCATCGTTGAGAAAGAAACTAACTTTATAATACCCGCACCAGTGATATATAAGATAAAATCAAACGCTAATGCAACAAAAAGACTTGGTATAAATTCCATAATCAGACTCCCCCACTTCCCCTATAAATAAAAGCATGTCATCAATAGACATGTTCAAAACAATAAGGTTAGCCCTGTTTTACTTAATGATATTTAACATTTTAAAAACATCGATGACCAATGATTTACGTAGCGATAACGATGCGTTGTTGTCTATTTCAATATGATTAGCAAAAAACCAAGTGTTTGTCTCTGTTGTTATATAACCAACATACCAACCATCTTTACCTGACCATCCAGTTTTTGACCAAATTTTATAATGTTGCTTTTCATCTGATAGCATAATATTTTTCAATGTTTTTATATGGGCATTATTAACCGGTAAATCTTCTTCATACACTTTTCGTAAAAAGTTAATTTGTTCTTTTACCGAGATTTTAATGTCACCGTCTAACCAAAAACGTGTGATGTCATCCCCCGTTAAACGATTGCCATAATGAAATTTAGCAAGATAAGAAAGGTATTTATCATTTCCTACCTTTTCAGAAAAAACTTGATAACACCACACACATGAATATTTAAAAGCGCTAGCGAGGGTTTGGTCTTGGTTCCAAGAAGCATATGTGCGTTGTTTGCCATCCCACTTAATAACTTGATCTTGATTGCTAAGTAAACCTTCTTCCAAAATAATAAGGGTGTTCGGAATTTTAAATGTTGAGGCGGGAATATAACGACGATTATCATCCACATTATATTGATACTTAGTTTTACCATCTGCAGACTCAATAAGAATAGAGCCTTTTATAGCATTCTCACTATAAAGCGCTTTAATACTAGTGTCTTTCGCATAAACATTAATAGATATTAAAACTAAAATAAAAATTCGTAAATAAATCATCAATTCCTCAAAAATCATTCAAAGCGGCAGAATGACTATAGCACTTTGCATTAACTTTTCTCAAAGAGTCTGTTAGTGATAGATAAAATAACCAACAAAAAGATCACTAAAATACCATAAGGAAATAAGTGCTTAACTTAACGGGGAATTAACCTGAGAGTAGTTGTTGGCAAGCGAGTTCGCTTGCCAACTAATATTTTAACGTCTTTTTGGCTTGAACGACTGTAATTCATCTAATAACACTTGTGCAGCATCAGTATTACGTGACTGTAATGCATTAAGCTCTAATAACATTCCTTGATATTCAGCCGCAATTAAAGGTGTTATTTTAGCTAATTGTTGAGCAGTATCAACATCCCCTTGCTTAACTGTACTCATAACTTGCACAGCATTGGCGTAGTTTGTGCCTGCTGCTGCCATATCAGTTTCAATTGCTTGAGCATCTTCAATAGTATTTACCGTTGCAAGTAACGTTCTTGCTTTAGTAATGTCTTTAAGTGCATTTTCCGCAGCATTCACAGTTTCATTAGACGCGCCACTGCACGCAACCAATGTAGCCAAAAGTGCCATAATAACTATATACTTCATGTGTTAGTCCTTAATTTTTATTTTATTATTTATTCAAAAATCGACATCAAACAATGGATAATTAAACTTACATATTGCCCATTTAAAGCAAAAGCAAAAGCAAAATACCCATTGTTAAAACGCAACACTTGCATACTAAAGGACTAACTTACCGTATAGGGAATATTCCATACTTTAGTATGATGATAATAGCTATCTTACCCCTATGTTCTGGTAAATGAGCAATTTGCCCATTTTTGTCCTCAAACCAGATAAAAATAAAGAAACTTTCGCCTATCTAGCAATATGTTATAAAAGTTGTTATTTATATATAACTAAAAATTCAAGCCTATTTTTGAAGTGTTAACAGTACAAGGAGTACACATGGAATCTATATCAAATAAAAAGTTAACTCGTGGTTCAACATTTATCGCAGGGGGAGTTTGCGCCGGATTGGCAAAATTCTATGGAATAAGCAAAGGAGGTATACAGGCTGGCTTTGTTATTGGCAGCGTGTTTTTTGGTGCCACTATTCTCCTATACTTAATCCTTTGGGGAATTTTACCTAAAGAAAGTTAGTCTTGTTGCAAAGTACTGCTAACCTTTCATTCAAACTGACTTTGCAACTATCTGTGTTTCGTACCTCAACAATATTTTACCCTTAACAGGGAGTTATATTTTTAAAGGAAGGTTTGGTGAAAGTTTCAAATAAACTAAAAATAATTATAGTTATTTCTATCATATTTATAATTTCAATCTTTGTAGTATCCAAAAGATATCTAGAAGCATACACCTCTGATTTTATTGATCATAATTTGTATTCTTCGGTGCTAGGGGAAGAAAGGAAAATATTTATTCGTTTACCCAAAGACTATGATAAGAAAAAAAGTTACCCTTTAATTATTAAGTCCGATGGAAATTTCAATTTAAGCCGTTGGGATGAATCAATGGCAGCTTTATCTCATAAAAATAAGATTGAAGATTCAATTATTGTGGCAATCCCTAATCTATTTTGGGTTGATTCACGAAATAGAGATCTTGTTCCTCCTTATGCAAGAAAAGATGTCAAAATAGAGGTACGACCCAAGCTTGATAATTCTCCTTCAATATTTGGCAAAGCAGATTTATTTTTAAATTTTATTGAATCAGAAGTTATCCCTTACCTAGACAGCAATTATTCTATAAATAACAATAGAGTTTTAAGTGGTTTCTCTGCTGGAGGTAGCTTTGTCCTATATACAATAGTTACTAAACCCGAATTGTTTTCTGGTTATTTTGCATTTAGTCCTGCTGCTTGGTATGACAAATCTGTCGTGGTTAATGAGTTTAAGAAAGGATTAAATAAGGTTAGTGGTAAGCCATTATTTTTATATTTGAGTCTAGGAGGTGCTGAAAATGAAATCATTACAGGCTCATTTAAAGGTTTATTATCCGCAATAGATTCTAATGCGCCAACAAACTTTTACTCTCAATATAGCTACAGTGTAGGTGCTGGTCATGTGGAAAACCCATATATTTCTGTACCCTTAGCTTTAAAAGCATATTATAAGTTCAGAGTAGAGAGAATATCACAATAATTTTAAAGGGGGAGCTGCTAACAATTAACTCAGTTTCGCTTTCATCTAACACCACTTTGGTAGACAATGTTCAGCTCTTAAATGGGCGTTATGTATCTAGGAGATGCTTTGAGTTCCCGATTAAATAAAAAGTCTTTAATACGTTGGAAGGTCTATATTGATCGCTCAAAAATGTATATTGGCTACGTACAGTTTTTACTTATTATTTTCGTTTTTATCAAATCTCTGGGTGATAATCCCATAACTGAATTTGTGTTTAATAGCCCGATGATAGCGGTTCCTATTATTCTATTTATCTTTGTTTTGGCTTCTTTAATTATTGGTTATTTAGATTCTAAACTTGGGTTCCGTGAAGAGGAAATTAGAAATCACTCAAAATCTAACCCTGTATTAATGGATATTCAAAGGTCTCTTAATGAGCTAAATAATAAAGTAGCAAAAATGGAACAAGGAAAAACCACCAAGAGTTCAGGCGAAACTGATACATAACAAGGGGTTTCAAGTAATATATGAATCCAATCGATATCGGAAAAGCATACGATAAAATAACCCATTTATGGGAGAGTGAAACGTTTAATAAAAAAAATGGAATTGATGCCCTTCGTAAAGCAATTAAATTTGTAAAAGTAGGAAATCATGCGCTTGATGTTGGCTGTGGTTGTACCGGTCGATTTATTGACTTGCTATTAGAGTATGATTTTGAACCTGAAGGGATTGATATTTCGGATAAAATGCTTAGTATTGCTAAGAAAGTACATCCCAAAATTAAGTTTTATAAAGCTGACATATGCGAATGGGTTCCCCCAAAAAAGTATGATTTAATTACTGCTTGGGATAGCATTTGGCATATCCCTTTGGACTCTCAAGAGAGAGTGCTAACCAAATTGGTTTCATGTTTAAATACAAATGGTGTTCTCATTTTCTCTTGTGGGGGTACAGATGTTAAAGGGGAGCAAAAAGATGATGCCATGGGGCCGGAAGTTTATTACTCATCACTAGGAGTAACTGGTTTTATGGAATTAATTATTAAGTTAGGTTGTATTGTTAGGCATTTTGAATATGATCAATATCCAGAGTTACACAGTTTCTTTATCGTACAAAAAGCATAACAATAGAATGAATACACAGATGGATTTTATGCGCAATCATCCTTGCCGGCCCCCTTTCTAGCCTGCTAAAGCCGTTCAAATTTATTCCAAATAAAAAAGCTTTGCTCTTACTAGTATTTACTTACTTTGGGTAGCTTGGTAAATAACTTGCCCCTCAGCTCCAAACCATATTTTATCTCTCGACCTAACCTCGCCAACTAACTGTCATGTTTTTTTACACATGATAAGGGGGTTATATATAGAATTGTGAAACATATTAAGCTATTGTCACTTTGCAATAAAAATATGGATATATTATCCATACATGTTGCTTAAAAGGTAAAAAATGACAAATTTGAAAAAACAAACTGACGCTAAGATTGCAGCGGGAAGGCAAGCTAATCCCGATTTTATGAAGGGCGTCGATGAAATTATTGATCAGGCAAAAGCCTTCCAGCAAGGAGTTAATGCCATTAAAATTGGGCAGAAAGTTCCTGACTTCGAGTTACCTAATGCGGCAGGAAAATTGGTATCGCTAGAAGCTTTACTAAAAAAAGGTCCTCTGGTTATCACATTTTATCGTGGTAGTTGGTGTCCATACTGCAACTTACAACTTAGAGCCTTACAAGCACGCTTAGAGGATATTCACGACCTTGGTGCCACGTTAATTGCTATTAGCCCTCAAGTTCCTGATGAATCAATGACGCAAGATGAAATTAACGGCATGGAGTTTGTTGTTTTGTCTGATCAAGATGCAAAAATAGCTTCAAAATATGGTATCGCATGGGAAGTTCCAGATTTTCTGCTCGAGCACATGCGTGTAGACCGAAACCTAGAACTTGAAAAAATCAATAATGGAAATGCTAGTGTGTTACCTATCCCAGCAACATTTGTATTGGGTTGCGACGGCGTAGTGACATGGCGCTATGTTGATGTTGATTATAGAACACGCTCTGAGCCTGACGATATTATTAAAGCCTTGCAAAAACTGTCTTAAGGATAAGTTAGATTTGAAATATATATTTTTTGTTTTATTATTTTTCTCTAGTCATTTAGTTCAAGCTAGTGATCATCACATATCATTGAAAAGTGCTGATTTCACTTTAATCACAGATGTTTTTTTTACTCAGCGTTTAAATTTCAAAACACTACCTGAAAACAAAATGGTTAATTTAACCTATTGGGGAAGTAGCCCAACAGCTGAAATTAAATACAATGACAAAAATTTATTTATTTCAGCTCATAATGCCGAAGTTGAACGAGTATATTTAGAATTTGATAAAAAAATAAAAATAATTTCATTTAACATACAAGTTGAACCGGCTCATTATACTAAAGAATATATTCAAGCACATCTTGGAAAAGTCAGTGTTGAGACACCTAAAATTTACGAACTTAGTAACATTATATTAGCTTTATCTGACAGATTTCATCAAACCAATTATAGGATGCACTCGCAAGGAGGATATTACTCAGATGTTTTAAAGTGGTTTTCACCTTTTAAAGATCATGAAATTTTTAAAAAACTCAATAAGGTTAGCTATTATACATTTGTCGAAAATGGACCTTCTTATATATTTAATGGGGATAAAATAGAAAAATCATCTATATATAAAGGGTTTCGCGCAGTAGATGTTATTAAAGACAATATTCTATTGCTAGAAGATTTTGCGAAAAAGAGTGATTTTCAAGAATTTTATAAACGCCATCATGAGTATTATTTAAAATTGGCTAACGTATTTCAATTAGGTGCTCAACCCAAAAACATTTGGGAATGGTTAGAGTCTCACTTCCCTGCAAGGTATCAAAGTTATAAGGTTTTCTTTTCTCCTTTGGGACCTGGAAACAATAGTGCTCGTATGTATGCCAATAATGACTTTAATGAATCAATCATGTTTATCAGTGCACCTAATCGCTATAACAACGATAAAGAGTCTTTATCGATTCAATCGATAAAGTTCACGCGTTCATTTTTTACAGAAATTGATCATACTTACGTCAACCCAACCTCTGACAAATATTTAGACAAGATTAATGATGCTTTGGTTGATTTAGCCCCATGGTATAAAGGCGGTGGATACAACAAGCCCTATTTAGTATTCAATGAGTATATGACATGGTCATTATACTCTTTATACGCAATGGAAAATTATTCCCCGAAAGAATACCTCTTTATAAAAAACTATACTGAAGATTTTATGGTAAACAAAAAGGGATTTTATCAATTTAAAGCATTTAATAATGAACTTATTCGCTTGTATTTAAACAAATCGTCTAAAGAAAAAATTACTGACCTCTATCCCTCAATTATAAATTGGATAAAAAACAATTCAAAAAGCATTATCCCTGATAAAGCTTAATTAATAGGTAATTAACCATAAGTCGTTAAAGCAGAATAAAAAAAATTGCCTTTTGTTCACTGCGTGGATTTGGTAACCCACTTTTGTTTTTGCCTGTTAATAATACGTTAGCCTTAGGAGTGAGTAATGGATAAGTATATAGTTACTAAAGAACAAATAGAAAAACTTGACGGTATTCCCAAAAAACATTTTCTTAATGAAAATGCCAAAAGGATTAATAAATCGCTAGGTGATATTGCTGGTTTAACTGGGTTCGGATTTCACATTATCGAGATTGAACCAGGTCATGAATCCACGGAGTTTCATAAGCACTATCATGAAGACGAATGTGTTTATATTCTTGAAGGCACTGCTGAGGCACAAATTGGGAGTGAAAAATTTTCTGTTAAAGCCGGTGACTTTATAGGTTATCGTGCAGGAGGTTTGGCGCACACTCTGATTAATAACGGCAGTTTCCCTTTGAAATGCATCGTAGTTGGGCAACGCCTTGATCACGATGTTGGTGACTATCCAAAACTTAATAAACGTATTTATCGTCAAAAGAACATGCCTTGGAACCTGGTAGATATTGAAAATATTGATGAACCAAATGCAGGTAAAAAAACGTGACTTAGACTCGTTAATGCCCAAACTATTATTGCGGTGTGATATGAAAGGAAAATAAATTTATGGCACTTTTTTCAATTTCTATTGGTTCGGTATTTTTTTTTAGTCGGATTACTTTGGATGTTGTTTGTTGGATTAAATGGCGAAAATGATCATTCCGGTTTTGCATTTGGTTTTATTCTTCGGCTGTTCCCTATTCTAATAGGTCTGTTACTGATTGTTCCAAGTACACTCTGCAGAATAATTTGTGTTGTTAAAAGTAAATCAAAACAAACTAGAAATGAAAAAGGTATTTTGGGTATAGGAATATTACTCAGCGGATTCTTTATCATAGGTTTGATTAAATTAGTAATCACCTAGCACTCCTCAGTATTGGACCCAGAATAAGATAAAGACCTTGTATAAATTAATTCATTAATTAACTATTGCTCTTACTGGTTCTGAAGATTAGAATTAATTTTTAAGTATTTTCAAGGATGGAAAAAATGCAATTAGAAAACCGTTTATACCCTCACCCAACCAGACCAAATGACCCTACTCCTTTAGAATTAGCTATTTTTAATTATGAGCTTAAAGCAAAGGAATATCACAATCAGCGAATTAAAAAGAATAACAGCAAAGATGTTCAAGACAAAATGAAACGAGACTTTGAACATTTGCAACGTGAAAAAGAGAGGATTACTGGTCATGTTAAGATTCAAGAAAGCTTAAGGGTTTATAGAAAGAATAACGCCGACGCAGACCTTGTTGAATTAGCTGAAGAAAAACATCACCCAACTGATAAATTAGCACGTTATTTAACCGCTATAGGTGAACCAAAACCGACAACCATGCATGAAGCCCACCATATAATATGTGGTAAAGGTAAATTTAGACAAGCAATGCTATTAGAGGCAAGGTTTAATTTACATATCTGTGGCATAGGGATAAATGATCCCCTTAATGGTGCTTGGTTAATTAACTTTGTCAAAAATAAAGATCAAGATTGGGCCACACCAAAAGCCCCCTCTCATAGAAAAATTCATCGTTATAACTATGAAACATGGATTGGAAATACATTAGCTCCTAGTGTTCAATTAAATAAAGAACAGTTTTTTAATCGATTACGTGACGTAAAAATAAAAATAAAAACGGGTAAAATGCCTGCAAAAGTCTTAGATGCAAAAGATGAACTTTGGAAAGGAGTGTAATGAATATTTACCAAATAAAAGCATTTGAAAACACATATGATATCATTGACTTAGATATTCTAGCACTTGCTAAAAACCTGACGGAGACCTCAGATCTCGATATAAATGCGCTGATAAAGCTATTAATGTATTTACCATCAACTAATACATCATTAAAAGGTATCTGGCCTGAAGAAATGAAGTGTAAATACTTCGGAAAAGCAAAAGAACAAGATTACGACATTAATATTCACTCTCACTTTTTAGTACTTAAAATGAAAGCTTATAATGTTTTACATGAACAATTAAAAGCGTTTGGCGAGTTTCTCCCTCTTAACGTTGAAGGGGATAAAATGATGATGTTTAATTTATTAACCTTTGCCAATGAGAATCAAGATTTATGTGAAATGTCGTACCTAGATGGCTTAGAAAATGGTTTGAAAACCTTGTCTTTTGAAGCGTCTGATGTGACGAATAAAATAATCTTTAAATCAAAACTACAAGGTGGAATGAATAAGTATTGCACCGAAAATTTTAAATACTTAGTTGAAAAAAATGGTTTAACAGGTGTTAGATTTGATACTGATTTACTCGACTATTTTTAATAAAACCATCCTATAATGGCTCTTTAGTGCGAAAACAGTGCAAGCGCTTAACAAGAGACTTGCACTGTTAAGAATATGCATAAGCAAATCAGTAATGAATTAATGAACAGAATAAGTGATCACTTTGACTGTGGCATGTTACAAATACATATAAAGCCAAGCTTGTTGGCTTTCACCATGATTAGTTTTTTTATCATAGGATTTATTCGCACGATTTAATTTCGCCATTAACTTATATCCTAACGCATTAGCTGCTTTTTCTAATTGATTACAGCTAGTTTTTGGGCCGATAGACATTAATTTTTTATCTATTTCATAAACAGAATCTTTGGCTAATTGACCGTGCCCTTTTTCATGTTTTTCCAAATTAGGATACCATTTAGACCAAACATGTTTAACATCAGGGTTTGAAGTAACCAACTGAGGCATTGTATATTTTAGTTTAAGCGTTGTTTCTACTTTGGTAAGTTTGCATTGATTATGTTTTGAAGACCACCAAAATCGCCAATTAATATCATACTTAGTATGGCCGTGAAAAACCTCCCCCCCTTCTCTAATCGGTGTAGCATTATTCAAATTTTTCAGTAAATCAGTTTTAGCTATTGCAGACACTTTATAAAAAACATGATCCTCTACAACTTTTGTTTGCGCATTTGAATAAAACGATAATAAAATTAATATAATCAATAAACTTTTCACAAGACTATCCTAGTAAACTAAGGTGTTGATAAGAGACTTAGCTGTTAAATTAAATAAATGAGCAGGTATTTAGCCGCATTCAAGAGCAGTACAAACGATGCAATTAATCTTTTTGCGATAATTATAAAAACGTTTAATTGCAAAAATAGTCAAAGAAAGCAAAGACCATAAAAACCGAATTCAATAGTGTGATTTACACTTTTAGCTTTTAAATATTGAACCCCGTAAGTAGGACAAAGATAAAAGGTAGTGCTATCGCTTAGTGTATAAACCATTTTATTCCTAAATAAAACTGAATACTCTTTAATTATTTTAGTTATTGTACAACGGCTTCCCTTTATTCTATATGCACAGATCAAAAAAATATGATTGATTAGCAACTAGAAAACAAGTCAATGTACTAAAGGATCAGCGTTGATTAATTGTGTGTTAGACAGTGACTAACCTTGCTTTAATGCAACAAGTCATTGGGCATTTATTCTAAGCTTTAAATAGAAAGAAAAGATAAAAAAAGATAAAGCTTGTACGTAAACGTTTTTATTTTCACCATTTGATGATTTATTGGAATAAATTCATTTGAGCATCGGTTATCTCATTAAAACTGGTCCCCACAAAAGGTAAAATAGCATCTGCAACAGCGGCGAGTTGCCGCTCTACATATAACTGATAATCTAAAGGCGCGTTAACATACCCTTTTGCTTGTGGCCCAGAAGTGGTTAGGTAATATTCTATCCAACCTTTATTCTGAAATTTTAACGGTTTGTCATGCTCTTTATTATGTTGATCAGCTAAACGAGCCGCTTTAATATGAGGCGGTATATTCTTAACATAATGATCAAGCTTACGCCGAATTCGTTTCCGATAAATCAGTTTATCGTCAAATTCTCCAGCGTAGGTTTTTGCCACCGTTTCTTTTACATATTCCACCACACTCTGTTGAGCAAAGACTTTTTGATACAAGGTTCGTTGGAATAATTTGGCCAATTCAGTCCAGTCAGTGCGAACACTTTCTAGCCCTTTAAATATCAGCTCTTGCTTACCAGACTTTTCTACTAAGCCAGCGTAGCGTTTTTTACTACCAATTTCTAATCCGCGAATTGTTGGCATAAAAAATTGACTAAAGTAAGTTTCAAACTCTATTTCTAATTCACTTTCAATTGCATAGCGTTCATTTAAGGCTAGGTTTAATTTATTATTTATCAGCGTCGCTAATTCATTTCCCAAGCTTTGGCTTTGAGCGCTGGTTTTGTCTTCACCTACATGAATAAAAATAGAGTCCGTATCACCATAAATAACTTGATAGCCTTCATTCTCTATCCATTGTTGTGTAGTTTTAAGAATTTCGTGGCTTCGTTTAGTAATAGAGCCTGATAACCTAGGGTCAAAAAATCTGCACCCCGTAGAACCTAAAACCCCATAAAAAGAGTTCATAATAATTTTTATCGCTTGTGATAATGCACTGTTTTTTTCACGTTTTGCTTTATCACGTTCAGCCCATAGGCTTTTTATTATGTCAGGTAGAAAATGTTTATCTCTTGAAAAATACGCCCCATCAAAACCTTCAATACTTTGGTCGGGTATTTTTAACCCTTCGATCATGCCCATAGGGTCAATTTTAAATGTTCTAATAATACTCGGATACAAGCTTTTAAAATCAAGCACGAGCACATTTCTATATAAACCGGGAACCGAATCCATAACGTAGCCACCAGGTGAAACCAGGCCTTGCAAACCATCCCCCATATTAGGTGCGATATAGCCGGCACGATGTAATTTAGGTAAATATAAATTAGTAAAAGCGGCAACTGAACCACCAATACGATCAAGAGCTAAGCCGGTTAATTGTGCTCTCAATATCGCGAATTCTAATAACTGTGTTTTAGCAAAAATTAAAATAACTAATCGACAATCTTCCAGGTTATATTTAGCAAGCGCTTGTTTATTATGGTGAAAATTATGGGTGATTTCAGCTACCCTATTATCAACATCATCCACCTTTTTACCTATTCCGAGCAAGGCATTGGCAACATAATCAAGTGAAAAACTTGGAAAGCTGTAAGTTGCACTTCTAAGCATATCAATACCGTCAATTACAACACGACCCGCAATATCTATAAAATTTTGTTCGCTACTGGCATGTTTACGCCATCTTGGTTGAGAACCATCACGTCCTAAGATAAAAGGTATATGATGTAAATCATAACGTTGCTGCAGTACTAAAAAATCAAAATTAATGACATTCCAACCAATAATAATGTCTGGGTCTTCCTTCGCTATCCATTGGTTTAAGGCAACTAATAAGGCTTTTTCGTCTGGTACCCAAATCAACTCAAAATCAATATCATCTAATAAGGCTTCCGCTTGTCCTATCATCAATACCGTTTTGCAGGTTTGGCTGTATAACCCTATTGAATACAAATCTCCTTCCATGGAACATTCAATATCAAGTGATACCATGTTAATTAAGGAGGTTGATAACAACTGTGCATTATCACAGCGCTTACACTTTACTTGTGTTAACTGCTGATAATCAGATGTTCTCTCTTGATGCTGATCAGACGCTAACAATTGGCCCATAAAAGCCACTTGTCCTGTAATAAAACGCTCCATTAAAAACCTATCATCAGGTCTAAAATCATCTTCATAGCATTTTATGTGATTCTGCTTAAATAGGTCTTTAACAATATAAAAGTCACGCAGTTTGTTAAAGTAGATACCCACAACCGATTGTTGCGTAAAGGTTTTAAGAGCAAGAGGTTTAATCTGTGCTTGAATGTTTTGAGTGCGATTTAATAATTGTTGTGCGTTAGTGCTGTCTTTTTGCTCGACAAAGAAAACCGGTTGTTCACCCGTTACTTCTAATTTAACGGGGCCATTTGTGGTTTTTACCCATAAGAACACAGATGTTCCTTGACGGGTATCAACTACATGTCGAGTTAATAATATCCCCTCACCTGTTAAAGATAAGTTTTTATCCGCAGAAATTTGCATTAATCATTCTATTTTTAGGTAATAAACTGTTAATATACACAGTAGTGTAATTGATAGCGCTCACAATGGAAACCATTAGCCTAATGTTAAGTGATAAAATAAAAACTGCCATTCGTACTTCATATAAAGCAATAGGTGAAAATTTACCTAATTTTAATCCTAGAAAACAGCAAACATTTTTAATTGCTGAAATCGCTAAAACATTAGCTGGCGAATATGACAAGGTTCGTAAAATTATTACTATTGAAGCAGGTACTGGTACAGGTAAGTCATTAGCCTACAGCTTAGGTGCTATTCCATTAGCCATATCACGTAATAAAAAGGTTTGTATATCAACGGCAACAGTAGCTTTACAAGAACAATTAGTTGATAAAGATCTCCCTTTTTTAAAATTAAATTCAGGTCTGAATTTTGATTTTACTTTAGTTAAAGGTCGACAACGATATGTTTGCCGTCAAAAACTCGCTACAGCAGTTTCAAGTGATGACTCACCACAAGCAGGTTTTACCTTTGCTCAAAAACCCAGTGCTTTTGATGTAAAAACCCTAAATACCATGCACAAAAAATTAACCGATGGAACCTGGCTTGGTGACTTAGATTCTTGGCCGGATCCAGTTCCTCATCATATTTGGCAACAAATACAATGTGATAAACATAGTTGTTTAAAACATTTATCTGAACATACACATTGTCCTTTTCATAAGGCACGAGAAACAATGGATATGGCTGATGTACTTGTTATCAACCATAGTTTGCTACTGGCTGATTTAGCCCTTGGCGGTGGTAAAATATTACCTTCACCAGAAGACACTTTTTATATTATTGATGAAGCCCATCATTTACCTAAAATAACGCGTGATCATTCAAGCGCGAATGTTGCGGCTAAAGGTTCGCTTGAATGGCTAACTAAGTTAAAAGAAACTGGCGATAAAATAGCGAAATTAGTAAAGTCGCAGTCTGCGATTTCTCCTGCTTTAAAACTTGGAGATGACTGCCAAGACACCATTATGGAAATGCAAAAAGTCGTCACTTTTTTTGAAAATAACGCGCCAGCTTATTTTGCCTCGGTCAAGGAAAATGACGATGCCATTTATCGTTTTAACAACGGTATTATCCCTCAAACCTTAAAACATTGGGCTGAAGACTTAGCCGATTTAAGTAAAAAATGCGTAACCCATACCAACAAGCTTTATAATTTATTAATGGAGTCAACCAAAGACGGTGATACCCAAATGTACCTAGCTGAGCCTTTACTCGCTGAGGCTGGCTTTATGTTACAACGCCTAGAAAACTTTCAATCGTTATGGCAAATGTATGCAAAATCAGATAGTGATAAAGGTGCCCCCTTGGCAAGATGGCTAGAAAGAACTGAAGGTAAACGTCAAGATTATGTTATTTCAGCTTCACCCATAGATGTTGGCTTTACCCTAGAAGATATGCTGTGGTCAAAGTGTGAAGGTGCTGTGTTATGTTCTGCCACAATTTTAGCGCTTAATTCATTTGATCATTTTAGAAGACAAGTAGGGTTATCTCAAAATGATGGTAGTCAATACCAACAAGTAGATTCTCCTTTTGATTATAAAAACAATGCCTCACTTGTGATTGCAAATATGGATAATGAACCAAGTTCCCCCAACTTCACCGATGAACTCATTGTTAAACTGCCTGAATTAATTGCACAAGACAAAGCCACATTAGTGCTGTTTTCTTCTTATTGGCAGATGGAACAAGCCGCAAAAGCATTAAGAGAAAAGCATAAAATGGAGATTTTTGTTCAAGGTGAACAATCTCGCCAGCATATTATTGAAGATCATAAAAAACGTTGTGATCAAGATAAACCGAGTATTATTTTTGGTACTCAAAGTTTTTCTGAAGGGCTAGATTTACCTGGTAAATATTTAACTAATTTAATTATTACTAAACTTCCTTTTTCCGTACCCACCTCTCCTGTTGAAGAAGCTCAAGCGGAATATATTAGTGCTAAAGGCGGTAACCCTTTTATGTCACTATCAGTACCTGACACCTCTAAGAAGCTTGTGCAGGCAACAGGACGTTTATTACGTAATGAAAAAGATACCGGTGTGATTACTATCATGGATAAACGATTAATCACTAAACGATACGGTAAAGATTTATTAAATAGCTTACCGCCATATAAAGTAATTAAACAATAAGCCTTAGTATTTTAACTTTCTTACTTAAATAAGTTTAAATTTCTAATAAAAAAAGCACCTGATCAGGGGCTTCCCTCAATAATAAACCTTACATTTATATTATTTTGATTTTTTAGCTAAACGTACACCTAACAAACCAAGACCTAACATAGCAATTGATGCTGGTTCTAGAACCTTTGTAATACAACTAAAGGTGAAGAATCCTTAGATGGCTTGCCTATAGTCCACTCTGATGCATAAAAACAAGATGCTAAACGGATACTCTATTTGAGCAATTAAGTCTTGATACTCACCACTTGCTTTCATTTTTTTCAAAATTTGAGCAAGATCAGTAGCCAATTGTTTATGTTTCTTATTAAGGTAGCTAAACATTACTGTTTTTATTAACGCAGGATGCTGTCGTTTGATTTTATTTTGATAAAGCGTTTGATTCGCAGCAATAATGTCATCACCTGTAGACTTACTCGTAATAGTTAAATCAGCCCGCTTTTTATACACAAGGGCAAAAGCACTTTCTGACGATGATGCAGGAAATAAATAAGACAAAGACTTCATGTTTTCTTCAATAAATAATGAACCTTGTTCATATGCAATACTATAAGTAGATAAGCTATCCCAGCCATCAACGTTAATGGGCTTTCGGCTGTATACCCAATGTTCAATTGTAAAAATGGGTTCTTCTACACGAACTAAATTAGGATAATGCTGCGCTACACTAGCGATTCTAAAAGCAATACCATCTATTTTTTCTTCATTAGCCCATAATAAATTTCGTTTATTCGGTAAATTAACCAGTGAAAATTCATAATTCAACTTTGCAAAAGCGTAAGTTAGTATCAAATTCGCTTTTTTGTAAAGTTTAGTTTGAGGCTTATTAGTTGTAGCAAATACAAGAGAGTTAGCTTTGTTAGCAATAATTGCCAGATCATCATTTTCTTTGAGCTCACTCCCTATCGAATTAAAAACAAACAAAAAAAACACCATAAAAAAAGTGTAAACACTTCTAGTAAAATTCCATTTTCTCATTTATTTCCCTTTTCCTTATTACTCTGAATAAGTGTAGTTTATTTTTATAGTTTTACATTTAATCGATTTAAACAAATAAAAAGCCAGTTATATGGAAAGTAACTGGCTTTACACTACTCATTTTATACTCTATTTATATCAATGATGATACTCACCCCCTTTAATTTAGTTTGATTATGAAAACAATGGTTAGGAAATTGGGTTACCACTAATAATTTTTCGCAACATTTTGATCTGCTTGTTCTTGATTGGGGCGCAATTGAATAACAACACGGCGATCATAAAAACTGACTTCTTTTTCATGATTAGCTACGACTGGATCATTTTCACCAAATGCAAAGAGTTTGATACGACCAGGTTCAACGCCGTTGTCTATTAAAGCTTTTTTAACGGCATTAACACGGGCTATTGATAATGCATGGTTATATTCTTCATCACCTTGTAAATCAGTATAACCAGACAAATCTACTGTCAGATTTCCAGTTTGTTTTAATAAGTTAGCTAACGCATTAATTTGAGTCTGGTAATGAGCTTGTAACTCACTAGAACCGGTTGAAAACTGTAAACTCATTAATAAATTTTCAGCTTGTAATTGACTAGTTTCAGACAAAGAGGATTTTACCGCCGCTAGTTGCTCGCTAAAGGCTTGTTCTTGACGTTCAAGTTGACGTGCATATTTTTCATCTAAGGCGAGTTTCGCTTGTTGTTCTTGTGCAATCGTTGTAGATAATTCATTAATTTCTTCTTTTGCATTCATTTCTTTGGCAATTAAATTGCCAGCAAGACCTGTAATAAATGCCCCTGCTGGGCCACCAAAAATAGCACCAATAACCACACCGACACCAAAACCAACACCTTCTTTACCTTCAGCTGACATTGAGTCATTCGTTTCAGTTTGATTGATTGTTTGTTCTTCTGCCATTACCGGTGTCGCAACCAATGACGCAATCACCATCGCATTTAAAATTGAGCTTTTAGTAAATGTTTTCATAATATATTTCCTTTGTATTAAATAATAATGTGTACTGCTGTTTCAATGAGGTTATTAAATCAAAAGAATTGGGCATTAAAAGGCTGTAAATATGGCAATACAAAGAACAATTGTGGCGAGATTATGGCAATTTCGCTTAAAGCAAGACGCATTCATTTATATTCGTTATAGTGCAGTTATTACCACAACTTGTTAACACTAAACACTTATGTCAAAACGAATTGCTATTGTAGAAGATGAAGCTGCAATAAGAGAAAACTACGCTGATGTACTTAGAGCACAAGGCTATCAAGTACAAACCTTTGCTAATAGAGATGCGGCAACTAAAGCATTTACCTTACAATTACCCCATTTAGCTATTTTAGATATAGGCCTTGAAAAAGAATATGACGGTGGTTTTACCTTATGTCAGTGGTTAAGAACCTTATCAAGCACCTTACCCATTATTTTTCTTACCGCCAGAGATAACGATGTTGATACTGTCTCTGGTTTACGTATTGGTGCTGACGATTACTTAACTAAAGATATTAGCTTACCCCATTTAACGGCGCGAATAGCCGCTTTGTTTAGACGTGAAGATGCATTAAAACAACCCGCGACTAAAGAGCATGTACTCACCTTAGATAAACTAGAAATAGATGTGCAAAGAATGACAGTTTCTTGGTTATCCATCCCTTTAGATATTACTATTACAGAGTTTTGGATGGTACATGCATTAGCTAAAAACCCAGGTTTTGTAAAAAATCGCCAGCAGTTAATGAGTGAATCTAAAATTTTTGTCGATGACAGCACCATAACCTCTCATATTAAACGTATCCGCAAAAAATTTATTAAAATAGATGCCTCTTTCGATTGTATTGAAACCATTTACGGCATGGGATATCGCTGGAACACCTCAAATAGTAGCGCTATAAACAGCTCTGAAACAATTAACGACGCGACTTAACTAGGCACATAGACATAAATTATCATAATGAAAATTCGATTCGGTCTTAGAAGCAAACTACTGTTACTGGCAAGTGTACTCTTTACTATTCCTTGGTTTGGTTATCAATATGTCTGGGAAATGGAAAAATATCTACGTTTCGGCCAAGAACAAACAATACTAGGAACAGCTAGAGCCCTTGCTACGGCTCTTCATGAACGACCTAATTTGTTTAACAATCAAGCCAGTTTTTTACCAAGTGTCGAGCAAGGTAAAGATTTTTATGGGTATGAATTAAAACAAGCTATTCAGTTAGATGGTGTTCCTAACGACTGGCCTAATTATGACAGTAGAATTCATCTATATAATCAAAATAATAGTATTAATCCTGCTTTACCTATGGATGACTCAGAGCATAAATTTACGGCAACTATTGCCAAGTATGGTAAATATTTATACCTGTTTATTAGCGTTGTTGATAATAATGTAATTTTTAGACCTAAAAATGCACAAAGCATTGTTAAAAATGATCATTTAGAAATTGCACTGGTTGATCATAATGATGTGTTTAATCGTTTCATTATTGCCAATAAAAAACCGGGTTGGCTAGATAGTTACCGCATAACACATTTGTCGGGCCCTTTTCCTGAGGTCGCTAATTTCATTCAAGGACATTGGCTAACAACACCACAAGGCTATAACATTGAATTGCGTATTCCACTTACTTATGTTGGTGACCAAATAGCCTTCGCTGTACATGATGTAGATCAGGAGGGAGGAAACATCATTTCAAGTATTGGTTCAGCCGATCCTAGCCAAAAAGAAACATTAGGCACCATTGTTGTTCCCTCACCTGAAATTGAACGTATTGTTAAAGGCATGAGCCATACAAACTCTCGAATATGGGTTGTTGATCAACATAAGCGGGTATTAGCCAGTGCCGGTGATTTAACAAAAGCCGGTGGCGTATGGCAACGTACACGGTTAAGTAATGTAGATGGCGATAATGAAAACTTAAGTATTTGGCAAAAGTTTGAACAACGTTGGTTAATTCCTCTGTACTATAAATTTCTGACTAAGCCGCCCAAAGCCTTTATTGACAAATTATATGATACTCAAAACTTAACCGGACAGCATATTGAAACAGCATTGCTTGGCGACCCGTCGTCTCAATGGCGGTTAAGCCAAGACCAACAAGCCGTAGTGTTATCGGCAGCCTACCCTATATTTATTAATCAACAGGTTCATGGTGCTGTTATTGTTGAAGAAACAACTAATGGTATCAGAACCTTAAGAAATAAAGCATTAGAAAAGTTATTTAGTGCCATTATCGCGATTTTATTGATAAGTGCTGTTGTCTTTCTTGTATTTGCCTCGCGGATTTCTAACCGTATTCGCACTTTGAGAAACCAAGCAGAACAAGCTATTGATGAAAATGGCAGGATCACTGCTAACATTCCACCTTCTAAAGCAAATGATGAAATAGGTGATCTTTCTCGAAGTTTTTCACAAGTGGTGAACCGGTTGAGTCAATACAATCATTATTTAGAGGGAATGTCGTCACGGCTATCCCATGAACTGCGAACGCCTATTGCCGTGGTAAGAACCTCTCTTGAAAACTTATCCTTACATGATATCCCTGAGCAAAGTCAGCAATATATAGATCGAGCACAAGGTGGTATCTCTCGACTTAATGCCATTTTAACGAGTATGAGTGAAGCCACTCGCATTGAACAAATGCTAAAAAGTAGCGAAAGAGTTGATTTTGACTTCAACCAAGTACTCAATGGCTGTATTCAAGGTTATCAGCAAGTTTATCCAGCGATAAACTTCCAATATATTGCTAAAGATAAACCATTACCTATGAATGGCTCCCCTGAACATATTGCCCAACTTTTTGATAAAGTTTTTGCGAATGCGGCTGAATTTAGTGTTGATGAAAAGATTATTATCTCGACAGAAACTCTCGCTAAAGAAGTCATTGTCCATATTAGTAACAATGGCCCACTCTTACCTGAAGAAATGCACGAACGCTTATTTGATTCTATGGTATCGGTACGGGAAATTGGTCAAAATACCCAGCCACATTTAGGGCTAGGTCTTTATATTGCTCGACTTATTTGCCAGTTCCATCAAGGAAAAATATCAGCAAGCAATCATCACAACCCGCAAGGCGTTACTATTACTATGCGTTTTCCATTAATCTAGCACTTAGGCTGCGCAAATAGTTACTCTATTCCAATGTATTTATGCACTTGTATTGATAAACGCCAGTTATTATCAATACACGTTTGAATAGCGAGTTCAGTTGCTCGTTGCTTTTGGCTAATAGGTTGTAAATAAATAGGTTTATCTGTAATACCATGTTCACTCAAGAGTGCTTTTAAATCATCAACATGTTGCTCGGTAGCTACTGGATGTTTAATTTCATTGGCACGATGCAAGGCACTGGCTAAAACAGGGTAGCCTCCTTTCATATTAATCTTAGGTGAAACGGTCACCCAACAGTCAGCAGTAGTTTGAATTTCAAAGGTCCCTGACGTTTCAATTTGACATGAGTAACCTAATGATTCGAACGTCTGACAAAGTGGCGTTAAATCAACCATACAAGGCTCACCACCCGTGATAACAATATGTTTTGCTGTGTAACCTTGTTGTTTAAACAAAGACACCATCTCTGTGGCACTTAGTTGTGACCAATGTTCCGACTCTTGCTGTTTGTTAAGCATATCGTTACTTGGAATTAACAGGTTAGGATCTATTTCCCAGGTATGTTTAGTGTCACACCATGAACAACCTACTGGACAACCTTGTAAACGAATGAAAATAGAAGGCTGACCGGTAAAAGCCCCCTCTCCTTGAATGGTTTGAAATAACTCATTAATTTTGTACTTAGTGGTCATAATTGAATGCTTTGCTTTATTGCCTAGGTAAATTAACGTAAAATGCGCGCGTTATTTATTATACCTAAGAGAACTCCCAAATGACTAACAAAGTTGTTGTTATTTTTTCTGGTGGCATGGATTCATTTACCGTGCTTAATCGTGCATTAAAAGACGGTAAAGAAGTGTTTGCACTTTCATTTGATTATGGTCAACGTCATGTAAAAGAACTTGTATGTGCAAGCAAGGTCTGTGAACAACTTAATGTTAAACATAAAGTTATTGATATTTCAGCAATCAACCAATTACTGGCTGGTTCCTCGTTAACTGATAATATCGATATTCCTGAAGGCCATTATGAAGCTGAAAATATGAAATCAACCATAGTGCCTAATCGCAATATGATTTTACTTTCTTTAGCTGTTGCGTATGCCGTTTCTGTTGGTGCCAGCCAAGTTTATTATGGCGCACATTCTGGTGATCATGCTATTTATCCTGACTGTCGTCCTGAATTTGTAATGAAAATGAACGATGTTTGCCAAATTGCTAACTATGATGCAGTTGAAATTTTCAGTCCTTATTTAAATGTTTCAAAAACAGCTATTCTAACTGATGGTTTATCCATGGGATTAGACTATAGCAATACATGGACTTGTTATAACGGAAGAGAAAAAGCTTGTGGTAAGTGTGGCGCATGTCAAGAACGCTTAGAAGCTTTTCGTGACAATAATGCTGTAGATCCTATTGATTATGAGTAGCTATTAACACTACGTTTTAGCCGATAAAAAGAGTGAACCTAATGTTCACTCTTTTATATGTTAAGCAAATAACGTTTTATGCAGCTTTTCTACCGTTTGATTCGCTTGTGCTTCTTCGACTAAAAAACATAAGTTGTGTTCACTGGCTCCATGGCAGATCATACGAACATTAATTCCTCCAATAGTGTCAAAGATACTACTACCTACCCCATTGGTTTTTTGCATTTTATTACCGATAACAGCAACAAGTGATAAACCATGTTCAACCGTAACTTCACACAGTTGTTCAAGCTCTTCGACAACTGTTGAATTAAGCAAAGCCTGTGTTGAACCACTAGGATTATCAAAAGTCATAGCAACACTAATTTCACTAGTAGTAATTAAATCAACACTGAGTTCATGTTTCGCCAGCACATTAAATACTTTTGCTAAAAAGCCACTGGCATGTAACATGGCAGGACTTTTAACTGTGACTAAGGTTTGCTCTCTTCTTAATGCAATAGAACGAAACGTTGGGGCAGAATCAACATTTTGTTGAATACAAGTACCGCCTTTCTCTGGTTCTTTACTTGAACCAACAAACACTGGAATATTATGACGCATGGCGGGTATTAAGGTTGCAGGATGTAATATTTTCGCACCAAAAGTCGCCATTTCGGCAGCTTCACCAAAACTAATTTCTTTTATCGCGCGTGCTTGATCAGTAATACGAGGATCTGTTGTAAAAATACCAACAACATCAGTCCAAATGGCGAGATTACTTGCATCTAATGCTTCAGCAAGTAACGCGGCACTATAATCAGAGCCTCCGCGTCCTAGTGTCGTGGTATAACGGTCATCATCTTGTCCAATAAAACCTTGAGTGACTATGACTTTATCCGTTAACAATGGCGCAAGTAAAAGCGCTGATTGTGATTGCAGAGCTTCAATATCTACAACTGCTTTTCCATATAAACTATTGGTTTTCATAATCTGACGGACATCAAAATAATGGCCATTAACGCCAACAGATTGTAATACCTGAGCAAAAATACGAGAGCTCATTTGCTCCCCAAAAGCGAGAATAGCATCAGCGACCCTACTACAAGCATTAGCAGACTGCACTAATGCATATGTTGCCAGCTCATTGAGTAATTTGTCGATTTCTTGATTGAGTGTTACCTGAGCATCTAAATGTTCAGTAATATTGTATTGAATAGCTCTGATTTGCTCAATAATGTCGGCTTGTTCTTCTTGAGGCAAGCTAGGTTGTGATAAACGAACTAATAAATTAGTGACACCTGCACTTGCAGAAACGACAACTACACGATTACTTGTATCATTATTAATAATACGAGCACAACGTAACATGGCTTGATGATCTGCAACACTGGTACCGCCAAATTTGGCGACGGTAATTTTTGACATGGAAAAAGTCTCCCTGAGCTAAGTTTTTTTTAAATTATTAGCTGTTAATACTTCAAGGAAGAGCATGACTGAGTGGAAAAGAGTACACAAAGGTATAACAACTTGTCTTTTCAGCCAGAAGCTCTCCACCCTATTCTACCCACAATTATTGGGTAGAGGTGACAGTCCTAAGGATTCAACCTAAGTGACCGAATAAATAGTTCCCACAAGCACTATTATCCTCGGCGTTAGTCCCCCTCGTTATCGATCATAGGAATTGTGGCTCCTGACGAAAACTACCTGGCTAACGCACCTCTTCTGGTACTTTTATTTATCATAATGTTTAAAAGCAAAACGATAAATTAAAGTAAGGCCATTAAACCTGATATATCACAGAATATCAATAGACTTTTAGACGTCTACTTATAATTAATGACATTATTACCTTATAAATGGTTTAAACGATGACTTTTGATTAAAAATTTATTAAAAGTATCGAGTAAATAAGGTGAGTGTACGAGTAATTAATCATAATTTATCGTATGATAATCTTACCTACTGAGTATACTTTTCTTAATATTTTGGATGTTATGGACTTATTTTTTTTAAAAAAAGTTGCAACAGCATTAATAATGCCCCTTTCGATTGCACTTTTACTTTTATTAATTTCACTTATTTTATTTCATAAGCAACCTAAGCTTAGCTTTAAATGTTTAATTTCAGGGTTCTTTGTTTTATTGATGGCATCACTAGCACCGGTAGCAGACCGATTTATGTTGCCAATAGAACAGCAATATCATGCTTTTACTCGCTCAAGTAAACCTGTAGATTACATTGTAATATTAGGATGTGGCCATAGTACCGAAGATGCCATACCTGTAACCTCTCAACTCAAACCCTGTTCGTTACAACGTCTGGTTGAAGGATTGCGTATTTTACGTATTCATCCCGAAGCAACACTGATCACCTCAGGTGCTGCTTTAGGAGATCCTGTCCCTAATGCTGAAAAAGTCAAACAAGCGGCTATGTTATTAGGGGTCAAAGAAAATAAAATTATTGTTGAGCCTTTCCCTCAAGATACCGAAGAAGAAGCTGAATTAATTGCCCCGCGAGTGAAAGGAAAAAACGTTGTATTAGTTACCAATGCTGATCATATGCCTAGAGCTCTGCATTATTTTAATCAGCAAGGAATTGATGCAATACCAGCGCCAGCAAGTCCATGGGTAAAAGGGTTTAATGATGATAAAGCCTGGGGCTATTACGTACCTAACACTAATAGCCTGGCGCAAAGCACACGTGCTTGGTATGAATATGTCGGTCAATTGGTGCAATGGCTGAAAACGGTTTTCTAATATTTTCAGCCTATTGCCAAATACTGTGATGAACTACACTGGATTATCTATATCAATGAACTTAGTCTCAAGGGCTAAGTTTTCTTTGATATGCACTGCTAATGCTTTCGCACCATAACGTTCAGTAGCATGATGACCAGCAGCAAAAAAGTGAATGTCCATCTCAGTAGCAACATGAGTTGTCTGCTCTGATGCTTCTCCAGTAATAAAAGCATCTATGCCTAATTCAGCCGCTAACTCTATATAACCTTGGCCTCCCCCTGTACAACATGCGACTGTTTTTATCGTTTTATTTGAAGGTGGGGCAATATGCAAACATTGTCGAGAAAGTTTCGTTGAAATATGATGGGCAAAATTCTCCCCAGAGGTATCTGTTGAAAGTTCACCAACAATAGCGACACTTAAGGGATTATTAAGTTCTAATGGTCCCGTGACTTCAATACCTAATAGCTTTGCCAGTTGGGCATTATTACCAAGCGTTGGGTGAATATCTAAAGGTAAATGATATGCAAATAAGTTTATACCATGATCCATTAACGCTTTAATCCGTTGGTATTTCATTCCTCGGATAACGTAAGATTCATTTTTCCAAAAATACCCGTGATGAACCACTAGTGCATCGGCTCCTTCAATAATAGCTTGATCAATTAAGGCTTGTGTTGCAGTAACCCCTGTGATCACTTTTTTAATTTCGTTCTTCCCTTGTACTTGAAGTCCGTTAGGACAGAAGTCTTTTATTTGTTCTGGTTTTAATAACTGATTCAGGTATTGTTCAAAATCGTGACTTAACATTGTGACTTCCGTTACTGTTTATTTATTGTTTAAGTTATGTTTAATAGTGTTATCACTCCCATGTGAACGTGAAGAAGAGTTCATAGTGGATACACTAACAGGTTCAAGTGCAGACCTTAACTTCCATTTAGGTTTAATGGGGGTCAGCGGTAAGACTCTTTTTTTCGCGACAATCACATAGATAGAACCCAAACTAGGTAAATAGTGACTTGCAAACTGACGCCAGTTACGTGCAAATAGTCCATGACTGAACTTACCCGCTAAGGTTGAATGCAAAACCTTTTTGTCTTCCAAAATCTCATACCCCATTAAATGGAGCCAATCTTTAACTCGCATTGCCGAAAAAAAACGACCATTCCAAGGAGATGAATTTCGTCGATAAGGGATTAATTTATTTAGACCTACTAAGCTGAACGGATTAAATCCGGTGATCACCAAATAACCATTAGGAATTAACACTCTATTTGCCTCACGAATAACATGGTGAGGATCTATTGAAAACTCTAACGCATGACTTAATACACAAACATCAATACTATGCTCCAACAAAGGTAAGTCATCGATATCAGCAGCAATATTTCCATGGTGTTTAGGTTCTGCCAGTGTAATTTGATGCTTAATAGTGGATAATGTGGTATCTAAATGACCGCTAAGTGCACCTATTTTTAATAAGTGATAGCCAAAGAATTTTGACCACCATGGTGCAAGCACTTGATCAATCTGGTCAAGTACTATTTCTCCATTGGGCAATTCTTGCCAAGACTTTGGATAATGTGGCTGTCTAAACGCTAAAGCTGGTTTCATCAAAATCAAATATTAGTATACTAGTAAGGTGTCAGTATATTGAGGATATAATCTAGTGCCAACTAATTCTAACGAACTTATTCATATAAGTGCAATAAAAGCGTTTTCAGATAATTACATTTGGGCAATCACACATACAGAAAATAATCGTCTAGTACTTGTTGATCCGGGTGACGCTCAACCTTGCATTGACTATATTGAGCAAAACAATTTACAACTTGATGCTATTTTTATCACCCATCACCATAGCGATCATATTGGTGGCGTTGCGCAATTACGACAGTACTGTGAACGTAATCAATGGCCTCTCACTGTCTATGGACCAGCAAAGGAAGCAGTCAGTAGTAGTGATGTTCAACTTTGTGAAAACGATGTGGTAGAGCTAGCCTTATTTGATCTTTCTTTTACCATTATAGATCTACCTGGACATACCCTTGGACATATAGCCTATGTATGTGACGATATACTATTTTGTGGTGACACCTTATTTTCTGGCGGATGTGGTCGACTTTTTGAAGGTACACCTTCTCAAATGTTTCAGTCATTATTAAAGCTGCGCGCTTTACCTGCGCAAACGCGTGTCTATTGTACACATGAATATACGCTGGCAAACTTAACTTTTGCTTTAGCTGTTGAGCCTAGTAACCTTGAACTCATTAATTATTATAATCATGTCCGTGATCTGCGTGAAAACAATCAAATGTCTCTACCTACGACTATTGCTAACGAATGTTCAATTAATCCGTTTTTACGGTGTGAACAACCAATGATCCAACAAAGTGCTCAGGAATTTAGTGATAAAAACATCACCGATAGCTTAGAAACCTTTACAGCAATACGAAAATGGAAGGATAATTTTTAAGATCTATCCGTGGACTATTGTTGAATAGTCTTAATAAATAAGTAACACTGTTGCCCAAATTAAATTAATCACTCTTATATGAAGTATATATCCATTTCCCTTACTGCTGTTCTTGCTTTATCTGGTTGTCAGTCAATATTAAATCAAACAGCAAATAACAATGAAACAAACAATCAAAATATTGTCCTTAACCAAGAGGATATCGCTTCTCCTTTGGACATTAGTGAAGCATTAACTGCCGACGGTACGGTTGACGTCATCCATCCTGTCGATGACGTTGAAATTAATCTTTCGGATAATGATGTCTATGTCACTGATGACTTGTGGCAACGAATCAGAGATAAAATTACTTTTGATGTTCCCCAAAACCAACGCGTCATCAATCAGCGGAATTGGTTTAGTAAAAACCAACGCTATTTAGATCGGGTTGCAAAGCGTGCTGAGCCTTTTTTACATTTTATTGTTGAAGAACTTGAAGCTAATGATATTCCTGTTGAATTAGCCCTTTTACCTATCGTTGAAAGTGCTTTTGACCCTTTTGCTTACTCTCATGGTCGCGCTTCGGGTATGTGGCAGTTTGTACCCGGTACAGGTACTCGCTTTGGTATGAAACAAAACTGGTGGTATGACGGCCGTCGTGATGTTGTTGCCTCTACTAAAGGTGCTATAAGTTATTTAAAATATTTACATAAATACTTTGATGGTGATTGGCTATTAGCCTTAGCGGCCTATAACTCAGGTGAAGGACGGGTCAAGCGAGCAGTAAAAAATAATGCCCGTCGTAACATTCCTACCGATTTTTGGTCATTAGATTTACCTAAAGAAACTCGTGCTTATGTGCCCAAATTATTGGCCTTGGTTGATTTAGTTAAACGACCTGAAAAATTCGGAGTGAAATGGTACGAATTGCATAACACTAGTGTTATCAGCCAGGTTGATATTGGTTCACAAATTGATTTAGCAAAAGCAGCTGAATTAGCTGAGCTACCATTAGCTGAATTACAACATTTAAATCCCGGCTATAATCGTTGGGCAACAGATCCAGAAGGCCCTCACTACTTAGTTTTACCCAATTCTAAAGTGGAAAAATTTAAACGTGAGCTAGAAAAGCTGAGTGTCAAAGATCGCTTATCATGGCAACGTTATAAAATTCGTCGAGGTGATAGTTTAGGTAAAATCGCTCAGAAATTTAATACCGATGTTAATGTTATCAAACAGATTAATAACATTCGCGGCACGCAAATTCGTGAGGGTAAACATTTATTAATCCCCGTTGCCTCTAAATCATTAGACAAATATATATTATCTCAGGAACAACGCCTTGCTGCTAAGCAAAATAAAAGTCATAGCGGTACAAAAACCTATCATATTGTTAAGTCTGGTGACACCTTGTGGGATATAAGTCGTGCCTACAATGTCAATTACCGTAGTCTGGCAAAGTGGAATGGTATGGCTCCTAGAGATACATTAAAGCTAGGACAGAAACTTGTTATCTGGCAGAGCAGTAAAACATCAGTTAACTCGGTAGCCCAAACGCCAACGACAAATGCAGTAATGCGCAACATCACTTATCGAGTCCGTAAAGGTGACTCTTTTGCGCGCATCGCAGATAAGTTTAATGTCAGTATCAAAGACATTGAACGATGGAATAAGTTAAATCGTAATAAGTATCTTCAACCAGGACAAAGACTGAAACTGTCAGTTGACGTTACTAATAATATTTAAACAATTTACCCCATAAAAAAAGGTGCATATAGCACCTTTTTTTTTGCCTGATTTTAACTTAAATTTTATCTATTGCTAACATCAACATTTGTTTTATCTGAGCCGTTATTTTTTCGCTGATATCTGGATCATAAGCGGCAATCCTAGGCGTATGTATATGACCTACAGGTAATACCGGATTATAACTGTCTCGTAATACTAAGCTACGATAAGACACTTCATTGGATAAATACCCACCACCAGATCCTGTCACTGATATTTGAGAATGTAACTCTTGTAATGACTGCGCACTTTTCTTGCCTTCAAGTGTACTGACATTACGATTATCATTTATTTTAAACGCCCCTGTCGCTTTTTGCATAGTTTCCACAGGAAGACTAAATTCGATAAATTCAGGTCCTTTTAGTGGTTGCGCTTTCAATGATGGAATAAGTGGATTACTCGCGGTAGCGCCCGTATATACATTTAAATTATCAGGGGCATTTGCGCTACGTCTTAAAGCTGGAAAGCGCTCTAGATCAAATGAGGTGCGTCCCATACTGATAGTCACAATCATATCAACATCTTTCATATAAGGTATAAGCAGTGTTTCAACCATGCCTTGGTCAAAGTCTGCAAACCTTACCGGTAATATTATACTTTCAACCTCAGCTTTAACTCCATCTAAGCTAATGGTTAAATCATCAAAGGATAAAGCAACAATTCCTGAAGGATTACTTTGATCTATATGTTTATCCAAAAAGAAAGGGTCAAACCCTGTCACTAAGATTTTTTTACTGGCACCACGGTCAAATTTAATGTCTTTTTGCCCACGCGATAATAACTCAAAGTTCCAAAGAATTTTTTCCTGTTGCATTGGTAATAACCCCTTGAACACTTTAGATTGACGTAATGCCGCAGTCATTTGCAAGCGGGTCCAATAAAGTGAGCGATCATCCATTTTGCTTTGCTTAGAAAAATCAACCACAGCATCCTGCCACAACCCAGTTCCATGACGAATAATAAGTTGGGTTAAGGCCGTATAATTTCGAGCTAAGCTTATTTGTTTATTAAACGCTTCATACCTTTGATGTAATCGTTTAAACACATTTGGCATTTTCTTTTGTGCATTCTCAATACGCAATTCTTCTACGGTTAATTGAGTATGAGTATTCGCGAATGTAGCAGATGAATATAACAACACAGATAACATCACGATTTGAGTACTGAGAAAAAGAGGTAACTTTTTGATTGAATTTTGGTTTAACAACATAAAGGGCTAAATAAATTTAAGGATCATGCCTCTAATCTAGTAGATAGCACTTTCTAACACAAGTACTAACAGCGTTTGCTCATCAGCGTAAGCTAAAAGACAATAGTAGTCGTTAAAAAGCGTAAAACCTGCATTTATCTTGCTTTATATGTACGAAAACATAAATAGTTGTTGATTTTTCATAGAATGATGGCACATTAACAAGCGTATACAGTTAATGTACCTAGTTAACTGTTTATCTGTAGTTTTAGTGAAAGTCATCAAACCCTCTCGCCGAAATAACTAATACGATATTTGTAAAAATAAAATGTAACCTAGTAAGTGATCCTGTTCACTTACAACTAACAAAATGGAGTAGCGCTTCAATGTGTTCGATTTTTGGAATTTTAGATATAAAAACAGGTGCCGATGCATTACGCTCATCAGCACTAGAATGTTCTCGCTTAATGCGTCACCGTGGTCCTGATTGGTCTGGTATTTACAATAATGAACATGCCATTTTAGTGCATGAACGTTTATCGATTGTCGATACTGAACATGGCGCACAACCTCTTTACAACAGTGCTAAAACTCATGTACTTGCCGTTAATGGTGAGATATATAACCATAAAGCCCTTGCCAGTAATCTTACAATTGATTACGAATTTCAAACAGCGTCTGACTGTGAAATTATTCTCCCTTTATACGAAGAATTTGGCGTAGATTTTGTAGATAAGCTACAAGGTATGTTTGCTTTTTGTTTATATAATGAAACAGATAACAGCTATTTAATTGCCCGTGACCATATTGGCATTATTCCGCTATATACTGGCTATGATGAAGAAGGCAACTTCTATGTAGCTTCAGAAATGAAAGCATTAATGCCTGTATGTAAAACCGTTTCAGAATTTCCTCCTGGACATATTTTAGATAGTCGTGTCGGTAAAGTTCAAAAATATTATCAACGTAACTGGCAAAAATATTCAGCGATTAAAGACAACAATACCAACAAGGCTAAATTACGTGAAGCATTAGAAGACTCAGTAAAAAGTCATTTAATGACTGACGTACCTTACGGGGTTTTATTGTCAGGTGGTTTAGATTCTTCATTAATTTCCGCTATTACTCAGAAGTTTGCAGCACGTCGTATAGAAGATAACGACTTAGCTGAAGCTTGGTGGCCAAAAGTGCATTCATTTGCCTGTGGTTTAGCTGGTTCTCCTGACTTAGTTGCCGCTCAAACGGTAGCTGACAGTATCGGTACTATTCATCATAGTGTGGTATTTACCGAACAAGAAGGTATTGATGCATTAAAAGAAGTGATCTATCACCTTGAAACCTATGATGTGACGACTATTCGTGCATCTACCCCAATGTATTTGATGGCACGAAAAATCAAAGCTATGGGTATCAAAATGGTTCTTTCAGGTGAAGGTGCTGATGAAATTTTTGGTGGCTACTTATATTTCCATAAAGCACCAAATGCTCAAGAATTCCATGAAGAATTATTACGCAAACTTGACCGTTTACATAAGTTTGATTGTTTACGTGCCAACAAATCAATGTCTGCATGGGGTATTGAGGCTCGTGTGCCGTTTTTAGATAAAAACTTCATGGATGTTGCGATGCGCATCAACCCACAAGATAAAATGTGTGGTAATGGTAAAATGGAAAAAGCAATTTTACGTGAATCTTTTGAAGGTTATTTACCTAAAGAAATTTTATGGCGTCAAAAAGAACAGTTTTCTGACGGCGTTGGATACTCTTGGATCGATGGCTTAAAAGAATATGTTGAAGCACAAGTTACTGATCAACAATTAGCTTCTGCAGCTCATAGATTCCCAGTAAATACACCTGATAGCAAAGAAGCATACTTTTATCGCTGTGTATTTGAAGAAAAATATCCATTACCCTCTGCTGCTGATTGTGTCATTGGTGGAAAATCTGTTGCTTGTAGTACGCAAGAAGCCCTTGCGTGGGATGAAAGCTTTACTAATATGGCAGACCCATCAGGTCGTGCAGTTCAAAGTGTCCATAACGATAGCTATTAATTTTTGTCGTGAACACTAAACACAGGTAATTAACCTAGCAAAAAACCGAGAATATTCATTTATTCTCGGTTTTTATCTTTAATTGAGTAATTAGATAAGATTAAAAACACTTTTTGTGATTTATTTCAAATAAATTACAATTCTTAGTTAAATCTCACGCTGATTTGTTTTAAAGTTACAGTTGTTTTTTGTAGCTTTGTAGTAATAGGAAAGTATTGTGACTAATCGAATTGAACCAGAAATCCCCAGCATTACGCCTGACCTTGATCAAGTGCAGTCATTTCAATCTACACGTCCTCATCCAAGAAAGACTAGTAATAAGGGAACATCGTCAACAACGCCAGTAATTACCAAGGCGAAGTCATCAATACTAACTAAACTCGCCCTTGCTCTTGTTTATCTTGCTTTAGCTGGCATCAGTTACTGGTTCTACCTAGAAAACAATAAATTAAAAGATATTCAAGCAGACGCTGAACAACGTATTGTACAACTTGAACAACAACTGTCTGCCACCGGTGAAGAGATAGGTGAATCAACAGTAGCCCTTAAAGTTAAACTAGAAGCATTAACTGAGAAGTCTAATGAACTTTGGTCAGAAATGGATAAACTTTGGGCAAGTGCTTGGCGTAAAAACCAGAGCCAAATAAAAGAGCTTCGTTCTAAATCAATAGCATTGAGCAAAAGTGTTGATACCCAAAAGAGCAGTTTAAAAAACACGGTAAATCAAGTTGCTGAACTCAAAGAAAAACAAACATCTGCTGACTTTACCTTAAATGCAATTTCAGAGCAGATTGCTTCATCGTCTAAAATGAAAAATGAAATTCAAGCACTTGCCAAACAAGTAAACTCATTAAACCAAACGGCAAGTACCCGTGAAAAACAACAAATGGAAGTAGCCACATCGGTCAACCAAGTTGATACTTCGCTACAAATTGTACTCGAACGCATTGAGCAACTAGAAGCGCAATTAAAGTTACAAGCGAATAAACCTTTAGCGCCATCTCAAATCAACTGATACTGTTGATTTATTTACTTTTTAACCATTAATTTTGACGATATATATTTAGAGGATAAATGATGAAATATAGTAAACATGGATTAACAATTGGCATAGAAAGAATAGAGAATAATTTTTTTCTTTCATTGAAAGCAATAGGTAAACTAACTCACTCTGATTATGAAGTTATTACCCCTATGATTGATTCCGCTTTAGCTACAGTAAAAGAGCCAAAAGTAGATGTACTTTTCGACGCCACCGAACTTGATGGTTGGGAATTACGAGCCGCTTGGGATGATTTAAAACTGGGGTTAAAGCATAATAATCATTTTAATAAAATAGCGATTTACGGCAATAAAAATTGGCAAGAAATCACGGCTAAAGTGGGTTCTTGGTTTATCTCTGGCGAAGTAAAATCCTTTGATAACTTACCCGATGCTATGGCTTGGTTAAAAGAAACGTAAGCATTACAACCTTTACAATGTCTAAGTCATACACTTTGACATTTAATTGCTTTCAGATGGCTGCCACCCAGCAAGCGGTACACAGGTAGTACGTGTTTCTTTATCGAACCCGACCATAACGACCGTTGAACGCGTGGCCAGCCTACCATTAGCATAAATGTTTTGGCTTAAATGAAAGCTCTTATTCCCTTTTTTCACGCAAGCGGTTTCCACATAGACATCATCATCAAGTTTCAATTCAATAATATAATCAATCGTCATATTAGCGACAACAGTTGTTGGTATCACAGTGTCTGCTTGTTCTTTTAATATAGCGTCATACCAAGCCATTCGGCCTAATTCGAAGTATTGTCCGTAAACAGTATTAGAGACATGGTCTAAAGGATCTAGGTCGGCATATCTTATTTGAATCTTTGTTTTCACTATTGGTAATTGCATTTTAACTCCTAAATTGTTTGAAAATAATTAATAAGACAGAAAAAATAAGAGCACTTAATGTGCTCTTATTTATCATTTATAGTCATGGTAAAAACTAAAAATTATAACTCGCTTTTAGGTAATAATAACCACCATTGAAGTCAAATGGGCTATTTTCGAAGTATTTACCGCCATAATTTTTCCACCAGTAATCTTCAAAATCGCCATCAACTTTTTCAGGTTCATTATCTAACAAGTTGCTTGCACCAATACTAACAGTAAGGTCATCACTGACAAAATAACTCATTTCAACATCTAGTGTAAATGAAGAACCAGCTTCTCGTCTTCCCCCCCAACCATCAGCATGAACCGCGTAGAAAGATCCATACATATTAGCACGAACAAACATACTCACTTTATCCCATGTTTGTGCAGTAGTAAAAGTAGCTTTATGGTGGGGCATTTCATCTTCAAGGCGTCTTATTTTTAATTCATTGGTGGTATCAGGGTTGAATTTATCAACTTTGGTATCATTCCAATTATAAGCCAAACTAAAGTGTGTATCACCGTCAAGCAATTCCATACTATAGTTAGCGACAACATCAATACCTTGCGTTGTGGTATCAAAATCATTACTAAAATATTTAATCTGAGAATACTGCTCTGGTTGATTTACACCTAACGCTTTTAGATTATCATAATCGTCAGTGCCAACTAAAAATGAACTTGATTGAGTGATTCGATCAGTCACCTCAATATTGTAGTAATCAGCCGTTACAAACAAATCCCCTTCTTGATAAACCAGACCGAATGCATAACTTTGTGAATCTTCTGGCTCTAGCTCTTTAGCACCGAAATATTGTGACAATGGATTTGAGGCTGGGAATAAACCTGCAGAAGTTAAGTTACCACTAGTGTCAGTGGTTGTGGTGGTATTAATAACGTTTGCTTGCCCAACAGTTGGTGCTCTAAAGCCTGTACTAATTGATCCACGTATTGATAATTCATCAGAGATAGAATATTGTCCTGATAACTTAACATTAGTAGTATCGCCAAAAGTTGAATAATCTTCATAACGTACTGCTGCCCCAAGCATAAAGTCATCCGTTAAATACACTTCGGTATCAACAAATAATGCAATACTGCGGCGTGTAAATACCCCTTGGCTTTCAGGAGAAAAACCAGCAAAGCCACTAGGTGCGGTAGTAATACCAAAACCTTGGCTAGCTAAAGGTCCTGATTCCCATGACTCTGGTTGACCTGATGTAATTTCAAAACTATCTTCACGCCATTCAGCACCAAAGGCAAGATTCATTTCTTCATCTAAACCTATATCAACTAATTGTACTAAATCTGCATTAAAAGCTTTTTCTAACTGAGTATATGACCCAACATTAAATGAGGTCGGCGTATTTGGCCCAAGTGATGGATTAACCGCATTATTCAATAAGAAATTCGCCTTACTACGACCATAAGACCCACTCAAATCATAAAATGCATTATCGAAAAAGCCACCTTTGATTTCTCCTTTAGTACCAATCACTAAAGACGTATCATTAATATCTCCGCCTAACGTTGGCGTGTAGCCACCAGGGAACATTTCATGAAAAGA
This sequence comes from Thalassotalea piscium, assembly GCA_049347715.1. GTDB lineage: Bacteria > Pseudomonadota > Gammaproteobacteria > Enterobacterales > Alteromonadaceae > Thalassotalea_B > Thalassotalea_B piscium_A. Next base: position 1,844,573 of record CP186339.1, on the reverse strand, counting down.
AAAACAATTAGGGTTTGCTTGCATCTGTAAGTAAGCAGCTGATTCTAAGACATTACCATTAGAAGTAAGCGGTACTGAAGGACAGTTACCACTCATATCAGGAGTTAAATCACCGACTAATAATTCGCCATTACCATTAGTGAATACCCCATCTTTATTAATTGGGCTACGATAATAATAACCACCATTAACTGAACGGTCAGAATAGTTACCGAACATATAAAATTCTTTATCATCGCCTAAATCAAGACCCACATTACCAAAAAGGGTAATATCATCTTTAATTTCAGGGTTACCCCAGACAATAGTTGCAGGTTCTTCTACATAAGGGTTACCCGCAGCAATGGCATCTAAACCATCCTGAGATTGTACACTTCGGCTAGTACCATCCACATTTTTAATTTGAAAGCTTAAATTAACAAAGCCATCTTCGGTGAAAGGCATACCAATATTACCGGCTACACTAGTGGCTGCACCATCACCTTCATAGTATTCGCCATATTTAGCTTCTAACGAGCCCCCTTCGGCGTCATCTTTTAAAACGAAATTCATCACCCCTGCAATAGCATCTGAGCCGTATTGAGCAGCAGCTCCATCACGTAAAACCTCGACTTGTTTTAATGCAATACTAGGAATAACTGAAATATCAGCCCCTTGCGCACCATCGTTTATCCCACCACCAGTAAAAGCAATCACAGCGGCGCGATGGCGACGCTTACCATTAACCAGTATAAGGGTGCTGTCTGATGGTAAACCTCGCAAATTTACAGGTCTGATGAAGGTTGCGGCGTCACTAATAGGTTGACTACGCACATTAAATGAAGGAACTACACTAACTAATTGATCAAGCATATCATTTGAGCCTGATTTACTGAGTTCGTCCCCTCCGATTAAGTCTACAGGTACTGGTGAATCAGCAACTGAACGAGGTGTGGCTCGAGAGCCTACAATGACTATTTGTTCTACTTTATCGGCTTTGTCTTCATTGTTAGTATCAGCTTCAACCGCATATGTTGCGCTTGCATTTAACGCAGCTGCTATTGAAAATGCTAACGTACTAACTCGTAATTTGATAAACATAAAGCTCTTCCCCATGTATTTTTTGAGTAATTTTTGACAGTGATTTATAATTATCACTCTGCTTAAAACTAAAATTAGTTTCATTCACTTAGGTTTAGATTTTTAATTAATCCGCAATTCAAAGATGAATCGACAATTTTTTATTTCCTAAGGTAGATCTACAACAGTTGACTAAAACACTTCTACATTCATAAACTCTGTATAGAAAAGTCACAAACACTCTAAAGCAGAACAAAATAACATCACAAACGAAAAAATTTTATTGTTTAGTGAATTATTTTCCTCCTATCAAAATCTCCCAAAACATTATCTTTAGATCTCCATCATTTATTTTTACCTTTTTTACTTAAAAATAATTCACGCGCTGCTGAAATAGTTTCGTTTGATGCTTTCAATCATTTGCCTCAGCATGATTGAACTAAAAAAATGCTCGTAAACAAAAATTATTAACAAATGGTAGATCCAGTTTTATGAAAATATTAGTTGCGGTTAAGCGAACTATCGATGCGAATATCAAAGCAAAAGTAAAATCTGATAACAGCGGTATCGATTTAAATAATCTTAAAATGGCAATTAACCCTTTTTGCGAAATTGCCGTTGAAGAAGCGATTAGACTGAAAGAACAAGGCTTAGCATCAGAAGTCATCGTAGTGAGTATTGGCAGTAAAGCTTGCCAAGAACAGATACGAACGGCTTTAGCATTAGGTGCTGACAGAGGTATTCTCGTAGAGACTACAGACAATCCAGAGCCATTAAATGTGGCAAAAATCTTAAGTAAAATAATCAGCCAAGAACAAGTCAGTTTAACTATATTAGGTAAACAGTCAATTGACTCTGACAATAATCAAACAGGACAAATGCTCGCTGCATTAAACAATATGCCACAAGCAACTTTTGCTTCACAGGTAAAAGTTACCGAACACTGGGTTGAAGTTACTCGTGAAGTAGATGGTGGCGCCCAAACACTGCAGATGAACTTCCCCGCAGTTATCACTACTGATTTACGTTTAAATGAACCTCGATATGCCTCGTTACCAAATATTATGAAAGCCAAACGTAAACCGCTTGAAATTGTCTCTTGCGAAACTCTTGGTGTAGAGATGAAAGAACACTGTCAACTTCTATCTATGGAAACCCCCGTTGAAAGACAGGCCGGTATCAAAGTAAATGACGTTGATGAATTACTTGAAAAACTAAAAATTGAAGCAAAGGTGATCTAATGGCAATCCTAATTATTGCGGAACACGACAACAAAACATTAAAAAGTGCTACGTTAAATACGATTACAGCAGCATCACAATTGGGCAATGACATTGATGTGCTTGTTGCTGGTTATGATTGCCAAGTTGTTGCGGATAAACTGTCCACGGTTGTTAACGTTAATAAGGTTTTATTAGCTGACAATCCGAACTACGAACACCAACTAGCAGAAAACGTTAGTCAACTCGTGGTAGCGTTAGCCAATAATTACACTCATATAATGACGTGTTCAACAGCATCGGGTAAAAACTTTATGCCTAGAGTGGCGGCATTACTCGATGTTGCACAAATATCAGACATTATCTCTGTTGAAAGCCAGGATACTTTTTTACGTCCAGTATATGCAGGCAACGCAATTGCAAAAATTAAGTCTCTTGACCCAATTAAAGTAATCACCGTTCGCTCTACTGCTTTCGATGCTGCGTTAATAGGTGATACCAACGTGGCAGTTGAAGAAGTAACACTCAATATTGCTAATGAAAATACCACCTTTATTTCTGAACACCTCTGTGAAAGTGACCGTCCTGAATTAACGGATGCCAATGTTATTGTCTCTGGTGGACGTGGTATGGGCAATGGTGACAACTTTGCCTTACTTGAACAGGTTGCAGATAAACTCAATGGCGCAGTGGGAGCTTCCCGAGCAGCAGTGGATGCAGGTTATGTTGCTAACGATATGCAAGTAGGTCAAACCGGTAAAATTGTTGCACCTGATCTTTATATCGCCGTAGGAATATCCGGCGCTATCCAGCATTTAGCCGGTATGAAAGACTCAAAAGTCATCGTTGCCATTAATAAAGATGAAGAAGCACCTATATTTCAAGTAGCTGACTATGGCCTAGTGGCTGATTTATTTGATGTTTTGCCTGAATTAGCAGAGAAACTTTAACTATTGACCTTCGCGCTAATAAATATGCGCGATTGAAATTATTAATTGGAATATACCCATGCGTGAATCTATGAATTTCGATGTTGTCATCGTCGGTGCTGGACCAGCGGGATTATCTGCAGCTTGTCGTTTAATGCAACAAGCACAAAAGGCTAATCAAGAAATATCTGTTTGTGTGGTTGAAAAAGGCTCTGAAGTTGGAGCCCATATTCTATCTGGAGCAATAATAGAACCAAGAGCCTTAAATGAATTATTTCCTGATTGGAAATCAAGGGGAGCCCCGTTAAATACCCCTGTCATTGAAGACCAAGTATTTTTATTAACCGATAATGAAAAATCAATTAAGTTTCCAAATCTCCTTGTCCCTAAAACCATGCATAACACTTTTGCCAATAAAGAAAGTAACTACATTGTTAGCTTAGGTAATGTCTGCCGATGGTTAGCAGAGCAAGCGGAGGCGTTAGGAGTAGAAGTTTTTCCAGGGTTTGCCGCCTCAGAAATTTTATACCATGAAGATGGTAGCGTAAAAGGGATTGCTACGGGCGACATGGGCATAAGTGAAAATGGCGAGAAAAAAAGCAGTTATATGCCAGGTATGGAACTTCACGCTCAATACACCTTATTTAGTGAAGGCTGTCGAGGTCATTTAGGAAAAGAACTTTATGCCAAGTTTAACTTAGATGAACAAAGTGATGCACAACATTACGCACTAGGATTAAAAGAGCTTTGGGATATTCCACCTGAAAAACATCAACCTGGACTTGTTATTCACGGTTCCGGCTGGCCTTTGCATGGTTTAACGGGAGCAAAAGGTGAAAATACCGGTGGTGGCTTTTTCCTTTATCATACCGAGAACAATCAAGTCACGGTGGGACTCATTGTCGATCTTAACTATGAAAACCCCTATTTAAGCCCATTTGATGAATTTCAAAAACTTAAACATCATCCAGTGCTAAAACAATATTTAGATGGGGGGCAACGTATCTCTTATGGTGCAAGAGCAATAGCTAAGGGAGGCTTTAATGCCTTACCTAAAATGACATTTCCTGGTGGCCTATTAATTGGTTGTGAAGCCGGTACATTAAACTTCGCCAAAATTAAGGGCAGCCATACAGCAATGAAATCTGGAATGCTCGCCGCAGAGGAAATATTTGCAGCCCTTGAACGTGCCCATAAAAATAACACACTGCCAGAAAAAGAACTTGTTAACTACAAAAAATCATTCGAATCCTCTTGGTTATTTGAAGAATTATATCGCAGCCGAAACTTTGGGCCTGCAATGCACAAGTATGGAGCTGTCTTAGGTGGAGGTTTTAACTTTATTGATCAAAATATATGTCAAGGTAAGTTACCTTTTACCTTGAGAGATAATAAAGCGGATCATGAACAGTTAAAACCTGCAAATCAATTCTCCCCTATTGATTATCCAAAACCCGATGGGAAATTGAGTTTTGACAAACTATCTTCAGTATTTGTTTCTAATACTAATCATGGTGAAGATCAACCTTGCCACCTCAAGTTGAAAGACAGTGATATTCCGCTTAAACATAACTTATCAATATATCAAGAACCTGCTCAACGATACTGTCCTGCAGGTGTTTACGAAATTATTGTTGAGGATGACACTCCGCGTTTTCAAATTAATAGTCAAAACTGTCTACATTGTAAAACCTGCGATATCAAAGATCCGGCACAAAATATTACTTGGGTTACCCCTGAAGGTATGGGTGGTCCTAACTACCCAAATATGTAAGAAGAAATCAATATGATAAATAAAACAAACAATGAAGACATTCTAGTTTCAAATATAGATGAAGGTGTCTTAACTATTACGCTAAATAGACCTAAAGCATACAATGCCTTAAGAAATAATGCGCTCCAAGAAATAGTTAACGAACTCGAAAAAGCTGAAAATGATAACAATATCAAAGTTGTGATCATCACCGGTGGTAAAAAAGTATTTGCTGCGGGCGCTGATATTAAAGAAATGGCGCAGTTAAACGTGGTGGGACTACTCAATGATATCCGCCCGGTATTCTGGCGCAAAATTGCGACGTTTTCCAAGCCAATTATCGCTGTGGTAAACGGGTTCGCCTTAGGTGCTGGTTGTGAATTAATGATGCATTGTGACATTGTTATCGCTGGTGATAATGCTCAAATAGGTCAACCGGAAATCAACTTAGGTATTATGCCTGGTGCTGGCGGTACCCAAAGATTACTCCGTACTGTTGGCAAATCAATGGCAATGCAAATGGTGCTTTCAGGTGAATTCATCAATGCCGAACAAGCTAAAGGTTTCGGATTAGTCAGTGAAGTCACCCTGCCAGAACTGAGCTATAACCGTGCATTAACATTAGCCAAAGTGATTGCCCAAAAGTCTCCTATTGCAGTACGTATTGCAAAAGAGTCCTTATTAAATGCTTATGAAACAACACTTGAAGCAGGCCTTTCGTCTGAAAGAAAAGCCTTCACATTACTCGCTGCCACTGAAGATAGAGCCGAAGGTATAGCCGCTTTTATGGAAAAACGTAAGCCTATATTTAAAGGTCAATAGGAGTATTACCCATGAATAAATTCACCACCGATTCGATTATTGCCGTTATTGGCGCTGGTACTATGGGTGCAGGCATTGCACAAGTAGCAGCAAAAGCAAATCATCAAGTTTTATTATTTGATGTGGCTAAAGGTGCCGCTGAAAAAGGTATCGACAATATCCGAAAAGGCTTAGATAAATTAGTCCTTCGTGGCCGTATGACTCAGTTTGAACTCGATGCCCTAGTCTCTCGCATTGTTCCTATCTCTGAAATTAATCAATTAGCTTCTGCAGACTTAGTTATTGAAGCGATAGTAGAAAAACTTGAAGTGAAACAGACGCTCTTTCGCCAACTTGAAGACATTTGTCATGTTAATACCATTTTAGCGTCAAATACTTCTTCCATTTCTATTACTGCTATTGGTGCAAAACTGTTAAGACCAGAAAACCTCATTGGCATGCACTTTTTTAACCCTGCCCCTATTATGAAATTAGTTGAGGTAATCAGTGGATTAGATACAGATAAGCAAGTTGCAGACAATATTTTTGAATTAGCTGTTAATTGGGGGAAATTAGCCGTTCATGCAAAATCTACCCCTGGTTTTATTGCTAATCGGGTTGCACGCCCTTTTTATGCCGAAAGTTTACGGGTGCTTCAAGAAGGAGCTACTGATATAGCGACGATCGACGAATTATTCAGATCATCTGGTGGTTTTAAAATGGGTCCTTTTGAATTAATGGATTTAATTGGCCACGATGTTAACTATGCCGTTACCTGTTCGGTTTTTGATGCTTTTTATCAAGATCAACGCTTTTTGCCGTCTTTAATACAAAAAGAACTCTTAGATGCAGGACATTTAGGTCGTAAATCTGGTCGTGGTTTTTATCAATATCCACTCAACAAACCAACAGAAAACAGCAAGCAACAAGCTGATTCAGTCTTAACGACAAAAGTAATCACTATAGAAGGTAATTTAGGAGCAGCTGAGTCTTTATTACCCTTATTTGAGCACTATGGACTCCAAATCAACAGAGTACCTGCGGCAGAGGAACAACCAAAAGGTGAAGGAAAAATCATCATAGATGATGCCACATTAATGCTTACTAATGGTCAATTCACCACAGAACGAGCCACTAAGCTAAAGTGTCCTAATCTAGTACATTTTGATTTAAGTTTAGATTATCAACAAGCAAATGTTATTGCCTTAGCGCCAAGTTCTACATTATCTCTACAAGCACTCAATAATGTCATTGCCCTTTTCCAAACCATTGAGAAAAAGGTCGTCATTATTGACGATGTACCCGGTATGGTACTGATGCGCACCATTTGTATGTTAGCAAATGAAGGATTCGACGCCGTCAATCAGCAAGTATGTAATGAAGATGCCGTAGATATTGCAATGAAAGCAGGTCTTAATTATCCCTGTGGTCCAATAATGTGGGCTAACAATTTAGGCTTACGTTTCACATTAACCGTGTTAAATAATTTAGCGACAACTTATGGGGAAGATCGCTTTAGAGCTTCACCATTACTACAGAGAAAAGTTGCACAACAACAATTAGAAGTTATTAAAAATAGTATAACAACAGGATAATAAAAATGAAAAACGCTTATATCTGTGATGCAATCCGTACACCTTTCGGACGTTATGCTGGTAGCCTTTCATCAGTAAGAGCTGATGATTTAGGTGCTATACCAATTAAAGCATTAATGGAACGAAATCCTCAAATTGATTGGTCTCAAGTTGATGATGTTGTATACGGCAATGCAAACCAAGCCGGTGAAGACAATCGTAATGTCGCACGTATGTCGGCATTACTCGCCGGCTTACCTGTTAATGTCTCTGGCAATACTATTAACCGATTATGTGGTTCAGGAATGGATGCTATAGGTATCGGCGCACGCGCAATAAAGTCAGGGGAAGCTGATTTGATTATCGCCGGTGGTTGTGAATCTATGTCGCGCGCGCCTTTTGTTATGGGAAAAGCAGAATCAGCTTTTAGCCGTGACATCAATGGTCCTTATGATACGACTATCGGATGGCGCTTTGTAAATAAAAAAATGAAAGACGAATATGGTGTCGATTCAATGCCGGAAACAGCAGAGAATGTCGCTGAAGATTTTAATATCTCTCGTGAAGATCAAGACTTATTTGCTTTTAATAGTCAGCAAAAAACAGCAAAAGCGATGAAAAACAATCTCTTCGCTGAAGAAATCATTCCTGTCAGTATCCCACAGCGAAAAGGGGAGCCTGTGATTATTGACACCGATGAACACCCTCGTGCCGATACGACATTAGCTGCATTAACTAAGCTTAGAGCGCCATTTAGAGCAAATGGCTCAGTAACCGCCGGTAATGCCTCTGGTGTTAACGATGGTGCCTGTGCCTTACTGATTGCTTCAAAAGAAGCGGCTCTTTCACATGGCTTAACGCCTAAAGCTCGTATAGTTGGTATGGCTACCGCAGGGGTAGAACCAAGAATAATGGGATTTGGACCCGCAGTAGCAATAAAAAAACTACTCAAGCAAACGGGCCTAACCTTAGATCAAATGGCTGTAATTGAGTTAAACGAAGCCTTCGCTTCGCAAAGTTTAGCGGTCATGCGAGATTTAGGATTAGCTGACGATGCTCCACAGGTTAATCCCAATGGTGGTGCTATTGCGTTAGGTCACCCATTAGGCGCAAGTGGGGCTAGATTAGTAATGACAGCAATGTATCAACTTGAACGCACCCAACAACGCTATGCCTTATGTAGTATGTGTATAGGTGTTGGTCAGGGAATTGCTATGATTATAGAGCGAGTATAATAGTATGTTCACTCTTTTACCTCGTTTGGCAGGGGCTCACTAATGCGTCGATTACCTCCTTTTGCTGCATTACGCTCATTTGAAGCGGCAGCACGACATAATAATTTCAAGCTTGCTGCTGAAGATGTTTGTTTATCGGCTTCAGCTGTAAGCCATCAAGTTAGATCCTTAGAAGAGTATCTCGGTATTCAACTGTTTCATCGAGAAAAAGGAAAACCTATACTAACTAATACAGGCGCAGTCTATTTAGAAAGTATTAAAGAGGTTTTTGATATTCTCGAAAGCGCCACCAATGCCGTAACTAAACGCAGTAAACGTTCATCGTTAACCTTGAATTTATTACATTCATTAGCTTCATGCTGGTTACTTTCTTTACTACCTAAGTTAAAAACAAAACATCCTGAGCTTGATATCAAATTACTCAGTGCTACAGGTCCTGTTGAATTTAGCAGTGATGATATTGATGCAGCAATTCGTTATGGTGATGGTAACTGGTTAGGGTTACAAAGTGATTTTTTAATGGAAGATGAATTACTTTTAGTATGTAGTCCTGAAATTGCAAAATCGCTTCCTCCCATAAAACACGTTGAAGGATTAGCACAACAAACATTAATCCATTGCAGTTTAGCGCCTGATGAATGGAAAAGCTGGTTGCAAGCCGCTGGCAGTGATTCTCTAACCAGTACCCATTGGTTAGATCTTGATAGCCGAGGCTTAGTACTTGAAGCAGCCTCTTCTGGTTTAGGTATTGCTATCGGCAGAATGCCTTATGTAGCTGAGTATCTTAAATCAGGACGTCTAGTAGAACCCTATCCAGTAAGAGTTAAAACAGGAAAAGGTTATTATCTCGTTTACCCTGAACACCATGCTAATTTTAACAATGTGGTCAATTTACGAGAATGGCTGCTTGAAGAGTGTAAAATAGCTTAAGAGATTAATACCCTACCAACAATAGAACCACAGATTTATATATTTATGGTTCTATTGTCTTTGTTTTCTCCTTTATGGTTTTCTTGAAAAATCCAACCAATAACCTCAACATAGTATGATCAATGTAGCTCAACTTAAGACCTTACTAAGCAGGTAATTGCGTTATCAGAGCTAATTCACCTGGTACAACCATAATTGCCCTAACCTTCTTATGACTCATTGTTTGTCTCAATTAAACGGCTTTGATACATTTTAGGCAGTGTAATATCGACACATGACATGTGCATATCACTCACTGCACATCTGCTTGTTCTACTATTACGACTTAATCAATTGAGAGTGACTTTATTAGACAAAAAAAACCGAGTAGAAACTCGGCTAAAGGAAGGAAAATGATGATATAAATTAAACAGATTTTGTATTCGCTATAACCTCTTCTTCAGTTAATTTAGTCATAGTCCAGCCAGTAAAGCCTAAAATAATTGAAATGAGTGGACTTAATAAACAAAAGAAAGAAAACAATAAGTATTCTCCGGTACTGACCCCTAATACGCCAGCCATATAAACGGCATTAGTATTCCAAGGCACTAATGGTGCGGTTACCGTTCCCCCATCTTCTATACAGCGAGATAAATTCTTAGGGTGTAATTTAAAACGTTTAAATGAGTCAACAAACATCCTCGCAGGAAGCACTATGGCCATGGTCTGATTGGCAGCAGTAATATTAGTAAAAATACAAGTCGCTATAGTGGCACCAACTAAACTGCCAACATTATGAACCATTTTTAAAATACTTTCGGTAAGACGCGTTAACATGCCACTGACTTCCATTATGCCCCCAAACACCATAGCGACTATCGCCAGCAGGTTAACTTGCGTCATACTGACCATACCGCCACGAGAAAATAATCGGTCAATCATCGCATTACCCGTTTCTATGCTAAAACCATTAGAAAGAGTTGAAAATATAAGTGAATAAGAACCTAGCCAGGTTACTTCACCACCTAGCATATCGCTCAGTAATTGCCATTGAAAAATAGGAATAGCGAGCACAGCTAACAACAAACCACTTATTAATGCAGGCATTGAAGATACTCCTCTCATCACGAGAAATAACACCGCACAAGGGACTAAAAGTAATAATGGCGTAATAGTAAAATGTTGAGTAATAGTTAATCTAACGTCTTCAAGAGTTGAATTATCAATAGCGCCGGCACCATAAGAAAAGCCAACCACTAAATAAATCAATAACGAGATGATAATGGCAGGACCAGAGCTGAACATCATATGTTTAATATGCGTGATAACATCGGTATTAACCATCGCTGGTGCAAGGTTGGTAGTATCAGACATTGGCGACATTTTATCACCAAAATAGGCTCCGGAAATAACTGCCCCCGCTGTCATTCCCATCGGGATATTCAAAGATTCACCTATCCCCATTAAGGCTAAACCTATAGTACCCGCAGTGGACCAACTGGAACCAATAGCAAGAGAAATAATGCAACAGAGTAAACAAGCGACAAAAAGGAAATAGTTTGGATTAATAATCTGCAACCCATAATAAATAAACATGGGTACTATACCAGACATGATCCAAGCAGCAATTAAAGAACCAACGATAAAAATAATCAATATTGCTGGCATAGCTGAATCAATAGCTTTGCGCATACCCTGCTCTATTTCAGTGTAAGGTATTTTTAAATACAACAAAGAAATACCACCAGCAACAAACGCACTGATCACTAGTATATAAAGTGTAGGTATCGCATTTTCGTCTAGTATAAAGTTTAAAAACATTAAGACGATTAAGACGATTACGGGGAGAGACGAAATAAAAAGAGATGGTTTTTTCCGGAGACTTTGCATTTTTAAGTTCCTCTGGTTTTTAGTATAATAGGAATAAATGAATCCCCTCAAATTCGAAAAATGCGCTCAAGTACCACTTAATCTTGAGCGCTTAAAAACGTATTAATTAACTCAATACTTATCTGTAATTAGTGTTAATAATTCAGACAAATCAAAATCATCATTTGCGATTAACTTTTCAATTTTATTCGCACGTTCTGCACCAATAATATCGTCAGCAAGCAAATGAAATTTATCACTGATCTCTTTATCTGATAATGGATTATCAGGGTCCCCTCTCGGTGTACGCGCATCTGATTGTAATACCCTGCCATCTTTTAAAAATAGGGTAACATCTGCCCAACGTTTATCTATGCTGATTGCGGTATAATGTGCATCATCAACCAATTCAGTGGCTAAACTGATACGTTGAACTTCTTTGTCTTTCAAAATGCTTTCTTGCAATTGTTTCGGACCAATTTCACCATGCACTGCCATAATGGCGAATGGATAGGCTAACGCGTAGGTCAGTTCATCCATAGTTTCAGGTGCATGACCAGCTAGACGGGTTGCATAATGAAAGGTGTTTATTTTAGCTCGCTCAATATCAGCACTCACTAAATTATTATCTTTCATTAAGTCTTGTACTGCATCAATAGCGGGATGAGCCCAACGACAAACAGGATAAGCTTTATAATGGGTATTATTAACTTCCCATCGTTGACCTAAATCATCCCAGTAAGGTTTTGCGTCTTCACCTTCAGCAGTAATAGCAGGAGCCCCAGTAAAACCTAATTGCGCCATATAAACAGCAGAAATACCAGATGGAGCTCCCCAGCCGACACCATCTCTCAACATTGTTGGATGATCTATACATCGCATCATTTGACTACGAGGTCCATGATATTCAGCAATACCAAGCGCATGACGGGTTTGCTCTTGATCTAATTTAAGTAAATAAGCACCTGCGGCCGCTGCACCTACAGCAGTCCAAGCACCAGAGGTGTGGTAGTCGGCTACCGTGCCATGCATACATAAGCCTGAACGATATCCCACTTCATAACCAATGATTAAAGCAACGAGCAAGTCTTGACTGCTCACGTCTTTCCCTTGACGCAATAAGTCATCAACAAGAGCAATAACAGCAGGAAAAATACCTGAGCCTGCATGTCCTTTAACTTTTGAATAACCATCGTGAGCATCAATGGAGTCAACAGTGAATGCCCCTGCCATAGCTGCGCCAACCGGACTTAAGGTTAACCCTGAAAAAAGTAAACGCGAAGCCGCGCTATCAACACCCGCGGGCATTTGTGTGCGAGCAAATTCTTTAACAATACTTGAAATACGTGTTGTTGTGCCTATAGCAGCAACGCCAATAGTATCTAACAAACTTCTACGCATAACAGCTAATACATCATCAGGTATGTCTTGATAACGTATTGTTTGAATAAATTCTGAAACGGAAATAGTCATAGTAATCCTCAATATTTTCTCTTAATAGCGACTAATTTATAATTTAAGCCAAACTGATTTAGTTTGGGTATAAGACAACAAACATCCCATACCACGATCACGACCGTGTCCCGATTGCTTGTAACCACCAAAAGGTTGTGTTGCATCACCATCGCCGTAACAGTTTACCCAAACAGTTCCCGCTTCGATTTCTTTCACCATTTTATGCGCTTTACTCAAATCTCGAGTCCAAACTGAAGCCCCTAAGCCATAAATGCTGTCATTCGCTACACGAATAGCATCATCTGCATCATCTACTGGAATAATGGCAGCAACAGGACCAAATATTTCTTCGCGGGCTATGGTCATTTCTGAGGTAACATTATCAAAAAGGGTCGGTTCTATGTAGGCACCTTTATCAAAGCCTTGTGGTTTATTACCACCAAACACTAAGCTTGCACCTTCACTTTTTCCTTTTTCAACATACCCCATAACAGTATTAAAATGATTTTGACTGACTAATGGTCCCATTGTCGTCTTAGGATCTAACGGATCTCCAGGAACAAATGCCGTTTTGGCTTTTTCGGTAAAGCGTTTAACAAATTCATCATGGATTGAGCGTTCAACGAGTAATCGTGAACCAGCACTACACACCTGTCCTGAGTTTGCATAAATACCTGCAATAGCAGCGTCAACAGCATCATCTAAATTAGGTACATCCGCGAGAATGATTTGTGGACTTTTACCCCCACACTCTAAAGACACTTTTTTCAGGTTAGATTGTCCTGCATAAACCATCATCAATCGGCCTACTTCGGTTGAACCAGTAAAACACACTTTGGCGACATCCATATGCAAAGCAAGTGCTTTACCTGATACTTCACCAGGGCCATTAATGACATTAAATACACCATCAGGTCCGCCTGCTTCGCTAAATAATTCAGCTAAAAACAAACAACTTAGTGGGGATTGTTCTGCTGGTTTAAGTACGACAGTATTACCTGCTGCTAGTGCTGGTATTACCTTCCACATAGCAAGCATCATAGGGAAATTCCATGGACTAATTGCCGCAACAACGCCTAGAGGTTCCCGTAAAATATAATGAAAAGCACTATCATCCGTGTTAGTAACAGCTCCTTCCATTTTATCGATACATTCCGCAAAGTAGCGGATAGTACTTATCACTTCAGGTAAATCAGCAGTCAGTACGCGGGTTACTGGTTTGCCCATATCTAAACTTTCAAGCACAGTTAATTTAGCTGCATGTTGTTCAACAAGATCAGCAAATTTAAACAGTACATCCATACGTTTACGTGGCGATATATGCGACCAGACACCTGCATCATAGGCTTGTTTAGCCGATGCCACCGCCTCATTTACATCCGTTTTAGTTGCAATAGCTAACTCACCGATAACTTCACCCGAAACAGGGTTAACCGTTTCAAGTGTATGGCGATCGGCACCGTCCCTATAAACACCATCAATATATAAGCCCGTTTCAATACGAACTTTCTTCGCTTCGGCTTGCCAAAAAGCATGATTTTTTTCGAGTAAGTGTTGCAAAATAGTTCTCCTTAACTTAACGCTTCTACAGCTAATACAATACGATCACAGGCTTTTTCAAGTTCGCTTAGTGAAGTGGCGTATGACAAACGAAAATGATTTTCGTATTCAAAGGCGCTACCAGGCACTACAGCAACTAAAGCATGTTCTAATAAATAAGAAACAAAATCGATACTGTCTTTTATTTCGTTACCTTGAGGTGTTTTTTTACCAATAAGCGCGGTAAAACCTGGATATAAATAAAAGGCCCCTTCTGGAGAGTTACATTCTATTCCCTCAATAGCATCCAATCGCTTAACTAAATAGTCACGTCTTTCTTGATATGTAGTTGCCCACGATTTCAGGTATTCTTGTGGCCCTTCAAGTGCGGCTACAGCAGCAGCTTGGCTTACTGAACAAGGACAACCTGCACCTTGAGAAAGCACTTTAAGCAACATTTGCATAAACGTCTCAGAACTCGCCGCATAACCAATACGCCAACCTGTCATACAGTACGCCTTTGAAACACCATTAAGCACTATGGTTCGATCATAGAGTTTAGGCTCTACAGCCGCAGGGTTTGCATTAACAAAACCGTCAAAAACGATATGCTCATAGATGTCATCCGCTAATACCCAAACATGAGGATATTTAACTAATACATCTGTTAATGATTTCATTTCATCAACACTATAAGCTGCTCCAGTCGGATTGCTCGGAGAATTAAGCATCACTAAACGAGTGTTATCATTAATAGCTGCTTCAAGATCTGCGGCTTGTAATTTAAACCCTTTGTCTTGTGGGCATGCGACAAAAACAGGTTCACCACCCGCTAACATCACCATGCCTGGATATGAAGTCCAACATGGCGTAGGAACAATAACTTCACTGCCCTCATCTAATAATGTTTTCATCACATGAAACAATAATGGCTTAACACCACTGTCGATAGCGATTTGATTGGTGTTATAGCTTAAGTTATTTTCTCGCTTAAACTTATTAACAACGGCTTGCTTTAAGTCTTTAGCACCATCTGATGGCGTATATTTAGTTTGATCGGATTCAATGGCATGAATTGCCGCCGCTTTGATATGTGCCGGTGTATCAAAATCAGGCTCGCCAATACTGAGATCAACAATATCTTTCCCTTCAGATTTTAGCTTACTGGCAAGTGAAAAAACTGTGTTTATCGCCGAGGGCTGAAAACGTTCAAGCTGCTTATTAAATTGTGGCATGATGTTTCGTTCCATTTTAATGAATAACTAAAGAGCGGGTAGCTCGCTTAAAGGTGGGCAGTTATAGCAAATAGATTCTGGATCAATTTGTAACTCTAACACTGCAGCAAGACCTGAATTTCGTGCCCGTTCAAAGGCTCCGGCAAAATCTTCAGTACGGGTTACGGTTTCACCATAAGCACCAAAAGATTCTGCGAAGGCAGCAAAATCAGGGTTAACTAATTCGGTACCACTAACACGACCAGGATGGCGACGTTGTTGATGCATACGAATAGTGCCATATAAGCCATTGTTAATAACTAAAATAATTGGCTTACCACCATACTGAATAGCCGTGGCTAATTCTTGACCATTCATTAAGAAGTCACCGTCTCCTGAAAAACAAACTACGCGTCGGTCTTTATGAACAATACTTGCCATTACAGCTGCAGGAACACCATAGCCCATAGCACCACTAACTGAAGATAAGTTAGTGCCCTTGCCACTATACTGATAAATTTTATTTGGCCAGTCTGAACAATTACCGGCACCGGTTGTAACAATAGCATCGCGAGGTAATGTTTGACGTAAATGAGTCATAACCACACCCATATCTAAATCACCCGGTTGAGGATCTGCCGTCAACGACTGAATATATCCTTCACGTAAAGTTTCACGCCAATCAGCTAAAGTATCATGAGTGTTAATATCAAGTTCACTCAAGGCTAACGCCATTTCACTAATACCTGCATTGATCATTAGATCAGCTTTAAATACACGACCTAACTCTTCTGCTTGAGGGTAAATATGAATAAATTTCTGCTTTAATACTGGTGGTGTAAAAACAGTGTATTTACAGGTTGTGCCTTCATCTAAACGCGCACCAAATGCAATTAATAAATCACATTCGTCAATGGCTTTGGTTAAGCTTGCAATATTTCCCCATGCTACATCACCGACGTAACAGTCATGGCGATTATCAAATAAACTCTGGCGTCGAGAAGCAGCAGCCACTGGAATATTGTTTCGTAAACAGAAATCTTCAAAAGCTAAGCGAGGTTCATCTTCCCAGCAAGCAGCTTCAATAATCACTAAGGGTTTTTTCGAAGCTAATAACATTGATTGCATTTGAGCAAGTTCACTCGCACCAGGACAAGTTCTTACTGGTACTGCTGGTGTTAAATCACCGACTTCAGTTAGCTCTCGTAACATATCTTCAGGTAAAGCAAGTACTACCGGGCCAGGTCGACCTGATTGCGCCACTTGAAAAGCGCGATTAATAAATTCAGGAATTCTCGCTGGATCATCAATTTGTGCTGTCCACTTTGACATTTGACCGAACATACGGCGGTAATCAATTTCTTGAAACGCTTCACGTTCAAGGTTTTTACGAGGTACCTGTCCAATAAGTAATACCATAGCAGTTGAGTCTTGGTATGCTGTATGAACACCTATAGAGGCATTAGTCGCTCCTGGTCCGCGAGTAACAAAACAAACCCCCACTTTTCCCGTCAAACGCGCATAAGAGGTTGCCATAAAAGCAGAACCACCTTCTTGTCTACAGGTAATATATTCCATTCCTGTTTCATGTTGATACAAAGCATCTAACGCTGAAAGGTAGCTCTCACCAGGAACACCAAAGACCTTATCAACCCCATTTATTGCTAACGCATCTATTAATACTTTACCACCGGTACGTTTCATCATTGTACGATCACTCATTCATAAATTTATTTTACGTATTAGTAATTAAGGTCTTATTTTTTGACTCAAAATAAAGTTACCAATACCCATTATTTCTAACTTTTATGTTTGCTCTGCATTTGGTAGTAAATGGTTATTTAACAATATCGCTACCAAACAATACCAAGATTGTTGAAACACTTTAGTTCAATCTAAAAGTTTCTCGCAAACGAATTAATTTTGTCGATAAGTGAATAATATTCGCCGCCTACAAATGTTAATGAATATGTACTTAGCCATCCTTTTAAAAAATTCATATCAGGCTGAAATTGTTTCATTTGCCGTCTATTTATAAAGTAAGCTAAATTATTGATCTCATAAACGTACTAGCGGACATCATTAATGTCATATCAACATATTGAATTTTCTATCAATAAAGGCGTTGCAGTATTAACCTTTAACCGTCCTGATAAATTGAATAGCTTTAATAAGATAATGCATAAAGAAGTTCGTGAAGTACTTAAACTGGTTAGTGCTGATAGTCAGGTTAGATGCTTACTAATTACCGGGAATGGAAAAGGCTTTTGTGCTGGGCAAGACTTAAGTGAAAGAAAGTATGACCCCGATGCCGCCCCAATTAATTTAGGTGATTCGATAGAAAAAAATTATAATCCTCTCATTAGATTAATTCGATCACTTCAACTACCTGTAATTTGCGCCGTAAATGGTGTTGCCGCAGGTGCTGGCGCTAATATAGCACTAGCCTGTGATATTGTATTAGCATCAACTCAAGCAAGTTTTATTCAAGCCTTTTGTAAAATAGGTTTAGTACCTGATTGTGGTGGAACATGGACGTTGCCCCGTTCAGTAGGAATGCCAAGAGCGATGGCATTAGCTTTACTCGGTGAAAAAATAACAGCGGAACAAGCTGAACAGTGGGGGATGATATGGAAAACTTACCCAGCTAGTGAACTCTATGATGAAGCGTTACAAATGGCCGTACATTTAGCTAAGCAACCTACCTTTGGTTTAGCACTTATTAAAAAAGCGCTTCAACGTTCCACAGAAAATTCTTTAGATCAGCAACTAGATTTAGAACGTGATTTACAAACACTTGCGGGCCAAAGTCATGATTACCAAGAAGGGGTCGCTGCTTTTATGGAAAAACGCCAAGCAAACTTTACTGGTAATTAATTACTAGAGCCCCTCAAAATTTAAATAACGTTATAAAAAGTAACAAAGAATACAAGAGTAACATTGTTGTATTCTGTTTGAGCTAAACGGCACTTTTCACCAATAAATGTGCCTAAATAACTTTTTTTGTAATATAAATAATCTCCTTTTGACTTATACCTCCCCTTATTCTTTTTTCGATAAAATATTGAAATAGTAGAATTAATTATAAAAATATTGTATAAAATTATATCTTTCATCGAGGAGTGCATCAGATGCGCCGATTCCCACCGTTTGCAGCATTACGATCTTTTGAAGCAGCCGCTCGATATAATAATTTTAAATTGGCTGCTGAAGATTTATGTTTATCAGCCTCTGCAGTAAGTCATCAAGTACGTTCACTTGAAGAGTATCTTGGCGTTCAGCTTTTTCATCGAGAAAAAGGCAAGCCAACATTAACCAGTATTGGTGCTGAATACTTAGAAAAAATTCAAGATGTGTTTGATCGTTTAGAAAGTGCCACAAACGCAACAACTAACCGAGGTAAACGTTCTTCCTTAACTCTGCAACTTCTTCATTCGTTAGCCTCATGTTGGTTACTTTTATTATTACCTAAGCTAAAACAACGTTGTCCAAATTTGGACATAAAATTAATGAGTGCAACCACTCCTGTCGAGTTTAGTAGTGGTGATATAGATGCCGCAATTAGGTATGGCGATGGCAATTGGCTAGGTTTACAAAGTGATTTTTTAATAGAAGATGAGTTACTTTTAGTGTGCACGCCAGAAATTGCTAAGGAATTACCTAGCATCGAAAACTTAAAAGAGCTCTCAGATCACACCCTTATTCACTGTAGTTTAACCCCCGAAGAATGGAAAGAGTGGATAAAAGCAACGGGGAATGAACATTTTAATAGCGATCATTGGTTAGACTTAGATAGCCGGGGATTAGTGCTAGAGGCTGCCTCTTCAGGTTTAGGTATTGCAATAGGAAGAATGCCCTATGTAGAGGAATATCTAAAAAATGGCCGTTTGGTTGAACCCTATTCAATCAGAGCTAAAACCGGTAAAGGTTACTATTTAGTTTATCCTGAACATCACGCTAAATTTGATAATGTTGTCCATCTACGAGAGTGGCTATTAGAAGAATGTCAGCCTACGAGTAAAGACTAAACATTCTATCTAATTTAACTTAACGGTTTAAATTATTTGTAATAGAGACCGTTAACTCTTGTCATTGCCGTATACGCTTCATCAATGATTCGATTTATTAACTCTTGACAGGTTGGCACATCTTCAACTAAACCAACAGCCTGACCACAAGACCATATAGCATCATCAAGGTTTCCTTCAGAATACACAGAAGGATTTCTTGTTCCTGTGATCAAGGGCATCAGTTCATCTAAACTTGCGCCACTTTGTTCTAAATCGAGAACTCTCATTGCCATACCATTTTTAGCTACTCTCGTTGGTGATTTGATTGTTTTTTGTACGATAACAGTGTCGTCTTCCGTTGCACTTTTCATCCAAGTTTTCACGGCATTATGAGCTG
Organism: Thalassotalea piscium; assembly: GCA_049347715.1. Taxonomy (GTDB): domain Bacteria; phylum Pseudomonadota; class Gammaproteobacteria; order Enterobacterales; family Alteromonadaceae; genus Thalassotalea_B; species Thalassotalea_B piscium_A. The sequence continues at coordinate 1,824,609 of CP186339.1, read as the reverse complement.
GACATTCTTGGGTTGCCACAAAACGCGTTCCCATAATAATCCCCTCTGCACCCATACTTAATGCAGCCATTAACCCTTGGCCATCAACAATCCCACCACCGGCTACAATTGGAATACTCACGTTTTCCACGGCTTTACGAATCATCACCATAGTGCCAACTTCAGACATCCCCGGATGTCCACCCGTTTCGTTACCTACAACACTAACCGCATCACAACCAATACGTTCACACGTGAGTGCATATTGTGCGCCCGGCACTTTATGGATCACTTTCATATTAGCTGCTTTAAGTTGATCCATATATTCTTCAGGACTACGGCCAGAGGTTTCAATTACCTGTACGCCTTCTTCAATACATATTTCAATATAATCTTGTGCTTGAAACTTCCGAGCCGTTGGGAATAAATTGATATTAACGCCGAAAGGTTTATCCGTGGATTTTTTTAATAAATGTAGTTCAGTACGGAAACTCTCTTCATCAGGGAAAGTCGCTGCCGTGATAATACCTAAACCACCTGCATTTGAAACAGCCGCTGCTAGCTGAGCTCGACCCAAGCGAAACATTCCACCACAGATAATAGGATGTTGTATATTCAGTAATTCTGTTAAACGTGTTTTAAACATGTTTATATCTCCAAAATTTTTAAGCAAGGATTTTATAACCCTTGCTTATAAGTTAATAACGTCGCTTAGTGATGTGGAACAATTTCGTGCCATACTCTTTCGCGCAATTCCCACGGGACACCAAGTAATAATTGATAAGCCCTTGCTCTACGGAAAAACAACTGAACATCTACTTCCATGGTATATCCCATGCCTGCCCATATTTGCTGAGCAGTGAAAGTGGATTTTTTACCTGCTTCACATGTTTGAATACAGGCAATTGCTACTTGATTAAGATCACCGGTTACAGAAGCTTCTCTCACTAAAAGATGTGCTGCTGATAATTCTAACGCTGACTCAGCCAAACGATGCTGAACGGCTTGAAAACTACCGATAGGTTTGTCAAAGGCGATACGCTCTTTAGCATACTCAATAGCAATATCAGTTACTTGAGAAGACAAACCAACAATATAGGCGCAAGTCACTAGTCGAAAATGATCAAATGCCTTAGCTAATGATTGCCAGTTCACTGGAATATATTCAGCAGTCGCAAGATCTTCAGAAGAAATACGGCTGTAAGCGTTATTCGCTAAGTCAGGCATAGGACTAGAATGCCAACCTGAAGTCGGCTTATTGATCAAAGCAATAGCCGGTTGACCGTATTGAAGTGTAGGAACAACTAATAGATCCGCTTCATCTAATTGATTGGCAATCCACACACTCTCTGAATCAAGCGCCGCCAATCGTTCAAATTTAGTGGGTAATCCCATTAATGGAATCGCAAAAGCTACTCTGTTATTACCTAGACTTATACTTTCAATATCAACTTTATCTTGTGCGTATTCAGCTAATAAAGGTAAAGCAAGCGTAGCTGCTTCAGCAAAAGGTAATGGATACGCTGCACGCCCTAATTCTTCAGCAATAACACAAGCAGAAATCAATCCTTCACTTTCCGTTTCAGGATACTGAAGTATCTCTAACCAACCAAGTTGAGCCAGTTTTTCCCAACTTTTATTTATTTGTGACCAGTCACCTGATTCAGCAGCTCTCACTTGAGTTAAAGGACTTTCAGTTGTTGCAAAACTCTGTGCTGCACTTCGAACCATTTCAGCTTCAAGGTCAGTCATCGCCGCATTTTCATCATAGTTTTGTACATGGTTAGACAGATTCATGATCTTCCTCCAGCTAAATTGATTTGTGTTGTTCTTAGGGGCTTAATTTCTTGTTTACTTTTAAATTCTGCAATTTCTTGCATAATTTCGTCAGTATGTTCACCTAGTCTTGGCGGTGGTCTTCTTACTTTTCCACCCTCTCCTACGCGTACACCAGTACCAACGCTTTGTACTTTGCCATACCCAGGATAGTCATACTCATAGAGAAAATTACTATCAACTACTTGAGGATCTTTCATTACTTGTTCAAGCATTTGTAGAGGTGCATTAGGTACACCTTCAGCTTCAAACAATGCTACCCATTCTTGCGTCGAACGTTTCATAAAACGTGCTTCAGCAGTTAAAGACAATTGGCGACGTGCTTGATCAATTTCATCTGTAGCAGGAATACCATCAGGATTGGTATGCCAAGGGTCTTCCATTTCTAATAACTTTAAAAAGATAAGACGTTGAGGAACATTCAAACAACCAACAGTAATAAAACCATCTGAAGTTTGATAAGTACGGTAATACAGCTCTCTAGCCCCAAATGCATTTGATTGTTTAGAAACTTGGGCCATTTTCTCTATAGTATTGCCTTCTCTGACAGGTAATTTTACAGCCCCTTCAACAGTCAACATTTTTTGACGTTGTAAACCGAGTGCCGCTTCAAGTAACGAAGCTTGAACTTTTTGTCCTTTACCTGTTTGGCATCGTTGGAACAAAGCACACATAATGCCATAAAGCATATAATGACCTGCCGTAAAGTCGACTAAAGCAACACCGGCATAACGCTTAGGTACTCCACCATCAGGTGCTGGATTAGAACTTAATAAACCACTAAAGGCTTGAACAACAAGATCATAACCAGGTTGAAGGCTACGTGAACCGCTTGGTCCATAAGCCGTATTAGTGGTATAGATTAGACGAGGAAATAAATCTTTTAATTTATCGTAACCTAACCCATAGCGTTCAGCTACGCCAGGTCTGAAATTAGACACCATGACATCTGCGGTTTCTAATAGTTTTATTGCATTTTCTCGACCTTCTTCTGTTTTTAGATCTAACACAACAGAACGTTTATTTCGGTTCAATGCCATAAAGCTTTGACTTACACCTGGAGCAAAAGGGTCTTGATGGCGCCATTGTTCGCCCGTTGGCGATTCAACTTTTATGACATCTGCTCCCATATCACCAAGTAACATGCAACAAAAAGGACCCGCAACATAGCCAGAAAAATCGACGATACGCACACCGCTTAACGGTAAGTTATTGGTTGAATTATTCATCGTGGTAACTCCAAACCGCGAGTTGCGATTACACTTTTTTGAATTTCACTACTACCCCCAGCAAGAGTTAATGCTGGGCTTGCACGATATAAGGCGGTTAATAAGCCGTCATTGACCGCTAATTCAGAACCATATTCAAATAACGCACGAGTACCAATCATGTCTACAGCCGCATTAGCAATGGCTTGAGATAATAAACCTATGTACAATTTGCCGTATGAAAATTCATTACTTGTGCCTGTTCCTGCATCTAAGCGACGTGCAATTAAGTAACCGAAAGTTCTAGAAACCTGAGCCTGGCTATAAAGTTCAGCCATTTTTTCCTGTACAGCAGGTACATCAGATAAACGACCACCATCAGGAGCTGTACCCTCTTTATGAATGTATTTAGATAAATCATCTAGTGCACGTCGAGCCGCACCAATTCTATCCATTGCTGAACGTTCTAAATCAAGACTTCTCATTGATTGATGAAAACCACGATTTAATTCACCCACTAAGTTCTCGGCAGGGATTCGCGCATTATCAAAGAAAACTTCATTAATCACGCCGCCACCAAGAGTTTCGAAGGTATTGACTGTAACGCCAGGAGTTTTCATATCAAGAATAAAAGTACTTATGCCTCGGTGCTTAACTGCATCTGGGTCGGTACGAGCAGCAAGATACATGTGGGTAGCCACTTCAGCACTTGATGTCCAAATTTTATGACCATTGATGACATATTCATCACCATCTAAGCGGGCAGATGTTCGTAAAGAACCAAAATCAGAACCAGCACTTGGCTCAGAAAATCCCTGACAAAGAATTGCTGTACCACTAGTGATCATTGGTAGGTATTTAGCTTTCTGCTCTTCCGTACCAAAAATCATTAAACTGTTACCAAATACCTTTACAGATAATAAATACCCACTTAAAGGAGCTCGAGCATAACCAAGCGCTTCGTCAACAATGAAAGTTTCTAGATGACTACAACTTTTGCCGCCATATTGCTCAGGCCAATGTCGACCAATCCAACCTGCTTGACCAAGTTGTCGATAGAATTCAACTGAATCTCCATCACTCATTGTCCCTTGGCGTTCAAGTCCTTCTGTGGTTTCAGGTATCACTTTCTCACAAAAGTTTAACACCTCTTGTCTCAGTGTATTTAGTTCATCATTTGTTGGTATTAGCCGCATATCAATCTCCGAGGCTGTTATTAAATTCAGCGATAGTTTAAGTTCGATATTGACCAATATCGAAACATGAAACTATGTTGAATTGCTTTAACAAAAGGCACAAGAGAATTGGATTCAGCCGAGTGTGAATAGATTTTGATTTAATGATTAACGAGGTTTTTATTTAAAATAACTAACTGTTTTTTATGGTTATTTAAAATTCAAAACAAAACATTGCCAATTATATTCCAATCAAATATTCCTATTTTTTTTAATAAAACTAGGCAAAAATAATACTTAATCAGCTGGCTAAAAGAGATGTTGAATATAGTCGTTACTCATAATATTACAGAGTAAAATGGAAGGGATATAAAATAAAAAATGGAAAGTAGACTGCTTTTAAAAATAAAAATGTAATAAAAATTTTACCGGTTTACTGAAATGTTAGGCTTGTTAACTTCAAAAGAGCTGCTAGGTTCAGGGAGGCAGTTAAAAATAATTGCTCCCCTTAATTAAATCATCCTTGATCTTGCTTGCAGTAACATGAACATACCATGCTCATGTTAGTATTTAACAAATGCTATTTTATCCAATTAAATTGCAGAGACTATCTCTTTCACTAAATCTGGACCTTTGTAAATAAAGCCAGAATATATTTGAACAAGTGATGCCCCTGCCGCTAGTTTTTCTTGAGCATCTTTGGCACTAGCAATACCACCTACACCAATGATAGGCAGACGACCATTTAATGCCTGAGAAAGCTGTTGGATAACCACGGTACTTTTATCTTTAACCGGTTCACCGCTTAGCCCTCCTTGCTCTTCTCCATGCTCTAGTCCTTCAACCCCTTCACGTGATAGTGTGGTATTTGTTGCGATCACACCATCAATTTCATTATCAATTAAACTTTGAGCAATAGATTCTACTTCTTCAGATGTAAGGTCAGGTGCTATTTTTACTGCAATAGGCACATATTTATCAAAGTGAGAGGCTAATGCGCGTTGTTCTGCTTTTAACGCTGAAAGTAGTTCGTTTAAGGCATCACCATATTGTAAAGAACGTAAACCAGGGGTATTTGGCGATGAGATATTCACGGTAATATAGGTGGCAAAATTATAGACTTTACGCATACAGTAGATGTAATCATCTTTGGCATTTTCATCAGGAGTATCTTTGTTTTTACCAATATTAATTCCGAGTACACCACGAAATTTTGCTTTGCGTACTTGCTCAACAAGGTAATCTACCCCTTTATTGTTAAACCCCATACGATTTATTATCGCATTGGCCTGCGTTAGTCTAAAAATACGTGGTTTGTCATTACCAGGTTGTGGTCTAGGTGTAACCGTACCCACTTCAATAAAGCCAAACCCCATCGCATCAAAAGCGCGAATACATTCGCCATTTTTATCAAGTCCTGCCGCTAATCCACAGGCATTTGGAAAATGTATCCCCATCACTTGGACAGGTTTAGCAGCAAGTTTTTGCTTATAAATAAAGTTAAGAGGAGTAGCACCTGTATTTTTCAAACTTTTGATTGTCAATTCATGGCTAATTTCAGGATCAAGTTTAAAAAGAAGTTTACGGATAGCAGAATAAAGCATAACACCTCAATAAAAATAACTAGCACTCAGTAAAATCACTAAGCAATAATAAGTAAAATAAGAATTTTAGATAAAAAAATCCCCACGTTTATGTGGGGATTCTATCATTTATTTTGTTGGATCGCAGTTTAAACTTAACAACATCAATTCTCGTAACGCGACTGAAAACTTCGCAAATTCATGTGTTTGACCAATTCTAAAGTCATCTAAAATATGATACCAACGCTCAAGTGGTTGAGCATTATCATTAAACCAACTATCAAGTAAACCGTTAACATCTTTGCTCTTCAGATCGCAGCGAAGAATTACGGATGAAATTGAACGTTGTTGCCAATCTAGCTCTTCTCTAAAAGAGGCACGAGCAAGCGCTTGCCAATGATTAGATACCGGTTGTTTAGTAATTTGATCTAAGAACCAATGTAAATCAAGTCGAGCGCCAAGTTTAAAGTAAACATCAGCAACTAGATCAACACTACGTCCGTCTTCTTCAGCTAACTCAGCAATATCCATAACAGAGAACAAACTACTCAATTGAGAAATACGTTTGGCCACAACTTTAGGGGCACCCGCATTCACTAAGTCTGATTCTACTCGTAATATTTGAGCTGCTTCATCTTCTACCATATATTTGGCGAGATTTTTCGACATATTTTTAAATGTATTACTATAAAATTCAATTGATTGTGCAATATCAAGTGACTTATTACGATGACGTAAGAACCAACGAGTAGCACGTCGAACCGTTCTACGTAACTGAAACAACATTTCAGTTTGTACCATAGTAGATATTTTATTATCTAAACCACTGATTTTATGCCATACATCAGACATTTCAAAAACAGCACTTGCCATAGAGTAACAGTTAGCAATTTCATGTACTGTAGCACCTGTTTCTTCATGCATACGATTAACAAAATTAAAGCCCATATCATTACCAATTTTGTTGGCAAGTTTCGTAGCAATAATTTCAGCTCGTAATGGGTGATTTTGCATTTCTTTGCTAAATTTTTGTTGTAACTGTTTAGGAAACGCCTCAATTAACAATTGATTATGATATGGATTATCCGTGATTTCAGGACAAACTAAATCTTCTTTCAAAATCATCTTACAATAAGCAAGTAATGTGGCTATTTCAGGACGAGTTAACCCTTTACCTTGTGCTAAACGTTCAGCAATTTCTTCATCATTAGGGATGAATTCAAGAGCTCGGTCAAGTTTACCTGAACGCTCTATTTCAGAAATAAAACGTGTTTGCTCTTTAAGCTGGCTTACACCACGTAATGCAGTAATTGAAATAGAGTGTGTTTGACGGTAACAATCTTCAATAACAATGTCACCAACTTCGTCAGTCATGTCATAAAGAATTTTATTACGTTGTTTAACCGTTAAGTCACCCGTTTGAACTAAGCCATTAAGTAGTATTTTAATGTTTACTTCATTATCTGAGCAATCTACACCACCAACGTTATCAACAGAGTCAGCATTAATTCGACCGCCTTTAGCAGCATATTCAATACGACCTAATTGGGTTAATCCTAGATTTCCACCTTCACCAACTATTTTAGCTTCAAGCTCTGCACCATTAACACGTAATGCATCGTTCGCTCTATCACCTACTTCTAAGTGACTTTCTTTACTCCCCTTAACATAAGTACCAATACCACCATTCCAAAGTAAATCGACTTTCATTTTCAATAATGATTGAATCAATTCATTCGGTGACATTGTTTGCTTTTGGGTATTAAGCATTTTTTTGATTTCTGGCGTTAACTTAATTGACTTCGCTGAACGATAAAATAAGCCACCACCTTCAGAAACAAGTGATAAATCATAATCTTCCCAGCTACAACCTGGCATGTTAAATAGACGCTCACGCTCTTTATAACTTGATGCTGCATCAGGATTTGGATCAATAAAGATATGCATATGGTTAAACGCGGCTTGTAAACGAATATGTTTAGAAAGCAACATACCATTACCAAATACATCCCCTGCCATATCACCTATACCTATACAGGTAAAATCAGTCGTTTGACAATCAATATCCATTTCACGGAAATGACGTTTAACAGATTCCCATGCACCTTTAGCTGTGATCCCCATACCTTTATGGTCATAGCCAACACTACCACCAGAAGCAAAAGCATCACCCATCCAAAAGTTATATTCATCAGAAATACCATTGGCAATATCAGAAAAAGTAGCGGTACCTTTATCTGCTGCAACAACTAAATAAGGGTCATCTTCATCATGACGCACAACATTTGCAGGTGGGACTATCTCGCCATTAACAATGTTATCTGTAATATCGAGTAATCCTCGGATAAAGGTACGATAACAGGCTTTACCCGCTTCAAATATTTCATTTCTGTCACCTTTAGGCAATTGCTTACAAACAAAACCACCTTTAGCACCGACAGGGACAATAACCGTATTTTTAACTTGTTGGGCTTTCACTAAACCTAATACTTCAGTACGGAAATCTTCACGACGATCTGACCAACGTAAGCCACCACGTGCTACTTTACCACCACGCAAATGAACACCTTCAACTTGCGGTGAGTAAACAAAAATTTCAAATGCAGGCACAGGTTGTGGCATATCAGAAATTTGTCTTGGACTAATTTTAAATGAAATATAAGATTTGTACGTTTTATCCGGATACGGTTGGAAATAGTTAGTCCGTATCGTTGCTTTGATCATTTCAGCAAAACGACGAATAATACGGTCGTCATCTAGGTTAGCCACTTTATCTAATGAGGCTTCTATATCATCTAAAAATCGTTGAATTAACTTACTATTCGTTTTACGACTAGGGTCAAAGCGTGCGTAGAACAGCTTGATCAACAATTCCGCAATTTTAGGATAATTAGCAAAAGTATCTTCAATATAACTTTGGCTAAAAGTACCGCCTATTTGACGTTCATATTTTGCAAATGCTCGGATAATAGAGACTTCACGTCCCCCAAGCTCAGCTCCTAAAATTAAACGGTTAAAGCCATCATCTTCCAATTCACCATGCCATACTTTTGCAAAGGCATCTTGAAATAAGGTTTGTACTTTTTCTAAGTTAAACTCTTCTTTGCCCGTTAACAGCATTGAAAAATCTAAAATCCAACACGTTTCACCTTCAGAAGTACGAATAGCAAATGGACTTTCACCTATGACGCGCAAACCAAAGTTTTCTAACATCGGCAATACGTCAGACAAATGTAGAGGTTCACCTGAATGGAACAATTTTAATTTAACAAAACGACTACCCGCTTCTTCTTCTTGAGGCTGATAGAAAAGCATATCTAAATTATTGTCTGGAGATAAAGCTTCAAGCTTTTCAATGTCAACAATGGCTGAACCAGGTAAGACTTCATCTTTATATGACTGTGGGAAACCAGAATATTTACGACTAAGGGCTTTGCCTGCTTCCTCTCCTTTGTGAGAGTTTAACGCATCCGCGAGTTTATCATCCCAGCTACGGGCCGCTTCATTCAAATTCTTTTCTATTTCTTTCACGTTAATGTCTGCTTTTGTTGTGTTAACACGAACAATATAATGGGTTCTTGCTTGCGCTGACTCAGAAAAATAAGTTGTAAATTCAACAGCTTCTTCACTACCAAACGCTTCTTTCAATAACTCTTGTGTTTTTACGCGTAATTGAGTGTTGTACCTTTCTCTTGGTACATACACCATACATGAATAAAAACGATCAAACACATCTCTACGAATGAATAAGCCCGAATAATCGCGCTCTTGCATTTGATAAATACCCATAACATTTTGCAATAGCTCTTTAACACTGGTTTGCAAAATTTCATCACGTGGATATGTTTCTAAAATATTAATTAGCGTTTTATGTGCATGAGTACCGGCAGCAAAACCAGATAACTCACAAACATCTAATACTTTTGATTTAATTAATGGTAAATCTAACGCACTGTTAGTGTAGTAAGCAGAACCAAACAAACCAATAAAACGCTCTTCTCCAGTAACATTACCGTCTTTATCAAAACTTTTTACGCCGATATAATCTAAATGCGCAGGTCGATGCACCCGTGAGCGTGAGTTAGTTTTAGTTAATATAAGGAAATTGTCACCTAGTGCTAACTTTCTAGCGGATTCACTTAACGTAGAAATTAACCGTTGTGTGGTCCCTTGAGATTTTTTCATTAAACCTAAACTAGAATCTTCAATTGCAGATAAAGCCATATCCCCTTTTAGGGCTTTAATATCATATGAACGATAACCAAGAAGAGTGAAGTTATTATTTAGCATCCATTTCAAAAACGCTATGCCATCTTCTTTTTCTTTTTTACTGCAAGGTAAGTTAGTTTTTGATCTATCCGTAATAACATTTTCTAAACGATCTCTCATCTCTTTCCAATCTTTAACGGTAATAGAGATATCGCTTAATACGGATTCAAGCTCTTCTTTAATTTCATCTAGTGCTATTTGCTCACTTTGACGATCAATTTCAATAAAGAAAACAGTTTCTGTTGATGTGGCTTTAAATTTTTTATCGGCCGCAGCAGACAAGTTCGTAATAGCCTGGTTATTATCACGAACTAATTTAATAGGGCTATTGAGCATTAAATGTGGCGAAAGGTTTAAACGATTGAGGGCAATTCGAATAGAATCCACTAGAAATGGCATATCACCTATAATAATTTCTATAATAGTGTGACTCGATTTCCAACCATTTTTAGTCACCATAGGATTAAACACCTTAATAACAGGTGTATCCTCTTGGTGATCGTTCAATGCTTTCCATAAACTTAACGTAGCTCCATACATATCGCTGTCATTACGATGAGCTAAATCAAGTGTGGATATATTTTTATATAATAATTCTGCAAATTGTTTTACTAATGAAGCTGTTTTTTTGGGTACTTTTTGCTCAATTAGTTGTGATACGTTCGACAGTATCACAGAGGGTAACCCATCTACTAACGCCATGCCTTTTTCCTTTTTGGATAAAACACTTAAAATAATAATGTTGTATTTTTTATATGTTGCCTAAAATATTAGACTACATATTGGATCTTATTAATAATTTTAGGCTTTTGCGAGGATTATTTTTTGTTCGGGTCTTTTAAAATAAAGTCTTTATGTAAATAAACATGTGTTTATTCACTTCTTATAAATAGAAAATGACCAAACGGCCATTTTCTTGTTTATTTATGCATAAAAGATTGCTGAAATTATTTTCAACTATTTTTTATTTTTCCATAAGAATACAGAAATTGCAGGTAATATTGTCACCGCAGCAATCATATTAACTAAAAACATAAAGGTTAATAAGATGCCCATATCAACTTGGAACTTCAAATCTGAGAAGAACCAAGTGGACACACCTATAGCTAAAGTGATGCCCGTAATTAACACAGCAGTTCCACGCTCTTTCAATGCAGCTAAATAAGCTTGTTGAACATTATCTCCTGCCGTTAATCGTTGCGTCATGGTGGATAAGATATAAATACCATAATCGACACCTATACCTACCCCTAAGGCTATTACAGGTAAGGTTGACACGGTAAGGCCGATATCAAGTACCGTCATTAACCATTGTGCCAATGTAGAGACAATAAATAATGGTACAACTACAGAAATAACAGCTTTAATACTCTTGAAACTTAACCAGCATAATATAATAACCGCACCATAAACATAAATCATCATAGGTGTTTGAGCTGCTTCAACAGCTTCATTGGTAGCAGCCATAACACCTGCAGGACCAGAAGCAAGCTTAAAGGTAACTAGGTCATTATTTAAATCATCAATGGCAATTTTAGCGGCATCAACTACTCTATTAATGGTTTCAGCTTTATGATCCTTCAAAAACATAATGATAGGCATAACACTACAATCATTATTCAACAATCCTGTAGAACTCGGTACGTTAGAAAGCGCTTGCGCTAGTGCATATTGGTTAGGAGATATAATCCGCCATTTTAAGTTACCTTCGTAATAACCTGAGTTAATAATTTTCATCACTGACGGCAAACTAACAGCTGATTGAACACCTTGCACATTCTCCATTCGCCATTGAAAACTATCCATGGTTTTCAATACTTCAGGGTTAGTACACGCATTAGGCGTTGTTTCTACAATCACTGACATATAATCCACACTAATGGCATAGCGGTCAGTAATTAAAAAGGTATCCTGATTATAGCGAGAATGTTCATGCAGTGAAGGAGCACCAGCATGAAGCTCTCCAATTTTTAATTGCTTAGAATAATGAAAACCTAAACCAAATAAAATTGCAGCAACAACCAAGACGACTGAAGCAACCTTAGGTTCACTAAAAGATTGCATTAATCGCCATAAGGCTTTCTCTTTCGGTGCTTTTTGATAACTCGTTGGTAGCTTAGGTGCCGCTTTAACTTTTTTCACTGGAATAGTAATAAAGGAAACTAATATAGGTAATAACACCAAATTAGTTAAAATAATAATACCGACACCTAGCGAAGCAGCAATTGCTAGTTCACGAATAATACCAATATCAATAGATAATAAGGTGATAAAACCGACGGTATCGGATAATAATGCGATTCCGCCTGGAACAACTAAGGTTCTAAAAGCAAATTCACAGGCTTGTTTGCTGCTAAGTCCTGATGATACTTTTTTGCCTATGGTATTTATCATTTGAACACCATGGCTAACACCGATAGCAAATACCAAAAATGGCACCAATATCGACATTGGATCTAAACCAAAACCTATAGTTGAAAGCAAACCTAGTTGCCATACTACGGCAACTAAAGAACAGGCTATCGGTAATATAGTTAATGCTATCGATTTAGAGAAAAGGTAAACCATAATGGTTGTTATAGCGATGGCTATTAGGAAGAAAGTAACAACACCTTTGGCACCATCAGCAATATCACCCACCATTTTACTAAAGCCAATGATATGTACAGTAATATCATCTTTCTCATAAGGTTTTCGAATATCATTCTCGAGTTTAGATGCAAGTGCGATAACATCTACTTTTTCACCTGTCTCTGGATCATTTTCCATTAATACAGCTTTGACCATTGCACAGCTGTAGTTATCAGCAACAATTCGACCAACAATCCCTGCTTTTTCAATATTCCCTTTAACTATGGCCAATCCAGCTTCATCGGCAACAAAGTCTGCAGGCACTACAGGGCCACCAGCAAAACCATCTTCGACTACTTCAATAAAGCGAGTACTTGGTGAAAAGAGAGAGTTAACTTGTGTTCGTTCAACACCAGGAATGAAAAACAACTGATCATGAACCCCTTTAAGGGCTGTAAAAAATTCTTTATTAAAAATATCTCCATTTTTATCACAAACCGAAATTAATACATTATTGGCCCCACCGAAGTTAGCCCTATGTTTTAAATAGGTTTGCATATATTCATGGTTTAACGGTATATTTTTAGTGAATGCGGCATCTAATTTAATTTGAGTCGCTTGATACCCTAAAAATACAGACATCAATAAAAATAAAATAATTACAAATATACGATGTCTGAAAATAGTCATTTCAAGACGATTAATAATCTTTTCAATTGGTCTCATTTATGGGGTAACCTGTATTACTTTAATGCCAACTTCAGACGCAACAATTAATTTATCTTTAAAAATAGCGCCCGCTAATAATGCTTTTCCATCGCTTTGATTGTCTAATGTGAAACTAAGTCCATCATCAACACTTTTTAGTAATACTCCATTATTACCTAATATAAATATTACTTGATCTTGATAAGGGACGATATTGTTTAACAAAGCAGTGGTTTCTACGATAACATTTTGCCAACCGTCGCCATTAGAAACACTTCTAAATACATGACCTCTAAGTCCTACCGCGAGTAAATTTCCTTTTTTGGTACGATTAATATCATAAAAAGAACCTTGGTAAATGTCTTCTAATCGTTCCCAGTGTTCGCCGAGATCATTACTTTTAGCAATAAGACCTAACTCACCAACTAAATAACTGGTTCGTCCATCTTGATAAAAACGATTAAAATGAGGAAGTATTCGAGAACGTTCTGTTAAATAAGCGGCTTCGTCATCACGTTTTAATTCATCAAGATATTCTAAATCTTCTTCAATAAGTAGTGAGAGATGAAATTCTTGTTGCCAGTTTTTCCCACCATCATTTGTTCGAAAGAAAAGACCATAAGAGCCTACAGCGACACCTGTGTTCTCATCTTTAAAATATACATTTAAAAATGGAATTTCAAATTGCGGATTTTGATATTGAATTTGCCATGTTAAACCTGCGTCAGCACTATGAAGTATGGTGGCATTATGTCCCACTGCCCAACCTTGGCTAGCATTGACGAAATCGACAGACGTTAATGTAGTTTGCGTGGGTGATGGCATTTGTTGCCATGTTTCACCGTCCGTAGACCGTAAGATATGCCCTCGCTCACCTACAGCAATTAAATATTGATCATCCACATTTTTAATATCAAGTAGCAGAGATTTCTGAGCGAGTGGAGAAATTATCGCTTCTGAAGATAATGGCTGCGAACTCAGATCTTGTGAGAAGATTATCGCGATAACCAAAAATAAAAATTTTAACATTAAATATTCGATCCTAATACATACATATAAAAAAGGCTGACAAAAGTCAGCCATTTCACATGAAAATTACTAACTAACGATTGTCTCGTTGTAATGCTCTTGATGTAAAGTTTACATCTTTAAGTTTAGCTGAAAAATCATACATTTTAGTTTCATTATCTAAACCCATTGCAATATAGCGTTTAGACTGAAGATCATGAAACACTTCTAACGTAGACCATTGTGTTGGCACTTCATAATAGTTTAATCCATGTGCAACACCAACGCGATATAATTCATCACGGTCGTCATAAATATCAGTAACCGCAACTTGCCAGCTATCTTCATCTATAAAGAATACGCGTTTTTTATACGTATGACGTGTATTTTCTTTAAGGTTAGCTTCAACTACCCAAACACGATGCTTTTCATAACGAATATAGTCAGGGTTAATATGACCTGGACGAATAAGGTCTTCATATTTCACTTTATCGCTATGTAAACGATAATCGTTATATGGAATTAACAATTCTTGCTTGCCTTTTAGTGTCCAATTGTAACGATTAGGAGCACCATTAAACATATCGAAATCATCTGTGGTTCTTAAACCATCAGCAGCTGTTCCAGGGGCATCATAAGCAACAGTAGGTGCTTTTTGTGCTCGACGAATACCTTTATTATAAATCCATGCTTGGCGAGGAGTTTTAATTTGATCCATCGTTTCATGAACTAATAACGCAGTACCCACAAGTTTAGAAGGTTCAGTTACCTTTTGTTTAAATTTAAACAAAATGTTCGTTTTTTCTAATTCTTCTGGTTTCGCACCTTCTTTACCGTATGGCAACATAAGCTGTTCTTCAAAACCAACATAAGTAAAGTCACCAGATGCCGTTGGTGTCACTTGACCACCTTCGCGAACGATAGCAACACCACGGTAACGTAAAATATGGTTCCAAATTGCCTCTAAACCATTAGCTGGAATTGGAAAAGGAACCCCAATAGCAGCGTCAGTGATACCGTTACCGTTTTCAACCAACATAGAGCGACTAGCATTTTCAATAGTCGCTTTATAGACATATTCAGGATACGAAGCTGAACGTCTAGATTGATAAACATTCATTTTGTACGTGTCAGGATATGTTTTAAATAAAGCTAATTGCCCAGGTGTTAATAAACTGGCATATTCCGCAACATTATTAGCCGTTATCGTATACTTTATTTTATCATTTGGATACGGATCCAAATGATGTTGTCCAACCGTATATCCTTTAGGTGGTGTTTTAATCCCGCCAGTCCATTCTGGGATAGAACCATCTTTATTACCCGCTCGCACAGCTCCCATAGGAGTGAGTTCCCCGGATAATTTTTTTGCTTGCTCTGCATCTACTTTAGCAACTGTAACGCCAGAGAATGCTAAAGACATCGCAAATGATAATAATGTAATTTTTTTCATTGATTCTGCCCTTATAAAGAATATTTTATATTAAATGATACGTAATCACGATCTTCTATTTGATTCGTTGTACCTACACCACCCCAAAAACTGTTATAGGTGACGTCTGCTGACCATCGACTTTGATAATCAAAAGTCACACCTGCAGAAAGTGATTTACGATCTTCAACAAATAAGAAAATAGGATCTGGCGTAATACCACTTACATCATGTGAGAAAATGAATTTAGGCGTCATATTGATACCTGAGATCACATTCGCATAATCTAACTTAACAACAAAACGGTAACCCCAAGCGAAATCTGTAGGGAAAGGGTTAGTTTCACGACCACCTTGAAGTGCCACTTCTAGTCCTTCTTTACCTGCTATACCGCCATTTCGAGCAGTACCAGGACCATTTAGACGCAGTACATCTTCATCAGGCATATCATTGATGTTAATACCACCAACTTCTAATAAGGTTGTAAACTGGCTAGCCCCAAGTGATGGACCCCAAAAACGCGTAAACGTCATTTGAGCTTGTACTGTATCACTTAAAATATAACCGTCTGCAGTTTCACCTGGTGCAATGGTAGCCATTTGAGAAATACCATCAAGGTCAGGACGATAATTAACCGAGTCAGGATGAGCTAACTGTTGTGGCATCGCCAAAAATAACAATTCAACATCATCTATTTGTAACGGTTCATCTTGGCGATAACTCACCTCACCAGAAACAGCAAAGTCGGCAATTGTGGTATTAAAACTTAATGCCGTCATTTTAATATCTTCAGGGTACGCTAACACAACCTGTGAAAAGGTCCCTAAATTCTGATAATTAGTTTCAGTGATCTGATTAGATGCTAAAAACGCTAAATCAGAAGCAATTGATGCCGCTGAAAAATCTGCAGTTTTCCCTGAGAAAAAAGGACGTCTACTATGGTAATTAACATAATACAAACTAAGTTCAGATTCGTTTAGTTCTGGAAGATACCAAGATAAACGAATACCGTATTGACCGCCATCTTGAGGTTCTGACGTACTTGCATCTCCAGGTGCTTTTAACGTCACCTTAGTAGGATATGCTAGATACATAGCACCAGCAGCTCCCATAGTTGCAGGATCTCCTGAGCGCATCATATCGCCAAGTTGATTCATGCCAGTAATAAGGGTATCTAAGTCAATATCTGGATTACCAGTAAATCCAAGTTGGACATTGTTATAATGGCCACCGTCACCAGCAAAATCATTCGTCGAAAAATAACTACCAGGTGCAGGTAAAATTGTTTTTTCCCACTGATATTGATAAAACATTTCGATATTGAAATTTTCAGAAACACCCAAAGATGCCCAAACAGCACCAAAGGGAATAAAGGCTTCGGTTAATTCAGCGCCTGGCGCTTTTAATCGTGCAACGTCAATAGGATTGATTTCACTGATACCATGTGAAATTAGGGTACTTTCCCCCCAACCTAAGACTTGTTGTCCAATACGAACAGAGAATGGCATTTCACCTATATCAAAATCACCATAAAAATACGCATCTAATAAACGAATATCTCGACAAACTTGATCTCTAGCATCCTCATCACGACAAGGATCAACTTGTTGACCTGATACTTGGTTATTCCACGGGCGATCATTATCCATCATTTCAAAATCATAAAAATACATACCACGTAGAAAAACCCCTACGTTATCTTTACGAATATCGAGTTCATGAGTACCTTTAAATAAACGAGAAAAAGTATCTCCTGAATCGTAATTTAAATCACCTAAATCACCATTATTTGAATAACTGCCCTGACCTTGCCAAATAGTACTATTGATCGGGTTAGCATTTAATGCAGCATGATACTGAGAAAAATCAAAACCATTATTAATATTATTTGAAATACCAACGTTATCTTCCCAATTTCTATTTTCGGTACGCCAGCTTGCCCCTACAGAAAAAGTAGAGTTAAAGCTAATGTCGAAATCCCCCAATTGAAAATTAGACGCAGTTGCTTGACCAACTTGTGAAAGCAAAATAGCTGTAGTAATACTTACCGCTAATGGCTTTTTGATAAATCTTGTTATTGGACTTTGTCTCATTTTGTTCTCCCCAGACCTGAAACAGCTTTTATCATATTATAATTCTCTATCCACTATAGTGGTATAAAACAATAATTGCATCATTTTGACGAGGGCGCAAGCACTAATCTGACCAGATAACGTCCTTGTATATAAAGCGCTCAAATACATTAATGCAACAATTCATAAGAGCGTTTAAAACACTTGTTTAAAATTTATTGCAAAGCCCCATTTTACCTATAGCTAAGGGAATAGCACTGTAGATTAGCTAAATTACAATACCTTGTGGTTAACCAGTCTTATTGGTCGGACCAGCGTTTAAAGCATAAACTCTAATGACTAAGTTTGGTCAGTGAAATAAATTTATTATTTACAGTTTCTAAGCAAAAGCGCCCTTTTACTCCGCCTGATGTCACAAATTTTCTTAAGTGCATGGCAGGAAACTGTATTTTTAAACCAGCTTCTGAACGAACAACAATAGCCAAGCCCCTTCCTTGGTAATAAGGAAGGAACTCTTCTTGTGTCATGTTAATTGAAAAATAGTACTTCATGGTCCCGCACAATAAAAACTTTCAAAATGATTACATCTTACTAATATCTGATGTATTTTACTAAAAAGTAAGAACAGCTATACACTTAACGCTGCATCTAGTTTTTCTTTTAAGTCCTTTGATAATGACGCTAAACTCGAAATTCGCATTAACTGTTGTTTCATCAAGTTTTGTCTCTTCTCATCAAAATCTTGATATTGAATAAGTGACGTTATTAATCTTGAGGCAACTTGCGGGTTAATATCATTTAATTGGCAAATTTGATCCGCTAAAAATTGATAACCTTTACCCGTTTCGCAATGAAAATACCGTGGATTATTTTGGGTAAATGCTCCAATTAATGAGCGAGCTCGGTTAGGGTTTTTCAGACTAAATAATGAATGTTCAGTTAAATGTGTCAGTCGCTCAAATACATCACTACCTTGATAAGAGGCTTGTAGAGTAAACCACTTATCCATTACTAAGGTGGTGGTGGACCAACGTTGCTCAAACGTTGACATCATGTCATCAAACGATGGAACATTGTTAGTCGCTGCAGTTAATAGCGAAGCTAAAGTATCTGTCATATTATCAGCAGCTAAATACTGTGATTGAGCTAAATCTTGATGTTGGCTTAATGACATTAAGTAAGATAAGGTCATGTTTTTTAATGCTCGTTCGCCTATTGATAAAGCATCATTAGCGTAAGGCTTATTAATAAGTGACTGATAAACTTTTAGAAACTCTTGCTCTAATCCGATCGCAATAAAGTGTTTTAATTTATCTAAGGCATCAACTAATTGAATCGGGTTAATCGGTTTAAATTGCTCTACCAACTCATGAAAATTCGGCAAAATAAACTGCTCTGCAATTAAGGCAGGATCACTATCGCTTGTTAATTGTTTTGCTAAAATGTCAATTAACTGAGATGTTAACTGATACGTTTCATCATTAATCAATTTATGGAGCGTATTGGTAAACAGTTTTTGTCCAGCATCCCAACGCAAAAATTCATCATTGGCATGTGTCATAATGCGAGCTAAATCATTATCATCTTGATCAAAATTCACTTTTACTGGTGCTGAAAAATTCGCTAGGAACCCTAAAGTAGGTTTCTGTTTATAGCCACTAAAACACCATTGCTGATTATCACTGGTTAGTGCTAATAATTGACTTTGTGTTCCATCTTCATTAATCAACTCTATGGCAATAGGAATATGCAAAGCTAACTTAGTTACTTGATCTTTCGTAGGTAAAGTCACTTGACTCAATGAAAGTTGATATTCACCGGTTTCTGAATTGAAGCATTCTTTTACATTAACTACAGGTGTACCTGATTGGCTATACCAACGTTTAAATAATGAAAGATCTATCTCTCCCGCATCTGCCATAGCTTCCACAAAATCATCACAGGTAACTGCTTGGCCATCATAACGTTCGAAATATAAATCAATACCTTGTCTGAATTTTTGCTGTCCCAACAATGTGTGCAACATACGAATAACTTCAGCCCCTTTCTCATAAACAGTAAGGGTATAAAAATTATTCATTTCAATTACTTTTTCTGGGCGAATAGGATGTGACATCGGCCCCGCATCTTCGGCAAATTGTTGGGCACGCATTACACGAACATTTTTAATGCGCGTAACGGCTGCTGAATGTCTATCGGCGCTAAACTGTTGATCACGAAAGACGGTAAGTCCTTCTTTAAGGCTAAGCTGAAACCAGTCACGGCAAGTAACACGGTTGCCTGTCCAGTTATGAAAATATTCATGTGCGATAACAGCCTCTACGTTAAAGTAATCGGTATCAGTAGCCGTTTCTTTATCCGCGAGTACAAATTTACTGTTGAAAACATTTAAACCTTTGTTCTCCATCGCCCCCATATTGAAAAAATCAACGGCGACTATCATATAGATATCTAAGTCATACTCTAAACCAAACGTTTCCTCATCCCAACGCATGGAATGCTTCAATGAAGCCATAGCATGATGTGCTTTAGCTTTATTACCTTTATCAACAAAGATTTCTAAACTAACCTCTCTGCCTGAACTTGTTTGATAGGTATCAGATAATTGATCAAAATCACCTGCAACAAGTGCAAATAAATAACAAGGTTTAAGAAAGGGATCTTCCCAAGTAACAAAATGCAGGTTATCACTTAAATCACCACTAGCAATTTTATTCCCATTGGATAATAAATAAGGATAATTGGTTTTATCTGCAATGACTTTTGTGGTGAATTTAGCCATAACATCAGGGCGATCTAAATAATAAGTGATGCGTCTAAAACCTTCAGCCTCACACTGAGTACAGAATGCGCCGCCTGATTTAAATAGCCCTTCTAAAGAAGTGTTATTCACCGGATCAATTTCAGTAATGATTGTTAGTTTACATGCAACATCTGCAATTGACAGGCTTAAGCTTACATCGTCAACTTGATATTCATCGGGGGTTAACGCTTTATCATTATAGTAAACAGCAATCAATTTAATTTGTTCACCATTAAGGGTAAGTTGAGTAGCCTCAGGTGTAGTTTTAGCGATCGACATAACACTTGTCACTCGCGTTTTATTATCATCAAGCTCAAAAGTCAGGTCGATAGTATTAATGGAAAAATCGCTGGGACGATAATCTTTTAAATAGCGGGCAGTAAATGTAGTCATTAAATTTCCTTTAATATGCGATAACAAGGATGAGAAAAAGAAAAACCTGTAATAACACCAGTTGAACAAATTGCATCAATGGTAATAACAGGTTTTTTGAATATTTATTAAGTTAATTTGTAAAAATTAATCTTCACCAACTTTTCTAATTTTAAAGCCAATATAGCCATAAGCAATTGCAATTATTGGGTTAATGAGATTAAAAAAGCAATAGTAAATATAATCATATGAAGTTAATGCTAAGGCACCAAACATAAAAGCACCACAAGTATTCCATGGTATTAATGGTGAGGTAATAGTCCCCGAATCTTCTAACGTACGACTAAGTACTGTTGGATGAAGACCTCTTCGTTCATATTCTTCTTTATACATTCGACCAGGCATAACAATAGACATATATTGGTCTGCTGTAATTAAGTTAGTACCAATACAGGTGGCGACAGTACTTGCAATTAAACTACCCGTTGATTTAGCTGCAGATAAAATGGATTGAACAAATTTCTTTAACATTCCTAAGTGTTCAAGTACGGCACCAAAGCTTAAGGCACAAATAACAAGCCAAATAGTATTGAGCATGCTGGACATCCCACCTCGACTAAGTAACTCATCAATTTCACTATTACCTGTTTTAACAACAACACCATCAAAAAAAGCTGTCCAGACAACGGTAATATAAGCTTTCGCTCCGCTAAGCCCTTCTGATGCCATACTTAATATTAAGTCTTGCTGAAATATTAACGCCCAAACAGCACCAATGATTGCACCAATGGCTACGGCAGGAAATGCAGGCACTTTTTTATAAGCTAATACGAGTAAAATAATTAAAGGAATTAAATTAAGAGGATTAATTTCGTAAGTAGCTTCAAGGGTATTTATTAATGTATCAATACTTTCAGTGTTAACTGGGCCACTGGTGGAATGATTAAAACCGATAATAAGAAACAACACTAACGCAATTGATATAGAGGGAATAGTAGTCCAAAGCATATAACGAATATGCTCAAACAATTCACTACCAGCAACCGCAGGGGCTAAGTTCGTTGTTTCAGATAATGGGGATAATTTATCACCAAAATAAGCCCCTGAAATTACCGCACCCGCAGTAACTGAAGTGGACAATTCAAACCCCGTTGCAATACCAATGAAAGCAACACCAACAGTTGCCGCTGTTGTCCATGAACTGCCTATACTCATGGCGACAATACCACAAACTAAACATGTTGCAGCATAAAACCAACTTGGATCTATGATTTTTAAACCATAATAAACCATAGTGGGTACAGTCCCACTTAACAACCAGGTGCCAATTAATGACCCTACCGCTAATAATATTAATATGGCCCCGAGTGAAATAGAAATACCATGAACAATGGCTTTTTCAATTGATGGCCAATCATGACCATTTTTAAGACCGATAACAACGGCGATCCCCATAGCTAATAGCAAGGCTATTTGATTCGGACCAAACGAAGAATTATCACCAAAATAAATGACGCCTGTCGCTAACATCACAACTAAGGCTATGACTGGAATAAATGCATCGAGAAAGCTTGGTGGTTTAATTTGATTAGATTCTGACATAAAGGAAATATTACCTTAACATTTTAATTTTTATTTTAGACGAGTCTTACGGGTTCATAACATGCCTTGAGTTGCATATTGTTGCAAGCTTTTTATTAAATGCTTAATTGGCTACACAGTGCATATTGTAAGTAATTATTCACAATTTATGAATGAAAATCAGCTTTAGTGAATTTTCCTTTTCTCTTACTATTATTAGAAAAAAACCGCCTTTTATGGCGGCTTTCTAATTTTACTCACAAAAGGTTATTTTTTGGCAAGTTGTCCCATTGACACATAATCAAAAGTGATACGTGCTGCTTCATCCAAAAATGGGTCTAGCTCTTCCAATTCTTTTGGTAAATCATCTAAAGAGGTGATTTTTTCTTTATTCATCGCTACTAATCTTTCATTAGCGCGTTTGAGTTGTTTAGCCTTACGAGCTTCTTTTTTTGCTTTACGTTTGGCCAAATTTAAAGAAATCGTTTTATCTTCTTTATCTAATTTGTATTCTTCGATATCACTTAACAAGTAGTTAAATTCACGATCATTTTTAATGCGTTCTTTATAGTGCTCATTTAAATAAGCAATATCTGTATCTAAATTATCAAGCTTATTATATCGGGCTTTACTTATTTGATCCCAAGGTAGTGCATTCTCTTCTTTACTTTCGCCCCAATCTTCTGGGTCTATCGCTGTAGGGAAAGCAATATCAGGTAAAACACCTCTATGCTGTGTACTACCACCATTTATGCGATAAAACTTAGCAATTGTGTATTGAATACTACCAAAGGGTTTTTCAAAAAGGTCGTAAACACGGCCTAGTGGACGATGTTGTTGAACGGTACCTTTACCAAAGGTATGTTCACCAATAATAATTCCTCGACCATAATCTTGAATAGCCGCTGAAAAAATTTCAGATGCTGAGGCACTATAACGATCAACCATTACGGTTAAAGGACCATCGTAATAAGTAATACCATCTTTATCGCGTTGTATTGCAATTCTATTGGCACCATCACGCACTTGTACTACAGGGCCTTTGTCAATAAACAACCCAGTTAATAGCGTTGATTCAGGTAAAGAACCACCGCCGTTACCACGTAAATCAATAATGATACCTTCAACATTTTCAAGCTTTAATTTATCAATCTCTTTTTTAACATCACGAGATAAATTATTATAGAAACTCGGAATATTAATCACACCAAGTTTTTTGCTGTTTAGGTCGCCTGGTTTTTCATAATAAACTTTTGATTTTGCAGCGCGATCTTCCAAGATAATTTTATCCCGAATGATGGAAACTACTTTAATCGTGTCATCATTATTTTCAATATCACCTTGTACTTGAAGTCTGACCTTTGTGCCCTTAGGCCCTTTAATCAGATCAACTACGTCATCTAAACGCCAGCCAACAACGTCTACAAAATCTTCTTCGTCTTGAGAAACACCGACAATACGATCTTTAGGTTTAAGCTGTTTAGATTTGTCAGCCGGTCCGCCAGTAACAACACTTTGAATAACGGTAAAATCTTCTTCTGCACGTAAAACTGCGCCAATACCTTCTAACGATAAATTCATATCCATTTGAAAGCGTTCAGCATTTCTTGGTGATAAATAAGAGGTATGAGGTTCAACAACACGAGCAAAACTGTTCATCACTATTTGAAAAACATCTTCACTTTCACTTTGTTTTAAGCGTTTAATGGCATAATTATAACGTTTAGTTAGTACTTCTTTAACTTTCGGCCATTCTTTGCCTGCTAAAGTAAGATTTAAAGCGTCATACTTAACACGAGATCGCCATAGCTCATTCAACTCTGCCGTAGATGTTGGCCACTCGGCATCATCTCGATCAAACAAATAAGACTCATCAAGGGTAAAATCAAACGGTTTGTCCAACAAGCTAATCGCATATTGATAACGTTCCATACGACGTTGCATATTCAGATTAAAGATCTCGTAAGCTATCTCTAATTTGCCCCTTGAAATAGCAGTATCAAACTCTAAACGATATTTCTTTAAATTTTCAATATCAGATAAAAGAAAGACATTGCGATTATAATCAAGCTGTTGAATATAACGATCAAATATTTTTGCAGACAGTTCATCATCAACTTTCACTGGCTTGTAATGAGCACGAGTGAATTGAGCCGTGATTCGTTTACTTGATGTGGCATGCTGACTTTCGGGAGCTAAAATCGGTAACGTGGTTTCTTCAACACCTTTAGACAAAGCAAATAAATTTGCACTTGCTAATGATAATGATACAGCTACAGCGATACGACAGATTTTTTGCATGCCAGTTACTCCAAATTATTCAGTAAATATATTTTTTGCTTGCGTTTTAACAACCATGCCAGAGTTAAGTTGTACACTTACCTCTTTACCAGCCACTTCAGTTATTGTTGCATCTAAAGGGGAATTACCAAGCTGAACTTTAACTTTATTTCCTACTTTTAGAGCACTCTCTTCGATAGGTTTAAGTTTTACTGCTGGCTTCGCTGGGGTTGCTTTTTTAGACTTAACCGCTTTAAATTTAGCATTATCCTTAGACGGATTTTTAGCTGATTTCACGTCAGAGGTGTTATCTTTATAAGGTTTTTTCGCTGGTTTGTCTTTATTAATTTTGTTACCAAACTTTTCTTGGCTCTCTTTCAATGTTTTACTGGCATACTCAGCTTGTGCTTGATCGATCTCAGCAACTTCTGCACCTGTAATATCAACACGAAAAGCACCTAGCTTGATTGCTTTAAGGTAACGCCAGCTACTCGTATAATGTCTTAATGCTTGACGTAAACGAGTTTTACTGACAGTTTCATCATCCTTAAGTTGCTCTGCTAACTCTTGGAATATCCCTACTTTTAAAGGTTTAACCGGCCCTTCTAATGAAAAACACGCGGGGAATTTTTCAACTAAATAGGCTATGATTTCTTTTGTACTTGTACGCTTAGTTTCCATAAAAATAACTTAACTTCTATTTCTTAATCTGTAAGATATTGATCACGATTGGTTAACAAATTATGACACCAATCACTAATATCTGCGCTTTCTAATTCAGGCAAAACATCTTGCCCAATCCAATGTTCCCACACCAACTCTAAAAGTAGTGTTAATTCTTCTGGTTCAATATCTTCTTCGGCATAGTCATAGAGAGTATGATAAATTTCGTTTATCTTCTCACAAACTTGCTCTTCATCGCCATCCCAATCACCAACGACTTCTTCAGAAACTAAATAATCATGAATAACAATAAACTCTTTCATATTTACTTAATACCATACGTTGCAATATTTTGTTCTAAACAATGAACAATAGTCTCTAACCCTTGTTGATCTTCTTCATCAAAACGCGAAAATTCAACACTATCAATATCTAAAACTGCAATTACTTTGTTTTGATATATCACAGGGATAACTATTTCAGAATTACTCATTGCATCACAGGCTATATGTCCACCAAATTGGTGTACATCTGCAATACGCTGAGTTTTGTTTTCTGATACCGCAGTACCACAAACACCCTTTCCAACAGGAATACGTATACACGCTACCTTACCTTGAAAAGGCCCTAATACCAACTCTTCATCGACCATCCGATAAAAGCCGGCCCAATTTACATGTGCTAAAGAATCAAATAATAAAGCACTGATATTCGCCATATTAGCGATAACGTCCTTTTCATCTGCAATTAGCACTTCTGTCTGAGCAATAAGTTGCCGATAAAATTCAGTTTTGTTCATGAGATTTTACTTACGCTTAAAATTGGGCATAAGATACCGTGATAATGCTTTTAATTAAAGCATTATCACCGAAAAGGAGTGAATTTACTTAGATTGAATGGCAAAAACGGCGATAACTTGTGCGGAAACCTGTTTTTCAGAGACATTAGCACTAAAACTGGCTCTAGCTTCTCTCATCATAGCGTAAGCTTGAGGAGCATGGTAACCCGTTTCTTTTAATGAAACTAATCCAGCTAATTCAACATTCATTTGACTAGCAATAGTCTCTGCTTTCATTTTTGCATTTTGTAATGCTTTGGTTAACGCTTGCTGATAAATGGCTTCACTATTTTTATATGACATAGTTAATGAAGAAATATTGCTAACACCAATCTTAGTCACAACATCCAGTAATTGGTCATATTGAGTCAAATCATCAAACGCAATGACGAAGGTACGAGTCACATCAAAATAACTTAATACCACACTATTTTTATTTGAAGAAAGCCCTGTAACTGGCAATTCTACTTTTTGATTCTGGGCAATGCGGCTTTTAACTACAGCATTATCAATAACAATAGATGGTTTTTCATAGACGGGGTACATGACAATTTTTGACGAGTCTATTGATTTATTCTCAAAACCTATATTGTTTAATGCCCGCATCAAGAGTTGACTTTTTTGATCAACAATCCCTTTCGCTTTACTCGCAACAACGCCCCGCTCTTTTATCTCTAACGTTATTGAGAAAGTATCAGGTACCGCTTTAACTGCGGCTTTACCAACCACTTCAATACCTTGATTATCAGCAAACGCTGCAGAAGTGAAAAAACTGAACAGCACAATAACAGCACAATAACGTAAACTCATAATGACTTCCTTTTAAATAAGATGTTAATTAAAACAATAACAAGTGTAGACAACATAATCACTTACGTACTATCTATTGACTACACTTGCTGCACTATACTAGCAACGCATGAACTGAATATGAACATTCGGTAATTTGAAGTTAAGCTGACTTTAACTTATTGCGGGATCCGTACCCAACCTTCCATTAACACACGGGCACTACGACTCATAGAAACTTTTTTCACTTGCCATTGCTCATTCTCTTTTACAGTTTCCGCCCCTACTTTTAATGTGCCTGATGGATGACCAAATACAACTGATTGACGTTCTCCACCTCCGGCAGCTAAATTAACAAGAGTACCAGGAATAGCGGCAGCAGTTCCAATTGCAACGGCAGCAGTTCCCATCATGGCATGATGTAGTTTACCCATGGAAAGTGCACGCACATGTAAATCTATTTGATCGGCGCTAACAGATTTATTACTTGATGTTAGATAGTCTTGAGCAGCACTCACAAATGCGACTTTAGGTGTGTGTTGACGACTAGCGGCATCAGCTACATCTTCAATTAATCCCATTTTAAGCGCGCCATAAGCACGAATTGTTTCAAACATTGCTAAAGCATTATCATCATTATTAATGGCTTCTTGTAATTCTATCCCTTGATAGCCGAGATCTTGGGCATTCAAAAAAATAGTGGGTATACCCGCATTAATCATAGTCGCTTTAAATGTCCCTACACCGTCAACAACCAAATCATCAACAAGATTTCCTGTAGGAAACATAGCTTCACTCGCATCTACAGGTGAAACAAAATCTACCTGCACTTCAGCTGCAGGAAAAGTTACTCCATCAAGTTCAAAGTCACCAGTTTCTTGAACTTCACCATTAGTGATTGGTACATGTGCAATGATGGTTTTTTCAATGTTGGCTTGCCATATTCTGATCAAGGCAACTCCATTATCCGGAATACGATTGGCATCAACTAAACCGTTACTTATGGCAAACGAACCAACTGCGGCAGTTAAATTCCCACAATTACCACTCCAATCGACAAAGGGTTTATCAATAGATACTTGACCAAATAAATAATCGACATCATGATCAGGCTTATCACTTTTAGATAAAATAACTGTTTTACTGGTACTAGAGGTTGCGCCCCCCATCCCATCAGTTTGTTTACCATAAGGATCTGGGCTACCAATCACTCGTAACAATATATTATCTCGTGCTTTACCTGCAACTTGCGCCTCTTTCGGTAAATCCGTTAAATTAAAAAAAACACCTTTAGATGTGCCGCCACGCATATAAGTTGCCGGTATTTTTAGTTGGGGTAAATATTTCACGTTAATTTTTCCAATTAGTAAACATTGCAAAATGATTGTTGTCTCGGCCTCTCTCACATTGAGAGAGGCCGATAACATGCTATTAGCGTATAACGCTAGGTGTTAGATGCGAGAAAATCTTGAGCAAAGCGTTGTAAAACACCACCTGCATCATAAACAGAAATTTCTTCTGCTGTATCTAAACGGCACTTAACCGGTATCTCAACAACATCACCATTTCGGCGTGTCATGATGACTTTCATCATAGCACCAGGTGTCCGCTCACCGACTACGTCATAAGTTTCAGTACCATCAATTTCGTAAGTCATACGGGTTTCATTATTTGTAAACTCTAAAGGTAATACCCCCATTCCAACTAAGTTGGTTCTATGGATACGTTCAAAACCTTCAGCAACAATCACTTCAACACCAGCTAAGCGAACGCCTTTGGCAGCCCAATCACGAGATGAACCCTGACCATAATCAGCACCAGCAATAATGATTAAAGGTTGTTTACGTTCCATATAGGTTTCGATTGCTTCCCACATTCGACTTTCAACACCTTCAGGTTCAATACGTGCAAGTGAGCCTTGTTTAACCTCACCATTTTCATCACGACACATTTCATTGAATAATTTAGGGTTTGCGAAAGTTGCTCGCTGCGCCGTTAAATGATCGCCACGATGTGTAGCATAGGAATTGAAGTCTTCTTCAGGCAATCCCATTTTATCTAGGTAAGCGCCTGCTGCACTATCTAACATAATAGCATTTGAAGGTGACAGGTGATCTGTGGTGATATTGTCTCCTAATACCGCTAATGGGATCATATTTTTCATTGCTCGCTCTCCAGCAAGAGCACCTTCCCAATAAGGAGGACGACGAATATATGTACTCTGTGGACGCCAATCATAAAGTGGACTTTCAGCAGGTTCAAAAGCCCCTAAATCAAACATTGGAGTATAAACTTTTTTAAACTGCTCTGGTTTAACAAACTTATTGACAATGGCATCAATATCTTCATCTGAAGGCCAAATATCTTTTAATCTGATTGGCTCTCCATTTTGATCTGTACCTAAAATATCTTGTTCAATATCAAACCGAATGGTACCTGCAATAGCGTAAGCAACAACTAAAGGAGGCGAAGCTAAAAAGGCTTGTTTCGCATAAGGATGGATACGGCCATCAAAGTTACGGTTACCCGACAATACAGCGGTGGTATATAAGTCATGATCGATAATTTCTTGTCGAATTTTAGGATCTAAAGCACCCGACATGCCATTACAAGTAGTACAAGCATAGCCAACAATACCAAAACCAAGTTTTTCCATTTCAGGTAATAAACCTGATTCTTCAAGATACAATTTCGCAACCTTTGAACCAGGAGCAAAAGAAGATTTCACCCAAGGCTTACGTATTAAGCCTAATTCATTCGCTTTTTTGGCAATAAGTCCTGCGGCAACAACATTTCTTGGATTAGAAGTATTTGTACAGCTGGTGATTGCAGCAATAATAACAGCGCCATCAGGCATAAACTCAGATTCTTTATTCCATTCGCCTGCGATACCACGTTTATTTAGCTCTGAGGTTGGTAAACGACGATGTGGATTAGAAGGCCCCGCCATATTGCGACCAACACTAGATAAATCAAATTCTAATACACGTTCATATTCAACTTCTGACAAATCGTCTGC
This sequence comes from Thalassotalea piscium, assembly GCA_049347715.1. GTDB lineage: Bacteria > Pseudomonadota > Gammaproteobacteria > Enterobacterales > Alteromonadaceae > Thalassotalea_B > Thalassotalea_B piscium_A. The sequence goes on along the minus strand of CP186339.1, from coordinate 1,794,423 downwards.
CCAAAGTCCCGTATGCTTAGCGTAATTTTCAACTAAAGCCACCTGTTCTGGTTCACGGCCGGTTAGTTTTAAATAATCAATGGTTTGCTGATCGATATAAAATAAACCTGCCGAAGCTCCATACTCAGGTGTCATATTAGAAATAGTCGCTCTATCACCAATGGTTAAATGAGTTGTTCCTTCACCAAAAAATTCTAAATAACTAGAAACCACTTTTTCATTACGTAAAAACTCCGTAATAGCCAACACTATATCTGTAGCCGTGATGCCTTCTTGACGTTCGCCAGTTAATTTAACCCCGATAATATCAGGCAAGCGCATCATAGATGGTCGACCTAACATGACAGTTTCAGCTTCTAAACCACCAACACCAATAGCAATGACCCCAAGGGCATCGACATGTGGCGTATGACTGTCAGTACCGACACAAGTATCAGGAAAAGCGACACCATCTCGCAACTGGACCACAGGAGACATTTTTTCTAAATTAATTTGATGCATAATGCCATTACCCGCAGGGATTACATCAACGTTTTTAAAAGCAGTTTTAGTCCATTCAATAAAATGAAATCTATCTTCGTTACGTCGATCTTCTATGGCGCGGTTTTTATCAAAAGCATCAGGATCAAACCCTGCAAATTCAACGGCTAGCGAATGATCAACAATTAACTGCGTTGGGACTACAGGATTAACTTTAGCAGGGTCTCCCCCTTGATCGGCAATAGCATCACGTAAGCCCGCCAAATCAACTAATGCTGTTTGTCCTAAAATATCATGGCACACGACACGTGCGGGATACCAAGGAAAATCTAAATCTTGTTTACGTTCAATTAATTGCTTTAACGATTCAGTAAGCATCGTAGGATCACATTTACGTACTAATTGTTCCGCAAGTACACGTGAGGTATAAGGTAATTTTGCATATGCGCCGGGTTGTATAGCGTCGACCGCTTCTCGGGTATCAAAAAAGTCAATATTAGCGCCAGGAAGTGGCTTGCGATAATCATAATTCATAATGTTGCCTACAAATTTTGTTTTAAGATAAAGGTCTTTAACAGACCTTTGATCGGATTTACTTAAGCTAAACTGTGCATTAATATCACTAAAAACACACAGTTATACCTTTATTAGTTTATCTTTCTGCTATTGGTGTAACCTGACGAGGTTCAGCACCAATATAATCTGCTGAAGGACGAATAATACGATTATTCGAGCGTTGTTCCATCACATGAGCCGCCCATCCTGTCACACGAGAACAAACAAAAATAGGGGTAAACAATTTAGTTGGAATCCCCATAAAGTAGTAAGCTGACGCATGGAAAAAATCCGCATTACAAAACAGCTTCTTGGTATCCCACATGAACTCTTCACAGGCGACAGAGATATCATATAAAGAAGAATCACCAAACTCTTGAGCTAATTTTTCAGACCATTTTTTGATAATAACGTTTCGAGGATCTGATGTACGGTAAACCGCATGACCAAAGCCCATGATTTTTTCTTTACGCTCGAGCATACCAGCCATTTGTTCTTTAGCATCAGCAGGTGATGAAAAACGCTGGATCATTTCCATAGCCGCTTCATTCGCGCCACCATGTAGTGGTCCTCGTAATGAACCAATTGCACCAGTGATACATGAATACATATCAGAAAGCGTTGAAGCACAAACCCGTGCAGTAAAGGTAGAGGCATTAAACTCATGCTCTGCATATAAAATCAGCGAAACATCCATTACACGTCGATGTAATTCAGATGGTGTTTTACCCGTGAGTAGCTTTAAGAAATGCCCACCAATTGATTCTTCATCGGTGACACAATCAATTTCAACATTGTCATGAGTAAAACGATACCAGTATGTCATTATCGCAGGAAAGGCTGCTAACAAACGATTAGCAGCTTTATGTTGCTGGCTAAAATCTTCCTCTGGCTCTAAATTACCTAAAAATGAAGCTCCTGTACGCATAACATCCATTGGGTGCGCGCTTGCAGGTATACGTTGTAAAACTTCTTTAAGTGCTTGTGGTAAGTCTCGCATTGTTGCAAGTTCACTTTTATAAGCAGTTAACTGAGCTTGTGTTGGTAATTCACCATTAAAGAGTAAATATGCCACTTCTTCAAAGGTAGCATTATCTGCTAAATCTGAAACATCATAGCCACAATAGGTTAAACCACTACCTGATTTGCCGACAGTACATAACGCTGTTTCACCAGCACTTTGCCCTCGAAGACCGGCACCACTTAATTTTTTATCAACCATGTTAACTTCCTCAATTTTTTAAATTTTATTTTTTAATTGTTAGTTACGCGAAACAACTCGGTTGGTAACTCTATTTATTTTTACCTTCAGAAAACAATGAATCTAATTTTTGTTCATAGTCGTGATATCCAAGATAATCGTATAATTCCATACGTGTTTGCATCTTATCGACTACTGCTTTTTGATCACCATCTTCTAATAAGGTTTTATAGACTAACTCTGCCGCTTTATTCATGGCTCTAAATGCAGACAAAGGATAAAGCACCATAGCGCATCCCCACTCCCCTAATTGCTCTTTATTCCAAAGTTCAGTTTGTCCAAATTCTGTTATGTTAGCTAATACAGGTACATCTAATGCTTCAGTGAACGCACGATAATGCTCTTCAGTTTTTACCGCTTCGGCAAAAATACCATCCGCGCCTGCTGCAGCATACGCTTTAGCTCGCGCTAATGCTGATTCGATACCTTCTTGAGCAAACGAGTCTGTACGCGCCATAATAAAAAAGTCTTTATCTGTACGTGCATCAACTGCGGCTTTAATGCGGTCAACCATTTCTTCTGTCGAGACAATCTCTTTATTAGGACGGTGACCACAGCGTTTTTGAGCAACTTGATCTTCAATATGTACAGCGGCTGCACCTGCTTTTTCCATATCACGAATGGTTTTAGCAATATTAAATGCTCCTCCCCATCCGGTATCAATGTCAACTAATAATGGTAAACTTGAGGCAGATGTTATTCGCTGAACATCTGCAATAACATCATTCAATGATGTCATACCTAAATCAGGTAACCCATAAGAGGCATTGGCAACGCCACCGCCTGACAAGTAAATAGCTTGATGACCTAATTGTTCAGCCATCATCGCACAATAGGCATTGATAGTACCTACCACTTGCAAAGGTTGATTATTGACTAATGCTTGGCGAAATTTAGCGCCCGGTGAAATGGTTTTAGAATCTAGCGTAGACATAGCTTGTCCTTATTTCTTAACGAGTTGAGGCACTTGTGAATCTTTAAGTGCTATTTTATTTTCAATATTTTTACGTGACGCCGCAATATGACGTCGCATTAATAATTCTGCTAACTCACCGTCTCGTTCAGCAATGGCTTCAACAATACGAGAGTGTTCTGTAAATGCTTTACTAGCTCTAGGGCTATTCATACCGAACTGACAACGGTACATACGGACTAAATGATATAGTTGGCCGCATAGAATATTAATGAGTTCTTGATTATGACTACCTAAAATTACGCGGTAATGAAAATCAAGATCCCCTTGTTCTTGGTAATATGCCACACCATTTTGCAAATCTTTAGATGCGGCGTGTTTCGCCAGTACTTTTTTTATATCGGCAATTTCTTCATTTGTCATATTCAAAGCGGCTTGTCGACACGCCATACCCTCTAACGCTTCGCGCACGACATAAATATCCAGTAATCCCTTAATCGTACATTCAATAACTCTAGATCCAATATTGGCTTTTCGCTCAATTAAATGACATTTTTCTAAACGATTTAACGCCTCTCGTAAAGTAGAGCGACTAATTTGAAATTGCTTAGCAAGTTCTGGCTCACTAATTTTACTTCCAGCGGCTATCTCACCTTCAACAATTGCTACCTGCATTTGTTGAAAAACCTTGTCCGCTGTTGTTATCGCTTTTTGCTGAGTTGGATTATTAAACACCATAAATTGTCGACAATGATTTAGTATTGATAGCGATATTAACGTATTTAAATAAAGAGTCAATGATAAAAACACCAAATTGTCGACAATTACGACTTAAGTAGCATATAAATGGAGTAAAAATGAGGTTTATATAGATAGTTGTCGACAATTGTTAAGGTAAAACACTATCGAAAGGAGAAAAACTGAGCATTAATTATCAAACTGATTGCAAGGCAGTAAACGAATAAGGTTAAAGAAAAAGCTGTGAATAAGATGTTAATTACCAGTGGCTAACTACTAAAATGATCGAAGATATAATGGCTAAAAACCAAAAACAATAGAATTTAATCATTAATAATCAGATAGTTAAACAAAAATTATTTTTTATTAGCTTTTGGATAAGTTTACACTACAATTAATAAACAGGTTATTTATTAACCTCTGCTCGCAACACCCAGTTAATTATATTTGATCGTTTTAACATAGTTAGCGCACGGCTCATGTATTTTTATGAGCCATTCCCCTGAGCCCGAAACTTTGGTTTCGGGCCATTTTTATTACTATTATGCTAAGTTAAATAAGGTATTAAAGTTTTGTGAGGTAATTGCTGCAATTTGTTCTACAGACTGGCCGCGAATACTTGCTAAATGTTTTGCCACTTCTACCACATAAGCAGGTTGATTTTGTTTACCCCTATGCGGTACAGGTGCAAGGTAGGGTGAATCGGTTTCAATTAACATTTTATCTTCTGGTACACGTTTGGCTACTTCACGTAATTCATCTGCATTTTTAAATGTTAATATGCCTGAAAATGAAATGTAAAAGCCCATCTCAATAGCCTGTTCAGCCATTTCCCATGATTCAGTAAAACAATGTAAAATACCACCAACTTGTTCAGCGCCTTCTTCTCGCATAATGTCTAAAGTATCTTGTTGGGCACCACGAGTATGAATAATTAATGGCTTTTGTAATAATTTAGCTACGCGAATGTGTTTACGAAACGAGTCTATTTGAACGTCTTTGGTTTCTGGCGCATAAAAATAATCAAGTCCCGTTTCACCTATAGCAATCACTCTTTCATGCTGTGCTAAAGAGTATAATAAGTCTTGATCAACCTCTTCCCCTTGATTTAACGGATGCGTACCACAACTGAGGAACACATTTTTAAAACAAGCAGTTTTATCTGCCATACTTGGAAAATCAGCGAGAGTAACGCTAACACAGAGCATTTGATTAACTGAAACCGCTTCTGCATTTTTAACAACAAGGCTAATGTCTTGATCAAACTCTTCAAGTTTTAAGCGATCAAGGTGACAATGTGAATCGATAAACAAAACGACTCCTTAAGGTTATTAGTGATATTGGAAGGGAATTAAAATGGTATTGCTTAACAATTACATGGTAAAACTCGGTTCTGATGAATTGAGTAAACGAGCAATTGTCTTTTCAATTTGCATTCTTACATTTTCAGGGTCTTCAACAAAACCGATACCAATACCCGCAGGTGTACCGTTTTGAGAACCAATAGGCGTGACCCAAACAACTTTACCCTCAACCTCCGATTCTTCTAAAGAGTCAGGTAAAGTGACAATAAGTTTAATTTCAGTACCTAAATCAATAGATTCAGTTGTACGAATAAATAAGCCGCCTTTTTTTAAAAATGGCATATAAGCTAAGTACAAATCTCTTTCGGTCACGAACTCTAATTGTATGATTTCCACGCTTTACCTATCTACAGCATATGCTTGAATTAAATGATGTGTTATTTCAGCAAGAAGCTTTTCTATCTGAAAGTTTTTATTCACTTGCGTTATTGTTAGTGTTTGTTTTTTACAAGTGCCAATCAAAAGTTGTAATTGCCAGATATCATCATGCGATAAATGCTGTAAACGTGCAAGTATCTGTTGATCAATAGCTGTATTTTGATTGATTTTCAGCCAGCCATAGTTAAAACGCATAAGATCTGCCGTTAGTCGTTCACACCAATCTAACGATTTTGCTTGTTCTTGCATAAACGTAAGTATTTTACTCCGTTCCTCTGGCACAGCAAGAAAATGATAGAACAAAATAACAAACTCATTAAATAATGCAGAATCATCGTCGCTATTCGTCTCAAGTAAGGTAGCAAATGTATCTGTTTTATTGTTTGTTAAACTATGAGCTAAATTACCCCCTGTAGCTCTTAACTCCAGATGTCTACATCGGCTAATAATGGTTGGTAATAGCCGATCAATATCTGAAGTAAGTAATATAATATGGCTATCTGCGGTAGGCTCTTCTAATGTTTTCAGTAACGCATTAGCCGCTGACTCAGTCATTTTATCTGCTGATTCAATAATCGCGGTTTGTCTTTGACCTAATAAAGCGGTTTTTTCAAAGAAGGTGATTACCTTTCTGATTTGGTCAACACCTATGGTATTCCCACTTGGATCAACTACTAAATGGTCAGGATGACCTTGTCCGTTAAGTAGCAAACACGACTTACATTGACCACAAGGAGATAGAATATCTTGTTCCGACACACAGTGCTCACATGCAAGTACACCTATTAGCCAGTGAGCTAACGTTAATTTACCTGTGCCGTGATGCCCTGAAATAATGAATGCATGTGGCATACGTGCTTGCAGTAATAATGCAGACAATGAGCGTTGATGTTCGAGTAACCAAGGATGCATCATTAAATACTCACTAAAAATACACTAAGGATTAAATAGCTAAACAACGTCATTTAGCTCAAGTTTCAATAACAAGCTATCTACAATGGCAATAACATGACTTAATACCTGCGATTTGCTTTGCGATGCATCAACCACTGCAAATTTTTCTGGCTGATCTTTAGCTTGGCTTAAATAGCCATTTCTCGCTTTTACTAGAAAATCGACTTTTTCATCTTCTAAACGGTCAAGCCCTTCACCACGGCTTTTTACGCGTTTTAGCCCTTCTAAAGGATCTAAATCTAAAATAATATTTATATCAGGAGCAAAGCCATCTATGGCTAGATCATTAATTTTAACAATAGTGGCAAGATCAATACCTCTCGCATAATGTTGAAAACTAAATGTTGCTGCATCAAATCTATCAGAGATAACAATTTTACCAGCATTAAGCGCTGGTATTATTTTTTCTTGAAGATGTTGTGCTCGACCGGCGCCAAATAACATTAATTCTGTCATGTCTGACATTTCAGGGGTAGTTGGATCTAAAATAATTCCACGAATTTTTTCACCGATCGGTGTGCCGCCCGGTTCTCTTGTTAACACAACATCTAACCCTTTTGAGGTCAAATATTTTTCCAATTCATTAATTACCGTTGTTTTTCCGGCACCGTTGCTACCGTCAACGACGACCATAAACCCTTTTTTCATATGATTACTCTATTTTCCTATAATGCTCATTGTGCATGAATAGTAGGATTTACACACCCATGTGTGTTATTGCTAATGTAAGTTATTAAACAAAATAACCTAGAACAATCACTTTATTACCCCATGATTCTTCACTTATTTGCGTAAGGACACTAGTAAAAAACACTAATAAAATTATTGTAATGTTAACAGATATATATCAGTAAAAGCTATTAACATCACGCCAATTTACCTTGTAACATAACAAGTTCTGCCGATAGAATAAGACTTTACTTAAATGGGTAACTTACTGTTTTTCAGTATAACCTCAGCTAACCTTAAGTTTCTCTTGTTAGAGTTAAGCTTATATGACTATGGAAACTCAGAGAGCTGCGTTTGAAAATATTAATCATTGAAGACTCTATCTCATTAAGAAGAAGTCTTAAAATTGGTTTATCAAACCTTGGATTCACCGTTGACGATACCGGTGATGGTTCAGAAGGATTAAGTATGGCGCTAGCAGGCGATCATTCCTTATTAATTCTAGACCTTATGTTGCCTTCTGTTGATGGCACTTCCATCTTAAAAGCCATTCGCAAAGCCAATAAAGATATTCGTATTCTTATTTTATCTGCTAGAGATCTCACTGAAGATAAAATTGAAGGATTGTTAAATGGTGCTGATGATTATTTAACTAAGCCGTTCTCCTTTGATGAACTTCATGTCCGTTTATTATGTTTAATGAGAAGAGGCAGCTTAAACGTTAATGACAGTAAAATAGTCGTTGGTCCTTTTTCATTAGACCTACATTTAAAACAATTACATTGTAATGATATTGATGCAAATTTAACCCCTAACGAATATAAACTTGTTGAATGCTTATTCTCTAATCAAGGTAAAGTTATTTCTCCTGAAAAATTAAGTGAATACCTAGCTGGTCAATATGATGCTATCGCTAAAAATTCACTTGAGGCACATCTGTCAACAGCTCGCAAAAAAGTTAGGGCTATTGGATATGATTTACCAATAAAAACTAAACGTGGCTTTGGCTACTTTGTCGAAACATACTAATGAACTCGATTAAGAAAAAATTAAGTCTATACATCACCCTATCAATCTCATTGTTATTACTTTCTATTTTGTTGATTACTGATGTTAGTGTTGATAACTGGATCAGTGGTGAATTTGATCGCGCTATGGTTAATAAGTCAGGTCTATTAGTCACGTTAGTCAGTGAAGAAGTTAATCATGTGGAATTTCAATTTTCAGATGAATTTATGCCTGAATTTTCAGGTGTAAATGATCCTGAATATTTTCAGTTTTGGCTTAATGACGCCGTCTTTGAACGTTCAAAAACATTAGACTTATTTGATGTTAAAGAATTACCACAACTTGATGTTGAACTTTATCAATCGACTATTACCAATATAACCTTACCTGACGGTCGTTCTGGTCGAATGTACTTTACCAAATTCAAGCCTCAGGTAGAAAGTAAAGTCAGACAAGAAAATCCCAATATATTATCAAAAAAACCCGAACGTATAATGACCTTAGCCTATGCCATAAGTAATGAGAATTTGAATCAAGTCCTCTGGTTTGTGGATATTATTTTTATTTTCAGCTCAGTATCTACAGTAATGGCAATTCGAATAATTGTTTCTAAAGTCGTTGAAAAAGGTTTAAGACCCTTGGATAACCTCAATAACCAATTAAAAAGCATCAATTTAAACTCTGAAGAAAGTGAAATACCAACCACAGGATTGCCGAGTGAGCTAATTCCAATCGCCAATGGCATAAACCATTTTCTCAACGAAAATAAAACCTTGTATTCACGTGAGAAACGCTTTGCTTCAGATATTGCTCATGAATTGAAAACCCCTATCGCTGAATTACTTAATTTAAGTGAAGTAGCTATAAAATTTCCCCACGAAAAGCATATTGCCGATAATTTTAAAAGCGAAGTTCTCGATATCTCTCAACGCTTAAAAAGTATTGTTAACGGTATTCTGTTACTACAAAAAAGCACACATAAAGGTGAGCTTAAAAAAGAAGAGATTAATATTAACGAATTGATTCTCTCAATTATCTGTAGAGAAAATACCTCTGACCGTGATATTGACTTTCGACCATCGCCACAAGGGGAACATGTTTATAGCTGTAAAATTGCCCTTTATACGATTTTAACTAATTTAATAAGTAATGCGCTTTTTTATAGCCCCGCTTCAACTACAGTATCTATAGCTATCACTACAATAACGCTCTCTGACAATAATGATAACAAAGGTAAAACCCAAATCAGTATTACCAATGTCAGTACCCATGTAAATTCAGATGCCGATTTAAAACATTTCTTTGAGCCTTTATGGCAAAAGGATTCTGCACGAACCTCGACTCAACGATATGGTTTAGGTTTAGCTATTGTTAAATCTTATTGCAGTCAGATTAATGCAACTCTTTCCGTTATTAAAGATGCTGATGAGCAAATAGTATTTACAATACTAATCTAATTAATGAGCTCTCAGCCTCCCCCAAAAAAACCTTACTCGTAATTCCTTTATTTACACAGTTAACAATTCCCTCTCTGTAACTGGTTTTAACAAACTCTTAAGGTTCGCAATAACTCACCTGAATTCGGGTTAAGCAATACTCGTCAACGCCATAATTTCAGAGAATATCATTGTTTGATTTTCTACTAATATCACCCTATTAGGTACGCAAATTTGCCTCAATCCCCATAGAAGTTGTGACATTGACATTTCCCCCTCCCCCTAATTGATCCCCCCTGTAGTGATTAAAAATATAAATCTTTAATTTAAAATTTATACGAGCAACTGAACATTCATTACCCCGAGATCAGGTTAACTAGTAAAATAAAGGGTTTATCGACAAAGATTCAGTTTATTCTAGGGGCTTTATCAGTTTATGATAAGCAAGCCTTAAGCTTTATTCCATAACATAACCACTCTTACTACAGAGTGTTGTTATGCGTTTAACTTTGCTAAAAATTCCTACCATATTATTGACCACTTTACTTATTGCTTCCCATGCAATTGCAGATAGTAATCCTGTTTGTGATCAAACAACTAACACGCAATTAGTCATCCATGATGTGTTTAACCTTAACGAAAAAGATACCTTATTCATTCATTCTTGGGCTAATTTCTTACACGTTAAAACGAAAAAACGAACACTTATAAATGAAGCAGCCTTTTTTCTAAAAAAATGCGAAATCAATGAACTTGATTTGGATGAACTTGAAAGGCATCTACGTAGTAAAAAATATATTAGAAATGCCTCTGTAAAATCAGTTGATGATAGCGTCACCATAGAAACTTGGGACAACTGGTCTTTGCTACCCACCCTAGATTTAAGTCGAAAAGGCGGTAAAAACAAATTTGCATTTGGCATAAAAGATCGCAATTTATTCGGTTTAGGCATTGATGCCGAAATTGAATACTTTAATAGTGATCAACGCACAGGCTACAAATTTGATACCAGCATCCCTTTATTTTTGCATCAGAATATTCATGCCGATGTAACTCTTAGTAATAATAATGATGGTACAGCTAAAGCCTTTTTTCTGCGTAAAGACCTGGTAAGTTTTGATACTCAAAATGCATACACTATTGGTTTTAGTCACTTTAATCAAGTAGACACTCAATACGAAAATGGCGTTATTTCTGAACAGTTTTCTCATCAGCAACGCTACGCCACTTTACACTGGCAATGGTTAGACAATAACTCAGTTAAAGATACGTTACGTTTTGGCGTCGGTTTTACTAGTGAAAGTCATACCTTTTCACCGGTTGATGAAGAAAGGTTTATGCTTCCAGAGGGTTTATCTACCGACAATTTATCGGTTCAACACATTCCTAAAGATCGCGAATTTAATTACCCTTTTGTTTCTATCAATTACCTCCAAAAAGACTATATAAAGCTAACAAATATTCATTTAATCAACCATATAGAAGATTTTAATTTCGGTTGGAATATTAAAGCTAGTATAGGTACAGATCTTTCTAATAATGGAACTGCCCCTCGTTTGATTTGGGAGGCTGCAATAGCAAAAGGATTTAAATTTTCAGAGAATAGTTTTTTATTTGTTAATGCAGAATTTGAAGGTGAGAGTTATAGCAAAAGTAACAATAGCAACAGAGCTGTAGTTACCCTTACCACTGAATATTTTCATAAAATCAATCCTCAATGGAGCACCTATTTTAAAAATACTAATCAGTTTAGCCGCAATCAGTTTTTAGATGATCCTATTGTTTTAGGCGGTGACACTGGGATTCGAGGGTTCCCATTACAATTTCAACACAGTAAACATAATAGCCAGTTTACATTTGAAGCACGTTACTACCCTCACATTAATATCTATAAATTACTTGAACTGGGTGCAGCAGGTTTTATTGATACAGGAAGAGCATTTTCTCCCACGGTTAAATCAGAAACACCTCGTACTTGGATGACTTCAATCGGGGTTGGAGCTCGCCTTTATTCAACGCATTCAAGCGAGAGTCGCGTGATTCATTTTGACATTATCAAACCTCTATCAACCAATACTCATGTTAATAACATTGAATTTCGTATTACCACGAAACATTCTTTTTAAGGCTTTACGAATGAAAAATACATTTCACAAACAAGCAAAAAAATTACTCACAGCGATTGAAAGTATCACTTTAACAACTAATCAATTAGTCATTGGTGTTTGCTGCTATATCACCTTAGTAATGAACATACCTTTTTTATATAAGGCAACAACGATAATAACATCAGTACCACATTACAATATTTTATTTCTATTATCATTACCCTTATTTTTATTATCTTTAACCATAATATTGCAAAGTGTATTTGCCTTTAGATGGATCACTAAACCTCTCTTGATCATTATGGTGATAGTATCCTCGCTCATATTTTATGCGACAATCTCCTATGGCATCGTCTTTGACTATGGCATGGTGCAAAACACATTAGAAACTGACACTGCAGAAGCGTTTTCTTATGTAAATGTTTATGCAATTACATTTTTTATTATATTTGGTTTACTCCCCTCTTTATTCATTTATTTCGTCAAACTTAGTTATCAACCTTTATTGAAGGAACTGCTTAGTCGAGTAAAACTGATTAGCTCCAGTGTGGTTGTCATCGCGGTTATTGCTAGCATTTTTTTCTCAAGCTATGCCTCTGTAGGGCGAAATAATAAAGAACTTGTTAGTTATATCACTCCTTATAAAATGTTGGACGCATCATACAAATATGTCAGAAACCATTTTTTCTATCCGCCACTTAAATTTAACGTACTAGACACTGCCCCAACAATCGTTAGAGGCAGTCAACGACAACATGTAACGGTTTTAGTATTAGGAGAAACTGCCCGTTCACAGAATTTTTCACTTAATGGCTACACTAAAGACACTAATCAATACACTGAACAACAACACGTTGTTTCATTTACTAATATGCATTCTTGCGGTACGGCTACCGCGGTTTCTGTACCCTGTATGTTTTCAAGGCTCAGTAAGCATAATTATGACAAACGTATTGCAACATCACAGCAAAATGTTCTCGATATTATTCACTTAGCGGGTGCTGATGTCTTGTGGATCAGCAATAATAATGGCAGTTGTAAAGGGGTTTGTACGCGAGTGAAAACAGAAAAAGTGCCAACAGATAAATCAAACCCGCTTTGTGACGGACAATATTGTTATGATGAAGCATTAATAGCCCCTTTAACTAAAAAATTAAATAACCTTAGCAACGAAAATACTTTAATTGTGTTGCATATGATTGGCTCTCATGGCCCTACTTATTTTAAACGCTACCCTAAAGATAAAAGGGTATTTACACCTGATTGTCAACGCAGCGACATACAACACTGCACTGAAGAGCAGTTACTTAACAGTTATGACAACACCATCGCATATACCGATTATGTGTTGTCAAAAGTCATTGTAAAATTAGATACCTTAGCTCAAGAAAAAAATATCGAAACTTCTATGTTATATATTTCAGACCATGGTGAATCATTAGGAGAAAAAGGGGTTTATTTACATGGTTTACCTTATGCCTTTGCCCCAGACGAACAAACTCATGTTCCTATGATTTATTGGAATGACGAGGAACAAACCGATTTTAACCTCAGTTGTTTAAATTCGATGGCGACAGAGCAAATGACGCACGATAATGTTTTTGATACATTACTTAGTGTGATGTCAGTAAAAACCAATGTCTATCATGCCGAAAGCGATTCATTTATTCATTGTAAATCGCAAGTTGCCATCGCGCGTACTTTAGTCAGCGACACATTAACAAGAGAGAGACAAAACTAGTGTTTGATCATAAGAATAAACCCAAAGGTTTAAAAAGACTTTACTTAGCTTCAGTAAATTCCTTTAGGGCGTTTAAATGGCTTTATCAACATGAGTCTGCCTTTAAGCAAGAATTACTGCTGTTAATCTTGGTTATCCCCACGACTTTTCTCTTTGATATAAGTTTAAAAGAACAGGCAATATTAGTGTTAACCGTTATTTTTATCATGTTTACAGAAGTCATAAACACCGCCATAGAAGCAGTAGTTGATAGAGTTGGGCTTGATATTCATCCATTATCTGGTCTAGCAAAAGATTTAGGATCTGCTGCGGTATTGCTTAGTATGATTATTGCTGTAATCATCTGGTTAGTCATTTTATTATAGGCTAAGTTTAATTCCATATTAAATTGTACTAATAAGCAAAAAGTTATTATTTATTACGTTATTTCAGTTTAAATTAAGCAAGTCTTAAGCTTACTTAATTAAAGTTAAGACTGCGTTAATTAAACATAAAATAATAATGACAAGTTCTATTTACAATTTATTACGACCCTTTTTACTGTTCTCTCTACTACTAATATGTGTATTTTTTAGCGCTAGATTAGGGTTAGTCTTTTGGCAATTTGATCGTTTTTCTGATAGCCAAGCGATCACTACCTTATTATTTAATGGTATGCGAATTGATTTAAGTACCATAGGTTACTTATTAATTATCCCTGCACTATTTCACCCCTGGGTAATGCTAGTAGCTAAGAACACTCAATGGTGGAGCAAAACCTTAACCTTTGTTTTTTATGTGATTTTAATAAGTATACTCTTTTTTGAACTGGCAACACCTGCCTTTATTAATGAATATGGTTTTCGCCCTAACCGATTATTTATAGAATATTTGGCTTATCCTAATGAAGTTTTTAAAATGTTAATACATGGTCATTTATTAACATTAGTCGTCGTACTTTTATCACTTATTCTTCCCTATAAATTATTATTAAAGACCATTCGAAAAATCACATCTACACCAGTAAATAAACAAACAGTGACCGCTAGTGCAAGCTTAGCCACTTTTATTATTTTATTAGCAACACTGGCATTAAGTGCAAGAGGGACAATAGGTCATCGTCCCATCAATCCTGCGCTAGTTTATTTTTCTACCGATCCCTTAGTCAATTCGTTAACGCTTAATTCCATTTACAGTGTTGCCCATGCTTATAAGCAATTGGGTAATGAAAAGAACGCCACTAAAATGTATGGCTCTATGGGTAAAGATAAATTAATTAATATTATCCAAACGGACACAGGAATACCATTACAGTTATTCAATTCCCCCCAGCATCCTTCACTAAGTAAACGAGAACCAGGGTATCAAGGCAAACCAAAAAATCTTGTAATTATATTAGAAGAAAGTTTAGGTGCACAATTTGTTGCTTCGCTTGGAGGGCTTAATTTAACCCCACAATTAGACAAACTCAGTAATGAAGGTTGGGCATTTAAAAATCTCTTTGCTACAGGAACTCGCTCTGTTCGTGGAATAGAAGCGGTTATCACCGGCTTTACGCCAACCCCCGCCAGAGCAGTTGTTAAACTAGATAAATCTCAGCGTAATTTTTTCACTATCGCAAGCTTACTAAAAGCTAATCACTATAAAACCCAATTTATTTACGGTGGTGAAAGTCATTTTGATAATATGAAAAGCTTTTTCTTAGGGAATGGTTTTACTGATATTGTTGATTTTAACAATATTAAAAATCCTGAGTTTGTTGGCTCATGGGGAGCAAGTGACGGTGATCTTTTTACTCAAGCAGATAAAGAGCTGGTTAACTTACATAATGCCAATACGCCCTTTTTCAGTTTTATTTTTACCTCAAGTAATCATGACCCTTTTGAAATTCCTGAAAATGTAATAAAGCCTATTAAATATAGCCAAGCGCAATTAGCACAATTTGACGATAAAGAAAGATCCCGCCATAAAGCCGTTCAATATGCTGATTATGCCTTAGGGGAATTTATCAAAAAAGCGAAAAAACAAGCTTACTGGAAAGATACAATATTCTTGATTGTAGCAGACCACGATGCCAGAGCGTTAGGCAGCGAACTAGTACCTGTGACCAATTTTCGTATTCCAGGAGTTATCTTAAATTCAGGTAAACCAGAAAAAATAGATGAACGAATTGTGAGTCAAATTGATTTAGCCCCGACCTTGTTATCGTTAATGGGCATTGAAAATTACTCACCTATGATAGGACAAGATTTAACAAAGAAAAAAAGTGGCGGCAGAGCGATGATGCAATATGCTGATAATTTTGCTTATTTAAAAGAAAACGAAATGGTGATTTTACAACCTCAAAAATCACCGTTAACCTTTAATTATGATTTAACGAATAAAAAGTTAACGCCAAGCAAAAACAATAAAGCACTTGCTGAAAAAGCCTTAGCTCATGCAATTTGGGGAAGCTTAGCCTATGAGAACGATTGGTACTCACTTCCAACAACCTTGATTAGCAACTAATTATTTAAAATATACTTAGTTACCGCTTGGTTATGTTCTTTTAAATTAGTTGAAAAAATATGTTTACCATTGCCCTGACTCACAAAATAATAATAGTCAGTTAACTCTGGATGCATCGCTGCATATATCGCTGATTTACCTGGCATTGCTATCGGTGTTGGCGGCAGTCCATTAATTCTATAGGTGTTATAAGCGGTCTTTTCTTTTAAGTGTACCCGTTTTATATCACCTTTATAGCGTTCACCTAAGCCATAGATTACCGTTGGATCGGTTTGTAACCGCATATTTTTTCGCAGTCGATTAACAAATACTGAGGCAATAATTTGATGCTCAGCTAATTGCCCACTTTCTTTTTCAATAATCGAAGCCATGATCAATGCTTGATAGGCGGAATCATAAGGCAAATTCTCATCCCTCGCTTCCCATTCTTGTGCCAATAAGGTCTTCATTTTTTCATAAGCACGTTTTAAAATTTCAATATCACTGGTTTTTTCAGTAAATAAATAAGTATCAGGAAAAAACAAACCTTCTGGATAAGGCTTATCAAGTGCTAATAATGAACTAACACTGCCATAGTCTGACGTGGTTAAGGTATGTAAAATGTGTGGATGTTCTTTTATGATGGCTAACCACTCTTTAAATGTTGAGCCTTCAATAAAGGTAATACTAAATTGATATTCTTTACCGGAGCACAATAAAGCTAACACCTCTTTGGCGCTCATTTGCGGGGTTAATTGATAAGTGCCGGCTTTAATTTTTCCTTTCTCAGGAAACACCTTTACATAACTTTTTAACCAAATTTTAGAGTCAATGGCGCCTAACTTAACCAGTTGACGAGTAAATTGATTAAATGATGTTCCTGAACTTAACGTAAGTAATTCGTTTTCCGTTAAATTTAATGGTTGGCTTATTTGATAATCCACTATTTTGGCCAGAGCAATAATCCCAATAATCAAAAGTATTACTGTGCTAACAACTACTTTTCGCAAAAATGTCCTTTTACTCACTATGTTTTCCTAAACGCTGAAGCAAAAATTGACTCTCATCAATTAATTTTCGCTCCATAAAAGTATGAACGGGTACAATACCCATGATCGAATTACATACACACATCGCACTTGCTTCATTTAATACCGAAACAGGTGCATCTATTGCTACTATATCAGGAAACAAACGTAAAAGTTGTTGCCTAATAACACCATTGACTCCTGCTTGAGCTAATGTTGAGGTAAACCAGTTATTGCCTATTTTCCAAAATAAATTAGCACTCGATGTTTCAATTATGTGATTATTTAAGTCACACACCACGAGATCATCAAAGCCGGATCTACCGAGTTCAGCGCGAACAACCACTTGTTCAAGCCGATTCAAATGTTTAATGCCCGCTAATAAAGGGTTAAGTCCAAGTTGAGTTTGGGCAATACCTAAATTGATCCCCTCTTTTTGTAACCGGCTGTAATGAGCTGGAAATTCAAAAACAGAAAGTACAATCGTGGGAGCTAATAAAGGTGAACGTGCATAACCTCGTCCTCCTTCACCTGCTGTAATAACAATTTTAAGTACCGCGAGCGAGTAAGCTGAAGCAAGTGCTGTGATATCGCGATTAAGTTGCTGGAAATTTATCGGCGCAATGGAGAGAGTTTCACTTGCTTTAATCAGTCTTTCAAGGTGAGCTTGTTGAAATTCAATGATACCTTGAGATATTTTTGCCGTCGTAAAAAAACCGTCTCCGTAAGCAAAGCCTCGATCGCTGATGGACACTTGGTTGGTCTGAACGCCATTAACAGAATGATAAAGCATAATAAAAAAAAGCCTGAATACTGGATAATACAAAATTAATAAGTATTAGTATTCAGGCTTATTTATTGCTATTCAAGTTGTTTTTTGAATAAACCAATTAAAACAATCAATAGCTTAATTTATCGTCGTGCAAATTTTATACGCGCTTAAACAATAAAGACCCGTTAGTTCCACCGAAACCAAACGAATTACATAACCCATATTCAAGGTTAACGTCACGCGCTTGCCCTCTAATATAATCAAGATCACAGCCTTCATCAGGATTATCTAAATTAATAGTAGGAGGTACTTGATTATTAACTAAGGCTTGTATGGTAAATATGGCTTCTACCGCACCCGCAGCACCTAATAAATGGCCTGTCATTGATTTGGTTGAACCGACCATAGTGTGATAAGCGTGATCACCAAATACTGTTTTAACTGCATTTGTTTCGGCTATATCACCAGCAGACGTGGATGTACCGTGTGCATTAATATAACCAATTTTAGTGAGGTCTACTTTTGCATCATTTATAGCGTTTTGCATAGAACGAGCAGCACCAGCGCCATCCGTTGGTGGCGAAGTCATATGATAGGCATCGCCGCTCATACCAAAGCCAACAAGTTCCGCATATATTTTAGCGCCTCGAGCTTTCGCCGTCTCATACTCTTCAAGCACAAGAACGCCAGCACCATCGCCTAAGACAAAACCATCACGGTCTTTATCCCATGGACGAGAAGCAAGCTCAGGAGCGTCATTTCGCGTAGATAAAGCACGTGCAGCGCCAAAGCCCCCCATACCCATCTGAGTTGATGCTTTTTCTGCACCACCTGCGATCATCGCATCAGCGTCACCGTAAGCGATCATACGCGCAGCATGACCAATATTGTGAACACCACTAGTACAAGCAGTAACAATCGATATATTAGGGCCTTTTAAGCCAAACATAATAGATAGATGACCTGCGATCATATTAATAATGGTTGATGGAACGAAAAATGGTGACAGTTTACGTGGACTTGTTTTAAGCATTTTTTCGAAATTTTCTTCGATAAGGCCTAAACCACCTATACCAGCCCCAACAGCAGCACCTATTCGGTGTGCATTTTCTTCGTTAATTTCAAGGCCAGAATCTTTTATTGCTTGTACGCCAGCAGCAACACCATATTGAATAAATAAGTCCATCTTTCTGGCTTCTTTCTTAGCCATATAGTCTTCGACTTCGAAGCCTTTAACGAGACCTGCAAATTTGGTGGTGTACTCTGAAGTATCAAAATGCTCGATATTACTAATGCCACTTTTACCTAACAAAAGATTTTGCCAAGTAGTTTCAGGTGAATTGCCTAAAGGGCTTAACATACCAAGACCGGTAATTACAACACGCCGCATGGGATGAGTTGCCTCCGATTGAAATGAATATAATGGTGAGGTGAACGTATAATATTAATAATACGTATGATGAAAATAAATCAGGCGGTAAAAACCGCCTGATTATTGAAATTACTGATTAGCAGTAACGTAATCAATCGCTGCTTGCACAGTCGTGATTTTTTCTGCTTCTTCATCAGGGATTTCAGTATCAAACTCTTCCTCTAACGCCATGACTAATTCTACTGTATCTAAAGAGTCAGCACCTAAATCATCAACAAAAGAAGCTTCATTTTTCACTTCGTCTTCGCTCACACCTAATTGCTCTACAGTAATTTTTTTTACGCGTTCTTCGATAGTACTCATTTTTTTTCCTTTACTAGAAAATACAATTATTCAATAATTGCGTGTAGTGTATTCGTCTACAGCTCACCATGCAAGCTTCTAACTTTGCTTTTTATGCTGGTCTAACCTGTTGACCGTTTATTATTATGCTTATTTTTCAAATTTAATCAACGTTCAATGCCCGTAGATTAAACCATATACATGCCACCATTTACATGTAAGGTCTCGCCAGTTATATAAGCAGCAGCATCTGACGCCAAGAAAGCAACTGCATTAGCAATCTCTTCCGGCTTACCCAAACGATTAGCTGGTACTTGTGCAAAAATACCTTCTTTTTGCTCATCAGTTAACGATTGGGTCATATCTGTATCTATAAAACCAGGTGAAACAGTATTTACTGTTATGCCACGAGATGCAACTTCTCTTGCTAAAGATTTTGTAAAACCAATTAATCCAGCCTTCGCTGTTGCATAGTTAACTTGCCCTGCATTGCCCATTGTACCTACAACTGAGCCGATATTAATAATACGTCCGTAACGATTTTTCATCATTGGGCGCATTACTGCTTTACTAATTTTAAACACGGACGTTAAATTAGTATCGATAATATCCTGCCATTCAGCTTCTTTCATGCGCATAAAGAGGTTATCACGTGTTATACCGGCATTATTCACTAAAATATCAATTGCACCATGTTTTTCTTTAATCGCAGTGAACATAGCCTCAATAGAGGCATCATCAGTGACATTTAGTACCATGCCTTGATTGTCGCCTAAATATTCACTTATTTTTTCAGCACCATGCTCTGATGTAGCAGTACCTATCACAGTAGCACCTAATGCTTTTAATTGAGTAGCAATCGCCTTCCCTATACCGCGACTTGCTCCTGTGACGAGCGCCACTTTATTTTCTAATGAAAACATACTTATTCCTTTACTAATTCTTGTGCTTTCGCCAATGACACTTCATCATTAACTGACACACAACTTATTGATTTATCAATTCTTTTAATTAAACCTTGTAATACTTTTCCTGGTCCTACCTCAAGTGCTTGAGTGACCCCTTGCGAGGCGATTTTTTCGATAGTTTCAGTCCATCTAACAGGGCTATACAATTGCTTTATTAATGCCGTTTTAATTTCGCCAATATCAGATTGTGCAATTACATCCACATTATTAATAACCGGAATTTGTGGTGTATTAAATTCAATACGTTCAAGTTCTAGAGCCAACTTATCTGCTGCATCTTTCATCAAAGCACAATGGGAAGGCACACTAACAGGTAAAGGTAATACACGCTTTGCACCAGCTGTTTTACAAAGTTCCCCTGCTCTTGCTACCGCTTCTTTATGTCCTGCAATAACCACTTGCCCTGGTGAATTAAAGTTTACCGCGGAAACCACCTGTCCTTGAGCCGCATCTTGACACGCATTAATGATAGCATCATCAGCT
Source organism: Thalassotalea piscium (assembly GCA_049347715.1). GTDB lineage: Bacteria > Pseudomonadota > Gammaproteobacteria > Enterobacterales > Alteromonadaceae > Thalassotalea_B > Thalassotalea_B piscium_A. The sequence continues at coordinate 1,773,387 of CP186339.1, read as the reverse complement.
AAACCAATAACCGCTGCCATGGCACCAACACCTTCAGGTACAGAAGCTTGCATATATTCACCACGCTTTTCTACTAACTTAACCGCATCCGATAAAGTTAAGACCTGAGCACAAACTAAGGCTGAATACTCACCTAAGCTATGACCAGCAATAACGCTTGGTTTAATAGTAGTTGTTGCGGCCCAAAGTCTCCACATAGCAACACTTGCTGTTAAAAGTGCTGGTTGAGTAAAATTTGTTTGATTAAGTTTTTCTGCTGGACCTTGGTTAACTAGTGCCCATACATCGTACCCTAATGCATCAGAAGCCTCTTTAAAGGTATTCTGTACAATTTCATTACTTGCAAAGTCACTCAGCATTGCTACTGATTGAGAACCTTGCCCTGGAAATATAAAAGCTAAATTATTTTGCATTTTTTTACCTAATAGCTGATTTACTAAATATTACACAAAAAAACTCTACTAATTTTAATATGTATTAATGATATTTACTTAGTAAGTGTGTGTTCAATTAATCCCTGCTCTAAAGCCATTTTTATTTTTTCGGGCACTTGTTGCTCTACTTCTTTGACGGCTTCAAAAATAGCAGCTTCAAATGCTTTAGTACTGGCGTTACCATGGCTTTTAACCACAATACCGCGCAATCCTATCAAACTTGCACCGTTGTACTGGTCGGGGTTCATGGATTTAAAGAGTTTTTTTAATGCTGGGGAAAGTATTTTGCCGATAATACGAGCAAAAAAGTGTTCAGAAAGGAATTTATGTAATTTACGATAAACAAGTTGAGCTACACCTTCGCAGGTTTTTAGTGCAACGTTTCCAACAAAACCATCACAAACGATGACATCAGTTTTATTGGTAAAAATATCATTGCCCTCAATAAAACCTACATAATTAATTTGTTTATTTGCACTTAGTTTAGTAGCAGCCAACTTAATATGATCACTACCTTTAATATCTTCTTCACCCATATTAAGCAATGCAACTCGTGGCATATCAATACCATCTACTTGCTCCGCTATTACAGATCCCATCAAACCAAACTGATAAAGAATATCTGCTTCGCAAAAAACATTAGCACCGAGATCAAGCATAAAGACATTTTTATTTTCATCATGTGTCGGTAAAGATGATATTAGTGCGGGACGTTCAACCCCTGGTAAGGTTTTTAATACATAATGCGCCATAGCAAATAAAGCGCCGGTATTTCCTGCACTCACACAGGCTTGTGCAGTACCTTGCTCAACTAAATCTAATGCTTTACGCATAGAAGAATCTCGCTTAGTTCGTAATGCACTAGACGGTTTTTCATCCATAGCTACATTTTCGGTAGATGGAATGATAGTGAGTTGAGAGTGATCAGTAATTTGATGGGCGAGAAGTATCTCTGTAATGAGTGTTTCATCACCACAAAGAAAAAGATGCAACTCTGGCATTTTTTCAATTGCCATAATTGCAGCTGGGATCGTTACAAGGGGGCCTTTATCGCCCCCCATAACGTCTAACGCTATGGTCAGACTATTCAAAGTAATTACGCTTATTTAGCGATTACTTTAACACCTTTATAAAAGCCATCAGCTGTTATGTGATGACGAAGGTGTTTTTCACCAGATACTGGATCTACTGATAAGTTTTCTGTTGTTAATGCGTCATGTGAACGGCGCATGCCACGTCTAGAACGAGACTTTTTGCTCTTTTGAACTGCCATTAGCTAACTCCTAAAATCTGTTAATTATTTAAGTTTTTTCAATACATCAAATGGATTCGGCTTATCAAGCTCTTCAGGCAATTCACCCCAAACACTATCAGCTGGAGACTGACAATCTTCAAGTTCATGCCGTGGTATCAATGGAATAGCGAGCATTAACTCTTCTTCCACTAACTCACGCAAGTTAACTTCACCATTTTCATCTAATTCAATTGCGTCATAATATGACGGCAAGTTTTCAGCGGCTTCAGCATTTTTTACTGGACTGAATTGAAAATCCAAATCCAATTTATGCTCAAATGCCTCATTACACCGCTGACATGCTAACGAAACTGTTGCCGATCCTTTACCTGAAATAACTACCAGGCCAAGCTCATCCACATCAAATTTTACACTAACATGCACATGTTCACAGCCGCTTTCACAAACCGCAAACAATCTGTTCATTTCCGATAACTTATACATGCCGTTACACACTGACCGTTGCTGTGCGCTTTTAATCGGATTTATTGTTATTGGAAGTTTAAGATTCTGCATAAGGCGCGCATAATAATGCTCATCAAGGCAAGTGTCAAAAGAAAATTAGCTAAATCTGTTTAAAAATCCAATATAAGCCATATATTAGCATGTATCTGTTTAATTATTGAGTCATTTACATGAAAACACTCGTTTTGGGTTCAACTTCTCCTTTTCGTCGTTCTCTGCTAGAAAAGTTGAATTTACCTTTTGTTACCGCCAAACCAAATATTGATGAAACACCACTAGATAATGAAACACCAATAGCACTTGTTGAACGATTAGCTATTGAAAAAGCGAAAGCGGTTGCTCTAGAGTATCCTAAGGCTTTAATTATTGGTTCAGATCAAGTTGCCGTTTGTGAAGGTGAAATTCTTGGAAAACCTCATACTATAGAAAAAGCCATTGAACAGCTTTCAATGTTTAGTGGCAAATGTATCACCTTTTATACCGGTTTATGTGTATATGATAGTGAGAACAAAGTAGCTAAATCTCTAGTAGAACCTTTTCATGTTCACTTTAAGACATTAACTAAAGAAAGCATTACCCATTATGTTAATGCTGAGCTCCCGTTAAAGTGTGCAGGCAGCTTTAAAAGTGAAGGACTAGGTATTTGTTTGTTTGATCGTCTCGAGGGTGATGATCCAAACAGTTTAATCGGTTTGCCTTTGATTAAACTCACCGCATTACTTGCAGAATTTAATGTGGACGTACTTGCCCTTCAAGAAAAGCAAAAATAAGCTTATATATAGACAAGCACTCTTCACATAGAAACTGCTAACTAATTAGCAGTTTTTCTAATTCAATCACAGAATCAACAATGGCTTTGGGATTGTAGCGTGCTAACTCTTCCCTAGTATGAACACCATAAGTCACGCCTATACTATCAACACCTGCGTTTTCAGCCATCGCTAGATCATGAATGGTATCACCTATCATTACGGCTTCTGACGCTTGAACACCTAATTCTTGTAATAATTGCAGTAACATTTCAGGATCAGGTTTAGATTGACACTCTATGGCGCATCGAGATGCTTTAAAGAAGTGTTTAGTCTGCGTCGCTTGCCAAACTCTTTCGAGTCCGTCACGTCCTTTACCTGTAGCAACAGCGAGTATTTTGTTGTTGTCCGTTAATTTCTCAAGTAATTGTAGTGCATGGTCAAAAAGCTGGCTGGGTGTATCATTTAAATGGGTATATTGTTCTTTATAAGCCAGCTTAATTTGATGCCAAACATCCGGCGTGTGTGATGGGAACAATTCTTTCATACCATCATCTAAACTTTTGCCTATAATGCTTTTTGCCGCTATCGTTGAAGGCGCTTCAACATTAACACTTAGCGCAGCCGACTTCATTGATGAAACTATACGTTCAATGGAGTCCATTAAGGTTCCATCCCAGTCAAAGATGACCAATTTATAATTTTTACTAATCATTACTATTATCAAAACCTGACATTATTTTATTTTGCTTTTTTTAATTGTTTAAGACACTTCTCTAATGACGGTTCTAAAGGCGCTTCAATTTTCATTCGCTGTTCAGTCAAAGGATGAGTAAATTCAATACTGGCTGCATGTAAAAACAATCGTTTTAATCCCATTCCTCTCATATAAGCATCAAAGTCAGGGTGTCCATATTTAGCATCACATGCAATTGGATGACCAGTCACTTGGCAATGCACTCTGATTTGATGAGTTCTACCAGTAACAGGGAAGGCTCTAACTAAAGTCGCATCTTGAAAGTGCTGTATGACTTTAAAACGTGTTTCAGACTCTTTACCATTGATATTATCAACAATAACCACTCGTTCCCCAGATTTTAAGTCATTCTTTTTCAACGATTCAGATACTTTAGTTAATTTAGGCGACCAGCGTCCTTTTACTAATGCATGGTAAAATTTTTGAACCGTTTTATTACGCAATTGTTCGTGTAAATTTCTTAACGCTGAACGTTTTTTTGCCACCACTAGACAACCAGAGGTATCTCGGTCAAGGCGATGAACTAATTCAAGCATTCGAGCATCAGGTCTTAAAGCCCTTAACGCCTCAATTAAGCCAAAACTTAATCCACTACCACCATGTACTGCCATGCCAGAAGGTTTATTAATTACAATTAATCTATCATCTTCAAATAAGATTTGTTTCTCCAAATTAGCAACTACACTCAACTTAGTTGAAACTTCGTTACTATTTTCAGAAACGCGAATAGGAGCAACTCGGAGAATATCCTCATTAACGAGTTTATAATCAGGTTTAGTTCGTTTTTTGTTGACTCTGATCTCACCTTTTCTTAACAAACGGTAGATCATACTTTTAGGAACACCTTTGAGTGTTTTAACTAGAAAGTTGTCAATTCTTTGTCCTTCGTCTTCACTATCAATAGTAATAAAGCGGACTTGTGGTTTAGTAGTATCATTCATAAGGCGGAGTTTATCATAAGTTTTTATCAAATTACTGACATTTTAACGAATTAACATCTTTATTTAATTGCCTTTTTCTAATAAAAAGTGAGATAATAAAGAAGTTACATAAGTAATCACATCAATGTAACAAAAAACGCAAGCTTTATAAGAAGCGTAAGAGGAAAAATGCGGCTACCTTTTCAAGCACTAAATACATGACTTGTTAAGAGAAAAGCCTATTGCAAGAATTGACGTGCGTAACTTGTCAACGACACAGCATAAACATTTACCCCAGCCAATTAAAGCTTATTATATTAAAAATATCGATAAGTAAAAGGCCAACAAAGGCAAATACTGAATTACATCAGTAGTATTATTAGAAAACTTATCGAGATAGCACAGCACACTAGCTGAGCACATAAAGAAAAAATTCTCTTTATTGTGATAACAATAAAGTAAACGATACAATCAGATTTTTTTAACAGCTTATTACGTAATATGGCGTAATAAGATTGACACCCGTGAGGCTGACAAATTGCTGTTACCATAGCAACAGATTGCTTTGTGTTCTACGCATATGGTGTGTTGTGACTATAATTATGAGTCACAAGAACTATGAAACGTATGTTAATCAATGCTACACAATCGGAAGAGTTACGTGTAGCCCTTGTTGATGGTCAACAACTTTACGATTTAGATATCGAAAGCCCAGGTCATGAACAGAAAAAAGCCAATATTTATAAGGCTAAAATCACTCGTATAGAGCCGTCTTTAGAAGCTGCCTTTGTCGATTATGGTGCAGACCGCCACGGCTTCTTACCCATGAAAGAAATTGCCAGAGAATACTTTCCTAAAGGATATTCTTTTCAAGGTCGTCCTAACATTAAAGATGTGTTATCTGAAGGCCAAGAAGTCATTGTACAAATTGACAAAGAAGAACGTGGTCAAAAAGGTGCAGCACTAACGACTTTTATTAGTTTAGCCGGAAGTTATTTAGTATTAATGCCAAATAACCCTCGCGCTGGTGGAATCTCTCGCCGTATTGAAGGTGATGAACGCACTGATTTAAAAACATCATTAAGTAAATTGGAATTACCGAAAGGCATGGGACTAATCGTTCGTACTGCTGGTGTAGGTAAAGATTACGATGAGCTAGAATGGGATTTAAGTGTCCTACTTCATCACTGGAAAGCGATTGAAGATGCAGCGGCTAGTCGCCCTGCTCCGTTCCTTATTCACCAAGAAACAAATGTAATTTTACGTGCTATTCGTGATTACTTACGCCGAGATATAGGTGAAGTACTTATTGATCGACCTAAAACATTTGAAAGCATTAAAAAACATATTGAAACTGTTCGTCCTGATTTTGCGAGTAAAGTTAAACTTTATACCAATGACGTTCCGTTATTTACTCATTATCAAATTGAAACACAAATTGAATCAGCATTTCAACGTGAAGTAAGACTACCTTCTGGTGGCTCAATTGTTATTGATCCAACGGAAGCAATGACTTCTATTGACATTAACTCTGCAAGAGCAACTAAAGGCGGAGATATTGAAGAAACCGCGTTTAATACCAACTTAGAAGCGGCTGATGAAATTGCTCGTCAATTACGTTTACGTGATTTAGGTGGTTTAGTGGTTATCGATTTTATCGATATGACACCAGTCCGTCATCAACGTGAAGTAGAAAATCGTATTCGTGATGCTGTTAAACAGGATCGTGCCCGCATTCAATTAGGTCGTATTTCACGTTTTGGTTTACTTGAAATGTCTCGTCAACGTTTACGCCCATCAATTGGTGAAACGAGTCAAGGTGTATGTCCTCGTTGTAATGGTACAGGTCATGTCCGTGGCGTTGAATCATTAGCACTCTCTATTTTACGTTTAATGGAAGAAGAAGCCATTAAAGATAATACCTTGCAAGTACAGGCTCAAGTGCCAGTACCTGTTGCAACGTATTTATTAAACGAAAAGCGTCGTTCAGTTTTTCATGTTGAAAAACATCATGGCGTCAGAGTCTTAATTATACCAAACCCTAATATGGACACGCCTCAGTATGAAGTCCTTCGTGTACGTCAAGATGAGACTATAGCTGAAGCAAGTTACAACATCCCTGCGATAGAAAGTGCGCCTGAAGAAGCTGTAATGCCTAAATTTGCAAAAGAAGGCATTAAAAAAGATGAACCTATTCTGCAAGGTATGACTGCCCCTGAAAAACCACAAGCAAAAGCCAAAGCACCAACGAAAGTTGTTGTTGAAACGAAAAAAGAAAGCGGTTTGCTTTCAGGCTTAGTTAGTTGGGTTAAAGGTGTATTTGCTAGCGAAGAAGTAGAAGTTAAACCTACTCCAAAACCTAGCACTCGCCCTGAAAAAACAGATAATCGCCAAACTCGTAGTCGTCAAAACCCACGTAGAAATAATCGTAAAAACGATAATAGAACAGATAATCGAAACGACAAACGCAATACCAACAACAAAGATGTAGACAATAAAGAGCAACAAGCTAAGCCAGCTCGTAAACCTACCAACGAACGTCCTCAAAAAGCTAAAGAAGAAAAGCCTAAAGAGGAAAAGGTAGCTGAACGCCGTCAACGTCGTAATAACCGTAAGAAAGTAAGACGTGTTGACGACAGTAAAGTTGTTAATGACACTACTGATTCGGTAGCAATTACAGAAACACCTGCTGTTGCCACTAAACCAGCAAAAGTCATTGAAAATGCAGACCAAGTCAAAGAACCGAAAACAGAAAACGTTTCTACCGACGATAATGACAATACTAAAGCACAAGATGAACAACGACCTCGTAGCCGTCGCTCACCTCGTCATTTACGTAATAATGGTCAAAGACGTCGCCAAAATAATGAAACAAAATCTGATATCACACCTGAATTTGATCAAGCACAAGCAGAAGAAAATGCAAAAAATAATGAGGTAACATCAGATCCTGTTAAAACTCGTTACCCAAATGGTGCTAAAAATGAAGATGCTGGTACTGATGTTAAAGCAGAAGTACAACAAGACTTGTTTGAACAACCTGCAGATAAAAAAGCAGTTGAAACAACTTCTGAAAATCAAACACCGGTTATCGAATCAACGGATGTACAACCAAGTTCTGTAGAAGAAACTAAAGTGAGTGACGTAACTGAAACTCAACCTAAGCCTTCTAATGAAACGAAAGTGGTAGAGACTAAAGACGTTGAACCAGTTGAAACTGAGGTTGCTCAACCAAAACCCAAAAAAGCAGCAAAAGCGGTAACTAAACCTAAGAAAGCACCTGCTAAAGTAAAAGTAGCGAAAGAAGAAACCTCGACTAATACGCAGCCTGAACCTGTTGAAGCAACTGCCCCTTCAGAAAAAGCTAGCGTTGAAGAAGAAGCAATCATCACTGAAGCCGCTCCGAAAGTAGATGTTAAAAAGCCAGCGGCGAAAGCTGATAAGAAAGTAAAAGCTAAGTTACCGAGTAAAAAAGCTACTCAACATAAACAAAGTCATTCTTCTTCAGAAATGATGAAAACAGAAACAATTAATACGATTGCAGAATTGCCTACGGCATTTGCTGATAGTAGTGAACGTGTCACTCATACTTTATCAGGAAAAATGGCAAAGGTTGAAGATGTAGTTAATAGAGCAGGATGTGGTCCTACTAAACCCTAACATCTGTTAGTACCTCTATTACCAATTAAAACGCCAGTATTTATACTGGCGTTTTTTTTTATTAACAAGTAAAGCTTATATCTTAATTAATGCTTTATTCTTTTGTATAAACGTACTACCAATCCCCTTCACTTCAAGTAACTGCTCCAAAGAGGTAAACTTTCCATGTTGTTCTCGATAATCAATTATCGCCTGAGCACGTTTTAATCCTACTCCTTTAAGGGTAGCTAAGGTGTTGATATCAGCATTATTAATATCAATAACCGCTTGCTGTACTTGCTCAACTTGTGATTTAACCTCACTCGATTTATCCATCGAATAAACGTTAAATAACGGAGCAGAAAATAAAAGAATAGAAAGTGGAAGAAGTATAGATTTTTTCATAATTTTCAATCCTTGTTTTTAATCTAAAAAGTTGCCAATCATATGACAACATTTTAGGTTTAGAATTGAATGAGAAATCTGTCAAGTTTTAAAAAAGAAAAACTTAACCAGTTGTTAATCATTACTATAATTTTGATTAACTAGGACGAGTTAACTTAAAGATGCATTAATTTGTTGTAATACGCTTTGAGGATCTTTAGCTTTAGTGATAGGACGTCCTATAACTAAGTAGTCAACACCTACGGCAATAGCTTGCTCTGGTGTCATAATACGCTTTTGATCATCACTACTTGCTCCTAATGGCCTGATACCTGGAGTAATAAGTTTAAAGTCGTGACCAAATTTAATTTTTAATGACTCAGCTTCCCATGCGGAACAAACAACCCCATCTAGTCCAGCCTCTTTAGTCAGGCTTGCCAGTGACAATACTTGTTCTGCAGGCGTTTTAGTGATCCCAATACCGTTTAAGTCTTCTTGGCCCATACTAGTCAACACAGTAACCGCAATCAACAACGGAGCTTTATCTCCGTAGGGTTGTAGGGCTTCTTTAGATTTAACCATCATTTGCGTGCCACCACTCGCATGCACATTTACCATCCAGACACCAAGATCGGCAGCAGCGGTAACCGCTTTGGCAACAGTATTAGGAATATCATGAAATTTAAGATCTAAAAAGATATCGAAGCCCTTTGCGGATAATTGTTTAACAAATTCAGGTCCAAAATAAGTAAACATTTCTTTACCTACTTTCAGGCGACAGTCGCTTGGTTCAATTTTATCAACAAAAGATAACGCATCTATTTTTTTATCAAAATCTAAAGCAACTACCACTTTAGGATCATTCATTTTACTATCCTTAATTCTTTATCATGTAACACATTAATTTTACGTTTACTTACTCACCTTCCAAGCCGCGAATGGGTTTCATTTGCTCCCAGTCATGACAAGAAGGACAGGACCAATAGTGGACACTACTGTTAAAGCCACAATTACGACAATTATAACGATGTTTAACATTTAGATATGTTGAAATTAGTTCATTAATCATATCTAAGTTAGTTAAGTTAGTTTGGCTAACATCACTGGCCATCTGCATTTTTATAAAGTGATTAAAGCCTCTTATTGTCGGTCTACGCTTTAATGCTGCTAATGTAAACTCAAGAGCTTTACTCGCACCTTGTTTCTGCTCTATATAACCGACATTTTTAATTAAAGCGGAAGAGCTGCCAGTTTCGTTATAAACTTTTCTAATAAATTTTTGGAATTCATCGATAGCATCAAGTTGTTGATAACAAAATTCCATTTTATCGATAACATCAGGAAAAAATTCTTTATCTTGCTGATAAATCGCTTGGTAACATAAACAAGCTTCATTGTATTGTTGGTGATTTTCATAAACTTTCGCAAGCAACCAGTTAGCTCGACATGAATTTGCATCATATTTTAATGCACTTTCCAATAATTCAATTACTTCAATAAATTTGTCTTGTTCTAACGCGATTGTCGCTAACTCACAATAAAAGTTAGCCAGATCATGTAATAAATTTTTATCTTTTGATTTTACAATATTTTTTGCTAGCAATAGTCCTTGCTGCCAATCTTTAGTAGATTGGTATATCTTCATTAGGTAGGTAATAGACTTAATACTATAATTTTTTGATTTAATAAGCTTTTGGAACATAGCTTCTGCGCGATCGAACAAGCCTGCACTTAAAAAATCTTTACCTAACTCAAATGCCGCTTGTTGTTTAGCTTTTGACGGTAAGTGTTTTTGTCTAACCAAGTGCTCATGAATTTTTAATGCGCGGTCTAATTCTCCTCGCTTACGGAAGAGATTCGCCATGGCAAAATGGGCTTCAACTGTATCATCCTCAACTTGAAAAGCTTCGATAAGGTATTCTATCGCTTTATCTTGTTGATTTGATAATAGGTAATTGAGTCCAGTAGAATATTTTATTGACAGATCTTGCTTAGCATTATGGCTATTCTGCTTAACACTATTTCGCCCCATAAACCAGCCATAAGCCATTGCGACAGGCAGAAGTAGAAATAACAAACCTAGCATAACAAGTACAACTTTTTATTTTTCATTAAGAGGATTTTTTGGGCTTTACACGTCTAATAAGACTCCACATGAATGCAAAGAGCAAACCAAGCAAAAATCCAATGACAGTAAATAAACTTACCGCAGCAGCAACTGTTATTTCAGTACGTGCAATAAGATAGTTCAACGTTAATGTTTGCTCATTTTGGCTACCAAAAATAAACGCAACCACTAACAATAAAATTATAACAATTAACGTAAGGTAAAGTCTCACGGTACTATTCCTTTAAGCTAAGTGAAAAAAAACGGCATGCGATAGCATGCCGTTTAATAGTAAATTTTTCAATTACGACAACGAGAGATTAACTCGTTCACGCAATTCTTTACCAGGTTTAAAGTGCGGAACATACTTACCAGATAAGTCTACTGACTCACCGGTTTTAGGGTTACGCCCAACGCGTGGGGCTCGATAATGTAACGAAAAACTACCAAATCCACGGATTTCAATACGCTCACCTTTTGACAAGGTTTGCACCATCATTTCCAGAATTTCTTTAATCGCTTGTTCTACATCTTTCGCAGACAAATGACTTAATTTATCCGCTAATCTTTCAATGAGTTCTGACTTGGTCATTCGACCTCCCAGTGTCATTTAGCATCACGCCAATGGTTTTAAATTAAAGAAGAACATTAGTTATAATGCTCTACTCTGCTTCCTGGCTAAAATTAACTTTTAGCGTTTTTAAACGCTTCAGCCATTGCACTTAAACCAGATTCTTCAGGTTGGTTCAAGTTATCCATAGCATCACGTTCATCTGCTTGATCTTTCGCTTTGATAGATAAGCTAATTGAACGGTTCTTACGGTCAACACCCATGAACTTAGTTTCAACGCTATCACCAACTGATAATTCAGTAGTTGCATCTTCAATACGATCACGAGAGATATCAGATACACGTAAGTAACCTTCAACGCCTTCTGCTAATTCAATCTTAGCACCTTTAGCGTCAACTTCAACTACCTTACCTGTAACAATAGCACCTTTTTTAGTATCTGCAAGGTATTGATTAAATGGATCATCTTCAGTTTGCTTAACGCCTAACGAAATACGTTCACGCTCAGGGTCTACTTGTAATACAACAGCTGAGATTTCATCACCTTTCTTGTATTCACGAACAGCTTCTTCACCGCCAGCCCATGAAATATCAGATAAGTGAACTAAACCGTCAATACCGCCGTCAAGACCAATGAAGATACCAAAGTCAGTAATTGACTTGATCTTACCTGATACTTTATCACCTTTGTTGAAGTTCTTAGCAAACTCTTCCCATGGGTTCGGGATACATTGCTTAAGACCTAGAGAAATACGACGACGTTCTTCGTCAATTTCTAATACCATTACTTCAACAGTATCACCTAAGTTAACAACTTTAGATGGGTGGATATTTTTGTTCGTCCAATCCATTTCAGAAACGTGAACTAAACCTTCAACGCCTTCTTGGATTTCAACAAAACAACCGTAGTCAGTTAAGTTAGTTACGCGACCAGAAAGTTTAGCACCTTCAGGGTAACGCTTAGCAATTGCTACCCATGGATCTTCGCCTAACTGCTTCATACCTAATGAAACACGTGTACGTTCACGGTCAAATTTAAGTACTTTAACTTGAATTTCATCGCCAACATTTACGATTTCACTTGGGTGTTTAACACGTTTCCAAGCCATATCTGTGATATGTAGTAAACCGTCAATACCACCTAAATCAACGAATGCACCGTAGTCAGTAAGGTTTTTAACTATACCTTTAACTTCCATGCCTTCCGCTAATGATTCTAATAATTGGTCACGTTCTACGCTGCTTTCTGATTCGATAACTGCGCGACGAGAAACAACAACGTTATTACGCTTTTGATCAAGCTTAATAACTTTGAATTCTAAATCTTTACCTTCAAGGTGAGCTGTGTCACGAATTGGACGGACATCAACTAATGAACCTGGTAAGAAAGCACGAATATTGCTAACTTCAACAGTGAAACCACCTTTAACTTTACCGTTAATGACACCGATAACAGTTTCTTTTTCTTCGTATGCTTTTTCAAGCACTTGCCATGCTTCATGACGTTTTGCTTTTTCACGAGAAAGAATTGTTTCACCGAAACCATCATCAGTAGCATCAAGAGCTACATCAATTTCGTCACCAACATTAATTTCTATCTCACCAGCAGTGTTCTTAAACTGATCGATAGAGATTACGCTTTCAGATTTTAAGCCGGCGTCAACTAAAACGTTGTCTTTGTTGATGGCTACCACAGTTCCTTTAATAATTGAACCAGGGCGTGTTTCGATTTCTTTTAAACTTTCTTCAAAAAGTTGTGCAAAATTTTCAGTCATAATGTGTATATGAACTCAGCGTTTAATCCAATCTACATACATGTATCATGGGGTTATTAATAAAACCTATTGCATCCGTACGTTAGGTTATCTAATTATAGCTTAAACTCAGAATTAAGTTTGAGCCGTTTGCGTTAACTTTTCATTCGTAAATGACAAGATTTTATCGACCACTTCGTTTATAGAAAGTTCAGTAGAATCAAGTAGTAACGCTCCTTCTGCCGGTAAGAGCGGAGCAACCTTACGGTTTTGATCTCGCTCGTCTCGTAGACGTATGTCATCCAAAAGGCGCCCGATTTTAACATCAAACCCTTTTTCTTTCAACTGATTAAATCTTCGCCTTGCTCTTTCTTCTGCGCTAGCCGTTAAAAATATTTTTACTGGGGCTGTGGTAAACACCACCGTCCCCATATCTCTACCGTCAGCAACTAAGCCTGGAGCACTTTTAAATGCGCGTTGACGGCGTAATAATGCCTCACGAACACGAGGAAAAGCAGCCACTTTTGATGCAAGCTCACCAATTTCTTCAGTACGAATAATATCGGTGACATCTTCGCCTTCAAGTATAACTTTACTTTCACCTGATGAACTTATATTAAACTGTACATCTAAATGAGCAGCGATTGGAATAAGAGGTTCTTCTTCCTCTACACCCAAATGATGGTGCTGACTAGCAACAGCTAATACTCGATAAATAGCACCACTGTCGAGTAAATGCCAACCTAATTTTTCTGCAACTAAACGTGCAGCAGTCCCTTTACCCGCACCACTTGGACCATCGATGGCTATTACGGGAATTTGTTCGCTCATAAATATATCCTAATTCAGCTTAATGCTGATTTAACTTTAATCCTACCTGATTCGCTAATGCGACAAAATTTGGGAACGAAGTTGCCACATTGTCACACTCTAAAATTTCAATTGTTCCACTTGCTCTTAATGAGCTAATTGCAAATGACATAGCAATTCGATGATCGTCATGACTATGTATTGTACCTGAAGTTAATTGGCCACCAACAATATCGATGCCATCATCATAAACAGTACATTCTATATCTAATATTTTTAAACCATCAGCCATTGCTTGAATACGATCACTTTCTTTAACTCTTAATTCTTCAGCGCCTCGTAAACGAGTTAATCCATTAGCGCATGATGCTGCAATAAATATAGCTGGAAATTCATCAATGGCTAGTGGTACATCAGCTTCATTGATATCGATTCCTTGTAAATTAGATGCCTTAACAATGAGATCAGCAACAGGTTCGCCACCGGCCATACGTTCATTAATAATCGTTATATCACCATTCATTTGCTGCAAAATATTAATGGCACCAATACGTGTTGGATTCATACCAACATTTCGGATAGTAATTTCGCCTGATTTAGCGATAAGTCCTGCAACCATGAAAAATGTAGCCGATGAGATATCACCAGGTACTTGAAAATCACACGCAGTTAATTGATGTCCACCTTCAATTGATATTTTGTTGCCATCGACCGTTACAGGGTAACCAAAAGCCGTTAACATGCGCTCAGTATGATCACGAGTAATTCCAGGTTCAGTTACTGTTGTAATGCCATCGGCATACATACCAGCGAGTAAAACACATGATTTGACTTGCGCACTTGCCATAGGTAATTCGTAATTAATGGCTTTAAGTTTTTCACCTTTTTTCAATCCTTGGCACACAACAGGAGGAGTACCATCGTTTGATGCTGAAATAGCAGCCCCCATAGCTTGTAATGGGGTAACAACACGCCCCATGGGACGCTTGTTTAATGAATTATCACCTGACATGGTTGAAGCAAATTGTTGTCCCGCTAATAAGCCTGACATTAAACGAATAGTGGTACCTGAATTGCCAATATTTAAAGGCTGTTCAGGCGCTGTTAACCCATTAATCCCTTTCCCATGAATAGTGACATTGTTCTCTGCATCAGGACCTTCAATTTCAATCCCCATCGCTTTAAATGCAGTCATAGTTGCAAGGCAATCATCTCCTGGCAAAAAACCTTTTACATGGGTAGTACCATTAGCAAGCGCTCCGAACATAATTGACCGATGTGAGCATGATTTATCCCCTGGTACTATAATATCACCAGAAACTGCATTGCCTGGCTGAGCAACAAACGTAATAGTATTCTTTTGAGCTGACATGTTTTTTCCAAATAAATGTTTAATGTATAGTTAATAGCTTATGGATTAAATTTGTGGTCCCCTGGTAAGTACAATGCGTAACAGCTGAAACTGTTTACTATGTACCCTCCTCCAATCATTAATCATGCTGTGCCACACGATTTAATAGCGATAAATTTACTTAATAGTAAAGCAAGGCTATTAAAATAATGTGGCAGATTTTTTATATGTATTAACTAAGTGTAATGAATATCGCCGACATTCAAGCGATTAACTATTTTCTTCTGCAAATTTTTTCATAAAGCTAACCAATGCTTCCACACCTTCAATAGGCATTGCGTTGTATATGCTTGCCCGCATCCCACCAACCATACGATGTCCGGCAAGTGCTAATAACCCAGAGGCTTTTGCTTTTGCTAGAAAATCTTGGTTGAGTGAGTCGTCGTTTAACCAAAATGGTACATTCATTAAACTACGGTGTGGGGCTGCAATATTATTTCGATAAAAGTCACTACTGTCGACATATTCATAAATAAGTTCGGCTTTAGCTTTATTGATTTTTGCTATGCTTTTCACACCACCGATAGAAATAAGCCACTCAAAAACTAACCCTGCTAAATACCATGCGTAGGTAGGGGGTGTGTTATACATAGAGCCATTATCTGCTTCTGTTTGATAATTAAAAATACATGGCGTATTTACATGTGCATGACCTAACAAATCTTCTCGTACAATCACGATAGTTAAGCCTGATGGGCCAATATTTTTTTGTGCGCCTGCGTAAATCAAACCAAACTTTGACACATCAATCTCTCTCGACAATATAGTTGAAGAGAGATCGGCAACTAAAGGTACTCCATTTGTTTCAGGAATATCAAACAGCTCTAGCCCATCAACAGTTTCATTAGGACAATAATGTACATAAGCGGCCTCTTTTGTCAGTGACCATTGACTAGAATCTTTAATTTGACGTTTACCATCGCATTCTTCAACAACAGCTATGGTATTAATTTGACCAAAATTTTCTGCTTCTTTCGCTGCAGCTTTAGACCAAGCACCTGTTACAACATAATCAGCACATTTACCTTGAGGGAGTAAATTAAGTGGTACCGCAGAGAATTGTCCGCGCCCACCACCATGACAAAATAATACTTTATAATTTTCAGGAATCGACATTAACTGTCGTAAATCTGCTTCCGCTTTTGCTGCCACCGCCATAAACTCTTTACTACGATGACTAAGCTCCATAATTGAGCAGCCCGTTTCATTCCAATTAATAAATTCCGATTGTGCTTTTGCCATCACAGGCTTAGGCAACATTGCCGGACCGGCGCAGAAATTATAGACAGCAGACATATGTTTTAACTTCCTTCTTTTAAATTTTAAACATTTATTTCAGTCAAAAAAATAGGCGGTGGATACCGCCTATTATGATTTACAAAACGGTAATTATTCGTTTTCACCTTCACTGAGTTCATCAGTTGATTCAGGTGTCGTTGACTCTTCTGAAGTTAAGGAGACTTGTGCCTCATCTGATGATTCACTTTCATCGTCAGACATCAATGTTTCATCTTCTTCTATTTCATCAATACGTTGTAAGGCAACAACATGTTCTTCATCCGTAGTACGAATAATGCGAACACCTTGTGTGTTACGACCAATAATACTCACTTCATTAACTCGCGTTCTTACTAGCGTGCCATTATCAGTGATTAACATGATCTCGTCTTGATCTTCAACTTGTACCGCACCAACAACAGGGCCATTTCTCTCACTAACTTTGATAGAAACAACACCTTTAGTCGCACGACTTTTTGCTGGGTATTCAGCAAGTTCTGTACGTTTACCGTAACCATTTTCAGTAATAGTTAAGATTGCACCGTCAGATTTAGGCACGATAAGTGACACGACTTTCTGATCACCTTCAAGTCTAATACCACGAACACCGGTTGCCGTTCTTCCCATTGCACGAAGTGCATGGACTTCTTCACCCGTTTCAGGATCTCGTTTCACTTCACCTGTTTCGCTATCACGTGCTTTTTCATTAAAGCGTACAACTTTACCAGCATCGGAGAAGAGCATAATATCATCTTCACCATTAGTAATATCTACACCGATCAATGTATCATCGTCACGTAAGTTCAAGGCAATGATACCATTTGCTCTTTGGTTAGAATACGCAGTTAATGGCGTTTTCTTAACGGTACCTGACGCTGTTGCCATGATAATGAATTTATCATCTTCATATTCCCTAACCGGTAAGATGGCTGTGATTTTTTCATCGCCTTCTAATGGTAGTAGGTTAACAATAGGTCGGCCACGAGCCGTTCTACTTGCCAATGGTAATTGGTACACTTTCAACCAATATAATTTTCCACGATTAGAGAAACATAAAATAGTGTCGTGGGTATTAGCAACTAATAAACGCTCGATGAAATCTTCTTCTTTCATCTTAGTAGCGGCTTTACCTTTACCACCACGGCGTTGTGATTGGTAATCTGATAGTATTTGATACTTCACATACCCTTCATTTGATAGGGTAACAACCACATCTTCTTCACAAATAAGATCTTCTAGAGATAAATCATGTGAAGCATTTGTAATTTCTGTACGACGTTCATCACCAAACTCATCACGAATCGCTTCTAATTCTTCACGAATAACTTCCATTAAACGTTCAGGATTGGCCAGAATATACATTAACTCAGCAATTAACTCTAATAGCGCCTTGTATTCGCTTAGAATTTTTTCATGTTCCATGCCTGATAATTTGTATAACTGCAAGTCAACAATTGCTTTTGCTTGTTCAGCAGTTAGATAATACAAACCATCACGAATACCATACTCAGGCTCTAGCCACTCAGGACGTGCAGCATCAGTACCTGCACTTTCTAGCATATGACTGACGTTTCCAAGATCCCAGCCTTGAGCAATTAATTTCTCTTCAGCTTCTTTTCTGTTACTTGATTCTTTAATCAGCTTAATAATCGGATCGATATTAGCTAATGCAATAGAAAGGCCTTCAAGTATATGTGCACGTTCGCGCGCTTTACGTAATTCAAAGATAGTTCGACGTGTTACAACTTCACGACGATGAAGCACAAACGCTTCAAGCATTTCTTTAATATTAAATAATTTAGGTTGGCCGTTAGTTAAAGCCACCATATTTAAACCAAATGACACTTGCATTTGTGTTAATTTGTATAAGTTATTTAATACAACTTCGCCCACTTCGCCACGTTTAATTTCAACAACCATACGCATGCCGTCTTTATCAGACTCATCGCGTAATGCCGAAATACCTTCAAGGCGTTTTTCTTTAACAAGCTCAGCCATTTTTTCGATTAAGCGTGCTTTGTTAACTTGGTAAGGAAGTTCATGAACAATAATGGTTTCTTTACCCGATTTTTCGTCAACTTCAATTTCAGCACGTGCACGAATTTTTATTTTTCCGCGACCTGTTTTATATGCTTCTTGAATGCCGGCTCTACCACTAATAATACCGGCAGTAGGAAAATCAGGACCAGGAATATAATCAATTAACTCATCAATCGTTATGTCGTTATTTTCAATATAAGCTAAACAACCGTTGATCACTTCAGTTAAATTATGAGGGGGTATATTAGTAGCCATACCAACAGCAATACCTGAAGTCCCATTTACTAATAAGTTAGGGATACGAGTAGGCATAACCGCTGGAATGTGTTCGGTACCATCATAGTTAGGTACAAAATCTACCGTTTCTTTATCAAGGTCAGCAAGAATTGAATGCGATATTTTTGCCATACGAATTTCGGTATAACGCATTGCTGCTGCAGAATCACCATCAACAGAACCAAAGTTACCTTGTCCATCAACTAGCATGTATCGTAATGAAAAAGGCTGAGCCATACGAACAATAGTATCGTAAACTGCAGTATCACCATGTGGATGATATTTACCTATTACATCACCAACCACACGGGCTGACTTTTTATAAGGTTTATTATAATCATTACCTAATACATTCATCGCAAATAAAACACGACGATGTACAGGTTTTAATCCATCACGAACATCTGGTAATGCTCGCCCTACGATTACACTCATAGCATAATCTAAGTAGGAACTTTTCAGCTCATCCTCAATATTGACAGGAAGTATCTCTTTTGCCAGATCAGTCATAAAACGGCGGTATCCCTAATATAAATTTTGAAATTATTATTGTTAATAAGGCAGCTATGCTAACACAAAACCGCATCGATGCCCTACTCTTTATGACCTGACATTTTGCGCTGGTTACGTCTTCTTTTCAAGTGAAAATTGCCCTTCTGGCCAACTAAGACTAAGTATTTGTTTATGTTGCATATAAATTAATCTCAATTATTTTATTTTGGTCACAAAAAGACAATTGAACATTAATTAATCACCTTGCTATTCCAGGCTAAACAAATGCGATTAAAAATAGAAATGCCATTACAAATTTACGTGAGTTTATTAAACGCTTTTCGTTTGGCAATAGCCTTCTTTGTCACTTCATCATTCAATGTTTGGTCAAAGCCAAAGTAAAAATAAACTTCCGCTATCAAAAATAGTGGGCCAATTGCTAACTGATTCAAATCATCCAAAAATGCAGGTTTTGCTTTTTCATAAGCATGCCCAATAAATTGAATGCCCCAACCGATAACAAAAACACCAATAGCAATCCACACTTTATATTCAACATCCATCAGAATAATAGCGCTATAAACTAGCCCTCCAATCAAAGGCAGTGCCACTAAAGCTAACGGCAAAGATAACATTAAGTAATACATTAAGATGACTGCAGCAAGCACGGCAGTTAAGGTAAAATGATACGATTGTGAGTTGAACGAAATCTCAAATGAAAACGAGGTTAACAACAAAGCTACAGACCAAATAATTAAAGGCACGCCAACAAAGTGAGTTTTAACATTATTTTTATTTAAATGAACACTTTTATACGTTGATAATTGCTCAGCAATTGTTTTCATTTTATTCTCTGAATTTAGTTTGGACATTTGTATAATCTAATTTAATTAAAACATAAGGTCAAACCAGTGTAAAAAGTGGAATAGAATATACATAAATAGAGCCTTTGCGGAAATATTAGTACTTGCTAGGAATTTATAATCGTTTAGAATCTTGCTCAATTTTAGTTTCGCCTAAAGAACAATACGTATGTCACAATCAATTAATGTTAACCCAGAAGAAATCGCTAAGTTTGAAAAAGTTGCTCATCAGTGGTGGGATTTAGCTGGTGACTTTAAACCACTTCATCAAATTAACCCGATTCGCCGCCAATTTATTATTCAGCACTTAGGTGACTTATTTGATGTCAATATCGTTGATGTGGGTTGTGGTGGAGGAATTTTAGCAGAAAGTTTAGCCAAACTAGGGGCTAAAGTTACTGGTATCGATTTAGGTGATGAACCATTAAATGTAGCAAAACTTCATGCACTAGAAACCGGCCTAACCATCAATTATCAAAAAATTCCCGCTGAACAATTTGCCCAAGAAAATCCAGAAAGTATTGATGTAGTAACCTGTATGGAAATGCTAGAGCATGTACCAGATCCCGCATCAATAATTAAAGCGTGTTCAGAGATGGTAAAACCTGGCGGTTATGTCTTTTTTTCCACTCTCAATAAAACAATGAAGTCTTATTTACTAGCTATTCTGGCCGCTGAAAAAGTGCTTAAAATTGTCCCCGATGGAACCCATGATCACGAAAAATTCATTCGCCCATCTCAATTAATTGCTTGGGCAGAACAAAATGACTTAAAGTGTATTGATGCAGCAGGTTTACATTATAACCCTGTCACTGAGAATCATAAACTTAATGATAATTTAGATGTAAATTATATTTTATGTTGCCAAAAGGTCTAACCATGAAACAACCGTTTTCGACTCAAGCCGTTTTATTTGATTTAGATGGTACATTACTTGATACCGCTAATGACCTAGGAGAGACACTTAACTATTTATTAGCTAAGCATCATTTACCTCTAGTAGAACGTTCTGCTTATCGTCCCGTTGCTTCTGATGGAGCAAAAGGTTTATTAACCCTCGGCTTTAAAGAAAAGCTAGATTCATTAAACTTCGAACAATTACGTGATGAATTTTTATCTTACTATGAGCAAAATATTGCAGTTCATACTTGTTTATACCCAGAAGTAGCAGAATTAATACAACATTTAGAGCAACAGAATATTCCTTGGGGGATAGTGACAAACAAACCCGAATATTTAACATTACTCTTGCTACCACACTTTCCTGAGTTCAAACATTGCCAGACAATTGTCGGCGGCGATACCTTAACTAAAAGAAAGCCTGATCCTGCCCCGCTATTTCATGCTTGTCAGCAAATGAATGTTGACCCTAAACATACACTTTATGTAGGAGATGCACCTCGCGATATCGAAGCAGGTAATGCCGCTGACATGACAACAATAATTGCACAATGGGGATATATTAAAAATCCTGAGGAATGTGTTACTTGGTTAAGTGATTTTAGTTGTAAAACTCCGCTCAAAATTAAAGCGCTGATTAAATAGCCAAGCTGCATCTTTATTACACAAAAAAAACATTTATTGCAAAAATAACCCTAAAAAAAGCATTGCGCTTTTATAAAATCAAAATAAAAAAGCGGTACTCAGTTAGTCGTTACTAACCTCATTTTTATATATGCAAAATTGATAATAATTCAAACTCTTTTACCCCTTGCAATAAGAGCCAAACCTCATTATCTTGTGATCATGTGTTAACCAACATACTAGATGTTGTATGTTGTGTTAATTAAAGGGTCTTAAGGATTAGACGTTGAATCTTCTAGGATAGAGTTGAGTCTCGGTAGTTCCAGCTACCGAGACTCATAATTCAACATTTGCAGAAACAAAAGGCTGAACATATCACACAAATGATACAGGTCTACTATAGTAGATTATTGTAACTAATTACAATATGTATCTTAAAATTATATGGACACCTATGTTTTATAAACCATTATTTTTAGAAGAGGGTCTGCAATGACTTTTGACGAGAAAATAGTTAATGTCTGCCAATACACAAGATTCCGTTATGGAAAAGTTGAGTGTGTTAGTAAACATAGACGTAGAGCACCAAGATTCTAAGATAAGTATTCTTTAATATTCAAAGGGGGCGCTCCGCCCCCTTTTTTATGTATAAATACTAAAACATGAATTATAAATAATAGTGTACTTAGTAATAAATTTACTACTGAGTAAAATTATATTTAAACTCCTGAGGAATGTGTTACTTGGTTAAGTGATTTTAGTTGTAAAACTCCGCTTAAAATTAAAGCGCTGATTAAATAGCCAAGCTGCATCTTTATTACACAAAAAACATTAACCTATTGATTTAAAATAAAAATAAAAACTACCGCTCGTAAATGGCAAAAAAAGAATAGAAAATATTTTTAAAAAAAATTTATTGCAAAAATAATCCTAAAAAAAGCATTGCGTTTTTATAAAATCAAAATAAAAAAGCGGTACTCAGTTAGTTGTTACTAACCCCGCTTTTATATATGCAAAATTGATAATAATTTAAACTATTTTAGCCCTTGCAATAAGAGCCAAACCTCATTATCTTGTGATCATAATTTGTATTAAGCCCTAGATGTAGTGTTTGGTGATTTATTGGCCAATCAACATATTTAGGGAATAATCATCCGTCTGGACAACTAAAATAATAACTAGATTTACAGGATCTTCATGAATAGCAATCTTTTTGTAACCAAGCGTAACGGCGAAAAAGAACTCATCGATTTAGAAAAAATTCATAAAGTTATTACATGGGCTGCTGAAGGCCTAGATAACGTATCGGTTTCTCAAGTTGAATTAAAATCTCATATACAATTTTATGACGGTATTAAAACCGAAGATATTCATGAAACTATTATAAAAGCTTCGGCTGATCTTATTTCAGAAGAAACACCAGACTACCAATTTCTTTCTGCTCGTTTAGCCATTTTTCATTTGCGTAAAAAAGCTTTTGGTCAGTATGAACCACCTGCTTTATATCCGCACGTAGTCAAAATGGTCAATACCGGCAAATATGATCAACACCTATTGCAAGATTATACTCAAGCTGAGTTTGAGCAAATGGAGCAATTTTTAGATCATAACCGTGACCTCACTTTTAGTTACGCGGCAGTTAAGCAGCTCGAAGGGAAATATTTAGTTCAAAACCGTGTTACTGGTGAAATTTATGAAAGTGCCCAATTTTTGTATTTATTAGTGGCGGCTTGTTTATTTGCCAAATATCCACCAGAAACACGTATGACTTATGTTGAAGGTTTTTATAATGCAATATCAACTTTCAAAATTTCATTACCTACACCTATTATGGCTGGTGTTCGTACACCTACTAGACAATTTTCATCTTGCGTTTTAATTGAATGTGGCGACAGTCTTGATTCTATTAATGCAACCTCTAGCTCTATTGTTAAATATGTTTCTCAACGAGCAGGTATTGGTATCAATGCAGGTCGTATCCGTGCATTAGGTAGTACAATTCGCAATGGTGAAGCTTTTCATACCGGCTGTATTCCTTTTTATAAACACTTCCAAACGGCTGTAAAAAGTTGTTCTCAAGGGGGAGTTAGAGGTGGTGCAGCAACCCTTTTCTACCCTTTATGGCATTTAGAAGTAGAAAGTTTATTAGTATTGAAAAATAACCGCGGTGTTGAAGAGAACCGTGTTCGCCATCTAGATTATGGGGTTCAATTTAATAAAGTTATGTACCAACGCTTGATTAAAGGTGAATCAATCACTTTATTTAGTCCAAGTGATGTTCCTGGTTTATACGATGCTTTCTTTGAAGACCAAGACAAGTTTGAGCAGCTTTATTTACAATATGAAGCCGATGAAAATATCCGTAAAAAACGGATAAAAGCCATTGAATTATTTACTTTATTTGCACAAGAGCGTGCAAGTACAGGTCGCATATATCTACAAAATGTTGATCACTGTAATACGCATAGCCCATTTATCCCAACGATTGCTCCTATCAGACAAAGTAATCTTTGCTTAGAAATTGCCTTGCCAACTAAACCAATGGAAGATGTTAACGATCCTAACGGTGAAATTGCTTTATGTACTTTGTCAGCATTTAACTTAGGTGCAATTAACAGCTTAGATGAATTAGAAGGTCTCGCAGATTTAGCTATTCGTGCATTAGATAATTTATTAGATTACCAAGACTACCCTGTTCCAGCAGCTCGTAATGCCACCATGGGACGAAGAACTTTAGGTATAGGCGTCATTAACTACGCATACTATCTTGCTAAAAATGGTGTGTTCTACTCAAATGGTAGTGCGAATAATTTGACCCATAGAACCTTTGAAGCTATTCAATATTACTTACTGAAAGCCTCTAATAAATTAGCAAAAGAGCAAGGTGCTTGTCCTAAATTTAATGAAACTCGGTTATCTCAAGGTATTTTACCTATTGATACTTACAAACATGACATTGACAATATCACCAATGAACCTTTACACCTTAATTGGGAAGGCTTACGTGAAAGTATTAAAAAATACGGTGTGAGAAACTCAACCGTATCAGCGCTAATGCCTTCTGAAACGTCTTCTCAAATATCAAATGCAACTAACGGTATTGAGCCTCCTCGAGGATTAATCAGCGTTAAAGCAAGTAAAGATGGCGTATTGAAACAAGTAGTGCCTGAGTACGATAGATTAAAACAAAACTATGAATTGCTTTGGAACATTCCGAGCAACGAAGGTTATTTACAGCTTGTTGGTATCATGCAAAAGTTTGTTGACCAAACAATTTCAGCTAATACTAATTACGATCCAGCTAAATATGATGGTGGGAAAGTACCTGTAAAACAAATTTTAAAAGATATCTTAACGGCTTATAAGTTAGGTATAAAAACCCTGTATTATCATAATACCCGTGATGGTGCAGCGGATGGTCATATTGAGCAAGAAGATGATGACTGTGCAGGCGGCGCTTGTAAAATTTAACACCAACACATAGTCGCAATCTTAATCAGATTGCGACTTTTTCCCTACAATAATAACAATCTGTTTTTATGATTCACCAACCTATGGAATAAACTGGTGTTTCAAGGAGTAATAAATGACTTATACTACATTTAACCAAAACCCAAATAATGCATTGTTAGAACCAATGTTTATGGGGAATAGTGTTAATGTTGCCCGTTATGATCAACAACGATTTGTTGCCTTTGAGAAACTCATTGAAAAACAACTTTCTTTCTTCTGGCGTCCTGAAGAAATTGATGTGTCTAAAGATCGTTCTGATTGGCAAGGATTAACCGCCTCAGAGCAGCATATCTTTATTTCAAACTTAAAATACCAAACATTGTTAGATAGTATGGCTGCCCGTTCTGTTAATGCTGTTTTACTACCTTTGGTCTCTTTACCTGAAGTTGAAACATGGGTAGAAACATGGGCATTTAGTGAAACGATTCACTCTCGTTCATATACCCATATTTTAAGAAACTTATTTACTGATCCTAGTACTGTTTTTGATGATATCGTCGTCAATCCTGCTATTTTGAAACGTGCTTCAAGTATTGCCAAATACTTTGATGAAGTGATTTTAACAACACAACTACTGCAATCTCAAGGTCAAGGTACATATGAGGTTGAAGGGAAAACAGTTGAAGTGAGTGAACGTAAGTTAAAAGAACGTTTATATCTTGCTATTTGCTCTGTAAATGCACTGGAAGCTGTACGCTTTTATGTAAGTTTTGCTTGTTCATTCGCCTTTGCTGAACGTGAATTACTTGAAGGTAATGCCAAGATCATTAAACTTATCGCCCGTGATGAAGCGCTTCATTTAACAGGTACTCAGCACATTTTGAATAATTGGTTATCAGGGAAAGATGATCCTGAGATGAAAGAAATTGCACTCCAATTACGTGATGAAGGTCTGCAAATATTTCTCGATGTGGTTGAACAAGAAAAAGAATGGGCGCAGTACTTATTTAAAGATGGTTCAATGATAGGTTTAAACGCACAAATTCTTAATCAATACATTGAATACATTTGTAATCAACGTATCACTGCGATTGGTTATGACGCTCCATTTGATATAAAAAGTAATCCACTACCATGGATGAACTCTTATTTAGTCAGTGATAATGTGCAAGTTGCACCTCAAGAATCTGAAATTTCAAGTTACTTAGTGGGTCAAGTAGACTCATCTGTGTCGAGTGACGATTTTGATGATTTTGACTTATAAAAAACCATGTCCACTTATTTATTATTAGTTTGTTGTATTACATAGAAGTTAATTATGGGACAAGCTAATAATAAATCAACCGCTCAAATACCCTCTGTAGAGTATGAAATTTCTGTCAATAACAAGCAGGTTTCATTCTCAGCAACTGACAAAACATTGTTAAATTGCTTAGAAAGTAATGAAATCGAGGTTCATTATCATTGTCGTGATGGATTTTGCGGTGCCTGCCGAGTCACACTCAACAAAGGCCAAGTTATGTACCCTAATGGAGAGCCTTTAGCCTATGTTAGTGAAAACGAAATACTTCCCTGTTGCTGTGTACCAACGACTCACCTTAAAATAACCATCGAATAATTCGTTGGTTATTTAGCTAGCTTACAATTGTGTTAAACTTTTTCAGATAACTTTTCTTTAATACCGCTAACCACTTTATCTAAAGCTAATGCCACCGGTTTAAATAAATATTCAAATTCTTGGGTTTTTTGTTCATTAGCCGCTAGATCAAGGGCTTTTGTATGTTCAAAAAGTTCCATAGCACCAATAGAGCAAGCAACACCTTTTAGGGTGTGGCTTAACGATTTAAGAGTAAGTAAATCATTATCATTGATCGCCTGAGCTATTTTGGTTTTATCCTGATGATGATCTTGATAAAACATGACTAATATTTCTTCAAATAAACTTTCATCACCAAGCACATTGCTGACACCAATCTCATATTCAATACCTGGATATTTTTCCATTAAGTCATTATTTTCTTGCTTGGCTTCCACGTTGGGTGTCTCCTGCGAAGTAGTTTCACTTTTATCGTTATTATTATTTAGCAAACTTGGCTCAATCATGGTTCTATTTCGACCATCAGCTTTAGCTTGATACATAAGTTTATCGGCATCACGCATTAAATCATCAAGCTTCATGTCGAGAGTCTTAGACAAGGTTAAACCAAGACTAACCGTAATTGATATTGTGGTACTTTCGTCTTTATTAATAGCAATTTTCAATTGAGATAAGGCTACCCGGAATCGTTCACAGGCATCAAAAGCTGATTTAGCACTAATATTTGGCATACAAACAGCAAATTCTTCTCCACCAATCCTGCCAATAACATCATAATCCCGAAAGCATGAAGTCAATAGCTCAGCAAAAGCCACCAATACTTTATCACCTGCCTCATGACCGTATGTATCATTAACATTTTTAAAATGATCTATATCTAGCATAGTGACAGCAATTTGATGCTTATTGCGTTTCGCGTGGCTTATACATTTAGCGGCGAGTTCTTCATAACCAATGCGGTTATTAACCCGAGTTAAGCTATCTGTTCTGAGTAAGGATTCTAATTTTTGAGTTTTTTCTTTTAATCGTAAGGCATTACGTATACGTGCAAGTAAAACCTTAGCAATATAAGGCTTAGTCACATAATCCTCAGCACCTATGTCTAATGTTTTCACTACATCATTTTCATCATCAGACGAAGATAACATGATAACTGGCGGTGATATTTCCATGCTGGTGATATAAGATAAAACGTCTAAGCCTGTTACTGTAGGCATCTGTAGGTCTAGCAATACAAGATCAATACGTTGTTGATTTAATATATCAAGCGCTTGCTCTCCGCCGTTAGCTGTCACTACTTTATAGCCAGCTTCTATCAGATCAAACTCAAGCAACATTAATATATCTTTAGCATCATCAACAACTAAAA
Source organism: Thalassotalea piscium (assembly GCA_049347715.1). Lineage (GTDB taxonomy): Bacteria > Pseudomonadota > Gammaproteobacteria > Enterobacterales > Alteromonadaceae > Thalassotalea_B > Thalassotalea_B piscium_A. The sequence goes on along the minus strand of CP186339.1, from coordinate 1,745,200 downwards.
TGGTGTTATTTTTACTCACTCAAACCCTTCATTTTATATCAGCTTAACGGACGGTCTAATTATAGACAAAATTCCGATAATTTCATAAGTAATTGATTAAAATTATTTTTTAGATCTACTGTTACTTGTTCAATAGTATCTAAATCCCCTTGTTTTGCCAATTTTTCAATAACTTTCAAATTGTCATACATTACTTCTCCACCTATATTACCGCAAATACCTAAAAATTTATGCGCATAAAATGCAATATCTTTAAGGTTTTTTTGTGCTATAGCCTTCAATAACTCACCATGTAGTAATGGAGCGTCCTCTAAAAACATGTCAATTAGTGAAGCCGCGAGTTTTTCGTTATGACTTACTCTTTGGTATAAAGCCGCTTTATTCCAGAGAGTAGTTTGCTTAAGACTTTCTTCATTTAATGGCTCAGATTGGACGTTTGATAGTGCATCTAACATATCGATTGATTGACGGTTTTGAGGTAAATGTACTGCTAGTAGCTCATTGATAACAGAAATATTAATAGGTTTAGTCATATAGCCATTCATTCCCACATGAAGACATTTTTCTGCGTCTTCATTGGAATCATTACTTGTCATGGCAATAATAGGAATATCACAATAGTGCTTGCCAGCCTTACCGGCACGAATAGCTAATGTAGTGTCATAGCCATCTAATTCAGGCATTTGACAATCCATAAAAATAACATCATACCGACTATCGTGTTGCGTACTCAATAAAGTTAATGCCTCAACGCCATTACCCGCAATATCGACAACCGAAGCAATGTTTTTTAAAACACCCACCGCGATAGCTTGATTAACCCGATTATCCTCTACCACTAAAAAACATAAGTGTGCAGAATTTTGACGACTATCATTACTATGTTTTGTCATATAACTAACAGTTACCTTTGAATAGCTTTTATCTATCCTAAATAAAGAAGACTCTATTAAACTTAACGTTAAATGACCTTTAATACCAAATCTAATTGATACCTTTTTGATATTTATTACACAAAATGGACAGTTGCTAGATTTATCTTTGAAAAAATCAAACGGTTCACCCACTAAATTGTATACAATATATATCAATTATTTTAAAATTAGAAAATTCTAGCAAATAAATGAGATGTAATATGACAATAGGTGTTGGTGGCTCTACAGCTGAAATCGAATTAGCTAAATTAGAAAATATGACAACGAATGTCGTAAAAATCAGTGAACAAGAATATAAGTTTCGAATAATTAAAGCGCAACAGCTAATGAAATCACATGGTATTGATGCCATGTATTTAAATGCAGGAACTAACCTCTACTATTTTACTGGCACCTCATGGTATGCCAGTGAACGTATGGTTGGTGCTATTTTACCTGCCGAAGGCGACATTGAATATATAGCACCTTTCTTTGAAATAAATACCTTGAATCAATATATGACCATCAAAGGTAAAGTACACGGTTGGCAAGAACATGAAAGCCCTTACGAACGTTGTGCAAATATTTTAACTGGAATGGGTATTACCTCGGGTAATTTGGCAATAGATGAAGCAAGTGCATTTTTTATTTCAAATGGTATAGCACAAGCCGTTAACAATATGGCATTAGTCGATGCTAAGCCAGTCACAGCCGGTTGTAGAAGTGAAAAAACAGCACATGAAATAGCATTACTTCAAACCGCGAAAGATATGACATTAGTTGTGCACAAAGCAGTAGCTAAAATTTTACGTGTGGGTATTTCTACTAAAGAAGTTACTGACTTCATCAATCAAGCACATATTAAAGTAGGAGCCCCAAGTGGTTCATATTTTTGTATTGTGTTGTTTGGTAAAGACTCTTCTTTTCCTCATGGCGTTAAAGCACCTAAAGACCTCGATGAAAATGATATTGTACTAATTGATACCGGCTGCCAAGTGGAAGGTTATAATTCTGATATCACTCGCACTTATGTTTTTGGTAACGCGAATGAGCGTCAGCGGTCAATGTGGCAAGTCGAAAAAATGGCTCAAAAAGCGGCATTTGATGCTGCTCAAATAGGTCGCCCTTGCGGTGAAGTTGATATAGCTGCACGTAATTACCTAGCAAGCTGTGGTATGGGTCCTGATTATGAAACACCTGGTTGTCCTCACCGCACTGGTCATGGTATTGGTCTAGATATCCATGAGTGGCCATATTTAGTCAGAAGTGATCAAACGCTCTTAACTAAAGGCATGTGTTTTTCTAATGAGCCTATGCTAGTAATTCCAGATGAATTTGGTATTCGACTTGAAGATCATTTTTATATGACTGAAGACGGCCCCAAATGGTTTACTGAGCCCTCTTACTCAATTGATGACCCATTTGGTTACAATAAAAACGCTTAATATCTTCTTAGAAAATAAGGATAAAGTCGTTATATTAATAAGTATATCGATTTTATCCTCGATAACATTTGGATCTCAGTAGCGCTTTCGATAGAATCATACCTATGTAATGACTATTTTGTAGTATCTATGCACGCAATTTTTGAATATATACCTCTTATTGTTTTTTTTATTTTTTATAAGTTTGCTGATATTTATTGGGCAACAGGCTCTTTGATCGTGACCTCTGCGATACAAATTAGCTATTATTTAATTCAAAAAAAGCCTATTCCAAAACGAAACCTTATCTTTTTTGGCTTAATACTTGTGTTTGGTGGTCTCACCATCTTTTTTCATGATGATGCTTTTTTAAAATGGAAAGTAACTATTATTAATGCCTTATTTGCTATCGCACTAATTGTTAGCCATTTTGTTTTTAAGAAAAATTTGATTAAACAAATGATGTCTGAAGGATTAACCTTACCTGAAGCAATTTGGACAAAGCTTAATATTGCTTGGGCGCTTTTCTTTTTAGTTTGTAGTGTACTCAATATTTATATCGCTTATAATTTCCCTCTAGAAACATGGGTAAATTTTAAAGTATTTGGTTTAATGGGACTAACGTTTGTTTTTGCCATTGGATCAATTGCTGTACTTTATAAATACTTACCTAAAGAAGAAGACAGTAGTGAAGCGATTACTACCAATATAGAAAATAAATCAGAATAGAGTGAGCAACAATGTTTTACGTAATTTTTAGTCAGGATGTTGCTGATAGCCTTGAAAAAAGGATGTCGGTAAGAGAGAAACATTTAGCACGTTTAAGTGAATTACAATCCCAAGGAAGACTCTTAGTTGCAGGGCCTTGTCCAGCTATTGATAGTGAAACACCAGGTGAAGCAGGGTTTACTGGCTCTGTTGTGATCGCAGAGTTCAACTCACTAACAGATGCCCAGCAATGGGCTGATGAAGATCCTTATATGGATGCTGGCGTATATGCCAACGTTATTGTTAAACCTTACAAAAAAGTCTTACCTGCATGAATAAGTGGATAACACCTGCCCTTATTGTGATTTCAATGACTGTCTATTCGGTATCTGCTCACGCGAAAATGGAGAAGACAGTCAAAGCTTGTGAAAGTAAATTTAAAACACCAAAAACACTTTCTATGTGCCTAGATCAGGTAAAAGAATCTGTCGATAGAGAACTGCAAACTTGGATCAATAACCAAACCTTTATTCTAGAAGAGTTTGCCCTCAAAACCGGTCGCAAAGCATCTTTAGAAATGTTTAATCGTTCGCAACGTAATTTTATTACTTATCGAGAAAATAACTGTCGATGGCAGTATTTACATTTGTCACCCAACATTACCGCAGCCTCTGCTTATAAAAAGTGTTATATAAATGCGACCCAAAATCGCATTAATGAACTCAGCAAAATTGGCCATTAATCAACAATAGCTTACCCCCATTTCTTACATTTTAATTCAGCATAAACGTACAGTTTAAATACTTGTTTTAGTTCTTTGTCATTAACATTAAATAATCCAATCAGTATCAACGCTATCACTTGTTAAACACTCAATTGCCTGAATGTTGTAACACAAAATTAGGGCTTCTCCCTGCGCGCCCCCCTATACGCACAATTACCTATTATAACCTTAGTTACTGCCTTAACCTTGATCACCATCTTTTTCATTGTTTAAAAACCCAACAGTTTAATGGTTAATAAAAATACATTAAAAAATCAATAAATGTCTTGATCATCATTTAATTATCATATACTGTACATCCATACAGTGTTTATAAGGTTTTAAAAAAATGATTACTTTCAACATAAAAAACAACATCTTAAACAATAAAAGTAACGAACAATATCATTTGCAAACATTAGAAGATGATAAATTAACCATTATAGATATTGATAATGATCAGGCTCTATCCCAGCATTATGGTGAAATATGTCGTCAATATAATACCAACCACAAATGGATATTAATGATTAACCCTGATGAACAACCTTTAGCTCAACTAAGCAAGCAAGGTGAAATAAATACCGCAAATGTCTTAAAAGTTAATGCCAATAAAGTAAACGTTGTTATCTCAAATATCGAGCATGCACTATCTAAAGGTAACTGTTCTGTTATTGTTTTATGTAACCCATTACTGAGCAGTCAAGAAATAGAAAAATTAAGCATATGCGCTCGATTAGGCAAAACTAAATGTATTGTCATTAGAAATAATAGAAGCGTACATTAGAGGTAAGGCGGAGTTATATATTGGTGACACTGTATCACCATGATAGAACATCCCTTTTCCTATTCAATATCATTAGCGTAAACGTCATTGAAGATATTAATAATCAAATAAGAAAAGAGTTTAAACTATAGAAAAATAATAATGAAGGTGTTCAAATAATGAGGAGCTATTGCCCCTCTTTAGGATAAAAATAGCGTTTATTATGGCGAATCATATCTGTAATCTCTTCAACATATTCGCTACCACGCTCAGAATAAGGTAATAGACCTGTAGCTAATACTTCAGGGTAAAGCGGTTGATTATATTCTCTTAATTGCTTCCTGATAGCACGAAATACACTATAAGCACTATTGGTATTGATATTATATAAATATCGTTTAACCGCTTGTCGCACAGAACTATATGCCGCCACTTCGTGATCAGCACCTTCGTTTCGTTTATTTGGTACCATGCCGCAACCTTCATCGAAACACCAAATACCAAAGAAATTTAAACCAATACGAGCAAAACGCGACGTTCCCCAAGCAGATTCATTTGCTGCTTGTACTAAAACTAATGCATTAGGGATAACATCCACTTTTAATAATAAAGCCTTTAATTGCTTATTAGGCGTTTTGGCTTTTACTTTATATTCCTTACTCAGATGTTTGATAAAATCTAAATCTTGTGTTGTTAATTCTTCAGCATTTGCCTGCTTAGTATTAATGAGCAATAATCGCTTTCTTAACGTCAATATATGATTGTTTTCTTTAATGACGGCCGGCTGTATAAAATCAAAAAACTTTCGCTTTTTAACTTTTACATTTTTAATAGCACCAAAGTCGGGTAAATTTACGTTATGCAAAGGTTGCTCAATAACAACTTCGGGAACTTGTTCACTCTCATCTTCTCTACCCTTTTTCATATCTTGATAAATAAAAGGGTAAAGCAAAGAATAAAGAAAAATAAGATTCAGTAGTACAATTAGTACAATGCGGTATTTAGACATGTAAAATTTATCCGCTGCTTTATGCTGTGAAAATATCGTCTTGAGCAATATTCTCCCCAGATTTTATAGCAAGTTTCATCCCAAAGATTTCTCGGTATAAAATACCTTTAACATTATAAAACATTGGGGTTAAATAGCTCAGTGCGAAGAAGAACAACACTCCACCGATAAGCTGGAAAGAGCTACTAGCAAGTATAATTAATGGGATAAAAGAAAGTACTAACCCTAAAAACAAGAGCGCATATACGGTAAAAATCGGTAACCATTGAAAACGAGTAACCTTTAAAGAAATTGTGATCGCTTTAAACGGAGAAAAGCGCTTTTCCACAACTAAAGGTAGCACTAATGATAAAGCAACTAATAAATACAAACCTGGAAAAACAAATAAACTTAATCCCAATGAGATTAAGATAGAAGAAAGCAATGCACATACGGCAACTAAGCTACCTTGTTTTAGAAAAGCAAAGAGCGCTTTCGGTCGGCTTTTAATACCTACGGCATGAAACACCCCCATCATCTCAATTGCAACGAGAAAAGGTGAAACCAGCAAAGTTACTAAAATATTAACAGCAAAGTTAGCTTGGGGATTCTCAAGTACCATTTTTATATCACCAAAGTAACTAGCCACGGTAAAAAAGATAGCACCAGATAAAAACAAACAAAAAAGAACACCAAGATTAATTGAAACACGTGATTGTAGCGTTAACGCCCAGGCTTCACTAATGACAGCCTTAACATTAATTTTATAATTCCCTTTTAACGACTCTTCTAAGTCACCACCGACTTGTATTACAGCATCTTTTTCCACGAGCTCAAGCAACCTCTTTATTCATTTTTTATCAAACAGACCGTTTATTATACCTAATAAAAAACCATTATGTTATATATAGCATCCCAGATAACCACAATAGATCACCTTTATTACCCCTTTCAGTTAATCGCTAAGCTATTCCTTTGATAAATTTCTCAATATCTTTTCAAAGAACTGCGACCCTTTTTCACGAGCAAGCGTTATATTATCCTCTGGAATGTTTTCTGGTTCTTTATAAACCGATAACACTTTAGCCATACTTTCCTCTCGAATAAGGTGAATAGTAGGGTAAGGTGATCGATTTGTGTAATTAGCGGCATCATCGTAATCTTCACCATCGAAACAATATAAAGGATGGAAGCTGGCTATTTGGAATACCCCCTCATAACCTTCATCTATGAGTGCTTCATTACAATAATCAACAAGTTCTAGATATCGTTGAAAATCTGAAAAACCGTCAGTATAGATAAGTAAACTGGTTTCTATTTCAGGATGTGAATGTAAATATAAGCACTGTTGAACAAATTCAATTAGTGCTTTTTTAATTTTTTTCTCACTTGATACATAGTAATAGATCGTATTATTAACTAATTCTTTTTTGGCAAAAGGGCAAAAATTAAACCCAACAATAACTTGTGCGACCCACGCAGTTGTTTCTGTAATAGCTCGTTCATGATCTTTGGATATTATGATTTCGTTTTTCATAGCGTTAATGATTCGACTGTTGTAATTGCCACATAGTAAAGTAGCGACCTTTAAGTGCTAATAACGACTGATGACTTCCCTGCTCTACCACTTCACCTTGATGTAAAACAATAATCTTATCCGCATCAACAATCGTTGATAATCTATGTGCAATAACAAGACTAGAGTGCCCTTCAGCAACTTCTTTAATCGCATTTAGAATCGCTTGCTCAGAATGACTATCTAATGAAGATGTCGCTTCATCGAAAACTAGAATTTCAGGTGACTTTAAAATAGTTCTCGCAATTGCTACTCGTTGCTTTTCACCTCCGGAAAGCTTTAAACCTCTTTCACCAACAATAGTATTTTCTTTATCGGGTAACGAAGCAATAAAAGGCGCCAAATGTGCAAGTTTTATCGCATGACTCACCGCATCAGATGTCGCTTGAGGATTACCGTACTTCACATTTTCAATGATAGTGTCATTAAAAAGCACAGTATCTTGTGGCACAATACCAATATGACGACGAACACTTGCCTGTTGTGCTAAACGAATATCCTGTTGGTCTATTAAAATAGCCCCTTGGTCACAATCGTAGAAACGAAATAATAGTTTCACAATAGTTGATTTACCCGAACCACTTTCTCCAACTATAGCGACTTTTTCTCCTTTACCTACAGTAAACGAGACATTTTGTAGAATTTTACGTTTGTCATTGTAACCAAAAGAAACGTGTTTAAATTCAATGACAGCATCTTTAATAGTAATAGCTTTCGCATTAGGTTGATCGACCACTTTTGGCTGTCTTGCCATTAATGAAAACATATGTTCAATATTAGCTAATGAGCCTTTTATTTCACGATAGACAAAACCCAGAAAATTTAACGGAATAAATAATTGCATCATAAAAGCGTTAATTAAAACAAAGTCACCGATGGTCATTCTTTGATAAGTCACTTGATAGGCAGCTAATGCAAGCATCGCAGTGATTGATAATGAAATAATTAATGCTTGCCCGCCATTTAAAGCAAAAAGTGATAGTCGATTTTGTATCTTTGCTTTTTCCCAATCTGACAATTGTTGATCATAAGCTTGCGCTTCATATTCTTCATTAGAAAAATACTTAACTGTTTCATAGTTGAGTAAACTGTCAATTGCGCGAGTATTACTAGAAGAGTCAGCCTTATTAGCGGCTCTAATGTAACCGGTGCGCCATTCAGTAGCGTAAATAGAAAAGGAAATGTAAACAGCAATGGAAACAGCCGTGATTAATGCGAACCAGATCCCATAGTTATACCAAAGAATTCCTATTACCATCACTATTTCTAACAGCGTAGGTACAATATTAAAAACCATAAAACGCATTAAAAAACTGATACCTGAAGTACCCCGATCAATATCACGAGATAAACCGCCGGTTTGTCGGTCGAGGTGAAAGTCTAAGTCAAGTTCATGAAGATGACGAAAAACTTTTAACCCTATTCGTCTAATGGCTCTCTCCGTAACACGACCAAATAGGGTATCGCGAATTTCGGCCAACATCACAATAGATAAACGTATCACCCCGTAAGTCGCCACTAAAGCAAATGGCACTAATAATATATTTTGCTCTATTTGCTTATCTAAGGTATCGACAATATTTTTAATGACAAAAGGTAAATAGACACTGGCAATTTTCGTTAATACCAAACATGATAACGCTAAGATTATTCGCGCTTTGAATTCAAATAAATAAGGTAGCAATGTTGATAACACACGCCAATCAATTTTTTCAACATCGCGTTCTGGATAGGAATTTCGGCGCAAAACTGCCTCAATAATAAAGATAAATAAATGCTATATTAGCACTATATTGAAATTAACTCGTGCTAATATTTAGTAAATGACCTGATTAAAAATTAAATATTTTCCTTATCATTTAAATATGAGACATGATGTAAATGCTTAAATTCTTGGTACAGCTAATCGATAACGTGTTATTTACCCTAATGTTTTTATTAGGCATACAACTACCAGCTTTTATTAATGCTTACCGTCAGCATCTTTCAGGGCATTTAAATGAAGCTAAAACCTTTCTTAATCAATATCAATCTATAGCTGACTTACAATATCAAGGCAATATTGAACAACTAGTCGCCGCCTTTCAAAATAATAGTGACATAGCCATTAAGCAGATTTCATCAGTAATAACCAATAATATTGAGAGTGTACATACGTATCAGCAACAACTATTTCAATTAGAAGATGCGAATTACTTACGGAGAATTTATTATTTTATTACTGAGCTCGATTTTGATAAAGCGGTTGAAACGCTACGTAATTTTGTACCCGCAATTCCCCTTGAAATCAATGCGCTTATTACAGGGTTTATTTTGAGCTTATTACTATCAACGCTACTTAAAATTTCGTATCTTGGCGGTAAAAAAATCATTAAAAGGCAGTCTTGGCTGTTGTCAAAAGCAATAAAAAAAGCACAAGAATAAATTCATGTGCTTTCAATCTGCAATTAACCACTAAGTGTCTAGTTAACTTATCGTATAACTAACATTAAATGACTGGCGTTAACCTTAGCTATTTGCGTCTTCCACTCGGCTTTTAAGTTTCTGACCTGGTCTAAAGGTCACAACTTTACGGGCTGAAATTGGAATATCTTCACCTGTTTTAGGGTTACGACCTGGACGCTCGCTTTTTTCACGAAGATCAAAGTTACCAAAACCAGAAAGCTTAACTTGCTCTCCACTTTCTAACGTTTCGCGAATCTCTTCAAAAAACAATTCAACCATATCTTTTGCGTCACGCTTACTTAGCCCGACTTTTTCAAATAAATGTTCTGCTACTTCTGCTTTGGTTAGCGCCATTGCTTAATCCCTCAGTGATGCATTTAGTTCATCTTTTAATGTATCGACTACCCGATTTACTACATCTGTAATGTCTTTTTCTTCAAGTGTTTTTTCATTATCTTGCAATATCATTGCTATTGCTAAACTCTTAAAGCCTGGTTCGATACCGTTACCCGTGTATACATCGAACAAGTTTAGATCAATTAGAAAATTTCCGCCAACCTTTTCAATGAGTTGTAACACTTTTTTTGCATCTATTTTATCTTCAACAACTACAGCGATGTCACGTCTATTCGATGGGAAGCGAGATATATCACTGGCTTCAGGGATTTTTCTTGTTGAAATTTCAGACAATAATAGTTCAAAAATTAATGTTCGACCATTTAAACCTAATTTACGTTCCAATTCAGGATGTAAGCTACCAACATAACCAACTAAGTTGCCATTTCTATGAATTGCAGCAGTTTGTCCTGGATGAAGAGCTGATATTTCGCTTGCTGAAAATTCAAAAGAAGATTCATCTGCGGTTAAAGATAATAAAGCTTCTACATCGGCTTTAATATCATAAAAATCAGCTGCAACTTTTTCCATTGACCAATGTTCATCTTCTCGTGAACCACTGATAACGCCTGACAACAATGTTTCTTGGCGTACACCATTTTCTACTGTGTTATCGGGTATAAATCGTAAACCTGTTTCAAATAAGCGTACACGTGACTGCTGACGATTTTGATTATATAGCACAGACTGCAATAAGCCTGTCCATAAACTCACTCGCATTTCAGACATTTCTGATGAAATAGGATGTGGTAAAGTCATCACCTCTTGTCCAGGGTGAATTAAAGCTTGTACCTTAGGATCCACAAAACTATAAGTGATCGCTTCTTGATAACCACGATTAACTAAAGTTTGACGCATTTTACTTAATGGTAATTTGGCTTCTTTCTCTTCTTTCATCGTTAATGTCGCTTTAGGCGATACATTAGGGATGTTGTTATAACCAAATATTCGAGCAACTTCCTCAATCAAATCAACTTCAATTGAAATATCAAAACGATATGCAGGAACGGTTACTGTCCATTCATTCGTATCAAAGCTCACTTCAAAACCAAGGCGAGTTAATATGTCATCTACTTTGCTATCTTCAATGTGATAACCAATACGCGTATCTAATTTTTCACGTCGAAGTGAAACAACTCTCGGTTGTGGTAAAGACTGCTCGTTGACTGCTTCAACGATAGGACCTGCTTCGCCGCCAACTATCTCAAGTAATAATTGTGTCGCACGTTCCATAGCATCACGTTGTAATTGAGGATCAACACCACGTTCATAACGATGTGAGGCGTCAGTATGTAAGCCATATTTACGCGCTTTACCTAAAATAGCTAAAGGTGCGAAAAAAGCACTTTCTAAAAAGATGTCTTTAGTCTCGCTACTAACACCTGAATTTAAGCCTCCAAAGATTCCTGCCATAGCTAATGCTTTACCTTGATCGCCACTTTCGGCTATCACTAAAGTTTCAGGAGAAAGTGTGACTTCATTTTCATCGAGTAAAACGAGTTTTTCATTCTCATTGGCATAACGCACATTAATACCACTTTCAATTTTTGACAAATCAAAAGCGTGCATTGGGTGACCTTGCTCAAGAAGTACATAGTTAGTAACGTCAACTACAGGATCAATAGCACGAGTACCACAACGACGAAGCTTTTCAACCATCCACAAAGGGGTTTGAGCAGCCACATTAATATTTTTGATCACACGTCCCAAGTATCTTGGGCAAGCTTCACCAGCAGTAAGGCTAATATCAAGCGTATCGTCAATACTAGGAACAACAGGTGTAATTAGTGGTTCAGTAACCGCCAAGCTATTTAATACGCCAACTTCACGAGCAAGCCCTTTAAGACCTAAACAATCACCGCGATTCGCCGTTAAATCAACATCAATAGTAACGTCATTTAAGTCTAAATATTCACGGACACACTGACCTAATGGAGCATCTTGCGCCAACTCCATAATACCGTCAGAACTATCACTTAAACCAATCTCTGATTCGCTACATAACATTCCATTTGACGCTACACCACGAAGCTTGGCTTTTTTAATTTTAAAGTTACCAGGTAAAATAGCACCAACAGTGGCAACAGCTACTTTTAAGCCTAAACGACAGTTTTTAGCACCACAAACAATATCAACTAACTCACCATCATTGAAATCTGGTCCTAAATTAATTTTTGTTACTTGTAATTTATCGGCATCAGGATGAGGACCACATTCAACAACTTCCCCAATTAATACACCTGTAAATTCACCCGCTACAGGTTCTACCGCATCAACTTCTAAACCAGCCATTGTAATTTGATGAGCTAACTCATCTGAAGATATAGCAGGATTAACCCACTCTCTTAACCATGATTCACTAAATTTCATTATTGGCTTTCCTACTTGAACTGTTTTAAGAAACGAAGATCGTTTTCAAAGAATGCACGTAAGTCATTCACACCATAGCGAAGCATTGTTAAACGCTCAACGCCCATACCAAAGGCAAAGCCTGTGTATATTTCAGGATCTATTCCTGCCGATTTCAATACATTCGGGTGCACCATGCCGCAACCGAGTACTTCAAGCCACTTACCATTTTTACCCATAATATCAACTTCAGCTGAAGGTTCAGTAAATGGGAAGTAAGATGGACGGAAGCGTATTTCAACTTCTTCTTCAAAGAAATGATGCAAAAAATCATGCAAAATGCCTTTTAAATGCGTAAAGCTCACATCTTTATCGACCATTAAGCCTTCTACTTGGTGGAACATAGGCGTATGAGTTTGATCATAATCGTTACGATAAACTTTCCCCGGAGAAATAATTCTCAACGGTGGCTGCTCTTTTTCCATGGTGCGAATTTGTACACCAGACGTTTGCGTACGCAATACTAATTTAGGATTAAAATAGAAAGTATCATGATCTTGTCGCGCAGGATGATGTTCTGGAATATTGAGGGCATCAAAGTTATGAAAATCATCTTCAACTTCAGGACCTTCTTTAACAGAAAAGCCTAAACCACCAAAAAAGCTTTCAATACGTTCAATCGTACGAGTAACTGGGTGAATACCACCAATCTCGCTAGTACGTCCAGGAAGAGTTACATCAATAGACTCAGCAGCTAACTTTTGCTTAATTATTTCTGCGCGTAGTAACTCGCCACGTTCAGTTAATAATTTTTGCACCTGTTGCTTAGCAATATTAATAACTTGCCCTGCTTTAGGTTTCTCTTCCTTAGGTAATTGGCTTAAGCCTTTCATTTGTTCAGTGAACAAACCTTTTTTACCTAAATAATTAATGCGAACTTGATCAAGCTCAGCAGGATCGGTTGCAGTAGCAATGTCTTTTTCTGCCTGCAAAATTATATCGTCTAAATTCATGATTTCCTCTGAAGCGGCCGTTTATGTAAACGCTTTGGGTAGACTTATCTATCAATAAAAATGGACAATGATTTTACACAAAAAATAGACTAAAAAGTAGGGGTAAACACCGGTTTTTAATGAATTATGTTGAGTTAAGGCAGATTAGTTTTATTATTTGAAGGCTAATTAATAAAAACCCCGCTTTTGCGGGGTTTTACAACTTGATAAGTCGGTAGGTTTACTGCTATCAACTAATCAATCAATTGATATTTTTGTTTTAGTATTTCAATAATTTCAGCTTTAGGATTTTCGCTTAAAACAATCGTTTTACCTGTGATTTTTTCTGCAATATCCGTATAGGTTTTAGAAACTTGCATTAATACTTCTGTTGGCAATTCATTGTTCTTCGCTAAGGCATCTCGCTCATCCATGCGATCTTTATTTAACAAGATATCCGGATCAGGAAAATGATTAAGTAATAATTGACGGAAACCTTCTTTGGAATTTTCAACCACTTTACCATTACGGTATTGTTCACCATCCCAAATACGTGATGAGTCAGGTGTTCCAACTTCATCCATATAGATCAGTTTATCATTACCCGCTTTATCTTTAACGTAACCAAACTCAAATTTTGTATCAACAAATATTTGATCAAGTTTGGCTAACGCATCAGAAATCACATCAAAGCCTTCTTCAAGTAATTTTTCATATAAAGCAATATCGTCTTTAGACTTAAAATTAAACGCCTGAAAATTATCTTCAATATTTTTACGGGTTATATTTACATCATCAACGGCAGGAACCCCTGGAATACCTTCTAAGATGCCCTTAGTTGAAGGCGTCTGCAATAAGTTAGGAAGTTTACTATCTTTGCTAAGCCCTTCTGGTAATTCAATACCACAGAAATCTCTTTCACCTTTAACATAAGCACGCCACATAGAACCTGTAATATATTGACGACAGATCGCTTCAATCATTACCGGTTGTGCTTTTTGCACTATCCATACAAATGGATGAGGAATATCTAAAATATGGCTATCAGCCAAACCTTTGTCTTTGAATAATTGAAACCAATGGTTAGAAATAGCGTTTAAAGCAGCTCCCTTACCTGGAACACCTCGCATGCCACCTTCACCTTGCCAAATACAATCAAATGCAGAAATACGATCACTAATTACCATGATAGCTAACGGTGTGTCAGTTGGCACATCATAGCCATTCTCTTGAATTAATCGACGACTATCCGCTTCAGTCAACCAATAAACAGAACGAACTTTACCACTATGAACAGGTTTATCTGTACGAATAGGCAGGTCATTATTTACTGCAAGTACTTTATCTGCATGATCCATAAATTTTACTCTCTAATTATATTTAATGTTTAACTAACATTATTTATTGGTAAATAATTTTAGCTAAAAATTAAAGCAGAAAAGGACGCCTAAGCGTCCTTTTCTTAATCGGTCATCTCAATTATGCTAAAGAAGCTTGCGCTTTTTCAACTAATACAGAGAAAGCTGCTTTATCATATACTGCGATATCAGCTAGGATCTTACGATCGATTTCAATAGAAGCCTTTTTAAGACCATTAATGAAACGGCTGTAAGATAAACCATTTTGACGAGCTGCCGCATTTATACGAGCAATCCAAAGTTGACGGAATTGACGCTTACGTTGACGACGGTCACGATAAGCATATTGGCCAGCTTTAGTTACAGCTTGAAAAGCAACGCGATAAACGCGACTACGGGCACCGTAGTAACCTTTAGCTTGCTTTAGAACTTTTTTATGACGTGCGCGTGCTACAACACCGCGTTTTACTCTTGCCATTTTATATCTCTCCTATTAACCGTGACGTAAAAGTTTTTTAACTGACTTAATGTCAGATGCGGCGATCATGCATTTAGCACGAAGATGACGCTTAACTTTAGTACGGCGCTTAGTCAAAATATGACGAAGACCAGCTTGTTTAAATTTGTAGCCCGACGCTGTCGGTTTAAAGCGCTTTGCAGCACCTTTGTTAGTTTTCATTTTAGGCATTGAATATTACTCCACATTCACACTTAACTAATAAATTAATAAAGTGTTGCCATTGAAATTTAGCAATTTAGGCGAAAATCATCTTTAAAAAAGTGATTTTACTTTCAAGCCTAAAATTACCGGTTAAAAACAATAATGGTGAGTTAACAACCTAAGTTGTTAACTACTTGCATATACCAGTTATTGATTATTTTTTTGGTGCTAAAACCATCACCATTTGACGCCCTTCCGCTCTACGAGGGAAAAACTCAACTACTGTTAGTTCTTCTAAATCGTTTTTAACACGAGTCAAAAGCTCTAAACCGAGTTCTTGGTGGGCCATTTCGCGACCACGGAAGCGTAAAGTAACTTTAACTTTATCGCCATCCTCTAAAAAGCGTTTCAAGCTACGTAATTTCACTTGATAATCGCCTTCATCTGTACCAGGACGGAATTTAATTTCCTTAACCTGTATTTGTTTTTGCTTTTTGCGTTGTTCTTTCTGTTCTTTACTTTTCTCGTAAAGAAACTTGCCGTAATCCATGACACGACAAACAGGTGGTTTAGCTGTTGGGCTAATCTCTACAAGATCAACACCAGCTTCCTCTGCTTGGTTCATGGCTTCATCTAATGACACTACACCACCAGGTTCGCCGTCAAACTTAATTAAACGTACTTCATTACCTGGAATACCAGTGATTAACTCATTTAAACGATGTGCGGGCTCAGATTGACCGCCTTTTTGACCATTCTTAATAGTCTGTTCCTCCAAAGAACTAAAATTACTAATACCCGTTAACTTAACAAAAGCCTAGCTACGTGAGCTAACCTCTTCGCTTAATTGTGCGATAAAGTCGTCAACAGACATTTTACCTAAATCTTCACCACCGCGTGTGCGAATTGAAATTTCGCCATTTTCCATTTCTTTGTCACCTACAACTAACAAATATGGAATACGCTTTAATGTGTGCTCGCGGATTTTAAAGCCTATCTTCTCATTTCTCAAGTCTAGTTTTGCTCTAAATCCATTTTCTTTTAGTTTTTTAACAACTTTTTTACAATATTCGCCTTGTTTATCGGTAATATTCATTACCATGGCCTGAATTGGTGATAACCAAGTTGGAAATTTCCCTGTGTACTCTTCAATTAAAATACCAATAAAACGTTCAAGTGAACCTAAAATAGCTCTATGAATCATTACAGGAGTATAACGTTCGTTATCTTCACCAACATAAGTAGCGCCTAAACGCTCAGGTAAAGCAAAATCTAGTTGTACTGTACCACATTGCCACGCTCTACCTAAACAATCCATTAAAGTAAATTCAATTTTAGGTCCGTAAAACGCACCTTCACCAGGAAGGTATTCAAACTTAATGTCACTATCAGTAAGCGCTTGAGCAAGTCCAGCCTCGGCTTTATCCCACATTTCATCAGTGCCAATCCGATTTTCTGGGCGTGTAGAAAGTTTAACCACTACATCTTCGAAACCAAAAGACCCGTAAATATCGTAAACCATTTCAATACATTTGGTTACTTCAGCTTGAACTTGTGATTCCATACAGAAAATATGAGCATCATCTTGTGTAAATCCACGTACACGCATTAAACCATGTAGAGATCCAGACGGTTCATTACGATGACAACAACCAAATTCAGCGATACGTAAAGGTAAATCTCGGTACGATTTCAACCCTTGGTTAAATATTTGTACATGACCTGGGCAGTTCATTGGTTTTATTGCGTATTCACGCTTTTCAGAAACGGTAGTAAACATGGCATCAGCATATTTTTCCCAGTGTCCCGATCTTTCCCAAAGACTTCTATCCATCATCATAGGTGCTTTCACTTCGTCATAATCATATGAATGAAGTTTTTCACGTACAAATTTTTCTAATTCTGTGTAAATTGTCCAACCATCATTATGCCAAAACACCATGCCTGGCGCTTCTTCTTGCCAATGAAATAAATCTAATGTTTTACCTATTTTACGATGATCGCGTTTTTCAGCTTCGGCTAAACGAACAATATATGCTTTTAATTGTTTTTTATCTGCCCATGCTGTGCCGTAAATACGTTGCAACATTTTGTTGTCAGAATTACCACGCCAATAGGCGCCAGCAACTTTCATTAATTTAAAATGATGACAATGGCGCATACTAGGAACGTGCGGTCCACGACACATATCAATATATTCTTGATGATAATATAATGCAGGTGTATCTGTTTTCTCGATATTCTGATCAAGAATTTCTAATTTATATGTTTCACCGCGTTCAGTAAATACATCATACGCGTCTTGCCAAGTACCTGTTTTCTTAACAACTTCATAGCCTGTACGTGCTAACTCTGTCATGCGTTTTTCAAGGCGAACTAAATCGTCTTCGGTAATTGACTCGTCTAAATCAACATCATAATAGAAGCCATTTTCAATCGTTGGACCGATAGCCATTTTAACATTAGGGTAAAGTTGCTTAATAGCATGACCTAATAAATGAGCGCAAGAGTGACGGATTATTTCAAGCCCTTCACTGTCTTTACTGGTAATCAATTGTAACTTCGCATCTTGTGAAATTAATTCACAAGCGTCAACAAGGTTTCCATCAACGCGGCCAGCAATAGTCGCTTTCGCTAAACCAGGGCCAATATCAAGCGCTACATCCATTACAGATACAGCATTATCGAAAGAGCGTTGTGAACCATCAGGGAGAGTAATAACAGGCATGAAATTTCCTTTGTCAGTGGCGGCGCATACCAAGCGTCGCATGATGTATTTTTGTAATTAAAACGATAAAATTTTTCTTTTTATTCCCAAGTCATTTGAACTTGCAGAATTATTTGAGCAAGGAATATAGGCTAATTCCCTTTATTTTGCAATGGTTAGCACCGAGATGTTTGCGTGATTTAATAAAAAAAACGCTACCCTAGGTTTATTTTATGACCAAAGCGCTATTGCTTATTTATCATTTACATATTTTTGCTTTCCATTGATTTGTACAAGGTTTTTTAGAAGAAAAAATAAAAGCAAAAATAGAGAAGCGCTCTTTAATGTTTTTTTGTCATTCTGCAGTTATGATTAACCCTTTCTAATCATATGAATAACCTAAAAATCAGCTAAGAACATTGGTAGGTCAGCAACAGTTATTTGGCTACCGTTGCTTCGGATAACTGGCTTAAAACACCAGAAATCTTACGAAGTACTTTATCACAACCTTTAATGGTATGACGCTCCATTAAATAATTTGGTTGATTATAAGATAACCACACTTGATTATTGGCATCTTCGCTTACTAATACTTTTTGAGGTAAATCAATGGCAACATTCTGCTCACATTGCATTAAAAGAGTGCCAATTTTAGGGTTACCAAAAATAATCACTTCTGTCGGACGTAATTTAAGCTCGGCACCAGTAGCATTTTTCTGATGATCTATTCTTGCAAATAGTGTTAATCCCTTACTCTTGATAACCTGTTCAAAACGGTCAGCCGTTTCTTTGACTGAGTACTGACTTTTATATTTAACCAAACCGTCAGAAGCCGCTACGGAGAAAGTTACATGAAGTAAAATAAAACCCAGAGATACTAATTTTTTCATATTTCACCTATTAAATTTTAATCATCAAATTGCACAATATGGTTAATGTTTTAAGTTAATGACAAAACGCGTCATATTTATATAAACAGTCCATCTGGGGTAAAACTACTGCTGTTCTATTTGCTGTAAATAAGAAAGCGCCATCGCTTCGGCAACTTTAATACCATCAATACCCGCAGATAAAATACCGCCCGCATATCCAGCGCCTTCACCTGCAGGGTACAAACCTTTTACATTTACACTTTCAAATGTTTCTCTATCACGCGTTATTTGAATAGGAGATGAAGTTCTTGTTTCTACAGCGGTTAACGTCGCGTCATTCATTGAAAAACCGTTTATTTTCTTTTCAAAAGCAGGTAATGCTTCGCGAATAGCATCAATAGCATAGCTAGGTAGTGTTTCACTTAAATCGCAATATTTCACCCCAGGTTTATACGAAGGGGTTACTTCACCATGCTCACCACTTTTTCTTCCTGCAAGAAAATCGCCAACTAACTGCACTGGAGCGTCGTAGTTTTCGCCCCCTAATTTATAAGCTTTTTCTTCTAAACGTCGTTGAAAATCAATACCTGCAAGTACATTTTCAGCTTCATTTTCAGGGTCCTCACTACCATAGGTAAAGTCACTAGGTTCAATGCCAACAACAATTGCACTATTGGCGTTACGTTCATGACGAGAGTATTGGCTCATACCATTAGTCACTAAACGACCTTCTTCTGAAGCTGCTGCCACTACAGTTCCACCAGGACACATACAAAAACTATAAACACTGCGACCATTTTTACAATGATGAACTAACTTGTAATCAGCGGCACCTAAAATAGGGTTACCTGCATTCTTACCAAAGCGTGCAGCATCAATGACTGATTGCTCATGTTCAATTCTAAAACCGACAGAAAAAGGCTTTGCTTTCACATAAACATTTTTTTCAACTAACATTTTAAATGTATCACGCGCACTATGCCCTATAGCTAAAGCAATATGATTAGTGTGGATCACCTCACCGGTTGCTAAAGTTAACCCTGTAACTTCTTGAGCATCACTCCCTTCAACCTGAGACATATGAATATCAGTTACACGCTGCTCGAAACGAATTTCACCACCAAGTTCAATTATTTTAGCCCGCATTTTTTCGATCATTGTCACTAATTTAAACGTTCCAATATGCGGTTTACTTACATAAAGAATTTCTTCCGGTGCGCCTGCGTCAACAAATTCGTGCAATACTTTTCGACTATAATGTTTAGGATCTTTTACTTGGCTATAAAGTTTGCCATCAGAAAACGTTCCCGCGCCTCCTTCACCAAATTGTACATTTGACTCAGTATTAAGAATTTTTTTACGCCAAAAATTAAACGTATCTTTCGTTCGTTCTCTTACTTCTTTTCCACGCTCTAAAATAATAGGCTTAAACCCCATTTGAGCTAAGACTAAACCAATAAATAATCCACAAGGACCAAACCCAATCACCACAGGTCGTTGCTTTAATTCATTGGGAGCTTGTGCAACAAACTTATAGGTCATATCAGGACTAACTTTAACTTGAGTATCACTTTCAAATTTTTCGAGTAACTCATTATCAAGCGTGGTAGTAACATCAAGGGTATAAATAAGTATTATTTTACTTTTCTTACGGGCATCATATCCACGTTTAAATACCGTAAAATCAACTAATTGCTCAGACTGGATTTCCAGTTTATCTAAAATAGCTTGTTGCAGTTGTTCAGGTTGATGATCAAGCGCTAGTTTAATGTTTGTTAAACGCAACATATAAGGAAATTCCAAAAATTGGGTAATAAAAATAACAATATTTCTATTTTACCTGAACATACCGAGATGATAAATCAATTCATTATTTCAATTAGAATAACTCCAAGGTATGATCCCTTAGATTTCATTGTTTATTTATTATATTAGAAGAGTAAAATATGGCCTTTGTAGTTACCGACAATTGTATAAAATGTAAATATACTGACTGCGTAGCTGTTTGCCCTGCTGATGCCTTTTTTGAAGGACCAAACTTTCTAGCGATTAGTCCCGATGATTGTATTGACTGTGATTTGTGTCCCGTCGAATGTCCTGCAGATGCAATCTACCAAGAAGATGACGTCCCTGAAGATCAAAAAGAATTTATTGAATTAAATGCTGAGTTGGTTAAAGTTTGGCCAAGAATCACTGAAGTAAAAACGCCCCCAGCTGATGCAAAAGAATGGGATGGTATTCCAAATAAAATCAAACACCTGATTATTGAAACCTAAGTAATAATCTTGTCTTTCAAAATAACACCATTAATCACTTTATAGAAAAAGTGACTAATGGTGCAATACTAAAATTAACGAACAATAGTGAGCTTAAGAGTCGTCTTGACTTATGCGGCTAGCTACAGCTCCCATTTGTCCCTTATATTTAGCATCATCTCTTTTGTTATACGGACGTAAAGCACTTGACGACATAGTTTCAAAATTAAGTGCAGCTATTTTCATTTTAGGTCTCAGTGCCAGTGGTAATTTCCCACTATTATAAAACTCTAAAACAATTTGTCCTGACCAACCGGGATCAATACGATGCGCTGTCACATGCACCATTAAACCTAAACGGGCTAGTGATGAACGTCCATCTAACCAGCCCACAATATCATCGGGTAAAGTCACCGACTCATAAGTAACCGCAAGTGCTAATTCGCCAGGGTGTAAGAAGAAGGCTTCACCGTCAGGGATGAATATTTCATCACTCATCACTGAATCCATGGCTTTTTGCATTTCTTCTTTCGGGCCACTAAGGTCAATATACGCGGCTGTATGATCTTGAAAGACTCGAAATTCATTACCTAAACGAATATCAACACTTACACCTGAAATCATAGAGCTATCAGGCTGAGGCGTTATAATAATTTTGCCTTGTTCAATTAAGCTTTCAATGTCTTTGTCGCACAATCTCATTGTTTTTCTTCTTATGTCATATTACTAATGCAGTAGTAAATAAAAGCGTTTATTCAACGGTTTTAATCAGTATATCACTGGTTAAAGGACTGCGTTTATCATACTTATGGAATAGCCCTGAAGCTATTTTTTCGGCTATTCTACGGTATTGAATAGCTATTTCGCTACTGCTATTTTCGAGTACGAGTGAATTTCCTTGATCGGCACTATTACAAATATTGATATCTAAAGGTAATTGTCCTAGTAATTCACAGTTAAATTTAGCTGATATTTTTGCGCCGCCATCACGTCCAAATAAATGACTTTTTTCACCACAGTTAGTACAGATGTGATAACTCATATTTTCAATAATCCCAAGTACCGGCACCTTAACCTTATTGAACATGGTTAGCCCTTTTTCAGCATCATTTAAAGCGATATCTTGCGGAGTAGTGATAACAATGGCTGCAGCAACAGGGACTTGTTGAGCAAGGGTTAATTGAATATCCCCAGTGCCAGGTGGCATATCAACGATTAAATAGTCCAAATCAGGCCAAGCAGTTTCATTAAGTAGTTGACCAAAAGCTCTACTCGCCATAGGGCCACGCCAAATAGTTGCATCATCTTCGTCGGTTAAAAAGCCTATCGACATTGCAGATAAACCATTAGCCTCGAGTGGCTGCATTTTTTTCCCGTCGGTAGAAGATACCCGTTGGCCAGCAAGTCCTAACATTTTAGGTATAGAAGGCCCGTAAATATCAGCATCTAAAATCCCAACATTAGCGCCCTCTTCTTGAAGCGCATAAGCAATATTTACAGCAGTAGTAGATTTACCTACCCCTCCTTTGCCGGAGGAAATAGCAATAATATTAGTTACACCACTAATATCGTGTTCCTTTAATTTTAACATCTGTATTTCAGGATCAATTAAGACTGAAATGCCCTGTTCATTTAATAGTTGCTCTGCAAAGACTGCAAGCTCCCCCAAACAAGGAAAAGGTACAGAAATTGACATCACAATATTATCTTTTTTCACGCTTAACTTGGTTAATTCAGTAACTGAAGCGATTCCCTTAGGGAAGATGTCACTTTGATACTTTTGGTAAAATTCATTGATAATTTTACTTTGTTCGTCAGAAGGAGATTTACTTGAAAAAATTTTAGAAAACATAAGTTATCGAGTTAAATTGCTAATTGTCGATAAAATACAACAATTATTAATGAAAAGTAATGACAAATTCTGTACCATTCCCTCCATAATTACCACCTTATTTTTTAGTCAGTGTCAGAGACTTATATGCAACCAGTAGATAAACGTAAAATCTTAGTTACCTGTGCCCTCCCTTATGCCAATGGTTCAATTCATTTAGGACATTTATTAGAGCATATTCAAACAGATATCTGGGTTCGCTTTCAACGAATGCGTGGTCACGAAACCTATTTTGTTTGTGCCGACGATGCCCACGGTACCCCAATAATGCTTAAAGCCCAAGAATTAGGGATAACACCTGAAGACATGATTGCGGGTGTGCGTGAAGAGCATATGGCCGACTTTAAAGACTTTTTAATCAGCTTCGATAACTATCATTCAACACATAGTGACGAAAACAAAGCGTTTGCAGAAGAAATATATAATCGTTTAAACGCGAAAGGTCATATTAAAACCCGTACTATCTCTCAGCTTTATGATCCAGAAAAATGCATGTTTTTGCCTGATCGCTTTATTAAAGGTACCTGTCCTAAGTGTAAAAGTGAAAATGAGAATGGCGATAGCTGTGATAACTGTGGTGCAACTTATTCACCTACAGAAGTGATTAATCCTCGCTCAGTGGTTTCAGGTGCAACGCCAATATTAAAAGATTCAGAGCATTATTTCTTTGACTTACCAGCCTTTGAAGGTATGTTGAAAGACTGGATTCGCAGTGGTGCATTACAAGAAGAAATGGCCAACAAACTATCAGAATGGTTTGAACAAGGTTTAAAGCAGTGGGATATTAGCCGCGACGCTCCGTATTTTGGTTTTGAAATTCCTAACGCGCCAGGTAAGTTTTTCTATGTCTGGTTAGACGCCCCAATTGGTTATATGGGCAGTTTCAAAAACCTGTGTAATAAAAACAGCAGTATTGATTTTGACAGTTTCTGGGCTGAAGATTCTGACGCTGAGCTTTACCATTTTATTGGTAAAGATATTATTTATTTTCATAGCCTTTTCTGGCCAGCAGTACTTGAAGGTGCTGGTTATAGAAAACCAACGTCTGTTTTTGCTCATGGCTTTGTTACCGTAAATGGCGCCAAAATGTCTAAATCCAAAGGTACGTTCATTAAAGGCCGTACTTATTTAAATCATTTAAACCCTGAGTATTTACGTTATTACTATGCAGCTAAATTAACCAACCGAATTGATGATTTAGACTTAAACCTCGAAGACTTTGCTCAGCGAGTAAATTCTGACCTAGTAGGTAAAGTAGTTAACATTGCTTCACGTTGCGCAAGTTTTATAACTAAACGTTTTGACGGCATGTTATCTACAAATATTGATAACCAAGCCTTAGCTGATGAAGTGATGAACGCAGGAGATAGTATTGCATCTCATTATGAATCTCGTGACTTTGGTCGCGGCATGCGTGAAATTATGGCCTTAGCTGATAAAGTGAATGAATACATTGCTATAAAAGAACCTTGGCAGTTAATTAAAGATGAAACCAAGCAGCAAGAAGTACAAGATATTTGCTCACTTGGTATTAATATGTTCCGTACCCTAATGATTTATTTGAAACCTGTACTACCTAAATTAGCAGACAGTACGGCGGAATTTTTAAACGATGAACTTGTTTGGGAAGGACATAAAACCTTATTAACCGATCATAAAATAAATAAATTTAAAGCCCTACTACAACGCGTTGATATGGATAAAATCAATGCCATGACTGACGATTCAAAAGAAAGTATGGGTAATGCTGAACCAGCAAAAGAAGATAAAAAATCGAAGAAAAAAGCAAAAGCTGAAAAAGTAATAGATAATTCAGCCGCATTAGCGGATCCATTGGCTGCAGATCCTATTTCAGAAGAAATTCAATTTGATGACTTTGCAAAAATTGATTTACGCATTGCAAAAATTGTAAATGCAGAACATGTAGAGAAAGCGGATAAATTACTCAGACTTGAATTAGATATTGGTGGTGAAACACGACAAGTATTTGCCGGTATAAAATCTGCTTATCAACCTGAAGACCTAATTGGTAAACATACTGTTATGGTTGCAAACCTCGCGCCACGTAAAATGCGTTTTGGTATGTCAGAAGGTATGGTATTAGCTGCTGGACCTGGTGGTAAGGATTTATGGATATTAAATCCTGACGACGGTGCACAACCAGGTATGCGCGTTAAATAGTCTTTTAACAGTAACCATAAAGTAAAAATAGGCAATGAAATCATCATTGCCTTTCTTTAACACGATATTTTCAGGTAACAGCCTATGTTTAGTAAAGAGATAAAAACCTTTTCGTTGATTTCTAGCATCCTGTTAGCAATATCGGCCTGTTCTCAAAATATAAGCGTTAGTAGTAATATTGACCCTGATAATTTTCGTAACTACTTCTCTGCAAGTAAAATTAAAATTGTTTCTGACGAAACCGAATTAACAACCCCTTATAAGTTTATTGGTTTAGTTGAAGGCACCGCTTGCCAAGAAAAAGCACATTACCAAGTACCTGATGAAGTAGAAGCAAGAACCGATGCAAGAAAACAAGCCTACAATCTTCATGCTAATGCGGTAATTTTTACCGCTTGCACATTAATCAGTAATAATGAAGCAAACAAACAATGTGTGGCGACAAGAGTTTGCTATGCAAAAGCCTATATCACGCAACCTCAACCGTAAACCTCATGATAAATGAACAAGCCTCATTTTCTTTTAATCCTATAGGTATAGTTAACTCTCCCTATAAAGAAAAGTTTGCCATCCCCCGACAACCAGGCTTAGTTAGTGCCGCACATGGCTCTATTTCATTAATCAATGATGCCAATAATCAAGAATTGCTCAGAGGTTTGTCAGACTTCAGCCATATTTGGCTTATTTTTGTCTTTCACGGCACACAAGCACAAGGATGGAAGCCTTTAGTACGCCCACCAAGGTTAGGTGGTAACAAAAAAATGGGTGTGTTAGCCACTCGTTCCACCTTTAGGCCAAATCCTATTGGTATGTCAGCAGTAAAATTAGATAATATCACCTATGACAATCAACAAGTTAATCTGCATATTTCAGGATTAGATTTATTGGATCAAACCCCAATACTTGATATAAAACCCTATATCCCATACTCTGATGCTATTACTTCTGCTCAAGCGGGCTTTGCCAATGAAGCTCCTAGTCAATTACTGACAGTTAATTTTAGTGAGCAAGCAACTAACGTACTTAAGCAACAACTAGACTACCCAAATCTTCGCACGTTTATTAGCCAAGTATTGGCCCAAGATCCCCGACCTGCTTATAAAAAACAAACAGATGATGAGAAAATATACGGCATTTTACTTTATCACTTTAATATTATGTGGCGTCTGAATTCCGCCAGCGAAATTCTAGTGATTGATATAATCTCAAACTGATCTCAATTTTAAACAAAGCTTAAAGGAAATCCTCTTGCAAACTAGACCCTTACTTGAATTTCCATTACTTGCTTCTATTTGGGGTGGTTCATTTATATTTATGAAGATAGCAGGTCCAGAATTCGGCCCTATACTATTTATGGCCTTAAGAACGTTAGTGGCGAGTCTGTTTCTCTATCCTCTGCTTATATGGCATAAACAAACAAGCGCCCTCAATGGCTATTGGCCTAAAATCTTCATTGTTGGTAGCCTTAACACCGCGGTCCCCTTTGTTCTATTTGGTTGGGCAACCTTATACCTTTCTGCCGGTATGACATCCGTGCTAAATGCAACAACACCTATGTTTGGAGCAATAGTTGCTTTTATTTGGTTAAAAGACAAACTCAGTATTAGCGCTGTTATCGGATTATTAATTGGCTTTATTGGTGTCTATTTTCTCATGTTAGATAAACTAATGGTTAATGCCGAGGCGGTTATCTTACCTACTTTGGCTGTGCTATTAGCTGCACTGTGTTATGGAATTTCAGCAAATTATACCAAACGCTATCTGTCAGATATTAAGCCCTTAGCACTCGCGGCAGGAAGCCAGATATCAGCAACCCTGCTTTTGTTGCCTATCAGTTTATTCTTTTTACCTTCCGCTGTACCTAGTACCAATGCTTTTGCAGCAGTGATTACTTTAGGTATTATCTGTACTGGCGTTGCTTATATTATATTCTTTAGACTTATTGCAGCACTTGGACCTGCAAAAACTATCTCTGTAACCTACTTAATACCCGCATTTGGTTTATTTTGGGGGGCACTATTCCTTGATGAAGTTATTACAACATGGATGATCTGTGGCTGTTTATGCGTGCTTACAGGTGTCGCCTTAACAACCGGCGTGATAAAATTTAGACGATGACATAATCATCATCATTAACCATAGGTTAAAAGTGACCGCTTGCCAAAACAGGTGTAAGCCAATACTTTAACTTAGCTGGTTGGCATACTGGTGCTAATACAGCTTTTAATTCCACTAGATCCGCCATTGAAATAAGCACTTCAATTTGATAAAAAGCCCGATAACCTTCTACTTGTTCGGCAATATCATAGCCACTATGCTCTTTACTATAACCACTCATTGGTCTTAAATTAAAACCTGATATATTAGGAAATTCCATTAATAAGTCGATTACCTCATCATGAAAGTCTTTTGGCATATTTAACGTAAAAATAACGTCATTTGACATTTTTTTTCTCCAACCAGCAATAGAAAATAGGCAATAAATATAATGTTGTGAATGTTGAGGTAATTAATCCACCAATAACAACAATCGCTAAAGGTTTTTGTATTTCAGCACCAGGACCTGACGCAAAAACTAAAGGAAGTAAACCGAACATAGCTGTTGTAGCTGTCATCAATACAGGTCTTAATCGTCGTTTAGCTCCATCAATCACCCTATGGGTAAGGTCAGTCGTATACATTTTGGTTTGCTCAAAATAACTGATCATTACAATGCCATTCAGTACTGCTACCCCCAATAAAGCAATGAAACCCACAGAAGCTGGAACCGACAGATACTCATTGCTCACATATAACCCTATAATACCGCCCACTAACGCAAAAGGGATATTAGCAATAATGAGTCCTGATTTAGCCACTGAGTTAAACGTAGTAAATAGAATAATAAATATCAATCCAAGGGCTATAGGAATAAGTACTAATAAATTTTTAGTCGCTCTTTGCTGACTTTCAAACTCACCACCAAACGAAATGGTATAGCCGCTAGGTAATTTAACCGTATTTTTAATTTTATCGTTTAATTCCTCTACATAACCGACAATATCGCGGTTGGTCACATTAACATTCACTGAAGCAAAACGATTTCCTTGTTCTCTTTCAATAAGTAAAGGACCACTTTGAAAGCTAACTTGTGCAATTTGCTCCAGAGGAAGTAATGTATTGTTGGGTAGTAAAATTAAATGTGACTTAAGCGAGTCTATCGAACCAATGTCAGATAAATGTAATGAACTTTCTTTAATCCCTTTAAACAAAATAGGAATAGTTTTATTACCCTCAAGTAATGAAGATATCGGTAGTCCTTCTATTTGAGAGGTTAAATAACGGCTAAACTCTGCAATAGTTAAATCAAATTGACTGGCAATTTCTGGGATCAGTTTAATATTAACAAACTTGCCACCTTCTATAATTGCCATTTGTATATCAGTACCACCATTAGTTTGTTCTGCTAAATCAGCAACCTGCTGAGCAATATCAGATAATGTACTGATATTATTGCCGATAATTTTAATGGAAATATCACCTGTTCCCCCTGTTAGCATTTCAGATACACGCATTTGTATTGGTTGAGTAAAACCAATATTCATACCAGGAAAGCCCTTTAACGTGTGACGAATATCATCAATCAACTCTGCTTTAGTGGCAAAACGCCAATCATCTTTAGGGGCCAACTCCATAAATACATCGGTTTCATTTAAGCCCATAGGATCAAGTCCCAACTCATCAGAACCAGTCCGTGCAACAATTTGTACTATTTCAGGCGTTTGAGATAAGAGTATTTTTTCAATTTGTTTATCGATATCAATAGAAGCAGATAATGAAATACTCGGTGACTTTTCCAGTTGAACAATAATGTCCCCCTCATCTAATACTGGCATGAAACTCTTCCCTAATTGTTGAAATAGCCCCAAACTTAAGATGAGAAAAGCAAAGCCTATAATAATAAGTACCTTAGGTTTCTTTATTGCTACAACTAATGTTTTTTCATAAAGGTTCTGCAAAAAAACTACTATCCTAGGTTGTGTAGTAGCTCCTTGTTTTAATAATAAAGAAGCAAAAATAGGAATTGCAGTTAGTGAGAGTAATAAGGCACTTATCATTGCAAAAACAATGGTTAATGCCACAGGGGTAAATAATTTACCTTCCAACCCCGATAATGTTAATAAAGGAGAAAATACAATGATGATAATCAGTGTGCCTGAAAATACTGGCGTAGCGACTTCTTTACAAGCACGATAAATCACATGTAACCGCGGTGAGTGCTGATGAGTAGCTAAACGATTAACAATATTTTCAACAATAACCACTGAAGAATCTACCAACATACCAATAGCAATCACTAAACCACCTAAACTCATTAAATTAGCGGATAAACTAAACTGATCCATTAAAATAAAAGTAAGTAGTGCAGACATAGGTAAAGA
Source organism: Thalassotalea piscium (assembly GCA_049347715.1). Classification (GTDB taxonomy): domain Bacteria; phylum Pseudomonadota; class Gammaproteobacteria; order Enterobacterales; family Alteromonadaceae; genus Thalassotalea_B; species Thalassotalea_B piscium_A. The sequence continues at coordinate 1,715,533 of CP186339.1, read as the reverse complement.
TAGTGAAACAACTAATGATGATCGAATATCACCTAAAAATATGGCTAATAAAACAATCACTAAGAACACTGCTTGTGCAAGGGCACTGCTAATGGTATTAATTGCCGTATCTATTAACGTTGACCGATCATAGAAAACATTGATCTTGGTACCTTGAGGCAACGAAGCCTCAATTTCTTTCATTTTGATCTTCACATCATGGATAACTTGAGCGGTATTACTGTTTTTTAATGCTATGATCAAACCTTGTGTAGCTTCACTGCCATCTTTTGTTACTGCCCCATAACGGGTTAACGCACCAATATTAATCGAGGCGATATCTTGCAACTTAATCACCTTGCTATCAGTACTTTTAATAACAGTGTTTTTTATTGAGTCGATACTAGTAAACTTACCCTCTGTACGGAGAATTAAAGCATCATTACCTTTAATTAAACGCCCAACACCGCCATTTTGATTAGATTGTGTGATTGCATTTTCTATTTGTGAAAATGACAAGTTGTAGACTTGCATTGCCAACAAATCAGGTTTAATTTCAAAGGTTTTAACAAACCCCCCTAAGCTATTTACGTCAGCAACCCCTGCAACGGTTCTCAGTAAGGGTCTTATTTGCCAATCAAGAATATCTCGCTTATCTTTCAGTGATAAATTTGGGTTATCAACCGTAAACATAAATACTTCACTTAGCGGAGTACTCATAGGGGCAATCCCTCCACTAATGTTACTCGGTAGTGACGGCATTACATTTTGTATACGTTCAGTGACTTGTTGCCTAGCCCAATAGATGTCTGTCCCTTCTTTAAAGTCGATCGTAATATCTGTAATTGAATATTTTGTCGTAGAACGAAGCATTTCTTGCGCTGGTATACCAAGCAACTCAGTTTCAATCACTCTCGTCACTTGAGATTCAATTTCAACCGCGTTCATACCCGGTAACTTAAGTACGATTTTTACTTGTGTTGGTGAGATATCAGGAAAAGCATCTATTGGGATATTCAACCAAGCTTTCGCCCCAAAAAATAATGAGACTGATAATAAAACAAAAACAAAAATACGTTGAGTAAGCGAAAATTTAATCAATAGATTCAACATTTACTCAGCTCCTAAACCAAGAAGAATCCCTTGTATAACACTTACTGAGCTTGTTAAAACCTCAAGGCTAGCAATAGCTTTTTCACTTGTTACATAAGCGTAAGCTTGATCTCCCCTCATAATAGTTATTGGGTTTAACTGTAATGTGTCACCGTTTTTAAGCACTAAATAATCAATATCCTTAAACTCAAAAATAGCAGATTTAGGAATTTTATAACCATTAAAATGGTAAATAGGCGTAACAGTAACCCGTTGACCTAAAGTAAAATGGCAGCCGTCATCAGGTACAGTCCATAAAGTATAATGGTATTTATCCGCCAATGATTCCTGACGCCCTAACGATAATGAACATGAAGGTGAAACTAAAAAGTGCGAAAGTCGGTTATTCGTTGTCAAAGGCAATGAAATTTTAACCCTAATGGACTTCTCGTTAATAATTTCAAACGCAAGATCACCCGAAGATTTACTACTTGTTACATCAGTTAAATTGAGTAAGCCATTTTCAGGACTAATAAAAAACACTTCATCTTTGTCATTTACCTGCAGAAAAGCCAACTGATGATGAAAGTGCTCTAATGTTAATTTCGCGGAAAAATAACTTGAAGTAATATCTAACCACTCGGAACTCTTTATCGTTTTATTGTTAAAGTAACGTTTATTAGTTAAATAATGGTGTTTAGATGCCTCAAATATAGCTTTAGCTGATTCGTACTCATCAAAAAAATGATGAACATCATAACCATCGACTTTCGCAATAATGTCACCTTTATTCACTTGACTACCATTGTGAAGGGTATAGCTTATTTTTTGGATATCAAAAGGTAATAATACCGAGTAGTTTTCCCCGGTCAGATATGTCACCTGACCTATGACACTTTGTTTTTCAAGATAATCACTTGATTCAATTTTGGTAAATTCAATATGAAAATCACCCAAACTAGATAAAGGTATTTGTAAGGGCTGTTCAAACGCACGTGCATTATGAATAAGGAAAAGTGATAATATAAACAAGGAAAAAAAAATAGTTTGAGCTGTCGATATAAATATAAAGACCAATTTAGTTAACATAGTGAATGAATCAATAAAATGAATAAAATCGTTCATTGATAGTACGTATATCTAAGAAAAACACATCGGGCATTTGTCAGTTTTTGGCTTATGGTACATTTGTCCGTTGACATTTTAACACACTGATAATTAGAGAGAATAATGAAAGATCGGCTAATAACAACCATATTGGTTTTGATAATGATTTTAAATTTTTTTGATGTATTAACTGACATCTCATTAGGTGTACCAATATGGCATATTTTTTCAGAAAGTATCATCGTCCTTATTTCCGCAATTGGCGCGATCTTTCTAATAAAAAATATGTATGAAAAAAGTGCTAGATTAGCAAAATTAAAAGATGAGTTACTTATTTCAAGTAATCAATTAAAAAATGTCTCGAAAGAAATGAAAAATGCGCGCATGCAATACGCAGAAGTTATTCAATCACAATTTCAACAATGGCAATTAACCAAAAGTGAACAAGAAGTGGCTATGCTTTTACTAAAAGGGTTAAGTTTCAAAGAAATAAGCAGTTATCGTAATACTAAAGAGAAAACAGTACGTCAGCAGGCCTCGCTTATTTATAGTAAAGCAAATGTTGAAGGTCGCCATGAATTTGCAGCATGGTTTCTCGAAGACTTTATGTTAGTGCAATAATGTAAAAACCAAAGGGAAAACGACTTAGTAACCTTAAGCCGTTTCCCCTGAAAGCAAGCTAATTAAATTTTAATAACCTTGCCTGACTTCATCACAAAGTCGACATCAAGTAGCTCTTCAATATTATCTAATGGACTTGCATCTGTCGCAATAATATCTGCCATTTTACCCACTTCTAGGGTACCTAAACTATCACTTCGATCTATTAAGTCTGCGGCATTAACGGTCGCTGATTTAATTACTTCATTCGCCGGCATTCCTGCTTTGTACATTAATACCGCTTCTTGAGCATTAATACCATGTTTAGAAACACCACTGTCTGTACCAAAAGCAATTTTCACCCCAGCTTTATAAGCTTTAGCAAAATTACCTTTCATATCAGTCCCTACTTTTATCGCTTTTGCTTTTTGTGATTCAGAAAGTACATTAGTATTTTTCGCCATTTGCAAGACAGTTTCACCTGCCAGTAATGTCGGCACTAAGTAAGCCCCCGTTTTTTTGAATAACTTGTAAGATTCTTTCCCCGCATAAGTGCCATGTTCAATACTTGCAACACCAGCTTGTAGCGCGGCAATAATGCCATCTTCTTGATGAGCATGACTGGCCACTTTACTACCCATACGTTTTGCCGCCAAGACGACTTCTTTGAGCTCATCCATTTCCATTTGTTGACCAGTGCCCGTTGCACGATCAGTTAATACCCCACCTGTTGATGTGATTTTAATAAGATCTGCGCCGTACTTAATAGCATGACGAGCTGCGCGTCGACAGTCATAAGGGCCATTACAAATAGTTTTATTACTTTCATCATGAAATGCCATTAACTCAGGGCTTACCCCACTAACATCAGCGTGCCCACCGGTAATACCTACGCCACCTGCCGCAATAATGGTTGGTCCTTGTATCCAACCATTATCAATAGCATCTCGTAACGCATACATTTCTTGAGGACTTGACCCTACATCGCGCACGGTTGTAAAACCAGCATTTAAAGTACGCATAGCAAACATTTGTGAGCGCATTTGCATTAACTGTGATGACATTTTCAATGCTTCACTGTCATTGTTAGGGCCTAATTCCCCCTGTAAATGAACATGTAAATCCATTAACCCCGGCATCACAAAGCTTGAAGATAAATCAATAAATTCAGCATCTTTAGCTATTTTTTCAGGTTTTATAAAACCAGATTCAATCTGTGATATTTTTCCATCGGTTACAACTAATGTTTGCTTTGAAAGAGGACTTTCCCCTGGAATGGTAAGTAATGTTCCTGCATGAATAACTTGAGTATCAGCCCAAACATTGGCAGATAAGGTTATTAGTGTGACAACGCTTGCTATTTTAATATTATTTTTCTTTTGACGTTTCATATGCACTCTCTTTTTATTAGTGTGTAAATAGATTAGCAATCATCTAAAAATTAGCAAGTAATCCCCCTAAAAACAAATTAAAGACTAAATGGCAAACATAAAAAAAGGCCAGCGTAGCTGACCTTTCCATTAAACTTAAATAGCTTTAGTGGTGATGTCCACCTGCCCCGTGGGCATGACCATGTTGAATTTCTTCGTCCGTTGCATCACGAACATCCACAACCTCTAAATCAAAAGTTAACACTTTACCTGCTAGAGGTGGGTTTATATCAACCGTAACCATAAAGCGACCCGCTTTAATCACAGTAACTTGGCGCTGTCCTTGTTCAGTATTAACAATGGCTGTCATACCCGGTTTCCATTTTGTTGCACCCTGCAAATGTTTTACAGGTACACGTTCAACAGCATCTTCTTGACGTTCACCATAAGCTTCTGCTGGTTGTAAGGTCACTGAAAATTTATCACCGGCAGTTTTGTCTGTTAGTGCGTTTTCAACACCAACAATCATATTTTTATGGCCATGCAAATAAGCTAATGGTTCACTTTCATATGAATTTTCTATTTCTGTACCAGCTTCATCTTTTAATCTGTAGTGAAATTGTACGACTTTGTTATCTGTAATTTTCATCAATTGTCCAGTTTACTTATATAAATTTGTTAATTGGGGCAAGTTTAACAAATATGTTATCTCCGCCAAAGGAAATTAAGCCCAAAGTAATAAAATAACTACACTCGCAATAATTAACGCCATCCCTACATATTCCATTGCGGCAATTTTTTCTTTAAAAATACGATAGGTTAAAAATAAGGTAATAAAGAACTCTACCTGTCCTAACGCTTTAACATAGGCAGCATTTTGATAACTTGCGCCGGTAAACCAGCCAATAGACCCTAGCACACTAGTAATCCCCACAAATAAACATAAACGCCAATGCGTAAACATCAGCACCAACTGTTTTTTATCTTGAAACCAAACATATATAACCGAAATTAACGATTGTACAGTGATCATAAAAACAAGCGTCACTGCCGCGCTCACCATCAGATCAATATTTAATGCTAAGCTTGATTCACGAATAAGTAAGGTTGTTATCGCCAGTGCCAAACCCGACGCTAATCCAAAGCCAGCACCGGGATTTTGAAAGAGATCTTTAACGGTAAACCTTACTTTCGATAAAATAATAACTCCCACCACACCGATAATGACTGAAATCCAGCCTAATAAACTCATCGATACGGAAAAAACCAGCGCTCCAACAATCGCCACTTGAATTGCTTCAGTTTTTGCCAAGCTAGTCGCCACGGCAAAATTTCTATACTTAAAGGCAGCAACTAAACATGCAGTACCAATAATCTGCATGACACAAGCAATTAAAGCATATTGTAGAAAGAGCGGATTCAGTTCAGGAATGGATTGTTGGCGATAATCTAATAAAAATACTAAATAAAGCACAGCAAAAGGTAATGCATATAAATAACGCACTCCCGTAGTTGCCATCGCATTTAAATGAACCGATAATTTTTTTTGACCTGCGGTACGAACTGCCTGCATAAAAGCGGCAAGTAAGGTAAATGCGACCCAAATTTCCAATGAAAAACCTATGTTTATATGAAATAAGCCATTTTACCTAAGTCTATAAATTCTACAAAGAGTAAAGTGAGCGATTAATGAGATAAAGAGGTGACTGTCCATAAAGCTTGAGTGTTGTAGTCAACTCATTTTGGCCACAGATATGCATTCAAACAAGTACCTTGTCTCTGAACTCTTGGATGTTTATTTTCCTTAATAGGGCCGCGGTCTAACCTGACTGTTATATGCAATAATATCTTGAATAACGGCATTCTTAGCTTCAATAAATGAACCGAGAACTTCCCCGACTTTACTCGCTGTCCTGCTCAGAGCTTGTTGCTAGGCAGTAACTAATACGCCTAGCATTTCAATAACCAAGATAAATACAAATGCTGTAATTAGTAGTAGAACTAAGCAAATAATGCTTGTGAAAAAAACTCCCCAGTTTGACTGATATTTTAGCCCTTCAGATATTTCAATATCTTCTTTAGTAAACTGTAATTTATCAACTAATATTTTAGTTATAGATACCGTCAAAACTGGGATCACCGTATTTGGAAAGTTATCAGGTAAAAATGGCAAGATTAAAAGCATAAAAAAAATAATAATACAGCCTAATGCTATAGTGTTTTTTTTGCTTTTTTCGCTTCCGAGTACTTCAAAGTTAGTTTTAAGGAAATAAAGCGAAGCAAAAGGGCCTCCAACAAATGCTCCAAGAGCCGCCTGATTTGGTGAGTAGACAACTCCTTTCACCCCAATTAATTTAGGATTAATTGGTAGTTTTTTATTAGGATCAGGCATTATAGCGAGTCTTTTATGTAATGCTTCTTGAACTTTTTGGGTTCTTTCTGGATACGCGTCTTTGTCTATATGTTTAAGTACATCTTCCAATTCTTCTACATTGTAGTTTTCGTAGTCTATCTCAGAATTCATAAAGTGATCTTTCTCCGCTAAAGTGCTCTTCACACAATGAGTAACCTAGTTTAATCATTTCATCAGCTTTATCAAATTCCAATGTACCACAAGCATTACGAGCTATTTCTATTAACACATCAGGTGGGTATGCAGCCAACTTTTGTCTTGAAATAGTACTTTGCATGGCATCAAATGCTTGGTTAGCTACATAATAGCCACCCCATTTATCATTTAAATCATTTTGAGACTGTTGATTAAAGCTTCCGATAAATTCACTTATTTTAGAAGTAAACTTTGAAGCAACTGGCTTTTCCCTAAGTTTTACTTGAGCTTTTTTGATTGAAATAGCCGGTCCACCAAGGTTTACAGCAACAGTCATGTCAGTAGCATCACCAAAAGTTGGTGCTATAGGTACTGGGTTTAATACACCACCATCTATCAATTTTGTGCCGTTGTGATTGTAAGGCGTAAAAAATAGAGGCAGGGATATAGACGCTCTAATGGCATCAAATAACCTTCCGGAATTCATCCATACTTCTTTCTCATTCTTAATGTCAGCCGCGACCGCTGTATATTTAATTGCTAAGTCTTCGATAGCTATATCACCCACTATTTCAGTAAGTGTATTGATTATTTTATCGCCTTTTACTAGCCCACTACTGTTCCAAGAAAGATCTAGCAAATTTACAATATCTACTTTAGTTATAGCTCTTACCCATAGTTCAAACTCATGAAGTTTACCCGCAGCATATATCCCACCGATTAAGGCGCCAATAGAGCAGCCAGAAATAGAAGAAATTACATAATCATGTTCTTCTAACCAGCGAATTACACCAATATGTGCCATGCCCCTTGCTCCGCCACTCCCCAGTACTAAAGATATGTTTTTTTTCTGTGTTAATGGCATAAAAAATGAACCTATATTTAATGCTAACGCCCACTTAAGCGGACAAAAATAGCTGGTTAAAATTAGCGACGCAGGAGCAAAACCAACTGTTTTTGTCCTTGTTTAACAGCTTGTTATAACGCATTACCTAATATACTTGAATTAGTTTACGATTTGTTCCAAATGAATTCCAACCCTTAGTGCCAACTAAATATGTATTTTTAGGTTCTAATTGGTTAAAGAGTTCTTCGCTCGTTGTAAAAGATTCAGTTTTGCTTTTGATAGTAAACTTAAGGAATTCTACGCACCCGTTATCAGTACAATGTTCAACCCATTCAGAATCTTTTGAAACTACATATATTTCGATTGTATCGATACTATAGCGATAATATTGATAGAAAATAAAACTAAATACAAAAAGCAAAGGGAAATATACTTTGAAAATTTTAGTTAACTGCTGAGAGTGATCTATTGGCTTACACTCAATTTGTTTTTCTTCGCTAAAATCCTTGCTATGTGGCAATTTATTTTTATTAAAAAATGTATATGCTGCCCCGCTAAAAAAACCAAAACCTAATAAAATTCTAACTCCAATTAAGAAATCAAATTTCTCCCAATTCTCAGAGCGTAACAAGGTTGTATGCTTGCCTGTCGCGGCACCACTTTGCCAATCAAAATATGTTGTAAGTAAAATAACTACACCAAAGAAAAGTAGAATAATAGGAAGAAATAAATTTATTAATTCAACTTCTGATTTTTCTTGTTCCTCATTTTCGGCTTGCTTAACTTCAGCCGTATTTCTATTTACTTTATTTAATTCAGTTTCAATTAATAAAGTCCGTTCAGGATATTTATCTCGATCAATATTAGCGAGACAATCCCTAAGTTCTTCATTTGAATAACTCGAATAATCCAAGACACGCTCCATGCGTTATAGACATAATGACTCCCCACGAGGCTAGCCTCCATGTCGTGGGTTAATTTTAAAAATCAGAGCCATAATTAGTTTGCTAATGAACTAAAGCGGAGGCTAGCATGTATAAACATAACATAATTTTTATTGGTTTAGATACCCATAAAGTATCTACAGAAGTAGCACATATTGAAGACCAACGTGGCGCAATAACTGTTCATCAAGGAAAAATTAAAACAACCAAAGCAGCAATCACTAAACTTGCTCGGCAATATCAATCTAAATACCCCAATGCGACATTGCATTTTGTTTATGAAGCAGGTCCCTGTGGCTATTGGATTTACCGACTACTGACAAGTTTAGGTCATTGCTGTTATGTCGTTGCACCATCGCTTATCCCTAAAAAGCCAGGGGATAAAGTCAAAACCGATAAACGCGATGCAATGAAATTGGCCAAACTCCTTAAAGACGAGGAGCTAACCCCAATTTATGTCCCTGAGCCTGAAGACGAAGCGATACGTGACTTATCAAGGGCAAGAGAAACGGCTATGAAAGACTTAAAAGATGCTAAATTCCAACTTAAAGGTTTGTTCTTACGTAATAACATTAACTGCAAGGTAAAAGATAACTGGTCAAATCAACATTTACGTTGGCTAACTGAGTTAGTTTTACCGCATCCAAGCCAACAAATTGTGCTACAAGAAATGATACAAACCATTACTGAGCGCATTAAACGTGTTGAACGCTTAGTCAATGAGCTCGCACATCAAGCTAAGCAGTGGCGGTATTACCCTGTTGTTCAAGCATTGCAGGCTATGCGAGGTATTCGTTTTTTAGTTGCTGTAGGTACGATTGCTGAGCTGGGTGACTTAAGACGCTTTGACCACCCGAGAAAACTCATGGCTTACTTAGGGTTAGTCCCCAAAGAAAACTCAAGTGGTGATAACAGAAAACAAGGCGGCATCACTAAATGTGGCAATGGCCGTGCAAGACGGTTACTCATTGAAGGAGCTCAAACCTATAAACACAACGCAAACGTGTCAACCGAGCTACAAAAGCGGCAAGAAACGCTGCCTAAGGTCGTTATTGATATTGCTTGGAAAGCCCAACTAAGGCTTTGCCGACGATACCAGCGTCTGATGCAACGCGGTAAGCATCGTAATGTAGTTGTTGCGGCCATTGCCCGTGAAATGGTCGCTTATATTTGGGCGATATCACGAGAAGTAATATTAGTGCCTATTGACCCAAGTACACGTATTTCAAGGGTACCGGCATAATCAAAAAGAGAGTTGCAAATAAAGACAACAACATGAAAAAGAGAAAAGATTAAATGAGAAAAAGTTTTGAGTTAGCGCATGGAGTCAAGCATCGGGTGTGGCACAACCACCGAGGGCGTTAGGATGGCAATAGCCTAGCGGCTATTGAACCACGAGCATAGACTGAAATTAGGTGTCACTTTGGTGTAAGTAAGGTAGGCGCTGTTAACCAATAGGTTAATAATCCACGACAAAATTGTCAGGAACAATTTTGAACAGCCAAGCTGATAAGCGAAAGGCAGGACGCCTGTAGTCATATCAGCATGATAACCGACGAAATTACTTGCTTCATTCTATGCGTTAAATCACTCAACTTGAAAAGAGAAAAATTATGGCTCGAAAAAAGGCAAAGATTTTTATGGTTTACGTTGACATGGGGAGTCATACCAACGCCCCATTAAGAGGCTTTTAATTGTTGGTTAAAATGTGAAGCGAAGCGGAACCTAACCAACTGTTAAAAGTCCTACTTTAACGACTTATAGTTCGACCAAGCTTATCAAGCGCATCTTTAAGAGTGATCTTACGACCATTAACAGAAATATATCTTTCGTTGTTAGCTCCAATTGCCTCCCGCCACTCACTATTCCAGAACACCCAAGCTTCGCCGGTAACAAGATTCAATTTAAAATCTGCTTGTCCATCCATGCCGTAATCTTCAACTGATAAAATCAATACACCTTCAGCATTTAAAACAGAATAAGTTAAAAAATCTAATACTCCATCACCATCCGTATCATTTACGCTTACATATGGTTGACCAGAATTCTTTTGAAAAATAGCGGCTCCATATGATTTTTTGGAATTTGAATCTATTCCTATATTAATTGAGACTGAATTAGGATTTGATACATTAAAGAAATGCGTGGTGGTCGAATCGGGTTCAAAATCTTTACCGAGTACATTAGCTTTAACTGACTCTAACTTAAATCCGTCCAATTCAATTGATTTCGAAGATTTAATTGCTTTTTTAGATTTAACTATCTCAGCAAGTTTATTTGAAATTGTTTCCTCTGCTGACCATATATCAAATGATATTAATGAAACTAATAAAACAAACACTTGCCTCACGGTACTCTCCATAGTTTTCTAACGCTTATTATCGAGCATTTAGTATAAAGTCCCAGACACTCTTTTGAAGTGCTGACTTTATAGGTAAGCTAGATAATTGATTTAAATAGATAAAACATCCATTGTTTGGTTGAGTTTTCATTGCTTCTCCGTAAACAAAGTGAGAATTCTTTTATCGAGAATTGCTTGTACCCTATTAAATATTATTTGGAAAAAAATTTCTACTAAAAATTAACCACTTACAAATTCATAAAAAACAAAACGAGATTTAAAAAAATATTTAGTAGGACCAAAAAGTAGTTATTTTTGATAAAACCCATTATACCTGTATAAAAACACAGCCACATTTATTTATGAAGGTATTATGGAAAAATCACCTTTTCTGGCATCTATTAAAGAATTTTGCCGAGCTAAACATTACGCCTTAAAAGCCACAAAAATAGCGATAATATGTGTATTAGAAAGCTCGTTTAACACTTAGTTCGATGATGAAAGATAGTGTCTACTGGGACGCAAAAATGAATAAACAATTAAGGTTTGACGCCATAGTCATTTGTTAGCTTTAATTTTCGCTCGAATATCTTGGTGCCCTAAAGCTCCTAGACGAGATTTTGCTGACTCCTCAAGGTAATCATCAAGCTTATCATCTAATTCAAAAGCGTTAATTCGCCATTTATCATTCTGTTTATATAGTGTAAATTTAACAACTACTGGTTCTACATCAAATTTGATAACGTAATATTTTAGTACCAATACACTCGGTATTTCAGATTGAAGATATTCAAAATAACCGCTTGATTTACCCAGTGCCTGAAAACTCCCCTGAAACTTAGTATCATATAGCTCAATATCAGAGTCAGAAAAATACCTTCTACTTGGGCTTCCTTTTGGAAAAGCCATTGAAAATAATTTACTAACCTCCCCTTTGTGAATTGATTCCAATATAGGTAATGTAAGTTTATCTATTTCTTCATTTGCATATGTATTTATTGATATTACAAACAAAAAACTAAGTATTAATCTTAAAAATTTCACCTTGTTATCCTTATTTTAAAGCTAACCCCGTTTTAAATGAAAAATTAAAGTTACGCTAAACTGTGTGGAGCGCGAGCCAACTGTAATTTTTTCGTTAGAGTGCTTTGTCAGTTTTATAACCCCATAGCTGCCATATAAATCTTAGTTTTAGCTTTAAGGGCAGAGGTACCGATACAAACTTTATAATGCTGTTTATTATCTTTTAGTTTTCGAAGTAAGATTCCACGCACATTCTTTGTTATATATTTAATTGGTGCTTGTCCTGGTGCCATTGGTCTGGGAACAAGTTCCATTAAATCAGAGCATTTTCTAGATTCATGTAGCATCTGGTAAGTATGATTAAATACTGAACCATTAATGCTCCAACTTTTTGCCTGTGCCCCATACACAGTAACTAAGAAAGCACGTAAGTCTTGTTTTTCTATTTGGCTTAAATCCATAATTTAATTCCTTTTAATAATATTTTGAATAAAATCAGAATAATTTTTATTTGTCCCTAAAACATCAAGTTTATGTATTAAATTTTCTTCTAAAATAAAAATAAATCCATGTTGCTCTTCAGAATTATATACTCCATAAACAGTAGAATCACCTACACTGAATTTTTGATATTTTTCATTATTACTTATAATTTTATTAGCAAAATCTTCAGCAAGTACAGCAAGCCAAGTAGGCAGTTTTTCTCTTTCTGTCTTTTCAAAGATACCCTTGATAAATTGATGCTCGGATCCTGTTAAATTCACTGAAGCTATAAAGTTTTCAGGTGAGATCACTTCGTGTGTATAAGACCAGTTTTTATATTTAAAAATGATTAATTCACCAGAGTGGGCAATCTGGCTAGCAGGAAGGTGTTTGATAATAATTTTATTAGAAATAATAAATTCATTAGCCTGAATATAGGCAGGTAAATTTAGAAACAGTAAACTCGCAATAATGATAACTATTAGTTTCATATAAGTCCTTTTATAATTTAAAAATCGATACATATAATACCATAACAATGATGAAATAAAACTGGCACCCAAGCAGCGAAAAACGCAAACGCTTTGGCCAGCCAGTGAGTATTTTTCCGATTACTTGGTTTGTTAGGCATTTTTTGTGACCAACTTAAGTTCAATTAATGCTTCAATAATACTTTCCATATTCTCATTAACTTTCTCATTTTTGGATTTCTTATCGTACAAAAGAGTAAATAACTCCATTGTACGTTTCCAAGCAATTAAAGCATTTGTGTATTTATATGCAGAAAAACGCCAATCAACTGAAACGGGTATATCAGGCCGTGTACAGGTATGCTTAATGTCATGAGAAGAATGAATAACCTTATCCCTGTAATCCATAATTGATTTTATATTTAGTTTTGCAGCTTGAACAAAATGATTGTCTAATTTATATGAACGCCTGATTACTTCTACTATTTGTGAATGTCTCGCTGTTCTTTTCTCTTTCCAGTTAACAATTTCCTCTCTAGTAATATTCGTATGCTCTTTTAATTGATCATAAAGGGCATCTAAAGCACAGGCGCAAGCAACAAAAACTTGGATAGAGGGAGTTAGTTCAGCAATCAATAATGATTTTTGTCTTTCAGTGTCATCACACCAATCTGATAATACTAACCTATTAGCTTTTTCAGAGCTTTTTAAATTGTCATATGCGATTTTTAACCAAAGAGGTAAAATATTATATGAGGTGGATATAATTACGTTAGAGCTTGTTGGGCCATTCTCGTCAAAAGTGACGGATAAATCACCATCCTGAATACCAGACTTCATTCCTTTAAATAAAAGTACACCCATTTATTTTAAAACTCCAAACTCTAGAAATGCCTAACGCCGCAAACACGGGCGAGCGAAATCACGTGTAACGAGCCAACGCTGCGTTTTTTTTCCGCTTGAACAGCTTGTATGATTTCTACTACTTATCACTCTGAATAATAACAACTTTAGGTTGATAATTAATTAATGAATGAGGACCATTAAAGTATTTATTTTCCCGTAAATTTATAACACCATCCATGAATTCAACCTTATCCTTACCGATATAGACTGAAAAAAATATTTTTGATTATATCCTCAGATGAATCTGAAGATATAAGTTCATTTAATACAGGAAGACCAGTATATAACGAATCCTTAAAACCAACATCACGTTTGTTTATCTCGGCGATATTAGTGCTCATAAACTTAGAGCAATCAGAGGCGTAAATGTTTAAAGAGAAAAAAATCAATCCCAATACTAGGAATATATGCACCAGTCGATCCTTGAAACCTAACACCCCAAGAAGGGGCAATAACACGTGGGCTATAATACGGAACGAAGTGACGGGAGCCCACGTGTTATTGTCCCGCTTACTTGGTTTGTTAGCTGCTACTCAACGACGTCCGAAAGTGATTCGAATAGTACGACCCGTTTTTGGTCGTCTTTTTCGACGAGTAATTTATTAGCATCAGATTCCGTAATCCAGCCAACTGCTTGCCTTGCACCTTTGGTGCTTCCAGAGCTGTAGTCTCGCCAACCAGCCACTTTATATCCCCTAAGCTTTTCTAACGCATCTGAAAATGACAGAGTGTAATTAACCTCAGGCTTAACTGGACATTCACTGACCTTGTATCCCTTACGCCCATTTTGTTTGATATTGAATGGTACGCAAAACGTCTTTTTTGTTGAAACAGGCACTCTGCCTGCTCGTTTTGATTTAAGCATGTTTAATCCTTGACCTGTAACTGGCAGCTAACGCCCCACAAAAAGGCAAATAACAGTTGGTTAAAATAAGCGACGAAGGAGCAAAAACCAACTGTTATTTGTGATCTTCCCCCGATAAAATGGACACCTCCATTTTAATTTACTGCCAATTCATACTCAGCAGGTGTTTTATATCCTAAACTCGAATGCAAACGTTGTCTATTGTAAAAAGTATTCATGTAACCTTTTAATAAAGCATGTAACTCGTTAAATGAATTAAAGATATTGCCTCGAATTACATCCCCTTTTAACGAATGAAAGAAGGATTCAACTTCCGCATTATCTGTACAACATCCTAGGCGATTCATGCTCGATTTAATGTTATGTTTAACCAGAAACGCTTGTACTACATGGGCCCGATACTCTGCACCTCTATCGGTATGGAACAGAACACAGCCTGTCGGTTTACGCTTGGTTAATGCTAAGCGTAAGGCTTTCATCGTTAAGTCGGTCGATTTGTTTTTTCCAAACGCCCAACCAATCACGCGACGCGAGTACAAATCAATGACTACCGCTAGGTAATGCCAGCGCTGCCCTACTTTTAAATAGGTGACATCACCTGACCATTGTTGATTAATGTCTGTTGGCTTCTCAATCTCTTTCCTCTGGTTTTCGATGGCTTTGTAGAAGAACTTGACCTTAGCAGGCTTACTGTAAGTCTTTTGTGCGCGTGCGACGAGGCCATGCTCTCGCATAAGTCGTGCAACACGCTTTTCACTTACCCGCATTCCCGCTCGTTTCAATACCTGAAAAACTCTTGGACTACCATAGGTGTTTCGACTTGCAACAAAGGCATTCTTGATGTGAACAAGTAAGCTCATATCACTCGTATAACGTGTAGAGGTTTTCCGATGACACCACGCATAATAGCCACTGCGAGAGACGTTAAGCCACTCACATAAATAGCTTACACCTAATCTTTTTCCGTGCGCTTGGATGAATCCAAATTGCTCTGATGGACTTCCGCTAAATACCGTTGCCACTTTTTTAGTAAATCATTCTCCAGCTTTAAACGTTCATTTTCTTTTTCCAGCTGTTTGATTTTATTAAGTTCTTTTTTATTTGGGATTTTAGCCATAAGTTCACTATTGCTGTTATAGCGCGGTTTGATTGAAAACTTACCTTCTCGATATTCTTTACGCCAACGCGACAGCATTAACGGATGTATATCGAGCGCCTGAGCAATATCCTTTGATAACACATCGTCTCTTAAGCTTAACTCGACGGCTTTAATTTTGAAATCTATTGGATAAAACCATGTCTTTTTAGGTTGGGTATATTTGGGCATTGTAGCCTCCTCAATGTGATGAGGAGGTGTCCACTAAAACGGGGGAACTACATAAGTCCACTGCAATGACTTGTTATATGGCTATACTAAACAAATATTTAGGTATAACTGTTAACAAGGAAAAAACTAAAATGCCATAAATTAAGCACTTAATCGAAAGTGATTTATTACTGTTTGCCACCGTCAGTAAACTGGATTGCTTTTGTAGTTTACGAGCTTGGATAAGATCATAAACGGCATAAAACAAACTGTACGAAAAGTAAATAAATGCAATTAACCAAGCACATAAACCAATATAATACAGTGCTTGAAGATACTGTTCTTCTTTCAAATCACACCTCAGCTCGGATTGCCATATAACGCCTACTTAAGCGGAAAAATATAGTTGGCTAAAATGTTGAACGGAGTGAAAACAGCCAACTGTATTTTTTCCGTTTGAAGTTCTTGTTATATGCCCATTTATATAGGCAGTATTTTAAATTTTAAGTAGCTATTATTGTCTTTTACTTTGATGCTACCAGTAATCAATTTTTGTTGGAAACCATCTAATTCAACTTTGACTTTCTCTGTGTGAAATTGATGAGTAACACCAGACTTTATAGCATTGGACATCATTAATATGCCATTAATCCTTAAATAACCTTTATCGCCTATCTTTGATTTGTTTTTAATTTCCACTTTGTATGTGCACTGAAATTTTTTGCATTCGTACGATTTAGTACTGATTTCAATGTTCGTTGAAGGCTTTTGAATATAATCAACGACAAGGTATAAAATACCGGTTAAAGCACTCATAAATACCATTAACAATAATAAACGATAGATTTGTCGTCTAAATTTGGATTGAATCGCCATAGTTCCCTGGGCATATAACGCCCCAATAAGGGGCTGATAATAGTTTGCTAAAATGTGAAGCGAAGCGGAACCGAGCAAACTGTTAGCAGTCCTGCTTGATTGGCTTGTTATGTAGCTATTTGACTTTCAATGCTTTTTTGTAATTCATCAGAAAATATTTTTATATCTGATATTGCCTCATAAAGGTCATGAGGCAAAATATCAATTACTTCATTTTCTTTGGTATAACCATTTCTATGAACGATATCATGTCTTATTTCAATAATTGATTGAACCTTCGAAATATCTAAATTAATTTTACAACCGAGTGTTTTTTCGTATACACCTATAACTTTATCTATTTTATGAAATAGCATTTCACTAACACATCTGATGGCTAATGCACTCAAATCCGTTCCAAAGTTTGTTAAATCAGAAAGTGAATACCTTGCGCTTTTTAGTTGATCAATACGAGTAATAGCATTATTTAAATATACCGAGTTTTCAGACATTAGAGCTTTTAATGTATCACCTAAAAATGCCTCAAGCAGTGTTACTGAATATGAGTACGACATTTTAATAACAAGGTTTTCATTTAGAGGCATTGGTTCAGAAAGTGATTTTTGGGCAAGTTTCTTAACGGTTCCTAATTCTGTCGTAAAATTGTGATATATATCGACAGAACCATTTTCTTTTAACCATTTGATCTCTGAAATCCACTCATACTCGTCATTTAAATGATCTTGATACGCTGAATATTCTAACAGTAGGTCTTGCCATTCTTCTGATTCAGGTGTCAAATCTTGATCGCTCAATCTTTCACGAATCCATTCTTCAGCTTGCTCTTCTTGTTTATCAAATAAATATTCTTTAATTGAGCTCAAAATACTTCCTTATGACACCAAAATTTCGGTAACACTGCTACATAACGCTTAAATCAGCCGCGCGTTTTTTGCGTCGGCTGAATTTACTTGTTAAGTCGTTTTTTTACGTTAAACAACATGCCGACCGGCGACATATTAACCTTCTTGTTTTCTTCAATAAGTTCTTTG
The DNA here is from genome assembly GCA_049347715.1 of Thalassotalea piscium. Classification (GTDB taxonomy): domain Bacteria; phylum Pseudomonadota; class Gammaproteobacteria; order Enterobacterales; family Alteromonadaceae; genus Thalassotalea_B; species Thalassotalea_B piscium_A. Next base: position 1,697,745 of record CP186339.1, on the reverse strand, counting down.
ATAGAAGAGGGTAATTCCTTTAACTTTGGTGCTCCAAGAATCTGGTCTGCCCCTATCGCTGCTAAAGCCCATATAGGCGCGCCAGTAGCTGCCGCAGTAATTCCCAATGTACCCGTAACAAGCCAAGAGCCTATATCTGATCCGGCAAACTTCCATTTTTTTGCTCTAAGGCCTTTAATGTTTGCCTTGTGATTTTCAAACGCTTCATTAATGTTATCGAATATCTGATCCCTAGTGCGATGGAAATTATTGGGGTTACTAGAGGTTAATTCCTGAACGCCCTTACCTAATATCCCCCTTATTTCATCTAGTGCGCCTTGCTTTCTGACTTCAATAAGAGCATCTGGCGGCACTCTCCCTAACCACTGCATATCGCCGTCAGAAAGGCCTTGCAGCCCCCTTGTAATATGCAGATCTTTGGTATGGGTAGCGATCTCAGCATCATGAGCATCATATTCCATTTTCCATGCGAGATATTGCCAAGATGTTGGAGCATCAACTAAAGGCGAACCTCTGAGCCTTCTTGATTTTATTAGTAGCTCATTACTAACAGACATTCTTCCCACAGCTTGATTGGCAAGTATTATCCCTGGGTTCTTTGTTCCTATGAGTTCATAATGTGGTGAGTTGATAGCCCGTTCTAACTGGCTAGCGGGATCACCCTGCCATTCGGTATCAAATAGGAGCCTCGATTTATCATCGATTGCTGCTATAGCTCTCTCAATGGTGTCTAGTTCTTGCGCAAATTCTAAGAGTTCCTCTATTGACTCAAATTTCCGACCGAATAGTTTTCCAGAGTGCTTCAAGGAGTCTGCTAAACCGAGTTCATGAACGAACTCTCGCTCATCATTTTCTATAGCAGTAATGTCAGGCAAAACTACAACAATAGGAATATCAACTTCCGCACATGCCAACTGTTTGTACTGAAGGATATTCATTGCATGCTTAATAATGTAATAAGCTTGATCTGCGGGCTTAGAGTTTTGAAAAATATGTTTTGAACGAAGAAACGGATCTGGGAGTATTATTGTATCAGTATATATTCCACACTTTGATGCAATATTTTCATCATGTGCTGGAAACAGGTCGCCTCCGAAAACTCCTTTGATATTATTGTGTTGGTCTTCGACGTGTGCATGCGCAATGTCGCCAAGTTCAGACCAAAACTCTTCAATAAACTCCAAAAGCTTGTCTAGATGTTCAGTAATCTCACGAATTGATTCCTCACTTTGCATTGCTGCTCTACCAGCATCGTGAGGTGTCAATTTTCGCTTGAGCATTAATTCGTAAAAGTGGCCGAAATTCTGTTCAAAGAAATTGAAATACGAAGTTTGGATTTCAGATAGAGAGGCGAGTTTTTTCAATTCTTCTCGGTCATGCATTGCTGTAACACCCAATGCCATAGATCTAACAAGCCCATCTACGGTATCAAGATCAATTTCGCCATCAGGTCCTACGCGAACAGCGTTTAGACTATCAACGACCTTTAATCCTTCGGCAATTTTCACCTTGCCTTGCTTCATTTGTTCCTGCAAAACTTTGAGCCGTCTGCGTAACCTTTCTTCGTACTCTATTTCTTCTTTTGTTTTTTCAGACACGTTCATTTCCTTGGGCTGACGACTCATCGAGACTTAACGCCGTTTTAAGCGGCTAATTGCAGTTGGCTAAAATGTGTGAGGTACGAACAAAAAGCCAACTGTAATTTGTCCGTCTTGAAAACCCTTGTTATGTGTATTTTAACTCAGCTAAATGGGTTTTTCCCATTACGCCTAATGCTTTTATTGAAACTAAAGTAAAAGCATAAAATTAAGAACAACATTGTTACAACACCAAAGCCTATACCACGCAATAAACCAAACTCTATAGCAATTAAGCTACTAGTAATTGAGCATATAATTGCCAAAGTTAAGATAACTTTTAAGTACAAAGATAAGAATACTTTAATGTTACTCAATTCTACTTCCTATAACGAAACATCCGATACACATAACGCCTTACTAAGCGGCGGTAAATAGCTGGCTAAAATTGCGAGGAACGAAGCTAGCCAGCTGTTTAGCGTCCGTTTGAGTAACTTGTATGGATAATATATCCATCTTAATTACTATTTAAAACCCTTTTCGGGTAATGTGAGACCCAGGCTTAAGCAGCAACTTAAGTTTTCCTTATCGTAGTTCGATTGAGCAAAGGCTCCTCTGTTGAGAGACCGATAACAAGAACGAACGCGACAAAGGACTCCAAGCACCACACTCGAATAGTCTACTGGGTCTCGAACCCGCATTTTGCAAGTAAGAGTTAGCTTATTATGAATACTAAAACAAATCAAAGCATTAACGTCGGTGTTGATACAGGAAAACATCAACTCGATATTTATATACGTCCTTTAGACATATATTTCACTGTAGAAAATAACGAAAAAGGTATCAAAGAAGCCGTTAAAACCATAAAAAAATACAAACCTGAACGCATTGTTATTGAAGCGACTGGTCGACTTGAAATGCCCTTTATTTTAGCTTGTGCTAATGCCAAGCTACCCTTCACTATTGCTAACCCTGTTCATATAAAAAGGTTCGCTGGTGCACTCGGGCAACGAGCAAAAACTGATAAGCTTGATGCGCAACTAATTGCCCATTATAGCGAAGCTATTAAACCGAGATTATCTTGCCTAAAGCCAGACACAATGCAAGCGATGAGTGACTTAGTGACGCGCCGAAATCAACTACTCAATATGCAAACTATGGAAAAAAATCGCCTTCAAATTATGCCTAAGGAGTTAGCGATGACGATTAAACCTGTGCTGACTTTATTTAAAAATCAGATAAGTAAAATAGAAGATAAGATAGTGGCATTAATTGAGCGTTGTCCTGAATACCAAGCTAAAAACATGATACTCCAAAGCATGGTCGGTATAGGAAAAATTGCCGCAGCTTCGCTAATTAGTAATCTACCGGAGCTAGGATATATTAACAGCAAACAAGCTAGCGCTTTAATTGGTGTTGCACCAATGAATAGGGATAGCGGCCGCTATAAAGGACAACGAAAAATTCAAGGAGGAAGACCACAAGTCAGAACCGTTTTATACATGGCAATGATGTCAGCAATGCAAGCTAATCCTGTTTTCAAAGCAACATATCAACGATTATTGGCAGCAGGAAAACCAAAGAAAGTGGCAATAATTGCCTGTATTAGAAAGATGATTGTTATCTTAAATTCAATGCTAAGAGATGGTGTAATGTGGGAAGCGCCAAAAGTGTGAAATTAACTATTGACGCCATAGTCTCTTGTTAGCTACCTTTTCCAGATGAACCACTATCTTTGGTTTGTATTTTACCTAGATCAGCATTGCCTTTAAATCGCTCATTGCTTGGACCAGTAGGTTTAGCCACTGGAACAACCGTGGCAGGGGCTGCTGCGGGTGTATCAGTTGGTTTATTGTCGCTTGATGTAGTCATAATATTTTCCTTAACAAGGTTAGGGTTAGTTTGAATAATTTTCACTTGGTAAACAGGATTATTTCTAATCGTTTTTTGATAAATATAAAATGGCGATGATAAAACTAAAAAGATAAAAGCAAACGCAACAGTTATTGTTGCACCATGGATAAAACTACCCCTCTTTATGTTATTAACGCTATTATTATCAGCTGCTTCAGACAAGCGTGATTGAATGTAGTCGTTAAAATCTTTTGTTGCTTTAGCATCATCACCACCATTATTTGATTGCCAAATTTTTAATTCATTGAAGTGCTCTAACATTAGTTTAGATGCAGGGATTTTCTCATACGTGTAACCAATTAAAGACCTAACTATATAGTACATTGTCCATAACATTAGCAGAGCGCAAAGACTGACTAATGAGGTGAATGCTATAGACTGGAAAGTTATTGAATATTTGTAACCAACAATAATCGAAGAGAGCGCGCTACCAATTATTGTCAATCCTAATATTGGTAGATTAGTTGATGCTGCAATTGTATTCCTTTGATCTAATTCAAAATCATATTGCTTTCGGAATAATTCAATATCCATTTGATCTCCAAGGTAGCTAACGCTTATTATCGAGCATTTAGTATAAAGTCCCAGACACTCTTTTGAAGTGCTGACTTTATAGGTAAGCTAGATAATTGATTTAAATAGATAAAACATCCATTGTTTGGTTGAGTTTTCATTGCTTCTCCGTAAACAAAGTGAGAATTCTTTTATCGAGAATTGCTTGTACCCTATTAAATATTATTTGGAAAAAAATTTCTACTAAAAATTAACCACTTACAAATTCATAAAAAACAAAACGAGATTTAAAAAAATATTTAGTAGGACCAAAAAGTAGTTATTTTTGATAAAACCCATTATACCTGTATAAAAACACAGCCACATTTATTTATGAAGGTATTATGGAAAAATCACCTTTTCTGGCATCTATTAAAGAATTTTGCCGAGCTAAACATTACGCCTTAAAAGCCACAAAAATAGCGATAATATGTGTATTAGAAAGCTCGTTATAACACTTAGTTCGATGGTGGAAGATGGTGTCTACTGGGACACAAAAATGAATACTGGCACATTTACCTGAATATAGCAGACAGATGCCAAATATGGGGATATACACAGTAGTAGTAGAATTTTTTTTAAAGTCATTCGAAGACTAATAATCTCATGCACTATGACAGGTCCCAGTAGCGATAAAATAACTAGCGATTACTCATCTAGTTGAGGTAATAAGATTACTTTGCCGTCACTTTTATGCTCCCCATAATGATCTATAGCTGCTGCAAAATCCTGAAAACCGACTGAAGCATAAATATCTGTTTTAAAAACACCACTTGAAAAAAGCTTTTGCACTTTTCTACTAAGTGCTAATACTTGCCACGGTTTTGCTTTACCTATATAAGTCGCTAACCAGAAACCTTCTATTTTTATATCTCTAAAAATAACATCCGCAACTGAAAAAAATCCGCCGAGGGGATCATGCGTTTCCGATAAGCGACCATAAACAATTGCTGTACTGCTTTTAGGCATAACCTTGAGTAGTTTAGGTGTATCTTGTGCAGCAATAGCATCAAGTAACACAGTTGCCTTATGTTGGTTCGCCAGTGTTTTTAATCGCTCATCAAAGTTGTCTTCCTGAGTGTTTAAAACGTAATCAGCACCTATATTTTGTAGTATGACTTGATTCGCTTGGCTTCTCACTGTCGCGATGGTTGTGATACCTAAACGTTTAGCATAACGAATTACACCTTTACCCACTTGGCTTGCCGCTGCATTAATCACAATAGCCTTTGCACCTAGAGCTTTTGCTCGCTCCACCAAACAAACCGAAGTACAAGGATTAACAATTAAGGTTGCCGCTTGTTCGTCTGAAATATCGTTTCTAACAGGTAAACAGAAATTCGCTTTCGTTACTGCATATTTTGCCCAAACACCATCTACACCAGGTTGAGCAGAAATCGCGACACGTTTTCCTGTTAGCCATCTGCCATATAACCCAGCATTCGCATCAATAACTATGCCTACACCTTCAAATCCGCAGTACGCATTATCCTTTGGCGGTAAACCATATTTCCCACGTAAGTAAACAAGATCAGAAGGGTTAACTGAACTAGCCAGCATTTTTATCAACACTTGTCCTTTTGATAATACAGGAACCTCTTTATCAATAAGCTCTATTCGTTCAGAAGATTTTAAGCTTTCATCTTGACTGAGTTTTAGTGCAAAACCTTGATTCTTAATTGTTTGAATTTGAGTCATATTATCCTTTTTATTTTAATTATTGATTGCTATGGTAAAGACTACAACTAAAATAAATTAAAACTGATTTTTCTCACAATTAATAGGTTAATTATGGAATTTAAAATGGTTACCGCGCCAGCGGCAAAAAAAATAGCGCTGGTTGCCCATGATAATATGAAAGAAAACTTAATCTCATGGTGTTTACGTTACCAACAACAGCTTTCAGCTCATACACTATTTGCCACAGGAACTACAGGCGCGAGAATTGCCAATGAAACAGAGCTAACAATAAATAAATTAATTAGTGGTCCGTTAGGCGGGGATCAACAAATTGGTGCTTTAATCACTCAAGGCGAAATTGATTTAATGATTTTTTTCTGGGATCCCCTTGAAGCACAACCACATGACCCTGACGTAAAAGCTTTACTACGTCTTGCCGCTGTTTGGAATATTCCCGTTGCCTGTAATCAAACCAGTGCTGATTTTATTATTTCGTCTCCGCTATTTTCCGCCAGCTATGAAAAATCAATTCCTGATTATGAAAGCTATTTAAATGAGCGCACATAAATTTGTATAGACTTATCTTTCGTGCATAAAAGTAAGAGTAAATCAGTCAAGGCGAACAAAACCTTCTACTAAGGCTTGTTCGCTATTTGCCCCGAATATCTACTGTAAACTACTTTTAAAAACGATAGTTACATATCAACCTCTTATTTAATCTACAGAGAAAAGCGTAAAACACTTAATTTTTTAAACGCCATTCACCATGGTAGATATTAAAAGTCTCTGCTTTTAAAAATGCAATTAACGTTAAATTGAATCGTTTCGCGGCTTGAAGGGCTAATGCTGAAGGAGCACCTAGTGCAATTAGAACAGGAATACCTGCCACTAATATTTTTTGCACCATTTCAAAACTCACTCGGCTGGATATCACCGCGTAAGTACATGCATTTTTTGTTGGTATAGCATTCAGTGCTAGCTGTCCTATGAGTTTATCTAACGCATTATGCCTGCCAATATCTTCTTTAAGCGCAATCATATTACCTTGTTGATCAAATAATGCCGCACAGTGCGCTCCCCCTGTTGCTCTTTGCAGTATTTGTTCATTAAATAATAACCTTTCCGCATCAAAAACAAGCTGCTTTTCAAGCCAGTTGCGCTTAGATGACAAGGGCGTTAATTCTTTTAATTCGAGAGATTTAAGCGATGTAGTACCACATAAACCGCAACTGCTATAGGTTGGTTGATATTTAGTTAGCGCTTTTATATTTTTTTTACACTCACTAACCAACTCAACATCCCAAATATTTTGTGGCTGATCATCATTGTCTTCGAACGTAATACTGACCACATCATCTAATTGAGTAATAACACTATCAGATAGTAACATCCCTATAATATGAGCTTTTTCATCTCCTGGGGTTCTCATCGTTACTGTATAGGTGAGTGATTCAGGCGTGACCTCATTGTTATTTGCTACAAAAACCAGATTAATTTGCAGCGGTTGTTCATTAATAACAACATCACTATCAACAACATGAGATTGCAAAGTATGAACCTGTTTAGTGACTTGTTTTATCTGTTGTTTCAATGGTTACTCTTTATATTTTTTATATGCGATTACGATAAACGGCAAGTAGTGTAAACTATTAATCGTAATTGTGGATACATGTACTTAGATACCGCTATTCTAAGCTATAGTAAAATTTAATCGTAATAAAGTAGGCATGCAAAATAACCCTTTGTACTCATTCATACACGGTTATTTTTGATCAAATCTGAACATCCTCTTCGCGCTAAGTCTAAATTTATTGCTTATTTGCGTATCAATTAACATGTTGGTAATAATGATGAGCCATCATATACCTAAGATAATCAAATGATAAAAATAGATAAGTGTTCATAGTTTGATACCAATCAATATAAATGCTCAATAATATTTATTATCATCTTGTTTTTTATGGCATAATCTCGAAATATTCTAAGCTTTATCATTCGTCATGTTAACTTTATTTACCCATTTTAATGCAGTTTGTGGACAAAAAGTACAATTAATCCTCCATGAATTATCACTCAACTTTACCTTTCACCCTGTGAATCTACGAGATAGTGAACAGTATAGTTCTTGGTTTCTCAAGCTTAATGCCAAAGGGCAAGTGCCTGTATTGCTTGATGATACTAAAGTGCTCACTGAATCAACCGATATCTGTTTTTATCTTGATGATAAATTTAATGGCGGTCTGTTGAACCCTTCTAAAATCACCCAAAATCATACGGCTCAGAAATGGTTAGATTTTATTGATAATGAAATTCATATGGCATCTTCAATTTTAAGCTGGTGTGTGGGCATTCGACCTGAAATTTTAAAGAAAAGTGAATTAGAAATAGAACAACATTTAAATTCTATTCCCTCTGCGAAAAAGCAGCATAAAAGAACCAAAATTCTTAAACTAGGTTTAGATCTTCCTGATCTATCCACGTCGATTTCACACTATAAAGTGCTATTGACTAAAATGGCGAGATTATTAGCCCATAAAAATTACCTGTGTGGCGATCAATTCACTATTGTTGATATTGCAACCCTACCCTATATCGAACGGTTAACTTTATTATCACTGGCTTCTATGTGGCAAGAGTACCCTGAAATATGCCAATGGCATCAACGAATGACACAATTAAAAGGCTATCAAGCGTGTTTTAATGATAGTTATCCCCCTGGTTTTAAACAGCGTTGGCATGAGTACGGCGAATTAGCCAAAGACAAACTCTTTAGTGAATAAAAATCAGTAACAAACCCTATGCAACTTTGACAGACCCTCTAATACTGGAAGGTAATTGTTCAAACATCCCTTTAAAGTGCTTACTAAAATAGCTGTGATCGGCATAACCACATTGAAAGGCAATTTCGGCAATGGGCAATGTGGTTTCTATTAGTAATTGTCGCGCTTTTTCAAGACGTATTTCTCTTATAAATTGTTTAGGTGTTTTATTTAAATATTTTTTAAAACGTCTTTCTAAGGCACTTACAGATAAATGAGAAACTTCAGCAAGTTCTTCAATATGTAATTCTCTTTCATAATTTAAGCGAATAAAATCCACTGGTACTTTCAACACATCAATGCCCGACAAGGTTTTAACGGTTTTTTCAAGATGCCGAGTAATACCATAAGAACCAATAATACGGTTATGTTCATCTCTTAGGGGTCTTTTAGAGGTTGAAAACCATGCTACCTCACGCGATTTATGAACATTCATCTCTAAACGATTTTGAACAATTTCGCCCGCTAAAACTTTTTGATCATCTACAATGTATTGTTTCGCCAAGTATGGCGGTGAAAAGTCACTATCCCCTTTACCAATAATATTCTCTAAAGAGCGATAACCTAAATGCTCAACCAAATATTTATTTGCATAAACAATCTTACAATCCAGATCTTTTATCCAAAACAAAATGTCTGGTAACAGCTCAAACGCTTCAATTAATTGTACTGCACTTAACTGATTTAACAGTGAATCATCTCTCATAGTTAACTATTATTACTGAGTAAATAGTGCAATTACTTTAGCAAACCAATGAAAAAGTTGAAACAGTAAACGCCGATTTTGTTGCATTTTAAACCGAATTATTAATACCGTTAAAAATTAACCAAGCGTTACACTGATGAAATAAATTCAACTGTTATTTTAATTTTAACAAATACGTTTCGCCTGACAACCTAGCTAATGGAGCTATTAACTTCATGAATAATATACTAAAAAGAAAATTAAGAATGGGTATGGTTGGCGGCGGTCAAGGGGCATTCATAGGTGCAGTCCATCGCATTGCAGCTCAAATGGATGGTGAAATATCCTTATGTGCTGGAGCATTTAGCCGTGATCCCCAACGTAGCCATGAGTCAGGTTTATCATTATATTTACCAGAAAATCGTATTTACAGTAGCTATCAAGCGATGATCCAAGCGGAAGCTAATTTACCGATTGATCAACGAATTGATTTTATCGTCATAGTAACCCCCAATCACCTACACTTTGATATTGCTAAAATGGCATTAGAGTATGGCTTTCATGTGCTCTCGGATAAACCCGCCACATTTGATTTAAACGAAGCATTAAAACTGGAAAAAATTATTAAAAAGTCGAAAAGACTTTACGCCCTATCACACACCTATACTGGCTACCCCTTGGTTAAACACGCAAAAGCCTTAATTAAGCAGGAACAATTAGGAAAAATTAACAAAATTGTTGTTGAATACAGTCAGGGCTGGTTAGCACCAAGTGAAGATGATACCAGTAAACAAGCTAGCTGGCGCTTAGACCCAGAACAAAGCGGAATAAGTTGCTGTATGGGAGACATTGGCGTTCATGCTGCCAACTTAGCTGAATATATATCAGGGTTAGAAATAGAGAAACTTTGTGCCGATTTAGCCCCTGTAGTGGCAAATAGACAGCTAGATGATGATGGAACCGTACTTTTACGGTTTAACAACGGTGCTAAAGGTATTTTAATGGCAAGTCAAATATCTACTGGCGAAGAAAATAACATCCGCATCCGCATTTATGGTGATAAAGCGAGTCTCGATTGGTCTCAAGAAACCCCTAATACCCTTTGGTTACGATTCCCTAATCAGCCAACACAAATGATCCGTACTGGCGTTGGGCAATTTAATGATAACGTTTCAGCGGCAATACGAACGCCTGCTGGCCATCCCGAAGGTTATTTAGAAGCATTCGCTAATATCTACCTAAATTTTGCCGCTCAAATACAGGCTTTTCAAAGCGACACTAGCGTTACTAACGAGCAATTTGATGTACCAGGAATTAAAGAAGCTATTCGAGGAATGGCATTTATTGAAAATGTCGTTCAATCAAATAAAAGTGAACAAAAATGGTCAATGTTCACTTTAAAAATCCAATAATACGGAATTTATCATGAAGAAAATAAAAGGTCCTGGGATATTTTTAGCACAATATACTGATGATGCTTCCCCCTTTAACAATCTTGAAGAAATTTGCCAGTGGGCAGCAAGTATCGGCTTTAAAGCCATTCAAATTCCTACTTGGGATCCGCGCTTATTTGATTTAGCGAAAGCAGCTAGTGATGAAGCTTATTGCCAAAACATTTTATCAATTATTGAAAAGTCAGGTTTAACCATCAGTGAGCTTTCCACTCATTTACAAGGTCAACTTGTTGCCGTCAATCCCGCTTATAACGAAATGTTTGACAGTTTTGCACCCTCTAATGTTCAAAATAATCCTAGCGCAAGAACCGATTGGGCCATCGAACAATTAAAGTTAGCTGCCCATGCTAGTAAAAATTTAAAGTTAACGACACATGTTACCTTTTCAGGCTCTTTATTATGGCATAGCATCTATCCTTGGCCTCAACGCCCCAAAGGACTAGTCGCTCAGGGTTTCGCTGAATTGGCAAAACGTTGGTTACCTATTTTAGATGAATTTGACCGTGTAGGTGTTGATGTTTGCTATGAATTACATCCCGGTGAAGACCTCCATGATGGCGTCACTTTTGAACGTTTTCTCGAGGCAACTCATCAGCATCCACGCGTTAACATTTTGTATGATCCAAGCCATTTTATCCTACAGCAATTGGACTATCTTGCCTTTATCGATATATATCACTCCAGAATTAAAGCCTTTCATGTAAAAGATGCTGAATTTAATCCAAATGGCCGCTCCGGTGTGTATGGTGGCTATCAAGACTGGATAGATCGCCCGGGTAGATTTAGATCCCTTGGCGATGGACAAATTGATTTTAAGGCTATTTTTTCAAAGCTAACCCAATACGGCTATCAAGGTTGGGCCGTACTTGAATGGGAGTGTTGTATTAAACATCCTCTTGATGGTGCAACGGAGGGAGCCGCTTTTATTGAGCAACAATTAATTAATCCAACAGAAAAAGCATTCGATGATTTTGCTGGCGGTGATCAAGATAATGAACTGAATAAATCAATACTAGGAATTTAATTGTTTCAGTTATCAACGAAAACGTTTAATAACTGAGATTAAGAGCTAATGAGGAAAAATAATGATAATAAAGACCAATAGCGCTCGAATATTCACACTCTGCTGTATATCACTTATAGTGACCTCGATGACATTTGCGATCAGAGCAGGTGTATTAGGGCAATTAGGTGTTGAGTATGCACTCACAGGCACCGAACTAGGCTGGGTAAATGCAATGGCCTTTTTAGGTTTTCCTGTTGCAACTATGATAGGCGGCGTTTTATATAACGCTATAGGGGCTAAAAATCTAATTTCATTAGCCTTTATCTGTCATTTATTAGGCTTGATCCTCACTATAACCTCAACAGGCTTTTGGGGTTTATTAATCTCTACCTTTTTAATTGGCTTTGCTAATGGTTCCGTTGAAGCAGGCTGTAATCCATTAATTGCGCAAATGTACCCCGATAAAAAAGTCACTATGCTCAACCGTTTTCATGTTTGGTTTCCTGGAGGTATTGTCATAGGTGCCCTACTGTCGAACTTTATGACGTCTATGACTATTAGTTGGCAACTGCAAGTCGCCACCATATTAATTCCTACTTTTATTTATGGTTTTTTATTATTACGCTCAGAATTTCCTCTTTTTGACCGGGAAATCAATTCAACCCGAAACAATCTCAAAAGTTTAATGTCTCCTTTATATTTATTTTTAGTCTGTTGTATGACATTAACCGCCACTACAGAGCTTGGTACACAACAATGGATTGAACGAATTTTAGGATCCACGGGTGCTTCTCCTATGCTAATACTAGCGATGATCACCGGTTTAATGGCCGTAGGAAGATTCTATGCTGGCCCTATCATACATAAACTAAATCCGGTGGGCGTATTATTAATTTCATCGATTTTCGCTACTGTAGGTATCTATTCAATGAGCATAGCGCAAGGTAATATGATTTATGTTTCGGCAATATTATTTGCCTTAGGCTGCACCTATTTCTGGCCAACAATGATCGGTTGTGTTGCTGAATACACACCAAAGTCAGGGGCTTTAGGTATGTCACTCATTGGTGGTGCGGGTATGTTTGCTGTCAGTATGTGGAACCCTGTTATTGGTAATTGGTTAGACACGGCAAGAACACAGCACCAAGGTCAGCAATTAACTGTTGAGCAAATCGATGTGTTAGCAGGCCAAGCCTTGTTATCTCAGATAATGATATTCCCAATGATACTTATCATAGCCTTTTTGGCCTTGTATCTATTTATCAACAAACAAAAAACTACACAAGTTGTTAAGCCGAATGTAGCTGAAATAAAGGGGGAGCTATGACAGAATTTTTGTCTAATAAAACTAAAAATACGTTAATAAACGCCGAAAATACCCGTAGAGATTTTCTTAAAAAATTAACCGGCGTTATCGGAGGAACAGCTGCATACGCATTACTTGCAGGTGATAATCTTGCCGTCGCTCTTGCTTATCAGCAGAAACAATTACCTGATAAACAACCGAAACTGTTTTCATCAGCTCAATTGACAACGCTTGCCAGTGTTTGCCAAACAGTTATTCCTAAAACTGATACTTTAGGGGCGGCTGATGTTGATTGTCATGGTTTTATCGATCATCAATTACTGAAATGCCATCCCCTAAAAGAGCAACAAAATTGTATTGAAATTATTAATAAAATTGAAGCTATAAGTCAGCAGCATTTAGCTCAGTCATTTCATTTAGCCGAACAAACTAAACAAACACAATTACTCAATGACTTAGAAAACCATATAGGCTTTACCCCCGAAGATAGTCATCAATTTCAACAGCTAAAATCATTAATTGTTTTTGGTTATTTCACCTCAGAAGTAGGTGCTACTCAAGCATTAAACTATCAAGCAATACCTGGGGGTTATAAAGGTTCAATACCTTATAACGAAAATTCAAAAGCTTGGGGTTCTTTAGGCTTTTATTAAACTTAATACAAAAATAAGTAATTAATATGAATGAAAAACTATATATAAATGAAACTAAAGAAGTTTTTGATGCCATAGTGGTAGGTTCAGGAATTTCAGGTGGTTGGGCAGCAAAAGAGTTATGTGAACGTGGCCTGAAAACCTTAATGATTGAGCGTGGACGAGTAGTTGAACATCGCAAAGATTATATTGGCGAAGGTAAAGGTCCTTGGGAATTTCCCAACCGCATGAAAGTAGATAACTTACTTGTAGAGGAACAATATAAGGTACAAAAGCAATGTTATGCTTTTAGTGATTCTACTAAGCATTTTTTTGGCAATGATCGTGACTTACCCTACTCAACCGAAGAAGGGACAAAATTTTCATGGATTAGGGCTAATCAACTTGGCGGAAAGTCACTGCTTTGGCATCGCCAATCTTACCGTTACAGCGACTATGACTTTGGTGCGAACAAAGCAGATGGTCATGGCAATGACTGGCCTATACGCTATAAAGATTTAAACAAGTGGTACAGCCATGTCGAAAAACACATAGGCGTAAGTGGCTCAAAAGAAGGTTACCCTCAATTACCTGATGGTGAGTTTTTACCTCCATTTGAACTCACCTCCCCTGAGTTAGCCTTTAAAAAATCAGTTGAAGCAAACTTTCCTGGTAGAAATTTAACAGTTGGCCGTGCTGCGCATTTAACTAAACCAACTGAATTTCATATCAGTCAAGGACGAGGGCAATGTATGGCAAGAAATGAATGTCAAAAAGGTTGTTCTTTTGGTGCTTATTTCTCAACCCAAAGTTCAACCTTACCTGCTGCTGTAAAAACCAACAATTTACATATAGCGCCAAATAGTGTCGTACATAGCATTATTTATGATGAGAAAACCAATCGAGTCAAAGGTGTTCGTGTTATTGATAATGACAACTTATCCACGCGAGAATATTTTGCCAAGGTTATCTTTTTATGTGCATCAACCTTAGGTTCAACTCAAATTATGCTGAATTCAAAATCAGCTAAATTTCCAAATGGCATAGCGAATAGTTCAGGGGTTTTAGGTCATTATTTAATGGATCATAACTATAATGCTGGCGCCAGCGCTGAAGTAGAAGGATTTGAAGATGAATATTACTCAGGTCGAACACCAACAAGTATTTACATTCCAAACTTTCAATATGAACCGAGTAAATATAACAAAAAATACCTACGAGGTTTTGCCCTAGCGGGTAGCGCTTCTCGGTCTGATTGGCGAGGGAAATCTTGGAATAAAGGCATAGGAGAAGCATTCAAAAAAAGTTTAACCCAAGCAGGTAAATGGCACATAGGTTTAGGGGCGCAAGGAGAAATGTTACCTCGATACGAAAATATGATGTCATTGCACCCAAACAAAACTGACAAATGGGGTATGGCGCAGTTACATATTAATTGCCAATGGTCTGATAATGAAAAACTCATGATGGATGATGCTGCAGATCAAGCCGAGTTAATGTTACTCAAAGCAGGTTTTCGCAATGTAAATAAATACACTAGCTATGATGTTAACGCACCGGGATTAGCGATTCACGAAGTAGGAACCGCGCGAATGGGTAGAGATCCAAAAGACTCTATTCTTAATGCCTATAACCAAACACACGACATCCCTAATCTTTTTGTTACCGACGGATCTAGTTTTTGTTCTAGTGCTGTTGCTAACCCCTCGCTAACCTTCATGGCATTAACAGCAAGAGCGGTTGATTACTGTGTACATGAGATGAAAAACCATCGAATTTAAATAAGGACATTCTAATGAAAAAACGTATCTATCAATTTTCACTGTTAATCTTGTTAACTTTTAGTTTAACAACTCTAGTCAAAGCACAAGAATTACCATTACTGAGCGTACAACTCTGGTCAGTGCAAAACGATGTTAAAAGTGATATTAAAGGAACCCTTAAACGTTTGGCAGCAATGGGATTCAATGGGGTTGAATTTGCCAATGAATTCGGCGAATTTAAACATAACCCAACCGGTTTAAAAAAATATTTACAACAATTGGGGTTGCAAGCCAGTGGTGCTCATGTTTCTTTTGAAGCCCTTAATAACGCTAACTTTGACAGTACTATTGAATTTTATAAAAAACTCGGTATTAGTCAGTTAGTGATTGGCTGGGACACCCGTGCATGGCATCCACAAGGCATATTTGAAGTAGTAAGCTTATTAAATCAGTTGTCAAAAAAAATGGCGCCATTAAATATGCAGGTAGGTTTTCATAACCATCAACATGAATTTGATGCTTTTAACGGCTCAACGTATTGGGACTATCTGGCACAACATACAAGTTACGATGTTATCTTACAAATGGATGTCGGTTGGGTAACTTATGCAGGCCAAGATCCTATTGAATATGTAAAGAAATACTCAGGTAGAACCATCTCTACTCACTATAAAGTTAAACTTCCTGAAGGTACACAAGGTCGATTACCAATTATTGGCAAAGATACTACTGACTGGTTAACTTTACTCAAAACAAATATGTCTCATGGTGCTACTCAATGGATTATTGTAGAACAAGAAGAATACCCTGAAGGGTTAACGCCTCTTGAGGCAGTAGCAGCATCTAAAAATGGATTAGACAAATATATCAAACAATTAAATAACGAATTAAAGTAATACTTAATGGAAGGAATTAAAATTTAACACTACCTTTAAGTGTTTTATCTGAACATTATTCAAAAAATAGTTATATCTGTTATACTAATAAGCTCAAGATGTTTTGTAGTTATCTTGAGCTTATGATGATTTGAGTAAAGCGCACTGACAATCGCTAACACAGAGTATGACTACATCATAAAATTCAACCAGTAATACATTCCTCTTTTACACTCGGTATTACTGATTCTTGTAAGCGCAGCCAAATAAATGTTCCGCAAACACTGTATTAACACAATATTAAATAAGCACTTAACACTATACTCCCGATTATGAATGATTTTTTACTGTCACAATTATTAGTTACTGTCACCCTCATTATTGAGTGTATTGCTATGCAGCTAAAAAATAAAAATTATATTTTAGCTGCTTTATCCGTAAGTTGTTTTTTCAATGGATTACATTATCTGCTGCTGAATCAACCCACCGCAGGTTATATCTTCTTATTTTCTACTCTCCGATTTTTAATATCAATTAAATGGAAATTTCAGTGGATTTCATTCGCAGCTTTAACGGTTAGCTTATGCATTACTATATCAACCTATATTGGTCTATTAAGTATTATCGGTTTCGTGGCAACGGTTTTTGTTACCATAGGTTCATTTAGTCACAATGATAAATTTTTACGATTGATGATGATAGCCGGTGGCTCTCTCTGGTTTATACACAACCTTATTCTTTGGTCGCCAGTGGGAATATTAGTTGAAACTATTTTTGTTGGTAGCAGCTGTATTGGCTACTATCGCTACTATATTGTGAGAAAACCGATCAAACATATATCATAATTAGTGCGTCTATACTTTATAACTCTCTGTCCAAATGTATATCACGAAGAGAAACCGCTAATTCAATAAAAAATTCTTCCATGTTTTCTGGAAAATCATTCTTTGCAGATTGATTGATATAGCTTCTAAGTGTTTTATTATTGCCGGTATCTAAAGTAATAATTAAGGCACTAATACGCTGTGATGATATTGCTGAGAATGCCACATCAGTGTCTTGATAGTTTTGTCGTAACTTAAAGGCAAACTCACTTGAGTGAATGTTGACATGTGTCTTTTGCTCACTCGGCAATATGTTATAACGATAAACGGCAACAGCATTACTCAAGGCTGATGACGCATGGTGCTCCCCTACTAAAGTAAAAGTGAGTTGAACAGGATTAAGCAATAAGTCATCAAGCCAGCGTTTATTAATCACACCTTGTTCAACATAGCTTAAATAATATTTAGTGGCTTGTTCCACAGAGGGGATAAAGCTATTTTTTGCATCAATCAACAAATCAAAAGTAATGTTTTTTAATCCACCAAAGGTTAAATGATTAGCAGCTAAATCAATTTCAAAACCATTACTATGTTGCTGTGTCCAATTAGCTAATTTACGCACTAAAACAGTGGAAACATCAGTATGTTTACCATCATCTAACCTACTCTCTGCAATATTAATTTGATAAGCAGAATGTGGTTTTGTTAAGTTTTGATAAGCTAATGGGTTATTTTCAATATGATTCCACCCCCCCATTTGTGCACTAAGAATAGCCTTGTCATTTTTATTTAAGGGGAGGCTTTGCTTTGTTTCTGGAGAGTTAATTTGAGTATTTCCAGCTTGAAGAATATTTTTAGCAAGGGCAAGCGGCGCTAACCCACTTAAACTCAAACCAGTAATTAATATAAAAACCTTAAAACACTTATTATTTATCAATAAGATATACTCCATAACTTATCATTCCCCTACCCTTTACATAAATAAATCATTCATTTACCCGTGATTTTATCACGGCATATCCCACTTATAATCTACTGTTTATTCAAATCTGTTATTTGAATAGCGATATAGTTCTTTTCTCTTTGTAATATATTGCTAGTATAGTGCTTTTTATTATCAAACCTTGGAAAGACTCTTTCCTAGGGATTAAATTAGCTCAGGAAAATAGGGAAAAACATGACTTCCAGAACCTCTCTTTCAAGTTGGCAAGCATTGATCACACATGCCAAAGAGATGAAAACACAGCATATGAATGATTTATTTGCTGCTGATAAACAACGTTTTGATAAATTTTCAATTAAACTCCCTGCCTTTTTATTGGATTATTCTAAGAATTTAATAACTGAAGAAACTTTTAATAAACTCATCACCTTAGCAAAAGATTGTGATCTTGAAGGCTGGCGTGAAAAAATGCTACGCGGTGAGCATATTAACCGTACTGAAGACAGAGCCGTGCTTCATACCGCATTAAGAAATCGTAGTTTAACCCCTATGATGCTTGAAGGTAAAAATGTTACTGAGCAAGTAGAAAGTGCATTAAGCAAAATGAAAACCTTCAGTGAACAAGTGCGACAAGGAAAATGGTTAGGCTATTCAGGCAAACGTATTACCGATGTTGTTAGTATCGGCGTTGGTGGCTCAAACTTAGGACCTCAGATGGTTACAGAGGCATTGAAACAATATAGTGATAACAGTTTAAATGTGCATTACGTATCGAACGTTGATGGAACTCAAATTGCCAATGTTCTGCGCCCATTAAAACCTGAAAATGTGATGTTTATTATTTCAAGCAAGACATTTACCACCACTGAAACAATGACCAATGCCAGAACAGCTGTAAAATGGCTAACATCATCTTCGTTTGATGATAAAGCTGTTGCGAAGCATTTTGTTGCAGTAAGTGCTAATAAAGAAAATGCGATGGCATTTGGCATTAATGAAGAAAACATTTTCGATATGTGGGACTGGGTTGGCGGCCGTTTTTCATTATGGTCTGCTATAGGATTACCCATTGCTTTAGATTTAGGATTTGATAAATTTCTTGAATTACTCGATGGTGCCCATGAAATGGATAACCATTTTCGTAATACTGAACTCGAAAAGAATGCCCCTGTTATTCTAGCCTTGCTCAGTGTGTGGAATTGCACATTTTTGGGTTCTCAATCACAAGCAATTTTACCTTATGATCAATCATTACACATGCTGTCTGCCTATATGCAGCAAGCTGAAATGGAAAGTAATGGTAAATCAGTTTCTTGGGATGGCATTGAAATTGACTACCCAACAGTGCCTACCATTTGGGGAGAAGTTGGTATTAATGGACAGCATGCTTTTTACCAATATTTACACCAAAGTAATAATGTTGTCCCTGCTGACTTTATTGGTTCTGTAAAAAGTGTAACGCCAGTAAAAGGTCATCACCAAACCTTAATTGCAAATTACTTTGCGCAAACACAAGCACTTATGCAAGGGGTTAATGAAGAACAGGTTCGTGCTGATTTAAAAGCTAAAGGACGTCAACCTGACTATATTGATAAAGTAGCCCCTCATAAAGTACATAAAGGTAATCGCCCAACCAACAGTATTTTAATGAAACGTATTTCGCCACGTTCAATCGGTAGCTTAATTGCCCTTTATGAACATAAAATTTTTGTTCAAGGGATTATTTTACAAATTTGTTCATTTGACCAATGGGGTGTTGAGTTGGGTAAAAGTTTAGCCAACAGTATTGAACAGGAACTTGAGTCAACAGAAGTGAATGAATCACTCGACAGTTCAACCGCTGGATTAATTGATTTTTATAAAAATAATTTAAGTTAATAAGAAAATGAGAGCTTAGCGATATTATTGTTCAAATTATATCGCTGCACTCACCTTTTAAATTTTTCGTTCTGTATGCTTCTTCACAAATCATGAGAATTCTTGAACAATGCTTTCGGCGATGTAGTTTAATTAACAGAAATTAATTAAACATTATACGTAAAAATTCGTAAGAAAATTAATAAATCCTACGCGATGTCTTGAATGATCACTGATAGCCAAAAGCCGACATTGTTGGGTGAATTTGAAAGGCTAACTATACCACTTTGAAGACTTAAGATTTTAGAAGCATAGCGACAGCTATGGGACAGTAAGCGGTCATAAAAGAACCAAATCAATATATCTAGCATTTACAATGAGTCTAAAGCGGGAGCTGGATAATGCTAAAAGTAGACATTCTATTAACTATATCGGCTGCATTTTCTTGATACTAATTGAGCCTCCTCCCCAAGCATTTTTTGAGAGCAACTGAAGCTCTCCTTTGTCATTAACCATCCAGCTAGAAACTAAATCAGGAGGCGAAAACACGATTTGCAACTCATCACTTAGCCAAGGAGAAACATGAAAGCGAAGTAACTCAGCAAATTCTTTTTGATCCCATTTATTTAAAAGAGTAGATGAGCTGACCATTTCTGTCGACGCAACATAATTTCCATCTACATGTGACTGCGTCAGATATGACACAGGTTGCTGACGCAAATTCACTTGGTAGCTCACTTTAGCATACAATTCATAGAACTGGATTGGATGAAGCTTTCTACCCCCCACTTCCTCAACATACCTACCGTATGATTCTTGTATTAGTCCGCCATCTTCAAACGATACGATTATACCTATCTCGCCCATACGTATTGCAAGGGTGAAGAGCGATAAGTTATCCCGATAATCATACGAGCTACCAAACTCATGCAAATTACAAACAAGTACAGAATATGGTGCATCACCGATAAATTCATGCCTTCCTCTGAATCCTTGCATGAACAGGTGAAGATCAGAAAATGATTCAATAATCTCTTTAGTGATTATCGTCTCGCCGTTCGGATTCGATCTATCTAAAAGGAGAGATAGCTCCTTTCTTAGTATTCCGTAAAAGATCTTCCCAGCCCACAGATACCAAACTTTATCTGGAAGTTCGATAGCCTTTTGAAAACCGCCTCTTACAGTTTCATTGACTTCATCTTCTACCTTGGAAAGATGCTTATTATTGCATTCTTCACAACACGGAATTGTTAATTGACGATAAGGAATAAATGACCCGTTGAGCAATTCAATCCTTTGATCCCATAAAGAATAACTTTTCTGAAGCCACTTCGGGAACACATGTTCAACACTATTATCACCATCCATGTACTTGCCGCATAAGAAGCAAGCATCGTGGTCAAAATCTTGCTTGCCATAAGAATGATGCATCTGCATATAACGCCTAACAGTTCATTAGCGAAAACTCCATACAACTCTATACAATTCCATTTAGGGGGAAAGATATATTAAGAAATTAACACTGATATTGTTTAATAGTATTAGGACGTTACCACTTAAAACAGTGACCCACAACAGTTCTATTGTTTGGAGGGAACGAAAATTGGCACAACCTAAAAATTTACTTATCAATCAATCTAAAGTCCGCTTTAAGTCTTGACTCTGCCGTTATTGAGGCAGGCTCTAACATCCGCAAAGCTCATTGACGAGTAACAATACATTTCTTAGTTGATGATTTTCTCATTACATGACGCGTTTCTCATTATTTATGACGATCTACATATGTCTCAAAAAAGTTCATTGGTTTAGATAATTCCAAAAAGAAATACCTACTTTAAATACCCGTTATTTAACTTTCATTAATATCCCATAATTTTAGCTGATGTATAAAATTATATTTTTATAGAACTATTTAAATACTACCACCCGCCCTTGCCACTATAAAAAGACGTATTTTTTAATAAACTACTTTTATCATCTTCACTGATAATCTTAAAACCAATGTCATTATGTGTTTCAGGCAACAACTTGTTTACCTCTACAGCAAGAGAAAATGTTTTAAGTTCAAGTGGCATTACTTCCACGTATTCTTGTCCTATAATGTTTGCATTGTCTAACCCTTCCACAGCAATTTTATAACGCGTACTTTGATTCGATTTATTTCGAATTTTAAACACATAAGTGTTTTCAATATGCCCTGCTTGATTCACTCGATAAAGCGCCTGTCTATCTCTGATGATACTCACGTCAAAACTTTTCCATGTTTGTAGCCATACAGTCATAGCAATAATGGCCAGTAAGGTAAATCCACCATAGATCGAATGTCGTCTTAATCTATTTTTCGGTTTTTGTTCACTCGTAAAAGCAATCAAGCCTTTGTCATAATTAAACTTACTCATGGTCGTATCACAAGCATCAATACATAAGCCGCAGTTTATACATTCATATTGCAGACCATTACGTATATCAATACCTACAGGACAAACTTGAACACATAGATTACAGTCAACACAATCCCCCATACCTTCTTCTTTAACTTGCGATAACTTTCTTTTCCCTCTATTTTCACCACGAATACGGTCGTAACTAACCAGCTTAGTTGAACTGTCAAACATTGCTGATTGGAAGCGTGCATACGGGCACATATGTAAACACATTTTTTCTCGGATCCAGCCTGCATTAATGTAAGTACAAAGACTAAAAAACAATACCCATGATGTGACGAGCGATGAAGCATTCAAGGTAAAAAATGGTACGTATAATTCCTCTACAGGTACAAAATAAGAAATAAACACTAAGCTAGTGAGTAACGCAATGCTCATCCAAATAGCATGTTTAATCGTTTTTTTAACGACTTTAGTTGCACTTAGTTTTTCTAAATCTAATGACTTACTATGGTTATGACTGCCTTCAACTCTTCGTTCAACCCAATTAAACATCAGCATCCACACAGTTTGAGGGCAAGTGAAGCCACACCATATTCGTCCAAAAAATTTAGTCGCATAAAAAAGTAAAAACGCAGCGATCACCAAAATAAAACACACTAGTAGTAAGTCTTGCGGAAATAGTGTCACCGAAAACAGATGAAACTGTTGTTGCTGAAGATCAAAATAAATAGCCTGCATCCCTTTATATTTAAGCAAAGGTGCAATAATAAACAATGCCAACAACAACATATTTAAAGAACGGCGAATACGCTGATATTTTCCATGTTGCTCTCTGATATAAATTTTATCTTTAGCGGCTGTCGATTTATAAATAAGGTTTTCTTTTGATAGATACGATGATTTCATCTGATTGCTCCAGCAAGCGTTTACTCGGAGCGAAGTGTAAATGTTCAATCTGTCATTTATAGATACAATAAAATAAACTACTATAGGTACAGATTAATTAATTAAGGTTTTCCTATGGCACAATATAAATATGTACATTTAGCTAATATTTTAAAGTCATACATTGACGAGAAAAAATGGCAAGTTGATGAAAAAATCCCATCAATTCGTACGTTAGCCGCTACTTAT
The DNA here is from genome assembly GCA_049347715.1 of Thalassotalea piscium. GTDB lineage: Bacteria > Pseudomonadota > Gammaproteobacteria > Enterobacterales > Alteromonadaceae > Thalassotalea_B > Thalassotalea_B piscium_A. The sequence continues at coordinate 1,674,337 of CP186339.1, read as the reverse complement.
AATGTGTCTAAAATCTCTGTCCAAAAAGCACTTCATACCTTAGAAGCCAGAGATCTCATCTATGTAAAACCAAAATCTGGCTACTATGTTTCTTCGACAAACCTGATTAAAAATTCTCATTTAGATAACAACAAAGTGATCAAGCCAAAGCTTGTTGATGTACCTGAAGTATTTAATGAAATAATGGAGCGAGGTGCTGCTTTTGATATTGCGCCTAAAGATTTAGACAATTCGCAGACTCCACATCACCTATTATTGCTTAATAGACACATAAATCGTGCTCTGAGGAACAATACACATAACAATGCTTTGTATTATTCAGATCCGCGAGGAGATATTGGTTTAAGGCAACAAATCAGCAAATATTATAGAAAACGAAACCTTAATATTTCTACAGAAGATATCTGTATTACTGCCGGATGCCAAAACAGTTTATTTTTAGCCTTAATCACAACTTGTCAGCCTGGCGATATAGTTGCTATAGAAAGCCCTGCTTTTTATGGCGTTCTACAATTATTACAGCAATTAAAATTAAAGGTGGTTGAGTTACCAACAAGTTTCACCTTAGGGTTAACTGCTGAGGCGTTAAGAGAAACCACCAAATATTGGAATATAAAAGCTTGCGTGTTAACCGCAAATTTTGCGACACCTACCGGTGCACTCATTCCGCCAGATGAAAAAAAAGCCATAGTGACTGTTGCTTCAGAGCACAACATCACAATCATTGAAGATGATATATACGGCGATTTGGGTTTTAACTCTACAGTAACCCCACTAAAAAGCTATGACACAACAGGCAATGTTATTCTTTGCAGTTCATTTTCAAAATCATTGTCACGTGATTTACGTATCGGTTGGGTTGTTGCCAATCAACACTATAAAAAAATCATTGAAATGAAGTTAGTGTGTCAATTATCAACAGGTCAGGCTATTCAACACGGTCTAACAAGTTTTTTATCAGAAGGTCACTTCGAACGACACCTTTATCAGTATCGTAGAACATTATTAAAACAGCGAAATCAATTAATTAAAGAATTGGCTAATAATTGGAAAATACCAATCAAATATACAGTCCCTGATGGCGGTCTGGCTTTATGGATTGAGCTACCAACTAGGATAGATACTTTTTTACTTTATGAAAAAGCGATCGCTGATGGAATAGTGCTTACCCCCGGCAGACTTTTTTCATCGACTAACCAATTTTCAAATTATTTTAGATTAAGTTTTGCACACCCAACTACAGGTCATCGTTTAAGAGCACTGATAAAACTAGGCCAATTATGCTTGGATGTATCGCACGCAAGTAAAGGGTGAATCAATTGATTACTTTGCTATCCAAGAAGAAGCGCATAATTCTTTATTGTTAGCTAATATTCGACCTTTAAATACGGTGTTTTTAACAATTTCTCCTACGCCTTTCGGTGTGCCTGTCATAACAATGTCGCCATTCTCAAGCGTCATAAAAGTTTGTAATGCTTTAAGAATATCTAAAGGTTTATACATCATTAAGCTAATATTCCCTTGCTGTACAAGCTCATCATTAATAGATAGTTCAAGTGACAAGGACTCATCTATGCTGTCTATTTTAACAAAGTCGCTAAAAACAGCCGAACCATCGAAAGCTTTAGCCCGTTCCCAAGGTAAACCTTTGCTTTTAAGCTTATTTTGTAAAGTACGTTTAGTTAAATCAAGTCCAAAACCAACAGCGGAAAACGTCCCATTTTGATAAATAAAACAAAGTTCTCCTTCAAAATGTAAGGGCTCTTGATGAACAGCATGCAAGTCAGTTGAAATTGCACTATTAGGTTTAACAAACACTATCATTTCATCAGGCACTTCATTGCCTAACTCTGCGATATGCTCAACATAGTTCCGACCAATACATACAATTTTTGATGGGGCAATTTTTTGGTTTTCAACAACGACACTCTGCATTTCACTCTCCACTACGAATTTAAGTTAATAATACACTTAATTTACGTTCACTCAATCCTGATTAACGTATATTGAAGAGCAGATTAATCAAAAATAAAAGGGTCTTTATTCGCTTTTTTTCTGATCCAGTTAAGAGTGGAACGAATAGATTTACGTGCAAGCAATCGACGCTCAAATTTAGCTTTTCCGGGAAAAGGCAGTAAACTTAAACCAATTAACATAGTGATCAATCCTTGACCCGGTAAAAATAACATTGCAAATCCACACACCAAAAAGCATATGCCAACGATGACTTTCACCACAGAGATAACAAACGTAATGTGCCTGCTTTCTTTATTATCAGATAACGTTGTTAATTTGTTTGATTGGCGAACGACAACCTTACGTAGAAAGTATTTTGTATCCATTTGTATAATAATGTAACTTATCACTATAAAATAAACGATTGAAACAACTAGTGTTAGTAAGATTGTTAATAAGATAACATCTGTGCTAAAAAGCCCCATTATAAAGCTCACAATGTCGTTATAATATTCTTTAAGCACTGTAGTTATCCGTCATTACTTAGTTCCGCATTATTTGAGTTAGGTGTCATGAAATTATTTGAAACGTTGATTAACTGGATTATCATCCACTGGGTAACCATCATAGTTATCTTCCATATTAGCTTATCTTTTATGACATCAGTACATGTACTTCTCTATAAAGAAAATGAACGAACTTCATTAGCTTGGATAGGATTAGTCATCCTTTCTCCTGTTGTAGGTAGCCTTTGTTATTGGTTATTTGGTATTAATCGCATCAAGCGTTTAGCACAAAAAAAACACCCCAATGAAATAAAAAAAGAATTCTTTCAAAAAGATAAACTAAAAAAGTTTACTAAGCTACCAGAAAACTGGCATTCAAGTATTATATCCGGTCATGCGATTCATTCTGTCAATTATGTTGCAAACAATAAAGTTGAACCGCTCATTAATGGTGATACGGCTTATCCGGAGATGATTCAATCGATTGAATCAGCTAAAGATCATATTGTGTTATCCAGTTATATTTTCAATTACGATTCAGTTGGTCGTCAATTTATTCATGCTTTAACCTCTGCACATCAACGAGGTGTTATTGTAAATGTATTATTAGACGGAATAGGCATTGGCTATGGATGGCATAAATCCGACCGGGCGTTAAGAAAACATGGAGTAAAAGCCATCCGATTTTTACCGGCAATTTCCTTAACTGGCATTCGTTTTATTAATCTAAGAAATCATAGAAAAATTCTTTGTGTCGATGGCGAAGTGGCTTACATTGGTGGCATGAATATCAGCCAAAACAATTTAGTTAAATCAGCCAAAAACCCAACAGATGACGTTCATTTTAAGGTCACAGGTCCTGTTATTGATCAAATAAGCCAAGTGTTTATAGAAGATTGGTTCTTTGCGACGCAGGAATTAATTCAGTTCCCTAAGTATAGCCTCCATGAACAGGAGCCTAAAGAGAACAAGCCTGTGGTTGCCCGAGTAATTCAAGATGGTCCTGATGAGCATCATAATAGAATACGCTGGACGTTAATTAATGCATTAGTTTGCGCACAAAAAAGGGTCAAAATTATCACCCCTTATTTTGTACCCGATCAAACCTTAATGACCTCTCTTCATGCGACAGCTTTAAGAGGTGTAGAAATAGAAATAATTGTGCCAGAGCACACTGATATGATTTTTCTAGACTGGGTAATGGCAGCCAATTTTTCAAGAACAATGGCACATGGTATAAAAATATATAAAAACAGAAGACGTTTTGACCATAGTAAAATTGTCATCATTGATGATGTCTGGTCATTCATCGGTTCTTCCAACTGGGACGCCCGAAGTTTAGAGCTTAATTTTGAGATTAACCTCGAGTGTTTTGATGAAGCACTTAACCAAAAATTAAATGATATTTTCACATTAAAAAAACAAAATTCTATACTGGTTAGTGAAAATGAAATGAGTGAATTAGCTACTTATAAAAAAATTCGCAACAATTTGTTTCGTCTCTTTTCGTCCTATTTATAATCACTTAACTTAAGGGAATAAATTCATGCTCAGACGTCGATATAGTGCAGTGGAATCCCTAACAAATATGGGAAGTGCTTCAAAACAACTTATGGGGCCGAACATTGAACTATTACTGTGGAATGTGTTTAAGTGTAAAAAGAAAGGATGGCAAGATGATTTTAAAACCCTGATGTACAACAAAGATTTAATTCTCTTACAGGAAGCCATTTTAAACACACCTTTTGATAACAATTTCACTCAATCTCAACAGCATCAGTGGATAATGGCGCGAAGCTTTAAACACATAAAAACCAATATTGATACTGGTGTGAAAACAGGTTCAACAGTAGAAGCCAAACAACTTTATTTTTCCGCCTCTGAGCATTGTGAGCCTCTTACTCATACCAAAAAAATGTTACTTGCCACCGTATACCCTTTAAATATTCAAGGGCAATCGTTACTTGTAGTTAACTCTCATCTTATTAACTTTGTTTCGTTTGTTAAGTTTAAAAGCCACTTAGATCAGGTTTTCCAGACATTAGTTAATCACGATGGTCCAGTGGTATTAGCAGGTGATTTTAATACATGGAATATGAAAAGGTTAAACTACTTTAATCAAATTGCTCACTCTTTTTCGCTACAAGAAGTGCCAATCATACGGCAGCCGCGGATGGCGCATCTATTTAAGCACCTTGACCATATATACTGCCGTGGTTTAAAGGTAATTGATGCACACGTACATACCAATATTCACTCGTCTGATCATTACCCTATTAGCTTATCGTTAAAAACAATAAAAAAGAGTAAATAACTGCCGCTAAATTAAAACCAACATTAAACTAGTGCGAGTGTTCACTCCGCGAGACTTAACAAAAGTAGCGGAGTGAAAGTGGTAAAATAAAACAGGTATCAGCGACTAATCGCATTTAATGCTGCAAGTAAATACTTTGGATTATGCGTAGATTCGTACATCGGATGGACTTTTTTATCAGTATCAAACAAACCATAAACCGCCATTTGCGCTGTTCTTACGGAATATTCAACAGTAAAGACACAATCTTTCGGTGCTTCAGCAAACTGTCCTAAAAACGCAAAGTTTGTTGAGCCTTTGGGAACCACGTCGGGTCTATCCCCTTTTTTTCTCGGCATAAACAAGCTGTCAATAAATGGCATTGCAACAGGGATACAATTAACCTTCCCGGCTTCAGTCACTGGTTTCATTAGGTCCTGAATATTCAGATGATAATAAAGCTCTTCTAAAATTTCAGCGCCGGTACACTCTGCCATGGTTTTATCAATGTAATTACCTTTTCTGTCAGGATGAAGACCATATCCCCAAAAAATTTTGACATCATCTGGTTGATTAGGAAAATGAGGCTGACGTGCTATAACAATTGACATAAACCAATTAGAGTCCGTCATAGTGACTAGCCCACCGGTGCCATCGACATTACCGGAAAAATTTTCCATATAATCGAGAAAGGTATTGTCTTTCATTGTTGCAGTAAATGAGTACCATTTTTGTAAATCAATATTGTCACAAAATGGGTGCGGATTACCAAACGCGTTATCTTTTTTCGCTATTTTTTGCCATAAACGCCAGCTTCCAGACTCTTGCAGCCCTTTTAATTTGGCAGGAGTGTCCCAACTACCATTATCAGTGCTTTCTGTAATAGAACCATTAGTGAAGAAGACAAAGTCATTATCACCGAGGACAATTTCACTCTTGTCTTTTAAATAAAGAACAGTCGCAGTTTTTTTATCTGCAGATAAATTAAAGTCAATATCAATAACTTCTTTACCCATTTGAAATTTTACCCCTTTTTCTTCAAGGTATTTTTTCATCGGTCTGACCACAGAATCATATTGATTATATTTGGTACGCATAACGCCACCCAAATGAGGCAATCCATCAACAAGGTGCATGAAACGTTTCATATAACGTCTCATTTCAGCCAAACTGCTCCATTTTTGGAAGGCAAACATAGAGCTCCAAATATACCAAAACTTTGTATCAAAAAAGGCTTGATCAAACCAATCTTCTATTCGTTTATCAGCTAATGACTTTTCACTAACAAAGGTAAGTTTAATAAAGTCCATTTGTTGCTCAAAAGATAAACCATAGGACGAAACGTCTAACTTCTTCCCCTCTTTTAATAAACGTGCCTGACCGTTAGAAACAAATCTTTGATTAAATTCATAAGATTCATCTCTTACTGATACACTTGGATCTTCTAATGAAGGAATGTGTGAGAGAAGCTCCCAATAACACTCATAATGCATTTCATGCATTCTGCCACCACGTACAACAAATCCATTGTCTTTATCACCAGCGCCGTCGGTAGCACCACCAGCGATAGTATCTTTTTCTAAAATATAGATATTTTCACCAGCAACACCAGCGTCTTTTTCTAAATAGACAGCACTTGCAAGACCCGAAATACCACTACCAATAATGTATACTTTTGTGTCTTTGTTGCTTTTTCTTTTACCTGTATTCATGCCTATGCGTCCTTTTCATGTAACTACTTAAAAGCTTTTTCGATATATTCCATAACTACTGCCTCAGATAAACAGTTATCTGCATTACTCAGATTTTTTATCTTTCTCTTCAGGGTCGAGCAAATGCACAATACCTAAGGTTTTTAAGACATATTTTTCATAGATAGGTGATATTGAGCCATGACGAATTTTATAGAGAAAATATTTTTCGAACGCTATTTTGGCAAGATGTACCCATTTCCCTTTAGAAAACCACGTAGTATTGCGAGGTGGAATTTGAGGTAGGGCAACAAAGGCCGCTCCCGAATCTCCCATATCAGCTAGACAAATAGCATTCCACGTAGCTCTTGCTGTTGCTGGTTCTCCCGCTATGTCTGCTGCAATATTTTCAATAATAGCAGTCACCATAGACTCGATCATGTAACCAGTTTTTGGTGCTCCAGTTGGTACTGGTGTTTGTTCTATCGGTGGAATCGCAACACAAACACCCGCAGAGAAAATATTTTTAAAGGTTGGATTACGTTGATATTCATCAATAATGACAAAACCTCGTGGATTACATAAACCTTCAACGTTAGCAACAGCATCTACGCCTTTAAACGACGGTAACATCATGGCTAATTCAAATGGCAAATCATGAGTAAATTCTACTTCACCCTTACGATTTAATTCTTCACAATGGAGCATGTTTTCTTCAACACTGGTGGTTTTTGCATTGGTTATCCAACGAATATCACGTTCACGGAATTCTGATTCTAATAGCGACTTAGAATCACCAACACCACCAAGCCCCATATGACCAATATAAGGTTCACTTGTAACAAAAGTAATTGGTACTTTATTACGAATTTTTCGTCTACGTAAGTCAGTATCTAAAATAAAGGCAAACTCGTAGCCAGGACCAAAACAACTGGCTCCAGGCATTGCTCCGACAACAATTGGCCCTGGATTTTTCAAAAACTCTTGGTAAGCCTCAAAAGCCTGCTGTGCATGATTAACCGTACAAATTGATTGAGTAAACGCATTAGGCCCAGCTCCTGGAATATCATCAAACGCTAACGATGGACCTGTGGTAATAATCAGATAGTCATATTGCAGTTCTTGTTTATCAGCCAGTATAATTTTGTTGCCTTTAGCATCAATTGTTTCAGCTGCTTGACCGATAAAATTAATATCGAGCTTTTTCAGAATAGGTGCAATGGGTTCAGTAATTGTTTCTCGTTCACGCCAGCCAATAGCAACCCATGGGTTAGATGGTACAAATTGAAAATAATCATCTTTATTGATAACCGTTATTTTATATTTATCACCTAGCTTGTGGCGCAACTCAAACGCAGCAGGAAGTCCGCCAATACCAGCACCTAATATCACAATATGTTTCATATAACACCTCTGCCCAATACAATATGGGTCAACACGTAATAGAAAAAGCTAAGGTTTATTCAACTTAACAACGGCTAAATTGCAAGCTTAACGCCTACATTAACTAGCGCTAATTGAATCCTCAACCTGTAGGCCTTTACGACGCAATAATGCGTAATACAACAAAGGGATAACGAGTAAGGTCAAAACCGTTGACACTAAAATGCCAAAAATCAAACTAACAGCAAGACCATTAAAAATAGGATCATCTAAAATAAAAAAAGCACCAAGCATTGCAGCTATCGCCGTTAAAACAATAGGTTTTGCTCTGACACTAGCTGCATTGATAATGGCAGCTTCTAAATTCATACCAGACATTACCGAGTGATTAATAAAATCCACTAGCAAAATTGAATTTCTCACCAAAATCCCTGCTAAGGCAATCATGCCGATCATTGAAGTGGCAGTAAATTGAGCGCCGAGTAATGCATGACCGGGCATAATACCGATCAACGTAAGAGGAATAGGCGCCATGATAACTAACGGCACAACATAAGAGTGAAACTGGCTAACAACCAACATATAAATTAATAATAAACCAACCGCATAGGCTGCCCCCATATCTCGGAAAGTTTCATACGTGATCTGCCATTCACCATCCCATTTAATGCTATAAGCAAAAGGTGTATCCGGTTGTTGAATATAATATTGTTCGATAGAGTCACCAAGCTCACTGACGATGTCAAACATACCATACAAAGGACTATCCAATGTGCCTGCTACATCACCTGTGACATAAACAACAGGTAATAAATCTTTATGGTATATAGTTTGTTGCCATGTGGTTAATTGTGCTGTGGTAAAGGTAGATAAAGGTATTAAATCACCACTTTGATTACGTACTTCAATTTGTAATAAGTCTTCAATATTTGCTTTATCAGCTACTGAAAAATCTAACTGAATAGGAATTGGGTATTTAGCATGTTCTGTATGCAAGTAAGCAACATCTTCACTACTTAATGCGACGGCTAAGGCATCACTCACTTGTTGTTGGCTAATACCTAAATGTGCTGCCCGTTCACGATCAACATGCACAAGGTAACGTGCTGGCTTTTTCCCTTGATATGCATCGATACTGTCATCGACATCTACAAGATCCTCTGTTCGAGCAAATTGTTCGCGTAATTGTCGCGAAAACTCGATTTGCCCCGCGTAGTCAGGCCCATAAACTTCAGCAACTAACGGCGCATAAACTGGAGGTCCTGGTGGCGGCTCAACCACTTTAATTTCAGCCTGATAAGCCTTAGCAATTTCAGTAAGATGAGGACGAACTGAACGTGCAATATCGTGACTGACGCGTTCACGAATATGTTTGTCTTGTAAATTAACCTGAATATCACCTAAGTTTGATGCTTGACGTAAATAATATTGGCGTACTAAGCCATTAAAACCTATTGGTGATGCAGTACCGGCATATAGTTGTAGGTCAGTTACTTCTTCTACACTCAATAAGTAGGTACTCAGTTCACCCAGCAGTGCATTTGTTTTTTCTAACGAACTCCCTTCAGGTAAATCTACAACAATTTGAAACTCACTTTTATTATCAAATGGCAGCATTTTTAACACCACTAATTTAAAAACAGCAAGTGAACATGCCAAAACGATCAGTAAAATTAAAGCGCCAATAAGACCATAGCGATTGCGACGTTTATCATCACCTAAAAAGGGAGTCATCAGTTTATTAAAAAAGGCATGTGTTGACTGAGTTAACTTATCTGTTTTACTGTTCTGCGCATTATCATCAGAAGGTAGAGTATGATCGGCTAACAATTTATTGGTTAACCAAGGGGTAAAAGTAAAGGCGATAACTAGGGAAATAAACATCCCTATTGAAGCATTTATAGGAATAGGACTCATATAAGGCCCCATCAAACCACTGACAAAAGCCATCGGCAACAATGCAGCAATCACAGTAAATGTGGCCAAAATGGTTGGCCCGCCAACCTCACCTACCGCTACAGGTATTATATCGAGTACTTTTCCCCCGCTAAGCTTTAAATGTCGGTGAACATTTTCAACAATCACGATAGCGTCATCAACTAAAATGCCGATAGAAAAAATTAATGCAAACAATGACACACGATTTAAAGTAAAACCGTAACTCCAGGATGCAAATAAGGTAATAGCTAATGTCAAAACGACAGCCGCACCAACGACAACCGCTTCTCGAATGCCCATAGTTAATGCGACTAAAACAATTACAGATAAGCTGGCAAATATAAGTTTTTGTATAAGCTTATTCGCCTTATCATTAGCGGTCTCACCATAATTTCGAGAGATACTCACATTGACCCCGTCCGGAATCAATACGCCTTTCAACAATTCCACTCGTTCAATAACTTTTTGCGCAATAATAACGGCATTTTCACCTGCTTTTTTACTCACTTCCACAGTCACTGCTGGTGCAGTAAGTTTGTCGCTACTGCGTGCATAACTGACATACTGAGTATTTTCAGGTGCTCCGTATTCGATAGTAGCAACAGCACTAAGGTATACTGGACGACCGTCATGTAAACCAACAACTAAATTCCCCAAATCTTCAGGGCGTGAAAAAAAGGTTCCTGCTTGAACAGGTATAGCTTGATTATGATTAACTAGATCACCCGCATGACTGACAGAATTATTTAATTGCAATGCATTACGTAATTCAGCTATCGCAATGCCATGAGCAGATAATTTTTCAGGGGAAAGCAATACCCTTACAGTAGGTTGCACCGCCCCAATAGTGTCAATATCGCGGGTGCCAGGAATTCGTTTTAAGTCTGTTTCTAAACCATGCGCGATCTGTGTTAATTCCAAAGCACCACGGCTAGGATCATCTGTCCATAACGTTAACGCAACAACGGGTACATCATCAATCCCTTTAGGTTTGACTAATACAGGACCAATGTTTAAATTTGCTGGGCGCCAATCATTATTAGAGTGAACAGCGTTGTATAAACGAACTAAAGCTTCTGTTCGTGGGATACCAACTTTAAATTGAACCGTTGTTACTGACAAACCCGGTTTTGAAATTGACGTGATATGTTCAACATCGCCGATTTCATCTAGGATCTGTTCCATTGGTGTCGTTACTAAACTAGCCACTTCTTTAGGTGAAGCTCCAGCAAAAGGCACAAAAACATTGGCCATAGTGACATCAATTTGAGGCTCTTCTTCTCGAGGTGTTACCAAAGCAGCAAAGATACCAAGTATTAACCCAAACAAGGCTAACAAAGGTGTTAACTGAGTACGAGAAGAATGAAGCGCCAACCAACCTGAAACATTAGGGCTGTTAGTCTTTGAGCTTGGTGTCTTTGAGTTAGTGGTCAAGGTTGCTATCACCTTTTTTTGCACGTGTACTTGTTAGCTCAATCGCTGCGGCAACTGAATCTGTCGCCACGATTTCACCAGCACTGAGTCCCGCTAATACTTCCAGTTGATTAGAAAAAATAGCACCCGGACGTATTTGTCGTAATGCAGGCTTACCCTTTTGCAATACGTAAACCCCTGTGACTTCTGAATGATAGACAACGCTGCTAGCAGGAATAAGTAAACGTTTGGTTTCACCAATAGTAAATAATACCTTTACAAATTCCCCCGGATGAAATGCCTCGGGATGTTGTGATAACTCTAAACGTACACGCACGGTACTTGTGGCAAAGTCAGCGGTAGGATATAAAATCAGTTTTGAAGGTGTTATGGCATCGTTAATATCATCTGAATTGCTCGGTATCACACTTGCAATGCCATATTCTCTCACTTTTTCTGCAATATTTTGTGGTATATCCACTTCAACTCGCAGGGCATTAGGATCATAACCAGACATAAGTAATGTGCCAGGTTGCACTAATTCACCAGGCTCAACATACCTTGCACTTACAATACCGTTAAAAGGCGCTTTGACCTCAGTATATGACATTTGTTCTTTTGCAGTATTTAATGCTGCTGCCGCACTATTTACTTTCGCCGATACGGCACTAAGACGAGCATTCGCTTTGTCCATCTCACTTTTAGCAACAAAATCTCGACTGAACAAATCTTTAATTCGATTATACTCAGCCGTTTCTGCCACTAAATTTGATTTTGCTTCGGCAAGATTGGCTTCTGCTTGGGTTAGACTTGCACGCTGTTCCGTACTTGTAATCGTTAAAATCACTGTGCCAGCAGTGATTAAATCACCTATATCTGCATTAATTTCGGCTATTCGTCCTCGCGTTTCAGCGGATACCGTTGCCTGATGAATAGCTTCAATTCTGCCATTAAAGCTACGTTGCTCAGGCATGGGCTGAAGATTAGTGGTTATCGATGCTAATTCCGCACTTGCTAACCAAGGCAAGTACAACACAAAAGACATGATCCACAAGGTGGACGATTTTAGTCTCATTTGGTTCCCCTAATTACCTTCAAGTTATTATCTTTTACAACCTTAAAAACATTAGCCGTATATAGTAAAACCTATCTTGTGGTCCCCAATTTCAACACTTGATAAATAAACCTAACAATAAGGGACTGCCAGAAAAAAAAAGTACATCAACCACAGCCATGACGATTCTGTGATTGATGTGAACCATTAATCTAGAGAATTAATAGCAATATATGTTAAATACATAAGCATAGTCTAATATACCCTGTTTGCTATTCGATATATTGATTTACATCAACATTTATTACTAAAGAAGGATTTAGTATAAAAGAGTATAAAATGTAAATTTTTGTTTAAGTTAACAAGATAGTCGTATAAATAGTTTTAGTCCCTTAGCAATAAGGCTCATAACACTGCATAGAGCTTGCGTAATACATGCAAAACTCACGATCAGGAAGTATCAGTATTTAATTACGCTGAACATTCTCACTATGTTTGATAATCTTCATCTATTCACATAACCTTTAGTAATGATTTACAGTGAATGTGTAGATCAAATTAAAGATATCATTAGCTTAATTATTTAAGGGTTACCATGGGTAATATCCAATCATTTATTAAAAATAGCTTTAGCACCTATCTCACCATTGCTAAAACTACTGAGATTCAATGCAATACGCTTTTATTTACCTTACTATTATTGATTCTTGTTATGCTAGGGGGATGTAATAACGACTCCCCACATGTTGCTTTTGGTACTTTAGAACGAGATCGCATCTCTCATACAGCAACAACGAATGAAGTGATCGTTGCCCTGCCAATTGCTCAAGGTGAACAGGTGAAAAAAGGCGATATTATTGTCCAGTTCGATACCCAGCAACAAGCAGCACAAATAGCTAAAGCAGAAGCCAATGTAGCGCAAGCAAAAGCAAATTTAGTTAAATTACGTAATGGTGCTCGCGCTGAAGCTGTCGCCGCCGCAACAGCAAAGTTAGCTGGGGCTAATGCCCTATTAACTGAGAGTGAAAGAGCCTATGTTCGCGCCAAAAACTTAGTGGATAAATCTTTAGGCAGTCAAGCCCTGTTAGACCAAGCTCGCGCTACTAGAGATTCTAATAATGCCGCTGTTCATGCCGCGCAAGAAGAGTTATTACTATTAACCAATGGCACACGCCCTGAAGATTTATTAATGGGTGAAGCTAATCTTGCCGTGATGAAAGCTAACCTTGCCAGTGAAAATAAAAAACTTGCCGACCTCACCATTACCGCCACACGAGACGGTCGACTTGATAATCTGCCATGGAACTTAGGTGAAAGAGTCACCACAGGTAGTCCAGTTGCCATAGTATTAGCAGGTATCGCACCTTTTGCCCGTATTTACGTCCCTGAACCTTACCGAGTTAAAATTAAAACCGGTGACAAGCTCATTATTCATGTGGATGGCTTAGCAGAAAAAATTACCGGTAAAGTCAGATGGATCTCTACCGAACCAGCATTCACGCCATATTATGCCCTTAATCAGGAAGATAGAGCCCGCTTAATGTACTTAGCGGAAGTACAATTACCAGAAAGCTTTGCTGATTTACCCAACGGCATTCCTGTGGAAGTTGAACTACCGTGAGTTACAATACAAGTGTTGAACTTGCAATCAAAGCCACGCAATTAACCCGTAACTTTGGTAGCTTAAAAGCAATAGACAATTTGGATTTGAGCGTTGAAAAATGTCGAATCTATGGTTTTTTAGGCCCTAATGGATGTGGTAAAACCACCGCTATTCGTATGTTAACCGGGTTGTTAAAACCTACGTCAGGTAACATCGAAGTACTTGGACTGAATCTGCCCAAAGACGCTGAAAAACTACGTCTTAAAATGGGGTATATGACCCAACGATTTTCGCTTTATAACAATTTAACAGTGAAAGAAAATTTACAGTTTATTGCAAAAATATATGGCATTTCCGGTAAAGCACAAAAACACCGTATCGATGAATTATTGTCTATTTATGGACTAGATCAAAAAACACAACAATTAGCAGGTAGTATGAGTGGCGGTCAACGACAGCGCTTATCTTTAGCTGCTGCCACTTTACACAAACCTGAATTACTTTTTTTAGATGAACCTACTTCAGCCGTTGACCCTGAAAACCGTCGTGAGTTTTGGGAACAATTATTTGATTTGTGCGACCAAGGCACTACTATTCTGGTGTCCACTCATTATATGGATGAAGCTGAACGTTGTCATAAATTAGCGATATTAGAAGATGGCGTTAAACGCGCTGATGGTACTCCGGATGAACTTATGTCTAATATGGCCGCTTATGTAGTTGAAATTGAAACAGATGGCATACGTCAGCTCAAACAACAATTAATAACTATGCCAGAGATTATCACTGCTGCTCAGTTAGGGAGTCGTTTGCGAGTCTTGGTTAAAAATACTGTTAAAGATCCTCAGCTATTTCTGCAGGAACACACTAAAATTCATGCCTCAAAACTCAATCTTGTTCGCCCGAGTCTAGAAGATGTCTTTATCACTTGTACCGGAGGAAGTAGACAATGATGACAAGTTTATACCGTATACAAGCGATATTTTTTAAAGAATTAATGCAACTCAAACGCGATAAAATGACATTCGGTATGGTGATCATGATCCCGCTAGTGCAACTCATGCTATTTGGTTATGCAATAAATACTAATGTCCGCCATATTCCAGTGGGGGTCATTGATCATAGCCAAACGGCGATTAGTCGAATGTTAGTACAAACAATTACCGCAACCCAAGTGGTTAGCTTTACACATAAATATGAACAAATAAAAGAGGCTCAAGAAGCGCTAGAAAGGGCTGAAATAAGAGCTATTCTAATCATACCTAAAGATATTAGCCAACGCTTAGCTAGACACGCCGTTGTGGGTTTAGGTTTACCACCTTCAAGTGATGAAGAAACGTCTCGCCCAATTGCTCAGTGGCTAGTTGATGGCTCTGACACTATGATTTCTGCCGGTATAAAAGGGCTAAAAAACATGCCTTTAGCGGAACTATTACGAAAGCGAACCAACCTAAGCACACCTACATTTGAAGTTGCCCTCTTTTACAATCCAGAACAACGTACTGCGGTAAATATAGTTCCAGGATTGCTTGGCATTATTTTAACCATGACCATGATTATGTTTACCTCAGCCGCCATTGTCCGTGAACGCGAACAAGGCAATATGGAGATGCTAATTACAACCCCTATCCGCTCTATAGAATTAATGTTAGGTAAAATAATTCCCTATATTTTTATTGGGTTAATACAGGTTATTATTATTTTAAGCTTAGGTTATTTTGTATTTAATGTACCTATTAATGGCGGTTTGTGGCCATTATTTGGCGTTACGCTTTTGTTTATTGCGGCAAGTTTAACGCTTGGGTTAGTGATATCAACCATAGCGACTAACCAACTCCAGTCTACACAAATGACCATCTTCGTTTTACTGCCCTCTATTTTATTATCAGGTTTTATGTTTCCTTATGAAGGAATGCCGATACTTGCACAATATGTTGCCGAAATTCTACCCGCAACACATTACATGCGACTAATTCGTGGCGTAATCCTCAGAGATGTTGGTTTTACCGACATGATGCCAGACGTATACTGGCTAACAATATTTACTATTGCAGGCCTGACCATTGCATCGCTAAGATTTAAAAAGAATTTGGATTAATGATTAAACTTATAGCCACTGGCAATAATAGATACGTGTTTATCAAAAAAGCACACTACTTAATTAAACTAAGAATTGCTTTAAACTGAGGCGATCTACAGTCTTTAACTAACTCAAATAAACACATTTCCAAACCGGTAATGTCTACCCCTTTATTGAGAAGCTTATTAATGCCAAGTTGTTTATTTTGTAGGGTACGAGAAGATACACATTCACTGACAAGATTTACATTGTAGCCAAGTTCTAATAAACCAATTGCCGTTTGATAAACACAAATATGCGTTTCTATACCACAGATAAGCCATGTATCAATATTTTTAGCTTTTACAGCATCAACAAATTTCGGTTCATCACAAGCATTGAAAGTGAATTTAGTTATGCTTTCAACCTCAGTTAACACTGAACTAAGTTCTTCTACCGTCGCACCTAATTTATCAGGGTTTTGTTCTAGATAAATTATCGGTAGCGATAACGTCTGCGCACCTATAATAAGCTTTTCACAATGAGCAATGAAGCGTTCACTCTCATGAACTAAGCGCGCCAGTTTACCTTGAATATCTACCACGATAAGACCGGTATTCTCTGTACTTAACATGCACTACCCTTAAAGTTATATCAGCTTTGAACATTAGCATAAGCGAGAGTTAAACAAGATCCAATAACCATTAAGATAAATAGGTATTATTTAATGTTCTTATTAAAAAATTCATCGTCATGTATTGGTAATCATAGATATTAACGATTACCCTATTAAACTTAAAAACCTTTTTTGCCTTACAAGCTGCTTATGGAAATTAAAATAGATAACCTTGAAAGTTCAACTGTTAAACAGCTGCTACATGAACATCATGAAGAAATGCTGAAACACTCTCCTGCAGAAAGTGTTCATGCACTTAATTTAGATTCACTTAAAACACCAGAAATCACCTTCTGGACAGCTTGGATTAATGGTGAATTAGCGGGTTGTGCTGCTTTAAAAAAACTGGACGACACAGATGCTGAAATTAAATCAATGCGAACGGCCAACGAATTTTTGAGAAAAGGTGTTGCTGCTAAATTATTAACACATATATTAAGTTTCGCTAAGGGACAATCTTATCAAATTGTAAGTCTAGAAACAGGTACAGCAAATGCCTTTATACCTGCTCAAACCTTGTATAAACGTTTTGGTTTTCACGTTTGTCAGCCTTTTTCCACCTATCAAAAAGACCCCTACAGTATGTTTTTAACAAAGGTGATTAACTAATGTCTTCAAGAAAGACTAGCTATTTAATCGTTATACTTTCAATCATCTTAAAAAAAGATCGGGTAAACGTAAGCTTAACGATGAAAAAACTCAACATCTCGTGCTAAAACATCAATAAGAAATATTTAAAGGAATCACTTTAATGGAAATAAAATCATTAAAAACCAAACTAGCACTTAGCATAGCCTTAGTTGCATTTAACAGTCATGCCACCTCTGAGTCGACCGACAAAAATAATAAAGATAACCTACAACGAGAGACACTAAGTAAATCTTGTGTCGCTATTGAAAGAGAGCACAGTAAAAAAAGACGTTTACGAATGGGAAAAGAAAGGGTAGATCTTTTTGTACAGTTAGATTCATTTAATTCTTACAACAAAGGCTTTGAAGAGAAAATGAAAAGCCTCTCACCGAAAGACACTATGATTTATGCATTTTCATCGATGGGTATTATTGCTGTGGGAATGCAAACGGCTTTTACTCCAATGTTACTAGGGTTATGTAACGAAGAAATGGCAGCAATAAATCAGTGTAACTATGAAATCCCTAGTGCTGACGGCGGCAAACTACTCATTGAAACCCAATGGGAAAATGCCAAAAAATATACCATGACACAATCACTTCCAACGCCAAATGGCAGCAAAATTAAAAAAATGATCATCTCGTCTGAACTACCCAGTTACTGGAATGGTGATATGACTATATATACTGACGATGGTTCTAAAACTAAAAGTACTTGGTCTAGAACAACAGACGGAACCGAACACTATCATGCAGAAAAAATAGGGGGTAGAGAATATTCAAGTGCCACCTTTACCGAGTCACCTAACTGTTCCGCTGATGTAAAATACGTCAAAGGAGATATAAAACTTACGGCTAATTGGACCTTATCTGGTGATAAAACAACAGGAACATTTACTTATTGTAACCTCGACGACTGTCATAATGGGGATTGGTAACACTCTTGAATTCAGTAAATACTACTGCGTGTCATGCTTTAATGAACCTAGAAAGGTTTATAACTTAAAATAAGTAAAATCTTAAAGGTATCCACATGACCAGAAGATAGAATATGCCAAATTGATGAGATAAGAAGTAAACCTATTTTTTGTAAAAGTGAAATGCTTTATTTTTATTAGGCTACAGGAAGTTTACGTTGAATTAAAAATCACTTAAAAAAAAAGGCTTACATTTCTGTAAGCCTTCTTAGTATGTGGTGCAGATAGAGAGACTCGAACTCTCACGCCCTAAGGCACTACCCCCTCAAGGTAGCGCGTCTACCAATTCCGCCATATCTGCAAATTTTGTACTAACAACTAATCAGGAATATCGTTGTCTTTCTTTTGTTGTTCTGTTGTTTCTTTAATACTTGCAGCTGGCACATCTGAATTTTCGCTTACTTGAGGCTCTGCACTTACAGAAGGAATATCATCAGCATTCTGTTCAGCTACCGGGTTTGCAAGATCATTCCACTCATCAGTTGCTTTTACGCGGTTAGCAGTAAGGTTACCTAATACTAAACTAATGATAAAGAATGCTACCGCTAACCATGTTGTGGTTTTTGTTAGGAAGTTTCCTGAACCACTTGAACCAAAGATAGTGGCAGAAGAACCAGCACCAAAAGATGCTCCCATATCAGCGCCTTTACCTTGTTGGATTAAAACTAAACCAATCAAGCAAATTGCTACGATTAGATATACTACGATCAAAACTTGATACAACATGTTATTGTCCTTTAGCTGTCGAACAAATAATACTAAATTCGTCGACTTTCAAACTAGCTCCACCGATAAGACCACCGTCTATATCCGTTTGTGCAAATAATTGTTCACAATTACCTTGGTTGACGCTACCGCCATACAACAAAGGTACTTTTTGTGCGATGTTATCACTCTCATTCGCTAAATATTGACGAATAAAAGCATGTGTTTCTTGTGCCATTTCTGGCGAAGCTGTTTTTCCAGTACCTATTGCCCAAACAGGCTCATACGCAATAACAACTTCTGAAAATTTTTCTATGCCTATTTTATCAATTACAGGCTGAATTTGTGAGGCGAGAACGGCTTCTGTTTGCTCTTGAGTTCGCTCTTGTTCACTTTCCCCAATACATAATATTGGAGTTATATTTGCTTCAAGTGCTTTCGCCACCTTATCGGCAACTAAAGAACTTGTTTCATTATATAAGCTTCTGCGCTCTGAATGTCCTAAAATAACATATTTTACAGACACTTCGTTAAGCATTTCTGATGAAACTTCACCAGTAAATGCTCCTTGCTGCTGTTCGCTCATATTTTGTGCGCCTAGACAGACATTACTAGGTAAATCCTGCGTCGCACATTCATTCGCAAATGCGGCTAAATAAGGAAAGCTTGGACAAACAACAATGTTTACATTTGAAGCAATTTGAACTTGCTTTAATCCGTTAACTATTTCTTTTACTAAAGTGAAGCCGCCATTCATTTTCCAATTAGCTGCTACTATCGCTCGTCTTGTCATTGATCATTCCTAAATTTAAGCGGCGAGATATTAACTAACCTCGCCACAAGATACAAGCTTTTCACTTAATATCTTGTTCATTTGCTCATATTTCAACCCATTAGACCTATTAATAGAATCAATTACACCACTTAGTGCTTTTATTAGCAGGCTTTTTTAACGGCATCGGCAATTTCATTAGCCAGTAATGTTACTTCATCATGCTCAGGGCCTTCAACCATGACACGAATTAATGGTTCAGTACCTGACTTTCTCAATAACACACGACCTCTTCCTGTAAGTTTTTCATTAACCGTATGTACAGCACTGACTACACCATCGGCAGATAAAGGATCTGTATCACCACTAAACCTTACATTCACTAATACTTGAGGTAATTTAGTCATACCTTGGCGCAGTTCATTTAACGTTTTTCCACTTGAACAAATTGCTGTTAAGACATTCAATGCAGCAATAATACCATCACCTGTTGAAGTATGACTTAAATTTATTACATGGCCTGAATTTTCAGCACCAAGTTGCCAGCCATTTTCTTTTAGCATTTCCATTACATGGCGGTCACCTACTTTACTGCGAGCAAACGGAACCCCCATATCAGCTAAAGCAAGCTCTAATCCCATGTTGCTCATTAAGGTTCCAACAACACCACCACGAATATTGCCTGATTTTAAATCATTACAAGCAATAACAAATACACATTCATCACCATCAACAACATAGCCAGTATGATCAACCATCATTAAACGGTCACCATCACCGTCTAATGCGATACCTAGATCAGCTTTATGCTCTACTACTGCTGCACTAATCGCGGCCATTGAGGTGGCTCCACAGCCATCATTAATGTTAGTGCCATTAGGCGAACCACCTATAACGATAACTTCAGCACCTAATTCTCTAAAGACATTAGGAGCAATGTGATAAGTTGCACCGTGAGCACAATCAATAACAAGCTTCATACCTGCAAGGGAATATTGGCTAGGAAAATTACTTTTACAAAATTCAATATAACGACCAGCAGCATCTTCAATGCGATTCGCTTTACCTAATTGACTTGACTCAACACAGCCCATTTCTTTATCAAGCTCAGCTTCAATAGCCATTTCAACGTCGTCAGGTAGTTTTTGGCCATCTTGTGAGAAAAACTTAATACCATTATCGTAAAATGGATTATGTGATGCACTGATCACTATACCCGCTTCTGCACGAAACGTTTTAGTTAAATAAGCAATACCCGGAGTTGGCATCGGACCTAACAAACCAATATCGACACCTGCAGCTGAAAATCCAGCTTCTAATGCAGATTCGAGCATATACCCTGAAATGCGCGTGTCTTTACCAATAAGAACTTTTTTGGTTCCTTGTGCTGCAAGTACTTTACCTGCGGCATAACCTAACTTCATGACAAAATCTGGGGTTATAGGATATTGACCCACTAACCCTCTGATCCCATCAGTACCAAAATATTTTCTAGCTGACATAAACGTCTCCTTTGTCAGTTTTATTTATTGTTTTGTGTTGCTGAAAGTACGCACAGCGCATCAACAGTTTCTTTTACATCATGTACACGAATAATATTTGCGCCATTGTGCGCAGCTATTAATGCTGTTGCTAAACTTCCAGCTAATCTTTGTTGTGGTGGGCAATTCAATAAATTACCTATCA
Organism: Thalassotalea piscium; assembly: GCA_049347715.1. Classification (GTDB taxonomy): domain Bacteria; phylum Pseudomonadota; class Gammaproteobacteria; order Enterobacterales; family Alteromonadaceae; genus Thalassotalea_B; species Thalassotalea_B piscium_A. Next base: position 1,652,996 of record CP186339.1, on the reverse strand, counting down.
TAGATTTTCTAGAGGTTCCTGACAAAATAGGTAAGTTAAAAGATAAAAATGCCTGTAAATTTGCCAATAAGTGATAATTTTGTTCAAGTGTTTTACCAAATCCAAAACCAGGATCTAAAATCAGTCGTTCTCGGCTAATGCCTGCTTGCTGGCATAGTTCAATACGCTGAGTAAAAAACGCTTTAATGTCATCAATAACATTATTATAAAAAGGCTCTGCTTGCATGGTTCTTGGTAAACCTTTCATATGCATAATACAAATAGGAATATCAGATTGAGCAGCAACCTCAAGACAGCCTGTGTTTTGTAATGCTCTCACGTCATTAATAATATCGACGTTATAAGTTAAGGCTTCAGCCATTACGCTTGCCTTACTTGTATCAATAGAGACTAATATATCAAAACGTGACTTTATCGCTTTTAGTAATGGAATAGTGCGCTGCAACTCGTCTTGTTCACTAACTTCAGCAGCTCCTGGGCGAGTTGATTCGCCACCAATATCGATAATCGCGGCACCCGCAGCAATCATGCTTTCAACTTGTGCTAATGCAGCATCAATATGATTGAATTTCCCACCATCGGAAAAAGAATCAGGGGTAACATTAATGATTCCCATAACCTGTGGTTGAGAAAGTTCAAGTTCGAAAGTAGAACAAATAAGACGTTGTGTAGAAGGTATTGGCATACTAATGACTATTTTTTGTAAGTACAAAAACAAATGATAAGTGCATGTTATAAAATAAAGCCTCGATAATCGAGGCTTTATAAAGACTTAAATGAATTTAGCTAGTAGCATCTGACGGTGTTGATAAATCAGGCTGTACCTTATCTTTAGCTTTTGGCGGAGTATTAGAATCAGAATGATCATCCCACTCTGCCGCTGGCTTACGCACTTCACGGCGTTCCATTAAATCATCAATTTGTCCAGCATCAATTGTTTCATAATGCATAAGGGCATCTTTCATCGAATGTAGAATATCTTCATTTTCTTTCAGAACTTTTTCAGCACGTTGATAGTTACGATTAATAAACTCTTTAATTTCTTCATCAATCGCTTTTGCTGTTTCATCAGACATATGTAAAGACTTAGCCGAAGTTCGCCCTAAGAAGACTTCACCTTCTTCTTCTGCAAACAACATAGGGCCCATTTTTTCAGACAATCCCCATTGGGTTACCATTTTACGAGCTAACTGAGTAGCACGTTCAATATCATTTGATGCACCCGTTGAAACTTTGTCAAAACCATAAATCATTTCTTCAGCAATACGGCCACCGTATAAAGAAGAAATATTACTTTCTAAATGTTGCTTACTATGGCTAAAACGATCATGCTCTGGCAAATACATAGTCACACCTAGCGCACGACCACGTGGAATAATACTTACTTTATACACAGGATCATGGTCTGGCATTAAACGACCAACAATTGCGTGACCCGCTTCATGGTATGCTGTCATTTCTTTTTCGCTTTCCGACATCACCATTGAACGGCGCTCTGCACCCATCAATATTTTGTCTTTCGCTTTTTCAAACTCTTCCATTGAAACCGTACGACGTTCTGAACGCGCAGCAAATAAAGCGGCTTCATTAACTAAGTTAGCTAAGTCAGCACCAGAAAAACCTGGAGTACCACGGGCAATAACAGATGCTTTAACATCGTCACCTAATGGTACTTTACGCATATGTACTTTCAATATTTGTTCACGACCACGAATATCTGGTAAACCTACCGTTACTTGACGGTCAAAACGACCTGGTCTTAATAATGCAGGGTCAAGAACATCAGGACGGTTAGTTGCTGCAATAACAATAACCCCTTCATTTCCTTCAAAACCATCCATTTCAACTAACATTTGGTTAAGTGTTTGTTCACGTTCATCGTGTCCACCACCCATACCTGCGCCACGTTGACGACCAACAGCATCGATTTCATCGATAAAGATAATACAAGGCGCTGATTTTTTAGCTTGTTCAAACATGTCACGTACTCGAGAAGCACCAACACCGACAAACATTTCAACAAAATCAGAACCTGAAATGGTAAAGAAAGGTACTTTAGCTTCACCAGCGATAGCTTTAGCTAATAAGGTTTTACCTGTACCAGGTTGTCCAACAAGCAATACACCTGAAGGAATTCGTCCACCTAATTTTTGGAATCTTGATGGCTCTTTCAAATAATCAACCAATTCTGAAACTTCTTCTTTAGCTTCATCACAACCTGCAACATCGGCAAAAGTTGTTTTAATTTGGTCTTCACTTAATAAACGTGCTTTACTTTTCCCAAAGGACATAGCACCTTTACCGCCACCACCTTGCATTTGGCGCATGAAGAAAATCCAAACACCTATCAGTAGTAACATTGGGAACCATGATACAAATATTTGTGCTAAGAAACTTTGCTCTTCAGGTAATTCACCAGACGCTTTTACACCCTGTTTAACTAAGTCATTAATTAAATCACGGTCATAACCGCCAGGAATAACGGTAACGAAATTTTCACCGCTGCGTTTTGTACCTGTAATCACGCCATTTCTATCAACGCTAGCTTCTCGTACTTGCCCCTGACGAACATTTTGTACAAAACGGGTGTAATCAATTTCTGCCTCGTTTGCACTACTCGGAGTAAAACTTTGAAAAACTGACATTAATACAACGGCTATTACTAACCACAAAATAAGATTTTTTGCCATATCGCTCAACTTAATGACCTCTTGATAAAATTTACATCGTTATTCTAACTGATGTAACTATTTAATTCAGACTAATTTACTATAATTTAAATCCTGTAGCTACAAGATATACTTCGCGAGAGCGTGCTCTTGATGACTCAGGTTTACGTGTTTTGACAATATTAAAGACTTTTCGCACTTCTTTCATATATTCTTCAAAGCCTTGGCCTTGAAAAACTTTTACAACAAAAGCGCCATTTTTCTTTAATACTTGATGGCACATATCTAATGCTAATTCTACTAAATACATACTTCTTGCTGCATCAGCAACATCGTTGCCGGTAAAATTTGCAGCCATATCTGACATAACGACATCAATATTTTTGCCATCAATTCGTGTTAGCAAGGCATCTAAGACAGCTTCTTCACGAAAATCACCTTGAAGAAAGTCCACACCCGCAATAGGATCTATGGATAAAATATCACAAGCGACAACTTGACCTGAGTCGCCAACAGCTTTAACAGCATATTCTGACCAACCTCCAGGCGCTGCACCCAGGTCAACAACTTTCATACCCGGTTTGATTAATTTGTCTTTGGCATTAATTTCTTCAATTTTAAAATATGCTCGAGAGCGCAATCCTAACTTCTGCGCTTTTTTTACATACTCATCATCAAAATGTTCTTGCATCCAACGCTGGCTGCTTTGGGTTAACTTTTTCTTACTCATTAAACTCTCAAATAGACCTTTAGCTGTTTAGCTTTATAAACAAGTAAGATTTACTATACTCATTCACACAATATAAGGTTGTATTGACCTAGTATTACAAACTAGATGAGGGTAAAATAGTGGTAATTCAAGCTAACTTGTAACGAAAATTGTTAATGAGCCTAAATAATAAACAAATTCAATATTTAAAAGGTTTAGCACATTCGCTAAAACCTGTCGTTTTACTGGGTAGCAACGGGCTTACTGAAGCAGTTGTTGCCGAAATAGATTACGCACTTAATCATCATGAATTAATTAAAATTAAAATTCCAACTGATGATCGAGAAACAAAAACTTTAATTGTTGATGCTATCGTTCGCGAAACAAAAGGTACTAAAGTTCAAGTCATAGGTAAAACACTTGTACTTTATCGCCAATCTGAAGAGAAAAAGATTCGCATTCCTAAAGCATAATGATCAGTCAGTAACTTTTTTGTATGTATAGGTACCTGTACATACAATTTAGTTATACTATCCTATCGTTAACTAAAATAACATTTGCTTACTATATTAGTAAACATTAATATAAAGCATCATTTATTAAAGGTTAACTTTCATGATTTCCCCTATTACAGAACTCGTCAAAAAAGCCAAAGAAAATATCAATACTATCAGTGTTGACGAAGCAAAAAAATTAGCGCTACAAACGCCTTGTTTAATTATCGATGTTAGAGAAAATGCTGAAGTCGAAAAAAGTGCTATCAAAAATTCTGTCGCAATACCTCGCGGCGTTTTAGAAGCGCAAATCATCAATAAATGTAACGATCCAAATATGACTATTTTAGTTCATTGCCAGTCGGGTGGTCGTGCCTGTTTAGCCACTGAGCAGTTAGTAAAAATGGGATATAAAAATGTCCACGCGATCACTGCCTCTCATGATGATGTTTGTCTTCACTTCAATGATTAGCTCTTACATTATATGAAAAAAAAAGCCCTTTACTAAGGGCTTTTGTTATTGTTGAAGCGCTAATTATCAATAATTAAATATGTTCAACAGCAATAATTTCATACTCTACTACGCCACCTGGTGTCGTAATTTCTATTTCAGTATCGACTTCCTTACCAATTAAACCACGCGCAATAGGCGAGTTTATTGATATACGATTGTTTTTAATATCAGCTTCATCATCACCGACAATTTGATATTTCACTTCTTCATCAGTATCAATATTAAGTAAGGTTACGGTAACACCAAAAATCACTTTTCCGCGATTAGGAATAGCTGCAATGTCAATAATTTGAGCATTACCTAGTTTACCTTCAATTTCTTGAATGCGACCCTCACAGAAACCTTGCTCTTCACGAGCAGCATGATATTCAGCATTTTCTTTTAAATCGCCATGCTCTCGAGCATCAGCGATATCGCTAACAATTCTTGGACGCTTAACTGTTTTCAAATAGTTAAGTTCTTCACGAAGTGCATCAGCACCTTGCACTGTCATTGGGTATTGGTTCATTCTTTATCTTCTTTTTTCATATTTTTATTAGAAGTTAACTAAAAAGTGGCTTTTTCAAGCGAAAAAACCACTTTAAACATTAACCTTCAGGTTAATCTATTTGTCTATTGTAACTCAACTACATTGTTTGTGAAGTTCTTGAATAGAAGTAACTGTATTTCTGTCATCTGCTGCATGTGCTTGGCATGCGGCAAAAGCTGCATTTAAGGTTGTAGTATAAGCAACTTTATAGCGCAATGCGCCGCCACGTAATACCTTAGAATCTTCAATCGCCTTACGTCCTTCGGTCGTATTAATAATATAGCTATATTCACTATTTTTAATGCGATCGAGAATATGAGGTCGACCTTCTTGTACTTTATTAACACGACGAACCGGTACACCCGCTTCTCGTAATATTAATTCAGTACCATGTGTAGCATCAAGTTCATAACCTAATGCCACCATTTCTTTAGCAAGTTCAAGTGCACGTTCTTTATCACTATTACGTACAGAAATTAATGCGCGACCTGATTTAGGCACAGAAACCCCTGCCCCTAAGTTTGCTTTAGCGTAAGCTTCTTCAAACGTTTTTCCTACTCCCATAACTTCACCTGTAGAACGCATTTCAGGTCCCACTAATGGATCACTTCCATGGAACTTGTTAAATGGAATAACAACTTCTTTAACAGAAAAGTATGGAGGGATCACTTCATGAGTAATACCCAATTCAGCAAGTGTTTTACCTGCCATCACTCTAGCGCCAACTTTTGCTAAAGGAACACCCGTTGCTTTTGACACAAAAGGAACAGTACGTGCTGCACGTGGATTAACTTCAATCAAATACACTTCGCCGTCTTTAACTGCCATTTGTGTATTCATTAAGCCCACTACACCTAGCTCAAAAGCTAAGGCAGTCACTTGTTTTCGCATTACATCTTGAACTTCTTGGCTTAAACTATAAGCAGGTAAAGAACATGCTGAGTCACCAGAGTGAACCCCTGCTTGTTCAATATGTTGCATAATACCGCCAACAACCACATCAGTACCATCACAAATGACATCAATATCCACTTCGATGGCATCATCTAAGAAATGATCCAGTAATACAGGTGAATCATTTGAAACACTTACCGCTTCGGTCATATAACGACGTAAATCATCTAAATCATAAACAATTTCCATTGCTCGACCACCTAAAACATAAGATGGACGAACCACTAATGGAAATCCGATAGCTTCGGCTTTAGCCATTGCTTCATCAAGTGATGTTACTGTTGCATTTTCAGGTTGTAATAATCCTAAACGTTCAACTGCTTGTTGAAAGCGCTCTCTATCTTCTGCACGATCTATTGCGTCTGGTGAGGTGCCAATAATTGGTACACCTGCGGCTTCTAATGCTCTAGCAAGTTTTAGAGGTGTTTGACCTCCATATTGGACAATAACACCTTCAGGTTTTTCAACACGAACTATTTCAAGTACATCTTCAAAGGTAATAGATTCAAAATATAAACGGTCAGAGGTATCGTAATCAGTAGAAACTGTTTCAGGGTTACAGTTAACCATGATAGTTTCATAACCATCTTCACGAAGTGCTAATGCAGCATGTACACAACAGTAATCAAATTCAATACCTTGTCCGATTCTGTTTGGGCCGCCACCTAAAATCATAATCTTTTTATTATCAGTAGGATTAGCTTCACATTCTTCATCGTATGTTGAATACATGTAAGCCGTATCAGAACTGAATTCCGCCGCACAAGTATCTACCCGTTTGTAAACTGGATAAATTTCTGCGTTATGGCGCTTCTTACGAATTTCAGTTTCAGAAACACCAATAACATCAGCTAAACGTGCATCTGAAAAACCTTTACGTTTTAATTTACGAAGGTATTCTGGCGTTAAGCTTGCCATGCCACCGTCAGCGACATTTTGTTCTTCTTTAACTAAATCTTCAATTTGTACTAAAAACCAAGGGTCAACTTTAGTTGCATTAAATACGTCATCAATGGTCAGTCCTAAACGAAATGCATCTGCAATATACCAAATGCGATCAGCACCCGCTTCTTGCAATTCATGCATGATCGCGGTTTTAGCTCCTGGCTTAGTCACATCAACCATAGGGTCGAAACCATTTACACCCACTTCTAAACCACGTAATGCTTTTTGCATTGATTCTTGTTGATTACGGCCAATAGCCATTACTTCACCAACAGATTTCATTTGCGTGGTTAATCTGTCTTCAGAACCCGCAAATTTTTCAAAGTTAAAACGTGGGATCTTAGTAACTACATAATCGATTGTTGGTTCAAATGATGCTGGCGTTGCACCACCAGTAATATCATTTGTTAATTCGTCAAGGGTATAACCGACAGCAAGTTTTGCGGCGATTTTAGCAATTGGGAAACCTGTCGCTTTAGAGGCTAAGGCTGACGAGCGCGATACCCGGGGGTTCATCTCAATAATCACCATACGGCCAGTATCAGGACAAATACCAAATTGTACGTTTGAACCACCCGTTTCAACGCCAATTTCACGTAATACTGCAATCGATGCGTTACGCATGATTTGATATTCTTTATCCGTTAATGTTTGCGCTGGAGCAACCGTGATTGAATCACCGGTATGAATACCCATAGGGTCAAAGTTTTCAATAGAACAAATAATGATACAGTTATCATTTTTGTCACGCACCACTTCCATTTCATACTCTTTCCAACCAATTAATGATTCATCAATTAATAATTCTGAGGTTGGTGAAAGATCTAAACCACGAGTACAAATTTCATCAAATTCTTCACGGTTATAAGCAATACCACCACCAGTGCCACCCATAGTAAATGAAGGACGAATGATACATGGAAAGCCAATACGCTCAGAAGTTGCGTGTGCTTCATCAATAGTATGTACAATTTCAGCTCTAGGGGTTTCTAAACCAATAGCTTTCATTGCTTTGTCAAAACGAGAACGGTCTTCAGCTTTATCAATTGCATCCGCTGTAGCACCAATCATCTCAACATTAAATTCTTTTAATACACCTTTTGCTTCTAACTCCAATGCACAGTTTAAAGCTGTTTGACCGCCCATAGTTGGTAACACCGCACAAGGGCGTTCTTTTTCAATAATTTTACGAACAACTTCCCAGTGGATAGGCTCGATATAGGTTGCATCAGCCATCTCAGGATCAGTCATGATAGTCGCGGGATTCGAGTTAACTAAAATAACGCGGTAACCTTCTTCACGTAAGGCTTTACAGGCTTGTGCACCCGAATAATCAAATTCACAAGCTTGACCGATAACAATTGGTCCAGCGCCTAAGATCAAGATACTTTTTAAATCGGAACGTTTTGGCATTTTCTCTATTCTCTCTCTTGTCTAGTGCTTAAGCTTTAGCTGCTTTGATTAAATCAATAAAATGATCAAATAATGGTGCAGCGTCGTGCGGTCCAGGACTTGCTTCCGGATGCCCTTGAAAACTAAATGCAGGCTTATCGGTACGATGAATCCCTTGTAATGAACCATCAAATAATGATTTATGCGTAACGGTTAAGTTCGCAGGTAAATTATGTTCATCAACAGCAAACCCATGATTTTGTGATGTAATCATTACAACATCTCGGTCAAAATCTTTTACTGGATGGTTAGCACCATGATGGCCAAATTTCATTTTCACTGTTTTAGCGCCACTAGCTAAACCAAGCAATTGATGTCCCAAACAAATACCAAAAACTGGAATATCTGTCGCTAGGAAATCTTTTATCGCGCTAATCGCATAATCACAAGGCTCAGGGTCTCCTGGGCCATTTGATAGAAAAATACCATCCGGATTAAGTGCTAATACATCAGCTGATGAAGTTTGTGCTGGTACAACCGTTAGTTTGCAACCACGATCAACTAACATACGTAGAATATTACGTTTAGCACCAAAATCATAAGCAACCACATGAAAGTTAGACTTTTCAGGTGTTACATGACCTTTCCCAAGTTCCCAACTACCTTCAGTCCATTGATAACTTTCTTTAGTAGAAACCACTTTGGCTAAGTCCATTCCCTTTAAACCAGGAAATGCTTGTGCTTGTGCTAAGGCTGTTGCTGAATCAATGTTATCACCCGCTAAGATACAACCATTTTGGCTACCTTTTTCACGCAAAATTCGCGTTAATTTACGGGTATCAATATCAGCGATACCTAGAATATTATTGCTTTTCAAGTACTCGCTTAAACTTTGTTCACTTCGAAAATTACTTGCCAGTAAAGGTAAATCACGAATAACTAAACCTTTTGCCCAAATCGTTGAAGATTCTTCATCTTCACTATTGGTTCCTGTATTTCCTATATGAGGATAAGTAAGGGTAACAATTTGTTCTGCGTAAGAAGGATCAGTGAGAATTTCTTGGTAACCGGTCATAGCAGTGTTAAACACTACCTCACCAACAGCCGAACCTTCTGCACCAATAGCAGTGCCCTTAAATACAGTGCCGTCTTCAAGCACCAAAATGGCAGATTTAGTCAATTTAACCTCCGTAAAGAAGAAAGAAACCTAATGAAAGAATAATTAAAAACATTCAACATTAAGTACAAAAGCTTTTCAATAAAAGCACAGAAAAAATGCCAAAAAAACCGAATCGGTAAATTTTTGACAAAATCCACTTATTTTACGCTTAAGCGGCCCTTTCGTCTAGTATAAAATGTAAAAACCATTACTTTTTTCAGGTTTGATAACATAACCGTTAAAAGTAATACTTTGCTAAAAAATTTGTACGTAAATTTAGTCTTTTAAACCTAATACATCTTGCATATCGTAGTAACCTTTTGGTGCATTACTGATCCAAAAGGCAGCTCTTATTGCACCTAATGCAAATGTCATTCTAGAACTCGCTTTATGGGTTATTTCCAAGCGCTCACCTAGATCAGCAAAAAAAGCCGTATGTTCACCAACAATGTCTCCGGCTCTTACCGTTGCAAAACCTATGGTGTTTTTATCTCGTTCACCCGTAATACCCTCTCGACCATAAACCGCACATTGAGACAGATCTCTTCCTAAAGTATCAGCAATTACTTGCCCCATTTTAACGGCAGTACCAGAAGGAGCATCCTTTTTGAACCTATGATGAGCTTCAAATATTTCAATATCAGTATAGTCACCAATGGCTTTTGCGGTAATCTCTAATAATTTGAACATTAAATTAACGCCAACACTGGTGTTAGGCGCTAAGAGTACGGCCATGCTTTCACCCGCCGTTTTTATCAAAGCAACTTGTTCTTCAGTAAATCCTGTAGTACCAATAACCAATGCTTTCTGATGTTGTTGACACCAGGTAATATTTTCAAGCGTCGATTCAATCGATGTAAAATCAATAAAGACATCTGCATCAACTAAATCAGCTTTATCTGTTACTGCATTGATATTAATGGCTCCTATACCCGCAAGTTCACCTAGATCAAAACCAGCAAATGAGGACGAGGCGCGTACGCTTCCACCAACGAGTTCAACGGATTGATGTTCATGTGCCGCTTGAATAAGGTTTCGTCCCATACGACCACTACAACCTAGAATTGCTACTTTTACTTTCATCTAATTTATTACTCTTGTTCTGATGCTACAATGGATACTAATTTTTCAGTAAATGTCACGCTATGATCTACTTCATGAGACATCACATTGACAATAATTATCTTGTTTTCTTCTTGAAACAAATGATAACAAGCAAAAAATTCAGCAAAGATTTCTTGCTCGCTATTAAAAAAACGCCATTTCCCCCCTAATAAGGTCAATGACTCATTAACTTGGGTATAACTGATATCACTAAAACTAAAGTCAGTGGTGCCTGCATCTTTTAATTGCGTATATATTTGCAAAAATTCCTGTTCAAAGATTTTCTCTGAAGAAACCAAGATCAAATTATCCGGCATACTTAATGTACAAGGTATTTGATAGTAATTTTGTAACGTTTTAATATCGTAGTGCTTAAAACACTGCACATAACCTTGACAAAATCTTTGTAACCTTTGTTTTAGCATTTTATTTAACCCATAAAAAAGCCCTCAACAGAGGGCTTTAATCATCTAAGCAATTAGCTGATGATGTCTAACAACTCAACATCAAATACCAATGTTGCATAAGGAGGGATTGCGCCCTGAGAGCCACGCTCTCCATATGCTAAGTTATAAGGTACATATAAACGCCATTTTGAACCTACAGCCATCATTTGTAATGCTTCAGTCCAACCAGCGATAACGCCACCAACTGGAAACTCTGCAGGTTGACCACGGTCATATGAACTATCAAATACGTCACCGTTGATGAAAGTTCCATGATAATGAGTACGTACTGTGCTTTGCGCAGTAGGTTTTTCACCTTCACCTGTTGTTAATACTTCATACTGTAAACCTGAGTCAGTTACCGTAACTTCTTCACGTTTTGCATTTTCAGCTAAATAAGCTTCGCCTTCAGCTGATTTTTCTTTAGCTGCTGCTTGCTCTAATTCCTGTAATTTTTGAGACACTACAGAAAAAGCTTCATTTAAATCTTCGTCTGAAACTTGACTAGCAACATTTGCAATTGCATCGGCTAAGCCAGCTTGCACTGCTGATACGTCAAAGTCTTTAAAAGGGTTATTACGTAGTTGGTCACCTAATTGACGACCTACGCCATAACTTACGCGTTGTTCAATCGTTTCGAATGTATTTTCAGACATGTAATTCACTTATTGTTTAAGTTTGCGATAAAAAATTCGCGAGATAATAACATAATTATCATACATTCTGTAGAGCTGAGCGTGCATTTTTAGTATTATTTTTAACAAATCCTTTCTTTTTAGCGATTTAACTTTACTGATAAACATATCAAACACTAAGCTAATACCAGTGTGTTAACTTGGTGTTTTTGAGCTAAGTAATAAAGATTGCCATTAAGTGTATCAAATTCATTTAGCCGAATGTTCACTGCGCAGTTTCACATTGATACTTTACTTTCAGTCGTAACATTTATTAGCCGTTTAATTAATTTTTTTGTTATAGTCTGATTTTATATTATAACAAATACAATAAATTGAGACACTTAATGGCTGATGATAGCACTAGAGATCTTGCAATTAATTCCCCAATAGAGAAGCGATTAAGCAGTTTACTGCCATTTGTTCTCTTCTTAGTTCTATTTTTAGGCACGGGGATAGTCTTAACATTACAAGGACAAGAGTTTGCTTTTTATCAGCTCCCTGCCAGTATTGCCATCATTCCCGCTGTCCTTTTTGCCATTTATTTAGGTAAAGAAAGTTTAAATGACAAAGTAAGCCAATTTATTGAAGGGGCTGGCCACCAAAATATTATTACCATGTGTGTGATTTATCTCCTTGCTGGCGCTTTTGCTACTGTCGCTAAAGCGACGGGGAGTGTTGATGCAAGTGTACAATTAGGATTATCTATTTTCCCCGACTACCTTTTATTACCCGGCTTATTTATTGTTGCCGCCTTTTTATCCACAGCAATGGGTACATCAATGGGCACCATTGCCGCTATCGCACCAATTGCACTCGGTTTTATTGAAAGTGCCAACTTAGATGCCGGTGTTGTTGCCGGTTGTATCATTTCAGGAGCCATCTTCGGTGATAATTTATCTATTATTTCTGATACTACAATTGCCTCTACACGAAGTCAGGGGGCGCAAATGAAAGACAAATTTAAAGTTAATTTTAAATTTGCTATTCCTGCAGCTATCGCCTGTATTGTTATTTATAGCTTAATTGGTACAACGATTCCCCACCAGTTAGCCGCTGATGTTTCAGTTATTGGTTTGATCCCTTACGTCACTATATTAGCTCTCGCATTAATGGGGGTTAATGTCTTTGCAGTATTAATTGTGGGTATCATACTCGCCGCAGTCATTGGTATGTTCACCAATGACTACCAGCTAAGTGCATGGGTTAGTGATATTAATCAAGGTTTTGCCAGTATGCAGGATATATTTATTCTGGCATTGTTCATTGGTGGATTAAGTGAACTTGCCAGACGACAAGGTGGCCTTGCTGCACTCACGGATTTAGTTGAACGTATGGCTAAAAAAATCAGTCCAAAAAATGATAAGCGGGCTTCAGGTATTGGTATTGCAGCTTTAGCATTTAGTTGTAATTTTTTTACCGCTAACAATACCGTATCAATAATTATCACCGGTGAAACAGCTAAAGACTTAGCAACAGATGGCAATATATCGCCAGCACAATCAGCAAGTTTACTCGATATATTCGCCTGTATTAACCAAGGTTTATTACCGTATGGCGCACAAGCATTACTTTTAGGTGCTACCTTAGGCTTATCTCCTGTAGAAGTGGTTGTTAGCGCTTTTTATCCAATGATCCTGTTTTTTGTTGCTTCATTTACTTTCTGGCGAATGACTAAATAAAAATCTAATTAAAAAATAAAGACGAAATAACCCAACTAGCGCATAGCGGCAGTAACCCTGTCAAAGCGCTAAATGGTGCGTTCACCATTATTATCTTATGTAGCTTGCTTTTGCCACCGCTAATTCAATATTTGAACTGGTTCAATTAAAACAATAAATTGCGGCAAATCCCCTCCATTAAAAAGTGTACTTGCTCTTTAACAAAAAAATCCGACATAAATGTCAGATTTTATTAAAACAAACGAATGTGTTATGAATTCGGCTTGACACAATTTGGCTTATTAGTTGGGGTATAATATTTTTGTGCTTGAGGTAAATGACGCGTTAAGTCATCTATCCGCGTACTGTTTGATGGGTGAGTCGATAAAAATTCAGGTGGCGCGCTTTTACTAATTTTAGCCATATTTTGCCAAAGTGTTATTGCCGCTTCAGGTAAAAAACCCGATTTAGCCATCAAGTCTTGGCCAACAATATCCGCTTCACTTTCATGCGAACGGCTATATGGCATAAGAAAACCATATTTAGCAATCCCCATACCTGCCATCATATAAAGCTCTTTATTTTCTACGCCAGATTGCGAAAGTATCGCTTCTCCAGCCACTGCGCCCACCTGCACTAACTGATTAGACGACAAACGTTCGTTAGAATGATGTTCAATGACATGGCCCACTTCATGTCCAATTATTGCTGCAAGTTGATCCTGATCTTCTGCTACATTCAAAATACCGGTGTAAACACCTATTTTCCCGCCCGGTAATGCAAAGGCATTAATTTGCTCTGAATCAAAGACAACAACTTCCCAAGCTCCGTCATGCACACTTTTAGGTACATTTTCAGTAATTTTATTTGCAACACAATACACATAATTATTAAGGACTTGGTCTTGAGATATTTTTTGTTTTTGTTTCATCTCTTCAAATGATTGCTCACCCATTTTATTGAGCTCATTATTTGAAAAAAGCATAATTTGGCTTCTGCCAGTTGACGATTTAGTACATGCACAAAGTGTTAACACCATCAAACAACAGAATAATTTAATTTTCACAACAGTTCCTTTTTTAATGCTTTGCGTTATTTTAGGAAATATTGATACAAAACTCGATCATTATCTTCTCTAATTAAGTTAAACGTAACTTAAATGAAAACTCTGTCCCCTTACCTAATTCACTTGTAACACTGATATCACTTTTTAATATTTCAAGTAACTTCTTAGTTATGGCTAAACCAAAGCCACAGTGAATACCTTTTGATTCTGTCGCATTACTTGCCCGATAACGCGTGTCAAAAATATAAGCTAGTTCATTATTTTTAATGCCACTACCATTATCATAAACAGCAATCTTACATGAATTATCATCTAAATCAGTTATTGATAAAACAATTTTTCCATGCGGTTGCGTATGACGGATCGCATTATCAATTAAGTTAGTTAATACCCGCTCAAGTTTCGCTATATCACTATAGACAATGGGGTTTTCGCAATGTGGCAATATTGCTAATGAAATATCTTTTTGCTGAGCCTTTAATCTAAATTTTGCTGTAATATCATAGAGTAATTCAGTTAAATTAAAATTCTCTAAATTTAATGAAACTTGCCCACTTTCAAGATGTGCAAGCTCAAATATTTGGTCAATTAATTTATTTAATTGCTGGCAATTTTTAAATGCCGTATCGATATAAGACTGTCTTTGTGCTTGATCTAAGCTATCACCTTTCAAAGCCAGGGTTTCGATATAGCCTTGTAATGATGATAATGGAGTGCGTAAATCATGAGAAATATCAGTTAAAATTTCTCGACGTTTTTTATCACTGGTTTTTAACTGAGCTAATTGCTCGTTAATTTGAAACACCATTTTTTCAAATGTCGTACCTAACTGATAAACTTCATTGTTTCCCGATGTATTCCAATGGGTTATATTTATTTTATTATTTGCAAAGCCTACTTTTTCTAATGCACGCATTTCACTATTAAGTTTTCTTAACGGCACTGTAAATGCTCTAAAAACAACTAAAGTAACAATAAATAAAAACAGCAAGGCTGCCGCCATAATCAATAACGAAATTTCTAACGTTTTACCTTCTTGTTGACGATTAAAAATTGATTCATAACGTTGTCCTGTAACAATGACATAAAGATACCCTTGTAGTTTGGAATGATTGATCACTGGCGCTGCAGAAAATATTTTTTGGTGCTCTAGATCTTGTGGATCATCACCGTAAACAGGTAAAGGTAATAAGTTTTGTGTTAAATCGACAATGGGTTTAATACTTATCGAATTACGTTTAATTCTTGATGGACTGATGGAATGTGTAAGTATCTCACCTGTTGGCGAAACAAAATAAAACTCAAACGCAGGCCCTAATACCATTAAGGTATGAAATAAATTTTTAAGCGCATCATGATCATAAACGCCTTCCTGTAGTAAAGGATTGTCACGGGCAAGATTAGCCGCTAATGATAAATGTAATTGTTGTTCTGATTCATAACGTGTATTTTTAGTTAAGTGTAAAGACCAAAAAATGATAAAACTAATAATAAGTACAAAAACAACAAGTAGTGATAATGATAACCGTTGATATAAAGACAACTTCACAATTCGACACCTTGTGGTGAAAACTTATACCCTACGCCCCATACCGTTTGTATAATTTCGGGTTTATTAACATTATTCTCAATTTTATTACGAAGCCTATTAATGTGAGAATTCACTGTATGTTCATAACCACTATGATGATAACCCCATACAGAACTTAACAATTGTTCACGGGAAAACACTTGTTCTGGATGAGAGGCTAAATAGAATAACAAATCAAACTCAGTCGATGTTAATTCAAGTTCACGACCTGCTAATATAATTTTATGTAATGTACTATCTATTTGAAGTGAACCTATCGACAAATATCGCTCAGCAGAATGTTGAGCAGCTTCTTCTGTTACTTTTTTAGTCAACAAATGAAGACGACGTAATTGACTGCGTACTCTCGCTTGTAATTCAGGAATACTAAATGGCTTCGCCATGTAATCATCAGCGCCAAGCTCTAATCCTAGTACGCGGTCTAACTCTGTATTTCTAGACGTTAACATCACAATAGTTTGCTCCGGCTTGGCTGCTCTAATTTGTTTACAAACATCTAAACCAGACATGCCGGGCAACATAACATCAAGTAAAATAAGTGCATAATCTTTCTGTTCAAATGCTGCAAGTGCAAGCTCTCCAGAAAGACAATGATCAACCTGCAGTGATAGTTCACTTAAATGTAACTTCACTAAATCTGCAATATCTTGATCATCTTCAACAACTAATACTTTATCCACTAATCTCTCCAGCTATTCATTGTGTTACCTATAAACTTACTGGAAATAATAAACACTAGGCGGTAAAAAAGAGTTACCACCTAGAGATTCTGGAGATACAGGATTATTCAACGCGAGTAATAACTATATTGAGCGTTGGATTATCAAAACGATGAGAGAAACTTAACGCTGAATTAGTTAAGCCATCATCTTTAGAGACTATCCCTGGATGCATCGCTACGAAGTTCACATCATCACGTTCTGTATTAAACCCTTCACCGCCTGCTGCAGGGCCAGGTATGTTAGCCATTAATTCATTATTATTTTCAGTTCCTGCATCATAAGAACTGGTTTTAAACGAATAAATTTCACCAACTTCCATACTACTAACATCAATCCCATTAAGACCCGTAAATGCATCGTTGGTATTAACTAACATAGTAACGAGTGATAACAGCATAGGTTCATTGTCCACTTGTTCTAAAGTAATGGTCTCAGTATTGCCTGGCATTAAGACACCCGCACCACTTACTACACTCGTAAACTGGGTTTCTGCAAGTAGCATGGCATTATCACCACTTTCAGCTAAATGCTCTAAAGCTTCACTAGCTGGTGCTCCTATTTCCCATACGTTACCTTCGTTATGCAGCACAATAGCAATTGGAGACATTGGCTGAGCATTGGTTAAGTTAGTTACCGAAATGTCAAAACGATAATTCACTGGAGTAGGTTCAGGTTCAACAACTACTGTTTTTTTAGGATCACTGTCATTACAAGCTGTTAATGTAAAAACAAAGGTGATAATTGCTAACCAACTCTTTCTATTAGGTGAATACATATTTTTTCTCCTAATTAACAGTAATGGTAACTTTAGCTACAGGGTTTAACCAACGATGTACTCGGTTATCTAAGTCACTTTTACCACCAGCAAGATCATCATCACCCAAAGTACCGCGGTGAATATGGATAGTCATATTTTCTTCTTCCATAGTCACACCAAGGGCTCCTTCACCACCATTACCACCAGGGGCAACAGGAATACCAGCGACACCTGGCGCACCGCCACCGTTGATAATTTCATCATTCGCTTCTGTACCGGCATCATAAGCATTAAGCAATAACGTATAAGTACCTGCTTCAGTAGGGATTGGCCAACTATCTAAACCAACAAAACCATCGTTGGTCGGTAACATCATGCCAACCAAAGATAAATACATATTGCCGTCAGTTGTTGATAATGACGTTGTTGTAGACATAGAAGGTGCAAGTAACCCTTGTGCTGGGTTTTCAACAAGATCAGCATTGTCCGCAGACAACAAAGTAGATAAACCAGAAATATCTCCACCCTCTGCCATCATTTGTAATTGAGAGCTTGCTTCCATTCCTGATTTGAAAACATTACTGTCAGCATCATGTGCAGCTATCAGTAATGGCGTGTAATAAATACCTTGGGTTAAATTAGTGACAACTATATCTAAATCTTGTGCATTTACGTTTAATGTTTGGCTTGCCAAGAACATGGCGATAGTTAATTGTTTCTTGTTCATCTGTTTTCCTTTGCATATGAATTAAAGTCAAACTCAGTATACAAAGGAATAATCACTTGGGTTTCACGTAATTATCACAAATTTATCACAAAAAAAAATGGTAAATGTAATGAAATTTTTTACTTTAATAACGTGTCGAGATTTTTTCTTTCTGTATATATATCATTAGGATTAAAGCCTAATGTGACATGGAAATCTTTTTTATCTAATAAAAACGTTTCCCTAAAGCGTTGCCCTTGGTCAGAGCTTGCTACAACAAAATAAGTTTCATCATCACCTTTTTTTACCCGCCCTAACCCGTGTAAACTAACTGTAAATGTTTGATTTTCAATTAAGTCCTTTTTATTTATTTTTTGATATTCATAAGGATTAATAAAAGTGACATGAAATTCATTATGATCTCGAATCATTTGGTTTTGACGAAAACTCGTGTATTGTTCATTTAAACGCGCTTTCATCTGGTTTAAGTAAACCGCCACTATCGCTTTATTAACAACACCACCAAGATAAACAAGTCCTTGGTTATCAGTTAATTTCGTTAACTTAACTTCGATAGTTTTAATAACATTATCACTGGGTACCATTTGTTTAAGTGCCTTCGCTTGATGAGGTAATATATACGGAAGTGATTTTTGGGGTGATTGTTCAACGTCTAGCAATTGTTCCGTAATGGTCTTAGCTAATAAGCTATCCATTGATACTAACGTTAAGCATAGTAAAATAAAAAGTTGACTAAGCAAGGTTTTCATCAGTTCTCATCATATATAGAAGAAAATGTAATCACATTTTCTGTGGGAAAATTGTGATAAAATTTATACCATATTTGAGGATTAATATGAACTACTATAGAAGTATGCTTTACCTATGAAATTTATTGTCTCGCCCGAATTATTTAATAACCTTGCAATCACTTTGTATGATTTTCGCTGGCGGATATTAATTTGGGGGATTTGCTCATTTGCTTTATCTTTTATATTACAGCAACAACTCAATAGCAACACGCCATTACCGTTACTTTTAATCACATTGTTTTTATTGTTTTTGGCGTTGCAATCACTTGTAATTGCTGCCTTTATATTTTTCTTTCAGCGCTTACCTTCAAATATGAATTTACAGGATGGGTTACATCGTTTTTATCGAGTGATTGAATGGTGCGAAGCTTTACTCTTTGCGCTACTTCTCCCTTTACCTTTACTACTTTTTTGTTATGCCTTGTGGGTTATTTAATCGATACAAGTGATTAGCTTCGCTCGCTTGTATCGATTAACCCTCTATTAATTCAGCAGTTTACTTATTAAGTTCAACCACTAAATATGACGTTGCTTTTGTGCATACATACCTAGCGCGAGGAAAATCCCTATAATGGTTGGCGCTATATATAAGCTAGGAATTTTATTCAATTGCTGATTTAACACACTTGTTAAATACACGGTTAATAAACCATATCCAAACGCACAAACAAGTACAAACACTAAACTACGCACAATAAAATGTTGTTTGCTCACTAATCGTCGAACGACATTATTGATATCATTACCAAAAATCACGAGCAAAGTCGCGATAATGGCAAGCGAGCTTTGATATTGATAATGACGAAACTCTTGCCCTAAGGCGAGTATCCAATCAGTCATTAGTTGACTCCATGACTTGCAAGTAAACTCACTAACTCATCTTCTGTCATTACCGTTACCCCTAAGGATTGTGCTTTCACTAATTTAGAACCGGCTTTTTCCCCTGCAACTAAATAATGTGTGTTAGCTGATACACTGCCAGAAACTTTAGCACCTAACGCTTGTAACTTTGCTTTTGCATCATTTCTTCCCATTTGGCTCAAGGTACCAGTTAATACAAAAGTTTGATCTATTAATGGCAAATCATCAACTGACTTTTTAGCGATTTCGGGCCAAGTTAACAATTGTTCTAATTGCTCTACCACTTCAATATTATGAGGCTGTTTAAAGAAGTTAAAGATGTTTTTAGCGACAATCACTCCAACATCACCCACTTTTTGCAAACTTTCTTCATCAGCAGACTTTATCGCGTCTAAGGTTAAAAAATGTAATGCCAAGTTATTTGCCGTTGCTTCACCAACTTCTCGAATACCTAAGGCATAGATAAATTTGGCTAATGTTGTGCTTTTAGAGTTTTCAATCGAACGAATTAAATTACTTGCCGATTTTTGTCCCATACGCTCCATGGTACTAATACTTAGCTCAGAAAGACTATATAAATCTGGGGCAGTTTTTATTAATCCGTCGTCAACCATTTGCTCAACAAGTTTATCCCCTAAGCCATCTATGTCCATAGCTTTACGTGAAGCAAAATGTTTAATGGCTTCTTTACGCTGAGCACCACAAAACAATCCTCCCGTACAGCGCAATACCGCTTCACCTTCAAGTTTTATCGCTGCCGATTGGCATACAGGACATTCAGTGGGAAAGACAATCTCTTTCGCATTATCTGGTCGTCTATCTAAAACAACACTGACAATTTGAGGGATCACATCGCCAGCTCGTCTAATAATGACTGTATCACCAATTTTAACCCCTAAACGCTCTACTTCATCTTGATTATGTAACGTTGCATTACTGACAGTCACACCACCAACAGAAACGGGTTGTAAACGTGCAACAGGAGTAATAGCTCCGGTACGTCCAACCTGAAACTCAACATCTTGAAGTAAAGTTAATTCTTCTTGGGCTGGAAATTTATACGCGGTCGCCCAACGAGGCGCTCTTGCAACAAAGCCTAATTGTTGCTGAAGCTCAATATCGTCAACTTTGAACACAGTGCCGTCTATTTCATAGGAGAGTTGTTCGCGTTTTGCTAAAATGTCTTGGTAAAAAGCATCAACCATTTCCGCATTTTCAAGCAATTTAACTTCAGGACACATAGGCACCCCTAATGCTTTTAATTGGCATAAGCGTTGATAATGTGAATTAGCTAACCATGCTTGGGCATCTACACTTGTAGCTTCCCCATTTTCATTTTCGATATTTTGCACAACGCCTAATCCATAGGCATAAAAAGCCAAGTTACGCTTTGCTGTTATTTTTGAATCTAACTGGCGTAAACTTCCTGCCGCGGCATTACGAGGATTGGCAAAGGTTTTTTCATTTTTAGCAATTGCAGCCGCATTGAGTTTTTCAAAACTCGCTTTTGGCATAAAAACTTCGCCACGTACTTCGAGAATATCAGGAAAATTATCACCAATAAGTTTTAACGGTATAGATTTAATTGTACGAACATTTTCAGTAATATTTTCACCCACTTGGCCATCCCCACGGGTAGCCGCTTGAACAAATATACCTTTTTCATAGCGAATACTAACCGCTAGCCCGTCAAGTTTAGGCTCAGCACAAAATTTTATCGTGTTCGTTGAGTTTATTCGATCTGCAACACGGGTTACAAAAGCTTGCCATTCCTGTGCTGAAAAAACATTATCAAGAGACAGCATAGGTAATTGATGAGTGACTTGAGAAAACACTTTTAATGCTTGTCCACCAACACGCTGTGATGGTGAATTTATACTTTTTAATGCCGGTTCATTAGTCTCAAGTTCAATAAGTTCTCTCATTAAACGGTCGTATTCAGCATCAGGAACTGTTGGTTGATCTAAGACATAATATTGATGATTATATTGATTAAGTAGTTGATGTAGTTCAGCTACTCGTAATTGATTTGATGATTCAGACATAAGTGTGTTTTATCTTTATATATCAAAAGTTCATTTTTGACATTTAGGTGACTTTGATAAAACCTTGATTAACTGTATCAAGGCTTTATCGTTAATATTCGTGTTTTCTCAGGACTATTATGCGTGTGCTATTCGGCTTTTACGTTCAAATTCTCGAATTTTACTCATATAATGTTGTTCAGTCTGCTTGGTCATCACACTACGTTTATCATCGAGTAACTGACCATGGAACTCCATCGATAATTGTTTAGCCGCCGACATCATTTGCTCGAATACCTCAAATGGGTCGCCTGCATTAGGTAAGGTCATAAACAAACTAATCCCTTGCGTGGTAAAGCTTTCTATTTCATCAAGGTTAAAGGTACCTGGATTCAACATATTCGCTAGACTAAATGTAACTTTGCCATTTCCCGCATTATCTTCATGTCGATGAAAAATATCCATATCACCAAAACGTAAACCTAAAGTTAATAAGGCGGGTAATAAGGCAGCTCCACTTATTGTATTATCTTCAGTCATAACAACTGACACGACAATAACCTCTGGCGTAACATCTAAGTTTTCTTTTTTCTCAGCTTTTTCACTTGCTGACATAGTTGATCTAGATTCCGCCTCTGCAGCAATCGCTTCATCACCAAAATTTATTTCAAGTTGGTTACGCTTTAATGGCGTTTTTTCTGTTTTACGTATAGTCCGTTTTTTCGGCTGAGAAATAGGCGTTTCATAGACAGGATCAATTCTTTGGGCTTGAATTTTTTCAGCCGGCATTAGTTCCTCAGCAGCATCATCAATGAGTATTGATGATGTTGATATCACTTCCCTGTCCTGAGCATGGTGATGCTGTGCAGGTGGAGGAGTTCCTTCTGGTGGAATGCCTGCTATATCAGATAAATCACCTAATGTAGGTTCAAGCGTAGGGGTATCTGGTGAACGTTTTTCAAGATCTTGCGGTAATGGATCTTCATCATAATTAGGTGCAGGTGCCGCTTCTTGAGGAATTTCATTTTGATTCAAGGTTGTTGCACCAACAACACGTACTCGGCTAACGCCGTCTTGATCAAAGCCTGAACCATCAAAACCACGATCAATAGGTTCTACTTTTTCAGCCTTCGCTTTAAGTTTATAAGGGTTTTTATTCTTTCTTATTGTCCAAAAGCCATGAACAAAAATAGCTGCTATTACTATAGCACTGAGAATAATTAATACGTTTCTGAAATTATCTTCCATCACCTAGCCTATTATTATGATACTTCTGCCATCGCGATAGCTTCATCTATGTCAACCGATACTATTCTTGAAACACCCGCCTCAAACATAGTAACCCCCGTTAAATGATTTGCCATTTCCATCGCAATTTTGTTATGACTAATATATACAAACTGAACCGTTTGGGACATTTCCCGCACTAAATTACAAAACCGACCTACGTTCGCATCATCTAATGGTGCATCAACTTCATCTAACATGCAAAAAGGTGCAGGATTTAAACGAAATATTGCAAAAACTAATGATAAAGCGGTTAACGCTTTTTCACCACCAGATAATAAATGAATTGTACTATTTTTTTTACCCGGTGGTCTTGCCATTATCGTCACACCTGTTTCTAGTAAGTCTTCACCGGTTAAGGTTAAATATGCTTGCCCCCCACCGAAAACTTTTGGAAACAACTGCTGTAAATCGAAATTCACTTGTTCGAAAGTTGCTTTAAACTTTTGCCGACTTTCACGATCAATTTTTGTTATAGCTGATTCTAACGTTGAAATAGCAAGATTTAAATCCTCATCTTGCTGATCAAGGTAATTTTTACGTGTTAATTGCGTATTATATTCATCAATTGCTGCTAAATTAATCGGTCCGAGTTGGCCAATATCTTTTCCTAAGCGAATTAGCTGTGCTTGCCATTGGCTTTCTTTTGCATTTTGAGGAATATTTTCCTTCACATCTTCAAAATTTTGTCCCATTTCAACTATTTGATCTCGTGCATTTTCAGCTTTTAATCGAGCACTTTCATGATCTAAATGTAATTGACTAAGTTCTGATTTCAACGTTTCTATATGTTGTATGGCTTGTTGCTGTTTTTGCTCATGTTGTTCGAGAGCTTGTTCAATTTCTAACTGCTGCTGATGCAAATGCGTTATCTTTTCTTCAATAGTAACAAGTTGAGCTAGCCAGAGTTGTAATTGATGTTCATCTTCAATAAATGGAGCCGTATTTTCTTCAAGCAACTGGTGGTTAATTTGTTGTTGTTCAGTCAATTGGGCAATGGCTTCATGATAACGTTCGACATTTTTCTGACCAAATTGATACTGTTGTTTGCTTTGTTCTAAAGAAAGCTCCAGTGCATGTTTTTCTTGATGTAACGAGTCGATAAGCTGCTGTAATTGCCTTACTTGAGTTTGTAGCTTCTTATTTTGAGCTTCAAGTACCAGATCATCATTATTAGATACGCGATTGTGGTTATCCTCGACTTGGTCATTATTAACTTGCTTGATTAACGTTTGTTTAAATTCAGCTAATAGCGCTTGCTCATCTTTAATTTGAAGATTCAATGTATCTATCGCTTGAGTCAATTCAAGCGCTTGTTGTGCTAATTGTTGCTGTTTTTGCTGAACTAAAGCTTGTTGTTGACGTTTATTAGCAAGGTTTTTTTGAAACGTTTGCAGTTGCTGTTCATTCTGCGCATTAGTGATTGTAGTTTGTGTAAGCTCATCTTTTTGTTGTTGCTGCTTAACCAATATTTGTTCAATAGCGCATTGATGTTGCGATAATTCTTCTTTTAGCTGATGTAGTTTATCTTGCTGTTGCAAAAAACCATACTCAGAATCAAGAGAGCCTTTATAGAAAAAATGATGTCCTAACCACAGTCCATCAGCACAAATTACGCTTTGATGAGGCAACAAGCCTGGTAATACTTTCTGTGCATCTTCACTATCGGTAGCAATAACAACATGACTCAATAATGACATTAACAAAGAGTCAAAGGTATTGCTTGCTTCCAAATCACAGCTTACTTTATCTGCTAAGGTCATCACATTATCAGCTTTAATTGCAGATAATGAAGGTTTAACTAAACGAACAATACTCGGGGAGTTTGTCGTTGGCCATGTAGCTGCGCTTTGGGTGAGTACATTCGCTTTTATCGCTTCCCCTAATACCATTTCAACAGCATTTTCCCAGCCTTTATCAACGCTAATACATTCAGCCAATCCTTGTATGTCTTGGTTTTGTTCGTGTAACCATGTTTGTTGCGTTTCTTGCCATTGCTGCTTTTGACTTAACTGTGCCTCCAGTTCATTGATATGCTGACTAAGAGTATCAATAGCTGTCTGTCGTTGCGCATGTTCAATGCTAGTGTGATGCATTTCTTGTTCAAGCACGCTTACTGTCTGTTTTTGCTGTTCCATTTGGGCAATTAACAGCTGCTCATGTTCCTGTTCTAAGGATAAATCAACAATATCTTCCTCTGCTACTAAGGCGACTTGTTGTTTTACTTGAGTTAAACGTTCATTGGAAGCGGCTAGTTGTTCCTGTAAATAATCGATTCGAGATTCATGCTGCTGTAATTTTTTATTATCGGCAAGTTGTTGTTGGTTATTAGCTTGTTGCTCTCGCAATAACAATTGCCAAGCAGTTTGAACTTGTTGTTGCTCTGCACTTTTTTCTTCCAGTGCTTGCTGTTTGTCTTTAATTTGTTCTATAACCACTTGATGCTTAGGTTGGAAGATATTCAGTTGTTCTCGATATTGCGCTAGATTCTTTTGCGCTTCAACTAATGCCTCTTGTGCATTGCTTAACTGTTGCTGACTGTGAGCTTGATCTGTTTTTATTTTTTGTTGTTGTTGTTGAAAATGTTTAATACGTTGTTCTGCAGCTGCGATTTTTTGAGCTAATTGTAATTTTTGTTGTTGTTGGTTTTGTAACGCTTCATTCGCTGACTTTAATTTTTGTTTCGTGGCAACAAATCCAAAGCTTTGATCTTTCTGTTTAAGTTCATGCTGATCAATCTGCTCTGCGACCTTTTGGTATTTACTTTGTATTTCTTGGCTTTGTTGATTAAATTTATGCCATTTCAAATATGCTAATTCTGCTTTATATTTCCGCTCTTGTGTTTTTAAGGTTTTAAATCGCGTGGCAGCTTCAGCTTGTTGATGTAAATGTTCAATTTGTTGACCTAATTCAAAACGAATATCAGTTAATCGCTCTAAATTTTCACGTGTATGTCGAATACGGTTTTCAGTATCACGGCGGCGTTCTTTGTATTTTGAAATACCCGCGGCTTCTTCAATAAAAATCCTCAGTTCTTGAGGTTTTGATTCAATTAATCGAGAAATAGTGCCTTGTTCAATAATAGCGTAACTTCTAGGGCCGAGTCCTGTCCCTAAAAAAATATCAGTTATATCTCTACGACGACATTTACTACCATTTAAATAATAGGTGTTTTGACTATCACGATTAACAACACGACGAATTGACACTTCATTACGATCAGCCATACTTCCTTGCAATCGTCCTGATTTGTTGTCAAATACAAGTTCTACACTTGCTTGTCCTATGGCTTTTCTTGAATTAGCACCATTAAAGATAACATCAGTCATGGCATCACCACGCAGGTTTTTCGCCGAGCTTTCACCCAGCACCCAACGTACTGCATCAATAATATTTGATTTTCCGCAACCATTAGGGCCAACGATAGCAGTCATATCATGCTCAAACGATACTTTGGTTTGATCTACAAATGATTTAAAACCCGCTAATTTAATATGCTTTAGGCGCATAAAATGGGATAACTCTCGTGCTGTATATGATTAATGGTTTAAGAAAGTTCACTCTAGCAGAATTTGTATGACTTTGTAACAACTAGACACTGTTCAATGAGTTACAATGTTTTATACTATAGCTTACTAACCTATCAGTTAAACTTCAGGAGAAACAACAAACAATGCTTGCAAATAGTGGTGCTGGATATTTTATCAAAGGCTTTGAGTTAATCAGGATGAAAGGGATCCGACGATATGTTTTTATCCCTTTACTTATTAACTTAATATTATTTTCCGTTGCTTTTTATTATTTATTTCTTCAGTTACAAACCTATATGACAGCTATTGAAGCTTGGTTACCTGATTGGTTATCTTGGTTAAATGCTATTATTTGGCCCGTTGCCGTGCTTTTTATTTTAGTCATGTTTTCATTTATCTTTAGTTCGGTAACCAACTGGCTAGCAGCACCGTTTAACGGCTTATTATCAGAAAAAATGGAAGCCTTACTCACTAACGAAGAACCTCCATCAGGTAATGCTACTGAGATCATAAAAGATATTCCAAGAACCTTAAGCCGAGAATGGTGTAAGTTCCGCTATTATTTACCAAGAGCAATTGGCTTCTTTTTACTTTATTGGATTTTACCTGTGATAGGTCAAATTTTATGGTTTTTATTCTTAGCATGGATGATGGCAATACAATATAAAGATTACCCTTTTGATAATCATAAAATTAATTTTGATGTGATGAGACAAGAATTACAAGAACGTAAAGGCTTAAGCTATAGCTTTGGTATAACAACAGCTGTTTTTTCTATGCTTCCTATTGTTAACTTAATTGTAATGCCCGTTGCAATATGTGGAGCTACTGCTCTATGGGTTGATCATTACCGTAGCAAATTTCGTTAATTGACCACATAAAAAAAAGATACAAAAAAGGAGCCTAACGGCTCCTTTATTATTTAGATAGACAGTAACTAGCTATTTGCTATACGCTCAGCGATAGCAGCAAGTGCTAAGTCGATACGGGCTAATACTTTCTCTTTTGGTAAAAGTGCTAGCGTTATATCAAGTGATGGTGAATTACCAGCCCCTGTAGCTGCGACACGAAGTGGCATTCCTACTTTTCCCATACCAACCTCTAACTCTTCTGCTGCATCGTTAATAGCAGCATGAATAGCTTCAGCTTCCCATTGTGCTAAATCAGCAAGTTTAGTCTTCACTAATTCAAGTGGTTGTTGAGCTACTGGACGTAAATGTTTCTTCAACGCGTTAGCATCGAATTCATTAAAGTCTTCAAAGAAGTATCTTGAAATTTGAGCCATTTCTTTTAATGTTTTAACGCGATCAGCTTGAACTTTAACAATATCTTCAAGAGATGGACCATTTTCAGTATTAATACCTTGGTCAGCCATATGCCATGCAAGGTGCTCAGCAACATAACTCGGTGCTAAGGTTTTCATATAATGCTGATTAACCCAAATTAATTTTTCGGTATTAAATGCTGAAGGAGCACGGTTACAATCAGTTAATTCAAATAACTCAATCATTTCTTCACGAGAAAAAATTTCTTGGTCGCCGTGTGACCAACCTAAGCGTACTAAATAGTTTAAAAGCGCTTCAGGTAAATAACCGTCATCACGGTATTGCATTACACCAACAGCACCATGACGTTTAGATAAACGTTTACCGTCATCACCTAAGATCATAGGAATATGTGCATATTGAGGTAATGGCGCCCCTAATGCTTTTAATATATTGATTTGACGCGGTGTATTGTTGACATGATCATCACCACGAACAACATGTGTAACCCCCATATCCCAATCATCAACCACTACAGTTAAATTATAGGTAGGAGAACCATCAGAGCGTGCAATGATTAAATCATCAAGCTCTTGGTTTGATATAGTGATATCACCTTTAACCATGTCGTTGATAACAACATCACCCTCAAGTGGGTTTTTAAAGCGGATCACAAAAGGTTTATCATCGGGATAGTCTGTACGGTCACGCCATAAGCCGTTATATTTCTCTTTTTCGCCCTTAGCTCGTGCTTCTTCACGCATAGCTTCAACTTCTTCCGCTGTACTATAACAACGATAAGCATTACCTGATTCAAGTAATTGAGCAATAACTTCTTTATAGCGATCAAAACGTTTAGTTTGAAAAAATGGGCCTTGTGTCCAATCAAGATTTAACCAGTTCATACCATCCATGATAGCGTCAACAGATGCTTGAGTTGAACGTTCTAAATCAGTGTCTTCAATTCTTAAAATGAATTCACCTTTGTTTTTCTTAGCATATAACCAACTATAAAGTGCGGTACGCGCACCACCTACATGTAAATAACCCGTTGGACTTGGCGCAAATCGTGTTGTCAAACTCATATAACTCTCACAATAAAAAGGACAATCTGTAAATGATAAACAGATCGAATAATAAGGGGAAAAATTGCGCGTTATTTTATCAGGCAATCGAATTGAATACATCCTTTGTATTAATTAATAATAAAAAAGATTACAAAACAAACAGGATGTTGAAATTTAAAGCAGTTAAACACAATTCAGATAAAAAACATGAAAAAAGCCATTCTTTTTGTTGACAGCTTTAACGATCTCCCTATAATACGCCAGCACAGAGACGGACGATTAGCTCAGTTGGGAGAGCACCGCCCTTACAAGGCGGGGGTCACTGGTTCAAGCCCAGTATCGTCCACCACTTCTGTTAATTGTAAAATTAATATAAGTGTAGGTAGACATTATTAAATGAACCGTCTCGTGTAAAATGATTGGACGATTAGCTCAGTTGGGAGAGCACCGCCCTTACAAGGCGGGGGTCACTGGTTCAAGCCCAGTATCGTCCACCAATCATTTACCATCTAGATATTATCTAAATGGACGATTAGCTCAGTTGGGAGAGCACCGCCCTTACAAGGCGGGGGTCACTGGTTCAAGCCCAGTATCGTCCACCATCTAAAATTATCCTTATAAACACAAGACTAAAACACCTTCTACTCTTTACCACCCGCGCCAAATCAACAGTTCAAGCCCAGTATCGTCCACCATCTAAAATTATCCCTAGAAAAATAACAAATAAATACTAAGTCAAAGCACCTTCTACTCTTTACCACCCGCGCCAAGTCAGCAGTTCAAACCCAGTATCGTCCACCATATAAAATTATTCCTAGAAAAATAATAAATAAATAAATACTAAGTCAAAACACCTTCTACTCTTTACCACCCGCGCCAAGTCAACAGTTCAAGCCCAGTATCGTCCAGCATTTAAAATTATCCTTATAAACACAAGACTAAAGCACCTTCTACTCTTTACCAACCGCGCCAAGTCAACAGTTCAAACCCAGTATCGTCCACCATCTAAAATTATCACTATAAACACAAGACTAAAGCACCTTCTACTCTATCAATTTTTCTGTGATCGCGCTTTTTCTGAATAGAGCCGGTTAGTTGTGTCCAAAATTTAGATTAGGGCTGACTTGATAACTTTTAATCAACTAAGTTAGATAAGTTAGATAAGTTAGATAAGTTAGATAAGTTAGATAAGTTAACAATCCCCTTTGTTAATAGGGTATAGAACCGGCAGTTTTACATAATGTAACGCTTCTCGTGAGCTATAATGGTTAATGCCATGTATTATGCAGTGGTAGTAAGTTTTCTAATGAATACTGCACTTTTAATTAGCTTAAATTATTCAAACCACCAAGGCGATCTCACACCGGTATTTGTTAATATCGCTTTTTTCCTTATAAAACGACGTATAGATTCGGCCCCCATTCTAGAACCACCAAGTCCAGATAAGCCAAAAGACTGCTTTTCGGCTTCGTGAACAAAACCGGTTAAAGCTGCATCATTAATACTTATACCACCAACAATTAACTTTCTGGCTATATCATGTGCTTTTTCTATATCTTTAGAAAATACAGCACTGGAAAGGCCATATTGTGAAGCATTTGCTAATTTAATAACCTCCTGCTCTGTTGAAAATTCTTCAAGAACTAGCACAGGAGCAAAAGTTTCCTCTGTTACTATTAACATATTATGGGTCGTGTTATCTATTACACTAGGTTGGCAGTATGATCCCCCCCCGAGATTAATAACAGCACCACCGCACAAGAAGCGAGCACCTTTATCTTTGGCATCCTGAAATTGTTCTTGGATGACCAATACTTGTTTATCCGATATAACAGGCCCTATTTCACCAATATTAATAGATGGGTAGTTATGGCGTAATTGGCTTACCTTTTTGACTAATCTTTCTTTAAATTCATTGGCTACGGAACGATCAACATACACTTTTTCTATGCTCATACAAGACTGACCTGCATTAACCATACTTCCCCAACAAATAGCACTGCTAGCAATATCTAAATCTGCATCCGCACAGACAATCGCTGCATCTTTACCACCTAACTCTAAAAATGCAGGTATAAATAGTTTGGCGCAGGCTTCGCCTACTCTGCGACCTGTAGCGACACTACCGGTAAAGCATAATGTGTCTACATTATTAATGACAGCTTGCCCCGTTTCTCCACCACCGGTAACCAGCGCGAGGATATTTTTCAGTTTAGGTACCTTGGCAAGAATATCCTCGATTATTCCGACAAAACGAGAAGTAATTTCACTCGGTTTTATTAATACAGAACAACCCGCTAATAAAGCGGGAATCGCATCAACAAAAGATAACAGTAAAGGGAAATTCCAAGGACTAATCACGCCAACCACTTCAAAAGGATAGTACTGTTGCTGAATCTCTAGAAAATGAACGCTCGCTGGTCTAGCAGGCACTACATCTAATAGCTTAGGCGCATCATTACACCAACGTGCTATCGTTTGAACGAGTGTATCAACTTCTATTTCAGACTCAGATAAGCGTCCAGTGTCTTGTGCAATAACGTTAATTAATTCAGCTCTAACTTTAATAATTTCAGCGGAAAACAACTGTAATTGCTCAATACGATATTCAATACCTGATTCCCACCAACAAGCCTGATGCTTTCTTAAATTATCAGCAACAATGCCTACTTGATTAACAGAAGCTTCGACAATCTCATAATCATATTCGCCAGTTCTCGGATTTCTGATTTGCATCTCTATTTCCTAATATCTTGTTGAAAAATGTCTTGGTCAATTAACTCATTAATCACGTTTAGCTGTGTATCAATAAAATGTTGGCGATTTATCGGTTGATTAGCTTTTACTTGTTCCAGCATATTATTTGCCGGATAAACGACTTTTTGATAGGTTGGCGCAAAAAGCTCATTACGTTGACGTGATAATAGGTTGGTCATCCCAGGTTTTAAACGCAAAGCTCTCAAACTTGAAATATTTAGATCTGCAAATGTGGCCATCGATTCACCAATCGCCGCTTCCGTGATTACTCGGCCTTTATAATCAACAATTTTAGACATACCGTCAGAAGAACTACTCGGTAAATTAATATTCGCAACACCTGCTGAGTTAGCAGAAACCACATACGCCATGTTTTCAATTGCCCTAGCTCTTTTAGCTATATCTTTTGGCGTTAAATTAGGTGAAGCAATTTCTGAAGTATTATGTAAAAAAACTTCAGCGCCCTGCATAGCAAGACATCGAGCAATCTCTGGGTATAAAATTTCTTCTGAGGCGATAGCGGCTAAATTACCGAGTTCTGTTTTAGCAACAGGAAAAACACCTTCATAACCATATATATCTAAATATGGTTGCCATACATCATGCGGTGTAGGGGCAAACATTGAAATAAGTCGGCGATAGCGTAACACCACATTGCCTGCAGGCGAGATTATAAAACAGGTTTGGAAATAGAGGTCAGGGAAATGAGGATCGGCTTCATAGGCATTACCCGATAAGTAAATATTATTATCTTGCGCAATTTTCGCTAGCCGATTGTATTCTTCACCATCAATTTCAAGTACGGCTTTTGCTTTCCATTCAGGTATTGATTCACCCATCGGAAAACCCGTTAAAAAGTATTCAGGTAAGACAACTAGACGCACTGCATCACCCGAGTATGTTTTGATAAAACTTAAACTCGATTTTATTTGCTTAGCAACATGAGCAATATTATTAAGAATATTCTGTCTAGAGGTTGATACATCTAAATTATTTACTGACCGACAAGTTACTTGTAACGCTAATACGTTATATGTTAAATCCATAAAAAATCTCCTAAAATTGTGCAAGTAATATTAGGTGTAATATGCGATATATGCTTCGGTAGTTCCCGCTGTAGAATATACGGCACTAACAAATAAACATATTCAATTACTGCCGTTTAAACGCTTGTAGCCTTGTAAATTTTCCTGACCAAAAGCGTGTTGTGGTATTTTTTCGGCCCAAAGCTGACTTCATTTTGAAACCACACATCTACTTCATTACGGTTTATTATTCATTCACGAAATTCTAAGGATCTATTTAATTTGAATTTTTTTAAAATCCTTTTGAACTTCTTGTGTTTTTTCAGTGCGCTTAGGGAGGTAAATGATGCATACCAATGCAACAGTGATTAGGGCCAAAAACACAAAAAATGCAATGTCATAAGAATTATTTAATCCATATAGAACACCCGTTAACCAAATCCCTAAACCGCCTCCCAATGCGTCCATCACGGTAATGGTTCCTAATATTTTTCCGGCAGACTTTAAGCCAAAAGTATTGACAGCGGTAAGTTGAATCATAGTGTAAACCCCGCCCCAACCTAGACCAAAACAGACAGTAGCAGCAGTTATTAAAGAGGGTTTTTGGGTTATTAATAATAAGGTTCCCAAAAACATTAAAACTATGTTGAGTAAAAAAACAAATTTATCGTTGAATATATCCGCCATGAATCCAAAAATGAATTTCCCTATTACTGCAAAAATAAAAAATATGGTAATTGCATTAGCGGCCTCAGAAGCGGAGAAATCCATGTCCCTCATGTGTAAAAACAAATGAGCCTGGACACCTAGAACAGAATAATAAGTTGTCATTGCAATAATCGAAAGACACCAGAACGATCTTGATCTAATTGCAGCAGAATAGCTTGCATCTGTTTGAGGGAGTTTGCCCTCAGTAGCTGATTTTCCTTCATTCGCAGCTTTAGCCGTTGCGTTGTTTTTAATTAACACCATGGTGATGATAAGTAAGACAAGTGGGATCATTATTTCAATTCGAAATACAAACCTCCAACCTAGGGATTCATTAATATAGTTACCAATCTGGGGGAAAATCGCTCCCCCCAAACTACTACCGATTAATGCAATACCAATTGCTGCACCTCGTTTCTCTTTGAACCATTGAGAAACAAAAATAACTACAGGGTTAAGTCCGCAGAAAACGAGCACAAAACCAAAAAGAACATGTATTCCATACATGCCAGTCAAACTTTCAAGGTGGCTATAGAGGAAATATCCAATTGCTAATATTGTCCAGCCAATAATAAAACTCAACTTTACCCCATAACGATCAATGAAAGCGCCTGCAAGCGGTGCAGACAAAGCTGCTACGATAAAGGTGATCATATCCCTAAATTTTAATTCTCCCCTAGACCAACCAAACTCTTTAATAATTGATTCGTCAAGAATAGGTAAACCTGTAATGGTTAAGCCGTTACTGATCATGAGAATTAAACAGGCAAGTGCTGCAACAATCCAAGGGTAATATTTATTCATTTTTTATCCTGTAAGACCTTATAAATTATCGAAAACATAGAAGGTCTATTAGCTAATATCGAATTTTTATAACCATTTAAATTTTTCTAATGTTTATTTATCCATCGACTTTTTTGGTCCAATAAAGTCTTCATATCTTTCCGTGTGGATGGCAATTTACTACGATCAATATCCATATGGTTAAGAGGGATTTCCTGTTGATACTGAGAAAATATCGGTGCAACAACTTCAACAGGGTATCTTGGGATTGTTCGGGATTTTCTAAATTGGGCAATGGGAATTTCTGCTTCGATAATAGCATCAACGTTACCTTTAGCTTGCGCCATCGTCTCACCTTTTGGTGATACAATTAGGGAGTTGCCTCCCATTGGTGCCCATTCACTATCTTCGGGCAGAGTAATGTTAGACATGGCGGAGTAGAAGTTATTAAATGCTGCGATTGCTTTGACATCGGCTTCAGAAAATAAAGTAGATGTCCTGAACATGATCTCTGTACCTCGCATTGCGAATGCGGCAAATACTAGCGGATCTAGCTGAACAGTACTCACGGCAATATTCCCAAACTCAGTTCTTAAAACAGGGAACTCTTCTTCAATACCATATTTTTCACGGTATTTGTTTCTAACAGATTCAATAGTCGTTGTAGGGATTTCACCGTTTTCAAAAATTCTTTTAACATTTCGAGTTTTCCAGAACTTTTTAGCTATTTTACCTTTACGATCCAGAACTGTATTAATACTTAAAATATGCTCAGGCCATTCAGCATCTTGGGCATAGCTACCAAATATGAGGTAAGTGTCGCAACTTTTGGCAATTTCACCCAGAGCCTTGGTTTCTGGTCCAGGAATATTAATGGTGTATTTTAACTTTTCTTCCCTATCGCCAAAAGAATAACCAGTCAATGGGAATTCGTTGTACAAAATGAAATCAGGCTTTTTCCCGGTAGAGCAAGCCTTTTTGGCGTATTCAATCATCTTGTCGAGATTAGCTTTTAAAGCAGTACTGGGATCATCAAACTCTTGGATGTTATTAACACTAGTTTGAACAATTTTAATGACTACAGTGTCTTTTTCTAGTGGAACTGTGTCATAGCTACCATCAGGGTGCACTAATTGAATTGGCGTATTTTTTGATGCAGCCGGTACTGAAAAAAGTAAAAAACTACTAATTAATAGACTTATTTTGACTAATTTTGTTTTAGACATACTTAACTCCAGTTATAGAATTTGGTTGAATGTAAGGGGCTTTGCAGACCCTAATAAAATTAACTAATTTAATCCGAGTACTCCCGGATTAACCAAGTTGTGTGGATCAAGATGAGATTTTATTAGCGATAACAACCCAAAATTAGCCGGAGCGATTTCACTTTTATAAGGATATGATTTACCGATTTGCAGGTTGACCGAACCTGAAGCCAAGAATAATTTAGCGACCTCTTGACGAATAGTTTTAACTGCATCACGGGCATCTTCATCAGCTTTAAAGCCTTTTAAATTCTTTAAGTGTGCTGGTTCTAAACTTCTTTTATGTATTTCTTCGAGTTGATCTGGCCAAAAGAAAACAGGCTCTATTACAGTGCAGGTTGTGGATACAGTTGAGAACAAATAACCGACACCTATATTGTATTTGTCGATCGTCTGCTGATGACTAGCAAATAAATCATTAAGCTTTTTAAAGATTTCAAGTGATTTTGAGTGAGGTACTAAACCATGTACCGGAACCCAACGTTCACCATTAGGGCCGACCATGTTGTTCACTGGACCAAAGGGGTTGCTACGAATTAATTTAGGGATACTATCAGCCAAAATGGTTCCATTATTGAGCTTAATAATGTCTAAAATTTTGTTTAGCGCATCTTGAGCAGAATTTTTAGTTCTTTCCTCAACGATAACGTTAAATGACCAACTCACTTCTTTCATAAAGCGACGGCCAGATAAAGCTAAGCCGATGCTATTTTTCATTCCCTCTTTGAGTCCACCAGAATTTTTTAATACACCCAATAATTGTGAAGCATCACGGCTTAAACTTTCACGTTTCATTCGTTGTTCTTGAAGGTATGGATCAAAACCAAAACATTCTTTGGCTAGGTTTTTCCTTGATATACTTGTCATTGCCTCTAGCATGTCTTGCTCATTGGTAAATGAGAAAGATCCGTAAGCTCGGGCTTCATATTCAGGGATTAATCGTAGGGTTACAGCAGCTTTGAAACCTAGAGCACCACAATCACCAGTAAATAAACCGGTCAGATCTGGTCCGTAATGACGAAAGAAAGGCAGTGTGTCAGCTTTAGACGCTGAGCCTGTTTTGATAATTTTACCATCACTGAGAACAACTTCGAGACTCAAAACCGAATCCGCAGATGAACCGTATTCACCGGAACCCCAGAAAATACTATTTTGTGAAATGCTTCCGCCAACCGAAGCATTGATCCCAGAAAGCGTTCCCCAGTAAGGGGTTCTTAAACCATACTCTTTAAGAGTTTCATGAAGTTTACTCCAACTAATACCACTTTCGACAGTCACATACATGTCTTGTTGATTGATTTCCAAAACTCGATTCATTCTGGAAAGATCAAGCAAAGTTACATCATCTGATGTAGGCGTATAACCAGAAGAATAAGACATTCCACCGCCTCGAACACTCATTTGACGTTTATGCTTGAAGGATTCGGCGACAACTTTTGAAAGTTGTTCAGCATTTTCTGGGGATACAACTACGGCAGCCAAAGAATCTATGCTAAACACATCATGTGAAAAGTACTCACGTTCTAGTAAATCATCAGTGACATTATCTGCACCAACAATATCGGTATAGTTTTTCTTTAAGTCTTGTGGAATAGTCATATTTCAATCCTTTATATCAGTATTTTTATAACGAATATATTCATTGAATCATCTACTTTTTAAATGTAAAAAGTTGCTTAAATAAGACCTTGATGATTTGTGCCTTAAGCATCAGCTTCATTAGTTGGAACACTTCTTTAGGATGCATGACGGTTTCACATTGCATAACGCCGCTCATGCCTGACATAACAATATTCCCATCTTTTACCTCGGAACTTGTTAGGTGAACGTCAAGCTTCATTGCTGGTGTAATAACTCTCATAAGTACCTTATCACTCTATATAAAAACAATAACGGAACTTATCGTTCCGCATAAAATTTAACACCAAGGTTCGCTTTTAACGGTATTTTTACCCGCAGCCCTGCCGCTGATCATAGCTTCAGTCAAATAAGAACCATTTTGGTATAATTGCGAAAACATAGAACCCAGCTCGCCAGCTTCATATAAACGTGGAATTGGCTGTTCATGATGACCTAAAACCTCAGATTCAATATTTCGACGGGCTCCACCACCGGTGCACACAATTGCGGGAACCACTCGAATGGCATAAAATGGCGCTTGATTTATAGGCTGAAGGGTTTCTGGACGACGATTATGAAGTGAGTCTTGTTTACTCTCGCAAGCGTGATTGTACTCATTAACGGTTTTAACTACTTCATCGACAGGTCTGCCCATCTTTTCAGCAAGCTCTTCAATTGAGTCAGCTTTAAAAATTAAGCCTGAAACAATTTCAGCTGAATTATCTTCACTCCACTCGTGATCCCTGACAACGCCATTCCACCCCATAAATTTAATAACAAGGCAGTTATTTTCTCGCGTAAATTCATCAAAAATCATATGAACTGGGCCTGATGCTGCATGTGGGGTATCTACGTAGTGCCCATGTTTTTTCTCTTTATAATGAGTCAGTTGTAGTTCAGCTGTTTCATCATAAAAACGTTTATGATCAGCCGCTATTTCAATCCAGCTGAATGTCTGAAAAAATATCTGACGTAAGTAAACCGTGTCATATTCTGGAACTTTAAAACCAGGCCAAATGCCGCCTGGTTGGCCCTGACTTCTTAAATGCCACATATCGGCACCGGCTTTTTGTAGTATTTTTACGCCATCACCAGTATTTCCAGGTGTGCCTAAGGCATAAGCTTCAGCTAAACCGAAGTAATCTCGTTGCATTTGAAGGTTATTTTCAAATCCTCCGGTAGCCATAACAACACCGCGTTTAGCTTTAATCGCCTTTTTGACACCATTGTGTTCAACAACTGCTCCAAACACTTCCATCGTGTCAGGGTCTTGAATAAGATCAACAATAGGTGCTTCAAATAAAGTGCGTATATTTCTTTGGTCTACATTTTTTTTAAACGCCAACCAAACACCACTGGGTATAGGTAAAATAGTTGCGGTATGAGCAATTGCATTTTCCGCACCATACTCTGGAAATTCCAGTACAGCAGCGCGATCGGTAAAGCCTGTACCTAAAACGAACTGAGAACCCGCTTGTTTTGCTCTAGCTTCTATCCAAGGACGTAACGCCACCATACGTACTGCCCACTCTCTAAGCATTTCAGGTGGAATAGGATTGGCGTAACTCATTTTTTCATAATAACTAATCAGCGCTTCAACGTCTTCAGACATCAATAAAGATTGACCTGCAACACGAGAATTTCCACCTACATTAGCTTCATCCATTTTTTCGACAATAAGAATGTCTGCATCAGGATCTATGTCACGAGCCTCAATAGCTGTGGAAGCTCCAGCTAATCCGAAACCTAAAATCAAAATATCAGTTTCATCATGCCATTCTTTTATGCTTGTTAAACTTGCCACAATTATATCTCCTGTACCTTTTAGAAATGTCTTAAATAACTTGAAATTAATTAAAGCACGTTTCAAAATCGCCTTGCAAACAACAAATTTTCATTGCTACAATTAAAAGTTGTAGCTTAAATTGAGAATGTTATGGAATTACGCCAACTCCGTTATTTTAAAACCGTAGTAAAAACAGGTCGTTTTTCAGATGCAGCTAGCATTCTGGGGAGAACTCAACAGGCAATTAGTAAAAGCATTT
Source organism: Thalassotalea piscium (assembly GCA_049347715.1). Classification (GTDB taxonomy): domain Bacteria; phylum Pseudomonadota; class Gammaproteobacteria; order Enterobacterales; family Alteromonadaceae; genus Thalassotalea_B; species Thalassotalea_B piscium_A. The sequence goes on along the minus strand of CP186339.1, from coordinate 1,613,855 downwards.
CGAACTTGGAAGACTTTATTGGTATGCCTATCTTAGAACGAGGAGGAACAATCGTCAGACCTACTAGTGTCGGCAAGTTACTTTTACAACATGTTGATACAATTGATAGACAGTTGGAGTCTTTTTCAGAACAATTGATTTTAATTAAACACGCTTCAGAAGGTCGTATTAAAATAGGAGTAGGTCCCGTTGCGGCAAAAACACTGCTTCCAATGGTTGCTGTAGCTCTTCGAAAGGACCATCCTAAAATAGTACTTGAAGTTTTTTCAGGGATCATGAAAGACATGGCAGCTGAAGTTATTACCGGAGAGATTGATCTTATTATAGGTGTTGACACAGAAGGGATTGATAATCCAGGAATGGAGAAAGAAATTTTAGGATATGAGAGATTTTGTATTGTAGTTGGACAAAACCACCCTATATGTTCAACAAATAGTGATGATATCACTGACCTATTGAATTCCCCTTGGGTGATTGGTAGAAACCTTGGAGAATTGACACCAGAAATATCTCAAACTTTTCTTATGAATGGGATAAGTATCCCAGAAGATGTAACCTATACGACCTCCGTAGAATTTGCAGTAGGAATACTGAAAGCTATTGATGCAGTTGCCATATTGCCTAAAGTATTAATAAACGAATATATCTTATCAGGACAACTAAAAATTATCGCTGAACATAAATATTCATGGCTAAGACCAGTAACTTTGTTATATTCAAAGACGCATGTTAAACCAACTGCGCTGATATCTGTTATAAGTAGTCTACATCAAATTTCTCAGTTGCCAGAATCCAGTCTTTTGCAGTTGTGAAACGTACCAATACCCCACTAAAAGAGTAGCATTTATTTATCTTTTTCTTGGATTGTATGCAGAGGATTTTGCAATGGAAATCAGTGAATCGTATGAGTTGAAAGTTCAAATAGAATAAATTGATATTGAAACTATCAAGAAAACTCAATTTTTCTAATATCTGAGAATGCAACTCAATAGGAGTTCTTTTAAGAATCGGTGCGAATACTGTATTTAACTTTAACCATCAATGTATCAACATTGATTTTATATGCTAGTAAAATATGTTCTACAAACAAGTAAAGGTCAAAACACCTTCTACTATTTACCACCCGCACCAAGTCAGCAGTTCAAACCCAGTATCGTTCACCATTTATTTACGATCACTACAATTTAATATGTTGTTTAAATATAGGTAAATACTCATCCTTACGATGACTGACTAATATCATAGTGCTATGTTTTTGTTCAGCTAGTAGCACTAAAAAATTAAGTAATCTGTGCCGATTAAGTTCATCTAGCCCTTGAGTAGGTTCATCTAATATCAATAAATAAGGCGACTTAACCAATGATCTTGCAATTAATGCTAACCGTTGTTCACCGTAACTTAAATTTCTAAATAACGTGTGTTGATGGGCTAATAAACCAATTTTATCCAACCACTGACGAGCCATTTTAATATGTGCATGCTCAGCTTGTTGATAAAGACCGATAGAATCATAAAAACCCGAAACAACTACCGTTAATAAATCATTGTTGACTCGGTATTGACGATGTAATTCAGAGCTGACGATCCCCATATGTTTTTTTAGCTCCCAAATACTTTCTCCTGAACCACGTTGATACCCTAATACTTGAATATCATTGCTGTAACATTGGGTGCAATCACCAGTAATAAGTTGTATCAGTGTCGATTTACCGCTGCCGTTAGCCCCTGTAATTAAGGTATGTTGTAAAGGTTTAATCGACACATCTAAGTTTTCAAAGACATTTACCCCTTTGTAGGTCACAGTGCCTTTATTCAACTTCACTAAATACGGATGTTGATAATCACTGAGCTTTTGCATATTCGTTGGCCATTGAATATCATCAGAAACAGGTGCTAATAAGGCATCAAGCTGACGTTTAGTATCATCACTTTCGAGATCACCTATCACATTGAATTGGCCTCTTTCAATAAAGGCAATATTGTTACACCATTTAGGAATATCCTGACGGTTATTTAACATTAATAAAACCGTTATTCCTTTGCTTGATAAGCCTTCTAATGCGTTTGATAATGCGATACAAGATGACTCATCTAAACTATCAAAAGGGTTATCGCAAACTAATAATGCTATCCCTTGAAATATAGCTTGTAAAATCAATAGCTTTCGCCCTTCCCCCGTACTTAATTGCCGGTAGCCGGTTTCAAGTCGATGCCTTAAGCCAAAGGCATCGATAAGTGGATCGTCCCATTTATCTGGTGGGAGAAAGTCCTTAGCTTTAGTACCAATATCATCGGCATTAATATAATCACTTTTATCATTTTTTAATTCATTCTCGTAAATATCTTGTTGATTTTCAAAAGAAACTACTCCAACTTTATTCACAGCAGGTACAGTGAATTGATTAACCTTTGTTGGTTGAAGAATGCCGCTAAAAAGTTGGCAAAGATATTCTTTACCTGAATCATTTTTACCTAAAATGCACCAATTTTGTTTTTCAGTCGTTTGCCAATGATTGATTGTTAAATTGGGGTGTTCAAAATTTGTAATATTTATCATAAGTTAAAACCAAGAAGTAACGAGTAGTGAAAATTTAATAATACATAGTCAAAAGAGATTATTTAAATGCAACAAACATATTAGCGGTTAATCGCCCCTTTGTGGGGTCAGCATTTATATCACGTTCTACATCGACTAACGTTGAGTGTAAAAGCTGACCGGGGAAGATAATTAAACGATTTGGCTTATAAGCGATGCGTTTATAACAGGTGAATTCACTATGTCTTTCATCACAATAACTAAAAACTTTAGTCTTTTTTGACTGAAAGTAATCATAAGCATATTTGAAATAATAGTCTTTCTTTTTATCATCTATCCGATCTAAACCACTTTTATTATGTTTAAAAAAAGCAGTTCCACCATGCTCCGCTTGATTAAGATAATGGATAATTGCGATTAAATTAGGATTAGGTGTATCAAAGTGCGGCCAAGTTTGCATCGCCGACAGTTCATTCGGTTGAGTCGTTAATAATGAAAAGTAATTATCAATGGGAGTTGGCTGTAGATCATCAGAAAAATGATATACCTTGTAAAGTATTTCCATTAACGGCTTGAGATATTCCACCACAAGCCCTTTAGGTATTGGAGATCTTATGCCTGGATATTTAGTTACTTCATCAGGCTTAAACTCACTACGGTCGCAGACGTTATTAACCAATTGTTCAAGGTTTTCCACGTAGTCATCAATCACTATAATTGGCGTTTTATCTTGCCCAATAGACTCAACGGTCACTGTCGCCTGGCGATTAATATCAATCACGAGAATTAAACCATCGTTGATTGGCAATAATTTTTAATGAATTCATTATGCTCAGGAAAGTTATTTACGCGACGTGCAATCGTCGACTTAATATTATCTAAAAAGCCTTTTAGTTCAATATCTGACATCATATCGACAATTTGATGATAATGCTCAGGCATTAACCCTTGACCTATCATGACTTGAATCCATGAAGTTTCACCAAATAATTCACGTTCCGTTTTATAAGCGTTACCTGTTTCTATAAATAGATTAATACGCTGCTGTAAGCTTTCAGGAATATCCATATTTTTACAATAACGCCAAAACGCGCTATCTGTCCGTTGGGTTACATGGTAATGGAGTACAATAAAATCTCGAATATTGTCGATTTCAAAACGCATTTTATGATTGAAATCATCGATGTTGGCTTGCTCCATATTTTTTGACGGCAAGTTCTGCATTAATCGAATGATGCTTTGTTGAATTAAATGGATACTCGTTGATTCAAGAGGCTCAATAAAACCACTAGAAAGCCCTACCGCTACACAGTTTTTATTCCAATGTTTACGACGAGTCCCCGTTTTAAACTTAATGACTCTCGGTTCGTTGATTAAATCCCCTTGAATATTATTAAGTAAGGTGGCTTTAGCGTCCTCATCGGAGATATGTTTACTGCAAAATACAATGCCATTACCCATTCTATTTTGTAGCGGAATCTGCCATTGCCACCCCGCTGTATGAGCGATTGAACGAGTATAAGGTACCGCAGTTTTTGTAACTTTTGTTTGCACTGCAATTGCGCTGTCACAAGGTAGCCAATGACTCCAATCTTCGTAGCCTGTATGGAGGGTTTCTTCTATTAGCATTCCTTTAAAACCGGTACAGTCTATAAACAAGTCGCCTTCAATAACCTTACCATTATCTAAACCAATAGATTTAATAAAGCCGTTGTCGTCATGCTGATTAACTTGATTGATTTTACCTTCAACGCGTTTAACTCCATGAGTTTCCGCTAGGTTTCTTAAAAATTTAGCATATAAACCAGCATCAAGATGATAAGCATAGTTACGGTCTTGATTAGGTACAACGGCAAACTTTCCACGCCTGCTTGCTACATGTTCAGGACAATAATCACCAATTTCACTCACTATCCCTTGCTGTTTACCTTTCAACCAAAAATGTTGAAAACCAGCCGCCCAACATCCTTGACCTAAGTAACCAAAAGAATGTAAATAATCTTGATTAACATCACGCCAGTTTTCGAAAGAAATACCTAACTTAAACGTAGCATTGGTTGCTTTCATGACATCGGCTTCTTTTATTTTTAACAGATCATGAAAAATATGTAACGTAGGAATAGTTGCTTCACCGACGCCAACCGTTGGTATAAGATCAGATTCCACTAAGGTAATGTTTAAATTTTTCCCTAACAATTTTCCAAGTGCCGCAGCTGCCATCCAACCTGCCGTGCCGCCGCCGGCAATAACCACATTTTTAATTGCTGATGAATTCATAATGTAATTCCTACTGTATTAATTCTATATAAGTGAGCGCCCTGCATAATGGCACTAACGTCTTAATTTGTTTTGTAAATTTGCTCTTAAACTTCGCGCTTGTAACTCATTTAATGGGCTAGCGAGAATACTTTTTGCATTGTTGGGAATATGAGAAAAATCGTCTTGTTGATGATTAAAAACATAATAATCAAAAAGGTGTTTCCATGCATTTCGTTGAGCCTTAGGTAAATCTCTAATACTTAAAATAGCATGATGAAGTGCATCGGTAGGATTGCCCATGTAAGCAGGACTTGTTCTCCACCAGTGATTGACTAATACATTTAAATCATCTAATCCTTCAACATGGTGAAACCACATACTAGGCAGTAAAATTGCGTCTCCTGCCTCAAGTTCAGCCACCATAGCTGACTCAATCGCTTCACTAAATTTTGGAAATTTAACCAAGTCGGGCTTGTCAAAATCAACCAAGCTAATTGGTTGCCCTCCCGGTGCTTTATCTAATGGCCCACAATAAAGGTTCTTAACCTGTTCAGGAGGAAATAAAGTAAAACGTCTTTTCCCTACCACACAACAAGCTAAATTTTGTAAAAAATCAAAGTGTGCGGCCACTTTACTTTGATTACCTATCCATATGTTATAAATAGCATTAGCTAATAATGGCGATGCTAATGTTTCTTCTACCAAGCTAGGCAATATTTGTTTAATACTGGTTGAGCCAATATAAATAGTATTAGGCATTTCACTAGCTGTTTGTGCGAGTATTTCAGTTAAGGTATCACTTAATAATTGCTGTTTAGTTTGAAAATTAAAACCGCTCATATCATCATTATAAAAAATACGTCCCTGCTCTTTAGGTGCCAAGTAGCAGGTATTAACAGCGATACCCTTTTCTCTCGCTTTAAGATATTCAACCGCTGCTAAGTGAGACTCTTTCGCTGCTTTTACAATCGGCCAGTTATCTCCAAACCCTTTAAGAACAAGAGGTTTGTCAGTAGTAAGTAGTGCTTCGCTGATATTACTTGGATTAACATCAAAAAGCGCTTCAACGGTATTGGTAATCGTTAACATAAATTTATCACTAAGCAACTAATTGAGCATTTTTTCGAGCGACTAAATCTTGGATATGCACTTGTGAGGCTAACACCATATAAATAGCTTCAAGGAAACCTGCATTATGTAATTTTGCTAACTTATCATGAGGGAGATTATTTAGATTTTCCTCATTAATGGTATAAAAACCAATTAACTGATTTTTACTGCCATCATTTAATTGTATATCTAAGGTAACCGGCTCCAATAATTCACAAGCAATCAAAGCGTCTATAAAAGGAGTATTTTCTTGCAATCCCTGATGTAGCGTTTCTAAAACATCTGCCATATGCTCTAAGTAATCGCTGTTACCGCCGTATTCTAAAAACAGGTCAATGCCTTGTTCCGTATTTACTTTAGGGGAATCTAAGTCGAGTGTAATAACACGTTGCGGCTCAGTAACACCATTATTTTCTACATTCTGTTGCCCAATATAGAATGGAAGTCGTTTTACCGCTAATGGGATATAAGTGGCGTCCCATTTGCCCTCTTTTAAAAATAGATTATCTTCATTTTCAAAACCAAATAAAGTTACAGGGATAAATTGTCCCGTGTTGCTGTCTTTTTGAAACAAAATGGGATAATGCGCTTGTGCACTTCTAAATTCCATCGGAAATGTTTGCGCATACCAAACGTTATCCCCCATTCTGCTTGAGCGCTCACCATTAATTTTTAAATTTTTATGTTCAATATTATTGAGTAGTACATGGTTTGCCATTAGGGCCTCACTTTATTGTTATAGTTGTGTTTGTTATATCGTTTATTGAGCCTTGATGCCTTGCTTTTAAATTGTCGCCAATCCATATTGCTTAATTTTATTAATCAGTGTTCTGTTTGACTCTATTACTTTAGATAATTGTTGTCGTTTATGTTGAACATCTGCTAACGCACGTTGAATCTGCGCATGTTTACCGTTATATACTTGCCTTGCATGAGTCTTAAAATTCATACCATATAAAACATATTGATAACTGGCTGCTGGAAACAAAGGATTATGATGAGCAATATCGTATGACGAAGGTGTTTGATATTTCCACAACTCAAGCATGTCTTGTAAAGAATCAGGAATACTCGATGATTCTCGATTATCTAACCAGTAACTTGAATCATCCCGTTCAGATAACACATAATGTAGCTTCAAAAATTCAATAATTTGTTGCCAGTGTTTGGTGAATTTCTCATTAAAACGTTTAGCTGTTATTGCCATATGTCTTTTGGTAACGGGGAGTTGCTCGCTGATCATTTGCGCAGCTTGTTCAACCATAGCTAATGCAGAAGCTTCTAATGGTTCAATAAAACCCGCCGACATACCGACAGCGACACAGTTTCTATGCCAAAACTTTTCATAAAAACCGGGGTTAAACGATAACTTTCTAATTGAATATTCGCTGTTTTTATTCGTGTGACTTAATGAGTTAAGGTACTGTTCCAGTTCATTTTCAGCCAAGGTATCACTCGTGTGCTGACTTGAATAAACATAGCCAACACCGCAACGAGATTGTAAACCTATATTCCAAATCCACCCGGATTTCTGCGCAGTGGACAAGGTGCATGAAGCAATAGGTGAATCTTGATGTTCGTAAGGTACTTGAACCGCTAATGCCGTATCATTAAATAACTTTGCTTTTTGTGAGCAAAAAGGAATGCCAAAATGTTGACCAAGCAATAAAGACTGTGCTCCTGAGCAATCGATAAACAAGTCCCCTTGAATTTCGCCATTATCTTGGGTAGATAATGAAGCAATATCTCCCATATCATCATTATTTACCGCAACAATATGTGCTGAAACATAGTTTACCTTCAGTTTTTTTATACAATGATCTTTTAGCAATAATGAAAACTTACCAGCATCAAGGTGATAACCGTAATTAGCAATATAATCGTATGCTTTCACCGTTATTTGTTTAGGCGCTAAGTTTTGTTCACACAATATAGACTGATAACAAACCTGTTGGGCAAAAGACTGTGTACTGCTATCTGAAGTAGTCAATGAACCCACTACAGAAGCTAAATCAAACTGAGCGGTTCCTTGAGGTAAAGAAAAAGGATGATAATAAGCACGTTTAGTTTCGTTAAACGCATTATTGATATTGTTATGACTGATGGGTGATTTTTGCCAATCAATAAACTTTGATGCCTGCTTAAAGCTGGCATCGCAACATGAAAATAACTCAGCTTCATTAATGCCTATTTTCTTTAAGGTTTCGCGCATTGAAGGCCAGGTTCCTTCACCGACTCCAATAGTAGGAACATTGGGCGACTCAACAAGAGTTATAGTGATAGGAGAAAGTGTTGTATCGGCAGGCTGATCTTGTGTGTGTTTGGCTGCAATTAATCCTGCAGTAAGCCATCCGGCCGTACCACCACCAACTATAACAATATTTTTTATTTCTGATTGCATATGTACCACTTAACCATTAAAAAAATAATCTTTATTTTCCTGTAAAACCAAGTTAACACCTTAATCGACAAAAACAAACTTAAGGTTATTTTGACTATAACAAGGAACGGATCGAATTACTAGTTTAGGAAATACAGTGATTTGTCTTGCCATGCATGCTGATGTTATTCATATATGCAAGGTAAATGACTTGATTGCCACAACAGGAATGAACGAGCCAGATGACCTAACACGAGTAAGGGAGATAAACATTGCCCAATCGAAACCTCCCCTAATACTTAGCAGAAAAATAGACAGTAAAAGGTATAAAAAAAGCCACTATAAAGTGGCTTTTTAGTCACAATTAAAACACTGTTTTAAAAGCTATATCTTGCACCTAAAGCATAACGTGCACCCGTTTGGGTTAATTTATAAATAAGGCGACTATCACGACCGTATTCTTTTGTATATTCGTCAGTAATATTAATACCTTCAAAGAATACCGTTAAACCTTCAACAGCGGGTAAATCATAGCTAATGTTAAAATCTATTTGATAATAGGCATCAGTATAAATAGGCGCGGTTAAATCACCATTTACTCGACGTTCATTTAAGAACTCATCACGCCAGTTGTAAGCTATACGTGCTTGTAAACCATTTTTATCATAGAAAGCAACCACGTTAGCTGTATCACTCAAGCCTGTTAATGCAGCAGTATCTTGTAAAGAATTATTATCGTATGCAAGACCAGAATCCGTCATAGTATAGTTAACAATCCCACCAAAACCTGAATCTCCAAATAGGTGTTGGATATTAAATTCTATCCCGTCAATTGTCTCTTCATTATCACCATTTACTGGCACATTTAATCTAAAATTAACAATGTTATCTGTTGCTGGGTCACCAATAATTTTACCACCGTCTAAAAGACCGTCATCACCAAAATTAGGTTGAACATTTGGATCATCTGCAAAATTTTCAAAAATATAATTTCTGATATCTTGGTTTGAAGCATTAGCACCTAACGCCGAAACAGCCGCTTCAAATTTTTCACCATCAAGCGGGTTTGCAAGGCTAAATATAGATGAATCTACTGTACCTGTAGTTATCCAGTTAGTTACATTTTTTCTAAAGTAACCTAAAGATACATAACTACCTTCGCTATAATACCATTCTGCAGAAATATCATAGTTTACCGATTCTAATGGTTTTAATGCTGGATTACCTGAATTACCAGAATATCCACTCAAGCTACCACCAGTGTTGACTGTTGTACCGCCTTGTAATTGGCCGTATGAAGCACGAGAAATTGTTTTACCTACCGCAGCTCTTAACGTTATATCATCAGTCAGTTCTAAATTAACATTTAAACTCGGGAGTAAAATGCTGTAATCAGCTGATTGATTTAACGTTTCGATACCTGTAACACCTGTTACAGACGTTGAAGTATCTTCATTCCATTCAACTCGACTATAACCTGGCGCAGACGCTTTTGAATCAACATCAGTCGATTCATGACGTAAACCTAAATATGCACTAAATGGCATATCACCAAACTCACTTTCATAACTAAATTGTACATAGTAAGCTGTGGTTTTTTCTTCAGTGAAACGATTAGTATCAGCATCCCAATTGGTTGATGCACAGAAATGCCCTTCACCGTTAGGTCCTGCAGATGCGCCAGATGGTGCTTTACAATCACCCCATAAACTATCTACGTTAGCTACTGGATCTGCAAACTCGGCAGCACGAATAATGTCATCAAAATCAGCGAAATATATAGTGTTAAATAAATCATAATCTGATTGTGTAGCGGTACCTTCAAAGTTACCTGCTTTAGCATCAAATTTGTCTAAGATAGTATCTTTGCGCCAATCGATATCAGCAAAATCACCTTCAACACCTACTCCACCCCAATCAGCACGCTGAACTTGGGTATGACGATAATGATTATTCACTTTATTAACAGAAACACCAAAGTCGATGCTCACTTCGTCATTTAAAACGTACTCACCTTTTAATTGGGTTTGGTCAATTTCTGAAGAGTATTTATCATTTGCAAACCAACTACCTGATAAACGCATAGTTTGAGGGGTAAACGATTCAATATTACCTGTTGCAATCCCGGGTAAATCACCCGTTAAATCTAAACCACTTCGCGTACGAGTGTATGAAGGTAATTGCACATTATTACGGGTACCATGGCGAGGATCTGTCGCTTGCATACTTGCTTTAGAGCTATGGTGATCAAGGGTAAGATTTAAATTGTCATTTACTTGCCAATCGATATTTAAACCAATTGAATCAGTCTTTTGTTCATTCCCCCAAGCACCAACAGTTAAAGAAGTATCTGCAAGATCTGCATCACTATTAATTTCATAAATTTCTGAATAAATTAATGGTACTGCATTAGGAGAACCGTCCCATACAGACTCACTGCGATCACCAGCATAGTTAAACCATACAGATGCATCAGTATGTTGTTCTTCAATTTCATTACGAATCAGGGTGTAGTCTAATGTTGCAGTTAACGATTCAATAGGTTTGTATTGTAAAACTAATTGACCATTCATGCGCGTACGTTGACGTTCTTCAAAAATGTATCGTGGTTGTTGAGGCGTTGAGTAATTACCCTCTGTAGGTCTATTAGTACCACCGTCGGCTCCAGCAGGTACACCACCCCAACCTGTATTGGTGTAATCACTTGCTCTATAACCTTGATCTTGAAAAAACTGCTGCATTCCACTTTCACGATCTTGGTAGCTACCGGAAACTGAAATCCCGAACATCTCGTCGGCAAAAGTTTGTGAATATAAGCCGCTAATTTCTGGTGTAGTATTGCCTTGATCCGTAGAAGAATCATTAACTAACTTAGCACCTAACGATGCTTTTGTTCCCGGAGACTGTAAAGGTCTATGTGTTTGTAAATCAATCGTAGCCCCAATACCACCAGAGGTAACACTGGCATTTGATGTTTTATAAACGGTAACGCCTGATACGCTTTCTGAAGCAATATTTCCAAAATCAAAGGTTCTATCGCCAGTCGTTGTTGGTAATTGACGGCCATTGAGAGTAATTAAGTTTTTATCTGCACCAAAACCACGAACAGTAACTTTACTCCCTTCACCATTTGCACGGTCAATTGAAACACCAGTAATACGTTGTAACGATTCAGCTAAGTTGGTATCAGGAAACTTCCCCATATCTTCAGCAGAAATAGCATCAACAATACCATCAGAGCCTCGCTTAACATCCATAGCGCGTAATAAACTACCACGGATCCCCGTAACCGTAATAACTTCTACTTCTTTTACATTTTTTTCAGCTTCAGCCGCGTAACCTAAATTTGATACGGTCATAGTTCCGATGGCCGCTAAAATTGAGGTGGTTAATATTTTTTTATTAAACATCTGTGTCCCCTGATTTCTTATATTTATTTATTATTGTCAAAATGACAATTACACTTTTATCATATTATATTCATTTTGACAATAAGCTATTTTGACGATTTATTATTATTTTTTTGTTGTATTTTTAAACGCTATTTACTTATTTATCGTCATAAAGTAAATAAAATAACCATTTACAATAGTAAATTGCTTCCTTTTACATAATTACAGAACACTATTAATTAACATTAATTATAAAGTTATAGTGACTATAACTTTTTTGTGCAAATATTTAACCTTTTTCATAGGCATCTATCGTGATGATTTTCCCTTCCTCATCATGAACAAGTTCAGTCATTTTTACACAACGTAGATGCGTTTTCCCTTTTGATAAACTACTGTCGTGATAAAATAAATACCATTTATCTTGATAGAAGGTAATTGAGTGATGATTAGTCCAACCTAATACAGGATTTAAAATAACCCCTTGATAAGTAAATGGTCCATAAGGTGAATGACTTGTTGCATAAGCAATTTTATGAGTGTCACCAGTAGAATATGAAAAATAATAAATACCGTTATGTTTATGAAGCCATGGGCCTTCAAAAAAACGACGGTCGTTATCACCTACCGTTATCGCTTCACCATTTTCGTCAATAATAACGATGTCTTGAGGCTCTTCAGCTAACTCAAGCATATTTTCCGATAATTTTGCCATTTTAGCTGGAATAGCCGGTTGATCCTTGTCTGGATATTTAGCCTCTTGATGGTATTCACCACTTTGCCAATTCTGTAACTGTCCCCCCCACAAACCACCAAAATAAAGGTAATAACTACCATCATCATCTTCGTACACCGCAGGGTCTATACTATATGTACCTTGAATGTAATTATCTTCGGCAGTAAAAGGACCTGTTGGAGAAGTACCACTTGCTACACCAATGCGAAAAATTCCGTCTTTATCTCTTGCTGGAAAATAAAAATAATAGGTACCATCTTTATGTGCCGCGTCTGGAGCCCACATTTGCTTACTCGCCCATGGTACATTTTCAATAGACAATGCCACTCCGTGGTCTGTTGCCTCAAAGGTCTCCTGATCAAGAGACAACACATGGTAGTCTTTCATTGCAAAGTGATCGCCATCGTCATTGATAGGATTATCTGATTCCACATCATGCGACGGATAAACGTAAATTTGACCATTAAAAACATGTGCTGAAGGATCAGCTGTATAAATATGATTTACAAGCGGTTCACTTTTTTCTTTTAATGAATTAGCACGTTCTAAATCTTTTTGTTGAATTCTCTCAGCATGGCTCATCGATGCAAAGGATCTAATTTTTTCTTGAGCAGTACCTGACATAACTTCTCCTATGTACTGTTTTAATTATGGTGTCTTAGCCATATAGCGTAATCAAATGTAGTCACTATATGGCTAAGTAAAATTGATGTAATTAAGGTATCTTTCGATTTAGCTGGTAATTGACGATTGAATTTTTACAACCTCAAGTTCCGTTAATTTATATTTTCTGGTGAGTAACAAACTAATAATCATGCAGATGACAGGGATGCCAGCAAATGCTAACAAAATACCATTTAATGTTTCCTCTGATTGCTGCTGATTTGGCACATAGTTATAACCAGCGAGAATCCAACCAGCAAGAGCACCGCCGATTGCAAAGCCGAACTTAATTGCGAGTAAATGACCTGAGAATGTAATAGCGGTAAGACGTTTACCTATTTTTAACACACCATAATCTACAGTATCCGCTACCATAGAGAACATAATGGGTGTCAACATCATGTGAGCAAAATTAGCGATAAAATAAAGGATAAAAATAGTTACGATCTGGCTTGAATCAACCACATAAAAAAGACTATGGGAAATAATCACTAGCACCATAGATACTTGAAACAACACCTTCTTTTCAAAAATTTTAGTTAAGAAGTTAGTTGATACAGCACCAAGTACTGAACCTATCGCTGCCGTAGTTAAAAAGGATGAGATAAGAGATTCTTCGCCTACATAATATTTAATATAATGAGGTGCTACTGCGGCTCTAATGCCAATTAACGTTAAAGTAGCTAAACTAATGGCTGCAATAACCAACCATTGGTCATTTTTAAATAATGAGAAAAACTCTACAAATACATTTTTTCTATTAACATCCGCTGGTGGACGAATAGTTTCTTTAGTCATTTTAAAACAAAAAATAAAACAAATTGCTGCAAGTGTCCCCATAAAGACCATAGCTAATGGATAACCGAGTTGATCATTGCCTTCACCAAAAAATTCAACCAATTTTGGTAGCGCCCAAACAATAATAACCAATGCTGCCATAGCCATAGCAAATCGATATGACTGTAATGAGGTACGTTCTTTCGGGGAAGTGACCATAACGCCACCTAAAGCACCATATGGAATATTAATCGCGGTGTAGCATGTCATTAATAGTCCATAAGTAATATAAGCGTAAATAAGTTTTCCAGTAGCATCAAAGTCGGGTGTTATAAAAGCAATACAAGCTAATACACCGTAAGGCACCGCTAAAAATAATAAATAAGGGCGATAAGATCCCCACTTAGTTCGAGTTCTATCTGCAATGCTTCCCATAATAGGATCAGTAAAGCCATCAAAAAGCCTTACCGTAAGCAATAATGTCCCTGCAGCAGCAGCTGATAACCCATAAACATCGGTATAGAAAATCAGCATAAAATTAGCAACCATTTGAAAAACAATGTTGCTTGCCGTATCCCCTAACCCATATCCAAATTTTTCTTTTATTGTTAATTTTTTTTGTTCGTTTTGCATGGACCCCCCGAATACAATTTTATTATTTTATTATTTTATAATTATCTAACTATCGATATAGTCCAAAATACTATATCTAAATTATTCAGAAGTAAACAGGTATGTTGTTAGAAGAGACTAAAATAAAAAAAGACAACGAATGTTGTCTTTGAAATCACTTAATATTAGTGGCTAGAACTCGAAGGTAAAACCAAATTCTATTAATTTTTCATAGACATTGATATCGAACCGATACAAAGTTGCTGCACGATGGGCGACTTTCTTTTGTTTTTCTTCGCAATTAATTAATAAATTCATTTTTTGAATTTTTCTGCGAAAATTAGGTTTATCTAAGGTTTTATTTAAAATAGCTTCGTAGATTTCTTGCAATTCAAGTAAGGTAAACTTCTCTGGTAACATGTTAAACCCGATAGGTTCATGACGTACTTTGTATTTCAAATAGTTTAAACCTGCCGCTAATATATCGGCATGATCAAACATCAACTTAGGTAAGTTATAAACATCAAACCATTCACATTCCAACGCATTTTCACCGCTAATTAAATTCGTTTCTTCGTATCTAACTAACGAGTAATAAACAATAGTAATGATTCTGCTTGTTGGGTAACGATTAACATCACCAAAGGCACCTAATTGATCAAGATAAAGGTTATCTACATTCGTTGTTTTTTTAACAACACGCAAAGCAGCATCTTCTAAGTTTTCATCACATCTAACCCAGTGCCCTATAAGCCCCCATTTATTTGCCGCTAATCCTCGGTTATATTTAACTAACAATACTTTTAACTTACTTTCATGCAGGGTAAAAATAAGATTATCTACAGTAAGGTTACGAATACAATCTTCAGGGATTTTTTCTTCATCAAGCGAAACGCTTGGAACACTAGATGTACTATGGTGCATAATGTGACTCTAATTAACCTTGTACAGTAAAACTTACTGTTAATGTGGAAACTTTTATATATAGTTATTAAGACTATTTGATTGTTTGTAGAATACATTTTAGCTCATAATAATGCAATATTTCGTTATTACTTAAGTATCTATAACAATAATCAACTTTATTTTTCTCAATAATAATCATAACAAGTAAATTCTATCAAACTCAGTCTTTTTTGAGCAAATAATTATATATAAATTATTTTAATAAGAAGACATCATTAAAACGCCCTCGCCAACAAAACCTAAAGCATTGTTATTTAAGTATTTAAAATAAATAAACACGATTTTTGACAAATTTTATTGAATAATACAAGCTTTACAGATTATAGTAATAGTCATATTTACAATTACAAGAAGATAATATGAAATATAGTCAATTTACCAAAGCTCACTCATTACCTCGTACGCTAATGCTATTAACTGCGATTTTTGTAGGTTTACCTGCCTGTATGGATTCACAAAATGCCGCAACTAAAAACAATAAAACCACTGCGACACAAGCTAATGAACAAAGTGATACACCTGTATTAAAAACTATGTTTTCAGATAAGTACAAAATTGGTACCGCATTGAGTCGCGAACAAATCATAGGAAAATTAACTGATGTGCTTCCTTTTGTTAATCAACAGTTTAATGCCATAACCCCTGAAAATTCGATGAAATGGGAAAGAATTCATCCTCAACCAGGTGCATATGACTTTGAAGCCGCAGATGCTTTAGTTGAATTTGCAAAGGCGAACGGCCATTTCATTACAGGACATACACTTGTATGGCATTCACAAGTACCCGATTGGGTTTTTGAACATAAAGATGGTACGCCTTTAAATCGAGATGAACTACTCAAACGTATGGAAAAACACATTAATACAGTTGCGGGTAGATATGCAGGAAAAATTGATGCCTGGGATGTGGTTAACGAGGCATTTAATGAAGATGGTAGTTTAAGAGAATCAAAATGGCATAGCATCATCGGCGAAGACTTCATCGAACAAGCATTTTCTATGGCTGCAAAGGCAGCTCCAAATGCAAAACTTTACTACAATGATTACAACTTATACAAACCAGAAAAACGTAATGGTGTTATTAAATTAGTGAAAAGACTTCAGCAAAAAGGAATAAAAATTGATGGTGTAGGTATGCAAGCTCATTATTCCTTAACGGATCCTGATTTAAACGATGTTGAAGACTCAATAAAAGCATACAGTGACTTAAACATTAAGGTATTGATCACAGAATTAGATGTATCTGTGCTTCCCTTCCCTGATAAAAATAATATGGGTGCTGATGTATCGTTAAATCTCGCACTACAAGAATCCTTTAACCCTTACCCCAAAGGTTTACCTCTGAAAGTACAAAATGAATTAGCAAGTCGATATCAAGCCTTATTCAAGATATTTAATAAACATCATAACGTGATTGATCGCGTCACCTTTTGGGGAGTAAGTGACAGCCAAACATGGCGAAATGATTGGCCTATGGTTGGTCGGACCGATTATCCATTATTATTTGATAGAAAATTAACGGCAAAACCCTTTGTCAGTTCACTGAACAAACAATAATACGTAAAACCCTCTCCCTCGGTAACCATAAGCTTATATAGTTATGGTTACCATTTTAATAATAAATAATTAAACCTTAATTATAGAGAGCCTAATGAAGACCATATCTAACCCTATCTTAAAAGGATTTAATCCAGACCCGAGTATCGTTAGAGTTGGCAATGATTATTACATTGCCACATCCACCTTCGAATGGTTTCCAGGCGTCCAAATTCATCACTCTAAAGATTTAGTTAATTGGCAGTTAATTACCCATCCTCTAAGTAAAACATCACAATTAGATATGAAAGGTGTGCCTGACTCTTGTGGCGTTTGGGCTCCCTGTTTAAGCTATACAGACGGTGTTTTTTATTTGGTGTATACCAATGTAAAAAATTTTAATGGCAACTGGAAAGATACACCTAATTATGTGGTAACAGCCACCGATATTTGTGGTCCATGGTCAGAACCAACACTCATTAACTCAAGTGGTTTTGATCCTTCACTTTTTCATGATGACGACGGTAAGTCCTATTTTGTTAATATGCTTGTTGATCACCGAAACAGTTTATTTTTTGGCGGTATAGTGCTGCAAGAATATGATCGAGTTACCCATAAGCTAATTGGCAAAGTTCATCATATCTTTACCGGTTCTGAGCATGGACTAACAGAAGGACCACATTTATATAAAAAAAATGGTTATTATTATTTATTAACAGCAGAAGGAGGCACTAGCTATGATCATTGTGTTTCTTTAGCTCGCTCAACCTCACTGCTAGGCCCTTACGATATTCATCCTCACAACCCTGTATTAACCGCTAAAAATGCGCCAGGTAATTATTTACAAAAGACAGGCCATGCCGATCTGGTAGAAACACAAAATGGTGAGTGGTACATGGTTTTCCTTACGGGTCGACCGTTAACAGAGCAAGGGCGTTGTATAACAGGAAGAGAAACTGCGATAGAAAAAGTAATATGGCGTAAAGATGATTGGCTATACCTAGATCAAAATGAACTAGAACAAAACAGTGAAGCCATCAAAGGGGAAAAAAATATAGCACGCAGATTCGTTAAAGCCCCTAACCTGCCAGAGCATAAGTTTACGCCAGCGAATAACCAAATTAACTTTGATTCAGCAAACATTGATATTAATTTTCAAAGCTTACGTATTCCAATTAGCAAAGATTGGGCAAACCAAACTGATAGACAAGGCTTTTTACGCTTATACGGAAGAGAATCACTTAGTTCATGCTTTGAACAAAGTCTGTTAGCCCGAAGAGTTCAAGCCCATCATACTGTTGCCTCAACCTGTATCGAGTTTTCACCAGAAAACTTTCAGCAGATGGCTGGACTAGTTTGTTATTACAACACCACACATTATTACTATTTGTATCTTTCAGGTGACGATATAGGCGCCTACTCAGGTAAAAAATTTATCAATGTATTAAGTTGTGACGATAATAAAACAACCCATGTACTTAAAGCGGCTATTGATGTATCTGTATTTGACAAAATTCATCTTAAAGCGGACTTTAATGGTGCCTCACTACAGTTTTACTACGCGACTAATATAAAAGAAGAAACCCCTCAATGGGAAAAAATTGGTCCTGAATTAGATGGCAGTATTTTGTCTGATGACTACGTTGTGCACATCGAAAAAGGCTATTCCCCTAATTTTACTGGTGCATTTATTGGTTTAGCTTGCCAAGATTTATCTGGACAAAAAATTTATGCCGATTTTGAATTTTTTAACTATCAAGAAAACCATTAGACATGTCGTAACAATGAATAAACTTTCAATAAAATTTAAGAAAACGTAAAAAGACACATGAAAATAAGTTAACGCGTTTTATTTTAACAAAAAAAGATATAGTCACATAAACAAGAAGGTAATAGTCATGATAAAATCGTTTGTAGGCATACTGGTAATATTAACCACATTGGTAGCGTTTAACAGTAATAGCGCTGAACCAACGTTTGATATGAAGAAAGATTTACTGTTATTAAATTTTGATCTAAAAACCGATGTTGACGATGTTCACACCATTGCCGCTTTAGACTTAATACTACAAGCCGATGAATTCAAAAACCTAAATTACTATGCAGTTAGTGGTACTTATGGCGTTCAAGCAGGCTTATTTGTGCCTGCTAATGAGTTATTTAATAAGGTATTTAAAGCGCGATGGACTGACCTCCATAACGAAAGAAAGGTTGCTATCAATAATACCGTTAAAGCAGTTACTCGTGTTTTATCAAACGGTGGAAAAATTTGGGTAATGGAAGCTGGGCAAAGTGATTTTACTCAAACATTGTTATTAGCGCTTATTGAAAAAGGTGTTAAATACACAAAAAAACAATTCATTACTGTTCAACACTCAGATTGGAATGAGAATGAAACCAGTGTAAACGCTTTAAACTACGTCAAGAGCAATACCACTTACATCAGAATTGCCGACGGCAATAAAGAAGGTAATGGTACACCGGGCTTTAACAATGCATCTTACTCAGCAAAATCACTTGAAAGTAAGAACCTTCTATCATCAAAAACCTGGATGCTAGCCAATAAAATAAGTACCAAATATAACGGGATTAATGGCCGTTACGATAACAAAGCAATTTCTGGTGGTGGTGTCGACTTTTCAGATTTAGCTGAAGTGACTTACATACTAGATATTAAAAATACACCAACAGTAGCAGCGTTTTTTTCTCTCTTTAACAAAACGATTTCAGAGGAATAATAATGATGCATATCAATCGTTCAGTTGCATATTTTACTTTTTTACTTTCTCTATTTATTAGCTTTAATCTAGCCGCAACTACTTGGCAACAAGTAGAAACCTCAAAAACATTCTCTGCACGCCACGAAGCGGGATTTGTAAAGTTTAAAAATAAAGGCTATTTAATTGGTGGCAGAGGAATAAAAGCTGTCGATGAATTTGATGCCAATTCATTAACTTGGCAGCCGCTACAAAAATCGCCTATTGAACTCCATCATTTTCAACCCACTGTATGGCAAAATAAAATTGTTGTTGCTGGTGCGCTAACGGGAGGTTATCCATCAGAAACACCGGTTGAGAATATCTATTATTTTTACCCTAATGAAAATAAATGGGAAAAAGGTCCTGCTATTCCAAAAGCAAGATTAAGAGGTAGCACAATTGCAGTGATTAAAAACGACTCTCTTTATCTTATTGGCGGTATTACCAATGGTCATCTAGATGGCAATGTTAACTGGGTAGACCGCTACGACTTTAATACAGATACTTGGACGATACTTGATGACGCCCCTCACTCACGTGACCATGCCCAGGGCGTACTAATCAATAATCGTATTTATGTTGCTGGTGGCCGAAGAACATTCGGTAAAAATAATCAAGTGTTTGAATTAGTTGAAGCTAAACTGGACGTATTTGATACCGAGACTAATCAATGGCAAGTTGCCCAACACGAATTACCACTTCCTAGAGCGGGTATTGCAACATTCGCTTATCAAGATAACTTTATTGTGGTGGGTGGAGAAAGTGCAAATCCGACTAAAGCCCATGAAGAAGTTCATTTATATAATACTAAGTCAAAAAAATGGATGTCCAAACCAGCTTTAATTCAAGGCAGACATGGCAGCGGAGTTGTCTTAATCAATGGTTATTTGTGGATAGCGTCAGGCTCTGGCATGCAAGGTGGATCACCGGAATTAAATTCTGTAGAGCGCATTAAACTTGATGATATTTTTATAAACGATAAATAACTTATCACTGACAATGATAAGCAGACATAAAGTAAAGAGTCCTAAAGGATCAATACTCACTAAGGATAATGATGTCTCAGGTTGAATTAGTACACAAAAGTTTATGCCGAATTGGTGAAAGTGTTATTTGGTCGGTGGAAGATCAAGCCCTCTATTGGTCCGATATATTAGGCCACACTGTATATCAAAAAAAGGGGAACACGATACAACATTGGACGTTAAAGAAAAATTTAACAAGCATAGGCTTTACACAAAATAAGCAGTTAGTAGGAACATTTTATGATGGTTTTTACCTGTTAAATTTAGCCGATGATAAACACAATAGACTATCGGCTCCTGATATAGATTATACCTTACTCCGCTTTAACGATGGTGCCGTTGATACTCATGGGCATTATTGGTCAGGCACTATGCATATAGATGATCCAATGAACAATGCTGTTGGCGCGTTATATCGTTTTGATAGCAAAGGAAATGTAAGCCTTCAAGATGATAAATACTATTGTACCAATGGTCCTTGTTTTACCCCCGATGGTAAAGTGATGTACCACACCGACACCTTAATAAAACAAAAAATTTATCGCTGTGAACTAGATGAGTACGGTAATTTGGTTAGTCGGTCTACTTTCTTACATTTTGAATCTAATAACGAGTACCCCGATGGTATGTGCTTAGATAAAAACGGTAATTTATGGGTTGCATTGTGGGGTGGATGGGGTGTTAACCAATATTCACCTGAAGCTGAATTATTGCAACATATCAAGCTACCCGTTGCACAAGTAACTAAATGTATTTTTGGCGGGCCAAATTTAGACACTTTATATATAACAACCGCCTCTGAGTATTTATCTGCCGAAGATTTAGCTAAACAACCGTTAGCGGGCTCTCTTTTTTCTTACCAAACGAATACGCAAGGACTACCTGAAAATCACTTTTACTTGGAGAAAAATTGATGAATATAACTAAACTACCGATTATATCTACACTCTTGCTAGCATCTATCACACTCACTGTGAAGGCAGATGTTGATGTAAAAGCAGATCAAAAGGTGAATATACAATCAAGTATTGTCAGTTTCGACGACACTCACCTTACCCCTTATGACGGAAGTGTTTTCCATACTTACTTTATGGGAGAAAGTGTGGGAACAAAAGATGCCATTGTGGGTCTTGCGATAATTGAACCCGGTCATGAAATACACCCTCCGCATAAACATGCAGAAGAAGAATATCTCCTGATTTTGGAAGGTTCCGGTGAATGGAGCTTAAACGGTAAAAAAACACCCGCAAAAGCAGGTGATGTTTTATATGTTTCCCCTTGGGATATGCATGGCATATTCAATACAGGAAAGACCCCAATGAAATTTTTTATTACAAGAGCAAATAGCAAAGGGCTTGCTGTACCCAAAGAAAGTAAAACAAGTCATTAAACTTATTTTACTTAACATCAATGACCTGACTAAAGGTTAACTTGCCTTGGCTACACGATCTAAATAAGCAAGGGGTAATAACTTCGATTATTTCCCTTATTTGCTTTCAAGTTTATTTAACTAACTTGAAAGCAAATATCATAAAAATAACGACAAAAAATAAAACTCAAAGCCTACCCTATTGAAATCTAAACCTATAGTATTTCGCTAACGTCTATATTTAGTTTCAGCCTCTGCCAATTAATACGAGTCCTTAATCTGTTCCATAAACTGCTGTAACCTATAACTAACCGCATGAGGCATTTGTTGATGCTCTATTTGTTTGCTTAATAACGCTTCACCAGCGGCTTGTGCTTCAAAATTTAATCCTAAACTCGATCTGTTGTCGCAAAAATGTTCGACTAACTCATCAGAATGATATAACTCACATTGATCTGCTCGCCAAAAGTTAGGAATGACAATATTGCCTTTGTCACCAATAATGACAGCCCAGTTTTGTAGTTTGCACTGAAACGAGGTGGCTAATGTTAATTTAGCGTCACCTGCATCAGCTAAAATAATAAGGTCATCTTCAACGCCATTTGGAGCAAATTGCGCTTTAACAACCAGATTTCGTAATGGCTGGGGCATAAAAAAATGCGCAATCGCTAAAGGGTAAATCCCCATATCTAACAAACAGCCACCAGCTAAATCTTTTCTATACTCTCTAGATTCTAACTGAAATGGCATAGGGTAGCCAAAGTCAGCTTTTATATGCTTAATTTTGCCAATACGCCCTTCTTCTACCCATTGTTTTGCTTTTAAAATAGCGGGAAGAAAATAAGTCCACATTGCCTCCATTAAAAACAAACCTTTATCGCTTGCTAATGCGCTTAATTTTTTGCTTTCATCACTACTAATAGTAATAGGCTTTTCACAAAGCACTGATTTTCCGGCCATTAATGCATCTTTTACATTCTGGTAATGAAAATTATGGGGGGTTGCCACATAAACAATATCCACATTAGGATCTGTGTAGACGCTTTGGTAACCTTCATAAGCTTGCGGAATATTAAATTTATTAGCGAAAGCTTTTGCACTTTCTATATTCCTTGCTCCTACAGCCACCAGCTCTCCATTAGAAACAAATGCCATATCTTGGCAAAACTGCTCGGCAATTCGCCCTGTACTAACTATCCCCCAACGAATTTTTCTATTTTCCATTACGCTATAATCCTCTTCATTCAATAAAAATCGATAACTCAAGAATACACTAACTAAGTTAAATTAGTTTTGACTTCCCCTAAGTGAAACTTTAGGTTATTGTCAAATTAACCATAATACTTATTCTAAAAATAAAAGGAAGTCATATGAAAATAAATCGATGCAAAATTATTTTATTAGTATGCCTTAGCATTTGTTCATCTTTAACTTTCGCCCAACAATTTAATGTGCTTTTATTCACTAAAACAATGGGCTGGCATCACAAATCAATCCCTGCAGGTGTGGCAAATCTAAAATACCTCGCTGATAAGCATCATTTCAATATGGATTGGCAGGAAGACCCCTCCTATTTAAATGACAAATACTTAGCTAACATTGATGTTGTTATTTTTATGATGACAACTGGAGATATATTAAATGAAAAGCAACAAGGGGCGCTTAAACGATTTATCAATTCAGGCAAAGGCTTTGTTGGCATTCATAGTGCTTCAGACACTGAAGCTAATTGGCCTTGGTATCAAAAGCTCGTTGGCAGAAGTTTTATTATTCATCCCATTACGCAAACCGCAAAACTCCAAGTGGTCAATAGCCAATTTCCTGGAATGAACCAAGTACCCAATAACATTTTGTGGACAGACGAATGGTATGACTTTGGCCCTGAACTCAGCAAAAACTTAAACTATTTACTAACCGTTGATGAAAGTACATACGATACCCATTCAGATTGGGGAAATAATAAAAAAGGTAATGGTATGGGAGAATTCCACCCTATAGCTTGGTATCAAGAATTTGATGGTGGCCGCTCATTTTATACCTCTTTGGGACATTTAAACGCGGTACACACTAATCCCATTTTTCAAGCACACCTTTTTGGTGGTATTTTTTGGGCTGCAACCGGAAAAGGCATATCCAATTAATACTCCTTTGTGACTAAAGGTGAATCATTATGAACTTCACCTTTAGTTACCAACAAAATAAAAATCATAAACCATTGTTAATAAACAATTAAAATCGTGTTTGTTCACTCCGTATTAAATACCCCTCGTATTCTTAACTTCACATTCCTTTTAATTAGTATTGTACCGCCCGATAAAATAGTCTATTTTACAATAAGGTTGTAGTCCATATGACCACTATAGTAAAAGACAATTACAATAATAGATAAATAACTTCTACTTGTAGGAAATAGCCATGAATTTAAAAAATAATAAAATAATAAAATTAAAATCGACAATACTACTGATACCGACCCTGTTTATGCTTGTATCTTGTGCTGACGATGACAAAAAAACAACAGTAGTCATCCCTCCTCCTATTGAACAACCTAAGGTTGAAGAAATTCCGTTAATCACGAATTTAGTAGAAGCGGCAACTAGCGCAAATAAAAAAATTGGTACCGCCATCAACAATGGCGTTTTAAGCAATAATGAAACAGATTACATTGATATAGTCAAAAAAGAGTTTAACTATGCGACGCCTGAAAACATTGGTAAATGGGGGTCTATACAGAATTCCACATCTGACGTATGGGACTTTAATGCGTTAGATAGCATGATAACTTTTGTTGAAGAAAACGATATTGAATTTAAAGGGCATGCCTTAGTATGGCACCGCCAAGCCCCGTCTTTTATCAATAATGAGCTCACACCAGAAGCATTAACCGATTTAATCAATGCACATATTGACACAACCGCTCCTCGCTACAGTGGGCAAATTTATGCATGGGATGTAGCAAACGAAGTCATGGGTGACGATGCTAATTATCGTAATTCTGTGTTTTTTGAAAAATTAGACAAAAGCTATATTGCGAACGCCTTTACTAGAGCACACGCAGCAGATCCACAAGCAAAACTATTTTACAACGATTACAGTATTGATAACATTAATGCAAAATCTGATGCTGTATATACTATGGTAACTGAGTTATTAGATACTGAAGTGCCCATTAATGGCGTTGGTTTTCAAATGCATTTAGACGCATCAAATGCGCCATCAACTCAGCAAATGACAGAGAACCTGCAACGCTTTGCTGATTTAGATTTAGACGTAAACATTAGCGAAATAGATGTGCGTTTATCTTCTTTACCTTGGGACCAAGTCACTAAATTGGCTATTCAGCAACAGGTATATCATCGTGCTGTTAATGCATGTATGAATGTTGAACGTTGCGATGCCGTAACTGTTTGGGGATTCACAGATAAGTACAGCTGGATTGATGGTGAATTTGGACCAGATGATCCACTTTTATTTACAGCAGATTACCAAAGAAAACCGGCTTATTACGCTATAGCTGATGCTTTTATGGGAATAGAAGCTGATGCGCCAGGTGTTATGCCAAACCTAATTGCTAATGGTAATTTTGAAATAGCAACTGACGGCTGGACAACATCAGACGACATAGCATTAAGAACAACCGTTAACAAAAAGAACGGTATAACCTCTCTGGTTGTTTCAGCAACTGATGATGCTAAAGCTAAAGCAAGTATTGATATTACTAGCCTACTTAAAGCAAACAGCCAATACAATATTGAAGCCTGGGTAATGTCTGCTAATGAATCAGCACTAGAAAGTTCAGTCAATGTCATGTTTGAATGTCTCAGTGAAGAAGCTAAAACCCTTGTTGTTAATTCAGCCATTGCCAGTAGTACTGAGTTTTCTCAACTAGAAGGCACATTAACAGTTCCTGATTGTGAACTTGTTGAAGCAACATTATTTGTTGAAGGTCCAGCGGTAAGTGAAGATATTTACCTAGATGCTGTAAGTCTTCGCCCACAAGCCTTGATCCCTAACACTGAAGGTTTTAGTGACAATATTTTAGCTAACAGTGATTTTGAAATTGATGCTTCAGGCTGGGAAGGTTACGACTCTTCTGAAGTGGCAATAACAACCACTAAAGTATTTGCAGGAACGCAAAGTTTAGTTGGTACTGCACGTACTCAAGAATATCAAGGCCCTGCAACTAATATCTTGGGTCTTGTTGAACCAGGTAAAACTTACCAACTGTTTGCTAGAACCGCTATTAGTGAAGGTTCAGCGCAAGTAAAAGCGACAATGAGCATTACCTGTTCTGATGGCGTTAAATACTTAGGTACAGGTGCTACAGACGCTAACTCAACTGATTGGTCTTTACTAGCCGGACAAGTCACTCTACCTAATTGTGCAATGAGCAATGCCATTCTTTATTTTGAAGGGCCTGCTGTGGGTATCGATATCTATGTTGATAACGTAACCTTGCATCAAGAAGTAAAAAATCTAGGACCTAATTTAGTAAGTAACAATGACTTTGAAGAGAATACCGACGGTTGGTCAGTTTGGGGTGGCGCTCTTGCTAGCTCAACAAACTACGCTAATACAGGTAATAGCAGTGCATTACATACTAATAGAACTGGTACATGGCAAGGACCTGTATTTAACTTACTCCCTTATGCTGAAACAGGTAAAACCTATGAACTTACTGCATACGCTCGTATAGAAAACGCAGCGGAAGACACACTACAAATCACCTTAAAAACCTTATGTGAAGGGGATACTGAAGCATCGTACACACAACATGGTGCTATAACAGCGACCAATGGTGATTGGACTCAATTAAGTGGTACTTTTGTTTTACCAAATTGTGCCCTTACCAGCGCAGATGTTTACTTTGATGGTCCAGCTATTGGCATAGATATTTATATTGATACTGTTTCCCTTACTGATGAAATAACAACTGATCCAGAAAACCTATTTACCAACTCGACATTTGAAGGAGGTGTAAACGGCTGGAGCACTTGGGGCGCTAATATTGAAGAAAGTACAGCATTTGCTCATACCGGTGACAAATCTGCCCTAGTTAACTCCCGTGCAAATGATTGGCAAGGGCCTGTATACGACTTTTTAGGCACAGGTACAGCAAACACTACTTATGATGTTAGTGGTTGGATAAGAGTTGCCGGCTCTGAAAGTGAGAACGTTAGCATTAACATAAAACAAACCTGTGAAGGAGAAGAGGCTGTTTATAGTGATGCTGGTCCAGGAGTTACTGTCTCAGATAACGAATGGACATTAGTTAGTGGCACCTTTACTACACCTGATTGTAATTTAACCGAGCTATCTGTGTACTTTTCTAATGCCGCTGTTGGCGTTGATATGTATATAGACGACACTATTCTTAAGCTTGCTGCTGAAGAATAAAATAAACTTTATTAATAAATTAATCGCACTAAAAATAACTATGGGCGGATTAACACTAAAGGCCGATCAATCTCATAACTGAGGTATCGTTTGTAGATTAATTCAACGTTTTAACAGGATTAATCTACAGCCTCGTTAAAAAGCCCATCTTAACAAGGAAAATGTATGACTAGACTATTTATGATTTTTGTACTTGTTTTAACAAGTTTTACCACTTTGGCTGAGCCTGAAGTAGATAAGCCACCTAAAGATTCAATTCTTTTGACAGTTTTCTTAAAACACGACCAAAATAAGAGCTTAGGCGAGATCCAAGAAGTGTTAACCGAACAAGGGTTCTTTGAAGCATTTCCCCCTAAAGGTGTTGCTGTTGTCAGCTGGTATGTAATGATGGGTATTGGCCAAGTTGTTACTTTAGAAGTTCCTGCATACAAACTAAATGAAGTTAACCTGGCTATAGAAAAAACAGCTTGGAAAGCATTTTCAACAGAGTTTTATCCCACCTATAATTTATACCCTATTTATAAGGATAGATTAAAAAATAAAGCTAAAGTGTCATATAAATAACTACTGTGCAATAGCATCTAAACGGTAAAATGAATGACCGCTTTTGTAAAACAGCGGTCTTCAACTCATCCCTATTACCTTCTCTTTGTAATTCAGCAGGCATAGCTTTATTAATAGTCTAGTTTTCGGTCCAGAGCTGATAAAAAAATTAATTAACTAATTATTGAAAATGTGAATCACTGGTATAAGTGAACGACTAATTTATTAAGCGGTAATAGCACCTTATATTTAAATAATTATATCCTATACCTCTTTGTCGTATACCCTGCTACGTTTCAGTAATTCATAAATACATCCGAGTAACCATCGACCACTAACAATAATAAAAACACAAAAATGTTAGCGATATCTTAAATGTAAAAATAAAAACCCTCAGGTATCCAACAATAACGTTTTAGTCTAAAATAAAAAACAATCAAAAACCTTAAAGCAGCTAAAACAACAGAAAACAAAGAAATAGTCAAATAAACAATAAGTTACACACTGATCACTTAAAACTAGCAATTCAAAACACTTTTATAGCCTGTAAAAGCCTCGATTAATTACATCACAAAGCATTGCCAAATATTTTTCACAATGATAATGTTAGCGCTAACAAATAAACAAACATCATACATTAGAGAGTTTTTATGTACTTGGGAATTGATTTAGGTACTTCGGGTGTAAAAGTTATCTTACTTGATGACAAGGATAATCTTGTTGATCAAGCATCAGCTTCATTAGAAGTTAGCCGCCCTGCACCATTATGGTCTGAACAAGATCCCAGTGATTGGTGGCAAGCAACTAACGATGCTATGGCAACGTTAAAAGCTAAAAACAACACAGCGCTATCTTCAGTTGTGGCTATTGGTTTATCAGGTCAAATGCACGGTGCGACTTTACTCGATGATAAGAACGCTGTTATCCGTCCCGCTATTTTATGGAATGACGGGCGTAGCGAGCAACAATGTAAAATCATTGAAGCACGCGAATCGAATACTCGTTCGATAACCGGCAACATTGCAATGCCCGGTTTTACTGCACCTAAACTTGTTTGGTTAAAAGAAAACGAACCAGAAAACTTTAGCCGTGTAGCAAAAGTGTTACTACCTAAGGATTACTTACGCTTTTTAATGACGGGCGATTTCGCGTCAGATATGTCTGACAGTGCTGGAACTTTGTGGCTTGATGTCGAAAAAAGACAATGGTCTGAGAAAATGTTAGCAGCAACAGACTTAACGATTGAGCAAATGCCAACCTTGTTTGAAGGTACTGAAATTACCGGCCACCTCAGTTCAGACATTGCCCAACAATGGGGAATGAATGAAGTTCCTGTAATTGCTGGTGGTGGTGACAATGCCGCAGGAGCTGCTGGTATTGGTGTTATTAATCCAAATGAAGCCTTTTTATCCTTAGGTACATCAGGGGTTTATTTTGTAGCAAACGACACTTACAACCCAAATCCTGACAGCGCAGTTCATACCTTTTGTCATTGTATTCCAAACACTTGGCATCAAATGTCAGTGATTTTAAGTGCAGCAAGTTGTTTAACTTGGGTAACACAATTAACCGGTTATAAAGACGAAAAAAGCTTATTAGACCAAATAGCCACACTTGATTTTTCAAGTCCCTCTTCTGTGATTTTTTTACCTTACTTATCTGGCGAGCGTACACCGCATAACAACCCTAATGCACAAGGCGTTTTCTTTGGCTTAGACCTTAATACAACAGCAGCTGAGTTAGGCCGTGCCGTTCTGGAAGGTGTAGCTTTTGCGTTTGCTGATGGACAAGAAGCATTGCTAGCAGCCGGTACGCAAATTGATCAAGTATCAGTGATTGGTGGCGGTGCACGTAGTGCCTTATGGGGAAAAATTTTAGCCAGTGTTTTAAATAAACCACTTACCTACCGTAAAGGTGCGGAAGTAGGCCCAGCATTTGGCGCAGCTCGCCTTGCTCGAATTGGTGTCACTAAGTTAGCCGCCAATCAAGTTTGTTCTGCCAGTGAAGTAGACTTTATCGTTGAACCTGACAGTAACATGCAAGGGTATTACGCCAGCCAACACCGTAAATACCAACAACTTTATCAAAGTTTAAAAGCACATTTTTAACTGAATAGCCTTTATACAAAAAATTATTTAAACAGAATTAATTAGGAGTAGACCATGACTGAACAATTTTTCAAAAACGTAAACAAAATCCAATTTGAAGGTGCTAATAGCACGAACCCATTCGCTTTCCGTCACTACGATGAAAACAAAATCGTACTTGGCAAAACAATGAAAGAACACTTACGTTTTGCTGCTTGTTACTGGCATAACTTTTGTTCAACAGGTTTTGATATTTTTGGTGAGGGTACGTTTGATCGCCCTTGGATCCAAGCTACGGGCAACCAATTACAACTTGCTGAACAAAAAGCAAAAGTAGCTTTTGAATTTTATGAAAAACTGGGTACTCCTTACTTTTGTTTCCATGATGCAGATATAGCACCTGAAGGAAATTCGTTAAAAGAATTCCACTCAAACGTTAATCATATGGCTGATATTTTTGAAAAAGAAATGGAGCGTACTGGCGTTAAATTACTTTGGGGAACAGCTAACTTATTTTCAAATGCACGTTTTTGTGCTGGTGGTTCAACTAACCCTAACCCAGAACTTTATGCATATGCAGCGGCTCAAGTTAAGCATGCTATGGATGTTACTCATCGTTTAGGTGGCGAAAACTACGTACTTTGGGGTGGTCGTGAAGGTTACGATACTTTATTAAACACTAACCTTAAGCAAGAAGGTGAGCAATACGCACGTTTCCTTAAAATGGTTATTGAGCATAAAAACAAAATTGGCTTTAAAGGTAAGTTATTAATTGAGCCTAAGCCTCAAGAACCTACTAAACATCAATATGATTACGATACTGCCACTGTTGCTGGTTTCTTACACAAGCACGGTATTGCGGGCGAAGTACACGTAAACATTGAAGCTAACCATGCAACACTTGCTGGTCATAGTTTCCATCATGAAATTGCTGTTGCTTGTGCTGAAGGTATTATGGGTAGTGTTGATGCTAACCGTGGCGACATGCAAAACGGTTGGGATACAGACCAATTCCCTAACGATGTCGCCGAGTGTACCTTAGTTATGTACGAAATTCTTAAAGCCGGTGGTTTAGACACAGGTGGATTTAACTTTGATACAAAACTTCGTCGTCAATCATGTGAACGTGATGATTTATTCATTGGTCACATTGGTGGTATGGATACTATGGCTCAAGCTTTAGTTAACGCAGCTAAATTAATTGAAGATGCGCCATTAACTCAATTTGTAGACGAACGTTACGCTGGTTGGAAAGGTAAATTAGGTCAAAGCATCATGTCTGGTGAGCAAAGCCTTGAAAGTTTATCTAAGTTAGTTCTTGAAGAAAACATTAACCCTAAACAGGTTTCTGGACGTCAAGAATTGCTTGAAAACATTGTTAACCGTTACGTTTAATTAACTATTACTTATTTATCATCAATTAAGTAAAAACTAAAAGGTATGCCTATGAGTATTATTGCTAAAACAGCGTAATACTCATAGACAAAATTTAAAATGAATTTATTAGAACAACTCAAACAAGTAACTACTGTTGTAGCTGACAGTGGTGATGTTGACTCCATCAAAGCATTAAACCCTGTTGATGCTACCACTAATCCATCACTTATTTTACAAGCGGCAAAATTGCCACAATACAAACATTTAATTGATGACGCAATTAGCCAATCAACCGTTAATAACCAAACCGATATTGACAATGTTTGTGATCAATTAATTGTAAATTTTGGTTGTGAAATTTTAAAACACGTACCTGGTCGAATTTCATCTGAAGTAGACGCTAAATTATCATTTGATACTCAAGCGAGTATTGAAAAAGGTCGTAAATTAATCGCCCTTTACGAAAAAGCAGGCATTAGCAAAGACCGTGTTTTAATTAAACTAGCTTCAACTTGGCAAGGCATTAAAGCGGCCGAACAGTTAGAAAAAGAAGGGATCGCTTGTAACCTAACATTATTATTTAGTATGGCTCAAGCTGTAGCTTGTGCAGAAGCTAATGTCACACTAATTTCACCATTCGTTGGTCGTATTTTAGATTGGTATAAAGCTAAAGATGCAATCACTCAAGAAGGGAAAGATTTTACTGGTGCGAACGATCCTGGTGTTCAATCAGTTACTAAAATTTATCAATACTACAAAACTTATGATTACAACACAGTAGTCATGGGGGCAAGTTTTAGAAATACCTCTGAAATTATTGAGTTAGCCGGATGTGATTTATTAACCATCTCACCAGCATTACTCACAGAATTACAAAATACTGAAGGTACTCTTGAAACAAAACTAGCGGCTAAAGCAGTGAAAAAAGCCTCTCGTGATGAATTGACGCCACTGACTGAATCTAGTTTTGCATGGCAACATAATCAAGATGCTATGGCGGTAGAAAAACTGTGTGAAGGTATTCGTAACTTCGCTAAAGACCAAGCTATTTTGGAAAAAATGGTTACAGAACTCATATAACAAACAAATAATAACCTAACCTAAATACGCAAACCTTGTTATTGATAAAGGTTAAAAACATACAAATTTCATTAATTACCTGATTAATTTACCTCGTTAAAATAATCGTTAATTAGTGAAATGGGTATTATTAAATACATTAAAGGAATCATCATGACGTCTTCAAGGCAGCATCTCGCTAATGCCATCCGTGCTTTAACAATGGATGCAGTACAACAAGCTAAATCAGGTCATCCAGGAGCCCCAATGGGTATGGCAGATATTGCTGAAGTATTATGGAATGATCATTTAAAACACAACCCTACCAATCCTAGCTGGGCAGATCGCGATCGTTTTATCTTAAGTAACGGTCATGGTTCAATGTTAATTTATTCACTTTTACATTTAAGTGGTTATGACTTACCAATCGATGAATTAAAACGGTTTAGACAACTACATTCAAAAACCCCTGGACACCCTGAGTACGGATATACTGTCGGTGTAGAAACCACCACAGGACCATTAGGTGCAGGAATTTCCAATGCTGTAGGTATGGCTATTGCTGAAAAAACCCTCGCCGCGCATTTTAACCGCCCTGACTTTGATATTGTTGACCATTATACCTACTGCTTTTTAGGTGATGGTTGTTTAATGGAAGGTATTTCTCATGAAGTATGTTCTTTAGCTGGCACACTGGGTTTAGGTAAATTAATTGCCTTTTGGGATGACAATGGTATTTCAATTGATGGCCATGTTGAAGGCTGGTTTACCGACAACACCCCTGCCCGTTTTAAAGCATACAACTGGCATGTGATAAGTGATGTCGACGGTCATGACGCTGTAGCCATCAACAAAGCAATTGAAGAAGCAAAAAGCGTTACCGATAAACCCACTATGATCTGTTGTAAAACAACCATAGGTTTTGGTTCTCCGAACAAGTCAGGCTCGCACGACTGTCATGGTGCTCCATTAGGTGATGAAGAAATTGCCGCTGCACGTCAGTTTTTAAACTGGTCACATGCTCCATTTGAAATCCCTAAAGAGGTGTATTCAGCATGGGATGCAAAAGATAAAGGAAATGTTGCTGAGCTACATTGGAATAAAACCTTTGAGTCTTATAAAATGACATTCCCTGAATTAGCCAGTGAATTTGAACGTCGGGTTTTAGCCAAAGAATTACCCATACAATTTGAACAAAAAGCAAATCAATACATTAGACTCTGTCAAAAACAAGGTCAAAACATCGCGAGCAGAAAAGCCTCTCAAAATGCAATTGAGGTATACGGTTCAATGTTACCTGAACTACTTGGTGGCTCTGCAGACTTAGCCGGTTCAAACTTAACTTTATGGTCAGGTTCAAAAGGTATTTCAGCAGATGATGCTGATGGTAACTACCTTTTTTATGGTGTTCGTGAATTTGGTATGAGTGGCATTATGAATGGACTGTCATTGCATGGTGGTTTTGTTAATTATGGCGCCACCTTTTTAATGTTTATGGAATATGCCCGTAATGCAGTACGTATGTCGGCATTAATGGGTATTCAAAATATTTTCGTTTACACTCATGATTCTATTGGTCAGGGTGAAGATGGCCCTACCCATCAACCTATAGAGCAAATTGCCAATTTGCGGATGACTCCTAACTTAACAACTTGGCGCCCATGTGATGCAGTTGAATCAGCGGTTGCGTGGAAGTTAGCAATACAAAAACAAGAAGGACCAAGTGCATTAATTTTTAGCCGTCAAAATCTTCCCCATCAAGCGCGTAATGACGAGCAAGTTAATCACATTCAACGAGGTGGATACACTTTAGTGGACTGTGAAGGAACACCAGATGCCATTTTAATCGCAACAGGTTCAGAAGTGGGGATCGCAGTTGAAGCAGCAGAAGTATTAACGACTCAAGGCCAAAAAATTCGCGTAGTTTCAATGCCATGTACAACGCTTTTTGATCAACAATCAAATCAGTACCAAAAAAGCGTTTTACCAGCGGAAGTTAACTCTATTATTGCCATTGAAACAGCTCATGTTGATTTTTGGTATAAATATGTAGGTAAAACAGGAGCCGTTATTGGAATGAAAACCTTTGGTGAATCTGCTCCTGGCAATGATCTATTAAATTATTTTGGTTTTACTCCTGAAAATATTGTAACCACAACATTAGCGGTTATTAATCAAAACAAAACAGTTTAAGTCATCATACGAACAACAACTTGAGTACACATTGGAATTGGAAAAATAACATGCAATCACGAACTACATTAGCCAGTTGGCAAGCATTAGTTGCTCATGCACAAGAGATGAAAAAACAACACATGAGTGACTTGTTTAATAGCAATTCAAATCGGTTTGAACAGTTTTCGATTAAGCTACCGCCATTTTTACTCGATTACTCTAAAAATCTGATCAATGCCGAAACTATGGAAAAACTTTTTGCCTTAGCCAAAGAATGTGATGTCGAAGGTTGGCGCGAAAAAATGTTTTCAGGGGAGCGTATTAATACAACTGAAGATAGATCGGTATTACATGTGGCATTACGAAATCGCTCACAAAAACCGATCATGCTTGAGGGTAAGAATATCAACGAAGATGTTCAAAAAGCCCTGAACAAAATGAAATCATTTTCTGAAAAAATACGTCAAGGTCAATGGAAAGGTTATTCTGGCAAGCGCATTACTGATGTTGTTAACATTGGTGTTGGAGGTTCAAACCTTGGCCCTCAAATGGTAACCGAGGCGCTAAAACAATACAGCGATCATAGTGTTAACGTGCATTACGTATCAAATGTCGATGGCACACAAATAGCGAATGTTTTAAGGCCATTAAACCCAGAAAAAACCTTATTTATCGTTTCAAGTAAAACCTTCACCACCACCGAAACCATGACTAATGCAAAAACAGCAATGCGTTGGTTAGTTGCTTCCTCTTTTAATGAGTCAGCCATTGCTAAACACTTTGTTGCCGTGTCTTCTAATAAAAAAAATGCCACTGAATTTGGTATTGTCGAAGAAAACATTTTTGATATGTGGGATTGGGTTGGCGGACGCTTTTCTTTATGGTCAGCAATTGGTTTACCTATTGCTATCGACCTTGGATTTGAACGGTTCATTGAATTACTTGAAGGTGCACATGAAATTGACAATCATTTTTGTGAAGCTCCTTTAGCAGAAAATGCCCCTGTTATTTTAGCGTTATTAAGCTTATGGAATTGCACTTTTTTAGGTGCTCAATCACAAGCCATTTTACCTTATGATCAATCATTACATATGTTATCAGCTTATTTACAACAAGCTGAAATGGAAAGTAATGGTAAATCGGTTAATTGGCATGGCGAGTCAATTAGCTATCCGACCGTACCTTCTATTTGGGGTGAAATAGGTATCAATGGTCAACATGCTTTTTACCAATATTTACATCAAAGTAATAATGTTGTTCCTGCGGACTTTATTGGCTCTGTAGAAAGTGTGACCCCTGTTCAAGGTCACCATGAAACTCTTATGGCAAATTTTTTCGCCCAAACGCAAGCCTTAATGCAAGGTGTTAATGAAGCACAAGTGCGAGACGATCTAAAAGCTAAAGGTCGAACAGCCCAATACATAGATAAAGTAGCGCCACATAAAGTTCACAAAGGTAATCGTCCCACTAATACCATCTTAATGAAACGTATTTCACCCCGTTCAATCGGTAGCTTAATTGCTTTATATGAGCACAAGATCTTTACTCAAGGCATCTTATTGCAAATATGTTCTTTTGATCAATGGGGAGTGGAATTAGGTAAAGGCTTGGCCAATAATATTGAAGCTGAGCTAGTTAAAAAC
Organism: Thalassotalea piscium; assembly: GCA_049347715.1. GTDB lineage: Bacteria > Pseudomonadota > Gammaproteobacteria > Enterobacterales > Alteromonadaceae > Thalassotalea_B > Thalassotalea_B piscium_A. The sequence goes on along the minus strand of CP186339.1, from coordinate 1,577,455 downwards.
CAAATCAGTGAAAGCCATGACAGCTCTACTCAAGGGTTGATGCATTTTTATCAAGAAGGTAAATCAGTAAAATAACACGAGTTGAGTAAATAGATAACATAGAAAAGGGTAATAGTCTTCTATTGCCCTTTTCAATTAAGTCATAAAATACTTAATCAAACATAGGATAATACTCGTTTAGGTAGTGACTCTTATTGCGGGGCATTTGCCGTAGAATTACGCTCTACAATTTCAAAATCAAGCACATTTCTAAATTCACGACTGTTTGCAGTCGACAAATCAGTAAACTTACCAGAAGCTATAATGTCTATAGCTAACTCAGCCATTTGATGAATAGGTTGTCTTACGGTTGTTAAGTTAGGTGAGACTGTTACCGCTACATTACCGTCATCGAATCCAGAAATAGATAATTCATCAGGCACTAAAATTCGATTTAAATGAGCAACAGCTAAGACCGCCGCAGCCATTTCATCATTTGCAGCAACTATTGCCGTTGGTCTATCCGCTAAAGAAAGCATTTTTTTCGCGGCAACTAATCCTGAATCATAGGTAAATAAACCTTGCTCAATATATTCAGGAGGCACATTTATTTGATTGGAACGAAGTGCATCAAGATAGCCTTGATAACGTAATCGACTCACCCCTTGATTAGGGTTACCAATAATGTGCCCAATTTTAGTATGACCTTTTTTAATTAATAATTCAGTCACTTCAAAGCAGGCTTGGTAATCATCCATACAAATATAAGGGGAAATATTAAGTTGGGTATCAGGCGCAATACGAACAAAAGTGATATTAGTTTTTTGTAAGGCGGCGAGTAATTTAGCATCATCACACACATGAGGTAATAAAATTAAACCATCGACACGCGTTTCTTCTATTAGCTCTTGAACAGAAGCTAAAGACTTTTCAATATCATCATCAATTTCATCAACAACCAAATGATGCCCTGTTGTTCTACACACTTTTAAGCCACGTAACAAAAACTTACTTACATAAGAAGTGTCTAAATCAAAGTAGAGTAAACCGATAAAAAAAGACTTTTTACTGGCTAAGCGACGAGCAGATACATTTGGACGATAGTTTAGTTCTTTAACTGCTTCCATCACTAAAGCTCTTTTTGCTTCACTTACTTTAGTATCTTGGTTAAGAACTCGGGAGACTGTCATACTTGACACTCCAGCTTTTTTAGCTACATCTTGAATGCGCGCTCGCTTAGATACTTTCACTAAATAAAGTCCCTACTTTAACTATCATTTGGTATCTTATTATTTTAACAAATTATGGTAGCGATATCATTGTATTAGTGAGTTTAACTGAAAATATTTTGGCGCTTATAATTCTAGGTAGTAGCATCGGATAAAAAGTGATTTTAACTACACATTAAAATCACTTTTTGATAGGAAAAGAAGTTATCAACAATAGCTATTTGACCACTGAATTGAGCTGTAGCCCTGGGATGTTAACCGCAAGAGTATATAAGCCATGATCTGTTGTTATTAATAATGTTTTCAAGTCACTACCACCAAATGCAACATTAGTAACTTTAGGCCCTAAATCAATTTTATTCAGTATTTTTCCTTCATTTGAATAAATATAAACAACACCTTCTGTGTGACTTGCTACATACAGATTACCGGCACAATCAATCGCCATTCCATCAGGCGAGGTAATGGTTACAAAAGCTTCTTTTTTCCCAACATTCCCTTGATTATCAATTTCATACCGATTAATTCCATTATTTAAACTACCAATGTAAAGTGTATTTTCGTCTGGCGAAAGTGCTATACCATTAGGTTGATTTAATGAATCTTCAAGCAGTGTTAATTTTCCCTCTCTCGTCACTGAATACACTCCTGTAAATTTAGTTTCTTGATTTCTACCACTAAGCTGCCAGTTAGGATCAGTAAAATAAAGGGTACCATTACTTCCTTGGACTAAATCATTGGGAGAGTTAAATTTTAATCCCTTATAATGATCAACAATAATTTCCTTTGTTTTTAGTGCGGTAGAAATACGCGACAATGACCGAGTCGCATGGTTCATCGTATAAATAAAATCATCTACAGCAAGTAAACCATTAGTGCCCGAGTCTTCTTCATAAACACTAATATGGTTAGGTAAACTTAGTTTATAAAGTGTTGATTTTGGCCCAAACTGTTGTGAACCATTAAAATTCATTTCTGAAAAATAAAAAGCCTCATTTCGCACAGACCAAGTTGGACCTTCTAAGAATAAGAACTTCCCACCAATCCGCGTTAACTTACTGTGATCAATGATAGGTACAGCGTTGCCATTACACACAGATGTATCAACTTCACTCGCGTTCCCGATAGAGACTACTGAGAAAATCGCCATAGCAATCCCGATGAACCCTAAATTTTTCGTTGTCATTTATTATTCCAATTACATTAAGTGTATTTAATTAATACCATCTTATTTTAGCTTGAGTATTTGTCAAGTTGACTATATGCTGTTTTATATAAAAATTATAGATAAAAGGAATACTCAATGAGATCATTAAGGCTACTATCGCTGTCACTTATACTAATCAACATAAATTTTAGTTATGCCACTGAGCTGTCATTAAAATCAGCATTTAAAGAGGCGTTTAAAGTAGGAATGGCAATAAATGATGATATTGCCTCAGGAAAATCCGCAGTATTACAAAATATAGTCAAACAACACGCTAATACAGTAACTTTAGAAAATTCAATGAAAGCTGAAATTGTTAACCCTACTAAGGGGGTTTATAACTTTGCTGCAGCAGATCAATATATCGACTTTGCTCAACAGCAAAACATGTTTATTATTGGCCACACGCTAGTTTGGCATAATCAAACTCCCGATTGGTTTTTCCTAAATGATAACGGCACAGCCAATACCCCAGAGCAACAACTCGAACGAATGCACCAATATATTAAAGTAGTTGCAGGGCGCTATTCAGGAAAAGTTGATGCATGGGATGTTGTAAATGAAATTATTGGCGAAGACGGTAACTACCGAAATACCATTTGGGTAGATACCATGAAAAGCGGTGATGATGTTGTAAAAGCAGCATTCAAATATGCTGAAAAATATTCGCCAAATACCGAGCTTTATTATAATGATTTCAATGCCTGGCGACCTAAAAAACGTGACGGTATTATTCGCATGGTAAAAATGCTTAAAGCTAATGGTATACGTATTGATGGCATAGGCATACAAGCACATTGGGGACTTAACTTTCCTAAAAAAGAATATATTGAAGCGGCCATAGATGCGTATTCAGCTTTAGGACTAAAAGTGATGATCACAGAGCTTGATGTTGATGTCTTACCTATTACGAAAGAAGGACAAGTTATTGGCACTGGACTCATGCACCCACAATATGAATTAGAAGAGTTTGAGCAATTTTTAGACCCATACAAAACCGGGTTACCTAAAGATATTGAAGAAAAATTAACGGCTCGTTATCAAGAACTGTTTGAAATTTTTTATCACCGCAAAGAAAAAATCGATAGAGTAACCTTTTGGGGTGTCGATGACAGTATGTCGTGGAAGAATAACTACCCTATTCCGAATAGAACAAATTATCCGTTACTATGGGATAGAAACTTACAGCCTAAAAAAGCCGTTGAAGCAATTTTGAACGTGCCTAAATAATAGAGATTTACCTAATCATAAATAACAAGCCTATTTATCACCAGGATACTAACCAGAGTAAATAGGCTAAATATTTAATGTTTAAATAGCCAAGACAATCCCTAAATTGCAGTGAGTGAAAACGCTGTTTCATGATTTGCGCCTTCAATAATAAATAGTATAACTCGCCAGCTATTATTAGCTCGACTGGAACCACTTATTTTAATACTTATCTTTATTGCTTATGTTGATTTCCACAACTTTTACGGCGACTAAACAAAACAAAGCTAATTGAAATAATAGCACAACCAATGCTGGTAAATACTGGGGTAAGGTTACTATCTTTCGTTGAATAAAAAGCCCCTGCTAGAATTAAAAAAAAGACGCCTGATAAAAAATACAAATAAATTAACTTTATGTTTTTCATGATCTACTCTCCTTAATAAAACTAATTTAGTTCAAAGGTGCTCCAATATCAACCACAATTAGGGGGTCTTTAATTCAACTTACCAATCAATTCAGCCAATTCTTTTAATACCAATTCAGGCTCTTCTTTTTGAATATAATGATTACTCTTTTCAGTAAAAATAGCTTTACCTTGTGGAAAAGTTTCAGCCCATGCTTTAAGCGCTTCAGCCATTTTCTCTCTACCTAAATCAGTAATTTGTAGAACAATTGGATTCTCAAATTTTTTAATAGAAGCAATAATTGTTAAAGGTTTATCACCAATTCTATCGTAATTGGGCATGGGTCGTTTTGCCCAATAATCTAAATATTCATTAGCCATACCCTCTTTAAGACCTCTATTTTTCATCCATTGGGTTTCTTTAATTGCTCTAGACAGATCGATATTTTTGACTATATCTAAGTCATGTTCAGTTGATGGGTCAATGAACAAAAGCGCTTCAACTGAATTGGGATATTGTCCTGCAAATGCTCTTGCTAGCATTCCACCATATGAATGAGAAATGTGAATAACGGGTTCATTAATTTTTAATCTGTCGAGTAAACTTTTTGTATGAGAGGCATATTGCTCAGCACTGAATTGCTGGTCAGTTTGCGATGAATGACCATTACCAACTCGTGAATAACGTATGACTCGTGCAATTTTCGACATGTCAGGAATAATAGTATCCCAGTCAGTTAAGTCACGTGTCATTCCTGCTTCAAGTAACACTAGGTGTTTACCAGAGCCTGACATTTCATATTCAATATCAAAGTCACCAATATTGATTGTTTGCACTTGTGCAAAACAAGAAAAAGAAAATAACAGTGAGGTTAATGCTAAAAATTTCATTTTATCTCCAACGATGAAAAACTCACGCTTACCTAAGCGTAAAATTAGAGTTAGCTAATTAGTTGAGGGACGAAAAACAGCCAACTGTAATTTTCCGTTTTATTTTCATTTAGGAGACGCTTAACAGCTCCTATTTATTTTTATTAAAGAATCTAACTTAAAGTTTAGCCTGAAGGTTTGTTCACTGAGATTTAAATTAATTTTAACCTTCTGCCAAGACATACCCTCAAGTTAAATTTTCTCTCATCATTTAATATTAAAACATCGACTATTGATTAGGCTCGCCATTGGGTTCGCATAAAAAGGAAATTATAATTGATAAAAAATAAAGCAATACAATGAAGCCTTTATGTTCCCTTAGCAACCATCAATAATAAATTGTTATCTACCTTGTTAAAAATCAGCTTATTTAACTCTTTGTCGTAACCACAGAGTAACACCGACACTAAATCCTTAGAAACAGGCCGGAATTTGAAGTGGCAATACGACTAATGGCTGCTAAAACATCAAGAACATAAGAGTGATGACCATGCTAAACAAAGCAGGTCAATAGATATTAATCCAATCACACATAGTGATATGGAAAGAGACCATAATAAAAATCAGTTAACCACTATAGGTTATGTGATTGACTTTACAAACAATAAATGTAAAAACATTATTATAAAAGACAGAAAATATATTGGAATTATTTTGAAAATAGTTGAACTGCGTGAGTACAAAATTAAACCCGGTAAAACAAAAGAATGGCTAAACTGGATGAAAGCAGAGCTAATACCGTATCAAAAGTCAAAAGGCATGAAAATAATTGATACATATATACATACAGGCGCTGACGGTAACGATTACTTTATTTGGCTCCGTGAATTTGATAACGAAGAATCGCGTATGAAAATTCATGGCTTAACATATAACGATTGGTGGATAAAAGAAATAAGGCCTAAAGTATTTAAGCTTATTGATGAAAATTCCATTACAGTGAAGTTAGTACAACAAGTAGACTTATAGAGACTTCCATTAGCGCATCCGCGAATATTACGGGAGCGTTCAGAATTCTGTGTCAGCTTAAATTTTTAAATATCGAGCACGGTGTCTAAACGCCCTTCAAAGTAAATCGCCAACTGAGATAAGCAAAGGCTCCAATTGTGAATGGGCATTGTCCATTTCTCGGTAGCGTTTAATATGCCAGCATAAAGTAGCTTCAACAAGCTATTTTCATTAGGGAAAGCCCCTTTAGTCTTTGTCAGCTTTCTAAACTGGCGATGCACAGCCTCAACAGCATTCGTCGTATAAATCACCTTGCGAATATGCTCTGGATACTTGAAATATGCTGATAAATTATGCCATTTATTGCGCCAGGAATTAATGACGAGCGGATAGGAACTTCCCCATTTAGCTTCAAGTTCATCAAGCGCTAGCTCTGCGGCCTCTTTCGTTGGTGCTCGATAAACAGGTTTTAAATCGGCCATGAATGCCTTTTGATTTTTAGAAGCAACATACTTCATGGAGTTGCGTATCTGGTGAACGATACACAATTGTACTTCAGTCTCAGGGAAAATAGCTTTTATCGCCTCAGGGAAGCCTGTTAATCCATCAACACAAGCGATTAGGATATCTTTAACACCACGATTATTTAAATCGGTGAGCACTGATAACCAATAGTTAGCCCCTTCATTTTCCGAGAGATGTAATCCTAGTATTTCTTTTTTACCGTGAATGTCTAAGCCGAGCAAGGTGTAAACTGCTTTGCTGATATATCGCCCATCTTCTTTTACTTTATAATGAATCGCATCAAGCCAAACAATCGGATAATGACTATCGAGAGGCCGTTGTTGCCATGCTTTTAACTCTGGAATAAGTTTATCTGTAACAGCACTTATCATGCCTGTCGCAACGTTCATACCATACATATCTTCGATGTGTTTATTAATATCTCGATAGCTCATGCCCATACTGAACATGGATAATATTTTTTGGTCTATTTCATCGGTGAGTGATGTTTGATTTTTCTTAACGAGTTGAGGTTCAAAACTACCGCTTCTATCTCTTGGTGTATCGAGTTCAAAGTTGCCAACAGATGATTTAACCGTTTTAGTGCTAGAGCCATTTTTGCGATTAGGTTGTTGCTCATTAGCAAGGTGTTGCTCAAGTTCAGCTTGCAGTGCGGCTTCACTTAGTTTTTTGATAAGTCCAGTAAGTACACCATCTTTGCCATTCAGGTTTTTACCTGCTTGGAGTGCTTTAACTGCTTCTTGAAAATCGAATTGAGTTGTCATGTGTCATTCCTCTTTTTACTAGTTTACTGAAATGACACAGATTTTTAAACACTCCCAATATTACTGCTAATTAGGGTATTAATCCCCTATGATAACTATCTTTATAACTATTTAATATTCAATCATTGGTTGTACTTCATAATCTAACTCCCAACGACAAATAGTATAAGCAGCATATGAAATATTAGGATGGAGTATATCGTTTTTATTGAAAAATAAGCTGTGATAAAAACCCATATATAATTAAAAATACTGTCAGATTATATGTGAAACATGCAATCTGACAGTAAATAAGTATTTAATTAACAATTAGAGGCTATCAGGTCCAATGCGAACAATCACTTTACCGAAGTTTTTACCTTCAAGTAATCCAATAAAACCTTCTACCGCATTTTCTAAACCATCAATAATATGTTCTTTATCTTTGATCTTACCTTGTTCAAGCCATTGAGACATTTGTTCACTAAACTCTCCATAGCGATGTCCGTAGTCATCAAACACGATAAAGCCTTGCATTTTAGCTCGCTTAATTAACAAGGTTCCCATCAATGACGCTAAACGATCTGGCCCTTGTGGTAATTCCGTTGCATTGTACTGTGAAATTAAGCCACATAATGGGATACGTGCACAGCTATTAAGTAAAGGCATTACTGCATCAAACACTTTGCCACCAACATTCTCAAAATAAACATCTATGCCTTTAGTCGCTGTTGCAGCTAATTGCTCAGCAAAGTCATCTGCATAATGATCCAAACAATGATCAAAGCCTAATGTATCAACTGCATATGCACATTTTTCAGCACCACCAGCAACACCAATTACATTACAGCCTTTAATTTTTGCAATTTGGCCGACCATACTGCCAACAGCTCCTGTTGCTGCAGCTACTACTACAGTTTCACCCGCTTTAGGTTCACCAATATCAAGTAATCCCATATATGCAGTTAAACCTGGCATACCTAAAACACCTAAGGCTTTCGAAGGGCTTGGCATATTTTTAGGTAATTTTAGTAGGTCTGCGCCATCTGATATGCTGTAATCTTGCCAACCACTAAATGCTACAACTAAATCGCCAGCTTGGTAATCATCGTTTTTTGATTCTTCAACAAAACAAACAGCACCTCCAACCATTACCTCACCAAGAGCAACAGGTTCAGCATAAGATTTAGCATCATTCATTCTCCCGCGCATGTATGGGTCAAGTGAAAGATACACAGTCCGTAACAATACTTCACCTTCTTTAGGCTTAGGAATATCACTCTCTTCCAACGAAAAGTTTTTCTGCTCTGGAGCGCCAAATGGTCGCGATGCCAATAATATTTGACGGTTAATTGTTTTGGTTTGTGTCATAGTCATTATTTCCTAATGAATGATTAAACAATGCAAAATTTTATAGTGCTTGCATTAATATTTTTCGACTGATTTCTAAGGTAATATCGTTTCTTTCACCCAGTGCATTCATACCATGTACTTCTAGTTTATTCACTAAATCGTCAATCTGTTTTTCGCTAATATCTATCTGCGATAAACGTGTTGGTACTTGCATAGTTTCAAAAAAGGTTTCCGTTAACTTTATTGCTTGTTCAATACGAGCATTTTCATCACCTTCAATTACCCCCCATACACGCTCTGCATATTGTAATAATTTGTCTTTTTTACCTTCTCGACAAACTTTCATTACTGCAGGTAACACAATAGAGAGTGTTCGTGCATGATCAATACCATAAGTTCCGGTTAATTCGTGTCCAATAGCATGTGTAGACCAATCTTGTGGTACGCCAGCACCAATAAGTCCATTAAGCGCCATAGTTGCCGACCACATGATATTAGAACGAATGTCTAAATCATTTTTTGATTCAGCTAATAAGGCTTTTGGCCCTTCTTCGATTAAGGTTAAAAGCAGTCCTTCTGCAAAGCGATCTTGTACTTTGCCATTAACACTATAATTTAGGTATTGCTCCATAACATGAACGAAAGCATCAACAACCCCATTGCTAATTTGACGATCAGACAATGAAAGTGTCACTTTGGGATCTAAAATCGCAAATACCGGACGAACCAAAGCACTATAAAAAGCAAGTTTAGTCTCTTCACGTGTCACAACAGCATTACCATTACTTTCAGAGCCAGTTGCTGGTAATGTTAAAACTACACCTAATGGAAGCGCTTGCTCCACTGGTTTCTGTTTAGCAAGAATATCCCAAGGGTCATCACCTTCGTAAAACGCTGCCGCAGCAATAAATTTACTACCATCAATGACTGAACCGCCACCAACCGCTAATATATAATCAACGTTCTCTTTAGCAATAATCGCTTGCGCTTTCATCAAAGTATCGTACTTAGGGTTAGGTTCTATGCCTGAAAACTCAAACCAAGTATGTGCTTTGAGTGCATCTTTAACTTGATCATAAACCCCATTGTTTTTAATAGAACCACCACCATAAACAACTAACACTCTGGCAGTTAGCGGAATTTCTTTGGTTATTTTCTGAATTTGCTCTTCACCAAAATGTATGGTGGTTGGATTTTGAAAACTAAATTTAAACATTGTATAACTACCTTACTTAAGCATTCATATAAGACAATAATTTTTCAGCCGCGAGTGCTGAACTTGCTGGATTTTGACCCGATATAATAAGGCCATCTTGAACGGAAAACGCATGCCAATCTTCTGCTTTTTGATAATCAGCACCACGTTTGATTAATTCATCTTCTAGTAAAAATGGCACAATATTAGTTAATTGCACGGCATCTTCTTCACTATTTGTAAAACCTGTTACCGCTTTACCCTTAACAACATATTCACCCGAACTATCTTTTACGTTTAATAACGCAGCACTTGCATGACAGACGGTAGCCACTGGTTTTTCGGCGGATAAAAAGTTTTCAATCAATGAAATAGAGTCATTATTATCAGTAAGATCCCATAAAGGACCGTGGCCGCCTGGATAAAATACACTATCAAAGTCGTCTGCGTTAATGTCGGACAGTTTAACTGTTGTAGCAATTTTTGCTTGTGCTTGTGTATCTTTATCAAAACGATGAGTAGCTGGCGTTTGAAAATCTTCCAATTCGCTTTTTGGATCAATAGGAGCTTGTCCACCTTTAGGTGTTGCTATTGTTACTTCAACCCCAGCATCAACAAAAGCATAATAAGGTGCTGCAAATTCTTCAACCCAAAATCCTGTTTTTTCACCTGTGTCACCTAGTTCTTGATGTGACGTTAGTACCATTAATATTTTCTTAGTCATAGTGTTGCCTTTTAAGCCTTTAATTTACTGTATAGCTAAATTATATAGCCACAATCACTGACTAACAATGCAGATAAATCTAACTATATTAGTCAAATAATTGATACAATGGTTTTACAATTATAACGCTTAGAAAAATTAGTGATGAATGTCTCATTTGAACAACTAAAAAGTATGGTGGTTTTTGCCCAAGTTATCGAACAAGGCAGTTTGAGTGCTGCCGCAAAACACGTAGGAATTTCACGCGCAGTTGTCAGTTATCACTTAAAAAAACTTGAAACTCAACTTGGTGTAAAATTATTAAACCGAACCACCCGTGCAATCAATCTAACCGAAGCAGGACAAGCTTATTATCTTCGCTGTAAAACGATTGCTGAAGAAGCGAACGCTGCTAATCAACAAATTGAAAGTATTAAAAATGAACCCGAAGGTCTACTCAAAATCACTTGCCCTGTTAATGTTGGTTTACAAATGGTGGTACCTGCACTTAACGAATTCAGAAAACTTTATCCCAAAATAATCTTAGATGTTATGTTAACCGATGAAGTTGTCCACATCATGAAAGAAGGAATAGATTTAGCTATACGTGGCGCACCTTTAGTTGATTCTGGGTTACAAGCCAGTAAACTTGCCACCCTAGAAACTTGTCTTTGTGGTGCACCTGAATATTTTCAAAAGTATGGTCGACCTAAAACACCTGCTGCACTGAGTGAACATCAATGGGTAATCTATAAACTTACCTCTGGTGTGCTCACACTTACCAAAGGCAGTCGATCTTTTAGTATCGAAACTAAAGGCACCATTAGCACTAATAATGCCGCAGCTCGAACCGCATTTGTTGAAGCTGGACATGGTATTGCACGTATTCCTAAATATGATGCTTTGCCAAAAATACATGAAGGCTCTTTGGAAGTTATTTTAGAAGACTATACCCTTCGTGATATTAATATCTATGGTGTTTTCCCACCAGGTACAGCAAGTAATAAAAAACTGAGGTTGTTACTTAATTTCTTAAAAAACCACTTTGACCAACAATTAGCAATGTTTAATTTGTCATTAAAATAACCCCAGAGCCAAACACCTAAATTGCACTCAGCTTTATTAAGTTTAAGGCTGAGCTCTGTATCTTTTTGTCGATTACGTATATTATGCGGCAATAATTATTTTCTTGATGTTAAGGCTTTCTTTTGTCCCACTTTATTTGGAATATTGATCCTATCCTCGCTTCGATAGGTCCTCTGACTATTCATTGGTATGGCGCTTTATTTGCTAGTGCTATTTTTGCTGGTTTATATTTTATGAAATGGGTTTATATTCAAGAAAAGCAGCCTGTTGACTCTCTTGATAATTTACTCATGTATTCAGTAATCGGTATTATTATTGGGGCGCGTTTAGGGCATTGCTTGTTTTATGATCCAAGTTATTATTTAGCAAACCCATTAAAAATATTAGCAATATGGGAAGGTGGTTTAGCCAGTCATGGTGGTGGTCTAGGTATTATTATTGCTGTATTTATCTATTGTAAACGCAATAACCAAGACTTACTTTGGTTACTCGACCGATTAGCTATCACAACAGCACTATTTGGAATTTTTGTGCGTAGCGCTAACTTTGTTAATTCAGAAATTATCGGTAAAGTGACTGATGTTCCATGGGCAATTGTATTTCAGCGTATTGATAATTTACCACGACATCCGGCTCAACTTTACGAAGCCTTCGCTTACCTACTTATCTTCATTACACTAACACTCTTGTATCGCTTCACTTCGGCTAAAAGTTATCGAGGCATGTTATTGGGTATTTTTCTAATCATGACCTTTACCGCGCGCTTCATTATTGAATTTTTTAAACAACAGCAAGCTGCATATACCATTGATACGTCTTTAAATACCGGACAAATGCTGAGTATCCCATTTTTTATCATTGGCATCGTTCTCGTTTTATTATCAATAAAACGTGCAGCAAGGGATAAATAATGGCTAAAAAACATTATGTCGTCTGGAAAGGCGCAAAAACGGGTGTTTTCGATAATTGGAGTACAGTGCAAAGCCTTACCTCAGGTCGTCCTGATGCGCAATTTATGGGATTTCCATCTAAAGATGAAGCGGAAGCCGCATTTAAAGCAAGCTATACCAAAGCATTAATGAATCGCTCAAAAACAAATAGTAGCTCTACTACAGGTAGTAATACCCGTAGTGCTACGAGTAAAGCGGCAAGTTCAAGTTTAGCGCCAAGCATTATAGCTGACGTTCAAATTTACTGTGATGGCGCTTGTTCGCCAAATCCAGGTAAATCAGGCACGGGCGTTGCCGTTTATCAAGACAAAAAACTGATCGAACTTTGGTATGGTTTGTACAATGCTAATGGTACTAATAACACCGCGGAATTAAATGGTTTATTAGCGGCTTTTAAATTAGCGAAACAGTATTTAGCCAAAGGTAAACATGTACAAATACTCTCTGATTCAAAATACTCTATTGACAGTATTACAAAATGGGCTGCAGGTTGGAAAAATAAAGGCTGGAAAAAAGCCAATGGTGAAGCAATAAAAAACCCTGAATTAGTCAAAGCGTGTTTCACTTTATACCAAGAGATTAAAAATCAAATAACCATTAGCCATGTGAAAGGTCATGCTAACAATGAAGGTAATGAACTTTCTGATCGCATGGCAGTATACGCAAGAAAAAACAAAGAAATTGGCTTAGTTCGTTATACTGACACCCTTGATATTCGCACTATTCTAGCTATGGAATCAGGTTAAGCGATTTTATCGCTAAGTAAATATTTACAATACCTTAAATTGAGCGTAAACCCTTTCGTTAAGGGTTAATTCTAGTTTATCTAATGACATCAATGATATTTCAGCTAACAAAAATTGCTGATTTAACGCTAATGTTACTAGCGAATGACTAGGAAAACGCTCTATCTTACACACAGTAACTTCAAGTAAATTCACTATACTAGTCATACTGGGTTTGTTTTTAGACAAACTAACCTTGTTAGCACTTATTGATAGCTGAATGTTATCTGAAACCATGTCTTTTGCATGTACTGTTACTGTTTGTGAAGTTTCACCGTTTAGCAACACCTTCATTAATTGATATTCTTCAAGGCGCTCTACGACTTCTCCCTGCAAGGCACTTATCGCTTGTTGACTTTGCACAGCACTAATACGCGTGATCAGTTCGTTACTTAATCCTTGCTCAACGACTTTGCCTTGTTTTAATAACGTAATATAGCTAGCCACTAAACTTAATTCACGCAAGGAATGACTAACAATAATAAAGCCAATTTTATAACGAGTATTTAACCATGGGATCAAACCAAGCATTTGCTCACGAGCTTGCCAGTCAAGGGCAGAAAAAGGTTCATCTAACAACAATAATGATTTACCTGACAATAAACTCCTTGCGAACGCAATACGCTGTATTTCCCCTCCCGATAAGGTTGAAACAGACTGTGACAGCAAAGGTGTTAATTGGCACCATTGAATAACCTCATCCATGCTAAAAGGCAATGTCGCGCTAAAATGACCATGAGTAATAATTAATGCTAAATTTTGCTTTACCGTTAAATGCGGAAACAAAAATCCTTGCTGATTTTGATAACAACAAGGTGAATGCTCAGGTAAGAGATCTGAGATATTTTCACTCTGATAAATAATTTGTTTATGCTTTGCTTGTCCAATGCCTGCGATAAGTTTAAGTAGGGTTGACTTGCCTGCCCCCGAGGCCCCAAAAACCCCGACAACATGATTATTTACAGGAAGAGATACCTGTACATCAAGCGTAAACGTTTTGTCTGCCTGTATATGTTTAATTTGATGCGTAATTTCAACCGTTAAATTCATATTATGACTCAAATATTGACGGTCGATTAAACTTATAAAGTAAGATCAAACTTATAAATGAACTGACTAAGAGAATTAACGCCAACACATGTGCTTTATCATAATCAAGTGCTTCAACATGATTATAAAGTGCAATCGACATCACTTGTGTTTCTCCGGGTATGTTGCCACCAATCATTAACACTAAACCAAACTCTCCTAGCGTATGGGCAAAGCCTAAGGTTGCAGCAGTAATAATTGCAGGTTTTATCATAGGTAAAACAATATACAACAAACGCTTAGTTGAATTTAAACCTAAACTAGCCGCGACACTCTCATATTGGCGACCAAGTTGACTAAAACCAGAATAAAGCGGTTGAATAACAAAAGGTAATGAATAGATAAGAGAGCCAAGTAAAATACCGCTAAAACTAAATACAAGTTGTTGTCCTGTTATTGTAACCCATAAACTTCCAAACCAAGATTGAGGTGAGAGCAGTATAAGTAAATAAAAACCGAGAACTGTGGGAGGGAGCACTAACGGCATAGCAATAAGTGCTTGAATAACTGATTTTCCTCGCCCTTGATAACGAGATAACCACCACGCTAGTGGCAAGCCAATAATAAGTAGAATAATAACTGTAAGCAATGCAAGCTTAAGTGTTAACCAAAGTGCTAATGCATCAGACTGCCAGTTTTCCATTAACGATTATCCAATTTAATGGCGGGTGTTAAATTGCTATAGCCCATTTTAGTTAATTGTTTTTGAATAGGTGACGATAAAATATATTCAAGTAATGCTTGAGCTGCTTGTTTTTGCTTGGCGTTTTTCAATAACACAACTTGTTGTACAATCGGTTGATGAAACTCTTGAGGTATTAACCAATATTCTGTCGCCTTTTTTGGCTTTGTCAGTAAGAGCGCATAGGCAACAAATCCTGCTTTCGCATTACCAGAGTCAATAAACTGATACGTTTGATTGATATTATTACCTAAAATAAGCTTAGTGCTAAATTGTTGATGTAAACCTAAGTAGTCAAGGGTTTGTTCTGCCGCTTTTCCATAAGGAGCAAGCCGAGGATTAGCAATAGCAAGTTGTTGATTGTACTTAGATAAAAAGGTTTTATTAATCGTAGTTTTTTGCTGAGGAGCCCATAGAGCCAGTTGTCCATGAACATAGGTTTTTCTCTCGCTTGTTAAACCTTTTTGCTCAAGTAATCTAGGGCGTTCTTCGTCTGCTGAAAAAAACAAATCAAACGGTGCTCCATGAAGAATTTGCGCGTATAACAAGCCACTGGCACCTGAAGAAATCTTAACTTTAATGCCGGTTTGTTGCTCAAATTGAGGAGCAAGCTGCACTAACGCGTGATAGAAATTACTCGCCACAGCAACATTAAGCGTTTGTGCGTTAATTTTTACAGGAAACAATACCACTAGCAGAATGAAAAACGCGAAACGTCTCAAGGGAATATGCCACATACTACTCTTGCCAACGTTTTATAGCTTTCTGATCTTTATCATTAAATTCGACCCAGTGTTCACCTTTGCTCGTGCTTTCTTTCTTCCAAAAGGGAGCTTGGTTTTTTAAATAATCCATAATAAATTGGCATGCTTCAAATGCTACTTCTCGATGGCGGCTAGTTACACCTACAAAAACAATTTGTTCACTCAGTTTTAAGTAACCAAAACGGTGTATCACCCTCACCTTACCTAACGCCCATCGTTGCTTCGCTTGTTGCACTATCTCTTTCAATGACTTTTCCGTCATACCAGGATAATGTTCTAGCGTTAAGTTCTGCACAGAACTCCCTTGATTAACATCTCGTACTAAGCCAACAAAAGTCACCACGGCTCCTTCTGTGCTAATATCTTGAATTAAAGCACGATATTCATCACCAACATCAAAGTCTTCTTGTTGTACAGAAATCATTGTTAACCGCCTGTTACTGGTGGGAAAAATGCAATTTCGTCACCTTCATTAATCACAGTTTCATCGTTAGCCATTGTTTGATTGACGGCAGATAACACATTTCCTTGTGCAAGCAATTCAAGCCACATTTCACCCCGTTGTTGTAACTGCTCTTTTACCGCTAATACAGAACTAGGATAAGGCACGCTTAAAGACGTTTGCGCACATCCTAAGCGCTCTTTTAGCTGACCAAAAAAAAGAATGTTATTCATGCGTTTATCCTTATGACCTTTGCCAATGCCCTGTTTTACCACCTTGTTTATCAAGCACCTTTATCCCTGAAATTTCCATCAAGGGATCACTGGCTTTACACATATCAAATAATGTCAGTAAGGCGACACTTACTGCCGTTAATGCCTCCATTTCAACGCCGGTTTTACCTGTAAGCTTACACATACTAGAAACCTTAATTTGTTGCTTGTTTTCATCAATTTCAAAGTTTAATTCAACTTTAGTTAATGCTAAAGGATGGCATAAGGGAATTAAATCAGCACATTTTTTTGCCGCTTGAATGCCTGCTATACGGGCAGTTGCAATAACATCCCCTTTTTTATTGGTATTATCAGTTATCGCACGAATGGTTTCACTATTCATCGAAATAGTGCCTTGCGCAGTTGCTATACGTACAGTAACGTTCTTATCAGTAACATCAACCATATTCGCTTGGCCTTGCTCATTTACATGGGTCAACATGCGCTTACCCTCTAGTCGAACAAGCATCAGCGACCACGCTTAAATGTGGCACAAAGTTACAAGGTTTGTGGCTGGCATCAAGCTGATCTTGAATAATTTTTTGCCATGCGGTTTTACATGCCCCGGTAGACCCTGGCATACAAAAAATAACAGTGCTATTGGCTAAACCAGCAATAGCTCGAGATTGAATCGTTGATGTTGCGATTTCATTATAGGAAAGTTGTCGAAATAATTCACCAAAACCATCAACGGCTTTATCAAATAAAGGCGTTAACGCTTCTGGTGTTGAATCTCTTTCCGTAAACCCCGTACCACCTGTAACCAAAACCGCTTGTATATTTTTATTGGCAATCCACTGAGAAACCACAGCACGCATTTGATAAATATCATCTTTGACAATCATTTTTTCAGCAAGTTGATGTCCCGCTTCTTGTAAGGCTGAAACTAAATAACCACCGGAAGTATCCGTTGATTCATCACGAGTATCAGAAACAGTTAACACTGCAATTTGTAATGCTTGAAATGGTAAAGACGTATGAGACATGAAAGCAGAAACCTTTAACAAACTAATGAGAATTAACTATAGTAGCGCAAGCCTGATTCATATGAAATATAACGTGCATACTAATAGATAGAATATTGGATTAAATTAATGTTTATTTATGTATTTAAAAGACTAAAGCTATCCTTTTCTACCCTTAGCTATATTAATCGTCCCTTTTGAGAGGTTTTTATTAAGGTTCGGCTATATATTTTTTGACACCATAAACAATGGATGAAAATTCCATTGTCATATTTTGATTGTCATAGAGGGTTACATCACGAATACGTAATAAAATATTCACTTTAAATCGAGACTTTTTAATAGCAGACTTATTCGTGTCTCATCATTAATAAGAAGCTATCGTTACCTCAGTTTCAGATTTGACACACCTAGAGGGGATCGTTATATTACCCCCCTAAACGGATGTTATTTTATATTAAGTTAAACATTAATTTTATGTTTTGCTTTAATAATTAAGGATTAAAAATGGTAAAGGAATACATTGTAAAACCAGGTGATACATTATGGGATATTTCTACTAAGTACTTAGGTTCTCCTTGGGAATGGCCACGTTTATGGCGATTCAACAATCGTAAAGAAGTGATCGCAATTACGAAAAGACCAATTGTTAACCCTGATCTTATTTATCCAGGGCAAAAAATACTGCTGCCAATATTAGATAAAAAGATCACTCCTCGAAAGGATGCAGGTAAACCTCAAGTTAAACCACATACCCCCTTTCCAGAACCTTTAAATAAACAACTCCCCAAAATTACATCACCAATATCATTAAGCTATCGACTTGAAGATATAACACAACCTCCAATAATTCTTCCTAATGCAATTGTTGAAGTTAAGATGACGGGCAGTGTCACGCTTTCCAGTGTAGAGAAATACCCTGTCAATTATGTGGTAAATGATAAAAAGCTTGAAACTACCATTACCACACAAGCGAATCATGCTTTTGGTGCGTTATTAGGAGAAACTAAATTAGCTTTTGATGAGAAAACTAAAAAATTAACATTAGGTTCAAAGATAATATCAAAAAGTAGTACACCAAACGCACCATCTTCAGCGGTTGGTATAGAATTGTCTTCTAACTCTCCTATTCCTAAATTAAAATATGAAATACGCCTTCCGCAATTAAAAGGTAAAATAAATCAATTTAATTATGTGGCAGAAAAAGTCACCTTTATATTAGAAGTAACCTTCACTACCGGTGGAGATACAGGTACCTATGCACCAAGAACCCCGCAACCTGATAGTTCGCCCTCATGGGACAAAGTATTAGCGGTAGGGTTATTTGCAACCGCCACAGTAATTGTTGTGGGCACGTTAATAGAAGACTATGTTACGCTTGGCGCTGGTACTGTCGATGATCCTGCTAGTTTCGCTGCAGCTGCTGGTTTAACTGCGAGAGGAAGCTTGTTATGGGCTACAGCTAATACCGTAGTTATAACAGCGACACTACCTGCTATTTTCAAATTTTCTACCTCAATCGTACCTGAAGCAACACTACAATAAACTCAATAAACAAAAGATAGCTAGATGATAATTAAATTTTTAACGGTATGTACTTTTGTCTTTTCTTTAGTTGGATGTTCTTATTCCGAAAGTGAAACAGACCAAGCCAATCGATTAGCAAAAGTATATAAAATCGAAATTAAAGCCGGTGATCCTACGCTTTTTTATCCTCAAGGTTTTGCGAAACATGATGCGCAACTCTTGAATGTTAAGCTGACAAAAACAAGCTTAGCTGAAGCGTCAGAAACTCTTGATGGTATTGAAGATGCATTGGCTATTTATCCTCAAGGTTTTGTTGCCTCAGTAATAGACGCTATTTATATATCAGGTCCTATTTTCATAGAAGGTGCTGAGGCTGGGGGAACTTATGGAACCAAGTGGATAATACTCTCGAATATTTCTAAATGGAATGGCACACAAGCTAATTATGAAAATGCATTACATGGCGTCCACCATGAAATGAGCTCACTCATTTTTAATCATTCTTCTTTTGCACAATTTGCATGGCAGAGTTTATTGGCAAAAGGCTGGAAACCAGCACCTTCAAATTATAATGCGTTATCAAGAGATAATGATTTACCCCCTGACTATGAGGCAGGATTTTTGTCTGAATATGGAAAAACGTCCATGGGTAATGATTTCAATGTCTATGCTGAATTTGCCTTTGCAGAGCCAGAACGATTAAAGCAATTAGCCAAAAAACATCCTGTTATAGCTAAAAAACTCAGTGTATTTATTTCTGCTTATAGCTCTTTTTCATCAAAATTTGAAAATGATTTCCACACCTATTTTACTCAAACGGGTTTAAATGATGTAGCCATAAAACCTAAAGAGGTTGAAATGATGTTAAATATTGATGTAAGTGGCGTGAATCCACAATTGCAATAATTGGGCGAAACTGAATACCAATAAAGATTAGTGATTTTTTTATAAATGTTGGGGAATATCATAATAGTAAAAATTATTATGATTGCTACTATTATGCTTGATACATAGAGTAGATAAATATATTTCTAAATCAAAATTTGTTTTTAATGACAATACAAATTTCAACGGGCCTATAAATAAAGTTGCAGTAAAACCAATATATTGGTTTTACTGCATGATAAAGACTAAAACGGCATTTTCATCCCAGGAGGCATTTGCATACCACCCGTTAATGCACCCATTTTCTCTTTATTTTGTTCTTCTACACGACGTACAGCGTCGTTAAATGCAGCAGCGACTAGGTCTTCCACCATTTCTTTGTCGTCTTCCATTAAACTTTCATCAATTTCTACACGACGAATATTATGATTTCCTGTCATAGTGACTTTAACCATACCAGCACCAGCTTCACCAGTAACTTCCATTTTAGCAAGTTCTTCTTGGGCTTTAGCCATTTTAGCTTGCATTTGTTGGGCTTGTTTCATCAAGTTGCCCATACCACCTTTCATCATAATTTTTACTCCAATATTCAATTGTGGCAACAATAGTGCTTATCTTAATAAATTTCAAGTATTACCAATAGGATTAATAGTTATCTTGCAGCAATAGAGTCTGGATCAACCTTTGCTTGAAATATTGTTTCCATTGATTTTACTACATCATCATTTAGAATAAGCGCTTTCGCATACTCCAGACGTTTATCATTAATTTGACTTTGGATCTGAAAAGGATCATCTTTCGTTGCTTCGACTAATTCAAGTACTATTGTTATTTTTTGATTTAATAATTCAGATAAATTTTCTTCTAGTTGCTGATGTGCAGCCTCACTTTTTAAGTGTTTAACAGACTGATTTAATTTAAAAACCCAAGTATCATCCGTAGACGATTCACAAATTGTTGAATTACCCGCTAATACTCTGAGGCGTCCACCTAATTCCATGGTATCAATCATATTTGCCCATCTATCAACTTGATTCGCAAATTTGATTTCCGCAGGGTTAATAACCTCAGGAGCAAAACCATGTTCAGGTAGTGCTTCTAATTCAGGTACATGTGCCGGTTTTTCTTTAACGGGTTTTGATGCTTGTTGACGCTCAGCTGCGCCATCAGACTTTTTTCCTTCATTCTCCAAAGCTTTTTTACGACTTCTTAGCATATTTCTTGTTGCTAAGACTGACTCCACCGGTGATTGTATAACACTAGCAGGTGATATCTCAGCATGTGCAGTCAATTCTTCATCAGCATGATTGAGCGTTTGGTTTGAAGGAGAGTTAACGGGGGCTGACTCAGAATGAGAGATTTGTTGAATTTCCTCATTCACAGTTTCTGTTATCGTACTAGCTTGTAATACTTCATCTGTTGCAGAAGAAAACATATCCTGATCATCACCGTCAGAAGCGATACTCGTTTCCGCACTTGCTTCTAGACCTGTATCAAACGTCGGATTGCCGTTTTCTGGTAATGATTCACTATTGTCACTTACCGCATTCGATGCTGGTAATGAAACTAATTGCTCTTGTGCTACAGCTTCAATATGAAGCATTTCATTAACCAATTTTTCTTCAATGGCTACATCATTCGTTTGCTCGATTAAAACCTCATCATTTGCCTTTATCGGCGCTTGAAGCTGGTTATAATCAGGAGAAGTGTTATGTGTTATTGCCGTTTCAGGCAAAATATTATCGTCAAAATTTATTGCTGGTAAAGCATCAGAAACAAGTTCTTTTGCCGCAAGGTTTACTTGAGGCTTAAAGGCTAATAATCGCAATAGCACCATCTCAAAAGCCGATTGCTCATCGGCAGCGTAAGGGAGATCTTTACGCCCAGCAAGTACAATTTGGTAATATAATTGTACGTCGTCTGGCGACATAGCTTTTGAAAATTTAACCAGTAACTCGGCTTGCTCTGGTGGTAAATCAAAGTGAGCTTCTACCACTTGATACATAGCTACTTGATGTAATAATTGAATAAGTTCAGCGAGCAGACGACTATAATTAGGAGCATAGGTAGCAATTTCGTGTGATAAAGCCATTAGCCCTTGGCTGTCATTTTTAATCAAATCAATTAAGATTTTATACACCCAATTGTCATCAACACCTCCAAGCATTTGACGAACATTTGCTAAGGTTATATGACCTTTCCCTTGCGCAATAGCTTGATCGGTTAAACTAAGCGAATCTCGAATACTGCCTCGAGCGGCTTTCGCTAATAGTAATAATGCTGCAGGTTCAAACGTAATATTTTCAGACGCTAAAATACTATGTAGATGTTGATTAATTTGCTCAACCATTAGCGCTTTTAAATGAAACTGTAAACAACGAGATAAAACGGTAATAGGTAATTTTTGTGGATCTGTTGTCGCTAGAATAAATTTCACATGTTCAGGGGGTTCTTCTAGTGTTTTTAATAGCGCATTAAAACTACTACGAGATAACATGTGTACTTCATCAATCAAGTACACTTTATAGCGCCCTCTTGTGGGCGCATATTGTACGTTATCAAGTATTTCACGAGTGTCATCAACTTTCGTGCGGGAAGCTGCATCAATTTCAAGTAAATCAACAAACCGTCCTAAGTCGATGTCTTGGCAAACATCACACTTTCCGCAAGGTGTTGCACTTACTCCTTCCAAACAGTTTAAACTTTTCGCAAAAATACGAGCGATAGTCGTTTTACCGACACCACGCGTCCCCGTAAATAGGTAGGCATGATGCAACCTATTCTGAGACAAAGCATTGCTAAGTACAGTAACGACATGTTCTTGGCCAACTAATTCCTGGAAATTTTTGGGACGCCATTTTCGCGCTAGAACTTGATAACTCATGAATTTCTCAACTTAAGTCCTAATCGCCTGCATACTGCAATAAGGAATACACATTTAATTTACATTGAGCCAGTTTATCTTCTCCCCCTAAATCAGGTAAAGAAATGACAAATGCAGCATCAGTTGCTTTCGCTCCAACTTTTTCGATCAGCTTAACCGTTGCTTCAATCGTACCACCAGTAGCGAGTAAATCATCAACGATCAATACCTTATCATCAGCCGTTAACGCGTCTTGATGAATCTCTAGCACATCACAGCCATACTCTAACTGATATTCTTGTGAGAACACAGCTCGTGGTAATTTACCTGGTTTTCTTACCGGTACAAAACCAAGGTTTAATGCTAACGCTAGCGGTGCGCCAAATAAAAAGCCACGGGCTTCTGTACCAACCACTTTAGTAAAACCCTGGTCTTTATATTTCTCTTTTAAAAGATTAATAGTTAAGGTGAAAGCTTCGGCGTCATCCAATATGCCAGTAACATCTCTAAATAAGATCCCTGGTTTTGGGTAATCGGGAATGGTGTGAACAGCTTGTTTAAGAATAGATAATTGTGTTTCAGTCATTTTATAACAAAAGTAATTTAATATTTGCTACAGAATAATGGAAAACGCGACAAAATTATAGTGACTGATGAAGAGTATTTTTAGGTAAAAGCTTATTTATTAGTTGATAAAAAATTTCACCTTCAATTGGCTTATGCATAACAGCACTAAACAATGGGAATTCGCTCAATTTTTCTACACGACTAAGTTCTTGTGTTGTCATAAAAAGTATTGGGGTATCTGCCGTAGTTGGTCTTGATTTCAAACTTTTTACTAATTGAAGACCGTTCATGATAGGCATAAGGTGATCAACAATATACAAATCGTAATGACGTTTTATTGCTTTCTCATAACCATCTAATCCATTAGTAGCTGATTCAACTGTTATATCAAACTTAGCGAGTAAGTTTGTAATTGATTCAAGTATCTTTGGTTTGTCATCTACAACTAAAATATGCATATTGTTAATCAAGTTTATCGAATTAAGCGATTAGCTTAATACTGTAAACCACCCCATCAGCATCGGTAACAATGGCGCTGCAAAAAGTGCAACAATAAAAGCGAATAAATGAAGGAATGATGAACTATCTTTAAAATCTTCATGGTCTGACATGACACTACCTCTAAACTGAAATCAACGGCGCGTATTCTAGCGCAATTATGAGGATTTGAACACTAATAGTTGATCAAGATCAAAGAGAAGTCCCTTTCATTGCTATCAAAAGATTATAAAAAGTCATTACGGATATGTAGATATAAAAAAACCAGCATAATGCTGGTTTTTTATTAACAACTAAATAAAAACTAAATGTGCTTACCTTTGCGTTGAGCAGTATCTTTAGTATGGGCTAACCATACTTTTGCATACTTCTTAGTTTTAGGATCTTTAGCCGCTTGTTGAAATGCTTTGTAAGCTTGCTTGTAGTCTTGTAAATAAAAGTGCGCTTCAGCAATACTCATGTAAACACGACCTTTATCTTTAACACCCAATTCAATTGCTTTATTTAAGGCAACAACAGCAGACTTAAATTGTTCATCCTGTTTTAACAAATTACCTTGTTTAGTATAGTGTTTAGCTAAATTAGTCATTTTCGCTAATTCACCATAGTATTTCGCTGCTTTATCAATATGTTGAGCAGCATGCCAAGCATTTGCTAACGAGGCTAAGTTAGTATCATCACGTTTAATATCGCCTGATGCTATATGCTTTTCTAATATAAGAGCTGCAGTATAAGGAATATCACTTTGTTGATATAAACTTGCTAACAATTTAATTTCAGATTCTTTCGTCAAAAAACCTTGTTTGTATGCTAAATCTAACGTTGCTAATGCTTTTGGATAATTTTCAATTAATGCATAAAATTGCCCTAATTGAGTCCAAAAAGCTTTTTTCTCTGGGAAGATTTGAACAACTGTTTCCAATACTTTAACAGCATCTTTATACATTTTACGTTCATAAAATGAAGTTACTTTTAAAATATATGGGTTTTGGTTGTGTTTATCTCCATAAGCAGCAATCGCTCTATCCGCTGGTTCAATAACCTTATCAAGCTTCTTATTTGCATAATGAGCATTAGCTATTTTTGTCCAAACATCACCGTCTTCTTTACCAGTGAAGTCCATCCAAGCATAGTAATTCTTAACAGCTTCACCGTATTGCTTCTCTTGCATTTGCAAGTCGCCTAAAAGCTTTAAGGTATTACCTTGATCAGCCTCATTTAAAATATCTGGGGCTACAGCCGCTTTCAAATATTCTATAGCTTTAAGTGAGTCGCCTTTCATGGCATACATTTGACCCGTAAAGAAAGAAACAAACGCTTTGTCGTAATCTTTCTTCGCTTCAATCTCACTTAGAATCAATAAAGCACCATCGACATCATCAGCAGAATATGCTTCAAATGCTTTCCCAACCTTTTTACCAACACTTGGTCCAGGAAGATGTACTTTACGCTTAGGCTTTTCTTCTGCTCCAGCCCCTGCTCCGATACCAGTCGCTCCAACTTGAAAAGAAAGAGGAAGCTGAACGGCTACAAGTGATGTGCAAAGCATCAAAGATGTTATTATCTTTTTCATATATCCTCCATTAATCCTTATTCATTCTAAAGTCTAATTGTACTGTTAAACCTGCTTGTTTTTGTGGCTTGCCATCAACAACTTTAGGTTTGTATTTCCATTTACGAAGCGCACGTTTTGCTTCTTTATCGAAAACACGTTTCGGATCAGCGTCAATTACTTGTACATCATCTACACCACCAATTTCATTGATTGTAAATGAAAGCTTAACCCAACCTTCTTTACCATCTCTGGCTGCTTGTATTGGGTACTTAGGCTCAATACGTACAATGGGTGTTGCATCTCCGTCACGACCAAACGCGCCAGGTGCTGCAATGCTAGTTGATGCGCCACCTAAATCAACATTTGGAAGACTAAACGAAACGCCTCCTTTAGTGTTGTTAGCTTCAGGCTCTGGAGCTTGAGGCTTAGGTGGTGTTTTCGGCGGCGGCGGCGGCGGCGGCGGTACACGACGACGTTGCTCTGCTGCTGATTTAGGTGGTGTCGTATTAACTTCTACTATGATAGATTCTTCAGGTTCTTCTTTACTTCTATCTCCACTGGAGATAAGAAAAGCCATAAAGGAAAATAATCCAAAAGTTATTACGGCGCCTAATAGTATTGATGCTAAAAAGCGTACCATAAACTCTACCCCCTTGCTGCAGCGATAGAAATTCGGTCTATGCCCGCTTCTTTAATAGCATCCATCACTTTCACAACAACACCATGTTTGGCATTCTTGTCAGCTTGGACAATAATAACTTCAGTTGGTTGCTCTGCTAGTAATTTTTCAATACTAGCTGCAACACGTTCGATGTCAACACGACGCTTATCTAACCAAATCTCACCAGTATCTTTAACTGCTATAAAGATGTTCGCTGATTTTTGTTTTGTTTGATTAGCCGCTTTAGGTTTATTTACTTCAATCCCGGCTTCTTTAATAAAAGAAGTCGTTACAATGAAGAAGATCAACATGATAAACACGATATCAAGCATCGGTGTCATATCTATTGCTGCTTCTTCGTCTTCACGAATACGTTTACGTGCCATTACAATATCTCTCTAGTGATGAGGCAAACTGTCTACCAGTTTAGCCTTGGCTAGTTTAACTTTTGTGTCCAGTCTACTGCTGAAAAACACGCCTGATAATGCAGCAACCATTCCTGCCATTGTAGGAATTGTTGCCATTGAAATACCAGCAGCCATTAGACGCGGATTACCAGTGCCTTGCTGAGCCATAGTTTCAAAAACAGAGATCATACCTGTTACTGTACCTAGCAATCCAATCAGTGGACACATAGCCACCAAGGTTTTAATAGTAATCATGTTACGTTCGAGTAATTCTGTCGCTTCGGAGATCCATGTATCTCTGATTCGATGTGCATACCATGAAGTTGTATCTTCTCTAGCTTCCCAACGAGACACTATATCATCACGCATTTTTGGGTAGTTAGCTGATAAGAACCAATAACGTTCTATCATTAGTATCCACATCAATAAGAGTGCAACGGCGACAAAGTAAAGTACGTTCCCGCCAGTTGCAACAAAACTCCTGACAGATTCAACAAGCTCTATCAGGAATAACATTAGTTAGACTCCTTCTCTGCAATTGCAGCAATTAAACCAGCACTTTGCTCGTCTAATTTGTGAAGTACAGATTTACTACGTCCAGCAACAATACTGTGTACTAGAATTAATGGTAATGCAGCGATTAGACCTAAAGCAGTTGTAACCAATGCTAATGAGATATTACCAGCCATAATTTTCGGGTCACCTGTACCGAACAATGTAATCGTTTGGAACGTCATGATCATACCGATAACTGTACCTAATAAACCCATTAATGGTGCGATAGCAGCAAACATTTTGATTAAGTTTATACCACGGTCAACTTTTGGTGTTTCACGTAAAATAGCTTCATCAAGTTTAAGTTCTAATGTTTCAGCATCAGCATCTTTATTGTCATGATAAACTTTTAATAAACGACCAAGTGGGTTGTTTTCATTTGGTTGGCTAAGATTTTTCTCTTGAGCTTTGATTCGAGCGCTAACAACACCTAAAACAACCATACGTTCAAGAGCAATTAACATACCAATAACAAGTAAGATTGTGATGCCGTAACCAACTTCACCACCTTCATGGTAAAATTCCATTAAGCCTTTCTTACGTGTTTCTAACGCTAAAATAGCACCACGTGAAGGGTCAACATATAAAGGGTGGAAGCCAGTAGTTTCGTCAAAGAAACTTGCAGCTGTATCAGAAATATAACCTGCTGGTTGTTTAGCTAGAGGTTGTACTTGTCCAACTTCATCGTTGTAGTTTAAATAGCCATCTTCTGAAACTAAGTTAAATGTACCGATACGAGTAACATTTTCAGTTGATTTACTGCCATCTAAGTTAGTTACTTCAACAGAAAACTGTGAAATTTGACCTGATTGCGTCATTTCAGTTTGTAATGCAATCCATAAGTCTTCTAACTGCTTTAATTCAGGAATTTTCTTTGAATTAGCGATTTCGTTAAGTATTTCACCACGACCTGGGAATTCAGCACTTACAATTGAAGTAGTGATTTGACCATAGGCATTAGCGGCGGCTGCACGACTTACGCCGAACATTTCACCTAATGTGCCTTGGGCTGTATCTAATTCAACTTCTTTCTGTGCTAATGTTATTTCATTCGCCGCATATTCTTTAGTTAAACGTTTGTTACGCTCTTGTTGCGCTTTTAACTCAGCTTTAGCTTTGTTTAATAACGCTTGCTTATCTGCACGAGCAGATTTAAATTCAGCTTCACGTTTTGCGTCAAGTTTACCTTGAGAAATACGGTTATTTTTAACTTCTTGTAATAACTTATCTAAGTCATTGGCATTAGCTATGCTAGATAGACCTACAGTCAAAGATGCTGCAAGTAATACAAAATTAATAGTTTTCTTCATTATTTTGCTCCTGCTGCAAATACTGGTAATTTAGTTAGATCCATAGGTAATTGTTTACGCGCCATACGAATAGAATCAGTCACAGGTTTTAAGTATTCATCACCTAACTCATCCCATGAACGTGTTTGGTTGTCCCATACCCAAGCATTTTTCATATCAAGAGATTGTGCAATTAGCGCAATACGTCCCATATGTACGAAATCAGCTGTTAATACTTTACCGCCTAAATCTAATTCGCCTTGGTAAGCATCAAAGATAGTACCGTAGTTAGCTTCAATTTCGTATGCTTCAAGTACTAAACGAAACTGCTCTGAAACAGAAACGTTTGAGTCGTTCATAACATTACGTAAATTTTCGATACGCTCTTTACGAGCTTCTATATTCATTGGTACATCTAAAGCAATGAATTTATCTAAAGTATCAATCATCTTATACATTAAAGGAACTACACCTTGCTTGGTTTTGTCTATACCAGCAATTTGTTGTTCTAATGATTTGATGTTATCTCTTTGACCGTTAACCATACGTTGAACATGATCGTTGTAGCCTTTTAATACATCAGCCTCATCAACTGTATTACGATATTCACCGAGCATGTCGATAGTTTGTTCGTAAATTTTATTAACGTTATTTTGTGATTTTACTGAGTTACTAAAGATACGAGCTTCTTCTTTTTGTAAATCAGATAATTTATCAGCCATTGCAAAATTGCTTGCTGACAATGTTAATGCGCCGATTATCGTTGAAGCGATAAGGCTTTTTCTGCTTAATTTGGACATAGTTCCCAACCAATTGCTATTGAATTTAGATAACAAATATATGTTAACGCAAATTTAATAATCTGCCATTTTTGTAAAAAGTTTTAATTTCTCTAGAATAAAACCATGCAATATTCCCAGACGACAGCCATGCTGTCAACTAAGACCCCTTAAAAAGATTGTTTATTTACTTTTTCTAAATAATTATTTAAGTCCATTACGACTTGCTAACTAAGCAGTTTGTAATGACAAAAATAATTAACAGAGAACAAATTAATAATTAAACAATCTACTTAAAATAAGGTACTGAATAAATGCTACTTACTGTTTTACTAATTCTTTCGTAGTAAGTCAAATCTTATTAATTTAAAGCGATAAATAAATTAATATTCAGCCTCTGCTAATTTCTGTTTTAATTCAGTCGAGATAGGACATACATAGTATATAGGTCAATCAAGAAGTATAGTGTCATACCTCTTCGATAACGCTAAATAAATTAACACTATGTAGTGATAAAAAATACCTTAATAATACAATTAACTCAAACATTAATATTTCACAGAGCCAACTTTATTTAATTCTTTTAGTAACGGAGCAATAAATTTTTCATATTTTTTCCATAACTTTACAGACGTTGAATAGATAGGTTGTCTCACTTGATAAGCACTTGCTGTGGTTACTATTGCCTCTGACTGATGAAAGTTCAAACATTCCTTTTCCCATGGTAAGTCACACGCGGTAATTAATTTTTTAATTTCGTGCTCAGGATTCTTGATAAGTGACTCGTATTGAACATCATATATTTCTCCCGGAAAAACGGTATGCCAATGTTCCATTAACTTGGCATATAAATTATAAAATTGTCCCAATGCTTTCAGATCATAAGCAAACCGATAATTATCTGTGGTGAAATTTTTCTTATATATAGATAGACAATTGTCTTTAGCATCTCGGGTACAATGTATAATTTTTGCATTTGGAAACACTATTTTGATCAAACCTATTAACAACATATTAAATGGTAATTTATCCGTTACATGGCGAGATGTGCTTGATAATAAATGTATTTTACTTAAATAAGTGTGACCAATATTTTCTAATACCTGGGGCGGATATTGTGCCAGTGGTGAAAATAAAAAACTTGAGGATTCATTGATTAATTCCATCCCTAGTTGAAAAAAATGATCTAACTCCCCTGCCCCATGAACTTGTGAATGCGTAGCAATGATTTTTTCAACTAATGATGTTCCTGAACGAGGCATGCCTACGATAAAAATAGGAGTACGCGAATTTTCTGCTTTAATTTTTAATTGATTAATGGCATCAGAATTAAAGGTTTGCATTATGTTTTTAATGAATAACTCATCTGATGAAATATGGTAATTATAGCGTTTGAATCGTATGCTATTACCTGCTTCTAAATATTTGAACGCTTCTTCATATTGATTAAGGTCTTCAAAAGCTTTTGCTAAAGCAAAAGACAGCTGTATTTTATTTTCCTCAGTATTATTAGTACCTTGATACTGCGTTTGCATTAATAATAAATGCGGATCATTAATGTCTTTATATTTATGAATAGTCGAATAAGTAAAATGCGCCTGGCTGTATTCAGGCATTATGGACCAAATTTTTTGGTAAAACTTACTGGCTTGTTTAAAGTCTCCCTGAGATTTAAGCAAATTTCCGAATGTATACAAGGCTCGAATATTAGTTGGTTCATTAATAATCAATTGATTAAGCCATTCTTTGGCTTTTGAATACTCACCTTTTGCGATTAAAACTTGGCCTAAAAACTCCTTAGCTTGACTATAATGAGGTGCTATTGAAATAGCCTGTCTACAGGCCTTTTCACTGTCATCAAGTTTACCTGCTTGCTGCAAGCAATAGCTCAAACTTAAATAAGCTAAGGCGTGATTTG
Source organism: Thalassotalea piscium (assembly GCA_049347715.1). Classification (GTDB taxonomy): domain Bacteria; phylum Pseudomonadota; class Gammaproteobacteria; order Enterobacterales; family Alteromonadaceae; genus Thalassotalea_B; species Thalassotalea_B piscium_A. Next base: position 1,546,489 of record CP186339.1, on the reverse strand, counting down.
GATTCTCAACTATCACCTTTTTATAATAACTAGCTGCCTGTAAAAAATTGCGTTCATATTTAGCTATGTCGCCTAAACCTAACAAAGCATCAATACAGCCTGGCGATAATGCTAAAGCATCTGTCCATAATGTTTTAGCCTCTCCTATTCGATTTGACCTGGCACAGATCAACGCTAATTGAGTGTAAGGTGTTGATGAACTGATATTTTCAGAAATCAATTTTCTATACGCTAACTCGGCTGTTCGTATATCTTGATTAACAAATGCCTCGTTAGCTCTCGTAAGGTTAATTTTTTGCTGTTCTGTTACATTTGACATTTCAGGCCTTAATTTTTCGCATGGCTTGCTTATATAAGATTTTTATTAGTTATGGACGATATCGTTACTACAAAGACAGTGATTCATCTAAATACGGTTGATAGTTATTACATCGGCCTGAAGAACTTTTATATAGGGGTTGTCGTACCTGCCAAACACTTGCCGTTTTTATTTGATTTTCATGCTGATAAAATTTCAAACATTTATCTTCCCAAGATAAATCTAAAAATGACAATAGCTGGCGCGTTTGGCTTTCTGGTGAGCTAATAAGTTCATCATAATTAAATTCAACAATATCTTCCGGAAATAATGATTGCCAATGTAACATGAGCTTTTCTTGTTGCTGGTAATAATGAATACTATTTTTTATCTCAGTAGCATATGGCATAGATGCGCCTAAGCGCAGAAAGTACACAGATAAGCAATTATCTAGCATAGATCTAGTTGTCCAAATAATTTTTGCCTTAGGCATTAAGGTTTTTATTATCCCTAAATATAAAAAATTATCCGGTCGTTTATCGGTTAACTGGTTACCTTTTAGTTTAAAGTGCTCAATTTCATCATAGTATAATTTAAGTAACCTCACCTTATCGCTATGAATGTCCGCTAATGACAGCGAAGGAAACTCGGGGAAGTTATTGACCACTAGACGATGAAAAAACTCTTGCTCTCCTCCCATACTTATACCAGAGTGAGCAGATAAAATTTGTTCGCAAAGTGTGGAGCCCGATCGAAACATGCCACAAATAAAAATAGGAGGACAATCGTTAAGAGTGGAAACCTCTTGGCTAACTTTATCAAACCATGCGCGATCAAATGTAGTGATTATTTGATTAATGTCATCTTCATATTTTTCTGGATCATATTTAGGCAATGTTTGCTTATCTAGGTCATTTGCTTTGCAGTAATAATTAAAGGCGGTTGAGTATTCACCGCAATCATCGTAAACCTTACCTAAGGCATATCCTATGTTAATCTTATCTGATGGAGAAATACTTGCTTTGTTAAAGGCGTCTGCTAACTGTTCAACCAGATGATCGTTTTTATCTATAACTTTATTAATATCAGCAAGTCTTGCTAATGCAGTGTAATTGTTCGGATTGAGGGTGAAAGTAGATTTAAAATATAAACTCGCTTTGGCTTTATCACCTAATTGCTCATATAGATTAGCTAAATTGTATAATAAGGAGTCTTGCTTAGGATGCTTTTTTATTGCGGTGGTTAAAATGTCAATAGCTGAGTCAGGATCTGATAGATATTCACTATAAATAGTAGCCATATTCAACGATACTTCAAAATCCCTATCAATTCCCTTATCTAATGCTTGTTTATAACAAGCTAGCGCCTGTTCAAACTTGCCAGCCAACTTAAGATAGTAACCACAATTAAATAACGTATTCGTGTTATTTTCTTGTTTTTCTAATAATTTTATATATAAATTTGCAATATCTTGCCATCTACTTTGAAAACTATATAAATCAACTAATGCTTGGAAGTATTGATTTGATAATGGCTCTATTGAAAGTAATTGCACTAAGTACTTTTCAGCTAAAGGATAGTTTTTACTTGAGAAACCTGCTTTTACTAGCAATTGTAATGCTTGCGTGTTCCTTGGTTCACCTTGCAATATTTTTTCAAGTACCCTTTTCCCTTCATTTATTTTATGGGTGTTAAATAAATGTAATGCGTTTTTTATGGTCAAGTCAGAGTTCATAGGTTAATAATTACAAAAGATCCTAATTTATCATTTAATCTTAATGTATTAATAATAAATATAAAATAAAAAAGCGACTCACTTTTCAGCTCATCGCTTTTACTATTTTTACGTTATTAGCTTAATTTTACTTCAATGAATAAAGTAAATTTAGAACGCTAATGAAATTGAACCGTGAATGTAACGACCTAATTGGTCATAAAATGCACCTGGGGCCATTGTATTACCTGTCATGGCCGGCTCTTTATCTAAAACGTTATTAATACCTAAACGAGTAGTAATATTTTCATTAATCGTATAGCGAGCACTAAGATCAAGATAAGTTTGAGAGCTAATCGCATTACCGACTAAATAATCATCTTTCTCTGGATCGCCGATATAATCGCCATTTTCAACTTCGCCGTTGTAGCGAATTTTAGCATTTAAACCTAAATCACCCATGTTGTAGTTTACATTAACAACATGTCTCCACTCTGGTTGAGGGAAACATTTAGCACTAATAGAGCCTGCACAGTCATAGATTGCTTCAGGTGTACCAGGAAGTGGCTCAAATTCTTTGGTCATCATATAAGTACTAACTAAGGTAACACTTAAAGGGTGACCTGATAATTCAGTATTATAAGCACCACTTAAATCAACACCTTCCCACTTACGACTAGCAAGGTTAAGGTTAGTTGCTGTAATAAAACCTTGTGTACCAGCCCAAAGACTACCACCACTGTTACGAGTGATGTTATCACAGAACGCAGCATTACCAGTTTCAGCACATTGCGAGATAGTAACATCTTCACTTACTGTACCAATGACATCTTCAATTTCAATAGTCCAATAATCGATTGAAAAATCGATTTCATCAGTAATTTGGCCAACTAATCCTACTGTGAATGTATCTGCAACTTCCGCATCTAGATTTGGGTTACCACCAAATAAACCATTATATTGTCCTGCTGGGCTTTTCGCTACGTTACCATAAAGTGAACCAGTAACACCCGTGTTAGCACATTGCGAAGCAGTATAGCTAGGATCATCACCTGCACAAGGATCATCACCAGACCATAAGCCTAAACTTTGGCTTGCATACAATTCACCAATATTTGGTGCGCGAACAGCACGGTTATAACTTGCACGAACCATCCAGTCAGTAACTGGTATCCAGTCTAAACCAACTTTATAAGTAGATTGACCGCCAATGCTATCATAATCAGAGTAGCGATAACCTAAATCAACATTTAAGCTTTCAGCAAATTCTGCACCTTCAAGTACTGGAATACTAAATTCAGTATAAATTTCTTTAACGCTATAACCACCAACCAATGCTTTAGTTGGACCACCTTGACCTAATAACAAACCTTTGTCGTAAACTTCATCAACAACACGCTCATATTCTTCTTTACGATATTCTGTACCTAATACCAAAGCAACAGGAGTATCGGCACCTGGCATAGTAAAATCTAACTCACCAGTAACATATGCACTTACAATGTATTGATCTGAAAGTTCTACCATAGAAGCAGTACCTGTTAACGGCTTGGCCATTTCAGGTGTTACACCTTGATAAGTAAACACTTCATAAGGAACACAGTCAGCAATAGCAGAACAGTCAAGACCGCTAGCGCTTAATGCTTCAGTGATACGAGGACCATAAAAATCATTAATGTAGACATTATCTACAGTTGTTGACCCTACTTGTATGTTGGCGTCATATGACCAATTATCATTAATTTCACCTTCACTACCCATAACAATACGGAAAGAGTCATGTTGAATAATACTTGCTCGTGGACCACCTTCAACATTACGTTTACCAATATAAGTCGCAAATTGATCACCTGAAGCTAAACCAAAGGTGTCAGTTAAATAACCACGTTGTCCATCAGTAAGTAACGGGCTATCGTAATCAATAAGGTAATTTTCATTAAAGAAAGTGCCTGATTCTGCAATTTGCCCCTTAGTTTGATCTCGCATATACATGAATTCTAAGTATGGACGAGCATGATCATTAATTTCATAATCAACAAATGAACCAATTGAGAATTTTTCATCTGGACGCATGAAATGATTAACTGGGTTATAGTTATAAATATTACCCGCCGCAGAAGTAAAATCACTATTATTGTCTAAAGTTACATTTGTAGCATTAGCCCAATCAAAACCACCGTCAGCTAAAGGCGCTGAAAGATAAAAGTTAGGATTAACAGCATTACCTGAACCACCACAACTTGTTGCTGTACCACTTAAGGCACAAGAAGTATAATCACGCGCTGCAAATTTCAACTCATTATTACGTTTCCAAGTAGCATAAGCGACTGCATGACCTTTACCATCAGCAAAATCACCACCAATGGTTAATTCTAAGCCAAAGTTTTCACCGTCAAGACCCGAAGACCCTGAAGGATATTCAAAGCCTTTATCATCCATTAAGCCTTGAATGTAACCATTGTCGTTATTATGTTGATATGCGCCAGCATTAACATCTAACTTAAAGCCTTCAAAATCATCATTCATAATAAAGTTAACAACACCAGCAACCGCATCAGCACCATATACTGATGCACCACCACCGGTCATAACATCTACACGTTGAACAAGTGCGCCAGGTATACTGTTTACATCAGCAGAACCTGAAGAACCACCGCCTGGTTGCATACGACGACCATTAATAAGAACTAATGTACGTTGTTGACCTAAACCACGAAGATCTAGACCGCCACGACCTGTGGCGCCATTGGCTTCAAACACAGTAGACGATGCTTCAATTTGCGGTAAGGTATTTAGCATGTCTTCCACACGCGTAAAACCGGAAATTTTAATATCTTCAGCGCTAGTTACTTGAATTGGGCTAGATGATTCCATATCAACACGCTTGATACGAGACCCTGTCACCTGAATTTTTTCCATGCTCTCTGCACCATCTTCAGCATCAGCAGCAAATGACGTTGAAGTCATTGTAGCTGTGGCACCTGCTCCGAACATTACGGCTATACGTACTGCCTTAGCAATTTTACTATTGGTATACATGTTTACTCCCTGAACCACTATGTGTGATTTCTTTTGTTTGAATAATAGATGTCCAAATATTTGCTACTTTCGATTAATAACAAATAAGTACATTTAAAATACTAGTGCTTACAAAAACATAAGGCAACACAATTTGTAACATTTAAATCAAAAAGATAACGTAATACTGTAAAGAAAAAACAACTTATAATTCAACATGTTAAATACTTGTTAATAAATAAGAAATCGTTTGTAACAAATAAGTTAACAACCTAAAGATAAAAGTCATTCCAATTTAATTTTATTTACTGTAAGCACCCTTTTGCTTATTATTTTTATGTTATTCCGCTAGTTTTTTAATCTAAAATAAACTGCCTCAATTTTTTAAGCTTATGGTAAACTGCAGAAAAATTTTTATTAGATAATCGAGTAAATTTAATGGATCCGGTAATGGATATTAATTTATGGATCACATTGTGTAGTGTTGGCTTTTTCGCTGGATTAATAGACGCTATTGCCGGTGGCGGTGGCATGTTAACTGTGCCTACATTACTAACATCAGGTCTCCCCCCTCATATTGCACTAGGCACAAATAAACTTGCTGCGACATTTGGTTCATTAACCGCTTCAATTACGTTTTATAGAAAAAACCTCTTTAACCCAAAATTTTGGCGTTTATCTATTTTATTTACCGCAATCGGTGCCGTTTTAGGTACCTTAGTTGTGAGTCACTTATCCGTGAGCTTTTTAGATAAAGCACTCCCTGTGTTAATTATCGTTACAGCTATTTACACACTGATTGCTAAAACAGTTGTCTGTAATGAAGAAGGACTTCCAGAGTCAAACACTAAGTTAAAAGTGACTCAATCAATTCAAGGTATTATTTTAGGCTTTTATGATGGTATTGCAGGGCCGGGAACCGGCGCATTTTGGACAGCCTCGTCAAGCGCAATTTATAAAATTAATATCTTACTCAGTTGTGGCCTAGCTCGTTCTGCAAACTTTGTGAGTAATTTTTGCAGTTTACTTACTTTCATCTATTTAGGCAGTGTTAATGCTTTACTTGGTATATCTATGGGAATATTTATTATGGCAGGTTCATGGGTAGGCGCACATAGCGCAATAAAATTTGGTAGTCGATTTATCCGACCATTTTTTATTGTGGTCGTTGTCATTATGTCATGCAATCTCGCTTATCAAGCTTGGATTAAATAACGCTATGTTATCTACTGAAGCCACAGCTAAAATTGAAGTAATTCTTAAAGAATTAATCATTCAAGCTAAGGAAATTGACTTAAAGAACCAATCGAACAAAGCCTTTAAATTACGAAAAGATAGCCATCTATTTGCTGAAACATTATTTGCCACTAACAGTGAATTTTTAGTCCCATACATTGAAGAAATTCAGCAAAAAAATCATGAACTTAAACGATTACTTGAGCAAAATAAAAACGCCCTTTCTCAACATAGAATATTACTTATTGAGAAACAAATTTCATCAGTGATCACTGCCATTGAAGCTAATAGTAATATTAATAAAGCGAGTAATATTACTATTAGCGCCAATAAGCAACGTCAATATAAAAAAGCAGCCCAAAGCTTATTCCAGCCGATCCAAAGTTTATACACTAAATTATCTGAAACTATCGAATTCGAACGTCGATTATTATTAATGCTAGAAGAAAAACAGCAGGAATTAAGAGTGGCAACCCCAGCCAAACGTGAAAAAGTAGGAAACGATGTATTAATTGTGCACCAAAGACTGGGGCGGTGTCGCCAAGCGATATCTAAAATAGAGCGTCAAATAGAGATGCAAGAAAAACGCTAAAGCAACTCCCTTTAAATATGAAAAAGCTAATGCAAAATATTAGCTTTTTCATTAATCTAGCATTATCCTTTAACTATACTTAATATAAGGAAATTTTTATGAAATTAGATGATGATATCCATAATTATTACGAAAAATTAGTTGTACAACACTTTACGACATTAAAACTGGATGAAAAATACGATAGTGATTTTATTGCAGATTTAACTTGTGTAGTACTCAACCAACTACCCACTCGTTATATTCGCCATGAAGTGGATATGGCTTTTTATCTACCCGCTTCAGAACGTTTTGATATGGAAAATAAAGTAAAAATATCCGTAAGCAAAGCGCTAGAATTTATGAAAACACTGAAAGGGTAAAATTAAATATCGCTGGTGTCGATAAATAAGTTTTCTAATAAAGAGGCAACGCGTTTATCGCCATCAAAAAATTGAATACCAACACTTACTTTACCCTTGTGGTTACGGCTATTACACACTTTTGCAGGAATACTAATAAGTTCGTCACTGGCATATTTTACCAATATAGTAACGTCTCTTTTATTAACTTCCACCGTATCATTAGGTGCCTTAAACGTAAAACCGCAACCTTTCAATGAAATATCAATAATCATCCCTTGAATCTGATTGACAGACTCATCAGCTTCAGTAATAGCAATAGCTGCAGGAAGATGAGTCATAACTCGCTGATGCATACGTAATTGTCTGTTTTCAATACGTTTTGGATAATTTAAAATTAAGAATTTATCAGGTAATTTGGTAACATTTCGAATAGTTGCCCGAAAAGCAAAACACTTGCCCTGATCACCTTCAAGTAAATAACGAACTATTGCGACGTTCCCTTCTGTTAATACATCTTTGAAATCAGTTTCTTTGGCAACTGTAGGGTATTTTAAAATAATGTACTTACCCATGACATAACCAATTAAAGGAAGCTTGAGTCTTACCGGTACGGGGTGATTGAGTTGAACATCTAATATTTTACCGGGTAATAATTCAAAAACATCAGTAATTTCAATTTGAGTGTTAAGAGATCCTGCCATACTCGATAGACTATCCATTTCATATTTAACTAGAATATAACGAAGATCAACAGCTTAAACAACAATAAAGTTCACGTTATTAATATTTTTTTACACTATTGTACTAAAAGGAAGATAACAAATTTACGATGTCGTTTTAGCGACAGCATTTGCTAAAACCTCAACACCATTACTGATCATAAATGTCTCAAAAGCTTTTGCTAACAAACTTTGGTTTTGTGATACATTTTGAACAAGACGCCATTGGTTTTTAATGGGAAAGTGTTCGACTTCAAGCACTTTAAGCCCAGGAATAATACCAAAATCTAAACTATGACGACTTAATATTGATAAGCCTAAACCCGCAGCAACTGCTTGTTTAATCGCTTCACTACTAGCAATCGTCATTTTTTCCCTGAGTGAAAAACCATATTGGTTGAATAAGTTAATCACTGTTTCTCTGGTACCTGAACCTACTTCGCGGAGAATAAAGGGGTAATGGCTTAAGCGCGCTAAACTAATATTAGATTGAAACGCTAATTCGTGGCGCTCAGGTGCAACTACTACTAATTCATTAGTTAAAAATGGAGTTTCGATCACTTCAACCCCAGGAGGAATTTGGCTAAACAAATAAAAATCATCACTGTTATCACGTAATCTTGCGTAAACCATTTCACGATTACCAATTTCCAGCTTTATATCAATATTCGGATAATGCTTACTAAACGCAGCTAACAGCAGAGGTAAAAAATATTGTGCTGTCGTCACGACCGAAATAGACAAAGTACCTGTGACCACGCCTTGTAAATTATCAATATCTGTTTTCAGGTTATCTAATGATTGAAATATTTGATTGGCGCTACGTAAAACTGCTTTACCAGCATCGGTTAACTCTAAGGCGCGCCCTTGCATTTGATAAATAGGTAAGCCAATTAACTCGCTTAAATTTTTTAATTGAATTGATACAGACGGTTGAGAAATAAACAGTTTCTCTGCCACCACCGACAAACTGTGGTAACGAGCAAGTGCCTGAACTAATTGTAATTGTCTTATCGTAGGTTGCTTAGCATTCATCTTTTATTAACCAATGATTAAAATACCGTTTTAAAGTCACCACCTAAAACCACTAAAGTATAGACAAAAGGCTATGATGATAATAAAAATTATATATTAGACTCTATTGAATTTAACTTCTAGCATAATATCAATTAAACAATAACTATCATTTAGAGATGGGAACGCGATTATGTTAGAAACGATTTCGCAAAATATACGTGCTTTAGGGTCTGTTCTAGGACGCACTATTGCCAACGATACCGATGAACGTTGGTTGGAAAATATTGAGCATGTACGCTTGCTTGCTAAAGAGGGAGTAGCTAACAATACCTACGCCATTGATGAATTAAAATCCTTATTCAATTCATGTGACGAAGAAAAATTACTGATTTATGCTCGCGCTTTTAGTCAGTTTTTAAACCTTGCTAACGTTGCAGAGCAACAATATACCATCAGCGAGAAAGGATTAGCTGAGTTAGACTTGCCCCACCCACTAGAATCATTAAAAGATGAACTCTGTGATGTTAAGGCAGAAAAAATTTACGCCGCAATAAATCAATTACACATTGAACTGGTACTCACCGCCCATCCTACGGAAGTAAATCGTCGTACTTTTATTCACAAATATCATGAGATGGCCGAGCAACTCGAAATTTCAGGCTCCGCATTAAACGGGCGAATCGAAGAATTAATTGAACAGGCTTGGAGTACCAAAGAAATCAGAAGCCAACGGCCAACCCCATTAGACGAATCACGTTGGGGTTTAAACGCAATTAGCGATAGTTTGTGGACAGCAGTCCCCAAGTTTGTTCGAGAACTTGATCAACTTTGTCAAGAAGTAACAAACCGCTCCTTACCCTTAGATGCAACACCTATGACTATGGCTAGTTGGATGGCAGGTGACCGTGACGGTAACCCTTTTGTCACCGCAAATCTAAGTGAAAAAGCGATTATTCAGGCACGTCTCCTTGCCGCGGAACTCTACTTAATTGATTTTAACAACCTTTACTTAGAGTTATCTATGCATAAAGCAAGTGATGCATTAATTGGGGAAGATACAAACAACATAGGGCCTTATCGACACCTACTCAAGAAAACCATCAAAAAACTTGAACAAAGTATTGCCTCACTAAAAGTTAATAACACAAAGGGCGTGATTTCTAGTCCTGAAGAGTTGCTATCACCATTATATCTTTGTCGTGAAAACCTGCTTGAAGCGGGGCTCACTCGAAGCGCTAATTCTCTACTGCTTGATATTATTCGTAAAATACATTGCTTTGGTATTTCATTGGTAAAATTAGACATACGTCAACATAGTGAGTGCCATGATCAAACCATTGCTGAAATTGTGAAAGCCCTTGGTTTAGGTGATTATTTGTCTTGGAATGAAGAAAAACGATGTGAGTTTCTCCAACAAGAAATCAGCAACCCTCGCCCTTTATTACCTAAAGCCAAATGGTCTGAACAAACTCAAGAAGTTTTAGACACCTTTAAATTCATTGCTGAACAACCAAAAGAAGTATTAGGTATTTATGTTATTTCCATGGCAAGTCATCAAAGTGATGTTCTTGCAGTTAACCTTTTAATGAAAGCAACAGGTATCACTTGGGACATGCCAATAGCGCCATTATTTGAAACTCTTGACGATCTGAATAATGCTGCACAAGTAATTAATGTTTTACTCGAAGATAAAACTTATGTTCAACGTAGCCATGGATCTCAACATGTAATGATTGGCTATAGCGACTCAGCGAAAGATGCTGGTGTTCTTGCAGCTGCTTGGGCACAATATCAGGCACAAGAAGCGCTCGTTGCCGTGGCTAAAGGTCATAAAATCACCTTAAAACTTTTCCATGGTCGCGGTGGAACTATTGGTAGAGGGGGCGGACCTGCACATGCTGCAATAGCTTCACAGCCTCCTGGGACACTTGAAGGTGGATTACGTGTCACCGAACAAGGCGAAACGATTCGCTTTAAATTTGGTTTACCTAATTTAGCTGTACGTAGTTTGCACCTGTACGCAAGCGCCATTATTGCCAGCTTAGTGAAACCTCAGCCAGCGCCGAAGCCTGCTTGGCGTAAAATCATGAATGAAATGGCTAAACGAAGTTGTGATATTTATCGCAGTTATGTATGTGAGCAAGACGACTTTGTCACTTATTTTAGGCAAGCAACGCCTGAGCAAGAACTTTCCTCGTTACCTTTAGGGTCAAGACCTAGCAAACGTAAATCTGACGGGGGTATAGAATCGTTACGCGCAATTCCATGGATATTCGCTTGGAGTCAAAATCGATTAGTGGTTCCTAGTTGGCTAGGTTCTGGACAAGCAATAGCAGAAGTAGTGCCAACACAAAGTCACACTATTGAAGACATGTTAGAGAATTGGCCATACTTTAGAGCACGTATTTCATTAACTGAAATGGTGTATTTAAAATCAGACAGTCAAATATCTGCAATGTATGATCAAAGTTTGGTTGAGCCCCGCCTACAAGCATTAGGTGATGGTTTGAGAGCTCAACTAGCAACGGATAAAACAACGATTTTAAAACTTTTAGGTCAAACAGAATCATTAGAAAGTGATCCTTGGAATTTAATCTCATTCCAATTAAGACAACCGTATTTGTTACCATTGCACCTATTACAGATAGAAGCACTCAAACGATTACGTAAACAACCGGAACATCCGTTATGTGAACAATTACTTATGGTGAGCATGACAGGTATAGCCACAGGTTTACGCAATACAGGATAACTAAATAATAGTAAGCTAAAAGTAATCCTCTAAAAATGATGTTAATAGAAGATAATAGCTTTGAAATTTAGCCCCTATGTTGGCCCTATAAGGAAAACCTTACAGGGCCAACACAGTTTTAGACTTTTGGATTGTGCTCATTGGTAAACACTGATCAAAGTCCCTTGTTACTATGCATGAATCAACTAACTAACAATCCAATATTACCCTCACCTAGTGAATAGTTTGTTTTTGTCTATCCCATATGCTTGCTTGCCAATTAGAGACCTCTCCAGAAGCTTCACAAGTGTCACAATACCATTCAATTAAACCTGTGCTTGTGCCTTTTGCCTCAATATGACCTTGGCAAACAAGGCTCTTCGCTCGGCTATTACATTTCACATCAACATAAATGACTGGTTGTTCTATATTCTGAGAAACAGATAACACTATCTTTGTTATAAATTCAAACACCATTTTCGCCTGTTCAGTAAGCTCCAGTACTTGACCCTCTCCGTCTAAAAAACGTCTCAAATCCACTTTTAATGTCATAATTTAACAATCATTGATTACTCAAATGTCTAACATATAGCACAGCAGGTTTTGCGTATATCATTTTTGAATGAATATCCCATACTTATTTAAATTTATGTTCATAAAACTTACTAGATGATGGTTCCCTCAAACTTGCTTTTTCTGAATCCGTTTTTGCTATTAGGCTTATCAGAATGACGCTTTCTGTTCGAGTATAAAAAACCAAAAATCTTAAATTAGTAAGCTAAATCTTCTTGAACTCTTGTATCTACAGATATGATATATTAGGATTCTATAATGGAATTAAATTTGACATATAGTGATTAAAAAAACCTACTAAAAAGCATGTAGGTTAATTATTTGAAATTCATCTAACTGGTAGGTAATTTTATGCCCCAACGTTTACCGCCTCTAAACACTCTTAGAGTTTTCCTTGTCGCATCGCGCTTATTAAGCTTTACCAAAGCCGCCGATGAATTATTCATCACACGCTCGGCAGTTAGTAGACAAATTAAAAATTTAGAAGAACATTTTGGTTTTGAATTATTCGAACGTCACAAAGTAGGTTTAGCGCTGACAGAACAAGGTGTCTCTTACGCTAATGCCATATCAAATATATTTGCAGATTTAAAAGTAGCAACCAATAAATTACACCATAACACTGAGGAATTAACACTTAAATTAGGCATATCTGCTACCATGAATTCAACTTGGTTAATGAATCGCCTGTGTAAATTTGAACAAATTCATCCTGATTTAATTCTTTCCTTTTTCACTAACACATTGGATACCGGTCAAGACTCTGTAGACTTCTTAAGTGGAGATATGGATGCGGCGATTCGCTTAGGTAATGGCAATTGGCTTGATTGCCATAGCGATAAAATAATCGATATCTATGTACAACCAGTATGCTCTCCAACACTCTTAGACAAAGTACACAACAATACTAATACGTCAATATTAGCTGACTATAATTGGTTGCATTATAGTCATTTATCTAATTTATGGAGCCAGTGGTTGTCAGGAACAAATACACCGACACTAAAAACCAAGAAAAGAGATATTATTTTTGATAATGTTACTGTCGCTACGCAAGCCGCTGTTGATGGATTAGGCATTATCCCTATGTACCGCCCACTTGCGGATCCATTAATTAAAGAAGGGAAACTTGTTCTAGCTCATGAATATATGATGCTAAAACAAGAATCTTATTACTTTGTATGCCCTGAAAAATACCAAAACAATCAATCCATCACCTTTTTTAGAGATTGGATTATAAAAGAATCGGCTCAAGCACAACAACAATGGGAAATTGAAAATAAACTTCAACTGAGGAAGTTATAATATTCCCATTATACTAACCTTATTTGCATTCCTTAACTTTCCCATAACCTATTTTATGAGAAAACTTAGTTTTCAATCCCTCCCATACACAGATATTTAATTTCAATATAATCTTCAATACCGTATTTAGAACCTTCACGACCATTACCTGATTGTTTAATTCCACCAAAAGGAGCAACTTCCGTAGAAATAATGCCTTCATTAATTCCCACGATTCCATTTTCTAATTGTTCAGAGAAGCGCCATATTCTTGAATAATTTTGTGTATATAAATAAGAGGCTAACCCCGCTTCAGTTGCATTGGCTAATTCAAGTGCTTGTTCTTCTGTATCAAAAGGTATGATAGGAGCTACAGGACCAAAAATTTCCTCTTTAAACAATCGCATTTCGGGAGTAACGTCTATTAAAATAGTGGGAGGGTAAAAACATTCTTTTAAATCAGCATTTCGCCCACCTAATAATATTTTTGCACCCTGCTGTTCTGCCTCTTGAACCATTTCATCAATATTTTTAATGGCACTTGCATTTATTAGTGGACCAATAGAAACACCTTCATCCATGCCATTTCCAACGATTAACTTTTTACTTTGGGCAACAAATAAATCAGCAAACTCTTGATAAATACTGCGGTGAACAAGAAATCGATTAGCACAAACGCAGGTTTGTCCTGCATTTCTAAACTTCGACGCAATCGCACCTTCAACTGCCTGCCCTATATCCGCATCTTCAAAAACAATAAAAGGCGCATTACCACCAAGCTCCATCGAGGTTTTTTTAACGGTATCCGCACATTGCTTAATTAATAGTTTTCCAACCTTAGTTGAACCTGTGAAAGAAAGTTTACGTACTATCGCATTGTCAGTTAATTCTTTACCTATTTCTTTAGCGTCAAGGCCTACAACAATAGACAAAATGCCTTTGGGTATTCCAGCCCTTTCCGCCAAGACAGCCAACGCTAAAGCACTTAGCGGAGTAGATTCAGCAGGTTTTACAATAACAGCACAACCTGCGGCCAGTGCTGGAGCTACCTTACGAGTGATCATAGCATTAGGAAAGTTCCACGGGGTAATGGCAGCAACAACACCAATAGGTTGTTTAATGGTTAACAATCGTTGCTTAGCATTATTACTTGGAATTATATCTCCATATATTCGTTTAGCTTCTTCTGCGAACCATTCTATATATGAAGCACCGTAACGTATCTCTCCTTTTGCTTCCTCAAATGGCTTCCCTTGTTCTGCTGTAAGTATTTTAGCTAAGTCATCAAGGTTTTCATTAATGAGTTCATACCAGCGTTTTAATATCACCGACCTCTCTTTTGCGGTTAATAATTGCCAATTTGCCATCGCATTTTTAGCACATGTGATGGCATAGCGAGTCTCATTTTTCCCACCACTCGATAGCTGGCATAATAATTCCCCCGTTGCAGGGTTAGTAACGTTTAAGGTTTCACCTGAGTCACCATCGACCCACTCTCCATTAATAAAAAGTTGTTTTTTTAGTAACGAAGGATCGTTTAAAACAAGCATTTTCGCTCCATTCAAATTTAATAAAAAAAATCGCCATTATGAATAACTAAATTTAATAGCGATATGAAAATAACTGCCTAGCTTTGGGTTGTTTCTTCTAACGATTTAATCGTATTGCGATAATGAGGTAAACATAAACCCAGCAACAATGCTGACCCCGCCATAGCAATGCTTGTGACAAATAATAATGAATAGCCGACATCTTCCGGGGCCCCAAATATATAATCTGTCGATAATGCTACAAGCGTAGGACCAAGACCTAACCCAATTAAGTTAACAATAAACAAGTATAACGCACTAAATTGCCCTCGCATTGTACTAGGAACAACCTCTTGAATAGCTGCAGGACCAAGACCCATCATGAAATTAGCGAAGAATGTTGAAATAGCCAAAAAAACTAATACTACAGTTAAATTAGGCGCTATAGGGTATATAAGGGTTGGAATAATACCAATAACCATAGCCCACATTGCAACACGTATTTTAGCATCCATTTTACCTTTTTTGAAAAGCCTGTCAGCAATAGCTCCGCCAGTAATAACCCCTCCAGCGCCACAAAACAAGACGATTAAACCAAATGCCAACCCTACTTCACCACCAGTCATACCATGAACACGAATGAGATAACTAGGCGCCCACGCCAAAGTGCCATAACCCGCTACCGAAGCAAGGGCCGCTCCGAAATTATGCATCAAAACCGTTTTTTTATTTTGCTTAAAATAATCGACAACTTCAGAAACCGATACCATTTTAGCTTGAGATTGAGTTTGTGTACGTTGAGGCTCCCTCAAAGTAAACAACAAAGGTACTAAGAGTAAACCGGGTAAACCTACAGCGAGAAATACAGCTTGCCAAGCGTATATTTCACCAATAATAGGTAAATCAATAGTTGAAAACTCAGCTGCCCATTGAATAACCATACCTCCGACTATGAGCGCCATCCCACCACCAAAATAAATACCCATAGTATAAATACTGATAGCTTTAGCTAAGTGTTTTTTCTCTACACTATCGGCAATCAATGAGTATGCGGCAGGAGATAATCCGGCTTCACCAACGCCAACGCCCATACGGGCAAAAAATAGATACCAATAACTTTTAGCAAGACCACAAGCCGCTGTCATTAGACTCCAAAGAAAAATAGAACCCGCGATTAGTCCTCTTCGACTTTTACTATCAGCTAAACGACCCAATGGTAACCCCATCAAGGTATAAAAGATTGCAAAAGACAGGCCTTGTAATAAGCTCATTTGTGTATCTGTAATATCCAAATCTCTTTTCATTGGTTCAACTAAAAGACTAAGAATTTGTCTATCAATAAACGAAAATGTATAAGCCAGTAATAAAATAAAGATAAGGTAAACGGCATATATATTTTGTTTTGATGAATGATTACTTGTTAAATTGGGTTTGATGATTTTTTCATCCATTTTTATTTCTCTTTTATTATCTAAGTTCATTAAAATGCGACTTGATAAATAGCTAAAATATCTTCTTCATTCATAGGCCTAGGATTATTTATAAGAAGCCGTTGTTGCTGTATAGCATCATTTGCTAACATAGGTAAACTGCTTTCATTTACACCTGCATCTCTTAATTGGCTAGGTAATCCTAAATCATCAATCAAATATTCTAAATATTGAATTAATTCTTCCGCTTTATCTTTCGGCTCTGTTAGTGAGGCGCATTTTTCAGGAATAATAAACTCAGCTAACTCCGCATATAACGTTGCCGCAGATGAAAGGTTAAAGCGCATAACATGAGGTAAAACTAAAGAATTACTCAGCCCATGAGGTATGTGATAGTGCCCCCCTAATGGATAAGCGAGTGCATGTACGGCAGCAACAGGTGCGTTAGCAAAAGCTTGCCCTGCAAGCGTTGCACCTAGCATCATATTACTGCGCGCTTCTAGGTTATCCCCTTGGTGTACCGCTGTTTGGATATTTTTTGATATTAATTTTAATGCTTGAATAGCAAGCATATCAGAATATATATTTTTCTTAATATGACTTGTGTAAGACTCTATGGCATGTACCATCGCATCAATACCAGTTGCAGCAGTGATATGCGCAGGGAGCTTTAATGTTAATGTTGAATCTAGCAATGCAATATCTGGTAATAAAACATCCGAGACTATACCCATTTTGGTTGCTTCACCCGTTGTTACTATTGAAATAGGTGTAACTTCTGATCCCGTTCCCGCAGTAGTAGGTATTTGAATTAATGGCAATCTTGAATTTAGCAATTTATCAATACCAAAAGCATCTGTGATTGTTTGTTTAGAATAAGCTAATGCTGATATTAACTTAGCAGTATCAAGTGAACTACCTCCACCGAGCCCTATAACGCCATCAATAGCATGACTTGATGCAAACGAGATTGCGCGCTCAATAATATCAATAGGAGGATCCACTTCAACATCACTAAACACAATAAAATCAATTTTATAATGTTTTAAGCTTGCGATTATTTTTTCATGCAAACCTAGTTTCACAATGCCAGGATCTGTAACTAAGATTGCTTTTTTAATACTCAGTGATTGACAATAATGACCTAACTCAGAGGTTGAATCAGGAGCATTAACTATAGATTTAGTTGTATTAAAAACAAAGGACATATTTTCTTCCTTATTATTAAAGAGGGAGAAGCTCCCTCTTTATATTTTTTATGGGGTAAGTTAGCCTAAAATGCGAATTTTACTTTAGCGTAAAGTACACGACCTAGCGGGTTATGCTGCTTAGGATCATAGCTTAAACTACCAGCTGCAATATATGCCCGAGGCGGCATTTCATCGAACAAGTTTTTAATACCTAAAGTTAAAATTGCCTCGCTATCTTCTGTCATACCGAAGTTAGCTGAATATTGAGCATCAACAGTAGTAAAAGCATCTATTGTTGAACTTTCATCAGGTAACGCCGACACATCAACACCTGTTTCATAACTTGAAACATAGTTCACATTCAACGACGCTCTTTGAGTTTCGCCCACCCAATTGAAATTTAAAGATCCTTTTGTTTCAGGCATTGAACGGGCAAAGTTATTAATATTAAATGAGCCAGCCGCTTCTACAACTTCGCCGTTATCTTTGGTAAGTTCGTATGAAATAAAGTGTGAGGCGTTAAAGGTTAAATTAAACTGCTCTGATATTTTCCACATTGATTCAAAATCTACCCCTTCAACATTTACCGCTGAAGAATTAAAGTAATTAACCTTAACAGAAGATAAAAAGCCAGCATCCGAACGAATAATGTCAGCGCCATTAGGATCATCTATTAGCTTACCTTGAGCATTTTCTACAGTGATCATATCTGTGTAGTTAACGCGCCAGTAATCCAATTTAAAATCTAAATCTGCGCTAGGTTTGTAAATTAAACCTATATTATAGTTTTCAGATTGTTCAGGTTTTAACTCATCGTTACCTGTGGCAATAACACCAACAAAAGCAGGAGATTTTGCTACGCCATCCATATCATAATCGGTAATACTAGTGATAACTGCCGATGAAGCATATTGTTGTGATAATGAAGCCTCTCTAAATGCAGTACTTGCAGAAGCACGCATAATAAATGCATCAGATATTTGCCAGCGCACTGCTATTTTAGGGTCAATGCTTGAATCATTTTCTAACTTTTCATAACGTAATGCCGCTTTAATTTCAATATCATCTGATACAGGAATAACACTTTCAGCAAACAGTGCAAACGATGTTCTATCTTCATCTACTTCTGATAACCCCTGTAAAAAGATCAAATCAACAGGAATCGGATTACCTTCTGCATCAAATTTAATTTCAAAAACATCATCTGTTTCAACTTTAAAGCTTTCGTTTCGCACTTGAATGCCAGCAGCAAAGCCTACTGTACCAGCAGGTAATTCATATAATTCGCCATCAATGACAGCATCTAAGACCAATAAATCAGTGGTTTTCTCTGATTCAGTCATATAGGTAAAATCATCTATAACTGATTGACTAAGATCAGAACGGTCAAAAGGATTAAATAGTTCATCATTGTTCGGACCACCAACACCTGCTAATGCAGCAGAGAGTCTAGATTTTAATTGATCTTGTTGGTTTTGGGTGTAAGTATTTTTACTATACGTTAACGCGGTATCCCACCCCCAACCATTATCTAAGGTGCCTAGCAAATTAAGAGAGGTTCGGAAGGTATCATTTTGACGAGGTGATAAGGCCGGTTCATAGGCTGCACCTAATGGTCGACCTAACCAAACTACGCCAACGCCAAAGGGATTACCCGAAGCACCTGGAGCAATATATGGAAAGGTTAAGTCAGGATAACTAGGTGATTGCGGGTTATCTTTTACTTCATTAGAACTCCAACTTATATCAGCAGTTAGTGCGTTACCATTATCGAAAAGATGATTTATATTAGAATATAGTTGCGTACGCGTTTCAGTATTAACTAAGTTGTACAGTGGACCAAAATTAAAGCCACAACGAGCACCATTTGCTTGAGGAATTAGCATACCCAGGCTGTTATCTAAACATGTTGGATCAGCTACATTTTCATAAGGAGCATAAGTGCCTGCATACGGACCATCAGTAACTTCTATAGGGCTGCTATTAAGCAGAAGAAAAGAATTCCCTAAACCACTATAGGCAATATCACCTAACTCTGGTCGGTCGGCAATTGTTAATGGTGTTCTATCTAAGTAATGACCTGAAACGGTGATAAAAGTGTTGTCAAACTCAGCACCCCATAAAAAACCTACGTCAGTATCTTTTTGACTGCTATTAGCGGCTTTACTAATACTTGCGTTAAGCTCTAAGCCTTCAAAGTCTTTACGTAGTATAAAGTTAACAACACCGGCAATAGCGTCTGAGCCATAAGTAGATGCAGCCCCCTCTTTTAATACTTCTACTTGCTCTATTGCATCAATAGGAATATGGCTAGTATCAACAAATACGCTACCATCATTGCTCAATGCACCTGAAATAGTTTGACGACGTCCATTAATTAATACAAGTGTTGAACTTAAGCCTAATCCACGTAAATTAACATTACCAGTACCTTGAGTGGCCGCTTGTGAAAAAGAATCTGCTTGGTTTTCAGCTCCTGAAGATATCGCCAACTTCCCTATAAGCTCAGAGACTGTGGTTGCCCCAGTCGATTGAATAAAATTATGATCCAATACCTGAACAGGCTCTGCGGCATCTACTGATGTTCTTTTTATGTATGACCCGGTAATTTGAATTTGTTCTACTTTTTCTTCAGCCGCCTCAAGCTCTTCTGCGTAGGCGAGATGACTTAACGCTAATGAAATAGAAATAGCGAGTAATTTACGTGTTGTTGAAAATGGAGTCGTTTTCATTTTATTCCCCGATTGTATAGTTATAATTATGTTGTAAATCTCCGTTTGTTATTTCAGATTCATCACTCCTTGAAGAATCATTGCACATTCAGATACTGCATCTCTTGCTTGTTGAAGTACGCCATAATTTATAAAACCGTGAAACATATCACTGTAGCAAGAATGTTTAACTATTACGCCGCTGTCTTTAAGCTTGTTTACATACATTTGACCTTCATCTCTGAGAGGGTCAAAGCCACATGTCAAAACAAATGCTGGTGGTAAATTAGTAAAATCATCAAAATTCATGACATTAAAGCGAGGGTCATTTTCTTCCTTTTCACTAATATAAGATTGGTGGAACCATTGAAGTAAATTTTTAGTCAGTAACAAATTTTCAGAAAATAACTCACGGCTCTCTGATTTTTCATTACCAATAATGGATGGATAAATTAATAATTGAAAAAAAGGCGTAAAGTCTGTTCTTGCTTTGTTTAAATGACAATAGACTGTCGCGAGATTGGCGCCAGCACTGTCTCCTCCAAGGGCTAAGCGTGTAGGATCAATATTGAAAAAGGTTGCATTTTTTGCTATCCAATCTGTCGATTCTTGCACGTCATCTACAGCACCAGGAAACATAGTTTCAGGCGCTAAACGATAAGCTACAGAAATAATAACAATATGTGATTGACTACAGAGTTGCGCGAGCATTTTATCGTAACTTTCGATATCCCCTAAAACAAACCCTCCCCCGTGAAAGTAGATTAAGGCCGGTAAGGTTTCATTAGGCATATTTTGTGGCCGATAAACTCTTACTGCTAATTCATGACTTTTACATGGAATGGTTAAATCAAGTTTAGTGACATCATCAACGAGATCATGACCATAAGGATTTTGTCTATTTTTTCTAACAACTTCTAATTCTAATTTATATGCAGGTGGTAATGAGTGAATGAAATTAAGCACACCTTGAGTTTTATCATCAATACCTGAATCAGATGCTCTTGCTATATTCAAAACTTTTTCATTGGTGTGAGTTTTACTATTGATAAAAAATTTATCAATTCGTGATTTTGAAATAACGTCATTTGCTAGCATTTATGCATCCATTACGAAAATTATTTTTATTATAAGAATGGATAATTTTTACAGCGTTATGATAAAACGCTCAAGTAACTTATAAACAACAAGCTGTTCAATTTTAATCAACACTCCTCAAAGCCATTTAAACAAAGGGATTTTTCATTGTTTTATCTTTTTAAGGGATTAAATATTATAGAAATATTATTTTTATTAGGTATTACTTCCTCTTTAAAGTAACCTTTATATAAACGAGAAATGATATTGATTGGCTTGACTGGTGTCCGCTAAGTTCAACAACTAAGCAGAAAAAAATTATTGTTGTATCTATCAACTTAACTAAACAAAATCTTAATATTGATACGTATATCTTTAATTTAAACGGCACAGAAATTAAACATAAAAGCTATCGTCTGCCTGTTGAAAAAAATGCAACACTCAGGTGTAAATAAGTTACTTGATTTATCACGTAGTCATCTTAAAAATACATCCTTGATCTACGTTAAAAGTAGCAAGTTTTATTTAATAAATTTCCTGATAATAAAGACATCAAATAATTCACTAAACTATTACTATAAGTGTAAATACCCAATGATAAAAAAAACAACAATATCAGCTCATTTCATCATCTCTAGTGTTATTCTATTTTCGTCTTTAATTTCAATTTGTTTTCAATCACATGCTGATAATTGGACAACAGAAGATAACTTGTCTGGAATGGATTCTGTACACATATACCAACCAACCACCACGCCCTTGATAAACAATAAGCGAGCGCTAATGATCAACTTGCATGGATGTTTGATGAGCAATACAAATATGAAAGAGCATGCAGGCTGGTCTCAAGTGGCGGATAAATTTGGTATGGTTGTCGCTCTACCTGATGTTCCAGATAGAGGGGCATTTTCTATAGATTGCTGGGACTACTATGGAAGTGATCACACACGTTTAAATAAATATAATAATGACATTATTCAGTTGGCTCTTGAACTAATAAAACGCCCAGAATTAAATATTGATCCGGACCAAGTTTATATTACTGGGTTTTCATCAGGTGGTGGTCAAGTCAATGTAATCGCTTGCCTAGCGCCAGACATATTTTCTGGTGTTGGTTCAGCCTCAGGACCTGGATTAGGTACTACAGCCACGCAATACGCTAACGTGCCTTCTCATTATTCAAATATAAAACAAGCGAAATCATGTCAAGATATGGCGGGAAAATACTCTCCTAATTTTGCAACCCAAATTTACTCAACAATCCATGGAAGTGCTGACACAACTGTCGCGCCTAACTTTAATGAGCATGGTGCAGCTATTATGGCTAATGTATATGGCGCTGCGCATAAAAGTTCCGCAATCCCTATATCAACAGACGGTACTAATGTGATTTTTTCGGATTCAATTGGCCCACGTGTTTCAAAAATAGTGGTTAATGGGATGGGACATAAATGGCCTAGCAAAAATGGAGCTAACACAGGTTACTTTGTTAATAACAAAGTTAATTATCCGAATTATGTCACACAATGGTTTTTTGACAATAATCGTCGCATCAAAAAAGCAGAGGATGCTAAAACAGATATGAACTGACAGGTTAGTCATGAAAAAATACCTAAGTAATTCTGTATTAACAACCTTTCTGCACTAATAACTGTATTCATAATATGTAAAATATATTACTAATATTCTACATATTATGAACGCTTTTATAATCAAAAACTTGTGATTTTTCGTGCTGGTAACCGGCTTTAACCGCCACCTTATTTCCTTTTGTATCTATTAAAGAAATTGTTTGAAATATCCCATGTTATGCATACATTGTTAATCTTTAACGGTAACTTTAACCTGACAATATTGGTCACCATAGTAATTATTCGCATAGTTACATTCTAATGCACATTGCTTATTCGTATTAAAAACCACTTTTAATTGATTAATTATCTTTTTCATTTGTTCATCCTTATATTTGAATACGCATTTATTCTTACCTATTTAATTAATTTTGAATATCAATAAAAAATAAAAACAACATTCTAAAAAATAGAACTACAAATAAAACTTTATATTAATCGCTTACCCTACATTTTTTTGATAACTCTTGATTGAAAATAGTTTTTAAGATAGTAATTTCATCAGTACGTACATAGTTTGGCCGTATGATTAATGATATTTTACGGTGTGGTCCAGGCTCATTCAAATGAATCGCTCGTAATTCAGACTCGTTAAAGATCAGCTGATCTAACGCCATTTGCGGTACCAATGTAGTACCTAATTTACCTGCAACCATTTGTATTAAGGTGTGTAAACTTGCTGAGTCAAAATCAGACTCTTGTTTGTTATTTTCTAAACTACAAGCAGCTAAAGCATGATCTTTTAAACAATGACCTTCTTTTAACAACATTAGCTTCTCGGTTTTCAATTGTTCTGTTGTAATTTCTTGCATTTGACTTGGGCATTCATCTTTATGACTAACCCAATAAAAGTCTTCTTGCCAAAACTCAAAACTCATCAAGCCTTCAATCGGAAAAGGTAATGCCAGTATTGCTGCGTCTATATCACCATTTCTAACCATATCAACTAATACGTGCGACTGTTCTTCAATAATTTTCAATTTGAATTCAGGGTATTGTTTACGTAATTCTGGTAATACTTTAGGTAATAAGTAAGGCCCTATGGTTGGAATAACACCAATCGTCATAGCACTTGAAAACGGTTGCATATTAGATTTAGCTAACTGCATCAATTCATCTAACTCTAATTTAATTCGTTTAGCTTTACTTAAAATGAGTTGTCCTTTATTGGTAACTAATACTTGCTTATTGTTACGCTCAAAGATTGTTACCCCAAGCTGCTTTTCTAGCTCGTGAATAGCGGTACTTAAGGCTGATTGCGAAACATTACAAGCTTCTGCTGCTTTCTTAAAATGTAATGTTTTTTCAATCGCTAGTGCATAGTGCAATTGTTTTAATGAAATCATAAATAGGATACTCAGAGTAAAAACGTCAAATAACCCAATTATTATAATTCAATTTTACAGAACATTAAAATCAATTTAATCAAATTTACCTATCAACGAGTTCAATCTACTATACATCCATCGAAAGCAAACACGCTTTTATAACCCAAACATTTTATGTTTTACATTTAAAAAAAGAGGAAATACACATGGCTCAAATAGGCAAATTAATCCCAGAATTTAAAGCTCAAGCATTCCATAACGGCGAATTTGTAGAAGTGACTTCTGACAGTGTTAAAGGTAAATGGTCAATCTTTTTATTCTACCCTGCTGACTTCACTTTTGTTTGTCCAACTGAATTAGAAGATATGGCCAATCAATATGACGAATTACAAAAATTAGGTGTTGAAGTGTACGCTGTATCAACTGACACTCACTTTTCTCACAAAGCATGGCATGACTCGTCAGCAGCCATTGGTAAAATTAAATTTCCAATGCTTGGTGACCAAACAGGACATATTACACGCGGATTTGATGTAATGATTGAAGAAGATCATATGGCGCACCGTGGTACATTTTTAGCAGACCCGGATGGTGTTATCCAAGTAGCTCACATCCATGCAGGTGGTATTGGTCGAAGTGCAAAAGACATGGTTCGTAACGTTAAAGCGGCACAATATGTTCGTGAAAATGACGGTGAAGTATGTCCAGCAGCTTGGGAACAAGGTGAAGCCACACTAACTCCAAGCTTAGACTTAGTTGGAAAAATCTAAGCAACCCCCTTAAAAATCTCCCTTTATTGGCGAGGACTAGGATGACCTTTTCTCGCCTTTTTTACCAGATTGCAGTAATAAGGTAATACTATGTTAAGCAACGATATTTTAAACGCATTAAAAACATATACTCAAAATATGACTAACAAGGTGGCACTAGTTCTACAAACTGGTGAGCACGAAAAACGTCAAGAGTTAATCCAATTTTTAACAGAGTTATGCTCAGTATCAGACAATTTAAGTCTCATTGAGCGTGATGATAATTTACGTAGTCCGATTACTTTTTATTTAGAAGTAGCAGGAAAGAACAACGGCATCCATTTTTCAGGAATACCTAGTGGACATGAATTTAATTCATTAATTTTAGCGATATTGCATTCTTCAGGTACTGAATTAAAACTAGATAAAACTTTGGCTAACATGGTCAAAAAAATTACTGCACCTTTACATTTTGAAGTGTTTATTTCATTAAGTTGTCATAACTGTCCTGACGTAGTGCAGTCGCTAAATCAATTTGCCCTATTAAATCCAAACATTAGTAGCGAAATGATTGATGGTGGATTATTTCAAGATCTTGTGAGTGAACGTAACATTCAAGGTGTACCCAGTGTTTATCTAAATGGCGAATTGTTTGCTAACGGTAAAATTGATACCGCTCAGCTCGTTGATAAGCTCATACAACACTACCCTGACATTGTTAGTGGTAACGATATTGAAAAATTACCTTTACAAGATGTTACTGTCATTGGTGGCGGACCTGCGGGTATTGCAGCGGCAATTTATTCTGCACGCAAAGGGTTAAATGTCACTATGATTGCAGATCGTATTGGTGGCCAAGTAAAAGATACTGTTGGTATCGAAAATTTAATTTCAGTACCAAAAACCACAGGATCTGAGTTAACCGGTAACATGCAAGCGCATTTAAATGACTATGAAGTAACCCTAAAAGAATTTTTACGTGTTGATCTCATTGAGAAAGGTGATCCCAGCAGCGAATTACCACATAAATTACACCTTTCAAGCGGCGAAATAATTGAAACGAAAACGATTATTTTAGCCACAGGCGCAAAATGGCGTGAGCTTGGCGTACCAGGTGAGAAAGAAAATGTTGGCGCAGGTGTCGCTTATTGTCCTCATTGCGATGGCCCTTTTTTCAAAGGAAAAGACGTAGCCGTTGTTGGCGGGGGTAACTCAGGTATTGAAGCCGCCCTTGATTTAGCCGGCATGGTTAACCACGTAACCGTATTTGAATTTTTACCTGAACTAAAAGCAGATCAAGTGTTAGTCGAAAAAGCGCAAGCACATGAGAAAATTACCATAATCAAAAATGCAGCCACTAAAGAGGTTATTGCAGAAAATGGTAAAGTTGTAGCTCTTGCTTACGAAGACCGATTAACTGGCGATATTAAGCAGCAGGAACTCTCAGGTATTTTTGTACAGATTGGTTTATTGCCCAATAGTGGTTTCGTCAAAGATGTTGTTGAATTAACCCAACATGGTGAAGTAATTATTGACGAGAAATGCCAAACAACAACCCCTGGAATATTTGCTGCCGGTGATGTAACAACGGTTCCTTATAAACAAATCATCATTGCTATGGGTGAAGGTGCCAAAGCATCATTATCAGCGTTTGATTACATTATCAGAGAAAGTTAATAAGCTATCTCTACAAGTAAAATGCCTGAACTATTTGATAAGTTCAGGCGTTCTTTTATGTGTTTTACCTAAAAATTAACTAACCACTTAAATCAATAAGCGCCAGTTGCATAAGTTAATGCCTAACTATAGTTATATATTTCAAGAAGGTTAGCAAACAAGTCTTCCATATAAATCATTCGATATAACTTTTCATGAGGATAATAATAACCAGGTTGTTCTATACCTTCATCGCATAGCCTTACTCTTTTTCAACAAGTTTTTCCAAGTTATGATGCAGTATTGAAAATTATTTTAAAGTTGCTGGTGATTTCCAAATTATAAAACATGTGTTTCTGGCTTTAAAAACAACTCATCAATTAAGGTTATTGTCGGATTGTTTTTGCTATAACCTTCATTAGTAATAACCGCCTGTTTAAGACTCCTAACAAAATCCATCGAATTTGCGGGCGAATTAGGATAGCCATGCGTTTGCCATAATGCTTTCAATGCACTAATAATAATTTTGTCGCCTACCGTTTCGCGTAATTTGGCAAACACTAAGGTTGCACGTGAATATTGATCATAACTTTGAGTCGCATCAATTAAAGCAACGCTTTTACCAATTTCAGTCAAGGTACTTTGTTGATACCGCATTTGCTCATAAGCAATTAACGCATCTGCAGCATCTTTCCCATAATGTTGTTCCAATAAAACCAGTTCAATATATTTTGCCATCGACTCAATTAAAAAAGCGTGATCATTATTTACCCCATTACCAATATCATGACCAAACCATTGATGTGCAGTTTCATGAACCGCACGTCGATAACGCTGATCAAAACCAGCGTTTTTACTAGGGTATGCACGAAAACCAACGTTATTATGAATCAACATAATTTGCGGCAAAGCATAACCAGTCGCACCTATCCACGGCACATTAACTAGGCTCAGCTGCTTAGCACGATAAGGACGGATATTAGTAGCAAACCACTCGAGGGTATCAGCCATAGCTTTTAAATTCAGTTCAGCCGCGTCTCCCTTGTTAGGCGTAAATACTTGCAACTTTACCGGGCCTTGTTGCATCGAAATAGCTTCAAACGGCATAGTTAACCACGTTGGTATTGCCCTAAACGGACTTTGGCTATTAAATTTAAACACACTGCGGCCATTTGCTATTGTTTTTGACGTTAACTCTCCTTGGCTAAGCACCTGATAACCTTTTGCTGTTGTTACCGTACTCGAAACAGTTAGCCAGTCGTACCGTCCTTGCCGTGTCTGCTCATAAGCAAACACCTTTGTTGGCAGCTCCTCCTTTTTAACCGTTAAATGATAATCAGCGCGCAATTGTCGATCACGTAATTCATAGCTTTCTTGATAACCAATAGTGGGTAATAAAGGAACACCGCGTAAATAGCTTAGCTCAGGTGTGACGAACTGATGACCTCCTGCAGGCCAGAGCACAGGCTGCTGAAAGGTAAATTCAGTCGATAAAGTGCGCTCTTCTCCTGGTTGCATTGCATGCTCAAATTCAAACACAGCTTGATTGAGTGCTTGATCGAATTGCACTCTATTTGCCCCTTCAAGGCTAACCTCTGTCCAGTGATAAAAACCAGCGCGACCTATTAATACTTTTTTGATTTCAGAGTGATGATGATTACTTAAAGTGTAAGTTAAAGAAAAGTTAGCTTTTTGTGCCTTTGGATAAAAATCGACGTGTGCCTCAATATGCTTAACTGAAGGCTGTATTATATTTTGCCACTGTCTATAGTTATGTTCGTATTCAGCTTTAAATGCTTCACGCTTATCAGAATTTGTTAATGGTTTTTCATCAACAAGTTGTAAGTGTAATTGAATAAACAGTGCCGCTGATACCCCTACAGGTAATAACAACCAACTATGATGACGTTTTACACCCGAACGACTCAAGCCAACACCACGATAGCTCCATATAATCGCTATAACGACAAAAGTAAGCATTGCTACTAGCCAAACCTGCATATAAGGCCAGTAAGTAGTCATACTCGAACGATATCCCCAAAATAGTTCGGGTTCTTGAATTGGAGCCCAAGCAATATTAAAAAAGGTATGCGTTATTCCCAATACCGTCATCAAAGGGGAAAATTTCGCGAGTAAAATAAATGAGATAATAATCGCAGCGGTAAGGGGTGATCGACAGAGGTTAAAAATACCAATAAAGCACCAACCGATAAGCATAGTAGGTAATGCAATCAGTAAAAAAGCTAATAAATATGTGGACGCCTGATACTCACTTTGACTGAGCCATTGGGCAATACTCGCTCCTAAAAAGGTAGAAAGTAAAAACAGTACTAGCATGCTAGTTAAAACCAGCAGTTGAGCAACAATCATTTGGTAGTTCTTAATTGGGGTCGCTGCTAACATTTCGGCAATTTTTAGATTGCGATCATAGGTACATAATTGCCAACTCCATAACACCATCATAAAAGTGCCCATGACAGGTAACATATTAAAAGCAAAACGGTTAATTACATCTAAAGTGGTGTAATCCATACTCAGTAATGCGCCAGCATAGCCACTTGAAGACATCACTTCGTTAAAAATAAGTAACGGCCATAAACAAAGAATGGCAATTGTCACGCGATTAAACAGTAAAAACTTAAAACTAGTTTTATAAAGGCTACACAAAACATTTATTGAATTTTTATTGATTCTAACTGACTGATAATTGATTAAGGATGAATCAACCTTGGTAATATCATCTGCTAACTTTTGCTGATATCTCTTTACATTTGACGATTTTTTTAACCAACGAGCTAAAATACTTGCACGTTTATTTGTGGCTATAGTGGACGTTTTACTTGAGACATTTTTTGATTGTGAAGTGAGGCCATAAAACAAAAGCCAGCTACTTATCACCATCACAACTAAACGATTACCTATAAGTAACCAATTAATGTACCAATCTGTCGTTGAAAACTGACTAATTAACGCGGTAAATCCGAAAGGGTCTATCAATTTAAACAAATTATAAAATGATAGGCTAACAATACTGCTTCCTGCCAAAACAGGGTTTCCAGTAATGCTAGCTAACAGAATATAACCAATCCAAATAACACCAAAGGTGACATAACAAAGCAATGAGCTAGCCGATTTTTTACAAACTAAATAACCAATAACGATTAAAAAAAACAAATTAGGTAACACCAAGAAGGCGAAATTGAGTAATACAGTAATGAAAAAACTAGCTTGTAAACCAAGTAAAAAAATATTAACAAGCATCATTGTAACCATACAAGCAACGGCAATGCCTATACTAGCAACTAAAGTGGCAACAACCCGGGTCAAACCTCTGTAAAAGGGTTTAACAGGCGTCACAGAGATCAGTTCATCCATATTGGCATGGTGATCTCGTAAAAAAAACAAGGGTGATAATACTCCAATAACAAGAGGTAGAGACATCATTTGTATTGTGATTAATTTTAATTGAAATTGCTTTGTTATATTTACATCAATAACTGTAATACCAGTAGATAAGACATAAGCAAATAGCATAGAAAACACAATGCAAAGCCAAATTAAAGGTTGGCGGAGCGCATATCGAAATTCATTGATAATTAGCATCAAGCAACTCCTTGCTGATTCAACTGATAAAAGTATTTATCTTGAAGTGTTGTGCTAACTTGGGTCGCATTTTCTGAGGGTTTCTTTTCGCTATAAACACGAAAAGAGCTTTTACCATATCGGTAACTTTTACTTAATATTTGCTTTGTAGGAAAAGAGTCTGCTAACGCATTAATTTGCCAAATTTTATTTTCTAAAGACGCTAATAGCTGCTCAACATTACCACTTTCAATTACTGCGCCTTTATTGATAATAGCAACATGATGGCAAAGGTTCTCTACGTCTTCTACTATATGAGTAGACAATAACACTAACCTCTGGTCACTGATATTCACTAATAATTGATTTAAACTTTCACGCTCCATTGGGTCAAGCCCTGCTGTTGGCTCATCCATAATAATTAACTTAGGATCCCCCAATAGTGCTTGTGCAATGCCAAAGCGCTGGCGCATACCACCCGAAAAATTCACTACACGTTTATGAGCCACCGAACTCAAATTTACTACCTCTAATAAGTGTTCGATCTGAGTTTGGCTCGCACTTTTATCTACACCTTTCAATACCGCAATATGCTGTAACAAAGTGCGACAGCTCATATTCGGATACACACCAAAAGATTGCGGTAAGTAGCCTAGCTGTAAACGAAGCGCATGTGGTTGTGCTAAGACATCTAAACCATCAAAAACAATACTGCCCGTATCTGGTTGTTGCAAACAGGCGAGAGTCCGCATCAAACTAGACTTACCTGCACCATTCGGCCCTAGTAATCCAACCATTCCACTTGGAATAGTCAAAGTCACGTCATGTAATGCTCGTGTGCCATCAGCATAGGTTTTATTGATTTGGGTGAGTTTAAGCATAATACTGATCCTTGAAATTAATTATCTTTAGCTTAAACAAAAACGAAAATGTGTACGATCAGTCGATGACCAAGTTTATCTTTAAGATGATAAAAGTCATTAAGTGAGTTTCATCAGAAAGAATCCTACTTTCATCAAAGATAAAAAGTCATCGATACTAAAATAACGTAATATAACAATAAGAAAATCGGAGTTGATTATGCAGCACACACATTTTTTTAAGTGGTTTAAGGCAAGTGCCTTCTTATATTTACCTTTATTTGCTGCAATTATGCTTGAAGCTCATATTAGGTTTCTGTCATTACAACTAAATTCCGGCACACTAGGTACAGGCGCTAACTACCTATTAATCAACTTACAACTAGCATTTGAATGTATCCCCTTTTTTATTGCTCACAGAATTGCCAGCGAAAAGGCCAATATCAAATCGGTATTATCTTGGTTGATGGGCTTTATTGGCTACCCATGCTTATTACTTTTGTTCAATACTGTCTCCTCTAGTTATGAGGCGTGGCAATTATTAAGTGTGCAATGTTGGATTTTTTGTATGGTATCAAGTGCCACTTGGTTAATTTACCAACACATGAATAAAAAAGAACATTTTGTGCTCCCTTGGCTACAGCCACTATTTTCTTTAAATGGCATGGTCACTCTGCTAATAACGGGCTGGGCAATGGTTATGGCTGGCGTATTCAATACAGTATTAGAGCCTATGCTAAATCAGCCATTTAATTTACTCATTGATATTCATAAAATAGTTACTGACTTTAGTAGTTTTATCTATTATTTAATGCAGTTTTGCGTATTTTCGTTGCTGATGTTGGCACTTTATTTATTTAATCGTTATGTGTTAATCAGACAAATATTAACAGAGCAAGGCATTCCGGCATTTCTGATGGCCTCATTAACCTGCTTACTTATCTATACGCCATTGTCGGTTTTTATATTGTTACAACTACCTTTGAATGATTTACCGTCGACTGTAACCAACTTAACACCTGGCGGTGATCAAAATATTTTCAATCGTTATAATTATCAATTTACTTTCTTTTTTTTAGCCGTTAGTACGCCAATTATTCTAGCTTTTGAACGACAACAGCAACACGCTCAAATGAGTGAAATAGCCCAACAACAAACGCAAACCGAATTAAAGTTGCTTCAACAACAAATTAATCCTCACTTCCTTTTTAATACACTGAATAATCTGTATGCGCTCACGTTAGAAAAATCCAATGATGCGCCAGAGTTAGTCATAAAACTCTCAAATTTATTACGCTACAGCGTTTATGAAGGACAAAAGAAACAAGTAAATTTAGCAAAAGAAATTGACTATTTAAAAAACTTCATCTCATTACAAAGCATACGTAGCGGTGATAAATGTACTTTTATCACTCAATGGCCTGCCGAGGCGGCACATTACAGTATGGCGCCACTGCTTTTAATTGTATTACTTGAAAATATAATAAAACATGGTGTTGAGCCAACGTCTGGCTCGGTAAATGTTGAATTTAAATTAAGCTTAAAGGGCAATATATTGCAAGTTATTGGTGTGAATCCTATCCATGATAAAACATCTAACGAATCTGGCGGACTAGGACTAGTAAACTTAAAAAGACGCTTAGCATTGCTATATTCAGGTAAACATACATTTGTACAAAACCAAAAAAATCAGCATTGGCACACTACTTTAATAGTGGAGTTAACACCATGCTAAAAGCACTTATTGTTGATGATGAACCTCTTGCACATCAAGTGATTATGCACCATTTATCAGTACATCCAGATATATGTGTGAGCGGTCATTGTTACAGTGCTATAGAAACCTTAAGTAGATTGGCCAATAACCCAATTGATCTCATTTTTCTCGATATTAATATGCCTGAACTTGATGGCATTGAAATGTTGAAAGTATTAGCAAATCGCCCGCAAGTTATTATCATTAGTGCATACCAAGAGTACGCTTTAGCCGGCTTTGAACTTGATGTAACCGACTACCTGTTGAAACCAGTTTCTGCTGAGCGCTTAAGCCAAGCATTAGATAAAGTACGAGCGCGTGATAACACTAAAATATTAGAAGAAAGTTTACCCGTTGCTCCAGAGAGTATTGTATTAAAAGTGGATCGCGAAAAGCGTAAATTTCAATTGCACTCAATCACTTTTTTCGAAGCCTATGGCAACTACGTAAAAGTATGGCAACAAGATAAAATGACTTTAGTTAGTTGTACGCTAAAACATTTACTAAGTGAGTTGCCCTCACACATTTTTGTACAAATACATAAATCTTTTATTATCAATAAAGAAAAAGTAACAATTGTCACTGTCGACACAGTAACATTAGATAATAGTACTCAAGTCAAAATAGGGAAGTCGTTTAAAACACTCGCTCAAAACTTGTTGTAAGAGGAAACTTTATTAATGGCAATGATAACCAACTCGGTTAACAACAATTATCACTGCCTGTATAAAATAAGGCTAAGCGCCAAGCAAACTCAAATGTTTTAATTGTTTATAGCGTAATGATAATGAAATACAATGGGCTAACTCATTAAATGGCACCGTTTTATCTATCTTAAAAACAATCGCTCTATTACCTTCATAAGTAAAAATATCGCCGTAGAGCTCTTTAAACGTATCAATGAGTTTGGTTTTACAATGAAAATAAATACAATATTGATCAGGATATTTAGCTTTCCAATCAAATCTGACTGTACTACCTCTTTTGGAAATATAGCTAGGCTCTCCCCATTTCAAGGTTTCAGTCAAATCAACAATCCCCTCTTGTTCCGCGACACTTAAAATAAGATCACGAATGGAATAAAGTAAAATAGCCACCTCATCGGGGTAAGTATCAAATTTTTGTTTGACAGCTAAATCCATAAATCACAACTTTTACCCTAAATAACAACAAGAAGCTCCCATTATGCCCCTTATTTTTCATTATTTACCTTAGCATGTTTGAATAACATTAAAAAACCTAGGTTAAATAAAAAATAAGCCAAGCATCAATATCCTCTTGAACGTTGGCTTATTTATAACGATCAATAACTAACGTGTTTTCGATAATAAGTATTTTGCTACCGCTAAACGTGTTTCTTCATCTAAATAATTTTGTGGAGGCATTTCAGGGTAGTCTTCACGTTTTTTAGTTGGGCTTGCAATAAAATCAGCAATACCTTGAGGATTATCCAAATAAAGGGCTTGAATAATTTGAATTGGAGGACCAATCATACGCCCTGTATAAGTATGACACCCAGCGCAAACGCCGTTGTAAACAACTTTACCTCGCTCAGAGGGATCTATTTCACGCGGAGCCACAGGCTCATCTAAAAGATAAGTATCTATTGAATCCGTGTTGGTAAATGCACACTCTTTCCAATCTTTCACCCCTACACTCACGTAACGGTGACGATTAATAATACAGCTATTGTTTGTTTGACCAACACGAATAATATCCGGATTGCCTTGTTTAAACTCTGTTAACATTAATGCTTTAATTTCATCAATAGTATCGTAACCATTATTGTTCATTAAATTGTTCAATAATTTAACCCCATCAGGTGTAGGGTCAGATTCTGGATCAATTGTGATATTAGGAGCATTCTCGTGATCTGTAATCAATATCCCTGCAGTTTTATTGCCAGTAATAATATTATTCTCAACCACCACATCATCCGCAGCCATAATTAAGATCCCTGTCCCTGCAGGAATACCGCCTACGGTTGAACCAGGCGCGCCAAAGTTTTTATGATTATTGTCATAAATAAAGTTGTTACGGATAATCACATCAAAAGTGGTTTTTATAGGTAAGCCTGGGGTGATAAACGCTAAAATACCGCCGGTATTATTGTAAACATTATTATTTTCAACAATAGCATGTCTTGAGTTCTCAATTTCAATACCTGCAACGCTAGCAAATACATCATTATGTGCCACATGAATATTATCACTCATGCCAATATAAATGGCCGCATCTTCAATGCCTGACACTATGTTATATTCAACAATGCCATTTTTGCCTAATTGCGGAAAGATGCCATAAACGCCGGTATCAACAATAATATTATTACGAATCTCGAAGTTATTACCCGCCTGCCCCATAATGCCATTACCTTTGTATTTGGTAATAGTGAAGTTTTCTACCACAAAATTATTGCCTGAATATAAAAAAGCATCATTAAGTATGCCTTCTCCATTTAGTGTTGGCCGTTTACCTTCTTTAATCACACCAATAATACGAATATCATCTTTATCAATATAAACCGTTTCATGGTATGTACCTGGCATTACTTGAATAGTATCGCCAGGTTTAGCAGCTATAACGGCATCCATAATGGCATCACCGTCATTTACTATATGTATTTGTCCACTGACAGTTCTTTGTGCAACAGCACCTTTTTTCCTACTCGGAGTAAGCTCAGTATCAGCTGACTTATCATAGCCGCCAGTGTAACTTGCCCCACCTACACTAGTTGTTATAACAGGCGTATCGTTTTGCTTACTCCCCAAATACAAACCTCCGGCAAAAGCCCCTACGACAAGTATCGCTGCAATTATTTTTCCTGAGCTCATATTATTCCCCACTATCGATTATTTTTTATTTTGAATGATTGGTGTTGTTATTAATTTCTGCGCTTTTCGTTGATATTTTTTATCAACAACCGCTAATCCTGAAGGAACTTGAGAAGGGATTCTTGGCGTTAAGCTTTCATCTTCTAAGGTACCTAAAAATGTTACAATAAGGTCTAACTCTTTATCAGTTAAATTAGGTTCAGAAATATGCCAATGTATCAGCATCTTTTCACCTTCAGGGATCGCATTTCCTCGGCCATCATTGTAAAACTTCACCACATCTCTTAACTGCTTGTATCGCCCTGAATGCATATAAGGAGCAGATTTAGTGATATTTCGTAATGTAGGTACTTTAAATCCGCCACGTAACTTCGCTGCTTGATAGGTTTTTTCCGCGCCAATATCTAACTTACGTCCTTCTGGCTCGGGTGATCCGATAACCGCTATTTCATTATTAGTAAATAAAGGGGGTTGATGGCATTCTGCACATCGAGCAACAAACGAGCGAAAGACATTCAGCCCAGCAATTTCTTCTTTAGATAATGCCTGATGATAACCATGAGCATAACGATCATAGCGACTATTTAGTGAAATTAGTGATGTTTGAAACGCAGTAAGCGAAGTGTATAACTGAGCTAATGTTATCTTTGTTTCAGCAGGAAACGCTTGTGAAAAAAGTGCCTGATACGTTTTATTTGTTTGTAAACTCACTAATAACCTTTCTGGCGAGTTACCCATTTCAATAGGATCATATAAAGGGCCTAATGCTTGTTCTTCCAAACTATGGGCGCGAGCATCCCAAAAAAATTTATCCACAAATGCCACATTCCATAATGATGGTGCAGAACGTGAAATTTTTTCCCCGGTGATCCCTACACTTCTATCAAGTCCATCACTAAAGCCTTTATCCGGTTGATGACAACTCGCGCATGAAACTGATCCATCTTTAGACAATATAGGGTCAAAAAATAAATAACGGCCTAAATCAATTTGAGCGGGTGTAAAGCCGTCCCTATGGGGGGGTAAATTTGTTTGAGTACCTCCTAATCCTTTATTTTGCACCGAAGTATAAAATTGATATTGGGTAAGTAAGCGGCAAACCCCTTGAGCAGTTAACTCAAAACTTGGTGGACAATCTTTTGCTAAAACAAATGGGGTAGGCTCCTGAGCTATTTGCACTATCTCATGCTTTTGTGATGATACTGGTTGAGTAAATATCACAATACCTAAAACACCAAACACAGCCATTGACATGAGTATTTTCATCACATTCTACTTTTGAACGGCAATATAATAAAAAATATCGTTAAGTTCTTGCCCTGATGAAACTTTTGACATCATTGCCATTTGACGTCCAAATTTATCACTTTGATGAGTGCCACGAACTTCAGTTGCAAAATTTATCATTTGTCGTTTTAAATAGTCGATACTTTGCCCGGATAGTCGAGGAGCATTCATTAGAGGATTACCTTGTGCTTTTCCTCCATGGCAAGCACCGCAGCGAGCTTGATAATAACGACTACCATTTTTCATATTACCTTCAATATCCAGTTGTTTAACCGGTATAGGTAAGGCAGACAAATAAGCGGCTAGTTGGGGAACTTCCTTGTTCAAATCCAATTGTTGGCTTATAGCAACCATTTGTGATCCAAAAGTATCTTTTGGATGATGTCCTCTAAGTCCATTAGCAAAGTTGAGTAACTGTCGATTAAGATAGGCTTCGGACTGACCAGCAAGTACAGGCGCTTTAAGGTTTTTATTACCCTCAGCTTTTTCACCATGACAAACAACACATTGTTGGTAAACCATAGGCATTTTCTTTGCATGTACTGATGTATTGAATACGCTAAATAACATTCCTATGAACATCAGAAAAAAATGAACACGACAAATATTAACGTCATCACGACCTGCACTAGTGCGCATAAAAAAAAACAATCGAATCATAAAGAGGTCACCTAAAAAATAGAGTAACCACTATAAATAGAGAAAAAATAAATTGCTGACGAATTATAAAAAAAAGCTGACGAATTCCATTAAAAACTTAAAAACAAAGGTGTTTTTTATCTTAATTTAGGTAAGGGCATTGTAAAAATGAAAAAAAGAGAAGAAAGATGATATACAGATTTATGATAAACCTCTTGAAGATAAGAAATTTAAAATAAAAAAAAGCGAGCTATTTAGCTCGCTTTTCTGGAATTATTTTGTACTAGCTATTTACACGTTTTTCGGCAATAGCAGCTAGCTCAGATGACGTAATAGAAGTCATTATACCGGCAACAATTTTCTTTGGTAATTTGCTGATCATTAACTCACCCGTTTCATTTGCATTTTTTTCAGAAGCAAATGCAACCAAGTTTTTGCCATTACATTGAATACCTTTAAATACTGAACGAATTTTTATTTTGTTAGTTTTTAGAAATGAACGTAGGCGTTGTTTATCATCAGCAGCAACATAGTTACACATTGTTTGTGCGACATCTGAAGCAGAAGCTTTTGGAGAAGTAACTGTAGCAGTTAAAGATAAAGTAGCGATAAAAGTAATAATTAGTAAGTTTTTCATTAAAGTAACCCTTTAAAATAAATTAATAAAAGAAACGGTTACAAAATTAACTCACCCTACATATTTAGTATGGCTATTTTGCCGAGGTAACTCCGCTATCTTAGGCTTAGCCCTTAGATCGGTAGTTTTGCGTAATACCCTTTCAAGTACCTTGCCGTTTCTAGCTGCGCGCATTATACGCACAAAAACAGATAACGCAATAGCTTTAATTAAGCTAATTTTGAAATAAGTAGTTTCCCTAACTAATGAGTGTACTGTGCATTTCGTCATGATAAAATTTACATTGCAACGTTTACTCGCTAAGTTTGTTAGATAAATTAATATATATGGAATCTGTTTTGGATAAATCTACCCTAGAAATAGAATTAGCTTCACAACCTATTGAGCTTTGTAAATTATTGAAAGCAGTTGACCTTGTTAGTGGAGGTGGCGAAGCTAAAATGGTAATTAGTGAAGGCTATGTTTTTTTAAATGGTGAAGTAGAAACCCAAAAACGTAAGAAAATTTATCACAATGACCGAGTCGACTTTAATGGAGAATCGATTTTAGTTATATGCCACGCTCCTGTTGAAAGTCATCCTGTTAAAAAAGCGCCTCAACCCAAGCAAGCCCCTAAACATTCATCGGCTAAGAAAAACAGTAAAAAGCCCTCAAAAAACAATAAAACCACTAAAAATTCAAGTAATAAAGTGGAAAAGGCGATCAATGATAATAGCGGTATGCGCAAGCCTATTAATTTTTAATTTAGCGATATCGCTTTAGGTAAAAACCTATTAGCTAACTAAATTGAGAATTATTATGTTCTAGACATCACTTTCCGCTTTTGCCAAGTCTTGTGCCCTGCTAGAATAAACACACTAAAATTATATTTATTGTTACTTACGGAATTTTGCATTCATGCGCACCAGTCAATATCTACTATCAACACTAAAAGAAACCCCTGCTAATGCAGAGGTTATCAGCCATCAATTAATGTTACGTGCAGGTTTAGTACGTAATGTCGCTTCAGGCTTATATACTTGGTTACCCACAGGTTTAAAAGTACTGAAAAAAGTAGAGAACATTGTTCGTGAAGAAATGGAAAAAGCTGGAGCAATTGAAGTATTAATGCCAATGGTTCAACCCGCGGATTTATGGGAAGAATCAGGCAGAATTGAAGACTATGGCCCAGAGTTGTTACGTATAAGCGATCGTCATAATCGCCCTTTTGTTCTTGGTCCAACTCACGAAGAAGTGATCACTAAGCTAGTAAGTAATGAAATTAGTAGCTATAAACAATTGCCACTTAATGTGTTTCAAATTCAAACCAAATTCAGAGATGAAATACGCCCTCGTTTTGGCGTGATGCGTGGTCGTGAATTTTTAATGAAAGATGCTTATTCTTTTCATTTAGACGAAAGCTGCTTAAAAAATACCTATCAAATAATGTACGATGCCTATTGTCGTATATTTGAACGTTTAGGACTTGATTATCGTCCAGTAATTGCAGACACAGGTTCGATCGGCGGTGATGCCTCTCATGAATTTCATGTACTCGCCGATTCAGGTGAAGATGATATTGCTTTTAGTGATCAAAGTGATTTCGCTGCTAATATTGAAAAAGCAGAAGCTCTTGCACCCACAGGTGAAAGACCCCCTGCTACACAAACCTTAACGAAGGTTGATACACCCAATGCTAAAACTATCGAAGCTGTTGCTCAATTTCTATCGATAGAAGCTAACCAAACCGTTAAAACCTTGTTAGTGCAAGGGGATGATGACAAAAACCCTGTAGTGGCATTAGTATTACGCGGAGATCATCAGCTCAATGAAGTTAAAGCAGAAAAAATTGACGGTGTCGCTTCTCCATTCACTTTTGCTACCGACGAAGAAATTCAAACTGCTGTCAATTGCAAAGCCGGTTCTATCGGCCCAGTTAATTTAACCATACCTGTTATTGTAGACCGAAGTGCGGCACACCTTGCAGACTTTGTTTGTGGGGCAAATATTGATGATGTTCATTTCACTGGTGCTAACTGGGACAGAGATATAGAAAACTACAGCGTGGCCGATTTACGTAATGTGGTAGAAGGTGATCCTAGCCCTTGTGGTAAAGGTAATATCGTGATCAAACGAGGCATTGAAGTAGGTCATATTTTCCAATTAGGTGAGAAATATGCACAAGCCATGAGTTGTGGTGTCTTAACTGAAGCAGGTAAAAATCAAACCTTAACAATGGGTTGTTATGGTATAGGTGTTTCACGTATCGTAGCGGCAGCCATTGAGCAAAACCATGACCAATACGGAATCAAGTGGCCAAGCGCTATAGCTCCTTTTCAAGTTGCAATTGTTCCTATGAATATGGCCAAGTCTGCGCGAGTTAAAGAAACCGCTGAAACCTTATATAGAGAATTACAGCAAGCAGGTATTGAAGTTATTTTTGATGATAGAAAAGAACGCCCTGGGGTGATGTTTGCTGATCATGAGCTTATCGGTACACCACTACTTATTGTGATTGGTGAGCGTAATTTAGATAACGAACAAATTGAAGTTAAAAACCGTATTACAGGTGAAAAAACATTAATGCCGATTAACAAGGTTATGGATTTATTTAACTAAATATCCCGTTACCTCAGTTCATTTTAAAAGCTCAATGGTGTCACCATTGAGCTTTTTATTTAATTACTCCAGTAATTTATAAAGCATGAGTTGATTGAGTTTTTGATCAATCTGACTTAACAACACCTGATACTCTTTAGTATGGATCGCTTTATATTTAGCCTCAAAACGTTTCGATGATAAGCCCTCAGGTAAGCCTTTAATACTAGGTAACAAAGTATCATCAGTAATAGTCGCTAATAAATTCTGCACTTTTATCGCGTTATCTTGGGAAGACGTTGCCAATTTCGCTAAGCGTGTACCCGCCCGATCAGCCATTAAATCGGCAAATGAAAACCCTGAACCTCCTTTATTACTATCAAGAAATTCTTTAAACTCACCAATAGCATCACTTGCATGAAGCGATGAAAAAATTTGCAACGCTACAGAATAAATAAAATGTTTTTGTAAATCTGAGCGCCCTTGTAATAAAGTTTGTCGTTGAAGTATAGTTCTTATCTCTCGCTTCTTATTATCTAGCTGAGAAATTTCCCCTACTAAGAGTTCAAATTTATCCGTACCAAAATAGAGCGCCAAAGCAAGTAAAGCTGCTTGGTTTTCACTCACGGTTTCATCTTCAAAAAGCAAGTGTCTTTGTTGAGCAAATTGAAAAAGATGTCGGAAATAGAAAGCTAAAGACGTCTGCTTAGGGGCAGTAGCAGACACCCTCACTAATTCCTGATAATAGGATCGAATAACATTAGGATCACCAAATAGGTTCAACTCATCTCTTAATGTTAATAACAATGAACCATCTTTATTCGCTGTAATTAAATTTTGAGGTAATTTGAGGGTAAATATACATATCTGATTATTAATAGTTACAGATTGCACCATAGTAAATAGAGTATCGCCTAATTTAGCTTGCACATAATGATTGAGTGTCCATCGAACAATTCTTAACGCTATTTTACCCGAGAAAGAGAGACTACCAATATTAATATTTGTTAGTTCAAGACCTGTTTGAGACGATAATATTTGCGTGTGAATATTAAGATAATGATGGAGTATAGGCACTTCTAAACTTAGAGATAAGTTCATCCTTTCATTTGACAGGGTAACCTCACTAGCAGCAGAAGGAATTGCTCGACTAAATAAAGCAGATAAACCATTTAACTCTTCTTGAGACATTTTGATTTGTGACGCTTTTTGATGATGTTTTAATACCGCTAAACTACGTTGCAATAGTTGCTTACTTTTTTGCGCTGACAGACTGTTTAACTGATAGTTTTGGGCAATAGTCGGCTGAGTGTCAATGGCTAAGTAAAGTAAAATACCAAATGAAACCAATAGAAAGAAGATAAGCAGTATTAACCACTTTAAAATACGTTTAAACAACTGACGTCATCTCTAAATTAAAAGCAGCTATTGTTATCAGCTTTGCGATAAATGTATAGTAATAATTTGATGGTTTAATCAAAGGAGGAAGTATCACAGATATCCCAATATATTTTTCGATCAAAATATTGCGCTAAACGCATGTTTAATTCTTTAAATCTTGAAACTAAGCGATCCTTCGGCTTAAAACATTGCCAAATAAATTGATGACAATTATTCTCAATCAGGTGATATTTTCGCTGTGTGAACAATTGTTGCGTCGCCCGTTGAGCCGCTATTTCGTTACATAAAGGTTGTCCTTTTGAATCACATGCAATAAAAATGTGCTTACCTGAACGTTCTTGAGTAAAACGAGCAGGCGAAATAGGTTTAATTAATCCTTCGCCATCGAGTTCGACGATCATATTTTCTTCAATCCAAATCCCCGTATGTTCTAGGATCCCGCCAATACCACAACAAACAATAGCACCCACTTTCGGTAAAACTTGTTGTTGAGTTGCAAGTATTTCACTTGGATAAATAGCAATAGGCGACTCATGTCTTTCTAAATGTATTAACCTTTGAACAGAGCCATAGCGCTTTCTTTTATCTTGTTGTGTTCTTCTATCATCAACTAAGGTTTTAGCCGTTAAAGCTGACACTGTAGCAGCACCTAACCATAATAAAGGTAAAGGCATAGCAAACCTCCATTGTAATAATTTAATTGACCTTAATAACCAGATTAATATGAAATTAAATAATTGCTATAAAAAAAGTGCAAGTAACTGTTTCATTATTTGAAATAATTCGCTTTAATAGAGCTAAGACAAGAAGGAAACTCACGAAGCATCCGGTATACACCTCAAGCTCCTATTCATCTAAAATTAAGAAGTAAGTTATGAAAAGCGTAAAAAAATCGTCCAAACTCAAAAATGTCTGCTACGAAATTAGAGGACCAATTGCGGCCGAGGCAAAACGCTTGGAAGATGAAGGCCATAAAATTTTAAAACTCAATATAGGCAACCCTGCCCCTTTTGGATTTGAAGCGCCGGACGATATTCTAAAAGATGTTATCTATAACTTACCTCGCTCGCAAGGCTATAGTGATTCTCAAGGTATCTATTCAGCCCGCGTCGCCGTTATGCAATACTTTCAACAACAAGGTATTTTAGACGTTAATGTTGACGATATTTTTATTGGTAACGGTGTCAGTGAGCTTATTGCGATGGCAATGCAAGCTCTATTAGATAATGAAGATGAGGTACTCATTCCTGCACCTGATTATCCATTATGGACTGCAGCAGTCTCATTATCGGGAGGTACACCGGTACACTATCAATGTGATGAAGAAAATCACTGGTTTCCAAACATTGAAGATATCAAAGCTAAAATCAGCGAAAAAACTAAAGCGATTGTGCTCATTAATCCAAATAATCCTACTGGCGCTGTTTATACAGAAGAAGTATTACAAGACATTATATCCTTAGCTCGTGAACATAATTTAATTGTATTTAGTGATGAAATCTATGACAAAATTCTTTACGACGATGCGGTTCATATCCCTACCGCTAGATTAACTAACGATGTGTTAGTTATTACTATGGGTGGGTTATCAAAAAACTATCGTATCGCAGGGTTTCGCGCAGGCTGGATGGTTATTACAGGACCTAAGATACATGCTGAAGACTACATTGAAGGCTTAACCATGTTGTCTTCTATGCGTTTATGCTCTAATGTGCCTTGTCAACATGCTATCCAAACGGCTTTAGGCGGTTATCAAAGTATTAATGAATTAATCACTGGAGATGGTAGGTTAATCAAACAACGTAATCTCGCCTATAAAATGATTAATGAAATAGACGGTCTTTCATGTAATCAAGCGATGGGAGCAATGTACTTTTTTGTCAGAGTTGATCGTGAAAAATTCAATATCCATGATGATGAAAAAATGATCCTTGACCTACTCAAACAAGAAAAAATTCTCTTAGTACATGGACATGCTTTTAATATTACCGCGCATAATTATTTTCGCT
This sequence comes from Thalassotalea piscium, assembly GCA_049347715.1. Lineage (GTDB taxonomy): Bacteria > Pseudomonadota > Gammaproteobacteria > Enterobacterales > Alteromonadaceae > Thalassotalea_B > Thalassotalea_B piscium_A. Next base: position 1,502,080 of record CP186339.1, on the reverse strand, counting down.
TAGTATTTTTACCGCACGTTGATGAATTACGTCCTGCGCTTGAAAAATTAAAAAGTTTTTTTGCAACTTATAAACAAGATGTATAAATACAACAGGTATAATGGTTAAAACAATTAAACTACACAGGAAAATAAATGGTTAATTCACAAAGCACTTTTCTCGCATGGATGTTTAGAATGCCATTAATAAAACGTTGGGCACTGATGTTTTGTGTTAAACCTGAGAATGTTGCAGAGCACTCACATCAGGTAGCTATCGTTGCTCATTTACTTTCGGTGATCCGAAATAAAAAATTTGGCGGTAATATAAATGCTGACCGCGTAGCAACGATTGCTTTATATCACGAAGCATCTGAAACTCGCTATGGCGATATCGTGAGCCCTACTAAATATGCTAATCCAGCCATTGCTCGTGAATTTAAAAAAATTGAATACCTTGCAGAAAAAGAATGTTTAGCTTCGTTACCTGAAGAGTTCCAAGAATTATTTTCCGATATTATAGTCCAAGATAATGTGGACGAAGAATATAAAAAAATAGTAAAAGCGGCAGATATTTTAGTTGCCTACATCAAAGCAATTGATGAATTAGCACATAATAATCATGAATTTGACCATGTTGAAGAACGTTTGGAAAAAAAACTCAATGAAATCAAAAAAGAACTGCCAGAAGTAGATTATTTTTTGAAAACGTTTTTAGCATCTTGTACTTCTACTGTCGATCATTTAACGAAAAGTAATTAGTTCAATTATTGCGATAAGCGTTTATTTTATAGCCAATTATTTGAAGATTAAAATTAAACGCTTTTCGACAATAAACCATCTTAATTAGTGGGTGTTTTGACAATAAAACGGGTACTGACAAACACATTCAGTAACCGATGCATTAAATAAACAGCGATTAATGTAACCGTGACAGAAACCGACACCGATGTAAAACGATAGAGCGCGTTATACACCAAGTCATGTTGAGGTGATAAATATTGCCCAAACAAAATCCCCATTGTTGTCATAGCACCAAAACCTGCCCCTGACCCCCCGCCTTCAAGCATATGATAACGAGTAAATAATAAGATACTGATCCACAAAGCAAGACTGACGAACCACAATACGCCAGAATGGTCGAGTAAGAGTAATTGCCACGCTAAGCCGATATTACAACCAACTAAAGTGCCAATCGCACGATTAATGGCTGCGCGCCCAGCACCATACCAGTTCAACGGAAACAAAATTAACACAGAAGACACTTGTGCTGACAATGAGTCTTGTAGATCTAACACTTGAAACACAATGAAAGATAACGTTGCCACAGTAGAGGCTAAAATCACTTCGTGTCGGCTATTACTTTTAGGCTTACTCTCCATAGGTGGTTTTGCTCGCGCTTCAACATCCGGACATAAAAAATGCATTAAAATTGCAATTGTTACCGTCACCACACATGCCATAGCATTCGACATGACTAAGTCACTCACTGACGCATTGCTGTAGCTGGCAAAATGTAATTGCATTGAGAGTCCAACAACCCCGAGAGCACCAAATAAAAAATAGCCCCCATGAGACATGCACCTAAATAAAAATAAGAAAACAAAAAACACTGCAATTATCATAGGAATAGGTTGATCGCCAAACATTCCTTGTACCACAAGCACAAACGTAGTGACTAAAAACATATTCATCAAAAATTGACGAATAATATGGCTATTGATCACAGGTACTAACCCCAACAACAACATAGGGTAAACCGTAAAAAAGGTGCCGTAACTCCACCCCATTAATTTACTGATAGTAAAACCTAAGGTTGCACCAAAAGCCACACGTAAACACTGACGAACTTCGTTAGCAGTCAAGGCTCTATGGGCAGGTTTTAGTACACTACCTTGGCGAATAAAGGGGAGTAATAAACGCGGCTTATTCATAATAAACTAATAAATATAGTGAATAAAACTAATAACATAAACTTGCGCCTTAGCTAGCCAATTCGCTAGACCACCAATAGGATATAACTGTACAGTTGCTCTTGCACCGGATGGCATGGATTGTAATAACTCAGGCTTACCCTCTAATTTAATATGTGTGCGTATATACTGGGCATCGCGGACCCAACGATCTGAATTGATAGGGTTAGCAAGCGAACCATCGGCATTAAGTTGACCATCTTTAACCCCGGCATCAACGGAAATAATCTTGCCATCAAACACTTCACCAGGAAAGGCATCAAAGACGATCGAAGCTTTATCGCCCATTTTTACATAGCTTAACGATTTCTCACGAAAATCAGCGACAATATCTCCTTTTTCAACCACTATTGCAGCAACTGGCACGCCGGCTTGAGCGTACTTTCCTGGTTGTAATTGTAAATTAGTCACATGACCAGAGACTTCAGCGTACACATCAGTATAACTTAGCTGTAACTCTGCATTTTCCAGTGTATTTTTTGCTTGACGTAATAACAGGTTTGCATCCCCGTTATATCCTCTCTGTGCTTGATACTTAACCACATCCGCTTGCGCTACAGCCACTTGAGCCTCAGCAGTACGATAATTACTTAACGTTTGATCATATAATTGACGTGACACCGCATTGGTTTTTATCAAACGTTCGACACGCTCAACTTCCAACTTTAACTCTTCTATATTAGCCATTTTTGCAGAAACAGAGGCTTTCGCCGCAGCAATTGTCGCGTCTAATTGAAGGTTCATTTGTTTTGCACTTTCTAGTGCTAACTTTGCTTTATCAACAGCAATTTCATACGCACGCTTATCTATGCTAAAAAGCAGCTGCCCTTTAGTAACTTTTTCATTCGTTTCAACATAAAGGTTATCAATTTGCCCATTAACTTTAGCGGAAATATTTGCCACCGGATGCAAGACACGAGACTGAGTACTAACCGGCATCCATAAGTCTGCACATAAGAAATAAACAAACGACAAGAAGAACACAACAAGTGCAATATGCACCCAATGTTTAAATATTTGATCAGGTGCCACCTTTATTTATCTCCATCGCTGTCTTTATTGTGTAAATTACAGGCGTTACTTTCAATTTTTTTAAGGACATCAAACATTATTGCTAACTCTTCATCACTTACACCTCTAGTAAGCTCAGCTCTCACTGCGCCCACTCGCCCGGTTAATGTTTTAATACATTCATTACCCGCTTGGGTAAACCACAAACAATGGCAACGACCATCACTGGGATGAGGTTTACGTTCCACTAAACCAAGTTCAACCAATTGATTAACTGTTCTAGTGAGTGACGGCATTTCAATCCCCAACTCACTTGCTAACATGTGTTGTGATATTCCTTCACCCAAAATTTTTAAATTCATCATGACCGACCATCGAGCTTCAGTCATACCAATAGGATTAACCGATTTAGAAATAGCACTACGCCATAAACGGAACACACGAGCAATTAACCAACCAATAGCAGGATTATCTACTTGTTTATTATCATTATTTATCTCAGCCATACCAATAACACTCCAATTTCGGTGAATTTATTTACTTAGCATGCTAAGCATTATACACTTTCGGATTTACTTAGCAAGCTAACTATATTAATTTTAGATCGATATTTTTACCTATGTGCAAAGATAGTAATGGTAAAGATCTCAAATAATGGGTTAACTCTCACTATGTTGAGTTAAACAGACAGGTAGTAATAAAGAGAGTTGATGTGATTGTGTCAATTTTAACTTTGAATAAATTATTAATTAGCTTTTGTCATAGCTAATGTTAATTCATAAAAAAGACAGGCTAGATAGAGCAAGCATTGCTATATCCTATGAGAGTATTTCCTAGCTTCTCACTTAATTACGGAGGGATTAATTGATAAGGTTAACTCCAATCCGATTCAATCTTGTTAAGTTCTGCATAGTTATCAAGAAATACATCAACAAGATACGGTTCAAATTTTTTGCCTTTTTGTTCGATAAAAAAAGTTTTAATTTGCTCATCATTCCAAGCGGCTTTATATGCACGAGTTGAGCGTAAGCTGTCATATACATCAGCAATTGCCATTATCCGGGCTTCCAAGGGGATATTTTCACCCACTAATCCTTCGGGATAACCTGTGCCATCCCAGTTTTCGTGATGAGAATGCGCCATTTTCGCGCCTAATTTAGAAATATTAGCTTTAGATTTTGATAATAATTCACTGCCAATTTCTGTATGTTGTTTCATTAACAACCACTCAGCCTCATCAAGTTGCCCCTGCTTATGAATGATTGACTCAGGTATAATAATTTTACCAATATCATGTAGTGGCGCCGCTAAACGAATATCACGAACATGTTCGCTAGTCAGCCCTATTTTCTCTGCTAACACCTCACACACCAGGGATACTCTATGAACATGCTTCCCTGATTCATTGTTACGGGCTTCTATGGCATCACCTACGATATAAATTAACTCTTTTTGCGTACGATCTATTTCATGTTGCTTAGTTAATCCTTCTAAAATCAAAACCACGTTCGTGGCGAACAATTCAGCTAAATGGGAACGAAAATGTTCATTATCATCTTCAAATTCAATATATAAAACGGACGCTACATTATTGGCGGTTTCATAATAACCAATAAAACATTTTTCATCCCTAAAATGCGTTTTATTCTCAAATGTTTCTTTGATTAATTGTTTAATTGAATCGTCAATTTTTGAAGTGCATAAATCGTCTGATTCACTCACATATTTTCCGGTGCAAGCAAGAATAAAATGAGTTTGTTGCTGATCATAGTCTGTTTGGTTACGAGCGATATACAAAGCTGAGCTATCTAAATCCATCAAGGTTAATAAATTATTGAGTGCCGCAGATCCGAACGACTTAAATTGATCCATTTTAAGTAAATCTTGAGTCGATTTAATTAACTGTTTAAATGCATCAAGACTACGTTGAATAGTCATAATATCTCGATATGCTCTTATTGCAGCATACACAGTTGTTATCATTTTACTGGAAGTGAAATCGGTTTTTTCTTTGTAATCATTTATATCAAAGTCTTTAATAACTTTAGCTTCAGGAGCATTGCCTGCTTGGCCGGTACGAAGAATTAAACGAATAGATTGATTTTTAAGATCATTTCTTATCCAATCCACTAACTCTAATCCCGCATGTTCAGTTTCCATAACAACATCAATAAAAGCCATGCAAAATGTATCATCATTTTTTAAAATAACTTTTGCTTCTTTAGAGGAAAATACAGAAATAATTTCGAGAGCTCGATTTTCAATAATAGTATCAGATAGCACTAACTTAGTGATTTGATGTACTGATTCATCGTCATCTACAACTAAAATACGCCATACTTTTTTATGAGTATTAATTGGCTTAGCCGTTTCAGGTGCATCTTCTTCCTTAAATACGAACATTGACATATAAAAACCCCTTGTCCTAAGTAGCAATAACATTAGTGTAACCCAGTAAATGAATTTTGCTAATTTTGTACGTATTTTGCACACATTTAGTATATAAATTAATGTTCTAGCCTGGTTTTATCATCAATAAAAATAACATAATCCAACCGTTGTAAAGGCTAAACAAAAATATGAAGTAAAATTTTCTATGCTAAAAAAAAATAAATTGTAATTTAAGGTTGACACCAACGGGTAAAAACCTTAAATATATAGGTAGTGAACTTACTCAATCTTAATTAACGAAATAATTTAATGACTTTTTCAATTTTACTCAACGTTGTCCTCTCAGTCGTGATGGTTGTCAAACCAACGCGAGGATTTTGTTTTGTGTAAATAAAGTAAGTACTACAACAAATACTGAACCCTCGCTCTGAAAAGACCGGGGGTTTTTTAATGACATTTTTTTGGTAATTTAAAGGGCAAACACATGACAACGAACTCTTTCACTGGTGCTGAAATGGTGGTAAAAGCACTAGCAGCGTTAGATGTAAAATATATTTTTGGTTACCCCGGGGGCACAGTCTTAGATATTTATGATGCCATATTTCAACAATCTGATTTTGAGCACATTCTTGTACGTCATGAACAGGCGGCTACTCATATGGCTGACGGATATGCCCGTGCAACAGGAGACGTTGGTGTAGTGCTAGCCACTTCAGGTCCAGGTGCCACTAATTGTATTACAGGGATAGCCACTGCCTACATGGATTCTATTCCAATGGTTGTGTTATCAGGACAAGTGCCAACCAACCTTATCGGGGATGACGCCTTTCAAGAAACAGACATTGTTGGCTGTTCTCGCCCTATTGTTAAACATAGTTTTAACTGTCGACGTTTAGAAGATATTCCAAACATTATTGCCAAAGCTTTTTATATAGCCAAAACCGGACGCCCGGGTCCTGTTGTTGTTGAACTACCTAAAGATATATTAGTACCGCAAAATAAAGGTGAATTTCATATTGAAACTGATGTGCAACTCCGTTCATATAATCCAACGGTAAAAGGACATCCTAAACAAATACGTAAAGCCGTAAAAACAATTAATGCTGCTAAAAAATTGGTAGTATATTCTGGTGGCGGTATTGTATTAGCTGATGCTTCTGAGTTACTTACACAATTAGTTGAAATATTGAATGCTCCATGTACAAATACCTTAATGGGTTTAGGTGGAATTCCTGGTACACACAAAAACTTTATTGGTATGTTAGGTATGCATGGAAGTGTTGAGGCAAACAAAACCATGGCCAATGCGGATGTAATTTTAGCACTGGGAGCACGTTTTGATGATCGCGTAACCAATAATGTTAAAAAATTCTGTCCTGACGCAACAATTATTCACGTTGATATTGATCCAACTTCAATCTCTAAAACAATTAATGCCCATGTACCTGTTGTTGGATTAGTTGATGTGGTTTTACAACAGTTGTTAGATGAATTGAAAGAGACCAACTATCATATTGATCAACAAGCCAATGACACTTGGTGGCAACAAATTAATGAATGGCGAGCCTTAAACAGCGAGGGTTATCATCAAGACGATGGCAAAATTAAACCTCAACGAGTAATTGAAAGCATGTATCAAATTACTAAAGGTGAAGCTTATGTTTGTTCTGATGTTGGTCAACACCAAATGTTTGCCGCACAGTACTACCCTTTTGCTAAGCCTCGTCAATGGATTAACTCAGGAGGATTAGGCACCATGGGATTTGGTTTACCTGCCGCTATGGGAGTTAAATTAGCCTATCCCGACAGCCATGTCATCTGTATTACCGGCGATGGCTCAATACAAATGAATATTCAAGAGCTATCAACATGCTTACAATATAACTTATCTGTCGTTATTATCTCCCTTAACAATCGTTCGTTAGGTATGGTTCGTCAATGGCAAGATATGATTTACGGGGGAAGACATGCTTCCTCTTATATGGAGTCATTACCTGATTTTGTTAAATTAGCTGAAGCTTATGGACATGTAGGCATTCAAATCAATCATTTAGAAGAGCTTGATGAAAAACTAACCCAAGCTTTTGAAGTTAAGAACCGTCTAGTTTTTGTCGATGTATTAGTTGATGAACTTGAACATGTTTATCCCATGCAAATACGCCTTGGTGCTATTGATGATATGTGGATCAGAAAAGGAGAGAAAGCATAATGCGTCGTATTTTAGCTATATTATTAGAAAATGAACCGGGATCCCTTTCTCGTATTGTTGGACTATTTTCGCAACGCGCTTTCAATATTGAAAGTTTAACTGTCGCTCCCACAGAAGATGCAAGCCTATCACGTATAACTATTGCCACTCGCGGAGATGATCGTGTACTTGAACAAATTGTCAAACAAGTAAATAAGCTCATTGACGTTATTAAAATAACCGATTTAACTGAAAGAAGTCATATTGAAAGAGAACTTTTACTGATTAAAGTATTAGCGATGAATGATAAATCTCGTACGGAAGTTAAACGTATTACCGATATATTTCGTGGTGCTATTGTCGATATTGGTAAACAGATTTATACCGTTCAACTCACTGGTGACGCAGAAAAGCTCAATGCCTTTATTGAAACCATGGGAAATGAAACAGAAATCATCGAATCTGTTCGCTCGGGGTGTGTGGGTATTGGTCGCGGAGAAAAAGCACTCAGAGTTTAACACTCACTCGGTAAAGTCAATACAATTAAGCACTATACAAAACCAAGCTAGCGGCTTGGTTTTGTTATTTAAAGAGTCATTATGAAAATATCACCCATCATTCATGTCGCGACGAAAAGTGATAAAAAAAAGATACTTGCCTTTTATAAAAAACAGCGCTATTCAGCCCGCTTTTTAGGGTTTGATCAAAGCTATTTCATTACAAAAAGTGATGACATAATTGCTTGTGTGATCGTGTCAAAAATTAACGCAAACAACTCTCAGCTATTTTTGCATGCTTTAGTTACAGATAAACAGCATACCCATCAAAAATTAGCATCACGTTTATTGCAACACTGTGCTGATAATTATCACTCATTAATTTGTTTTGCTGATCAGTCTTTAACGCCCTTATATGCTAATAATAATTTTACCTTAGTGAGCAGTAATGACCTCTGTGAGGAATTAAAACATCGCTTTACTATCTACCAAGCTAAAAACAAATATTTATTACCATTTGCATTTCGGTTAAATAAAGATCCCTTAAAATAAAGTAAAATAATCAGATTTAGCCATTAAGGGATTTTACCAAAACGCTAAACGTTATATATTAAACAATACAAAATGGCTCAAACAAGTGAACGGCTGTGACAACTTCATCATTAAGTAATAAACCTCAAAAAGCAGGTGGTTTTTCATCTCTAAAATCAACAATTAAACATATCATTGATAGTCAACAGCCGACGACAAATATTAAAAACTTGATAAAAGCTAATCAAGATCATGGCTTTGACTGCCCAGGGTGTGCATGGGGAGATCAAAAAGAAGGCCTACTGCAGTTTTGTGAAAATGGTGCTAAAGCAATCGCATGGGAATCAACGAGTAAAAAAGCTGATGCCGAATTTTTTAAAAAACATTCCGTGAGCTATTTACAAAAACAAAGTGATTACTGGCTAGAATACCAAGGACGATTAACTGAGCCTTTACGTTATAACTCAGCGACAGACCATTATGAAAAAATCAACTGGCAAGACGCGTTTGAATTAATTGCTACGCACCTAAACCAGTTGTCTTCCCCTGATCAAGCTGAGTTTTATACCTCTGGCAGAGCCAGTAATGAAGCCGCTTTTACTTACCAATTATTCGGACGTATGTTTGGTACTAATAATTTTCCTGACTGTTCTAATATGTGTCATGAAGCCAGCGGAGTAGCACTTAATGAAAGTATTGGCGTTGGTAAAGGTACAGTCACCTTAGAGGATTTTGATCATGCCGATGCTATTTTTGTATTTGGTCAAAACCCTGGAACTAATCATCCTCGTATGATGAATGCCTTACGAAAATCAGCTCGTTCTGGCTGTAAAATAGTGTCATTTAATAATTTAAAAGAAGTCGCACTCGAGCGTTTCGCGAGTCCACAAGACCCTATTGAGTTACTCACTCCAAGTGCCACTACTATCAGTCATTTATATCTTACGCCACAACTGGGTGGTGATATGGCGGCAGTAAGAGGTATTTGTAAGTATATTTTTGAAAAAAATGAACAAGCAATAAGCCAAGGACAAGCGGCTATTATCGATAATGATTTTATTGCTCAACACACAGTAAATTTTAGCCAGTATCAACAACAAGTGTCACAAACATCTTGGCAAAAAATAGAGCAACAATCAGGTTTATCAAAAGCTGAACTAATAAAAGCCGCTGAACTCTACCTACAAGCCGAACGTGTTATTTGTACCTGGGCAATGGGGCTCACACAACATAAACACTCAGTTGACACCATTCAAGAAATAGTTAATTTACAATTACTTAAAGGGAATATTGGCAAAAAAGGCGCAGGTTTATGCCCTGTGCGTGGTCATTCCAATGTACAAGGTAATAGAACTGTTGGTATTAATGAAAAACCAAGTGCTGAATTTATTACGGCCTTAACCAAATTAGTTGATAAACCTTTACCCTTTGCGGGAGGCCATAACGTTTATCATGCACTAAAAGCCTTACTAGATAAAAGCAGTAAGGTGATTATTTGTTTAGGTGGTAATATTGCTGCGGCAGCTCCCGACACCCAACAAACACTTGAAGCACTGTGTAACAGCCAACTAAATGTTCAAATCAGTACTAAGTTAAATCGTAGCCACTTAGCTATTGGTGAAGATGCACTGATATTACCTTGCCTTGGGCGAACAGAGATAGATGAGCAGGCCAGTGGACCACAATATATTACCGTTGAAGATACTTTTAGTATGGTACATGCTTCACAAGGTAAAGTAGCACCTTTATCGTCTGAACAAAAATCAGAAATTGCAATAGTTGCAGGCATAGCCAACGCAACATTAAGTGATACCAAGGTTAACTGGCAAGCATTAACCAATAATTATGATGAGATCAGAGAAATGATCAGTCAAGCCTTACCTGAATTTTTCGATTTTAATAAACGACTTAAAGCACCAGGTGGGTTTTATTTAGGTAATAGTGCAGCCAATTTACAATGGAGCAATCAAGCGAAAAAAGCACTTTTTACTGCAAGTCCCCTACCTGAAAAATTAGTAGCCGAACATTTTCAACAACACGCTAAAACCCAACTTTTTACCTTGCAAACATTACGTTCTCACGATCAATATAATACAACGGTATATGGCATGAATGACCGTTACCGAGGTATTCATAACGAACGTAACGTGGTTTTTATCAATGAAAAAGATGCTAAAAAATTAGCATTAGTAGAGGATGACATTGTCACTATCACCTCGATTTGGTCTGATAATAAAATGCGTTCCGTTACTGGCTTTAAAATCAAATACTACGAAATACCAAAAGGAAACCTCGCTGCTTATTACCCAGAAACTAACCCCTTAGTTCCTCTTGATAGTATTGGTGATAAATCGTTTACTCCAACATCAAAAGCAATTGCTGTAATGTTAGAAAAATCAGAAACATTGAGGATACTATAGTTAGACCTTTGAACTTAGTGCCCTATATTGGGAGCAGTGATCAACTATTGGGACAAATATATGCAAACCTTTGTTATTTTATTTAGAGGCATCAATGTCGGAGGTAAAAATATTTTACCAATGAAAGCACTTGTCCCTATTTTAGAAAAAGCTAACTTTAAAAACATACAATATTATATTCAGACAGGTAATATTATTTTACACGCCAATAATGACCCTTGTGCAGAAATACAGATATTAGTGGCTAAGCATTTTGATTTTTCCCCTGAAATTATCACCTTAACAGAAGAACGCTTTATTAAAGCACTGCAAAACTGCCCTTATACTAAGTATGAAGGTAAATGGGTTCATTTCTATTTTTGTAAAAACAACGCAAGGTTAGCACTGGATAAAATAGAAAAATATCAAGGTGATAGTGAACACTATACGTTACTCAATAACGTTTGTTATTTATATGCGCCTGATGGGATTGGTCGTTCTAAATTTGTTGCAAACATTGAGCTTTGTTTAGATACGCCAGCAACCGGACGTAATCTAAATACCATAAATAAAATCAATAGCTTGCTATCTACTAACTAAAAGTCGTTATATGACTAATAAATTTTAGACATAAAAAATGCCGCTAGTTGCGGCATTTTATCAGTTAATCAGCTAACGCTTTAAAGCGAATCTTTAAACGATAATGCTAAATTCATAACATCAAACATTTTTTCTAATTGCGCTTTCGGTAATGGTTCTGAATTACTATTTAAAATGGTCACCGCAGTATTTTTTTCTAACGATTCAAGATTAAATTGGTATTTACCTTCAGGCATATCAATAACAGCTGCATCATCACCCCATAAACTATCCCAAATACCTGTTTCAGGTTTAGTGTAAGTGACAAAATAACTTTGTTTTGACTCGTTCAGATCATTGACCGCAAAACCATATTTAGAGAATAAAATAGGCATGTTTGACCACAACATATCACTATCCATTTCAACAATATATGCAGCTTGCCCTTCCTTATTTTCACCAATAGACACTAGCTCTTGGTTAGCGTGTAATACTTGATTCTCACGTTGAGAACGCTGGTATTGATAATCTACTTGCCCGATGATCTCATTTAACATCGCCATTTCGTAGCGTTCTTTATCGATTAAATCAATTTCGGTTGTTTTACCCGTTTCATCAATTTTTTCAAAATCAGCTAAAGATACCACTACAGCAACACTACGCCCATGAGGTTTAGTTTCAAGTTGGTAGTTAAATCGCACACGAATGGTTTCATCAATCGAAGTAAACAACCATCCAGACTCTTTTTCATTGGTGAACCAACTAGATTGATAAAGCAGTTTATCTGCATCAACTTCTGTTAATGTCACTTTCTCAGTGGCTAATTCAGCAACAATAGCTTGGTAAATAAATTGTTGTAAATCTCTATCTTCGAGTACTTTATCAAACCAAACTTTTGCTTGTTCATTATTATTTTCAACACGTGAAGCTGCAGCAATAGGTAAGGCTAAAGAAGGTGCTCTAACATCAACGTTTTTACCAATAGGGCCTTTATCATTGATATTACTGTTAATGCGGTATTCATCTTTGTACTGTGGTTGACTTAAATTTTTGGGGATAACTAACGCGGGTGTTTCTTCTTTAGTTACGTAGTCAAAGTCACCCATTGCGCTTTTTTTACTAACAGTACTACAACCAGTGACTGCTATGCAGATCAAAGACAGTGAAATTATGCTTCGGTTCATCAAAACTCCTGACGAAAAATAAACCTTAATACTAAGACGTTCTTCATTTTATTAGTTATGGGGCAAGAAATCTAACTATCTAGCCTCTCGTAAATTATTTGATTACGCGTATTTGAGTCACTTATTTACAATAAGTTCCACAAATAGATCACAACTTATAATCGCGTATAACTCAAGCGTTCCATGGTACTTATCTGATTTAACAAACACAAGCGCTAGTTTACAATATCCACTTAACGAAGATAAATAATCCATGTCACACGGTAATTTTAGACACAATTTATGTAAATCATTTAAACTAAGCGATTCTATTTTTTATTCACTTGTTATTAGCCCGAATTATTTATTTACGTTACAATACCGCTTTTCAGTTAACCTAGGTTTAAAATGTCTCAGTATCTTGTATTAACGGCCATGGGCGCTGATCGAACAGGCAGTGTCAGTGAATTAACTAAACTTGCGAGTGATTGTGGTTGTAATATTATCGACAGTCGAATGGCACGATTTGGTTTAGAATTCACTATGATCATGTTGCTCAATGGTACGAGTAAAGCAATTAATCAACTTGAATTAAAGCTCCCCCAAATAGCCCACCAACTTGAATTAATTACCATGATGAAACGTACTTCAGGTTATAAACGCCGTGATTTTACGCAACACTTTCAAGTTGAATATGCTGGTGTAGACCAATCAGGTGTATTAAAAGCCGTTACCGCTTTTTTTGCCAATCGCAGTATTGATATTTCATCGTTAAAATCGGAATATAACCATCAACACCAGCAAACCAGTGCCACCATACTTATCGCATTAACTGAAGAACATAGTATTGATAAACTCGAAGCAGACTATATTGAACTATGTGAACAAATAGATATTCAAGGCTGTATTAAGCCCGTTGCTGCTAACCAAATAGCTGATTTAGATTAATATCAAACGCTAAGGAAAAATCATATGAACACCATTACCGTTGGCGAACCTGCTCCATTATTTAGTTTGCCAGATGAAAATAACCAACAAGTCTCACTTGCAGATTTCATTGGAAAAAAACAAGTACTTATCTATTTCTATCCAAAGGCAATGACACCTGGCTGTACAGTTCAAGCACAAGGTTTACGTGATGTTCAAGCCGAGTTGGACGCAAATAACACAGTAGTGTTTGGTATTAGTCCTGACGAACCTAAACGTTTATTAAAGTTCTGCCAACGTGATGAATTAAATTTCACCTTACTTTCTGATGTTGATCATAAAGTCGCTGATGCTTTTGGCGTGTGGGGATTAAAGAAATTTATGGGACGCGAATATGATGGCATCCACCGTTTAAGTTTCTTAATTGGTTTAGATGGAAAAATTAGTCATGTATTTAATAAATTTAAAACTAAAGATCATCATCAAGTGGTTTTAGATTTTTTAGCAAATAATAGCTAATTAAAACTAACCATTTCTCTTATACAAAAAACTCGGCATTAGCCGAGTTTTTTATTGCCAGGTTCGCTTAGCTATTTTCTTCTTTTAACTCAAATTTAGGGCTCGACCATGCACTAATAACCGCCTTCACTAACGTGGCAAGTGGTATAGCAAAGAATACCCCCCAAAAGCCCCATAACCCACCAAAAAGTATTACCGCAATAATAATCACAACCGGATGAAGATTTACCGCTTCAGAAAATAACAATGGCACTAACAAATTACCATCTAATGCTTGAATAATGCCATAAGCGATCATGACATAACCAAATTCTACCCCTGTTCCCCATTGAAATAACGCCACTAACAATACCGGCAAAGTTACAATGGTAGCTCCGACATAAGGAACAAGAACCGATAGACCAACAAGCACACCAAGTAATAACGCATAATTTAAACCTAAGAACGCAAACGTAATGGTAGATGCTGTCCCAATAATAATAATTTCAATCACTTTACCACGAATATAATTCATGATTTGTTGGTTCATTTCATTACCTACTTGTACTGCCATCGCACGATCTTTAGGTAAGAATGCTGAAAAACTTTGCAAAAACTCTTTTTTATCTTTCAAAAAGAAAAATACCATCAGAGGAACTAAAATTAAGTAAATAAGCAATGCGACAATATCGGAAATAGAATTTAAGGATGCTTTTAATACGACTTGACCCCATTCAATTAAATTACTTTTAACGAAACCAAAAATAGCTTCAATTTGTTCCGCTTTAATAATCTCTGGGTACTTTTCAGGTAATGTTAATAAATAAGTCTGCCCTTGAGTCACCATATGAGGCACTTCTTGAATTAAATTACTACTTTGTTGCCACATAATCGGCATAAGTCCAAAGCTTGCAATTAACGTAAGACCGACAAATAAAATCACAACTATTGTGGTAGAAAGTGTCCGCGACAAACCTAAATTACTTAATCGATTCACTGGTAAATCTAATAAAAAGGCTAATGCAATTGCGACAAACACAGGCATAAGTAAGCTACTTAAAAAATAAACACATAAAAAGATTGAGAGTAATATAACTAACAATGTCACCGCATGAGGATCTGAAAATTTACGCTTGTACCATTGAGTAAAAAAAGACAACATAGAATTAACTAACCTGTTTAATATGTAATTCAACAATTGAACTACTGATTTGTTGTTGAGTAAAAGGATACCCTTTTTGTGTTAAATAATTAGGAATATCAACTAATGAACCTGAATCTGCAATTTGCATGATACAAGTGTCATTTTTTTTCATTTGCTTCAAAATGACGCGCATTTTAACTAAAGGTAAAGGACACTTATCCTTAACTCCGTTATATTGATAAATCATCTGATATTTTATTATGGATTCACTTTCGTTTGATTATCTAATTTGCGACAATTGATTACAATAGAACTTTTGATTTTTAATGATGAAATCTTTATGGTGAATCACTATAAATCACCCTGCATTTTATTTTAATATTTTACTTTTGGATTTAATTAATCATTTCATGAACGAATTACCAGAAAACCCAACACTTAAAGATGTAAATAAGTTTAAAAAGAAGCTTAACTGGGGAGAAGTACCTCCAATTTATCATATGGCTTCTATTTCTATTGGCGATCTAGACAGTATTCTCACTGACGGTTTTGAAAGTGGTTATAAAACTATTTTTAATCGCTCAAATTGGAATTTATCCTATCTTGAAGGTCATAAAGATATTACCGGTGAAATTCATGTTAAACGTAAACCAAAAATATCATTGAGGCACGTCTACAGTGAACAGCATTATGAATTACATTGTTACCCCGTCATTCATGGTGAACGTATAAATAGAGCCGTTAAAGATCATGACTTTTGTTCTTTCAACCAATGGCAACCAGAAACTATGCGTGTACTCTTTAGATTAAGTAATTTAGTCTCTTTTATTATTTTTGCTTTTCGTAATGGCGATGAAGCAGATATGGCATTAATTAAATATGCTTTTACACGAGTGAATGAATTAATTAGCACACTTAATGAATCCTTTGAGATTATTGATGTCAGAGGTTTTAGTATAGTGAAATTTTGCCAAGCAATTAGCGATAGCAAAAGTGCGCTTGAAATCAATCAACTACTTGATGATCCTGACGGGAATTTGGAAAATTAATTTGTTAAGACTTAAAAGTTTAAGCGGCGCCCTTGTTATTGGTTTATTAATCGCGAGTTCATTCACTTGGGCAGCTAAAACCAATAGAAATAAACTACCGCAAATAGGTACATCAGGCTTTAGTGTCTTATCATTAGATAAAGAACGCTTGATCGGTACCGCCATGATGCAACAAATTAGGGCTCGTGGCGGAATCATTAACGATCCTGTGCTCATTGAATATATCAATCATTTAGGCAATACACTGATTAAAAATGCCAATGATGTAAATTACAGTTTTGAATTTTTTATTGTAAATAACCAAGAACTTAATGCTTTTGCCTTTTTTGGCGGTCATATAGGTATTCATAGTGGCTTAATCACCACCGCTGATACCGAAAGTGAACTCGCCTCAGTAATCGCTCATGAAATATCTCATGTAACACAACGGCATTTAGCGCGAAAAATTGAAGCACAAAGTCGTAACCAGCCATTAACAATGGCAGGCATAGTTTCAGGGGTATTACTTGCAATGATTAACCCCGCTGTGGGTATGGCCGCATTAAGTACCAGCATGGCTGCCAGTCAACAATTAGGAATTAATTATACCCGAGCAAATGAAAAAGAGGCCGACCGCGTTGGCATAGCACTATTAGCTAATAGTGGATTTGATCCCCTAGGAGCACCTGACTTTTTTAATAAAATGATGGAAAAATATCGCTATAAAAGTAAGCCTCCGGCAATGCTGTTAACCCATCCTTTACCGGAATCACGAGTATCTGAAGCTCGTATTAGAGCACAAAATTACCCTAGACAAACCGTGGCACCTAAATTGGAATTTGAATTAGCTAAAGCAAGAATAATAGCAAGGTATGAGGGGAATCCAAAATACAATATTGACCACTTTAGTAACGCCATTAACAAAAACCATTATGCGTTTTTAGCTGCTGCCAAATACGGATTAGCCCTATCTTACTTTGAAGATAAGTCTTATGAAAAAGCCTATAATATACTTAATGAGTTGCTTGCCAAAGATGCCAACAACTTATTTTATATTGACGCGTTATCAGATGTACTTATTGCTATGAAAAAATTTGATCAAGCAGAAAAAATGTTAAGTGCAGTCAACTTATTAATGCCAAATAATCAGGTCGTATCGTTAAATTATGCTAACTTACTGCTTGAAATGGGTAAACTAGATGAATCAGCGCAAATACTACAAGACTTTTTATTAATTAGTCCCGATAGTTTTATCGGTTATGATTTATTAACAACGGTTTATCGTAAACAAGATAAAAAAGCATTAATGCATACTAGCAAAGCTGAAGTGATGGCATTAGTTGGCGCATATACACAGGCAATTGATGAATTACAAACTGCGATTAATTACGCCGATGACTTACCTATAATCAGTAAGCGTATCAAAGGCAGAATTTTACAATTGCAAGAACAACAAGATAAAATTAAACGATTAAACTAAAACGTTATATATACAGGAAACCTAATGTTCACGATTTATCATAACCCTAGATGCTCTAAAAGCAGACAAACACTTGCCCTTCTTGAAGAAAAAGGGGTTGATATTACTATTGTGGAATATTTAAAAAATCCATTAACTGAAAGTGAAATAAAATCCCTTTTAACTAAACTAGATAAATCACCTATCGAAATGATGCGTACTAAAGAAGCCGAATTTTCCGAGCAAAACCTTAAAGGGGCAGATGATCTAACACTTATTAAAGCAATGAGTAATACCCCTAAATTAATTGAACGCCCTATCGTCGTCAAAGGTAATAAAGCTGTTATTGGCCGACCACCTGAAAACGTGTTAACACTGATCAGCTAATTGGAACTAAATAACATTAATGAAACGTTATATTTCGACACAAACACATAAGAAAATAGCCTTAACAGGCTATTTTTCGTTATTAGTCTTTTTGCCTATTTGGTTATTATGGATTAATCCTTCAGAAGGTTTATCCCCCTTATTAACCTTAACTATGTTTACGCTTCCTTTATTATTTCCTTTAAAAGGATTAATTCAAGGTAATCCGTATACCTTTGCCTGGTCTAACTTTATAGTAATGCTTTATTTTTTACATAGTTTAACCACCTTATGGGTATCTCCAGAAGATTATCTCTGGGCAGGCTTAGAACTACTATTTGCCACCGCTATGTTTATTTCAGGTACTTATTATGCTAAATATCGTGGACAGGAATTAAATTTAGGTCTTAGAAAGAAAAAAGATCAATAAACTTAAATGTACACCACTTTGACACTCGTTTAAAAAAACTAACGTCTAATTAATTAACGGAGATAATTGATTAAATGAATATAAGAAACCTATCATTTTTACTGATAATAACTACTTTAACAGCGTGTGGCGGTGGTACTAGTGACGACTCACCCAAAAATACCGGCCTGACAGCCACTAACGTAAGTATTATTGCCATTGAAGATCAAGTAAAAATAGGCCAAAGTGCTGATTTAGTCTTATATGCACCAAATGAAGAGATTTCGAATATAAAGTGGTCTCAAACTGCTGGTGAGCCTATTACTTTATTAGCTAAAACAAGTAAGGTCGTTTCTTTTTCTGCAAGTAACAGTGGTGATTACACCTTTAGCGTTAGCTTTAAAGACAGTAGCGGCACTACTCAAACTCTAAACCAAAGCATAACGGTTACTAATGAAATAAGTCCGATGTCGTTACGATTAAGTCATGCGGTCATAGAACAAAATGCGGTGTCATTAAGAACTTATTTTGATAGCAATGTTGATACAAGCACCATTAAATGGAAACAAGTTTCAGGTCCAACAGTATCATTTACTGATAACGACACTAAAGGCAAATTTGCGGTGTTTTTTGACGCCCCATCGGTAACCAAAGATACGCTGTTAGAATTTGAAGTATCCCTCACTCATAATCAACAAACTTATTCCGATAAAATGGCTGTGCTGGTCGAAAATAGTGACATTCCAGTGCTAACTTCAGACAATGCTTATTTTCAAAATGATCGTGTAGCACGCGTCTTTCCATATAATCCTGATTCACCCGTTGCTGATGTACTCGTAGACTGCGTATATTCAAATAAGTTAAAAATAAATGATAATGCCTGTAACTTTTCAACAACACCGCTCATTGCCCATGTCACTCAACATCCTAGCGTTAATGACATTATGGATCACGTTTTAGTATCCCACCAGTGGATGGGGGATCGTTTTAAAGCATTTTTAGAAACCTTTGATCACGAACATAATGACTTTAAAAATTTACTACGTGCCACCACCGCCATAGTCATTTCCTATGACATTCGTCCTTCCTTTTACCAAGGATATACGGGGGCTATTTATTTAGATCCCGATGATTTATGGTTAACGCCTGAAGAACGAGACACAATAAATCAAGCTCCTGACTATCGCAGCACCTTTGGTAGTGATTTACAATTTGAAATGCCATGGCGCTATGTAAAAGATAATAACTATGCCAGCTTTTTCCCTGACATTAGATATCGTTTATCACGCAATATTGACGATACCTTATATAGTTTTGCCTCTTTGTTGTACCATGAATTAGCCCACGCAAATGACTATTTCCCTAGTACCCTATGGAACAGTGTGAATCGTTCTACAAAAATAGAACTCATTGCATATAATCGCATTGTGCAATCAGCGCTTCAATCAGACAGTTTACAAATCGCACTGCCTTTAAATGGTAATGAAATGTGGCAACTAGGCAAAGTAAGGTTTCATAACGATCCTCCTGCAAACAATACACAAAAAGCGTATACGACTGACGACGTTGCTCACTTTTTTAAAAGTGAAACAGCACCACAGTTTTATAGTTATTCCAGCACAAGAGAAGATTTTGCCGTTTTATTCGATGGTTTTATGATGAAAAACCGTTACGACGTGCAACGTGATGTCATGGTTACCGATCAAAATCTAGAAAATATAGCCTGGGGACAACGTGGACGTGAAGGAGAAAGTGCCATTATGCCAAGAATTGAATTTGTAACTGAGCGCGTATTACCTGAATTTGAAGATGTTCTCAGTGCGCTCTCTAAATTACCAGCACCTACCCCAATCCCTGTAGGTGGTAATTTTTGGGATTCACTCGTATTAAATGCGCCGGCAAAAAATACTATTGCGAATCAATTATTACAACAGAGTAAGCAAGTTGATGCTAGATATCATCCGGTCATAGGTAGAAGCTTTGATAACAAGCATTTACCAACGATAAACCTCGACAATACTCCTGATTAATTACAGCAATACGTTTTTAATAAAGGGAATGGTGATTTTACGCTGTTCCCTAATTGAAGCTTGATCAAGAGTGTCTAGTGCTTCAATTAAGCTTTTCATATCTCGTGACAAACGAGTAATTAAAAAATAAGCAACTTCGTAACTTAACACTAAGCCACGTTGCCCTGCTCTAAATTGTAATGCGAGCAATTTATCTTCATCATTTAATAGTTTTACTTGCTCAACATAGCCCCACGATAAACGAGAAGCGAGATCGGGTAAGGTTAACTCAAGCGCCTTAATATCTTTATCACCGGAAATGATAATTTTCTTCCCTTGCTCCCCTATCCGGTTATAGAGATCAAACACTGCTTGTTGCCAAAGGGTCGACTTAGCAATAAGCTGAATATCATCTAAACAAACTAAATCCATGTGCTCTAAGCCATCAAAAATATCAACAGAATATTGTTGTATCTCACCTAATGACAAACAAACAGAACTATAGTCTAGCTCTGCTGCTAAACTACAACTGGCATGTAACAAGTGTGACTTTCCTGCGCCAGACAAGCCAAACAAGTAACAACCAGGAATTAATTTTTCGTTACTATCAGAGGTAATAGTTGATGAAATATAATTTTTAAGGGTTTCAATTAATACTTTATGGTTATCACCTCGAAAACTGAGAAAATTCTCATCATCAGGTAATTGAACCTGCAAAGCCAGCTGTGTTTGTTCTGTCACTGTTTACTCCAATAAAATACTGGAACAGCATTTTCAACAACAGGAGCTAATGGATCGTATTCTTGTTTTAACATTTGATTAAGTTTTAATGATGACATTAGCGCTTGTTTAGAGCCGATAAGCTTAAGTTTAAAGCGACGTTTTTCACCCGTAGCCTCAATTAACTGAAAAGATTGTACCGCAGATAATTCCGATAAAAACTGAGCAACTTCAGTATAACGCGAAATTGAATTTATATTAGCAATATCAATAACATACTCATTGTTTTCATCACTATTCAAGGCATAATGCTGGTAAATTTCATCGGTAATATCTGACAAAGCTTGAGATAATAAATCACTTTTATCTAGTCCTTGATATGACTTACCAATATTAAATTGTGCAGAATTACTCACATCTGAAATAAGAAACCAGTCAAGTACATATGAGGGTTGACATAAAGGACACGATTCAGCGGTCTGTAATTCCTGCTCTGAGAGCAAACTACGATTAGAAATACGTAAAGCAATAATGGTTTCTGCTGGATAGCGACTTGACGCATGAATAATAGGTTTAGCAAATCGTCCCCAAACATCCGAAATTGAAATAGCACTAGCATCAGTTAAATCCATCAGTGGCATTAAAATAGGCAAACCTCTGAGCTCAGAAAAGTGTACTAACTGCTGCTGAATCGAAGATGGACTTGAACCTGAAATAATTTCACGAGAAAGATCGTTTTCATCTACCACCCAAAAAAGTACTTGAGGTCGTAAACGTCCCCATAATGGAATATTGGCATTAATAAACAATTGATTGATTTTTATTTCATCAAAAGTTGCGACTAAATAATTTTTATCCGTCTTTTTTTCATAATTATATTTTGATAGATATTGATTATAACGAACCAATGCAGATCTAATTGCAGGTTCTTTAAGGACTTCTCTCTGTCCCCCAACCTTAACAAATACCGCTGAGAGCGCTGATTTTATAGCTTGGTTTCGCTCTTTACTATTTTGAGAGCTTACTTCTTTTTTAGCGACATATAAATCCGTCACTTCTATCGCTAAACATAAGGTACTAACATTTAGCAAACATAAGAATAAACAATATCTAATCATATTAATAAGGTAGGCAATTTTCATAAACATAATCTTACCATAAAGTATTGAAAAGGATTCATTGAAAAAAATAATTTATTATAAAGATTTTCACCGCGCCATTGCACTGGTAGAATATGCGACTTTACGACTAAATGGCAACAAATAGAGGTTTCCCCCGTGAGCGAACAAAAACAGTCTTTAAGCTACAAAGATGCTGGTGTAGACATAGATGCTGGTAATGCATTAGTAGAAAATATTAAAGGCGCGGTAAAACGCACGACTCGTCCTGAAGTTATGGGTGGCTTAGGTGGCTTTGGATCCGTTTGCCAATTACCTACTGGCTATAAAGAACCTGTACTTGTTGCAGGTACTGATGGCGTAGGCACTAAATTACGTTTAGCCATTGATTTAGCAAAACATGACACTGTCGGTATTGATTTAGTTGCCATGTGTGTAAATGACCTCATCGTCCAAGGTGCTGAACCTTTATTTTTCTTAGATTACTATGCTACGGCCAAATTAGATGTGAACGTTGCCTCAGCCGTGGTATCAGGTATTGCTGAAGGGTGTATCCAATCAGGATGTGCACTTGTTGGTGGTGAAACAGCAGAAATGCCAGGTATGTATCATCAAGGTGATTACGATATCGCGGGTTTTTGTGTAGGTGTTGCTGAAAAATCACGTTTGTTAGATGGCAGCAAAGTAGCCGCTGGCGATCAACTTATTGCGTTAGGATCATCTGGTGCTCATTCAAATGGTTTTTCATTAATTCGTAAAGTATTAGAAGTAAATAATACAGACACAACCGAATTACTTAATGGTAAATCGATTGCAGATCACTTAATAGAACCGACTAAGATCTATGTTAAATCAGTATTAGCTTTGTTAAAAGAAGTAGAAGTACATGCTTTATCACACATTACAGGCGGTGGCTTTTGGGAAAACATTCCACGTGTACTTCCTGCAGATGCCCAAGCCGTGGTAAATGAATCTAGCTGGGAATGGCCAGTAATATTTAATTGGTTACAAGACAATGGCAATATTACTACCCATGAAATGTATCGCACCTTTAACTGTGGTGTTGGCATGATTATCGTTGTTCCTGCTGATAAAGTAGCACAAAGTATTGAGGTGTTAACCCAACATGGCGAAAACGCATGGCATATTGGTGCAATCAACTCATTAGCTGACAATCAAGAACAAGTCATTATTCAAAAAGGATAATAACCATGCCCCGCCGTATAGTTGTATTGATATCGGGAAGTGGTACAAATTTGCAAGCATTAATTGATGCTTGCAAAACTTCTGACTATCCTGGAAAAGTCGTTGGTGTCATTTCAAATAAAGTTGATGCCTACGGTTTAGTTCGCGCACAAGAAAATAATATTGCAACTCATGCAATTTCTCATAAAGATTTTGATTCACGTGAAAGTTATGATGAAGCACTCATTGAACAAATAGATAACTTCCAACCTGACGTTGTTGTGTTAGCCGGTTTTATGCGTATCTTGACCCCTAACTTCGTTCAACATTTTTCTGGAAAATTATTGAACATTCATCCATCTTTGTTGCCCAAGTATCAAGGACTGAATACTCACCAACGAGCTATTGATGCAAAAGACAGTGAACATGGTGTTAGTGTACATTTTGTAACAGAAGAACTTGACGGAGGTCCTGTGATTTTGCAAGCTAAAGTACCTATCTTTGATGGAGATAGTGCAGATGATTTAGCCAGCCGAGTACATGAACAAGAACACCGTATTTATCCTTTAGTGGTAAAATGGTTTTGTAATGATAGAGTAAAAATGATTGGTGATAAAGCCGTGTTAGACGGTAACACACTACCTATTTCTGGTTATGCTAGCGAATAAATATAAGGTTGATTACATTGAAAAAAATATTTTCTTTAAGCCTGTTTTATGTTTTATTGACAACGACCTCTCAAGCAGAGGAAGCAGTAAGTCCTACTCTAGTTAAACCTTTTGTTGCAAATTACACCATTATTCACAAATCAAAACCTGTGGGTACGGCAACAAGGGAATTAAAAAAACTTGATGATGGTCGTTATGAATATAGTTATCACACAAATATTGAATGGCTAATTTTTAGTGATGATCGTAAAGAAACCTCTATTGTAGATATAGTTAATAATCATGTTGTTCCTCTTGATTATCACTACAAGCGAGAAGGTACAGGTCGAGACAAGTCATCGCATTGGCAGTTCGATATAACGAATTCTACAGCCACTGACGTAGAAAAGAACAAAACGTATTCAGTTGAATTTCCTTCAAATGTTCAAGACACCTTAAGTTATCATTTACAACATCGTTTCAATTTAATTAAAGATCCCAAACAAAGTCTTTATGTTTATCCTGTGATAAAAAATGAAGATAAAATTAAAAATTATGTTTATCAATATGATGGCGAAGAAGAAATTATGCTGCCATACGGATTAGTCAAAACAATTAAACTTAAACGCGAAGTCATTGAAAAGAAACGAGTGACTTATGCTTGGTTCGCACCTGACTTAAATTATTTACTCGTCAAACTGTATCAAGTTAAAGGTGGTGTAGAACAATTTGAAGCTCAATTAAAAGAGTTAAAAACACAGTGATATTGTAGGTTCTATTGACTAGAACCTACGCCATTACTCCTGTAGCAAGCGTTTCGCCAAGGCAGAAAAGTTGCCATTGACCACTTTCCATTTTGTGCCAAACCTCATCATCAGTGAGAGGTTTTGTCGCGATCACTGTAACAATATCCTTTGCCGTTGTTTCATGATCAAAATTAACTTTCATTTCTGCATCAATTAAAGTGGCTTGTCCAAACGGTGCTCTACGGGTAAGCCAATATAAATTATTTGAGCAAAAAGCGAATAAACAATCTCCGTTACTTAAGATCAAATTAAACACACCAAAAGACTTAATTTTGGCCGATAGCTCGGCTATAAAAGCAAAAAGTATTTTTGCTTCAGGTTCAATCGCACCAAATTTATAATGAAGCTGATCTAAGAGCCAACAAAAGGCATGTTCGCTATCTGTGGTACCAATAGGGAGATGCAGCGCTATCGGCAAATTATCAGTAAAGTCTTTTAATTGTCCGTTATGGGCATAGGTCCAATTTTTACCCCACATTTGTCTAACAAATGGATGGGTATTTTCTAAACAAACCGCTCCCGAATTAGCTTGTCTTATATGGCAAATGACCGCTTCACTTTTAATAGGATATTCAGTCACGAGTTTAGCAATTGCTGACTCTGCACTAGGTAATGGGTCTTTAAAGCTGCGGCAGCCCTTCCCTTCATAAAAAGTTATGCCCCAACCATCTTTATGTAGTCCCGTGTTTCCACCCCTTTGCATTAAACCACTAAAGCTAAAGCAGATATCAGTAGGTACGTTAGCACTCATGGCAAGTAATTCACACATAAGCGCACCATAGGTCTATAATCATTAAAAGTAGCTTCAAATTGGTATTAATCCTTCGGGTATTATACATAAAATTTTTGACGTGAATCTACTATACTAAAGATCAAAAACACATTGCTATTTTTTACACTTCGAATTAAGCTTTAGCTTAGTGGTCAGACCTGTATTTTTTTACATTTAAGGAGTTATTTTGGACGCTTTTACTTGGATACTATTGGCTATTGCATTTAGTGGATTCACAGCTTATACACGAGCTTCACTCTCTACATTTACAATAGGCTTTACTGCATTAATGGCAATTGGCACTTTCATTGATGTTATTTCATTCTTTTCTTGGCTGATATTTGCTGCAATCATTATTCCGTTGAATATAAATGATATCCGTAAGAAATATATTAGTCAGCCGTTGTTGGCATTATTTAAAAAAATCATGCCTGAAATGTCTCGAACTGAGCAAGAAGCTATTGATGCTGGTACAACATGGTTTGAAGCTGACTTATTTAGAGGGGCTCCTGACTGGAAAAAATTACATAATTACCCGCAACCCCGTTTAAGTGCAGAAGAACAAGCTTTTCTTGACGGTCCTGTTGAACATGTTTGTAAAATGATCAACGACTGGGAAACAACTCATGATCGTGCTGATATGGCACCTGAAGTGTGGCAATACCTGAAAGATAACAAATTTTTCGCTATGATTATCAAAAAACAATTTGGTGGTCTAGAGTTTAGCGCATTCGCTCAATCACGTGTGTTACAAAAATTATCCGGTGCTAGCACTGTACTTGCAAGTACGGTGGGTGTACCTAATTCTTTAGGTCCGGGTGAATTATTACAACATTACGGCACTAAAGAACAACAAGACTATTACTTACCTCGCTTAGTGAAAGGTGATGAAATTCCTTGTTTTGCTTTAACTAGCCCTGAAGCGGGTTCTGATGCAGGTGCTATACCTGACTTTGGTATTGTCTGCCACGGTGAATTTGAAGGTAAAGAAGTACTTGGTATGAAACTTACCTGGAACAAACGCTATATTACCTTAGCCCCTGTCGCTACTGTTCTAGGTTTAGCATTTAAATTAAAAGATCCCGATCACTTACTTGGTGAAGAAGAAGAGTTAGGTATTACCTGTGCTTTGATCCCTACTGATATAGAAGGGGTAATTACTGGCAGACGACATTTTCCACTAAACGTACCTTTCCAAAATGGTCCGACTCAAGGTGATGAAGTATTTGTTCCTTTAAGTTTTATCATTGGTGGACCAGAAATGGCTGGACAAGGTTGGCGCATGCTAGTTGAATGTTTGTCTGTCGGCCGTGCAATCACACTACCATCAAACAGCGCTGGTGGAATTAAAACACTTGCACTAGCCACTGGTGCTTATAGTCGTATTCGACGCCAATTTAAACTGCCTATTGGTAAAATGGAAGGCGTTGAAGAGGCATTAGCTCGCATAGGTGGTAATGCTTATTTAATGGATGCTGTCACCATTATGTCGACAGGCGCAATCGATTTAGGTGAAAAACCGTCAGTCATTTCGGCTATTTCTAAATATCATCTAACTGAAAAAATGCGCGCTTGTGTCTCTGATGCTATGGATATTCATGGCGGTAAAGGCATTTGTTTAGGTGAGAATAACTATTTGGGACGTGCTTACCAAGGTGCTCCCGTTGCGATCACTGTAGAAGGTGCAAATATACTTACCCGTAGTATGATCATTTACGGCCAAGGTGCTATTCGTTGTCATCCTTATGTATTAGCTGAATTAGCAGCAGGTAGTAACGAAAATGAACAACAAGCAATAAAAGACTTTGATCATGCCTTATTTGGACATATTGGTTTTGCCATAAGCAACATTGTTCGTTCTGTTTGGTTTTCATTAACAGGTGCTCGCATATTAAAAGCACCATACCAAGATGATACCCGTCGTTATTATCAATTAATGACGCGCTTTAGTTCAAATCTAGCCATGTTATCTGATATTGCTATGTTGGTACTCGGTGGCGATTTAAAACGTAGAGAACGTATCTCTGCACGCTTAGGAGATATCCTAAGTTATTTATATTTAACCAGTGCAACACTTAAGCGTTTTAACGATGAAGGCAGACAATCGTCTGAACTACCTTTGGTAAAATGGGCAGCTGAAGACTCTTTATATAGAACACAACAAGCGATAGAAGAGTTGATTAACAACTTTCCAAATAAAATAGTTGCTGGTGTTCTACGCTTAGTCATTTTCCCACTAGGTACCTGGTTACAAAAACCATCTGACGCCTTAGACCATACTGTATCTAAAATTTTGCAAACACCTGGTCCTGCAAGAACAGCCTTAGGACATGGGCAATATTTAACTCGTGATACCGATAATTTAATGGGTCAATTAGAGCAAACACTTGATGATATTCTGGCATGTGAGCCTATCTTTGATAAAATTTGCAAAGGTGTAGGTGAAAAATTACCTTTTTATCGTTTGGGTGAAGTAGCAGACCGCGGTTTAGCTGCAAATATCATCACTGAAGCAGAAGCAGAACTATTAAGAAAAACTGAAATTGAACGCTTAGCTGTGATCAATGTTGATGATTTTGATAATAGTGAATTAATTTCAGCTAAATTCGCTTCACAATCAAAATAAACAGTCTCAGTTAAAAGACAAAAGGTAAGCATTTTATTGCTTACCTTTTTTATTGGAAAATCTACATTACATTCATTCCTTTATTTAAGCGAACACGTGTAACTAATAAAGCATTACCCTTCACCTACAAACCTCGTTAAAATAGTCGATACGTATCAAAGTTATTTAGGTTCTTTTTTTAATGCTTTCATTTTTGCCATCATTTATTGTGATGCCATTATCATTCATTTTCTTTTGTTTAAATTTAGCGATAATTGGATCTATTATTACTCTTGGAGGGTTATTTAAAGCGATTATTCGTATAGATAGTTTCCATCGTTTTCTCTATGGCCCAATGCACTTTTTTTATCGTTTATGGGCACTTAATAACTTTTTAATTATCGCGTTATTTAATCGAGTCGAATGGCAAGTGACTGGCTATGAAAATTTAAATAAAGAAGCTTGGTATTTACTCATTGCCAATCACCAAAGCTGGCTAGACATCATTGTACTTTCTCATCTTGCAAGAAAACACACTTCAGATCCAAAATATTTTTTAAAAGAATCGTTAAAAAAAATCCCTTTCCTTGGCGTTGGTTGTTGGGCATTAGATATGCCCTTTATGAAGCGTTATTCTAAATCGTTTTTAACTAAAAACCCGCACTTAGAAGGACAAGATATTATTGAAACAAAAAAATCGTGTCAATCTTTTAGCCAGAAGCCCACGACCATTATCAATTTTGTTGAAGGCACGCGTTTTACAACTAAGAAGCAAAAAATACAATCTCAGTTTACGAATATTCTCCCTCCAAAAGCTGGTGGGATAGCTTTTACATTAGCAACATTAGGTAATCAATTTGATAAAATTTTAAATGTGACCATCATTTATCCAAATGCTTCTCATCATATAATGAAAGATGTACTTAGAGGCCGATTAACTAAAATTATCATCACTATTGAACAACTTGATATTGATAACGCATTAATTGGTGACTATAACAATCAAGTATTTAAGTCACAATTTCAACAATGGCTAAACAATTTATGGCGTCAAAAAGATACCTCTATTGAGCAATTATTGGACTAAAGATTTTCTCAGGTAACCATCTTCCATTGAAATTTTAGCCTTAATACGTTAGTTTACAGCTAATTTATAAAGGGAAGAATAAAATATGTTATCTACAAAGGAAAATGTGACCGTCAAACGTCGAAGTAAAGGCGAGCAAACTAAAAACAATATTCTCGTGGCCGCTATCGAAATTCTAGCTAAAAAGGGGATAAAAGGTACCACCCACCGTGCTATTGCCAATCATGCGGGTATTCAATTATCGTTAACCACTTATTACTTTAAAGATATCCAAGAGCTTGTTCATCAAGCCTTTAAACTCAACTCAGAGCATATTAATCAATTAACTGACTTTGCTTGGAAACAAGCTTTCGATTATTTGGACTCTATCGGTAAAACTCAGCTCAGAAAACTTTCTGTCAAAACTAAAGCTAGAGAACAGTTAGCACAACTAGCAACAGAGTATATTATTAATAAAGTCACGGAAAGGCCGACAACCTTAGTGGTAGAGCAATTATTATTTACAGAAATTCAAACAACACCACAATTACGTGAATTAGCCAACCAGCATAGAAAATTACTGGTAATACCTTTTGCCAAGTTATGTAATTATTTTGATAAAGACAATGCCGAAATAGATGCTGATATACTCTTTACTATCTTTAGCCAAATAGAATACCGCAATATTATGGTTTCTATTAATGACATCGATCGACAAGCAATATACCTCACTGTAAATAGAATGATTGGTTGGATGATGAAACTCAAATAATCGCTATACGTTTTTATAGAGTAGAAAAACAAAAACGCCAAGGTATTCGATACCTTGGCGTTTTTTTATTCTTTAACAATAAAAGTTAAAGTAAATCTTCATCTAATTGCATCAATGTTTTAGGGTCAGCCATCATAGTAGCCGCATGTGATTTAATACGAGGAAGTATACGTTCGAAATAAAACTCAGCGGTTTTGATTTTGGCACGATAAAAGTCACGATTCTCAACTTCACCACCTAGTTTCTCATAGGCAGCTTGTGCCATTTGTGCCCAGAAGTATCCCATAACGATATAACCAGAATACATCAAATAGTCTACCGAAGCTGAGCCAACAATATCACGGTCTTTTTTAGCCTTCATCGCTAATCTAACTGAATATTGCTGCCAGTTAGCAATCGCTTTACTTAATGGCCAAATAAACTTATTCATTTGACGCTTATAAGGATTACTTGAAATCATGCTTTTATCTTTACAAAAACTCAATACTTCCATAGTAAAGCTTTTAAGTGACTTACCACGACTCAGTAAAATTTTACGCCCTAATAAATCTAAAGCTTGGATACCTGTGGTACCTTCATAGAGAGTGGCAATACGTGTATCACGTACGATTTGTTCCATCCCCCATTCTTTAATATAACCATGGCCACCAAAAACTTGTACACCATGATTAGCACTTTCGAGACCAACTTCAGTCAAAAAGGCTTTTAAAATTGGTGTTATAAAACCTAAACGATAGTTAGTACGTTTAAGTTCTTTTTCATCTTTAGAGGTTTCTAAAGTATCAACGAGTTTGGCTGCGTAATAGATCATTGCTCTACCACCTTCTGAGAAGGCTTTTTGTGTCATCAGCATACGTCGAACATCAGGGTGCACAATAATTGGATCAGCCACTAACTCAGGTTTTTTCTTCCCTGTTAAAGAACGCATTGATAAACGTTCTTTGGCATAAATCAAGGCATTCTGATACGACAACTCTGCCGCACAAACACCTTGTAAAGCAGTGCCAACACGCGCAGTATTCATAAAGGTGAACATACATTCTAACCCTTTATTTTCTGGCCCAATTAACACACCTTTCGCTTTATCAAAGTTCAAGACAGCGGTAGCAGAACCTTTTATGCCCATTTTATCTTCGATAGAACCACAAGTAACATTGTTATTTTCGCCGCAATTACCTTGCGCATCTACCGTCATTTTCGGCACAATAAATAACGAAATACCACGAGTACCTTCAGGTGCACCAGGTAATCTTGCCAATACAATATGGATAATATTTTCAGTTAAGTCATGCTCACCAGCTGAAATAAATATTTTAGTACCTGAAATATCATAAGTGCCATCATCATTAGGCACTGCTTTCGTTTTTACTTGACCTAAATCAGTACCACACTGAGGTTCAGTTAAGCACATAGTACCTGTCCATGTACCTTCAGTCAGTTTAGTTAAATACAGTTCTTTTTGCTCATCAGTACCATGCGCTTGAACAGTATTCATGGCTCCATGGCTAAGCCCTGGATACATTGCCCAAGACCAGTTTGCGGTTCCCATTAATTCAGACTTTGCCATTCCTAATGAAGGAGGTAAGCCTTGACCACCATGTTCTACTGGATGAGACAAACTTTGCCAGCCGCCCTCAACATACATTTGATAAGCTTCTTTAAACCCTTTAGGTGTACGAACTTCACCTTTATCAAAGGTACAACCTTCTTTATCACCACTTTGATTTATGGGTAATAGCTCATTTTCACAAAATTTCGCACACTCTTGTAAGATTGCATCAACCATATCTGGAGTCGCTTCTTCAAACTCAGAATATCTTTCATAATGAGGGTAATATTGTAAAACATCTTCAAATAGAAACTTTATGTCTGTTAATGGTGCTTTATAGGTAAGCATGGTTTGCACTCCAAGAATAAGATCGTAACTAAGCATAGTTAACCATGAGAATTATACCAAAGTCAACTGGTCTTACCTCTTGGTTTGATAATAATTAAGCTTATCCCCTAAACAAGTTGAATATTTAGGACTGCGAATAACGGTTTACCATTCTTTAAAAATAAATAAAGGATAAATACTAAGAATAACTAGATAATTAAAAATAGCTAAATAGAAGCAAAACTATAGCGAGATTTTCGATGAAAATTGAATTATTGACTAAAGGCTATAGAAAATTTCAGTAACTCGTGGGCAGGAAGTGGTTTACTAAAATAATAACCTTGCACAAAATCACAGCCTAATTCTTCTAATATTTCAAGTTGCTCATTAGTTTCAACACCTTCGGCAACAACAGTCAAGCCAAGGCTGTGTGACATCGCTATGGTGGCATTAACTAAATCACGATCAGACTTATTTAACGTGATCCCGTTAATAAAGGTACGATCGACTTTTAATACGTCAAAATCATATTGCCTTAAATAACTCAATGACGAATACCCTGTACCAAAGTCATCCATAGAAAGTTTAATTCCCATTTTATGCATTTCTGAGAGTACTTCATCAATATATGATTGAGCGCTCATTAATACACCTTCAGTAATTTCTAGCTCTAAATTAGCAGCTTGAACTTGCTCATTTTGCAATGATGCTTTGATAAAGTTTAGTAAGGTTTTATCCCTAAATTGTCGGGGAGATAAATTAACAGCAATTGTAAAACTGTTTTGATGATCTTTTTGCCAAAGATTTAAAAATTGGAGTGCTTGCTCGATAACATACTTCCCAATAGGTACAATTAACCCTGTATTCTCAGCAATAGGGATGAATTCATCAGGACCTATATTTCCTAAAGTAACATTATGCCAACGCAGTAACGCTTCAGCACCCACAATGGACTTTTTATTAACATCGAATTGAGGCTGATAATAAACTTCAAATTCATTTCGTTCTAACGCTCCATGCATTTGTTCTTCAATTTCTAATCGACGTATCATATTGACATTCATTTCTTCCGTAAAAAATGAATACAAATTACGACCAGAGGCTTTTGCTTGATACATTGCAGTATCTGCATTACGCAGCAAATCAGAAGCACAGCTGCCATTTTCAGGGTAGATAGCGATACCTATGCTTAAGGTTAAAATCAACTCTCGTCCATCAATTTTGAAAGGCTCACGAAAAGCGCTTTGTAAACTTTCAGCTATGGAAAGTGTACTATTAGCATTTGTGATCCCCCTGATTAGCACAATAAATTCATCACCGCCTAAACGCCCAATAGTATCTCCCTTTCGTAAGGTTTGTTTTAATCGGTTTGCAGACTCTACCAGTAGCTTGTCACCGACTTCATGACCTAAAGAATCATTCACTTTTTTAAAGTCGTCTAAATCTAAAAACAATACCGCTGTTTTTTCATTATTTCTTTCCGCTTCATTAATCATTTGCGATAAACGATCAAGAGATAAAAAACGGTTAGGCAAAGTAGTTAACGTATCAAAATAAGCTTGCTTTCTAATAACCTGTGCAGATTTATGTTGCTCAGTAATATCTCGAATAATGGCAACTATTCTTTTTTGATCGGCTAAGTAACTAATTCTTGCTTCAAAATATAATGCTTCTTGAGGTTGAGTTAGTTCATATTCAAAACTAAGTACTCCATGACCTACCATTACGACTTTATCGATATAAGATTTAAACTTAATAGAAACATCATCAGGCAAAATATCCATCATTGATTGACCAATAAATTGAGTAGGTGATATATCTAAGTTTTCTTTATTATTGGCACGATAATCAATGATAGTGCCATCTTCTTCCATTAAGAAAAAAAAGTCTGGAATAGCCTCAAATACCGCTTCAAGTGTTTGATCTTTAGATTCGGCTTGCGCCTGTGCATTTCTAACATCGGTCAAATCAACATCAATGCAATACATTTGTTTTTTATTAAATTGATTGGTAAACATCACATGACTAGAAAACACACTAACATCATGTCCATTTTTATGGCGTAAGGTAATTTCAGTAGCGGGAATTTCTACTCCATTTTGAATCCAGTTTGCATGTGCCGAAATAACAACATCTCGCATAGCATCAGGAATGATCAAATTTTCAAGTTTTTCCCCTGACGCCTCTTCACTGGTGTAGCCATAAAGTAATTCGCTACCTTTATTCCAATAGATAACTCTACGTTGCTCATCATACCCTTGCACAGAAATAACACTTACTACGTCGAATAATTGGTGGAGAGGATCATTTAACACATATTGATGGGATAATAAATTATCTATTTTTTTTGATGCCATTTATAACCATATCCAAGATTTCATTATTTTAATAATAGTCATAAATGAGAGAATTAACACATTTATCCAATATTGTTTTAATAATGATAAATTTGCTCAAGATAACAACTATACAGTGAAATGCTTGATGCTAAAGCAATTACTTGATTTTGAGTATTATTTCCAAATAAAAAGCTATCAACACACAACTAAAATTACTTGTTTAGTTGCTTAATTGGATATTAATTTACGATAAAGATAACTATAAAACTTGGCTCAGTGGACGGGACTCGAACCCGCGCCCCTGCGTGACAGACCGCAGAATTTGAATAAGCCGAACCAACTGAACTTGTTCAGTTTATTCGATTTTTTATTTGATATTTTTCATTAGAGTTGGCTCAGTGGACGGAACTCGAACCCGCGACCCTGCGAAACAGGCCGCAGAATTTGAATAAGCCGAACCAACTGAACTTGTTCAGTTTATTCGATTTTTTATTTGATATTTATATTTGATATTTTTCATTAGAGTTGGCTCAGTGGACGGGACTCTAACCCGCGCCCCCTGCGTGACAGGCCGCAGAATTTGAATAAGCCGAACCAACTGAACTTGTTCAGTTTATTCGATTTTTTATTTGATATTTTTCATTAGAGTTGGCTCAGTGGACGGAACTCGAACCCGTGCCCCCGGCGTGACAGGCCGCAGAATTTGAATAAGCCGAACCAACTGAACTTGTTCAGTTTATTCGATTTTTTATTTGATATTTATATTTGATATTTTTCATTAGAGTTGGCTCAGTGGACGGGACTCTAACCCGCGCCCCCTGCGTGACAGGCCGCAGAATTTGAATAAGCCGAACCAACTGAACTTGTTCAGTTTATTCGATTTTTTATTTGATATTTTTCATTAGAGTTGGCGGAGTGGACGGGACTCGAACCCACGCCCCCTGCGTGACAGGCCGCAGAATTTGAATAAGCCGAACCAACTGAACTTGTTCAGTTTATTCGATTTTTTATTTGATATTTATATTTGATATTTTTCATTAGAGTTGGCGGAGTGGACGGGACTCGAACCCGCGACCCCCGGCGTGACAGGCCGGTATTCTAACCAACTGAACTACCACTCCGCACAGTGCTTGTAAACAAGCGAGGTTGTGAGTTTTTTAAAAGGCTCCCCTTCTTACTATAAATAGTAAACACATCTTGAAATTAGTGGCGGAGTGGACGGGACTCGAACCCGCGACCCCCGGCGTGACAGGCCGGTATTCTAACCAACTGAACTACCACTCCGCTATAACCTAATCTCACGCATTAACTTGTTGTATATCTATTGGCGGAGTGGACGGGACTCGAACCCGCGACCCCCGGCGTGACAGGCCGGTATTCTAACCAACTGAACTACCACTCCGCAGAGATATACATTGTAGAATAAAGTGGCGGAGTGGACGGGACTCGAACCCGCGACCCCCGGCGTGACAGGCCGGTATTCTAACCAACTGAACTACCACTCCACACGTTTTATTCTACGTTCAACAACAAGTCATTGAATGCGGCGGGAATAATACGGTTATCAAGCCAGTGCGTCAACCATTTTTTCTATTCTTTTTATCGTATGGGCATTTGCTGAGCAATACGATGAAAAACACAGCAAAAAAGTCGCTTTATTGGGAGTTTCCGCTATTTTTTTTGCGACGAATTATAAAAAATGCCACCCCCGCAGCCAAAATAATCACTAAATTAACAATTATTGCGATCATAATATTCATTTCTTTTTTTGCAGCTTCCTCTTGTTCATACTTTATTTTTGCTTGTGCGAGTTCTTCTTGTAATTTTTTAACTGAGGCTTCTTTAATTGCTAAAGCGGTTTGTAACTGATTTTCTTCACTTGTAATAGTGCCATCGGATAACTCATTTAATTGAACGCCACTTTTACGTTCAACATTAAAAGTAAATTCAGGCAAAACTAAACGAAACTCTCGACCATCAATTGTTTCACCAAATGCATTAATATTTAATCTGTGCATACCCGGTTCGGTAAATAGAATTTTTTTAGTCCGATTAACGCCTTGCCCTTCAGTGATAGAAATAGGATCGACTTGTTTATCAGGATAGGTAATTTTACCTTGAAAAATCATAGAATCAGGATCTACGTATGTATTGTCAATGTGAAACTTAAGTTTATGATATTCGTTTTGATTAACTGTTTTATCAACACTCATAGTCACAGGTACTGGATGCAAGATAATTGGTTTTTGTCTCAATTCTCTATTAGCCATTGGCATTTTCACTCGATAAATAGGCACCCATTCACCAGGAGCAAAGTTAAGTTCAAATTCTGCGGTAAAAATCCCATCCTTTGCATGCTCATCAAGTTCATAGCCATCATCTCTGAACGAACCGATTGCGACAGGTTTCGCACCAAAATTATCATAATTGGAGTTATTGGTACTGTAAAAGTCGATATCTAAATCAATTACATCGTCAAACCTAGGATCATCAATGGCTTTTTCACTATTAAATAGTTTGGCATAAACTTTTAAAGTTTCACCTGCTAGAATCGTTTCCGGTAATGGGTCAACTTCAATTCTTACATCTGTAATCACCATTATTTTACTATCAGGTGAAATATTGCCTACCGCCTGCCATGGCCCGATCATCGGCTTTTTCATTCGAATTAAATCGTAGGTACGATCATCAAACCATTCAACTTCTTCCTTAGGGTAATTATTCACTTTAATTTTAGTACCATCAGGACGAATAAGAATAATGGGTTGGCTTCCACTTTTACGATAAAATAATAACGTGACTTCTTCTAACTGAGCATCTATTCGAAATCTATTATCTAAAATTGGAATCTGATTAGTTACGTTATCGTTTTTATAGTATTCAATTTCAGTAAGGCTTTGTTGTGCACCAACTTGGTAACACTGTATATAAAACAATATGCCCACTAAACTACGAAAACAACCTAATTTCGCCATAATGGCTCGCTCCCTTTTTCTGCCACAATGGCAAGACGTTTTTTATGCTCTTCTAGTTCATCGGCAGTTGCACGTATAACCTTTAATTTTGTTCGATCATCAGATAAACGTCTTATTGCATTAGCGTCACTACCTTCTTTATGACCATCACCTGCAGTTAAGTCTAATGCAGACTGCTTACGGGTCATTTCAACATAAACAAAAGCTAATAATTGCGCATCAATTAGCGCCCCGTGATAGGTACGATCAACTAATTTATCAACTCGATAAAATTTAGCTAAGTAATCTAATGTTTTAGGAGAGCCAAACTCGTCTTTTGACACTTTCAGCGTATCTGTAACAGTACAAATATCATTAGTCATAGGTAAGCCATTGATCATTGCAAACTCATGATCCATAAAACCAACATCAAATTTTGCATTATGAATGACTAATTCAGCACCTTTTATAAAATCAATAAACTCATGAGCAACCTGTTCAAAGGTAGGTTTATCTCGAAGAAACTCATCGGTTAAACCATGAATATTAATAACTTCTTGCTCCATCACCATTTGCATTCCATGTTGCATAGGCTTGACGTAAGCATGATAAGTACGGCCAGTAAGTTGTCGGTTGATCATTTCTACACAACCTATTTCAACTATTCGATGCCCTTCTCTTGGGTTTATACCTGTTGTTTCAGTATCTAGAATGATCAACCTATGTTCTTTATTGTGTTCGCTCATTAGCGTTTATCCTTCTATAATCACTTGAAATATCGTTAACTTGTTTCATTAATTTGCTAAAGATCACTTATTCGGGGAGTTTCTCTGGAAATTCTTCAATATTTATTTGAATACGTTGATTGGTATATAAGAAGAACAATGCCACAATAACAAGCCCTCCATGCAAGATAATTAAAGGCAAGGTATATAAAATATCATAAAAATACGCACCTACATTAACTATCCAATCAAAACATAAAGCAACAACGAAAAATTCTCGAATATTTCGCCAACATTTTTTGACCCAGTTAGGTGCATCAGGTCTTCTCATACTCATAATAAGTACAACAAACAATCCAATAATGCCTGAAAGTAAACTAATATAAAATAAAAGTGGATCAGGATAAATCCACTCAATAACACCAACTTTATTATTAAAATTCGTCACAGACATAATCCAAACAATATATCCACGTAAAATAAGGGTTAATAATAAATAAAAATATTTAGACATTTTTACACAATCAAATTGGTCAAAATCACTTGGTTGGTATTGCGCAAAACGTTGTTTATTATTCATTAAATGATGTTTTACCTTTACGATCTCGCTCTTCATTTAAAATAAGCTGCCCAGCGGTTATTGCTTTTACCGACTTCGAACGGAATTCCCGATTAAATAAGGTAAAAACCACTAACAAACTAACAAAAATCAACAGTAAAGGATGAAAAAACCATAACATCGCTGCAATAGAAAAGTAATAAGCACGTAGACCATAATTATAGGTATGTGCTGCTTGATCTTGCACTGTAGCCATTTGGCGAGCGTACTTCTTATGATTTTCTTGAGGCCCATTAAGGCTATAGGGGGCGGCTCCTATCATTACATTAAGAAAACCATATTGGCGCATAGACCAGGTAAAATGGAAAAAAGCCATCACAAATATCACAACAAGTACACATAACTTTATTTGGATCAAACCATGATCAGGGGTTTCAGTAAACGGAATAGAAGCAATCACTTGTTCTAATTTTTCCACTTGAGAAAACAACGTCAACACACCAGCTAACACAAGCAATGTAGTAGAAGCAAAAAAAGAAATATTGCGTTCTAAATTTGCTAATAAACCGGCTTCAACCATTCTAAAGTCACGTTCCATCACTTCATACATCCAATGAATACGATGTTGGTGTAAACAGCGAGCGATACAATCATCTGTTTTGGCTCGCTTTTTAGCAAACCAAGTATATCCTGCCCAACAGGCTACAAAGACCATTAACGCAAAAAAATCTAAATAGTATTTATACATAGTTAATCAAAGTCATACTTATTTGTTGATAATTATGCACTACGGGGCATGAATATTCGAGCTAAATATCAATCAAATAGGAGGATGAATTAAATATAAAGACATTGATTTTTACTACATATTAATGAGGATAAAAATCTAATAAATACTAGTCACCTTTACTTTATTTATTTATAACGTACTTCATTTAAACGTATTCTAGTGGTAAGTCATCGTGTTTACTTTGACACACAATTGCATGGCTATACTATACGGGCATTCTATTCTATATACTTCGGCATAAGAGCTATTAATGGTCTCTCACAAAACTTGGATATTCACCGTTATTTTGGGAGCCTTTTTATGTGCTATACCTTTTACAACAAGCGCTAACACGCTGAGGCCTACACAAAGTATTATAGATATCCCCCACATTGAAGGGGCTATTTCAATAGACGCTAAACCATTAGAACCTCAATGGCGAAAAGCCAAAAAAGTTTTAATTAATAACATTACTCGCCCGTTTGATAATATTCCAAGTACCGTCCACACCGAAGCATTATTAATGGAAGACGGCAATACCCTCTATATATTATTTATTGCTCAAGATCCTGAACCAGAAAAGATTCGTGCTTTTTACAAAGACAGGGATAAAGTATGGGGTGACGATATTGTCGGTATAAAGATAGATACCTTTAATGATCAACGTAGTGCCTATCGCTTTTTAGTCAATCCGTTAGGAGTTAAAATTGATGGTAAAGAAAACGAAGTTACCCAAAAAGAAAGCGACGCTTGGGATGGTATATGGAGTGCGGCAGGAGAAGTTACTTGTGATGGTTATATCGTGGAAATGGCAATCCCCTTAAGTATTCTAAATTTTACCGAGAAGTCATCACCACAAGATTGGGGAATAGAATTAATGCGCTTCTATCCTCGTGAAGAATCAATGCGTCTATCAAATATTTATTTAGATAGGAATAATAGTTGCGAATTATGCCAACTCGCAACAGCTACCGGATTTTCAGGGGCTAAACCAGGTAGTAATTTAACTATCACCCCTTCCCTTGTTTTAGGAAAAAATCAAGAAAGGTCAGATGATGATAATCAGTGGATTGATACCCAAAATATAGAACCTAGCCTAGATTTTCGTTGGGGAATAACCCCTGACATCATCTTAAACACAACCATTAACCCAGACTTTTCAACAATAGAAACTGACAGTTCTCAACTAAACATAAACAATACCTTTGCTTTGTTTTTTGAAGAAAAACGCGCTTTTTTCTTAGATAATGCCGACTATTTCGACTCTAACTATGATTTAATTTACACTCGAAATATTAATGCCCCAAACTACGGCGCTAAGTTAACTGGCCGCAAAGATCATCACTCCTTTGGCTTATTTGTGACAGATGATGATAGTACTAATATATTAATCCCTGGTAACAGATCCTCATCTATCGCTGAAATTGATAGTGAATCAAAAGCCGCCGCTTTACGTTATAGATATAATTTCAATAAAAACATAACCCTAGGATGGATATCAACATTAAGAACTGCTGATGATTATCAAAACCAAGTCCATGGTATAGACGCAAGAGTCAGGTTAGGCACTTATGATGTGATTAAATTTCAAAACTTATATTCTGATACTGACTATCCAACAACATTATTTGAACAATTTTGTGATGCAGATAATCCCCAAGATTGCCTAAAGGCAACCAGTACAGACTGTGAATTTGGTAATTGTAACTTCAATGAAAATGTTCTTCGTACCTTAGATAGCGACGGTTTTAGTGGTAATGCTGTCAAAGCAGGTTATTACCATAATGATAGTGACTGGTACTATCGCGTCACTTATGACCGGCAAAATGCTGGGTTTAGAGGTGATTTAGGCTTTATCTCCCGTGTTGATTACAATAAATTTTCAGTCGGAGGTGATCACAAATGGTATGGAGAACCCGGTGCTTGGTGGTCTCAATTTAAAATATATTCTGACTGGGACGTGATCAAAAATGATAATAATGAATTAATTGAAAAAGAATTTGATATCAATGCCCAACTCTCAGCCAGCTATAATACGAGTATTATGCTTGCCTATAGCTTTAGAGATAAAGTAGGTACTCGTCATGATAAAACAAACCTTGCCATTGACGGTAACACCACATTATTTACCGAAAAAGATATTTCCTTGTACGCATCAGTACGACCTTACTTAGGCTTTAGCATTAGTGCAGATATCAGTATGGGTGACGCTATCGACTATACCAATAATCGTTTAGGAGAAAGTGAACGCTTCACCTCAAACCTGACATGGAACCTAAATCAACATATTGAATTAAAATTAAAGCATACCTTTAGTCAATTAAATGCAGATGAATCCAGTGTTTTTATCGCTCGCTTAACTGACTTGCGTGCAGTTTATCAATTTGATGTGAAAAGTTTTCTTCGATTTAGTGTCATTTATAATAATACTAACCGTAATGTAGCTAACTACTTATATATTGCTCCAGAAGATATTACAGCGAACAGTAAAAATCTTTCTACTGAATTACTCTATGCCTATAAAATCAATTCCCAAACAGTTTTCTATCTGGGCTATTCAGATAGCCATGATGCCGAGCAATATTTTAGAGACTTACAACAAAATGAACGTAGTGTTTTTACCAAGTTTAGCTATGCCTGGGTGCAATAAGTCTTCATGGTATTCGTTATTTTATTAATACTTTTTCAGTATATAACCCAGTTTTTTATATCAATTAACAATTAGTTGTAATAATTACGCTAATTTGTCACAATTTAAGAGACATGGAATTGTAATTTAAATTACATAATAAAAATAATAAACTAAAAGTAGACATTTATGTTCAAAATAAGGAATAGCTGCATTGCTTGTGTAGCTGTAGTATTTTCATTGGTTAGCCCCGCGATAAATGCCCAAGATATATCAGAAAAGATTAATCCACTTAATATCCCTTACAGTAAAAAAAGCGCTCAAATAGATGGTGAATTAGATGATCCTATCTGGAAAGAAGCTAACACAATTGACCTTAATATTGTTAATGATCCTTGGAATAACAAAGCAAGCCCGGTAAAAACAACAGCAAAAATAGTTGAAAATGGTGAGTTTTTATTCGTCTCTTTCATTGCACAAGACCCAAACCCAGAAAATATTCAAGCATCTCTCGGTGATAGAGATACAAAATGGGGGGATGATTTGGTAGTGGTTAAACTCGACACGTTTAACACACGCCGACTTAATTACCAGTTTATGGTAAACCCTTTTGGTGTTCAACTTGATGCTATTAATAATGAAATGACTGGTGTAACTAATACCTCATGGGATGGTATTTGGCAGTCTTATGGCAAAATCACCGAGCAAGGTTATCAGGTAGAACTTGCTATTCCTTACCGTATTTTAAATTTTGCAGATACCAATGACATTAAAACCTGGGCGATTGAACTTATTCGTTTATACCCACGTGATAGCCGATTACGCATTTCACATATTCCCCTAGACAGAGATAATAATTGTTGGCTATGCCAAGTACCTGAAATCAAGGGGTTTAAAAATGCAAAAGCAGGCAAAAAGTTAATGTTAACGCCTGCCATTGTTGCACAAAGGGATCAATCAAGAGATGTCTACGATAACAATGACGATTGGCACAGTGATAACGACATTGATGCTGGCTTAGATTTACGCTGGGGAATTAATGCAAATACCTTACTCAATGTTACATTAAACCCAGACTTTTCTACTGTAGAATCAGACGCTGGGCAACTAAGTATTAATAAAACCTTTTCACTTTATTATGAAGAAAAGCGTCAGTTTTTTACTGAAAACTCTGATTATTTCAGTTCAAACTATGATTTGGTTTACAGTCGAAATATTGCCGATCCTGATTATGGCGCTAAACTGACCGGTAGTGAAGACAAGCACAGTTACGGTATATTTTTCACTAATGATACTGAAACGAACTTTATTATCCCTGGAAACACGCAATCTCATATAGCTTCATTAAATACCGAAAGTCATTCTGGAGCGATAAAATATCGATATGATGCTAATGAAGACTTATCACTTGGTGTGATTAGCACTTTAAGAACTGCTGATAATTATCATAACTATGTATTTGGTATTGATGGAAAATATAAATTTGATGATTCCAATAGTCTTCTTGCGCAATGGTTAAGTTCTGATACTGAATACTTAGGTGATTTTCAAGACCAAGCTTTTAAACTTAACTATGTACATGACTCTGAATATTGGCGAATTGATGCAGAACATCAAGATATTGGCAAAGACTTTAGAGCTGACTTAGGCTATATGCCATATGCTGATTATCAATCAGAAAGTATTCAAGTGGATCGTTTATTCTATGGTGAATCAGATAGTATTTGGCAAGAAGCAAGCATATCAGGGCAATGGCAAATAAAGCACAGTGATAACGGCGAATTACTAGAAAAGAATCTTTCAACGACCTTAGGTATCGATGGTCCCCTATTATCATACTTCGATATAAAGCTAACCCATGCCGAGAAAGTAGGCTTACGGGAAAACATCAACATAAGTGCTATTGATAATAACACCACTTTATTTACTGAGGATCAGATTGTCATCCATGGCGATATACAGCCAAGTAATAAGTTATATAGTTCAATAGACATTACACTTGGGGATAAAATTGATTATGACAATAACCGTTTAGGTGATTATCAAGAAGTCAGTGCAAATGTCACCTATAACGTCACTAAACACTTAGAGGTAGACTTCTATCAAACCTACGGCACATTGGACGCCGATGATGCTAATGTCTTTAAAGCTTCGTTAAGCGAGTTAAGATTAAGTTATCAATTTAATGTTCGTAGTTATTTAAAGCTAAATTTGGTTTATAGTGATGTAGAAAGAAATCCTGAAAACAATCCTATGATTGACGTTTCAAAGAAAAACAATGACCTTTCTGCTCAGCTGATTTATGCCTATAAAATCAACCCTCAAACCGTATTCTTTTTAGGCTATTCTGATTTTAGTTATCAAGACGATTATTTAGATAACCTTGAACGTGCAGAACGTACTTTTTTTACTAAAATCAGTTATGCTTGGTTGCCCTAACAAGCCTATTTTTAACGGGAGAATATCTTGAAAACAATTGGCTTATTAGGAGGTATGAGCTGGGAGTCAACACTCAGCTATTACCAACTAATTAATCAAGGTATCAATCATAAAATGGGCGGTCTCTCTTCTGCAAAGATTTGCTTATTTAGCGTTAACTTTGCTGAAATTGAAAAACTT
The DNA here is from genome assembly GCA_049347715.1 of Thalassotalea piscium. Classification (GTDB taxonomy): domain Bacteria; phylum Pseudomonadota; class Gammaproteobacteria; order Enterobacterales; family Alteromonadaceae; genus Thalassotalea_B; species Thalassotalea_B piscium_A. The sequence goes on along the minus strand of CP186339.1, from coordinate 1,457,369 downwards.
CAACATCAAGGGAACTGGGATAAAACAGCCGACATTTTAACTGATGCGGCACAAGCGGTTGAAGCTGGTGGCGCTGATGTTCTGTTAATTTGTACCAATACCATGCATAAGGTTGCCGATATTATTAGTGAAGCAATCGCAATCCCCCTACTCCATATTGCGGATGCAACAGCAACACAACTGATCAACAAAAAGATCACTAAGGTCGGTTTGCTTGGCACTTCATTTACAATGGAACAAGATTTTTACAAAGGTCGTTTAAAAGAAAAATTTGCTATTGACGTTATCGTTCCGAATAAAAATGATCGAGAGATTGTCCACAAGATCATTTATCAAGAATTGTGTTTAGGTCAAATAAAATCCTCATCTAAACAGCAGTATTTAAAGATAATTGATGATTTGTATCAACAAGGCGCACAAGCTATTATTTTAGGTTGTACAGAAATAGCTCTATTGGTCAATCAAGCAGATACTCAAGTCCCTCTATTTGATACTACGGCGATTCATGCCCATGCAGCGGTTGAATTTGCCACCTCATCATAAAGAAGCATTAAGAGAAGAAAATATAGATGCCGTGCCGTCATATCGACAGTTTATGGGAGTGTTTCGACGGCCGTTCACATGTATGTTTAGCACAAAGTACTAACATGTTAGTCCTAAAACAAGGAGCATAGATTGTACGCTCATACGGGTAACCCGTTGCACATGTCTTTGACTGCGGCGGCACGAACATCTAACTAGAGTATAGTTGCTGATAAAAAAAAGAACTAATAAATTAAACATTTTTAACACAAAAGCCCAATAAATTTACTAACACCTTGTTTCACTAACTAAATGTTTCAACATTTAGTTAATGTTGCTTTAATTTTTTAAGATCAATCACAACCGTTGATGATATTTTATCATGAATGCATTGACGATTCGGATCCCAATATATTTGTAAAAAACCCATAAGCCCTGTAGCTAGCCCTGCGCCATAGCCACCATAGCGTCCAAAACTGTCCCATACAGATAGCCGTGTCCCATCTAATTGGATCACTCTAATCTTCATCAACTTTTTACCGAATGTTTGCCCGTTCCATACTGAGGTTAATACCGAAAAATATAAAGCCGCCCAACCAAAACTGAGACCTAGCCCTTCTATCTTACTTTTAATCCAATCGAATCCTTTATTACCTATAGACTTTTCTGCTATTTTTTTAGTCTTTGACGTATCAGAGCTAACCGTTTCTTCTTTATCCGGCTGTTCTCCTTTTTCCTCTGTCTTTATTGGCTGTCCACCTAAATGCGAATACTCATCCATTAAAGAGGCGATTAATGATGCTTTTTCTTCATCAGATAACTCAGTTTCACTGATAACTTCAGTTAACGTCGATTGCATTTTTGTAACAGGTATATTCATATCAATATACTTATCCAATAAAGGCGTTATCAACTTATAAAAACACGCTTGGCTGCTACACTGACTATTGGAAATTTGGGTTGCAAGGTCAATTGTCATGGCAACAGTATTAACAATAGCCATATTGTTATTGGCAATATGAGTCTCTTTTTGAGGGGTGTCATCACTTGACCATTGTTCTACATAAGGAGAAAAAAAGGATAGTAGAGTAATAAATAAAATAATTACCGCAACGACCCTTAGCAATCCTTTACCTATACTCCATCTTGGTTTGCCGTGTGATGTCTGCTTTTTACAACTACCTAATTGATAAAAAGTAAAGGCGACAGCCAAGGCAAATAATTCTCCTGGCATTTCAGCTAAAATAGCGATAAATATGAAGTCCACCAACAAGGCGATAGCGCGTTTTCTAGGAACAGCTAAAGGTAAACCAAAAAGTGATTTATCTATTTCAAAAGCAAAAGGAGTAAGAATTTTTTTTGTTTCTTCCCTGCTCAGGTATGAATTAGTGTGGATTATCATGATGTAACGCCCAATTTAGCTGTTTATTATCCGTAATTAATAGCTGTTACTCAGCTAATTTCAAAAATAGTTATTAGTATTAGTAGTTATTATTCCATTTTTGCATATAAGATATAACAAAAAATCACTTCATTTTCTCTAAATTAACGCTACTCTTAAGCGGTATTTACATAACGTAATCAAATATACTCTTGATGTAGATTTAAGCATAACAATAAAAAAAGGTCTTTAATCTACCTCACCATACCGAAAGGAAATGAACATGCCAAATATTTTTCAAGACAATACAACCACTATTGGTAATACACCATTAGTAAAATTAAACCGAGTTACTACTGGTAATATTTTTGCCAAAGTTGAATCGAGAAACCCAAGCTTTAGCGTTAAATGTCGTATTGGTGCCAACATGGTTTGGGACGCTGAAAAACGTGGCGTATTAACTAAAGGTAAAGAAATAGTAGAACCAACCAGTGGCAACACGGGTATCGCATTAGCTTTTGTTGCTGCAGCACGAGGATATGCAATTACGCTTACTATGCCTTCAACCATGAGTTTAGAGCGCAGAAAGTTATTGTCTGCATTAGGTGCTAAATTAGAGCTTACTGAAGGCGCTAAAGGTATGGGTGGTGCCATTGCTAAAGCACAAGAAATAAAAGATTCTGATCCAGAAAAGTATGTACTTTTAGGTCAATTCGACAACCCAGCAAACCCAGAAATTCACGAAAAAACTACGGGCCCAGAAATATGGAAAGATAGCGAAGGTGCTGTTGATATATTTGTTGCGGGTGTAGGTACTGGTGGAACAATAACTGGTGTTAGCCGTTATTTGAAAAAAGTCGCTGATAAAGAAATTATTTCCGTTGCTGTTGAACCAACAGATTCACCTGTTATTTCGCAAAAAATGGCTGGTGAAGACTTGAAACCTGGACCACATAAAATTCAAGGTATAGGTGCAGGCTTTATTCCTGGTAACCTTGATCTTTCTGTTGTTGATGCAGTTGAGTTAGTCTCAAATGAAGAAGCTATGGCAATGACTCACAGATTAATGAAAGAGGAAGGTATTTTAGCGGGTATTTCTTCAGGTGCAGCAGTAGTAGCAGCTAAACGTATAGCGGAAAAACCAGAAAATAAAGACAAAAACATTGTCGTTATTTTACCAAGCTCAGCAGAACGATACTTATCAAGTCCTTTATTTAGTGATGTTTTTTCTGAAAAAGAATTAGTACAGTAGGTCATTATTTAAGACAATGATTTCCGTAATAGATAGATAAAATGGCGCTTATGCGCCATTTTTTATTGCTAAATTCATAGAATATAATCTTATGATTAGGTTATGATAGTAATAATTATTGCAAAAGAAAGAAATAATATGCGTCACTACTTAGTTTTATTCTTCATTCCTTTGATTTTGTTATTATCAGGCTGTGGAAATAACGATGAAGAAATATCAGATATTGAAAACCCAGAAAAAGTAGCCGTTGCTTTTTTTGAAGCCTTATATAATGAAAAAAATGCTAAAAAAGCCGCATCGGTTTGTGCCCCAAAACTTGCTCGTATTGTTATGCATTACAAGTCACCTAAAGCAATCGCAAGACATCTTTTCAATATGTCTTATGACAAGGTTGAAATTAAGCCTGACGATAGCGGTGTTAAAGTAAGGGAACAGTTTAAAAATGCGGCTGTAATCACAGTATATTTTGACGGTTATTATCAAAATGAACGATTTAAAGATGTTAAACGTCTTTCACTTATTCAAATTGATGATCATTGGGTAATAGACAAAATTTTAAAAGATCCTTTTTAGGCTATGATTAATTTGTCATAAAAAAACGGTCATTTGACCGTTTTTTTTATTCAAAATTAATCATTAACCTTAGTTACCTAATGCAAGCCCTTCTCTTCTAGGATCTACGCCACCAATTAATTTACCGCTTTTAACCTCAATAGCATGTAGTCCACTATTTAAATCACGAACATTGACCTTATGGCCCATTTTCTCAAGCTCAGCAGCATAATTGACTAGTTCAGTGCCTTGTTCAATCGTTGTACTACCATTACGATTAGTAATATGAGGTAAGTTAACCGCTTCTTGCGAAGTTAGCTGCCAATCTAAAACACCTATAATTGTTTCAGCTACATAATTAATAATACGACTACCACCAGGTGAGCCAACAACCAGTTTTAAACTATTGTCTTGATTAAAAACCATCATAGGCGACATCGAACTACGTGGACGCTTATTAGCTTCCACACGATTAGCCACCCACTTCCCATTACGTTTTGGGGATAAAGCAAAGTCCGTTAGTTGATTATTTAAGATAAAGCCTTCCACCATCACTGCAGACCCAAATGCCATTTCAACACTGGTTGTCATTGAAATTGCATTACCTTGTTGGTCTATTATTGATATATGACTGGTTGATGGTAATTCGAAACTATCATTATCTGCATACGCAATAGCATCTGTTAGATCACCAGCTTGGGCTCTGCCCATATCTTTATCTGGTGAAATTAATAGCGAACGTGACGCTAAGTACTCTTTATCAAGTAGTGCTTCAGTCGGTACTTGAACAAAATCACTATCTGCAACATAGCGCTCACGGTCAGCAAACGCTAATCGTGAACTTTGGGTAAATAAATTTAATGTTTGAGGATTTAAAAAAGCGCTTTCACTTAATTTAAAAGGCTCTAGAACAGAAAGCATTTGAATTACCGCAATACCTCCTGAACTTGGTGGCCCCATACCACAAACTTGATACGTGCGATAAGGTCCACAAACGGCTTCACGTTGTTTAGCATGATAAGCCGATAAATCATCTCGAGAGAGTAAGCCCGGCGCGATAGGACTTTCCGTTACCGCTTTAACAATTTTATCTGCAATCCAACCTTGATAAAACGGTGCGGTTCCTTTTTCAGCTAAACTTTTATACACCTTAGCTAATGCCGGATTTTTTAACACGGTTCCTGCCTGAATTACCTGTCCATTAGGAAAAAAATAATTGCGTATGGATGGCAACATTTTTACACCAGGATTCATTTGTAATGACAATAGTTTTTCAAGCCTTGGTGAAACAATGAATCCGTCTTCGGCTAACTTAATAGCATCTTTAAACAATAGCTTCCAAGGTAGTTTGCCGTATTGTTGATGAGCCATTTCAAGGGCTGATAAAACCCCCGGCACACCTACTGAACGTCCCCCGACTACTGCTTTGATCCAAGGTACCGTTTTACCATTTTTATCAACAAATAGATTACTCGTTGCTTTCGCTGGTGCAGTTTCTCTACCATCAAAAGTCACTAATTTTTGATGCTGATTATCCCAATGTAAAATAAACGCACCGCCACCAATTCCTGAAGATTGAGGTTCGACTAAGGTCAACACTAACTGTACAGCAATTGCTGCATCAATCGCGCTTCCCCCTTGTTTTAAGATATTAAATCCAGCTTTACTTGCATATGGATTAGCTGCAACCACCATATAATTATCAGCTACAACCGCTTGTTTAGCCGTAATAGCTACTGTTGCTTCGGGCTCTCTTATTTCCTGAGCTTGTGAAATATTGAGACCACAAAGCACACTTAAAATGGGTAATAATTTATAAAATTTTCTATTCATTGAGACGTTTTCCATCAGGGTTATTCACTTGATTTATTGGTACAAAGCGCTGTTGAAACTCGTTAAAAGCAACAAAGTTTTCAAGTAATGGTGCGTACCGGTCTTTACAATTTTCCATAACAGATAATGCATAGCAACATGCTTCTAGTGTTGATAATGCGCCTATTTTTCTAGTTTTTCTAATTTGATATTGTCCATGATAATCATTAGATAACGACAAATGCTTCATCGAGTGCAAAAAAGGATTCAGTTGATACAAACGATATGCCTTTTTCCAAGTGCCATCAAGTAAAACTAAACAACGAATACTTTGCTGTGTAGATAGCTTGATATCTTTTGAAATAACGTGTGCAGACTCACTCGGATAAAGTAAAGCAATGTTATCTTGATACTGACCTAATAAGTGCTGTAACTCGTCGTTTTGCTTAAAGTCTTCACCGATAAACACATGACACTTTATAAGTGAGCCGGCAAGCAAAGGTACAGTTGCCTTACTTTGCTTCACTTCACTTGGATGCTGTAAAATAATGATATCAAGATCATTAGCTGTCGATATCATAAACTTACAAATACAACTCACTTCAGGTCTTAAACATAATTGACAATAATTACGAGACATAACTTTTGGATTTTTATCCTCATTAAAAGAACTAATAACTAGTTTACTTAGATAAGATAATAAAAACACGTTAAAATAAATTTTTATCTTTTAAATGAAACAATGATCACAATTAAAAAATTACCAATCACTTGCAATCATATTCTGGGACCACTACTCATTGTCTTTATCGCTGTTATTGCGTTTATCTATAACCATGAAATTAGTAACGCTTTAAGCTACAACCGTGAATTAATTGCACAAGGACAATGGTGGTTATTTTTCACCGGCCACTTACTCCACACTAACGATATGCATCTAATCTTAAATTGTGCGGCAGTTATTCTTCTATGGGCATTACACGGACAATTTTTTTCATGGCAAAGTTATTTGCTTATCTGGTTAATGCTTGCATTGGCAATAAGTGTTGGACTTTATTTATTTTCACCCGAGTTGATTAGTTATGTCGGTTTATCCGGCGTATTACACGGATTTTTTGTCATTGGCGCATGCAAAGATATTGAACATAAAGAAAAAACAGGTTATCTGTTATTGCTAGCTGTCATAGCTAAAGTGAGTTATGAACAGGTATATGGCGCAAGTGAAGAAGTAAGGCAACTAATAGAGGCTAATGTGGCAATTGATGCACATTTATATGGTGTCATTAGTGGGCTGATTATATTTACTGTTTGGTATAGCCTTAATCGACGACATAATAACAAACTTAAGCTCAGCTAAAACGCTGTAAGCTCGTTAAACTAGCTAAGTGGTAATACTCAAGGATGAGATTAAATTAATCAATATTCATTAGATAAGCAGTTAATTTTAGCCTTGGGATATCTAAATGCAATGTAAACCACAAGATCCAACAACATATAATTTCAGAGTGATTTGCACCAAGAATATGCCAATCACTTGGCGTCGCTTTTTTTAAGAGAATCAACTACAGATATGGGCAACAAAACCAGTAGTTAAACTTCAGGGTTAACATTAGCTAGGCAAGGCGCGTGCCGTTAGGTACTTTAAACGTCAAAGTAGGTAACACAACAGCCCCATCTTCCCGATGAAAACCAGTGACTAAACATTCAGACATAATAGGACCAATTTGCTTAGGCGGAAAGTTAGTCACAGCCATAATTTGTTTACCCACTAACTCTTCTTTTTTATACAGGTTGGTTATTTGTGCACTTGATTTTTTTATCCCTATTTCTTCACCGAAATCTATTTTTAAAATATATGAAGGATTTCTAGCTTTCGGAAAGTCTTCCGCTTCAATAATTGTACCTGCACGTAACTCAACTTTTTGGAACTCACTCCATTCGAGATTATTAATATCTGACTCCGTTTATATCAACTGACGCCACGTTAATCGGGCTTAATTATTGAATTCGTTTTTTTTAATGTACAAGAAGGGTTGAATTCAACCCTTCTTGTGCATTATTACAACTACATAATCTCAAGAGAAGCAGCCTATATTCTAGCAACAAACAATTTATTGGCTTATGATTAATGTGCTGTTTAAAACAATAGTTAAACAGAACCAGACTGACATTGTCTTTTTCGTAAAATGTCGTCAATTATTGGAGGTCTACTTAACTTCGAGGTTATAACATCTGAAACAACTGCACCTGTATCTACCTCTTGTATCCAAATAGATATTTTATCGTCAACTAATTTTCGGTTTAACATATAGCTTTTGTTAGGCGCCAATTTTACTTTGAAATCTACAAATGCTTCTTTGGTACTATTTATAAGATCAGGTTCTGAAATACTCGCTTTAACCCATAAATCATGTTCGCCACTCAAATACTGCTTAGGCTCAGCCCATTCGGTCGGTTTTTTTTGGAAACACATTAAGTGAACGTATTCTACTTTCGATCCCTTATCTCTTTTAAAATTCTCTAACCTAAAATGATTCTCTTTAACCTCAGCCTTAATCGGAGCAAGACAGCAGCTTAATAATGTTGCACTTAAAATAGGTATTAGTAGTAATTTCAGATTTTTCATATTAATTTACTCCTAGTTATTAATATATTACAAAGCTATAGATGCAGCATTAACGACCTATCAGGAAAATTGAAGTAAGCTTAAACATAAGGTATTTTTGCATATCAGTGTTATTTACAACTTCAACTCTAGAATCATTTGATTAAAATTCTAAAATACCTTAACTAAAAACCTTGCCAACCGTCCTTAACCTTTTTAATACAAATATAGAACTCTATTGCTTCAAAGTATCATGTCAGAATATATATAGTCGCGACATCATCATGAACGCTTTATAAAATAACGAATGGTTAAAAGTAAATCAGTGTCGAAAGCTACACGGCCACCTAAACCCATTATCTTGTATTAATGTACCTTTGGATTTAATCCCAAAACATACTTAAATATCAATACAAATACTATACTTTTTATCTATGCTTTTAAGACATTATCAATAAATCAATACATTTTCAAATGTTATTTTAACCTCAAATAAGAGCATCTAGCCACAGGTATTATTGCCCTGTTCGCTATCTAAAAATTGAAAAAAAGTTCATTGATACCACAAAACATTAAAAATAAGATATAAAAAAGCAGCGTTTAACGCTGCTTAGTTTTTAGAGTATTAACAATACTCAAAGGTTAATTTATAAGGTTGATTCAAACAACTTATAGATACGACGGTATTCATTCAACCACGAACTTGGCTGCACAAAACCATGTGGTTCTACTGGATAAATAGCCGTTTCAAAATCTTGCTTTTCTAACTCGATTAAACGCTGTACTAATCGCACCGTATCTTGGAAAAACACATTATCATCAACCATTGGAGCATTGATCAATAAAGGCTTAGCTAGCCCTTCAGCAAAATAAATCGGTGAACTGCGCTCATAGGCAATGGCATCGTCTTCAGGTGTATTTAAAATATTAGAGGTATACCCATGATTATAATAAGCCCAATCTGAAACTAAACGTAATGCTGCACCTGATTGAAATAAATCAGGCTGAGTAAACATCGACATTACCGTTAAAAAACCACCATAAGAACCACCATAAGTTCCTACTCGCTGACGATCGACATTAGCATTTTCAACAAGCCAGTTTACACCGTCTCGCATATCTTCAACTTCAGGTTTCCCCATATGACGATAAATAGCTGTACGCCAATCTCTTCCGTAACCAGCCGATGCTCGATAGTCCATATCAATAACTACATACCCTTGCTGAACAAGCATACTATGAAACATAAATTCTCTAAAATACCCTGACCAGCCTAAATGTGCATTCTGTAAATATCCTGCACCATGAGTAAACATAACAGCTTTATTCTTCTGCGTGGTCTCATCATAATTCTTTGGAAGATAAACACGTGAATATATAGGTTGTTCTTGCTTAGATGATGGAATAGCAATAATACTCGGTGCAACCCAAGGCATAGCTAAAAACTGCTTAGATACAGTATGAGTAATACGTTTTGCGGGTGTGTTATTGACAATATCTTTAACATACAGTTCCGGCGGCATTGTTACCGTTGAATGTTCAATAAGTAACTGACGCTCATCAGGGCTCAATGCATATTCATTTTTGCCTCCTAATGATGTTAACGCTTTAAAGTGAGTGCCATCAGTGTTGACTTGATAAATGTCATAAATACCTGGGTGGGTTTTATTCGCTTTAAAAATGAAACGACTATTATCTTTAGTAAGGGTGACATCACTGACTTCAAATCGTCCTGACGTTAATTGCTTAGCCTTACCTTTTAACGATTTAGTGTAAAGATGTGAGTAACCAGTCTCTTCAGATAAATAATAAAGCTTGTCACCTAGCCAACCAAACTCATTAAAGCTCCAGTTTATCCAAGCATCATCATGTAAACGATGTTGGTTTTCTAAACGATTACTCAATAAATTGACTGAAGCTAACCAACGATCTTTATTATCCCAAGCCTCTAAAAACATAGCGACTTGCTTACCGTCTTTATGCCATTTGATAGGTTTGTAGGCATTCATTACATGAATATTACGAGGCGCTTTTTTAGATTGATAAACCTCACCCTTGCGTTGGAAGTTTTCTTTACGAACTTGTGCTAGTACGTCTTGGTCAAAGCCAGGTAAGCTATCAAATGTTAACTCAAATTTTTGACCTGATTGTAAATCTAATAAAAACAACTGCTCTTTATACTGATAATTATTTGCAACTCTCGCACGTGCTTTTTCAGCAATGACACTGCTATCGTCAGAGATATAATTAGGCATAATGTCTTTATCATCTCGCGATGATTTAGCATCAGCAATACTGACAATCATTTTATTAGCTAAAGGAGACAAACTTGCATGGGTAATTTTTTTACCTTTGCCAAAATAAAATTGTGTTTGAGTAATCGTTTTATTTTGTGCTTTTAAGCGTTCACTCTGCTGTGTTTTTAGCGCTTTATTTTTTTGTTTAAGTGCAATATAACCAATCAACTTTGCTTGCTCTTGTGCCAAGTAAGATGAGGTTTTTTCTTCATTGTCAGGATCATCTGTTGTTAATAAGCTGGCCAACTCATTAATCGTATTGTGTTTAACGTCATGCTCGAAAAATTTATTGTTAACACGATAAGCAACGTTACCATTAGTTAAAAACATGGCTGAATTTTCAACTGCTGTGGTATTAGTCAGTTGCGTGACTTTCCCTGAGTTTAATGTTTTAACAAAGACATTACCTTGGTAAGTGTAAACTTCCTGAGTACCTTCATTGTTTTTTACCGCATAATGATCTGACACTTGATGAAGTTCAGCTAAAGCAACCTTTTTTGCCTCTGCTGACGTTCCTAGAGGTTGTTGATAAAGATCTCTTAGTGGAGTCCCTTGCTGTTTCTGTGAGTAATAAACACTACGGCTATCGCTTCCCCAATACCAACGTTCTGGTGAACGTCCCATCCAATCAGGATCAGCCATAATTTTTTCTAATGTAATTTGAGTATCTGAAACAGGCTGCGTTGCGGTGGGTTTAATTTCCTTTTTTACCGCTGTGATCGCAACTTCCTGCTTTCTAGGAGACTGCGTTTCTTGAACATTATGCTCAACATTATAATTATCAAGCACTGACTCAGGAGTCTGTTCCCCTGACTGAGTCACTACACAAGCGGTAAGAGACAAACTGATAGCGGCTACAATTACTTTTATTTTCATTAGTTATACTTTATCAATAATGTTTAGATAACTGTATTTATACTAAGCCATCCTCCATTAGGCAACAGGGAAGTACAATTCTATACGAATTAGCTGTAATGATTTTCTAACAACAATCCAAACAATGGCTTAGCCTACAACACACTATTCTTTTGGTATTATCAATAAAGCTGGTATAATTTGCGGTCGCTTTTGTTAGGTTCAACTAAATAGCCAATATTAATTGGTGATATTGCCCCTATCGTTTACTTTACCCAATCCACTTTATAGGTTTTTATTAATGTCATCTTTACCCACTACCGCTTTGTTTGACTACCCAAAATATTGGGCTGAATGCTACGGTAACGCGCCATTTTTACCTATGTCACGTAAAGAAATGGACGAGTTGGGTTGGGATAGTTGTGACATTATTCTTGTCACTGGCGACGCATATGTAGATCACCCTAGTTTTGGTATGGCCGTCATCGGTAGAATGCTTGAATCGCAAGGCTTTCGTGTCGGTATTATTGCCCAGCCCGATTGGCATTCAAAAGATGCTTTTATGCAATTAGGTAAACCTAATTTATTCTTTGGTGTAACTGCCGGTAACATGGATTCGATGATTAACCGTTACACCGCAGAACGAAGAATGCGCCACGATGATGCATACACACCGAATGATGAAGGAGGAAAACGTCCTGACCGCGCAGTAAATGTTTACACTCAACGTTGTAAAGAAGCGTTTAAAGGGGTTCCCGTTATTATTGGTGGTATTGAGGCAAGCTTACGACGTATCGCTCATTATGACTATTGGTCAGATAAAGTGCGTCGTTCTGTACTCTTTGACTCAAAAGCAGATTTATTAATTTATGGAAATGCCGAGCGTCCTTTGATTGAAATTGCGCATCGAATTGCCCGAGGCGATGAGATCAAATCTATTACAGACGTAAGAGGGAGTGCTTTTTTAACCAAACACGCCCTACCTGGCTGGAAAGGGATAGATTCTCGTAATATTGATAAACCTGGAAAAATTGAACCTATTCCAAGTCCTTACCAAGATATGACTGAAAAATGTGACAGTGCTGCAGATGATAGCAGTATTGCCGACATTCAAGTACAAAATGATATAACAAAAACCCCGCAAGTAATTGAGCTTCTATCACCGACTAGCATCAGTAGCGAACGTCAAAATAAAAGCTGGAAAGAGAAACTTAAGCCTTGGGAAAACACCTATATCAACTTACCTACTTATGAACAGGTCAAAGATAATAAAATACTATACGCCCATGCTTCACGTATTTTTCACCAAGAAGTTAATCCTACGTCTGCAAAACCTTTAGCGCAAAAACATGGCGATCGCATTATTTGGTTAAACCCTCCAGCTAAACCCTTGTCTGAAGCAGAAATGGATGGTGTCTTTGGTTTACCTTATCAACGTGTACCTCATCCTAGTTACGGTAAAGCAAAAATCCCTGCTTATGACATGATCAAAACGTCAATTAACATTATGCGTGGTTGTTTTGGTGGTTGTACTTTCTGTTCGATTACTGAACATGAGGGTCGTATTATTCAAAGTCGTAGTGAAGACTCAATCATACAAGAAATTGAAGATATTAAAGCGAAAGTGCCAGGATTTACCGGAGTAATCTCTGATTTAGGTGGTCCAACAGCGAATATGTACAAGCTCAACTGTAAGAGTGAAAAAGCTGAAGCAACTTGTCGTAAACCTTCTTGTGTGTGGCCAACCATTTGTGGTCATTTAGATACGGACCATAGTCCTACTATTAAACTGTATCAACGTGCGCGCAAAATTAAAGGCATTAAAAAAATCCTGATAGCATCAGGTGTACGTTATGACTTAGCAATACAAGATCCTGAGTATGTAAAAGAATTAGCCACTCATCATGTTGGTGGTTACTTAAAAATAGCACCTGAGCACACCGAAGAAGGTCCGCTCAATAACATGATGAAACCAGGTATGGGTAGCTATGATAAGTTTAAAGAAATGTTTGAACATTATTCAAAGCTGGCAGGTAAAAAACAATATCTGATCCCTTATTTTATCTCTGCGCATCCAGGCACAACAGATAATGATATGATCAATCTTGCTTTATGGTTAAAAGAAAATGACTTTAAACTCGATCAGGTACAAAATTTTTATCCATCACCATTGGCTAATGCAACAACTCTTTACCATACTGAAATTAATTCATTAAAAAATGTGAAGAAAACAAGTGACACTGTTTTTGTGCCTAAAGGCACAATTCAACGTCGTTTACATAAAGCCATTTTACGTTACCACGATCCTGCCAACTGGCCTTTATTACGAGAAACCTTTACTAAAATGGGGCTCGGTAGAAAATTAATTGGCTCGAAACCAGGATGCTTAGTGCCTCACGAAACTCGTGCCGAAACAAGTCAAATACATTATAAGAAAAATGGCAAAGGAAAAAACAACGCCAATGGCAATAAAACCTCGCCAGGCCAAAAACGCGGCTATGGGAAAAAACCATCAGCTAATGGCAAGCAAGGATTAACCCGTTTTAGTGAGAACCAATTTAGCCAGAAAAAAAATAACGGGCAACATAAAAGCAAATAACCCTCAATGAAAACCAAGAGCTTATAGTAACAACACTATTTGCTCTTCTTTTTATCTTCAGAATCTTTAAATTTCCCCATTCCAATTAAAGTTTGTTATTAAAATAAGTCTGATTCAGGTATAATCGCGCGCATTATTTCTAGGTAGGTTTCATAGGTAGGCTTTATTCATGCTCAGTGCTAACAACATCACTCAACAATTTGGTGCAAAACCATTATTTGAAAATATTTCACAAAAATTTGGCGGGGGCAATCGCTACGGTCTAATCGGTGCAAACGGTTGTGGTAAATCAACCCTGATGAAAATATTAGGTGGTGATTTGGAGCAAACTAGCGGGAACGTTAACTTAGATCCGAATGAGCGCATTGGTAAACTTCGTCAAGACCAGTTTGCATTTGAAAACTATTCAGTTGTAGACACTGTTATTATGGGTCATACCGAATTATGGGCCGTAAAAGAAGAAAGAGATCGTATTTACGCATTACCTGAAATGACAGAAGAAGACGGTATGCGAGTAGGCGATTTAGAGTCTGAGTACGCCGAAATGGATGGTTACACTGCAGAAAGTCGTGCTGGAGAATTACTCATGGGCGTAGGTATTCCTGTAAGCCAACATTATGGTTTAATGAGTGAAGTTGCCCCTGGTTGGAAATTACGAGTATTACTAGCACAAGCACTGTTTTCTGATCCTGATATTCTGCTACTTGACGAACCTACCAACAACTTAGACATTCATACTATTCAATGGCTTGAAGAAGTATTAAACGAACGTGATTCTACCATGATTATCATTTCTCATGACCGTCACTTTTTAAATAGCGTTTGTACTCACATGGCAGATTTAGATTATGGTGAGCTACGTGTATTTCATGGTAATTATGACGAATACATGCTTGCTTCCACACAAGCAAGAGCACAACTTCTTGCCGATAACGCGAAGAAAAAAGCACAAATAGGTGAATTACAAGCCTTTGTTGCTCGTTTCTCAGCTAATGCTTCCAAAGCAAAACAAGCAACATCTCGTGCTAAACAAATTGATAAAATTCAATTATCAGAAGTGAAAGCATCAAGCCGTGTTAATCCGTTTATTCGTTTTGAACAAGATAAGAAATTATTCCGTAATGCGCTTGTATTAGACAATATTTCAAAAAGCTTTGGCGACAACCATGTACTAAAAGATATGTCACTCATGATTGAAGTGGGTGAACGTGTCGCGGTAATTGGTGAAAATGGTATTGGTAAAACAACCTTCTTACGTATGTTAATGAATGAAGTCGACTATCAACCAACATCAGGTGAGTATACTTGGTCTGAAAATGTCAATATCGGCTATTATGCACAAGATCATGCCCATGAATTTGAAAATGATATGACATTATTCGAATGGATGAGCCAATGGCGTCAACCAACAGATGATGAACAAACAATTCGAGGTTATTTAGGGCGCTTATTATTTTCCGCTGATGACATTAACAAATCAGTAAAAGTACTTTCAGGTGGTGAACAAGGCCGAATGCTTTTTGGTAAAATAATGATGCAACATCCTAATATTTTAGTGATGGATGAACCCACTAACCACATGGATATGGAATCAATTGAATCATTAAACATGGCAATGGAACAATTTGAAGGGACCATTATTTTTGTCAGTCACGATCGTGAATTCGTTTCTAGTTTAGCTACTCGCATTATTGAGTTAGAAAAAGAGGGCTATCAAGATTTTGCTGGTACTTATGACGCTTATCTAGCCTCAAAAGCAAACTAATTAACGTCGAATGTGTCTGTAATACTGTAGTAAAATAGTTAGCAGACACATTCAATCACAAACAAAATAAGGTTAAGTTAAATGTTAAGTTATCGTCATGCATTTCATGCTGGAAATTTCGCTGATGTTTTAAAACATAGTGTATTAACACTAGTGCTAGAGCACTTAACAAAAAAAGATAAAGGCTTTACCTATATTGATACCCATTCAGGTGCAGGTATGTACCAACTTGCCGATGAATATGCCCAAAAAACAGGTGAATTTAAAAATGGTATTGGTAAATTAATAGAGCAAGATGATTTACCTGAATCACTACTGCCATATATAACCCTGATTAATTCCCTTAATGATAATGAGCTAAATGTTTATCCCGGGTCGCCAGGTATCGCAAAACAATATACCCGCCGACAAGATAGTAGCCATTTATTTGAATTACACCCAACCGACATCCAGCATTTAACGCAATATTGTCAGCGTTGGAATAAATCACATGTAAAACAAGTTGACGGCTATCAAGGGCTATTAGGTTTACTACCACCTCCAAGCAGACGTGCTCTCGTTTTAATGGACCCACCGTATGAGCTTAAAGACGATTACACAAAAGTCATTAAAACCTTAGCTAAAGCCTACAGAAAATTTGCCACCGGCACTTATATCTTATGGTATCCAGTAGTAAAACGAGAATTAATTGAGCAAATGCAACAAGCATTTATCAAAAGTGACATTAAGAATATACTTCAGGTAGAGTTTTCGATGACACCTGATACTGATGAATACGGCATGACTGGCACAGGGCTATTTATTATTAATCCGCCATGGCAATTAAAACAACAATTGTCCGAAATTATGCCTTACTTAAAAAATAAACTCGGTAATGCTTCATCAAGTTATCAACTAACACAGCTTGTTGATGAGTAAATTAAACGCTAGTTATCAACACAATAACGTTAAGGTAACTAGCCCGTTTGTTCATCTGAAAGAAAATTATCTTGAATTTGTTCAATCACCCGAACTGATACTTCCATGCCATCCACTGACCATTGATTATTAAACTCATTAAATAAAACTCTTGAAATCAAAGATTTAGTAGAACCATCACTATAACTAACCACCATATTACAAATATGATTATGGATAGGTTGGTAGTCAGGTATTATAGCATGAACAGGCATGATTTCTTTTCCGTCAGGTGTACGACGTTTATACCATTCTTTTGAAACAACCTTAAACATCCTTGCCATCGCTTTTCTTCCAATTGAAAACTTACGTTGTTAAAAATATAGCATGTAATTATATTTTTGGACAATTTAACAAAATAATTTCAACCTAACTTATGGATGAGGATTAAAAAGTTTTCCATCATTGATAGATAATATGGCTTCCATTAAAACATTAACATCATATTTTTTTGAAAACGCTGAAGAAAATGCTAAATACGACATAGAAGTATCTTCAACAATGGTGATAAAATTAACATTATCGATCATAGATAAGCGTTTTAGCACAGAGGTCGCAATATCTTTGTCGATAGCAACAAAGTCAACACGTCCCATATCAAGCATCTTTAAAGCCACTTCTACTGAATTAACCTCAATAATATTCATCTCCTCATCTATCAAAAAATCATCAAATCGTTTACCGTTTTTCATTGAACGGCCTTTCGCGACAATTTTATTTTTAAAAATAGGTTTAAAGGAAACATCCAACGATGACTGATTCTTTTTTTCAATTAAAACTGAATTTCTAAAATGGATTAATGCAGAGTTAGGATAGACTAAAAAAGCTTCACGCTCTTTGGTTTTCAACGCCGGCATTAACGCATCATAACGATGATTTTTAACTTGGGCTAATGCTCTTGGCCAAGTCATAATATCAATCGACACATCAATGCCTGTTTCGCGTGAGAAAAGATTTAACTTTTCGACAAGTGAACCCACCAATTGATGGTCTTCATTATAATAAACCAAAGGGGGAATTTCAGGTGCCGCAATAGAAAAGCGACTAGGGAGTTTATCTATTGCATACACATGTTGACTAAAGATGATCCAAAGTAAAATCAAACAATACTTAAACATTTAATGACTGGCCTAGTATTATTCTATTTCTTCGATAGTATCGTTATCAATAGCCTTAGGCTCTAGCTTCTGTTTGCGCCTCATCACCGGCATATCGCCAGCATCTTTAGTGAACACAATTTTTTTAGCCGTTTTCTTTTGATAGGTTTTCGCTTTCGGCTGAACTTTTTTCTTGGTGTTAGTCGATTGCTTATTCGTCTTAGCTTGCTTAGGTTTCAACCCTGTAAATTTAGCTTTTAAACCTTCAACATGATCAAAATTAAAACTCATTTGTAAAAAGCTTTCTATATTTTTAAAACTGACCCAATCTTTTGGCCCGACTAATGAAATAGAATCCCCTTTATTACCCGCTCTACCCGTTCGTCCAATGCGATGAACAAACTCTTCACAATGTTTGGGTAAATCAAAATTAATCACATGTGATACATTCACTAAATCTAACCCACGCGAAGCTAAATCAGTGGTAATAAGTATCTTTTGATGACCTTTACTAAAGCCGTCCATAATTTGGTTTCGTTGGCTTTGATTTAAATCGCCACTTAATGCTACCGTACTCAATTCTTGTTTAGCTAACTCATTAGCTAAACGTTCTGTATCAGCTCGTGTCGCGGTAAATATAATTAATTGCTGATATTGTTCATGAGTTAAAAAATAATGTAATAACTGTTCTTTATGGGCTAAATCATCAGCAAAATAGAAACGTTTACTAATATCTTGATGTTCTGTATGTGCTGCACCAATGGCGATACGTTTTGGCTTATTTAATAATTCTAAAGCAAAGTCATTTACCTGAGCGTGATCAAGTGTAGCCGAAAATAATAATGTTTGACGTTTACGATGATCAGCAGCTTTATTAATTAAATTTAGCTCTTTCGAGAAACCAAGATCTAACATGCGGTCAGCTTCATCTAAAATTAATAATTCAAGACCATGTAAATAAAAGTGACCTTGTTTCAAATGATCAGCTAATCGACCAGGTGTCGCCACAATAAAATGAGGGTCTTTTTCTAAGGTTTTTACTTGATCATTAAAATTTTCGCCACCTAGAATTAATACCGCTTTAAATTGAGTACCTGTGGTGAATAAACGTAACTGTAAAAATACTTGTTTAGCGAGTTCTCTTGTTGGAGTTAAAATAACAACCCGAGGATCTCGTTTAGTTAATGCCCTATTTTTAATCAATCGTTGCATCGCAGGCAAAATAAAAGCTAACGTTTTACCTGAACCTGTTTTAGAAGAAGCAATTAAATCCTGTCCTGTCATGGCTACAGGGATAGCTTGATGCTGAATTTCAGTAGGGCTTTGGAAGCCTAAATGTTCTACGGTTGTTAATAAACGTTTATCTAGACCAAAGTCGCTAAACAACAAATTTTTCTCCTAAATAGCATATCTTTAAAAATCAGGCATATTATAACTGTTTACAAAATTAATTGATCTAACTATTTACCTTATTCGCAAATAAAGTTAAAACAGACGTTAATAAATAGATAAAATCATTTAAATTAAGTTTAGTCATAACTAAGGGAATAATATGTTTAATTGCATGTCCAAAAATCACATTATCTTTACTTTTATCATACTGTCAATAATCGGATTTCAAGCAAATGCTGAAACAGCAAGTAAAATAGAATTACTAGACGATGCCAAAATCTTTGCTAAATTTGATGATAAAAAGCCACTTGTAGCAAATTATTTTACTGCCCATAATGAAAATGAAATAATTGATTTTTATAAAGAAAAATATGGGGAGATTGTGACTCAAGAAAGTATTAAGGATATACGAATACTGAAATTTTCACATTTAAATAACAACATTCGCGTTATTATTTCTCATCAAGATAATAGACAACAAGTGGATTTGTTAATCAATTAACTTACTAGTAGATTAACTTGTTATCGCAAGATGATAACAAAATAGCACAGTAAACAACGATATTTAATATGGCATATTAACTGACATATTAAATATCGGTTAATGGTAAAAGCACTAAGATGGCATCTTGTTAGTGATCAGATTAACGGATCAAACAAGCTTTCTCAAAATCCCCTGCCGC
The DNA here is from genome assembly GCA_049347715.1 of Thalassotalea piscium. Lineage (GTDB taxonomy): Bacteria > Pseudomonadota > Gammaproteobacteria > Enterobacterales > Alteromonadaceae > Thalassotalea_B > Thalassotalea_B piscium_A. The sequence goes on along the minus strand of CP186339.1, from coordinate 1,437,600 downwards.
TAATGCTTTGATATTATTCATAGTGACTTTAGCAATACCATCAAGCGCTTCTTTAGTAAAAAAACCCTGATGACCTGTAATAACCACATTAGGAAAAGTTAATAAACGAGCAAAAACATCATCTTGAAGCACCGTATTTGAAAAATCTTCAAAAAACAAATCTGACTCTTCCTCGTAAACATCTAAACCTAAATACCCTATTTTCTCACTTTTTAGGCCATTAATAACCGCGCGACTATCCACAAGCCCACCTCGACTAGTATTAATAATCATGATGCCTTTTTTCATTTTATTTATTGATTCACTATCAATGATATGATGTGTTTGTGGCGTTAATGGACAATGGAGTGAGATAATATCTGAGCGGCTAAACAAGTTGTCTAAATCAGTATATTCAACACCTAGCTTTTCCACTTCTTCATTTTTGCATGGATCATATGCAATAACCTGACAGCCAAACCCTTTCATAATGTTGATAAAGCATAGACCTATTTTCCCGGTACCTATCACACCCACCACTTTATTGTGCATATCAAAGCCTAATAAGCCTTCAAGCTTATAATAATGCTCTCGCACTCGAGCATATGCGCGGTGAATATTTCTATTAAGATCCATAATCAAAGCAACAGCATGCTCAGCAACCGCAAAAGGAGAATAATCAGGGACTCGACAAACGTAAATATTGTGCTTTTCACACGCGTTAAGATCAACATTATTATAGCCAGCACAGCGCATAACAATAAACTTAATACCATTTTCAGCTAATAGGTTGATACAAGAAGCATCAAGCTGATCGTTAACAAAGCAACAAACAGCCTCACAACCTTTAGCAATTGAGGCGGTATGTACGTCTAATCGCACTGAGAAATAAATCAGCTCATGATTTTCTTGATTAAATTCGTCCAGATGTGCCTGGTCGTAGCTTTTATTACTAAAAACCGCAACTTTCATAATATTTCCTTTATATAACTATCGACATTGGTCGTCTTTACAGCAGACTAAGATGAAGTATTGCGTAACGTATCATTTTCGATAAAAAAAGGCATTAACTAAAAAAGGCCACTATTTTGCAAATAAGTGGCCTTTAAATCTAAATAATTGTGTAGTGAGTATTCTTTAAGGAAGTTCCATACGAACAACTACTCGTCTGTTTTTCGCTCGACCTATCACAGTGTTATTTGACGCTACATGACGTTTTTCACCATAACCTTTAGCAGCAATACGTTCAGGGTCAATACCACTAGCGATAAAATATTGTTTTATTTTTTCAGCTCTTTGCTCTGAGATTTTTTGGTTAAGGTTACGACCACCATAACTATCAGTAAACGCATCAACTAATACCAGTTCCAAATCAGAGTCTAAACTAAGGTATTCCTTGATCATGGCAATTCTTTTACGAGAAGCTTTGGTTAACTCGTCACTATTAAATTGATAATTTAGTACCGTATAAGCGATGTCTTCAAAGTTATAATTTAATAAATTACCAACACAGCCAACAAAATTTTGATACGCTTTTTTAAAGCGAGCACTAGAAAGCCCAACTGAAATCTTATCATTATCGCTATACCAATCATCGTAATAAAAGGTAGGACTCATACCTTGCTCAAGTTCATTAAGCATAGTCCAAGCCACTTTTTTAGGAAGATCAGGTGAAAATTGTTTATGCAATTTCATATTCGCAATAGTGTAACCCGGATGCCCAGGTTTCCATTTAGGTGCAACTGATCGAACCTCAGCTAACGAATAGTTATCTGGCAAGCGCAACATATCAAGTTCAAATTTCATATTTAAATCACGACTTGCACGGCTATGAAATTTAGCTAAACCATAATTTGGGATCTGATGAGCTAAGGTACACTCTAATCGAGAGTTATTTGTCAATTGCCACTTAGAGCTATCCAAGTCTGCTTGATACTGTCTAATACTTGCATTAGCAGCAGTCGCAATAAACGATAATGTAAGTATTAATAAAGTTTTATACATAACGATATTTCTAGTTTGTTAATGACAATAATGATATCGACTCTTTTGAGAATTTCTTTAATGAAAATATCACTTAATTAATGATTCTTTATATTATTCATCTTTTTTAATAACAAATGAGTTTTCATTGATACTTTCTGCGATAATAGCATTAATTAAAATTGTTATCTTTATATAGTGTTTTTATAGTATGGCTGAAATATCTTCAAATTCTAATCCTCTTCATTTATTTTCTACACGTTTTAGAGGTTACTTCCCTGTAGTGGTAGATGTAGAAACCGCAGGTTTTAATGCAAAAACCGATGCATTACTGGAAATAGCAGCTACGACATTAGCTTTTGACAGTGAAACTGGACACTTCTCTTTAGATGAAACCATACACTTTAATGTTGAGCCTTTTGAAGGGGCAAATTTAGAAAAAGCTGCCTTAGAATTTACAGGCATCGATCCAACGAATCCTCTTAGAGGCGCAGTGAATGAAAAAGTGGCCCTTAGTGCCATTTTCAAACTAATCAGAAAAAAAATGAAAGCGGCAAATTGTCAAAGGGCAATAATGGTTGCTCACAATGCCTCATTCGATTTAGGCTTTGTCAATGCAGCAGTTGAACGTTGCTCAATAAAACGCTCACCCTTTCACCCTTTTGTGAGTTTTGATACAACAACCTTATCTGGACTCGCTTTAGGGCAAACAGTACTTGCTAAAGCTTGTCTTGCCGCTAACTTACCCTTTGATAATAAAGAAGCACACTCTGCGTTATATGACACTGAAAAAACAGCAGAGCTTTTTTGTTACATACTAAACAAATGGCAACAACTTGGTGGCTGGCCTCTCGAACAAGCACCTACAGAAAATAACCAAGAATAAATAAATGCCTTTATTTAAAATAAGGCTTTAGCTCTAGAACGATTAAAGTGCCTAAGCAATATGTTCCTTATCGATAACACCGATAAAGCAAATGCTATAAATTGTGTGTATGGGGTAACCGTCAGCCTCAAACTCACCATTGCGATAGCAATAAATCCATAAGGGGTATATTCGTAAATTTTCTCTGGAGTGGTAAATTGCTTTAATTGGGGACGTTTATCTTTTCGACGGTGAGCAGAACGCATCACTAATGTGCTACAAGCTGCGCCATAAAATAATAACGCAGGTAAGATAAAAACTATCTCATCCCCCTGTATTAACAAATAACCACTGAAAGCAAAATAAAAATAAGGTAAGTGTTCATATATAGGTGTTGGTAATTTCATCGGCATCCCTCCTCAAACACATTAATTGTAGAAGAAAATTGTATCTATGCCATGAAAAAATAGCGCTTCTAATATAACAATATTCTGTTTATTACATCTCTATTCTTCTGATCAAAAAGTAACTTGGCCAAATTTCTCTAACTTGCCTTTCCCAATCATGATCCACTTTTTCATTTGCTCGCTTTAGCAACCAGTATCTTGCCCACTTCTGCACATTTTTACCCGATTTACTTAGTTTCAATGGCGAAAAACGTCTTTCATACTGCTTACCGTTATAGTCAACCACGGTATGATTTTTCGCTCTTTTATGTAAAAAATCTAACGTTGCTGTAATAACCTCAACCTCTGATAAAGGGAGAATCTTTTGCCTTTTTAAACAGGCTAACATCTCAGCCCTTTTAATACATCCCTGCATATACTCATCGAAATAAGGGGTATACACTTGGCCTGTTAAACCATAAATAGAAGCTAACTCTCTATCAGCAATTTCCTTTAAAGGTTTCAAGGTTTCATTAATGTGATGTAACTCACCCATGGTATAAAGTTTATTCTGTAACTTACTCAGTCTGAACTCCTGCAGCCCTAGGGCTAACTTGGTGGATCAATATTGTTGGCAATACTATTGTTTAATCGAAACCAACCAGCAATCGAGTAACGATCCCGTTTGGCAGGTAATACCTCATGAGGGAATTCCTCACTTAAAAACACCACTATAGTGCCAAAACTTGGCGTTACGGTTATACGACTATTATCGAGCACCGAAGACGATTCAGATTGGCTATCATAAATAACTAATTCGCCACCATCATCTGCTGACCAATTTTGATTAAGATAAACAACGACAGAAAGCACCCGGTTACCTTCACCTTTAAAAGCATCTTTATGCTTTTTATAAAAATCACCTTTAGTATAATGAGCAAAGTGACTTTCAAAGGAAAATAAACCAAGAAATAATTCTCTATTTAAGTACGTTTGTAATGACTCAGTCCAATTAATCCAAGCTTGCCCTGCTTGGCTGTCGCCAGTTATCCAACAAATTTCATCCATCCGAATAAAATCACTAATAATATGATCTTTCGCTCGTCCTACACCCGCGCGCTTAAATTTCTCATCAGATAATTCACTAATTTTATGTAGCAGCAAAGAGGCTAAATGTTCAGGTAAAGCATAAGGACGAATACTAAAACCTTTATCAACAATATCATTAGCAATTGATTCAAAGAGTATGTCATTATCTTGGTAAGAAATAGTTTGAGGTATGATCAATAGCTGACGACCTTCAAGAGAAACACTAACATTAGGTTACTAATCTAATAATGGAATATCCTCCATCATAGCACTAAGTATTCAGTACAACGCCATATTATATTACTCGTTAAAGTAAAATAAGAAAGCGATTCTCGCTTTCTTTATAATTATCATTCCTGTAGAAACATCATCGACACTTTATCTACATGAATGTTTCAGCTATCAGCTTTTTAGTTACTTTTTCATTTTGCCTTTAAGCGCTTCCATTGTAGATTTTGCTTCAGCTGACTGTAATAGTTGAGCATTTAATTTAGCAATCGCATCTAGCCCTTTTTCAATAGTAGAGGCCGTATTTAAATTCAAAGTACGTTTAGTCGCTTTTACGGCATAACTTGGTAAGGAAGCAATTTTATTGGCTAAAACAAACGCCTCTTTCATTAATTTTTTACGGGTAAAATAAACCTCATTCACTAAGCCCCATTGTTGGGCTTTACGCCCTGAAAAAATAGCTGAGGTATAAGCTAATTGGCGCAGTCGTCCATCAGGTAAAATAGAGGGTAAACGTTGTAATGTGCCCATATCCGCAGGAATTCCCAATTGGGTTTCCATAATGGAAAAGTACGAACGATACGACGCTAGACGTATGTCACATGCAGAAATCAAATCAATCGCACCACCGATACAAACCCCATGAACCGCTGCAATAGTAGGCACAGTACAATCGACAATGGCTGAAAATGCAGTTTGCATATGGCTAATTTCAGCTTGTAAATGGGCCGTTTTATCTTCTGTACAATTTTCAGTAGATTCCATAACCCCGAGTAAAAAATTAATATCGGCACCTGATGAGAATTGTTTACCTTTACCACTTAATACAACGGCATGAATATCACTTTGATCATTGATCCAGCGATATGCTTCGCCCACTTCAAACCACATCGTTTTATTCATCGCATTAGCTTTATTCGGGCGTGCTAGTTCTAAATGCAGTACTTTGTTGATTTGAGTTAACTCTAAATATTCGAATTCAGGCATAGATGCTCCGTAAAATAAAATGATAAATCATCCTTAAAAACTAAGATGACATAAATAAATATCTTAGGGCAAGCAATAAATCCTCCTCTTAGTTAAAAGTTCATCAAACTATTTAAGCTCGGGTAACATGCCTTTTAATAAGAAACCAAAAATATCAGCGCCGGTAATAATGCGCTTATTCTCTCCCCAAATAAGTAAGACATCGTGTTCAATAACACCGTCAAAGTTTTTATCAACTGAAGTATTTACTTTCATTTGAAGCATAGCCTCATTTAAAGCAGTAGCTTCATCGGTAATAACCACAGGTCGATGACAATAATTATAAGGGTCAAAATTCTCAGACTGATACAAGGCAGCTCGAGTAAAACCATCGGCATCTAAAATTAACAAGGGCGTATTATCATGATTAGTTAAAATCACCCAACCATGATTAGTGCTATTAATCAGCTTTAAAAAAGGATCATCCGGTTGTTGTGATATTTCAGGAATAATCGGTAAATCTAATTTTGTCGGTAAGGCAATAATCGATTTAGGATCAATAATTTCCCCTTCCTGAGTTACTTTTATTTCATCTAAGGCGAAAAAATTTAACGCGCCAATACCTTCTACTTGGTTTAAATCAGCCTCTTCCGCAGTAATATGTTGTCGGATGATATTTCGTAATTCACTTTCTTCAAGATAAGTGATCCCTTCTTTACCCAACCATGCATCTAAAATTAAGGCCGTTGGTTTTGCTACCGGATAAAATAAAAACTGATAAAAACGAATAATAGGAGCCAACATGCTTCCCATTTTTAAGGCGTTTCTAGAAAAGTACGCTTGGGGAGTAATTTCTCCAATTACAGTAATCGCAATCGTTGAGAATAAAAAAGCACCTAACCCCGTCAATACAGAATCTGACAGCATGGTTAACAATACATTAATGCCAACATTACCCCATAAGATAGTCGCTAATAAAAAATTTGAATCATTTCTTAGCTTTAATACTATTTTAGCCGCTTTGTTGCCCTTTTTAGCTTCTACATCAAGATGTAATCGACTAATAGAAAAAAAAGCTAAATTTAAACCAGAAAAAATAGCAGACTGGGTAATACAAAACGCAATAGCACACCAAATAATAATGTCTGTAGACATAAATAATCCCTAATTAAACAAACGTAATACAATTCAATCAAAATAAATGAATCAACATAACGTGATCAGCGCAGTTTATAGTAAAAAAGAAAGCAAAGCTTTAGCCAAATGCAACTTATAAACATGAGTTACATCAATTGAGACTAGACGACATATTCCTTAATTGTTGCACATTTCCTGCACATTAGTGTTTTACAGTTAACACATCAAAGAAACATATGAATAATCACAAAGGCATAAAACAATGACACGCACACTTAATAACTATCATGCATCTTCCAATGCAATTTTGGGTATATTCCTAGCTTGTTCACTTTCTGCCTGCGGAAGTAGTAGCGATAGCACTACATCAACAATTGAAACGGAAGAAGTAGCCAACACAGCACCGATTGCAGATGCTGGCGCTGATCAGCGCGTTTTTTCAGGTAACACCATTAATCTTTCAGGCGCACAAAGCAGTGATGCTGATAATGATACTTTAACCTATTCTTGGTCCCTATCAAGTATTCCAAATGACAGTATTGCGGTGCTATCGAGCGAATCAAATGTAGACACTACTTTTGTTGGAGACGTTGCTGGAAGTTATATTGCTAATCTCACCGTGAATGACGGGCAAATAGAGAGTGAATTAGATAGTGTTGAAATTATTGTTTCAGAGGTGTCAGCGGCATCAACCTCAGGTGTTTTATGTGACTATTATTATAATGAATATAACGACTCACCGTCTGTCACTTATAACAGTACAGCTCAGTGGACTTGTGTTAATGGTGAACGAGAGCTAAGTGCTAACGGTATTCCTGATCATGATGTAGGTACTTTTCCTAATAGTAACAATCCTAATACTATTTCTGAGCAATCAATAAATGCAAGTTTTACTTTATCTCCGGTTGAAACTTCAGCCGCTACTCAATTAGGTGGTCCAAGAGGCACAACCGGTTTTGTACTTAATGGTGTAAAAATAGACGCTGGTACTGGAGGAAGCTGTGATGATAGCGGTGATAACTGTAGCCTTATCGGAAATGAAGGAAGTTGGCATATTGAAGCATTAGGTCAAACAAGTTTTGATTTTGGCACAGATGAGAACAATGCTCATGTTCAACCCGATGGTGTTTACCATTACCACGGCATGCCAGAAGGCTTTATCACCAAACAAGGTGGTAGTAGTGAATCAATGACCATTATTGCTTGGGCAGCAGATGGGTTTCCTATTTATGCTCGCTATGGTTATAGCATTGCAAGTGATATAACCTCGCCAATAACAGCCATGAAAGGTAGTTATCAGCGAGTTACCACTGTGAGTGAATCACGACCGTCCACAGATATATACCCTTTAGGTACTTTTGCTGAAGACTGGGAATACGTAGCAGGATCAGGGGATTTAGATGAGTGTAATGGTAGAATGGGTGTAACTCCTGAATTTCCTGAAGGCATTTATCATTATTTTGCCACTGACACTTATCCCTACTTCCAACGTTGTGTAACTGGAGAAGTTGATACATCAGGTATGTTACCGCCTCCTCCGCCAATTCAATAAAAGCTTATCTGGCTAAAGGTGTGGCAAACACCACACCTTTACCTATTACTTTGCTCTCTTTCGGATTGTACAACCTACAGGAATTTACACTATGACGTTTACCACTCACTTACAAAAAGCTACGTTAGTACTATTATTCACCTTGCTTCAATCTCATGCCTCACAGGCTCATATGATAGTTGCCCAACATGGCACACTAAATAAAGTAGAGGGTGGGATATTTATGGTGCTTTCATTACCGATTTCAGCTTTTGAAGGTATAGACGACAATCAAGATGGTAAATTATCTAATTCAGAGTTTAGCGTTCACCGAAACGTTATAGTTGATACCGTTAAAGCAAATGTAACTTTACACAATAATACTAAGAAACTACCACTGCAAGGTATGCTTATTTCACCCGTAATAGCTCACGATTCATCAGAAAAAATAGCCGATCAAATTGTCATTATGGGACGTTTTCCTCTCGATAAAATGACAAAAAACTTACATTATCAGATAGCGCTTTTTGGTAAAACCCCCGCTGAACAGCAATTTGAAATTACGGCAACAGACAAAGCAAACAACAAGAAGTACGCTATGCGTTTAACTCCTAATCAAGCAAGCGCCTCCTTATTTACAGAGTAATCCTGTAAACATTTTTGCCATGGAAGGCTCCCTTTTTAGAACATCATTTACAATGCGTGGTCGTTAAACCCCAACATTACTAGCAGAAAAACCTATCAGATTAATTGAAAGTGCATTAATGATTAAACAATATTTAGCCTTTACTCATTGTAATAAAACGATGACTTCCCCCTAGCCCTTTTACGTTATTGTCTGATATTTTATGCATTAGAATAAAAAACCCAGAGAAATATCCATTCTCTGGGCTTTTATGAATTCTATTTTAATGGGCTTAATGACTAAACACATTTACAATAAAATGGTATCGATATAGACAAATTAATAACCCTATAGCATTTTAAATAAATTTCGGCGCTTTAGGGTGATCATTACGTCGCGTAATATAGAGAATACAGCTTAACTCACCCTGTTGTTTAAAAGAACGAACCGCTTCAATAGGTGTGGTAAATGTATCACCTTTACCTAACAACAAGGTCTGACCATCAACAGTCAATTCAAGTTGGCCTTGTTGTACAAAAATCACTTCTTCTTCATAACGAATATGATCATGTACAACAGCACCTGATGCTAATTTAAGCCCTCTCACCACAAACCCGTGTAATCGGTCTAATTTTCCAGCAGGCAAGTCTTCTGCTAAATTTTCAGGACCAACCAATGCCACTTCTTCAACGCCATCAAATTGCGCTAAGCATGAATTTTTTGCCCAATTAAAAGTATCACTACGTTGTACAATAGTTTCCATCGCCTTACTATCAACAATTCTATGTTGTGCTATTTGTTCAGGAGAAGTAACCGGCATAGGTTTTTTACCCTCAGGAATGTTTTCGCCTAAAGTCGTATCAACTAAGCTACCGTCTTCTAGCAGAATTAATCCATACTCTTTCGCTAATTCAAATACTTGAGGCGCCCACAACACACGTCCAGGATCGTCGCTTCCCAGTACAGCATATAAATAACCAAGGTCTTCACCGACATTTTCAAATCCACGGAAAATGTCCATCGGAATAGAAATAATATCACCTTCATGTAATATCACTTTACCATCGTCCCCATTAACGCCACTTAAAAAAGCCCAAGTACCTTTATGGATCACAAAAACTTCTTCCGTTAAATGACTATGTTGAGAGTTTAAACAACCGCTTGGTTGTCTTGCTCCACCAATATTAAAACCATGAGGTATTGAAATATGAATATGCTGATCTGGGTTTTCAGCAACGCCGGGGCCAATTAAGGTAAAGTTTTCCTTTTTATCACTCCCAGGGCTTCGTGTATCAATAAACGCGTTTGTACATGGTTTTAGGTCTGCGTATCTAATTAATCTATCTTCAAGTGCCATCTTTATTCCTTACTATTTACAAATTATATTACCGACAAGTTGACTGCTTTTTCGCTTATTGCGCAGTCCAACCACCATCCACTTTTATGCTTGTACCTGTGATCATCGACGCTAAATCACTCAGTAAAAACGTACAGCTATTAGCTATATCCTCTACGGTTCCCAAACGTCCGAGTGGGATCATCCCGTATACAAATTTTTTGAAAGCTTCATCTTCAAACATTGGTTTTGTCATAGGCGTTAAAACAAATGTCGGCGCCACTGTGTTTACACGAATATTATGTTCAGCAAGTTCAACAGCCATCGCTTTAGTTACTCCTTCCACCGCATGTTTACTCATGCAATACAAAGTCCGATTAGGCGAACCAACAAATCCCATTTGTGAAGACATATTGACAATTGAAGCACCTTGAGATTTTTTCATTGGCGTTATTGCCGCTTGTCCTATTTTATAAAGAGTACGAACATTCAAGTCGATGACCGCATCAATGTTATCGTTGCATTGATCTTCCATAGGACCTACGCGATTAATACCTGCGTTATTCACTAAGCCATGTAAAACAGGTAATGACTTAACTTTTTCAAAAAATACCTCTTGAGTAACATCCATCTCCCAAGAGGTAATATTGTCAGGATAAAGTGCACTCAATTTATCTAAGTCACTCTTAGTTCGCGCTACCGCAATTACATTGGCGCCGTATTTAGCCGCCATAACAGCACAAGCTAAACCAATCCCCTTACCAGCGCCTGCAACCAAAATGGTTTTACCTGCGAATAAATTATTGCCAAAGCTCATATTAGGTATCCTAAAATCAATTATTGCATTCGAAGTCATTATTACGTAGGATTTACTCAAGTTCAAGTTAATAACTGTATTTTATATTAATCAAGATCAAATAAAGTGGAGATATAAAAATGATTAAATATTTAAAGAAAGGCAAGCAAGAAGAAGAAAAAAAAGATTTTTTACAATCAGTTAAGCGTACTGTAGAAGATATAATCAGCGCTATTGAAACCGATGGTGATAAAGCGGTAGCTAAATATTCTGAAACCTTTGATAAATGGAATCCGAAGTCATTTAGATTAACCGATGAAGAAATTAAAGCCTGCTATGACGAAATTGATGACAGTGTTATAGAAGATATCAAATGGGCACAAACACAAGTGCGTAATTTTGCTCAAATTCAACGTGATTCAATGAAAGATGTTGAAGTAGAAACCTTACCGGGTGTTACATTAGGGCATAAGCATATACCAATGGAAAGTGTTGGCTGTTACGTTCCCGGTGGTAAATACCCACTAGTAGCATCTGCACACATGAGTGTTGTTACCGCGAAAGTTGCCGGTGTAAAACGCGTAATTGCGGCAGCGCCACCTTTTAATGGTAAACCTTCACCTGCTATCGTTGTAGCAATGGATTTAGCCGGCGCTGATGAAATTTATTGTTTTGGCGGTGTACAAGCTATTGCAGCAATGGCTATTGGTACTGAAACCATTGCACCAGTAGATATGATTGTCGGCCCGGGTAATGCGTTTGTTGCTGAAGCGAAACGCCAATTATTTGGTCGTGTAGGTATCGATTTATTTGCAGGTCCTACTGAAACACTCGTTATAGCTGACGAAAGTGTAGATGGCGAATTATGTGCAGCTGACCTATTAGGCCAAGCTGAACATGGACCAACATCTCCTGCAATTTTATTAACTAATAGTGAAAAACTAGCACGCGATACCATGGCTGAAGTAGAAAGACAGTTAACCATTCTACCTACGGCAGAAGTTGCAGGTGCTGCATGGAAAGATCACGGTGAAGTCATTGTATGTGATACCTACGAAGAAATGATCGAAGTTGCTAACGACTTAGCTTTCGAACATGTGCAAATTATGACAAAAAACATCCCTTACTTTAAAGAAAACATGCGTAATTTTGGTGCCCTCTTTTTAGGTCCAGAAACTAACGTTTCTTATGGTGATAAATGTATCGGTACCAATCATACTCTTCCAACTCGTAAGGCAGCGCGTTATACTGGCGGGCTATGGGTAGGTAAGTTTATCAAAACCTGTACATTTCAAAGTGCGACAAAAGAAGCATCTGTTGTTGTTGGTGAATATTGTTCAAGGCTTTGTGCTGTTGAAGGGTTTGCCGGTCACAAGGAACAAGCCGACATTCGCTTGAGAAGATATAAAGGATAGACATTGAGTAAAAATAAAAAAGTAACTTCTTATGATGTAGCTCGCGAAGCGGGCGTATCTCAATCGGCAGTTTCACGTGTATTTAGACCGGGCTTAAGTGTCTCTCAAAAAACACGTGATAAAGTAATGGAAACCGCAAATAGAATGGGATATAGACCCAACGCTATTGCTCGAATGCTCATTACAAAACAGTCTGGTATGGTGGCAGTTATCGTTTCATCACGTGCAAACGTTAACTACCCTGAAGTACTTTCGCAAGTAAGTAAACAGCTTGCGGCTCGTAATAAACGGGTTTTATTATTTACGTTAGATGACGCCGAAGGTGTAGATGAGTTATTTGAACATATCTGGACCTTCCAAGTTGATGGTGTTATCGCACTTGCTGCTCACTTTGAAAGCCAACGTTTAGCACAATTTGAGCAGCATAAAATTCCCGTAGTGCTCTATAACCGAAATGTTCCCGATGCTTCAACCAATACAGTTTGTTGTAATCATGAACAAGGCATTAAACAGCTACTTGATGAATTAAAATTAAGTAACCCTCAATCTTATTTAATACTCTCTGGGCCTAAAGACTCTGATGTAGCCAATGAACGTCGAGAAATAGCAATTGATTTACTCAGTAAATCAGGAAAACTAAATGTACCGGTGCTTTATGGCGACTATTCCTATCAATCAGGCAGAGATTGTATGGCGCAATGGTTGAAAAAAAACTCAGCCCCTGATGCCGTAATATGTAGTAATGATAGTATGGCTATTGGTGTCATTGATGAAATAAGAGAAAACCATAATATTCATATTCCCAATGATATGTCTGTTGTTGGTTTTGATGGAATTGCCTCATCTTTTTGGCAAAGTTATCAAATAACAACCATTAAACAGCCTTTAGATCAATTGGTAAAGGCAGCTGTAGATATGTTAATAGAGCACATTGAAAATCCAGATTCGCCACCTGAAGCTCGTGTACTAACGGGCACCTTAATTAAAGGGAATTCAGTAAAGCGACCTTAACAAGGTAAATTTTGTTATGACCTCTTTGCCTATTTTGATTTTACCTGGCACCTTATGTACGGGGGCTATGTTTACTCATCAAATAGAAACGCTTCGTCAGCATTGCAATAATGTTTCTGTAGTACAATTTACTCGCGAAGCCACATTATCAGAAATGGCAGCTTTAGTAATAAACGCAGCCGCTGAAAAACCTTGTGCTATTATTGGTTTTTCTATGGGGGGAATTGTTGCAGCACAAGTGGCTAAAACACACCCTCAACTTATCGCTAAATTGGCTTTAATTAATTCAAATAGTCACGCTGACCTACCTGAACGTAAAGCTAATCGGGTTGAACACATTAGAAAGGCAAGGGAAGGACAACTTGTTGAACTAATTCAACAGACTTTTATGCCTAACTACCTCTATAATCAAGTGGCAACATCTCAAAAAATCATTGTTGATATGGCGATATCGTTAGGTGAACAATGTTTTGAAGCTCAAACGCTAGCAATAGAAGATCGTTCTGATACGCTTGATGTACTAAAAAAAATCACCTCAGACATACTCCTCATTGGCGGTTTACAAGATAAAATATGCCCTGCTGAACATCAATTTCATATGCATAAAGCACTACCTACTAGTGACTTATTACTTCTAGGTGAATGTGGTCATTTTTCCCCCCTAGATCAAACAATGAAAGTATCACAAGCATTAGAGCAGTGGTATTTATTACCACAACATAAAAAATCATTAGAGAAATACCATGAACTTTAAACAAGCATTAGCAAGCCAAAAACCTTTACTTGGCACCTTTATCAAAACCACGCACTTTCATAATACTGAAGTATTAGCCCATACAAACTTAGATGTTTTATGTTTAGATGCGGAACATGCACCATTTACCCGGTCTGACTTAGACACTTGTGTGTTAGCGGCTAAGTCAAAACAAAAGCCTGTTATTATTCGTATTCCTGACAGTGAAAATGCGACTATTTTAAACGCACTAGATTTAGGTGCTGACGGCGTTGTGATACCTCACGTATTAAATGCTGAACATGCCCGTCGAATTGTAAAAAAATGCTTTTATGGTCCAGATGGTAGAGGATATGCAGGTTCAACTCGATTTGCAGGTTATACAACCAACAAGCTTCCTGACAATTTAACTGCAAATAAAAACCAAACCTGCGTGATTGCACAAATTGAAGACTTAGAAGCTGTTGATGATATTGATGCCATCTGCCAAGTAGAAGGTATTGACTGTATTTTTATTGGCAGAATGGATTTAACCGTAGCTTTACAACAAACAGATGCAAGCCATCCTGATGTAATAGCTGCGGTTAATAAAGTCGTCAACGCAACGAAGAAATACAACAAAAACTGCGGTATGTTTGTCGGAAATTTAGACGAACTTCCCTTATGGATAAAAGCAGGGGTAAGTTTATTTTTACTAGGCTCTGATCATGGATTTATGCTCAGTGGCGCAGCCCAACTTAAACAACAATTTACTAATTCAGTACTTAAAGCTAGCGAATAATGCTATGGATCAACTAAAGAAAGCCCTTAATGAATAACCATTGAGGGCTTTCTTTTTTAGTATAAGTATTAGCAACGTGCTTTATTGAACTCTCTCATTCTTCCTAATACATCTACACCTAATTGATGATACACATGCAGTAAATCAACTAATACCCAATTTTCTCGTATTAAGCCATTTTCACAACGCCAAAAATCTAAGCTCCGCATAGTAATCTCTTGATTTGACGGCGCTATACCAAGCCAACCATCACCACTTATCTTCATTTGCATACCTGGCCAAGCAGTAAAGCCAACGTAATCTCCATCACCAAAAAGGTAACCTTTACCCACATCACCAACACGATTAGGCATACCATTTAAAAAAGGAATTTGATGCCAATTTCTGAATCCTTTAATGCCACGGCCTGTACCAATACCTGAGGGACCATACCAACTACATCGTGGATGCCAATATTTCTCTAATTGCATCGCTTCAACCCCACCGGTTGCATAATTTCCTAATGCGTCGCACATATTTGCAACAAGTTTACAGCTTTTAAACGCTTTTTCAGTATCGCTTTCAATCATCAAACCATCTTGAGTTGCTGGTGCGGGTACATGCCACTCTCTGCCTAGGCTAGGTACCATAGGCCAGGCTTTTGCTTGCATCATAACTTCTGGGATATCCCACAATGCCTGCATTTCAATCACAACATCATTTTCTATTCGATAAAACTCATGAAAACGCATGGAAACTTGATGTCCCGTTGGAGGGATTTCTAACCAACTTTTCTCAAAGCTCCCCGTGTAATAGCCACAGCAACCCACCCAAATACTGCCATCATCCGCGGTGCCAGAAATTAAAATAGTTTCACGACGTTCTAGATCAGGTATTGCATGACTTAGTGGCTTATAAACGTTTTCAAATAAACTTTCTCGTCCAGACAAAGTTTCAAAAGGAAATGAAAGTTGTAATTTAGCTTTAGGTGAAAACACCTTATTTATTGCTTTAATTAACTTATTTTCATCATAGTCATATAATGCTTGGCTAAACGGTTTTATCACGTTTTTATTCACACACGGTAAACTTTCAGACACATGCCTTCTCCTATAGATAAAATTTACTCTGCAATCTGATGTAGTTAACTTAAGAAAACCTTGCCAGACAGCTATTTATATTGGACTTACCTTAAAAAAATCATTAGATAAAAAATATTTCAAAATCGAGTGACTTCGAAGTCACTCGATGATAACCTGACTAAATAATATTTCAAGTAAAACTTATTTTAGTGGAGAAAATTATGTTAACCGTTATTGATAAGTTGTATCAGCAACTCAAATCATCCCCTACAAACATTAAACAATATATTCATGATGATGTAGCTTGGCGTGTAAGTGCTCCCATCAATGACTTACATGGTGTTACCAACGTTTTAACCTCGTTTTGGCAACCATTAGTTAAAGCCTTACCCGACATAGAGCGTAAGCCTTTCATTAATATTCAAAGTGAATATAAAGGTGCTGATTGGATAGCAAGTACCGGTTATTTTGTTGGTACCTTACATGATTCTCTTTGGGGAATACCCGCTAACAATAAAACCTTATATTTACGTTATACCGAACTTGTTGAACTAGATGATAATAAAATTAAACAATATTTTGTGATTGTTGATTTTCTTGATGCCATGAACCAAGTTGGCGTGAATCCCTTAAGAAAAAGTTTAGGTCATAGTGGATTAATTATGCCACCAACAACAATGGACGGTATTACTAGAGAAAAAAGTAGTGCTGAATCGGCAGAAAAATCAACACAACTTATCCTTGATATGCTCGATGAGCTAGGTCGCTTCGATGGTAAATCACTATCAAGTATGAAATTAGAGAATTATTGGCATCCCGATTTTATGTGGTATGGCCCTGCAGGTATAGGAACAACAAGAGGTATTGAAGGGTTTAGAAGAGATCATCAAGGACCTTTTGTCTTTAGTTTTCCTGATAGAGATGTTGATCATAAAGCAACACTGGTTGCCGACGGTAATTATGTTTCAACAGGTGGCTGGCCTCACATGCATGGTACTCATAGCGTAGGCGGATGGTTAGGATTACCACCGAGTAATAAACAGTTATCCTTACGTGTCATGGATATTTGGCGTCGAGAAGGTGATTTACTTAGAGAAAACTGGGTCGCTATCGATATTATTGATATGTGCATGCAAATGGGGCTTGATGTATTTGCCATGATGAAAGAACAGTTAAGAGCTAACCCTTAATAACGGTTGTTATAAAATTAAAAAAGGAAGTAATCAACTTCCTTTTTATTTTTTCTGACAAATTAACTTATTTATCTGTACACACAATATTTTAACTTGGATTATTAATTTTTCGACTACGCTCCAAAATATCTAATCCTTGTTGTTTTAACCAATATGGAATATCAATAAGCACCCAATTTTCCATTAGCTTATCCCCTTCTCTACGATAGACATCGACTACTCGCATATCAGCTCTCACCTCTCCACCAGGTAATCCCAAAAAACCACCAATTGGAGTACTACTTAAATTAGGCCAGCCAAAGAAACACGCATAGTTACCTTCTGCATATCGACAAATATGGCCATTAAAGACTTTATCTTTCAATCCTTGTCTAAAAGGATAAGAGTGTTGCTCTTGAAATTTAGGAATAGTATAGGTTGCGCCAATCCCCGCAGGACCATACCAAATCATATCCTTATCCCATGTTTTTTCCAAAACTTCAGGAGGATAGGTATCATTTGCCGTTTGATTCAATTGTGACAAATCGTCAATCATTTGATTCAATACTGCCATGGTTTTTTCAGCTTCAATCGGATCTTTATCATCTAATTGAATACCATCGTGAGTTCTTGGACCTGGGTAAATAAAAGAATGCCCCGTCGCTTGTGGTAAAGGATTAATTCCTACTTGATGCATAACACTAATAATATCGCAGAAAAAACCAGTCCTAACAATTTTACCATTTTCAATACAGTTAAAATCAGCATAACGCACCATGGCTATTCGACCAGATCTAGGTATGCCTAGCCAGTCTTTATCAAACTGAACCATAAAGTGCCCCATACTAGTGACCCAATTAGCACCATCGTTACCACTTACTCCAGCCATAAAAACATCCTGTCTGCGCTGAATATTTTTAAAAGCATGCATAAAAGGTTGCCAAAAAACGTCATTAATAGCTTTAGGACCTTTTTGCTCATTAAATGGATGTACCCCGTACCATTGGCAATCTTCGCTCATATAGTTAGCTAAAACACCACCGACTGTTTCTGAGGTAGACTGTTCTAATGCTTGGTAATAATCAAGGATCAACTTTTTATTCTTTTGTTCGTTTGTCATGGTTAGTCTCAAATGTCAGCATAGGTTGCATTATAAAAATTCAATATAAATTAGCGATATGGAACACTATTTATACAACGAAATAATCTATTGTAGGCGTAAAATATATTTTTACATGTAATTAAAACAATATCTGCTTTCATATTATTTTAAACAATGCTATGTTTAAATGACTTCGAAGTCAACGAAGAATAACGAACAAATAAGACTTCTGTAAAAAAATAAAGAGAGATTGTTATGACAGAGTTTGGAACCCTTAATTGGACTATATTAATTGTTTATATTTTAGCAAACTTAGTACTAGGTTTTGTAATAAGTAAAAAGGTTAATACTGCAGATGATTTTTACTTAGGACAAAAAACTACCCCCTGGTGGGCTATAGGTATTTCAGTTATTGCAACATATGTAAGTGCCATGACCTTTTTAGGGGCTCCTGCATGGGCATATAAAGATGGCTTATCAGTAATTGCTATTCACCTTAACTATCCCCTTGTTATTATTGCAGTAATTACCTTTTTCTTTCCTTTTTTCTACAATGCCGGTGTTGCTTCTATATACGAGTATCAAGAAAAACGATTTGGTAAAAAAGCCCGTGCATTGGTTTCAGGCATTTGGTTAATATCACAAACGATGAGCTCAGCTGCAGTTTTATACGCCACCTCAATAGTATTAAGCTTTATTACGGGTATTCCAGAAATAACGGCAATCTTTATTGTAACTTTCATCGCGCTTATCTATACCGTGATGGGGGGAATTACTGCTGTTATTTGGACTGACGTTATACAGTCTGGCATTTTATTCCTAGGCGCCGGCATTATTATGTATGCGCTAATAGATAACAGCACAACGCCTGTAATGGAAAGCCTTGCTCAGCTAAAAGCACAAGGTAAAACAAATCCTCTCAATTTTGATTTTGACTTTAGTAATGTCACCACCGTTTGGTCCGGTATTTTAGCTATGACGCTATACCATATTACCGTTTATGGCACTAACCAAATGATGGTACAGAGAACATTAGCCGCCAAAAATATTGGCGATGCTAAAAAATCATATTTATTAATGGGATTTTTAGCCTTTTTTGTTTATTTCTTTTTTATTATTTTGGGTATTTTATTTTACAACTATTACCAAGGTAAGCCATTTGAAAATGAAAATACTATTATTTTAGAATTTGCCGCTGAATATGGAATGCCTGGTTTAATGGGGATTATTGCAGCCGCAGTTATGGCAGCATCTATGTCAAGTTTAGACTCCGCATTCAACTCTTTATCAACCGTTTCAACGCTAGATTTTTATAAGAAATACTACAAACCCAATGAAAGTGATGCTCATTATTTAAATGTCTCACGTTTATTCACTGTTTTTTGGGCTGCAATTATTATCTTCCCCGCCATTATGTATCACTTACATAGCACAGGATCGATTTTAGAAGTATTAAGTAAGGTTGGTTCATATTTTGTTGGTGCTCAACTTGGCATGTTTGGTTTAGGTTTTTTCTCTAAACATACAACTGAACGCGGTTTATTAGTAGGTACTTTCGTTGGTGTATTAGCTGTTGCTTATACCGCTATTTCTACTGATGTTGCTTGGCCTTGGTATGCTGCA
The DNA here is from genome assembly GCA_049347715.1 of Thalassotalea piscium. Classification (GTDB taxonomy): domain Bacteria; phylum Pseudomonadota; class Gammaproteobacteria; order Enterobacterales; family Alteromonadaceae; genus Thalassotalea_B; species Thalassotalea_B piscium_A. The sequence goes on along the minus strand of CP186339.1, from coordinate 1,417,781 downwards.
ATTGGAGCATTTGTTAACGTTGTAGTAAGTATTATTGCCAGTATCGCCATTGATGGAAAACAAAAAGAATACTCACCTTACACCATTAAAGGTCAGATAAAGTCATTTGCAGATAGTGGTGCTGCAGAGAAAGAAAACGGCTGGTACTTAGTACCAGGGAAGGTAGACAAGGTTTGCTACATACTTTTCGGTTTCTTTATTTTCACCCTAGTCTTTTTATTCTTTTTTGAACAATTTATTTAAAGTAACGAGTTAACACTATGAGTTTTAAGCTAAATAAAAACATTACACAGGTGCATTGGCAACCGTTAGCCAAACTTTTGTCGCCAATAGGTGAAAAGCAGCAAGAACTTGCGGGCTTTGACGATGAGTTTATTGATATTGTTGATTATATCATTAGAATTACCCACCGCATTTGGGAACAGAAAAATGTGGGACTTTGCTATAGATACTATAGCAATATCTGTCCTGTTTTCACCCTAGGCGCCTATTCTGAATGTGTAGAACAAGTCGTTCAAGGCACTTTAAAAACCATTGCTGCATTCCCAGATCGTAGCCTTATAGGCGAAAATGTGATCTGGAAAGAAGAGAGTGATGCTACTTATTATTCATCACACTTAATCACTAGTATTATGACCAATACGGGCAACTCAGATTTTGGTGCCGCAACAAATAAAACCGGTCGTGTTACCACAATTGCAGATTGTGTGTGCTTTGAAAATCAAATAATAAAAGAATGGTTGGTGAGAGATAATAGTTTTCTTATCAGTCAATTAGGTATTGATTTAATTGATGCAGCGATTAATTTTTCAAAGATAAAACCTAACGAAACGTTTAATCAATGGTACCAAAGTGAATACAGTCGTGTAATAAATACCGAACATAGAAAAACGCTGCCGAGTATTCAAGATAACTGGACCCCTGAAAATTTCGTACACACCTGGGCACAAACTCTTTTCAATCAAAAGCAGTTATCCACGTTAAATCAGTTTTATTATGTCGCTGCTGAACATCAATGGCCTGGAGGACGTCAATCGACAGGTCTTGCGCAAATTAGTGGCACGCTTATTCAATGGTTATCACAATGTCCTAACGCTAAAATGACTGTAGATCACACAGCTGTAGTTAATTTTGATGAAAGCACAATAGATATTGCAATTAGATGGACAGTCGCAGGTAATTTCAATCCACACCTTGAGCGATTAGCAACACTTAAAGAGGAACGATTTTTTGTTTTAGGCTGTACTCACATGCGGGTAAAAAATCAAAAAATAGTTAAAGAAGTCACTGTTTTTGATGAGATTGCTTTATACGCCAATATCATTCGTGAATCAGGTCAACCTTTCCCTTTATTAGCACAAGGATCTTAAGCATGTTTAATCAATTAATCACTCTATACACTAAAGGTGACGTGGCACAGTTATCAAAGTCCATTTTACATAGTACTTCATGGAAACAACATGATTTTACCGCTTTTGGTAATATGCAAATTGAAAAATTATGGCTAAAGAGCCTTGATCAGTTTGGTTTTTTAACCCTTTCAAAAAAATTAACGGTAAGCGCAAAAAATTATTCAGCACTGTATATTGAATTAACGAATGATGAAACGAATTGGAGTGTTTCAGTCTCATTCTTCTTCGAGCATAATAATGTTTATATCAAACGTATGCATTGCATCGTCGATACCGTTAGGTTAGCACAGCTATTAAACCAAACTACTGAAGATGTCGTGAGCAAACTACCGTCGCCAGATCCTTTATTATTAAGTCAGTTTGATCACCAAATGCATCCGCAAAGTTACCATGCAGTGCCTTCTGATATTGTTGAAATTCCAAAAGACTTTGAACCATCTATAACTCAATGGTGGAAAATTTGGCAGGAAAAACAGTTTGCAAGTATTGAAAAAATTTATCACCCCGACGCTAATGTGACTATTTCAGGCTCAGGCACTAGCCAAGGGTATATAGCACTAAGACAATTTCAATTAACATTACATAATCGTATTAATCGTAATTATTGTCAGCTAGAAAATATTTGTGTTGACGAGAAGCAAGGTACAGTAGCGATAAAGTGGCAAATAGATGGCGATATAAATGATAGCGGTGTGATTAAACGTATTCGTATACCTGTTACCTCATTTTTACGTATTGAAAAGGCATTAATTGTTGAAGAACAACTACAAGTTGATTGGTTAGCCATTAGTAAAGGTTTCAATATCCCCTACCCTGTCGTATGAGCATTATAACATCTTGGGTTGATGCCCATCATCACCTATGGGATTTAGATAAAGTTTATTACCCTTGGCTGTCAGCCAAGGGTGAACAACGCTTTTTTGGCCAACCAGATCCCATCAGAAAAAATTATCTCGTCAACGATTTTGCCAGCGATCATCAAAATAACATAGCCCAAAGTATTCATATTCAAGTAGGTGCCTCAAACCCTTTAGCAGAAACAGCCTTAATTGAAGAATTAGCTCAAGGTAATCAAGGTGGTTTGCCCAGTGCTGCTGTTGTGGCGGTAGATATGCGTCAAACTTCTATTGAAAGAGCTCTGGCACCTCATTTACATTATAAAATAACTCGTGGGGTTAGAGATATTATAGGAAAGAGTCCTGAAGAAAATAAATTATTGCCCGCGTTTATCCCTGATATTTGGTTAGATAACTGGTTATATTTAGCAAGTAAGGACCTGACTTTCGATTTACAGTTAACCAGCGAACAATATGAGAGTGTGTATAACACCTTAGTTAAGGTACCTGAGCTAAAAGTGGCTATTTGTCACTTTGCATCTCCTTGGGATCAATCAGAAGTAGGTTTTAAACATTGGCAGCATCATATGAAAGCATTTGCTAAATTACCAAATTGTTATATGAAATTATCTGGTATCTCCATGTTTTCACATGCTTTTGAACCTGATAAATTTAAGCAATATGCTCATGAGGCCATTGAAATTTTTGGGCCAAATCGTTGCATGTTTGGCTCTAACTTCCCTGTAGATAAACTCTATGTTAGTTATCAAGACTTGTTTACTCAGTGGCAAGCCGTCACATCATTGTATACAACTTCAGAAGCTAATGACTTAGCGGCAAACACCGCCAGACGTTTTTATTCTTTGTAACCTTCCCGTTCAAAAAAATATTAGCTCCATATGTTAAATAACGCCTTTATTGCAGCATTGGAAATAAAAAGCCAATGCGCATTTATGATGATTTAACATATCCTTCTATCTCTGCGACTAGCAACACACCGATTATCCGCTGCCATGCCCATATACCCATCCTTAATACCACAGGTATAAATAGTGAGAGAGTTAAACATAAAAAACCGCAAATAATTTTGCGGTTTTATGATGCCTCACTTTAGAGTAAAAATAACTTACTAACTAAAGTAATTAGAATGAATATTTAAGACTAACACCCCAAGTACGAGGATCATTCCAGTTTGCTTGTACAGAGTTAATGGGTTGATTATTTCTAATTTGAGTCTGTACTACAGCCCGAGTTAAAACCGCTTTATCTGTTAAATTTTTCACAAAAAAGTCTACTTGTACGTCTTCATTCACAATCCAAGATACTCTTGCATCAACCATAGCATGCGCATCTACTTTAGTTTCAGGCGTATTCACATCAAATGCATAATAATCATCAGAGTAATTCACTTGAATATGTGGAATTAATGCGCTGTCGTTATCTAGCACTATTTCATAGTTAGCTGATAACCCAATGGTATATTCAGGCGCCATTGCTGGAGACCAACCCGCGAAACTAAATTGGCTATTGTTATCATTAATGTCTTGGCGACCTTCGAAATTACCTAAGCCAAGTAGAGGGCGTAATTGGGAATTGCCGACAGAAAAATCATCAGAAAACTCAGAATCTAACCAAGTAAAAGTACCTGCAACGGCTAGGTTATCAATAGGATACCACTGTAAGTCAACTTCAACCCCTTTAGTATCGATACTGCCACCGTTTTCATAGTATTCAAAACTTTGTGTAGTACCTGCATTAACACAGTCTAATACACTTTCAGTACTTGTACTGTCATTACATGCAACCGCAAATAACTGAGCTTTCACATCATCATATTTATTCACAAATGCTGAAATATTGAAACGCATATCGCCATCAAGCAAAGTACTTTTCATACCTATTTCATAGGAAATAACATCTTCATTATCATAAAGCGGGTCAGCACCACGAGACACAACGCGCTCATCATTTGCACCACCCGTTCTTATCCCTGTAGCTGCCGAAGCATAGATCATTAAATCATCACTTTGATCATATTCAATAGCCGCTTTCCATAAAACAGCAGAGTCATCCCAATCAGGAATGGTCTCACCAGTAAATGATTTATCATCTTCGTTATAGCGTAATCCACCAACTAAGCGTAAATCATCAGAAACCTCATAACGTAATTGACCAAAAATAGCGATAGAGTCTGATGTATGTGGATCATAAGTAGGGTTACCCCAACTTGGTACTACAATAGAATCTGGTACGCCATTCCCTGTTGTGTCTGTGCTTGATAACCAAGCCCAATCGGCTTCTTGATCAAAGTAATATAAGCCAGCTATCCACTGCAAAGGACTGTCATTATTTGATGATATTTGTAATTCGCTAGAAATAGTTTTTTGATCATCTTTACGACCAAAACCACCAACAAAATCTAAGCCGCCATCACTGTAATCATTATCATAAAACTGTTTGCCGCTTAACTCTGAATAATTTGATGTCCATTTAAAATCAGCAACATCGGTATACCACTCTAAGGTTGCAGTAGCAGAAAAGGCTTCTTGTTTATCTAACGACATCGCATTGCGATAGACATCGTAAGGGCCAAGGTCATCTCGTTCAGTATCAGAAGGTTGATAAATATGACCACTTGTTACAGTGGCGTTAGGATTATAAATACCTGGACTTGATTCTGTTAGTGAATAACCAGCAATTTGCTGATATCCCCAAATGGCTTCAGAGTTAGCATCTTTTTTTGAATAATCTACCCTAAAAGTTGCATTGAAATTGTCACTAGGCTCATAGCGTGTAACAGAACGAGCATAAAAAGCGTTTTTCTCTCGTAAATCATCCGATGGGCCCATCAAAAAATGGTTATCAATATAGCCATCATGACTATCAGACGCTACTACAATTCGTGTTGCTAAATTATCGGCTAACGGAAGATTTAATACCCCTTCATAAGCACTTCGGTTATAAGCACCTGTTGTGATTTTAACATTACCTTCAATGTCATCCATATTAGGACGGTTAGTAATAACATTAATACTACCAGCAAAGGTATTACGACCATATAAAGTGCCTTGAGGACCTCGTAAAACTTCTATGCGCTCTATATCAACAAATGCCCCCATACCTGCAGTAGTTGTTGGTACATATATTCCATCTTGAAAAATACCAACAATTTGTTCAGCAATACCTGTACCTGCAACACCTACCTCATTGGTACGAGCGCCACGCATAGCAGGTCTCACTTCGCCACCAGAACTGCCTATTTTTAGCCCTGGTACTACTTGCTGTAAACCACTAATATCAATTATGCCTGCACGTTCAACATCATCAGCCCCCAACGCAGTGATAGAAGATGAAACTTCTTGTAAATCTTGAGCATGTCTATTGGCTGTTACCATTATTTTTTCAATTTGAGATGAACTTTCGCTGCTAGCGGCTTCTTTCTCTTGAGCCAAAGCACCATGCATTACAAATGCATTGGCAATTGCTATAGCAACAGCTGTCTTGGAAGTGAATTTCAAAATTTTTTGCTTCATGTTGAGGACCTTCTTCTATCAATGAGTTGTTGTAATACATGTCATATTTATTTTTATATTTAAAAGCAGCAAGGCGATTAAAAAGAACTTTTATACTGGTTTATTTAGTTCATGACTACTTTTGTACTTCGAAATCATTTTGATGTCAACCGCTTTGGCGAGATTTTAAGCAGCAAACAACCTATATAAAAACATAATAAAAACAAAGAAAGAGAGTTTTAACAATAAAAAACATGCACTTAATTTATTTATTTAAAGGTAATAAAAAATAAATAAATTTAATAAAAACATCTTTTTTATTTTAGTGATGAAAAATAAAGCGTTCCTTAGTGACTACGAAGTCTTTAAATTCATTTGTCACATGAATTTAATTCAATTATCTAAGGATAATTTATAAAATACTTTTGCCTTGGTGAGAATAGCGCTCGATTATCCTTTCTTATTTATTAATAAATGCAAGGATAGAAATCATCAATGGAAAGGCTCACAGACAGATTTAATTATTATTGAAAAATAATTTTTAAACTATTACCGTTCACAAGGTTATTTAAAATTAAAATTCGACATCCAAAATACTCACGTCATCCATTAGCGAATAAATCAAAACCTCATGAGGAACCACAAACAAGACTCCGGAGTCATTAAAGATTCAAAAAAGAGTCAAATCCACCCGTTTTAACGGAATTAATCTACAGACCGTGTTTCAGTCTCATCATCACCATACAGACCGTGTTTCAGTCTCATCATCACCATATATAGAGTATAGAAATCTTTTATTTTCTATATAAACGGTAATATTGTTTATTAAATACACGATACTATAGACTAAGTAGTAATTGTCATTGTTAATAACACTGGCTACCCTAAAAAATATAAATGAGATAAACATAAATGAAAAAACAAAGCATTGTGTTAATTTTAGGACTCGTTGTGTTTGCGTTACTTATGCTAATGCCACAACCATTAGGCATGACGAAAGAAGGGCAACATTTGTTAGCCGTAGTTCTCTTAATGGCAATTTGGTGGATGGGAGAAGCAACCTCAATTAGTATTACTGCCCTATTGCCCATTATCCTTTTTCCGCTCCTTGGTATTATGCCAAGTAAAGCCGTCTCCATTAATTACACAAATCCTCTCGTCTTTTTATTTTTAGGTGGTTTTATGATTGCCTTAGCAATGGAAAAATGGAATTTTCATAAACGTATTGCTTTGTGGATCATTTCGTTTATAGGCACCGACTTAAAGCTAATCATTCTAGGTTTTATGACCGCTTCGGCTTTTTTATCAATGTGGATATCAAATACCGCGACCACAATGATGATGTTACCCGTCGCGATGGCGGTTGTTATTCAAATAAGTAGTGAATCTTATTTAAATGGAGTAAGAGACGAAAATACGGCAAAAGCAATACAAAACAGTTTAGGCTTAGTACTAATGTTAGGTTTAGCCTATTCAGCTAGCATCGGCGGTGTAGGAACACTGATAGGAACTCCCCCTAATATTATTTTCGCTGGACTATATAAAAATTTATACCCCGAATACGGCAATATTGGTTTCTTAAAATGGATGATCATGGCAATGCCTTTGGTCATAATATTTATACCAATAGTATGGCTTTACTTATGTCGATTTATCGCCACAATTCCATTGAATGAAATAGAATTTTGTAAAGACAAACCGAATGTAATCAAAGATGAATTAGCCTTATTAGGAAAGATGTCTAGTGCAGAAAAAATGATAGCCGTCGTTTTCTTTTCTACGGCTTTATTATGGATATTTAGACAACCTATTACCCTCAATGACGTGATCATTCCTGGGTGGTCTAACTTATTTGAACACCCAGATCTCATTGATGACTCAACTGTTGCTATGACAATGGGTGTGTTATTAATGATTTTACCTGTTAACTACCTAAAGGGAGTAGACCTAAAGGGTAAAAAAGAGTTTTTCATACTCGACTGGGAAACCATTCAATCACGAGTGCCATGGGGGACATTACTTCTCTTTGGTGGCGGCTTTGCGCTTGCTTCTGGCTTTAGCCAAACCCAGTTAGATTTATGGATAGGCGGACATTTCAAAAATATTGGCACATTTCCATTTATACTTATTGTTCTGGTAATTTGTTTAGCGATTACATTCTTAACAGAGCTGACATCAAATACAGCAACAACCACTATGATATTACCCATTATCGGTGCTACCGCAATTGCGGCAAATTATCACCCATTAATGTTTATGATCCCCGCAACTATCTCAGCGTCTTTTGCTTTTATGTTACCTGTAGCAACCCCACCTAACGCAATTGTTTACGGAAGTGGTTGGGTGACTATCAATAAAATGTCTAAAGCGGGTATTTACCTTAATCTTATTGGCGCAATACTCATTACCATGATGGTTCTTATACTGGTTGAAAAAATTTATCTTTAATATTCAGTAGTAAAAAACACTCATTACAGGGTAACCAGAAGCAGCTCCCTTACCTGTTTACCTCTCTGTGTGCCATAGTAAGTAGCAAGAAGTAACGTTGATAATATCGGCGCATTTTTATTAAAAACTACTTGGATTTTAGCCTTGTAAACATTGCGCCATGTTAAAGATACATGACTTACAAAAGAGCGCTATCCCTGGTCAAAAGCGTTACGGTTGCTGCTTTAGAGAAATAACTCATTCGTGCACTATGAAATGTAACAACTTGTTGTTTTCAGTGAGATAGTGATTTAATTGCATCAGAAATGGCTAAAAAATGAATTTTAGTCAGACATACTGACACTTTTTTAAATTCATGAGCACGTATTAAATGAGTGACTTCATCCACTGACAATATTCTATTGGTTTTAATTAATTCTAAGGCCCCGTCCAGCGGCTTAATTAAATAGCATTGCCCTACTGAGTCTATAACATAATCATCGTCGTTAACGATAAGTTCACCGCATTCTAAATTAAAGTCGCACAGCGAATCTAAGTAAATCAGCTCATCATCACCATCAAGTTTTAACATGCATGGCCATGTAATCATAACCGGTACCTCTGTAAACATATTACTTTCATCATAGCTAAACTATGTGGGCTTAAATACGACTAAAACAAGGGGATCTCATATGGCTAGCTAATATTTTATATACGTTTTAATACAAGGCGTTGACCTATAACCTATATAAACGCTAAATATCATAGCTAATAACTAAGGGTAAACCGATAAAGTTACTCACTAAATGAGTAAAACATTCCCAGTGATTACGACAGATAAGCTCACATTGCCTAGTTTTAAGCTTAGTCTATACTTTATGGCAAAGTGCTAACGACAAGTTTAATTTGCTGTTTAGGTATATTAAATCATGAGTTATAAAAATATGCGGGAACTTATACCGTCAAAAATATTTCCATTGTAAAGGTGAAAATATGAAAAATAATTATAAAACATCATTGAACAAAGTGCTCATTCATGAAGGCGGCTGGGCAGATCATCCCAAGGATCCCGGTGGCGCAACAATGAAAGGCGTAACACTTCGCACTTATCAACGTTTTTTTGGTCAGTCCAAAAGTAAAGAAGACCTACGTAATATTACTAATGACGAATTAGCCCAGATTTACCGAGAAGGTTACTGGGATAAATGCCAATGCGATGATTTACTACAAGGTATGGATTACCTAGTATTTGATGCCGCAGTAAATTCAGGTCCTAAACGCAGTGCAAAATGGTTGCAAGCTGCCATTGGAGCTACTCAAGATGGCAGTATAGGCACTAAAACAATAGCAAAGCTGCGCAGCTACGAACATGATGCTATTCATATCATTCAAGACTGTTGTGATCTACGCCTAAGATTTCTACAAAGTTTAAATAATTGGTCTGTATTTGGCGTTGGCTGGGGCCGTCGTATAGCAGCGGTGCGTAGTGATGCGGTAGTTATGGCTGGTGGTAATGATTTGATGCAAGTGGCGGCACCTACAGTTAACTTTAGAACAGTAAAAAAAGGCTCCTCGGGTAAATGGGTACAAAAACTACAATCTTCTCTCGGTTTATATGTTGATGGTAAATTTGGAACTGTCACAGAAGCAGCGCTTAAGTCATGGCAGGCCGAACATGGCTTAGAGGCCGATGGTATCGCCGGACGCGTGACCTACAAGGCATTAGGAATAATCTACTGATTTCATTGTTGGAACAGTTACTATTACCCTAATGACGTTTAATACAAAAGCCTGGTTAAGCTAATCCCAACTGATCTCATCCTGTGATGCCAATGAATATTCAACGTGTAATTGCTCTAAGCGGATCAATTCTTTGGTATTCTCAGTAATATTAGTAAATAAATCCTTACCGCTACAGCCTATATCATCAAGCCCAACCCACGAATTTCTAGCTGATTTTTTCGCAGCATATAAACAGTGATCAGCAATATCTAACACATGCTCCCAATCTAAATTTTCAGGATCACTTTTTGAAAAAGGAAAACTAGCAAAGCCAATGGAGCATGTTTTCTTAATAATTTGTTCATCCGCAATAATAAACTCATGACTTTCAACTGACTTTCTTAACCTTTCCGCCAGCTCTGGTGCGATTTTTCTATCAGCAAAACGAGCAATAACTAAAAATTCTTCGCCGCCCCACCTGATAAGGTAATCGGTTTCTCTAAACACTTTGGTTAAAATTGACTTAATTTGCATCAAAACCGCATCACCCGCGCTATGACCATAAACATCATTAACTCGTTTAAAATGGTCCAAATCAATTAAGAAAAAGATTAAATCTGATTCGGTAAGGGATTTTTCCGTATGATGAGCAGCATGACTACGATACTTTCTTAAAACCAGATCCACATCTGTTTGCAAATTATTGGTAATAAAGCGCCTGTTATTTAGTCCAGTCAAATCATCAGTTATATTTATTTTTTCTAATTTTTCGTTGGCTTGTTGCAAACCTAAAGTGCGTTCTTCGACTTTAGATTCAAGCATTTCATTAACTTGCGCCATAAAAGTAATTTTTTTGTTTTGGGTGCGAATAAAAAATCCAACAATAGAAACGAATAACAAACAATATAGCAAATACGCCCACCATGATAACCAAGGAGGTGGTAACACTGTAATATTCAATGCCACACCTTCTTCATTCCAAACGCCATAAGGATTGCTTGCTTTAACTCTTAAAACATAATTGCCTGTAGGTAAATTAGTAAAGGTTGCCCGGCGATTTTTATAGTCGGTATCAATCCATTGATCATCTAACCCTTCCATTTTAAAAGCATATTTATTTTTCTTAGCGTTAGAAAAATACAAAGCGCTAAATTCAAATGAGACTAGATTCTCTTGATACGACAAGGTGACTTCTGACGTTGAATGAATAGCCTTTGCTAACGAATATTTACTTTGTGACCTTGTTTTTTCATTCTCATTATCGGCTACAACTTGATTAACAGGCACCGATTGATTAAATATCAACATATCGGTAAACACCACCTTTGGCGGTTGATCATCAGCTGAAATTTGATTCGGATAAAAACAATTAAACCCATTAATACCACCGAAAAACAATTTTCCCTTTTTATTTTTAAATGATGCATCTGCATTAAATTCGTTACTTTGTAAGCCGTCATCCATGTTGTAGTTTTTAAAGGTTTTCGTTTTAAGGTCGAAGTTAGATAATCCCTGGTTTGTACTTAGCCAAATACCGCCTTCATTATCTGCTTCTATTCGATAAATCACGTTATTGGGTAAGCCATCCTTTTCAGAAAATTGAGTAAATTTACCCGTCGCTTTATCCAATAAGTTTAAGCCACTAGCGGTTCCTACCCATACATTACCTTGTTGATCTTCAGTAATGGCATAAACAGTATTATTACTCAAACTATTAGGATCACTTTCTATATGCTGATAATGAGTGAATTTTTCGGTAAGCGGATTAAAATAATCAATACCTTGCCAAGTACCTAACCACAAATTACCTTGTTGATCTTCGGTAATAACGCGAATGCTATCATTAATCAAACTGTTAGGGTTTGTAGGGTCATGACGGTAATGAGTAAATTGTTCCGTAGCTGGGTTAAAACGATTAAGCCCCTTCCAAGTACCTAGCCAAAGAATACCCTGCTGGTCTTCAGTAATGACACTAACAGCATTATCGCTCAAACTATTAGCGTCTTTTGGATTATGACGGTAATGTGTAAACTGCTCCGTTACCGGATCAAAGCGATTAAGCCCATTACTATCTGTGCCTATCCAAATGTTTTTCTGGTGATCTTCAGTAATGGCGTAGACTTTGTCATCGCTTAAACTATTGGGGTTTGCAGGATCATGACGGTAATGTGTAAATTTTTTCGTGATAGGATTAATTCGATTAAGACCGCCCCCCCAAGTACCTACCCAAAGTTGCCCTTGTAGGTCTTCAGTAATAGCTCGTATCATATTATCACTTAAACTATTAGGGTCTGTATCATGGTGACGAAAATGCGTAAATTGCTCACTAATAGCATTTAAACGATTAACACCACCACCATCCGTTCCTACCCAAAGGTTTCCTTGTTGATCATAAATAAGTGCTCGCACTATATCATTACTCAAACTGTTAGGATCGGTAGCTTCATAGCGATAATGGGTAAATTCATTCGTATCAGGATTAAAGCGATTAAGCCCTCCACCGAGTGTACCTAACCAAAGTGTTCCCTGTTTATCTTTAATAACAGCTCTAATATCATCGTTACTTAAACTATTAGCATCCGTGTCTTGATGCTTATAATGGCTAAATGTTTCATCTGAAAGGTTGAAATAATTAAGGCCACCGCCTTTAGTTCCCAACCAAAGATTACCTTGGCTATCTTCAACAATGGCAGTTACAGCATTATCACTTAAACTTTTAGGATTGTTTTTTTGATGTTGGTAATGAGTAAAGGTTTCGGTCTTGACATCAAAACGATTAAGGCCGCCACTCCAAGTACCTACCCAAAGAATACCTTGTTGATCTTCAGTAATAACACTAATAGCGTCGGTACTTAAACTGTTCGGATCAGACGCTTTGTGACGAAAATGAGTAAATGTCCCTGTGTTGGGATTAAAGCGATTAAGACCGCCACCATCAGTACCCACCCAAATATTACCCTGACTATCTTGAGTAATTGCATGAACATAATCCTGACTTAAACTGTTGGTGTTGCCATCTTGGTGACGGAAATGAGTGAAGGTTTCTGTTGTGGGATCAAAACGATTGATGCCTCCGCCACGAGTTCCCAACCACAAATTATTCTGTTCGTCTTCAAATATAACCGTTATATAATTACTAGAGAGTGAATTAACATCATCAACATTGTTTTTGTACACCTTAAATTGATAACCATCATAACGTGCTAAGCCTTCTTCAGTGCCAACCCAGAAGAAACCTTGCTGGTCTTGTAATATAGCTTTAGCACTACTTTGTGGTAATCCATTTTCAATTGATAACTGTTCAAAACGAACGGATGGGCCAGAAGCAAAAACTAACGAGGTTGATAGTAATATAACCAGGAAAGCAAAACTAAGGTGTTTAAATATTTCAGTCAAAAAAGTTAATTCCAGTACATTTGTTTATGTGATATCTATTAGTAAACAATAAACATGTTAATTATTTTAAATGTGTCGCTATATTATAGCGTCTTCCACTATATTAGATAGGTGTATACAGATGAAAATTCTTTACTAGTAAATGTATTCCCTAATAATACACAACGATAAACTACCCTTCTTGCACTTTCTTTATTTTAGTATCAACAAATAGGTTATTACGACGATTTATCCATTTCAGCAAGCCTAAAACACTTAAGGTAGCAATTAAGAAACTCACCACCAACATATAGGTGGTTCCATCAAACATCTGCCCGATAATCACAGCAATACCAACAGACATTAACGTAGATAAAGCACCAACTACTGCCGAACCTATGCCAGCAATTTCTCCTAAAGGGTTCATAGCAAGAGCCGTTAAATTACCAAAAATAAGCCCTAAAGAAAAAAACAAACACAGTAAAAAAAGGGTCAGCATCCACAAAGGAGGTAAACCTTGATAATAAAATGAAACAAGTAAGAACGTAAAGGAAACCGAAGCTAACAAGATAAGTGAAAGCGTAGCGATTTTTAACATTCCGTACTTAACCACTTTTTTACCATTTACAAAAGAGGCAATTCCAAGCACAAATGATATGCCCGCAAAATACAAAGGAAAATTTTCACCTAATTGATAACTTACTTGTAGTAATTGCTGAGAAGAACTTAGGTAAAAAACAAAAGGACCTGAAATCAACCCTGAAGCAATAATGTAACCGATAACGTGACGATCACAAAAAATAGTGAGAAAAGATTGCTTCAATCTTGTGATAGTGAAACGTGTTCTATGTTCTATAGCAAGAGTTTCTTCTTGTCTGAGTAGATACCAACAAAGTGATACTACACCCACTAATGCAGTGAAAATAAAAATACCATGCCAGTTAAACGTGGTTAAGATCGCTTGTCCCATAATAGGCGCAAGCATAGGCACCAAAATAAACAACATCATCACGAATGACATAACCTTTGCCATGGTCCGTCCCTGATACAAATCGCGAATAATAGCCGCAGTTAAAACACGAGGTGCAGCAACACCAAATCCTTGTAAAAAACGACTGGCCAACATAGTGTCATAATCTGTTGCCATAAAAGTTAACAAACTGCCAATAAAGAAGATCACATACCCTATGACCATGGTTTTTCGACGTCCAATACTATCTGATAATGGGCCAAATAAAAGTTGCCCAAGACCTAAACCAATAAATAAAAAAGCAATCATCAGCTGATTATCATTAGTATTAACATTCCCCATCGACTCCCCTATAGCGTCGAGAGCAGGTAATAAAGAGTCAATTGATAATGCAACTAATGACATCATTAATGCCATCAACCCGATAAATTCTTTAAAGGGTAATGTATGTTTTTGATAATGTTTGAACAAAGAATAAAACCTTAAACTAAAAGATAAATACTGAAACCAGGTAGAAAAGCTAACGAAATAGCTCTCTGAAAATTAAACCTCGATAGACGTTAACAACGAGTCTCTAATCAATTTCAATGAGAATAATAGCATATGATAGACAATTCATATTAAGTGATAAATAATACAAAAATGAATTCACTTATCAGAAAAAATCAACAATGAACTTACTTAAGTCAATTGAAGTTTTTCAAGAGGTCTGCAAGCATAAAAGCTTTAGTAAAGCAGCCAACCATCTTAATTTAGTACCTTCTGCGGTTAGCAGACAAATTAATGAATTAGAAAAACACTTAAATGTACGTTTATTAAATAGAACAACGCGATCTATTAGCTTAACCACAAGTGGTAGACGCTACCTACAAAAAATGGAAATTATCACCCAAAATGTTGATGCATTAGTTGACCTGACAACCGACGAAAAAATGATAAAAGATCATATCCATTTTACTGCGCCTCCTGTGTTGGGTGAAAACTTACTTCAAAATGCATTAAATGACTATTCTCGACAATACCCCCATGTTTCGGTGTCATTAAACCTAGTAAATCGAGAGGTTAATATGGTTGAAGAAGGCTATGATTTAGCCGTTAGAATAGGCGTTTTAGAAGATTCAAACATGATTTCTCGCCAGCTTCAGAGCTTTCATTTAGTGGTTGTTGCAAGCCCAGATTACCTAAAAAAGCATGGAACACCTCTATGCCCCAAAGACCTAGTGCAACATAATTGTATTATTAACACCATTATTAAAACGCCCTTTAAATGGAAATTTGTTGAAGAAAAACGAAACACCTTTGTTAAAGTAAAAGGAAACATCGAAGCAAACAACAACACTATGCTACAAAGATTTGCCTCAGCAGGCCTAGGTATATCGTATATACCTGACTTTATTGTGCAACAACAAGTCGATAAAGGTGAGTTAGTATTATTATTAACTGAATTTATGCCGCCTCCTGTACCCATTTCCGTGGTTTATCCGAGTAGAAAGCATTTAAGTATCGCCAAAAGAAAACTTATTGATACCCTAATTGAACATATGTAATTACTTTAATGTGCCTAATGCGTTCCTACGAAATCGCCAGTAAAAATAAGAAGCCGAAATTACAGCGCCAATACTGGCTAATAACATATCTTTATGTGCATCCCATACATCACCTTGGGTGCCTAGATAAGAAACCCCCAAATCACCGCCAAAAAACTCAGCCGCCCCCCATTCAATAAATTCGTATAGCATAGATGTTGACATAATAATCAGCACCGCCACAAAATAAGCCATTCCACGTTTTACTTGCGTAGTTCTTATGACTAATTCTTTAACGGGATACAGTAATAATAAGCCATATAAAAAATGTACGAGACGGTCAAATTGATTACGCTCCCATCCCATGAACGCATCTAATGAACCACCCGTAAGCGCAAACACCCATTTATCATAGGGAACTTGGGAATAAGTATAATGTGATCCTAATGTATGCAAACAAAGAAAAAGAAAAATAACGAAATAAGATAACTTACTAAATGACATACGATGATAAGTAGCAATTAAGCATACTAAAGAGATCATAGGTATTATATTTTCTAATAACCAGTCGTCACGAGATAAAGGGTTTATCGCTAACCCCACCCAAAGAATAATAAACAGCGTCAATAGCATTAGTGCATAAACTTTATTTGATAAAGTCATAATACCTACTTTACGTGATTAGTTAGATTGCTGATATTAAGCCCATGCCTTCAATAAAGGCGATGATATGGCGGCAAATAAAATTAAAATAGCTTATTCACTCATTAGCGAATAAACAAGTAACTCATTAACATTTTTTATTATTCTTCCTTTAATTGCCAATAGATTATCATATTCAATAAGGTATCAAGTGATAAAACCTATCATTTATCGTGCTGATAAATTGTGTAATGAATAGAATACTGGTACTTTAGCGCCCTAAAATTTTTAGTGGTATTTCAGGTGACCATGCACTTTTTAACTAAGCATAAATATACACTTTTTGGCATAGCAGCTATATTGCTATGGAGCTGCCTTGTCGCTCTTGTACGAGATGTATCAGAAATCTTTAGTCCTATTGGTGGCGCAGCACTGATGTATACTGTGAGTGCCCTCTTTTTATTGTTAGTGATGGGAAAACCAACACTTAAAGACTTTTCACCTCGTTACCTAATTATAGGCACCCTTTTATTTGTAGCCTATGAAGTATGCCTTGCTCTATCGTTAGGTATGGCTAATAACCGTCATCAAGCCATGGAAATGGCAGTAATTAACTATTTATGGCCAGCCCTGACAATATTACTCACCGTGACCTTGGGACAAAAAAAAGTCAGTTTTTGGGTTTATCCTAGTATATTAATTGCTTTTATTGGCGTTGCTTGGTGTATTACAGGCGATAACCAAGTGTCTTTGTCGGCGTTAATGAGTAATGTTGCCGATAACCCCCTTACCTACTTAATGGCTTTTTCAGCTGCATTTATTTGGGCGATTTATTGCGTAGTTACTCAAAAACTTAGCAATGGTAAAAATGCTATTACTCTTTTTTTTACAGCAACGGCAATAACATTATGGCTTCAATACTTAACTAGCAATGAACCCAAATTAACGTTTTCATTAAATGCCACATTTACAGTTTTGTTGGCGGGCGTAGTAGTGGGTAGCGGTTATGCTTTATGGAATAAAGCTATTATCGGCGGTAACCTGATGTTGTTGGGCACCATGTCGTATTTTACCCCAGTATTTTCTACCATAATTTCGTCAATGTACCTTTCTATCACTTTAAGTGCATCATTTTGGCAAGGTGTTATTTTGGTTACACTTGGTTCACTCATTTGTTATTTTGTCACCCGCGAAACAGCAAAAGTAACCAATAAAAACACTCCCTAAATGCAACGATATCTTTTATTCATTTATAACGCGTACCTAGATATTTTTTTATAAATGATGAGATGCCAATCTTTGCCTTTACAGCTTATTCGTTCAAGTGAATAATAGGCCGATAATTACGTCAGCCCAAATAGATAAGGCAAGATCAATGTCTGAAAAGAAAATACAATTAACCTTTGAAAAACAAAATAAAAATAGCATTAGATATAAAGAAGTACCAGAAGATGGCATGCCACCAGTAATTGGTAGTATTTATCTTCAAAAATGGTTCGCAGGAAATAGTAAAAACATAGAAATAACCATCAACAAAAAAGACTAATATGATTTAACACCTGTCTATTCATTAGATAACAATATCTTTTTATAAATAAAACCTTATTTTCCTAATGTATTGAATTAATCTACAAGACTATAGCCGTTCGTATAAGAACAAAACTACACAGCAGCAAAAACTAGGGTTAACGGCAACTAACAAGTGAAAACTTATGCATTCAAAAATACAGCTCAGCAAGGAAGAAATTAGAAAAACCAAACCAACTCGAAATGACTATTTAAAACAAACTAAAAGCCCTTTGGTATTAGTATTAGATAACGTCACTAACAGTTACAATATTGGCTCATTCATCCGTTTAGCTGATGCGTTTGCTATCGAAAAAATAATAGTTTGTGGTGAGTTAACCATTTCTGATAAAAAATTAAAAAAAGCCTCACGAAATGAAGCCAAATGGGTAAATATTGAATATAGCGATAAAACAACTAACAGCCTACAAACATTAATAAATGATGGCTATACTGTTTTTAGCGTAGAATTGTGTCATCAATCTAAGAGTTATCAAGATGTGGCTTACCCCTCACCATGTGCTTTAGTATTGGGGAATGAACGAAAAGGCGTGAGTGAAGCTGCATTAACATTAAGCCATCAACATATACATATTCCTATGTTTGGCATGGGAAATTCCCTTAATGTGTCTACCGCCGGCGCAATTGTTTTAGCCCATGCTACTCACAAGCTTAGAAAATAATAACTCAACAAAAGCGCCTGCTCACTAACATAGAGATTCATTATCGGTAATTAACCAAAAGCTTATTCACTTGAGCTTTTGGTGTTTTAGCTAGCTTTTGAATGAATGAAAAAGGAATGTCATTAACCCCAACCTGTTGACGCAGATCTTCAAGCATAGCCAACCAAAGTTTTGCCGTCATTTCAGCATCATATAAAGCCCTATGAAAACTACCGTTCGACGCAATACCTTTATAATTGATTAACGTTCCTAACTTATAATTAGGTGCTGTTGGGTATAATCGCCTTGAAACAAGAAGTGAACATGAAAATTGACCATCATAACCACTTGATATTCGACTTAACTCTCCGTCTAAAAACCGCTTATCAAATGACGCATTATGCGCCACCAAATTATAGCCTTGAATAAAATCAGCAAAACGCCCCATTACATCACGGCAAGGCGATGCAGTACTTAACATTTGGTTGGTAATACCCGTATAGTTTTCAATAAAGCCATTAATACGTTTTCCAGGGTTCATTAACTCTTGAAAGCGACCGGTTACCTCACCATTTTCCAACTTTATTGCCCCTATCTCAATGGCTCTATCACCTTTGTCAGGTGATAACCCAGTAGTTTCAAAATCGAGAATAATTAATGTGTTAGCGTTCATGAACAAACCATTGAAAAGTAAAAAACAGGCAAACAATCATACATAGTACGTTAAACAGATAAAAAATAATATTGTTGAACAACAATCTCTTATTAATTATTTGCTGGATAATTACCAGCACTTGTTTAACAAATAATAAGGAAAGAAGGTGTATAGGAATGATTATCATCAATAAACTTCATCATGCCTATTCCATTAATATCACTACATAAAAAATTTAACCACCTATTTTGAAAAACTAAAGCGCATGCTCCATCTGATTATTCATTGAGCCAAGGATGGCGAAATTGGGTGCCGATCATCATGGAAGTGTCATATACCTACTCGAAAGTTTAAAAACTTTCTAAGTGCCTGTGTGGGGATAATCAGTTTCTTTAGGAGTATGCTCCGTCTGATTATTCATTGAGCCAAGGATGGCGAAATTGGGTGCCGATCATCATGGAAGTGTCATATACCTACTCGAAAGTTTAAAAACTTTCTAAGTGCCTGTGTGGGGATAATCAGTTTCTTTAGGAGCATGCTCCGTCTGATTATTCATTGAGCCAAGGATGGCGAAATTGGGTGCCGATCATCATGGAAGTGTCATATACCTACTCGAAAGTTTAAAAACTTTCTAAGTGCCTGTGTGGGGATAATCAGTTTCTTTAGGAGTATGCTCCGTCTGATTATTCATTGAGCCAAGGATGGCGAAATTGGGTGCCGATCATCATGGAAGTGTCATATCCCTACTCGAAAGTTTAAAAACTTTCTAAGTGCCTGTGTGACAGTGAACATTTATTTGTATTAACATTTAACTTAATTCTTTTTCTAAGCTGCCTGTGTGGCAGTGAACCAAACTTCTCTTTGTCTGTGCGTCTGTCGATTTTTCTAAGCTGCCTGTGTGGCAGTGAACATTAACGCCCAACCGGAAACAAATGACGAAAATTTCTAAGCTGCCTGTGTGGCAGTGAACTTAAGCGCGAACAATATGCACATCGGGCGAAATTTCTAAGCTGCCTGTGTGGCAGTGAACTTAAAGACTCTATTAGGCTCTATTTGCTTACTTTTCTAAGCTGCCTGTGTGGCAGTGAACCAAGTCCGGCCTCGGGTACCATTTATACAGCGTTTCTAAGCTGCCTGTGTGGCAGTGAACTAACAGCAGCAGCAGAAGGTGCCACACTCGAATTTCTAAGCTGCCTGTGTGGCAGTGAACCTTCGGTGGATTCATTAAGCCATGTACTACTATTTCTAAGCTGCCTGTGTGGCAGTGAACGAGGCTCCGGACAGCATAACGATGCCACTTAATTTCTAAGCTGCCTGTGTGGCAGTGAACGTACTATCAGACCTTACGAGGGATTCGGGGGTTTTCTAAGCTGCCTGTGTGGCAGTGAACCTGTTGCAAATTTTGAGGGCGAATCGTTTACTTTTCTAAGCTGCCTGTGTGGCAGTGAACTTTTCACCGTACGGGTGTTCTTCCATCATTGCTTTCTAAGCTGCCTGTGTGGCAGTGAACAATATCCTGACGGCTCTATTCGTTACTGGACTTTTCTAAGCTGCCTGTGTGGCAGTGAACATAATGGCTCGCATTTGGAAAAGCCACAACTTTTTCTAAGCTGCCTGTGTGGCAGTGAACTAGCGGTAATTACATTGCAAGAGCTTGCACTTTTTCTAAGCTGCCTGTGTGGCAGTGAACTTGCCGCTGAACCTGCAACATTCGACGATACATTTCTAAGCTGCCTGTGTGGCAGTGAACTTACAAGTTTACGTGTTAGACAATAATCAGCATTTCTAAGCTGCCTGTGTGGCAGTGAACAAGCGTTGCACTTGCTGTTAACTGTTGCCAGCTTTCTAAGCTGCCTGTGTGGCAGTGAACACAATGGCAGACTCACTAAACCGAAGTGTTGCTTTCTAAGCTGCCTGTGTGGCAGTGAACATGAATGATACTATGTTAAAAGGTTTGGGAGTTTTTCTAAGCTGCCTGTGTGGCAGTGAACCATATAACCGTTTTAAATATTTACCCGCATAATTTCTAAGCTGCCTGTGTGGCAGTGAACATAACCTGAATTTTTCACCTTTCTTCTCAGGCTTTCTAAGCTGCCTGTGTGGCAGTGAACTTAGTCATCATCTTGCGTTTATTGATGTTATATTTCTAAGCTGCCTGTGTGGCAGTGAACGTAATTAATCTCGCCCTGAGCGCCTTGTGCTATTTCTAAGCTGCCTGTGTGGCAGTGAACGCAAAATTCGTTACAGTAATCAGATTCATAAGTTTCTAAGCTGCCTGTGTGGCAGTGAACTTAATTATCTTTGTGATGTTTTGTTTGATAGTTTTCTAAGCTGCCTGTGTGGCAGTGAACGCTATGAACTGCCCTAAAGATGCAAATCGTGTTTTCTAAGCTGCCTGTGTGGCAGTGAACTATGTCACTTTAATATCATCACCGTCAATGATTTTCTAAGCTGCCTGTGTGGCAGTGAACATTTGTTCGTTTATGCCAATACCTGCACTGGTTTTCTAAGCTGCCTGTGTGGCAGTGAACCGATACTGATACGTAAAAGTCGCGCTGTATTATTTCTAAGCTGCCTGTGTGGCAGTGAACGTAAGTGCGGCGGCTCAAAGTGCGGACGGAGTTTTCTAAGCTGCCTGTGTGGCAGTGAACTTACACGCTGGCTTGATGTTGGCTGATTTTGATTTCTAAGCTGCCTGTGTGGCAGTGAACGTTTAGATTATGCTTATTCCAAGTGTTCTGAATTTCTAAGCTGCCTGTGTGGCAGTGAACTTGTGCTTCCCTTTTTAAGCCTTTTTCTGGTCTTTCTAAGCTGCCTGTGTGGCAGTGAACTAAGACTACCTAACAAAGAGTTTCGCTTCATATTTCTAAGCTGCCTGTGTGGCAGTGAACTTCCCCAATCGGTGTAAGCTGTTTTCCCGAGGTTTCTAAGCTGCCTGTGTGGCAGTGAACATAATTGGTCAATAGAGATTAACAAGCGAAAAATTTCTAAGCTGCCTGTGTGGCAGTGAACTTAAAGGTACGTTAAATGCCAGTAATATTGAGTTTCTAAGCTGCCTGTGTGGCAGTGAACTTTAGTCTTGTGCAAGACGTGGCACGGCTCACTTTCTAAGCTGCCTGTGTGGCAGTGAACTCTTTATGATACCCCCCCTTCATTCCCATCGATTTCTAAGCTGCCTGTGTGGCAGTGAACCGAAACTGGTGGCGAAACTGGCGGCGAAACTGTTTCTAAGCTGCCTGTGTGGCAGTGAACGAAAACGGGTAACTTCCTTGTTTTAATTTAGTTTTCTAAGCTGCCTGTGTGGCAGTGAACAGCGCGTTTGAGTTCGCGGGCCAATCCGTGAGTTTCTAAGCTGCCTGTGTGGCAGTGAACAAATAAATCGACGAACCTTAGTTAACCAGTTATTTCTAAGCTGCCTGTGTGGCAGTGAACCAGATAATCGATTCTCTTTATTTATATCATCATTTCTAAGCTGCCTGTGTGGCAGTGAACGCTCCACCACTAACGACAGGCGAACGTTCAACTTTCTAAGCTGCCTGTGTGGCAGTGAACAATGGAAAAACATTATAAATGGCGCGCATAGATTTCTAAGCTGCCTGTGTGGCAGTGAACATTATACGTATCCGCGTGATTCAAATGATGATTTTCTAAGCTGCCTGTGTGGCAGTGAACGTTTTGGTTAACGATTGCGTTTGGCTTTTATATTTCTAAGCTGCCTGTGTGGCAGTGAACCAGATAATCGATTTTCCTTGTTGATATCGTCATTTCTAAGCTGCCTGTGTGGCAGTGAACTTTCGACACACTGACACAAAAGTTGAATTTGATTTCTAAGCTGCCTGTGTGGCAGTGAACCGTTAAGACCGCGATTAGTTCGAAGTCGTCACTTTCTAAGCTGCCTGTGTGGCAGTGAACTGTGTCTATCGGTTTGATTACTTTCATCTTATTTTCTAAGCTGCCTGTGTGGCAGTGAACAGTTACACGAT
The DNA here is from genome assembly GCA_049347715.1 of Thalassotalea piscium. Classification (GTDB taxonomy): domain Bacteria; phylum Pseudomonadota; class Gammaproteobacteria; order Enterobacterales; family Alteromonadaceae; genus Thalassotalea_B; species Thalassotalea_B piscium_A. The sequence goes on along the minus strand of CP186339.1, from coordinate 1,394,493 downwards.
TTAACGCAACGTCGATTTTTTTTTCTAAGCTGCCTGTGTGGCAGTGAACATTTAACCTGACCCAAATGTACTTTTGGCAACTTTCTAAGCTGCCTGTGTGGCAGTGAACAGATTTTAGGGCATTTAACGTGCCCGCATTGCTTTCTAAGCTGCCTGTGTGGCAGTGAACACAAACGCGCAACAGTGCATAAACAAGCGAAATTTCTAAGCTGCCTGTGTGGCAGTGAACGGTAATAACGAGACGGCGGCCTCCGCTCCAAATTTCTAAGCTGCCTGTGTGGCAGTGAACAACCATAAGTGCCAAGCTTCGGACATAATTAATTTCTAAGCTGCCTCTGTGGCAGTGAACTGCTTGAAGCATTTAAACCGTCAAACATCCAATTTCTAAGCTGCCTGTGTGGCAGTGAACATATTGAAACGGAAACGGCGGCAGAAATAGCGTTTCTAAGCTGCCTGTGTGGCAGTGAACGTTTTGCATCGGTAGAGCTATTACCTGTTGCTTTTCTAAGCTGCCTGTGTGGCAGTGAACACTTGGAGCTGCCTGTGTGGCAGTGAACACTTGGAGCTGCTTGATGGAAACATCACTACTTTTCTAAGCTGCCTGTGTGGCAGTGAACACGAAAGGTGGAAGATTCATATGTCACCAAGTTTTCTAAGCTGCCTGTGTGGCAGTGAACGAACAGTGCAGAACATTAATGAGTCCAATGCATTTCTAAGCTGCCTGTGTGGCAGTGAACCGTAGGAGAGTACGAATTAGACAGCTCTTACTTTTCTAAGCTGCCTGTGTGGCAGTGAACATCAATATGAACATATAACGGGATATCTTCAGTTTCTAAGCTGCCTGTGTGGCAGTGAACCGTTTTACCGCCGTCGTAATCGACCCCAAAAATTTCTAAGCTGCCTGTGTGGCAGTGAACCAGGTATTAACGATGTGGGCGCCAGAATTTCATTTCTAAGCTGCCTGTGTGGCAGTGAACAATGGGTTCAAAGCGTCCCAGAAGGCCGCCGATTTCTAAGCTGCCTGTGTGGCAGTGAACGGAGGGGGGCTTAAGGTTCCCCTCTTTTTGTATTTCTAAGCTGCCTGTGTGGCAGTGAACCTATAGGTGCTAATGGAACAGCTGAGAGTATATTTCTAAGCTGCCTGTGTGGCAGTGAACGTGTAATTGAGGCGATGATTTACCATGAGAACTTTCTAAGCTGCCTGTGTGGCAGTGAACAAGCGGCCACGAAAGCGCGTAAAGACGTGCGATTTCTAAGCTGCCTGTGTGGCAGTGAACAATGGTTTGATAATTCTGGTTGATGGCTATATTTTCTAAGCTGCCTGTGTGGCAGTGAACATAAAAAAGGGGACCTAATGTCCCCTCGTAAATTTCTAAGCTGCCTGTGTGGCAGTGAACGATAAAACCTTAGATTTTCTCGAACAATTCGGTTTCTAAGCTGCCTGTGTGGCAGTGAACAAGACTAAACAGGTCTTAACTAAATATGATATTTTCTAAGCTGCCTGTGTGGCAGTGAACTTCAAACGGATGGTACGTCATTAGTTGAAGCTTTTCTAAGCTGCCTGTGTGGCAGTGAACACTCAGACGGACACGCGCATTGTTTCGGGAGCTTTCTAAGCTGCCTGTGTGGCAGTGAACGTTTCGGAGTTATAAGCGGATCTCTTAGGAATTTTCTAAGCTGCCTGTGTGGCAGTGAACAATAGAATATCACGCAAAAAACAAGTTACAACAGTTGATTAAGGTAAAATATGTACTTTTACCTTATTTTTATCGTTCTGTGTAACTTATTGTTTTTATTTCTAATTTTTAAAGAGCAAAAAATAAAGGTTAAAACTGAGGAATAGTAACCAGTTTTTCTTTATTCTTATGGCACATACTTAAGCCATAACAATTAAATGTTCCTACCTGCTGTTCCAATACATCTACCTTTCTGATAAATAAAGGAAACTTCCGACTCCCTCCTGCGTTCCGTTGTTTGGTTTCTTGGCTTTCTAACCAAATAAAAGGGAGATTGTTATTTCCTTTGGGTTTACTTTTTTCAAGTTCCGCTAGGCAAACATCGATAGATTTACCCGATTTATCAGACCAACGTTGTGCTTTACTTAACATATCCTTTTCTATTCTCGCCTCTCCTTTTACTTGCACCCTAACAAAAGCGCTATAAGTAACATTTTTTGGCACTGGTTTTATCGACTTTATATGTACGTAATCTTCTAAACGATTGAGCCATTTTGCGATATTTAACTTAGTTAACTGCTTCTCATCGTTGGCAATTAGTCGTAATTGATTTCCAAGCGGGAAAACTCCCTCGCTATTTTTTTCAGTGCTATAGCGAGGAAAACTAACTGCAATAGCAGACTCGTTCTTACCCACTTTGTTATCAACTAAGGCAATATGCACCTGTTGGTAAACCTTTTGCCAAATAAAACCTAGGGTTATATCTGCTTCTGGCAATAAGGTTATATCGAGATAATAATTCATTTTCTCTCCTTAGCTTTCGCCTTCACCAAATACACCTCCACGAATTAACATGGCGACAACGAAGTCCTGTTCATCTTGTTTAAGTGTGTCACTATCAACTGAATTTAACCACTTTAACAATAACGTTTTAAAATCATTTTTTGTCGAACGATAAGCCACACCTCTTTGCGTAACCGAGCCATAAGCTTCAATAGCAATAGGGTTTTGTGTTTCATTAAAGCTAGGGTACCAATCATCAATAGTACGTAATGCATTGCCTATTTTTTCACAGTGCATTGCTGCAACATCTTTACCGTTAACTTTTAATGAGAATAAATGACGGCTTTTTTCACCTTTCGGAGAGTTCAAAATCATTTCTTGTGAAGGCCAAATACGCTGCCCATTACCAAGTTTTGAATATGCTTGAATAGACAATAAAACAGGTTTATCACTTTTAAATCCTGATTTTATCAATTCCGTTAACTCGGCTAATTTAGTATTTTCAGATGTCGTATTCTTTAATGAATAATCATAGGCATCAAATACTAAGGGTTCATTCAAGCTTGTGTGGTTCACTACAATTTTTATCTCTTGTGCGCCAACACGGTTACGCCATAAAAAGCGACCGTTCGCAATATTATATGCATAACGACTAGCTAAATTACCTATGTTAGATTGAACATAACTGTGTATTTTTTCTTTATATGCCGCTTCAAAATCCACATCGTTACATGCAGACGGTCGGCTTAAACCGCTTACAACACGTAAAGTAAAACTTAATTTTAATGTGTCGTGTTCATGGCTTAATGCAGCATCATCTCCCCAGGCAAGATTTGCTTCGGCAATTTGCTTTTGTAGCTCAACCTCATCATTAAGAACTTCAGGTTTAAAGTTACTTTTAACTGCACGGTTATGCCTATCAAAAAGTTCAATTTCTTGCCATGAATTATCCGACGTTATACTTTCCCAACTTCCTGAATACATTAAGGCATCAGAAGGTTCTAATTTACGATCAAAAGCGATCACTGCAGGCATTTTTGTAAAAGTAGTCATATTATTTATCCTTAAAAGAGGTTAAGTGCTTCATTTAAATTGAGTGTTTGAATTTGTTCAATTTCGTTTTCATTTGTATCTAAATCACCTGACTCGGTATTATTTTTTTGCTCACACAAATACCATTGTCCGTCATGTCTATAACGCCAAATAATGTCAGTAATATTTTGAGTGTTGTGCATACTTTTCCATTCACCCACAGAGTGTAATGCTTCAACAAAACGTGAAGGCGTTAATTCGTCTCGAGTATTTGCCACTTGCTTAGGATCATAAAGTTCACTGATAGCTTTATACCCAGTCATAAGCGGAACTAAGTAACCCGAATTAGGTTTGGCAACATATACCCAATCAGCATCAGTATTTTCATCTGGTTCAATTTGGTCTTTAGTTAATTTCGGGATCGCTTGATATTTAAGTGCAGAAAAGTCTAACCATGCATCTAACAGTTGGGGTTCGTTGTTCGCATTATCATTTTCTTTATGACGCCTTACTAGCGTGTTGTAATGTTCTTGCAAATACTCACTACGATCTAATAAAACAAAACCAGCCATAGTTAAACTTTTTATTTTCCTTACCATGTCAACGTGCTGTTTTTCAGTACTCGCGGCTAATACCTTTATTTTATTAATACTTAATACTGTTCCGCCAGCGATTCGCATTCGATAACACAGAGCTTCAACTTTTTGTTCAAACTCTTTTATTTTTTCTGTGGTTAGCGTTATTGAATTAGCGATTTCAATAATCAAACTAACGGTCAAATTCATTTTCCCCTCTTCAATAATTGGAGGTGATGCATTTTTATGTTTAGCCAAAACGGGGGGATTTTTACTTTGTATGAATTCAAAGTCAGAAAATTGTTTCGGTTGATATACTTTGTTTTGAACAGTGTGAGATATCACCCCACAACCTGTTAACTCCATATCATATTCACCATCATACTGATTTGATATTTTTCTATTTAAAGCATGAGTAAAACCTAAAAACTGAGTAATAGCAGGAAATCCCCACGTTAACCCAGCAATTGAGTTAGCATTTTGTATTTGAATATGACTTAATATTAAATATTGGCTCATAATGTCACCTCCTGTGTCGCAACAAACTCTCTCAACTCAATTAAAAATGCGTCTGCCCATACTGCTTCGTGAATAAGGGTTAAGGGCAGTTTATCTTTGTCTTTAAGTTGATTGTTTAACCATCGCCCGTAACTTTTACTCAGTATTTTCATCCATTGTTTATTCTGTTTTGCGGAGACTGCTTTGTCATCATCTCGGGAATATTCAAATAGAAGCTGTTGTTCAATTGGTAAATGAGTTTCAACAGTCCAATTTTTTATGGCTGTATGAGAGTTAATCTGCTCAATATAATTAAAGAAGTTTCCTGCTATCGCGCGTAGTTTATTTATTACTGCCGCATTGCGTTTTGGCTCACTGATACTGAGCGATTTATTTTTGATTAATACTAAGTATTTTTTTAAGTCGTTCATTTCTGCTTTTAAAACAAAACTCAATGACCTATCAAAAACATCGGTTTTATTAACATAAGAAGGGATACTTGATTGCCACTGCGGGGGAATAGTTGATAGAAGTGGAACTTTACCTTGCCGCTCTAGATTTAAGCGGGACACATTAGAATGAGCTTTAAGGTTTGAAGTAATATTTAAAATAGCTTTATTTAAATACACACATGTATTTATTTCTGAAAATTTCTTCTTGTTTCTCTGAGTGTTAGCTACTCTTTGTTCTGTATCTAACTCCTTTTTACCATCCCATATCGCTTTATGCTTCAGATGTATTGCATGCACTAAAGAAGATGATGTTAATGGCAAGAGTAAGTGATATTGATGTTCTTCTACTGGAAAGTAAGTTTGTTTAGAAAGGAAATAACTTTGTTTTTCCGATCTATCATAAGTTTGTTTTAATTGTTCACACCATTCATTTATTAAAACCTCATTATCTGTTAAATTTTCAAATAGCGATTTATCGTTATTCTTTAAACAATCAAGCACACTAACACCATCGACTGTTATTTTTAATATATCTGCAATAGGTAATGATGCAGCATTTGAAGAGGCTGTATCAACTTCAATATTATGCAGGCTATTGGTAGTAAGATAGCATTCCTTTTTTTCATCAGACACATCGAGAATACTAGAACTTTTACTACTAGAATGGGTTAGTTTCCCAACATGTGTAGCAAAGCTTATATCTTTAGCTTTTATCGAATAATTAGTAAGCCACGTTACTGGATTAAAAAACTCACGATTGGTCAATAAAAACTCATGATATTCATTTTTTATATCAACTAAATTACTATCAACAACATCACCTACTAATGACAATAATTGCTCATATCGACTTCTTTGAAACTCTAAGTTTGTTTGAATTTTACTTTTCTTTGCCTTCTCTATTCTGATAACGTCATCAACATGATCACTTGTTTTTTTTATAACTACTGATAACCGCGCTATAATTGCACCGTTGGAGATTAGCCCTTGTTTATTTTTTTTTGGTTTATCCTTCAAAAAATGTTCTTCTTTAATATCTCGACGGTTATTAATGTATCTAATAATTTCGTCGGATAATGCTTTCGATAGTTGTTCATCAATCATTTTCATAAGCATCCTTTTTCAATGTTTTGTATAAACCAAGCGAAGGGTGGCATTGCCACTGCTCAGCTGAATTTTTATTTAATTGACGAAGTGATAGACTCGTAAATTTCTTTAATATAAGTTCCTCACTTTCACCACTTCGAGTAGCTAAACTTTCAACGCTTTCTTTTAGGTTAAAATCTCCCCATATATAATTACCTACGCCAAACTTAATATTTTCACTTTCAGTTACTATGTCTGAAGTCGGCTCATATTCAACTGGTGATGTTTTAGCTATTTTCTTTTGCCAAATAACTTTTCCTGTACGAGTAAACATCTGGTTATATTCATCATTTGGGGTTGATTGCCTAAATGGCTGTAAACGCTGCAGCTCTCCGCACCATGTAACACTATTAAGCCACCATTGTGCAGCGTGATTGCTTTCTTTCTCATTTCCAACTAAACGTAATATTTGAGCAAAATGTTCCAGTAAATTAAATGAATTAAATAGTGGTTTATCTTTCTTCGTTATTGAAGCAGATGTTAGCTCAGGCATTTTTATTCTGGCAATTGCATTAATTTCATCAAATTCATTCATTGAAACAAGATCAGTTAAATCAGCAGATGAATAACTTAACTTTTTAGTTTCAAACCCTGGCTTTTCAAACCGTATATCTAGACCTTTTATACCCTTGAAGTTTTTAGATAAAATATGAATATTTTCAGTTGTAGGTACTTGTTTACGATGACGTTGAACACGCCCTGCTAATTGGATAATTGAGCGCATAGAACTTGGTTCAACTATTGCCCAATCATAGTCATGATCACGGCCCACTTCAGCCACGGCTGTAGCTAAAACAACAAAAACATGATGTGTTTCTTTATATTTTTTTATCTGTTCATAAATACCCGACTGTTGTAACCACTCATTTTCACTATGTCGTGATAATGCACTATCTAACTGTTTTTCAATGCTTGAACGCTGTAATAGTGGAAACTGGCTGTGGTAAATACAGTAATGAATAATCGTATTTTCGGGCGCATTTTTTTCTAATAAAATTTTAGAAATATGTACCAATGGATCAATGTTTGCCATACGTACTAAACCGATGGATATTTTTTTATCTAACACCGAAATACTGTGTTGCTTATGTAAGGTTTGTATCGATGTATGAATAACCGCCGCAATATTTTCGCTGGGTTTTTGTTCGTTATTTTTAACGACGGTAACCATTTTTCCTTTTCTTAGTGGAGTATTATTTTTTTCTAAATTTTTAATACGTTTTTCAATAAAATCACTATGCTCTTTTTCATAAGAATCTGTATTAGATATAAGTACTGATTTAGGCTTTTTAAATTCATCAAACCATGCACAACATACTTTACTGGTTTCACCAAGTTCACCATTAACTTGTGTATAGTGTTTACGACCTGCTTGATAGGCAGAAAATAATGCGCTGGCTAGTGATGGTGATATTGTCGCCGTTGATAAAAGAACTCTACTGCCGAGCATACCCGCCCAGTTAACTAAGCGGCATAACGCAGGTAAATCATCTAAACCAAAATCATCAGGCTCATCAAGAACTAAATCAGATGTAAGCAACCTAAGCATAGGAGCTATTTGACGTCCACCGCGTACCCCCTCGTTAGCAGGCATCAGGTAGTCTATTGTGCTAACCAAAACAGGTGCTTGGATAAGTTTTAGTATTTTAGGATCATGTTTAAACCACTTAGCACACTCACCTATATACTCAGGCAAATCTTGTATTAACGTAATTTCATCCTTTAATAATGATTCTGCAGATTCACTACCTTGATTTTGCTCAACACTAATTTCAGGATCTTTTGATTGTTGATGTAAGTCTTTCACCGCTTGTGAACCAATAAGCAAAGCAAGCTCATCATTATCAAGGTTTAGTTTATCTTTAAGCGCATCGGCAGTTTGCAATGTTAATGTTCTAAGGCCTAGCGCAATACTAAATCGACAACTTCCTTCATCTGCAAGTCCATACATGATTCGTGTATTTCCGAGCGTTTTTCCTTTTCCTGTTGATGATTGACAAACACCAAAGAAACCATAGTTCTTTGTCTCATCTTTAATTGATTTAGCTAAGTTATAAGCGGTATCTTGCCATCCGTAATCGGCTTGGAATTTTCTCGGAACTTTTGCTGTTAACGCTTTATTTACTTTTAATGTAGGTAAATCATTTTTCAAACGTGGCAAAGACCTAGAAAATTTATACGCATTGATTCCTACTGCAATATTATGCTCATCAAGTTTTTGCTTTAAATAAGTTTGTCCGTACGAGTTTTTGTCCGTATTAGCATAAGCTTTGTAATTTCGATCTTGCCATTCAGGTGTTGTTTCGGTTTGAGATGAATAATAATGATCGGATAACATCAAAGACAAGCGAGATATGTGCGCAGTAAAGTGTTGTTCAAACCAACTTTGTTGAAACGTAGCCTCACAACGCAAAACTTCTTTAGCTAAAATGCTAATCTGTGTTTGCCAATGAGCACTCGAAAATGGCGTACCGTGTGGGAATAGCCAATTTTGCTCAATATCTTCTTTTTGCCAATCATCAACTAAACATTGTGGCGAATTCCAGCATGCTTCAAAGTTTTGATTTAACCATTCATTGATATTTTCAAACGATGGTGGATTATCACCACCTTGAGGGAATTGGGGTAATTTGTGGTGCGAGACTATCAGCCATGCAACTACTTTAGCTACAGGTGGAAATGACACGAAAGGATTCAGAATATCTTCATCAATGCCGTCTCTTAATGAAGTAAGATTTTCTAAAACATTTTTCTCTGCACTATTATCTATATCAACTAAAGCTTGTAACCATTGAGTGTCTGTTTTATTGCCGACAAATGCCTGAAATATTCTTAGCGAGACCCATTCATGCCGATATGGTTCATAAAATTGACCTGATAATTCAGGGTTCAGTTTATTTTGGAAAAGCGAGTTTGCCTTTCCTACATCATGGAATAAACCAGCCATACTTGAAAATAGTGCAATTTGATCAACTGACGTAAAAAATGATGTTTCGGTTAGTGATTCTTTTTTTGTGCTATTTACAGGCACCACACCCTCGCCATTAAATTTAGCCCTATTTCCCACCACCCACAAAAACTGACTTCTTGATCGAGAACGTATCCAATGGCAACTTACTGCTGTACTTTTACTGGCGGTTTGGCGCAGCATTTTTTTTACCGTTAATAAGCCGTCTTCGGTGATAATAGTTTGCCATGTATTATCACCAATACGGTTGGCAAAAGCGTCGAGTACTCGCCTTGTTTTTTTCAGGGCGTTTTTTTCACATTGGCTTACAAAGGTGACCATCATGAGTGTTCACCTAATTGTCGTACTGAAGTACGACCTACATTATGGCTAATCATTATTATTTTCACTGTTGTGTAGGGCTATTTCTTTTACTTTATCAAACATGAAGTCGAGTGCTTTGTGATCGGTAAAAGCTTGTAATATTTGTTGCCTGAATTCTTGTTCAGTGGCGTTTTCTTTTGCACAAATAAATGCCCACGGTAACACTAAGGTGTCTTTTATAAGGTCGGCAACGTCAAACACTAAAGCACCTCTTCGGGTTTTTCCGTGCATTACCGCAAAACCATGCGGTATGCCAAGTACCCACAAAGTACAAGCAGCTAAGCCATAAGCTAAATAATTGCCGTGGTTTAAAAAATCATTTGCGAGATCGTTAGAGTCGTGTTGGCGCTTAAAGCCTTCTGTTTGTGTGGCGTTGGCGGAAAATTTATATAGGGCTTTAGTGAGTTGTGCTTCGGTTAAGAGTAATTCGCTTTGTTTGGTAGCTTTATCGGTACGCTGATTAAAGGTATTTAGTGCGTTTTCTATGCCTTTAACTTTATCTGAGAAAAGATCAAAGCCATTTTGTTTTAAGTCTTTGTCTTTTTGCCAAATACGCATTAAGTAATCAATACGAGCCGTTTGGAACATTTTTGCAGCGGCTAGGCGCTTTTCGTCATCAAACCAAAAACCCATCCAGCCTTGCAGGTATTCTGTTGGTCGGTATTCACTTTGTGGCGTCATCCATTCAATGGCGTGTTCAACATTATTTGCCATGTAAAGCGGCGTACCACCACCGCCACTGAACCCAACCAATACACCCGCTTGGCTTAACATACGCATAGCGGCTTGAGTAATTGAAGTACCGTTGCCAAGTAGTAATACGGTGGTATTAGCTATTGGAATATTAAAATATTGGTTATCTTGTCTTTTGTTCGCTTCGGTTAGGTATAAAACACGCCCGTCTTTTTGCATTACTCTGCAGTATTCTAAGTAATACATGTTGGCGCGTTTTGAATGAAGTATGGTTTTTAGATCTGAAGGAGATAAATCTTTCATTACTTATTTATCTCAAAAAAATAAGAAAAGTAATTTCTAATTGTTATTTGCATTAAATTCAAGCAGCCCCCTTACTTGTCAATAAACATAATATAATTCATATAAAAAATGAATGTTATGGCTCACCCTATATGACTAAAACAAGGATAATTGCTCTATTTTTATTAGTTATTGTTTATTAAAATAATATATTTTTATCATCCTTAATATTAACCCATCAGCTACACTTAAAAAAACTCACTAACAAGCCATATTAATATGCTCTTTACTTTCTTATATTTCAATACTCTTTTTCTGGAATTAATTAAAAATGGTTTGCTCATCTGTAAATAATTTAAAACGCTAACCACATCCACACAATATTCATTTTAAACTCCCCCTCTCCCTTTAGTTCAAACTCATATTATTTATGGGACTACTTGAAAAATTTGACATATTTCAAAGGCATGACTTAGTATAGAGAGGAAAATAAAACAGGAATGCTTGCCTGTGATTTATCTTAGAATCATATAATTTCCTCTTTGTTTTTATATTTTAAAAACAACGCACGCCAACAACGAACCGTACCTCTCATCGGTTTTGTTCAAAGTCTCAATGAATACTAATAATAATTAAATAACGAGTAATGGAATTAAAACATGAAAAGAGTAAATCCTAATACAAGTGTGTTAATTGCACTAATAGCCACTTTCGCTATAACCTCTTGCGGTAAAACCACAACAGAAATAGCTCTTGAAAGAGAGTCTTCTGAAGCCGTTGCGAAAAGACAGGCAGTTTTAGCCATTGAGCCGAATATATCTGAAGACAGTATTGTTGAATGCGAATTAGGAGAGGGGCTGATTAAGGCATTTATTAATGATGATGCACAATACCTTGAAAAAAACGTAAGTAATTTAGAGTGTATTGTTAATGGTGAAAAACCTTTACTCAACACACTTATCTCACTTGGTCGTGAAAAAATGTTTACCTTTTTGATCAATAAAAAGGTCAAAGACTCAGAGTACTTTCCCGCTGCAATAAGTGCTGCTCAAACACATCAACTTGACGTATTAAAATTACTCAAGGCTAACGGTTACTCATTAACAGCTAAAGATATAAGTTTATCTTCCCCATTAGAACAAGCATTGAATGCAAAAACTAAAAACATTACGGAACAGTTCGACACTTTAAGCAAAAGAACAGGTATTAAAATACAAACAGTGCCTGCTAGTCCGATTACGGTAGTTAAGTACCTTATTGATAATGGCGCGGATCCACAAGAAAGAAACCGACATGGTTTAACCCCATTAATGATTGCAAGAGATATTGAAGTTACCCAATATTTGTTAGATCAAGGTGCTTATATCAATGCAAAAGATGATAAGGATTTTACAGTATTAATGAATAAAACTCGTCGTAGTAGTGATGAAAATACTAAAATATTCCAACGATTATTGGCACAAAAACCCCTGATAAACCAAGTAACTGAAGATGATAAAAGAACCGCGTTACATTGGGCCGCTGCATATGAAAACAAAGTGCTTGTAAGCTTATTATTGCAAACCAATGTGGATCTAAATTTAAAAGACAACAAAGACCAAACAGCACTTATGTTAGCAAAAGAAACCGATAATAAGGACTTAATTGCTCTATTTTCACCTTCTGTAGTTGTTAGTTCAAACCAAGAGAAACAAAATTCAGCTCCCTTAGCAAAAGTAGAAGCAACTAATATCGCTAGCCAAACCAGCCAAAATAAAAACCAACCAATTACTAAAGCGTTAGAAAAAGCTTTAATGAGGCAATTAAAAGACTCCAGCAAAAATAATCAATGCAACAACGCTAAAGCACTTACTCGCGCCCTGAAAAAGGATGATTTAGCTTATGTCAAAGCGAATTTAACTGATTTCAATTGTTCAATTGGTGACGGTATGACGCCATTGCTAGCAGCTATTAGTTACAGAGCAACTAAAAGTACAAATTACCTTATTCCATTAACTAAAGACCTACCTCTTGCTCCCGCAGCCGTGTTGGCAGCGAAAAATTTAAATTTAGAAGTACTAAAAAAACTGAAAGCAAACAACTTCCCCATTAATGGCTACTTATTTAATGGTGATAATGCTGCTCATTCAGCGGTATATGCTAACTACAAACACTTATCACGTAACTCTTTGAATGTAAGCCCAACATTAGCTGTGCTCAAATTTTTAAATGAAAATGGTGTTAGCTTTAACGGTATTAACGCTAAAAATAAAACGCCACTAATGAAAGCTAAAGAACTAGAAGTTATCGTGTATTTATTAGAGCATGGCGCAGAAATAAATACCGTTGACAACTATGGTAAAACAGTACTGTATCAAGCAGTTTTTGTTGGAAGTTATAAAAAAGTAGAAGTACTCATGTGGTACAAAGCTGATCCTACTATCAAAATATACGATGGCACAACGGCATTAGATATTGCCATAAAAAATGAAAAAAACTATACAGGTCAATCAAAAGTTAGCGCGAATAAAATAATTAACTTACTTAATGGCACCGCTGTCGCAAGAAAACCGCAATATAACCCAGAGTTAGTTGTTTGTGAAAAAACTAATAAAACAGGTGAAGCGATTAAAGATAATGATATTAACTATTTACAGACCCAAATAACTAATTACAACTGTTTATTGAATGGCAAGTTAGATCTTCTCAATATTGCTAATATTTTACATGCTGAAAAATCATTCCCCTTTTTAGCAGCTAAAGTAAAAGACAATGATAAAATGCCTCTAATGGTTTCTGTAGCAAAAAATCTTAATATTAATTTCATGAAAATTCTATTAGCTAATAATTTTGATATTAACAAAGCTGATTCACAACAAAAAACAGCTTTAATCACAGCAGCTAGTAAAAGCACTACTACAAATTTAGGTATAACAACAAAACAGAAAAGTAACACCCCTCTTGAGGTTGTTACGTTTCTTATTGAAAATGGTGCAAATATTAACGCAGTAGATATAAATGGGCTGGATGCTCTGGCAAGCACAGACTCATTAGAGGTATTTAATTATCTAATTGCACAAGGAGCAAAAGTTGACAAAAAAAATACTCAAGGGTTAACGGCACTCCACCATTACGATAGTCGTGACTGGAGTGAGCGCTCACCTAAATTAATTAAAGCGGCTGTAATTAATAACCCAAATATCATCAATGCTAAAGATAATAATGGCAATACCATTTTGCATCGTGCAATACAAAGGGGATCGGTTAAAACATTTAAATTGTATCTTGACTTGAATGCTAACTGGTTAATAAAAAATAACGACAATAAAACACCACTTGATATCGCAAAAGAGGCAATTAAAGAAAATAGAATTATTTCTTCGACTAACTCAACAGCCTTAGAAAACATTATTACAGACCTTTCATCCCGAACGCCTAACACTGCGAAAACGTTATCTAGCAACACAAAAATAACTAAAGTGACTAAAGTGACTAAAATTGAGGTAAGCCCTAAGCAGGAAGAGCAAGTAGAAACCATCACGGTAAAAGCATATAAACCTAAAAGCCCAAGTAATCGACTTTCTCGATCTGAGTTTAAAAATAGAGTTGAAAAATTAAAAAAAATTGCCAACGCTAACCTTTGTCAAGATAGAAAAAAAATTAGGCATGAAATTTGGAAAGATAATGTTGAATATATTAAGAAAAATGTCAGTGACTTAAGCTGTTACCCCCATGAAAGCTATAATCTTATGGGCTTAGCTGCAACTCATGCCGCTTATGATACTCTAGAATACTTAGCCAAGCACAAAGTCAAAGACAATCCGCTTAATCCATCAGCAACTATTGCTGCTAGTGCATTTGATTTAAAAACATTAAAAATACTAAGTAAATATCACTATTCAATGACAACGTTTAATTCCGATGGGCTAACGCCTTTACTACTGGTTTCAAAAAAGGAATATGAATTTACTCGTAAGCGAGCAATAGAACGAAAAAAAGAGACAAGCCCACCAGAAGAAATTATTAACTATTTAGCCAAACAAGGGGTAGATATTGATCAATATGGTCAATCACTTTATATAAAAACCCCTGCTATGATGGCAAATACCGATAGTATATTGGCGCAATTAATTAAACATGACTCTGACATTTTTGCGATTGATGCCAACGCTAACACGGTATTGCACTCTGCAATTCATCGAAAACTGGGGGATGAATCAATAAAAATGGTGAAACGCTTAATTAAAGAAGAAGCTAATCTAGATGCACAAAACGATAAGGGAGACACTCCCCTGCATCTGGCTATTTCAGCAAGAAAATATGAAGTAGTTAAGCTTTTACTTAATGCTGGGGCAGATCAAACCATTAAGAACAATAAAAATCTAGATGCGCAATCTTTTGTTGAATTAAAAATGAAAGAAATAAGAAGAAACAAGAAAAAAGTAGAAGTATTGAATAACATTAAAAAGATGTTGATAGAACAAGCATAAGTTTTGCAAAACGTGTCATGACAACTAAGGTGGTTATAGCTACTAGCTTGCACTACCAAATGAATCTAGCAACAATAATCAATAAGAGGATGTTGCTAGATGCATAGTTAAAACGCTTTCTAACTTAACAGGCAAGTTTAATTATCTGCACTGCAATACAAATAATTAACAATCCGCAGTGATATAAGTAACAGTTGGAGTTCCCCCTGCAACTGTTGGCGACTTATAACTTAAATAACATTTAGTACGAGTAATAGGTATGTTGTTGTTAGTTCTACCACTAAATCCAGCCATTGAAGCGCGAGTTACGTAAAAACTGCCCCCGCCATAGGTATCCCCATAAGCCCAATCATCACTAATATTAAGAGCATTAGCTATACCTGTTGTTCTGTTCGCACTCGGATAACCATACTTAATTTCAATATCATCACTGCCATCCCCATTAATATCAATAGTAGTAACCGCTTCATTTTGCACTTGCTGAACCAGTGCTTTGCCATAAACTAATTTAGCACTTGATAAAATAGTCCCTCCCATTGCCTCTAATGCTGCTTTGTTAGCATCTGAGCTTAAGTTGATAAATTTAGGCGCTGCAACCGCAGCTAAAACGCCTAAAAGCACTATCACAGCTACTAACTCAATTAAGGTGAAGCCTTGATTTTTTTTACTGTTATACATCTGAATTTGTCTCGTCATTATGGTCAAAGTAGTATTTACCCAACAACTTAGATACTAGCAATAGCTAATTTTATATCATCCATATACTTACTACCTACAACTAGTTAGTTTTGTTAATTACTGAGAGAAAAGGGAGATTAATAAGCCACCGTGCCACGAATAGGATAATCATTTTGACTACGAACGAAGGTTAGTCCTCTTACAACCACATCTAATTCAGGACGTAAGAAAGGTGTATTAGCTATATTAATCGCTTGTAATATGCCTTCATCGTTAATCACAAATAATGCTGGCTCTGCAAAATTATGATCTGTTTCTTGTTCTGAACGAGGGGCTGAAATATAAAGCCCTAATTGTTTCATTTGAGACTCAGTTAACCCATAAGCAATAGGAAAAGTAATAGTTAACTTGTCCATATTTTCGATTAACTGCTCTTTGGTATCCGCAGACACTGCGGAAACACTTACACCAATCGCTTTTAATGCGTCTTGATGTTCTTCTAGTAAATTAAGGTATCGCACACACAGTGGGCAATGTTTACCTCGATACACTACTAGCATTTGCCAATCGGCGCCGTTATGCGCTTTACCTAAGTTTACCGTCGTGCCATCAAGCAATGTCGCTTCAATCAATGGAAAAATACTACCCATTGTGAGTTTTAATGAATCTGTCATAGTAACCTCGGTAATTAATTGTAAGTTTTACTGCGTAATAAATTAGATAAGTACGCCTAGTATAAAGATTAAACATCCAAGATAATTATTTTTTCGCAAATGAATTAAACATAGCCCTAAGTACCATAAATAAAACTGACTACCTCAGCCCCGCCATTAATACTATATTGATTAACTTATCTCAGGCTCCATCAATGCTAGTAATAATGCGTTAAATTTAGGGGGCAAGATCTCATAATCATCACAGTCAAAGCGCCCGCTCTTATCAATATTAACAGTAAAACAAAGCCTTTTAGCGCCAATACAGGAACTACAACAAATTTAATATTATCAGACACGCTAATAATTAATATTGCTTGAGTACTATACGTGAAGCATCGGCTATAAGTTCAAAAATTGGCTACCCTATTTTAAAGGAGGGTTCAAAACGCAAAGGTATATCTACACAAAATTAAGATGCACTCTTTGGTGTAACTCGGTTATTTGAGCGAGAGAATACTATGTATCCAAGCAATGTACTCTAAAATAACCTATTCCCTAAATGAGAGCCTGATGTAGGTAATGTGAAGCTAATGATGTAAGTATTAATTGACATAAAAATATTTGTACAATTTTCTTTACACCTAATAGCGTTAAATAGAAGTGTTATCTAACTTACTTAACAACTTAAGTAAATCGTTCTTATCCTTTAAGGTTAAGTTAGCAATCATTGATTTTTCATGCTCAAGGGCAATAGGAATAAGCTGTTGATACATTTCAACGCCATGTTTTGTTAAAGCTAATACATGACTACGTTGATCATTATTATCTAAATGCTTTACCAATAAACCTTTTTCAATCAACCTTTTAACGGCTCTGGATACTGCCACTTTATCCATTGCAATGCGATTGGTAAGAGCAACTGAAGATAAATGCGCCTCTTCACCAAGCGCCGCTAATATGCGCCACTCATGCACATTGATCCCAAAACGTTCACTATATTTGGAGGCTAGTGATTGAGAAATACGGTTTGATAAAGCAGACAAACGATAGGGTAAAAATTGTTGTAAATTTAAAGTGCCAGTTTTGGTATCTGACATATTCAATGCCTCCATTGTAATTAGTTTCACTTGCAACTAAAGTGTGTACATATAAAAGTATATAGCATATTAACCAACAAGAAAAATGCCTAAAAGCATTGAATTTAGGAGAGATAATGACTGACTTATTTGAAAACCCAATGGGCCTTGACGGCTTTGAATTTGTAGAATTCACTGCACCAACACGTGGTATTTTAGAGCCAGTATTTGAAAGTATGGGGTTTGTATTAGTTGCTAAACATAAATCTAAGCAAGTAGAGTTATGGCGTCAAGGTGATATCAACTTAATCACTAACTACGAACCAAAAAGTCATGCGGCGTATTATGCTGAAGAACATGGACCATCAGCTTGTGGTATGGCCTTTCGCGTTAAGAATGCACAATTAGCCTATCAATCAGCATTAGATAAGGGGGCTCAACCTGTCATCATCGAAACTGGGCCAATGGAATTACGTTTGCCTGCCATTAAAGGTATCGGTGGTGCTACCTTATATCTAATTGATCGATACGAAGGTACAAATACTATCTATGATATTGATTTTAACTGGCTTGAAGGCGTTGACCATCATCCAGAAGGTTGTGGGTTCCATACGCTAGATCATTTAACTCACAATGTTTATCGTGGCCGTATGGCTTACTGGGCTAAATATTATGAAAATCTATTTAACTTCCGTGAAATTCGTTACTTTGACATTAAAGGCGAATACACAGGTTTAACATCAAAAGCGATGACAGCACCAGACGGTAAAATTCGTATTCCTTTGAATGAAGAAGCGAACGGCGGTGGTCAAATTGAAGAGTATTTGATGAAGTATAACGGTGAAGGTATTCAACATATTGCTTTTGCTTGCGATGATATTATTGCATGTTGGGATAGACTGAAAAAACAAGGTGTGAAGTTTATGACTGCACCACCAAATACATATTACGAGATGTTAGAAGAACGACTACCTGGTCATGGTGAACCAGTCGACCAATTACAAGCTAGAGGCATATTAGTTGACGGTACCACTGACGGCGAGAAACCTCGTTTATTATTACAAATTTTCTCTGATACCTTACTTGGCCCAGTATTTTTTGAATTTATTCAACGTAAAGAAGACGATGGTTTTGGCGAAGGTAACTTTAAAGCTTTATTTGAATCAATTGAACGCGACCAAGTAGAACGCGGTGTAATTGGCAACAATAAGTAAGAAGGTAAATAATGGCTATTAAACGAATTCATCATGTGGCTTACCGCTGCAATGATGCAAAAGAAACCGTTGAATTTTACCGTGATATGCTAGGCATGGATTTTCAACTAGCAATTGCTGAAAATGAAGTACCATCAACTAAAGCCCCCGACCCTTATATGCATGTGTTTTTAGATGCAGGTCAGGGTAATGTGTTGGCGTTCTTTGAATTACCTAACTCGCCTAAAATGGGTCGTGATGTTAACACCCCTGAATGGGTACAACATATTGCTTTTGAAGTAGAATCTATGGATGAGTTGTTAGCAACGAAAGCCAAACTAGAAGATGCAGGAATTGATGTGTTGGGTCCGGTAAATCATACTATTTTTGAGTCAATTTACTTCTTTGATCCAAATGGTCATCGTATGGAGCTTGCTGCACAAACAGCAAAACCAGGTATGATGGAAGAGTTAAAACGCGTTGCTCCTCTTATGTTAGATGAATGGGCAATAACTAAAAAAGCGCCAAACCATGCAGCATGGTTACATAATGATAATGGCGCTAACTTTGATGAGAAAAGTTTTTTAGGTGATAAATAATGAAATTAGCAAGTATTAAAGCAGGCCGCGATGGTCAGTTATACGTAGTTAACAGCGCGTTAACCAAAATGGTGAGTGCTGCTGATATAGCGCCAACAATGCAAGCGGCATTAGATGATTGGGCAACAACGGAAGCAAAACTAGAAGCATTATTTGACCAATTAGAAGCCGGTGAAATTGAAGGCGTTGAGTTTGAGCAAACCGCTTGTCATTCACCATTACCAAGAGCATATCAATGGGCTGACGGTAGTGCTTATGTCAATCATGTAGAATTGGTACGTAAGGCTCGCAACGCCGAAATGCCAGAAACCTTTTGGACTGACCCATTAATGTACCAAGGCGGCTCAGATGCATTTTTAGCTCCCCATTCTCCAATATTAATGCCACAAACTGAAGGTTTTGGTATTGATTTTGAAGCGGAAGTTGCTGTAATTACCGGTGATGTACCTATGGGAGTCAATGCTGAAGACGCCCTTAACTATATAAACCTGGTAATGATTGTTAATGATGTATCATTACGTGGATTAATTCCTGGTGAGTTAGCTAAAGGGTTTGGCTTTTTCCAATCTAAACCTTCAAGCGCATTTAGCCCAGTGTGTGTAACACCAAAAGAATTAGGCTCTGCCTGGAGTAACGGTAAATTGGCTTTACCGCTATGCTCTCGTTACAACAACAAATTATTTGGTAACCCAAATGCAGGTATCGATATGACTTTCCATTTTGGTCAGTTAATCGCACATGCCGCTAAAACACGCCCATTAACATCAGGCACAGTGATTGGCTCAGGCACTGTATCCAATAAACTAAACGACGGTCCTGGTAAGCCTGTGGCAGAAGGTGGTGTTGGTTATAGTTGTATAGCTGAAATCCGCATGATTGAAACCATTGAAAACGGCAAACCAAACACTCCATTTATGAGTTTTGGTGATAACATTCAGATTGAAATGTTTGATGCTGATGGACAATCTATTTTTGGTCAAATTAACCAAGATGTTGTACAAAGCTAGTCTATTTGATTTTCAAGTAAGCACATAGCATATATCGCTTGTGTCACATCTCAACTTTGATTTTAAGAGATAAATTATACTTAAGATCAAAGCTGTGAATGCCGCAAGCGAATGATAAATTTGAACACTAAACGAATTCGTATGTATTTTTAAACTAAAGAATATATACCGATAAAAGCTAACTGTTATCAAGATAACGTTAAAAAAGAAAATATTTGAATTAGAGCGCTGGCAAATATCATTATTTAGAAAATAATCATTTCACTATTCTCAAAATCTTCAGCGCTTTTAATCGCTATCATGATGCAAGATGTACTCAGTATCAAAATCCTAACTTAACTCGCCCGCTTTAAATCTTATGGACTTTAATTTGATAGATTGGGTATTAGCTTGGCATCAAAAACAGTCACTAAACATATTTAATAGCTATTAAAATGAAACGTCGGGGGTGTTAACAGAAGAGAAGATGGCGGTGACGGAGAGATTCGAACTCTCGAAAGGTTGCCCTTTACACACTTTCCAGGCGTGCTCCTTCAGCCACTCGGACACGTCACCTTTGAAACTACACTTTTTACTTTTGGGTTATAACACATCCATAATGATTGGCACCCAAGTTAAATATCCCTATTTGTCTGCTATTAAGAAATTGTACTAACTCTTTAAAAGCAGCGCTATGGTAGGGAAAATGTTTAAATTAAGCAACTTAAAGTATACAGATATGTTTTAAGTGCTTAATTTTTATCCAAGCCTTATTTTCTACCGTTTAATATTTGCCGAAAAGTCTAGCATTCTATTAAGTGATTTAAGCGCTCCATCTCGTAATGTCATATCAACAAACACTTCTTTTTCGGTTGGATCTAATAATGTATCTTCTATTTCTTTTAAGCCGTTCATTGCCATCCAAGGACAATGTGCGCAACTTCTGCATGTTGCCCCTTCCCCTGCCGTTGGCGCTTCGAAGAATTCTTTATCAGGACATAACTGCTGCATTTTATAAAAAATGCCTCTGTCAGTCGCTACAATAAATTTTTGATTCGGTAATTCTTGCGCAGCTTTAATTAATTGACTAGTAGATCCAACTGCATCAGCTAAATTTACCACTTCAATGGGAGACTCAGGATGCACAAGAATAGCAGCATCAGGATGCAAGGCCTTCATATCCATCAAGGCTTTAGTTTTAAACTCGTCATGGACGATACAGGCGCCCTGCCACATGATCATATCGGCATCTGTTTGCTTTTTAATGTAGTTACCTAGATGACGATCAGGTCCCCATAATATTTTTTCGCCTTGTTCATCTAAATGTTCAATTATTTCAAGGGCACAAGAGGATGTCACAATCCAATCGGCTCTGGCTTTAACTGCCGCAGAGGTATTTGCATAAACCACAACAGTGCGATCAGGATGTTGATCACAAAAATCACTAAATTCTTTAACTGGACAACCTAAATCGAGTGAGCATGTAGCTTCAAGTGTCGGCATAACTATAGTTTTATTTGGCGTGAGTATTTTAGCTGTCTCACCCATAAAACGAACACCAGCGACAATTAAGGTTTTAGCTGAGTGCTGATTACCAAAGCGTGCCATTTCAAGAGAGTCTGCAACACAGCCTCCTGTTTCTTCTGCCAACGCTTGAATTTCTGGGTCTGTGTAATAGTGAGCAATCAACACCGCATCTTTTTCAATTAATAATTGTTTGATACGATCTTTGTATGCCTGCTTCTCTTGCAAGCTTAATGGTGCTGGTTTTGCTGGAAAGGTAAAATCGAATTCAACCGCTAAATTAGTTTGAGACATGGCTAACTCTAAGAACTAGGTTTTAAAAAGAGCTGAATTATACGTGAAAGATATCGAAATGTGTATATAGGTTTTATATGACATTTTTATGTTAGATATAATAATTTTATTTTATTCAGAGAAAAATCTGACTGTGGTAATAATTGAAGGAAGTATTTCAAGAAAGTGGTGGGTCGTGAAGGATTTGAACCTTCGACAAATTGGTTAAAAGCCAACTGCTCTACCAACTGAGCTAACGACCCGAATAATATCTGAATATCTGTCTTGAAAAGTGGTGGGTCGTGAAGGATTTGAACCTTCGACAAATTGGTTAAAAGCCAACTGCTCTACCAACTGAGCTAACGACCCGAAGTCTTTTCAAGATAAATAATAAAGTGGTGGGTCGTGAAGGATTTGAACCTTCGACAAATTGGTTAAAAGCCAACTGCTCTACCAACTGAGCTAACGACCCGTTTCTTTATCATTTAACGCATTAAGGATTGGTGCCTCGATGCGCCGCATATAATACTTATATATTTGCTCAGTGCAACAATAAATTAGCTTTTTTTTTCATATATCGTTTGTTTGCACAAAAAGCCAGCACATAGTGCAAGTTATAAACTACTTAATGGCACTCAATCTTGGTTGCGCAAGTTTAGCTGCACTTGAGTTTGGATATTCCGCCATCAATTGTTGATATAATTTTGCAGCGTTTGCTGAGTTATTTTGTTTTTGTTCCACCATTCCTAATTTAAGTAAAGCATCACTTCGTTTAGTTGAATCACTAAACTGATTAACCACAATCTCAAATTCAGCTTTCGCTTGAGCTAATTCACCTTTATTAAATAAAAGTTGTCCAAGCCAATAATGAGCATTAGCTGCATAGCTTGAATTAGGGAATCGTTGATTAAAGGCTTTAAACTCAGGAATCGCTTGATCGTAATTCTTGTCTTTTAATACAAGATTAACAGCACGGTCATAAGCGTCATTTTCAGTTAGATTACTACTGTAATCACTATTATCTTTAGTAGTAGCTAACGTTGCCGGTACACTGTTACTCGGTTGTAATGCCTGACTAACACGACGGTCTAACTCTTGATAGAGTTCTCGTTGCCTTTCTAATATTTGTGATAATTGGTGTGTGTGTAATTCAGTAATTCCACGTAACTCATTAACTTCATTTTGTAAGTCATCAAGCTGACGTTGAACATTTACTTGAGCACGATTACGCGTATCAAGTTTTCGCTCTAATTCAGTTAACCGTTCAGAAATTGACTGTGAATGTGAAAGCTTATTATTGCTGATATCTATTACAGGAGCGGGTTCAGCTGCTATTGCCCCAGAGGCAATAGCAACAGAAAGTACGCCTAATAAAACTTTAGATAGTTTCATTTAACGCCCTAATTAATATACTAAAACAGCGCGACGATTTTTAGCAAAAGCGCTTTCGCTGTGATCTTTAACCATAGGTTTTTCTTCGCCATAACTCACAATGCTTAATTGTGATGGAGAAACACCCATATTTTCTAAATAAGTAACAACCGCTTTAGCTCTTCGCTCGCCTAATGCGATGTTGTAGTCTGGTGTACCACGTTCATCGGCATGACCTTCAACTAAAACAGATACATTGGTATTTTCATTAAGGAATTTAGCATGAGCATCTAAAACTACTGAATACTCAGCGCTTACACTTGATTTATCAAAACCAAAATATACGATATGTTCAGAACGTAATCTATCTAGCTCTTGACGCTTTTGCTCTTCAATTTCAGCAGCACGTTGTGCAGCTGATACTTGTACATTTTGTGAATTATCTTGTTCAGTTGTACTTGTTTGAGTTTGTGCGTTGGTATCTACCTGGCTTTGCTCATCAGTATCAGAGTTAGAACTACAGGCTGCTAATGTCATCATTGGTAACACTATAGCAAGAGCTTTCATTGTTTTATTCAAGCGCATTATGTTTTCCTTATTGTTTCTTCAATTTTTAAATTCAATATTATTATAAAAATGGTGACCAAGCTGGCCCTTTTACTTGCCCATTAAGTGCAGGTAAGCGAGCTTTAAATCGTCCATCTACCGAAACTAAACTTAGTACCTGGCGTCTATTATGCAAAGTACTATAAATAATCATACCGCCATTTGGGGCTATACTTGGCGACTCATCTAAGCGAGTGTTTGTTAATATTTGAAATACCCCTGTATCTAACTCAAGCTTAGCTAGATGATACTTGCCTCTTGTCCGATTTACCATAACTAGTTCACGACCATCTGGTGTAAGAGACCCACCAAGATTCATTTCACCATTAAAAGTAAGGCGTTTTTTAGTACCATCTATTAAATTTACGCGATAAAGCTGTGGTTTTCCACCCCGTTCTGAACTAAATATTAACGATTTACCATCGGGAGCCCAACTTGGCTCTGTATCTATCGCTCGATGACGAGTAATTCTTCGCAACTTTTTCGTTGCCACAGTCATCACGTAAAGCTCAGGATTACCGTCCTTAGACAGTACCATAGCTAATTTCTTACCATCTGGCGACCATTTTGGTGCACTATTAATCCCTTTCGACGAACTAATCATAGTACGTTTTCCAGTATATATATCAATAGTATAAATTTGTGCTTGATGATTTTCAAAAGTTACATAAGCTAATTTGTCACCTTTAGGGTGCCAAGACGGTGACATTAGTGGCTCTTTTGAGCTTAATAATACATGTTCATTAAAACCATCATAATCAGCTATCACGAGCTGATAAGGATAGTCTCCAGAATCTCTGACAATGACATAAGCAATTTTAGTTAAAAAAGCACCGCGCGTACCCGTTAATTTTTCATAAACGACATCACTAATTTGATGAGCGTATCGACGAAATTGCGAGGTGTTAATTTGCACACTACTTTCATGGTAAATATGGTCAGAAGTACTCACTAACTTACCGCTACTTAACATTTGCGTTTGACCGCCAGTTACTTGTCCTCGGATCACATCAATTAGTTGATAAGACACTTGGTAACGACCAATTGAAGTTTGCTTAACTTTACCTACTAAGATTGCTTCAACACCTTTAGCTGCCCAAGCCGCATAATCAACTTGGCTATCTTGGTGAGGTGTTTGAGGGAATTTGATCGGATTAATCGGATTAAATTTACCACTTCGTAATAAATCATCGCTGATCGTTTTTGTTAGTGATTCTGGCATAGTACCTGTACCGGTCCACTCAAAAGGCACTACTGCAATGGGTCTTGCACTATCAATACCTTCAGTTATCACTATTTCCAAGGTGGCCATTGCTTGCGTTGCAAACACACTTAAAAATGCTAATACAATTATTCTAATTTTCATCATACGAAATACAATCTTCTCTTTTTGATATTATAAGACGTTAAAACTCAGGAACTACCGTTAAGCTAATAGCACGCATTTCTTTAAATACTTCGGGATCTTTTGATACTGGTAAAGTACCCGCTTTATAAATAGCAGCTTTAGCCGCATCACATACTACTCTATTGCCTTGTCCGATCACAACATTAGTCACAAACCCTGATGGTGCCAAGCTAATGGTTAACTTACAAGAACGTCCTTCCATTGTTGCTTTATCGGTTATTAAGTTACGCTGAATCGTTTGAGTTATCAATGCAGTATAACGACCAATTTCACTTAATACTTGTCGGCGACGAGCTTGATTACGGTTTTCCATCTCTTCAGCCATTTGTTGCTCAAGTAAACGTTCTTGTGCTGCTTTTTCTTTTGCAGCTTCAAGTTTCTTTTTACGCTCAGCTTCTTTCTTTTTTTCTATCGCTTTTTTACGTTTTTCTTCTTGAGCACGTTTCGCTTTTTTCTCAGCTGCTTTTTTCTCTGCCGCCTTTTTCTCAGCTATTTTTTTCTTACGTGCTTTTTCAGCGGCAACCGCTTTAGCTTTTTTATCTGCTATTTTTTTCTTACGTAACCGCTCTGCCCTTGCTTTTTTTTCTTTCGCTTTACGCGCAGCTGCTATTTTGTCTCGTTTACGTTTTTCTTCCGCCGATTTAGCTTGTTTAATTTTATTAATTTGTGCTTCAACGGTTTTTCTTTCAACGGCTACCGCAGTTATTGGCTGCATTGGTGCCGCCATGGGAGTAGATTTCGGGGGGGTTGAAGTGAAATCGCCAATAATTAAAATCAACAGCACCAAGATATGTAGTAAAACACTCAAGGTTAATGGCGATATTTTTTTGTTCTTAAACAATTAATTCTCCGGAGAATCTGTCATTAAACCAACCGAAGGCACACCTGCTTGTTTTTGAAGTACTACCATTAATTGAATCACAGCATCATAAGACACAGCACCATCCGCATTAACAACAACGGGTGTATCTGGCGCTTTAGCTAACTGTGCTTTGACAACCGCAGCCAATTCATCTGCAGACATAGGTTCATTTTTATTTGCCCCTATGGCTAGAAAATATTCACCTTTGGCATTCACTGATGCGACTAATGGTGGCTTACTATCTTTACTCAATGGCTCTGCATCTGCTTTAGGCAACTCAACTTTAACCCCTTGGGTGATCAAAGGAGCGGTAACCATAAAAATAATTAATAGCACCAACATCACGTCGATATAAGGCACAACATTTATTTCAGCAACTTTTTTTCGTCTAACTCGCGTGTACATAAAAGCCCTTATCCGTTAGTGTTGTTGTTCGCCAGCAGTTTGTCTTTGTAAAATGCTTGAAAATTCTTCCATAAAGTTACCGTAGCTATTTTCAAGTTTTTCCACTTTATGACTGAAACGGTTAAAAGCCATTACTGCAGGAATCGCAGCAAAAAGCCCCATAGCTGTTGCAATCAATGCTTCAGCAATACCTGGTGCAACCATAGCTAACGTTGCCTGTTCTACGGCACCTAGTGCAATAAAGGAATTCATAATCCCCCACACTGTGCCAAACAAACCAATATAAGGACTAATGGAGCCAACGGTGGCCATAAAAGGTAGGTGTGTTTCTAATTCATCAACTTCACGAGAAAGCGCTACGCGCATTGCACGGTGTGTACCGTCCATTACCGCTTGAGGAGAACTAATATTACTTTTTCTGATCCGTGCAAATTCTTTAAATCCTGCAACAAACAAACTTTCAATGCCGTGTATATGAGAACGCGCACTAATTTCACTATACAATTTACTTAAGTCTGTACCGCTCCAAAATTTATCTTCAAACACTTGTAATTGGTTAGTCGCTTGATTAATCATCTTCCGACGTTGAAAAATCATAGCCCAACTAGCAATCGAAAAACCTAATAATATGAGCATCACTAATTTAACTAATAAACTCGCTTGTAAAAATAAATCAAAAAATGAAATTTCAGCTGACACGTTTTAACGCTCCTAGTATTGTTTCAGGTATGGCACAAGGTTTAGCTAACGCTAAATTAACACAAGCTATACGTACTGTAGCCGTACATAATAATTTTTGTGAATCTGTGGTGATTTGTTGTTCAAAAACTAAACTTGCGCCTTTTAATTGACGTATTTGAGAAGTCACAAGAAGTAAATCATCCAGTTTTGCAGAAGCTAAATTGTCCATTTCAACTTTTCTGACCACAAAACCTATGTTTTGTTCTAAAAATTCTGATTGATTAATTCCACGCACTCTTAAATATTCAGTACGTGCTCGCTCAAAGAATTTAAGATAGTTTGCATAATAAACTATCCCACCCGCATCGGTATCTTCATAATAAACTCTAATTGGGTATTTTTCGCAATTATCTGACATCAAAATGACTAGTAATTTATTGTTATAAAAGAACCCTAATATAGTAATAGAATTAAAGGGATACTAACAAGTGTTAATCGTAGAAGTTTGTAAGAAAAATTAAATCATTTATAAAAGAAAATAATTTTTGTTAACCGCAAGGTTTACTTAGTGAGCAATTATGGTTTTATCATTAGTTTTTCTAATGCGAACCAAGTAGTTTTTTTAGTTTGTATGAAGTAATTACTCTAAGTAGAATACACTTACTTTCTGAGCTAGCGCAATGAATGACTCATTCCCCCGAGGTTATTTCATTAGCCAGAAGTGTTTGAGTAAGTTTTTTTATTCTCTCTGACATGTTTTCTGGAAATAGATTCCTTCTATCAACTTATTACTAAGTTGGCCCGCAGTTTATCTGCGGGCTTTTTTTTTATCTGAAATTAAAGAATATAAGTTCTTTTAGACCTATTAGCTCAAATCAACTGATATTCTTAAAAATATTATTAACATTTGCATTAGTTATATTAGCTAACATTCGGTTTATCAATACCAAAATGGAGGTAGGCTTTATCTGTCACAATACGCCCTCTTGGTGTCCGTTGTAAAAAGCCTTGTTGAATTAAAAAAGGCTCAAGCACATCTTCAATGGTTTCTCGCTCTTCCCCAATAGCGGCAGCCACATTGTCTAAACCAACAGGCCCACCCATAAACTTATCTATAATAGCGATTAATAATTTGCGGTCCATTATGTCAAAACCTTCATTGTCTACTTCAAGCATGCCTAAAGCATCTGCGGCAGTCCCTTGGTTAACAACACCTTGTGTTTTAACATCCGCAAAATCTCTTACTCGTCTTAATAGTCTATTCGCTATTCTTGGAGTTCCTCGTGAACGCTTAGCAATTTCGAACGCACCTTCATTATCAATAGTTAAATTTAAGAAATGTGCAGAGCGGTTAACAATATCAGTAAGGTCTTTGCTGTTGTAAAACTCTAAACGTTGCACTATACCAAAACGATCACGTAGCGGCGAAGTTAATGCCCCTGCTCTTGTGGTAGCTCCAATAAGCGTAAACGCAGGCAAATCAAGTTTTATTGAACGTGCAGCAGGCCCTTCTCCTATCATAATATCAAGCTGATAATCTTCCATAGCAGGATAGAGTATTTCTTCAACGACAGGACTTAACCGATGAATTTCATCGATAAAAAGCACATCATTTTCTTCTAAATTCGTTAATAATGCAGCTAAGTCGCCGGCTTTTTCTAACACTGGACCTGATGTGGTACGAATATTCACCCCCATTTCGTTAGCAACAATATTTGCAAGTGTGGTTTTACCAAGGCCAGGAGGTCCAAAAATTAATAGGTGATCTAAGGGTTCTCCCCGTTGTCTTGCCGCTTGAATAAATATTTCCATTTGCGACTTTACGTGATCTTGACCAGTATAATCAGATAACATTTTTGGACGAATAGCACGATCTACACTTTCATCTTCGATGGTTGCTACAGGTTGGATCAAACGATCAGCTTCTATCATAATTTGTTATTAAACCTTATTAAACCACATGGATTAAAGCATTGACTTAAGGGCGTCACGGATCAAATCTTCACTATTCATTTCAGGGTGAAAAACAGACTTAATTGCCTTATCTGCTTGCGACTGAGTATACCCTAAAGATATTAAAGCGTTAATAGCGTCGCCTTTTACATTATTCACAATCGCAGTGGGTTGCGCATTAGTTGAATTAGCCGTTAGGGTAAAGTTAGAGGGGTTTTCTTCCGTATGCCAATCTTTAATTCTGTCACGCATCTCAATAAGTAAACGCTCAGCTGTTTTCTTACCTACACCAGGAATTTTAACAATAGTGGTTAAATCGTCATGAATAACACAACTGACAAATTGCTCTGCTGACATACCTGATAATATGGCTAAGGCGAGTTTTGGTCCAACTCCATTGACTTTAATGAGTAGTCGAAAAAGTTTTCGCTCTGTTTTATTGGCAAAACCGTAAAGTAATTGAGCGTCTTCTCTCACGACAAAGTGGGTATAAATTATCGCTTCTTGATTAAGTTCAGGTAAAGCATAGATACTTGTCATTGGCATCGTCACTTCATAGCCAATGCCATGACATTCAATTAATATTTCAGGGGCTATTTTTTCTATTAATACACCACGTAAACGACCGATCAAAATAACAAACTCTTTACTAAATTATGGCGTTACAATAGCACTAGATAAATATACAGTAAAGTAGATTTTAAGACTTTAGTTCAGGTGCGTATACTAACGTAAACGACCACGAACCGTTTTTTTCACTTGCCCTGCCATTTTTACTAATGAGTCGTAACTATGTCCGTGACATAGGGCTACAGCTAATGCATCCGCTGCATCGGCTTGTGGTGTAGCTGACAGTTTTAAAATTGTTTTTACCATGTGCTGTACTTGTGCCTTGTCTGCTGCACCAGTACCTACAACTGATTTTTTGATTTGTCGGGCTGAATATTCAGCAACAGTAAGTTCAGCATTCGTTGCTGCTACGATAGCCGCACCACGTGCTTGTCCTAGTTTTAATGCTGAATCAGGATTTTTCGCCATAAACACTTGCTCGATGGCAAACATGTCAGGGTTAAATTGCAGAATAATTTCTGACACACCAGCAAAAATAGTTTGTAGTCGCCCAGCTAAATCATCACCAGAAGCTATCGCTTTAATACAGCCACTACCAAGGTAAGTAAATTTTCTCCCTTGCTGCTCGATTACACCATATCCCGTTAAACGAGATCCTGGGTCAATACCTAAAATAATACTCAATGTTACCCTTATTTACGTTATATATGACATAAAAAATGCAGTTAAAGCATACACTTTAACTGCATTTTCTTCATCTTTTAAAATACTACTTTTGTTCTTTAGCTACCGTTTGTATTCCTAACTCAGCTAACTGTGCTGGGTTGGCTTTACCTGGCGCATTGGTTAGTGGACAAGCTGCCGTAGTAGTTTTTGGAAATGCCATAACATCACGAATAGAACTAGCACCAGTCATTAACATCACTAGGCGATCTAAACCAAAGGCTAAACCAGCATGCGGTGGAGCACCATATTGTAATGCTTCTAATAAGAAACCAAATTTTTCTTGTGCTTCTTCATCACTGATACCTAAAATTCTAAACACAGCTGCTTGCATCGCTTGGTCATGAATACGAACTGAACCACCACCTAATTCACAACCATTGAGTACCATGTCGTAGGCGTTTGATAAAGCCCCAATTGGATTGGCTTCTAGCTGTTCAGGTGTTAAATTTGTTGGTGCAGTAAAAGGATGATGCAAGGCGTGCATGTTACCATCTATTTCTTCAAACATTGGGAAGTCTACAACCCATAATGGTTTCCACTCACCGGTTAATAATTCAAGATCTTCACCTATTTTTAAGCGTAATGCGCCTAATGATTCTGTCACTACGTTATAAGTATCTGAGCCAAAGAAAATAATATCACCTGTTTTTGCATTCGCTCGGTCTAATAATGCATTCACTGATTCTTCAGTTAAAAATTTCAAAATCGGTGATTGTAAACCTTCAAGCCCAGCATCTCGGTCATTTACTTTTAACCAAGGCATGCCTTTCGCGCCATAAATACCTACAAATTTGGTTAGTTCATCAATTCCTTTACGTGAAAACT
Source organism: Thalassotalea piscium (assembly GCA_049347715.1). GTDB lineage: Bacteria > Pseudomonadota > Gammaproteobacteria > Enterobacterales > Alteromonadaceae > Thalassotalea_B > Thalassotalea_B piscium_A. The sequence goes on along the minus strand of CP186339.1, from coordinate 1,363,164 downwards.
TACTCGCGCCATCAGGAATACAAAGTACCGCTACGCGTCCGTTGTCATCATTTGCTGGTCCTGAAAACACTTTAAATTCTACATCTTTTAAAATATCAGCAACATCAATAATTTCTAATGGGTTACGTAAATCAGGCTTGTCTGAGCCAAAGCGAGTCATTGCTTCGCTGTACGGCATACGAGGAAATTCACCTAAATCGACATTTAATAATTTTTGAAATAACTCACGGATCATTTTCTCCGTCACTTCCATGACTTGATCGGCTGTCATAAACGAGGTTTCAATATCAATTTGAGTAAATTCTGGCTGACGATCAGCACGTAAATCTTCATCACGAAAACATTTTACGATCTGATAATAACGTTCCATTCCCGACATCATAAGTAATTGCTTAAACAATTGTGGTGACTGAGGTAAAGCAAAGAAGCTACCTTTATGAGTTCGACTTGGTACTAAATAATCACGTGCGCCTTCAGGGGTTGCTGCAGTTAAAATAGGTGTTTCTATATCTAAAAAACCTTGTGTCTCTAATGATTCACGTACCGCTGAAGTAACTTTCGCGCGAAAACGCATACGTTCAGTCATTTCAGGACGACGTAAATCTAAATAACGATATTTTAAGCGTTGTTCTTCTGAATTCGTTTGATTGCTATCAAGCGGCAATGGCGCAGATTTATTTAATATGGTCAGATCTAATCCAAGTATTTCAATCGCACCTGTTTTCATATCTTTGTTAATTTGTCCTTCAGGACGTGCTCTCACTTGACCTTTAATTTGCACACAAAATTCATTACGCAAAGTATTAGCTTTAGCGATCACTTCAGGCAAATCTGGATCATAAACTACTTGCACTATCCCTTCACGGTCACGTAAATCTAAAAAGATCACGGCACCAAGATCTCGACGACGGTTAACCCAGCCACACAATGTAATTTCTTGACCAATGTGAGATTCGTTGACCTCACCACAATAAAGCGTACGCATACTAATTTGCCTTGATAACTGATGAAAGTAACAGCCTATTTGCTGCTATTTTCTATTAGGATAAAAATGCTGCACATTATATAGCAAACCGTTAGATTGTCACCTAACTAATTCACTTTACCGCAATGAAATCACTCCTTGTTGGCGATATTGTGCCAAGAACAATTGTCCTAAAGGATATCCAAGTAACGGTAGCATTTAATCCTAAGATTATTTCAGTTAAAATAGCGGCAATTCACATTATCAATTTATGACTGTATTCATGCCTGACACTGATTTAATATTTTCTAAAAAGCAATCTCAACTAAAAGACTTCACTTTTGATCAACAAGTTGTTGAAGTCTTTCCTGATATGATATCTCGTTCGGTACCGGGGTATAACACTATCATTGATACTATTGGACGCCTCAGTCAACAGTATGTGACTGACCATTCAAACATCTATGATTTAGGCTGTTCGTTAGGAGCCGCAACCTTAGCTATGCGTAAAGCGATTTTAGCGGATAATTGTCATATTATTGGTATTGATAACTCCCCTGCAATGGTAGATCGCTGTAAAATGCATGTGAATGCTTTTAAAGGTAAAACCCCCGTTGAAATTATTGAAGGTAATATCCTTGATGTGGAAATAAAGAATGCCTCAATGGTAGTTATTAATTTTACTATGCAATTTATTGAACCAGAGTTTCGACGACAGTTAATCAATAAAATTGCTGAAGGTTTAAACCCCGGCGGATTACTTTTATTATCTGAAAAAATCACTAATTCAAACCCTGTTTGTGATCAGCTACTTATCGACTTACATCATGACTTTAAACGTGCTAATGGTTACAGCGAGTTAGAAATAGCACAAAAACGTACTGCTCTTGAAAATGTGATGAAACCTGATAGTTTAGACACACATATCACTCGACTTTCTGATGCTGGCTTTAGCCATATGGCGCCTTGGTTTCAGTGTTTTAACTTTTTTTCTTTGGTCGCTATCAAATGATTTCATATAACCGTTTTTATCAACAAATTGCACAAAATCGTTTAAGTCATTGGCTTAACACCTTACCTGCGCAACTCACATTATGGCAAAAAGAGAACCTACATGGTGAATTTGCTCAATGGCAAAAAACTTTAGAAGCGTTGCCACAAACTAATGTGGATAATGTTGATTTAACCACACAAGTTAAAGCGGGTGAACGAGAAGATATCAGTGAGGGTGAATTCAAACGTATTGAAAATCTCTTAAAAAAATTCAAACCTTGGCGCAAAGGCCCTTATCATATCCATGGTTTACACATAGATACTGAATGGCGTTCAGATTTTAAGTGGGATCGTCTAAAAGATCATATTAGCCCGTTAAAAAATCGTTATGTTTTAGATATAGGTTGCGGTAGTGGCTACCATTTATGGCGTATGCGTGGTGAAGGCGCTCAGTTTGTAGTAGGAATAGATCCTACCCAATTATTTTTAATGCAATTTAACGCAATTCAACACTTTATTAATGATGATAGTGTTAATTTACTCCCATTAGGGGTTGAGGATTTACCTGAATTACAAGCCTTTGATACAGTGTTTGCTATGGGAGTACTTTATCACCGCCGCTCACCGATTGATTTTCTCTATCAACTTAAAGGACAGTTAGCCAAAGGTGGTGAATTGGTATTAGAAACCCTTATTGTTGACGGTGACGAAAATACGGTATTAGTCCCTGGTGAGCGTTATGCCAAAATGCGAAATGTATGGTTTTTACCAAGTGCTGATGCCATGTGTGCTTGGCTGAAACGCGTAGGTTTTAAAAATATTAGAGTCGTAAATACGGATATAACCGCGTTAGAAGAACAGCGTAAAACTGAGTGGATAGATACTGAATCATTACAAGATTTTCTTGACCCTAACGATAGCACGAAAACAATTGAAGGCTATCCTGCGCCTAAGCGTGCTATTTTTATCGCCAATATTTAAATAACTCAAAAGACTTAATAAAAACTATTATTTAAAGGTACTTATCAACAATTAACTGATAAGTACCATTTGCTCTCATTTCTTTAATACTCGCATCAAAAGTGTCTCGTAATGCTTCACTTCTAAATCCAGCAGAATATGGTCTTTCATCAAAAATATAATGCACCTTGAAAGGCTTAGCTAAGTCACTGTCTGCATATCGTCTTAAATAAGACTTAAAAATATTAATATCTAAGATAATGACATCGGTTCGATGTAAAAATAAGGATTGAATTTGTTTTTGCTGCTCTGGCAATTCGCGATAACTCATAAAGTTTGTAGAAATTTTGTCGAATTTATCACCTAAGAACTTTTTAGCATTTTGAAAGGCTGAGATATTTTTACCGGCTAAATCTTCAATACTTTTAATTGAAAAATCATTTTCAAGTAAACTCACTGCAATATTTTGGTAAAAGACATAAGGTTGACTAATATGCATTTCTGGAAATTTGAAATCAGGCAGGACGGTTAATAATACATCTGCATTAAACTGTTGGTATCCAGTAACTCCTCGCCCCAATGGAATGTGCATATAAGAAAATACAAAGTCTGAATCTTTAAACGCTTCACTGATTAAATCTAATTGAATACCTGTATGCGTTTCTTCAAACACATATGGCGGCTTATTTAAGCCGGTTATAATCGTTTTATTAATAGACTGTGTATAACCATTAACAAACAACATTGGAATAATTAATGATATGGTTATTGCCCATTTCAAGATGGCATTCAAACTTAGCTCCTAAGCACTCTAGATAAAAAAAATAAAATTGGGTATGGTTACTATCTAATTATGCTGTGCTGTTAGCTAAACCAAACTATATCATTATCTTAGCAGTTATTCCTGGTAGCGCTAATAAATGATTCAATTTTAAGGTATTTATGTCAGATATTTGGTTTGAACGTCAATTAACTCATGTTGCTCAACGTAAAAATGATCATCGCAGTCCTTTTCAACGTGATCGTGCACGTATTCTTCATTCAGCAGCTTTCAGACGGCTACAATCTAAAACTCAAGTAATGGGTAGCGGACAAAGCGACTTTTATCGAACCCGTTTAACCCACTCTTTAGAAGCCTCTCAAATAGGCTCCGGGATAAGTGCACAATTACGCATAAAAGATAAAGCACTCAGTCATTTATTATTTCCTAGTGAAGAGAGTTTGATTGAGTCATTATGTTTAGCTCATGATATTGGTCATCCCCCTTTTGGTCATGGTGGTGAAGTCGCCTTACATTTTATGATGCGCGATCATGGTGGCTTTGAAGGTAATGGACAAACACTACGTATTGTTTCACATTTAGAACCCTTTAGTGAAAGTCACGGAATGAACTTAGCCCGCAGAACATTGTTAGGCCTAATTAAGTACCCACAAACAATTGAACAATTAACTTCAGCCAATACGCCGCTTATACCACCTTCTTTTAGACAACTAAAAGCAAGTGATTGGCATCCACCTAAAGGTATTTATCAAGATGATATTAACACGCTAAATTGGATTTTAGCGCCTCTATCCGCTAACGATAAACATTTGTTTCAACAAATGAGTCCACGAGAAACAGGTCACAGCAAAACCATTTATAAATCCCTTGATTGTTCAATAATGGAATTAGCAGATGATATTGCTTATGGTATTCATGATCTTGAAGATGCAATAGTAACCAGTGTTGTTAGGCGAGAAGACTTTGAACACCATGTTATTGATAAACTCCAACAACTCGATGATGAATGGTTACAACAATTAACGAGGGATTTATCTGCGAAATTGTTTAGCCAAAAAACGTATCAGCAAAAAGAAGCCATCGGCGGTTTAGTTAATTATTTAATTACTGCGATCACATTAGTTGATCTAAATGATGATGCTGATGTACAGTTTGATGAGCCTCTATTGAGATACAATGCTAAACATCCCCAAATTGCACAACAAGCATTACAAATATTCAAAGATTTCGTTTATGACTTTGTAATAAAACGCACCGAAATTCAGCATCATGAATATCGAGGTCAGCAAATAGTGATGGAATTATTTGAAGCTTTAGCCTCAGATCCGTTACGTTTATTACCTCCTAATGCGATTAAACGCTATCAATATGCATTAGACAATAACCTTAACAGTTACCGTGTTATTGCCGACTATGTTTCAGGTATGACTGATGATTTCGCCACTAACCTTTATCAGAGTTTGTTTGTGCCGAGTAACTCACGAAGTCATCACGATTTACACCTATAACCATTAGAAAAAACTTATGCTTGATATTTATGTGGGTAAAAACGCCCAACAAACACTTTTAACTCACGGTTTTTCACAATCACTATTTACTTCAATGTTAGGTGCTAGTGGTGGGCCTAAATGGTTTACTTTGTAAAGCCAAACACCGAAATAAATTTATATTTAAAAAGGACTTATTTTACTAATGGCAAATACCAATAATAGTCAATCAAATGATACTCTGAGTTCTAATCTAAAACCATGGATTGGAGATAAATTAAACAGAGAATCGGAAGGTAAGTGGCTTTGTGATTATCTTATAAATAAATTCACTATTACTACAGCAGGACACAGCGATAATTTTGTTTTAAGCATCAATGCAGACTGGGGATTTGGGAAAACTTATTTTCTAAATAACTTATCACTAGAGCTAGCAGGTAGGAAACATAAAGTTGTTTATTTTGATGCATGGAAGAACGACTTTTCAGATAAACCAATGTTAGGGTTTATTTCAGAAATTAATGATGCATTATCATCGTTTCTTAAAGAAGATGAATCAAAGTCAAGAACGGTTAGTGAAGGATTTATTGATAAACTATCAAAGTTAAAGAACTCTGCTGCCCCCTTATGGCTGGTTTTCTAGCTAAAAAATTAGTCGGAGCTTCATTTGACCAGATTGAAGGTTTATTCGATGATGAACCTGAAGATAAAACAAAATACTCAAAAGATTTAGAAAAAGATGTAGCAAAAACTGTATCATCAATTACAACAAAAGCTGCTGAATTTGCATTAAAAGAACATATCAATACAAAAGATTCTATCGAAAAATTTAAAGTAAATTTAAAAGATTTGGTTGATTATATTGCAGCTGAAACTGACTATAAATTACCGTTATTTATTTTAGTAGATGAATTAGACAGGTGTAGACCTAACTATGCAATTGAGCTGTTAGAGACAATTAAACATCTATTTGAAGTTAAAGGTGTGTACTTTATTATTGCTACTGCCTCACATCAACTGAGCCACTCTATTAATGCAGTATATGGTAATAATTTTGAATCAAAAAGGTACTTAAACAGATTTTTTGATCAAGAGTATCAACTAACAGAACCTAAACATTATATATATTGTTCTTTTTTATTCGATAAAGAAATTAGTGATGCAAGTAAATTAAAAACAGTATTACCTGATAATTGTTATAAAAAAAATGACAAAGAAGTGAATATGAATGTTATATTTATTGGTTTAGTGGCTCAATTTACAAAGGCAGGATTAAGAGATATTGAACAGGCTATTAAGTTATTACAAGCTATTAACTTAACCTATAAAGAAAGTTTTTATTCAGTTCTTATAATTTTTCTTATTTTTTGTAAAATTCGTCATCCTGATATTTATCCTACTATATGTAATTTGTGGGGCAATAAACCGTGGAATGAAGATCTAAAACAAAAAATCATGACTAATTTTAATCAAGATATAGTCTTTAAACACTGTTTATACAGTAGTTCAGGCTATAGAGATAGAAAAACCGAAAAAATATATATTTTAGATCTGATCTTAGATATTTTAGGTTTAGATGGACAACCAATGAATGAAATTATTAATACTCACTCTGAATCAGATATTTCTTTTATTATAGCTAGTGATTATTTAGAAAACATAACTCCCTCGCATATCATTGATTTTTCTTTTTATCCTAAAGTTGTGAATCAAGTCGGACAGTTGATGTAGATTAATAACACTAATTCAGAGTTAAAATACACTATATACGTATAACAACAAAACTTATGCTCGATATTTATGCTGGAAAAAGCGCCAAAAAAGCGCTATTAACACACGGTTTCACCCCCCATTTATTTACTAACTTCTTAGGTGCTAGCGGCGGCCCGAAATGGTTACCTTAAAGTAGGCAGATAATGACAACATGAACTTAGGACAGACTTTCAAAAAGGTTTAGTCCCATATCATCTGTAAACGCTCTAATAACAGGAGCACTAACTCACGCTGAAAATATTGGAAATTGTCTGGAATGTTGAGATTAGTGATCTTAGATAGATATGCTTCATCTGTATGCTCCCGTATACGCTCGATATGCATCTGTTCAAACACATAAATTTTATCCCCCCACTCAAGTAACTTTTTTGTGCACAGAGTAGAGCCTGCTTTAGCCACATACTTGGCACTCAGCCCAGCAGAGCGATATTCATTTTCCTTATCAAATGTTTGAAATAGCTCTTCGGCAGTTTTGCTACGTTGAATATTGGCGGTACACAGAAATAATATGTTCATAATAGTTTAGTGCTTAATGAGTCAAGATAATATTATACTTTACATATAATTAGGTCAACCATAGATGACTCAGGGCAAGAACATATGCGCTCAAAAAATAGTCGATATAACTTTTTCTGCATAATAATAATTTATTCGAATTCCTTACTATTTCTTAGCAATAATGAGAGCTTTCATCAATTGCTTTTAATGTTTCAAGCGCCACGGGGTAATCATAGTGTTCTTCCACCCAAGATTTTGCTAAGTAAAGTTTTTGTTCTAATTCTTTGGTATTTGGTTTTCCTTCTTCACTTAACTCTGCCTCTTTTGGAATGTCCGGAAAATCATTTAAATAAAGCTTAAGATAACCATACTTGCTTCTATAAGGATCATTAGAGATAACATCAGACATGAGCATTAGTTTTTCTCTTTCTGGCTTAGCAATCCAGTATTGATAAGGTCTTTCTCCGTTTACTATTTTTGACCCTTTTTTTCTGTTCACCGTTAGGCCAAGCTCTTTCTTAAAAATAGACTTTATTGTACTTAGCGGCTGAGAAATTGAAACTTTCGAGTTCGGAAAAACTTTTAATAAACTTGAAACCTGCTCTGGTATACCATCAATTATAAATATGCCTTTTTGAAAAAAGTCTATTAAAGCTATTAAGTCACTTGCAGGCCAAATTTCAGACAATGAATCAGAACTTAATTTCAAAATTTCAATCATCTTTTTAAAAAGTAATTGTTTAATTTTCATCTCTCTACAGCCATCAACATCCTCTCCTGAAAGCAGGTTATAATTAATTAAATGCTTATACCCTTCTCCAAAGTTGTCATACTTTAAAACATGGTCAATTAATAAAGGATGCTTATCAAGACCATATCGTTCGATGAATTCATATACTTCTTTTTTTTGGTCTTCTATGGGTGAGCACCAGTGCTTTCTAGCTATAATAGATTGGTAAGTAAGCTCTGAAATAGCATTGTCAGTAAATCGTTCTAGCCTTTCATCAGATACTGCTTCTTCCCCTTTATCTAATGATTCTTTACCACTTTTTTTACTTATAATATTCTTCAGTGAGTAGCTAACTTTACAGCCAAGTATTTCAAACATAAGAATAGTGTTACTACAATGATCAGTTCTCATCAAATTATTATGCTTAACTCGCTCAGCAATCAGATGAAAAAACTTACAAGTTGATAACTCATCTCTTTTTATCCATTTATTACTAACAATTTCCTCACTAATAAGACCTTCTTTTATAGTTTCAATATCAATTTCATAATCACTCGGCATGAATGGGGTATTAAAAGATAATGATATTTGATTGTTTAACCTGAACCTCGAAGCAGATTGAATTACTTGATTTGGTAATATTGTTTTGCTTGATAAAATATTTACGGAGTCCATCTTGGCACTTTCAAAGCTATGGCCAGAAGTAATGGATGGTGAAAATTGATGTATTTGGATTGAATGTAAACGCTCCTCTATATTTGATAGGTAGTCTTTACCTTTTTGAGTTTTTAAAAATTTAGCATTTACATTTTCACCTATATCGTTATTTCCACCGGTAACGGTCTTAAACAAAGCTAAAGATTTATTTTTTTTCTGTTGGCTTGCATCACTAAATAACGCAATAGATTTAACTTCTTCTCTTTCTTTTATTAAATTAGCAACATGCTGACTTTCATCAATAATATTGATTTCTTTTGCTTCATGAAGCCGAGTATTAGTATTAGTTAATAAATAGACCTTTTTCCCTGTCATCCTTACTATTTGTTTAGCGCTTAAATCACTGAACAATGCATCAGCTATAATAACTTGAGGTTTGTTAAGAAGCTTAAAAAACTCTTTTATTGCCATGACTCTAGATGTTAGTGAACCAGAAATTCTTGATTTCTGGGTGTAAGCATTAATACAATCTTCATATTCATCGATCAGTGCAACATTACTCATTTCAATATATTCAATAAATGCCCTTTTTGTTGTTACTGTGTCTACACAAGAAGCAATACCGGGTTGCTGCGATAAAATATTTTTTTCTTGAGCAACTTTATAATTTCTATCGTCATTAATAAGTTTTTGAGTCAAAGCAACATAGGGAGTTATTAAGATTGGCTTTTGCTTAACACCACAGAAGTACTCAAAGCAAGGGATGATGCCATCTTTAGTTTTACCGGAACCAACATAGCCATCCAACACAATAACACCTGGATTATTGGCAATAAAACTTATTAACTCCGTTTTAAAGTCTAATTCAATTCTTATAACACCTTGAGACTCTTCAGCTGAAATAAACTTTTTAACTTTACTTCTTCTTGTTGAAAAAAATTGAGATATGTGCCTAATTGCGTATTCTTTTGCTTTTACAGTTTCGTTTTTATTCTGTAAAGGTATCAGATGATTGAAAGAAAAAGCTGCTGATACTATTTCAATAGCTTTTTGTTCATTAAATAAAATTGGTACATAACGAGATAATGACAACACTAATTTATTAAGAACAGCCTCAAAGAAAAAAAAGTCTTTGGCTTGATCAATTATCACCAACAACTCTTTGTAGTTTTTTAAACCTGACTTTCCGACTTCAGTAAAATCATACTCAAAACCATTAACTTGAAATTTCAGGCAAAACTTAAATGCTATTTGTGCAACGTTTAAGACTAACTCCTTATTTAAAGAGTCAATAAGCAAAACACAGTCTGTTGGCTTTCTATTGTTGAGGTATTCTTTTAACTGGCTTAGCTGATGTACTTTAAACTCTTCTACAATTGAATTTTCAGGGATTGTAGAAGTATAATTTTCAATACAAATGTACGTTAACGGCTTGTAACTTGTCATAATTCACCAAATTTAATTAATAGGTATGATTACCTAAAATATTTGGAAAATAATACTGCAAAAAACTGTCTATGTGTTTATCAGGTGAGATGCAATCTATTTAAATCCTGCTTATATTCATAAGCACAACTTCTATTTTAAAGGCGTACTTGTATTATGGTTGCTAATCATATTTTCCAGAATCAAGCTCTTGCAAAAATGCTTTACCATCAACTAGATCATCTTCATCAATATTCTCGAATCGTTGTTTTACCAACTTTATTTTTAACAACTCCAGCGCGGCTAAATAATTAGCACGCTGAGATTTTTCTTTAGTTGAAGTAGTAGAGAACCCTGTTATTTTATGCGTTAATTTAATGCCCTTTAATGCACAACAAATATGTGACGATTGTCCCTCTGCTAAACAAGTTTCGATAAGTACTTCACTCATATCCATTTCACTTTTCATATTACTCTTACTAAACTATTGAACAGCGGAAGGTTGTGGCAATACCAGGTTCGCTATTTCTTTATTTCGATGCTCACTCAACTTATAAAACAGCTTTTTTATGTGCTTAGATTCAACAAACATTTTTTCATCTGGAAATAATCCAAATTCATCAGCTTTCCCCAAATATATAAGATCATAGTTTTTATCTTCAGGTCTGAATAAATGAAAATAATGCTTTGCTTGCTCAGTAAGTTCTTCTTTTGTGCCTTTTAGTAATTCAATAGCTTTAAATTTACCGTCTGTATCAGCCAGCTTTATTACAAAGCTTTTATTGAATTCATAACCATTTGATGCATTATCAAACAAAATATCGCTAAGCTCTACAACATCGTCGTAACAGCAATCAGCAAGCATAATTTCGGGAAAGCCATAATTTGATAAGCCTATGGTGTAACAATAAGCAGCATGCTCAGGTGACCTTGGCTCATCAGAAACAACACTCATAATTGTATAGCCAAACTTACTAACTTTTTCGTGCAATGTTTCATAGTAAGTATCATTCATTTTAGTCATGCTCTACCTCTTATAAAGTCTATTTATTTAATAGTTATAAGTTTAAATAACAAATGTATAGTTTGGTTTATCAGCTAGAGTTTTTCAGTCATAAACGTTCGATGTTTCACTATATAAAAGGCTGTATCTTTAATAATTACTAGCTTAGCGAATTCACATAAAAAGAATCAAATAACAATAATGCTCCCATTTTTATCTAGTTCCATGTTTAAATTATTGATAATACCGGCCACATCATTTAATCCTTTATTTTTCCTCAACTCGGTAAAAGCCTTAAGTTGATTAACTTCTTCTATATTTTTCAAAGTATCGATTAGCATATTTACACTTTCCTCTCTTGACATAATGTATAAATTAGCCAGTGCATCAAAGCCAAATTCTTTTAATTTTATAAGCTTCAAAAGCTTACTCCTTATAATCTCAGTTAAAAATTAGTATGTATTTATGTCCCAGTTTTCATTTTTATATAATAAACAAACAAAACTAGGACATAGAGTATTCCGCGAAGCGGGGGAAAGAATATTACAATGTTGCTGCGTTACTGGCACGCCGAAGGTAAAATCACCTCGTCAGTCTCTATTTTTATGATTGGAGCCTTACACAATTCATCAGAGCAAACCTTTACACCGTATTCATATGTTTCAACATCAATATAGTCAAGTAATACAACTTTCTCATAAGTACTAACAATGAACTCAGCATTCTCTTCAAGCATTGCTTCACCTTTAACGACTCTTACTATGTGCATTTCATTAGTGGATAAGCCCTCGCCATCGGCAATGACCAATTCATGCATTTGACAGATTGGTAACTTATTACCAAGGTTTGATATGAATAACTCTTGACTACATGTGCTTTCAGGAGAAAGAGCATGGCGTAATTTGAAAACACCACCATTTGCTGATGCAACCACATAATTCATAAAAGTGTCAGCATTTAACAATCCAGCGCCGCAACGATCATTAGAGCAATCTTGTTCGGCGCTAGGTACATCCTTTCGAATTGAGCTTGCTGTTACTTTTAAATAAGTGAATAACTCATCACGTGATAAATCAGGATTGTGTTGTAATCCAAGTGCAGCAATACCAAGTGCAAGAGGAGAAGCCTGTGAAGTCCCTTCCCACCAACCGGTAACTCCGTTTGATGCATAGCCAAGGACGTCCATTCCTGCCGCCATAACATCGACTTTAGAGCCAAAATTTGAAAAGCTAGTTTTATAACCGTCTTGTTCTGTTGCTCCAGTTACAAAAACACCCGTGCATTGAGCGGGTACTGCACCATTCGCATCAATATTAAGGTTACCTGCGGCAACAAAAATCATAATGCCTTTATCATTAGCATAATCTATCGCATCTTGAAGGTATGATGGACATGATTCAAGCTCTCCACTGATACTAATATTAATCAGGTCTACTTTTGGAATTGCAGGTATATCATCAACCTCTGCGCCAGCTGCATGTAGAATAGCCTCGGCAACACCTGATAAGGGACCTATCCCACAAGATAAAGCCCTTAATGCGATCATTTCAGCATCAACAACCCCAGATATACCTATTCCATTATTAGATTTCGCACCAATAATTGAAGCAACACCTAATCCGTGACCACCAGAGCATTCTTTTTGCTCATCGGTTAAATCTCTGTATTCAGGCCCTCTAACCTCCCCCCAATGATCAAAAAAGTTATAGCCGTATGCCCATTCCATATCTTCATGATCTTCAAATCCACCATCAATCAGTGCTATGCGTAATTTTTTGTTTTGTTCAGATTTACCCATTGCTTTGAATATTTCACTCGAACCTTGATTCAAAGACTTATCTTGGAAGTAATATTGAAATTGAAAATCAGGATCATTAGGTACTTCCTGATCAGTACTTTGAACATTACTGCTACTTTTACTTCTAGACTTTGGCGGAGTTGAGGGGCTAGATTTAGCTACACGTTTTTTGATGACAGGTGCTGGTGATTTAACCCAAATATCTTTTTCAACTGATTGATATATTTCACTTTCGATAATTGCATCGACTTCACTTGAATCAACTACTAATTTTATATATTTATCGCTATCATATTCCTTAACGACTAAGGTAACTTCCTCAGCAAGTACAGTATTAAACACAATCAAACTAACCAATGCAGATAAAATGTAATTATTCATATTATTTTCCTTTTTATTTAATTAGTTAGCTGAACATTCGTTAGTATTGCCAAGTGTAGGAATTAACGTATCTAAAATTTGATATTGCTCAGAAAACTGCCACTTAGCTTCTACAAAAGTCCCCATGCTTGTAACACCAATAATGCCAGAGAAAGCGCCATACGCTTCAACATAACCAAAAGTATCGAGAGGTAATGTAGGTACAATTTCACCAGTAAGCATTGCCAACTCGTTAACTTTGCCTACTAGCTTGTTATATTCGCTACTAGCTAAAACCTTTACATTGTCTAGCAAAGTAATTAGTTCAGTTTCAGTGATTGAATTTCCTTGATAGTCAGCGATTCCCATAGATAACAAGGTATTCTCTTCTGCTGATTTTTGATTGCTTACCTCTACTTTTATCGCAGTAAAATCTGATACTTTTGTTTGGTATTCAATACTTGTTAACGCACCATTGAAATAAGCTGCTTTAGCATAAATAGTAGGTAACAGAGCAGGATCAAAATCATCAAATTTGAAAACGGCGTCAGTATCAGTCCACAGTTCAACCTCATCAATTACCTCCACTACTGAAGAATTAGTAAGGTTTATTTCAATTGATTGTTCTGCGGATAAGTTATCAGCAGTTGAAGACGCTGTAATCGTTAGCGTTGTGACATGATCATTTTCAAGTTCATTAATAGTTAGTTGCAAGTTTTGGTCATTGATCTCAGCATTTACTCCTGCTATTTCAGAAGAAAAAGAAACGCTATAATCAATAGTTGATTGCCCGTTATATGTGGTGCTTAATACGATAACGCCTTCTTCATTTTCATTTATCGTTAAGCTGGATTGATCAACCGACAAACTCAGCGTTGGTGTTATCTGTACTGGCGGTGGTGTTACTGTTTTAGCTTCATCACTTCCACCACCTCCTCCACAAGCACCTAGAACTAAAGCACTCACTGTAGATAAAAGTAATTTTTTATTTAATTTCGACATACAACATACTCCATATCGTTTATTGGATTTTTTTAATTTTGTTTTTAATAGTGATAATTTGAAAATTAACTTTTAGATATTCTTACGTGCTTATTTACAAGAGCACTGAAAATAATCAATAAAAAGAATAAATTGAACGAACCACCACTTGATTCATCATTGCTATCAGGTGAAATCGTTTGATTATTGTTATTTGAGGTGGAACCATTCTCTGTTCCTGAGTTGTTATTTGCCCCTGAACCGGTATCTGTTCCTGTGTTTGTATCTGTGCTATCTGATTTGGCTGTTATATAAACTGTTACTTCAAATTCTTCAGTTCTGTCATCAAATGTAGCAATTAACTTTAATGTTAACGTTTTATCTTCATCAATAGATGGCGCTGTAAATGTTGCTTCGCCTGTTTCTGAATTTTCACTCAGCTCAAATGATGTTCCATCATATGAAGTTACTTGCCAGTTAAAAGAAAGTGCTGAACTTGCTTCAAAAGTAGGTTTAATACTTACTTGAGACTCTTCTTCAAATGTAAACTCACTAACAATCGTTACGTCAGGAAAAGGTAATTCTCCAACAGTAATAACAGTTGCATGAACATTGTTAGAGCCATCAATATCAACTAAATAAGAATTAGAATAAACATTAGATAAGACTTTATACTTACCGTCTTCGGCTACAAATGGAATATCAACTGCATATTCACCAAATGCCTCTAAATTGCCAATATCACAGCTAATAACAGTTTCTGTCATAGAGCAATTACTACTTAATTTATCAGCGTTAACTAAGTTTGCATCATAAACATTTACGGTTAAGAATACGTTTTCAAGAGCATGGTCATTAGGGTTTGAAACTGTATATCCTAAATTAGTAGGTTCACTAGGTAGAATTTTATCAGGGAAATTATTTTCTAATTTGAAGTCTGTTACAAAACCAGTATTACGACACCAGCCAATATCACAAAGATAATAAGCGGCAGCACCAATACTAAGTGTGTTTCCCACACGAGATTTCATTAACTCTACGGAATCAACATTTGCTGAAATATGCCCTAATGATTGGCTACTAATATCTCCAGAACTTGTTGGTTCAGAATGAAGCATGATCCCATGTTCACCATATCCAGTACCTAGATTTAGTGAAATGTACTCCTGTAAAGCAGCTCCACCATTATAAAATACTTTATCACCTTCAATTACAGCAGTTTGCTTGTCAGTTAATGTCATCTCATCCCAAGGGCTATCATATGGAGCATCAACATAGATATTCATCGATGATTGACTTGGACTGTCTGATTCACAAGTTAACGTGTAGCAGTTGCTATTATTAAAACCTAATGCATGAACCATCTCGTGAAGTACTAAGTTAACAAATCCAGCATTTTCACTTTCGGCATTAGCAATCTCATAATTAGCTCCTTTATAATTGAATTGCATGTAGCCATCAGAATAATGTTTTTGCTGGTCTCTGGTATCATTTTGAAGCATGCGCCTAATTAAAGGGTTGTATTTAACTCCATCCTTTAAGATACCAAAGTCATCGTAATTATAAGTCTCTGTGTGGGTATACAAGTTTGTTTGAGTGCTAGCAGTAAAGCTCCCCGCAGGCGCATAATTAGCAGAAATAATAATATCAGCCTCACTATAAACCTGAGATTCAATAATCTTTGCTGCATATTCAAATGCATATCTTCTAGCTTCACCGACAGTTTCACCTGGGTTACTAGCGGTTGAGATTCTACTGTTTCTATCAAAAAAACCTGTTTTATTATCTTGTTCAATATCATTGTATTTAATAACAACATTGGTTGCTGATGCCGATGCACTGAAACAACAAAAGCCTAATAATAAGATATATTTATTCATGCTAATCCTTTTAATAATGTAATGAACAAAATCGTTCATCAAACTAGTGGTATTTATAATATGGGGGAAAAGTGTTCCTGTGATTATCAGGATGTTTAAGCAAATAAATACATATAGTGACTTCATTGATGAATCGGAGATTCATTAAGTGTATATACAGCGATTGAAAACTCATTTAGCTTTTCAAAATGAGTTGGTGTTGTAGATAATGTGATTGTTTGGTTATTTCTATTTGTTGTTTTCATAAAAACTCCTCGAATTGAGGAGCTATTGAATCATAAATTACTATTATCCATTAAAATATGGGGTGATTGTAAGTTAGGTGAGGTTAAGTTTATGGTAGGTAATTACAGTGGATATGGCAGTTATTGGGCGAGATACAAAGAGAAACACCAAGTGATCGAAATACCGCTTAACGAGAGCCATAAACTATTGAAACTGAAAAACGGTATTATTTATCCCATAAATAAAGTTGCTTTGCTAGGGACTGTCATACATGAATATGGGCACCATGTTCAGCGACATCATAAGACTAAACCCTGAGGTTATTTGAAAGGGAAAGACTCTACACATACTACGGGAAGCTGGTGCTGGATATGCTCTACTGGCTGGAAATATTACTTCCCTGATAGTGAAATTACACCTGAGTTATTGGCGTGAGGAGTGTGTCAGGGGGGAATAACAAAGGAGTTAAGTCATTTCACTCCAAACAGCACCCCAGAAATATTAATTAATAAAATTAAAAAAAGCACAAAATAAGCAATGCTTTATGTGTGGAAAACTCTTCATAGCCAAAAAATATAACACTATTTTTTGTTCATCAAACTGTAGAGTAAAGCACCATAGAGCAAAAAAGACAGAATTAAATGTGTCAATAACTTACAGATTAACTCATAGATTAAAACCAAGAATTTTTATCTTGATAAAGTTTTAACTCTGCTTGATATTTCCTTAACTTTTCTTGATTAACATTTACCAACTCTTGCATAAATACTAAATTAGTTAACCCTTGTACAAAGTTTGTTGGTGATGATAATTCAATATACTGATCTTTATAAATTTTAAACTTAACATTTCCTGTTACGGCTTGACCTAACATATTTCCGAATTTACTAATCGAAGGGATATGTTTGTTTCCCACATCACCTAATCCGCTTAATACGTGCGTGAGTTTTGCATTGAGAATATGAATTTTTTTAGGTTGCAGGTTCGCATCCAATAGACATGAAATAGTGACACCTTTTGAAAGGTAATTTGGACCTGCGGTTTCACATTGCATAATAAGTGCATTGGTGTTTTTTTTATCGGTTAAATTAATACCTGCAACTTCACAACCTCTGAATGGTGTTAAATTGGAGCCTTTTTTTTGCAAAGAAGTTAACGTAAATGACTCCACACTTGTTCTTTGGGCTATTTCAAAATGTTTGTTTTTATGCAGTTTCGTCGCAAAGTCTTCACATGAATCATTTACCTTTCTTTCTATATAAGTAAGCTTTTCCTTAATTGAAGTACTCGTTTTAATTTTTTGTTGTAATTGATTTATATGCTGCTTGTTAACTTCAGCTTCTTTTTGGTACTTGGCAATATATTCGTCAAACACACCAAAATAATAAAGCATGGCTCCAATAGCAATCCAAATCATTGCGCCTAACGCTACTTCACTTTCATTGTTACTATTTGTCTCTTTCATCAGCTATCCTTGTATAGTTTAAAGATTATATTTCAGGCACTGCAATTTGGATTGAATTACGTATTATGTTTTAACTTCTACATGTTCAAATGATTTACATGGCAAGATATCTTCAGGGTAAATAATTCCCTCTATTTTTTGAGATTCCTTTACTGTTTTTCGTAAACAAAAATCAACCTTTTGCTCATTAGTTCCCGAAGGAAAAGCCCAAGCAAGTTGGCATAGCAATGCTTCAGATATTTCCACGCTTACTGTTTTCGTTTCTGTTTTATTTAACTTATTCATAACTTATTTCTCCAGCTTTTTAGATAGCCTCAACGACATTTTTGGCTAATTGATTAAATTTAATTTTTAACATACTAATTCCTTCAAAGGCTATTTATTGATTAGTATATTAAGCGGTTATTCTGCACTTTAGATTATCAGCAATAATTATTAGTAAATACGCAGGCTTGCTTTTGCAAGCTAATACCCTATGGGTCGTTGTAACTCCCTAGTTTTAGGATTTTATAAAAAGAATTTAAGAGTAAATACATGATATGAACTATCATGTATTTACTCTCTGCTTAAGCTATTATCAATAACTTTTCACTCTCAAATCATTAGTACTTAGGCAATCCAAATAAGCATACAGCTACGAATTATTTTTTCCCTATAACATAAGGTAATAAAAGTCTTTATCACCTTATGTTCAAACGTAAATGGATGAGAGGAACCTGGTGCTTTTCACTTCTATTTTATTTAATAAAGGAAATGCTCTTTACCAGTAACTTCATATTGAATTTGTTTATAGGCACTCTCTTTCAAATCTGACATCCTCCTTCCTCCTCCATCATACCAAGGACAATCGTCTATCAAAACTTTTTTACTCGAAAACAAGCCCGTGGAGTATGTACAAGGGGCTTTAAGCAGCACTGCCTTTCCCTGCTCATAATCACCATCTTTTTTGATTCCATAGAACCCATAAACCTTAACAGTTACAGTTTTTTGTAAATCAAGTAGATGGTAGTCAAATGCTTCTCTAGTCGTTATATACCCAAAAGTGTTCCGATCGTTCGATAGGTATACCGCCTTAAACTCTGACATGCTGCCTTCCGTTGGATTTTCATTGTTATGCTTTTTAACAAGTACAAAACTGATCACTGCAATTAAAGAAATAATGATAGGGTATCCGAGGTATTTTATTTGTTTTTCTATTAGTCTTTTTACTTTCATTATTATGGTGTGGAACATCACCACAGTTAACAATATATTGATAAACGCGTTAAAAATACTGTTTTCATCATAGAACCAGACGATAAGTCCCCAGATAATCGCGCCTAAAAAAATTATTGCCATCCCCCCCCCTGCATCATTGAGGTGCTCCCCTTTTGTTATGGCATGAAGAAGTAGGCTGAAAATAATAATAATCACTATGTGTACAATGGGGTTTGTGTCACTACTTATAAAGTATTCACCAAATGTCATTGCTAAAAAATAACCTATAACGTATAAGATTAACGCGCAGATATTAGGAATAATAATCGGCTTTTTACTATTGTTTGTTATATTACTTTTCAAAATTTAATACCTTTTTATTTAATGAGATTATTTGATAGCAGTTTAAACCTTAGCTCAAACAGAAATAAAACACTATGTTTTTCATGACTTTGCGCACACTTAACTAATACACATCAAGCAAAGAGTGATAGTAATCTCTATATTCAAAAACTGTTAATATATTCCCATTTTTTTGTTTCATGGTTCTGTCAAATACTTCAACGTAGCCATGGTATTCTTTTAATGATGAATTCAGTTGTTTAGAAAAGTCATAGGTAATATTTTTAATTTCTTTCTGCATCTGAACAATCGTTGATTGCCCATTTGCGTCTTTTAAATACTGATAGGCTAGTCCGTAATGATTATATGCTGTAGCTTGTTCTCCAAACTGATCATGATAATTAACAACTAGTGTCGGATCATATTCATTGTGAGTAGACTTATTAGCAACCTTCATTCCGCTAAGAGCTACAGCTTGGCCTTCAGTAAACCAATGAGGTAAGCCAATTCCTTCAAAACTGGCAGTTAATGCATGCTGAATTGTATGAATAAGCTCATGCTGAATGAGCTTTTCAACATCATGTGGAGTAGCAATAGAAGGAGCACCTATACTGATCCCTATTAAACTGCCCTCACCCCAGCCATTACTTGTACTCTTTTCATGTAAACAGACATACACTTTATCTTGTAAAAGCGCTTGTTCTTCTGTTTGAAAAGGAGAGTAAGGATCATTTATTAGTAATTCGGCGGCTTCTTTATTAGTTAATGACTTTGCCGTTTTAGTGGCCCAATCTATTTGCTGTTCATAAGTTAAAGTGGCAAAGTTACTTGGGTAATTATAATTGTCATAGTATTTCGAGCTTAGCTGGTTCCTAATATGCTTTAAGCCATCTAGTCGTATACCGTAACGATTACTAAAGTATTCACCTTTTGATATGGCCATAGCACTTAATGCAGAATTGAGATTGCTCTCAACCCATTGAGCAGCTTGTTTAAAGTCGCTTTCAGGTAAATCAGGATTACCAAATATAAGAGTATTTTCTGTTTCAAAGTAGTAATCGTTAAAACTTTGATAGCAGTGTCTAGCATTTTCCCCATACTGTTGATAACTAGGCATTTGTTCAGTTGAGTAGAACTTACCTGTATCATGGGCACTTTTAAAACTACCAGCAATGGTAATGTTATTAGAACTACCTGTGTTTGAGTTACTCGCTTTAGATGAACTTTCATCGCCTCCACCGCCACAAGCAGACAGTGTGATGATCGCAGTTAGAGAGAATAAAAGGTTATTGGTAAATAATTTCATATGTTGTTTCCTATAACTACATAAATCGATACATTTAATACTGATTTGAAGTTTATATACTAAAAGTGTTGCTGGGATTATCATTAGGTATATTCTGAAAAGTCCCTTTGAAAAAATCAGAAAAAATAGAAGTATTGTCTTTAATATGATTTGATTATATTTTCATCCTTAATTATCGTATACTAATGAAATATATTAACTTTATTAGATTACCACTTCGCTTCATATCATTCATCATGGTTGAAAAATACAGTTTTGGAACTTTCACTCTTCTGGAATCTATTAGTTTAATTAATATTTAAAAGGATAATAATGAGTAGTTTGATTAATGATATCGAAGAAAAAAATGCTGAAGATAATAGAAAAAAAGCTAAAGAATTAAACAAATGTTTTTTGAGCATTTTTAAACAATTTAGATCGTCCTCAGGAGCTAAACGAAGTGATGAAACACTTTACAGCGAAATTTTTGATGCTGCTTGCTTATATTTTACGTATTTCGATTCATGCAAGGTATTGATTGAGTTTTTAATAACCCTTGAAGCTGAAATATATCGTGGTAATAAAATATTTGAATGTTCTGATAAAGCTATAACAGCACTAGAGCAAACCGAAGCACTTAGTTGGATTCATGGTGAGCTAAGTCAATCGGAGTTTCATAAAGAAAATCAATTAGATTTTTTGGTAAGTCGCCTTCAGTTAAAAAACAGTAATTTATTTGTGACTAGAATAGATCAAATTCATCAATTTACGTCTATCAAAGCAACCCTCAACTCAGTAACAAATTTAGAGCATACTAAAAGCGTTTTAAAATCAAACAACAAAGAAAAAATAAATAAATTCATTAAATTAATTAACATACTGTTTAATAGAGTTATCCCTATCTGTGGTATTAAATTTCCTAAAATTATACTAAATCAGTTTTCTTTACCTAAACCAGAAAACGACTTCTTCTCAATACTTCAAGAATTGGCTTGTATTTTCAATAAAGAAAATTTGATCGTTGTAAGTAGTCAAAAGAAAAAAGATACCTTTGTTGCAGCCGCCCTGAATATAGTGGCAGACACAGCAGATGAAAGTAAAAAATCTATTAGATCATTTGATTCATGCAATAAACACAATGTAATAGAAGAACTAATTAAGTTTTCAACTGTAGAAAGTGAATTGTTTGTCGTAGAAGAAAATCTTACTCAATTAAATTATTCAGCAATTCTAGCTTTCAGTGAACATGATCAACTTAATAGTTACCTGCAATATATTGATAGACTATGGCTGCAAAAAACACACAGGTTAAATGCCAAGCCGTTATTAGAGAAAGACTCAAAATTAATTTCTAATAAAGCGGTTGCATCTTTTTTACAGCTAAATTTGGATGAATGTCTAAAACGTATACAACTATATTTTATAAACGAATCAACCAATGATCATCAACTAGCATTAATTGAAGATAAAGGGATTAAATACCTAGGCAAGAACAAGAGTCATATTAAATTAGATATAATGTCAGAAATTAAGCAAGCATGTGCTAGTTTTGAAAATAAAAATGAAATTAAATTAGGTACTGCTTTTACATTTTCTAATTCTTGGACTAGCTCAAATGAAAATCACTCAGAATATAGAGAGTTGATTTCTAGAGTGATTTTAAGATTAATTATCCATACAGGTGTTAATACTCCCATTGAGGGGGCCGACATTATTAAACAAGCAACACAGGAGGAATTGTGCTGTTTATATAGAGAATTGTTTAATAACTATTTATTGGGTATGTCGCTAGGAGATAACTTTAAAGATGGTTTAGAAAAAAAATATGAAAACTATCAAAAAGAGATATTTACTGTTTTTAAACTTTGGTTAACATTTCTTATTTCTCAAAATATATATACTCAACAGGATTTATCATTTAAAAACTGGGTACATGAATGCTTTAAGATGTTTATTAGTTATTCTAAAAAGCCAGCTTCAGTTGAATCTTTCATATTTGGCAAGAAAAAAGATAAAGATAATAGAAGAAATAGGTTTGAAGAAAATCTAAATAGGCATGAGCAAGTTCCTCAATTTGAAACTAAAGACTCTATTAATGATGCAAATCTAAGTGATTATCTTGAATATGGCACACTTAAATATGAGCCAAATAACCAGGTTAAAAAGCTGTTAAAAAATAACGACATTGAATTATGGGATTTCGTTACATTTACTTCAACTAAAAAACTCGCAAACCTTTGGGATACATTTATAGGCGTTGATACAAAGGAATTAGTTGTATTTAGCTTAATCCAAGATTTTTTAAATAAGACAAATTTAGCTTCGAAAAAAGAGAAGCTTGAGTATTTAGATAATAGAAAGGCACTTCGTAACCATATAAAAAATACTTGGCGGGATTATTTTTTCAAAAAAATAAGTAACCTGACTTTTCCTAAAATAATCTTTAACTTTAATAAATCCTTTGAAGATAAACTTAAAAACAAAATTGAAGTGCTAAGTAATTTAACTTCTCTTAATAATGATCGGTACTCAATTGGTTCTTCTCTAGGTCATGGAGCATTTGGAGTTGTTTATAAAGCAAAAGATTTAATGTTTAACACTAACGTTGCTATTAAACTAATTCCACATTGGTTTACATCAGAAGAAGTATCAAAGCGTTTAATTGAAGAAGCCGCAATTATGCGAAACTCACAACATGAAAACGTTGTTATAGTTTATGATTTAATTAAGCTACCTGCGAATTCACTTATTACGAGTACAGACTGTCTCTTAAATATAATAGATGTTTTTGATGACCATGAATATGTTTTTGCACTGATCATGGAAGAAGTTAATAACGGCTTAACATTGAAACAATCATTACTATCAGAACTTACGAGATTCGACACTTTAAGTCCTCGCACTCAATTTAGTTTGAATTGCATTTATAGTATATGTGATGCAGTAGAAAACATTCATAAAAATGGGATTGTTCACGGGGACATTAAACCAGAGAATATACTTATTGATGAACAGGGTACCCCTAAATTAACTGATTTTGGAATAGCAACACAAAAGGGTGAAACTTCTATAGGAGCTTCAAGTTTATTATTCTCTTCTCCTAATGCCTTGAGCGCAGAAAAATGTACAACTCAAGATGATATTTTCAGTTTGGCTATATTGTCAATTTACGTTATTTGCCCGAGTTTAAGGTTGCTCTTCCAGAATGTAACTATAGAGGAGGTAAATACAGCAAAGAAAGAATTATACCTTGGTTTACTTCAAAGTTTTATTATTCTATATATAGGGTTTGATATAGCTAAAAGAAAAGATTTCAAAATAGATTTCTTGGAAAAATATAAATATGAATTTGATAAAATGCAATTTTGTCAAACTTATGAACATAATAATCTAGTACCAAACAAACCTGCTATTTCAACAATACTTGGTGAGTTAGGAGAATATCTTGGCCATTACTCGCCCAAAATGTTAGTTTTTCTTCATCAAATTTTGAAGGCACTCAGTCCTTCATTCGAAGGTTATACTGTGGTTGATATTGGAGAGTTGCAATCAAGCCCACCTTGGGATGATGGTGATCCTATAGTTTTTGACCCCATTGAAAGTCCAAGTTATTTTTCTTTTTTCTTATCTCAGTGTGAAACCTATAAGCCACTAGAGGTATCGTCAAATGTTAAGTTATGGGGAAAACCACTTTCAAAAAAAGATATTTTTCTTTTGCCAGAAAATAAAAGGTTCACAGATACTTATCAAAAACACTTTTATGATGAAAGTTTATCTAATCTTAAAATTGAATTGAAAGTAAATATTGGTTGGGGAGAGGATTTCATATTATGGACCGATGAAAATCAAGGGTTAGTGGTAAGCAGACTTAGTTATCATAGTTTTTCATCAAAAGTTATGCGACTAATAGCTTTTAGTACTCGTTTTAAAAAGGAAATATTACCAGTTGTATTATTTTTAAAAGAAATTAATAATAAAAATACTTCGCCCAAAATTACATTAGATATTCTTGAGCATATGATGTTAATGCATCAAAAGGTTTCACTTGGCAACGAAGAATCGCCAGATAATATCATAAAACAACCTGACGTTTTTGTACTTTTATCAAATGAACTGTGGGATATTCTAAGTAACCATATCAGTAACTTCATTGATTCTGATCCCATATCTGATAGAAAAAAAGCTATTGTCTATTTAGACAGAGTTTATTTCAAAGAAATGGGAATAGATACAGATGATATCGATTATGATAATTCTGATCTAATGGAGTCTATGATAAAGAATGCTATAGAAGAAAATAAAGGATGTGACAGCTTAACTCTAATTAATGCTTTCTATAATTATATTTGTAGCACAAAGTCAGATAAAGCTATTAGTGAAGTGAAAGGTTTAATAGAAAGATTCGCAAAAACAGCACATTGCAAATCATTATTAAAGGAATTTGAATCCCTGAACGAGCAATATGCAAATGATTGGGAATATCAGTTATATAAAGAGTATGACTCCAGCTCTATTCAAAACTTAGATTCATTTCGATAGATTATACTTATATTAATAATATTATACGCCATACTGATGATCAAAAAGACACTTTAGCATGATTCAATAGCTCCTCAATTAGAGGAGTTTTTTATGCAAGAAAAAAAGTTATCAAATTATGAATTAACGATGCAACAGTTAAATAAATTAGTCAATTTTGATGAAAACATCACCAAACCTGTCTTATGTAATATTTCATCAACCTTGTTAGCCAGAGTTTTATTGCCGCTAAATGATGAACAGCAAGAATACTTGTTTAGCCTTTTAAGTATTGATAAAAAACGGCATGCTAAAGGGAAAGTCAAAAGGCTTGAATATCTATACTTAGGGTTCTATAAAACACTAAATAAAGTTGAATCAGATAAAGAACGAAAACGTATTGAAGACCGAGCAGAAGAGTTATTGTACCTTAGAGCATATAGGGCGGTAAAAAAGATAATAAGAACATGTGAAATATTTAAAGGTAACCTGCCTTTTAGTGAAAAAAGTATTGAACTAAAAACTAAGGTATATACAACTAAGAAAGTATTCAATTTAGCTGATTTAGAAGCTGAGTTGATATTTCGTAACAATGATAATGGCGTTAATATTGTTCAGGAAGTCTTAAATAAAGGAAATGAAAAAAAAGTTCTTATCGCAGACGAAAAGATGATGATTTCATTTGAGCAAATGTATATGTTATTCCCCAACTTCCATAATGTGATTTCAGAAGTACATGCTTCCCTAAAGTTATCCTTATATGCAGGGTTACCAATAGAGTTTCCCATAATCAACTTGAATGGTCCTCCTGGCATTGGTAAAACTTATTTTGTAAAGACCTTATGTAAAGTCCTTGGTTTAGATTTTCATGATGCCTCCATTGCCACTATGACTGGCAAACAAGATCTTATAGGAGGCAGTTCGCAGTTTAAGAGCGCAAGCATAGGCGAAATTGCAAAAGCATTATTAATTAAAACTGACACCTTCCAGCCGATTGTTTTGTTAGATGAATTGTGTCTTGCGAAAAACGAAGGGGAGTATTCTATTGTTCCATCACTTCTTTCGCTGTTTGATTATGAACAAAAAAAATGCGTAAAGGAGCGCTATTTAGATTTAGATATGGATTGCAGTGGAATTTTATTTTTTACAACAACTAATAATATTGAAAATTTATTGCCTGCTGTTAAATCAAGATTAACTAATTTTAACATATTACCCCCTAACCCCGATGAAATGTATGATGTTTGTAATGAAATTTATAGATCATTTCTTACTGAAAAGAAGATTAACAAACTGTTTGTTGAAGGATTAAATCTGGAAGTAACCCCTTTGTTAAGAACTATGACACCACGAGATGCCAAAACAACAATAATTTCTGGTATTAAGAGAGCTTTAGTTAGATCCCACAATAATGACAAGCCTATCAGTGTATTACCGAGTGATATCACACATATCATTAATTCAAGCTACAGTGTTAACGCTACAATTGGATTTATTCACTAACTAAGGAGATAAAAATGAAGTTATACGATCCCTCTTTACGCATAAACTTAAATAAACATAACTTCTTATTGGATGAATTTATTATGTTAGATATTGAAGCTTCAGGTCTAGGACATGAGTCTTATCCAATAGAGGTGGCATACGTATCCTCTACGGGGGATAGGAACTCATACCTTATCAAATCAACAGATGAGTGGATAAATGACGGCTTATGGTGCTCTGATGCAGAATCTTCAATCCATAAAATATCACAAGATATGCTAGCACAACATGGCATTCCCCCTTTTGTTGTAGCTAATTCACTGAATGAAGCATTAAGCGGTAAATTAGTGTTATGTAATGATCTAGATTACGACGGTGTTTGGCTTACGCAACTATTTAAAGCAGCAAATGTTGGTGTGATGTTTTCATTAACTGATATTCGCTATTTATATGAATACTTAGGGGAAAGTAAAACACATAATTTTAAACAAAGTTATGATGCTATTGTCCCTTCTACCATTCACCGAGCTTTACCTGATGCTCAGCGCTTTGTTGAAGCTTTTAATATGGCAATAACAAGTTTGTAATTCAGTGCTTATGAAATTAAATAATAAATCTAAAACTTAGGATCTTTACCGGTTTGCTTTATCATTTAATTTACTGCAATTTTTATTTAATTATATTACGATTAACCAACTGGAAACATTGAAAAATCAAAGATTTTCAGGGATGGATTTTGTGTATCCTAAGACACATACTCTTACGACACAAAATACAGTATAAACATTAATTATCCTAAGGATGCGATGGAGCTGCTGTTATCAAGCTAAACAAAAATATCAAAAAGAGTTTTATAGAATTAACGAAAATGGAATTATAAAATGACAAAATCAAATTTTTTTACAAAAGACGTAATGAAAATTAAAATTACCCCGCTTGAAACTCTAATTAATCAATATGAAATCCCAGTAGATTATGATTTAAATCGCTTTAGTAGAAATGGTATACATGAGCTAACTATTGATGCTAACTTTGAATTTAAGCTAGATGGTGAAATCAGCCCAAAAGCTGAAGAACTTGCGGGAAGAGTAAGTCCCAATTGTAACAGCTTTGATGAGTGTTACGAAAAAGTAAATGATTTTCTCAACAGCTCAATGATATCCCCTAACCAAGAGCTAATAGATAAATGCATAAGCTTTATAAAATCCCCTATTACTATATTAAATAAAGTAGGCAAAGAAGAAGTAGACTCTGCTTATTACAGAGCCACATGCACTTGTGACGATTGTAAAGGTAATGGAGATGTGCAATGTCCCGTATGCAAAGGTCATGGCGATATTTTGCGCGTTAAAACACAACGGATAACAGTTAGAGATAGAAATGGAGGCTTCGTAAGAGATGATTATATAAACAAAAGGGTATACCTCGATTGTTCTTGCAATAATGGTTATATAGGTTGTAATAGATGCTCTTCAACAGGAGAAGTTACTCGTCAGGTTGAAACAAAAATTTACCTAATACCTAATAAAACGAAGGTTTCATGGGATACACCTAAAGGAGCCTTTGATTGGATGGATAAAACGTCCATTAATTATAGTGATGAACAGCTAATCAACCTTGCCGATTTTAGTAATAACTCTAGCGATAACATAGAACAAACAGGTTCTAACACTTGGTTCCGAAAAGTTAAAGGTCAGTTAAACTTAACGAGCGAAACGATAACTATAACACCACCAACCGGTGACCCGCTTCGAAAAGAAGTTAAATTTATAGGAAGCTCTCCATATGACTTAGATTACATTTTTGATGATTATGTCGAGTATGCCTCTGAATATAATAGTAAAAAAGTGAATTTTAATATTGAAAAAATATTACCTCTTTTTGAAACAAAGCTTGCAGAAGACGTTTTATCTCCCTTAAGCTTTAACAAGTTACAAAATAACACTATAAATAAAGCTAAATTACTAAGTAATAAAGCAGAAACCTCCCTCAAGGACAGCTTTAACAAGCTAGTTACACAACAAAAAACTGAGCGAAATAAACTTAGTTTTAAAGACCTGTTTGCAGGCTCATTTGGTGTTTTTGTTCCTATTATTTGCGTTTTATTTTTATTAGATTTATTTAGTGACCATCAAAATCCATGGCGAGATTTGGGCTTAATAAGAACATTTGAATTATTAGCGCAAGTTGGAGGAAAGTTGTTTGATTTAATTAGTAATTTAAAAATACTCTCGCTATTTGGGATAATGTTAGTATCACTGCCAATGTCATTAATATTTGTTTCCTGGGGTAGTTCACTAAAATCCCAAAAAGCAACCGGCAGTTATAAAAGTCTTATTTATATATTAACCTTGCCTTTAGCTTTAGTTTTTACTCGACAATTAGAGCCACTGTTTACATCATTGACGTTCAATTTCACCTCAACGAGTTTTCTTAGCTTACCCTTTTTTTACATCTATGTTATATCCGCAATATTTGGAATAGGTCTTGCTCGCAGTATAAAATACGACGACGTGAAAGATTCTGCTTCGAAATATGGCTCTACTGCTTTATTGAATGCATTAAAATGAAACAGAGGCTTTAACGATAAAATTAGTTGATCACTGCACAACTAAGAGCATTATTAATTCCCTCAGTTAAAAACATTAAAACAACCACTTTTACTATTGTTTTAATGTCTTTAACAAATATAAGCAGAATGAATATCAATGGATTGCCTAAAAAGTAAATTCGTCTGTGTTAGTTAACTTTCTTTTTGGGCGAAAAACTTTTAATTTATTAGGTTCCGAACCTTCTAAATTACAATTATTGTTAACCGGTATCAGAGTAAAACTATTATTAGTAATTTGTTTATTGTATTTATCAATGATTGCTGAGTATAGCTTTCCATTTTCTACAATCCTACTTACATAGGGATTTAGACACCTTCCTAAAAATAATTTTTGCTGTTTTCGTTCTCTCAACCAACTAAAATATATTGCTAAAATAATCCTGAGTAACTTCAATTGGTTAACATCACTTTCAATTTGTTGCTTTGTTTTTCCTATTTTATTTAGTGGTGCTCGTAACCAAAAGGCATATAAAGAAGGAATGTTATTTGAGAGGTTTCCATTGTTTTTGCGGTTATCAATGAAGTAAGCCGCTAAATGTTTGTCGGTCGAAATGGTCACTTTTTTATCGAATGGCTTTAGCATACCAGTTATAGACTTTTCATTAGCATTAAGAAGTTCCACTTCTTCCCTATGTTCAGCTTTATCGTACTCTACTCCCCTTTCAATTAAGGATTTCCAGCTATATCCAATGCCAAGTTTTGATCCCCTGAATTTTTCATTATCTAAGGTGAACGAAATGCCTATTACTTCCCCTCTGCGCAGCTGCGCATAGCAACCAACACCATTCCTTTGAAGCACCTGCATAAACTCTGGTAGTGAACGCTGCTTAGTACTAATAGCTAAATCAATACATCGTCGTACTTCATTCACTTTATGCTTAAAATGACACTGTTTTGACCCAGGCTTATGTGGGTCAGTGTAAGGATTATGATCATGGGACAAACCAAATTTATTTTCTAATTTGTTTCGAATTTCTGCGCTTTGCCTATACGCATGACTTATATTTAATCTTAAATGAGGCGCAGAGTTTGAAATTGCACTGAGAAATAGGTGAATATGTTCATTCGCTGTATCGGCATGTTTGAAACAAATCCAGTTATGGTCGTTAAACCCTAGACCTTCTGTTAAGTCATTGGCTAGTTCTTCCCACTGATAATCATTAAGAGACTCTCCCTCCCTTAATGAAACAATGATATGTTCATCAGGGTGTTGTACTCGTATATTTTTTGACTCTGATTGTTCAAAAGCGAACTTTATTTCAGATAGGTCGGCCTCTTTTCCTGATATTTTATAAAGCCTCCCATCCTTTTCTTTCCACAAAGGATCGGTAAAACCAAGATTTTTACTGCAACAGATATAATCAATTTTTTCTTTTGTAATTTCATGACTATGAGATTCATGCTTATGCTTAGTTTTACCTACAATATAGTTAATAATTGATGCAGAACGCCCTCTATTATTTCCCTTGTTTTGTGGGATGAATTTAATGATCATTATTCATCATCAACTCTTTGTTTAATCACATTTTGCAGTTGATTCACTTCTTTTAAAGATAAAGTGACTGCTGCGATATTCAAAATCGATTTCCTATCTTTATCATTATTTCTTAAAAAGGATGCCCAAACCCGAAGCCCATGGCCAATGTCAGCAACAAATAACATTGCTTTTTTTAATTCTTGATAACGTTCTTCTTCGTTTAGTTTTTTAAAACCAGTAGCCGATTTATTTAAATGCTTAACTGTTTGGTTTAAGTTATTCATGTCCTCAAACAACCGGATAGCAGTTTCTCTATTTATAGCGGGGTTATATAAAGTTGGCTTACCCATTTGGATCGAGCCTTTAATAACTAAATCACGGGCAAAATGGCCAAGGGTGTTGTAATCTGATTTTTCGAATGCAGCTAGGAAAATATGATATTCAGAGCTGTTAGCTTTCGCATTGATGCTAAACTTTCGTTTTGTATTGAAATTTTCTTTTATCTTATTAGTCATAACCTTTACCTTTTATGGGTTATGACGAGCTTTAAATCTTTACCTTAATTATTTAAATATTTATCCATAAGAACTCGTCTTATTAATTTATTATTTCTGCCGGAGCAGAATATCGAATGTATGCAGAGGCATACTTTCTGTTAAATAGTAGCTAATTTAAACAAAGTTTAATTTAGTTACTATTTAACACACCCTGCCTACAACTTTTTCAATAAAAATATCGAATCAGTAACTTTACTTTAACAGCAAAAAAACACAAAAACAACGATATAAATATATGTTTTTATTGGTTTTTATGTTTTATATACATTAAAACAAATAGGAAAGGGATTAAAAAATATGTTTTATTAGTAACTTATATTTATAAATATTTTCAATAATAAAAAATCAAATAATTTTCACCATTTACACTTGTCCCAGTTCTCTATTACTTATATTGAAAAAATAAAACTAGGACATGACTAAATCAATAGAAATTGAGCTTGCACAAGCAAGCCGGAAAAATTAAACAGATCAGAGTTGAGAGAAAACAACATATTTGGTGTTTAGGAATTACCCATTGATTAATAAATCTAAAAGACAACTTAACTAAAAGGTAAAAATTCATTTTTAATGAACAGAGAATAAATATGAAAGTAGAGCTTTTAGGTATTAGGATGATTACAATAAATAACTCAACAAAATAAGTAGACATTAAATGACAGGTTTTAAATTAAGCAACGTTCCAAGAAAAAGATATCAGCCTATTGAAGACTTAATTAGTCAATACAAATTAGATATAGAGTATTACGTAGACCGATTTACACCAAGTGGCCAGCTCAAGCTGAATGTAGATGCACACTTTGGATTTTATTTGATTGGGGAAATCACATCCATAGCCGAAGAACTTCCCACAAGAAGATCTCCAAATTGTGAAAATTTAGATGAATGTAATAGGAAAGCTCACGACTTTATTAATCAAGAAGAAAACAGACCAAGTCAAAAAGTTATAGATAAATGTGAAAAACTTATTACTACTACAATTTCTAAAATTCAAAATGTAAAATGTAAAATGTAAACAAAGTAGAAGTAACATCAGCTTATTATAGATGTACACATACTTGTAGTGATTGTAACGGATCAGGTAAGAAGGTATGTGATGATTGTAATGGTTCAGGAGAGATCTCTTCACCAGTTATTTTATTAAAACCTACTTATGATTCCAGAGGAATTTTTATCACTAACGAACATCAACATAAAACGAAGTATACCCATTGTCGCTTCTGTAATAATGGCCTTGTTATCTGTAATAGATGCTCAGCATCTGGCGAAGTAACCTTGCAAGTCGAAACAATAATTTATCTGCAAAATATAATGAGTGAACTCAATTATTCCATACCTCCAGAATTTAAGTGGGTAGATAATTTTACTGACTATAGTTTTAACGAACTTACTAAATTAATAAAATGGGACAATGAATCAAACAAAATCACAAAGGATAATCTGTGGTTGAACACTTATTCAGGTGTATTAGACTTGTCTCATGCATCTATAGGGTTAACTTTAAAATCAGGTGAAACAAAACTATTCCCCCTTAAGTTTATAGGTAACAAGCCCTTTGATGGTTTAAATGATCTTATTCAAAGTGTTGAACGATTGTAGCCTGATCTACAATGCCCCATCCCCCCTCCAATAGCTTTTTGTCTAAATAGCCCGAATTTAGATTAAAATCAGGTGTTTTTATCTTGATAATGTACAGTTAAAAATGGATTGAATTGACGAGAACTTGATGGGTTAAGGGCTACAGCTTGGATTTACCTTTGGCCTTAGGTCACCTTGTCGACTTCTTTCCAACGTTGGGCAAGTACATGATAATTATTTCGATGGCTTTAAACTTCTATCAGAGATAGAAGCAGCTATCTTTAGTTTATGCCTAGGGTTTATTGCCTCAAAATTCACTGGAGAGAGTCATTATTTGTCCATCGAGGCTATAGCAAAACCAACATTAAAAATAATAGATAAATATTACTCGCTCCCTGAAATTAAATGGTTTTCACTAACAGTAACTTACCCATTTAAAGTACTTGAAGAATTTGTACTTGCTTCACAAAATCCAACTTATCAAGAACCATTCAAAAATATTTTAGAGGCTACTAAAGTTAAATAGAGACAGTAGAGTAGTTAGTCAAAGTGATTAAGGGTTATCACCACATTACTGCAACACCTATATTTAAATACTCTTAATGCTACCTAAGTTTTCTTTGTTTAAGAAAACATTAAAAGATTCACTTAACCTTTCAGTCTCAGTTAACACTTTCTTCCAATATTTAATGCGTTGATTAGGTTCCATTTTAGTAAAATCAGTTCTATCAGGTATCTTTGAGTAAGGTAATGATTCGACAAACTTTTTAGAGGGAACTAGCATTACTATATTGTCATAATTTTCGGCCATTACTTTTCTCTTTAAATTTTTGTCAAACCATCCTGCTTTAGGGGTAGAGTTAAAATGTGGATATAAAATTAGACCTTCATCATTTTGTATTTGAAAATCAAAATGGTAATCAACAATGCCCCCATCACGATAAATACCAATTGGAGCACCATCTATATTTCTTATACCTTCCATCACAATTGGAATTGATCCTGAAGCTAGTAAAGCGTCTTTCAAATTAGTTTCACTTAAATCTATATATCGGGTATTAAAATTACAATAATCAAAAATAGATAGTTTGCTAGAAGCAGGCCTAAATATAAACCTTTCATATTGGCTTGAAATAAATTTTCTATTTAGTCTATTTAATCCCATGCTTTTTATTAGACCTAAAGATTGAATAAATTTGTTTTCTGAAGATACCAATCCATTACTTTTATTAGCTAAAAAATGAGCTTTAAAAACAGGGTTGTTAATAATTTCTTTGACGCCATGTTCAGCTAACATGTAGTCAAGTAACTCTCTAGCTTTTGCTGTTATTTCGCTTGGTTTTGCTTTATCCGAATAGACAGTTTCCGAATATGATTCGGCCATTCTTGTAATAGCTGAAACAGGATTTTTTTGAGCAAAACACGCTGAACGAAATGCTCCCGCAGAAGAGCCTATCAGATTCAATTCTGAAGATCGCCTTTTAAAAAAATCACCAAAAAGATATTTATCTAATTCAAAAAGGCAAAACCATTTTGGACCACCACTAGCTCCAAGAAAAGAGGAAAATAGCTCTTGTTTAAACCCTTCGTTTTCTATTTTTTTGAGAGCTTTCTTACCTGCATAAATTTCTAACATTTTTTTCCAAAGCCTTATTATTAATGACGCTAAAATAACTGGTTAAAATAGATTATTTAAAGAGAGCTTCAGATAATTCTTTTGTTATTTCTTTGTGAGTTTCAGAGTTAAGCACTCTATAATTAGTTCTTTTATTACTTTTCCAATTTCTATTGATTGCTAAGTTACAAATATCATTAATTTTAACAAGCTCATTAGGCGCTACTTCAAAAGATTCTCTCAACGCCATAATATCATCAGTTTTTGGCTCCTCATTGTTAAACCTTTTCAGTTTTATTTTTAAATGGGGAGTTATGCCACCTTTTCCAAAAACTTTAATTTCTCCAATTTCTTTATCAGAGGGTGGTTCTAATTCAATAGAAAAGTCATTCTGATCTTTAAGAAAATGTTTTAGAAACATTTCAACATGTTTAGTTATTCTATTTATTTCAAAGCTAATATCAAATACGACCCAAGCTTCTTGTTTTACACCATCTATAGCAATATATTGTATAATATCAATTAAATATGTATTTATAGCCCTACGCTTACTATAAACTGCTATTTCATCTGCTTCTGAAAAGCTATCGATCACAATTTCTAAGTTATCTTTGAACTCTTGATAACTTGATTTTCGGTTAACAGCCACAAGCTCATTATTCAGAGTTTCAACTTTAGATGCTAAAATACCTCTTTGATTTTTTAAATATATTCTCGCAGATACTATGTCTTCATCCGAAGGGTCAGTTAATAAAAGATCCGTAGCGTTTTCAAGCTTAGTCTCAATCTCCTTTTGCTTATTTTGTAATTCATAAATTTCATTGCGTTTTTCAGCTATTTTCTCGTTATCTATTCCACTACTTTTTTGAAATAAACTCGATAAATCAAGCTCTTTAAGTGTTTTTATTATTGTTTTTTCAAAGGTATCAAAATACCTCACAGCACGATTACCACACTTTCTTAATTTTGTGCCTTCTGAACATTGAAGATAAGCTGAGCGACCACCTTCGGCCATTGAACCTCGTTTAGTGAATAAAGTCATTGAACTACCGCAGTAAGAACATTTCCCTATTTTGGTGAACAAGTTAGTGAATTTTCTTGATACTTTTCCACCTTGGTAGATTTTTCTTTGCTGAATTTTAAAATTAACTCTCTCAAATAGCTTCTGATCAATTATTGGGGGGAAGTAATTGGCTATCGGTTCACCAACAGGAGTTCTGTTTCGCTTACCTGTATTTTCATCAACGGGGTTGAGAAATGGCTGTAAATACCCCAATAAGCGCTGATCTTTTAGTAATCTTAAAACATATGAGTCATTAAAGCTTTTTGCTGTATTACCTTTTTCCCCCTTAAACGGCTTAACTCCTTCGGATTCAAGAACCCTAACAATAATGGTTGATCCTAAGCCCAAACCATCATCTCCACCAACATCTGCAAGTTCAAATATTCGCTTTATTACGGTGACTCGTTCTTCAATGGGTTGAAAATATTTTTGTTTATCTTGTCCTTTAATTTTTTTTAACCAATCGGGGGCGTTTGAAGGAAGTATCACCGGATATTCATTTGATTCGGAGCTACTATCAGCTTTTTGTCTTGCTCCATCCCAAAATTCAGTTAAATGATGACTTTTACGTTCTGACTCTTCCCTTGCTGCTGTCATTTTAGCTAACGATACGAACATATTGACCATATCGTAATTATCTTCATTATATTCTGTATCGTCTTTGGCTATATATATTCTAATACCACCATTGATCAGCTCTAAAAATCGTTGCTGTGCTAATCTAACTTTTGCTCTTGAAAATCGGGAGAAGTCTTCAATAATTAATACTGTCCCTTTAGGGATTTTTCCTAGTTTTACCTCATTACAGAACTTACCTAACGCTCCATTATCTGAAAAATTTTCAGAGTAATACGCTGATTTACCATCATCAGTTAATATGTAATCTTCATTTACTTCATAACCATTTTTTTCAAGCCATTTAGATGCTTGTTTCAATTGCCTACGTTCAGAGTCGCCAAATTTTTGAACACCTGAACTCCATCGTAAATAGCTAATAACTAGGGGTTTATCATTTTTAGATTGCATAAATATATATACCGTACCTATTGATTATTCAACTTTACCACATATCGGTGTATAGCATATTAAATGGTTTACCTTATTTGGGTTAGATAAATATTTATTTGGGGAGTTCTTTAAAGGACGAACCACTGAATTAAATTTAGTTGGCTCATCCGCAGGTGCTTTTCGCTTTGCAGCATTGAGTCAAAACGATCCTGTTGCTGCCATCTCACGGCTCGCAAAATATTATAGTGAAACGGTTTACTCACGAAATGCTAATGCCAAAGAAATCACCGCTAAAGCGCGAGAATTACTTGATGCAGTGTATGGCAATGATGGTATCAATGAAATCATTAATAATCCTATATTTAAAGCGCACTTTATTGTGGCTCGCTGTCACGGTTTAACCAGTTATGAGGCTAAACCTTTACAATTTTTAGGGTTACTTACAAGCCTTATGCTGAACAAAATGAATCGTGGATTATTGCGTCACCAGTATCAACGTGTGGTGTTTCATCACCCAAATAGCCAACTAAAAATTACAGATCAATTTAATTTTAATACACAATACCAACCCCTTAATCAATCTAACTTAAGTGATGCCTTATTAGCATCAGGCTCAATTCCATTAGTGATGCAAGGTATAGAAGATATCAATGGCGCAGATAAAGGTATGTACCGTGACGGGGGGATTATTGACTATCATTTTGATATTAACCTTGAGCCAAATGACGGATTAATCTTATATCCTCATTTTAATTCAGCACCTAAAGCCGGTTGGTTTGATAAAAATTCTACGCGTACAGTTAATGCAAGTCATTACGACAATACCGTTATGCTAGTACCTTCAGATAAGTTTATTAGTCAGCTACCATTTCAAAAAATCCCTGACCGTAAAGACTTTACTGAAATGGATGCTAATACTCGTATTAACTACTGGAAAGCAGTGTTATCTGCGACAGAAATATTAGCTGAAGCACTTGATAAGTTAATTCATCATCCGGACTTATTAGAAAAGAAACTGATCCCTATTAAGTCATTGATGTAAGAGATTAAATAGTAATATCACCTTTTAAGTAATCTATACATTGCCCAGTCAGAACGACTCTATCCCCTAATACTTGGCAATGTACTTCACCACTTCGTGATGATACTTGTTTAGCAACTAATGTAGTTTTGTTTAACTGCTTTGCCCAATAAGGGGCCAATAAGCAATGCGCAGAGCCCGTTACAGGGTCTTCTTCAACATTTAATATCGGATAAAAGCAACGGGAGACAAAATCTGTTGTATCCCCTTTTGCTGTGACAATTACACCGCGACGATCGAGTTTATTCCACGCAGAAAAATCAGGTTCTAATGTGTTAACTGCGTGCTCTGATTCGACAACAACGACGTAGTCAAAATCCGCTAGTATCTCAACAGCGTTAGTTTTATTTAAACCATTGATAAGCGCTGGTGGCGGGTCACACTTTTTCGGCATTGACGCTGGAAAATTCATCGATAATCCTGAAGCCGATTTCTCAACCATTAATTCACCACTTTTGGTATTAAAATTAATACTATTGTGAGGATAAGCCAAATGTTCAAACAATACGTGTGCCGTTGCTAAGGTCGCATGACCACATAAATCGACTTCTTCGGCAGGGGTAAACCATCGCAACTCAACACTTTGCGCCTTTAGCATAAAAAAAGCGGTTTCAGATAGGTTATTTTCTTGGGCTATTTTTTGTAATAACTCATCTGGCAACCATTTCGTTAGGGGGATGACAGCAGCAGGATTTCCTTGAAACACAGCAGAAGAAAATGCATCTACTTGATAAATAGGTAATTTCATTAGTTTTTTGCCTTGATAGTCGCTTTATCACACTATAAATGTTTGATCGATATAAACAAAAAAACATCAATTTTACAATTGATGTTTTTAATCAAAGCTCACTTAAGTCGTTAAATTTATTTCTTAAAACGACGCGATGACAAACCAATCAGACCTAATGCTAAAATAGCGAGTGTAGTAGGTTCTGGAACATCTTTAGGGTCGACTAATACATCTTCTTCAAATCCTGTATATCGAACAGATTGTTGAGAAGCGTTATAAAAACCAAAGCTGCCTGCATTGTTTGATAAACCAGTAATATTAAATATGTTCTCATTAACAAAGCTTCCGCCGTTAATAGAGATAGTTATCGAGCTATTCGTATAACCTAAAGTAAAGTCATAATTGACATTATCTTCCCATCCAAGAGTAGAGCCATAATTAGTAGCAACTACATCGATACCATTACCTGTGTGACCCCATAAAGGATTAAGGCTAGCAACGTCTGCACCAGTTGAAATTTTAGATAATGTAAATCCTTCAAATCCCTGTGTAGTACTACTTAAGTTTTGATCAGCTTGTTTCCAATCAAAAAGATAAAAGTCATCGAGGCCATTAAAACCAAAAACAAAACCAATGTAGTCATCATCACTTGTCGTTTCTACGCCAAATGATCCGGTAAACTCTTTATTAATAAACGAGTCATTGCTTACAAAGAAAGTAGGTTCGCCATTAATTGTTTGTAATACTGATGAGCCATCTGCCGCAACAATCCAATTGCCATTGCTCCCACTACCTTTTTGTGACCAGGTATTTAAGTCAATAAGTCCTGCGTTTGCTACATTTGCCAAGCAACTTACTGAAAGAAGTAAACCTGCTGCTAGTTTTGGAAATTTAAAATTCATTTTGAGCCCTTCACACTAATTTTGATAAACAATTGAAAAATATTCATTAATCAGCACTTAAGCAAATATTACGCCAAAATAAAAACCACATATATTTCAATGAGTTAAATTTATTTTGAAATAACTATAAATAAAGGTGTAAAAAATACTGACAGTCTAACTAACTGATTTAATGACTAATTAATATTCAATTCAGTTATTCCATCGTTTATCTCGTGCGCTAAAAAAGAATTTAATTATAAAATGTATTTTGACTACGCTTTTTGATAAATGGCGCAAACAGCCCCAGCAGGATCTTTGATAATGGCATACCTATCTTCGCCCATTGATTTAATATCAGAAGCTAATTCCCCACCATTGGCGGTAACTTGTGCTACAGCTTGATCAATATCTGCAACAAGAAAATAAGGCAACCATGCTGCAGGTAGCTCCTTATTTACCCCCTGTGCATGACAAATACCAGAAACAGCATCACCACTTTCAGGAGATGACATAACAAAATCATTATAATCCCCCATAGATATTGATTCGGCTTTCCAACCGATTACATGTTGATAAAAATCTTTAACTTCTGAAGCATTAGTTACAGATAAATCTAACCATGCCATATCGCCTATTGATGATTTCATGTTATGTCCTGATCTTTAGTTTTTAATTTAGGGTTCTTTGGATAATAACGTTCAGGTAATTGATTAATGTGTTCAAAAAACCGAGTATCTTTATAGGGTAGTTTCATAAAACCAGAAATACCAATACCTTCAATTGTTGGTAATAATTTAAGAATTGCTGCTAAGCATTCACTGAACTCTTGTTTTTTATCGTGATTTAGCAGTCTCAGATAGCTATGAATTTTTAAATGGGTAGGCAATACCTCAAAAATAATACAGCCGGTATGATGTATTTGATTAAGTTTTGCTAACTCTTCCATAATTTCTTCGGGTAAATATAAATATTCATCAGGATCTTTGCCATCCTCAAAATAGGAATGTAAACGCGTAATATCATCAACTTCGGCAACATCACTGATATCAAAATTTATTTTTTGCTCGGGTAAAGCGACAAAGGGATCCTTCTCGCTTTCGCGTTCGACATGCAAGGTATTACGTGCGTTAAACAAACAGCTTTTAAATACCCCCACACGGAAAATACCTTGTGCGAGATGCACCATATTATTTACCGCACTTTGAAAAGAGGTTTTCAGTTCCAGATCAAATAGGGTTAAATTTGAGTCAATATAAACACCATTTTTCTCCCAACGAATGGCTAATCCTCCAACAACAGGAAATTGTCCTAACCGACTCACAGCCGCAATAAAGGCCTTTTCGGTATCTCCCATACCCATTAGGTAATTTTTATAATATTTCTCAAGTTGAACATCATCAATATCACTTAACTGATCATATCCATCTAACTCTCGTAAAAAAGATTTGCGAGAACCATAAACAACTGTGTCTATTTCCCCTGCTGACGCTTTTACCCAAACGGGAATAAGTGGTGTGATTGGATATAATGTTGGAGTGGGTGCTAAAACAGTTTGCCTCAGTAAATTTAAATGTTTAAATAAATAATCACCTGCTTTATCTCTTACTTTTTTATTATCACTTAGCATACCATCAAGAATGTTCGCTAATAATTTGGGTAACCCTAAAGATAATGGCGTAATAACCTTTGAACCATATCGGCAAGACTGTCCCGATGCTAAGGCATAGATAGTAGCTGCGAATCCCTGTTCATCAAAGCGAGGCGATGACATTTGACCATCAATTTGCTCTGGACCAATAAAATAGACATCCCCTAAACGCGCATTGGTATTTTGTAGATCACTACTCATTAAATCCATAATATTATTGTTTGTTGTTTGCCCATTAACATCGAGTTGCGCAACAACAGAAGATCCCCAGTCAACCAAATGTACTTTGTGCAATTTTTCGTCATACACTAAGTTAGAAGGTTTAATATCACCATGTACATAGGGTTTACCCCTTTGATGTTGTTTAGGATCTCGTAAATATTTAAGTATTTCAGCTAACTGTATAGCGATATTCATCACTAGCTCTGGTGCTAATGGCCCGCGAAGATGTGAAAGCTTTTCTAAATCTATACCTGGTGCTCGCTGCATGTGTAAGATATTTTGGCGTTTTATTTTATAATAGCCATATACCTTAGGGATACGAGAATGACTTAGCTCCCCTTGAATTTCAGCCTCTTCAGCGAGACGGTCTTGGACATGAGGTGGTAAATTAATGCGGGAAAACTTAAAGACAAAGGCATTGCCTTTTTCATCATCACCAGAAAACACAAAACCATAGGCACCTTTGCCAACTAATGAGATATTTTGATAGCCTAATAAAGATAATTGTTGCTGGCACAAGTTCACCCACTTTTTTAATTTAGTGGCGTCTTTGTGACTTAACAAATAGATTGATTGATCTTCAGCAATATAAAAATGCTGGAGTTTTTTTTCTGCCAAAGAAAGCCCTTAAATTATCTTTATTTTCCAAAGTATAATATCAATATAACTATTATATTAAAGCAATAAAAATAAAATCATTCTGCATAAAGTACGTCATATTGCTGTAATAAATACAGGTTAGCATAGCCCTACTTAATTAGCACTTAGTGCCGAAAAAGTGGTTCTCTAGATGATCTAAGGGTAACTCCCTGACCCAATATTTTGCCTTAGTAAATTTTTACTAAGGCTTTTTTTTGCCTAATTGCTAAATAGAATTTTCAGATAAATATCATGGTAAAAACTTAGCCATTAGCTTCATTTAACTAATGACACGATACCCTTTGTTAAAAAATATAAATAGGCTATAAACAACACGCCCATATTAATAGACGTATTGCTTAATTCATTTACTCAGCAGCAGGTATTGTAGCAATTAACTCTTTTGAAACAATCTTTGCAATATCCGTTTGATGTTTAACCATACGTTGCTTTAAACGTAGAAATTGGCTATTGGCGGATTTTGAAGAAAAACTGTCTTTTTCCATATTTTTTAAATCAAAAAATGATGGAAAAGAAGGTTTAACTGAAGGAGAAGCAATATTGTAACTATACTGCCAAGTAGGTAATTCTGGAGGGGTAGATATCATTTCATTTAATTCTCTGATAGCTTGGTTATAACTGGCTAATCGACTCATTTGTACTGAAGAATCAAGCCCTTCATATTGTGTACTCCGTCCTATATTTATTGCTTCTACTCTTTTTTTCTCAACAGCATCATTGTATTTAGCAATGATCATAGCAATATCAGCGTCGTTACTTACTTGTCGAGAAATATTTAGTCCTATCTTAATATCAGTAACATTACTTGAGTCAACTCTATGCTCCCCTACCCAAACAATTGAACCTGTTTTTACTTCAATAAGTTTCGCATTTAAATATCCAAAGTAACCCGGCTGAGTTATGGTTGCGACACCAGCATCTTCCAATGCTTCGTCTAATCCTGGATATTGATTAATTAGATTACTAATTTGAGTATGATCGGAAACGAATAACTGTCGATCTGAAATGGGTCCTAAATCAAAACTATTTACTTGTAATATATAATCTGCTTGTATCGTCCCTTGCTGCGCAGCACGTATTAATTCTGAAATATCGACAAGCTCATTAACACCAGCTTTTCGCGTAGATTCTTGTGAAAAAATATCATATTTGGTTTCAATATTT
Organism: Thalassotalea piscium; assembly: GCA_049347715.1. Lineage (GTDB taxonomy): Bacteria > Pseudomonadota > Gammaproteobacteria > Enterobacterales > Alteromonadaceae > Thalassotalea_B > Thalassotalea_B piscium_A. Next base: position 1,320,059 of record CP186339.1, on the reverse strand, counting down.
TGTAATCCGGTAATATATTCCGCATTAGTAATACGTTGAGCCGCTAGTTTCTCCTCCAAGTTTTTTATTTCCGCATCTTTTGCAGTACTTGTACTTGAGCCACTATCTTTTGCTCTTCTATCACGAAGCTCAGCTTCAAATTTAGAACGATCGAGAACTGTAAAATTTTTGCGCAATAAGGATTTTTCAATTTCCTGTTCAGCTTTATTAAAATATTCAGCTGTTTTAAATGTTTCATCAGGGGTTTTATTTAAAGCATTACGTTCATTTAGTGCCTGCTGAGCCATTTGATCACCATTTTTAGATGATAGCCATCTTTTGCTTAAACTATCATCAAGTGTCTGCTTTTGTGCTTGTTTTTGTTGCTCTACAGGAACGCTAATGACAACTTTAGAGTTAGGTTTTATTTTAAAGTTAGTACGAGTAATTACATTTTCGAAAAGTACGTCTCGATCAGTCGCAAGTTTTCTGATTTCTATATTTCTAGATAAATTTTCATTTTGAGGAACTTCTGGCAATGCTAACTGATTAACAACAGGTAAAGGAGATAACTTTGGCGGAGTTGACCCACAGCCTGTAAAGATAAAGGCTGCAGACAACAAGGTAACTGGAAGTTTAAAATTCACTATACGATCCTCATATTATTATTAATGTTATAAAATGTTTCTAGTGGTTCAAGACTAATTTTTATTAACCTATTTGTCCAATAAATATGACTTTCTATCAATAACATCAATAATATATCAAAGCTAAATCCCTGAATATCACTGCTACTTTTTGTATTTTTCTTTAAATGACGTGCTCATCGTAGCCTTTTATCTTTTATTAAAAATAAAATATAAAAAAACCTGCCGAGGCAGGTTTTTATTTATCTATCGGGCTATAAAACTAAGCCATGTGCACTAGCATATTAGTAGGTTCTTCAAGGAAAGATTTCCATAAATTACTAAATCTAGCAATGGTTCCACCATCAATGATACGATGATCGCCAGACCAACTAACCTGCATAATTGAACGAGCTTCGACTTCACCTTGCTCATTAAAGCGCGGTAAGGTTTGTAACTTGCCTAAAGCAACAATCGCCGCTTCTGGTTTATTAATTATAGGTGTAGCAACAGTACCACCAATAGCACCAATATTTGAAATAGAAATAGTACCGCCTTTTAAATCTTCACTTGATACACGTCCTGAACGGGCGTCTTGTGTAAGACGGGTAATATCAGCAGCCAAATCAAGAATTGACTTAGTTTGTACTTGTTTAACATTCGGTACAAGTAAGCCTACTTTTGAATCTACAGCCATACCAATATTGTGATCATCAAAATAAGTTAGCTCAGTACACGCATCATTTGCTTGTGAATTCACAATCGGAAATTCTTTTAACGCTAATGACATTGCCTTCATAAAGAATGGCATCATTGTCAATTTAATCTCTTGTTTCGCGTATATTTCTTTAAGCTCAAGACGTAGTTTTATTAACTTAGTCATGTCTATTTCTTCACAATAAGTAAAGTGAGGAATAGTTGATACTGAGTTCACCATAGCTTTTGCCATTGCGGCTTTAACACCACGAATAGGCTCTACTCTTTTACCGCCAGCGCTAAGTGTATTCGTTGTTGTAACTGTTGCTTTAGAACCCTTTTGAGTAAACGCGATAATATCATCTTTATAAATACGCCCTTTCTTACCACTGCCAGGGACTTGATGGATATTAACATTCATTTCACGTGCTACACGTCTAACTGCAGGGCTAGCAATAGCTTTTTCATTAACTACTTTTTCAGTTTGAGTATCAACAGTTACCGGTGAAGCGACTTTAGCCTCTTGCGGAGCATCTACAACGGTTTTCGCCGCGGTAGCACTTCCTGAAACACCAATACGTTCAATAGCAAATAAAGGTGCATGCACTTTTGCAATATCACCTTTAGCATAATGTAGTTTAACCACTTTACCCGAATACATAGCCGGAATTTGCACTAATGCTTTATCTGTCATTACGTCGGCAACAGCTTGGTCTTCTTCAATGATATCGCCTTCTGACACCAACCAATCAACCACTTCACATTCAACAATACCTTCACCAATATCTGGTAATATAAAGTCTTCAATAATAGTACTTTCGCCCTTAGAAGCATTGTCTTCAACTTGTGATTTAGCAGTTTCAACAACCTCTTCGGTGGTATTTGCTTCACTCCCGGCAGGCGTCATTGCAAATAATGGTTGATGAACCTTAGCGATTTCACCTTTAGCATAATAAAGTTTATCTACAACACCTGAGTGCATTGCAGGGATTTGGACTAATGCTTTGTCTGTCATAACATCAGCTACAGGCTGATCTTCAGCTATCGTATCACCTTCGTTCACTAGCCATTCAACCAGTTCACATTCAACGATACCTTCACCAATATCTGGTAATATAAAATCAATGCTCATGTTCAAATTCCTAGTAATTCATGCTGCGTTTTATCGCTTCATATATTTTTAAATGATCGGCTAAGTATTCTTTTTCTAACGCTAGTGGGTATGGCGTATCAAAACCACAAACACGTTCAATAGGCGATTCAAGATGTAAAAAGCATTCTTCTTGAATAGTTGCTGCTATTTCACTTGCAAAACCAGCGGTTAATGGCGCTTCTTGAGTCACTAATAAACGACCTGTTTTGCGAACCGAAGTAGCAACCGTTTCTACATCCCAAGGTAAAATAGTTCGTAAATCAATTACTTCACATGAAATTCCGTCAGCTGAAGCTTTTTCTGCAGCTTTTTCGACTAATTCAAGCTGAGCGCCCCATGCCAATAACGTAATATCACTACCTGTTTGCATAACTTCAGCTTTGCCGATAGGTAATTGGTAATCTTCTTCCGGTACTTCACCTACAGATGCCCGATATAAACGTTTAGGTTCAAAAAAGATAACGGGGTTATCATCACGAATCGATGCTAAAAGTAAACCTTTCGCTTGATAAGGATTACGAGGCACTACAATTTTCAATCCAGGAGTATGAGCAAAATATGCTTCTGGTGATTGGCTATGATATAAACCACCGGCAATACCACCGCCGTATGGGGTACGTATTGTTAATTTACCGACATTAAATTCATTACCACTACGGTATCTAAACTTAGCTGACTCATTTACTATTTGATCAAAAGCAGGAAAAATATAATCAGCAAATTGAATTTCTGCAATAGGTGTACACCCTTGAGCAGCTAGACCATTGGCAAATCCTATAATCCCTTGTTCAACTAAAGGCGTGTTAAAGCAACGCGCCTTACCATATTTTTCTTGTAAGCCACTGGTTGCACGAAATACACCACCAAAATGACCAACATCTTCACCAAAACACAGTGCACTATCGTTTTCGGTCATCGCAATATCTAATGCATTATTTATTGCTTGTAATAAGTTCATTTGTGCCATTATTTAATTCTCCCTGCCGTAAAAGGATAGGCTTCAGGGTATTTCTTAATATGTACTTTTAATTGTTCAAGTTGTTTTTGCAAATGCGTTGGCACTTGATCATAAACATCTGTAACTAAATCTTCTACTGGTGGTTTATCTATTTTTTCAGCCACTTTCACTGCCGCTAATACTTGTTCTCTTAGCTTCTCAAATAATGCAGTCTCTTGAGCTTCATCCCACCAATTTTGCGCTAACATCCAGTTTTTCATACGCAAAATAGGATCATGTGTTTGCCATTTTTCTTCTTCTTCACGGGTACGATACCCTGAAGGATCATCAGAAGTTGAATGAGCACCTAAACGGTAAGACATAGCTTCAATAATGACAGGTTTTTGTTCCGCTAAAGCATAACTACGTGCCGCTTGAGTTGCTTTAAGTACAGCTAAAATATCATTACCATCAATGCGTATGGTTTTAATACCATAACCAACACCTCTCGACGCGATACCATTACCTACATACTGTTCTTCAGAAGGTGTTGAAATAGCGTAACCATTGTTACGACAGAAAAATATCACAGGAGCACGATGTACAGCGGCCATATTCAAACCAGCATGAAAATCACCCTCAGATGCAGCACCTTCACCAAAATAACAAATGGTAACAGCGTCTTTACCTTGTAATTTTTGCCCATAAGCATAACCTGCTGCTTGTGGTATTTGTGTCCCTAACGGAGAAGATATCGTCATATAATTTAATTCATTAGATCCATAATGAATGGGCATTTGACGACCTTTGCCTAAATCTTTTTCATTAGAAAACATTTGATTCATAAAGTTTTCAAGAGAAAAACCTCGATAAATCAATGCTCCTTGCTCGCGATATTGCGCCATGATCATATCTTGATCTTCAAGGCCAGCAGCACCACCAACACTGGCGGCTTCTTCACCCAGCGCCGCCATATAAAAACTCACACGGCCTTGTCGTTGAGCGGCCACCATTCGTTCATCTAATACGCGATGAAATGCTAATGCTTTATATACTTTAGTTGCTTTAGCTTGATCAATTTCCGGTAGTTCCGCACCTGAATAAGTAGTGCCATCTTGTTGTAATATTTTGAGGATGGGGATTTCTACTGAATGACCATCAATAAAAGCGGGAGTATGCACCACCTGACTTTCTTTATAAATTTCAGTGTTCATAGCCTTCTCTTGTTGTAATCCTTGCATGCAAGGGGAAACTTCTTTAAATGTAGTTTTAGTATAGTTACTTAAATACTGTTGCTTTCAAAAAAGTATAAAGTAAGTGTTATTAAAGTTGTCTCTTATTTAACCATTGAATAATTTGACTGCCCGCACTTTACCTTTACGTAAACTGAAAAACAAGTTTTACGGGCTGCCTGTTTCCTAAAAATATAATGATATTGAGCATAAAAGTTTACAGAAGTACAAGATCTTCCACCTTCAAAATAATCAAGTTAAATTTTAGTGGGTATAACAGTTAGCAATGCCCTTTGCCCTATGGCCACATCTGCATTAGGAAAAATAATCGCTTCCCCTTCTACTTCCGTTCTAACCTTTAAGTCACCATCAAATGCTAAAACACTTCCTTTGGGAAAGTCCGTAAAGTTTTCAACATCATCAGCAAAGTTTAATTTAAAGTTTTCATGAGTTCGATTAATGATTTGATGGATCTCATAAATATGAAAGTCATCTTCATCAAATGGTTTAAGATTGAGACTTTCGCCGGTAATCAAAGCTGTTAACGTTGCCTTAACTTGAGTAAATTTACGCATATCATTTTGGCCAAAGGGCATCACTTTGCCTAATTCAACCGTAAAAGCATCAGCACCAAATTCATTTGAAGAAAAATAGCTAAAGGTAGTCGTGGGTGAATTAGAAAGTAAGATGGTATCTATGCCACAGGCTTGCATAAGGCTAAGTTGCTCTTTCTTCCACGGTTGTCCATGACGGAAAGGGTAAACGGCAAATTTATCATTTTTAGAACCACGAATAGCCGTGTGGAGATCATAATGACAACGAGATCTGTTTTCACTAATAAGCGCTCCTTGTTGGAAAAATTCACTGACGGTTTCTTCTAACAATTTTGCCCGTATCCGTTCTTGATTAATTAATCCGGCACCTTTGCCTTGATCTTGCGAATGGCCACCCGAAAAGAGTCGATTCATATTCTCTTCAACAAAACGTTTCGCTATATTCATTGAGGGAGGATTACCAAAAATAAATAACACTCTTTCTGCTAATTGAAGTTTACCTAAAATTAACTGTTGAATAAGTTCAGCACAAATTTCTATTGGCGCAGTTTCATTGCCGTGCACGGCACTAGAAAGAACGATATCTCTTTGTGTTGTTTTCCCTATGGGTTCAAAACATATCAAGCCAGTTTCAAGAACAGAAACCTTAATGGTTTGATTAGGATGAGTCACTTGAAAACTAAAACTCACGCCAAATTGATCGGGATACTGGCGTGTTAGTGATAAAAAATCACCATTGACGGCTAACGCTTCTTGTAAATGCTTGGGTAATAATTCCATATAACTTTCATTTTCACAGTTGTAGATAGTGATATTGTATTAAATTTAGAAGGTTTTAGGGGGAGTTAAGTAAAATATTTACCTTTTCATAAAGATAAAACTGTAAAGAAATGCTGATATACACCAATTCATTGGTCAACGAGCAAGGATAACGCTAGAGTTAGCTATCATCTAGCGATAAAAAAATAAGATAAGCGCAAGAATAATAAAAAAAAGCACAACCTATGATAAACCATGATCATAGGTTGGCTATTAGCGGATCATAAACAGACAAGCCCTACTGAAACGAATTAAAGGCCAGCGGCTTTAAAAATATCACTCACAAGTGCTTGTGCATCAGTAATAATATTTTGTAAATGCGCTTCATCTATAAAGCTTTCTGCGTAAATTTTATAAATATCTTCGGTACCTGAAGGCCGCGCTGCGAACCAACCATTATCTGTTACCACTTTTAAACCACCAATAGCTGCATGGTTACCAGGTGCATGAGATAATTTTTGATTGATTTTCTCACCCGCTAAAGTGTCAGATGTCACCATATCAGGTGTTAAAGACGTTAAAACCTGCTTCTGTTCATAGGATGCAACAGCTTCTACTCTTCCGTAACAAGGTTGACCAAGTTGTTTAACAAGTTCTAAGTAGTATTGGTAGGGGTCTTTACCAGTAACAGCTAATATTTCTGCCGCTAATAACGCCATAATAAAGCCGTCTTTATCCGTCGTCCAACAACTAGCATCTTTTGCTAAAAATGATGCGCCAGCACTTTCTTCACCACCAAAGGCATATTCACCACTGTGTAAACCATCAACAAACCATTTAAAACCAACAGGCACTTCAGAAAGCGGTCGATTTATTAATTTAGCTACGCGATCAATTAAGCTGCTCGATACTAAGGTCTTCCCTATTTTACACGTATCAGGCCAGTCTCTATGAGTCATCAAATAATGAATAGCCACAGCTAAATAATGATTAGGATTCATTAATCCGCCAGATTTAGTCACTATACCATGACGATCAAAATCAGGGTCATTTCCCACAGCAACATCAAAATCATCTTTCATGGCGATTAAACCTGCCATGGCATATGGTGATGAACAATCCATACGTATTTTACCGTCTTTATCTAACGGCATAAAAGCAAAACTACTATCAACAACAGGGTTAACAATAGTTAAATTCAAGTCATAATATGATGCAATCGCTGGCCAATAATCAATACCTGAACCGCCTAACGGATCAACACCAATACGTACATTAGCATTACTAATAGCCTTTAAATTAATAACTTGTTCAAGTTCTTTTGTGTAAAACGTAATAAAATCTTCTTTGATCAGTAAATCTGAAACTAGTGCATCATCAAATTCAATGGTTTTCACATCTACCATGTTCTGAGAAATAATTTCATTCGCCCGCTGTTCAATTAGGTGAGTAACTTCACCTTCGGCAGGCCCACCATGAGGTGGATTATATTTAATACCCCCGTCTGTTGGAGGATTGTGAGAAGGAGTGATAATTAACCCGTCAGCTTGATCCGCCTGCTTTTTGTTATGAACAATAATTAAGCGAGAAATCACTGGCGTTGGTGTATAACCTTGATCAGATTGGATAACCACAGGAACATTGTTAGCAATAAGCACAGATAACGCAGTAGCAAATGCAGGTTCAGATAATGCATGGGTATCTTTACCTAAATACAAGGGCCCTTTATAGCCTTGTTTACTTCTATATTCTGCAACCGCCTGACAGATAGCGGCAATATGCTCTTGGTTGAAACTATTTAAACTCGCATTACCACGATGACCTGACGTGCCAAATGTGACTTTTTGCTCATTTATAGAGATATCAGGTTTTTTGAGAAAATAATCACTCACTAAACGACCTAAATTAACTCTATCTTCTGGTCTTGCGGGTTTTCCTGCATGGGGGTGCACCGACATGGTAACTCCTTCTTATAATAAATCTCTTATCGCTTCGATGTCTTCGTTACTGTAGCCCATTTCTTTTGCTACTTCCGTTAGCATCATCTTCTTACGAGTTGTATTTGAATTAGTGATCACCCAAAAATCGCTATCAGGTATTTGTCTAGGCTTAGTGCTGCTACCACTTTGTTCTAATGCAGTTTTACTGGTAGCAAAATATAAGCGATCTCGGCCTCTAATATCACAAACTTTATTAAAGTCATTTGCATGCACACGATGTAACGCACCTAAAATAATGAGAAATCGCCCAACGGCGCCTCGTTGCATCGCAAGCTCTTCTTTATTAATGACATTAAAAATGGAACCTTGAACAGCATTAGTTTCAGTAACTTGCTCTTGCGTTAATGGTTCATCAACAGCAGAACTAGGACTAACCACAACCGTTGGGGTTGTATTATTGTCACTTAAATTCAGTAATCGTCTTAAAATTGATGAGGCACTTTCACCAATTTCTTGCGTATTCGTTACAATGTAATGGTACAGCTCTTCGTCTACTTCAATGTTTTTCATTAAAACCCTAAATAATTAAAATATTTGGTTAATGTAATTAATTATACTTGCCTTAAGTATAAGTCTCTAGCGTTGATTCACATGAATGAGCAATTTTTACTCATATTCGACTAAATTTTATTTTTCACTTTGCATCCCCAATAAAAAACAAGGACAATTAACACCTACTCACATTTAGTAATGAAATTTATGGCAATTTTAAATTATCAACAGCAAGGCTCAGGTCAAGACATAGTATTAATTCATGGTCTTCTAGGTAGCTTAGAAAATTTAAATATGGTGGCAAGAGGATTAAAAGATAATTACCGTGTAACAAGTGTTGATGTTAGAAATCATGGTGGCTCTTTTCATAAAAACGCTATGGCTTATGCTGAACTTGCACAAGACATTATCGAATTACTTGATCACCTTAATATTACTCAATGTGCAGTACTCGGTCATTCTATGGGAGGAAAGATTGCCATGGAGATCGCTTTATCTTTTCCTGAGCGAGTGACCCAGCTCATCGTTGCAGATATCTCTCCCGTGCCATACCCTGGGCATCATCAACAAATTTTAGCTGGCCTTAAAAGTATTGATTTAAATGCGATAACTTCACGAAAAGAGGCTGATGCCCAACTAACACCTTATGTGAAAGAAGCCGGCGTTAGACAGTTTCTGTTAAGAAACTTAACGTCAGTATCTGGAAAATGGCAATTTAAATGTAACCTTGACAATATTATCAACTGTTACCCCCAAATAATAATGGGCTATGAAGGCAATCATCAATTTAATGGCCCAACGCTCTTTATCAAAGGGAGTGAATCAGATTATATTTTACCTAAATACCGAGAGAGAATTATTGAGCTTTTTCCAAATAGTCAGGCTAAAATAATACAGGGTACTGGTCACTGGTTACATTCAGAGAAAAGTAACGTTTTTAATAAAATCGTCTTAGATTTTCTTAATAAACATTAATTGAAAAAAACATAAACTTGATGTCTATCAAATAACATCAACGAACATTACGCTATATTGCATATATGGCTTTATCTTCAGAAAAGATATGTGCTTAAAGGTATGCTTATGCTATAGTGCGCGTGAATTTTATAGGGTGAGTTATGCTTGCAGAATATTTTGTGACAATTGAAGCCATAGGGCTCGATTTATTTTTCGCTTTTATCTTTATTTTCATTGGCTTATCAATACATGATGTCATGAAAAAAAATGATGTGCCCAAAAATGGACGTTTAATAGTTTACTTAGTGTTATTTCTCGGCTGTGCTGGTTTTATCGCTAAAGGTATTATTCAGTTTATCTGGGAAAGCCAAGGCGTAGGTTAATCGATCATGGCAAAGCAAGATGCAGATATTATAACCATTGATTTGTTTAACAATGACAAACGACCAGGTAGGCCGAAAACTAACCCTTATTCTCGAAGTGTACAAGTCAAAATTAATAAACGTAACCAAGTTAAGCGCGATAAAAACAATGGTTTGAAAAGAGTTGAATTTAAGATTCATCAAAGCGTAATTGAACAGTTAGAGCAATTAGCAAGCAATAAAGGCGTTAATCGTAGCGAGCTAATTGAAGCATTAATAGTCGAAGCACTAGAAAAGCAACAGAATTAAATTTAGATATAAAAGGTAAATTCAATGGCAATTGTAGGTTTATTTTTCGGTAGCGATACAGGAAATACTGAAGCAGTCAGCAAAATGATCCAGAAAAAATTGGGAAAAAAATTAGTTGATGTTAAAGATATCGCTAAAAGTACCAAAGAAGAAATAGCAGAGTTTGATCTCATCATATTAGGTATTCCTACTTGGTATTATGGTGAAAACCAATGTGACTGGGACGATTTTCTACCTGAACTAGAAGAAATTGACTTTACCGACAAACTCGTCGCAATTTTTGGTCTAGGTGACCAAGAAGATTATGCTGAATATTTTTGTGATGCTATGGCGCCACTTCGTGATATTGCAGAATCTAAAGGGGCAATTATTGTAGGTAATTGGTCAACTGAAGGTTATGAATTTGAAGCCTCTAAAGGCTTAATTGATGAAAATACCTTTATCGGTTTATGTATTGATGAAGATCGTCAACCTGAATTAACAGAACAACGCGTTGATAAATGGGTACAGCAAATTTATGACGAAATGTGTTTAGCTGAATTAGCTGACTAAATAGCAATCCCATCGCTATTAGCTAAAAACCCACCTTTTGGTGGGTTTTTTAATAGGTTAATATTTACTATTGCTAAACATTAAAACTCATATTCAACTGCTAACCTTAACGTATGATCTTTTCCTGAATGCGAAACTTCAGAAATAAAACCCAACTCCCATTTCAATTGTTTTTTACCATCAAAACGATGTATCCCCATAAAGGCAGGACCTAAACCAAAGAAATCTTCCCCTGAATAAACCTCTATTGCTGGCTGAACTTCAGGCAGAAAACGATAGCGGTATTTAAGCCTAAATTCAGTTTCCATTTCAGTGGGCACATTATCACCCCACTCTTGAACAATAAAAAAATTAAGGGTTAAGCTCGCCTTACCAAACTCTTTCTCGGCAATTAAACCTGTAGTAACTTCCCAATCGTTAGTTTGATACTTTTTCTCAACTTCAAACAACATGCCCCAATCAGCCCAATATTGTCCTTGTTCGGTAAGCATCCAGCGACCTTCAATTTCATAGGCAGATAAACCAAAATCAAAATTATCTTCCCGATGACCAACCAAGAAGATCTCGACGGCAAAAGTATCCGTTAACGATTGACCAAGCCCAAGGCGATGCCCTAAACGATTATATTTATCCGTTTGACTCGACATTAATCGCCATTCTATTTCTTGTTCATTCGCAAGCACATAAGGGTGATAAACTTTATCGACCACTAATCCATCAGCATAAACCTTCCCGCTAATGGCTAATATTTGTAAAAATAACAAGATGTATATGAGTAATTTACCCATGAGAAATTCCTTGACGATTTTTAAAGAGTAAATAACAAAGAGTAGCTAGCAATGCCACCCCAAAAAACACACAAGCATACATCACTAAAAATTCTTTCGATGGCGCTGACTGATAACCAACTAAAGCCGCTAATAGTTGCCCATATTCCGAACTGTTTTCAATAAGATTTTCTGTGCTCCATAACGGAGAAGATAAAGCTAACAAATTGACTTGCGCCAATAACGGTGCAACTTGACTCACCACTCCAGTGATAAACAAAAACCATGGAATATACAGTAAAAATTTAAATGATGTGTCATGCCATTCCTTAAGTAAATAATAAAAAATAGCACTAAAACTTAAACAAATACCAAGACCTAATACGATTCCTATAAACACATTAAACACTTGTGCTTTATCTTGTAAATAAACATGTAAAAATATAAAGAAGTTACTGGTTTTAATAACAATAAATGCTTCCATTGCAATATTAACGAGACGAATAGACAAGTTTGGCCTTTTTCCACTGATAGCAAGTAAAGTAACAATCACCAACAATGAAAAACTAAAAACAATAAAAGCAACTTGCATCAGTTCTAAGCCTGCCCCCTCATACCACTCACTAATAGGTTCAACAATTTGAATTATAAGTAAAATAAATAAAAAGCAGGTAACCGCCACATTGCGAATATTTTTATAATAAAAGGCTTCAGGAATAATAAGTGCACGTAAAAACGATAATAAAATGAAGATAGGCAGTACATCTCTGAGCAATAAAATAACGGTGTTAATTAGCATCATTTAACTCCTTTACAATTATTTTTCCTTGTGCAGATACCGGATGATATTCCCCAAAAAATTCATACTCTCCTTTAGGCAAGGGGCCAATATAAATAGTACTTTTTTTACCCGCAAAAATAACTTTTTCACGATTAAGGTCGAAACTATCAAATTCTTCAGCCAATTTATCTTTATTATGAATAATTAACTTCACTTTTTTATTCACAGGAATTTCTAGAACAGAAGGTTTAAACACATGATTTTCAATAACTAAATGATAAATATTATCAGCAGCTTCACTACTTAGGCTTAACAATAACAACCCAAAAAAGCACAACCTGTTTCTCATGAAATTGACTTTACGCGTCCACATAATTCTCTCCTTGAGAACAATGCGGAATACTGACAATAATAGCTAATCCACCAAGTGTTGAACGTTTGCCTGTAATGGTACCGTTATGCAATTGCACAATATGTTTCGCAATTGACAAACCTAAACCACTACCCTTTACACGAGTTTTATCTTCGTTAGCTCGATAGAAACGATCAAACATCATCTCGCGCTGGGCTTTCGTTAAACCTACGCCTGAATCTTCTATGGTAATAATGACAGCGTCATCTTCTAATGCTGTACGCATGACAATTTCGGCTTGAGAACCAGCATATTTAATGGCATTTTTGAGTAAATTTTCAAATAAGGTCATTAAGGAAAATTCATCACCTAATACCATTAAAGGGAGACTTTCTAGAGAAATATTTTGTCGTGCATGAGTAATATCGTCATAATTATTAGCAATTACTTGCTGTAATATATGTTCGATATTAATAGCCACTAGTTTTTCATTGAAATACTCCGGTGAAAAACGATATAAAGCGATTATTTGCTCAGTCACTTGTGTCATGCGTTCAACGTTATTTTTTAACTCCTGCAAACTGGCATATGAAATAGCATCATCGGCAAAGGCTTCAATTAAATTATGGGTAGTGATATTAAGCACACTAATGGGAGTTCTCAATTCATGTGCCGCATTGGTAGCTAGTTGTTGCTCTCGTTCGAAGGCAGAATGTAATCGTCTAAATAAACGATTTAAGGTCAACTCAATAGGTTTAAGTTCTTCAACATTATGGTCAACACTAATAGGTGATAATTCATTGATTTCTTTAGCTTGTAAATGTTGTGAAAGCTTTCTTAAAGGCCTTAAACTTTTCCTGATCACATAAAAGATAATTAAGGCAATCACAGGGATGGTTATTACAATAGGGAATATAGCTTTGTACAGCACAAATTCCCCAGATTGAATTCTTTGTGCTACCGGTCGCGCAACAACAGCAATAACATCTTGCGCTTTTATAGTGTAGCTGCGCCAGCGTTGACCATTAAACGTTAGGTAGGAGAAACCCGTAGATAGCGTTTTAAAAGCTTCATTCGGAGCTATCGCACTTCGACTGACTAGCTCATTATTTTCAATGACTTGATAAAGTAAGGTTTGATCTTGCTCTGAGGTATTTACAATAGATTTTGCATTTACTATCACTTTAGCTACAGACACTAGCTCTTGATCAAAAAGGTTATTGAGCTGCTCCATGCTCGCTCGGTAACCATGTAATGCGGCAAAGAAAGTTGATAACGTAATGATAGAAATGATCAGTATGATCAAATGACGCTGTATGCTCACCTAATTTTCATTCCTCATGCCTACATTTATATTAGAAGTTAAATTTTCATCTTTATATTGCTACATTGTAGTCGTTAATGATGAATAATATAACCTACACCTCGAACCGTACTGATAAAGTCTTTCGGTAACTTCTTACGCACATTTGAAACATGTACCTCAATAGTATTACTGGCAACTTCATCGCCCCACTCATACAAACGTGTTTCTAATTGGTTTTTAGATTGAATACGCCCAGCATTTTCCATTAATGATTTCACTATCATATATTCTCGACGGGAAACATTAATAGGCATTTTATCCACGCTAATAGTATGTGCAGCTGTGTCTAAATCAACATTACCTATACTGACAATCGCACTTGAACTTGTACCAATCCGACGTTCTATTACACGTAATCTGGCTTCTAACTCTGCCATATTAAAAGGTTTAGCAATATAGTCATCTGCGCCTAAATCAAGACCGACTACCTTACTTTCTATCCCATCTCTTGCTGTTAAAATCAAGACAGGTATAGATTTACTATTCTTTTTAATGTGCTTAAGTACAGTGATCCCATCAATATCGGGTAAACCTAAATCAAGTATAACTAACTCACAGTCGCCACTGGCAACCGCATCAATAGCTTGTTGGCCGTTATTTACCCAATCAACTGAATATCCTTCTCTGCGTAAGGATTGCTGTAGTCCTTCTGCTAAGGGTCTATCATCTTCTACTAATAATATTCTCATAAGCTCGCCTAGGTTAAAGTCAGTTACCGAATAGCCCAATGTTTAATTTCTTGTGCCATTAAAAAATTTTCCGCGTCTTTACCTTGCAATAAAGCTAAGGTCGCTAAAAATCCTGCTTGAATACACTTAGGTGCAGCAACGGTTATCGCATCAGGAGGATCTTCAACTGACCAACCGGTTTTAACATTAAGTACATGACCATAACGTTTACCCTCTTTTAATAAATAGCGGTTAGCATCACCACTTGTTGCAATTGCCCCACTTTTTATTTTTACCATGACATTATTTTGTTCGGATAAGCTCGGGTGTTCTATGCCAACTAGCCATGATTGCTGATTAGCCCTTAACCCCGTTACCGCTATATCTCCGCCAAAATTAATTAAAACAGGGAAATCAGCAATAGTTTGTGCAGTAATAATCGCTTTATCTACCGCATACTCTTTTCCAAGACCACCGAAATCAATTTCCATGTTTTCCAACATTTTAAAGCTTGTTTCAGTTAATTCTACTTTTGACCAACCAATAAAAGGAAGTAATGAAGCAATATTTTCTTGGGTAGGTATGTTATCTGAGCCATCAAAATGCCAGGCTCTTCTTAAAATGCCAGAAGTGATATCAAAAAGCCCTTCGCTCATTTGAAAACACTGATCCGCAAATTGAAGAAGTAAGTAGGTTTCGTTATCTATTGAGCATAATTCACCTGCTTTTGCATTAAGCTGACCACAGACACTCGTTTGATTATAGCGTGAGAATTTATCTTCTATTCGCCACGCTTCTTTGGCAACACTCTCAGCAACTTTCGTAGCTAATTTTTGATCATCACAATCAATGAGCACTTCGCATGGACTTGCCATACTATTAAATAAAAAAGTAAAGCCACCCTCTCTTGGGTGGCATTGAATATTACGCTTCACACTTAACCGTTAAAATGAATAACTAATTTGTGCCATAATAGCGTCAACTTTAGGATAAAGCTCTACTTCATTTAATTGACCTATCGCTTGTGTACCATCACTTTTAGGTGTTTGACGATAATACTCAAGTTTAAATGATAAATGCTCACCACCGGCTAATGGCATACCGTACTTAATACCAACAGTCATAGTATCCATTTCACCAATACGGTAATCAGCACTAGCAAACTGAGGCAAAACCTGACCTTCTAATAAGAAAGGTTTGTAGAACTCAGCAGCTGTTTGGGTATAAAACCTTACATGCGGTTCAATTGTGTGCCCATTGCTTAATGGAATAATATATTTAGCATCAACCGTATGAGAATCAATATCCCAATCATCTGTCATATAGCGATAAGAAGTATCAAGTATCGTAGTGTCAAAGTGATATTTTACTTGTCCAAAAAATGCATGTTTTTTACGAGTATCTGGTCTATTTTCATATAAATACTCCTGACTTATTCCTTGCTGATCAACAACACTTAGCACTTTAAATGGGTCGGTCATGTAACCGCTACTAGCTGAATAGCTATAATTTAATTGCACTAACATGTTACGGTTAATAATCTGAGTGATCCCTAATAATAAGTCGGTTGTCGTTTTATTATCAGAGCTATCTTGTCGTGTTGCATTAAATGCTTGCTCAAAACTTTCTGAATCAACATCACCTATAACCATGGCATTAAAAGCGTTAGGAATGTCACCTTCAGGCGTTATTTTGTCAAAAGCAAATGACACGCCAGCAGAAAGCGTCGTGTTTTTCTTATTAAAATCCCGAGCTATATTACTGTTAATAGCTGCAGATAAATAATCATATTCTT
Source organism: Thalassotalea piscium (assembly GCA_049347715.1). Lineage (GTDB taxonomy): Bacteria > Pseudomonadota > Gammaproteobacteria > Enterobacterales > Alteromonadaceae > Thalassotalea_B > Thalassotalea_B piscium_A. The sequence continues at coordinate 1,303,722 of CP186339.1, read as the reverse complement.
TTGATAAATTGCCACCAATACTCCAGATATAATTTTCCGTTAATGGTTGTGTCCATTGTCCACTAACCTGTAAACGCGTATCTTTAAAAGTATCATCTAATGGCGTTTCACCATTTTTAATTTGATACTGACCATTACCCGATGGTCGTGTAAAGGTTTGTGGTGATTGTTGTGCAACCGCACCATTAGCTGAAGCACCGGTAAGGGTATCAACAGTTAATTTTAATGAGAGTATTTCGTCATTTGAAAATTGTTTTTGTCCAGCAATAATTGCTTCAACAGCGGTAACCCTATCTGTTTCGCCATAATACATAAGTGCTGTATCAAACTGCCATTGGTCTGCATTTGCCTGCGTAGTATCTGCTGCTTGAGCATGTTGTACAGTGGTAGCACCAAGTAAAGCACAGGTTGCTGTAGACAAAAGGTTCTTTATGTTTTTTTGCTTATTTTTATGAGTCATTAGTTGCATCCACAACCTCCACCACCAAAACTACGTCCACCGCTAGACGCTTCTTTACTAAAATAGATATGATCATCAAGGGCTGCATCAATTGGAGCAGCATTAGGTAACATTTCTTTTTTAGCAAGGATATCTCGCTCCCAAGGTTCAACACCCATTGAGCTACAGGCTGATAAGGTTAATATTCCTATCAGTAGCCATACTTTTTGATTAAACATATATTTCATATTAAGAGCCTTTTCCTGTGGTTAATTTATGACTTAGTATTTAATAACGTAATTATTTCTTTTTGATATTTGTGACTTTTTTCTTCCGTAAATCCTACGTGAACCCCTTTAACCTGACTTTTACTATTTAATGTAAAACTACTCGGCATACCTTGAACCTGATATTTCTTAGCTAATAAACCGTCAGGATCATAGATAACATCAAATGTGGCAGGATATTTGGATAAAAACTTCTGTGCTAACGAATACTCACTATCAAGATTAATGCTAATAATTTCAAAGCCTTTATCTTGATAAGTCGACTGCATTTCATTCATCCAAGGAAAAGATTGACGACAAGGTCCACACCATGAGGCCCAAAAATCAACATAAACAACTTTACCTTGGTATTGTAATAATTTACTTTCAAATTCACTGATAGAATCTGCTTGAGTAAAAAAGCTGACAAATAAACAAGAACAGAGCATAAATGCGATTTTTAGAGGTGATAATATTGTCTTCATGGTTAAGGTTTGGTCTTTAATTACTTATTAATCGTTAAATAATAAAAGACAAACCTTAAAACAATCTTAAGCTTTGAAATAAGCTAACTTAATTGTGGTTAAAGAGGGGAAAAATAGAAAGTAGTATTAACGGTGACGCTTTTTTTTACGTACATAAAGTTGTCGATTCAGCTTCGCAACAATATCTCCGGCTTTATCTTTAACAACAACAGCATACTCAGGTAAATATTTTTCACCATTGGCGGTATGAGTAATAATGTCGTCAACCATAGCATCGTTGATATGAAATTCAGCATAAACCACACCTTTACCGGGTTTTACATAATCAACATCCGCTCTTTTATCCCATACATAATATTGATCACCTAATTGCGGCATGAGCATAAGCACATAAAACGGATCTGTCATGGCAAACAATGAACCACCAAAATGCGCGCCAAAAGCATTTTTGTTCCATGGTCGCATCCGCAATTCTACCTTAGCCTCACGAAAGTCAGTTGATAAATACACGATACGTATACCAGAAAAGAAAAAAGGAGGCCAAATATTGAGTAATAGTTTCATTACCCATGATTTTTTAAACATTAAATTCTACAATAGACTAAAATTTGCGACATCGTACCACTTGATTTTTCAAAGGAAAACACCTTATTAACGACTTTAGTGAAATTAACCCTTTAAACCCTGACGCTAACACCCTATACTTTTCGTTTTTAACATTATTTTGAGAAGCAACTTATATTATGGCAGAGCAAAACGAAGAGCTAAAAAGAGCAGGTCTAAAGATCACCTTGCCCAGAATAAAAATTTTAGCAATATTACAAGAGCCAGAAAATCAACACATCAGTGCTGAGGACGTATATAAGTTATTGCTTGATCAAAATGAAGAAATTGGTTTAGCGACAGTTTATCGCGTATTAAACCAATTTGATGATGCTGGTATAGTGACGCGCCATCACTTTGAAGGTGGAAAATCTGTTTTTGAATTGACCCAAAATAAGCATCATGACCATTTAGTTTGCTTAAAATGTGGCAAAGTTATCGAATTTGAAGATGATATTATCGAGCAACGACAAGAAGATGTTGCTAAACATCACAAGATTAAATTAACTAACCACAGCCTCTATTTATACGGTGAATGTGAAGATAAGATTGCTTGTGAAGCTTATCGTAAAAGTTTGCTTTAATGCATATCTAGCCCTTACAAAACAAGGGCTAATTGGATGGTGCTCACTATAGAACGAACCTGTTACTGATATAATCGTCCTTTATGTCGAATCCATCCATCATTATGCCGTCCATGTGGATCTTTATGCGTCCAGTGTATGATCCCTCCGGATGTATTCCATTGATATTCACCTAATACTTCAATCTTGTCTCCAATATGTAAATTATCGATTCTGCCGCCAATATCAATATTATGGATCACAAGTACCGTTTTATGATTTTTTAATAAGACTGTAAATTTTTGATGGCGATTTCCGGTCAGATCATCTGGAAAAATTTTACTCACAATACCAATAGCTTTCATATTAGCTTTGATTAATTATATTGAGATTGCTTAAAAAGCAAAGATTTTTTCACCACAGGCCATTCATTTTCAATAATAGAAAACACCACTGTATCTCGACGCTCTCCATCTGGATGCATGCGATGATTACGTAAAATACCATCTTGTTTTGCCCCTAATCTGGCAATTGCAGTTCTTGAGGCTAAGTTATGAGAGTGTGTTCTAAACTCAATAGCTATTGCATTAAATAATTCAAATGCTAAGCCTAATAACAATAACTTACAGTCAGTATTTACCCCTGAACCCTGGTAACTTTTTGCATACCAAGTATAACCTATTTCAGCTCGTCGATTAGCAACATCTACATTGCATATCCGGGTTGAACCTATGATTTTATTGGATGATATCTCTTGCACAATATCTCTTGCACAACAAAGGGTAAGGCTATCCCCTTTTTATGATCTGACAATGCTGTATCTATATAGTCTTCAATTGTTTTTTCGTTAGGCACATACGTATACCAAAGCAGGGAAAGGTTACCATCATTAGAGGCTGTAACTAGCTCATCTTGATAGTGTTTTGTAAGAGGGATTAAGCGCACCACTTTACCAACGAGTACTTCTTGAAAATCCGCTAACTTATCCATATTTATTTTTTATCCCATTCACTTAACTTATTGATAAATACTAATGGACAATACTAGCTGAGTCTATCTTGAATAATTAACCTTTGTTCATAAAATTAATACCATGCTTATCCAGTTCTTGATATATATGATTAACTGCTAGGCTGTTGTCTAAAAGAGAGTCTTGCAATTTGTTTCTTTTTTCAATACCAAAATCAGTAATAATAAAATAATAATCAGGTTCAATATCACATGTATTTAAACAGGCTTTAGTACAGGAAAGCTCACAGCCATCAATAATGATTATTTTTCTTCCCGAGGTAGCTAATGCTTTCATGGGTTCAACATTGCCAATAACACCGGCAGCATAAGACATTTCAGCTAAGCCATCGCTGTCTAAGTTATAAGCTATATCATGAGAGATTTGTGCCACGTTAGAACAACCGACACACGCATAAACAATAGGTTTTGACATTTAACACTTTCCCTATCCACACATATCTTCGTAGGTTAACAAGGTTAAATTTTTTCTGTTTTGATTTGCATCAATATTTTTTAATATGCTCTATCAATATCAACCGTGTTGGGTAAGATACCTTGTTGAAGGTAGTTTTCAATGTTTTGACACACAACTTCACTTGCTGAGTAAACATTAGTAGGGGCAGACACATGAGGTAAAACCGTTATTTTATCGTGTTGCCATAATTTATCTGAGCTCGGTAATGGCTCTTGGACAAAAACATCTAACACTGCATGAGATAAATGCTCACTATCTAAAGCTGCAATTAAATCTTCTGTTTTAATAATGTCACCTCTGGCAAAGTTAATGATACTTGCCCCTTTCGGTAACTTTTTTAACAAGACCGAATCAATTAACTCATTAGTTTCCACAGTTAAAGGCAGTAGCACCACTAAAATATGCGTGTCTGTGAGCATTTCATCTAACCCTTTTTTACCGCTAAAACAATTAAGACCCTCTAGCGATTTAGGACTACGACTCCAACCAGAGACATTAAAACCATTATCTTTCAAGCGCTGTGCACTTTCTTGACCTAATCGCCCTAGCCCTAAAATACCGATATTTTGCTCTGCAGCAGAGACAACCTGATGTTGTAACCACTGACATTGTTTTTGCTGTGCTAAGTACTGTGGAATTTGGCGATGTAGATAAAGCGTCCATGTTAATACCGCTTCTGCCATTGTTTGGCTTAAACGAGGATCTTCTAAACGGGCTAGTTTAAATGAGGGCTGAGGTAGCTCTTTAAGTAAGCGATCAACACCAGCCCATAAGCTTTGCACCCAAACTAAATTGGAAAATGGCTTTAATTCACTAGGATCAGGATTAGCCACAATAGCTATTGATGCGTCTATTATTTCTTCAGCCGTCATCTCTGTCGTTAACACCACACGATTAGGTGTTAATTTATGGTTTAACACACTTAACCATTGCTCTTTTTCTTCTTGAGCTAACTGACTGATAAAAGGGATAACAATAGACATTGATTAACCACCTTAATATTACTGCTTATAAATATCTTCTGGCTTTAATTTCAATACCTTACGTTCTTTCTGAACACTTTCAGGCTTAGTTGCTTTAGGATTTACATAAATTGTTTTAGGTGCAGGCTTTTTGTCGCTAGCTTTTTTATAAGTGGAGGTTGATGACTTATGCTGGCTATTATGGCTTTTACCTGCATAATTATCTGTGTTTTTCTTATCGAATGTTTCTGTTTTTTTCTCCACTTTCTTTGTTTCAGGTGCAAAAGGTCGATGTTGATCTTGAATCGCTTGGATAAAATTTCGTAAAAATTGCGCTTTACAATGACGGTAATTTTTATGAGTTGGTTTTCTGAAAAAAGCAGTTAGCTCAGATTGACCCACAGTAAAGCCCGTTTTCGCTAACATAGCGATAATATCATCTGTTTGTAATGACAAGGCAATTTTGAGTTTCATTAATATCAGATTTTTCGTTAATGTTGTTTCTGCTTCTATTTGTTGACCATCATCTCTAGGGCCACGTTTTTCGACAATATAACCATTTAAAAAACTTGCTAGTTCAACATCAGTCAATTCAAGCATTTGTTCATCATCATCTTTTTTCAACCAACGTTTTACTTGATCGAGTTCTACTGTTAAGCCGCCCTTAGCAAAAATATTTACTAACTTAGTATCTCTAAAATCAAAAGCATAGCGGATACGTCTCAACACGTCGTTATTAGTCACCGAATTCTCCAATAGTTTGTAAGCGCAATATCGCAAATTACAAATAAAATATAGCTCAATATAAGCTGATATAGGTATTATACTATTTAATCTCGCTATTGGCTTATCAATTTCATCCCTATAGTGAGCATTTAATCTCAAAAATTACTATCACATACGTCAAAATATCACTAAAGTCGTGATAAGATAGCTCGCTTGAAACAGCTAACCCTTTCGTTAGTTTCCTAAATTAAACATAGTAAGCAGCAATGAGTAAACAACACCTATTATTTTCTCCAGTAATTACCCATCGTCGTGGCAAAAATGCAGATAAAAAAACCTGGGGTAACTTAACAGGTAGCAGTGCCACTATTGCGATGTACCAAGCAGCGGTTCAGTCTGAACAGCCAGTGTTAATTGTTGTACATGATACTCCTAACGCAATTAAACTTGAGCTTGAGTTACATAGTTTAAATAGCCATGACCTTGAAATCTGTTTATTCCCTGATTGGGAAACACTACCGTATGATTCTTTTTCACCTCACCAAGATATCATTTCACAGCGGTTAGCCACCTTATATAAAATGTCGCGAATGACAACGGGTATTATTATTGTACCGGTTACCACATTATCGCAACGTTTAGCCCCTCAAAATTACCTTGAAACAAATAGCTTATTAGTTAACAAAGGTGATAGAAAAGATTTACATCAATTAAGACAAAATTTAGAAGCAAGTGGCTACCGTTGTGTTGACCAGGTAATGGAACATGGTGAATTCTCAGCTAGAGGTGCTATTTTAGATCTATATCCTATGGGGAGTACTTCGCCATTTAGACTAGATTTTTTTGATGATGAAATTGAAGAAATACGATTGTTTGACCCTGAAAACCAACGGTCCTCAGATCGCATAGAAAAAATAGATTTATTACCTGCCCATGAATTTCCAACGGATAAAGATGGTATCAATATATTCCGTCAACAATATCGTGAACAATTTCCGAGTATTATTGACAAAGAGTCTATTTATCATCAAGTAAGTAATGGCATCATGCCTGCGGGTATTGAATATTATTTACCTTTATTTTTTGAACAAACCAATACACTTTGTGATTATCTATCGGATAATACCTTAGTCATAGTGTCAGGTGATATCGATAAAGCCCTTGAGCAATATTGGTTAGATATCAACTATCGCTATGAAAACAGACGATACGACCCAACTCGGCCGTTATTAGCACCTAATAAGTTATTTTTAAATAGTGATGAACTCTATAGCGCTTTAAAACCATTTGACCGGATCACAATAAAGAACACGACTCATCTAGATGCTGATGACGCTAGCATAGTAGCGTCTGACATTAATGACGATGAAGCTCAATCGAATGAAAAACGCGGTGTTATTCAATACGATGTAAAACCGTTACCCGATATAACTATTGATCATCGCCTGAAACATCCTTTTGACTTAATCAAATCCTATTTAATCGATAAAAGTACCCCAAGCAAAATATTATTTGTGGCGGAAAGCCAAGGGCGAAGAGAAAGTGTTTTAGAATTATTAAAGCGTATCGACATCACCCCTATAGAATTTAAAACGATAGAAGAATTTGTTAATTCGACTGACAACTTAGGTATTACCGTTAATGCGCTAAGTTCTGGGTTTGTTTTCCAAAATAAAGGGGCTTCGGTTAAAAATGCCATAGCGCTTATCACGGAAACTGAACTTTTAGGCGATAGAGTAAGACAAACTCGCCGACGTAATAAACAACAAGATATTCAAGCAGATGCGCTATTTAAAAATTTAGCAGAATTATCAATAGGACAACCTGTTGTTCATATCGACCATGGGATAGGTCGCTACCTGGGTTTACAAACGTTAGAGACAGGTGGCATTACCACCGAATTTTTAACCTTAAGTTATGCTAATGATGCCAAATTGTATGTCCCAGTAGCCTCATTACATTTAATTAGCCGATATTCGGGTACTGATGATGAACATGCGCCATTACATAAATTAGGTAATGACACTTGGAGTAAAGCAAAACGTAAAGCGGCAGAAAAAGTTAAGGATGTCGCGGCAGAGTTACTCGATATATACGCAAAACGCGCCAGTAACCATGGTTATGCATTTAAACGTAATAAAGAAGATTATCGCGCCTTTGCAGACAGTTTTGGATTTGAAGAAACCCATGATCAAGCACAAGCTATCAATGCTGTGATCAGTGACATGCTATCTCCGAAAACTATGGATCGTTTAGTTTGTGGTGATGTAGGCTTTGGTAAAACCGAAGTGGCTATGCGCGCTGCATTTGTCGCCGTAAATGATGGTAAACAAGTTGCTATTTTAGTACCAACTACCCTGCTTGCCCAACAGCATTATGAAAACTTTAGAGATCGATTTGCTAACTGGCCGATTTCAATTGAAGTGCTTTCACGTTTTAAAAGTACCAAAGAACAAAATGAAGTTATTGCTAAAGTAGAATCTGGACATATTGATATTTTAATTGGCACCCATAAACTTTTACAAAATACAATAAAATATAAAGACTTAGGCTTATTGATTGTAGATGAAGAGCACAGATTTGGAGTTAAACAAAAAGAAAAAATAAAACAACTACGTAGCAATGTGGATATTTTAACACTAACAGCAACACCCATTCCTCGAACGTTAAACATGGCCATGGGAGGTATGCGAGATTTATCGATTATTGCCACCCCTCCAGCAAAACGTTTGGCGGTTAAAACATTTGTTCGACAACGTGATGATGCTTTAATTCGAGAATCTATACTACGTGAAATATTACGTGGCGGTCAGGTTTATTTTTTACATAACAATGTTGATACCATAGAGCGTACCGCAGAAGAAATTAAAGCCTTAGTACCGGAAGCAAAAGTGGTCACAGCCCATGGACAAATGCGGGAACGTGAACTTGAACGTATAATGAGTGACTTTTATCATCAACGTTTTAATGTGATTGTTTGTACGACCATAATTGAAACAGGTATTGATGTACCCAGTGCAAATACAATAATAATGGATAGAGCTGACCGTTTAGGTTTAGCGCAACTTCACCAATTAAGGGGCCGCGTTGGTCGTTCCCATCATCAGGCTTATGCTTATTTGTTAACCCCTAATGAAAAACTAATCACAAAAGATGCCAAAAAGCGCCTTGATGCTATCGCCTCGCTTGAAGATTTAGGTGCAGGTTTTACTTTAGCCACTCACGACTTAGAAATACGTGGTGCTGGTGAATTATTAGGTGAAGAACAAAGTGGTTCAATGAGCCAAATAGGCTTTAGCTTATATATGGAAATGTTAGATCATGCGGTGAATTCATTAAAAGAAGGTAAACAGCCTTCTCTTGATCAAGTGTTAGCCAAACAAACTGAAATAGATTTACGTATCCCCGCACTTTTACCTGATGATTATATTTTTGATGTCAGCTTACGTCTTAGTATGTACAAACGTATAGCCAGTTGTGTTAATAAAAACCAATTAGATGAAGTACAAATTGAGCTTATAGACCGTTTTGGCTTATTACCTCAGCCAGCCAAAAACTTAGTTAACATCGCCAAGCTTCGCCTTAAAGCACAAAAAATAGGTATTGCTCGAATTGATGCAGGCCCTAAAGGCGGCACTATCGAATTTAGTGATAATACCGTGGTTGATCCCATGTTTATTATTGGTTTAATTCAACAACAACCTAATAGATTTAAAATGGATGGTGCAAACAAATTGAAATTCATTCAAGAGAGTGAAGATGTCCAATCGCGTTTTACACTAATTACCTCAATACTTAATGATTTATCGAAAAAATCTAACTAAAGCCAGAGGTATAAATTGATTTTAAAATAAGCTCGTTATTCTAAGGCATTTATTTGTTATAATAAGACAAGTTAGCGTAACAATTAATCATAAATAATGATGTGACTTAGTACGAGCTTAGCTGGTTAAGCAGAGGGATATAACTATTATTAGTGCGTTTTTTTCGCAATAAACCACCTCCTTCTATTAAGATAAATAGCGCTTAGTAAACAGTTTGTGAGTTAAGACTAACCAGCGACTTAAAATGGCTTTCGATGCTCGATTATTGATTTTGACAAGGGAATAACCATTATCTACAATCAATGCCTTGCCTCTTCGCCTTTTAGTTCTCGGTAAACGGGAAATTATATATTTCACTTGGTATTATTTATTGGGAAATAAATGAAAATTCAACACGCAGTTATCCTATTTTCAAGCATCATTTTTTCAAGTTCAGTATTAGCGGCAAGTCAAAGCCGTGAACGTTGGTTTGATATTGAAGTTATTTTAATTAGCCAACTTAGCGATAAAAACGCATTAAAAGAAGTTTTCGCTGACGATATAACACTGCCAAAATTTAAGCATTCCGTTGATTTATTAACTCCTTATCTATTACCTGATATTGCCTATTTAAAACAAAAACTTCCCTTTTGTAACAATACGAATCAACTGATTCAATATCATGCTGATATAAAACAACCTTCCATTGTAACGGTCAAATCATTAGCTGAAATAGCTGAAATAGCTGAAGAAGTTAATCAAGCCGAACTCATTTCCACGAGTGAAGCTAGCTCATTAACAAATGATACAAGCAAGCAAGTTTTACTGAGCGAGCAAGGTGTGCTTCAAGATCAAAGTATTAGTAATATAGCAACGGATACCGCTGCCATAAGTGAACAATCTTTCGAAAATAATACTAATGAACAGACATTATCAATGGATGAAATAGAAACACCTATCACTGCAGAGCAAAGAGCATTAGTTACTGCAGCGGAAGACTATTTTTCTCCAATAAAATTTACCTATTCTGACTCCAGTGCAGTAGCAAATTCTGAACATTTACTTTGTCAAATAACCGAAAAAGAATTTAATGCCTTATCTCCTGATCCTGAGCGTTATAGTTATTTAGGTTATCCTATTAATAAAGTACCGACTGAAATCAGCGCAATCGAAGATCTTTACAACACTCAACCTTATTTGCTAAATAATGATTCACTTGCTTTAAATGACATAGTCAAACAATTAAAACTCAGTAGAGATTTTAGACCAATACTCCATATGGGCTGGCGACAACCTGTCTCCAATAGACGTAATGCTATCCCTATCAAAATATTTGCTGGTGATAACCTACAGCAATATTATTTAGATCAAACAGAGATATATCTACAACAAAGAAAACAAGTATTAGCTCAAGAAAACACGTTAAATTCATTGTTAACACCTCAGCAAACAGCGGAGATTACATTAACTGAACAAGAACAAATTCTTGAGAATAAAAAAAGTAGAATAAATCAAATTATAGCGCAACTGTCATCAATTACTGACAACACGCCAAAACTCATGAATGACATAGCACGTTCGCCATTTCATTATGAGATGGGAGATTTGAGCACTAGCCCTTTGATGGTTGAACCACCTACTCCCCCTGTTCAACCTTGGTACTTACAAGGGTTTATGCAAATATATATTAATAATCGAAATCGTCTTAATATTATTGCAGATTTTAACCTACTCAATATGACTCTTGCTGAACAAGAAACAATGAAACTGAGACCCAATGCAGAAATCAATCTGCAAACAATTTCATTTAAACAACGTCGTCAAGTGATCAGTACCGAAACCCATTATTTTGATCACCCCTATTTAGGGATGATCGTTCAAATACGCCGACATGAACGTCCTGATCCACCAAGTGACGAGACGATTGAAAACGTTGAAAATAACTAATATGACGATAATAATTAATTCACTGTAATTATTAACTCATCCAGCCATTAAGAGAAATATTATGGATAAAGAAATTGAAATTCAAGCGGCCGTTTTTCGTCGTTTATTAAGACATTTAGACAGTAGAAAAGATGTTCAGAATATAGAATTGATGAATTTAGCTGGCTTTTGCCGTAATTGCTTTTCAAAATGGACTGTTGCTGAAGCAGAAAAATTGGGCGTGACAGTCGATATCGATCAAGCCAGAGAACAAGTCTATGGTATGCCATATGATCAATGGAAAGAAAAATATCAATTACCCGCAACAGAAGAACAACTTGCGCTATTTAATCAGTTAAATAACTCATCAAAAACTAAGAAATAAATTAAACAACTTATGCGTAAAACTGATAAAAAAATAGATAACCAACTGAGAAATTTACTTACTGATGTCTGTGATTTTGCAACAGATAGTGTTGATGGCTTTGAATGGTTAACCCACAGAGTGAATTATTCAAAATTTCCTGAAAGTTTACATATTGTTTGTATCTTTGATACCTATAAAAACCTCGGTGATTACAAGTTGCTTGACGATAAACTGCTTGCACCTTTGATTCAAGCAAAGCTAAATACAATGGGGATTAAATTTAAAGACATTAGTGCCCATGTTTCTTATGACTGTGAAGAATATTGCTTAAAAGATCATGATGGAAATTGGGCAAAACGATTAGGGCGACACTAGTTACTCTTTCTTCAATAATTTAATACAAGCGCTTATAAATAGCGCTTATTCTCCTTTAGTCTGCCTCTAAGTCATCAAATGTATTAACCATTTCAAGTTATGGCTGCTTTTTAAAAACGCTCTTAAAAATGCGCTAAGAGCACTCCTAATATAGATAAACCCCCTATCCTTTTTGTTCATTTTTATCCGATTAAGATGAGAAAATTTTCATATTTATTATCAATTACCCAATTAACTAAACGATAACGGTTCTTCACACGTATAATATATAAATACACATAATAGGTACGATCAACATGTTTTCATTTTTTAAAAAAGACCCAGCTAAAAAATTAGATAAGTTATATGAAGCAAAACTCGAACAAGCCATGCATGCTCAACGAAACGGTGATATAAAATCTTACGCTATGCTTACGGCTGAAGCAGAAAAAATTCAAGATAAAATACGACTGATAGAAGATTCAGATAAAACGAAGTAAGCCAGCAGTGATAATGTGGGCAATTGAAACTGTTCAGACGACTAGCAAAGCGAAAACTTTCAGGGGGAGTCTGAGTAAACAGTGAAGCAAAATTTGGAGTTAAATTTTGACAAAAATGCCTTGTGATTGTTTACGTCTATCTTTAGCTTCCCGTGAATCTAACCAACGACCACGGTTTTTACTTTGTAAACGTCTATCTTCTCCAGAGCGACGATCTTCATGATCCCAAGAGGTACTACTTACACCGACTTTCCCTTTTTCTTTATCAGATTCAGGAGATTGGCGGTAAAGCTTTTCGATTTTCCGTAAATTTTTTGGTTTTTGTTTACGATCTTTCGCGGTACTTTCAGCTTTAACTAAATTCGATGATGGCAATAACTCAGCGAAAACGTCCATCTTAGGATCCTTTTACTCTCAGAATTGGTTAACATTGATTAAGTTATCGACAATAAAATAGTTTTCTTTAGTTAATTTATACCAACATCAAAATCTTTTTCAAATATTACCCTGCGAAGCTAGTAACCTCTTCTTCTGTGAGATATCGCCATTGCCCCTCACTGAGGCTTTCATCAAGCTTCACTTGACCAATCTGCTCCCGATGCAGCTTAACGACTTTATTTCCAACAGCAGCAAACATACGTTTAACTTGATGATACTTTCCTTCGGTTATGGTTAATAACACTTCATTAGTACCTATAGCTTGTAGTTTCGCCGGTAATGTTAAACCGTTTTCACCCTGCAGCTGTACGCCGTCCACAAACCGTGCGGCAATATCAGGCAAAAGCGCGTCTCTTAACCAAACCCGATAGACTTTTTCACACTGCTTTTTGGGAGAAATAATATTATGTGACCAACGACCATCATCAGTAATTAACACTAACCCAGTGGTATCAGCGTCTAAACGCCCTGCAATATGAAGGTCAAAGGCTTTATCAACATCAATAAAATGTAATACTGAGGGGTACACTTCATCGACATTTGAACAAATAGTATCTAAAGGCTTATGCAACATAATATAACGAGATGTTCGAGCAGTTAAGCGTTGGCCTGCAACCATAATTTCATTATTTTCATGAACTTGTTTGGCTCCATCTTTTACTACTTCGTCATTCACTTTGACCACCCCAGATTTAAGCAATTTTTTTGCTTCTGTTCGGGTTAATTCTGTACTTTTGCAAATAAATTTATCAAGACGCATTGATCAACTAACTACCCATTACCTAATAAGCCGTCATTATAACAGTTATCAAAAGTAATGTTTAACCAAGACCTAGGTAAAAGCAGTAAGACAAAATGGTATTAGTGGTGTCTAGATGGGAGATGAACAAACTTAAATATACCCTTCATTTCGTTTAAGGTTGGACAAAAAAAACGAGTCATTAATTGAAAAACTAATGACTCGTTTTGATAATACTTAATCTATTGTTGAATCAATTAAGGTAAAGTAATAATTACCGTTGTACCTTTACCTACTTGACTCTCAATTTTAATGTCACCCGATAGTTTATTCTTGATAATGTCATAAGTTGTACTCATGCCTACACCAACATAACCTCTGTCGCTGCGAGTAGTAAAAAATGGGGTAAATACTTGTGCTAAATCAGATTTACTCATTCCTTTACCATCGTCAGTATAGGTAATTTTAACGCCACCTTTAGCGCCTTTTTCAGCTTTTAAAGTGATTTTGCCATTACCGTTATTATCAAAACCGTGTTTAAGCGAATTGTTAATGACATTTAATAAAATAATTGCAATATAACTTGGTACAGACTTAATTGTTAATGTTTTTTCACCTGAATAATTATAAGCAATATCACTTTGATTAAATTCAAATTCATAAAGCATCAACATTTTTTGCATATAGGCAATTACATCAAAACTTTGTATATCAGTATCGTCTTGATCCGCTGCAATAATATTAAAGTTCTCTAACAGAGCCACAACGGGTTTAAGTGTTTCAGCATTACTCTTATCACTAGCGGCTTCAAGTTGCTCTTGGAAATCACTTAAAGATAAACCAACCGCATAAGTAATATCCGTTGCGATATAACCTAATGCCGCATAATTTTCTGATTTAATTAGCTGTTCTTCTCTAAATGGTAATAATGCATTATCTTCACCTTTGACTTGTACTGATGGCTGTGAAGCAGCATCTTTAGCTTTTTTCCACATCAAAAATGCAACAATTAAAGCAATGATGGCAATAATAACGAAAACATAAAACAATGTTTGAAAGCTCGACAATGCTTTGTTTTCTTCACTTGCACTTGCTAATTTGTTATTGATAGTAGCAACTTTCGCAATATTTGATTCTGTCAATTTTTTCTGCTTTTCAAGTTGCTCGGTTAGTTCAACCACTAACTTTTCTTGATCTGTTGCTTTATCAGCTTCAGCAATTTGCCACTCTTCTTTTTTCATCTTCAGCTGTTTTCTAAGTTCAGCTAATTGCAACTCTAACCCACGTAATTTTTTCTCTTGAGCATTGATTTCTTGAGTTTTTTGAGCATTATCTTCTTGTGCAATCGTTAAACTCTCAGATGTTTCTTGAAGCGCTTGATTATATTTTTTTGAATTTTCTTCACTTAGTTGTAATTTATTATTTAATTGCGCTAACTTATCTTTTTGCTCTGCAATTTGATTTTGAAGCGCTAATAAATTTTGAAGTGCTTTTAATTCTTCTTCTTGCTGCTGTTTCTCGGCGAAAGTAGGCCCCGGAGGTAAAACCTCTTCATTCGATTTCCCTTCTGAGAAAACCGATAAATCAGGGAAGTTTAACCTTTTCGCATTAATCGTAAAGTCATTGACAGTAAAAACTAGCTTTCCTTGTTCTTTATCAAACGAAAGGTTAATCATAGTTCTATTAAGATCTTTATGACCTTCTGTAATAACTAGAACGGGCAAGCTTCTAAGAGATTTATCCGCTAACTCAAGTAAATTTCTCTTAGTAGATGAAACATAAAAAATATTAACATCTTTAGCTTCATTAAATGATTCCACTAAACGCACTGAAATATCTTTACCCTTAACCCCTTTATTGGCAAAAAATTCACTAAAGTATTTATATTTTTCAGCGTCTTTGTATACACCAATAACAAATTTAGTCTTTATTGCATCATCAGGCCAGCTAACAAATTTAGCGAATTTACTCACTAAAGTAGCCTTTTCAAATATAAGCGTTGAGTTTTGTGCCCAAGCTTGGCCTGCGATAACAAGACCAATACTAATCATTATTATTATAAAATTTGATCTCAATCGTGCAAACTTTGCTTCCATGACATACCTTACAAAAAATTTAATTACATAATTACATTCTACGTTGAATTTTTCTTAGATCAATAGTGTTTTTAACAAGTTAGCTATAAGATCACTTTTTAATTGATCTTAAATAAATTATTTCCTTAAATCTGATAAGAATAAAACGAATGTACGAAAATATTCATACTTCACACCAACACTTATCTTTCCTAGATCTTTAACTATATGGCGATTAACCATTATGTAACAATTTATGTATTCTTATTATCAATAATCATTTATGTAATTTATTTTTAAAATCTTAGGTTAAAGACTCTTATTCTTTGATCCGCTTATTTAACTAAAGGTTACAAATTGACAATTTACCCGTCAGTGATACGCTAAGACGAACCCAATTCAATTGCTGCTACTCTGTTACTATGAACATTTTTGAAGGCTTATTACTCATCACCAGTATTCATTTACTTGCCGCAGCCTCACCGGGTCCAGACTTTGTCTTAGTGTCACAACAAACTTTAACACACGGTAAAAAGGCGGGATTACTTTGCAGCATAGGTATTGCCTTAGGTTTATCAATACATATTTTTTATTCAGCACTTGGTTTAGCCGCCATTATTGCCAGTTCTGAAGTTGCTTTGTGGGGGATCAAGCTATTTGGCGGTGGTTATCTACTCTTTTTAGGGATTCAAGGGATAAAATCTAAAGCCACTAACCTCCCTGCTCTCGATGTAAATACACAAAAAGTCAGAAATATCCCTGAACACTCTGCATTCAAAACTATTGGTTTAGGCTTTTTATGTAATGCGCTAAACCCTAAAGCTCCTATTTACTTTGTTGCTTTGTTTACCATTGTGTTATCACCTGACATGCCATTAACCCATATTATTATTTATGGCCTTTGGATGATGATCATTCAATTAGCATGGTTTTCTTCCGTCGCATTATTATTATCTCGACCAAAAATCAATCAAGCATTTCAAAAATTAGGCCACTGGCTAGATCGTATTCTTGGTGGTGCTATGATCATTATGGGTATAAAAGTGATCACGACTAAACTCAACTAACAGCTGTGGAAATAGAGGAAAACGTTATGAATAAGCAATATAAAAATTTTGATGAATTCTATCCCTTTTATTTAAGTCAGCATCAAAATAAAACCTGCCGCCGCCTACACTTTATTGGTAGCTTTATCATTTTAGTTATTTTATTTCGTTCTCTATTTACCCAACATTGGGTTTTATTGTGGAGCTTACCTTTGGTTGGTTATGGCTTTGCTTGGTTAGGTCATTTTCTATTTGAAAAAAACAAACCAGCAACCTTTCAGTACCCTTTATATAGTTTGATCGGCGATTGGGTCATGTTCAAAGACATGATTATTGGCAAAATACGTTTCTAGAGACATTTTGCCCATAGCAGTGAAATCTGAAGTTAAAGTAAACTGCTGATAAGTTATTATGCTTATCAATATGTTAGCAATAGTAATTGTAATAATTTAGAAAAAAAACAAAAGGCCTCTTTTAAAAGTAAAAGCAATGCAAAATAGGAGGGAAAATTAAAATAAACACTCGTATAATACATTTCAAAATTTTACTCGACACTAATTACAACTAACCATGTACGAAAAACTACGAACTAGGCTATATCATTTAAAAGAAAATAAAATCTTTGAATTATTTGTTGTGCTTGTCATTATTATTTCCGCTTTAGAAATAGGCGCAAAAACCTTTGATTTATCAGAAAGCGCAATATCACTAACAAGTATTTTAGATGTTTTTATTACTTTATTTTTCTTATTCGAGTTATCTGTTCGTTTCATTGCTGACGACAATAAAAAACATTTCTTTAAAAATGGATGGAATATATTTGACACCTTAGTTGTAGTAATAAGCTTAATACCTATTAACGATAGTGAAATGGCATTATTAGCAAGACTTGTGCGTGTTTTTAGAGTGTTACGAATGGTCTCGGTCGTACCCGAACTCAGGATACTCATAAACTCATTAATAAAAGCCTTACCGCAATTAGGTTATGTGGTGTTATTAATGTTTATTATTTTTTATATCTACGGCGCCATTGGCAGTTTTCTATTTAAAGATATCAATCCAACCTTATGGGGAGATATTGCTATTTCATTATTGACATTATTTAGAATAATGACTTTTGAAGATTGGACTGATATCCAATATGAAACCATGGAGGTTTACCCTTACTCCTGGATTTTCTACCTAACCTTTATCTTTTTTACAGCTTTCGCCTTCTTGAATATGGTCATAGGTATTGTCGTCAATGTGATGGAAGAAGAGCATGCTTCGCAAAGACGAGGAAGTGAACCTTCAATGACAGATCTACAAAATGAAATTAAAGAATTAAAATCAATGATTAAACAACTAGATAATGCCCCTAAATAACGGCTCTTTAGCAAAGGATTAACACTTTGATTTATCAAAGTGTTAATCACTCCTCAAAAACAATATTATGTTTTTCGATTTTTCGGTATAAGGTTCGGGTACTCATCTCCAAATATTGCGCTAATTCAGCCAAGGTATATGATTTACTTTTAACTAAGGCAGTTAAATAATCACATTCTACTTGCGATAAGGTTTTAGGGAATGGACTGTCAACATCAACATTGTTCTGCTGCTGAATAGTTAACGGTAAATCATTGGCCATTATTTCTTCTTCATCAGCTAATAAAGCCGCTTGTTCAACGATATTTTTTAATTCTCGAATATTACCTGGAAAATCATATCTGCTCAGTAAAGCTAAGGCTGCATCGCTAAAATGTTTAGAATTTAACGGAGATTGTGTTAAAAAATAGCAGGCGAGTAATGCAATATCTTCTTGTCTTTCTTTCAACGATGGCAAATAAATAGGAAAACCAGCGATTCTATAATACAAATCTTCCCTAAATTCTCCCCGTTTAACCAAAGACAACAAATCTTTATGGCTTGCCGACAAGAATCTAAAATTAGCTGATTTTTGTTTTAAGCTACCAACGCTACGGTAAGCACCTGTTTCCAGTAACCTGAGTAACTTCACCTGCATATTTAAAGGCACATCGCCGATTTCATCGAAGAATACAGTTCCGCCTTCTGCAAGTTCAATGAGTCCTTTTTTACTATGACTAGCACCAGTAAAAGCCCCTTTTTCGTGGCCAAAAAGTTCTGATTCAAACAACGATTCTGTCAACCCTGTACATTCGATGATCACAAAAGGCTTATTACGACGAACACTGCCATCATGTAAAGCCTTCGCGGCAAGTTCTTTTCCTGTTCCCGTTTGACCTTGTAATAAGACAGCAATTTCAGATTTTGCCGCACGATTAACTTGTTTTAACATAGCAAGGAAAGGCGGAGTCTTTCCAAGCATTTTATTTTTTTTAGGATGAACTGACGCAAAATTAATGACTTCTAAAATTTCTAAAAAACCTAAGGTAATACCATCCTCATCTTTTACTGGCCGCATTAAAATATCGCAAAACTCCTGCCCATCGGGTAGTTCATGAATATGAACCACACTGGCGGCTCGTCCAGTTTTAATACACGACTTTAGGGGACAAGTTTCTCCACTTTCATCACAAGGCTTATTATGACGATGCGAAACCTCATAACAGCGATTCTTTCCCATCTTCACTTTGGTTGAATAAATATCTTGATAAGCTTGATTCGCCGCTTGGATGATATAGTCCGGTGAGATAAAAATAGCAGGTTTATCAATGGCATTGATCATTGATTGAATAACAGATACGTTCATAGATTAACCACTTACAGTGTATTGTCAGTTTTTATGGCCAAAGCTCTTGACAATAATGACAAGTAATTTGACAAATATGTCACAAACTAACATATTTTACTATTAAAAACGCTAATTTAACGAGATCCTCAACTAACATCGAATTTTATCATTATTGCCTTTTGGCTAGAGACTCTTATACTTCTGTAATAAAACAGAACTCATCGTCCTTTAAAAAAGGCTATAAAATCAGTCCCTCTACTAGGTCCCTTTAATACCTTGTTTTTAGCATAAACACGCCTGCTGGCCTAGCTAACTAACGAAACCATTATAAGTAAGCCATTCCCTTTAAACTAATACTCAAAACATTGATTGAAGTCATAATTTAAGTTAATAAAAAAAAAGTTCATTTAACTTTTTTTACTCTTGGCTATAATTATTGCATGTCGAAAATATTAAATTACAGTTAATTGCTTGTAACCGTTTATTTGGCATAGTAAGTGCTAATAGTTGTAAAGCAATCAAGTTGTTAGGCGACTTTGCACTAATATTGATTCATTTTTAATCGTAACTTTTATCTATAACTAGTTAAATCTTACTTGAGATTTAATCTATAAATAAAATTCACATAACAAAAGGATAAGAAGAATGAACGAAACCTTAGTTGAACTCTCACGGTTTCAGTTTGCCCTTACGGCTATGTTTCACTTTATATTTGTCCCGCTAACCATAGGTCTAAGTTTTCTATTAGCCATTATGGAATCAGTCTATGTAATGACAGGGAAAGATATTTACAAACAAATGACCAAATTTTGGGGTAAATTATTCGGCATCAACTTCGCAATAGGTGTCGCAACTGGACTTACCATGGAATTTCAGTTCGGGATGAACTGGTCATACTATTCACACTACGTTGGAGATATCTTCGGTGCCCCTCTTGCTATAGAAGCCCTAATGGCTTTTTTCCTTGAATCTACCTTTGTTGGCTTGTTCTTTTTTGGTTGGGACAAAATGTCTAAGGTGAAGCATTTAGGTGCAACTTGGTTAGTTGCTTTAGGTTCCAATTTATCCGCACTTTGGATTTTAATTGCTAACGGTTGGATGCAATATCCTGTTGGTGCTGAATTCAATGTAGAGTCAATGAGAATGGAGATGACAAGTTTTGTTGAGTTATTATTCAACCCTGTCGCTCAAGTTAAATTTGTTCACACTGTTTCAGCTGGTTATGTCACAGGTTCAATGTTCATATTAGCAATTTCTAGCTATTACTTATTGAAGAAAAAAGAAATTCCATTTGCACGCCGTTCATTTGCCATTGCTGCAAGTTTTGGTTTAGCGTCTGTATTTTCAGTTATTATTCTAGGCGATGAAAGTGGTTATGAATTAGGTGATGTGCAAAAGGTTAAACTCGCGGCGGTTGAAGCGGAATATGAAACCCAGCCAGCCCCAGCATCTTTCACACTTTTTGGTATCCCTAATGACGAGACTAAAACCGTTGATTATGCAGTAAGGATACCTTGGTTAATGGGATTAATTGCTACACGTTCTCTTGATGAAGAAGTTGAAGGACTTAATGATCACGCCAATCGACATAGAGAAAGAATTATTTCAGGCATTGAAGCTCATAAAGTCATAGACCAAGTTCGTGACGGCAGTGCAACGGCGCAACAACGAGCACAATTTGAAAAACATAAAGCAGACATGGGTTACGCTTTATTATTAGAGCCTTTTACTAAAGACATAACAAACCCATCTCCAGAAGCTATTGAAAAAGCGGTAGATTATTCAATTCCGAATGTCGCTCCTTTGTTTTGGAGTTTCCGAATTATGGTTGCTGCAGGTTTTATAATGTTGTTTATCTTTTTAGCTGCATTTTATTACTCAACTAAACATCAAATTACTCAGCCTCGCTGGTTATTAAAAATGGCATTATGGGGATTACCACTACCTTGGATTGCCTGTGAAGCAGGTTGGTTTGTTGCAGAATATGGTCGTCAACCATGGTCAATTGCTGAAATTTTACCTGTACATACTTCCGTTTCAAATTTATCCGAAGCTGATGTACTTTTCACTATTATTGCTTATTCTTCGTTTTACACTGTCATGTTTATTATTGCTTTCTATCTCATGCAAAAATTTGCCAAAAAAGGGCCTACTTTGTTAGCCCAAGAGCAAGAAGAGTTAAGAAAACAAGATGAATTGCTTAGCCAATTAGATTCTAAAGGAGCACAATCATGATCGATTATGAAGTTCTACGACTTATTTGGTGGGTACTCATTGGCATTCTATTAATAGGCTTTGCCGTAACTGACGGCTTTGATCTTGGTGTTGGCGCTCTACTTACACTTGTGGGTAAAACCGATAAAGAACGCCGTGTAATGATCAATACCATAGGTCCACATTGGGATGGTAATCAAGTTTGGTTTATAACTGCCGGTGGTGCGATCTTTGCAGCTTGGCCGCTTATTTATGCCGCTGCTTTTTCAGGATTTTATGTAGCCTTAGCCATAACTTTAATGGCTTTATGGATGCGACCATTAGGTTTCGATTATCGAGGAAAAATACATAATGCCACATGGCGTAATTGTTGGGATTGGGCACTTTTTGCTGGAGGTATAATTCCCGCACTTATTTTTGGTGTCGCTTTTGGTAACTTATTATTAGGCGTACCTTTTCACTACGATAATATGTTAAAACCTACCTATACAGGCACATTTTTTGGTTTATTAACACCTTTTGCTTTGATTAGCGGTTTAGTTTCAGTGACTATGCTATTAAATCATGGGGCAAGTTGGTTACAACTAAAAACAGATGGGTTATTACATGATCGTACTCGTAATGTTTCTGTCATTTTATCACTTGTAACCGCATTATTATTTATCTTAGCCGGTGTATATCTCTCTTTAGGTGTGGATGGTTATGTGATCACTTCAGAGCTTAATACATTTGCTACAAGTAACCCTTTAAATAAAGAAGTTTCTGTTGAAGCTGGTGCTTGGCTAAACAATTATGGTCAGTATCCATGGATGATGATAGCTCCGGCAATGGGTATACTTGGTGCATTTTCATGTGCTTTCTTCTCGAAAACTAATAAAAGTGGCTTAGCTTTTGTCAGCAGTGCATTAAGCATTACCGGTATCATTTTAACCGCGGGCTTTTCAATGTTCCCGTTTTTAATGCCTAGTAGTACTATGCCTCAATCAAGTTTGACAATTTGGGATGCAACTTCAAGTTTGCTCACCTTAAAAACCATGTTTATTGTTGCCTGTATTTTTGTTCCACTTGTTTTAGCTTACACTGCCTATGGTTTTTATGTGATGCGCGGTCGTATTAAACAAGCTGATTTAAACAAAGCTCATACTATTTATTAAGGAATTTTGTTATGTGGTATTTTACTTGGATATTAGGTGTCTTACTTGCTTGTTCATTTGGCATTATCAATGCCCTTTGGTTAGAGTCTACTGAAGACATGGATAGACCTCCTGAAGACAAATAACATGGCATCTAGCACACAACATTGGCTAGCAAAGCTGACAAAGCAGTACCAAGGAAACTTAGCGGTATTACTTTGTCTAAGAGCGCTAACCTTTGTTAGTCAGGTTGTGTGTTTTTGGTATTTTTCTCAAATTATGGGGATATTTATTGTTGAGCAATCGATATTAGTTGATCAACTTATCTCCCCATTTCTGTTAGCTGCCGTGAGTTGGATACTAACTAAGTATTTATCTCAAAAATATGCCCAGCAGCTACAAAGCAAAGTTGAAAAAGCGCTACAAAGTGACATTCAACTCAAACTCAATCAACACCAACATGCTTTATCTAGACAGTATACTAGCTATTTTTGGCAACATGTATGGATCTCCCATATACCAGCTATTAGTCAATTTATTACTCAGTATCAATTACAAAAAATGCTCTCTGGGCTTATCCCTATTTTTGTTATTATCGCCATCATTCCTATTAATTATTTTGTCGCGATAATATTGTTAATTACTTTACCTATTGTACCTTTATTTATGATTTTGGTCGGTAAAGGCGCCGCAGAACTTCACCAACAACACTTTATAGCGTTAGAACGGTTAGGAGGTTTATTTGTTGACCGACTCAAAGCTCTCACTTTACTGACCAGCTTTAACCAACATCAACGAGAATCATCCCGTTTGAATGATGCGAGTAATCTACTTAATCGACGAACAATGCGCGTGGTTAGTATTGCTTTTTTATCAAGCTCAGTTTTAGACTTTTTTTCAACGATAGCTATCGCTTTAATTGCTGTTTTTATTGGTTTCACCCTTTTAGGGGAGCTCAGCATTGGTCCAAACTTATCATTTAACTATGGCTTATACTTGTTATTGATTGCTCCGCTTATCTTCGCTGAGCTCAAAACATTGGGACAACATTATCATCAAAAAGCACAAGCAGAATCAGCAGCGGATGCTATTCTTCCTATTGTAGAAAAAGACGAAATAACTAAAAATAACATAGTGTTTACTCCAGTACATTGGTTAAATGTTAATGTTTACACACCTCATTTACATGCCGAACATCTTAATTTAACGTCTGGCGAGCATGTACTACTAAAAGGAGATTCTGGTGCTGGTAAAACAATATTTCTTGAAGCATTAATGGGGTTAAGGAAAGCCAGTCATCAATTACCAGGTAAATGTGTGTTACTCAGTCAACATGCGGTAATTACCTCAGGTTCAGTTCGTGATAACTTGATACTTGATCATAATATTACAGATCAAGACTTACTCTCGCTACTTGAAAAAGTAGAATTAACCACTTGGTTACATCAGCTAGAGAATGGTTTAGATACAAAAATGGGAGAACATCCGCCTCTCTCCGGTGGTGAAGCTCAACGGCTAGCGCTAGCACGTGTCTTACTGCAAAATGCCGATACGCTACTATTAGATGAGCCAACAGCTCATTTAACTGATGAGCAACATCAACAAATAGCACAATTGATTATTGAGCTATTTAAAACAAAATCTATTATCTGGGCGTCTCATAAAACGTTACCTGATAGCTGGTTTGATCAAAAATGGTTAATCGACAAGGGTGTCCTAACATGCCAATAAAATCACCTTGGCTTGCCTTAATACTCGCTATCATCCATGGTTTGTCGGGATTAACTATCTTATTAATTTCTGCATGGTTTATTGCCGCTTGTGCCGTTGCAGGCGTTGGATTTAATTATGCGCTGCCAGCCGTAATTATTCGAGCACTCGCCTTAATTCGTATCGCCAGCGGCTATAGCGAAATGTGGGCCGGGCACAGTCATTTATTAACATTATTAGCTAAACTACGCCTTAACTTATTTGTTCAACTGGAAAATCATTTAACATTAAGTTCAGGCACCGAAACCGATAAACTCACTTTTCAAACAGAAGCTCTTGCCTCTATCTGGGTAGGCTGGATTAACCAAAATGCCGCAGCTTGTTTAGCAATGGCAATGTTAAGCTTATTTACCCTTTGGCAATTACCGCTATTTAGTAACTTATGGCTTAGCTTTGTTTTACTTAGCTTTATTATCTACTTTTACTTAATCATCAGTAGCTTACAACTTGCTAAAAATCATCTGATACAACGAGAATCATTAGAATGTGCAATTGAACAACATGTTCATTCAGCACCCATCTGGCACATGTATAACGAGATTAAACACCCCGATGCAACGTCTTATTATCAGAGCAACCATCAGATTCATAACAATCAACGACGAGCATTATTACTGTTATTAATAGCTTCCTTATCCGCGGTTGCTTATACTTTTGCTGTTATAACGTCATCGTTAGAATTTGCGCCTTTAGTGCTAATAATTCCAATGGCATTGCTAGCCGCCCCCGATTGGTTCGGGCGTATTTTTGATAGTCAAACCCGGTTACTCGATTATGTTAATAGTATTAAACCTCTTAAAGATGACTCGGCTCTATTAGCTAGAAAACGATTCCCTGATACCATAAAAACACTCGACCTTAATCATATTCTCGTTCCTGGTGCTAAGTATCATGGGGTTTCATTATCACTTAGTAAAGGAGCTATGGTACTTATTCAAGGTAGCTCAGGTGTTGGTAAGTCTCGACTATTACAAGCAATTAGTGGCTTATTACCCTCATTGGGGCAACGAATAGTCAACGGTAAACTAACAGATGCCATATTAGATGATTGTCTTTACACAGAACAACAACCTTACTGCCTCTCTGCCAGCTTACGAGATAACTTGACCCTTGCTGATCCTCAAGCCTCCGACACAAAATTGCTCGAGACCTTAGTGCAACTTAATTTAACGCAACTCAATGATCTCGACCAATGGGTTGGTAATAAAGGCCGAATACTTTCTGGCGGAGAATTAAAACGACTTGGACTCGCTCGAGCCATGTTATCGAAAGCTTCTATTATCTTATTAGACGAACCTTTCGAAGGATTAGATCAAGGTAATATGAACAGGGTTGTAGAGATTATTAATGAATTAGCCACTCGTAAATGCATTGTAATTGCTTCACATATATTTCCTGCGAAATTAAAAGTGGCAAGCTCATTAAATTTAGATAATCAAGATACACACTTGTTGGCAACTAGTACCTATCATTCCCAATAACGTACATTTTAAAGGATACGGAACAGACTTTATCTAGCATTTTCGCCAACAAAAGGGTTAGTCCGTCGCTCTTCCCCAAAGGTACTCATAGGACCATGGCCTGGAATAAAACGCACATCATCCCCTAGTGGAAATAAGTTGCTTTTGATTGAATGAATAAGTGTATCGTAATCTCCTCGAGGGAAATCGGTACGACCTATCGACCCTTTAAATAAGACATCACCCACTTGCGCCAATTTTGTCTCTCTATTGAAAAAGACAACATGACCTGGCGTATGTCCCGGACAAAAGTACACTTCAAGGGTAACATTGCCAAAAGTCACAGTGTCCCCTTGGTTTAACCAACGATCAGTAGTGAAGTGCTCAGCATGCTCAAAACCAAAACGTTCTTTTTGCTCAGGGATCAAATCTATCCAAAATTGATCTTCTTTATGTGGCCCTTCAATAGGTACGCCATAATGGCTTGAAATTGCTTTCGTTGCCCCTGCATGGTCGATATGCGCATGCGTTAGTAATACTTTAGTTAACGTTAACCCATGCTGTTCAATCGCTTTCATAATTAAGTCGGCATCTCCGCCGGGATCAACTACAGCAGCTTGCATCGTTTCGTCACACCAAAATAAAGTACAGTTTTGCTGGAACGGAGTAACAGGGATAATTTGGTATTGCAACATATCAAGCCTTTATCTAAGTTTATATCATCGTATTTTAACCTATGTTATTCATGTGGGGGTAATAATTTACAGTTCAAGTATTATCACCTTTTTATCAATAAGTTAAAATTTCGCCCTGATATGACCTAGTAACCGTAAAAATACTTCCATAACGTTATTGATCTCGGTAAGCTCTTGGTCAAATAAAAAAATAATTAATACACTATATGTCTACAACAAGAGATTCATTCCATTCCCGAATTGGGTTTGTTTTAGCCGCGGCAGGATCTGCCATTGGTTTAGGTAATATTTGGGGATTTCCCACGCAAGCAGCGAATAATGGCGGTGGCGCATTTTTATTCGTTTATTTAGTCGTGACATTACTTTTAGCTTTGCCTGCTTTATATGCTGAAATTTATATCGGTAACCAAGCACAAAAAAATCCTGTTTCCGCCCTTGGCGATGCCTGCAAAGATTATTCCGAGAGCTTAGGCCGAAAAGCTGGTTTAATCGGATTATGTGGGGCAATTATGATGCTCAGTTTCTACACGATTGTAGCCGGCTGGATGTTAGCACATGCTTTGTCTTCTTTAGCTTATCTTTGCAATGCAAACGATATTGCCCTTTGGTTAGCAACCTCTAGTACTGAACGGAATCTACTATTTACACCAATCTTTATTTTACTCGGCGCCGGTATTATTCATCAAGGTGTCAATGCTGGTATTGAGAAATGGTCTGCTCGATTGATGCCTGTGTTATTAGTTATGCTAATTAGTTTAATTATTTACATCTTAAATCAACCGGGTGCAGAGAAAGGACTAGAGGTTTATTTAATCCCAGACTTTAGCCAAATAACCAACCCGAAATTAGTTATTTCCGCAATGGGACAAGCATTTTTCTCTCTGTCCATTGGTGTTGGCGGTATGATGGTATATGGCTCATATATGAAGAAAGGAAAAGATATTGGTAAATTAGTGTTATCAATAACGGCATTAGATACCTTCATTGCCTTTTTAGCCGGATTGCTGATTATTCCAGCCCTGTTTGTAGCTGATGCAGCAGGTCAAGATGTCTTTCAAGGCGGTAAACTGGTAGGTGAAGCACAATTAATATTTAATATTTTACCTGAATTATTTAATTCTATGGGGACGATCGGATTAGTGGTTTCCGTTGCTTTTTTCTCTTTATTATCAATTGCAGCCCTAACCTCAACCATTTCATCAACAGAAGTACCCGTTGCATATTTGATGGAAGATAAAAAACTAACCCGTTCTAAATCGACTTGGTTAGTTTCAGCTATCGTCTTTTGTGCCAGTATGTTGTTAATTATCTTCTTTGACGAGCTTTTTGCTTTAGTTATTCAAATGTTGACCACGATCTTGCAACCTCTAAGTTGTTTATTCTACTTTTTTGTCGTTGGCTGGATGTGGAATCGAGGTAATAAGTTACGTGACAAATCATTGCAAGAAGGCCGTAAATGGCTAACCCTTTGGGGAAATTACATTCGCTTTGTTTGCCCTTTGTTATTAAGTGTCGTTTTCGTCAATGTGGCTATTTTAAATTAATGGGTCAATCTTAACTCCAAGGCATAACCTAGTTTATGCCTTGTATCTTTTAACCAAACATAAACAACATGGTTCGCTATTTACTGACTTTATTACGGCCAGCTTTTTTAGCTCGATATAATGCTTGATCTGCCCGCTTCAATGCTTGTTCAAAGCTCTCTTTCGCTACTCTTGTTGCAACACCGATAGAAATTGTAACGCTCACCGATTTCAAGTCATTAGGCTTTTTATTCACTCGCTCTTTTTTGGTTTTACGTACAGAGTGACGAATAGTAATTTTATAGTCAGCAATAGATTGTCTTAAACGTTCTAGCTCAGCCATTATTTCTACTGATTCTTTACGTGGGAAAACAAGAGTAAATTCTTCACCACCATAGCGAAACACTCGACCACCATTTTTAACTTGCGCCAGTTTAGCCGCAACAAGTTTCAACACTTGATCACCAATATCATGTCCATACGTATCATTAAATTTCTTAAAATGGTCGATATCAAGCATGGCTACCGTATACTTTCTACTTAAAGATAAAGCTAATTGATTTAAAGACCGTCTAGATGCCAACCCGGTTAATTCATCTCGATAAGCTAAATAATATGAGTCAATCACCACAACTAAAATATACTGAAGCAAGACTATAGTTACTGTAACACTTAAAGGTAATTCAATCTGTTGCTTGAAAAGTAATGACCAAAGGACAAATGTAGTAAAAAAAGAGGCAACCAGTAAATTAGGTGCACTGATACTTTTATATAATATTGCTGCCCCAGCCAAATACAAAGGCAACTCTATTGTAAGAAAGAATAAACTCACATAGGGTAATTGATAAGGTTGTAAATAAGTAAATAACGCGGCGCTAATCATTAACCAGGCTTTAGCTAATAATATTGTCGCGATAATGATAAATAACCGTACTAAACCGTGGAGAGAAAACAAACCTCTATCTTTAATAAATACGAGTACAGTCAGACTAAAAAGCCCCGATAAATACACCCATTCGCTAGCGTTATCAAAATATACTTTTCCTGGTAACCACTGACTTTCAACTAAATAATAAATCGCCCATAAAGCAGTTAACAGAGAAAAACGACTACGACTAAATTGTGCAGAAAATACGATTGAGACCAGAAAAAGCCCAAGCAATACTTGTTCAACCAAATTGACTTTACTTTGCCAGTAACTGAAAGAGTAATACGTAATAATAAATGCTAATGATAGCGCAAGTGCGCTCCATAACGTGGTTTTTAAACCTTCAAATTTAAAATTCAAAGAATGACCTCAGTAAGTTTGCTTCGCTACTCAATTGAAATTACAGCCTCTGGTAAAATTTATCAACGTAGTGATTATCTATATGAGATAATCACTAAAATTTAGTTCAGTAAACACTAGACTAAAGCTTATTGTGCTTGTAAAAGAACAACAGAGCAATTAGTACTCACTAAATATAACGATAAAACTCAATAATATAGCGATTGTTAACGCAAGTCTCTTAGCTTATCTAAAACAGTTTGAGTGAATGCTGAATAATACGATGAATGACTTACTATTTAAATCAGAAAGGTTGATACATTGGTTACTTTTTTTAAACCACCTAAAAATAAAGCGTCTAAACAAAACGCTTTAAAAAAATTAACAATCGATACCCTTAACCACGAAGGTGTTGGTGTTACACGTGTTGATAATAAAGTCTGTTTTGTTGAAGGGGCATTACCCCAAGAAACGGTACTTGCTTCAGTTGTGCAGCAAAAAGCTAAATATGAACGTTTTATCAGTAAAAAAGTATTGACCCCTAGCGTTCATCGCGAAAAACCTTTTTGTTCACATTTTGAGCTATGTGGGGGGTGTCAATTACAGCACCTTTCATTACCTCAACAATTAGTTGAAAAACAAAAAGCCGTCAGCCAATTATTTCATAAATTTGCACAACTGGACTCACTTAATTGGCAAAAACCAATTGAATCCCCTGCGTTGTATTATCGCAGAAGCGCTCGTATTGCCGTATTTTATCAGCCTCAGCAGAAAAAATTTCAATTAGGCTTTCGTCAACAAGGTGCTAAACAAATTATCAATATCGACCAATGTTTAGTGTTAGATAAACGTTATCAGCCTATATTCTCGGTATTTCGTCAACTACTGCCCCAACTTAACAAGGGTCGATGGATCACTCATATTCAACTTTGTGGTGTCAACCATGCTTTTGTCATTATACGTCATATCAAAGCATTGCCAGATTCTGACATTGAGAAAATATCACAGGCATGCGAGCAAAACGCATGGCAATTAGTCTTAGAAGGTGAAACCGGACAGTTTAATTTTATCGATGAAGGGAAAGAAAACCTGCCTAGTTATCAACTAGACAAACAGCAGCTAACCTTTAATTTTAGCTTTAATAATTTCATTCAAATCAATGACCATGTTAATCAACAAATGATCTCTCAAGCACTTGAATGGTTGGCTTTGTCAGAAAATGAGTTAGTATTAGATCTTTTCTGCGGCATTGGCAACTTTAGCCTAGCAATGGCATCAAAAACAAAAAAAGTGATTGGCATCGAAGGCGTTGAAGCGTCCGTATTTATGGCGAGAGAAAATGCAAAAACAAATCAATTAGACAATGTCTATTTTTATTGCCAAGACCTCACACAAAATATAAAAAAATCTAACTGGTATCAAGAAAGTTATGATGTGTTAGTACTAGATCCCTCGCGCACCGGAGCCTTGGATATTTTACAACAGCTAGCGTTAAAGCGCTTTAAACGAATTTTATATATTTCTTGTGATCCTGTAACATTAGCAAGAGATACCAGTATTATCGTCAATAATGGATTTAACCTGGATAAAGTGAGCCTGATGAATATGTTTCCACATACCAAGCACATAGAAACCATGGCATTATTTATTAAAAAAGATTAAACAGTCACACCTTATAACAATTGTAAAAAGCCAATCACTTTTTTTGATGAGCTTAATCGAATAAATACAGTTGTCAGGTTAATTACACAGGGTAGAATAGCCCCACTTATAAGGTTACAGATATGCTCACACTAGGTTTTACTATGAAACACCACAAAGATAATAAAGTTAACACTTTGTTGTTTATCTTTCTTTTGATCGCCTTACTCATTTCATCTCTAGCAATGGCAGATACAGCATCACCTGATACAAAAGTATCACGAGTATTTACCCAGGTAGAATCCTCATTAATTACGTTAAAACAAAATGATAACTTTAATAAAAGTGAAATTAAAAAAGTGCTCACACAATACTTATTACCGGAAGTAAATACTCGTTATTTTACTTTTAAAGTGTTAGCTCAAAATTTAACAAAATTATCAGATAACCTAAAAGATGAATATATTAATGAATTGTCTCAACAGTTAATAAACTCATATACCCAGCTATTAAGTAAATACAACAATGAAGCCATTAAAGTCGGTCAAAGTAGCCTGTCTAAAAGTGGTAAGTTAGCCATGGTTAATATTGAAATTGTAGGTAAAGAAAAAACCAATAAAGCTGTTGTGAAATTGATTCAAATTGATGGTGATAATTGGCAATTTTTTGATATTGTAATTGAGGGTATTAGTTTACTTCAAAGCAAACAAAATGAAATCAATACCAGCATTAATAAAATCGGCGTAGAAGAAACTCTCGCCCTATTGAAAAAACTCAACCAAAATCACATTTAACTTCCAACTTAGGTTTAACATTTGTTATGGCATTATGGTCAAACGTATTGACAGAAATCAACCATTATTATCAGCTTGTTTTAGACAATAAATTTGTTCTTACACTCATTTTATTAGTCTTTTTTGTATTAATAAAACGCGTAGTCGTAAAAGTCATTAAGAATAAATCTCGTCAAGAAAGGCGCTTAAAAATCAACATGGTAAATAATATATTTACCTTAATGCTGATACTGGTTGTTTTTAATGTTTGGTCTGAAGAAATTCAAAAATTCGCCTTTTCTATTGCCGCATTTATCGTTGCAATAGTCTTAGCTACACGTGAATTTATTCAGTGTTTTATTGGCTTTCTATATGTATTGTCTAATCGACCATTTCGTATTGGCGATTGGATTCAAGTTGGACATTACTTTGGTGAAGTGCACTCAAATGATTGGGCTAAACTGACGTTATTGGAAGTCAACATTGATGATTATCAATATACAGGTAAGACCCTTTATTTACCTAATAGCCAGTTGATTACCAGTACCATCAAAAATTTGAATTTCTTAAAGCGTTATACTATGCATCATTTCACCATTGTGCGTGATGCAAGTGTTAACCCCTTTGAATTTATTGAAGAGCTTACCGTTAATGCTAATCGTTATTGTGAAGACTTTCGGGATGTGGCGATTAGATACAATCAACTGATTGAAAACCGATTAGATGTCAATATTGCAGGTCCTGAGCCTCATATTCAAGTGGCGACTTCTGACATAGGTGATACTCAAGTATTCTTCACCATATTCTGTCCAACGGATAGAGCATTAGAAATAGAACAAAAATTAACAGCTGATTTTATGTATTTATGGTTTAAAAAAAATAAATCATAACTGCTTCACGGGAGAATAGATTCACCTTATCTCCCGTGGAAACCTATCACTTTTACTCACTATTTTTTAGTGTTATAGAACCATTTAAATGTACATCTTGTTGTGGAAATGCAACCACAATATTATGCTCTGCAAATAATTCATCTAAACGAAAGCGAATGTTGCTTCGAGTTACCCGTAAACCACCTTCTACTTTAGAATTAATCCAAAAATTAACTTCAAATATTAGGGCACTATCGCCAAAATCTTCAAAAATAACAGTAGGTTTCGGATCATCTAACACTTCAGATTGCTCTTGTGTTGCCTGTAAAATCACATCAGCGACTTTCCTTGCTGGTGACCCATATGCAACTCCTACTTTAACCGACGTTCTCATTAAACGATCAACTAGCGTCCAGTTAACAACAGTATTCTCAAGAAGTTTACTATTTGGAATTAACATATGAACGCCATCGACGCGTCTTATACGGGTCGAACGCGTATTAATTTGTTCCACCGTACCTTTTGCATCATCTACTTCTAGAAAATCGCCAATACGAATCGGCTTTTCCCACATAAGTATCCAACCACTAATAAAATTATTAATAATGTTTTGTGCGCCAAAGCCAAAACCAATAGCAATAGCTCCAGATAAAAAGGCAAAAGCGGTTAGCGGTACGTTAATCAAATCAAGTAAGGTAATTGTTACGATAGCAATAGCGACCACATAAAAAATACGTTGAACGAGATGAATAACATTGGGATCAATATGTTGAGATAACAATCGTCCCGTTAGTGACTTAACCAACCACTTTGTTAAAAATATGCCCAGAATTAAAATAAAAGGAACGAGTAAAATGCTACCTAAGGTGATTGGCTGCCCATCGATGCTCAATACCGTTAAATTAATTAAGCTCTGCAATTTTTCTAAAGTCATATAGCACCTATTTTATATTCGAATGATTACACTCTATGCATCATTACGAATTTAAAAACACGCAAGAAGGATCCACCAAAAATCGACTACCTATTGCTTCCCGACCAAATAGCATTAAATAGTTCATATCAGATCGGTCAGTCAAGGTAATTTCAATTGGCCACGTGTCTTTACCTAATGTTACTCGGGTTGTAATCACATAACGTTGTTCTGCAGTTCCATTTGACGATTTAACTTTGCGTATATCACTAATAGGTGCATTACAATTGACTATAGTCTTTACATTGTAAACATCTGGGTGAATATCAAATTTCACCCAAAGCTTACCGCTTTTCTTAAATTTACAAATATTATCAACATGTAATGAGGACGTTTTAGCCCCAGTGTCAACTCGTACTTGTAATTCATCAATAGCGAGATCAGGTAAGGCAATTGACTCGAGTCGCCCTATGATTATTTTATTGTTTTTTTCCATAAAAATATCTTGTTTAATTATTCTCGTCTGGCAACAATTGCTCTTGAACCGTTTCTATTTGTTCGGCAATGTTTTCGTCATCTTCACTAAAAAAAGCAACATGAAACATTGCCTCACCTTCTTGTACTAAAGGAATATTTTGCTTACCAATTAAAATGCCTGACCTAGTTGCCTTAACTACATCAATGACATCACCGTACGGACTACCTATTTCAGCTAAAATATCACCTTTATTAACCTGATCACCTAAGTTGATTTTACTATGATATATCCCACTGGCATTAGCTCTTAACCACTGACTACTGTTAGCAATAAAAGGTTCATACACTTTTCTTTTAGAGGATGATTTACGCATCATACCTAAATGACGGAGAATGTTCTGTATACCTTTAATACCCGCACGAATAGACAATTCATCAAATCGAAGAGCTTCGCCGGCCTCATAAAGTAACACCTTAGTTTGGTTTTTAACTGCTGCCTCTCGTAAGGAACCATCCACTAAATTTGAGTTTAATACTACGGGTACACCAAATACTTGCGCCAACTTTTTCGTTTCATCATCAGACATATCTGCACGTATTTGCGGTAAATTAGATCTATGTATTGCCCCTGTATGTAAATCAATACCATAGTCACAATGTTTAACGATTTCATTAAGAAATATATGAGCTACACGCCCAGCAAGTGAACCTTTAGCTGAACCTGGAAAACATCGATTAAGATCGCGTCTATCTGGCATGTAGCGGCTTTGGTTAACAACTCCGTAAACATTCACCATAGGTACAGCAATGACTGTACCTTTACTAATAACGAACTTTTTTTGGCCAATAAGACGTCTAATGATCTCAATACCATTTAATTCATCACCATGAACTGCTGCACTAATAAAAATTGTTGGACCTGGTTTTTTACCTCTAATAATATGCACAGGTAAAGATACACTAGCATCAGTATATAACTTGGCTACAGGCAAACTAATTTTTCGTTGTTCACCAGGTAAAATCTCAAACTCACCTATTCGTAATGCTTCCATTAATCAGTTCCTATTAGCCTTTGCCACGCGTTTTCGTGTGATTAGGTTTAGCTGTTTTTTCAATAAATTCAAATACCATACCGGCAACATCTTTACCTGTCGCTTTTTCAATACCTTCAAGTCCTGGTGATGAGTTTACTTCCATAACCATAGGTCCATTTTGTGAACGTAATAAATCTACACCACAAACATTTAACCCCATCGCTTTAGCTGCATTAACAGCCGTTTCTCTTTCAGCTTTAGATAGTTTAACTACTTCCGCACTACCACCACGATGTAAATTTGAACGAAATTCACCTTCTGCACCTTGACGTTTCATCGCCGCAACTACTCGTCCACCAACCACTAAACAACGAATATCAGCGCCGCCCGCCTCTTTAACAAATTCTTGAACTAAGATATTCGCTTTCAGTCCCATAAATGCTTCAATAATAGCTTCAGCTGCTTTAGCCGTATCAGCGAGTACAACACCAATACCTTGAGTTCCTTCAAGTAACTTGATAACGACTGGAGCACCGCCGACATTTTTAATTAAATCTTTAATATTATCGGGTTTACTTGCAAATCCAGTTCGTGGAAGACCAATCCCTTTACGCGATAATAATTGTAATGAGCGCAATTTATCTCTTGAGCGGCTAATAGCAACAGACTCATTGACATTAAACGTACCCATCATTTCAAATTGTCTTGCGACAGCTGTACCATAAAAAGTTACTGACGCACCAATTCGAGGAATGATCGCATCATAACTTGGTAATTCTGTACCATGGTAGCGAACCGTTGGTCGGCTACTGGTAATATCCATATAACAATGTAACGTATCAATAATATCGACTTCGTGTCCTCGTGCTTCTCCCGCTTCTTTTAAACGTCGAGTTGAATATAAGTTTGAATTTCTTGATAAAATAGCAACTTTCATAAAATGTATACCCTAATTTCATTACCCCAATATAGGTGCAGAAATAAAAATTAATGTAAAAATATAAGTAAAGTGTATAGTCAACTCTAAAGACAATAAAACGCTATATTTTGCTGGGTTCAATCAAAAAAATTGATTAGCCCCTCCTTGGATAGATTTAATGAAAATAGAGTTATTAAAAACCTTCTTAGAGGTTAGTAGAACATTACATTTTAGGCTAGCATCTGAAAATTTGTTTATTACCCAATCCGCAGTTAGTGCGCGCATTAAGTTATTAGAAGAAGATCTTGGTGTCTTATTATTCGATCGTAGCCAAAAACATTTAAAATTAACCCCTGAAGGACATCGTTTAATCAAACATGCCAACGAGTTATTACTCATGTGGCAAAAAACAAAACAAGATATTAGCATAGCTGAAAGTGACGCTTTACAACTTGTTGTTGGTTCTATGATGTCAATTTGGGACATTATTCTGCAAGGTTGGCTACAAAAAATTCATC
Source organism: Thalassotalea piscium (assembly GCA_049347715.1). Taxonomy (GTDB): domain Bacteria; phylum Pseudomonadota; class Gammaproteobacteria; order Enterobacterales; family Alteromonadaceae; genus Thalassotalea_B; species Thalassotalea_B piscium_A. The sequence goes on along the minus strand of CP186339.1, from coordinate 1,267,043 downwards.
GAAATATTGATGATATCAGTTTATTTACTAATACCTATTCCCCGGTAGAACTACGAAAAAGTGTTTTAAATAGAGTTGTTGATATCGCATTTTTGTTTGAGCCACCTTATGTAGAAGAATTGGTCACTGAAAAAGTAGCATCAGTTCCATTACATTTAGTCTCTACCGAGCCATGTCACAGTGAAGAAGTCTTTCGTTTAGAAAATTATATAATGGTTGATTATGGCGAATCAGTAAATGTACAACATTTGCGAGAATTTCATGATGCTCCTCCAGCTAAACACTATATGAGTCAACCACGTGTTGCCTTAAATTTTATTTTAGATGCAGGAGGAAGTGCCTATTTGCCTCGGCAAATGATTTTTGATTATCTAAAAACAGGCAAGCTATTTATGGTTGAAAACACGCCTGTTTATTCACGTGATATCTATGCTATTTATTTAGCTAAAAGCCCTAAAGTTGAAGTAATAAAACAAGCTTTGCACTTATTTCCTAAAATTAGCAGCTAAACAAATTAGGTTTTTATCTGCGTAGTTGAGCTAATATGCTGATAACAACAGATAAGCAATAAGGCTTATATTAATAAGGTAAATAAGCTGGATACAATTAATATCCAGCTCGATTAAAATAACGTTAAACTTTTGGCAATACCTTAATTGAAACATAATCTTCAGATTCAAGATCATCATTGATACACGTAAGTAGATAAGTGTCTAATTCATCCTTAGCAACTTCATCTTCAATCGCATATTCTTGACATGTTTTTAGCAAGGCTAACACATACTCTTTTGGCGCCTGTTTCAATACTACTTCACCTTCTTCGGCATAAGTAGCACTAGAAGCAAACGTTAATAACATACAAGCTAAAAGTGTTTTTTTCATCATTATATTCTCAGTAATTACCATTATTAAACCTAAATAATCTTAGGTTAGTATCTATCCCAATAATCGCTCAACGTATTGGTTTCACGATCAAAGCGACGTTTTTCACAAAGTGACTCTAACTTTTCTTTAATTCTATGCTTTTGTTTTAATGTTCTTCTGATCATCGCTTTTTTGGGTGTACCATAGGCAATTTCAAAGCCAGCAATACCAGAGCTAACGCTTAAATCATCATCAATTTCGATAGTGTTATCATCATACAAATCAATGTCCATTTCCTTACCCTTTAAAATAACAATTGAAGTTTCGCTAGATAATGTGCTCAATATTTAATAAAGAAAAGTGAAATATTTTCGTGTTATTAATCAAAATTTTTGATTAAACTTTTGCGTATTAATGTTGTAATTTTTCAAAGAAAAAGGCGTTTATATCAAAAATATAAACGCCTAACATAGGTAAAATTTGAGGTAAAAAATAATAAGATAAAGTGTTACGTATTTAAATTTAAAACCATTTTTTCTTTTTAAATATAATTACTTGAAATATAACGACTACAATAAGAATGGCGATAAAAATCATAAATGCATTGGTGTTTTCCGCGCCCGGTATACCACCCACATTAATCCCTAAAAGCCCTGTTAAAAAGCCAAGCGGTAGAAAAATTGCAGCCACTATCGATAATACATACATACGATTATTTAATTGCTCTGCTAGACGGTTATTTATTTCTTCTTGTGTAACAGCGGCACGGTCTTTAATCGAGTCTAGATCTTCAAGAAAACGTGTTAAATGATCAGTGGTTTCACGTAATTGAATTTTCTCTTCTATTGAAAATAAAGCGATTTTTTCACTTAACAATTGTAGCATTGCTTCCCTTTGTGGTGAGATATAGCGTCTTAGCGAAATTATTTGTCGACGTAAATCAGCAATATCATTACGCAAGGCATAATTACTTGAGGTTAAGATACTTTCTTCTATTTCAGACACTTTATCTTCAATTTCATTAATAGTATCTGTCATTCGTTCCATTAATCGACCGGTTAGTAAAACGGTAAATTCCGCAGGCGTTCTTGCACCGCAGCCATCCTCCAAATCATCCGCCATATCTTTAGTAGAGAGCAAAGTGCGTCGTCTTGTACTAATGATGTGTTTCTCTGTTAGCCAAATTCTAATCGACACCATATCTTCAGGATTACTATCAGGCGCTAAATTAACCCCTCGTAAAGAGAGCAAGACTCCTTGATGTAATGGTGTTGCACGAGGACGTGTTTCTTCGTTTAGTAATGCGCCGATCACAGACGTGTTAAGTTCACTGCTCTGTTCAAACCATGATTTCGTTGATTCTTCTGTATAATCAAAATGGAGCCAAAATGCTCGAGAGGTATCGAGGCAGTCTAGCGATACTATGCTCTCGCCTTTGCCATCATTATTAAAATAATACCCATAGATAAATTCTTTTGCGCTCATCGTTTATTCCTTTTGATCATCAAGTCGTGGGACAAATCCCCATTGACGATAGTTACTACATTAAAAACAAGGTACCTAAGCCTAAGAAAGCAATAAAACCAAAAATATCAGTTACCGTTGTTAATATCACAGAGCCAGATAATGCAGGGTCAATGTTAAATTTATTCAGCATCCAAGGCACCCAAACTCCGGATAACGAAGCGACAATAATATTACCTAAAATAGCAATACAAATAGTAAATGAAAGCATTGGGCTTTCAAACCAAAAATAAGTAATGACACTTATAACAATTGCCCACAGTAACCCGTTAATCGCTCCCACTTTCAGTTCTTTATTGATAATAGCTTTTTTATTTGCATCAGTAATTTGCCCTAAAGCTAATCCTCTAATAATTAGGGTTAACGTTTGGCTGCCCGAAATACCCCCCATAGAAGCAACCACAGGCATCAATACCGCTAGCGCAACCACATGCTGTAAAGTAGCTTCAAACAAACCGATAAACCAAGAGGCTAAGAATGCCGTAATCAGGTTGATACCTAACCAAATAGCACGATTTTTACTACTTAACCATACACTTGCAAACAAATCTTCCTCATCAACTAAACCGGCTGATTTCATCAGTTGATTATCTTTTTGTTCTTCTTGATGCTTAAACGCAGAAAACAAATCTAGTCGGCCCATTAAGCAGCCATTATCATCAACAACCGGGAGAGCTGATTTACCAGACATGATCACAATTTCAGAGGCTTCATCCATATCTTGCGAAGCAGATAATGACTGAACATCATGATTAACCACATCAATGAGCTGATCTTCATTACCTAAACTTAGCAAACGATTAATCGCAATTTCACCTATTAACTTTGAATTTGAATCAGTGACATAAACAGTATCAGTAAGCAAAGGTAACACTTTACCGCAAAGTTTTTTTGCGGCAGTTACTTTCAATTGTTGTGGTACCTGTTTGGCATTAAAACTTTGCCAATGACCCACAACATCATCGCTATAATCTTGTGCTCTTTTAAAGTGTTCTCGTTGTTTTGCGGTCATTTGTGCGACAGCATATTCAACGAAGCGATCACTTAAGTCGTCGGTTAAATCAAGTAAACTGGTTGCATCTAATTTATCAAATAATAGATAACAGGCATCATCTGTTAAGACATTCAGTAACATTTGACGAGATTCATTTTTCATTTCAAGAAAAACGTTTTTCTGACAATCGCTAGGTAGTAATTCCCAAATAGCTAAACGCGACTTGATTGGAAAGGCTTCTAATAAAATAGCTATTTGTTCAGGCTGAAGCTGTTCTGCTAACTCTCCGATGATGATATCTAGCGGCAACGCTTCTGCAAAGTGTTGCTCTAGTTTTTCAATATAATCTGAGAGTATGTCTAATGTCATTTTACTTCCTATTAGTGGTGCTTTATTAGCATAGATGAATTTTATCTAGAACGCTCTCGACAACCGAAAAAGTATGACTATTAGAGAACATAAATAATTGATTAAATAAAACTAAACGGCTTAATACGCTATATTTTTTTATTAAAATAACATTTATTTGCTTTATTCTTTAATCAAATTTTTAAATCACATTAACTAAAATTTTGCGTTGTATTCATTAGCAACTTCTGGTGTAAAATACCGAAAACAGTGTAATGAATATTGATTCAAAACTATGAAAATGCCTATATTACAGCCTTTTTCGCTCAAAACCCAAAAGAGTAACTTTTTTACAAAAATTTGGTTATTACTGTTTAGAAAACGACAATGGCAACTTACCGAAAACTGGCAATATCAGCTACCGAATAATCGTATTATTGTTGTCCCCAAGGGATTTGTTTTTGATGGTAGCTCATATCCTGCAATTGTGTGGTTATTTTTCTCACCGACAGGCTTACTACTAATTCCAGTAATCATTCATGATTTTAGTTTTAAATATAATTATTTATGGGCTATACAAGATAATAAAATCTATAAATACAAATTAAATCATGGATTTTTAAAGTGGTGTAAACTTGTCCGACAAGTAGGTATAGAACGAAACGAATTATACCTAATTGATTATTTTACATGGTTAATGACAGTCATCTTCGGATGGCCAAGTTGGTTAATGTCACGTAAAAATAAGACGGAAGAAATAAAACCAAAATTAAAGTAAGTTATTTTATTTCATCATTTAACTTTAACGATTTGGTGTTACTGGTAGTTGATAAGTCAACGGCTTCTATTTTAGTAAAGCGGCTCGATATTTTATTTGCTGATGTGTGTATTTGTTTTACATCAGTTGCCGCTTGATCTATATGCTTAGCCAAATTATCAAAACGGTGTCTAAATCGGCCGAAATCAGTAGCAAGCTCACCTAAGTGTGCTTGAATAATATGAATTTGTTCTTTGGTAGCTTCATCTTTCAAAACTGAACGTGCCGTAGTTAAAATAGCCATCAGCGTCGTTGGTGATGTTAACCAAATTCGTTGTTGATTGGCATACTCAACCAAATCACTATGATGACCGTGTATTTCAGCAAAAATAGCTTCTGCGGGTATAAACATAATAGCCCCATCAGATGTTTCATTTTCAATAATGTATTTATTACTAATATCATTAATATGCTTTTTAATATCAATTTTAAATTGTCGCTCTGCTGTTTTTCGATCAGCATCGCCTAAGTGAATGTCTGTCATTCTCCGATAACTTTCCAATGGAAACTTTGAGTCAATAATAACAGTCCCCGTTGGCTTAGGTAGAAACAATGCACAATCTGCTATTTTTCCATTTGATAAAGTATGTTGCAGTCTAAAACTTTGTTCTGGTAACACATTTCTAATCAAGCCATTGAGCTGCACTTCACCAAAAGCACCGCGGGAGCGTTTATCGGATAATACTTCTTGTAAACTCACCACATTGGTAGAAAGTTCAGTGATCTTCTTTTGTGCATCATCTATTAATGCCAAGCGCTTAACTATGTCATTAAACGTTTTAGTCGTTTTTTCAAAACCATCCGCTAGACGTTTTTCTACTTGATCACTAATTTCTTTAAGGCGATTATCCGTTGATTGAGTTAATTCATTAATTTTTTTAGCCATTTGTTCACTAGATGCAATCATCGATTTACTTTGTTCTTCCCTGTTCGTTTGATGATTTTCATTTAAGTGCTTCATTAACTGTTCAAACGCTTTGTTATGGCTATTCGTAAAAGTTTGTTGATGCTGATGCAATACCGATAACAATTTTTCATTTAATGTGGAGACACTTTGACTTTGTCTTTCTGAAGAATCTGCAAGTTGACGCAATAGTTTAATTTTAAAATCTGACAATTGCTGTTCAAAATAACTTTTAAGTTCAAATTGATGATGAGTTATTGCTTGATGATTAGAAGCTAACGTTGTAATGATTTGTTGTTGAAAAGCCGCGTCAGTTTGGCTTGCTCGAATTGCTAACTCTTGATGTTGTTTCAAATGAAGTAATAAGTGTTTATTTTCATTTTTATATTTAATCAACAAAATTAAGATAACAAATACTACCAAGATGATTACAACTAATCCGATACTCATCATCCAGGGAAGTTGTTCACTTATCGCTGAAGAAGTTAACGAACTGGCAGAAAGCGCTGTGAATTTATCCATTAATTTACCTGACCTAATCACCACTAAAATGCTGTTTTTAATGGCATAACTTTAAACTGTGTTTTTATACAGCCATTAAAGCATTTTTTATCACTGAAGTAACTAATTTTATTAAGCCATTCTTATGAGAAAGATCTTTCCCTTGGTGAGTAAAGTGAACATAAATTAAAAACATACCTTTTGGTCATGTTTTTAATCGGTGTTAAAAATCTGTCATCTAGATTTCATAAAGTTACGCCATGATATTAAAGATCATCAACCTGTGGATGCAATGCAATGAAAATAACTTTATCTATACCCAAAGTTAAACATAATAAAAACTTTAATAAAAATAAAATTAAACCTAATAAATTCAATAAAATAAATTACTTATTGTTAACTACATTTTTATCTACTTCTGTTTATGCGGATGTCGTTTGGCAAGAAAGCTTTAACGATGCAGCACTTGACGGTAAAGGTGCTGTTTATAATACAGTTAACATGTCCGACATAACCAAATGGTCAATTAATATATCTTCAGCAAAACTCACTGCGGCAACCGATTGGTTTCAGGTGAGAAATAAAGCCTTTGAAGGTAGAGACTTAGATGGAGTGGCATATTGGCAAACTCAAACTATCGATATCAGTGGCTACCAACAACTTTCATTAAGCCTTAATGCAAACGAAAATGGCAAACATGAAGATCAAGATTTTCTTCACATTGAATATTCAATCGATGGTAGTGAATTTACCGCGATACCCACAGAACAAGCTGCGTCATCAAGCAACCATACACTAGTGGGTGATTTTACTTCAGCTCAACTTAGTGCAGCTATTCCCGATGGAAATACACTAGCAATTCGAATTAGTATGCTCAACAATGCGGGTTCAGAATACATTAGTTTTGATGATGTTGTGTTAACTGGCACTGTTCAGGGGGAAGAGCCTAATAATGGAGAACCCGAAGGTCCTCAAAATGGTGGAACCACCGTTATAACCAATGCGTGTTATAACTGCCCTGACTTAGCAAAAATTGCTGACGCTGAAACATTTGATGATACAAGCTATTATGCAAATATGTATGCAGCGATAAATGATAATTATAGCCAAAATCAACTTAAAGACAGTTTATCAAACATTATTTCTACAGGTCATCAACCTTTAACGTATTCAGAAGTCTGGACCGCATTAACACAAACAGATGAAGACCCATTCAATAGTGACAACGTGCTACTCATTTATAAAGGCACATCAATCGCTAAATTCTCAAATGGCAGCGGTTCACAATCATCTAACCCAGATAATTGGAATAGAGAACATGTTTGGGCGAAAAGCCACGGTTTTCCAAGTTCAAGTACCACGGCTTATACAGATATACATCACCTTCGTCCTTCTGATATTTCAGTTAACGCTTCTCGAGGTAATTTAGATTTTGATTACAGTGATAACGTTTTACCTGAAGCCCCAGCAAATAAATACGACAGCAACTCATTTGAACCAAGAGATTCAGTAAAAGGTGATGTAGCACGTATGGCTTTCTATATGGATGTTAGATACCAAGGTCTTGATGCACAAACACCTGATTTAGTTCTGGTAAATCAATTAACCAGTACAGGTCAAGCAAAACTAGGTAAGCTTTGTGCCCTACTCGCTTGGCATGCCTCTGATCCAGTTGATAATATTGAAAAATCTAGAAACAATGCTATTTATGAATTTCAGGGAAATCGCAATCCTTTTATTGACCATCCTGAATGGGTAAACAGTGTGTTTTCTACAAATTGCTCAGGAGAAGCCCCGACCGATCCTACCGACCCGACAGACCCGACAGACCCAACCGATCCAACTGATCCTACAGATCCAGCGCCTAATAACAGTGATTTATTTATTTCTGAGTATGTTGAAGGTAGCAGCTACAACAAGGCCATTGAAATTTTCAATCCTACTTCGACGACAGTATCGTTAAATAACTGGCAGTTAAAACTCTACTCTAATGGTAATAGTGAACCTACCTCTACCTTAGCCCTTTCAGGTGAAATATTAGCTAATGATGTACTTGTCTTAGGTTCTAGCCAAATTAGCGATAATAGTGCTTTAAAACCTTATATCGATGTATTTTCAAGTACTGTGAACTTCAATGGCGATGATTATGTAGAACTTACTTATGATAGCAATGTCGTGGATAGTTTTGGTATTAAAGGTGCTCGTCAATCTTGGGGATCAAATGTAACCTTAACTCGCAAAGAATCAGTTACTCAAGGTGATACTATTGTAACTGACGCATTTGATAGAACAGTTGAATGGGATGAACATGCAAGTGACACCTTTTCATTTTTAGGTGCTCATCAATTTAACGGTGAAGGTGAAGGCGGAGGGAATGAAATTCCCCCAACATCAACATTAGGCGCTTGTTACGACGAAGCAACGCTAATCAGTGCTATACAAGGTTATTCACAAAGTTCACCCTTCGTAGGTGAAGCCAAAGTAGTTGAAGCTGTTGTTACCATGACTGCAGAAAACTTTTCAGGCTTTTTTATCCAAGAAGAGGCAAGTGATTCTGACAATGACGATAGCACTTCAGAAGGTCTATTTATTTCATTAAATAATAAAGATCAAATGCCGAGCGTAGGACAATTAATTCGCGCCAAAGGGACGATTAAAGAAAATTATCAACGTACACAACTGACACTAGATGAAGCACTGTTAAACTGTGGTGCAGCAACTCCTATTATCGCCACAGAATTTTCATTGCCTTCTGATCAACTAGATTCTTTTGAATCGCTAGAAGGCATGTTAGTAAGCAACTCTCAAGTATTAAGTGTGGCTGATACCTATAACTTAGCGCGTTTTGGCCAATTTACTGTAGCTAATGGTCGTTTAATCATACCTACCAATATCTTTACAGCCAATAGCCCACAAGCCATTGCCTTGGCAGATAAAAATGCTAAAAACCGTTTATTAGTTGATGACATCAGTAGTCTTCAAAACCCTGAACCTGTACCTTTCCCAAGCAATGGATTAGCCCATGAAAATACAGTTCGACTTGGAGATACTGTACGCAATTTAATAGGAGTCATTGATTTTAGCTATAGCAATTACCAATTATTACCAACAACAGCTCCTTTAATCGAACAGAGCAATCAAAGAAAACAGCAACCACAGTTATCTAGCGTTGCCGATATTAAAATTGCAAGTTTCAACGTACTTAACTATTTCAATGGTGATGGACAAGGAGGCGGTTTTCCTACCTCTCGTGGTGCAACAACAGCCACTGAATTTACTCGTCAAAGTAATAAAATCGTTGCTGCATTATCTGAAATTGACGCTGATATTATTGGCTTAATGGAAATTGAAAATGACGGATTTGGTGAGTTATCTGCTATCGCTAATTTAACACAAGAACTTAATAACGTCTTAGGTGCTAATACTTATCAATATGTATCTATGGATACAAATAACATAGGTTCAGACGAAATTACTGTCGGTTTATTATACAAACCTAGTAAAGTGAGTTTAGTTAATAACGCCGTTACATTAAACAGCGCACCATTCGATTACGGCAACCGCCAACCACTTGTTCAATCATTTAATTCAATTGCTAACGAAAAAGTATTTACGGTTGCGGTAAATCACTTTAAATCGAAAGGTAGCTGTGGCAGTGCTACAGGTAACAACATCGACTTAAATGACGGACAAAGCTGTTGGAATGAGCTACGTACGCAAGCTGCGGCAAAGCTTATGACATGGCTTGAGTCAAACCCAACCAATGTAAATGAACAAAACACATTAATAATTGGGGATTTAAATGCTTATGGCCAAGAAGATCCCATTCGTGAATTTACTAATAATAACTATCAAAATTTATTGGCTAATTACTTAGGTAGCTCAGCTTATTCTTACTCTTTTGGTGGCGAAATTGGTTATTTAGATCACGCAATTGCTAACGAAGCAATGTCATCTTTAATTGAAGACGTTACGGTGTGGCATATCAATGCAGATGAACCTCGTGCATTTGACTATAACACTGAAAATAAATCTGATGCGCAGCTAGATAGTTTTTATCGTGCTGACCCGTTTAGAGCATCTGATCATGACCCTATCATAGTGTCATTAAATCTAACCAGCATAGCGAGCCTAATTGGTGATTTAGATAATGATAGTGACATTGATATGAATGACATTAGACTTTTTAACCAACAACTAAGAGAAGGCGTTATTTTTGATATTACATACGACTTTAATCATGACGCCTTAGTAAACACTAACGATATAAGAGCATTAATGGGACTTTGTACCAGAAGTCGCTGTGCGCTTAACTAAGTTTAATCAGTAGGTTAAAGCTTAAATCATTAGTAGCCCTTAAAAAACATCAAATATTAAGGGCTACTATTGTCGCCATAAAAGCGAACCTACATTAAAGAATTATGTATCAGATTTAAACATTATTGTCGGCATAAATTCCGACCTACATTAAAAAATTTATAATAGGAACACCCATGAAAAATATATTACTAGCTTCACTTTTATGTCTAGCCGCACTAACAACCACTAAAGCCCAAGCGACGTTAATTACAGCTGATAGTTTACAAACTAATTATCAAGTAGGCGACAGCATTGCTGTTTTAATCGACATCAAAGAAATAGAATATGATAACTTTGGTTTTCAAAAACTATTAGCATTATTTAATTTTGAAATTGGCTTTAATGAAAATGTATTAGCTTTCGATTCAATTACTTTTGGTAATAAATTAGATGTTGACCCAGACCCTTTTTATGCAAGCTTAAAAAATGTTAGCCAAACAGCATCAAGTAAATTGACAGTAGAAGAAATATCGTTAGCTCTCTCTAACGATTTATTTTTTGCACAAGACGGCTTAGCGTCATTTAACTTAGTTACGATTAATTTTACAGCGCTTATGTCTGGTATGTCTGATATAACCTTAAGTAATGTAAAACTCGCTGATGATTTTGGTAACAGCTTTATGGAAATTAATTCAGTAAACACTAAGTTAACTATAGGCAACATAGCAACTGTACCAGAGCCAAGTACATTAAGTTTACTGTTATTAGTATTAGCGGCTGGCCTAGTCGTTAGCCAGCGTAAGAGCCAAGGTTCATAAAAGATTTTTGCTAACTAAAAAAGCCTGCTTATTGCAGGCTTTTTCTTCATTTGAACGAGCAGTTATCTTAGCTAAAAAACTTTACTTACTGTCCATAACTTCGATCTTTTTCTTCCAAATTTGAGGACCGGTAACATGAGCCGATTCACCAGTTGAATCAACAGCTACCGTAACAGGCATATCTTCAACTTCAAATTCATAGATAGCTTCCATCCCTAAATCTTCAAAGGCAACCACGCGCGCTTTTTTAATCGCTTTAGAGACTAAATATGCTGCACCACCTACTGCCATTAAATATACTGACTTGTGCTTTTTAATATTTTCACAAGTAGCAGCACCACGCTCTGATTTACCAATAGACCCTAACAACCCCGTTTGTGATAACATCATCTCACTAAATTTATCCATTCGAGTTGCCGTTGTAGGGCCAGCTGGACCTACCGCTTCATCGCCAATAGCATCTACTGGGCCAACGTAATAGATAAATTTATTTGTAAAATCAACAGGTAACTTCTCACCAGCATTTAACATTTCTTGGATACGTTTATGAGCAGCATCTCGTCCGGTTAAGATAGTGCCACTAAGTAAAACCGTTTCACCTGTTTTCCATTGTGAAATATCTGCTTTTGTTAATCCATCAACATTGACACGACGAACATCTTCTCCAACTTCCCAAGTAATTTCAGGCCAGTCTTCTAGTTTAGGCGGTGTAAGTTCAGCAGGACCTGAACCATCTAGATGAAAGTGTACATGGCGTGTTGCAGCACAGTTTGGGATCATCACTACAGGTTTTGACGCTGCATGTGTTGGTGCTGAATGAATTTTTACATCCACTACAGTAGTTAAACCACCAAGACCTTGGGCACCAATACCAAGTTTATTCACACGATCATAAATTTCTAATCGTAACTCTTCTTCAGCATTTTCTGGACCACGATCAATAAGCTCTTGAATATTAACTGGCTCCATTAAACTTTCTTTCGCTAATACCGCCGCTTTTTCAGCAGTACCACCGATGCCTATCCCTAACATGCCTGGTGGACACCAACCGGCCCCCATAGTCGGTAAGGTTTCAACGATCCAATCAGCAATAGAGTCACTTGGGTTTAACATTGCCATTTTGGTTTTATTTTCACTACCGCCACCTTTAGCCGCGATCATGACCTCAATTTCATTACCTTCAACCGTTTCAATATGAACAACTGCTGGCGTATTGTCTTTGGTATTTTTTCTTGCCCCTGCTGGGTCAGCCACAATAGATGCACGCAACGGGTTATCAGGATTAAGGTATGCTCGACGAGTACCTTCATCAACCATTTGTTGAACCGTCATATCCGTTTTATCCCACTGAACAGCCATGCCTATTTTAACAAAGCAAGTTACAATACCGGTATCTTGACAAATAGGACGCTTGCCATGTGCAGACATACGAGAATTAATAAGAATTTGTGCGATTGCATCCTTTGCTGCTTTACTTTGCTCTTTGTAATACGCTTTTTCTAATGCTTGAACAAAGTCTAATGGGTGATAATAAGAGATATACTGCAATGAATCTGCAATACTTTCGATTAAGTCTTGTTGTTTTATAATAGCCATGACTGCCCTTCATACACGTTTGAATTGTTCTATCCAACAATCTCTTGTTGAAAGTTCTAAATTTGCCGATATGATACCCTGCTTGTAACTAGCCTGCCAGTACTAGGGGGTGTTGATCTTTTAGTTTTTCGCTCTATTACTCTAGAATAAAAGGGTAAATGGAGCACTTAATGTCATCTACATTTTCCAAATAGACATTATTATACTAGCAGTGACGCATTTAATAACCTCAAAGGCTATAGCTAAATGAATAATCAACACGCTTAAACTTAAGGTACCCATTTGTTGGAACATAATAAACAAAAAATCAACGCAATGCCTTTGCACTTTAGTCAAATGCTATCACCATCTGAAGTTTTTTCTATATTGGAGAGCCAACCTTGGGCGATGTGGTTAGATTCATGTCATAGTGAGCATATAGATAGCCACTATGACATTATGGTTTGGCATCCAACAGCAACCTTAGTTACCTCAAACAATTCAACACAGATAACGAATGTTAGAGAAAAAACGTGCACAGAACATAATGACGACCCATTAACGTTACTGGAGAAAACACAAAGTAATATTTTTAAACAATATCAAGTAACTACAAGCGAACTCCCTTTTAATGGCGGCTGTTTAGGTTATTTTTCATATGATCTAGGTCGATATTTTGAAACACTTCCTTCACAAGCGATTAAAGATATTGATATGCCGGAAATGGCAGTGGGCATTTATACTCAAGCAATCATTTTCAATCGTAAAACTCAAAGTTACACACTCGTTTGCCCAGAGCATAAAAGAGTTGAAATCACTAAAGAATTAACCGATCAATTATCAAAAAATCATATCAGTAAGTCTTTTAGCTTAAGCACGCCATGGCAAACTAATATTAGCAAAGTAGAATATCAGGAAAAATTTGAGCACATTCAGCAATACTTATTATCGGGTGACTGTTACCAAATTAATTTAACACAGCGTTTTTCAGCTAAGTATCAAGGAAACGAATATTCCGCTTATTTAGCATTACGCGAAAAAAACCAAGCTCCTTTTTCTGCCTTTATGCGTTTTGAGCAATTTGCCATAATGAGTCTTTCACCTGAACGTTTTTTAAGTTTGAATAATCGAAAGGTTCAAAGCAAACCGATTAAAGGTACACAAGTACGTAGTACCGATATAATGCAAGATAAGAGTAATGCTGAACAATTATTACACTCAGAAAAAGACCGCGCTGAAAATTTAATGATTGTTGATTTACTTCGTAACGATATCAGCCGCGTCTGCCAAGCAGGAACAGTAAAAGTACCTAAGCTTTTCGACATTGAAAGTTTTCCTGCGGTACATCATTTAGTTAGTACCGTTGAAGGAAGCTTAGCTGACCACTATAGCGCATACGATTTATTACGAGCTTCATTCCCTGGTGGCTCAATTACTGGTGCTCCGAAAATACGCGCCATGGAAATTATCGACGAGTTAGAACCACAACGTCGCGCTATCTATTGTGGTTCTATAGGGTATATTTCAAGTTGTGGAAAAATGGATACAAGTATCACTATCCGTACCCTTGTGGCTATTGAAAAAACCTTGTATTGTTGGGCTGGTGGGGGTATCGTCGCTGATTCAGAAGTCAATGCTGAATACCAAGAAAGTTTAGATAAAGTGAATAAAATATTACCTATACTAACGCTGTTATAAAATGAAAAAAGAGACTTTTTTAACTCAGTTTTTACTTAATAGTACAGACTCTATAGTCAAAGAGAAAGAGTTCCTATTTGCCTCACCTCAAACGCTCACGCCTGCAGCAGTATTAATTCCAATCATTGAACAAAATAATCAACTTGAAGTTATTTTAACGCGACGTGCTAGCCATTTAACACACCACGCAGGTCAAATTAGCTTCCCCGGTGGGAAAGTAGAAAAATACGATAAAAACATCACAGCGACAGCACTGAGAGAAACCTATGAAGAAATAGGGCTAAGTGAAAATAATATTAACGTCATTGGTACCTTACCGCGTTATCATACGATTACAGGATACGACATCACTCCTGTACTCGGTTTGATAACTCCCCCTTTCCAATATGACTTAGATAGTAACGAAGTTGCTGAAATATTTCATGTTCCGCTCAATCACTTTCTAAATAGCGATAATCATATCGCGTTAACTGTCTATCGCAACCTCACTTCATACCCCATTTATTACATTCCTTATAAACATTACAATATCTGGGGAGTTACTGCTTTGATCCTAAAAAGACTCGCTGAACAATTAAAACCATAAGCACAGCGCATTTAACGGTTCGCATCTATAATATAGTGGATATGGTAATATTTTGTTTAACTGTTCGGTAACTTTAAGTTACTATTGCCGAAATTAATTCCAATAATCACCTATATAACGGGTAATAATTCAGGTTTAACTCATGATTAGTGTATTTGATATGTTTTCAATCGGTATTGGTCCTTCAAGTTCTCATACTGTCGGCCCAATGAAAGCAGCAAAGTTATTTGCTGAACATCTAGTGGAACATAACCTATTAGCTCAAACTGATCGCGTACGTTGTGAATTGTTTGGTTCACTCGGACAAACAGGTATTGGCCACGGCACAGGTAAAGCAGTTATTTTAGGTTTATCAGGCGAAACCCCTGAAGAGATAGCGGTTGATTCCATCGAGACTATTCTTGCTAAAGTGGTTAGTAGTGAGAAAATTAATGTCATGGGCGAAAAACTGTTAAGTTTCCCTAAAGAAAATGCCATTATTTATCATCGTCGTAAAACCTTACCTGCCCATGCAAATGCCATGACGTTATACGCTTATCAAGGTAATGAATTGTTATTAGAAGAAACCTATTACAGTATCGGTGGTGGTTTTATTGTACGCGATTGTGATTTTGAAAAAGAAAAAGATAAGGCATTATCTTTACATTCAAATATCATTCGCCCCCATGTATTTTCTTCTGCTGATGAGTTGTTAAATATTGCACAAGAAAAAGGTCTCAGTATAAGCACAATCATGATGGATAACGAAAAATGCTTAAATGATGAAGCTACGATACGTAAGCAACTGATTAATATCTGGCAAGCTATGTATCAAAGTGTCACCCGAGGAATGGAAACAGAAGGCATATTACCTGGAGGATTAAAAGTTAACCGCCGCGCTCCTGCCTTGTATCGCTCTCTGTCGATTGAACGAAGTAATGATCCTTTGTCTGCTATGGATTGGGTAAACCTCTTCGCTTTAGCTGTAAATGAAGAAAATGCTGCTGGTAGTCGTGTGGTAACCGCCCCCACGAATGGCGCTGCAGGTATTATTCCTGCGGTATTATGCTATTACGATAAATTCGTCAAAAAAGTAGATGACAATGACTGTATCCGATATTTATTAACTGCCGCCGCTATTGGTATTTTATATAAAACCAATGCCACTATCTCAGGTGCTGAAGGCGGATGCCAAGCTGAAGTCGGCGTTGCTTGTTCAATGGCAGCAGGTGCGCTCACTGAAATTATGGGTGGCAGTCCTAAACAAGTAGAAAATGCCGCAGAAATTGGTATGGAACATAATTTAGGTTTAACCTGTGATCCTGTTGGCGGGCTTGTTCAAGTACCTTGTATTGAACGTAATGCCATGGGGTCTGTAAAAGCGATTAATGCTTCTCGTCTTGCTTTGCGAGGAACAGGCACACAAAAGGTTTCATTAGATAAAGTGATAAAAACTATGTGGGAAACCGGCAATGATATGAAAACAAAATACAAGGAAACTTCAAGAGGTGGTTTAGCCGTTAATATTATTGAGTGTTAACCTCCTGCTGATAAATAAAGTTAATAAAACGCCAGCTTATGCTGGCGTTTTATTATCTGATAAGCATTTAAAGAAATATGACTAGCGTATAGGTAATTCTATATTTGCAAATAGCTCTTCAATTTCTGCATTATTTTTCAATAGTACCGCACGTGTGACTAAATCACGATTAAGATGAGGTGAAAATCGTTCAATAAAATCAAACATATAACCACGTAAAAACGTGCCTCGTCTAAAACCAATTTTCGTGGTGCTCGCTTTAAATAAATGGCTAGCATCTAGCGTGACTAAATCTTTGTCTAATTCTTTATCCATAGCCATGGTAGCAATAACACCAATACCAACCCCAAGTCGGACGTAAGTTTTAATAACATCGGCATCTGTGGCTGTAAAAGCTATTTTAGGGGTAACACCAGCACTGGAAAAGGCGGAGTCTAATTCTGAACGCCCAGTAAAACCAAAGACATAAGTAACTAATGAATATTTAGCTACATCTTCAATGGTTAAGTGCTGCTTCGAAGCTAATGGATGGTCTTTTTTAACAATAATACTGCGATTCCAATGGTAGCAAGGTAGCATAATTAAATCGTTATAAAGATGAAATGACTCTGTTGCTATCGCAAAATCTGCATCGCCTTTAGAAGCGGCGTCACTAATTTGAGATGGTGTTCCTTGATACATATGCAATGAAACTTTTGGATATTTTTTCATAAACCCCTGAATGACATCAGGAAGTGCGTAGCGAGCTTGTGTATGTGTTGTCGCTATTCGCAATTTTCCTTCGTCAGGTTGCGTATGTTCTCTTGCCACGGCTTTTATTGCCTCAACTTTAGACAAGATTTCAGTGGCAATATTGATAACCTCTTGTCCAGCCGAAGTAACATGAGTTAAATGTTTACCGCTACGACCAAAAATTTGAATGCCCAATTCATCTTCTAGCATTCTTACTTGTTTACTGATCCCCGGTTGAGAGGTAAATAATGATTCGGCAGTCGCAGAAACATTAAGATTATTATTTTGTACTTCGACGATATAACGGAGCTGTTGCAGTTTCATGGCGGTAAAAAAAAGTGGCTTATGCCGAAAATATATACTTAATTGGCCATATATTCCATATTAATTTTACTTTTCTGTAAAAAACTTACATTTGCTTATAAGGATTACCTCCTTTTTAACAATAATTACCAAAACAGCCAGTAACAACCGTTATTTTCATAATTTAATTATCCTTAAATGTAATTTAATTACAAATATTGCAGAGCAAGCGTATATTTCAGTTAACACTTTGCTTAGCTGCACGTTTTTTTGTAGACTGTTTATGTAGTTTTTAAAACTCTTATTTGGAATATATACATGGGTATCATTATAGGCTTAGTTGTTGCGCTAATTATAATAGTGGTAGCAGTAAACGCTATTCAACAACACAAAGAAAAACTTGAAAAAGAAAAAAGGGCCAAAGCTGCTAAGCAAAAAGCGATCATAGATGAAACTGAAGAACTGCTTTTAAACATGGCTCACTTGCCGCCTAACCCTAAAGTTGTCGAAATACTGAATCAACGAAGCCTAAATGCAGCTAAAGCAATGTCAGCTATTATTCCTGGTACAAAAGCTTTTAAAGCAAGAGTACAAGAAATGGAGGCTCGCTTAAAAGCAACTAAAGACCTCAATGCAAGTAATCAATCCAATGAAGCCTTTATCTTGCCAGATAACGAACAGCAATTAGTACTTATTCTACAAACCATCAAAAAATTACGCGCGATACTTCGTTCTGAGCAAAGTAAAGGAGCGTTAGATGCCCAAATATTTATGGCGGAAGACTTAAAACTTGATGCAATGCAACTTAAAATAAATATTGAAAGTCTTCATAAACGTGGAAAACAAGCTTTCCAAAAAGAAATGCTAGGTTCAGCACGACAATATTTTGAGAAAGCTTTACAAACACTTAATGAACACCCTAAACAAAGTGAATACATCACCGCTAAAAAAATTGAAATTGAAGATCAATTACTCGACATCACTGAAGCATTAAAAACCACCAATGCTGCTGATGCTGCTAAAAAAGCGAAAGCAGAAGAAGATGATTTAGATTTACTTTTTCAACCAAAGAAAAAGTGGTAATTTTTACTTAATAAAGCCAGCACTATGCTGGCTTTATTTATTTAACTGACACAACCTAATTGACCATGGCCAAAATAGAAAAAATTATTCTCCCCTCTTTCTTACGCCGAGTGTTTAAAGCCTACGCGCTTAAAGCCAACATTAGAGCACAAGGTTGTGAATTAAATAGAATTGGTCGATCCCGCAATTGGCAACTGCATGCCACTGCTGAACAAATCAGTGCCGTTATCAACTTAATTGAAGAAGCTAACGAAGAGAGCTGGTTATGGGTAGCTAAGCATCTAAAAACCTATCGTCAAGCTCTCACACACCAACACCTGCTGACTATTGCTGAAAAACGCAGTGGTGTGACCGTTAACGAATTAATGGCCCTCACCGATTGTACAGTTGCTCAAGCAAGAAAGGTGCTTGATGAATTAGAGTGGCAAGAAGAATAATCGAAGTGTTCAAAATAAGCTGAAATAGTCACCAGATTCATTATCCTCATGGTGACTATTTCTTTATAAGGGCGTTTTAACCATATAATATTTACAGCCGGTTTTAGGGTAATTCTCTTGAGTCCATTGGGTTTTATATCCGTGTTTTTCATAAAAAGGCATTGCTTGAAAATTAAGGGTGTCCAGCAAACACATTGAACAACCTCTATCTTTCCCTGCTAACTCAATAGATTCTAGGAGTTGACTACCAATATTTTGGCTACGTAACTCCTCTGAAACCCAGAGTGTATTAATTAATAACCAATGACCAAACGTTCTACCCGCCGCCCCTGCAATAACCTCTCCGTTATCATTTTTTATTTGAACGGCAAGAGGTTTTCTTTCATTAACTTCCCAATGCGCCCAATTAAACTCAGCAATTTTTTCATCAAGGTAATTAATCAATTGCTGCTCTGGGTTTTGTAAGACCTCAATTTTCATAGCTCATCCTAGTCTCTTCTGTAAAGGAAGTTGTTAATACGTTAACCTAATAACTTTTTAGTATCTCTAGAGCTGATAAAAGGTATTTTTGATTTTAATAAAAGCGCATGCTGTATTAATTAGCTATATTTAGCATCCATTTTTTTAAGCGAGCGTAGAAAAAGCCCTAATCCGCCAACAGCGAGAACGAGAATAACGATCAGATCAAATGAGCTCATTGTTCTCATACTGAAACGAACACTTGATATCACACCAAATATTAATGCCGTAATAGAACCTAGTGATAAAATCCAACCTAAAATATTTTTTGAATTGTAAAAAATTAAACCAACACCGAAAATAAATGGGATCATAACAGTACCACCTGTGATACCAAATCCACCTAACGCATTAACACTATACAAACGAGAACTTAAACCAAAATTTGAAGTCACAGAAATAGCGTTAAGTAGCATGTAAAAACCACCACACATCATTATTAAACCGATAAAAAAGTGTCCAATACCACCCGAACTTCCACCTGCACCATTCATTTTATAACTCTCCTTATTGCTCGACTATTTGCTCGACTATTTTAATATGATTTTG
Organism: Thalassotalea piscium; assembly: GCA_049347715.1. Taxonomy (GTDB): domain Bacteria; phylum Pseudomonadota; class Gammaproteobacteria; order Enterobacterales; family Alteromonadaceae; genus Thalassotalea_B; species Thalassotalea_B piscium_A. The sequence continues at coordinate 1,246,973 of CP186339.1, read as the reverse complement.
TATCACTAAATACACCTTGATGTACAGCCATGACAAAATAAAACAGCCTCAACTATTTTATTGCTTAGTAATTATTTATCACAATATGCTTAATACCGCTAAGTATTACGTGACTAACATTTATTTATATAACAAAGACCTTAAAAAGGTTCTAATTGGAAGGTTCTTAACTTGAGGGGAAGGATCAACTAGATAGATTGGTAGGTATTATATAGCATGATGCAAAAATACCTACCCAATTAAGAAAGGCGCTTTACGCTTTCTTCAAATACGCTGAAACTAGAACAATACGCGTACCATTTACTTTACCTTCAATATGCTCTGGATTATCAGTTAGGGTAATACCTCTAACCATAGTCCCTTGCTTAGCGGTGAAGTTTGCACCTTTAACTTTTAAATCTTTAATTAAGGTAACATTGTCACCATCTTTTAGCTCTGCGCCATTACTGTCACGCGTTGGACCATTTGAACTTTCTGCAGCTATGCCTTGTTCAGCCCACGTTTTAACATCATCTTCTAAATAAATCATATCAAGTGCATCTTGTGCCCATGATTCAGATGATAATTTATGTAACATACGGTAGGAAACGACTTGCACTGCAGGTTCTTGATTCCACATACTGTCGTTAAGACAACGCCAGTGATTGATGTCTAATTCTGTATCACCAGACATTTGTGATAAACACGTATCACATACATAAATACATTGCTGGGCACTGCCGTCACTTGTTGGCGGCACTGGGAAAACAGTTAAAGAAGATGAAGATGAGCATAATTCACATTGATTATTACTACGGGTTTTTAACGCTTGTTCAGTTGCCATATAAGATATTCCCTCAATAAATTTGCGCGCTATTATGCCTTTTTTTAGCCGTTATACCAAGCAGATTCAACAAGCTAACACGAAAAAAGGACAAGCAAGCTTGTCCTTTTGTTCAATTTTTGAATGATTATTTAGTTTTGGGCGCCAATGCTAAACCTTCTTCGCCCGCAAATTTATCGACCCATAACGCAATAGCACCGTCACCTGTAACATTACAAGCGGTACCAAAACTATCTTGTGCTAAATATAACGCTATCATAAGTGCTAAAGCTGCATCAGTAAAACCAAGCATACTAGCAAGTAAACCTAAAGCCGACATAACAGCACCACCTGGAGCACCAGGTGCAGCTATCATTGTCACCCCAAGCATCAAGATAAAACCAAACATTGCACCAAACCCCGGCATTGCAATATCAGGAGATAACAACATAACAGCAGTTGCACAGGTAACAATGGTAATTGTTGAGCCACTTAAATGAATAGACGCACATAAAGGCACAGTAAAATTAGCTACACTGTCACTGACCTTATTCGCTTTATTAGCTTTCAAAGAGACAGGAATTGTCGCGGCACTCGACATAGTACCTAATGCAGTAAAGTATGCTGGCATCATATTTTTTAATAACTGTGCAGGAGAACGACCTAATGCACTTCCGGTGATAACATAAAGCACAGTAATCCACACCCAATGCATAATTAAAGCTAAAATTAATACAACACCAAAGGTTTTTAACGTTGAAAAGACATTTCCATCAACAGTCATTTCGGCAAAAACACCCGCAATATAAAAAGGTAACAATGGAATAATAACTTTACCCAATAACATTTCAATAACATCTCTTGCTTCATTAAGAAGGTTACGTAAGTTATTGGAATTGGTTGCACTAATGCCTATGCCAAAAATAAAAGCAAGTGCGAGCGCTGACATCACATCAAACAATGGCGCTATACTGATATCGATAAAGCTTTTAAGCTTTTCTCCCTCAGCAGCTTCAACTAAATTCCCTGCAGTTAAACCAGGTAAAACATTGCTGGCAATAATAAAAGCTAACACGCCTGCAACGATAGTAGAACCATAGGCTAAGCCAACAGTTTTGCCTAATAAGGATCCTGAACCTTGCGGTAAAGAAGCAATACCACTAGCAATATAAAATAAAATAATTAATGGGATGGTAAATTTGATTAATTGGCCAATTAAGTTTTGAATGGTAAAAATGAGCTGCACAAGAAAGTCTGGTGCATATAAGCCAATTAATATACCCGCTAAAATGCCGGCAATTAATTTCAACACTAAATTCATAATATCTCCGATTGTTATAATAGTTATCAGTAATTTTTATTTTAATCTATAAGAATACGCTAGAGAGTCACTTAGTATCATGCACTTACACTTTAAAATAACATGACTCCTCAATTTTACATTGAGCGTAATTTGTCGCTAAGTTTAACCTGAGTTGTCACTTGCAAGCCAGCGAACATTAATTTTTATTCGTTGTGACGAAACGCTTTGATGTTCAACACTATAAGGCTGGCAAACAAAGTGACCAATGGCACTGACTAAATGCTCTTGTACAAAAAGCAAAGGAATGCGTTTACGTTGCCACGGTGGTATTTCAAGCTCTTGTAACACTTTTTTAAGCACTCTCGAATGTTGCCGATAATCGGGTAAACAAACAGGGTTTTTATGGCTAAAAGATAACGTTAACTGATCTGTCGTTTCAGGTAGCAATAAGCAGTGATTTTGTTCAGAAGGTAAATCTTCATCATGAGCATTTGCCAATGAAAATATTATTTCACCGAGATTATCAGGTAGTCTCACAGTAACAGAGGTATTAATAATTTCATTAAAGTTTATGGCTTGCTGCCAATGAGAAACATCGGCAAAATCATTCGTCAGCACTAATTCATTGCGAAAACGTCGTAACCATTTCTGACCCACTTTGACTTGAGGAGTCTTGTCATGATCAGCTAGAATTTGGGTTTTAATTTGTGCTAATACATGGCTGCTGGGCATCAGTTGATGCTTTTGCGCAAGATAATAGCGGATCACATAATTAAAACGGCTTGAAGATAATGTGAGTAATGAATCAATTGATAAACGTTCATTTTGAGTTAAACACTTAGCTAAATCTGCTCTGGCTATTTCATCAAGTAACAGCTGAGCATCTTGGCAATGACCGGCAGAGCGTGCGATAGCCTGACCAATGCCCGTCCATCGTTGATTTAATAAAGGGATTATGGTTTGTCGTAAAAAGTTACGATCAAATTGTTGGTCGAGATTAGATTCATCTTCAACCCATGTTAAATCAAGCGCTTTAGCCCGTTGCTCTATCACGTCACGAGAAACATTCAGTAAAGGGCGAACAATTGACAATTTACCATGCTCGGTGATTAACTGACTATCTGTCGCCATAGCGGCTAAGCCTTTAACACCTGCCCCTCGCTTTAAGGCTAATAAAAAGGTTTCAACCTGATCATCTTGGTGATGAGCAGTAATAACAACCCCTTGCTCCCCTGCAACTTCTTTTAGTACACAATAACGTGCATTTCTAGCTTGCGCTTCCAGACTTTGATTGGAATCTTTGTTTAAGGACACTTGCTTACCGATAAAAGGTAAATCAAGTTGCTGACATTGACCCTTAACAAAATGATGCCAATCGCGTGCATGCTCACTCAAACCATGATCAACATAGCAAACAATCACATCATTAACGATTTGTTCTGAACGAACAAGAGCTGATATTTCATGCAGTAAAACAAGTGAATCAACCCCACCACTGCAAGCTACCACAAAAGTGTTCAATGGATAACGTTTGAGGTGCTGACTCAGGTGCACTTGGATAGGGGGATGTTTTATCGTTGACATAACAGTTAAGTGGCTCACTTAGTTAAATAAGCCACTTAGCCTAATTTAGCAATAACCGTAAGACATTAATCGTTGATAACGTTGCTCGATTAACTCTTCTTTAGACAAGCTGTCAATTTCAGCTAAATTTTCTTTTAATGATTGCTTCAACATAGCAGCCATAGTGTCTGTATCACGATGAGCACCACCTAATGGTTCATCAATAACATTATCAATTAAACCTAATTCTTTAATACGTTTAGCTGTAATTCCCATAGCTTCGGCAGCTGTAGGTGCTTTCTCAGCCGTTTTCCATAGAATAGATGCACAACCTTCAGGTGAAATAACTGAATAAGTAGAGTACTGTAACATATTAACGCGATCACCTACGCCAATAGCTAAAGCACCACCAGAACCACCTTCTCCAATCACTGTACAAATAATTGGTACGCTCAATCGTGACATCACTTTTAAGTTCATTGCAATCGCTTCACTTTGACCACGCTCTTCAGCACCAATACCAGGGTAAGCACCAGGAGTGTCAATAAAAGTAATAATTGGCATATTGAAACGCTCAGCCATTTTCATTAGGCGCAGTGCTTTACGATAACCTTCAGGACGTGGCATACCAAAATTACGTTTCACTTTTTCGTTAGTAGTACGACCTTTTTGATGGCCAATAACCATTACTGGAATACCATCAAGACGTGCGGTACCACCAACAATGGCCTTATCATCAGCATAAGCTCTATCGCCGGCTAATTCGTCAAAGTCAGTAAAAACACGTGGTAAGTAATCCAATGTATGAGGACGATTAGGATGACGTGCAACTCGAGCAGTTTGCCATGGATCTAAGTTAGCAAAAATTTTCTTCGTTAATTCATTATTTTTCTCACGAAGTTGAGTAATTTGATCTTCTAAATCTAAATTTAACTCTTGGCCACTATCAACCAAGCGTAGTTCTTCAATTTTCGCTTCAAGTTCAGCAATTGGCTGCTCAAAATCTAAAAAATTTAATGACATATCTTTTAATTACCTAGGTTCTTGTATCTGTATTTAACCATGCTTTTTGCACAATCAATGAATTCTTTTTTTTCTTGTTTTAACCTTATTGTACTAAAACGTGTCCAATAAAGGTAACTACTTAAATTGTAATGCTAATTTTTCTTCGCCTAATAACAATTTCAATTGGTGCAATAAGGCATCAGCGGGGCTCACTCGCCATTGAACACCTAATTCTAACATAGCTTGCGCCTCATCCGTTTGATAATACACTCTTACCGGACAAGTCCCTTCTTTAAATGGTGCTAATGTTTGCTCTAATTGTGAAACAAAGTCTGGTGAAATCGCTGATTTTTCAACATGAATATCCAACGAAGTCACATAATTTTCTCTTGCCTGTGCAATTGTCATTATATCGCGACCGGTCATTGTAATACCACCGGAGTAATCATCAAAGCTGACCTGTCCGCTACAGACCAAAATAGCATCATTAACCAACAAATCTGCAAACCTGTCGTAGTCGTCGGGGAAAAAACGTACATCCATTCGTGCACTTCTATCATCAAGTGTCACTAATGCCCAACGTCGCCCACGTTTATTCACTAAAACCCGTACGCCTATAACTAAACCTACAGCAGTTGCAGTGCGGTCTTTTCCAGTCGGCTGCATTGACACTAAACGTCCAGTCGAATATTTTTTAATTTCTTTTAAATAACGATCAATAGGATGGCCGGTTAAATACAGACCAAGGGTTTCTTTCTCTCCGTCTAGCCAAACTTCTTCTTGCCAAGGAGTAACTTCTTTAAAGGCTTGGCGGGTATCTTCAGGTTCTTCATTGATTAAACCAAATAAATCATTTTGCCCTAACGCTTGTGCTTTCGCATGTTGTTCCGCCGCTTTGATAGCCTCTGGTAAGGTTTCAAATAATGCAGCACGATGCGGGCCTTTTTCATGTTGAGGGCCTAGCGCATCCATAGCGCCTGATTTAATTAACTTTTCTAACACTCGCTTATTGGTTTTTTTCAAATCTAAACGGGCACAAAAATCAAATAAATCAACAAAAGGCCCCCCACTTTCACGGGCGGCAATAATCGCTTCAATGGGCCCTTCTCCAACACCTTTAACTGCGCCAATACCGTAAACGATCTGATCTTGATCATTAACCGTAAACTTATATTGGCCACAATTAACATCAGGTGGTAACAGATCAATCCCCATATTTTTACATTCATCAACAAGTGTGACGATTTTATCAGTATTGTCCATATCTGCAGACATTACAGCAGCCATAAAAGGTGCAGGGAAATGGGCTTTCATCCACAAGGTTTGATAAGACACTAAAGCATAAGCAGCGGAGTGAGACTTGTTAAAACCGTAACCGGCAAATTTTTCAACTAAATCGAAAATTCTCATGGCGAGTTCGCCATCTACTCCACGGTTTATAGCTCCTTGCTCGAAACCTTGACGTTGCTTTGCCATTTCTTCTGGTTTTTTCTTACCCATAGCTCGGCGAAGCATATCTGCACCACCTAGGGTGTAACCCGCGAGAACTTGTGCTATTTGCATAACCTGTTCTTGGTACAAAATAATGCCGTAAGTTGGCTCAAGAATGGGTTTTAAATCTTCATGCTGCCACTTTTCATCTGGATAAGAAATGGCTTCACGGCCATGTTTACGTTCAATAAAGTTATCAACCATGCCCGATTGTAGAGGCCCAGGTCTAAACAAAGCCACAAGTGCGATAATATCTTCAAAACAATCTGGTTTTAACTTTTCAATCAGGGACTTCATACCACTAGATTCAAGTTGAAATACCGCTGTAGTTTGTGATTTCAACAACATGGTAAATGACTTTTTATCATCTAAAGGTATAGCAGCAATATTGATCGGTTCTTTACCCGCTTTTAATAGCTTTTCATCAGCAATCTCAATTGCCCACTGCAATATTGTTAGGGTTCTCAGACCTAAAAAGTCAAACTTAACTAAGCCCGCGTCTTCGACATCGTTCTTATCAAACTGGGTAACAGGGTTTTTCCCTTCATCATCACAATATAAAGGGGCAAAGTCAGTGATAGTTGTTGGGGAAATAACAACACCGCCAGCATGTTTACCGGCATTTCGCGTAGTGCCTTCTAAAATACGGCACATATCAATAAGATCACGTACTTCAGAATCTTGTTCGTAAGCTTCTGGTAATTTAGGCTCTATTTCAAACGCTTTCGCTAAGGTCATTCCTGGATCTCCAGGAATAAGTTTAGATATACGATCAACAAAGCCATAGGGGTGACCTAACACCCGCCCTACGTCTCGAATAACGGCTTTGGCCGCCATAGTACCAAAAGTGATGATCTGTGAAACAGCATCTCGACCATAAAGCTCCGCCACATGATCAATCACCTCATCACGACGATCCATACAGAAATCGATATCAAAATCAGGCATAGACACCCGTTCAGGGTTTAGAAAACGTTCGAATAACAAATCGTATTCTAACGGGTCAAGATCTGTGATTTTTTGCGCATAGGCAACAAGAGAACCCGCACCTGACCCTCGGCCAGGGCCTACAGGAATATTGTTATCTTTACTCCATTGGATGAATTCCATCACGATTAGAAAGTAGCCGGGGAACCCCATCTTATTGACAACTTCTAACTCTATAGCGAGGCGTTCATCATAGGGTTTACGTTTTTCAGCAAAATCAGGCGCATTTTTATCGAATAAAAATTCTAAACGTTCTTCTAGCCCTTCTTCAGAAACTTTAACTAAGTAATCTTCGATACTCATACCGTTCGTCGGGAATTCAGGTAAAACATATTCACCAAGACGTACAGTTACATTACAGCGTTTTGCTATTTCAACACTATTGTCTAGCGCTTCAGGAATATCGGCGAACAGATCAAGCATTTCTTGTTCAGTACGCAGATATTGTTGTGGACTATATTTTTTAGGACGACGTTTATCATCTAAAGTATAGCCATCATGGATAGCTACACGAATTTCATGGGCTTCAAAAAGATCTTCAGATAAAAAAACAACTTCATTGGTGGCAACCACAGGTAATTGTACTTGCTCAGCTAAGTCAACCGCTAGATGTAGATAGCGTTCTTCGTTGTCTCTACCTGTTCTTATTAATTCAAGATAGAAACAATCATGAAAATAATTCTGGTAAAAGCTAACCATCTCATTAACAAGGTCATTATTTCCTTTAATGAGGGCTTTACCTATATCTCCTTCGCGTCCACCCGATAATAAAATTAAGCCAGGGGCATATTCAATAAGCCATGCTTTATCAATAACAGCGCGACCTTGAACATGGCCTCGTAAGTATGCTTTTGAAATTAATTCAGTTAAGTTTTTATAACCAACATTATTTGTCGCAATAACAACAAGACGAAATAACTCATCTTTTAATTCATCACTTCTAACCCAAAAATCCGTACCGATAATAGGTTTAATTCCCGCACCATGGCTTGCATGATAAAACTTCACCAACCCACATAAGTTTGTTTGGTCAGTTAATGCGATCGCGGGCATTTTAAGATCGGCAGCTCTAGCGATAATGGGTTTGACTTTATTCAAGCCGTCAGACATTGAAAAGTCACTATGCACCCTTAAATGGATAAACTTAGGGGGAGTCGTCGCCTCTATTATTTGATCGTTTGTTGGCGCTACTTCTGACATTTTTTAATAACTCTATTGATTAACAATTGCTGCGACAGGTTTGAAGCTTTTACGATAACAGTCTAGTACACCATACTGTGCGATTTTTTCCAAATGAAGTTTCGTTGGATACCCTTTATGTTGAGCAAAACCATATTCTGGGTATAATTTATCTAAAGCGATCATTTCATTATCACGGACAACTTTTGCTAAAATAGACGCTGCACTAATTTCAGCAACTCTGTCATCACCTTTCACTATGGCTTGACTGGGTATAATGCCTTGCTCTGTACCAAAAGTTGGTGTGCGATTGCCATCAACTAAAACAAAATCAGGCACAACGTTTAACCCTTGAACTGCTCGTTGCATAGCCAACATAGTGGCATGTAATATATTTAAGGTATCAATTTCTTCGGGACTTGCTCGACCGATAGACCAAGCGATTGCTTTTTCTTTAATAATATCAAAAAACACTGCACGTTTTTTTTCGGATAATTTTTTCGAATCCATCAACCCTTCTATCGGATTTTCAGCGTCAAGTATTACTGCTGCCGTCACCACATCACCAACCAATGGACCTCGCCCAACTTCATCTACGCCAGCAATACAATACGCAATAGGATACTCAAAGGGAGGAAATACTTTTTTAACTTTTACCATGTTATAACAACTCTATTATCGCGTTGGCCGCTTTTTCACTCGCATTTTGTTTCAATTGAAGGTGAATATCCGTAAATGCTTGCGTTAAATTTTCTTGATCTTGATACAGTCGCTCTTTAATCAGTGGCACTATTGAGGCAGGCTCAACTTCATCTTGCAATAATTCAGGCACTAAGGTCTTATTTGCTAATAAATTTGGCAATGAAAACCATTGTAATTTAACTAACCATTTCGCCAAGCAATAAGTTAAAAAATTAAACTTATAGCAAATGACCATAGGGCGTTTAATTAAAGCTGCTTCTAAGGTAACTGTACCTGAAGCCATTAATAAACAATCACTTGCAGCCATTACTGTTTGGGTTTCCCCTGTAATGACGGTTACGGGGAGGTTAGGAGCTAATGTTTGCTTTAAATGATTAAATTGTTGAGCGCGTTTATCACTTATCATAGGAACTACAAAAACTAGGTCACTGTCTTGGGCTATTAACTCTTGAGCGCTCGCCAAAAAAGGAGGTACTAAGCGTTCTAATTCACCTCCTCGACTACCTGGCATTAAAGCTACTATTTTCGCTTGCAAAGGAAGTGATAAAGCCTTTCTTGCATCTTCCTTACTTGAAGATAAAGGTATGTCGTCAGCTAAAGGATGACCAACAAAAGTACATGGTACATGGTGTTTATCATAAAACTGTTTTTCAAACGGTAAGAGCGATAACACCATATGTGTTGCTTTTTCAATTTTGAAGACACGTTTCTCACGCCAAGCCCACACTGAAGGGCTCACGTAGTGAACAGTTTTGATACCTGCTTTCTTAAGCTTTTCTTCTAAATTTAGATTAAAGTCAGGGGCATCAATACCAATAAAAACATCAGGACGATGTTCAACGAAGTATTGTGTTACAGATTTTCGGATATGAAGTAAACGCCGAATACGCCCTAACACTTCCACCAGCCCCATAACAGAAAGTTCTTCCATAGAAAATAAACTTTCAAATCCTAGCGCCAACATTTTAGGGCCGCCAATACCAATAAACTGAGCATTTGGATAATGTTTTTGAAGCTCAGACATTAAACCAGCTCCAAGGGTATCCCCAGAATGCTCTCCAACAACAATAGCAAATGATAGCGCGGGTGTAGTATTTAGGTCAGTTGCAGCAAGAAGTTCATCGTTCATAAGGAATTAGCGAATAATGCCTCTACTTGATGATTTAACAAAATCAGTAAATAACACAAGTTCTTCACTCTGTGTTATTTCATGGCTTATTTTTTCTAAAGCATCATCTATAGTAAGACTTTGGCGGTAAAGAATGCGATATGCTTTTTTGATCGTGGAAATCGCTTCAGCGCTAAAACCTCGGCGTTTAAGGCCTTCGCTGTTTAATCCAAACGGTTTAGCTCCGTCACCAGCAGCCATAATATAAGGAGGAACATCTTTAACAACTAAGCTATTTGCTGCGACAAAGCTATGCGCACCAACGTGACAAAACTGATGAATACCACTCATCCCACCTAAAATAGCATAGTCACCAACATGCACGTGCCCTGCAATAGAGGCATTGTTGGCCATAATACAATTATCACCAACAACACAATCATGCGCGATATGGGTATAGGCCATAAATAAATTATTAGACCCGATAGATGTTAATCCTTTATCTTGCACAGTACCTCGGTGGACAGTACAACATTCACGAAAGGTATTATTATCTCCAATCACTAATTCTGTCGCTTCACCTGCATATTTGAGATCTTGACAATCTTCACCAATAGAAGCAAATTGAAAAATACGATTACCTTTTCCCATGCGTGTAGGGCCATTAATTACCACATTGGAACTAATATGGCAGTTATCACCAATAACAACATCCTTGCTAATATACGTCCAAGGACCTATGGTGACATTTTTGCCAATTTGTGCACCCGCTTCTATTATTGCTTGTTCGTGGATCAAATCTATTAACCTCTGCTTATAGCTTGCGTCTAGCGCACATTAAATCAGCTGAGCAAACCACTTTGCCATCAACTTTAGCTTCACCATAAAACTTCCACATATTACGACGTTCTTTTAGGAATTCGACATGTAGATGCATGGTATCTCCAGGTACAACAGGATGTTTAAACTTGGCATTATCTATTGAAGCGAACAAATACATTTCATCTGTACTACGATCTTCAGTTGTTTTAAAACCTAAAATACCAGTCGCTTGCGCTAAACTTTCTAAAATCAAAACCCCTGGAAATATAGCAAGTTCAGGAAAGTGTCCAGTAAAAACAGGTTCGTTTACTGTGATATTTTTAATACCATGTAACCATTTTCCTGGCTGATAATCCAATACACGATCAACTAAAAGCATTGGGTAGCGATGTGGTATAAGTTTTTGAATTTCTTCAACACTCATTGCATTTTTTTGTAAATCCAATTGTCGTTCCTTAAAGATTCAGAAATTAATTATTAACTTTAGACTTAAGTTCATTAAGTGCTTGTTCGAGTGCTTTTATTTTAACATTAACCACGTCTAATTTCCTAATTCTGGCGTTATTTTTATGCCATTCTTTATTCGGAGCGCAAGGCATACCGGAAGAATAAACCCCAGCTTGCTTAATTGATTTAGTCACCATAGTCATGCCAGTGAACATACAATTGTCTGTAATTTCAATATGCCCATTGATACCAACTAAACCAGCAACAGTACAATGTTCACCGAGTTTGGTACTTCCAGCTATAACACTACATGCTGCAATAGCAGTACCTGAGCCAACTTCTACATTGTGAGCGATTTGTATTTGATTATCTAAAATAACACCGTCATGAATAATAGTATTACCTAATGCACCACGATCTATTGTAGTACTTGCACCAATTTCAACGTTGTCGCCAATGATAACAGTACCTAGTTGTGGGATTTTAACCCAGCGACCTTTGTCATTTGCATAACCAAAACCATCAGAGCCAATAACTGTATTGGCTTGAATGAGACAATTTTGACCGATTTCAACTTGATGATAAACACTGACATTCGCCCATAATGCGGTGTTCATACCTATGATAGCATTCTTACCAATAAAGCAGCCTGCGCCTATACTAACGTTATCACCAAGCTTCGCTCCAGCTTCGATAACGGCATTTGCTCCTATTGTAACGTTGTTTCCTAGGGTGGCACTCGCATCAAGCACGGCACTCTGATGAATGGTATCAGCAGGTTTAGGTGTGCTATCTAATAACTGCGCCACCATTGCATAACCAATATAAGGGTTTTTCATCACTAACGCATTAGTTGGACAAACTGCGAGACAATCTTCACTGATAATAACAGCGCTTGCTTTCGTGTCTGCTAACTGGGACTTATATTTACTATTAGAGAGAAAGGCTATATGCCCGGTAGTTGCATCAGCGAGTGTTGAGAGTTTATCAATCGGGCAATTTTTGTCGCCATGGACGGAAGCGCCAATTTTATCAGCAATATCTTGGAGGGTATAATTCATAATAACCTATCTTGTGAGGAAAACATTACAAAGCTACCATTTGCTCAGTGTCTTTGTAAAAACAATCCTTTGCTTTTCTCATCATCTATAGACTATAGATGATGAGAAAAGCATAAGTAGGTTACAATGAATTTATCGTAGCTTTACTTGGGTATATACCCTAAGGTGTTATTTAAGTTTACTAACCTGTTCAACAACTTTTTTAGTAATATCAGCGTCTGGTTTAGAAAATGCAACCGCTTGTTGTTGAAGTATAAGGTCAAATTTACCTTTAGCAGCAATGCCATCAATGGCTTGACGGACTAAAGCAATTAATTTATTTTGCTCTTCGTTTTGGCGAACACCTGCTTTTTGCTGAAGCGCTTTACCTTTTTCTTGATATTCTGCAAAAAGATCAGCCATTTTTTTATCAAGTTCTTCTTTTTCTTTAGCACTCATTAACGCACTGTCACGTTTCTTTTTCTCTTGATAATACTTAAGATCTTTTTCTAACTGAGCAACAACCGCTCTTTCATCTTTAAACTCTGTTTCTAACTGTTGCATTATTGCTGCAGTTTGAGGGATAGCGCCCATCACTTCTTGAAAATTAACAATACCAATTTTTTGGTCTGCTGCCATAGCCGCACTTGATAAAATCGCGCCTGAAGCAACCGTTGCGATGGCAATAGATTTAAATAACTTTTTCAATGTCTTCTCCTACTTATTAGATATTCTGATCATTCTTATAGATATAGGGATCAGTGTTTAAAATTAAAAGGTTTTACCAATATTAAAGGTAAAGAATTTTGTATCATCACCCGTTTCTTCTTTCAATGTTTTAGCAAAGCTAAAAATCATTGGACCCATAGGGGATAACCATTGTACTGATAATCCAGCAGAGGCTCTAAAGCGTCCGACATCAGAATAATCAGCTATTTTTTCAAACTCTTTACTTGCTAAGCTTTTATAATCATCTTTTTGAAATTCAGTATCCCAAACATTACCAGCATCAACAAATAAACTAGTACGTACACTATTTGCAAAGCCTTCATCTAAAAATGGTGTTGGTACTATCAATTCAAGCCCGGCAAGAACAATAGCATTACCACCAACTGATAGCGTTGATTCTTGTACAACATCATGATCAGGACCTAAACAACAATTAGAGCCTGAGATAGGATCTGGAGTTCCTGGAATTTGACTTGGATAACGGAATACAGCTCGCGGTCCAACAGTATTAGTTTCAAATCCACGTAAGGTATCTGAACCACCGGCTCTAAAGTTCTCCCAAAATGGTAATACTTGATCATTACCATTTACCGAGCCATAGCCATTTCCGTAACCTAATTGCATCCGAGTTAATACACTCCAACCACGTGCAATCGGGAAATACCATTTAGTGTCTAAATTAATTTTAAAATAATTTACATCCGAATTCGGCGTAGTCATTTTATAGCTCAAACTCTGTTGAGAACCTGCGGTCGGAAAAGTACCACGGTTTAACGTTGAGCGAGAGATTCCCGCTGAGATATCAAATGTATCAAAATTTAAACCACCATCGGGGTCGTTTGGATCTGAATACAATTCATAAAAGCGCTGAATTTGCTCATAGGTTTGTAAGCGAGTAATACCATTACTTTTATAGCCAAGACCAAAATTCAGACGGACATATTCATTAATTGGAAAACCAAAATTAACACCAACACCATAGGTTTTATTATTATATTCAACAAGGTTAGCGCTACCAGCATCAAACTCGTTGTAATAAATATTCCCACCTAACGAAATGGCATCTTTAGTAAAATAAGGATCAGTATAAGAAATATTAACACTTTGAGAATAACTAATTGTATTAATATTAAATGCTAAACGGTTACCGGTTCCTAAAAAGTTATTTTGCTGAATACCCGCATTCAAACTTAATTTAGTGGTAGACCCATAACCAATACCCGCTGTAAATGAGCCTGATGCTTGTTCTTTAACGGTAAAGTCAATATCAACTAGATCTTCTTCATTAGGTAGCTGTTTAGTTTCAAACTCAACAGTTTCCATGTAAGGCAGACGTGATAACCAAGCTTTAGAGCCTTCCACTAAACTATTCGATAGCCATGCCCCTTCCATTTGACGCATTTCTCGACGTAATACATTGTCAGCAGTAACATGATTACCTGTAAAATTAATACGGTTTACATAGACACGTTTTCCAGGATCAATAGAAATAGTTAACTTAACTGTTTTATCTTCTTCATTAATATCTGGAATTGTAGTGACTTTAGGGTAAGCGTAACCAAAGCGACCAAGAAATTTACTAATGGTTTCTTCGGTGTAAGTCACTTCAGCACCATTATAAAGTTTATCAGCTCTTAATGGATTAATAGCTCTGATTGTTTTTTCAAATCCAGCCATATCTCCAACAAACTCAACATCACTCACTTTATACTGTTCACCTTCGGTGATATTAAGTGTGATATAAACCGATTCTTTATCTGGGGTCATTGAGACTTGTGTTGAGTCAACTTTATATTTTAAATAACCACGATCTAAATAGAAACTTTCAATAGTTTCCATATCACCTTGTAGGGTTTGTTTTTGATAGCGATCTTGCGCCATAAAATCCCACCACGGTGAATCATAAGTTAACTCAATATGTTCAAGTAATTTTTGATCGGTAAAAATTTCATTACCGACAATATTAATTTGTTTAATCGCCGCAGCATCGCCTTCGCTAAAAATAAATTTTAAATCGACACGGTTACGAGGTAAGTGAGTAATTTCAGTTTTAACATCTGCATTATACTTACCAACACTATGATAAAAATCTTCCAAGCCAGTTTCTAAGCCTGATATGACGGTTTTATCCAGCGTTTCGCCTACACGAATATCACTACCATCTAAACTTTCGTTTAATTGCTCATCTTTGAGGTCTTTATTACCCTCAAAGGTAATCTCACTGATAGTTTCACGCTCTTGGACTCGAAAAATGACACGATTGCCATTTTTTGAAACCACGATGTTATTAAAATGCCCTGAACGATATAAAGATTTTATCGCCTGAGAAATTCGAAAATCGTTTAGAGTATCACCAATATTAAAAGGAATATGTGTTAACGCAGCACCTAAGGCGACACGCTGTAATCCTTTCACTTGAATATCTTCTACCTTGAATGCTTCAGCAGCTTGTGCCGTGCTACCAATGGCACCTAATAAAACCGCAAGGGCTATTTTTTTAATCATCATATAATAATTACTTTATACTTCTTATTTTCTTTATAATCGCGAAAAATCGTTAAATATTGCGATACTCATTAACCCTAAGAGCGCTAGTGTACCAAACTTGAAACCAATTTCTTGAATTTTTTCTGGTACGGGTTTCCCCGTTAAAAGCTCTATAAGGTAATAAACTAAATGGCCACCATCAAGTACTGGTACCGGTAAAATATTAATTATGCCTAAATTAATACTGATCAAGCCTAAAAAGCCTAAAAAATAAACAAAACCATAGCCTGCATGATCTCCTGCTCCTTGCGCAATCCCAATAGGACCACTTAAGTTTTTCACTGACACATCTCCGGTGATCAGCTTTCCTATCATATCGAAGCTTAAACCAATAAGGCTCCAAGTTTTTTCTATACTCTTGCCAATCGCATCTATTGGTCCGTAAACAATATCAATGAGGTATTGTTTTGGGTAAGGTTCTGACTGAGGAGCAACGCCAAGATAGCCAATCAAGCTTCCATTTCGCTCAACACTATCAGGTATTAACGTAAGATTAATCAGTTCACCATTACGTTTTACCGTTAAAAGGATCTCTTTGCTAGGATATTTTTTGATTTCTGACGAAAAATATTCCCAATCGTTACGTTCAGCCTTGCCATTTATTGCGACAAACTGATCGCCAACCTTTAAACCATATTTTTCAGCCGGTGAATTTTCACCCACAAGTGCTAGTTCATTTATTGTTTTTGCCCGATAAGGTTTGATCCCTAAACTGGCATAGGCTGACTCTTTGTCTGGTTGAAATGTCCATTGCTTAGTATCTAGCACATACTGCTTAGCACTGGCATTACCTTCCTCTTTGACTGAGAGAGTTATTTTTTCTTCACCAATGCTACCGGCTAACGCTAAATTAACATCAGTCCAATCTAACGTTCGCTCACCAGCCACTTCAATTATTTCACTGTTTGGATTCAATAGGCTTTTTGCTGCAATTGAATTTGCATCAATATCACCAATAATTGGTTTTACTGAAGGCATACCTAAAATAAACATCAAGTAAAAAGCGAAAATGGCAAAAATAAAATTAGCTAACGGACCAGCAGCAATAATTGCAATACGCTGATACACACTCTTACTATTAAAACTATATGGCTTATCTTCTTCTGATACCTCATCCACACGCTCGTCTAACATTTTGACGTAACCGCCTAATGGAATCAGTGCAATAACAAACTCGGTACCCTGTTTATCTTTTCTACGCCATAAGGGTTTACCAAAGCCAATAGAAAAGCGTTCAACTCTTACACCATTTTTACGCGCCACCCAAAAGTGGCCGTATTCATGCACAGTAATTAAAATACCGAGAGCAACGATAAAAGAAGATAAATTCCACAAAAATTCAAACATACAACTTATTTACCTTCTACAGCATTAACAATATCTTCAACAACTGAACTCGCAAAAATTCGTGCCGAATTATCAATACGGATAACATCATCAATTGTTATCACCTCTTCTGAGACAAATTTTTTCACAGAAGTTTCATTTATTTTTGCAATATCGGTAAATTTAATACGTTTGTTTAAAAAAGCATCAACCGCTATTTCATTAGCTGCATTGAGTGCAGTACAAGCACCTTGCCCTGATTTACAAGCATCAATGGCAAGCTTTAAGTTAGGATAACGATCAAAGTTAACATCAGAAAACTCAAAAGCTGGAGTGGTAAAAAAATCTAACGGCTCAACACCTGCGGATATTCGTTCAGGATAAGCTAAGGCATGTGCAATAGGTGTACGCATGTCTGGGTTACCCATCTGAGCAATCACAGAACCGTCCTTATATTGCACCATAGAGTGAATAGTACTTTGTGGGTGTAAAACCACTTTGATATCTTCGACCGCTACATTGAATAGCCATTTGGCTTCAATTAACTCAAGGCCTTTGTTCATCATTGTCGCAGAGTCTACTGATATTTTCCGACCCATTTCCCAGTTAGGATGAGCACAAGCTTGATCCGGCGTTACATCGTCAAGCGCTTCAATAGGTAAAGTTCTAAAAGGCCCGCCTGAACCAGTTAACAATATTTTACTAACACCTTGCTCTGCTAACTCACAATAACCTGTTTGACTTTGTGCCTTCACCGGTAGACATTGAAAAATGGCGTTATGTTCACTGTCTATAGGTAATAATTCTGCTCCTGAATTTTTAACAGCTTCAATAAAAATAGCACCCGAGGTTACTAATGCTTCTTTATTCGCCAATAACACCCGTTTGCCTTTTTTTACTGCCGCTAATGTTGGCAGTAAGCCTGAAGCGCCGACAATAGCCGCCATGACCGTATCATTTTCCGCTGAGCTCGCAAGCTCAACAAGCGCCTTCGTTCCTGAAGTTACCTGAATATCTTCAATATGATGTTCGCGTAGTTTTTGCTTTAATTGCTCAGCATGTTTGGTCGAAACCATAACAACATGTTGAGGTTTAAATTCAATACATTGTTCCAACATCAGGTCAACGCTTGCCCTAGCCGATAAGCTAACCACATTAAATAATGAAGGATGAAGACGGATCACGTCTAACGTACTTACACCAATAGAGCCCGTTGAACCTAGAATACAAACATTACGTGTCATCATTACCAGCCAATCACTGCATAACATAAAGCAAAAACCGGCGCAGTGGCTGTTAAGCTATCAATTCGATCTAAGATTCCACCGTGACCAGGGAGAATAGTACCACTGTCTTTCAAACCGGCTTGACGCTTAAACATACTTTCATTTAAATCACCTAATACTGAAATAGTAGTAATAATCACAGTCACAATAAGCACCAATATATTTTGCTGCGAACTCCAATCTAAAATGTACCCTGCAAGTGAAACTAACAAACAAGCAAATATAACGCCACCAATATATCCTTCAATGGTTTTTCCAGGGCTTACATTAGGCATTAATTTACGTTTACCAATTGCTTTGCCAACAAAATACGCCCCTATATCAGCACCCCATACCATTAAGAATAGAAACATGATCAATTGTGCGCCATGGTAGGGATCTGAATGATATTCGTTGGTACGGATAACCATAAAAGCCAGCCAGGTTGGTACAAGAGTTAACCAACCAAAAACCCCTCTTACTGAGCGGTGACTAGACCAAAATTTACTATAACGGGGATATAAAAAGGTCAACGTAGCAGAAAGTAACCACCAAGCAACGGCCAACCATAAGACGTAGATTGCACCTTGCTGCAAGATACTATGGTCATGCCACAGTTCTTCTAATGGGAACTTCATCCAGAGGATACTAATAAGGGCAATGGTTCCAACGACAAATGCCATTCGACGATTATTTTTATCGAAGCCCATTAAAGGCCCCCATTCCCATGCACCTATTGCCATGATAGCCATAATTAAAGCAGCAAAATTAGCTAGCGGTAAATAAAATATTGCCGAAATAGCCAAAGGTGCTAAGACAACTGCAGTTATAATTCTTTGTTTTAACAAACGCTAACCCTTTTCTGTTTTAATTATTATTATTATTTTTAATTTGTTCGCCGGTAAGGCCAAACCTTCGTTCTCTATTATCAAAGCAAGCTATCGCTTTTAATAACTCATCTTCTTGGAAGTCCGGCCATAACACTTCGGTAAAATACATCTCTGCATAAGCTGCCTGCCATAATAAGAAGTTACTGATTCTATAATCACCGCCGGTGCGGATCAATAAATCTAATTCAGGTAAATTGGCTAAGCTAATTTCTTGAGCGAGTATATCTTCATTAATATCTTCTGTACTAATCTCACCCGACACTGCTTTTTCTGCTATTTTTTTAGCTGCGTTAGCTATATCCCAACGTCCACCATAATTAGCCGCTATAGACAGTACCATAGCATTATTATTTTCTGTTAGTACTTCAGATGCTTTAATCATTTTTTGTAATTTTGCTGAAAAACGAGAAATATCGCCAATTACTTGAAAACGAATGTTGTTTTTATGCAGTTTCTTCACCTCTCGGGTCAACACATACATAAACAAATCCATTAAAACGCTTACTTCTCCTTCTGGACGTTGCCAATTTTCACTACTAAATGCAAATAAGGTTAAGGCTTTAACTCCTTGCTTTCTTGCAGTCGAAACAACAGCACGAACAGATTCAACACCATTTTTATGACCAACAACTCTTTTTTTACCACGTAACTGAGCCCAACGACCATTGCCATCCATGATAATCGCGACATGTTGAGGAATATTAATTATCTCATCAGCCATAGGTTCAGTAGTGCTCACATAAGCTCCATTATACTAATCTTTTATAAATACAAAAACGCTGTAGCTAGTTACGAAATAACTAGAGGCTACAGCGTATTTTTCTATATACCTGACTATATTTCCATCAACTCAGATTCTTTATCCGCTAAAATCACATCCACTTGTTTAACATAAGTATCGGTAATTTTTTGAATGTCATCTTCTGCTTGATGCATTTCATCGTCACTGACTTCTTTATCTTTGTTTAACGATTTAATGTCTGAGTTCGCGTCACGACGAATATTACGAATAGCTACTTTAGCACCTTCGCCTTCACCTTTAACAACTTTAACTAAATCACGACGACGCTCTTCGGTTAACGGAGGTAATGGTATGCGAATTAAAGTACCTTGAGAAGAAGGATTTAAACCTAAGTCAGATGCTAAAATCGCTTTTTCCACTGCAGATATCATCGCCTTATCAAAGACACTAATCGCTATAGTTCGGGCATCTGGAATCGAAATATTACCTACTTGATTTAAAGGTGTGTCCATACCGTAGTATTCAACGCTAATATTATCTAACAACGACGTATGTGCGCGACCTGTTCTTACTTTATTTAGGCTTGTTTTAAAAGCATCAATACTTTTTGCCATACGCTCTTTGGCATCTTGTTTAATATCATCTATCACTTTAATATTTCCTTAAAAACAGTCTATTTTTCAACTAAATTTTCAGCATGGTCGATAGTCGTACCCTCTGGGTCACCCATAACCACTGATTTTAATGCCCCAGGTTTATTCATATTAAACACGCGAATAGGCATATTATGATCTCGCGCTAAGGTAAATGCCGCAAGGTCCATTACTTTTAATTCTTTTTCTAATACAGCTTGATAAGTAAGATGTGTATATAACTCTGCATCAGGATTAGACACTGGATCTGCAGAATAAATACCATCTACTTTAGTTGCTTTTAAAACGGCATCAGCTTCAATTTCAATGCCTCTTAAACACGCAGCAGAATCAGTAGTGAAAAAAGGATTACCCGTTCCCGCACTAAAAATAACTACACGGCCTGATTTTAAGAAGCCAATTGCATTTGCCCAGTTATATGTATCACACACACCCGCTAAATCAATAGCTGACATGAGTTTAGCATTAACAAATGCTCGATGAAGTGCATCACGCATTGCTAAGCCATTCATAACAGTCGCTAGCATTCCCATTTGATCGCCAACTACTCGGTTCATTCCAGCCTCGGCTAATCCAGCACCACGGAATAAATTGCCACCTCCGATAACCAAACCAACTTGAATACCCATTTCAATTAATTCTTTAATTTCTTGAGCCATACGATCAAGGACACTTGGATCTATGCCAAAGCCTTCGGCGCCCATTAAGGCCTCACCACTAAGTTTTAATAAGATTCGACGATATGTTGGTTTTGGATTGATGCTCATAAAATAAACATTCCTGTAGATGTAAAAAAGCCGCGGTCAAAATTAACCGCGGCTATTTTAATACGTTTAGCTAACTATCGAAAGTCTAAACTGAAAAAAGAAGTTGTTTAAGCAATATTTCGCTTAAATATTAACCTTTAGCAGCAGCAAGTTGTGCTTCTACTTCAGCAGCAAAATCTTCTGATTTTCTTTCAATACCTTCACCCACTTCTAAGCGGATAAAAGAAGAAACAGTTACAGCACGATCTTTAAGAATGTCACCAACAGTTTTCTTAGGTTCCATAATAAAAGCTTGGCCTGTTAAAGAAACTTCACCAGTAAATTTCTTCATACGACCAGTAACCATTTTTTCAGCGATTTCTTGAGGTTTACCTTCATTCATCGCAATGTCTATTTGAATAGCTTTTTCTTTAGCAACAACATCAGCTGGAACATCTTCAGGGTTGATATATTCTGGCTTGCTTGCAGCAACGTGCATAGCAATGTGTTTAAGTGATTCTGCATCACCTTCACCAGCAACAACAACACCAATAGTAGCACCATGGCTATAAGAAGCTAATTCAGCACCTTCAATGTACTCTACGCGACGTATGTTGATGTTTTCACCAATTTTAGTAACTAGAGCAATACGCTTTTCTTCAAACTGAGCTTGAAGATCTTCGATAGATACTTTTGAAGCAAGAGCAGCATCAGCAACTTCGTTAGCAAATGCTAAGAAGTTATCATCTTTAGCAACGAAATCTGTTTGACAGTTAACTTCAACTAAAGCAGCAACGCCATTGCCTTGCTTAATTAAGATAGCACCTTCAGCAGCAATATTACCTGCTTTTTTAGCAGCTTTAGCTTGACCAGACTTACGCATATTCTCAATCGCAAGTTCCATATCACCATCAGCTTCTTGTAACGCTTTTTTACAATCCATCATGCCCGCAGCTGTGCGTTCACGTAATTCTTTAACTTGTGCAGCAGTAATTGCCATGAGTTAATTCCTCAAATTCAGATAAATATAAAATACATTGCCACACTTGTATGAAACAAATGTGGCAACAGCAAAATCAAACGGGTACTAAAAGTGAGGGTTACTCAGCTTCAACAAAACCGTCTTTTTCAGCTTGTACAACGATATTCTTTTCACGACCTTCTAAAACAGCATTAGCAGCTGAATCTAAGTACAAGGTTACTGCACGAATCGCATCATCGTTACCAGGTACGATGTAATCAACACCATCTGGATTTGAGTTTGTATCAACAACAGAGATTACTGGAATACCTAAGTTATTCGCTTCTTTGATAGCAATGTGCTCATGATCAGCATCGATTACAAATAAAGCGTCAGGTAAACCACCCATGTTTTTGATACCACCAAGACTTTTTTCAAGCTTGTCCATTTCACGAGTACGCATTAACGCTTCTTTCTTAGTTAATGCTTCAAATGTACCGTCAGTTGTTTGAGCTTCTAAATCTTTTAAACGTTTGATAGATTGACGTACTGTTTTCCAGTTAGTCAACATACCACCTAACCAGCGATGGTTAACGTAGAATTGGTCAGATTTGATTGCTGCTTCTTTTACAGCGTCGCTTGCCGCGCGCTTAGTACCAACAAATAACACTTTACCTTTTTTCGAAGAAATACCTGATACAAAAGCAAGTGCTTCGTTGAACATAGGAACAGTTTGTTCTAAGTTGATGATATGAACTTTGTCACGAGCGCCAAAAATATAAGATTTCATTTTTGGATTCCAGTAACGAGTTTTGTGGCCGAAGTGAACACCGGCTTTAAGCATATCGCGCATTGATACGTTTGGCATAAATAATTTTCCTTTGGGGTTAAGCGTCCATACACCCGATATACACGACCTTGATAGCTCAAAATAAGCTTGGCACCCCGGAATATCTGTTACTAGATGTATGTGAGTTTATTGTTTAATGTTGAATTCAACACCGTTTTATTGCATTACTCCCCCTAAGCCACAGCGAAGAGGGAATTCAGCGGCGCACTTTATACCATAATATGTGATATTTAACCAGCATTTTAAGTTAATACGCACAAAAAACATGCAAATACAATTATTGAGTGATTAAAGGTAGGCGAAATAATCATAGCAAGGTAAAATACCTTATCATTAATTTTTACAGTAACATTATGTCCGCAGAACTATTTTTTATCTATGACAGTCATTGTCCTTGGAGCTACGCTAGCACCTCATTAGTAGAAGCAATTACTCAGGCATTCCCTGAAATTGAGTTACATTTATGGCATTGTGCTCGTTACGAAGGTGATGAACAAATTGGTAATAAAACGTTAGAGCAAGTTGAACTAGACAGTAATGTAATTTTTACTTCTGCATATAAAGAACAATGTAAAAATGCAGTTGACTCTACTATTGCTGCGAACTTACTTGCATGGGTAGCCAATAAAATTCCTGAAAATACTCTTCCGTTATTAACAACAATACAAGAACAACACTTTGAACAAGGTAATCCATTAAAATCAGCTGACGATTTTGATGCAATTATTGAACAATATAAGTTATCTCCGCCTGCTAAAGTGCTAAAAAATGACAAATATACTAAAGAAGCTGAATATACACTCACTTATATAGAAGAAATTCAAGAAGTCATTGGCACGCAAGCGATACCCGCATTATTACTTGCTGTAAATAATGATTTGGTTTTACTCAACCATAATTTATATCTTAAAGACCCTAGTGCTATTATTGAAGCAGTAAAGTTAGAACTCGCTAAGTAATACTTAACTAATTTATCACGATTAGTGCTAATTGAATGCGCTTGTTTTATTTCACCATTATAGTCATGGTTACATAAGTGTGAAATAAAACAAGCTATTGAAATATATCATATTTAGTTTCATTGCTTCCCTCTTATATATAAAAAAAATAATACGATTAAAATACTTTCTTAAAAAAGCATGAAAATTATATTGCTTTCACACCCATTAATTTAATGATTTTGAGCAAAACGGCATTGGGAAATTCATCAAAACCATGTAGAATTGTCGCCATTTTCCAACGCATATCAATGCGTTTAAAATTTAGATACTTGAGGCATTAATGTCAATTCAAATAAAAAGTCCTGACGAGATTGAAAAAATGCGTACTGCAGGCAAATTAGCCGCAGAACTATTAGAGATGATTGCTCCCCATGTTAAAGCGGGGGTAACCACTAATGAGTTAGATAAACTTTGTGCTGATTACACTGAAAATGTGCAAAAAGCAATTTCAGCACCGCTTAACTATCATGGTTTCCCAAAATCAATTTGTACATCAGTAAACCATGTGGTTTGTCACGGCATTCCTGATGATACACCGTTGAAAGACGGCGACATTCTTAATATCGATGTTACCGTGATAAAAGACGGATACCATGGCGACACAAGTAAGATGTTTTTAATTGGCGATGTTTCTGCTGAAGACAACCGATTATGCCGCATTACGCAAGAATCCTTATACCTTGCCTTGAAAAAAGTAAAACCGGGTAATGCTTTCGGTGATATTGGCGCAACCATTCAAAAATTTATTAAAAAATCAGGTCGCTATACGATTGTAAAAGAATATTGTGGTCATGGCATTGGTAAAGTTTTTCACGAAGAGCCTCAAATTGTTCATTATAAAAACAATGACAAAACAAAAATGGAAGAAGGCATGTGTTTTACCATAGAACCTATGATTAATTTAGGTCGTGCTAATACCGTATTAGATAAAGAAGATAATTGGACTGTTTATACCATTGACGGTAAAAAATCTGCTCAGTGGGAACATACTATTGTTGTCACTAAAACAGGATGTGAAATATTAACTCTTAGAAATGAAGAGACAATACCGAGAATACTTCACAATTAATCAGTATTTTTAGCGAATACTTTATTTTGCTCGATACCATTATGGGAAAACACTATTGCTTACATCTGCTCTTGTACCCGATAAGTTTTTAGAACCTCTATCGCTGACAGCTCCTAACGTAACAACTAAGGATATCTGTCAAATAAGTAATGACTTCCAAGAATGGCAAAAGTCACAATTTTCAACTGACTATGTTGTTAATATTGTCGCTGCTCGCGCAAAGTTTGTAGATACCTTATTATCGAAATTATGGTGTCAGCATCAATTAGATGAGTATCAAATCACCTTAATTGCTGTAGGTGGCTATGGCCGGAGCGAATTACATCCATTTTCTGATGTTGATATTTTAATACTGACACAAGAAAAAACAGCCACAGATATTGAAGATAAAATATCTGCATTCATCACCCAACTCTGGGATGTAAAACTCGATGTTGGCCATAGTGTTCGTAGTGTTAAAGAATGTTTAAAGCAAGCCATTAATGATGTCACTATTGCTACCAACTTAATGGAAATGCGACCAATCTGCGGTAACCAAGTACTCGCTGATAATCTACAATCTTTAATTAATGAAGACGCTTTTTGGACCTCACAAAAGTTTTTTATTGCTAAGCGCGATGAACAAAATATTCGCCATGAACAATACCATGGAGCTGCCTACACGCTAGAACCTAACTTGAAAGCCAACCCTGGTGGATTACGAGATATTCAAACTATTGGTTGGGTGGCTAAACGCCATTTTCAAGCGGATTCTTTAGAAGAGCTTGTTGAGCATAAGTACCTTACACATAATGAATACTTCGAATTATTAGAGTGTCAAGAGTATCTGTGGCGAATGCGTTGCGCATTACACTTTATTGCTGGACGTAGTGAAAACCGTTTGTTATTTGATTATCAAGCGGAAGTGGCCACTTTAATGGGATTTGGTGATCCAGGGAAATTTGCCATAGAACGTATGATGAAGCGATTTTTCCGTATTATTGGACGCGTTGCAGAATTGAATAAAATGTTATTGCAACATTTTGAATTCGCTATATTAAAAGATAATAAAACGAACCAAGAAATCCAAGTAAACGAAGATTTTATTATCGTTGATGGTTTAATTAAAGCACTTAATAAACGAGTGTTTATGCGTTCAACCAAGATTATGGAAATGTTCCTAATTATTGCTCAGCGTGATGAAATTATTGATTTACATCCTGATACCCTCCGGTTACTACGTAATGCACGTCGCCGATTAGTATCAGGTATGCTCGATTATGCCTATTGCCGCAGTATCTTTATGCAAATAATGCGACACCCTCGAGGTTTAGGATTAACCTTTACCTTAATGCACCGACATTCAATTCTTGGAGCTTATTTGCCTGAATGGCGTAATATCGTAGGACAAATGCAGTTTGATTTATTTCACGCCTATTCGGTTGATGAGCATAGCTATCGATTAATCAAAAATCTTTATCGATTTAGCCAAACTGAATATGATCATGAATTTCCACTTTGCAGTAAAATTGTACAGCGTATCAGAAAACCTGAACTACTCTATATTGCAGGTATTTTTCATGATATTGCCAAAGGACGTGGCGGTGATCATGCTAAGTTAGGGGCTGTCGATGCACTCAATTTTGGTAGAGTACACCAGTTAAATGATCATGATGGTAGAATGATAGCTTGGTTAGTTAAATATCATTTATTAATGTCTGTCACGGCACAACGTCGAGATATTGCTGATCCTGATGTGATTAAGAATTTTGCCAGCATAGTACGCGACGAAGCACATCTTGATTACCTATACTGTTTAACTGTTGCCGATATGAGAGCAACCAATGAATTTATATGGAATAGTTGGAAATCTAACTTATTACAAGAGTTGTATTATACAACTAAGCGTGCCTTTAGACGTGGGTTAGAAAAACCAGTAGATCTACGCGCCAAAATTCGTGAAAATCAAGATCAAGCTAAACTTTTGTTAGCCGATAAAATAGAAGTTGATAAAATTTCCACATTATGGCGAGGATTTAAAGCCGATTATTTTTTACGTTACTCGCCTGAACAAATCGCGTGGCACAGTGAACATATTATACAGCACGACAAATCAAAACCTATGGTGTTGATTAGTCCTAAAGCATATCGTGGTGGCACTGAAGTATTTGTCTATACTAAAGATAATGCAAAGATTTTTGCCACTATAGTGACACTTCTGGGTTCTAAAAGCTTATCAATACATGATGCTAAAATCATCACAAGTAAAGGTCGTTATACAGCCAATACTTTTGTAATATTAGATCAACAAGGCCATGCTATTAACGATAGTCACAGAGCTTTAGATATTGCACAATCGTTAACAGACGCATTATCTCCCCTAATAATAAAATAATACTTCCTGCTATCACTCAACGTTTGAAGCAATTTAAAGTTAAAACTGAAGTGAACTTTATTGAATCAGTTAATAAAAATAGAACCTTGTTAGAAATTGTTGCATTAGATAGTCCGGGGTTACTCGCTAAATTTGCCGAGGTTTTTATTGCTTGTGATATTACTATTCACTCAGCGAAGATCACCACTTTTGGAGAGAAAGCAGAGGATGTCTTTACTGTATCAAATAAAGATAATCACGCCTTAACAAAAGAACAACAACTCAACTTATCGCAAAAACTTTGCGATGATGTATAACAACTTTTAAAGAGCAGGAAAATAAATAATGACTCAGCTACAACATATCATTGAAGAAGCTTTTGAAAATCGCATGAACATTTCACCTTCAACGGTAAGTGATGAAGTAAAACAAGCGATATTAGATGCACTTGCCGCACTTAATGATGGCAGCCCCCCGTGTTGCAGAAAAAATAGCGGGTGAATGGGTTGTTCATCAATGGTTGAAAAAAGCCGTGCTATTGTCTTTTCGGATTTGGGATAACAAAGTTATCGATGGCGCGGAAAGTACCTACTTTGATAAAGTTCCAATGAAATACAGTGATTATGACCAAGCTGCTTTTGAAGCGGACGGTGTACGTATTGTGCCTGGCGCTTCAGTTAGAACAGGTAGTTTTATCGGAAAAAATGTTGTGGTTATGCCAAGTTTTGTCAATATTGGTGCTTATGTTGACGAAGGCTGTATGGTTGACGGTTGGGCAACGGTTGGTTCATGTGCTCAAATAGGTAAGAATGTACATTTATCTGGCGGTGTCGGTATTGGTGGTGTTTTAGAACCATTACAAGCAGGTCCTACGATTATTGAAGATAATTGTTTTATTGGCGCGCGCTCGGAAATTGTTGAAGGCGTTGTTGTTGAAGAAGGTGCTGTTATTTCAATGGGTGTCTACATTGGGACAAAGCACACGTATTTTTGATCGTGAAACCGGTGAAATTCATTACGGTAGAGTGCCAGCAGGATCAGTTGTAGTCCCTGGAAACTTACCTTCTAAATGTGGTACTTATAGTTTATATGCAGCGATCATAGTGAAAAAAGTTGACGCTAAAACTCGTGCAAAAATTGGTATTAATGCTTTATTACGCGCTGTCGACGATGAATAATAACGACTAACGTATCAATTATATAGTAATGCGGAAGCCTGATGTTTCCGCATACTTCGCCGCTATTTATACCTTATTTTCCCACTTTAATTGCTCAAATACATCTTGCCATTGATGATCAAACTCAGCTTCAATAACTATTGGTAAAAGAGTTATAGGGTGTGTGAACGCTAACTTCTTTGCAATTAGCATTAAGCGTTTAAAACCAAAATGTCGAATAAAAAAAGGATTTTGCTTATTATCACCATAATTGATATCACCAATAATAGGGTGTCTTAAATGAGCTAAATGTCGTCTTAGTTGATGACGACGCCCAGTCTCTGGTAATAATCTAATTAATGAATATCGTACCGAGTCATATTTTCCTAATGGCTCTGCTAACGTTGCAGTAGCCACTGATTGATAATAAGTTAAAGCAGATTGAGGCGCCTTATTGGTATCAGCAAATTTATCCCCTATTTTATCTAACTTTTGTTTAAGTGGATAATCAATAACATCATCACCTAACAAATGCCCTCTTGTTAAAGCATAATAAGTTTTCTGAATCGTCTTATCCATAAAGGCTTGCCCCATTATTCTTGCGACATCTTCACTTAAAGCAAATAATAAAACACCTGATGTTGGTCGATCTAAACGATGTAATGGGTAGACATATTGCCCAACTAAATCTCTCACTAGCTGCAAAGCAAAGTAAATTTCATCTTTATCTAAAAAGCTACGATGAACAAACAAACCAGCGGGTTTATCAACAGCGACAAGATATTCATCTTGATAAAGTATTGTTAACTCGGGTTGCTCAGTAAAAATTACAGCCATTACATACCACTTATATTTAATTTAAATCGTTATAGACACTTATTCTTCTATGAACAAGGCCAGCAAGTAAGGCTTTCAAAGACAAAATAGATAGAAATCAATTAAAAAACCTAAGATAAAATCTCAATATTATAAAGCAATATGTGCCTTACTGTGGAGTTAATAAATCATTGTCTTTATAATGCCTTTATTATAGAAAAATACAGTTAACTATGAACACTATTGATACTATTTCCGATTTACTAACACTGTCTAATTCCCAATATCGCGTTTATGATATAGGGCGAAAAATAGATAAAATAACAAAAGAGCAATTTAGTAAAATAGAAGCCAACCAGTTGCCCTATCCTTTTCCTTCACAAGGTCATGCGCATTTAGCATTAGCTTTTTGGCAAAAGGAAGCTAAACATCCATACTTATGGTTTGTTAAATTACCACTAGATGAACGAGGCTTATTAAATCAAGGTGCCAGAAATCATTTTTATTGCGATTATTATTGAAGCCTTAGGCACCAATGTCATGATTGATCCTTCGGAAAAACAAGAAGAGTTATTAAAAAGTAACCCTTATAACTTTATCCCTGCACAGTATAAATTAGCAAGTTTAAATAGCCTGTTAAAAGTAGCATTGAATCAGGGGGCAAGTGAGTATTACGAACAATGTTTTCAATATTTAAGAGGTGATCTCGGTTGGGACAATTGGCATCAAATTGGCGTACAAGGACTCAGTGATTTTGCAAGCCGGTTAAATGATGTTGAACATCAAAAGCTACTCAATAACGCAATTGAGCATCTTCCAATCGAAGTATTAAACCCTTTGTGTTGTGCCATTGAAAATATTCAATTACCCATTTCATTGATCAAAAAGATAACCGATTTATACCGCCTTGCAACAGATATTGATACTCAGCAAGCATTATTACGCGCTCTTGCATCATCTAGTGATCACCCTATGGTAATTGCATTAGTCCAAGAAATACTTTAACCAATCGCAAATATCTGATGAACACTTTATTGTGATTTCCGGAAGAAATTGGCAAGCATTACAACAGCAAAAACATATGATGAACTTCTTAGAAAACTTAGTGCATCATAATAAACAAGCATTATTTGATGCTATTTTCAAAGATCTTGTTACTCTACCCTCTCTACGTATGATCATTTTTGCTTGCATGAGGGACGAAAAACGAAGCCCAGCACTCGCAAAAGCAATAGGAAGCTTATTTAATAGCCCTCAATAATATGGAAAATATTTATTTTTTACTGATTTTTTGTTTGATATGTTGGTATTTTATTTACTTACGAAAAGTAGCAGAAACAGCCCGTGCTCATGCAAAACAATATTGTGACAAGGAAAACTTACAGTTTATCGCGATTGCTCGTTTATCAAATAAACTAAACTTTACTCGGCAATCTGGTTTGCATTGGATCACAAAATTTGAATTTGAATTCAGTGGCGATGGTGTCTCACAATATCAAGGCATTGTGACCTTACAGGGATATAAATTACTTGATATTTTTTTACCCCCATACCGAATTTAAAAGTAAAAAAGCGACTTATTAAGTCGCTTTTTAATATTACCGGTGTTCCATCACCTTACTCATATATTCCTCTTGTCCTTAATTAATACCCACTCCCTCTATACGCCTAGTCTTCCTGACAGTATTAATAACCTTAGCATCCTGCAATATCCTTTGGTTTAGTTTTATATGAGTTAGACAACGTATCACTAGATGTCTTGTTATCCTTAACGCATGTCTTCCTGACAGTTGATATATTAGGGCATTTTAAATTCAGTAACAGACGTTATTAAGAATTAAATAATAGGATTAAAAGAGGTATATATAAATAGCATGTAATCGTTTGAAATATATGTATTTATTTTAGATTTAGATAAAAACTGTCAATTTTTTAAGCATTTACTCACAGTAATACAGTCAATCACTTACAAAGAATTTCAATTTATCCCCGAAAAAGATAGGGCTTCACACCTGAAAATAAAATCGATAGATACAAAGAAAAAATGCGACTCATCAAATAATAAGTCGCATTTCTTTAACTAGCTTCATGCATCCTGCATAGTGGTGTTCCCGTTTAATCCCTTAAAAACTGTCCTTAGTATTTCCTTAAAATGCGTCCTGCATTGTCCTTAACAAATCCTTGTTGAAATTCATCATGAATTTCTAGTTTTCCATCAGCGTCCTGATTAAATCTTCCTTGAAAAGAGCATCCTATGCTATATCAGGTAAAGTCCATTTTATCCAAGCTTCATCCTAAAGCTGTCCTTGTTATATATCCTTATAATCCTTGTGATATATCCTTATAAAAAGTTATCTAAACTTTATCTTCCTGATGTTTGTTATATTAAGCTAAATTGAGATAATTTGAATATGTCAAAAAATAAAGATTACTTCATCATATTTTTGTAACAAACTACAAATACAAAAAAACCTTTATTAACAACATATTAAACAATAATTAAAAATATAAGCCTCATCAAATAACCTACTATATCTCACAATAATGTAAGACATGTCTTACGTGCTTTATGACAATTAGGAAATAAATTTCCATATGTGTGTCGTTCGTCATAAATATTGAGAAATATTTCACACGAGAAAGAAATTTAATATTTCATTTACAACTGAAAAGTTGTTGCAACTCGCCAAAAATCCAAAAAGTTCAACAGAGATAAAATTAAAATTAATCGCATTAAACATCTTCTAAATAACTAGCTAGACGCCTTACCTTTTATTTGCACCTTTCTTTAGTATGATAACGCCATCAATTATTAATAATGCATAAAAGAATAATTGAGATGTCGATAATGAAGTTACAATCAAATATAAATCAGATGATTTTAGAGAATAGGATTGTGAAAAAATATTGATTTAAATGTTAGGTTCAACTTTAGTATGAGTCATTGCTTTTTTGTTAACACTCGATGGTCAGAACATCTAAAATAGTTTACATACATATTCCATATTGTTTGTAACTCTCCTTAGCATAACAACGTCATGAATTAATCTAATCGCTGGAGAACTTAATAGCCTATTGGGCAGCACTAATCACATTTAAGTTAAAGGAATGTTATATTTAGGCATTACCCTTTATGTCTTCCCGCTAATAAATCTTGTACTACAGCAATAGCTGACTTTTTTGCGATGCCGTTGCCATCATTAACGGCGCGTTCGTCCTAATAATAATTGTATTTTTTATCGCTCTATTAATGAAATTAACTTACTTCAATCAAAAACTTGATTAACGATAAAACCGGACAAATAAGTTGTACCACTTATTGGAATAACTAATTTACGAGCGATTTCCTCATTGCTACCGTTACTATGATAAGCATTTATCAAAGTAACTTGTAACTCTTTTACCACTATTTATGGCTTCAAGCTAAGCAACAACTTTGCTCTAATAACTAACATGAGTTAAGTGTTTACTAATGGCTTAGCCACCAAGGTTTTTCCTTTGGGGACCTTATGAATCGCTTTTTTAAAACGTTTGCCTTAGTAAATTTACTTTTCGAATATTGCTACAGCACCGAAAGCATTTTCATCAATGGTGTAGTCCCACATGCTGTATTAGCGAAGAAAACATGAAATATCACGGAGGGTCTGCTCGTATAAGTAATTGAGTTTACTTATACGAGAGATAAAATCATTTAAACTAAATGAGTGAACACTAAGATTACTCTCTCTATAATTAATCATAAGTGAACCTGAGATATTACCCACAGATACATTTTTGATCAATTGGTAACCAACATCGGTAAAGAAAGCTTTATATTTGTCAGTTGTAGCATAAACAGCAACCCCTTCACTATCTGGGTTTTCATCTAGGAAAGTATTAACCGCTGCCATCAAATAATGGCCAAAACCATGATGTTGGTGCAACGGATGAATGGCAATAAAAGCTAACATATGAAACTTCTTCATGGGTACCGAAGAAAGAACAATATCTTTTTCTATCATTTGTTTCGTACTAAAGTATCCCGCACCTAACAACATTTTTAA
Source organism: Thalassotalea piscium (assembly GCA_049347715.1). GTDB lineage: Bacteria > Pseudomonadota > Gammaproteobacteria > Enterobacterales > Alteromonadaceae > Thalassotalea_B > Thalassotalea_B piscium_A. The sequence continues at coordinate 1,213,376 of CP186339.1, read as the reverse complement.
ACGCCAATGCCAAAAACGTCCTGAATTCACTCCTTCATCAGACTTATTCAAACAGGCAACACCAACCATAGTTTCGCCTAAATAAAGCCCTACGATAGGTTGTTTTGCATGCCAAAAAGCGCCTAATTCTTCACGAATAGAGGTACGTAGACGTTGTTCATAATCAACATTATCACCATCAAATATCTCTAAGAATATCGGATCATCATGATAGGCTTGGTATAACAAAGAAGCGGCTACTTTTAAGTCTTCAGCAACTAAGTAAGCCGCACGAATCTCAACACCATCATCTTTTTTTAATTCTGCGCTCATAAAATCCCCATTAATTATTATTTTTTAATACCATAGCAGGTAAATTAAAATAAGATCAAATAATGAACGCAAGTTTATTTACTGACAAGCTGTTTTTTCTTATGTTTTGGTATTGCGACTGTAGTCGGCACCATTCTGTGTATCAATAAGCGCACCATTAATAAAGTGTAAATAGGTACATTCATCTTTGGTCGTTAATCCATCTTTATGCAACCTATGTGTACGGTAATACAACACATTAATAGTTTTACCTTCTGCCTCAAAAGATTCAGTAAAATCAGCAATACCTAAACGTTCTTGCACATCAACTAAACTTGATTTTAACGGTAATTTGGAAATTATCTTACGATTATCATATTCTCTATCATCAAAACTAGACGAGATATCATGTCCATCGCCATCAACTGCGATAACACACCCCGTGAGAGCCAGTGGTGATAAAAGTGTTAAAACCATTAATAAATTTTTCATTATTTTCCCTTATTTAAATGTTTTGTTTACAGGTTAATAGCAAACTACACGCCATTTTATTTAAGTAATTGAAAATAAATAACTTATCAAAAATAAAAGATATTTTTATAAAGACATGTGTTTAAGAACTCGCTAAAATATAGTCAATTGAACACATAGGTTGTATAATAATATGACTATTTCTGAAGAAATTTTAATCGTTGCCAATCAACTCGCCAATGAAGGAAAAAAACCAACGGTTGCTTTAGTTAAAACAAGGCTCAGTAAACCCATTCCCTTAGCTGTATTAATTAATACCCTTAAAAATTGGCAACACCAACCGGATAATAGTGAATTGAGTGTAAGCCAAGAAGAGCCCAAGGAAATACGTCCTAAAAAAGAAAATATTGCGATGCAAATAGAAGAAGCAATCGCCCCTCTTTACCTAGAAATAAAAGAATTAAAGCAGCAAATGGCCGACTTAAAAAGCCAGTTAATATCCTCTAAGTAATATTTATGAGCTTTGCTCTTCGATATAAATAAAAGGGGTTAATTGTTGAATAAATACTTCGAGTGATTCAGCCAGTTTTTTATGGGGTTCACAACCAATGCGCTCAACCCATACTGAGCCATCAGTATTATCAACTGATAATATAAAATTATCATCATCAGTTACCGCAAAAAATAAGGGTCAGTTTTTGCTTTAGCTTTTGTTTCATCATTATATGACCAATGATATTTTCTTGCAGTCTGACAAAGTCATCATCACTCCATGGAAATAATAAAGACAACTCGCCATGTTCACAATTTGCCGCAAGACTTTCGCTAAAAATGGTCGTGTAGAATTGACAAATATCTGGATGTATTTCAACATTCAACGCTTGTTCGACATTGTTAAATGTTAAAGAAGATGTAATTTTTTCAGGCTGCCATTCGTTTAATTGTTCATCAAATTGGCGTACTACACAAGAAGAAGGCCATTGTTCATCTGCTTCCACTAAAGGTAAATGGTTAAATTGTTTTTGATAAGCATCAACATATTGTTGACTAAACGACCAAATTGCCGAGGATAAACTAGGGTTAAGCAATATCTTCTCCAAACTAAATACAGTAAAATAACAAACAAATACTCAACTTATTATTATCATGAACCAATATAGCAATAATTCAATATTAAACACATTGACCTTAGGTAAATCAACAAGCTACAGTGAAAATTATGACCCTAGTTTATTGCAAGGCGTACCTCGTAGTTTAAATAGAGATCAATTAATGATAACCGCGAGTACTTTACCATTTTATGGGGAAGATGTTTGGTACGGATATGAATTATCTTGGTTAAATAATAGAGGTAAGCCAATTGTAGCACTTGCTGAATTTCGTTTTCCTTGCAAAACTAGCAATATTGTTGAGTCTAAATCCTTTAAATTATACTTAAATAGTTTCAACCAAACCCGTTTCAATTCATGGCAAGAAGTTGAGCAAGCACTTGTTACAGATCTAGAAAAAATTGTCGAAGGCAAGGTTAAAGTGACATTGTTTAATGTTGAACAATGTGATGCATTATCTTTTAAAAGTAGTGACTTTACTTGTATTGATGAACTAGACGTTGAAATTGAAAGCTATCAGCTTAATCCCTCACTATTAACCTTAACCGCTCCCCAAGAGATGGTTAACGAGAAAATAGTCATTTACTTAAATCAAACTGTTTAATCACTAACCAGCCTGATTGGGCATCTATCTATATTAAATATCAAGGTGCCAAAATTTGTCATGAATCCTTACTCAAATATTTAATTTCATTTCGTCAACATAATGAATTTCATGAGCAATGTGTAGAACGAATTTTTATCGACATTATGAATTCTTGTCAGCCAAGTATGCTTACGGTATTTGCTCGTTACACCCGCAGAGGAGGATTAGATATTAACCCTTACCGTTCGACAGAAAAAAATCAGGCACCAAATTTACGAACATTAAGGCAATAATTTTATTATTTTAATAGAAATAAGCTGTTACAGATATTTTTTATGCCTCAATACTGACTTTTGTAGATCTTAGGTATACTATTCTTAAGTAGTGAACATAACATTTTAATAATGACTCCCTTGAGCATTCCATAAAATAAAGGAATATCGTTTCTATGAGCCAATCTACAGCAGCTGACAATGAAGTTATTCTTTAAAGAAGAAGCTGGGCTCAGCCATAAATGCTCGACTTGAGCTAGAAAAAGATCTTGAATTGCAATCGTCAACTTTTGTGCAATTTATCAATAAGCTCTCGCAAATCGCCAAAGGGATTGATGTCCAGTTAGATAATAAACTAGCGTCACTTAGAAAAGCATTAAGTAAGTCTTTATCTTGGCAAGAAGCTGAGAAACTAATCAATGAAATTTCACAGTTATTACAAAATCATTCAATTAAAAATGATAATAATATTAAACATTTACATGAACAATTTTTGCAAGCAGGAAAAGTTTTACAACAAATCAAAAACCTCCCTGATTCTTTAAGACGAGAATTACGTGGATTAATAACTGAAACCAAAGATAAAAAAGACTCTGTCGTACAATATGTAAAACCCCTCACTCTTTTAGTTGAATATTATCAAGCAGCCTTACAAGCAAAAGAAGATTGGTTTGCTGGAAAATCAGATGGCGAGAGCACCGACACGAGTAATCAATCAGCCAAAGTCGATGACATTTTTATTAAACGTTTTATCTCATTTTTGTCAAATCTTAATGTGTCTAGCCCCTATAAAGTACAAATAGATAAAATAAAATCTGATTTATCTACGTCTATCAGCCATAAAGATCTTTTAGACGACTTTCTTGAAGTATTTGAAATAATTAATAAAGATTTAGCAAATGAACGAACTACCGCAAAAGTCTTTTTATCAACATTGAGCACAACCTTATCTTCAGTGCAAACCGCAGTTGAACGCACTATTAATATCAATGAAATATCTAGTTCCAAACATAACGAACTAAATAGTAAATTAACACTTAATCTTAGTGAAATGTCACAACAGCTGAAAAGTGCTAATTCTCTAGTTGAACTAAAAGTGGATATTAATGACAAGCTCAAGCAGATCACTATGTCACTTGAAGAAAAATCAGCACTAGAATTAGCGCAATTTAATGATATGAGAAAACGATTAACGCTAATGCAAGAAAAGGTAAATACCTTAGAGTTACAAGGACAAGTATTTGCTAAAAAAATTAAAGAACAACAAGCAAAAAGTTACCAAGACTCACTAACAAAACTTGATAATAGAGCTTCGTTTGATGATTGTTTTTCAAAGCAAATAGTGCGTTTCCATCATTCGCCTTTTGAACTTGCAATCGTGGTAATGGATTTAGATGATTTCAAACGTATTAATGATACCTATGGCCATATTGCAGGAGACAAAACCTTGCAAGTTATTGCTAATACATTAGCGAAATCAGTGACTAAAAATGAATTTGTCGGTCGCTATGGTGGCGAAGAATTTGTGATGATTTTCTCTGGTTTTAATAAACAGGATTTAGTAAAAAAACTCAACCAAATACGTTTGAATGTTGCAAAACTTCCCTTTAAATTTAGAAATAATAATGTAACGATGACATTATCTATTGGCGCAACCCATATTACCACTAATGATAATGTTCACACCGCCTTTGAAAGAGCAGATACGGCTCTGTACAAGGCAAAAGAAAATGGAAAAAACCAGATTATTTATGCTTAACTCGTCTTCGTTGTAAAGGAACTGCCCGTGCATACTCAGCTTAACCCTGTTGGAAACATGAACTTACTCTCTCCGTTGGAAGTTCAACAACTACAACAATCAGCAACTTGCCAACTCTATCAGCTATATAGAAACTGCTCTTTAGCTGTCTTAAATTCTGGCAGCCATACTGATGATGCTGAAGTCATTTATCAACAATATAAAGATTTTAATATCCAAGTTTTACGCCGCGAACGAGGGGTTAAAATAGCATTAGATAATCCTCCTATGCATGCCTTTGTTGATGGTAAAATCATTCGGGGCATACAAGAACACTTATCTGCGGTATTACGTGATATTTTATTTCTTAATAATCGCTACACAAATATTGATGATTCTTCCATCAATATCACCCATAAAACGTTTGATATACTTCGAAATGCACAGGTAATTATTCCTGACAGTGAACCCAATTTGATCATCACTTGTTGGGGAGGTCACTCTATCCCTGAACATGAGTATCAATATACTAAAGAAGTAGGTTATCAATTAGGCTTACGAAGCTTTAATATATGTACAGGTTGTGGACCAGGGGCAATGAAAGGCCCGATGAAAGGTGCCACTATTGGTCATGCTAAACAGCGTATAAATAATGGTCGCTACATCGGCTTAACCGAACCTAGTATTATTGCCGCAGAACCACCAAATCCGATCGTCAATGAACTTGTGATCATGCCTGACATTGAAAAGCGTTTAGAGGCCTTTGTGCGCGTCTCACACGGTATTGTTATTTTTCCTGGGGGAGCGGGAACTGCTGAAGAGTTGCTATATATTTTAGGGTTAATGCTTCATCCTCAAAATCAGGATCAAAAATTACCTATTATCCTCACTGGCCCTGCAGAAAGTGCTGAGTACTTTAAACAAATAGACAGTTTTATTAGTGAAACTTTAGGAAAAGAAGCACAAAACCTTTATCAAATAATTATTATTAACGACGCTGAGCTCGTGGCACAAACAATGGCGAAAGGATTGGAAGAGGTCTTAACCTTCCGAAAAGAAATGGGTGATGCCTATCATTTTAATTGGTCATTAGTGATTGAAAATGATTTTCAGCATCCATTTGAACCGAATCATGAAAATATGGCAAGTACAGAGATTAGTTACGATTTAGATACCGCTACCCTAGCAGCAAACCTAAGACGATTTTTCTCAGGTATTGTAGCAGGAAATGTAAAATCAGAAGGGATTAAATCGATTAGAGAGCATGGTGTCTTCAAAATCACAGGAGATAGTAAAATAATGAGCCTGATGGATACCCTACTACAATCCTTTGTGAGCCAACATCGAATGAAATTACCCGGTAGTGTTTACACACCATGTTATGAAGTAGTGAAAGAGCTTTAGATGCCTGTTCATTTAGTTTTAATTGATGCTTTAAATTTAATTCGTAGAATCTACGCGGTACAAGAGCGCCCTTTCCTCCATAATAGTGAGCTAGCAGACAACACCAAAAAACAAGTGCTTTTTAATACGATACAGGCGTGTGAAAAAGCACTTTTAAACATCCTTGAGCTACAAAAGCCCACTCATGCTCTGGCCTTGTTTGACAGTGAAACACCTTGTTGGCGTTATCAAATTTATCCCGATTATAAAAAAGGCAGAAAAAAAATGCCTGCCCATCTAGCAGATAAGCTAAATGATATTCAAGATGTCTTTATGCAAAATCATGTCGACTCTCTTGGCTCTGAAGCCGATGAAGCTGACGACTTGATCAGCACTTTAGCGATAAAAGTCGCTTTAAGGGGACAACAGGTCACTATTGTCTCAACTGACAAAGGTTTCTTGTCGCTTATAAATCAAAACATTCAAGTGTATGACTATTTTAATCGTCGTTACCTTGATCATCACTATGTTAAAGAAAAGTTCAATGTAAAACCTGAGCAACTTCTCGATTTATGGGCACTCACAGGTGATAATACCACCAATAAAATCCCTGGTGTTCCTGGCATTGGACAAGTCACAGCTTCACAACTTTTAAATCAATACGGCTCATTAAATGCCCTACTTAATGCAAAAGATCTCAAAGCAAGTTTACGTGATAAATTAATGGAAAATGCCGAGCAAATTCAATTGAGCAAGACATTATTAACATTAAAATTAGATATTCCATTAGGATTTAATCTTAAAGATATTCGTCTTCCCCAAGAACAAACAGCATCGATTCATCAGCAAAAATAGATTTACCGTTAATATTATTCAACTTGTCGTATTTGGCTATAGTTGATTTTTTATTTATGCTATAAGTGCTTAAACTGTATTATTTTAACTCAGACACTGCTTTATCTAGCTTATTTCTCAGGAAACAAATGAACAAAAAAGTTGTTTTTCTCATTTTTATCGCATCAGCAATTTACGGCTTGCTTGTATTACTAGTGGTAAATTTTTATGACGATAATCCTTCTAATATGAAATGGGAAGAATCGTGAAGAATTTAATCGGCAATTTATTAATCAACTTCAAATTAAAAAATTTAGTTTTGACCAAGCAATGAAAAAGTTAGGAACTCCAGATATTTCTGAAGAAAAACAGATATCAGGACATTATTTCCAAGTGCTCTTCTATCGTACTCAACATATGAAATCAGATGGTTTTACTACTCAAGACGAATGTACCTATTTATTTTTTATGGATAATGTACTGCTCGAATATGCTATTGCTAGTCAATATAAAGGGCTTGATGAAATTATTTCACACTATCAAAATCAAGCTCTCCTTACCGACTAATGTCGCATTGAGTTTTTTCCTGATATTTATACAATTTAAGCTATAAAAAAGTATGTTAATTTAAGGTATACTAGCGCTATAAAATATTTAAGGTCTTACCACTCTAAAATGGAAGCCTTAATCTCTTTCGACTAAAATTCAAAATATGCACTATTTTGATCATAATTTTACAATTTTAAAGGTATAAGCAATGGCTAAAACAAACAATTACGGTGATCCCTGGCGACGGTATTGGTCCAGATATTATCGACGCAACTATAAAAGTATTAGATAAAGCAGGTTGTGATTTTGAGTATGAATATGCCGATGCTGGTCTTGTTGCCTTAGAAAAACACGGTGAACTTGTTCCTGAAGAAACATTAGCATTAATTAAAAAGAATAAAATCGCACTAAAAGGACCTCTCACTACACCTGTAGGTGATGGTTTTACTTCTATTAACGTGACCTTACGTAAACAATTTCAATTATACGCCAATGTTCGCCCTGTGATTTCATTTAAAGGCACTAAAGCGCGTTATGAAAATATTGATATTTTAACGATTCGTGAAAATACTGAAGGTATGTATTCAGGTTTAGGACAAACCGTTTCAGAGGATGGTTTAAAAGCTGAAGCAATGAGTATAGTTACCCGTGAAGGTGCTGAACGTATTGTTACTTTTGCCTATGAAACAGCTCGTAAAGAAGGACGTAAAAAAGTTACCGCCGTCCATAAAGCAAACATATTAAAATCAACATCAGGTTTATTTTTAAAAGTGGCTCGAGAAGTTGCTGCACGTTATCCAGACATTGAGTCAACTGAAATGATTGTTGATAACTGTTGTATGCAATTAGTCATGAACCCAGAGCAATTCGATGTCATTGTTACTACCAATTTATTTGGTGATATTTTATCTGATTTATGTGCAGGCTTAGTCGGTGGTTTAGGTATGGCACCTGGCGCAAACATTGGTAAAGATTGTGCTATTTTTGAAGCCGTACATGGTAGTGCTCCAGATATTGCAGGTAAAAACCTAGCTAACCCTACCTCTGTTATTTTAGCGGCTATACAGATGCTAGAGTATTTAGATATGGGTGATAAAGCCGATAAGATTCGTAAAGCGATTACTGAAGTCATTGAAACGGGTGATAGAACCACTCGTGATCTAGGTGGTACGCATGGTACAACAGACTTTACTGAAGCCTTATTAGAACGTTTATAACAATTAAGGCCTAGAAGTTATTCTAGGCCTTATTTTTTCAACACTTAAAATGTTGGAACAGGTGAAAGTAAACGTGCATGTACAGTCACTTCCTCACGGTCATAATACAAATGCTTAGCATACAATTCATATTTAACATTATGCTCTGTAAAAGCATCTTTTAAGATTTGTAAATCTTTAACTACTTCAGCATAACGACCTTTCATGGGTAACTTAAGATTAAACATCGCTTCCTTACAGTAACCATGAAGTAACCACTGTGCCATTAATTTTGCAACACGTTCAGGTTTTTCAATCATATCGCACACTAACCAATAAACATTCTGTTTTTGTGGAATATATTTAAAACCATCAAGCATCCGATGTTTTACTTGTCCTGTCTCCATAAGAGACTCTGCCATGGGTCCATTATCAATGGCGGTAACCATCATACCTCTGCGTACTAACTGATATGTCCACCCGCCAGGAGCAGCTCCTAAATCAACCGCATTTAAACCTGAAGTTAAGCGAGTATCCCATTCATTTTTAGGAATGAAATATAAAAATGCTTCATCTAATTTCAGTGTTGAACGACTTGGCGCTAGATTTGGAAATTTAAGTCTAGGTATTCCCATCACATGCGGAGAAGTATTCGTCCCTAAAGAAAAACCTAAAATCATTTCAGAGCCACTAAAAAACAAGGCATGTAGAACAGCGCCTTCATTATCATTTTTTTCTGTCAGAATTTTTTCTTTTCTTAAAGCTTGCCTCAATGGTACAGCTAATTTACGACAAAATTTAGATAACGCTTTTCCATCGTTAGTATCCGGCGTTTCCATGCGTAAATCAGCATATTGCCAATCCTTAGCCATTGACTCAACAATCGCTTCAACACGATTGAAGTCTGGTAATGAAATTTTTTCAGTTAAGGTAACAAACCACTGACGTGCAAAAATCAAACGTTTCAGAGGTACACGTGTCATTAACATTTCCCCCTCTTGAGCATTGTTTAAGTGAAAATAAACAATTCCTTGATTTTTCATCAGTTCAAGATAGCCATAGATTTCGTTCCACGAAGCTTTTTCTTGAATTTCAGCCCCGCATTCTTTTTCAAATCCAGGGCGACAATATAAAACAATAGCTGTCATAGCTTATTTTTACCTACAAATATTAATAGCAACCATGCGAAAGCTAACATAATGCCACCTAAAGGGGCTAAGTTACCAATTACATTAATTGAAAAAAAACTTTTTATATACAAACTACCGCAAAAAAGCACGATGCCCGCGGCGAAAGATAACGCAGAAAACAATAGTATTTTAGTATTTTCTACTCGATACCACACTAGTACAGCCAACAAGGCTATTGTATGTAGTATTTGATATTGATGTGCAACTTCTACGCGATGTAATTGCTCTGCTACAAGATGTTGAGCCGCATGCGATAACCAAGCGCCGAATAATACTGAAAAACACCCACTGATACCAACAAAAATGATCAAAAGGCGACTAATTTTAGCTAAATTCATTAATAAACCCATTAATTAGCGTTATTGTAGAGTCTAAATGCTGGCGATGTGTATAGCCAGACTTTACTCTTGGTTTTAAATCATGATCGCCATCGGGGAGAAAATTAAGCTGACATAACGACGATAATTCATAATGGGAGATATCATCTTTACTGCCTAAAGCATCCCTATCACCTTGTACAATTAATACCGGCTTGGTAAGTTTTTGTAATGGCTCAAGTCTTAATTTTTCTGGTTGTTTTTGTGGATGAAAAGGATATCCTAAACAAATTACCCCTTTCACTTTTTCACCATTCATTTTAGCAAAGGTAGCTGAAACTCTTCCTCCCATAGACTTTCCCATTAAAAATAACGGTAAATCTGTTGGATTGTCATCTACAACCTTAGCTAGGCATTCTAATAATTTTGGCATTCGATCCGGAGGCCTGCGCTTGCCGTCAAACTCACGTTTATCCATGTAAGGAAAGTTAAAACGTAAAACATTAATTCCCTGACTAACAAGCTGTTCTGAGACAAAATTAAGAAAGTCGCTATTTTTCCCCGCACCAGCGCCATGAGCAAAAATAACGCTTGCTTTAGCTTGTTTGGCTTTTTGGAAGAGTGTTGATATATCAGTCATTTATTCTTCTTCCTCAGCAACCGTCGCCAATACCCATTCCCTAAATGAGGCGATCTTACCGACATCCATTTGATGCTCTCTACAAACAATATAAAACGCATCTTTACTGACTAAATGATGATCAAATAAATTCACTAATCTTCCTGCATCTAATTCAGGTTTAGCAAGTACACTTTGTGCTAAGGCGACACCTTGTCCATGTACAGCAGCCTGCACCACCATAGCAGAATGACTAAAAATAGGGCCATGGTTCACATTAACACCTTTCACATTAGCTTCTTTAAACCATCTTTTCCAATCTCGTCTAGACGTATCATGTAACAAAGTATGATTAGCTAAATCATGCATGGTATTAAGTGGTTTCTTTCCTGAAAGTAATAAAGGAGAACAAACGGGAATTAAATATTCGGTATGTAATTTATCTGCATGAACTTTAGGCCATCGACCTCGTCCATGGAAAATAGCGATATCAACATCTTCCGTTAAATTATTTACATCTTGATCTACCGCTTTAATCCTAACATCAATTTCAGGGTATTGAGCACTAAAACTAGTTAAACGAGGAACTAACCACTGTATAGCGAAACTTGGTTGTAAACTTACCGTAATGGCACCTTTCGCGCCTCTAGCTAATAACTTTTCTGTCGCTTCGTAGAGTGAATTAAAAATATCTTTGATATCGAGAAAATAGGATTGCCCTTCCTCAGTTAATAACAGCGAGCGGTTTTTTCGCATAAATAGTTTTAACCCTAAATGCTCTTCCAAAGATTTAATTTGGTGACTAACCGCCGCCTGTGTCACAAACAACTCTTCTGCAGCCTTAGTGAAACTCAATTGTCTTGCTGAAGCCTCAAAAGCCTTCAAAGCGTTTAATGGTGGGAGTCTTACAGCCAAAACCTTTCCTTATCTCAACGTCATAATCAATATAAATTCATTACAAACAGTTAAATTAAATGATGAATTACCATTCATTAGTTTTTCTAATGGAAAGCATTATAAAATGTCATTTTAAACAAAGCTAGTATTACCGTATTATAGCCCCCGTAGATGAAGGACATCATCTTTCCTAGTGTTTAAGTGTAGCAAGTTGTTAATTTAACTCCCAACCAAAATTAACAACGCGAGAGTAAGGTCCACAAGCATCTATATATGAACAGTTAACGGAATATATACAGGTGACACAAATGAAATTATTAAATACTCTCTTTATCATATTAGCTAGTACAAGCTTATTAGCAAACGTGGCAAATGCTAACACTATTGAAGTAGCAAAAGCTGAGCCAATTAACCACAATGAATTGCATGCGGCAGTTAAGTTACAATTGCAAGACACTATGATGCAATCAAACAGTGTTTTTTCAGTAAAAGATCTACCTATCAATACATTGTTAGAAAAAAATAGCCAACAAGGTAAAGAGAAAACAGTAAACCTTGCAAACATTAGCTATAACGCTGAATAAATCTATATCCACATAATTCATTTTATTGATTTCTCTAGAATTAATGAAAAATAAAAGGGTACCTATATAATAGGTACCCTTTTTTAATTCTCTATAAAATTCAATAGAATTGACTAATGCTGCCCTAACACATTAATCAGTAATAAGTGCAGGAAAGCTTTTAACTAGCTCATCTATCGCTTTCATCTGAGTTAAGTATGGCGCTAATTTATCAAGAGATAAAGCACAAGGACCGTCGCACATAGCTTTACTCGGATCAGGATGCGCTTCAATAAATAATCCCGCAATGCCTAGAGCCATGCCACTACGCGCTAGCTGGGCCGCTTGTGCCCTTCTACCATCGGCAGAGTCAGCTCTCCCTCCTGGTTTTTGTAAAGCATGTGTTGCATCAAAAATCACTGGCGCATAATTTTTCATTTCATCCATTGCCAGCATATCTACCACTAAATTATTATAACCATAGCAACTACCACGCTCACATAGCATCACTTTATCGTTACCCGCTTCAGCAAACTTGTTAATGATATGACGCATTTCATGAGCAGCTAAAAATTGTGGCTTTTTGACATTAATAATTGCATTCGTTTTAGCCATAGCGACTACAAGATCAGTTTGACGAGCAAGAAATGCAGGCAACTGAATAACATCAACAACTTCAGCAACAGGTTGAGCTTGATAAGGTTCATGGACATCAGTAATAATTGGTACATTAAACGTTGATTTTATTTCTTCAAAAATTTTCAAACCTTCTTCTAAACCAGGACCTCGGTATGAGTGAACTGAAGAGCGATTTGCTTTATCAAATGACGCTTTAAATACATAAGGAATATTCAACTTCTGAGTAACTTCAACATAATGTTCAGCAATAGTCATTGCTAAGTCTCTAGACTCAAGTACATTCATGCCACCAAATAATGTAAAGGGTGCATCATTAGCAACCGTTATGTTGTTTAACTCAATTTTAGTAATTGTCATAAATTTTCCTTTGAAAAAGCCATTAACCATCCTGTGAGCAAGAAGGCCACGTTAATTTAACCAATGACTTGTAATATTTGTCCACAGAACCATGCCATGTAGGTACCTAAGGTATAACCCAGTACCGCTAATAAAACACCAACAGGGGCTAATGAAGGATGAAAGGCGCTGGCTACAATAGGAGCCGATGCCGCACCGCCAACATTGGCTTGACTACCCACAGCCATATAAAATAGTGGTGCTTTAATCATTTTAGCAACCACTAACATTAGTGAAGCATGTACGACCATCCAAATAACGCCAATAATAAAATAAATAGGCACATCAATGATCATTCGAATATCCATTTTCATGCCGATGGTGGCAATTAATATGTATAAAAACGCTGAGCCAACTTTCGAAGCACCTGCACCTTCTAACTTTCTTGCTTTAGTGAAAGAAAGTAAGATCCCCACACTACTTGCAAAAACTATCATCCAAAAAAACTTGCTATGAAAACTATATCGAGCTGAATCAGGATAATGTTCAATAAAAAATGGTGTGACTGTATCAGCAAATAAATGTGCAAAACCGGTAACACCTAAACCTACCGCGACGATAACCATTATATCGGGTAGCGTTGCTATCCGACCATGTTTGGCATGAAATTGCTCAACCTTTTCTTTCAATTCTGTAATTGCTGAAACATCTGCGCCTGACTTATCATCAATTTTCTTAGCATTGCCTGCCATAATTAATAGTACAGCCATCCATAAATTAGCAACTATCACATCTACCGTTACCATAGCTGAAAATATTTGGTCACCAGCACCATAAATTTCTTTCATCGCCGCCTGGTTAGCACCGCCACCAATCCAACTACCAGCAACTGTTGTCATTCCTCGCCACACGGCCTCTGGTCCTTCAACGCCAATCAGTTCAGGTACAAAAGCAGAAACAATCAAAAGTGCAATTGGCCCACCTATAACAATACCGACAGTACCGGTTAAAAAGAGAATAACCGCTTTACTACCTAATCTTCCAATCGCTTTTAAGTCGACACTTAAAGTCAATAACACTAAGCAAGCTGGCAATAAATAACGTGATGCAACGAAATATAAATTAGATTGTTCACCATCAACAACGCCAAACGTATTTAATAACGATGGTAAAAAATAACAAACAAGTACGGCGGGAACTATGCCATAGAATTTTTTCCAAAAAGAATGTTCACTCTGAGCTGTATAAAAAACAGCTCCTAACATAATAGCGAGAATCCCCAATACTGTGGCATCGTTAGTTAACATAGGGGTATGTATTAGCGCGGCTGATGTTGCATCAGTCATAAACTCTCCATTTTTTTTTTATTATTTAATGTAATACCGTATCTTTTACAGAAATATTATCAAGCTGTAATTTTAGCAATTGTGCTGCTGGATCTTTAGGGCACTGATCAACGAAGTACTGATAATCATCGTAAGCAACATTAAAGCAATCTAGCTGGTGCAATAAATAGCCTCTATCTCGACGTTCAAACGGGTCATCTGGACGCATAGATAACAGAAGATCGACACATTTTAACGCCATTTCAAAACAATGCTCTGCAATCAAACTAGTCTTTAAACCGGTTAAATACTCTACTACTAGTGATTCTTGTTCCATAGGTTTTAAGTACACGCGACTTGGATCACCACCGAGCTCATCTAATCCTTGTTCTAATTCTTGCCAATTAAGTGATTCGCCGTTAATAGGATCAAAAATAATAGAATAGATATCATCACATAAGATCCGCACCATCACTTTCTCAGGTATATAAACAATATCAGTTTCTAAGTCACAAGCGTTAGCAATGTGCTGAATAATCGCAGCTTTAACAACAGGTGCAATAACTTTAAAATTAATACTTTCAACAATTTGATAAGAAAAAACAGGCCATAAGGCTCTAACGTTATCTATAAAGAGTTCAGAAATGAAAATCTCATTAATAAATACTTCAGCTTTATCCATTGCGTTTTCACAATCATCCAGAGCAAGTCGACAGCTTTCAATTAAAGGCTGTAACGTTTTGTCAATATCTACAGACTTGCCAAAAATAGCAGTCTCCAGTAATGAAAATTGGGTTAGCAACGCTTGATTAGGCGTACTAATTTCAGATAATAACAAATCATTCATAGGATAAAATAACAATAATTTCTCAGGTTAAATTAAAAAAGATATCCCCCCTATATAAGGGAGGATCTAGAAATATAAAGGTCGAGGAAGTTAAAAAAGGATATTTTCTTTTGTCATTGCAATACGAACAACCAACATAATCCAGCCCATAGCTCCCAAATAACCAATAATTTGCATGGTACGATTGCGGGCTAATTTTAGCGCATAATAACCAGTGAAAATATAGGCAACTACAGCAAGAATTTTTTCACCTAACCATAATTGTTCTAGTGGGTTAATTGATAGTTGTACCGCTAAAATAATCCCGAAGGTTAGTAACAGTGTATCAACAATATGTGGAGTAATTTTCACCCATTTTTTCGATAAATGTTTCGACTCCATTAACGTCCAAATAAAGCGCAATGTAAAGAACGCAATACTGATCACAGCTAAAGTCATATGTAAATGTTTAAACATTGGTTTTGCTCACTTTTCGTTATTGTTATAAATAGTAATCATGTTTTTATTTTCGTTGGCCAAAAGTCACTCGATCATGGCCATTATAATCTTTAATTGTAACTATACCTTGATACCCAGCATCCATTAACACTTTATGAACACCACTGGCTTGCTCATAACCATGTTCAAAATATATCATGCCCTCTGGATTTAAGAAATCTCTCCCTTGATTAGCTATCGTTATAAAATCTTCAATACCACCTAAATCCGCGACAAGTGCAGATAAAGGCTCATATTGTACATCGCCCTGCGATAAGTGCGGGTCCTGCTTATCGATATAAGGAGGATTACTAACAATAACATCAAAGCGCTTTGTCTTCTCAACTTGAGCAAACCAGTCACTTTGGTAGATATCGACATTTAGCATACCTAAACACTTAGCATTTTCTTGCGCCAGTTCTACTGCATCCGCACTAAAATCAAGGGCATCAATAATCCACAGCGGTCGCTCTGACGCTAATGCCAAAGCAATAGCTCCCGTGCCTGTACCTAGATCACAACAATTGAGTTTATCTGAACCATGGTTATTTAAGATGGTTTCTACCAAAACTTCGGTATCAGGTCTTGGGATCAGTGTACTCGGAGCTACCTTAAAAGGCATAGACCAAAATTCTTTCTCACCCGTAATGTAGGCTATTGGTTCATGACAAAATCGTCTTTCGAGTAAGGCTAAATAGGTTTGCTCATTGGCTTGGCTAATTTTTTCTTCCGGCCAAGTCAATAAGTAACTTGTAGGTTTTTCTAAGACATAACTCAACAATATTTGGCTATCAAGTTTAGCGCTATCAGAACGTTGGGCAAGCGTCTGCTCGCCTAACGTGATAAGTGTTGAAATGCTTGATAATATCGTCATTATGTATAAAAGATTCTAGCAATAATTTGGATAATGACTAGTGATGTTCAGCTAGCGCAGCAAGTAAATCAGCCTGATTTTCCTGTAATATAGGTTCCAGTACTAACTGTAAGTTACCTTCCATCACTTCACCTAAACGATACAAGGTTAAGTTTATACGATGGTCTGTCATTCGACTTTGTGGATAATTATAGGTCCGAATACGTTCAGAACGATCACCACTGGCTACAAGATTTCGGCGAGAAGACTCTTCTTCACTGCGACGTTTTTCATCTTCAGCTGCCTGTAATCTAGCGCGTAACACTGACATAGCCTGTGCTCTATTTTTATGTTGAGAACGCTGATCTTGACACTCAACAACAACACCTGTTGGCACATGCGTAATACGAATAGCTGAATCTGTTTTGTTAACATGCTGACCACCTGCTCCTGATGCTCTAAATGTATCAATTTTTAAATCAGCTTTATTAATTTCAATCGCATCAGACTCAGGAATTTCAGGCATAACAACAACAGTACATGCTGAAGTGTGAACTCGACCTTGAGATTCAGTTTCAGGCACTCGTTGTACTCGATGTCCACCTGATTCAAACTTCATTTGACCATAAACACTGTCACCAACAATTTTAAAGATAACTTCTTTAAAACCACCTTGCTCACTCTCATTCACATTCATCACTTCAGTACGCCAGCCTTGCTTTTCGCAATACCGAGTATACATACGGTAAAGATCGCCAGCAAAAATAGCGGCTTCATCACCACCAGCACCAGCTCTGATTTCTACAAAACAGTTATTGTCGTCATTTTTATCTTTAGGTAATAATAAAATTTGCAATGCATGAGTTAGTTCTTCAACGGCTTGTTTTGCTGATTTATATTCTTCTTGAGCCATTTCACGCATGTCAGGGTCTTCGTCTTTCAACATTTCTTCTGCTGTTGCAAAATTTTCTTCTGCCCCTTGATAGGCATGAAACGCTTGAGTGACTTCTTCTAATTGTGAAAATTCTTTTGATAATGCTTGGAATTTTTCTTGATTTGAAATAGTGTCAGGGTCTGACAATAATGCTTGAACTTCTTCAAAACGTTCAACTAAACCTTCAAGCTTTTGATAAACAGATTTATTCATTAATTTAACTTACTAAAAATGGATGAAATGACGAGTGATAGTCATCGACTAACACCTGATAATTTGTCGGCAGTGTAAAGATTAATAGCGCTAGTTGCAATTAATCTTATAATAGGCAAAAGCTTTAATTAGGTTGGTCAAGATCGAATATTTCTCTCAAATAAACTATTTTATCAAGTTCTCCGCCTTGCGCTGCGGTTTGAATGGCGCTTGTTGGCGCATGCATGAACTTATTGGTTAATTTAGTGGCGAGTTCCGCAATGATTGCCTCAGGAGATTTATCCCCTTTTAATTGCTGTAACGCTTTTTCAAGTAATTGGTCTCGCTCTGCAATGCATTGATTACGATAACTAATCACAGTATCTTGGGTATTAAGTCCACGCAACCACGCCATAAAACCATCAGTTTGCCGAGACACAATAGATTCAGCTTGAACCGCCGCTTTACGGCGTTTATCTAAATTTTTTGCAATAATACTTTGTAAATCATCTACCGTATATAAAAAGACATCATCAAGATCAGAGACTTGTTCCTCAATATCCCTTGGGACCGCCAGATCAACCATAAAAATAGGACGATGTTTACGTTTAAGTAAAGCTTGTTCAACCATACCTTTACCTATAATAGGTAATGTACTTCCCGTAGAGCTAATCACAATATCAGCATCAGCCATACGTTCAGGAATTTGAGCTAAAGTGATCACGTCGGCGCCAATTAGATTCGCCATACCTTCTGCCCGAGAAATAGTTCGATTAGCGACGGTAATTTTATTCACTTTATTTTCATACAAATGCTTAGCAACAAGTTCAATGGTCTCACCAGCGCCCACTAATAGGACTTTTGCTTTTTCTATATCAGCAAAAATATGTTTAGCTAAATTCACCGAAGCAAATGCAACTGATACAGCACTAGCGCCAATGTCAGTTTCGGTTCTCACTTGTTTAGCGACACCAAAAGTTCGTTGAAATAAACGGTCCATTACTAACGCCATTGAGCCAGCAGCTTTTGCCTGACTATACGCTTGTTTCATTTGCCCTAATATTTGCGGTTCGCCCAAGACTAACGAATCTAAACCACAGGCAACTCGCATCATATGATTAACCGCTTTGTGATCATTATGCCAATAAAGACTTGGACTAATCGTCGATGCAGGAACATTATGATGATGCTCTAGCCACCGTAGGACTTTCTCTCGAGTAAGGGCAACATCACCTTCTTGTACTAGATATAATTCAGTTCGATTACAGGTAGATAAGATCGCGGCTTCTTTACATTGGACATGTTGCAACATTTCCTGCAATGCCATGGTGAGTTGGTCAGGATTAAAAGAAATTTTCTCCCTTACGGCAACAGGGGCAGTTTTATGATTTATACCAACAGCAACAATGGACATATACAATTTAGGCCTAGTTATTGATTATTTATCAAGTACACCATGACATCAACATCAGGTTACATGATATAATCAGCATTAACGTATTGTGAATAAGTTCTACACACAATTTTTATTAATAATTTATACAACAACGTAATTTTACGAAATATTTAACATGAATGAAAGCAGATACTCGTCAGTATTCACCTTAACTTGCGTAAAATACGGTTTAAAACAACGTATTTGCTCATGCTCAATGATCATAATGGTATTATTAATCAGCAGTTGTAGTTCGACGCCCGATAATAATAATGCATCCCTTGGTACTAATTATACACTTAAAAACAGAACCAGCTTTTTGACTACAATCAATAACTGGCAAGTGAAAGGTAAAATAGCCTTTATTGAAGGGAAAGAAAAAAAAAGTGCTAGTCTCTTCTGGCAAAATCACCCAAGAAATCAGAGTGAGCAGTTAAAGTTAACCACTTACTTGGGGATTAACGTCTTAGATGTTAATTTAAATAATGGGATTTATACGGTTAATGTTGATAAAAAAACCTATAAAGATACTGATATTGATTATATTCTTTATTCCCTCAGTGGCTTTCATTTACCTTCAAAAGCACTTAAAAGCTGGATTAAAGCCATCCCATTTACCAAGGATGATAAGATACAATACGATAGCGAGACACAACTTCCCGTCTCAATCACAAGTCATTATGCCAACACAACATGGAAAATTAGGTACAACGAGTATGATAATGTCAATACTGTCCCTTTACCTAAACGCCTAACAATTAAGCAAAATAACTTAACAATTAAAATAATAATTAATCAATGGACGTTTTAACGAGGTTGATGTGACTACACTTTCTTATACTTTTCCCGCGCCGGCTAAACTGAATTTATTTTTACATATCATAGGTCAAAGACCTGATGGTTATCATGAGCTAGAAACCGTCTTTCAATTTTTAGATTATGGAGACGAGATAACAATTAGCCTCAATAAATCAGGTAAAATCAATTTATTGACCCCAATAGAAGGTGTTGCCCATCAAGATAACTTAGTTGTTAGAGCGGCTAACCTATTACAACAAGTAACTCATTGTACTAAAGGTGCAGACATTTCCATTCATAAAGTTTTACCTATGGGAGGAGGTTTAGGTGGGGGTTCTTCAAATGCAGCGACAGTGCTAGTTGCATTAAACTTTTTATGGGAACTCAACCTACCACAGTCGACACTAGCGGAATTAGGCCTGTCACTAGGAGCTGATGTTCCTATATTTATTCATGGCTATGCTGCCTTAGCTCGTGGTATTGGCGAACAACTTACCCCCGTTTTTCCACAGGAATATTGGTATTTAGTGACGAAACCTAATATTAATATTTCTACCGCAGAAATATTTAACGATCCAGACTTACCTCGCCATACAGAAAAGCTGGACTCTGCTCATTTTGAAATAAAAAACTGCCACAATGATTGTGAAACTCTCGTAATAAAACGCTATCCTGAGGTTGCCAAACTACTGACTTGGTTGGTAGAATACGCGCCGTCTCGTATGACAGGTACTGGCGCTTGTGTATTCTCGCGTTTTACCTCCAAAAAAGAGGCTTTACTCATTCAATCGAAATTGCCGCAAGGCATTGAATCGTTTGTTGCTCAAGGTATTAACCAATCTACTTTGCAGACACAATTAGCAAAAATAGCTTTGGATGTTATATCTGAATAAATTAGAAATTATCAAGTTTGCCAACTACTATTGGTAAAACTCAACCCAATGCCCTGTTATAAATATAACTAAGTGTTGTAATTTAAATGTCATAAGTTTCTGAGGAACTGATTGTGCCTGACATGAAGATTTTTGCGGGTAACGCCACCCCTGAACTGGCCAAACAAATAGCAAATCGTCTATACATCACCTTAGGCGAAGCCAAGGTTGGTAGTTTTAGTGATGGTGAAATAAGTGTTGAAATAACCGAAAATGTTCGTGGTGCTGATGTTTTTATTATTCAATCGACATGTGCACCAACTAATGACAACTTAATGGAATTAATTGTCATGATTGACGCACTACGTCGTGCATCAGCAGGACGAATAACAGCCGTTATGCCTTATTTCGGTTATGCACGACAAGATCGCCGCGTACGCAGTGCTCGTGTACCTATTACAGCCAAAGTGGTTGCCGACTTTTTATCAAGTGTTGGAGTTGACCGAGTATTAACGGTTGATCTTCATGCTGAACAAATTCAAGGCTTTTTCGATGTCCCTGTCGACAACGTTTTTGGTACGCCTATCTTACTTGAAGATATGTTAGCTAAAAACATCGAAAACCCTGTTGTAGTTTCACCTGATATTGGTGGTGTAGTTCGTGCACGTGCTGTTGCTAAGTTACTTGATGATGCTGATCTAGCGATTATCGATAAACGTCGCCCTAAAGCGAATGTTGCCCAAGTCATGCATATTATTGGTGATGTCGATGGTCGTGACTGTTTTATCGTTGATGATATGATCGATACAGGTGGCACATTATGTAAAGCGGCTGAAGCATTAAAAGAGCACGGAGCTAAACGTGTATTTGCTTATGCAACTCACCCTGTTCTTTCTGGTAATGCTGCACAAAACTTGAAAGATTCAGTTATTGATGAAGTGGTTGTCACCGACTCAATTCCTTTAACTGATGAAATTAAAAAACTAAAAATAGTACGCCAATTAACGCTAAGTGGCATGCTCTCTGAAGCTATTCGTCGTGTATGTAACGAAGAATCAATTTCAGCAATGTTTGATAACTAAACACTTTCAAACACACAAATAATAAAAGCAGCTATAACCTGAATGGTATAGCTGCTTTTTTTCATTTTTTATATTGGTAATGTTAGCGTTAGAATGTTAATATTGCGCGCCTTTTTTATCTGATTATTCTATTTCTTGGATTTAAAATGGTATTTATTGTTGTTTTTGGTCGCAAAAAGCAACGCAACTTTTATTTAAAATTAGGTATAAAACCATGACTAATATTTTTACTTTGGATGCTGAAGTACGTACTGATCTAGGGAAAGGTGCGAGCCGCCGCCTACGTCACGCGAACAAAGTTCCAGCGATCCTTTACGGTGAAGGCAAAGACCCTGTATCTTTAACGTTAGCGCACAACAAAGTTTTTCGTGCACAACAAGAAGAAGCGTTTTATTCTCATGTATTAACATTAAACATTGACGGCAAGCCTGTTGAATGTTTAATCAAAGACATGCAACGTCACCCGTTTAAACAATTAATTATGCATTTAGATTTTATGCGTATTAATGCAACTCATGATATCCACACTAACGTACCTGTTCATTTTATTAATGAAGAAGCGGTAGTGAAAAAAGGCGCTATTGTTGCTCATCACATCTCTGAAATTGCTATCACGTGTTTACCAAAGAATTTACCAGAATTCATTGAAATTGACATTGCTGCTTTAGAAGTAGGTGAAACACTTCATTTATCAGACGTAACTTTACCAAAAGGTGTTGTTTCTGATGAATTGTCAAAAGGCGAAGCTCATGATTTAGCGGTAGCTACTGCAAATGCTCCTAAAGGCAAAGCAGATGACGATGCTGAAGCAGAAGAAGAAGCTACTGAAGAGTAATTTAAGGTTATTCCCTTAGATGACTATTCAACTAGTTGTGGGCCTGGGTAATCCAGGCCCCGAATATACAAAAACTCGTCACAATGCTGGCGTTTGGTTCGTTGAAGAACTAGCCTCTCGCAATAATATAGCTTTAAGACCCGAAAAAAAATATTCTGGCCTTTATGGCAAAGGGCTTATTGGCGGTCAAGTCGTACATTTACTCATCCCTACCACTTTTATGAATCGCAGCGGTCAAGCTGTAGCGCCGTTAGCCAATTTTTTTAAAATTCCTGTCGATGATATTTTAGTTGCTCATGACGAATTAGATATGGAACCTGGTGTTTGTAAAATCAAAAAAGGTGGCGGCCATGGGGGACATAATGGCTTACGCGATATTATTGCTCGTATGGCAAATAACAAAGAATTTTATCGTTTGCGGATAGGTATTGGCCATCCAGGTCATAGAGATAAAGTGACTGGTCATGTGCTAGGTAAACCCCCAGCAAGCGAACAAAACTTAATTGAACAAAGTATCGATGAGGCAAGTCGCTGTTTTGACATCTGGCAAAAAGATGATCTTAAAAAAGCACAAAATCGTTTACACTCATTTAAAGCTCAATTGTAACGATTGAGTCTAACAATAATAGGTAATTATCATGGGTTTCAAATGTGGTATCGTTGGTTTACCCAACGTTGGTAAATCTACGCTATTTAACGCGTTAACTAAAGCGGGTATTGAAGCTGCAAACTTTCCTTTTTGTACAATAGAGCCGAATACTGGCGTCGTACCTGTACCGGATCCTCGTCTTGATAAATTAGCAGAAATTGTTAAACCAGAACGCGTATTACCGACAACAATGGAATTTGTAGATATTGCAGGTCTTGTTGCTGGTGCATCAAAAGGTGAAGGCCTTGGTAATAAGTTTTTAGCTAATATTCGTGAAACAGATGCGATTGGCCATGTAGTACGTTGTTTTGAAAATGATAATATTATTCATGTTGCCAATAAAATTGATCCTGCCGATGATATTGATGTTATTAATACTGAATTAGCATTGGCTGATATGGATACAGCTGAACGTGCCATTACTCGTCAAGCTAAGCGAGCAAAAGGTGGTGATAAAGATGCAAAATTTGAATTACCTGTATTAGAAAAAATATTAAAACATGTTGAAGATGGACATATGGTCCGTTCTTTAGGTTTATCTAAAGAAGAACAAGCCGCGGTAGCATACCTGAACTTTTTAACCATTAAGCCAACAATGTATATTGCTAATGTAAATGACGATGGCTTTGAAAATAATCCTTATTTAGATGTTGTTAATCAAATAGCAGAGAAAGAAGGTGCAGTTGTTGTTGCTGTATGCGCTGAAATTGAAGGCGAATTATCAGAAATGGAAGAAGATGATCGTATTGAATTTATGGCCGAAATGGGATTAGAAGAACCTGGTTTAAACCGTGTCATCAACTCAGGCTATGGTTTATTACATTTACAAACCTATTTTACTGCCGGTGTAAAAGAAGTAAGAGCATGGACAGTTAAACAAAATGCTACTGCACCACAAGCTGCTGGTGTTATTCATACAGACTTTGAAAAAGGTTTTATTCGAGCAGAAGTAATAAGCTACGAAAACTTTATTGAGTTTAATGGTGAAGCAGGCGCTAAAGAAGCCGGTAAATGGCGATTAGAAGGTAAAGATTACCTTGTTAAAGACGGCGATGTTGTTCATTTCAGATTTAACGTTTAATCTAACAAAACATACTTTATAGCGTTTATTTAAAAGGTTAATGAATTCATTCATTAACCTTTTTTAATAGTAGCTCAGCTATCTTAATCCGTAAGACTTGTCCCACTCACTGTACTCATTATTTGTTATCACGCTATGTTAACCATATTAATAACTAAACTTAGTTTACTGAGCTAATTGAGGCATTTTTATTGGTTTTACTCAGATAAACATAGTCAAGCTAACTTATTTTGAGCAAAAAAAGACTTTGAGCAGCTTCTTTATTCTTTGCAAGGTAACAAAAACATCATTCATTCTTCTATTATTTTAAGTTTTTACCCAATAAAACCTTAAAAATTAAAAATTAAAAATCATCATCATTTTATCAGTAAAACACTAAATCTTTTTTCTCGTTGTAACAAATAAATCCTTAAAAATAACCCAGGCTAAAAAATTAACTTTATCCAAATCACCATAATCTTCACTATTTTAGTGTATAATACGCGCAAAATGGTGAGACTTTAGACAACCAGTGAAAAAGTCTACATTTTTTGAAAAAAACGGTTGACGTAGGCTAAGCAGATTTGCATAATACGCGCCACTTGCTGAGAGGCGAGTTGGAAAGGCTACATAGCTCAGCTGGTTAGAGCACATCACTCATAATGATGGGGTCCCAGGTTCAAATCCCGGTGTAGCCACCATTGAAATGCGGGGTTGGCGGAATTGGTAGACGCGCTGGATTTAGGTTCCAGTATCGCAAGATGTGAGAGTTCAAGTCTCTCACCCCGTACCATTTCAACACAACGTAAGTTGTGAAAGTAAGTTACATTGCAGGGGTATAGCCAAGCGGTAAGGCAGCGGGTTTTGATCCCGTCATTCAGAGGTTCAAATCCTCTTACCCCTGCCACTTTCTTTATAGTTCGACTAATTAATGAAAGTAATTCAATGTAATCTAACTGCAGTTCTACTGTAGGGGTATAGCCAAGCGGTAAGGCAGCGGGTTTTGATCCCGTCATTCAGAGGTTCAAATCCTCTTACCCCTGCCACTTTCTAAAATCAAACTTCAATTATCATCACTTATAACTTTCACTTTAAACAAAACGCTAATTTATAAACCACAAGCGTAAGCTAATGCTTTCTTCTTAACAAATGATGATTTATTAATTAACGATAACCCTGTATTGCGAATTGATTTGATCAACCCTGAAGGATGACTATAGATGCCATAAAATGCATCCATCGTCGACATCATCAAAAGATTATCTTTACGGCGCTGTTGTTCATATCTCGACAAGACTTTTTCATCATGCCAACACTCTCCATTACCAATAGCGGTTGCAATCACATTTTTTAAAGCTAGCACGTCCTTAAATCCTAAATTGACTCCCTGCCCGGCTAATGGATTAATTGTATGTGCTGCATCTCCAATAAGAAGTACTTTTCCTTGTTGGTATGAATTAGCATGTCTGCGAGTTAATGGAAAAGCCCCTTTAGCTAAGACTTTTTTTATACCCCCTAATTTTTCGGGAAAAGCATGATTAACTTCCACACTAAGCTGCGCATTAGTAAGCGAGGCTAAACGTTGAATTTCAGCTTTGCTATGATACCAAACTAACGATGCAAAATTCCCAGCTAAAGGAAGCATAGCCACTGGGCCAGAAGGTCTAAATTGCTGCCATGTAATATTCTGTTGGTTTAATTCGGTTTCTACATTTATCAACATCGCAGCTTGTTGATAATCCCAACCAGTAAGACCTATCCCCGCTTGTTGGCGAATTGCGGAATTAGCGCCATCAGCCCCTAGTAACATTTTCGCCTTAAGTTGCTCGTTTGCTAAAGTAACAATAATGTCACTCTCGTTCTGTTCAAACTTAACGACTGAGTCTGGGCAAAATAATGTTACCTCACTACTTACGGAAATTTGCTGCCATAATGCCAGTTGAATAACTCTGTTTTCTACAATATGCCCTAAATGACTTTGGGCTATGCTCTGTGCATTAAACTCGGTATAAGCACGCTCTTGTTCCCAGACACCTAGTCGTTGATAAGGACAACTCCTCATTGACTGAATTAATTGCCATGCATCAAGACTAGTTAATAGATATTCAGAAGATAAAGAAATGGCAGATACACGTAAATCGTAAGCTTGTGTATTTTGAAAATCTTCAGGGGGGGCTTTATCCACTAAAGCGACGGTTAAACCTAGTTGTGCTATAGATAAGGCACTTGCAGCTCCAACCATTCCACCACCAACAATAATACAATCAAAGCTTTTCATGATCTTATCTCTCAGTTAACTACCACAACATATTTTATTGAACTTCATAATGTTAATCGAGAAGTAAACAAATAGAAACTTAATGTATTATAACTTGTTAAATTAATGAGTGAATGTAACATTATGGCGGTAAATAGTGGCAAACAAATAGCACTAGCCAAAAATAATATAGTCGTTATACTAAACTTGCTCAAATAATAAACGGTCCAAATAATTAAGGAAAGATTATGTCTACACTACAAAAAAAAGAAGTCCGCATAGAAAAAGATATTAATTTAATTTATGACTTTACTGAAAAACCTAATTTAACAAAATTAAAAGCACACAAGGATCGCGCTGTTGTTGCAAAGTTACGCGCAGATCTTGTCTTACCAACAGATAAAATCTTAACTGTAGATATAGATTTTGATACTGATAGTGGCTACCATAACAATTCAATTATGGTAATGGATGATTTTGGCGTTGAAATGATTGCAACGGCTTTTGAAGTAAAGTATGGAAAAATTCACGCGGACAAAATTAGAAAAGAATGGAACGAAAAACAAGAAGAAAATGATCCGCGTAAACCTACTTACATTTTGGTACAAAAGCCTGAAGACAAAGATGCAATACCAAAGTCACATCCAAAATGTGGTAATGAAACACACCCTCCTAAAGGTTGATCTACAAATATTACCTAATATTAAAAAGTTACTTTTATGGTCTCTGCTATCCTCACTATTGTTGACAGTTTCCATAGCAAGGGCTGCGGAAACTAATCAATTACTCACGTTGACTAATATCGAAGCCATTAGCGAAGACGCTAATGGCTTTATTTGGTTGATCGGTCAACAAGGATTAACTCGCTTTGATGGCAAAGAGTTACTCACTTTCTCCAACCACAATAATAAATGGAAATTACCTTTCACTTGGTCTCATAACGCTGAACTGATTAATAATAAAATGTTGATTTGTACTGAGTCGAAAGGGATATGGTGGTTTGAACCTAATACTGGCACAGCAACACCACTCGATATAGAAATTAACGATAACAGTGTTTATCAGTGTACTTACTTTAAAGATAAGTATTATATCTATTCAGACAACCTCTACATTTATGATGCATTGACAGAAAGAACAACCACCTTAAATGAAAACATCAGGCTCAATAGCTTCATAAAAACTAATGATGAACTCTACTTTTTTAATTCTAACTCCCTAAATTTATTAACGAATAAAGGCTACACCACTTTATTGCAACAACCGATATCGGAAGCGATTAGTTTAGGTGATAAACTGGCTGTCGTTCATGAGAAAAAAATAGCGACTTATTTAAATGGCCATTTGATGCAAGATTTAGCAATAAATTATACGGTCAAAGGCATGAGCAAAGCTTATGATAGTAGCGATTTTTTTGTTTTAGACGAAGCCGGAAAAATTCACAAATATAACGAAAAACTAGAGCCATTAAAGCATAACTTTCCTCAAATTCTATCATTAGGTGTCAGTAATATATATCATGATAGTTCAAATGTTATTTGGTATTACAATGGCGATGGCGTTAAAAAAATATCCTCTCAACACCTCAAAAATAAGCCTTTTTATTTTAATGCCCGGATAAATGCAATCAAACTTGAACATTATAATAATGAAATAATATTGGGTAGTTATGGCGATGGACTACATACGTTCAATCAGCTGAGTCAGTTATTTAGCGATGAAAACAAAGCTAAATTGCAAGGGAAAAACAGACGGATTACAGACTTACAAACGGTTGGAGACAGTCTTTATATTGCAACATTTGGTGGTTTATGGAAGTACACAGCAAAAACTAATACTTTAATAAAATTACCTTTTAAAGAAAATAATCAATTATTACTCGATATCAATGTGATTGATAATCTTTTATACCTCTGTACTGATGGCAATGGCATTATCATTTTTGATCACAAAACCAATGAAGTGAAGAGCATTATTGATAAGCAACACAACTTTAGCTCCCCAGAAATAATCGATAGTATTTCTGGCAGTAATAACACCATCTGGTTAGCGACTGCCGCAGGCATAGATGTACTCAATAGTATCACGCAATCAATTCAAACAATTAAATTACCTGGTTCGAGTAAAATTATCTCATTAGTTGATGCACACGGTAAAATTTTCGCCTTCTCAATGAATAATGGTGTGTTTGTACTTAATTATTCCGGCGAAATTTTAAATCAATTTGGCTTAGGGATAGACTTTGGTAAAGCAAAATTAATTAATGATGAAATCTGGGCGCCCTCTCGTAAAGGATTATTTAGAATTAATCCGGAAACACAAGAAATATTACTAGCACCTAACACCGAAAAATTTAGCTTCACTAGTGAACCCATTGTTTATAATAATATTGTCTATCTTGGTCATTATGGTGGTGTTGTTACCATACCATTACAAAAAACGGCTAATTATGATCCGGATATATTTATCAGTAAAACGACTGTTTCAGGGCGATCGTTTATGCTAAATAAAGAAATTAATATTGAATCAGCTAATGATGTTATCCAGCTTGACCTTGCATCATTAGATTATCGTTCAGGGCAAAATAAGCAATTCAAATATCAAATAAATAATGGTATTTGGCATCCTATTAATGGTCACCAATTAACCCTTACCGGCTTAGCCTCAGGGAGCTATTATCTTACGTTAATGGGGACTAACAGCTTAGGTCAATGGAGTAAGAAAAAAGCATTCACTCAAATTCATGTGGCTTACCCTTGGTATTGGACTCCCAAGCTTCGAGTACTTTATGCCATCATCGTTGTGATATTTATCTTAGCCACTTGCTGGTTAATGTATCTCAGAGGACGATCAATCAGCCATATACATTCACTCTTAACCGATGATATAAAAACCCGAGGGAAGAGTGCGTTAAATGTCAGCCGTAATTTATCTCATGTTCTCAGTTTATGTGAAACAGTACCACCGAGTAATGATACTCAAATTAATGACACGCAAATAAAAATCAAAAACTTACTTCAAGAGTCGATTAAAGAACTTAGCGATAAGTCTCAGACTAAAGTACCTGATAATCTCTATGGGAACTCTTTAGCTATAGCCATCCCTTATTTAGCTGATTTTGTACACAAAAAATATCACATCAATATTGAGTATAGTCATGAGCTTAATGATGAAAAATTAAATTATGAACTGCAATCAGATATTTATACTATGATTTACGAAGCGGTCATTTCAGCTGTGTTAAATGGTAATGGTCGAAACTTTAAAATTTCACTTCAAGAATTTAAAAATAAGATATGGCTGACGATCAGTGACGATGGCGACAGCTTTGCACATTTTAAAAGTAGAATTAACTTTGATATGGCAATGTATTACATTCGTCAGATTGCCAATAAACACGTTGCCTCAGTTAATACATTTAATGAACAAAATCAGGGCAGCCAGCTAGTTATATCTATCCCACTGATGCAATTATCATAAGAAACAACAACTATTTTTAGTTTCACTAGCCTCCAGTGGGAAGAAAGAGTAAAATACGCCTCTTTTTATCTTTATTGAACAAATTTTAGGCAAGTATAAATGAGTAAGAAGTTATATATCAAAACTTGGGGCTGTCAAATGAACGAGTACGACTCGCAAAAAATGGCTGAGCTTTTAGATTCCACCCATGGATTTGTATTGGCAGAAGAGGCCGAAGATGCAGATGTTATCTTACTCAACACTTGTTCTATAAGAGAAAAGGCACAAGAGAAGGTATTTCATCAGCTCGGACGTTGGAAAAATTTAAAAGATAAAAAACCTGATTTATTAATTGGTGTCGGGGGATGTGTTGCCTCTCAAGAAGGTGATGCTATACGCCAACGTGCGCCATTTGTTGATATGGTTTTTGGTCCTCAAACCTTGCATCGCTTACCTGAAATGATCCAACAAGTTACCGGTGATCATAATCCTGTAGTCGATGTAAGTTTCCCAGAAATTGAAAAATTTGACCGTTTACCTGAACCAAAAGCAGAAGGAGCGACAGCATTTGTTTCCATTATGGAAGGTTGTAGTAAATACTGTACCTTCTGTGTAGTTCCCTACACCCGTGGTGAAGAAGTTAGTCGCCCGATGGATGACGTCTTATATGAAATAGCGCAATTAGCTGAACAAGGCGTTAGAGAAGTTAATCTATTAGGTCAAAATGTTAACGCTTATCGCGGTAAAATGCATGATGATACCATTTGTCGTTTTTCTGATTTAATTCGACTTATTGCCACCATCGATGGCATTGACAGAATCCGTTACACCACGTCACACCCTGTAGAATTTACTGATGATATTATCGAAGTCTATAAAGACGTTCCTGAATTAGTCAGTCACTTACACTTACCCGTACAAAGTGGCTCTGACCGCATCTTAGTACAAATGAAACGTGGGCATACTGCATTAGAATATAAATCACAGATTCGGAAGTTGAAAAAAGCACGTCCTGATATTTGCATGTCTTCCGATTTTATTATTGGATTTCCAGGTGAAACTGATGATGACTTTCAAGCAACAATGGATCTTATCCAAGCAATTGATTTTGATTTAAGCTTTAGTTTTATTTATAGCGCCCGCCCAGGAACACCAGCAGCAGATTTACCTGACGATATTACAGAAGCGACAAAAAAAGAACGTTTAAAATTACTACAAGATAGAATTACTCAACAAGCATTACGAATTGCCAGACAAATGTTAAATACAGAGCAACGTATTCTAGTTGAGGGACCATCGAAGAAAAATCCGATGGAGCTTAGAGGACGCACTGAAAATAACCGCATTGTTAACTTTGAAGCATCACCTGATGTTATTGGACAATTTGTTGATGTGTTAATTACCGATGTTTACGCTAATTCTCTTCGTGGTAAATTAATTCGCACCGAAGCAGAAATGGGTCTGAGAATAGCGCTTTCTCCAGCAGACATTTTAGCTAACAATCATCATCAAACATCTACTAAGACTAAAGACAGTCTTGGTGTTGAAACTTTTACACCGTAAGGTTGGATAACAACTTGAGCAAGAATACACAGCAAATAATTAAATTATCTCCTGTTGATAATAACAGACAGGCTAACTTATGTGGTCCTATGGATGACAACCTTAAAACAATAGAAAAACGTTTAGGGGTTGAAATTAGTTATCGCGGTAATGAATTTAAAATTGTTGGGCTTAGCCATGCTACCAACGCTGTGGCAAAACTGTTAACTGACTTATATATTGAAACAGCAACAGTCAAAGGTGAAGTAAAAACAATTACCGATGAAATGGTTCATTTAGCTATTCTTAGTGCTGATACACTTGAACAGGCCCCGAGCAAAGTAGATGTTGACTATCAAAAGATGGTGACGATAAAAACTAAACGAGGGATTATCAAACCTCGTAACGTTAACCAACAAACATATGTTCAGAATGTATTGGTAAATGATATTAGTTTTGGTGTCGGTGTCGCAGGAACAGGAAAAACCTATCTTGCCGTTGCTTGTGCTATTGATGCTCTTGAACGACAAGAAGTCAGACGTATTTTGTTAACACGTCCTGCTGTTGAAGCCGGCGAAAAACTTGGCTTTTTACCCGGTGATTTATCACAAAAAATTGATCCTTATCTTAGACCCCTCTACGATGCATTGTTTGAAATGCTAGGTTTTGAGAAAGTAGAAAAACTCATTGAACGCAATGTAATTGAAATAGCCCCTTTAGCTTATATGCGCGGTAGAACACTTAACGATGCTTATATTATTTTAGATGAAAGCCAAAATACCTCTGTTGAACAAATGAAAATGTTTTTAACACGAATTGGCTTTAATTCAAGAGCGGTTATCACTGGGGATATTACTCAAGTCGATTTACCCCGTGGGCAAAAATCAGGGTTAAGACATGCTATTGAAGTACTTGTTGATATTCCCGGTGTGAGTTTTAACTTTTTTCAATCTAAAGATGTGGTTCGTCATCCTGTTGTAGCTCGTATTGTTGATGCATATGATGCTCATGATAAAAAAATGAATGCCCTTAAAGCACAACAGAAAAAAGACTACCAAGGTAACAACAATGAACATTGATGTTGATGTGCAAATTGCTTGTCAAGCGTTACAGCTCCCTCAAGAGCAAGACTTTGTAAAATGGGCTACCTGTGCATTACAACAATATAACAAACCTTTCGAGCTCACTATTCGAGTCGTTGATATTGATGAAAGCCAACAACTCAACGCACAATATCGTCAAAACGATAAACCGACAAATGTACTATCGTTCCCATTTGAAGTACCTGAGGGCATTGAACTTAATCTATTAGGTGATTTAGTTATTTGTGCTGATGTCGTTGCCAAAGAAGCAATAGAACAAAGTAAAAACCTCCAAGATCACTGGGCACATATGGTGATTCATGGATGCTTACATCTACTGGGCTTTGATCATATCAATGATCAAGAGGCCGAA
Organism: Thalassotalea piscium; assembly: GCA_049347715.1. Classification (GTDB taxonomy): domain Bacteria; phylum Pseudomonadota; class Gammaproteobacteria; order Enterobacterales; family Alteromonadaceae; genus Thalassotalea_B; species Thalassotalea_B piscium_A. The sequence continues at coordinate 1,180,314 of CP186339.1, read as the reverse complement.
GAAATGGAATCATTAGAAATTAGCTTGCTTAGCCAACTTAATATTAATGATCCATACACCGTTTAGGTTATTATTGTTAACTTAAACATTTTAATTAAAAATAAACTTGAAAATAGTTAAATTTGGTTTCAAACTAAAAAACTATTAATAATTAACAGGAAGATAAAAAGCTCTATGAGCGATGACAATCCTCACTCTAGTAACGGTTCTTCAAATAAGTCAATTTTAAATAAAATATTGCAACTATTTACTGGAGAACCGCAAAAAAAAGACGCTCTTGTTGAAGTATTAAATGATGCTGAAGACAGAGATTTAATCAAACCAGAAACTAAGCTCATGATCGAGGGCGTATTAGAAGTCTCAGACATGCGAGTTCGGGATATTATGATACCCCGTTCACAAATTGTCACTATCGACATCAGCGATCCTTTTAATGAATCCTTACCTATCATCATTGATTCAGGTCACTCAAGATTTCCTGTGATCAGAGAAGATTTAGATCATGTTGAAGGTATCTTACTTGCCAAAGATTTACTCGCGTATGGGTTTAATCAAAAAACAGAAGAATTCACTCTGGAACAAGTAATTAGACCGGCAATTATTATTCCTGAAAGTAAGAAAGTGGAATCTTTATTAAAAGAGTTTCGCTCTCAACGCTCTCATATGGCAATTATAGTTGATGAATACGGTGGCGTATCTGGCCTTGTAACAATTGAAGATATACTCGAACTTATCGTTGGCGAAATTGAAGATGAAACTGACGATGAAATTGAAGAAAACATTAAACTCCTTGCGGGCAACGTTTATCAAGTAAAAGCCTTGATTGAACTTCCTGAATTTAATGAATACTTCAGTTGTGGTCTTGATGAAGATGATGCTGACACCCTAGGTGGCATTATTTTACATAAATTTGGTCATATGCCGAAAAAAGGTGAAATCATTGAGATGGATGGCTTTGAGTTTAAAATTTCCTCAGCAAATAATCGAAGAATTCAAACGATTCAAGTGACTATTCCAAAAGACCATCATATTTCAGGGAAAGTGATTGATTAAGCTTAGCCCTAGTTATTTTTCATAACCTGATGAAAAATATGATGTTATCACCCTCTTCTTTACTCGCTGAAGCGAAAGCTTATGGGCGTAGTTTTGTACTTGGACTTTGCCTTTTATTTGCTTACGCACCTTTTTCGCAATGGTGGATAACCTTAGTTGTTTTGCCTCTATGGTTTTACCAACTAAGAGATAAAACAAGTAAATTGGCCTTTAAACATGGATTTTATTTCGGTTTAGGCTGGTTTCTCGCAGGAATTAGTTGGGTATATGTTTGTATCGATCGTTTTGGTGGTACTCCTATTATAGTGTCATTACTATTAATGTTACTACTTGCTGCGTATCTCGCTATTTTTCCTGCCCTTGCCTGCTATCTCAGTACTAGATTTAGCACTAATAAACAACTCAACCTGTATTTATTACCTTTAGCTTGGTTAGTGGCTGAATGGCTTAGAGCAAATTTACTGACTGGCTTTCCTTGGCTTTCTCTCGGCTATAGTCAAATAGATGGTCCTTTAGCAGCACTTGCCCCAATTATTGGTGAAATTGGTATAAGTTTTTGCATCATTCTCATCAGTGTACTTGTCGTTCGTCTTTTTAGCCAAGTAGACAGAGTGAAACCACTAATAGGCTTAGCCTTGATAATGAGCCTTGTAGTTTGGAGTCACTATCAGCAATGGGGAACATTAACAGGTAAATCAATAAATACCGCGTTAGTACAAGGAAATATCAAACAAGAATTGAAATGGGATCAAGCGCAAGAATGGCCAACCATGATGAAATATCTGACCCTAACCAAAGATAATTATGATGCTGATTTAATCATTTGGCCTGAGTCAGCGATTACCGGTATTGAACCGTTAACTACGACTCAAGAGTTTCTCGATATTGCTAATCGATCTGCTGCACTAAATAAAAGTACGATAATTACAGGTATACTCAATTATAATTTCGAATCACGAGAATCCTATAACAGTCTAATTGTTCTTGGCCAACAATATAAATCAGATATAAAAGGCAGTTATTTTTATAATAACAATAATCGTTACTATAAAAATCATTTACTTCCAATTGGAGAATTTGTTCCTTTTGGTGATTTATTAAGACCGCTTGCTCCGCTTTTTAATTTAGCGCAATCATCTTTTTCACGCGGTAGCTATGTTCAAAATAATCTCATTGCGCAAAACCTACATATTTTACCCCTTATTTGTTTTGAAATTGCTTTTCCTGAGCAACTTGCCGCCAATTTCACTAAACAAACGGATATGATATTAACTGTGAGTAATGATGCCTGGTTTGGCGATTCTCATGGGCCTCATCAACATTTAGAAATTGCACGTATGCGAGCATTAGAATTTGCTCGGCCTGTATTAAGAAGTACAAATAATGGGATCTCAGCCATCATTACTCATCAAGGTGAAATCCAACAGCAATTACCCCAATTCCAAGAATTAGTATTGAAAGGTAAAGTAAACTTAGTTGAAGGTCATACTCCTTATCAAATTATAGCGCCTTATATAACTTGGATTTTAGTGGCGGTATATTTATCATTTTTATTAATATTTAACCTTTTTAGACAGAGAAAAACAAAGCAAAAGCGTGATTAAACGAAAATAACTGCTACTATTTAATTTACGATTAAATAAAGGTCACGCAAACATGATTATAAAAAAGCTTATCCCTTTAATTTCAATACTTTATATTTGTAACGCTATTGCAGCAACCACGATTATTGATAATGTAAAAGGCTATACAATTACCAACAATCAACTACAAAGATTCCACGCAATTCAATTTACCAATGATAAAATTGATAAATTGTTTAGTCACAATGACAAAGTCATCCCCAGTAAAAACGTCAATATCATTAACGGCCAAGGTAAAACCTTACTACCTGGGCTGATTGACGCCCACGGACACGTTTTAGGCTATGGTTTAAGTTTACTAACAGCAGATCTTAGCGGTACGACTAGCGAACAAGACGCTGTTAATAGAACAATACGCTATGCAAAAAAAAATCCTAAATTAACTTGGGTCCATGGACATGGTTGGAATCAAGTTAAATGGGATAGCAATGCATTTCCAACCGCGCAAAGTTTAGATAAAGCATTTCCTAACCAACCTGTGTGGTTATCACGTATCGACGGACATGCTGGATGGGCAAATAGTAAAGCAATGGCTTTAGCAGGCATTACTGCTGAGACCCCATCACCAACCGGTGGCGAAATAATCAAAGATAACGAAGGTAATCCTACTGGCGTATTTATTGATATGGCTATGGGGTTAATTGATTCCGCTGTGCCAGAATTAAATCGTCAACAACAGAAGTTTGCTTTAAAACAAGCAATGGATCGTTTAGTTTCCATGGGGCTTACCAGCGTACACGATGCCGGTGTTTATAGTGATACTATTGATATTTATAAAGAATTAGCCGATGAAAAAGAAATGCCAATGCGCATAAATGCTATGCTATATCTTCCTTCTCAGCAGTGGCAAGAAACATTAAAAAACGGTCCTTATAAAAGTCAAGATGATATGCTTTCATTTAACAGTATAAAAATTCAAGCTGATGGAGCATTAGGCAGCAGAGGTGCGGCTTTAATCGATGATTATTCAGATCAGGCTAATTATAAAGGCTTGTTGCTCCACGATAATGAAAATTTAAAACATTATGTGGAAACAGGAATGTCTGCAGGGTTTCAAGTGAATACGCATGCAATTGGAGATAATGCGAATAAAATTATGCTCGACATATATCAAGAGTTAATCCCAAAAACGCATAGTAAATCACTTCGTCACCGAATCGAACACGCTCAAATTTTACAGCTATCAGATATTCCGCGTTTCCATGAATTAGGCGTAATTGCGTCAATGCAGGCCACTCATGCAACAAGCGATAAAAATATGGCGGTAGATCGTATTGGTGAAAAACGCATATTAGGTGCTTATGCTTGGCGTAAGTTATTAGATGCTAAAGCCATTATTGCTGCGGGCTCTGATTTTCCCGTAGAATCACCTAATCCATTTTTTGGTTTACATGCGGCAATTACTCGTCAAGACCATTCAAATCAACCTGCAGGTGGTTGGTTTCCCAACGAGAAGATGACGCGCCTAGAGTCTTTACGAAGTTTTACTATTGATGCCGCTTATTCAGGGCATCAAGAAAATATTATCGGAAGTTTAGCTTCTGGAAAAAAAGCAGACTTTATTCTGATTGATCATGATTATTTTACTATGCCGGAAAAGGATATTTGGAAAGTCAAAGTTTCCGACACTTGGGTTAATGGAAAACACGTTTTTAGCGAACAATAATCAACAAGGTGAAAGAACATAATTGCTTAACTACCCTTTATGTTCTTTCACTGCATTAGGGTAAAGAGTGGTTTTATTTTTACCTGCCTCTTTTGACATATACAACGCGGCATCTGCACATTCAATCCAAGTTTCATAGTTAGACATTGAATCATTAACTTCTGCAATGCCAAACGAAGCAGTATATTTAATCTCTATATCGTTATGCAAAATAAGCGACTCAGCAATAGCAGTTCTTAAGCGTTCAGCAAATATTTTACCTTTTTCTAACGGTGTATCTGCTAATAGAACAGAAAACTCTTCGCCACCATAACGGCCCGAAATATCGGTTTCTCGTACGTGTTGGCGAATAAGCCCAGAAATATGTCTAATCACTTCATCACCCACCATATGCCCGTATGAATCATTAATTATTTTAAAATTATCAATATCAATCATCACTAAACAACTGGGGTGAGAACTTCTAAGCCAACGTTTGTATTCTGCCTGTAAACACTTTTCCCAATGAGTACGGTTAAACAAATGCGTTAAACCGTCTGTTTGACTTAAAATAGAAAGTTCTTTATTAGCCTTTTCTAGTTCGGTTTTATGTATTGCCATATCAGTGACATCATAAATAATTAAACATAAATGTGTCACCACACCTGTCGCAGACATTAACGGAATGAAGGTAGTATTTTGGTACATATAATCGGCGGTGCCGGTAATAGGACGGTAGTTTTGAAAGCGAAACAAATATGGACGTTGCTCCCAAATAGTAAAGGCTTTATTTTTTAGTAAAAAAACAGACTCTGCTTTGCGTATAAACCATTCTTGTGGAATTTCATCAAATAAGTGAAATAGCGATTTATCTTTCACTTCTCTTGGCAATAAACCACTATGGTTTTCCATAAAACCATTCCAAATTTGAATGTGATAATCTCTATCTAATACGACTAAACCGACATCTATCGTATGAAGCATCTCCATCAACCAATGTAATTCATTAATTTGTTCTGTTTCTAACGACATAGTTAATCCAATAAATAGGCTAATTTGTTATAGAGAGTGTTCATTGAGTCTTCAGTGAAAAGTAATAATAAATCACATTTTATTGAGTAATTTTCAATACTATAGCTAATCTCTATTGCTAAAGTTCTGCGCCAGCGTTTGGCATTATAGGCAATTAATTCAGAAATATTCCGATGTTGTCCTAACACCACCGGATGCCCTTGGCTAAATGACATATCTAGTTGTTCTGATACTCCATTTAAGCAAGCACCAATTAATACATTAGCTAAATCCATTAACAACTCAAGTTCTGTGGTTTCATCAACCTCATACTGATAATTCATTAGTCCAGCAATATCTTTAAAACTTGAATCATTTAATATTAATAAGGCTTCCCCTGATACACCAGCACCAATAAACCCTTGGCAAATACCTGAGGTACTTTCATGCTGCTCAATGGCTGATAATGCCATACTCAGTTCGCTTACTTCAATCAAGTTGACATTAGGGATTGGCAGAACAACAAAAACATTTAACAGCCTTGCTAATAAATCTCCTGCTTGCCCCATAGCAACATTAGCTATTTCTTGATAGCAATCACGCATATTGGGATCGAGATGATCAATTTGAGGTTTTTGTTCAACATGCTTGTTAGTCACTGTAGTACTAGGTTTAGTTAATGAGGGTAAGGTAATTTTTTCTGTTGGACTAATCGTTTTTTCGTTGGCTAAAACCTGTTTAACCGGAAGGTCTAGGGCGCTCACCTCTGCCGCTTTGTATATGCCATAAAGCGCTAATATTTCTGTTAACTTTTCTTTATTAACCGGTTTTTTAATAAAATCTAAGGCACCTAAACTTGTCACGCGCTTGTGCGCTTCTGGTTGGATATCTCCAGAGATAACAATAACTAAGGTAGGTAAATCTTGAGAAACTATAGCTTCTAAAACTTGATAACCGTCCATTACCGGCATGTTTAAATCCAGTAAAAGCACATCCCCTTTCCCTGCTTTAATTGCTTCAATTCCTTCTGCACCATTAGTAGCAAAACTAATATCAACATCCCAACCATCGGGTAAAGAACGCGCAACTTGTTTGCGTGCCATATTGGAATCATCACAAATTAAAAGAGGAGTTGACATAATAAAGGTTTCTTAAACATAGAATGAATTTAGTGGTTATAACGGTTTTGTTAATTATAACAATAGTTAAAATTTAAAATAAGGCACTATTATATAGCATTTTTATTTATTGGGCGTTAAGCTAAATTAACAAATGCTCAATAAAGTACGATTTATGAAATTAACACAATTTTTAACTGTGTTATTACTAACAGTATACGGTAATAACCTTTATGCCAGTTCACTATTAAATGAAGAATTACCACAACGAAATGATCTGGTAAAAGCAGGTGATAAATATATCACATTATTAGGACACCAAATAAATATTGGCGATCAGGCTCCTCCTTTTAAAGTAGTCAATGAAACCTTTGTCCCTGTTAACCTTTCAGACTTCTCAGGTAAAATAGTACTAATTTCAGCAGTCCCCAGCTTAGATACTGGTGTTTGCTCACTACAAACCAAGCGATTCAACGATGAAGTTGTCAACTTACCAGAAGATATTCAGATTTTAACCATTAGTAATGATTTACCCTTTGCACAAAAACGCTTTTGTAAAGCTGAAAACATCGACAAAATCAAGGTTCTTTCAGATAGTGTCTGGCGAGACTTTGGAACAAAATATGGTATTTTAATTAAAGATATGGGTTTGTTAACACGGTCAATTTTTATTATCGATACTACAGGTAAAATTGCTTATAAAGAATTAGTGCCTAATATCTCTAATCACCCTGATTATGAGATGGCATTAGCAACATTAAAAGCATTAAGTTCAGAGCCCAGTGAAAGTGCTACGTCATCTAAAATTGAAAGTAACCTTGAAGTAAACCAATAAATAACACCTTGAATTATAGATTTTATTTATCTTATAATTCAAGGCTTTATAAAAAAACAACAAAAAAAATACTTTTTATCCTTGAAATATTCTTGTTCGATCCCATCTTTTATTATGTAGTCGCCCTAGAGGGATTACATAAACCGCCTGTTCTTTAAGAAAGGCATTTAACTTTTGCAATATTGATGATTATAGTCGCAGCAAATTGATGTTGGACACAATTAACCATTTATTATTGTAGAAAATAACTTTTATATTGCTAAATAAATAGGATATGAATTATGCGTACAAATACAGATTTTAGCCCACTTTACCGTTCATTTATTGGATTTGATCACTTAGCTAGCATGATGGATAAAGCATCTCGTGCTGATAAACAATCTTCTTACCCTCCATATAACATCGAATTACTTGCAGAAGATGAATATCGAATCACGATGGCATTAGCTGGTTTCGCTGAAGACGAATTAGAGATTGAATCTAAAGAAAATAATTTAGTTGTCACCGGGACCAAAGCCGTTGATAAAGATGCTCCCGAAAGAAAATTTTTACATCAAGGTATTGCTGAACGCAGCTTTGAACGTAAGTTTCAATTAGGAGATCATGTAAAAGTCATAGGTGCTTTTACAGAAAATGGTTTACTCCATATCGATTTAAAACGAGAGATACCTGAAGCATTAAAACCAAGAAAAATTGCTATCAATGGTAAAAGCTTACTAGAAGGAAAAAGTAATTAACCTTCTCTAACGTTTGATTTTTCTCCCTTATGTGTTTTTTTGCCCAACATTCTTGTTGGGCTTTTTTATGTTCGTTTTATACTAAAACTTCTGTTGAGCATCAATAATAAACTCAGCCATTTTTGGCAATACTAAATCAGCTTGATTGATGGGTCCCATATGGCCTGCATCCATAACAATTAAGTGTCCATTGGGCAGTCTATCTGCAATTTCTTGCGCTAAAAACTGGCTTAAATGTGGACTCTGACTACCTGAATAAATAGCACTTGGACAAGTAATAGCAGTTAAGTCCTTTAATTGATATTTTTCGGAAATAAGCCCTTTAAAATCTAAACTCACCTTCTCCATATCTGCAGCCATCATGGTTTGCAATTTGGTCGGTAAACTTAAATAAAAACCTTCACTATTCCAAAAGTCGGTAAATACTTGTGCTGCTTGTTCACTCGATAGATTTGCTATCTTTGATGCAAAACTGTCAGATTGTGCACGTTCCTCTGTTCCTTCAGGTAATAAATGAAAAGCCACAGGTTCATACAAAGACAAACTTAATACTTTTTTTGGGTTTTCAACAGCAAGTTTAAGTGCAATCGCTCCACCACAAGAATGTCCGACTAAATGATAGGCTTGCTCATCTAGACATTCAGTCAGGATTCGGCGAATACGTTGCAATTCAACACTAAAGTCATAAGCCGCTTTATCCGTCACTTTCTCTGCGTTGCCATAACCTAAAATATCTATATTAATACATGTGAATTTTTCACTAAGTACTTTAGTTAGTGGCCCCCATTGTCTTGCCGTACTTAACGACGAATGCAAAAATACAACTGCTGGTCCCTGACCGGAAAGGTATACGCCTGAAGGTAGTTTTGCCATTATTTAATTAACCCATTACTTTTTATTAGTTTGCTATTATGAAACACTTGTTTGAATTGTCAAAAAAAATTCATAACTATATTTATCCCATCTCTCTAAATATTTACATGAACGTCTGACATTATTTGCCTAGTTATGCTAAAACTGTCTTACGATAAAATGAACAAATTAAGAACCCTAATATGAATATTGATTTAACTAATAAACGTGCATTAGTTTGCGGTAGTAGCCAAGGTATTGGCAAAGCATGTGCAATAGAACTTGCTCAACTAGGGGCAAGTGTCACGCTTTTTTCTCGAAATAAAGTGGCTCTTGAAGAAGTAAAAGCCTTATTAGACACTTCGAAAGATCAGCAACATCATATATTAATTGCTGATTTTAGTGTTCCTGAGCAAGTGGCAAAAGTAATCAACGAAGATATTCTAATAACGGGTGGTTACGAGATATTAATTAATAACACAGGTGGCCCTGCGCCTGGACCCGCTCACACCGCTGATGCAGCCAGTTTCATTGCAGCATTTAACTTGCATTTAGTTTCTAATCATCATTTAGTCCAAGCTGTCATTCCCTATATGAAAGAGCAAGCTTATGGGCGTATTATCAATGTTATTTCTACCTCAGTAAAACAACCATTGCTCGGACTAGGCGTATCAAATACCATCCGAGGAGCCGTAGCAAGTTGGGCAAAAACGTTGGCAAATGAATTAGGTGAATTTGGTATCACTGTCAATAATGTTTTACCCGGAGCAACAGCAACGGCAAGGCTTGATGCCATTATTGAAGGTAAAGCTAAAAAACAAAACATTTCTTTTGAAGAAGCCGCAGCAAAAGAAAAGGCATTAATACCAATGCGTCGATTTGCTAACCCTGAAGAGTTTGCTTTTGCAGCTGCGTTTTTAGCCTCTCCTGCTGCCAGCTATATCACAGGCATTAACCTTCCTGTAGATGGTGGTAGAACATCGTCTTTATAATTTAAATAATTAAAATTGTAATCGATATAATAGATCATTAAGATCAGGCTGCCATTGAAATTCGGCAAGCTTGATCTTTACACCTATCACCACGACTTGTTCATCTTGCAACAGCTGCTTTTGTCTGATCAATGCATCACTACCAGCAGCAAATGAAATTTTCCCTTGTGAATTAATCACTCGATGCCAAGGCACCATCGCATTATTCCAACCATTCTCTGGCACAAAACCTAATGCTCTGCCTACTAATCTTGCTCTACCGGGTAAACCTGCTAAGTCAGCAATTTGTCCGTAACAGGCAACGTTTCCTTTAGGAATAAGCTGTACGGTTTGCCATATTTGTTGATAGTTTTTATTCAAAATTTATTCCTAACGCCTAAATTCAAACCCGTTCGCTGCCCTTACTTTTTAACATAAATAAATGCTAAGACAAAAAATTTAAACAATATAAGCATTTTAAAATAGCAATAACACGCTAAACTAATTAAATAACAAATCAATGATATCTACCTAATAGGATAATTATGTCTAAACAACTAAAAAGCGATATTCCTCAAGAAGCCTTTGACTGGTACGATAGCTATGCTCATGGCGGTATGGATAGAAGATCCTTTATTGCAAAATTAGGGACTTTAGTGGCTATTGGTTATTCAATGAGCGTGTTAACCTCTGCACTATTACCTAATTACGCATTAGCTGAGCAAGTATCCTTTAATGATGATGATATCAAAGCGACTTATGAAACATTTTCTTCTCCTTTAGGTCACGGTGAAGGGCAAGGGTATTTAGTCACTCCAACTAAAACAACAGGCACTCTGCCTGTGGTATTAGTTATACATGAAAATAGAGGTTTGAATCCATATATTAAAGATGTTGCTCGTCGCTTAGGTAAAGTAGGCTATTTAGCCTTTGCGCCAGATGCTTTATTCCCATTAGGAGGATATCCAGGTAACGATGATGAAGGCAGAGCAATGCAAAAGTCATTAGATCGCACTAAAATAGAACAAGATTTTATTGCTGCTGCTAAATTCCTTAAAAGTCATCCTAACAGCAATGGTAAACTCGGCGCTGTTGGTTTTTGTTTTGGTGGCTACCTTGTTAATTATTTAGCCGCAGTAGAGTCATCATTATTAACAGCCGGAGTCCCCTTTTATGGTACACCTGCAGAAAAAAATATAAGAAAAAACATTAAAGCGTCACTGCTAATACAATTGGCAGAACTCGATAAACGCGTCAATAGTACATGGCCCGATTACGAAAATGATTTAAAAGCGGCTAATGTTTCTTATCAAATGTTCACCTACAAAAATGCCAATCATGGTTTTCACAACGATTCTACTGGTCGATATGACAAGAAAAATGCAGAGCTAGCATGGCAACGTACCGTGAGCTTTTTTGCATCAAAATTATCCTCTTAAAAAGGCTAAGGGCGGTGACTAACTAACAAAACGCGAACAAAATTATCGAATGTGTTCGCGTTTTTTTAAATTCCAGTCGCCATACTATTTATCAGCATACTTTTCGATCAACAAGCGAAAACAAATAAGACTACCAAGGCAATACTTCACCATTAGAATGTCTAAATACACCACTATCTTTCATTGATAATTCATTAATGAGTTGCACTAGACGTTGTGCACAGTCATTCGCACTAATATCACCATTATGATTAACCATATCCGTTTGCACATAACCTGGATGAAAAATACCCACAGCGATTTCATTGCGGGCTAAATCGTTTGCAAGCGCCAGCCCTATTCCTCTATTCGCCAACATTTTTCATAGCAAATACCTTGGTTAAAAGTACTTATTTGATTTTAGAATAGCTTTAATAAGATAAATATGAGGATAAAGATTACAGGATCAACGGATAGCTCTGAAACTAAAAAAGCCATCTAATATTAGATGGCTTTTTCAATAAAAAATTAATTGATTAGATTAACCACCACATTTTTTTGATTTTGCTTTATCTTCACCACATTTGCCTTTGGCTTTAGCTTTCATTTTCGCTTCACCACATTTACCTTCACCACACTTACCTTTGGCTTTATCTTTCATCTTAGCTTCGCCACATTTACCTTTGGCTTTATCTTTCATCTTAGCTTCACCACATTTACCTTTGGCTTTATCTTTGGCATCTTTAGCTTTGCTCTTCATTTTAGATTCGCCACATTTACCTTCACCACATTTAGCTTTCTCATCATCTTGGTGACTGGTAATAGTCATTATACCTTGTGATTCAAATGGATTAGATTCAGCTTGTGCAGATGTACTAACTGCTGCTGAAAGTGCAAAAATGCTTAATAAAGCAGCAAGCGAGGTTTTTTTAATAATATTCATTATGTTTTCCTTCCTAATTTTAAATATAATCACTACATCGAATAAATAGCTCTCTATACTGACCTTGTTCTGCTTAAATAAATTTCACACGAAATTAAGTAATGCACTCTTTGACTCTAGGTCAAAGCAACTTATAAGTCTAATCTTTAGAAATAAATATGAATAAAAAAATCACAGTAAACAAAATCGTACTGGCTCCTATGGAAGGCGTTGCGGATGCTTTGATGCGAAAAATGCTTTGTCAAATCAATAGCTACGACTTTTGTGTGACTGAATTTATTCGTGTTATCGACCGGTTAATCCCAACGCATGTTTATCATAAAATATGCCCCGAACTTAAATATAAAGGTTTTACCTCCAATCAAACCCCTATTAGAGTACAACTACTCGGTCAAAATCCAGAATGGATGGCAGAAAATGCAGCAAAAGCGATTGAACTGGGTTCTCATGGAATAGATATTAACTTTGGCTGCCCAGCAAAAGCGGTTAATAAAAGTAAAGGGGGCGCGATCCTATTAAAAGCCCCAGATGAAATCTACCAAATAGTCTCAGCAGTGAAAGAAGCAGTGCCTGCAGGTACAGTGGTTTCAGCAAAAATCAGATTAGGGTTTGATGACGATAATTTACTTGATGAAATCGTCAGCGCTGTCGTATCAGCCAATGCAAATCAATTGACTATTCATGCCCGCACTAAATCTCATGGATACCGACCTCCCGCCTATTGGCATTTAATTGATAAAATAAGCAAAAAATATCCTATTGAACTGTTTGCAAATGGTGAAATTTGGACCAAAGAAAATGCAATACAATGCATGCAAGAAGCCAATACACCAAACATTATGCTAGGACGAGGCGCCCTTGCTATGCCAAATCTTGCTAATGTAATAAAATTTGATCACCAGGTAATGAATTGGTCTGAGTTATGTGTACTGATAAAACAATTTGCACTCTTAGAACTTGAGGGGGATAAAAGTTTTTATTTTTCCAGTCGTGTTAAACAATGGTTACGTTATTTAAAAGTAATGTTCATTGAAGCACAACAACTGTTTGATGAAATAAAAACCGTAAAAAGCAAAGAGAGTATATTGCAAGCAATTGAAAACTTGCAGTAGAAAAGGCAATATTTATGCAGTTTTGTTATGAGTTACATGAATAAATAATCAAACGTTAAAGACTTTCTCTTTATTATAGTGTTAGTATAGCCATCTAAACATCTAAACATAAAGAAAAATAGAAGATTAACGTGAATAACAATTCAGAGCTTAGAGTAAGATATAATGACAATAGTCGTGGCGTATACTTTATAGGTACTACCCCTCCAAAAAGTGACGCGCCATTAGAACAAGTAGAAACTATTGCTAAAAAACTATTACAACGTGTCAGTGATATAGATTTTGATGGCTTAATTGTCTATGACATTCAAGATGAAAATTCTCGTACCCAAAAGCCACGCCCTTTCCCTTTTAAGTCAACTCATGACCCACGACATTATTCTGCATTATTAAATAAACTGTCTTCACGACCTGTCATTACTTATAAAAGTGTCGTGCAATCAGACTCTGAGGCATTTAATCAGTGGGCAAATGAAGCTTGGAATGACTATGGCATTCGCGATATTGTTTTAGTGGGTAGTCCTTCACAACATAATAATATCAGCCTACCATTAGCCGATGCTTATAACACCTTAGTTACCAATCAAAACGATTTTTTTATCGGTGGCGTAACTATTGCTGAACGTCATGCAAGTAAACGTAATGAGCACCAACGTTTAATTGAAAAACATCAGCAAGGGTGTAATTTCTTTATTTCTCAAGCTATTTATGATCCTCAGGCAACCATTGACCTATTAACCCGCTATGCAATTGAATGTAAAAAACAAGGATTAAAACCTCAACGTATTATTTTAACGTTTTCTCCTTGTGGCAGTGAAAAAACATTGGAATTCATAGAATGGCTTGGCGTTAACGTACCTGAAGCGACAAGTTTACGGATATTAAATGCGGAAAAACCCTTACTCGAATCAATTCGTATTTGTCATAATGGTTTGCTCCAAATTCTCGATGCCGTTCTTCCCTATAACCTACCTTTAGGCTTAAACATCGAAAGTTTAACCAACAGGAAAGAAGAAATAGATGGCTCTATATTACTTTATAAACTTTTACGCTCTACTATGGATAATTATTTAGCAAAATTTGAACTGAATCACTTGATTAAATAAAGCAATAACCTTTATGCTAACTCAACTAAAACAATAAAAAGGATTATACGATGACTGGCACCACTATGGTTGTACTCATTGTCTTTATTTCAGTTGGCTTCGGTGTGATTATTGATATGTATAAAAAACATCTCGAATTCAAAGAACGCACTCTTCATCACAACAGTAAAACCGATGAAAGTAATATCAACCTAAAAAAACAAGTCTCTGCTTTAGAAGAGCGGATTCAGGTATTAGAAAAAATTGTAACCGATGAAGGCTATAATGTTCAAAAAGAAATCAATAAGTTATAAATTAAGAGACTAAACTTTGAAATTAATCATGAAAACGGAGTTTGATGATCTTCGCTTAAATGAGAAGCATAGCTTTGAAACAGACCGAAATGGCGATAAGCAAGTCATTAAGATTTATTGTGGTGAGACTCTTATTGCTAAAAAAGTTACGCATAAAAAATCGGTCCGTTACTTTGGCGCCCCTAATTATCAGGAATATCTTTCTAACTCAGCTTAGCATCTTAGTTTTGATACGTAATTCTAAATACGCACATTACAATAAATTTATCTATCTACGACTTACTTATAAACGAAAAGGGAAGATGTGACTCACATCTCCCCACTTGCCTTGCCAATTATTAATAATGATTATGAATGGCTTTTGTTAGCTCTAAGCCAATAGGTACAATACAAGAATACCGCTGCTAGCATTATCCCGAACAGGTTGATCTTAGAAAAAAGTACATTGCTAATAATACTTGATAATTGTTGTACATTACGCATATTCTGCGAAGCTAATTCTTTTGAAATAGCAAAGTATTCTTTTAACGCTTTGCCAACATAAAAGTCTGGCAAAAAACCATAACGCACTAACAACATTTCTATTAATAAAAGCAGTAAAATAGGTAACACAGCCCATAAGAAAGGCGCTTTTTTGGCAAACATTGAGGTAAGCATTAACCATGTAAATAATGGTAATAACCAAAGCGATGTGGGTATTAAATTAAGCCATGCCATGGCAACTGTACTGATAATGTCAGCATTTACCCAAGCTCCCCAAAAAGAAATATCAAAACCAATCGACAAAATAACCGTCAGTATAAAGCCCATTAGTAAGAAAACACCTAAGGTCGCCGTAGCGGCTAACATGAATATCCCAGGGATTAAAAAGGTGCCCGTTAAAAGCTTTGTTATAACGGTCGTGCTATCGGCAACAGGTAAAGAACGCCAAAAGTAAATCGATAAATCTTTTTTCTCGTCATATAAACAAGCCAAAAAATAATACAATTGAATAACACCTGCAATAGCAATAAAGGGAATAAAGATCCCCATAGTAAGGGCTGTAAATGCTTTTGGAAGTTCAGGTGAAGCACTAATGTTAGCGAAATGCGCAAATGTCTCTAGCCATGGTGTGCTTGGTGCATCTTTAAAAATGAAAGTCACTATAGGTAAGATCACAATGATCATTAACATAACCACTGGTAACCAAAATAGTAGCTTGTTATATTCCCAATACTCTTTTTTAAAACAGGTTTTCCACAATAAAAAATTCATTAGCTTGGCTCCTTCGTCATAACACCTACAAATATATCCGCTAAGCTTGGTAAACTTACTTGCCCTAAATGAATTAATTCATTTTCAGCTATCCCTTCAAATAACATAGTCGTTAATCCCATAATGCTATTTGAAAATAACGGTTTTAATTGTTTTGCCTGCTCCATATTTTCTGGGTTAACAGTTAATATTTTGAAGCGCTCTCTTATACTGTCAATATTATCAGACAAAACTATCTGACCTTCTTGAATAAACGCAACATCTGTTAAAATATGCTCAATTTCTTCTATTTGATGAGTCGTAACAATAATACACCTGTCTTCTCGATAGAAGTCTTCAAGTAAGTGGGTATAAAATTGTCGTCGGGTCAATATATCCAATCCAAGTGTTGGTTCATCAAGTACTAATATTTTAGCGTCTACAGCCAAAATTAACGCGAGATGAAGTTGAGTTATCATACCTTTCGACAATTCACTTACTTTAGCGCTCTGTTTAATATTAGTTTTAGCCAAGAAATGTAGCGCTTTGTTTTGATCAAAATTTGGATGGACGCCATTCATATATTCAATGGCTTGACTCACTTTTAACCATTTAGGCAAAACCGCTACATCAGAAATATAGCTTACTTGCTTAAGCATTTCTTCACGCTGACGTCGAGGATCTAACCCTAAGATCTTAATCTCACCATTAAAATCAGCTAAACCTAAAATAGCATGTAAACACGTTGTTTTTCCTGCGCCATTAGGACCTACAAGACCAAGGATCTGCCCTGAGTTTACGGTTAAATTAATATTTTCTAAGACCTTAGTTCGGCCATATGATTTGCTTAATTCTGAAATTGATACTAATGCCGACATTATTGCTTCTCCCCCGTTAATAGCTGTTCAGGTGTTAATTCTAGTCGTGTGATTTGTGCTTTAATTTGTGGCCATTTTTCCGTTAAAAAATGAGTTCTTTCTTTTTCTAGCATGTAATCACGAGCACCTTCTTTAACAAACAATCCTTTTCCCCTTTGTTTTTCAACAATGTTTTCATCTTGAAGCATTTGGTAAGCCTTAGAAATGGTAATAGGATTCAACTGATATTCAGATGCGACTTTTCTCACTGAGGGTAAAGCTTCTCCCTCTTTGATATAACCATCTAAAATACGATCGACTACCTGTTGGTGTAACTGAATATAGATGGGAATATCATTATTCCAATGGGTTACCATAATTTTATTCCTCTGAAATCAAACAAAACAACAAGTACTGTTATACCTCACCAGCACACTATAGCACAACAATTATTATTACTTTTTTTTATTTTATTGAGAATAAAAATAAAGCACTCTCTTAGTAAAAAGATAAGTCACTGTTTTAATTTGTTTAAATATTTTTAATTTATTAAGAAGTGGTTGACACTATATCCACAAACTTTCTGCTAACGTAGCAATAGGCTTATGAGGATCAGATATCAACCAAGAGACTATTGCTTTAGCAACATCAGGAATAAATAGCTGAGCGGGTTTAGATCGCGTATTAAGCCAATGTTCAATTTTATTAGCATCCAATTCAAACATCACTTCACCAAGCCCTAAACTAGACAAGGCTAAGGCATTCGATTCTTGTTCCATCTGTCCTTTAATTGGTTTAGTTAGAATAGGTAACCCCAAATGTAAACACTCACTATTTAGTTCAAAGCCACTGTTACATATGACTCCACTTGATTGGCAAAGGTCTTTTTTAAAACCTTTTAACGACGCGGTTTTTTGTCTAACATTTTTCTGTTGGGCATCAGTTAATTCTGATGAATACTGAATAAATTGATATTGAGGAAAAGTATTTAGTAACTGCGTAACTTGCTGCTGATTCTCAAAAGGTAAATAAACTAATATTGCATGACTACTCTTTTGCCTTACTAAAGAAGTGTCAATTATAGGGGGTAAAACATGTGCTGCATAAGGAGCCCAATGCAAGCCTATCTGTTGTTGTGCGGGGGCAAAATAATGCATTATTTTATTAGCCATAAATGACTCGCCAGCTTTAGGAGTATTTTCATCAAAAGCATATTGATGTCCCAAAGCTAAACTAGGAATATTTGCAAGTTTCGCTGCCCATGCCGTAATCGGCTCAAAATCAGTAATAACCAAGTCATAAGATGATAGATCTAATGCACGCACATCTTTTATCACATTAACTATTTTATTATTTCTAAACGTTTCCAGATAACTTATGCAGCCATTAACCGTTGTAAATGTTAAACCTTTTCGATGTAGAAAATCACCAAAAACATCCATTTCAAAAAGCGCTTCCCGTTTTCTTCCTGAAAACAAATAAGTTACATCCGCCTGCGCTTCAGTTAAATACTTTGCCATCACTCGTCCGCGAGAAATATGACCATTACCTGTAGCTTGAATACCGTAAAGTATTTTCATAATTGAATAACCAAATAAGCAATTACACTACCTAATAAAGCCCCGGCTATAGTATCCGTAGGGAAATGAACACCGAGAATAACACGTGAAGATGCCACCATTATCGCCCACAAATATAAAGGCCATGCTGAAATACCAATGGATAACGCAAATAGACCTGCAAGTAAAAATGCCGCCATGGTATGACCCGAGGGAAAACTAAACTGATCAGAGGCTTTAACAACACTGGTAAAATCGGGAACAATATCTGGTGGGCGACGGCGTTTTAATTTATTTTTCAAAACAAAATAAATGACGCGTTCTAGCGCATAAGCGACAACCACAAGTTTAATAAAGCTGAAACCATCACTCGGGTTCAATAAATAATAGAGACAAGGAACTAAGACTTGCATATAGCCGTCCCCTGTTTTAGAAATTGCACGAATGAAAGTTAAAAACGTTGGGTAATAACGTGATTTACGGCACCAAAGTAATAACTTTAAGTCGTACTGATAAATACTTTCTAACATGGTCATACCCACTACGTTATCCAGTATTAATGACAAAAAGGTTACACTTCTAAGACTATTAGATGAATAATCTAATTAGATAAAAACAAGGAAAACTAGAAGAATATCAACGTAATCAA
This sequence comes from Thalassotalea piscium, assembly GCA_049347715.1. Taxonomy (GTDB): domain Bacteria; phylum Pseudomonadota; class Gammaproteobacteria; order Enterobacterales; family Alteromonadaceae; genus Thalassotalea_B; species Thalassotalea_B piscium_A. The sequence continues at coordinate 1,161,279 of CP186339.1, read as the reverse complement.
TAGCGATTATAATGAGCAATGAAGTGACAAATGTACATAAATCCACCAAACTATTAGCTACATTGTTTAAAGGTAACGTAAAAATGACTCTTTCACTTCCCTCTTCACTTGATTTATTACCCGACCTCTGTGACCTCTATCCAGATAATGTGCACGTTCTTTCTCAGCAATTTAATGATTACGGTCAAATAAAAATATTTTATGGTCAGGCAGTCACCCTACAATGCTTTGAAGATAATTCCTTAGTAAAATCAACATTAGCTCAGAATGGGCAAGGAAAAGTATTAGTCGTCGATGGTGGAGGTTTAACTCGAAAAGCACTACTGGGTGATTTGATTGCTGAAAGCGCAATAAAAAACAATTGGCAAGGGATTATTATAAATGGTTATATTCGCGATGTAGCCACTATTAACGCACTCAACATTGGTGTTAAAGCACTTGGAACTACTCCAATAAAAACAGAAAAGCGAGGTTTAGGTGATCTTAACTTACCTTTGCATATTGCAGGAGTAAAAATTTGCCCTAATGATTGGGTTTACGCTGATGAAAATGGTGTCCTCGTTAGCACTAAAGCGTTAAAATTGCCCTAAATAAAATAGGTGTACTTAGTTCATTAACTATTTAAAACTAAGTACACACTTATAGCACTAGCGCTTGTTAGCAAGCAAAGTTAATCGTGACATTATCAAACGTTATTCACATTCAAGGTCTCAATTTCTTTTGCGGTTGCTTTAGCTAATTGTTCAATATTTTTACCATGAGCGACTGGTTTTCTTGTTTCCGGATCTATCTGAACAAAAACAATATCGTCAGCAAAACAGATTGTCTTTTTCGTAACTTTGTTTCGCACTAAACAGCTAATAGTGATGGAAGATGTTCCTACTTTTTTGGTTTCTAATCCAAATTCAATTACATCACCTTTTAATGCCGGAGCCTCAAAACTAATAGCACCCATATGCTTGGTCACAATATAATTAGTTTCTAACTGGCAAATTGCATAAATGGCAGCTTCTTCATCTATCCACTGTAAGACCCGACCACCAAATAAAGAATTTCCATAATTTAAATCACTTGGTAGTACTAAACGACGTGTTAAAAAGCGCATATTGTTCCTCAAAAGCAGAATGCATAAACAATTAATTAATGACTAATTATAACGTAATTACCTACAGCTGTAGACAGCTAGCAGCTAATGTTTACTCTTTTGATGACTTTTATCATTATTACGCCCAATTCTTTGCCGACTAGTATTTACTGGCTTACTCTGTGGTTGAGCGCGTGTTTTGTTATAGCTTTTTTGCGTTTTCATTTCAGAGTTATTTTTAACTTTTACCTGCTTAGTCTGGTAAGTCGTTGTATTTTTAACTGTCTTTGTTTTAACCTTGCTCACTTCTTTCGTTTGATAGCTCGTTTTATTTTTACTACGAGATGCTTGATTTCTATCATCATAAGAGTACTTATTCTTACTTGGTGCTTTTATTTTATTTACAACTACTGGTTTTTGCAGCTTTTGCTTAAATGATTGGCTCTGTTTTTCTCGCATTTTGCTTTGCTTTACTGACGAACGATATTCATTATTATGCTTGTTGACCTTAACAACTTGGCTGTGGCGATCATGAGAATTAGCTAATGTTACTGTTCGACTCGAACGACTTTTACTCTGATGTGAAGCAACAGGTCTGCTACTTGAATATTTTTGTTTTAAATGAGTACTTCTATAAGCAACGCCTTTTCTATGTACCGGTTCATGGTGCCAGCGTTTTGCATGAGAACTCGTTGAAACTCTTATTCTCGAATGATATTTACGCGGACGTGAATAATCAACAATCACATGACGATTATCCCAATGAATATCACCAAAAAAGAAATTAAAACCAATATGGATACCTGTGTTCCAATAAAATGGACCGCGGTTATATCCGTAATAATGAGGTCTATTCCAAAAAACAGGTGGATTACGCTCCCAATGCCAGCGGCCATACACTACACGCGTGTCATAATAAGGTACATAAACAACTTCAGGTTCAGCAGGCTCAATAATGATAGTTGTTTTTTCTCTAACAACCTGCACATTATCCATTTTATCTAAATTACCTGAGGCTTCTGCCTGTTGTCGTAATACTTGGATTGTGGCAATAAGTTGCTCTTCATCTTGTAAAAACGCATCACCTAAATTTTGCATCCAGGTTAAATCTTCATTCAGTTTTTTAACTATCGAAGGAAAAGGTAATAATGCGATTACGCTGGCATCCCAGTCTAAGCCTTCACTTTGTGAAATAATTTGTTTTTTCGTTAAGGATTCTCGCTTTGATAACCAACGTTCAGCCTCTACCACTTCAAGTGGATAAGTAGAAGCTATCAAAACATGGGTAAGTAAAGCATCAGGATATAAAGCAATTGGCGCAAGCATTTGTGCTAACTCAGCCTCAGAGAACTGTCTCTCCTGTTCTTCATAAGCATAAGAACTGGCACTGATAATCAACAGCATTATTGAGATCAGTAATTTATTCATATTGATTTTCTGTAAGAAGCTTTTCATACATTCACCTTGTTACACTCTGTTTGTGTTAAGGCAAGAATACGGGAGTAAAACTGAATTAAAGCTGAACGAAATGTTTAAATATTAAAAACGTAATCTATGTTAACTAAAAAATAACAACGTAAATTTAGCACCGCCTAAGGTTTCACTATGACTGATATCAAGAGTACCACTATAACTTTGTACTAAATCTCTCACGATAGCTAAGCCTACACCGTGGCCTTTTTGATAGGTATCGGCTCGCACACCTCGCTCAAAAATAGTTTGTTTTTGTGATTCATTAATACCCACGCCATCATCTTCAATAATTATAGCCAACCCTTGTTCATCTTTAGTTACAGAGAGTTTAATAGTGTACTTAGCAGCTTTAAAAGCATTATCTAATAGGTTACCCAGTAGTTCTAATAGATCAGCTTCATCCCCTTTAAAAATGAGATCCTCTTCGATATTAACAATTAGGTTCACTGTTTTATCACGATAGATTTTAACTAAACTCTTAGTGAGTTTCTCAACGATTAATGCAACATTAATTCCTAATAGCCAGGATGAATGTCCTGCACTTTGTGCTCGCTTAAGTTGATGTTCAATCGTAAAGTTAATACGATCAATTTGCTCCTGACTTTGCTCTGATATATTTGGCTCAGCTTGTAATACAGCAAGCGGCGTTTTTAAACTATGAGCGAGATCTGACAAGGCATTACGATAGCGTTTTCGTTGTTGTTGCTCGGTGGCTAACAAACTATTAATTTGTACTGTCACTGCTGTTAATTCTTGTGGATAAATTGCCGTTAACTTAGCTATTTGACCCTGCTCTATCTTTTTAATTTCTCGTTCTAAGATGAGCAAAGGTTTAAGTGTCCATTTTAACCAAATAAGTTGAATAACTAAGATTAATACCGTTAGCACGGCTAAGCCAATGAGTAACTGTTGTTTAAACTCATTCATTAATTGAATAAATTCTTTCTTTTCCTTAATAATATGAAATGTGAAAGGTAATGGTTGCTCTTCAGAGCCAAAGCTTACGGCATAGCTGTAAATAAAATGAGGCTCTTGATTGATTTCAAGGGAAGTAAAAGCGCTTTCTCCCACCGATAAAAATGAATTAAAATCAGGTAAGTTTATGGTCAACAATGACTGTGAATGCCAAAGGTCTTCAGAGATTGGGGTTTTTAATTTATTGATTACTGCGTATAAACCTGACTGGCTAACATTAAATTGATTTTCAGCTAAACTTTCAGGCATAACTAATATGTTTTCTTCAACTTCAGCTACCGCTAACAGCGAATAAATATAAGCACTTAATTCATTTTCAACACTATTTTTCATATGCTGTTCATAAGCATTAGTAATAATCATACCAATACTTGGTAGCACGATAACCACCATAACAATTAAACTTAAAAATAAGCGTGCTTTTAATGAACGAGCAAATAAAGAAAAGACCCGTTTCAAATTAATCAAACCTAATCAAACGATAACCCTGACCGCGAAGTGTTTCGATAAAATTAAACTTTCTCTCTGCATCAAGCTTTTTACGTAAACGTCGAATAAAAACTTCGATCACATTGGAGTCTAAATCAAAATCTTGATCATAAATATGTTCTGTTAATGTCGTTTTTGAAATCACTTCGCCAATATGCAGCATCATATATTTAAATACTTTAAATTCATGGGCACTTAAACTGATGGACTCTTGATTCACTGCCACTTCTGCTGTTGCAGTATTCAAAGAAAAAGGACCATTGGTAATCAGTGTGCTTGCTTTACCTGCACTTCTTCTGATTAAAGCATTAAGGCGGGCACTTAACTCTTCAATATGGAAAGGTTTGGTTAAGTAATCATCGGCTCCAGCATCTAAGCCTTCCACTTTATCTTGCCAATGATCTCGCGCTGTTAAAATTAGAATCGGGTATTCACGAGCTTGTTCTCTAAGTTTTTTAATGACAGTACTGCCATCTATTTTGGGTAAACCTAAGTCAATGACAGCAGCATCGTAGTCGTGTTCAAGCCCTTGAAATAATGCAATCTCGCCATCTTCTGCAACATCTACCGAATAATTTTCTTCAGTTAATTGACGGTACAATTGTTGTTGTAAGGCAATATCATCTTCAACCAATAACAAACGCATGGTTAATCCTTTTTAATTTGACCGGTTTTAGCATTCACTTTTTTAGACACTACATGGCCGTTAGGCTTTAAAAGTTTCACGTTATAATCCGACTTCTGTTTATTAACACGTAAGACTTTGCCACCATATTGCTTTTTAACTAAGCTTGCCGCTTGTTGAGAACTTTTAACTGTTTTATTGCTATCGGAATCAGACTGATAATTGAGTGTGGTAAGACCAATATTATTCGCCATAGCAAGGGGTATGTTGCTTACGAATAGAATAATGATACCTAATATTGTCGACTTCATGTTAAATACTCTACTAAATGCCATAAAAATAGAATCCATTCCTCAGTGTAAAAGATCAATCTACTTAAATAAACTAAGATTGTATCAAATATTAACATATGCAATGTGAATTTAAGCTGAACAGAATAATTAAACCATCCCATCATATTTATGTTCAGCTTTCGTTCAGTTTTACTACGTTCTAATAGCGCTAAGTTATTCGTTTAAGGATTTAGCCATGAAAACAATTACACGTGCTTTAACCATTGTAACAACCGCTGTAACATTGCTTATAACTAGTTACAGCAGTTACGCCCAAGAACAGCAAAGTTACTCTGTTGCTCAAACTAAAGATAAACAATCAAAAGAAAACGTACTGAACATTATTAAAACGAAAATCAGCGAACATCAGACTGATAAGATTGTTCAAAAAACCCAATATTTAACCCGTGAGCAATATTTAAAACAGAAACAAGCTAAGCACCAAAAACAAGTTAGCGCAAAACAGGGACTTTCACCCGCTAAATCACGTAGTTCCCATTTTTATAGCTTTTCAATTTATGAAGGCTTTGCCCAATTAATTGAAGATTTTGATGAAGATGGTTATTTTCAAACCTTTAGTGTTACGTTTGATGCCGATGCTATTACATCAAGTGATAGTATATTTAATGTGTATGCCGAGCTCTATCTAAGTAAGAATGGCGGTCCTTGGACACATTATTATACAACAGATGACTTTACACTTTATGGTGAAAGTGAAGATGATATTTACGAGGTCTACACCACATTAGAGCAAGGATACCCTACCGATGAATACGATGTACTTATTGATCTTTATGAAGTGGGTTATGGAGATATTGTAGCTAGTTACAGCAGTGACGATACTAATGATTTATACGCTCTCCCATTAGAAAGTAGTGATTATGATCCTGAATATATTATTGTACATGATAATGGTGGCAGTACTTCAATACCGTTATTAGTCATACTGTCTTTATTATTCTGTAGCCGTTTTATAATCACTAAGCCCCAAAGCCTTAGTAAAAAATCAATTAAATCATAATATCAAAAAACGTGAAAAAGAGCGCATGACGTGCTCTTTTTCATTACTCCCCCCCTTTAATATAAGAAGTGCTATTATATTGTTCAGTAGACATTAGTTGACGCAATCCTTGATTGAATAAGGAAATGAACGCTCTTGTTTTCTTCGAGTCATGGCATAAAAAGGCTTCATTATGGACAATAAAAGGCTCACTACGCATTAAGGTTAGTCCTTTTTTTAACAGAATAGCCTCAACATCTGGCGACCAGGCAACAAATGCGTCAATCCGCTCGGATAAGAGCTTTTCAATATTTTGATTAACATGTCCTACATAACTGACATTTAAATTTAAAGCATCAAACTCAGGGCCATAAAGCATACCTTTTCTCGCACCTACTCTTTTATTTTTTAAAGATATTAATGACATGATTTTATTGTTTAAAGAATATATTCTGGCTTTGGCGATATTCAGGGGGGCGGAATTGATAACGGTTGGATCGGAATAAAAAGCTTTATCAAAAGGGAGAATACAATCAATCATTTTTTCTTCAAACATTTTATCCACTCGCGGTGGAGGCGCAAGGCTGTAATGCCATTGCTGTTTTTGAATAATACGTACTTGTTCAATAATTAAGTCATACTTCCCTTGCTTATCCTTTTGTAAAACTGCTGGAATATCATAAGCCATCAATTTTATCTCGTCTTGGGCTTGGCTAAAAAAGCTAGTTACCCATGAAACTACGACAAAACATATGACTTTCATTGACTACTCCATTAAAAGGATGAAGTGATATATTAATAAAATCAAAGAATTAATCAACTTAAATAAATATTTACTTCCATCTCATCAATTACCTTATGCTATTTAGACTTTGGAGATTAGTGAAGAATAATGAAATGTTAAAAATGCGTTGCATCAACAAAAGATAAGGTATAATTTTATCAAATAACTCATGATAAATATAAAAAGTAGAATAAAATGAATGAGACTAAAATCGCTCCTAAATGGTTTAAAAGCATAGCCATTATCGCAGTATTGTGGAATGTTATGGGCGTTCTTGCTTTTATCACACATATAACTATGACAACAGAAGCAATTGCAGCACTCCCCGTTGAACAACAGGCACTTTATGTTGATATACCTCTCTGGGTTACTTTAGCCTTTGGGATAGCAGTATTTACTGGTTTGCTCGGTAGTATTGGATTGTTGTTAAAAAAACCTATTAGTTTACCTATATTACAACTTTCACTTATTACTATTATTGCACATGATATTTATTCATTCTTTTTCACAAAAATCATTGAAATATTAGGTATTGAAGCGACAATAATGCCAAGCATCGTCATAATCATTGCTATATTACTTATCTTACTTGCAAATAAAGCAAATAAAAATCAATGGTTTAATTAATAAAGATCATATTAGTCGTTGTGGTTATTTAACCAATTAACAATTTCAGGAAAGTGATCTTTAACACTAAAGGCATGGGTTAAAATATCAATATGATCATAATCTAAAGCATTACCACTAGCTTTTGACAGTACGCTTAATTTAGCTTGATGATTATACGTTTCATCAATAAACACTTGAACATCTTTGACATTCCCTAATACCTTGTCGCTAATACCTGTTAAATGCCACGTAGGTGGCCATTTAATTTCTTTTGCTGCTTCTTGGTAATTAAAGCCATCATGACGATCTTTCCACAAACTAGGATTTACCCAATCAATACTATCTTGTAGAAATACTGCTGTTTCACATTCGGCACCAAACTTTAACTTTTTAGCATCTATATAACCTTTACGTTTAGCTAACTTAGGTGCAATCCGATTCCATAACATATTTACTTTTAGTGTTTTTTCAATCCCTTTAGTGAGAACACTACGTTTGGTTCCAAAACAAATATTACTCGCGATATAGCTTAGTTTATCCGGAAATCGAGCGAGTGTACTTGCAAATAAAACGCCCCCCCATGAATGACAGATCACATGCATCTTTTTAGGATTTCGTTTTATAACTTCATCTATGAATAAAGGAATGTCTCTTGTGATGGCCTCAAATTGGCCATGTTCAGAATTTTCACTGATAGCAGGTATACTCTTTCCTTTACCTCTAAAATCTGCCACATAAACATCAAAACCTTGTTTCGCTAAAAAACATGCAAGGCCTTTACCTGATTCAGTATAAAATATTTTTCCATTTTCAATAGTACCGTGTAGCATAAGTACAGGTATACCATTTGGCTTATCCCAAATATGACGTAAATGTAATTGATGATGTCCATCGTTTATATATAGAGAATTTTTTTTCATGACAGATTCTTATTGGTCAGACCAGAAGACGTTACCGATAAATCTGTCAAAGATCAACACACTTTAATTAGCAAACTTATGTATTTTGCTAATTAAACATATTTTTCATATTATCGGCAAACGCAACAAACTTTTCTTTAATCGTTCGTTTTAGCTTAATGTCTATCCCGCCAAACATCACAAATCCTTCAATAATAATGGTTGGGGAGTTTCTATCAGCAAGACAAGGGGCCGTATTATCAACTCCGCCAAAAATACAAAACGCTTTAGAAATAATATTAACATTCTCTGGTACATAAATATCAACCCCACCAAAGAGGCAAAAAACACTCATTTTTATATCAGGTTGACTAAATTGTGCATCGGTGAAATCAAGCTCGGTACCACCAAAAACCGTTAGGCTTCTAATTTCTTTAGCAACCATCCAACGACCTCTACGCTTGCTACCACCAAAGATATTAACAATAAGATCATTTTCTTCAGCACGTTCAGCAGTATATTGAGTTGAAAAATCTCGACGTTTACTTTCAACATAATTAGGATCAACGTCAAGCTCTAAGTCTTCAGTCAAAGCAGCTATTTCAACATTACTCTTGCTTTCCATAGCAACATCTAAACGTCGTTCGAAGGCTTCATAGGATAATTTGCCATGACTGTAATTCATAATGAGTTGATCAATCACTTCTTCACGCACACTTTCAATGGGTCTATCTTCAATAACTACTGACATAAAAATCCTTAATCCATTAGTACTATTTAATTTGTTAACGTTAATAAAGCAATAATCAAACCAAACTTTTATTCTAGCATAATCAATGAGTTACAAGGAATAAAAATAAAACTTTGTGAAAAAAACCTATTTTACAGTGAAAAAAACAACCTTTTAACTTATTTCGCCACTAAGATAAATATTTCCTTAATCAGACGTTTCCACTTGTTCAGTTTCTTCATTAATGTCGCTACTAGCCGCAAGACGAGCTCTTTCTGCTTTACTGATATATTTAGGTTTATTTGAATGTTGCAATTTAGCATTGGCTTTTTTAGCACGCTTTTTCAGCGTTTCATTCATTTTTTTCTTACGATTCATTTTTAAAGCCTTTTATTTACATTACCTCTATATTAGCAAAATAATTAGGTTAATTAACTAAAGACTATTTTATCTTTGTCATAATTTTTGAGCCTTTCGTCGTAAAATAGCGCATTTATTGATAAAACGCTTTATGCTGATTTTCTAACAATAACAACGAGAGTAAATCTATGAAATTAAAAATATCTATTTTGGCGGCAAGTTTAACTTTATTATTAGGATGTAATAATCCCGATGTATCTAGTCAAACGACTCAGGTTGAAACAAAAACAGAGTCAGCTCAACAATTAATTGAGCGAGCAAAAGCGATACATGATCGTGTTATTGTCATCGACACACATAATGATTTTAGTGACGCTAACTTCGTTGAAGATAAAAACTATACTATGCGCTTAAAAAGCCAAGTAAATCTTCCTAAAATGGTTGAAGGTGGTTTAGATGTTTCTTGGCTAATTGTATACACTGGACAAGGTGAATTAACCCAAGTCGGCTACGACAAAGCTTATGCCAGTGCGATGAAAAAATTCGCTTCAATACATCGCTTAACTGAAGAAATTGCCCCTGAACAAATAGAGTTAGCACTCACATCTGATGATGTCAGACGCATTTTAAAAAGTGGTAAAAAAGTCGCTATGATCGGCGTTGAAAATGGTTTTCCAATAGGTGAAGACATTAGTAGAGTTAAAGAGTTTTATGATCTAGGTGCCCGTTATATGTCACTTGCTCATAACGGGCATAGTCAGTTAAGTGATTCTAATACCGGTGACAAGGATCAACAATGGTTACATAACGGTCTAAGTGATCTTGGTAGAGCAGCCCTAAAAGAAATGAATAAATGGGGGATCATGATTGATATTTCCCATCCCTCTAAAATGGCAAATATGGAAATGATGAGACTGTCAAAAGCTCCTGTCATTGCCTCACACTCCTCTAGTCGTGTAATGAATAACCATAGTCGCAATTTAGATGATGAAGAGCTATTAATGCTTAAGGAAAATGGGGGTGTTGTTCAAACTGTTGCTTTTCAAAGTTATTTAAATACACAAAAGCATGATGAATTTCAAAAAGCAGCCAAAGTGGTATATCAGCAAACTGCCGAAGCGTTAGGCTTATCACTATTTGACCGCGATCTATATTTTACCCTAGATGAGGCAGGCAAAAGTAAAATGATCGAAGATATGCAGGCAATAAAGGCTAAAGCCGAACCTGCTATTAATAAGCTAAGTGAAACCGTCCCTCAAGTAGATGTTGCAGATCTAGTCAATCATATCGATTATATGGTCAAACTTATTGGAATTGATCATGTCGGCATTAGTTCAGATTTCGATGGCGGCGGCGGAGTATTCGGCTGGAACGATGCCTCAGAAACACAAAATGTCACCATAGAATTAGTTAAACGTGGTTATTCTGAAAGTGATATTGAAAAACTTTGGGGTGGTAATTTACTCCGAGTACTTGATGACGTTCAACGTATTGCAAAAGAAATACAAACAACGAGTATTTAATTCCAATACTGATACCTTCATATAAAGCAGGTAACCATTGTGTTATCTGCTTTGACTTAATCCCTATTATTCCTCTAGAAAATGACTCTCCACTTACCTCTATTCTCCCCCTCCCTATAAAATCAACTACAATTAAATTGATAATAACAATGCCCTTCGACTAAGGTGCAATAATAAATGTTGATGATTCACCGTAAAATGAAGCCAACTATAATGATACTTTGAGGATTTATTCAGCTTTACTAATGTATTATTTTTTGGCGACTTGATACGAATCAATATTTCAAACGATAACTCAGGCAGAATAACGTTAAACAACACAATGGAATATGCAAATATGTCACTTCAAAGTCATAATAAAAAAACACGTTGGCAAGATTACTTGAAATCGGGTGGTCGTATATTTATTGGCTCAAATGCCGCCGTTCCAAATGCGCTTATTGACGACTTAATCACAAATAGCGCGCAACTTCATGATATTGAAGCCGTTCATATTTTGACCCTATCTGAAAACAAATGGGCTAAACCGGAACATAAAGAGTTATTTAAAGTAAATGCTTTTTTTATTGGTGGTAAAAATGTACGTGAGGCAGTTGCAGAAGGTAGAGCTGACTATACGCCTTGTTTTATTTCGGAAGTGCCGACGTTATTTAAAGAACAAATACTCCCGTTAGATGCGGCATTAATTATGGTAAGTCCGCCTGATGAATATGGTTACTGTTCACTTGGGGTCAGTGTCGACATTATTTCTTCTGCAGTAAAGTCAGCTAAATATGTTATTGCACAAATTAATCCTAAAATGCCTCGAACAAATGGTCATAGTTTTGTGCATGTCAATCAAATACATGCCTGGCTAGAAGCAGAGCAAGAATTACCTGAGCTTGCCGACCCTGTGATGGACAAAGTATCTGAACAGATAGGTCAGTACACTTCTATGTTGATAGAAAATGGGGCGACTTTACAGATAGGTATAGGAAAAATTCCTTCAGCGGTGTTGCATTATCTTGCTAACCATAAAGATCTAGGTGTACACAGCGAAATGATTTCTGATGGCATTATCGATTTAATGCTCAAAGGGGTGATTAATAATCGACGTAAAACCTTTCATAGAGGAAAAACCGTTGTCAGCTTTTGTTTAGGTACCAAAAGATTATACGACTTTGTTGATGGTAATCCTCATGTAGAGTTTTATCCCTCAGAGCACATTAACTCCCCTGTTAATGTTGCTAAAAATGACAATATGGTTTCTATCAACAGTGCCATTGAAGTGGATTTAACAGGGCAAGTGGTTTCAGACTCTATTGGTTATCAATTCTATTCTGGTATAGGTGGACAAGTTGACTTTATCCGTGGTGCTTGGCTTAGTAAAGGAGGCAAACCGATAATTGCCCTTCCCTCAACCACGAAAGATGGAAAAATTTCCCGTATCGTGGCGCACATCACTGAAGGTGGTGGCGTAGTTACCTCTCGTGGTCATGTTGGCTATATTGTCACCGAATATGGTATTGCTTCCCTCATTGGCAAAAGTATTCGCGAACGAGCCCTTGAACTCATTCGCATTGCACACCCTAAGTTTAGACAACAATTATTAAGAGATGTACGTAAGCACTATTGGGTTCCTAGTTATCAAGATAACAGTCCAACCTCAGTACCTGAGCTCGGTGATGTAGAATTGAAGAAATACACTTTCGAAAACATCGAATATACATTACGCCCTTTAGGCCCGGCAGATGAACGTAAATTACAAGAATTTTTCTATTCTCATAATAAAGAAACGTTAATCATGCGTTATAACCATTATGCACGCCAAATGACTCGAGAAAGTTCATGTAAACTCGTTAGCGTAGATCAACACAAAGACCTCGCACTTTGCTTTACCCAACGAAATGTTTTAGGTGAAGAAATTCAAGCGGTTGGTCGCTATTACTACATCGAAAATAATAATTGTGCTGAAGTGGCTTTTGTTATTCGCGAAAGCAAGCGAGGTAAAGGTATGGCCAAAACTTTATTACGAGAAATGATCAGAATTGCCAAAATACGTAAACTCGATAAGTTACTTGCCTTTGTCAGAAGAGACAATGCACCTATGCTAAAAGTATTTGAAAGCGCTGGGTTTATTCGTGGCTTTTCTGAAGATTTAGACGAAATTCACTTATCAGTAGATCTTACCAGTGAGAACCAAACTAAGGAAAACCTATGACGGTCGGCATAATTAGTCATCATAAATGTAGCCAACATGAAATGGGTGATTATCACCCCGAAAGCCCTAAACGTATGGCTGCAATTCAAGACCAACTAATACGAAGTGGACTTGAATATGTAGTTCGCCAAATAGACGCTACACCCATTGATAGATCACTTCTTTATTTAGCTCACAGTCGAAAATATGTCGATTATATTTTTGAGAATGCACCAAGTGAAGGACTCTTTCGATTAGATGATGACACTGCCATGAATAGCGGCTCTTTACCTGCTGCCCTACTATCAGCAGGTGCTGCTATTAACGCTGTTGATTTAGTGATGGAAAAAAAACTCAGTGCGGCTTTTTGTGCAACGCGCCCCCCAGGTCATCATGCAGAATACGATAAAGGCATGGGCTTTTGTTTTTTTAATAACATTGCCATTGCTGCTGCATACGCGAAAAAAAAATATAACTTAGCACGCGTAGCAATTGTTGATTTTGATGTCCACCACGGTAATGGCACTGAAAACATAGTAAAAGATAAAGAAGGTTACTTATTTTGTTCAAGTTACCAATACCCTTTTTATCCCTTTGAAATGAAAGAAAGTGATACCCCTCCAATTATTAATACGCCACTTGCTCCCACGAGTAAAGGACCTGACTTTCGCAAAGCGATCACTGAACATTGGTTACCCGCACTGAATAAATTTAAGCCCGAATTTATTTTTATTTCAGCTGGGTTTGATGCCCACCTTGAAGATGAAATGTCGAGTATCAGCTTAACTGAAGCAGATTATCGTTGGGTAACGGATGAGTTGAAAATAATCGCCGATACCTACGCAGAAGGACGAATAGTTTCAATGTTGGAAGGTGGCTATGCTTTAAGTGCTTTAGGAAGAAGTGTAGTGGAGCATATCAAAGGACTAATAGGTAATTAAACCATTAAAATACCGTTAAGAGTTAACCGTACATATGACGACTAACTCACATCAGCGCCACATTTACAGGGGGTGAAATCTCACTAACATGAAATTAAACATCTACCGCCCCCTTTAATTTAGAAAGACAATACTCTATAGTCAAAATATGTTAACTAATGAATATTTAACCATGATCCGATTAACAACCATCTGTTTATTACTTAGTTTCACGCTCTTTGCTTGTTCTGAGTCAACATCATCACCTAAAAATATCGATACACCAGTAACGGTTAACTTAACTAACATCCATCAAGACATTAAAGTATTAGCCTCAGATAAATTTGCTGGGCGCGGACCTTTAACTGAAGGCGAGACATTAACTATTAATTACCTTGCTCAACAATATAAAACAATGGGCTTAGTGGGTGCTGTTAACGGTGAGTTTTTGCAACCAGTTGAAATGGCTCAACTAACACCAGACCAAGATATGCAATTATCAATTGGTGAGCTGACTTTCAACGCAGGTAGCGACTTTACCGCCCGCACTCAGCAAATCCAATCAAAGATTAAACTGGATAATTCAGATCTAGTCTTTGTTGGTTATGGCATAAATGCTCCTGAATATCAGTGGAACGATTTTAAAAATATAGACGTTAAAGGTAAAACGATTATAGTACTTGTCAATGATCCTGGTTTTGCAACCCAAGACGAGGCGTTATTTAACGGAAACGCCATGACCTATTATGGCCGTTGGACCTATAAATATGAAGAAGCGGCTCGTCAAGGCGCCGCAGCTGTATTTATTGTTCATGAAACAGCTCCAGCGGCGTATCCGTGGAGTGTTGTAGAAAGCTCAAATACAGGCAGTAAATATACCTTAGTTGATAACAACAAAAATGCCTCGCAGGTTCCCATCATGGGCTGGATTGATGTTGATGCAGCTCAAGCTATTTTTAAACAAGCAGGTCTTAATTATCAACAAGTGAAACAAGATGCACTCGCCCCAGACTTTAGCCCTATCACACTAAAGAGCAAAGTAAATTTATCACTCAACAATCAGATCACTATGGCGAAATCTCATAATGTAATCGCCCAATTAACCGGAAGTGAATCTCCAGACGAATACATTATTATTAGTGCCCATTGGGATCATTTCGGCACAAACGAATCAGAAAACGGTCCTAAAATATTTAATGGGGCTGTTGATAATGCTTCTGGCACAGCTGCTACTTTAGAAATAGCACGAATAATGGCTAAAATGCATCAGAAAAAACCATTTAAACGCTCAATCATATTCGCAAACTTTACAGCGGAAGAAACAGGATTAATTGGCTCTGAGCAATTTGCTAATGGGAGTATAATTCCAACTAAACAGATGGTGGCCCTATTAAATATTGATGGTATGAATGTACTTGATGGCGTTGATTACATTTTACAATATGGTAAAGGCTTATCTGAAATGGAAGATTATTTAGCAAAAGCCGCCAGCAAACAAGCTCGGAAAGTAAAAATGGATCCTCGACCTCAAAACGGTTTATTTTTCCGTTCCGATCACTTCTCACTCGCTAAGCAAGGGGTGCCAAGCTTATTATTTATGAGTTTAGGTGATACAGATCCAGACTACATCACTTATAAGTATCATAAAGAGGCAGATGATTACTCAGCAGATTGGTCATTAGGTGGTGTAAAACAAGATATTGAATTATTAATCGATATTGCAGCCCAGCTAGCCGATAACGGCGATTGGCCGAAATGGAAGGCCGATTCAGACTTTAAAAAACGTCGATTGCAAGATCGCCCTTAATACTTATATTATTCTCTCGCCGCCCAATTAGGGCGGTTGAGAAAATAGGCTAACGACTTATTCCCCACTCAGCAATTTCATAGATTAGTGATGCCACCTATGAAACCTAGCGATGATTAATTTACCTAACCGTTATTTTTTAATTTTAATGTAGACATGATGGCTAATCCTTCAGCATTACAAAAATCAATCGCCTCGTTGATATCATCCATACTAATATCTAGCTCTTTCACTAAGTGCGGGCCTAAAAATGTTTTTTTCGAATACATACCTGGATGTGAATTTATTAACGCAAGTCGTGATGTAATATAGAGTAAAGAGCTCGCCGCAGACAATTCTTGACTATACGCACTATGGTATTCCCTGATGGGTTTTATAATATGCTCTGGAAGTTGCCATAAGCTTAATAACTCAGCGGTGACATCAGCAAAGGTAAAACCAAAAACATCTAGTTGCTTCTGCCAAGGAGGCTCTTCGCTATCGTATTGTTCACAATAAATCACTTTTTTATCTTCACTTTGAATCATGGCGAGTAATCCCAGATTATGGAGTAAACCTGATAAAAATAATCCTTCACTACCAGTGATTTTTTTCTTTTTAGCCAAAAATTTGCACAACAATGCACAGTCGACACTTATTTCCCAGAAACGATCCAAATCAATCACATTTGCATCAAGATTTGAAAATGCCTGAGTAGTGCCATAGACATTAATTAATGTTCCAACTTCTTTAAGGCCAAGTATCATCAATGCTTTTGATATTGAATCTATTTTTCTTGGAAAATTAAAAAAAGCACTATTGGCTAATTTGAGTAAGGTTGATGACAATGCAGGGTCTAAAATAATAACATCTGCAATTTCAGTTAAACTGGCATTTTCATCATCCAGAATCTCTCTTAATCTTAGATAAACGTCAGGTAATGCACAAAGTTGCTGTGCTCTTTGTGCGTAATCTCGCGCCGTTAATGCCATAATATTTCCCTAACTTAGTATGGGATAGATAAAGATAAGATATCATTCCCATGTTGAAATTCAACGTTTACTTACCAAGTAAAGATAACCCTTTTACTTGAATTTTTTCATGAATGAAATAAGTAATAAAACGATAGCTCCTGCAAGAACGCCAATAATACCATCCGCTAAAATGGGCACTAACATGTTCGCCAAATCGCCTAACAATTCCGTCGATGCCCCTACCACACTTTCTATCAAATGATGCAGCCAACTGAAACTGTGGGTTAAAATACCACCTCCAACCAAAAACATGGCGATAGTGCCAACAACTGCTAAGGTGCGCATTAATATTGGAGCAAAAATTAATAAACCTCTGCCAAAACTTCGTTGCAAGGCATTAAATCGACCTGACACTGATTTTCTCAGCAGGTATAAGCCAACATCATCTAATTTAACAATAGCAGCTACCAAACCATACACACCAATAGTTATAGCAATGGCTAGTGCAGATAACACAATAATTTGATTGGTAAATGAAGCTTCCTGTACTGTGCCTAAGACAATAACAACGATTTCTGCAGAAAGAATAAAGTCGGTACGAATCGCCCCTTTTATCTTATCTTTTTCAAGTGTGACTAAGTCGACTTTTTCATCAGCATAAGCCTTTATTTTTTCTTGATGTTGATGTTCAATTTCTTCTTTTGCATGTAAAAATTTATGAGCGATTTTTTCAAAACCTTCAAAACAAAGAAATAAACCACCAATCACTAAAAGTACTGTAATTAATACCGGTGCAAACGCACTAATAAGCAAAGCCGCTGGTACTAAAATAAGTTTATTTAAAAAAGAACCTTTGGCCACTGCCCAGACTACAGGCAATTCTCTATCGGCTTTAACCCCAGAAACTTGTTCTGCATTTAAGGCTAAATCATCCCCCAAAACACCTGTGGTTTTCTTTGCAGCTACTTTAGACAATACCGCAATATCATCAAGTAATGTGGCAATATCATCAATTAATGCGAGTAAACTTGTACCGGCCAAAACGTCTCTCCGCTAGATTAAGCGTCTATTAAAAACAAATGTCTACGCTGACAGTTTTTAGTATTTTTATCAAGAGATTATCTATAAAAAATTACTGAAAAACATGAGTAAAGTTTAAAAATCCTCATTAAAAACGACATCCATGTAATTTTTAGTTTTGCCCAAGCAAATAAAAACCTTGTCAAACCGGATAAAATACATGTACCATTGGACCATATGGTACAACTAAGTATTAGCTTAATGAAAGTCATAATTGATATTGATGATGCAACGCCGTTATTTGCTCAATTGGTTGAACAAATCAAAGAAGCGGTATTACATGAAAAAATAAAACCTGGCGATCCATTACCGTCAATCAGGCAATTAGCTAATGACTTAGAAATCAATAGTAAAACAGTCGCTAAAGCTTATCGCTTACTCGAAAGAGATTGTATTATCCAAGCGAAAGGATATAGAGGCACTTTTGTACATTTAGAAGCTAAACAACATTGTAAATTAGATCTCAATCATTTTTTTACAGAAAAATTAGCAGAAGCAATTAAGCTATTAAAGGATTCTGGAGCAACAGACTCTGAACTAAGAATAGCTTTTAATAATGTCATGAATAATTATAAAAATTAAGGAGAGTTACATGCTTATTACCATGTTGTTATTAATGTTATTCTGTAGTCAAATTGGATTATTATCATATTATTACCCCAAAAAAATAACTCAACGGATAGATTTTGTATTAAGCCACTATCCGGCAGACGAATATCCTAAGTTATATCCAGTTTGCCCTGAAAAAATTATTCGTATTAAAAATCAATATTTATGGCTTAACTATCTATGTATTGTTATCGGTATTGGCTTGATCATTAACTATGGCATCATCCCCGAGGATTATAAGACCCACTTAAATGTACTCGATGATATTCCACTACTTTATGGAATGATTCAATATTTACCAATCATCTTTTTAGAGGTGCTTTGTTACAAGCAATTGAAGTTAATGAGAGAATTATATCAACAAAGCAGCCGTAGTGCCGAGTTACAACCTCGTCGCTTATCTGATTATATTTCAACATCCTATATTATACTTGCCGTGGTTGTTTATCTTTCATTTATCGCCTTTGAATTTGCGATCAACAACTTCTCATTTACACAAGACTTCATCATCAAACTAGCCGCGGTCACATTAGCTAATACGCTATTTATTGTCATGGCTGCCGTAAATATCTATGGTAAAAAACGGGATCCTTTCCAAAGTGTAGAGAATCGCTTTAAGCAAACAAAATTCTCAATTGCTTCGTTTGTTTTTATCAGTATCTTTATGAACCTCTATTTAATGATGCATTCATGGGTGAATATCTATCAATATAATTATGCGGAAATTATGATCAACACATTATATTTTCAAATTATCGCCTTATTTATGTTAACCACGCTTTTAAACAGTTTTAAAGTTGAAGAAATTAACTTTGAATCGTATAAAAAAGATCAACCGACAAAATAGCTAGGCATAAAAAAGGGTATGCCAGTAACTGACATACCCTTTAATAATTAAAATAGGTTACTGGTTATTTATCAGCACGCCCCATAAATTTCTTCTCTTCGGTATTCACTTTAATTTTATCACCAGTAGAGATATGTTCAGGTACTTGTACAGTTAATCCAGTTGATAAAATTGCAGGCTTAGTTCGTGCCGTTGCTGAGCCACCTTTAATTGACGGGTCAGTCTCGATAATATCTAGCTCAACACTTGACGGTAAATCAACGCCTACAGGAGTACCATCAACGATAATTACTTGTAAACCTTGTGTTTCTTCATTTATAAAAAGTACTTCTTCTGCGATACTTTCTTTATTAATGTTGTATGGCGTGTAATCTTCATTATCCATAAAAACATATTCATCGCCATCAATATAAGAAAACATTGACGCTCGTCGACTTAAATCAGCAAAATTTAGCATTTCGTCTGCTTTAAATGTTTCGTCTGTTTTTCCACCGGTTACAACATCATACATACGCATTCTGTATAAGCTTCCGCCTGCACGCCCTTGAGGCACTGAACGTTCTATATCTCTTACAATAAATACTTTACCATTATGTTCAATGGCTGCATTTTTTTTAATCTCACTTGCTTTTGGCACAATAATTACCTTTAAATTGTTTAATGTTGCGAAAATACCATGACTTACAATTATTGCAAGCCCTCACTTTATTACTAATGCTTAGCCTTGGTCAATGACAAAATTAAGCGCGCCAGTCACAGCAGCCACTTGCGCTAAAATACAATTTTCATCATCAGATCTAGGGCTGTCAGGATAAACTTCAGTTGTAGTGACGTATTCGGCATCAGTTAATCCCATGCACAAACCTAAATCTCTAGCAGCATAATTAATCACACCCCACTGCTGAACAGTTTCACCAATCAACTTATTGTTATCATCTGCGGGTGCTATGTGAGTAACCTTCTCAACCGCTTGAATAACTGCTTGCTGAAAATCAGGCATAGGCTTAGTCGTATCTGCAACTAAGTAGAAGCCGTCAGGGATATTCCAATTATCATGGGTAACCGCATCACGAGCCGCTAATGCCGGTCTAAATTCACTATTGTCCGTATCTGTAGTTTCATGTAAATCAATATGCACATTAATATTAAACCCAGAAATATATTTCATGAGTAAGGCTGCTTCTTCTGCTGGGCTTTGTGGATAAAAAGAACGATTAGGATCGATTGCTTTAGGGTTCCAACGATTAATCGTTTCATAGCCCCATGGACTAACACAAGGCACCACTAAAAAGTTAAAATGAGATTGATAGTGGGAGCTCTGGGTGGCACTAAACCTTAGCGCTCCTTGAACACCACTGGTTTCATAACCATGCACTCCTCCTGTAATTAATACAGTCGGTTTATTATCATCCCATTGCAGCGATTTTAAAACAAAGAGAGGGTAATGGTTATGCTCATACGACAGTGCGCCATATTGTTCAATATCAAAAGCATTAGCAAGTTGATTGATTTGAGAAACAACATCATCTAAATAACTCCGCTTAACGGACTGCTTTGCTAACCAAGATTGTTTTTCCTCAGCGCCCCACTTTATACCGGGTAAACCGATAGGATATGGCATTTTTGTCATGATTGTCCTAGTAACTGCGATTCTATGACGTTATTTTCCTCGCTTGAAAGGGAATATTCAACCACAACGAGAATTAAAATAAATTTTACCATTGTTTGCATAAATTATATTCATCTATTAGTTAAAATCGTTTATGGTGTTTTGCTACTAACGACATAGAATAAAATATAATGGCAAAAACAACTCCTGCTTTACATTTACTTAATATTTTTGAAGCCTGTGCCCGTCATGAAAGCTTTAAACTAGCGAGTGATTAACTGTTTATTACTCCCTCCGCTGTCAGTCACCAAATTAAAACACTCGAAGCCCATATTGGCTTTCCTTTATTTGTCCGAAAAAGTAGAGGTGTCATGTTAAATACCGCAGGGAGAATGTATTTAACTTATGTACAGCAGGCACTGACACTTATAGAAACAGGGACTAAAAAGGTCAAGAATAAATTCTCATCTCCTAGTCTAAAAATAAACACTTTTCCTACCATGGCTAGTAATGTCATTATTCCACAATTAAGTTTATTTCAAAGTGCGCATCCAGATATAGACATAAGACTTGCAACCAGCATGAATCTTGTTGATTTACGTGATGAAGAGTACGATTTAGCCATTAGAGTTGGCCATGGTGACTCAACTAATACGGTTAATCGGAAATTACTCGACCTCAATATTACTTCAGTTTGTTCTCCTGATTTTGCAGACAAACATCAACTGACATCTATTGAGCAAATTAATAACGTTCCGTTAATTGATTTATCGTATATGGACAGTATTTGGCAACGTTGGGCTAATGCTGCGGGGATGAAAAACCAAACATTTAAGCACAGCTTAACTTTTGATAATTATGAAGCTACATTGCATGCTGCAGAACAAGGCTTAGGTTTAGCTTTAGCATTAATGCCTATTGAAAACTCATTAATTGAACGAAAGATTTTAATCAATCCATTCAAAGAAGTATTTCCTTTTAATATGTCACTTTACGCAATATATCGTGAAGAAGATATCAACAGACACGATATACAATGTTTTTTAAGCTGGTTAGTTAAGTCGCCAAATATGACGCCATTACTTTGATACAATCACAAAAATAGATGAACCAGATTCACCAATAGCGTGAATATAATCCCTT
The DNA here is from genome assembly GCA_049347715.1 of Thalassotalea piscium. Classification (GTDB taxonomy): domain Bacteria; phylum Pseudomonadota; class Gammaproteobacteria; order Enterobacterales; family Alteromonadaceae; genus Thalassotalea_B; species Thalassotalea_B piscium_A. Next base: position 1,139,249 of record CP186339.1, on the reverse strand, counting down.
TGATGCACCTCTAAAAGCTCGGTAGGCTATGTCCTGTACTTAAGGGCAGATTATTCAAAGGACATTCACATGCTAACGCTCTCGATTATGGTTATTTACCGACTATTGGCTACATTAATAATAGTTATTCCCATAGTACTCAATTTAATTAATATCGAAGAGGTAGTTTACTCATTAGTCTATTTACCCATTAGCTTATTAATCTTAACGCTATTTTTCATTTATCTTGATACTTTACTTCAATCGAAACTAGCCTTATTGATGACTAAACCAAACAAAAATCAATCAAATGTAGGTATCACCATCATAAAGTCTAGAATTAATAAGCTAGAAATTAATGTATTCGCTTGCGGATCAATACATAAATAAAATTAACATCGCCATTATCACAGCATATAAACACTTACATATGTTCTAAGTTAAAGTTTGTTAAAATTGAATGACAACAGGATAAGTAGGTAAAAAGACAAAAAAGGTAAGACAATAAAGTATGAGGGTAACTCAGGTAAGAGTTATTTTGATTGTATTAAAATAACCAACATTGTTTGATAAAGCGCTGTCTTCACAACAGCGCCTCATTCGTTCTAGCTTTGGTATAACCAAGTTAGAAACTGCTTAGAATCATTTACATTAGCAAATTTTACTCGCGTAGAACCTGACTGGTCTGTAATGACCACATTTTGTTTATTCACAGAAATTGAATGCACTGGGTGCACTATACGGATCTGTGTTCCGTCATATATATAAGACATAAAAACTCACATTAACCAAATGGTTGTAAAAGAGCTTTATTATTTAATTTACTAAGATCAAAAAAAAGATGATTAAAAATTGTTTAAATAAAGCTGACAAATTTTAGTGATGACTGACTGGATCAAGGAAAGGCAATACACAATACTATCGCTATGGATAGTCGTTCACAATATCGAGAGGCGATATGTCGAACAAAGGCGAATTATAGAGACTATTTAAAAATAAGCAACACTTATATTTATTATTTTATATTCACAATCATTAAGATCGTCATGTTCAGGAATACTAAAAGTATTTATTAGTATATAATTATCGTTAACTGTTACTACTGTTAAGCATTTTATGAGTACTATCGACGAACAATTAAATAATCCTTTACACGGGCTTAAGCTCGAAACTCTCCTCAATGAATTAGTTGACCATTATGGTTTTGAGATTTTAGCTGAATATACCAATATTAATTGTTTTAAAAATAAACCAAGCATTGCATCTAGTCTCAAGTTTCTCAAGAAAACAGAGTGGGCGCGTGAGAAAATGGAACGTTTTTATTTATACACATTTAAAAACTTACCTAAAGCTGATGATACTCAGTATGAAATTACGCCTCGAAAACGCGTTATTCCACTACATCAAAAACCTAGAGAGCCAAAAGTATTAATTCCGGGAGAAGCTCCTCCTCCAAAAGAACGAGAGCCTTTCCAAAAGCGGGATAATAATTCAAGTCATCGTAGGGTGAATAAATCAAGCCATTATCAACAAGATAAGCATGATGAGCCAAGTTCAACCCCATCAAACCCGTATGCAAATGCACCAAAATAAAGGTTATTCATAAGAATAGCTCATATGTAGAAATGAAAGAGTATCAATAAATACACTTGTCTGATATTATTTGAGCTTACACGTGTTCACTTAAAATTCTAAATACAATTTATGATGGTTGCTCAAACGTCTCAATATTCACCTGCTGAAGAACTAGCCAATACCTTAAGTCATGGCCTAGGAGCTATTCTAAGTGTGCTTGCTCTGGTTTTATTAATCAACCAAGCAAGTACTGATGACTGGATAAGACTTGCAAGCGTTACACTATACGGTGTCAGTTTAGTCTTATTATTTCTTGCTTCTACCTTATATCATGGCGTCAAAAGTGCCTCAGCAAAACGCCTGTTTAAGTTACTCGATCATTGCGCTATCTATGTGCTTATTGCCGGTACATACACACCATTAACTTTAATCACTCTACAAGGTGATTTAGGCTTAGGTATGTTTGCATTAGTTTGGGGAATAGCATTAGCAGGTATTTTATTTAAGCTCAAGTATGGCGCTAAATATAAAATACTCTCAGTAGCCACTTACTTAGGGATGGGATTTATATCCCTTGCTGTGATCAGTGACTTATCTCAACAACTTGCAACAAATGGGCTAATATTATTGGCCTTAGGTGGAGGGGTATATACACTTGGGGTATTCTTTTATCTTAATCATAAAATTCCATTTAATCATGCAATATGGCATCTTTTTGTACTAGGGGGAGCGGCTTGCCACTTCTTTATGATTTGGTTTTACGTGTAATGGGTTATTGTATTTTATCTAACTAAACAAGCTAAACAATAACCCTTAATCTTAATTTATTTGCAGCGACTATCAGCTATCAAAATAACACATTAGTGTTTTACGATAAGCTCTGAAAAAATTCTTCAATATCCGCTTTTAATTCATCATTAGTTACTTGTGCTAATAACTCAAATGACATTGTTGCATATTCTTTAGTTTTTTCGATATTTTCCATTTCTTGAAAACGCATTGCCATCGATAACAAAATAGATGCATTAGCATTAACGAGCGCTAAACGCTTGGCACAATCGAGTCCTTTTTGATAAATATCGATAGACTGCTCGCTATCAAGAGTGAAATCAGCCAAAGCTTCCCATTGTAAAGGATGATCTTGAGGTGTGTTTTCATTTTTTGCACACAATTTGATCAACGTTTTATAATGCTCTTCGCGCGCGTCATCATTATTATTTGCTGATGCATCAGCAATATTTTGTGAAATACTAATAATACTGTCAAATAAAGGAGCTTTCATTTTCTCTACCTTAAATAATCAAAATAGCTTTCTGCTATTTTAGTTGTTCATCAATAATGATCATTAATAAATGATCACTTAATTGTTTAATTTTCTCTCTTATTTAACCGTTAACCACAGCATTTTTTATATTTTTTTCCACTACCACACAAACAAGGTGCGTTACGTTCTGGTACTTTATCAAAGCGCTGGGTTTTGGGTTTATTAAGCACAGCATCCAGTTCAATGAGGTTTTCCTCTTGAGCGGCATCAATATCAATCACTCCAGCTAAGTCATGCTCAGTTAGAAGTGCTTCTATTGCTAGTTTTCGTGCTTCTGTGGGTACTACTAACGACAATGGATTGGCTTTAGAACCAAGTTTGACATTGTTTTTAGGTTGGTAATCGTTTTTTCCGTACTTTCCCATGATATCAGGTGTACCGCGATAAAAGAACTTTGACATTGAATTTCCTAAAAATTATAAGTCGCTTACAATTAATATATATTGATAAAAAGAATAAAACCGATCCAACTCAACGCTAATAAACACCAAGGTAATAGATTAAAACTTATACGTTCAGGTGTTTCTTGCTCAACTTCAGATCTTGTTTCGTGATGTATGTTAATCGATTTTTTACGTTGTTTATCTCTTTCCCGTGATTTCTTACTTTGTTGCTTTTTATACTCAGCAATGCCTTTTTCAATTCCTTGAGCAATCAGTTTTGTTTGCTCTTTCGTTTGACCTTTTTTCTGAATACCTTTGGCAACTTTTAATGCTTGTTCTTGAGTTACAGCCGATACTTTTTTATTCATACCTCTTCCCTACACAAGTGAACTTGTACTCATTTACCGACATCTTTATGTAAATATGCGTTTTGCCCAACGTGCTAAACCAACGGTTACGCTACCAAAATGATCACCAACAATGAGTGGTATATTTGGCATTTGGCTGGATAAAAACTGACTTAAAACAGGTGATTTTGCGGTACCGCCTGTAACAAAAATAACATCCGGCTTACAACCTGCTTGTTTAACCGCTTCCTCCATCATTATACTAATTTGACGTAGCTGGCTTGTACTTGCGTCAAGCATTAACTCGCGCGAGACCTCAACGGTTAAACCATCGGCGATATCCGTTAATACAATTTCCTCTATCGCTTGGTCTGTTAAACCAATTTTGGCTTGTTCGGCACCATTTACTAAACGATAGCTCAATTTATGATCATAAACCTGTAGTAAACGTGAAAATATTTCTGGTTCAGCAGCATCTCGCTGAAGTTGTTCTAAATAAAGACGATTACTTTGACGATAAAATTCCGTTTGTTCATTAACGTTATTGATAGCTACCGCCTGATTAAAGCTATTCACAGGCATAGGTTTACCTGATTTAAGGAAACCGTTCATACCAAAACTAGGCATAATTCCCTTAAGTGCTAGTTGAATGTCGAAATCATTACCGCCAATTCGAATACCACTGTGCGCTAATAATTGCTCTTTTCTGTCTGTACTTTTAATAAAATCAGGTCCCATTAACAACATTGAGCAATCGGTAGTTCCGCCGCCAATATCAACCACTAATACTTTTTGTGTCTGCGTTAATGACGCTTCATATTCAAAACCGGCGGCAACAGGCTCATACTGAAACTCTACCTGCTTAAATCCAACACGTTTAGCCGCATTGGTTAGCACATTAATCGCTTGACGATTACTCTCTTCCCCTTTCAAGCCTTGAAAGTTAATAGGTCGTCCAATAACCGCTTTGGATATTTCACCTTGTTGGTGTTGTTCGGCAAGGGTTTTAATGTTACTCATCATTGCCGCTACAATGTCTTCAAACAAGCTAATTTGTGCTGGTAATAAACCGCTAGCCCCCAAAAAAGATTTAGGGGATTTTATATAGTAACCTTCATCCGGATCTTCTAAATATTGCTGCAAGGCAAGATCTCCGAAAGATAACTCAGGTAAAATACCATCTAAGTTTAACTCTCTGGCGGCACTTTGCCCTTTTTGTAAAGCTAACGATCTTTGATCCTTAAAAGTAACTTTTTCCGGATCAGATAATCGTTGATAGAGCCAATGAGAAATAATATCTCTACTTGGTGAATATAAAGTTGATGGAATAAAACGCCCATGTTGACCTAGTGGTAGTATTTCCGGTTGGTCATTTGCCATGACACCCACTGCACAATTTGACGTACCGTAATCAAAACCAATCATCAATATTCAACCCCTTATAGCCAATTGAGATAATGCCTGTAAAAAGTCGCGTAGGATACTGAGGTTATAAACATAGTGCAAGGTCGTTTGTACTAAATACGCAATGGGATATTAGGGCATTGCTCATACCCTAATAATAAATATGCACTATCGGCAATAACTTGCGTGATAAATTACGATTGTAATTTATATTTTGCTTGTTCTACTTTTGAAAAATCTAACCCTAGTTCATCAACCGCTTCTTTAATTAAGTCAGGGTTTTGCATTAATAACATCATTAACGATTGTAATTTTTCTTGTGGAATACCAAGTTGCTGAACTGTGTTCATCGCCATAATAGGGTTTTCAGTGAGTGCCTGAAAAACCTCTTTTATTTGTTCATCTGTCACATTATGTTCTTTTAATATTGCAATAACAGGGTTCATTAATACACCTTACTTGTTGATTTATAAAAATGGGTACCTAGCGTTTATGTTTAGGTACAAAGTTTAAAATAGAAATAGGGACGACTTTTTTTACAGGGAACTCATCAAACTCTTTGCGAACAATAACATGACCAAGTCGACTTTCAATAGCGCAAAGGTTTCTAAAATTATCTTTTGCCACGAATGAAATAGCTTCACCACTTGCTCCCGCTCGCCCTGTTCGTCCTATGCGATGAATATAGTCATCAGCTTGGTCAGGTAAATCGTAGTTAACAACTCGCGTTAAATCATCAATATCAATACCACGAGCCGCTATCGCTGTGGCGACTAAAAATTTAATTTTACCTGATTTGAAATCGGCTAGTATTTGCTCTCTTACCGCCTGTGTTCTTCCGCTATGAATAGACTCGGCATGAATCCCGCGTTTCTCTAGTTGAGAAACTAATTTAGCAGCGCCATGTTTTGTTTCTATAAAGATCAGTGCTTGATCCCATGCTTGTTCTTTAATCAAATAACTTAATAGCGCTGATTTATTACCTTTGTCCACCGTCACAAGCCATTGATCTATCTTAGCCGTGGTTGCACTATTCGACTTAATGGTTATTTCTACCGCGTCGTCATTAATCGCCCTTTTAGCTAATGCTCTTACATTTTGAGAAATAGTCGCTGAAAATAATAAGTTTTGTCTTTCCTTTGGTAAACGTTCAATAATTTTATTAATGTCGTCAATAAAGCCCATATCAAGCATTCTATCGGCTTCATCTAAAACGAGCACCTCTAACTCATCAAAATGTAATGCCCGTTGGTGTGCCATATCTAACAAACGTCCTGGTGTGGCAACAACAATATCAACGCCCCAGATTAAACTTTGTTTCTGAGCGTCCATATCGATACCGCCATACATTGCCATCGAATTAAGGTCTAAATACTTGCCATACTCAGCAATACTTTGTTCAACCTGCGAGGCTAATTCTCGTGTTGGCGTTAAAATCAAGGCTCGAATACGTTTACCCCGTAATTTACGTTCTTTTCCTGTAAAAAATGGGCTCAATTTATGTAATATAGGTAAAGCAAAGCTTGCTGTTTTACCTGTACCGGTTTGGGCTGCTGCAATAATATCTTTACCCGCTAGAATCTCAGGAATAGCCCTAGATTGAATAGCCGTAGGTTCAGAATATCCTGATTCAGATATAGCTCGTAAAAGCGGCTCACATAGATTGAAAGTTGAAAATGACATTAAGACTGAACCTCAGAGATAAAAAATAACAATACGTCTTTAACATTGTTAGAAAGTTAAAGCGTGTTATAAGTGCGCAGTATAACAGTATGTACTGCTGTATTTGAAATTAATAATGATGCAACCTTTACTTCAGTTAAACACTGAAACAGGTTAATAAGATTAGATATTGAGTAAGCGGGCTTTAAAACCAATTGAGGAAAATAACCAGCTTCCTAAAAAATTAAAACAATAGGAAGCTGAAAATTTAATAGAAACTAACCTTCGACTTTAGTTAACCAACCATGGGTATCTTCTGCTTTACCCCATTGAATGTCATTTAATGCTTGTCGCAACTTGATTGTTGTCGGTCCAGCTTCACCTGTGCCTACTTTATACTCTTTATCGTTATGTATAAAAGTACCTACGGGTGTTAGCACGGCTGCTGTGCCAGAAAGTGCGGCTTCTGTGCCTGGTTTAGCTGATCGCTCTAGCAACTCCGTGACAGTAAAATCACGTTCTGTCACTGTCATCCCTAAATCTCTAGCAATCGTTAATATACTATGTCGGGTAACACCATGTAAAAACGTGCTATCAAGTGCTTTGGTAATAATTTCATTACCATCGATCAAAATAAAGTTTGCAGCACCTGTCTCTTGAACATCGCCACCAGGACAAAATAAGATTTGATCGGCTTGATGCTTTTCTCGTGCTGCTGAAATAGGGGCTAACGCACTCGCATAATTACCACCACTTTTCACCATTCCCATATGGGGGGCACAACGCATGCCATTTTCTTCAAGTAGAATACGCAATGACGTTGAACCGCCAGCAAAGTAATCTCCCACTGGTGATAGCAATACATATAATAATGACGTTAGTGACGGAACAGCCGCTTTACCAATCGCTGCTTCAGTACCGATGTGAGTGGGTCGTACATACATAGAGCCAGGAGGTAAAGGCGTTTCATCTGCAAATTCACGCACAATATCAATGATCATTTTTTTCAGCATCGGTGCTTCAAAGTCAGGCAAGCTTAATAATTTTGAGCTTTGTTTCATCCGCTCAATATTTGCATCCATCCGAAAAAGGTAAACAGAGCCATCTTCATGACGAAAAGCTTTTAACCCCTCAAAACACGTGCTTGAATAATGAAGTACATGCGCTCCTGGATGTAATTCAATTTTATCTGAAGGAACTATTTTACTTTCACCCCAAGCATTATCGGTAAAAGCAGCTTGAATCATTCGAGGCATAAATACAGTACCAAACGCAGCCATTGTAATCTCTTTTATGTGGTTTACTTTGCCGATATTATATGACAAATAGGTAGTGTTTAACCATAACTAAAATAAGGGTTTTATTGATAAAAAGTAATAATAATTATAACTTCATTGAAAATGCAGAATTTGGTTTAGAAATACTAGTTAAATGAAAGGATACTAAAAAAAATAAGTTACTTTTTTTTATGTATCCTTCACTTTAATCAAGTTATCACACTTACCTTTACTCAAATAACCTGAGTGATAACAGACGCTAAACAAATTATAGATATAACCAACTCAGTAGAAATGACAAGGTAACCCACATTAATAGAATTAATGGCACCCCAACTTTGATAAAGTCAGAAAATTGATATCCTCCAGCATTCATTACTAATATATTGGTTTTGTATGCCATAGGCGTGGCATAACTTAAATTAGCGCCAAATAACACCGCAAGAATAAAAGGTTCAACGGGCACATTTAGCTGACTTGCTACTGAGATGGCTATAGGTGTACCAATAACCGCAGCAGCATTATTTGAAACAATATTCGTTAACAGAGCTAGCAACAACATTAATGCTGATAGTATCCCCGCAGGAGGTAAATCAAATGCTAAAGCAACAAACAGCTGTGCGATATATTCAGCCCCTCCTGTTTGCATCATTGCAGAGCCTAAAGCTAAAGAAGCAACAACAATCAGTACCACTTGGCTACTTAAGGCAGATGACACTTCTCCCCAATCTAAACATTTAGTCGCCAATAAAACTAAGACACCACACATGGAACTAATAGCGATAGGTAATACACCTATAGCAGCAAGAAAGACAACAACAAATAATATAGACAAGGCAACCGGTGCTTTTTTAGATTGTGGCAGATCTGACGCCCCATCGATAATTAAAAAACCTCGACTTTCTTTTAACTCTGCAATTTGTTCACCGTCACCTTGAACTAATAACACATCCCCAGTAAAAATAGTGATATGACCTAAACTTTTACGGCCAATATCCATAGCTTTACCGTCTCTATGCAATGCAATAACAGAAATACCATAACGTTTGGCAAATTGAACTTGTTTTAATGTTTTACCAACTAATCCAGATGCTTGAATCACAACAATTTCAGCTAACATTTGTTTTTCAGCATTTAGTGGGTTGTCATCGTCTACCTTATGACTGCCAGAAAAAAGAGTAGCATGAAGCACAGATTCAAACTCTTTGAGTTGATCAGGATAATCTTTTACGTGTATGCGATCTCCCTCTTTTAAAATAGTATCAGGTAAAGAAACAATATTTCGATAATCAGGACTCCGCTGAATAGACTCTATATTCATCTGATCATCTGTCAATTTCAAAACTTCTGACACCGATTTTCCAACAGCAACACTATCTTCGTTAATATTTAAATAAGCGCTAAAAAGTCGAGGTGAGGTATCAGGTAATGACGGTGATCTTTTCGGTAAAAGTTTAGGCGCAACAATCCAAAGATACGCAACAGCAATAGTAGCGGCAATAACCGCAGGTAAGCTAAAGTCGAACATGCCCATTCTAGGCAGTCCCATATCACTTGCCACACTCACAACTAATAAGTTTGTTGAAGTACCTATGGTAGTTGTCATTCCACCCACTAACGTTGCCAGCCCCATAGGTAATAGCATAGGAGAAGTATCCGTATTGGTACGAAGTGCCACATTCGTTAAAATAGGCAACAGCAGCACAACAATCGGTGTGTTATTAACAAAAGCGCTCAACGCGCCAGCAATAATAAGGGTTATCAGTAAGGATAACGCCGGACTAATCTTCCAAAGCTTAGCCAAACTTCGCCCCACGGGTACCAAGGCCCCCGTTCGAACAAGTGCATGCCCGATAATCATTAAAGCACATACTGTCACTAAGGCTTCATGACCAAAACCGAAAAACAACGATGCTGGTTCTAGATGCTTACCATCTACCTCAAATGGAAAAACAGTAAACACTAAACATAAAATAACTAATACAGCTAATGAAGAGGTTTCTAGTGGAATGTCGTCACGACGAAAAAAATATAACGCAACAACAGTAATAAGTAACATCGCAAGTGCGTGATTATTAGGGATATCTGGAATATTCAAATTAAACTCTATCTTAAACAGTTTTGTTAAGCTCACGCTGAGTTGAGCTATCTTTTAGTAACATAAAGTTAGCACTTGCTTTTTTAAATAGCGATTTAAGTTTTGTTATTTTTTCACTTTTTTTAAAGTAATAACTCTTTATTCGTAAAATAATAACGACAGGCACATCAAAAATGTCCCCCTGACAGAAATTTCCATACGTTGTTAATTAAGTCAAAATTGCCTCACCGTTAAGATAATACCTATATTAACGGTGACTTTGATCACAATAATAATAACCGATAGAGCTGTACTTCAAATGCAAACAAGACCAGATAGAAAAAGAGTAAGTAGGATAAATTTTTTTTCTTACAGCGCATTCTTAAAGATTTTCAAATAGATTGATTACGATAGTAATAAATACCATTTAGACAATAAAGATAAGGAATATTTGTAGCGAGCATAGAGCCGTCATGTAGCAAAAAGCTAAAAAGATGTGTAAGTCATGGATTAAATTAGATTGGGTGGCAACCCTCCCAGCCACACCTCGGCACATGAGTCGTCTGCTGCGGTTGCTTCCTTCCGGACCTGGCCGAGTTCACAGAGTATCATTGCGAGGGGACCGAAAGGGTCACCATAGATGAGCTATATTTAATAGCCGCGCAGATTATCGCTAATACCTAAGCCGGTTGCAAGTGGCAAATCAGTGTTATTAGGCTAAGTGAGGATTTTTTGCACAAACATGGGTAAATAGTTGCTGAAAATCGATTCTTGCTTGTTCTATATCTCCATTTACAGTGACTTCTTCCATGATAATAATTTTTTTTGTAGCAAAATCGAATGCAATTGGTACAACAGGAACTTTAGCTTGAAAAGCAATTTGAAGAAAACCTGTTTTCCATTGTGGAACTTTACTCCGAGTTCCTTCTGGCGCTAAAGCGAGTACTAAAGGCTCTTTCTGCTCAAAATATTCAACCATTTGCCCAACAACGCCATGTCGATGGCCACGATTCACCGGTATGCCGCCAAGCGAGGTTAATAACCCTTTAACTGGCCATACAAAAATACTATGTTTACCTAGAAATTTGATGTTAAGTTGTAGTTTGAACATGACTAGGATCCCTAAAAAAAAGTCCCAGTTCGATGTGTGAGGAGCCACAGCAATGATAAATTGGTGGCGATTGGGCAGCTGCCCTTCTATTTTCCAACCAAGCCAATGGAGAAGCTTGGTTGAAAAACGACTAATAATTTGATTGTCTCGCTTAGGTATTTTTTTGGGTAAAGCAAAAGACATAAAAAACTTACTCGCGTGTTCTTGAAAGTTTTTCGTTAATCTCAAGTAAAACAGACTTAATCACAAGCAAGTTATCCTTACCAATTCGCAGTAATAACTTATCTGCATCACTCAAGGATTCAATATCTTGATCTTTAAACTTGTACATTACGCTAGGTCTTTCTAATTCAAGTGTTTCTTTCGGTATTTCCATATCGAGCACACGTGTAATTGCCTCGTGTAGCACTTCAGTAAATTCTTCATCAGGATAACCAAGTTCGCTATAGGCCTCGTCAATAAGTGGTTTTAATTCTACGTACCATTGAACAAGTAAATCACTATCGATCGTTCTGAGTAAATCAACGTATAAACTAAAGCGCTTTGTGACATTTTCATCCCACTTAAGTATATGTTCTCCATTAACATCCTCTTCTTTAGCAGAGAATTTTCCCGTTGGTTTGACTAAAATACTGTACTGATAAGCAACATTACCGCGAGCAAAGTTATCGGTAAAAACAACAAAGCGACGCACCATATCATCATCGACAATAAGTTTTAATAGCTCATTTCGCCAAGTAATTTCAGGGAGTTTAGCTCGAATCCAAAGATCACTTTCATCCAGAGTTGGTAATACAATTTCAGGTTCAATCTCGACTTCTTCAGCGACTGCCGCACTCTCTTGCTCTGGTTGTTCAACCTCAACAGGAAGTTCATTTTTAGGTTGATATTCAATGGGCTTTTCTACAACCACAGGTGACTCGGGGATAGGAGCGACTTCAATAGGCGCAGGTTCTGGTGTAGTACTTTGATAAAAATAGCCAATAACAGCAACAGCTAGGATAACCACTAGCGCAACTATCACCCATGTAGAATTCGTATTCTGTTTACTTGAAGATGAATTTTCCATACTTACCTATTCGTTAGTTGAAAATGAAAAATTTAGACGAGAAGCTAACCTATTTAATTCTCGCTGAACGGGAGTAACTTAATATTTTGCATCACCTATTGCACCGCTTTTTTAATACAGTTGCAATAGGCAATTCATATTTTTATACATTTAATCAATTATCTTGCTTACAAATCAACCAGCATCGCTTTGATTTTCAGGTAGTGCGTCGATAAAAGCAGGCAATGTATTACATCTATCCGTGATGGCACAAATGAGTGGAAACGCTGATAGATCAAGATTAAATCGTTTAGCATTGTACACTTGAGGCACAAGACAGATATCAGCAAGGGTAAGGGTATCCCCAAAACAATACTTACCTGACATTTGAGCTAATTTTTTTTCAATAGCTGTAAACCCAAGTGTCATCCAATGATGATTCCACGCTATTTTTTGCGTCTCTGTGATCCCTAATTCATTTACTAAATACTGTTGAACACGTAAATTATTTATGGGGTGAATTTCGCAGGCGATATCATAAGCCAATGCTTTTACTTGTGCTTTTGTTTCTAAAGTCTGGGGATATATCGTATGTTCTGGATATTTATCATCTAAATAATCTATGATGGCTAAGGACTGATTAAGCACTAGCTGATCATCAACTAAACTGGGGACTAAGTGCGTTGGATTTAGTTTGTCATAATCGTCAAGATGTTGCTCACCGCCATTTTTGACTAAATGAACAGGAATAGATTCAAATGATAATTTTTTTAAATTTAAGGCAATACGTACACGATAAGCGGCGGTAGAACGCCAATAACCATAAAGTTTCATAAGCACCCAAGTCAATTACTAGAAAGAAGTTGAAATCTTAGCGAAAATAATCAAACACGCAACTATTCACCTACTATAGTTTGATCCTCTTTGTCGCTTATTGTTTACAACATTGTCTGAGTTATTCCCTTAACACTATGCGAAAAGACAAACGTTTGTGCTAAATTTTTACTGTTTTTTTATTAATATCGTATTCTCTTAACTTATTAGCTATTGCTGTATGGCTTAAACCAAGTTTTTTCGCTAATTGACGTGTGCTTGGATAAGCAGGGTAAAGCTTACGTAATAAATCAGCTTCAAAGCCTTTTACGGCAGTATCTAAAGTCCCTTCAAACTCTTGTTCTAAATAGCCGTGTTCGCGTGTATACGCGGGTAATTGAAGGTGAGATGTCATGACAACATTCCCTTCCATTAATGATACTGCTCGAATTAAAACATTCTCAAGTTGTCTAACATTACCAGGCCAAGGATAGTGTTCAATAAATTCTCTACAGTCATCAGATAAAGTGACTGCACTTTTGCCAATACGTTGGCCCGACTTAGTAATAAAGTATTCAGCAAGAGGAATAATATCAGAGCGTCTTTCTCGTAATGATGGAATATTGAGTCCCAAAACATTTAAACGGTAATATAAATCTTCTCGGAACTGTCCTTGAGAAACCATAGTGAGTAAATCATGGTTAGTTGAACCAATTATTCTGACATTAACGGAGATTTCACTCTCATCATCCACTCGTCTAAAAATACCGTCTTGGATCACCCTTAATAATTTAATTTGTAATTTAGGCGACATCTCTCCGACTTCATCAAGAAATATTGTACCGCCATCAGCTAATTCAAATAAGCCACGTTTACTATTTTCGCCACCGGGAACTCCAGCGCCAAATAATTCAGTTTCTGCCGCTTCATCTGGAAGCGATGCACAGTTTAATGTCATAAAAGGGTGTTCTGCCCTATCACTTGCCGCATGACAAGAGCGAGCAATTAATTCTTTACCGGTTCCTGTTTCACCTACAATTAACATTGATGAGTCAAGTAATGCCATTCGCTTGGCTTCTCTGATCACTTTACGCATAGCACCACTACTGGCTTGAATTCCGGTAAAGTTATTTTCATTTGCCTGTTTAAAGGCGCTAATTTGCTGACCTAAGCGCGCTTCAGATTTTAAGATTAGCACTGCTCCTGCTAATACTTGTTCACCTTCAGTATCCGACACATGTATTGGCAAGATGTCAGCAACAAAATCATCATCTTGAATTTTAATTCGGTGTGTTTGAGCAAGCACTTCTTTAGAGTCTAACCACTTACTAAAATTAAACCCTTTTAACCAGTTACTCACATGTTCGCCAACAAGGTCTTTTTCACTTGTCCCGATAGTACGAGATGCAACCATGTTAAGCATGCGGATATTACCTTTACCATCAATTGAAATGAAAGGGTCTGGAAAGGTTTTAATTAAGGTTTCTAATTCATGCCGTTCTCGTTCAAAAGGCATGTAAGCTGTCGTTTTAACATCAATGACACCATCAATTAAACGTAGTTGAGGCATAAAAGACTGTAACTCTGAGAATGCTAAGTCAGGAATATGAATATAAATTTGTCCTGGGCGTTTTAATTCAATCCCTCGAAGATCAATTTCCCGCTCAACAAAGGTCCTTAAAACCTCTTGGGCGATACCGACACGATCTTGACAAATAATTTCCAAACGCATGACGAATCCTCTTACAACAAATAACAAGAATACCAATTGGTATAATTTAACTTCGCCTATTGTAAACTAATAGTTACAATAAAAAAAAGCCCCCTAGGATAGGAGGCTTGTCTAATGTGTGTAAGTAAATATTACAGAAGCTGATCTGTTTTAGCTGCGCAAATAAAATCATTCTTGTGTAAGCCTTTAATAGCATGGGTCCACCATGTTACTGTCACCTTTCCCCATTCTAATAAAATAGCAGGGTGATGAAATTCAGCTTCTGCTAATTCCGACACTTTATTAGCAAATGCCCAAGCAAGTTTATAGTTTTTAAACGTATAAATGCGTTCTAACATCATAATGCCGTCTCTTACTTCAGGTACCCAATCAGGTAACTGCGACATTAATTGATGTAATTCTTCATCACTAACCTTAGGTGCATCAACATGACATGCTTCACATTTTTGAGTTGATAATTCTGACATAATTCATTCCTTAACTAGCTATTTTTTCTTCTTTAGGTGGAAATTTGGCTGGATGTAAGCCTAACGATTTTGCTTGCTCAACAAAGGCTAAAATATCTTCGACTTCATACTTTCTAATATCGTCCAAGTCACTCACTTTTGTTAAGGTATAATATATAGGTTGCATAATATCGATACGATAAGGGGTTCTTAACACATCTAATACGTTTAATTGTTTCCGTTCTACCTCTTTACTTGTTAATGCATATTCCGTTTCACTCGGTGATGAAATAATACCCCCACCATAAACACGTAGTCCTTTAGCTGTTTCAAGTAAGCCAAATTCAACGGTAAACCAATATAATCGCGCTAAAAATACACGCTGCTCTTTGCTCGCGTTCAATCCCATTTGACCATAAGCTTGAGTATAATCAGCAAAAGATGAATTAGTTAATAAGGGACAATGACCAAAAATTTCATGGAAAATATCAGGTTCTTGCAAATAGTCTAATTCATCCCTTGTTCTGATAAAGGTTGCTACCGGAAACTTTCTTTCTGATAGTAAGCGAAAAAATTCGCCAAAACCAATCAATGCTGGAACAGGAGCACATTCCCAGCCGGTTGTTGCACGCAATACTTTACTGACATCTTCAAGTTGAGGAATACGATCTGTTGGTAAATTTAATTTGGCAAGCCCGTCATTGTACTCATCGCATGCCGTATTTTTAATATTTGCTAATTGCCGTGTGATTAAGGTTTGCCATATACTGTTTTCTTCATCACTCCAGTCAATGACACCGTTTTCATCTGCAACCCGTGAAACATATTTAGTTGCCTTTGCCATAGGTTTATCCTTCTAATTCAGTACTCAATGAGTTAACTCATTAACATTTATCTTCCCATTTATTATTTATAAATTTATTGGGATAGACTTATTTTACTTGAGACACAAACAAATTTGTCACATTAGTTACTATAATAGACTGAGTTATTATAAAATTGCACTAGCAGAAAATCGGATATTTTTTGAACTATTGGTGTAATTGTATCAAAAGAGTTACACTTGAGGAGGTAAGTTAGTGCAACTCATTGATTATTATGGTTTATATTGATAAAAGCAAAGTTACTGCATTAGCTAACTGACTTTTTGCTCAACAAGGCTTTAATTTGCCCTATCACCTTAGCTCGTACTTCTTTTAATTTAGGAGGTGTATCTTGATAAGGTACCGGGCGACATACTTGCATTGCTTTTAACCCTAGGCGAGCCGTTAACATGCCTGCCCCCAAGCCTTGAGCTAAACGACCAGACAATTTAGCTAACATATCTGCACCGAGTAAATCAGCGCCTATGTCGGTAATTAATTCACTCGCGCCAGCATAAACCATATTTTTAAAGGTTTGTTTAATTAACTTAATTCGGCTCCAATAACTCATTTTCATGCCATAAAGTGCCGCTATTTCATTGATCATTTTGGTATTACGCCACAGCATTAGCAGCATATCTAAAATAGCAATTGGACTGAGCGCTACTAAAACAGCTGCCTCAGTGGAATGTTTACTAATTTTATCCAAAGCTTTTTGATCAACAATAGATAACACTTGCCTAGAATATAAGGTTAATAATTCTTTATCTGTTAATTCTTTATACTCTTCACTTGACCAAGGCTGCGCTTGCTCACTTAAAACGTCACAGGGTAATTGATCGCTAATTTTTTGGCATAACTCTTGAGCCGTATTAATGGTTTCTTCTTGATAAATTTTTTGCGCTTGCTCTTGTAAACATTGGCGTTGTTTATATTGTCTTAATCCTCGGTATTCTCTCAGTACATAGCCACTTGCAATAATTGATACAAGCCCAAGTAATGTTGCATAAATACTGGTAATAAATGGGCTTTGCTGAAAACCTTGAATAAAAAAGTCCACTGTTTCATAAACTAAAAGTCCAGAAAAAACCAGTGCTGTAGTGCGCCACAACCAATTGGGTTTACTTTCTTCTAAAGGCGTAATTACTATTTCATCAACCTCATCGTCTTGCGCTTGCCATTGTGAGTTTTCAATCACAACCTGTTCTTGGGTAATAGGTAATTCTTTTGTTTTTTGACCTAGCTCTTCAAATAAAATTTGTTGTTGGTATTTTGTTTTTTCTTCACTCATTTTATTTTATCTCCCAACAAAAATTGTAGCACTTGGTCCATACGTAAATGCGGCAAACTCTCATGACTACTGACGCGTTCTAAAGGTGAAAAACCAATAAAATTGAACTGATTATTTTGCCAATAATCAGCTTGAGGTAACTTATTAGGAACAGCACCAGGAAATAATGTAATAAGTTTGCCATCACTCGCTCTATTTCCCTGTATCACTGGAATATCTTCTCCTTGATGTTTCGCCTTACCAACATTAGTAGATTTCACCGACGCTATCGCTAAGGTTTTCATTTCAATATCGTCAAAACTTAATTCGTGTTTGGTTTTATACACCAATTGATTGAGCAACGACGTTAAATTACTGTGCTGCTCAGGCGTGATATGGTCAGCTTTAGTTGCGGCGAATAACAATTTATCAATACGCGGTGAAAACAAACGCCTAAATAAACTGGATTGACCATAGTTAAAGCTTTCCATGATCATGTTAATCGCTTGTGTTAAATCTTGAAAACTATCAGGGCCATTATTAAGCGGTGTTAAACAGTCAGCCAATACAATTTGTCGATCAAAATGAATAAAATGATCTTGATAAAACTTCCGAACTACGCGTTCTTTATATTCAATATAACGCGCCCTCAACATTCCAATTAAACTATCGTCGGTTGCGTTTTGATAAGTATCCTTATCTAACTGATTAAAATTCGTAAAGGGAAAAAATTGTAAAATAGGCGCATCAGCTAATTCTCCTGGTAAAATAAATCGTCCCGGTTGAATAACTGACAAGCCAAGTTTATGACGAAATATCATCAATAAATTGGTGTAATCATGGGCTAAATCAGCAAGGAGTTGTTCATCCACAGGCGCTAAAGGATCCAACTGATTAACTTTGTCTAAAAAGGCTTGGGCATAAGGCGCCCGGGGAGCACTATTGAGCAGCTCTGTTGTGAATTCTGACCATTCTTCATAAGTTAAATTTAAAATGGGCAAGTCTAATAACCATTCCCCTGGATAATCAGTGATGTCTATGGTTAAGGTCACAGTATCTGTTGCATACTTAATAAAGCTATCTTGTGGCTGATACCTTAACGCTAAGCGTAACTCACTAATGCCATTGGTTGGTTCTGGCCAGCTAGGTGGATGCTCACTAAAAGCTTCCATTGCTTTATCATATTCAAAGCGACCAATATGCAAATTCTTTTGGGGAACTCGTTTGGCGGCGATAAAATTGCCCTGATGAACCACATTAAAAAACCCTAATTGAGAGTGACTACCCTCGGTAATCAGTTGATTAACAAAGCTTGTGATAAAAGCGGTTTTACCACTACGACTTAACCCGGTAACAGCAAGGTTAATGTGCTGATCAAATGTTCGATTAACAATATCAGTTGCTTTGCGTTTTAATTTTTCAATTTTTTGCTTAGAGATTAACGCCAAGGTAATAATCCATTTTTGATCTTAGACTTTTTAATTGTCTTAAGGCTATTGCTTTAAATAATATCGACTTTTATGAAAATATAACAGCGTTTTAGCTGAAATTAAGCGAATAAAAAAGCGGCTAATGCCGCTTTAATTCGATTGTTCACCTAAGTAGTTACAGTTTATTAATTTCGCGTGATACCGTAAATTCAGGTGATGTAACATAACGCTCAATTTTCTGTAACTCTTTTTCTAAAGATTTAAATTTTAACGTAATATCTTTAAAAGCTTGTTGTGGTGGCTCCCCTGCCTGCCAAATACGTGATTTAACCTTGATAGACTCACTGACAAAATCATCAGATTTTGACGCGTGATTGTGTCCATATTGACTCGTATTTTTGTCAGCCATATTGTCATTTTTTACCGGCTTTTTATCTAATATAAACCAGCCTGCAATGTAAATAACAACAAACCAGCCCATACCTAATAAAACACCTGAGACAACCAAAATCCTAACTAACCAGGGCTCCCAGCCGAAGTAATCAGCAATACCAGCACATACGCCTGCTACTTTGCCTTTACCTGGAATACGAAACAATTCACCTCGACGGTTATTGGTCATAATTTAGTTCTCCAATCAGGTGTCTCCGCATCTAAAATGGCTTCTAATGTTTTAATTCTATCAGCCATTTTATCTGCTAACTCAGATAACTCGGATAGTTGATGAAAATCTTCCTCAGAAAACCCTTGGCTAATCTGCTTCTTACTACGATAGTGTAAAATCAGCCAAATAGGTGCCACAACTAACATAAAGATGATCACTGGAACGATTAATATCTCTTCCATAGTTTTTCTCCTAAATTCGCGCTTTAAAGTTTATTTAGCCTTTTTATTAGACTTCATTGTAGCTTTTAATTGCGCTAATTCATCATCAATATGCTCATCACCTTCTAATTCTGCAATTTCATCCGCTAAAGATTTACTACCTAAATCATAAGATTCAACCTGTGCTTCTAAATCATCAATTTTACGTTCATAGCTATCAAATCGACTTAATGCATCGTTTACTTTATCACTATCGATATTACGTTTAACCTTCAAACGTGAACTTGCCGTTTTTTCTCGCATGATAATAGCTTTTTGGCGAGCTTTTGCATCAGCTAACTTGTCTTGCAATTGTGATATTTCATCTTGCAATTTAGTGATGTGCTCATCAACATGTGATAATTCATCAATTAATGATGCCGAACTTTCAACACATTTTTTCTTTTCAACAAGAGCAGCTCTTGCTAAGTCTTCACGGTCTTTACTTAAAGCCAGCTCAGCTTTTTCTTGCCATTGTTCAGCTTCTTGTTCAAAACGCGATGCTTGACGCGTTAATTCTTTTTTATCCGCCAGCGTTTTAGCTGATGAAGAACGAACTTCTACCAATGTATCTTCCATCTCTTGTATAATAAGACGAACCATTTTTGCTGGATCTTCAGCTTTATCTAATAAGTTATTGATATTAGAGTTAATAATATCGGTAAACCTTGAAAAAACACCCATAACTTCTTCCTCTATAAAATAATAAACTTGTCAGTGGTTATACTTTACTATTCATGTTTTAAGCCAAGTTTAATATATTTAATAATCTATTGTTTTAATTCACTTTATTTTATTTTAAAAAAACACTTCAATCTAGGCGAGTAATAAAATACACTATTTGTTAGTGAAATATACTAATAATTAGGTCAAGCATGTCACGCTTCAGTCAACAAGATAATCTAATCGGTCAATCAAACAGTTTTCTCGAAGTATTAGAGCAAATATCGCAAGTGGCTCCATTAAGTAAACCCGTCCTTATTATAGGGGAGCGTGGAACAGGTAAAGAACTTGTCGCCGCTCGCCTTCATTACTTATCAAAACGCTGGGATCAAAATTATTTAAAGTTAAATTGCGCCGCCCTAAATGAGAACTTACTTGAAAGTGAACTATTTGGCTATGAAAGTGGTGCATTTACTGGCGCGAACAAACGTCACGAAGGTCGTTTTGAACGCGCGGATAAAGGTACGCTATTCTTAGATGAAATAGCGAATACAAGTGGTTTGATACAAGAAAAATTATTACGTGTTGTTGAATACGGCGAATATGAACGAGTGGGGGGTTCTAGAAGTTTAAAAACCAATGCCCGTTTAGTTGCAGCAACTAATGAAGATCTCCCCTCTATGGCAGAAGCCGGTGAATTTAGAGCAGATTTACTCGACAGGCTCGCATTTGATGTAATTACTCTTCCACCTTTAAGAGAACGAGTCGAAGATATTATGATGCTCGCAGAACATTTTGCTATCAATATGGCACGCGAACTCGAATTTGAACTATTTAGTGGCTTCACTGAAAAAGCTAAACGTGCTTTGCTTGAATATCATTGGCCCGGTAATATCAGAGAATTAAAAAATGTTGTAGAGCGTAGTGTGTACCGCAGTAATAATCCTCATTTACCTGTGCACGAGTTAGTTATTGATCCGTTTGACTCTCCTTATCGTCCTTGCCAACGAGTTAAAACACAAGATCGAGTTGTGAGTGTCACAACTAATGCGGTTAGTGAACCAAGTTTAGCTCCAGAGCCTACCCCTGCAATGAAGGTTTCTACGAAACAAACACTTGAGTTCCCACTTTCGTTAAAATCACTATCACAAGAATACGAAGTAGAATTAATTCAGCTAGCACTAGAAAATTGTCAATATAATCAAAAGAAAACAGCAGAAGCATTGGAATTGACCTATCATCAACTACGAGGCTATTTAAAAAAATATAATTTGTTAGACTCGAGTCCGATAGAAGAAGAGTAAACGCCAATGGTCGTTTTATTGTCAGTAAAAGAATGTTCTACAATGCGCTTATTGATCGCATTCCTTGGATTATTGTCGCTTTACGGCTGCAGTTATGATGAAGATATGTCATTAAGTAATGAAAGCATTGTTTACTGTAGTGAAGGGGTTCCTGAAGGCTTTAATCCTCAAACGGTTACTTCTGGTGTCACCATAGATGTTACCTCTAATCAATTGTATAACCGTCTAATTACTTATGACACTGATAATATTACAATAATTCCCTCATTGGCTAAGTCCTGGCATGTCACCAAAGATGGTAAAAAAGTGACCTTTTACCTACGCCATAATGTTCAATTTCATCAAACCTCATACTTTACCCCAACCCGCCCCCTTAATGCCGATGACGTGATCTTTAGTTTTGAACGAATCCTTGATACAACACATCCTTATTATATTAGCGCCGGTGGCAAATTCCCCTTTTTCCAGAGTGTTGAATTTGGTGATTTAATTGAAGGAATTGAAAAAATTAATGATTATACCGTCAGATTTAATTTAAAACGGGCTGACAGTAGTATTCTTGCCAATTTAGCCAGTGATTTTGCCGTAATTCTTTCCAAAGAGTATGCCGATAATTTGTTGCTTGTTGATCAGGAAAGTCAGCTAGATACAAATCCTATAGGTACAGGACCCTTCAAGCTAAAAACTTATCGCGCAGGTTCATATATAAAATATGTTCCTCATGAAAACTATTGGGGTCATCACTCAACGATGAAACAGCTAATATTTGATATTACCCCTAACAGTTATACTCGCTTGACTAAATTATTGGCAAAAGAATGCGATATTATTGCCTACCCCATTGCACATGAAAAAATAGATCAACGTCCAGACTTAATGTTAGATGAGAAAACCTCTTTTAATATCGGCTATTTAGGATTCAATACCAAAATTCCACCGTTTAATAATAAATTGGTACGAAAAGCAATTGCTCATGCTATTAATAAACAAGCCATATTAGAAACGGTTTATTTCTCACAAGCTGATAAGGCATCAACCATTATTCCAAAAACCTCATGGGCTTATGATGACACTATTCACGCGCCTGAATACTCTATAGAAAAAGCAAAATCTTTGCTTGCTCAAGCTAACCTAAGTAATGGCTTTGAGATGGATTTATGGGCAATGCCTGTTCAGCGACCCTATAATCCAGATGCGCGTACTATGGCTAAGTTGATACAAGCAGACCTTGCTAAAATAAACATAAAAGTTAATATTGTCCGAGATTATGAATGGTCAAAATTCCTCGATTTAGTCGCTAAAGGACGACATCAATCAGTATTACTTGGTTGGTCAGCCGACCATCCTGATCCTGACAATTTCTTTACCCCTTTATTAAGCTGTGCATCTACCCTGACAGGAAACAACCGAACCTTTTGGTGTAATGATGCCTTTGATGATTTACTACAAAAAGCACTAGCGACAACAGACATTAATAAGCGTAAAGCTTTTTATAAAAGTGCTTTAGAAATATTAGCCGATGACATGCCATTAATACCTATAGCACATTCAAAACGTTATCAAGCCCGTAGAAAAATTGTCAAGGGTGAAGTATTAAAAGCCTTCGGTGGAATTGATTTTACTAATGTGAGCAAAAATTAAATGCTGATATTTTCTTTAAGACGATTAAACCTATTTTTATTTACCGTCATATTACTTACATTAATTTCTTTTAGCTTAAGCTTTCTATTTCCTGGCGATCAGCTCATCAATCTTACCGGCCAAGTGAATGCTACAGAGGAAGAACTCTCCCTGTTAAGTGAAAGTTACAAACAAAGTGGTTCTTTGATAAGTCAATACTTTGCCTATTTAAGCCATCTGTTAACTGGTGATATGGGACTGTCAATGTCAAGTCAGACACAAATATCACACGAAATTCTTATTCATCTCCCTGCCACTATAGAACTTACCTTTTTCGCACTTGTTATTGCAATGGCAGTGGGTATCCCTTTAGGTTTTATCGCGGCAATTAACCACAGAACGAAAACCGACGATGCGGTATTAACCTTGGCAATGCTTGGTTATTCTATTCCAGTATTTTGGTTAGGGTTGTTAGTCATTCTTATTTTCTCTATTGAATTAGGCTGGTTCCCATCATCAGGACAAATTAGTCTTTTCTTTGAAATAGAGCATATTACTGGCTTACTCTTAATTGATATTTTGCTTAGTGACAGCCCTTATAAATGGCAAGCTTTTCAAAATGCACTCTCCCATCTTATTTTACCGGCTTCAGTGGTGGCTATAGCTCCCGCAACGATTTTCATTCGATTAGCTCGAACATCAATGATGCAGGTACTAGATAGCCATTATATCAAAGCCGCAAGTGCTAAAGGCTTATCATTTAGGCAGATTATCTATCATCACGCGATACGTAATGCTATGGTCAATGTAATACGTGATGTGGGTTTACAATTTGCTAATTTAGTTACCTTAGCAATGGTTACTGAGGTGATTTTTAGTTGGCCAGGCATTGGGCGCTGGTTAATTGAAAGTATCTACCAACGCGATTTCACCGCGATACAAGGTGGGCTATTAGTGCTTTCAAGTTATATCTTTATTGTCCATATTTTAACTGACTTTATCTACGCTGGGCTAAACCCTATGGCGAGAGGAAAGAAACATGGGACGTGAAAAAATATATCAAGAAGAGGAATTCCCTACCCCTCTTTTACAGCTTTGGTATAAATTTAAACAAACACCAGTAGTCATGATTGGCTTTAGTTGTTTTGTTTTTTTGGTGATTTTAGCGATTTTTGCGCCACTTATCACCCCTTATTCCCCCATAGAAAATCACTTAGATCATCTTCTATTGCCTCCTTCATGGCATGATAATGGAAACGTCAGCTTTTTATTAGGTACTGATAACTTAGGTAGAGATATGCTTTCTCGCTTAATGCATGGTACCTCCCTTACCTTTGGTTTAAGTTTTATCGTGGTACTTATCTCATTGGTTATTGGTGTAATAATCGGTTCAATTTCAGCATTAACTGAAGGGGTAAAATCGAGTTTCTTAAATCATTTTTTAGATGTAATTCTTTCTATTCCTTCTTTGTTGTTAGCAATAGTCATCGTTGCCATTTTAGGCCCCGGACTGAGTAATACCCTTTGGGCAATTGTGATGGTGTTAATCCCACAGTTTATACATATCACTCGTAATGCCGTTAGAGAAGAATTCCGCAAAGATTATGTACTTGCCTCTAAACTTGATGGTGCTAGCTCAATCCGTATTCTGCATTATTCAATTTTTCCTAACATAATAGAAAAAATTATCAGCCAAGCAACCTTAGCCCAATCAGCAGCAATTCTAGATATTGCGACATTAGGTTTCTTAGGTTTAGGTGCACAAATACCCATGTCTGAATGGGGAGCTATGCTTGCCAATGGCATTGAATATTTTTATGTTGCTCCTTGGACGGTTTATTTACCTGGTTTAGCTATATTATTTGCAGTAGTTGCCACCAATTTAGTAGGTGAAGGCATGCGTCACGCATTAAAACTAAGAAAAGAAAACTAATGAATTTACTTGATGTTAGAAACCTATCAATAGAGTTGTTATCTCACAAAAAACCAATTCGAGCCGTTGACAGAGTCAGTTTGACCATCAAAGAAGGTGAAGTAAGAGGTTTAGTTGGGGAATCAGGTTCGGGTAAATCTTTATTAGCCCAAGCGATAATGGGGGTATTAGATGAACGCTGGCACGTAGATGCGGACAGATTTCACTGGCGTGGTAATGACCTTATGCGATTATCAGCTGAAGAACGAAAAGCTGTAATTTCTAATGATGTCGCCATGATTTTTCAAGAGCCTATGGCATGCTTAGACCCTACAGCAACTATTGGCGAACAAATAGAAGAAGCCGTTGACCAACAACAATTAGAAGGTCATTTTTGGAGTAGAAAACAGCAACGTAAATTAGCTGCGATTAACTTATTACATAAAGTTGGTATTAAAAACCATATTGCATGTTTAAAGAGCTATCCACATCAGCTCACTGAAGCTTTATGTCAGCGAGTAATGATTGCGATGGCGCTGGCCAAAAGGCCTTTATTATTGATTGCCGACGAACCAACTGCCTCCATGGAAAGTACTAATGAGGGACAAATATTTCGTTTACTATCAAGCTTGAATCAACTCAAAAACATGTCGATTCTGTTAATTAGTCATGATCTTGAAAATGTCACCTATTGGACTAATACCATTACAGTAATGTATTCAGGCCAATTTGTTGAAGCCGGCACCACTGAACAAATATTCAAACAACCTTATCACCCCTATACTCGTGCATTGGTTGATAGTAGTCCTAAAGCGAATATTCAAATCCCGACAAAGTCCCGTTTAATGACATTGCCAGGTAGTATTCCTGTGCTCCAGCACTTACCGATTGGTTGTCGATTAGGACCTAGATGCCCTCGAGCACAACGAGAATGCGTAAATGCGCCTGAGGTGAAAAATCATCAAGGGCATCAAGTAAGTTGCCACTATTCGCTTAAGGGAAGTTACAAAAATGACTGAACTTCTAGAAGTAACTGATTTAAGTAAAACATATATCTTACCCAGCCAGTGGTTTAAAAAAAAGTATGTTAAAGCACTTGAACCTATCTCATTTCAAATACAAGCACATAAGACATTAGCTATTGTTGGAGAAACCGGATCGGGAAAATCAACTTTAGCAAAATTATTAGTGGGTGCCGAAAAAACAACATCAGGTGAAATAAAACTGAACGGTCAAAGTTTACAACACGGAAACTTTAAACAACGCTGTCAACACATCCGCATGATATTTCAAGACTCGGGTACAACCCTCAACCCAAGTTTAACTATTCAGCAACTCCTTGATGAACCATTATTATTAAACACAGATTTAAATGAAGAAGCTCGCACTCAACTGATTAGAGAAACATTACATAAAGTTGGTTTGCTTGCTGAGCACATGAGTTTTTATCCTCATATGTTTTCAGGTGGACAAAAGCAACGGGTATCACTTGCTCGTGCCATCATATTAAAGCCTCAGGTGATTATCTTAGATGAAGCTCTAGGGGCTCTTGACCCTTCTTTACGTTCACAAATGATCAATCTATTACTCGATCTTCAACAGCAAATGGGACTAGCCTATATTTTAATTGGCCATAACTTAGGTATTGTCAGACACTTCAGTGATGACATTATAGTACTGTGCCAAGGGAAAGTTGTAGAACAAGGAAGCACTATTAGTGTGCTCAGTAAACCCAAACATAAATACACTAAAAAACTCATTATGGCTCAACAATTTCAATTGCTTCATCGCTAGATTTCAAGCATAAAAAAGGCAGCTATTATAAGCTGCCTTTTTATTATCTATTGTTTACCCTATCATTGTAAAAAAGTTAATTTACTGTCTCAACAAGTTCACGACGAGTAATTTTAGCTTCTTCACGTAACACATCAACAAAACCTTTATATGCTGACTGCGCTAATTGTTGAGTATACTGCTGCGAGAAACTCGCTTCTACCGTAGACTCACCAGCTTTAACTGCTTGTAATTCAACTAAAGCTAAATCACCATTACTCATAGTCACCGTAGTTGCAGAAACACTACCTTCTATTGGATGAGGTAATTTAAATGCTTCCCTGGCAATATTGTTGTCAAGTTCAGAACCATAGCGAGCAATATCACTTTTTGCTTCAAACGTTGCATTTACTTTAGCAAGGTCTTCAGTAATATCTGTGCCTGCTTTGAAAGCAACCAACAATGACTGTGCTACACTTTCTGCTTTTTCAGTCGCTTTATTAGCAATTAGCATTGTTTTAATTTGTTCTGATACTTCAGCTAGCGGTTTTGTATTCGCTGCTTGATATTCATTGGCTCGAATCACAAGTGCTAATGAATCATTAACTTCAATAACGTCTGAATTTAATTGATCTTTAACCACAATATCCGAAAATGCTGCATCAATAACTTTAGCATTGTCAAAGGGGGCTAGATTACCAAATCGAGATATCCAGTCAGAGGTTTTAACTTGAACGCCAACGGCATCTGCTGCATCCTCTAAGCTATCAGGAAACTCAAAACTTAAACGTGCCATCTCTTGTTGTAATTCAAAGAATTTATCTTCCGCTTTTTGCTTACTCACTAAAACACTAATATCGTCTTTAACATCAGCGAAAGGTTTAATTTGTTCAGGTTTTATCTCAGTTAATTTAATGATATGAAAACCAAACTCTGTTTGTACAACATCAGAAACACTGCCAACGTCAGTTAAAGCAAATGCTGCTTCGTCAAAAGCTTCATCCATAACACCTGGTTCAATCCATTCAAGATCGCCACCATTCTCGCCGCTGAAACTATCCGCAGAATAAGTTTTGGCTAAAGTAGCAAAATCTTCACCAGCATTTACCTTAGCTAATACATCATTAATTTTCTGTTTAGCAGCTGCTTCATCATCGCCTGCTTCAATTAAGATATGTGAAAATCGTTTTTGTTCTTTTTGTTGATACTTAGTAATATTTTGTTGGTAGTACTGTTGAAGATCTTCATCAGTTACTTCAACTTTCTTAGCAATATCAGCAACACTTAAAGTAATATAATTAACTTTTACTTTTTCTTGATTCTGAAAACGCTCTTGATTACTTTGATAGTAATCTTTAATTTCTTGGTCGTTAACTTCTATAGCACTTTTAAATTGCTCTGAAGAAATACTGGCGTAACGAATATCTCGTTTCTGATTCGATAAGGCAGTTAATTGTGCTTCTTGGTATGGCAAGCTAAATTCAGTGGCTAATAACGCTTGGTTCAATTGACGACGTGTCATTTCTACACGTAAATAATCTCTAAAGTCAGAAGACTGATAAAAACCTGCTTGGTTAATTAGTGCCAAATAACGATTGTTATCAAATTGCCCTTCAACCTGAAATTCTTCCATTTCACGAATTGTTTTCTTAATACGCTCATCTGAAACTCGAAGTGCTAAGTCATCAGTAGCGAGATCAACTAATTTTTCGTTAATCAAATTGTCTAATACGCCTTTGCGAAAATTAGCCATGTAATTAGCGTCAGCTGATAAAGTGTCAAACATTTCACCATACTGTTGTGCCATACGGTTACGTTGAGCTTGATAAGCTTTATCAAAATCTGCTTGTGATATTTTAACGCCATTCACTTGGGCAACTGATGTGTCCACCGAATTGGTATAACTACCGATACCAGCAAACGCAAACGTTAACATAACAAGACCAAGTATGACTTTAGCAATCATTCCTTGTGAATTTTCTCTAATATTCTCTAACATTTTTTTCTCTATTTACACTCGGGTGTGTTGTCTGCGCGCGATTT
Source organism: Thalassotalea piscium (assembly GCA_049347715.1). Classification (GTDB taxonomy): domain Bacteria; phylum Pseudomonadota; class Gammaproteobacteria; order Enterobacterales; family Alteromonadaceae; genus Thalassotalea_B; species Thalassotalea_B piscium_A. The sequence continues at coordinate 1,110,329 of CP186339.1, read as the reverse complement.
TAACAGATGCTTAGTAATGGTTGAAGTAAGCAATGAAAAAAATCAATAAAAAGTATTCGACACTAGGCTATATGATGCAAATTGTGCGGAACTGAATAAACAAAAGACCACCCTATAGGTGGCCTTTGATAATCTTACAAATAACTGTGATTAGTTACATGCATCTTTTAAAGCTTTACCAGCTTTGAAAGATGGGATTTTAGCTGCTGCAATTTCAATAGTTGCACCAGTTTGTGGGTTACGGCCAGTACGTGCAGCACGGTCACGTACAGAAAAAGTACCAAATCCAACTAAAGCAACCTGTTCGCCACTTTTCAATTCTTCTGTTACAGTTTCAATAAATGAATCTAAAGCACGACCTGCAGCAGCTTTAGAAATGTCAGCACCAGCAGCAATCTTCTCGATTAATTGAGATTTATTCACAGTATATTCCCCTTCAAAGTTTATTATTCAGCGCTATCTTTTATTTTTAGCGTCCTGCCGAAACTTTATAACAAGCTTCTTTTCGAACATCAAGCGCTGAGTTAAAGAAATTCTAAATCGAGATAAATATTTTATCTCTGCCAGACCCCTTATTTACATTGGGGTCTAGGCTTTAAGCTTCATTAACTTACCACGTTTTATTTATTTGGAAAGCCTTTATTTCAATTTTTCCCATTTTTTTTCAATTTTTTTGCTTTTTTAAACAAAAAAGCAGCAATTTAGCTGTTTTTAGTCAGCTTTTTTCCATTTTTCAACGGGATGTTCTAGGGCTAAATTTAATACTTCATCAATCCATTTAACGGGATGAATAGCCAAATCAGCTTTAACATTGTCAGGAATTTCTTCTAAATCACGTTCATTCTCTTTTGGAATAATAACGGTTTTAATTCCTCCACGATGAGCGGCTAATAATTTTTCTTTTAATCCACCAATAGGAAGTACTTCACCACGTAGTGTAATTTCACCTGTCATCGCAACGTCAGCTTTAACTGGGTTACCTGTTAGGCTAGACACTAAAGCTGTACACATGCCAATACCTGCGCTTGGTCCATCTTTAGGGGTTGCACCTTCGGGTACATGAACATGAATATCTCTTTTTTCGTAGAAATCATCATTAATTCGCAGTTTTTCAGTTCTACTTCTCACAACTGTCATGGCCGCCTGAATTGATTCTTGCATAACATCACCTAATGAACCGGTATAGGTTAATTTACCTTTACCAGGTACAGAGGCTGTTTCAATCGTCAATAACTCACCACCAACTTGTGTCCATGCTAAACCAGTCACTAAACCAATACGATTTTCAGTGTCTGCTTTACCATAATCAAAACGTTGCACACCTAAAAATTCAGATAAATTATCTTGATTGATAGTGATAGTTTTCAATGACTTGTCGAGTAATATTGCTTTTACGGCTTTACGACATAATTTTGAAATTTCACGTTCTAAATTACGTACCCCAGCTTCCCGAGTGTAGTATCGAATGATACCAATAATGGCACTATCATCTATATCAATTTCTTTATCTTTCAATCCATTACGCTCAATTTGTTTTTGTAACAAATGACGTTTAGCAATATTTAATTTTTCATCTTCGGTATAGCCAGACAGACGAATCACTTCCATACGATCAAGCAGTGGTCCAGGTATATCCATACTATTTGATGTAGCAACAAACATCACATCTGACAGATCATAATCAACTTCAAGGTAATGGTCATTGAAGCTACTATTTTGTTCAGGATCTAACACCTCAAGTAAAGCTGATGCGGGATCCCCTCTCATGTCAGAGGCCATTTTATCAATTTCATCAAGTAAGAATAGTGGGTTTTTAACGCCTACTTTCGCTATTTTCTGAATTAGTTTACCGGGTAGTGAACCAATATAAGTACGTCTATGCCCTCTTATTTCAGCTTCATCTCTAACCCCGCCCAGTGCCATACGAACATATTTACGCCCTGTCGCTTTTGCAATGGATTGCCCTAATGATGTTTTACCAACACCTGGAGGTCCCACTAAGCAAAGAATAGGCCCTTTCAATTGGCTAACTCGTTGTTGAACCGCTAAATACTCAATAATGCGTTCTTTAACTTTTTCTAAACCATAATGGTCTTGTGCTAAAACATCTTCAGCCAATTTCAAGTTTCGTTTTAGCTTGCTGCGTTTTTTCCATGGAACACTAATCATCCAATCGATGTAGCTTCTGACAACAGTTGCTTCTGCTGACATCGGAGACATCATTTTTAATTTTTTCAATTCCGCTAAGGTTTTATCTTTAGCTTCTTTAGGCATTTGAGCTTCATTGATTTGTTTTTCAATTTGCTCAGCTTCATTAGTGCCTTCTTCGTCATCGCCTAATTCTTTTTGAATCGCTTTCATTTGCTCATTCAAATAATACTCACGCTGACTTTTTTCCATCTGCTTTTTAACGCGGGTACGAATTTTTTTCTCGACTTGAAGTAAATCAATTTCACCTTCCATCAAGGCCATCAAATATTCGAGACGATCAGTCACACTGGTTATTTCTAATACTTTCTGTTTATCAACCAGTTTTAATGGCATATGTGCTGCCATAGTATCAGCAAGTTGTTCAGCATCATCTATGCCTGATACTGACGTAAGTACTTCTGGTGGGATTTTTTTATTAAGTTTTACATAACCTTCGAATTGAGAAATCGCTGAACGAACCAAAATTTCAACATTTTCATCATCATTGTTTTCAACAGAAAGAAAGTCGATGTCTGCAGTAAAATGTTCTTTTGTTTCTATAAATGCAGTGATCTTTGCTCTGCGCACACCTTCGACTAACACTTTAACAGTACCATCAGGTAATTTTAGCATTTGTAGAATGGTCGCTATGGTGCCTGTTTCATATACGTCATCAGTATTAGGATCATCTATAGCTGCATCTTTTTGTGCAACTAAAAATACTTGTTTATCACCTTCCATCGCAATATCTAAGCAACGGATTGATTTTTCTCTACCAACAAATAATGGAATAACCATTTGTGGATATACAACAACATCGCGCAAGGCTAAAACGGGGATAGCAGCGATATTCGTAGCTACGTCAACTAATTCTTCAGACATTCTGATTCTCTCTTGGAAATCTAGTGGATGTTATACCAATTGGGTTAGTGTAACAGGATTATTCCTACCTTTAGGATCGTAAAAAAAGATAACTTTTTTCGCAATTTAAGACAGCACAGCTAACCTTTACGATTTTTACTAAATAGATAATAAATTAATCCACTCGGTATTATTTACAACCTGGATAAAAAGTATATGGGGATATACATGTATCTTTCAACATATAGTGTAAAAAAAGCTTGAGAATGAGCTAATTCTAACCCATTTCGTCATCACTTAGCCTAAAAAATGAAAAAGCCACGCAAATGCGTGGCTTTTTAATTACTTGTATCTAAAAAATAATTAATTTTCAGAGGCAACTTGTTCTTGTGGGTTTTCGTAAATAATAATAGGTTTTGATTCACCTCTAATTACTGTCTCGTCAACAACCACTTTACTGACATTTTCCATTGATGGCAGTTCATACATAGTATCGAGTAAAACACCCTCAACTATTGAACGTAAGCCACGAGCACCTGTTTTACGAATCATTGCTTTATTAGCAATAGCAAGTAATGCATCTTTCCTAAACTCTAATTCTACTTTTTCCATATCAAACAAAGCAGTAAATTGTTTAGTCAGTGCATTTTTAGGCTCTTGTAGTATTTGTACTAAGGCTTCTTCATCAAGCTCACTTAATGTGGCTACAACCGGTAAACGACCAATAAACTCAGGAATTAAACCATATTTAACTAAATCTTCAGGCTCTACTTCTTGGAAACGTTCAGTTAACGACTTGTGTTTGTCACTCGTTTTAACTTCTGCACCAAAACCTATGCCAGTTCCCTTTTGAGAACGCTGCTCAATGACTTTATCAAGACCAGCAAAAGCGCCACCACAGATAAATAAGATTTTAGAAGTATCTACCTGCAAAAACTCTTGCTGAGGATGCTTACGACCACCTTGAGGAGGAACCGAAGCAATAGTACCTTCAATAAGCTTAAGTAACGCTTGTTGAACACCTTCGCCTGAAACATCACGTGTGATAGAAGGATTGTCTGATTTACGTGAAATTTTGTCAATTTCATCAATATAAACAATTCCACGTTGCGCTTTTTCAACATCGTAATCACATTTTTGTAGCAGTTTTTGAATAATGTTTTCAACATCTTCACCAACATAACCGGCTTCGGTTAATGTTGTAGCATCTGCCATAGTGAAAGGCACATCTAATAATCGCGCCAATGTTTCAGCTAGCAAGGTTTTACCACAGCCAGTAGGACCAATTAATAAAATGTTACTTTTACCTAGCTCTATGCCATTGTGCATATCACCATTACGTAAACGTTTATAGTGATTGTAAACAGCAACTGCTAACACTTTTTTCGCATGGTCTTGACCAATAACATAGTCATCAAGACTTTTACGAATCTCCATTGGAGAAGGCAGCGATTCATTCTCTTGTTTCGGCGCAATTTCTTTTATTTCTTCACGAATAATGTCATTACACAATTCAACACATTCATCACAAATAAATACGGAAGGGCCCGCTATTAGCTTGCGTACTTCATGCTGACTTTTACCACAAAATGAGCAGTATAATAACTTTCCACTATCACCGTCACCTTTCTTAATATCGGTCATACGGTACCTCTAAACAATTTGAATTCAATATCCATATTTCTAGTATTTCATAAAAACTACAGATCACAATCGGAAATAACGACAAATTTACTATTTGTCCATTCTTTGTTCTAATATGGCATCAACTAATCCATATTCAACCGCACTTTCTGCACTTAAGAAATTATCACGGTCAGTATCTTCAGACACTTTATCTAATGGCTGACCTGTATGCTCTGCCATTAAGCGATTTAATTTATCTTTAATATAAAGAATTTCTTTCGCATGAATTTCAAAGTCTGATGCTTGACCTTGAAAACCACCTAATGGTTGATGGATCATAACTCGTGCGTTTGGCAAACAGTAACGTTTCCCTTTTGCACCGCCTGACAGCAAAAATGCTCCCATGCTCGCTGCTTGACCAATACATACAGTACTTACATTAGGTCGTATAAACTTCATGGTATCGTAAATAGCCATGCCAGCAGTAACAGACCCACCCGGAGAATTAATGTAAAGATAAATATCTTTTTCAGGGCTTTCTGACTCTAAAAATAACAACTGAGCCACAATAAGGTTTGCCATATGGTCTTCTACTTGACCACATAAAAAGATTACACGTTCTTTCAATAAACGCGAATAAATATCATAAGAACGCTCACCTTTAGCTGTTTGTTCAACAACCATAGGCACTAATGCATTTTCAGTGATATTGGTAAAATCATGAGAATTATTTTGAGAAGTTAACAACTATTCTTTCCTTACTATAAAAAAATGGCTTATATGTTTCCATATAAGCCATTTAAGCCATTGCTTACACTAATGTCAATGAAAAAGCTTATTTACCTTCAGGATTCATTATATCTTTGAAGTTAGCTTTCTTATCTTTTACTTTAGCGCTTTCAACTAATACATCTACTGCTTGCTCTTCTAGAGCAACATTTTGCATTTGTTGATTCAACTCTTTATTTGTTTTGTAGTACTCGATCACTTCTTGAGGATCTTCGTATGCAGAAGCAGCTGTTTCAATAAGTTCATTCACTTTTGATTCATCTACTTTCAATTCATTAAGCTTGATAACTTCACCAAGTAACAAACCTACTTTAACACGACGTTTAGCTTGTTCTTCAAACATGTCAGCTGGAAGCTCAGGCATATTTTTAGGGTCCATTTGACCTGCGAAACGTTGCATTGCTTGTTGACGTAAAACGTCAACTTCTTGTGCAATTAAAGCACTAGGCAAGTCAATTTCGTTAGCTTCTAATAAACCTTCAATCACTTGCTCTTTTACTTTAGACTTGATTGCTTGGTTTAATTCACGTGTCATGTTTTTACGTACTTCTTCACGTAAAGCTTCAACGCCGCCATCTTCGATACCGAATAATTTCGCGAATTCTTCATCGATTTCAGGTAATACAGCTCCTTCTGTTTTAACAACAGAAATATCGAACTCAGCTTCTTTACCTTTTAAGTTTTCAGCATGATAGTCTTCAGGAAAAGTCACCTTGATAGTTTTCTCTTCACCAACTTTCATACCAATGATATCTTTTTCAAAACCTGGAATCATTCGGCTTGCACCAAGTTCTAATTCAAAGTTTTCAGCTTTACCGCCTTCAAATTCTTCACCGTCAACACGACCTAAAAAGTTGATAGTTAATTTATCGCCTTTTTTAGATTTACGCTTGTTTTCTTTCCACGTTTTGTGTTGATTTTGTAACGTAACAAACATTTCTTCTAAATCTTTGTCAGTAACTTCTGCAGTAGGACGTTCAACTTTAATTTTGTCTAAGCCAGATAATGTAACTTCAGGATAAACTTCAAAAGTTGCTTCGAACTCTAAATCTTTACCATCTTCATTACTTTTAGCAACGAACTGTGGGCGACTTGCAGGATTAATCTTTTCTGCAACAATTGCATCAACAAAATGACGTTGCATTACTTCACCAGCAATTTCTTGACGAACAGACGCACCATAACGCTTTTGTATTACTGATGGTGGCACTTTACCTGGACGAAAACCGTTTATACGTTGCGTTTTACTAATTTGACGCAGACGGTTCTTTACTTCAACATCCACTTTCTCTGCCGGAACTGAAATAGTTAATCGACGTTCCAAACCTTTTGTAGTCTCTACTGAAACTTGCATTTAATTACCTCAATACTTAGCGCTTACTACGCTCTTAATTACGCATCTATCTATAGCGAGCAAAAACTAACAATAGTATTTTGCCCTCAGCCCTGTAGCAGATGCTAGCTGAGCCCGGAAAACCCGAATAACAGATGTTCAGATTAAAAATAATGACGCAGAATTATAGCGGTGCTTTTGACAAGAGTCGAGAGCAGATCTAAATTAATTTCAAGGCATTGGTGTCACACCTTCAAATAAAGACACAAAACCAATACAAATCAACGGATTAAACAACAAATCTCGAAATCATCTTTCACGAATTACACTTGCGATATTTTGTTTGGCTAGCATCACTTACTTATTAACAGGTAAAATTGGGGTTATTAAAGGTAATTTTTAATTAGTCAGGCGGCTATATTGCCCTACTATCTATCAAACTCTCACCGTTAAACTCAGTTCAAGCCCATAATAACATCAGTCAAGCATTAGCAGGCGCAGAGACAAGGCTTGCGTGTACACCCTTTCATCGCCTTAGAGTCGTTACTCATAAGATAACTATTTCTCTGGATGTTAAAATGATACAGAAAATTTCTAACTTACCCGTGCAAAGAGGGACTACCGAGCGTAGCAAATAAATTGGTTTCACAATTTTTCTGACTTTCTTGACAAGTTTCCATCTAATTATGAAAGTTATTTTTTTGCAGAAGGTGCTTTAGATATAGGCAGTAAGATAAGTGGTCGGTGATGCAAGATGACTTCGTACATCCTGTACTTCGCCCTTCGGGTCGCTACGCGTTAAAAATTGTTCCAGATAATTTTTTCGACTTGCTTCGCAAGTTCTCATCTAAATTTAAACTATGGTTAATTTTAAAGTATTCAAGAAGGGATAAACAGTTAAGAAGTGGTCGGTGATGCAAGATGACTTCGTACATCCTGTACTGCGCCCTTCGGGCCGCTGCGCGTTAAAAATTGTTCCAGACAATTTTTTCGACTTGCTTCGCAAGTTCTCATCTAAATTTAAACTATGGTTAATTTTAAAATATTCAAGAAGAGATAAACAGTTAAGAAGTGGTCGGTGATGCAAGATGACTTCGTACATCCTGTACTGCGCCCTTCGGGTCGCTACGCGTTAAAAATTGTTCCAGACAATTTTTTCGACTTGCTTCGCAAGTTCTCATCTAAAGTTAAACTATGGTTAATTTTAAAGTATTCAAGAAGGGATAAACAGTTAAGAAGTGGTCGGTGATGCAAGATTCGAACTTGCGACCCCTTGGACCCAAACCAAGTGCGCTACCAAGCTGCGCTAATCACCGATATTCATTATCAATTTTACATTTTCTATATAAAATGGGGTGGCTAAAGGGACTTGAACCCTCGACAACCGGAATCACAATCCGGGGCTCTACCAACTGAGCTATAGCCACCATAATATTTTATATATGGCGCGCCCTGTAGGATTCGAACCTACGACCCACGCCTTAGAAGGGCGTTGCTCTATCCAGCTGAGCTAAGGGCGCACATTACCTACAGAAACTACACTTTTTTTCAATAAACACAATGTAATTATTTAAAAAAGTGGTCGGTGATGCAAGATTCGAACTTGCGACCCCTTGGACCCAAACCAAGTGCGCTACCAAGCTGCGCTAATCACCGACATTTGTTAAAAACTTACGTGCTTTCAACGGGTGCGGATATTACCTAGTTGACCGTGACTCGTCAAACGTTTTTTATAAAAAAATGTCTATTCGCTCACTTTAACACCGTTATTGTTGCTTTAGTGTGATTTTAACTCAACAATTGCTGAAATAATAACTTAAACAAATAACGCCACAGACTTAATCAACCACCTAGGTTTTGTATACAATATAAAACAGTGATTTGGCAAACATCCCGTAATTTCATCTATGATGAAATGTGAATCTATGCGAAAATAATGCTGTTTATTACTCACATATATGCGCTAGGAATTATGACAGCATCACTTATAGACGGCAAAGCAATTGCACAGCAACTAAGACTTTCAGTAAAAGAAAAAGTTAAAGCTCGCACTGAACTAGGTAAAAGAGCACCAGGCCTAGCGGTTATTTTAGTAGGAAACAACCCCGCATCTGAAGTTTATGTCGGCAGTAAACGCCGAGCATGTGAAGAAGTAGGATTTGTATCACGTTCTTACGACTTACCTGACTCTACTACTCAAAACGAGTTACTCGACTTAATTACAGCATTAAATAACGATAATAGTATTGATGGTATTCTCGTGCAGCTACCTTTACCAGAAAGTATTGATGCTAACTCTGTGATTGAACATATATCGCCAAACAAAGATGTTGATGGTTTCCACCCATCGAATGTTGGTAAACTCGTATTACGTCAACCTGGGCTTCGCCCTTGCACCCCTAAGGGTATAATGACATTAATTAAATCAACGGGTGTGAAAACTCATGGCTTAGATGCCTTAGTTGTCGGCGCTTCAAATATCGTTGGTCGACCAATGACGCTTGAATTGCTATTAGCAGGTTGTACTGTCACCACCACTCATCGTTTCACCAAAAACTTAGAAAGCAAAGTACGTAATGCTGATTTATTAGTTGTTGCCGTAGGCAAACCTGAGTTTATTCCCGGTGACTGGATTAAAGAAGGTGCTATTGTGATCGATGTCGGTATTAACCGAATGGATACAGGTCGCTTAATAGGTGATGTTGAATTTGCTGTCGCAAAAAACAAAGCGTCATTCATCACTCCTGTTCCTGGCGGCGTTGGTCCAATGACAGTGGCAAGTTTAATTGAAAATACGCTCATTGCATGTGAACAATTTGGCGTTTAGTTAAGTGTAGGTATCCTCTCTTAAACTTAATTATTTTTTATATTTAAAATAAAAAATGCCAATCATATGATTGGCATTTTTATTTAATTAAACCGTTTATTGGCTATATAGCAGCGTTTAACCTTTACGCCACGTTGTTTTACCCGCACTGTCTTCAAGAATAATATTCATCGCGTTTAGCTTATCTCGAGCTTCGTCTGCTAATGCCCAGTTTTTATCAACACGCGCTTGATTACGTTGCGCAATTAATGCTTCAATTTCTGCAACTTCATCATTATTACCTTCACCTTGTAGAAAGGTTGCAGGATCAAGTTGCAACAAACCTAGTAAACCACCCAACCCTTTTAATAAAGAAGCAAAATAATTAACATCATCTGCATTATTTTGCTTTTTCACATTTAATTGTTTTGCCAATTCAAACAATACAGATAAAGCTTGCGGCGTATTAAAGTCATCGTCCATTGCTCGACAAAAATCAACAACGTAAGGGTCATCTTTTGCCAACTCAAAATTTGCAATTGTTTCAACATCTCTTAGTGCTGTGTATATCCGCTCAAGTGAAGCACGTGCTTGCTCTAAATTTTCTGTCGAATAATTTAACTGACTACGGTAATGGCCTGTGGTTAAGAAAAAACGGATTGTTTCCGCATCATATTTAGCTAACACTTCACGAATAGTGAAAAAGTTATTTAATGATTTTGACATTTTTTCTTGGTCAACTTGCACCATACCGGTATGGATCCAATAGTTAACGTATGGGGTATCTAAGGCACAACAGCTTTGTGCAACTTCATTTTCATGATGAGGAAACTGTAAGTCTGATCCACCGCCATGAATGTCAAAGTGGGCACCAAGTTCTTTAGCATTCATTGCTGAACATTCAATGTGCCAACCAGGACGACCTGCTCCCCATGGAGATTCCCAGCTTGGTTCTTGTGGTTTTGCTAATTTCCATAAAACAAAATCAAGCGGGTTACGTTTGGTTTCATCTATTTCAGCACGCGAGCCTGCTTGCAGTTGCGCTAAATTCTGACCACTTAATTTACCGTAATCAGAAAAACTTGATACTTCAAAAAGAACATCGCCACTTTCAGCTACATAAGCATGTTTTTTCGCGACTAAGGTTTCAATCATGGCAATGATTTCGTCCATGTGCGTTGTTACACGTGGTTCAATATTAGGTCGCATCATGTTTAACGCATCAAAATCTTCATGCATTGCCGCAATCGTACGCTCAGTTAATTGCTCAGTAGTTTCGTTATTTTCAATAGCGCGTTTAATGATTTTATCTTCAACGTCGGTAATATTACGCACATAGTTAACCTCGTAACCTGAAAACTTAAGGTAACGCGCAATGTTATCAAAACTAATGTAAGTACGAGCATGGCCTATATGGCAGAAGTCATAAACAGTACAACCACAAACATACAACCCAACTTTACCCTTATGTATTGGTGTAAAAACTTCCTTCTTACGAGTTAAGGTATTGTAGATCTGCAACATGAGGTTTTATGACTCCTATTTATCGCCTTAAATAGTTAGGCTAATTAATGAATATGTTAAAAATTAGCGGATATTGTAGCTTATCGAAAGCAAAGGGTCATCACTTCCCTTTACAGATTCGTGCTTTAGGTTACAATTCACCAATAAATTTTTACGAGATGACTCAAATGATCATATTTAAAACAACCTTAGGCGACGTTAAAATTGCTTTAGACTTTGACAATGCACCTATTACCGCTAAAAACTTCCAACAGTATGTAGAAGATGGATTTTATAATGGCACCATTTTTCACCGTGTGATTAAAGGGTTTATGGTTCAAGGTGGTGGTTTTTCTTCAGGATTAGAAGAAAAAGAAACCCGCGAAAGCATTAAAAATGAAGCAACTAATGGTTTAAGTAACAAACGCGGTACATTAGCGATGGCTCGAACTCAAGATCCGCATTCAGCTTCTGCACAATTTTTTGTTAACTTAGTTGATAATAGCTTTTTAGATTTTAAAAGTGAAACTGACCAAGGTTGGGGCTACTGTGTATTTGGTGAAGTTGTTGAAGGCATGGATATTATCGACAAAATGACATTAGTAGACACTGGTCGAATGGGCTTCCACGACGATGTACCAAAAGAAGAAATTCTTGTTGAATCAGCGATAGTCGAATAAACAAACAGACTCGTCACAGACACTAATGACAATGACTAAAGATCAATCAGTTACGTATTTTATTGCTGATCTACATTTAGCGCAAAACAGGCCTGATATCACGGCCTGTTTTTTATCATTTCTTGAAAAAGAGGCGTTAAATGCAAAGACACTTTACATACTCGGAGACCTTTTTGAATATTGGATTGGTGACGACGACGACTCCCCTTTTGTTACTGAAATAGCACAAGGCTTAAAACAGTTGTCGAATAACGGCACTGCTATCTATTTTATTCACGGTAACAGAGATTTTTTACTTGGTAAAAAGTACGCAAAAAAAGCAGGTATGATTATTCTGCCCGAAATAGATGAAATAGAACTTTACCAGCACAAAATCATCATTATGCATGGCGATACCCTTTGTACTAAAGATGTGGGCTACCAAAAATTTAGAAAAAAATCTCGATCATGGTGGTGGCAAACGATGATTAAAAGCTTACCTTTATTTGTGCGTCGCAGAATTGCCGAAAACTATAGAAAGAAAAGTGCTTCAGCCACATCAATGAAATCTCAAGAGATAATGGATGTAACTGAGTCTGAAGTAGAAAAATGTCTAGCTGAACATGATAGTGTGTTGATGATACACGGACATACTCATAGACCTAATATCCATCAGTTAATTGTCAATGGCAAACCAGCAAAACGCATTGTTTTAGGTGATTGGTATGAGCAAGGCGCTTGGCTCAAGTTTGATAAAGATGGATATCAATTATTAAATGCTCCGCTTGAGCATACTAATAGAAACCATTAACTCACGATTATTCTGATTGACCACGACGTGGATCAACTCGCCCACCCGTTACTTTATCAGCTCGTCCTTCAAGTTTTGCTTTTTCAGCACGACGTTTGCGTACTTCTTTTGGATCCGCAATCAATGGACGATATATTTCAATACGATCACCCTCTGTGACAACATCCGTTAACTTCGCTGAACGATTCCATATTCCAACATTATGAACAGACAAATCAATTTCATTAAAAATTGATTGGATGTCAGAGGCCTCAATAGCTTGCTCAATAGTAGTACCAGGGTTGACTGAAATCGTCAAAATCTCTTGCTTATGAGGCAATCCATAAACAACTTCTACTTGAATTTGCTCCGCTTTATCTGAGTTTGATTCTGTAGTTAGGGTAGACATATTAACCATAAACCTCTTTTGCTCGTTGAGAAAACGCATGTACCATACTATTAGCGAGGCTATTAAAAACTCTACCAAATGCTAAATCAAACACTTTACTGGAAAATTCATAATCGAGATCTAAACTAATTTTACACGCCTGCTCTGATAACGGCGTAAACTGCCAACTTCCTTGTAAACGTTTAAAAGGACCGTCGATCAAGTTCAATAACACTTGCTTGTTTTCAATCATAATATTTTCTGTGGTAAACCATTTAGTTAAACCACCTTTGGAAACGAGTAATGCCGCTGTCATTTTATTATCTTGTTGCTCAATTATTTTACTGTCTGAACAATCCGGTAAAAACTGCGGATAAGCTAACACGTCATTAACTAATTGATACATTTGCTCAACACTATACATCACTAAAGCATTACGACTTACTACCGGCATTTTCACTCCTTAATTAATGGCATGCATCATAACAAAACTTGACAAAAAACACATTACAAAGCGAAAAATCAAATATAAATTGATTCTCTAAAGAAAAATCATTTAAATGCCCCCATTAATACGTATAATGTCGCCGTTAATTATGGAAAAAATATGGCAAAGAAAAAATCAAAAAAAGCAAATAGTAATACTATTGCACTCAATAAAAAGGCACGTCATAACTACACCTTAACTGAAAAGTATGAGGCGGGTATGAGTTTGCAAGGTTGGGAAATTAAAAGTATCCGTAGTGGGAAAGTCAATATTTCCGATTGTTTCGTGATGATTAAAGATCGTGAAGCATTCCTTGTTGGCGCAGAAATTATGCCACTTAATGCGGCATCTAGCCACGTGGTGTGTGATCCTGTGCGTTCTCGCCGGCTGTTATTAAACCGACGAGAGCTTGATAAACTTATTGGTGCAGTTGAACGTGACGGTTATTCACTTATCGCGACAGCAATGTACTGGAAAGCCTGTTGGGTTAAATTAGAATTTTACCTAGGTAAAGGTAAAAAAGATCATGACAAACGTGCAGATATTAAAGATAGAGAATGGCAAGTAGATAAAGGCCGCCTCTTGAAAAATAAAAATTTGGACAAATAACGATTATAATATTAACCGATTGTTTAATATCAATAGGCAAGATATAATAAGCGTTATAAACTATCATTTAGATAATGGTTTATACAAAAGAAAAAACTTTGGGGCTGATTCAGGATTCGACAAGATTCACGAAACCCAAGGTGCATGCCCAGGGGCGGTTGGCCTGGTAAAAAGCCGCAAAACTATAATTGCAAACGACGAAACGTTCGCACTAGCCGCTTAAGGCTAGCCATCGCCTCATAAATTGTCCTGTTGTTTCGAGGATCGATGGTCACCCCAAATAGGATAGCGAGGGAAGCACGCTTAAGGCTGAACCGCGAAATAGTATTAAGCTCACCATGACGAAGCCTGTCGATTGGCGTCCAATTGGTTAAATAAATAATCGACTAAGCATGTAGTACCGAGGATGTAGGTTTTTTGGACGCGGGTTCAACTCCCGCCAGCTCCACCAATCTCAATAAAAACCCTAAGTTACGAGTAAAATCAATGGCTTAGGGTTTTTCTTTACCTGTTAATTCGGGGAACCTTTTCGGGGAACTTGAATTACTTTAAGATAGCACTTTTCTATTTACAATTAGTTGAGGTTTTATGGCTAAATGGAAGCGCCCGAGTGGGTACACTGGAATCGCTATTCGTGGAAATACATACTTTGCACGTCTCACAGTCCCCGAGGACGTAAGAGATATAATAGGTAAGTCTGAATTTTGGAAAACCCTCAAGACTGACGATATACAGATAGCCCAAAAGCGAGCAGCACTATATATACTTGATTGGAAAGCACAGATAAAGCAAGCCCGAGGGAGGTCTAGCGCCGTTAAGGACGCCTTGCTATGGAAACGAGAGCTTGAAGCGGAAAGGCGTCGGGAAGCACCTCTTATTACTCAGCTAAAGGATAAATCCGAAGACGGTAAGCTATATGCTTATCAAGTTAATGAGTTAGGCCTTAGCAGTAAAGAAATAGAATTTACCGAATACCTTGATATTGTTGCTGAGAATAAAGGCCCTAACGCAGCAAGGATAATTTCTAATATTGCTTACGGTGAGTCTCTCCCTTGTACTAATTATCTTGATGAATGGCTAAAATCCCAAGAGGGAAAACTCATCCCTAGAACTATCAAACAAAGACAAACAGCAATCTTTAAGTTAAACGAGAAGTTCCCTATGCTTCCGATCAAAAAGATCGAAGTTGCTAGGTGGATTGTTGAGCAAGAAGGCGAAGGGAAAGCCGAAGCCACAGTTAAAGGACTTATTGGTTCTTGCCGATCATTTTATGACTACCTTATGCGTATGGGTCATTTGGACCCCGAAGGTGTTAACCCTTTTAAAGGCCATAAATACAGCAAGAAGAAAAAAGCAAGTCGAAAAGAAAAGCGGCAAGCGTGGGAAGTGGAAGACGTTATTAAGCTGGTGGCAGAAGCTAAGCACAAGAAGGGAGATGCTAATTTACATGATCTGATTATTCTCGGGGCCTATACGGGCGCAAGGATCGAGGAACTCTCCCAGCTAAAGGTCGAAGACGTTAAGAGCAGAGACGGAGTAGTATTCTTGTCTATTGATGAGTCAAAATCTAACGCAGGGCTTCGAGATATACCAGTACACAATGATATTCTTCCTCTCGTTCAATCTCTCGTCGAGAAAAGCCCCGACGGCTATCTTTTACCACATGAGAAAATAACGGGAAACGGTGAACGATCGTCGGCTATCGGAAAACGCTTCGGAAGATTAAAGACGTCTTTAGGTTATGACGGACGATATGTATTTCACTCACTGAGGAAAACCCTTTCGACTCTACTTGAGCGTTTAGGGTTACACCATAACCAAGCCGCTGAAATAACGGGTCATGAGAAGATCGGAGAGACATATGGAACATACTCGGCTGGCTTAACGATTGCCGAAAAGGCTGAGCTACTTAACCGTATAACTTACGCGGGCTTGAGTGTTGAACTTAAAGAAGGCAGAAGGACGCCTTAAATTTACTCAAGCTCTCGCCAACGTCTTACCACGGCATAACGGCGGACCGTGTCGTATTTCGTGACGAGCGTCATCGTTAAGTCTCGATCCAATCGGTATTGCTTACGGATCTTTCCTTGGGCGTCCTTGTAATTGTCTAAAAAATCAGCCGCCCCAAAATTGGGGGCGCTAAGTTCCTCGAACATTTTCTCGATGTCTCTTAACATAAGTTTCATTTCGCTCCCTCCTCTAAGGTTTTGCGTTCTGTTTTTAAGTCGCGATCAAGGCGGTATTGTTTGAGTGTGCGCCCTATCGAATGCTTGTAACTATCCAAAAAGTCACTCGGCCCAAAATTGGACCCGTCGGCCGACTCAAAACTGAGTTGGCTAAACATCGCTTCTATATCTCGTAATACGTGCTTGTGTTGTTTGCCCGTTAGTTCCGCAATCTCGCGGCTAGTCATTGAGTATTTAAGGTCCACTTTGTGAGGGCTAACGTTTACTTTTGATTCAAATCCGGTGAACTATTTGTCGTTAAAGGGCTAGAAACTAGAAGAAAAATAAACCCTGTTCCAAAGCCCCCCCCAGAATTTAAACAGCGAGGCCAGAATTACCCTCGATCGCCCCCCTAGAAAGGACCCATTAGTCTTCCCCGAAAAGCTCAAGGAATGAGGTGTCAGGCTTACTTTCAAGTTCCTCTCTAGCTTTTGTTAAATAAATTGAGAGCGCTTGAATACGAGCGTTTGGGCTTGTTCCTTGGAGTAAATAAGATAGCTCCCCTGATAGCTTGTTTGCTTCGCTGCGGAGTCTTTCTTGTTCTTTTTCTACTTTTGCAATGAAGCTTGTTATGTCCCCCTCTTCGAGGACTTTTCGCCATGCCTTAACCGTTCCTTTCGTTGGGAATCCTTTGGCGTCGTACTTTAGTTTTAATAACCCCCCGAGGGCTCCTTTTATTAACCCACGGAGGGCTATTTTAACGTCGCTAGGGGGGAGTCCTTCTAGTTGAGCCTCGGCCCTAGCAAACTTAGCCACGGATATATATTCAGCTAATGTTGATCGGGAAAATACGTCACCGTACTTCTTCATTAATCTATCGACTCCTTCGGAATGAGCCCCAAGGAGCAAGAGCCTGAAAACGTGGGACTTCTTTTCGTTGGCGGTCAACATCATAGGGCGTTGATAGTTCGCCTCGAGGGCTGCCAGCATGAGTTCTGTCATGGAATTACCTTCGATTTCTTGAATGCTGACTCTTATATCGAGGTCATGCTTAGAGCTAATAGCTGCATATCGTTGATAGCCATCCACCAGCACAAGAGTGTCTTCGGTAAGTTTTTTCTTGTAGTCGTCGGGAAGGTCCTTCGGGGGCTTGGCTACAAGAAGAGGGGGGATTGCCTTTCCTAAAGAAGTTCCTTGAGCTGTGGTTTTAATATCTAAGTTTGTTCCGCTGGATATAGCTTTACGCTGCTCTTTGATTAGAGCCTCAAGAACGTTTGCTTTTGCCTTTGAACCAGAATCTAAAGGCTCTCTAACGGCTAATTCTTTGACAAGAAGAATAGTCCATAAGGGGACTTTACGGGCTCTGCCCATCGGTGAATACTCCTATAAATAAAAAAATAAAAAGTAGACCCTATATTGACGTAAAGACCAGCTACAGCGGCACTTTGGGCTATTTAGGCTGGTTCTTTTGAGGGTCCTATAGATACATCTTAGAAAACAGACCCTCAGAGGGAGCTTTTAAATTCTTTGATTAATTTGAAAACTGACGTCTTACCTATGCCTGTCTCTTTGATAATTTCAGCGGGTTTAATACCTTCGGAATAGAGTTGTTTGACCTTAGCTTTTTTCTCATCGGAGAGCGGCGCTCTGCCTTTATATATACCTTTAGCTTTTGCCTTTGCGATACCTTCTAATTGACGCTCTTTCCGAAGGTTTGTCTCGAACTCAGCAAAGACGCCTAACATATCTAGGAATGCTTTTCCTGCTGCTGTCCTTGTATCTACAGGTTGCTCTGTTGCTTCCAAATAAATACCTCGGGTTTTAAGGTCATGCACTATGTCTTGTAGATCTTTTAAAGAACGAGCAAGGCGGTCAATTCGTGTAACGACAAGTGTGTCTTCCTTACGAAGTAGTTCAAGGAGAAAAGATAGCTCAGAGCGACCTTCACGAGTAGTACCCGAGGCATTTTCTTCAAATATACGGTCGCAGTTAGCAGCCTCTAATACTTCTCGTTGTATGCTGGTGGATTGGTCAAGGGTAGATACTCTGGCATATCCATAGCGGTGGGGGGTCATAAAGCCTCCTTAATAGTTCGTTTAGGGTCTAGAGGCCTGAATTTTATGATGGGGTTCATGGGAAATCAAGTCTAAACGAACCGTTTTTAAGTTCACTAGATTAGTTCGTTATGGGTATACCTAATATGAACGGTAGACTTTAATACAGTTTTATTTTGCAGTTTTTTCTACAAGTCGTTTTACTGCACTAGCTAATTCATCACTGTTTCTTAATGCTAGCTCTAATTTTTCAGCAAACTCACATAAAATCAACTTAATATCTTGGGCCGCACCTAAACATTCTTGATCTGTCTGTGAGTGCAAACCTTCACTTAAAGCGGCGTAAAGTAATTTCAGAGGGTTGTGTCCGCTTATTTTTAAGCTTTCAGGAAGCGCTGATTTTATTTTATCTACAGCATTAGTAAACTGTGTTTCTTTTTTTGCAGCTAATAACTCACTAATTAATTTTTCGTTTCCTATGGATAGCCCCAGAACCTTAATGATTTCATCGAATATCTTATCTTTTTGTGCATCTATTACTCTACGATAGTATGTAAATGCGCCAATCCCCATGCCTTGATTTTCACTTTTCATACCTTTAAAAAACAAATCCCTTTCGCTGCCGATCAATTTTAAAGCTTTTTTAGGAATTACTTTACCATGGCGAGGTGATTGACCTACTTTTTGAATTTTAAAGCTACTTGAGTTATTTGGGTATTGTTTATCCAGAGAGGTTATTTCAAGGTAAAAACGATACACTTTCTCTTTGCAGTTACAGCATATATACCCCAATAGGTAGATTGACGGCTTTGTTAAATTTATTTGAGTATTTGATATTTTTAAGAGCTCGAAGTTTGAATATTCATTACAACCGGATTGACCGCAGTAGAGAGTTGGCTTTAAGTCCTCACAGATCGTTACGTGTTTTACTACATTACTTGGACTATTCGAAGGTAAAGAAGCAGCGCTTCTAAGGCTAAGTGATTTTTCATTAAGAAAGCCTGAAACCTCAACTTCTGTGTATAACGGGGTGTCGCAAAGAAACTGACTTAAACTGATTGTACTCATAAAGAGCTCCTAAATATCAGATATTAATAAACAAAAGGTACTATACTCTACTATAAAATCGAAACACTCTTTCGGTATTAGATTGATTCGCTACAACCATTTTTATCCATATGCCCTCATAAAGGAAGGGTTTAAATTAAAGGGCAGCCCAAACTTAAATAAAATTACTGTACTAGAGGGCATAAGTTGATGAAAGTAAGCAAGCGTCTAATACTATCGCATATATGGAAGATCTCAATAAACGAGCTAGAGTCGACAGTAAGAAATGATTATAACCATAACTCAGCTTGCATATAGGGAGTTGAATCCGAAATGAATTCGGGGAACCTTTTCGGGGAACTCTCGCTCTTTTCTTTCTTGTTTTCATTGAATTTAAAGGCTTATTTTCTTTTTTGGCTGAAACTCCCGCCAGCTCCACCAATCTCAAGATTAAAGACGTTTCCTGACGTCTTTTTTTTCGTCTAAAATTTACTTCTTTGTAGGCATTACCTCCAAAACAAACCATTCTAATCATTAAATTTCTTTGCTATTCTGTTTAACTGCATTATTAATGTGCAAAATAGAAAGATACTTTTCTGATTATAAAAAATAACGTCATTGCTACTGAGTAATGACTACAACACAAAAACAGAAATTATTAGCCATATATGAAGTTATTTACTTACTACCCTCTTCTCATTTTATGCTTGTTTATCCAAGTTGCGAATGCACAAGCATCAAACAAGGTATTACAAGAAGCTAAGCTCTTGCAATACTCTGATCCTAAAGCAGCAATAACTTTATTAAGCAATAATAGTGAAAGCCTAAGTTTAATGAGCAATAACGAGTTTCTAGAACATCAGTTCTTACTCTTACGTTTAGCTCAAAAAGTAGAAGAAAATGAATTAGCAGAAAGTACTTTCCAGCAAATAGATCAGCGTTTAGCAAAAGACGAACGTTTTCAGCCATGGGTAAAAATTATCAAGAGTTCGTTATTATTAAAACTAAAACAAACTGAAGCCGATGAGCTGTTAAAAAGTATACCAGCTGAAACGTTAATAACAGCATCAGATAATTTAAAGATGTGGTTTTATTATTTAAAGGGTGAATTAAAAACCAAACAAAATTTATATGAAAGTGCTTTATTAAATTTAAATAGAGCAAATGGTTTGGCAAATAAATTAAATAATAAATACATACAAATGAAGGTAATTACACAACTAATTGTCATTGAATATTACCGAAAAGAATATCTTAATGCTCTTGATAAAACGCGAGAGCTACAGAAATTAGCGCAATCATTAAGTGACGAATATTTAGAAGTTTACGCCTTATCTAGTCGAATGAATGTTTACTATATGATGTCTGTTGAAAAGCAAAAGTTATTAGATAATACTGATGATAAAGATAAAAGAATAAACTTGATAAACGCTAGAAATGAGTACCAACAAAAATCTAAACAGGTAATGGAGATCACCCTTGAAAAAAGTCGTCGATTAGGAGCTTTACAGTTAGAATTACGTGCTCTTATTTCTTTACAAAATCAATATTTAGAGCAAGGTCTATACGATAAAACGGTAAATGTTGCCAAGCAAACTATTGCTCGTGCAACTAAGAAAACACTGCTTTACGAGAAAGCGGTATCTTATAACAACATGTCAATTGCTCACCGTTTTACTCAACATTATGAGGCGGCGTTAACAGATTTAAAAGAAGCAGAAATTATTTATCGTGAAGTTGAAAATGAACACGGTTTACTTTGGATTTTGGAAGACTATTCTCTTACCTATGAAGCTTATGGTAAGCCGGACTTAGCCCTCAGTTATTATAAAAAACTCCACCAAGCAACAATATCATTACAAAATAAAACAAACAGCAAAAAAGTTATTGAGCTACAAGAAACTTTTCAAAATGAAAAAAACATCCATGAAATTGAACGGCTCAAACAACAACATCAATTAAATACCGCAAAAATAGAAGCAGAAGAATTCCAAAAATTTATCTTTGTTGCCTTTGGTATCATGCTACTGATCATTATATTTTTTAATATTAGACACAGCCGTATGATCACTACTAAAAATCAATTACTCGATGAGTTTAATGCAAAACTTAAAGAACAAACTTTAAAGGACCCTTTAACCGGTTTATATAACCGTCGTTTACTCAACGAGATCCAAGAAAAGCTATCACGCAATGCAATAAGACGTTTTACTAAATCTCCTGACAATAATCAAAATATAGGGTTGGTTATCTTAGATATTGATCTATTTAAAACAATTAATGATAACTATGGTCATGATATTGGAGACTCTGTACTAGCGGAGGTATCAACTAGATTATTAGCTCAAGTCAGAGAAGATGATTATGTAATACGCTGGGGAGGGGAAGAATTTTTAATTATTCTAACCGATACTACCAAAGAAGGTATTCAGTCATTTTGCCAACGCTTAATTGATCAAAGTAATGAACATCCAATTACAATGCAATCACATAAGATTGACGTCACGTTTTCACTAGGCTTCTCATTATTTCCTTTGATACCTGAAAAACCAACGTGGTTTTCTTGGAATGAGACAATAAAACTAATAGATAATTGTTTGTATATTGCAAAAAATCAAGGTCGTAACCAAGCTGTGACTATTAATATTGACAGCTCGGATGCAACTGATGAACAAAAAGTAATGCTGTTAGAAACAATTAATGATAACAATATGCAGTTTCCAGCTAACGTTCAGCTGGAAACAATTAAACCTACTATTCACGTTTAATAGCTCTTGATTTGCTAGAAAAAAATAGAAACCAACATCATCCCTTGTCTTATCATGGAAATGCGGAGCTATTTTCGTTTCCTATGAATAGCGTAAACTTAGTCTTCATTTATAATGAAGTTAATAAGGCTTTTGCAGCCTCCATTCCTTCAAACATTTGATTACTATTCACCACTTCATTAAGTAAATTTTTTGCCTCAGCTAAACGTTCTAACTTCACTAAGGTATAAGCTAAATGATACTTGATTTCAGCATTACTTGAGTCTTTTGATAACGCCTGACGATATAAAGGTAAAGCTTCTTGATACTGTTCCGTTAAACTGTATGTCCAAGCTAATGTGTCTATAACCGCATTATTATTAGGTAAGCTTTTATACGCTTTTTCAGCATTCACTTGTGCTAATGGATACTGGTTAAGTTTAATCTGAAGTTGAGCCAAATTATTCAGTAAAACGGGCATTTCACCATATTGTTTCACTAAGTCTTGATAATAAAGGGCAGCTTTTTCAATCTTCTGGTTCGCTTTATACATATCAGCAATGGCAATATGAGCCACTAAATCATCTTTCGCTATTGCTAACCAAGAATTCAGTAGTGTTATTGCCTCATCAAAACGCTGCTGTTGTTGATAAACACGGTATAAACCAAAAACGGCAGGACGAGTTATATTTTCTTTCATTGAGAGCTGATAATGGGTATTAGCCAATTCAAAACTATTAGCAAAACGATATAAATCCCCTGTTAAACGCTCAATTAAAGCCTTGTTATCCGTTTTCGCTTTCAAGCTTTCCAGTAACTTCTTAGCTAAAATTTCTTTATCGCTTTTTAAATACACATCAAAAAGCGTTAAATAATGCTCTAAGTTTTCTTCATTCCATGAAATTGAGCGTTGTAAGCTTAAAATTGCCCCATCAAGATTGTTCATCTTCAACTGTGCATCTGCATATATGCCATATACATGCGATTTGTTATTACTATTCTTAATCGCTAACACATAAGTATGATCCGCTTTTTTATAGTCTTTAACCGACATATACATATTAGCTAATGCTAAATAAATATCCCCAGCTTTATTATTTCGGCTTAGATACTCATTTGCCGTTGTGATAGCTTTATCAATATCACCTTTAACAACATATAAGGTTAATACTTCTCTAATCGCATTAAAATCATCTCTGTTTTGACTATAAGCCTTTTCCAAATACACAGTGGCATTGTCTAAATCGCCTATGTTTTGATATAAACTACCAAGCTCAATCAGTAGTAATAAGCTTGGCGTTTGCTGCTCTTCAATTTTCGTTTTAATACGACTAATTGCTTTTTCTACGTTCCCTTCAATTACATCGATTCTTGCTAAATGGATAAGTGTTTCTAAATTATCTGCATTCAACTTAGCTGATGTATTCAATGCTGATTTAGCTTTAGCGTGTTCGCCTAACAAACCCAGTAATACACCTTGTTGTTGATAGTAATAACTGGAATTTGGATCTATCGTTATTAGTTGATTAACAGTCGTCAATGCTGCATTAAACTGACTATCATTTTTATATGCACTAGCAAGCAATAATAAAATATCTTCATTTGTTGTTATTGTTTTAGCTTTTAATAAGTTTTCTATCGCCGATTTATTTTGTCCTGTTAATACCTGCAATTTTGCAAGATCATATAACGGCTCAGCGCGGTCAGCTTCTGCGGTAATAACATCAAGAAAGTATTGTTGTGCTTTTTCTATCTCACCTAAAGAGAGTAAGGTATTACCCAACAATGACCAGGTTTCAACATCATCTGGCGCAATTAATCTAGCTTTAATTAAGTAGGTTTTCGCCGTTAATAGCTGACCTAATGCAATTTCTGTTCTTGCCAATAATTTTAGTGCGCGAGGATCTTCATCAATAATATCAATATATCGATTAAGCACATCTTGGGCTTTACGATATTCTTCTTGCTGATAACTAACGACGCCAGCTAAATATAAATAAACAGGATTCTGCTTCATAACATCACTAGGTAACCCTGAAAGCACAATATTTAAATGTTCAATCGTTTCTTTACTCGTACTTAAATCTCCTAACCCTGAGGAAGCAACAACTTTCAAATAATTCGCTTTTGGCTCATTAGGTATTTTCGCCAAAATCACATTTAAGTCTGCAAGTGCTAACTCAAATTTATTTTGTTCAAGGTATAAACTTGCCCGGGTTAATAACGCCGGAAAATTTTCGCTATTTAACGCGATAACTTGCGAAATAATCGTTAACGCTTCTTTAATATTGCCTTCATTCTGTTCAATACTAGCAAGCATAACTAGCGCATTAGCATTGATAGAGGAAATACTCAGAACGCTTTCTAGAAAGGCTCTCGCTTGAGGGTATTGATACTTCAACAAATGAACTTGTGCCATCCCCAATTTTGCTTGAATATTGCTGTCTGTATAATCTAATGCCTGTTGGTAGGCAATTTTAGCTTGCGCAAATTCATTCATTTCTACGTGAGCACGCCCTTTAAGTACTAAAATATCGCTTTGTAGCTGGTTATCAGAAAAATTCGTGTTGGCGTTGTTAATCACTAATTTATATTTTTGTTGTAATAAATAAGCTTCTAATAAAAGCGGAAGTATTTTTTTCTCATCCGCATTGTACTGGCGAGCTCTTAGCAAAGAATCTTCAGCCGCGGCACCATCACCTCTCGCTATATAAACTTCTGCCAAAAGTAACAATGAAGGTAAATGATTAGGATGACTCTTTAGCGCATTTTTTAAGTGGATAATCGCGGTATTTAAATCACTTCCATAAAAACTTTTTAGCGCCTCTTCATAAGGTTGATTTGTCGCTTGTTCTGTATACGCCAATGATGTTTGACTACACAACAACAGACTTAACAATGCTATTTTTTTTAATTGGATATTAACTGCCATAATTCAATTACCTACAAAGCGAATATATTATATGCCGCTAGAATACTGTGAGTACCACTAAATATCTAGCACTGACGGTTATTAATCAAGGTTTTGCTTATATGGGTCATTAAATAAAACATTTACTCAAGTGTCGAAAAAACTTACAATTAGTTAATTAGTATTTGTTAACACTTGAACTACACATCTTAAGTAGTTGATTTAATTACATATAAAAATAATGGCATATAAATTGCTTCAACTTAAGTAATAGATTTAGTTCATTAGTAGTAACAGGAAGAAATTATGAAGTGTTTAAAATGGATAGCAGCAATTGCCTTATCAGCATCAAGCGTCACCGCTTTTGCCGCTGATATTCCAGCAACCACCATTATGGATAATTATATTGGCGCAGGTTATAGCGGCGATGTATATGGCAGTAAATCATCATATGACATTGATAAAATGACCGTTTCTCGTACAGGGGCTATATTATCAGTTGATATTTTTACTTCTTTTTACAATAACATTGGTGAGAGTGGTATTCGTTTAGGTGATTTATTTATGGCTGCAGGTGACAGCAATGTTTGGAACCCTAATGACCTTGCCAGTGACCGTTTTAGTCAAAACAATAACAAGAACAATACCGGTACTAACTGGGAATATGCACTTGATTTAGGCTCAGAAACTGGCTCCCGTAAAACATATGGTGGCAATTCGGCTTGGCTTAGAAGTGTTAGCGCAAATGACTTAAAAGATTCAAATAAATTTCATGGCGACAGCAGTAGAAAACACCAAGTTGTTATGATGGGAAATAACACCGCAGCTACAAATTATGGATATTCTTCATGGTCAATGGGCGGAATAGCCTATACTAAAGAGGGTATTAATTACGGTGCACTTTCATTTACTATGGATGTAACCGGCACCGCCTTAGAAACAGCAAATCAAATTGCTTTTCGTTGGGCAATGTCATGTGCAAATGACATTATTGAAGGTTTAGTTTCTGTTGCTCCTACTGGCGCCGGTGGAAACCAGGCTAATGCTTCGGTACCAGAGCCAGAAACCATATTACTTATGTTAATAGGTATGGCTGGTATTGCTTACCGTCGTAAAATTAGCTAGTTATTATTAATATGATAAAAAAGCGACCTAGGTCGCTTTTTTTGTCACTAAAAAACACTAAATCTATACCTTAGACAATGCCAAGTACTTTTCTAATGCCTGCGGGTCACCATAGTTTGTACGGCAAACACTTTTTTGATATTGATAAGTGAATACATTAAACCAAGCAGTTAATGATTGTGCATTACTTTCCTCACCCGCTAGTTCCAGAATATGTGCAGCCACTTCTGCTGTAGCTAATTGATTAGGTTTAATTGCTTTTCTAATTTGATATTGCGATGTTTTGTCTTCTATAGCTAAAGCACCTAAGTCAACGGATAACACTGGAAATTTATTCAAATAAGGGCTTTTACGAAACATTTTCTTTGCTTCTCGCCAGCTACCATCAAGCATAATAAATAATGGCTTTTTATTAGCTGCTAAGACGGGTACACAGTTAGTAATTTGTTGATTTTCAGTCGCATAGTCTTGTGGAAAAACAACAAACGGCTGCCACTGCTCATCGTTTAAAACTGAAAGCAAGGATGCATCAACTTCAGTTCTCGACCACAAATAGGCATAGCATTCAGGAATAACATCAGCGATTAATCTCCCCGTGTTGCTCGGCTTTAACACTTCACTATCGTACATTAACAAAAGAAAGCCAACATTGCTGCTACACTGCTTGCGCCACTGACAAATACAATGAGCTAATGCTAAACGACAGTTTTCACAACGTTCTACTCTGAACCCTCTGGCTTTAAAGGGTTTTGTCGATATACTTTTACGTTGTAAGTAGAGCTTTTGAACAGAATGCATATAAGATATTTATTGAAAGAAACAGCGGTAATTATACTTAATTTTAATTTTGAAGGACAGCAAAGCATAAGTTTGCCAGAATAAAAAAAGGGCATAAAATTATGCCCTAAAGAGAGAAACTAAATAATGTATTTAAAACTTATTGGTTAAATCGAATCTTTATCTTTAGCACTAACAGTTAAAAAGTTAATATCTGATAATTCATCAATGTTTAATTTTAACGTTTCTTCCATTTGATCAATCTTAATAATTGAAGTACACAAAGCTTCACCACGTTTTTCTATTGCTTTACCTCGAACTTCCATTTCATGTTCAACTCTTTCACCAAATTTTTCCATGCGTGTTTCAAATGCGTTAGTATCGCCACCTGCAAATAACATTTCTTGACCTAATGCAATCAGTAGGCTTCCCATAGAGTTTTGAATAGTCGCTTCAACTAATGATTCTATACGTTCTTCAAATTCATCATCAAAAAACTGATCACCATCAAATCCATCTTCATCGAAAGAAATGGTTTCATTATTTGCAAATTTTGTTTTTATTTCTGAACGAAGTTTACCTAACTCGGTTGTTAATTCTTTTCCTACAGTATTGCCCTCTCCTAACAACTCATTAAAGGCAACATTTACACCATCAACGGCTAAGTCCATTGCATCTAAAGCGACATTTTTAACTTCTGGCACAACATCTCGGATACTCGTTGAATACTGCTCCAGCAATGCTTGCTGTTTTGAATTTAAATCAACATATTTTCCGTCTACATAGAGTTCACTATTATTGACAATTTTATACAAAGGTTTTTTATGTTCGGTGAACGTTATACTATCGCGAGCAATGCTAATACCACCTTCTAACTCAACATTACATGAATCGGTTGAAAAGGATGTGTCATGAGCAAATGCTGACGTTGAAGCTAATAAGATTGAAGTTGCTAATAATGTTTTCATCGCATAGTCCTAGTGTATTAATTTATTTAACTTAATAAATACAATCAATTCTGATGCCAACTTATATTTTTCAATACTTTCAGTTAGTTAAACTAAAAACCAAAATAGAAGCACATTAAAAGATATAAACATTTGGTTTAAAAAACCAAGATATCGTTTTTTTAACCACATCAATTAACCGTGTGTGCTGAAATAAATAAGATGTAACTTTGAAGAGAAAACTATAGCGTAGGAGGGGTTAGACAAATTTTAGACATAAAAAAAGGGTAAGAACTAATCTTACCCCTTCGTATTTTAACTTGCTACTAATAGCGTGTTAAAATTATAAAGCGACGATATTTTCCGCTTGAGGACCTTTTTGGCCTTGAGTTACAGTGAACTCAACTTTTTGACCTTCTGCTAACGTTTTGAAACCGTCACCAGAAATTGCACTGAAATGTGCGAAAACGTCAGGACCAGATTCTTGCTCGATGAAGCCAAAACCTTTCGATTCGTTAAACCATTTTACTGTACCAGTAGTTTTATCAGACATAATATTTATCCTAAAAATTTAAAATTGTTACTTTGTAAAAATACAAAGCGGTAGTGCAGGAAGTGTTACTATGACTTATTAAACGGGACGAGCTACTACAAATAACGCGGTACGGTGTATATAAATATAGGTCTTACTTTCTAGCTGCGTGCATTTTACCTCATATCTGGATTGAGTCAAGCTATTTCTGCAAAACTTATTTAAAAACAGCACCCAGTTAATCTCTTACTCTTTTACCTTAACTTTATTATTAGTATCTCGGCTTGCTTTGATCAATTCATCTCCACATGGATAATGCGTTGTTTTCGCTAATCTATCGTATAAAACCACATTAACTGTCGCCGCTAAGTTCATACAACCAACAGTTGGTACATAAACAACATGGTCGGCTTTATCCACAACATTTTGTCCTATGCTTCCATCTTCAGCCCCAAAAACATAAACCGCTTTATCAGGATGATTAAATTCTGGCAGAGGCGTTGCCCCTTCAGCTAACTCTATGCAAACTAATTTCGCTCCCGCTAATGGGATGGCTAACACATCAGAGACAGAGGTTATAGGAATACGCTGACTTACATTTTGAGTATCAGTGTTATATTTTGCCGCTCGTTCATAACGTTGGCCTGTATAATAGATTTCATCCGCTTGATAACATCCAGCGGATCTAATAACTGCACCAACATTACTAGGACTTTTGGGATTAGTTAAAGCAATTTTTATATTTTTTGGGTTCATATGTTTTCATTCATTTTTTTTATACCCTTTCTTCTTTGAATTGTTTGATTCAAGGAAACATTATCTGATAACAATAGATAATATTTAAGGTAGGTTTATCAGCTTGGATCCTATCATTTATTCAGTATACTACGACATCTAAATTCCTCCAAAATGAAGTAAAGCAATGCACCACTTTTTTAACAACAAATTCGCTTGTTTAGTAATTTCTTTATTAATGCTTAGCAATGTAACCCATGCATCTATTGTAGAATTCCAAACATCACACGGGAGTTTTAAAATTAATCTACACGATAAAACCACTCCTCTGACCGTTGATAATTTTTTACGATATTTAACCAGTGAGCGTTATAACAATACTATTATGCATCGTTCAGAAAAAAGTTTCGTTCTACAAGGTGGTGGATTTAGTTTCGATGATCAGTTACCCCTTAATGAAATAGAAATTTTTCCTGCGGTCAGCAATGAGCCCGTTTACTCAAATGTTCGCGGTACTATAGCTATGGCTAAACAGGAAAATAAGCCTAATAGTGCCACCAGCCAATGGTTTATCAATTTAACGAATAATAGTAACAATCTAGATGTTCAAAATGCTGGTTTTACCGTTTTTGGTGAGGTAATTGAAGATGGTATGAAAGTTATAGATAGTATTGCCAACTTACCACTTTGTAATAATGTACCTATCGGACAAAACTACACGTTAAACAACGTCCCCGTTACTGATAATGCCGATAGTATTTGTGAAAACCCTGATGCGACAAACTTTGTCACTATATACCAAATTAACATTATTGATGACGCCGACAATACTGATGCTGATTTAAACTCAGTAAAAAACACATTAATCAATCAATCTCCAACAACTGAGCCTAAAAGTGATAGCAGTGGTGGTAGTATGTTTTGGCTGGTACTTTTATTAGTTACAATTTCATTGCGCCAGCGCGCTAGATAAATGAGTGTCAGTTAAATCAAACACATTAAATTATATTGCATTTGCAATATAATTTAATTCCGTTATTCTTGCTCTTAAAAAGAGGAAGCCATACCATGAAAGCTCATAACTCTTCACCATTGAATGACTATATCGAATACCCTCCACAAGAGATGTTAAAGCGATCCGAAAATTTTTATCAGGAAATTAAACGCCGCCACTCGATTCGAGATTTTAGTGATCGTCCCGTTGATAAAGCTATTATAGAAAATTGTATTAAAGCAGCTGGTACAGCCCCAAGTGGTGCTAATCATCAGCCTTGGCACTTTGTGGCAATTAGTGATCCTGACATTAAAAACCAAATAAAAGAGCAAGCAGAAACTCATGAAAGAAATTTTTATCAGGGTCGAGCGGGAGAAGAATGGTTAGACGCATTAAAGCCTTTAGGCACAGATGATAAAAAACCATATTTAGCCCATGCACCTTGGTTAATTGCTATTTTTAGTGAGAAAAAAGGCGGAATACACGCAGACGATAAAAATACTAATTATTACGTTCATGAGTCTGTAGGCATTGCCACAGGTTTCCTCATTAACGCTTTGCACTCTTCTGGCTTAGTAACTCTTACACATACCCCAAAACCTATGTCGTTCTTAAGTAAAATATGTAATAGAGGGGAAAATGATCGGGCCTATATGTTATTAATTGTTGGTTACCCTGGCGAGAATGCTTCCATTCCTCAGCATGCCACGGTAAAAAAATCGATTAATGAAATAGCGACGTTTTTATAAATATCGTTACAACACATCATGGTTTAGCCATACTTGTTGGCTAAACCATGATGATTAAACGGTAATATCAATATCAAGTAAGATGTCGGTACAGCCTTTGTGGCATTTTAGCTGTACTTGTGTCCCATTATTAACAAAAGTAACGTCGAGTTTTTTATCACATTCACGACAGTTAATTGCTTTACCGTTTAATGCTTTTTTAATATAACTTTTTTCTTGATTAAAAGACTTCGCTTTTCGTTTTGTTAATTCATCAAAACAACTTACATCAACCATTAAATACCCATTTAATTATTCAGCTTTAACTTGTTATCAGTAAGGTAACTTACTTGATGTCACACAATACCAACCATCAAACTTCCCTTGTAAAGGAGCCGAGCTGGTTTCTAAAAGATGCTGATACGCTACAATATTTTCATAACTGACATCCATTTCGGGATATGCAGTAATTTCCCAAGGATAATCAGGATCTCCTTGAAAAGGACAAAATGAAAGTTTTTGATTATTTTCTAATAATAAATGCCCGAACTGCAAGGCAAGTTCTTGGTTAGGAAATAAAACTGAAAATTCTACTTCTCTAATCTCTGAAAGGTCATCACCTTCAAGGAGCATTTTCCATAAAACATCCCCATTCGCATCCTGCGGGAAAAGCGCTAAATCTCGTTCCATTTCAACCTCTGTTTAATAGATAATTTACCCCATAATCTTTATGGGCGACAAAAACTTACCAACGGATATTATCAGTAATCACCTTATAGCTAAAGGACAGTTACAAATACCATCTATGTGGAAAGTTTAGCACAAGCTAAAATCATCAAACATAAAAAGGTGAAATGTTCTTGCAGTAATTTATTCATCAAGGGACTAAATACTTGTTACACTGGCATTATAAGTAATTAAACTATTCACCTTATGTCTACTTTTGAAAAACATATTAATATTGAGCATGAAGTTACAATTATTCAGGCTATTGAACAAGAATGTACACTCAGCCATCAACAAATTAAAAATGCGATCAACAAAGGCGCTCTTTGGTTAACTAGAGGCAAGTACACACAACGACTAAGGCGTATTAAGAAAACACTTAACATAGGTGATACATTACATTTCTACTATAATGAACAAGTACTAGCGCAAATACCTTTAGCTGCTGAATTAATTGAGGATTGCCATCAATACAGCATTTGGTTTAAGCCTTATGGTATGTTATCTCAAGGTTCAAAGTGGAGTGATCATTGTACGATTGCTCGTTGGGCACAAACCCATCTATTACCTCAACGACCTGCGTTTATTGTTCATCGTTTAGACCGAGCTGCCACAGGATTAATACTTATAGCACATACTAAATCTGCGGCAACCGCGTTAAGTCGGCTTTTTGAGTCTAGAAAACTAAAAAAAACCTATCACATTATCTGTTTAGGACAACTTGAAGAAAATCATGTGATGACAATAAATGAGCCGATAGATAATAAAACAGCAATCAGCCATTTTAACTGTTTAGCCTATGACAGTGAGAAAGATCTCTCGTTTGTTGAAGTCACAATTGAAACGGGAAGAAAGCATCAAATACGTAAACATGCCGCATTTATTGGCCATCCGGTTTTCGGTGATAGATTGCATAATCAGATGCAAGATAATATTAGTGAAAGTGAAAACTTACAATTATGTGCAGCACAACTGAGCTTTACTTGTCCACTTACCTTAGAACAAAAAACATTTGAAATACCAACGCATTTAGATTTATCACTCAATACGTTGGTATGATAGACAAGAAGGATACCTTAAGCGGTATAAATGAAATCACTATCCTCAAGCAATGACGCAGCTTTACCAATAAAGTCATCGCCAACAGCATTAATTAAACTTAAACCAATTTCTCGTTGTGCTTTGGATAATGCTTGGTAAGGAAGTCTAAATACAGGTTGTACCGCATGAGTCATCATCATTGCAGTATTTAGTGGAATCGGATTGGGTTC
Source organism: Thalassotalea piscium (assembly GCA_049347715.1). Classification (GTDB taxonomy): domain Bacteria; phylum Pseudomonadota; class Gammaproteobacteria; order Enterobacterales; family Alteromonadaceae; genus Thalassotalea_B; species Thalassotalea_B piscium_A. The sequence goes on along the minus strand of CP186339.1, from coordinate 1,077,529 downwards.
GCAAAACAACCACTTCATTAATTGTTGAAGTTTTAGATTCAACGCTTCATTTTCATTATCCATGAGTTGACGCATCAACTGTGGTATAACATTAGATGCCACTGAAATAACACCATGTGAACCATGTTTATGACGACCAGTATGACTCTCATCATCATTGCCAGACCAGCAAGCAATGCCCTGCTTTTCATAGTAAGCAATTCGATCATTACCTGAACATTCTTTTACGCCAATAAAGTTTTGATGTGTCGCTAGTGGTTCAATAACTTCCGGCGTTAAATCTTGACCTGTACGACCAGGCACATTGTAAATAAAAGCAGGTCCTATATCTAAGACGCGATTAAAGTGTACATTAACTCCAGCTAAAGACGTTCTACCGTAATAAGGATTAATCTGTAAGGCTGCATCCATTCCCATAGCAAAACCATTTTCAGTAGCCTTTATTGCCTCTTTGGTATTATTGCTGCCAGTATTACCAATAATCAACAACTGATTACTGTACTGATGAACACTATGAGCAATAAGCATTAAATGCTCTTCCCAACTTAATAAATGACCTTCTCCTGTCGTTCCACCAACGACTATTCCATCAACACCTGCGGCAATTTGTTTAGCAACTAGGTCATCATAAGTCGCTAAATCTATGTCTCCACTTTCTGTATAAGGAGTTTTTATGGCAGTAATTAAACTTGCAGCTTTTAAACGCTTCATCCGTACTCTCAATTATTTTGTGTTAATACGTTTTAACAGTGCCCAATCTTATCAATAACACGCTTCAGGATAAACACCTCTTGTGTGATTACATGCTGATATTTAAAAATAGCGCTATTTAACTCTAAGACTTTATAGGCATGATAGTTTTCATGGTTAGATAGATCAGAAGCGTAATGTTGTTCGTTGATAAATTCACTCTTTGTCATGGTAAAGTGTATATCACCAACTAAGCCCCAATCACCTAACTCAATCACTTGTTCAATTAATTGATTATTATCATCATAATGACTGAAAGTAATTTCAAAGCTACCATCAATTTTTAAATCAGCAAACTCTGTTGATTGTTCGCCATTAGCGTCGACAGAAGAACTGAACCACTGGCCGACTAACGCACTGCGTTCATAATTCATATGATTACATTAAACTAAAAAATTCTGCTGCTAATTGTACAAAACTCCTTGCCTGAAATATAGAAAAAGCGACATAAAGTCGCTTTCTTATAAAACAAAACCAAAGGTTAATTATGTAGTATTTTTACTGCACCATTGACGGTTTCAATATCGATATGGACTTTACCATTACCAATAACACCTTCTAAATCTCTGCCAACGAAGGTATGTTTATTTACAGACAGACCAAAATCATTTGTAATACTGCCATGAAGCGTTTCCACACTGACATCTGCTTGAATATCTTTAGAAACATAAAGTTTGATAGCACCATTAACAGTTTCAAGTTTAATACGCTCTAGCGCTTGGATATCATCTTGATAGCTTATGTTAATTTCCCCATTAACTGATGAAACACTGGTATCGGCAGCAACTCCTGTTGCATTAAAGGAACCATTCACCAATTCTGCAGAAACCTCCCCTTTAATATCTTTAATAATTAAGGAACCGTTAACCAACTCAATAGAGGAAAGTATTGCCAAGCTCGGTACCATAATTTCATATTCAACTTCTGCATTATGTCTTTTGTGATTCCCATTATTCTCATATTTACTTTCTACATTAACCCCTCTGCCGGTTTTTTCTATAATAATAGTCACTGCATCCCGATCTTTTTGGGTATCCGCTGTGATGGTAGCGTCTACTTTAATCACATTTTGATCCCATGCAATTATAGAAACACCACCATTAATATTTTTGACATTCAAACGCGGGGTACTATTTACGTCAAAAACCTTACTAACTTTATCGACCACTTCAGCCTGTGCAACCCATGATAATGAAGATAAAATAACACCAGTACAAATCAGTTTATTCAAATGTTTTAACATAAATATTCCTTTAATAAATTGTTGTTTTACTGATTAGATGTATCATCTTAATAAAAGGTTTAATTAAATAATTAAAAAATAAATATTGGGGATCTAAACCAATGAAAAATTTAAACGTTCAGTTATTGTTAACGGGTGATGAATTAATGACTGGTGATGTCATCGACACTAATTCTGCATATATCGCACAATCGCTAAAAGAGATAGGTGTTGAAGTTAACAAAAGAGTCACTGTTGGTGACAATATATCGACATTAATAAATGAAATTAACACTATTACTCAACAAGCTGACATCTTGATTATTAACGGGGGCTTAGGCCCTACCATAGATGACTTGACCGCTGACGCATTAGCACAAGCTGCAAAGATGGAACTATCACTCAATCATGACGCCCAGACGCATCTTAAACAATGGTGTTTAGCCAAAGGCGTGGAATTAAACAAAGCCAACTTAAAACAAGCCATTTTACCCAAAGATGTAACAATCATCCCTAACCCAGTGGGTAGTGCAGTAGGTTTTAGTCTACTGTTAAACGAATGCAAAATCTTCTGTACACCGGGTGTACCAAGTGAATTGTTTGTGATGTTAACGCAAAGTATTATCCCTGACATAAAAGCAAATTTACCCAGTATCCCTTATTACAAAGTAAAACGATTTCAAGTCTATGGTTTAGGTGAATCAAACTTACAGATGATGATGGATAATGAATTCCCTGACTGGCCACCCCATCTAGAGTTAGGCTTCAGAGCAAAATCGCCTTTTGTTGAGTTAAAAATAACGACTAAAACAAGTGCAGGCATTGACATCTTGTCCGTGTGGGTAAGTAAAGTGCAAAAATTGTTAGGTGCTCATCTAATCGCAGAAATTACCGATAAAGAAGTATCTATGCCTGAGCATGTACTCTCTTTACTTGCCAACAATAACTTAAAAATTACTACTGCAGAGTCTTGTACCGGTGGCTTAATTGCTAGTCAGTTAACCTCTATTGCTAATGCCTCAGCAAGTTTCGAAGCAGGATTTGTTACTTATTCCAATCAAATGAAAAATAAATTAATTAATGTTAATATAGAGACGCTTGAACGATATGGGGCTGTGAGTAAAGAAGTCGTTGAAGAAATGGCTCGAGGAGCACTAAAGGTATCCAATGCAGATATTGCTATCGCAGTTTCAGGTATTGCTGGTCCCTCTGGTGGTAGTAAAGAAAAACCGGTGGGCTCAGTATGGATAGCATGGGGTAGTTCAACTGAACTTCATAGCGCATACTTATGTATAAAAGGAAGCCGCCAATATTTTCAACATGCCGTTGCCAATAGATCTTTAGATTTAGTCAGACGATTTCTACTCAAGACAACCGAAACCCCACTATATATGAACTAATAAAAAAATACGTCGCTACTTTAGCGACTAGATTGTATGCTAGATTGACTAAGTCATTGTAATTTATTGCGCACTAAATCAAAACTTTATATATTTAATAGATAAAGACTGAAATTGAAGACATATACTAAACCTTCATTTCTTGTGAGAAAAAGAATATTAAGTTAATTAATGTATGTAAGCAAAATGAATAACAATTAAATAAACTGACTTAAACAGGAACTTAGGAGCCTATTTTGATAGAAAAAAATTATATAACTAGCGGTCGTAATACTATTATCCATAAAATAAGAAAGTTTGATTTAATTATCATCAACGGCTCTAATCCTCTTGTCATGGTTAGTAATAGAGGGATCGGCATATATGAAGGCCCTGTTCCAAAGAAAAAATCTGAAGCGAAAAAAGCTTATCAAGATATTATCGATGTAGCAGCGACTGAAGTTTTTGGTGAAGAAAAAACCTTATTATTTATCCAAGCGTTAGACAATAAAGAATATAAATTAGATTACTCAAAGGTTGGCACCCCAAATTTTATAAAAATCCATCAGGACAGTTATATTTAATATAGCAAACTATGTAATATCGGAGTAGATCTCACGTGACGCAAATCAGTTTAGTGAATAATAAAAAGAACAACATTGATCTGGTTATCACACCAATCAAAGGTGATGTTCAAATAACCGAAGTAACTATTCACGAGCTTATCGCTGCATCGGAATATACATCATTATATGTTGATAATGGTAATATCAAAAATGCCATTGCCGAGCTTAATAGCGTATTGAAAACCCTTCAATCAAATATGAAAGGGCGAGAAATTAAATACCAAATATTAGAGCGCCGCGATGCATCAATTACTATTGAAATTGATAATGATAAAATGTCTGCCTCTGCAGAAATTGCCACAGCTTTAGGCGGAAACCATTTAACCGCAAAAGCAATACTCAATGCTGCACAGCAAGCTGGTGTAGTAAAAGGCTTTAGTAAAGAAGAGCTAATTAAGTTAGCTCTGCTCGCAGCTAAAGAACCTGCTGGCTCTATTGTTAAAGGGGAAATTGCCCACGGTAAATTAGCTATAAATGGCAAAGATGCCCGAGTAAAGCTACTAGTAGAAAGTGCCCAAGATCGAATACTTAAGCCTAAAGCTCGTGAAGATGGCTCTGTGGATATGCGCGACTTAGGCGATATAATTTGCGTTAAAGTAGGCGACCCTCTCGCACAAAAAATTCCATTTACCGATGGCACTAATGGCTTTACCGTCACCGGCGAACCGCTCCTCCCAGAACCAGGAAATGATGTCGAATTATCCCCAGGTAATGGCACAACTATCAGTCCTAAAAACCCTAATGTATTAATATCTACTTTGGTAGGTTTACCGCGTATCATTCCAAATGGTATGGAAGTAGATGAAGTTTATAAAATCAAAAATGTCGATGTCAGCTCTGGACATATTAAATTTCAAGGAAGTGTCATTATTGATGGTGACGTCTGTGAAGGTATGAAGGTCATTGCCAGTGGTGATATAACCATTGGTGGTTTTGTTGAGTCAGCCTATTTAGAAGCGGGTGGTGATATCACCATAAGTACGGGTATTATAGGAAAAAAACAAGATGTTGAAGAACTCAACATCAAAGATATAACCATGAGCGTAAATATTAAAGCTAAAGGTAATGTCTATGCAAAATACTGCCAATACTCTGAAATCACTTGTAAAAACTTAAGAATTGAAAATCAACTAATGCATAGCATTATCGAAGTTGATGAAACCCTATGGTTAGGTTCAGAAGCCAATGCAAATGGAAAACTAATTGCAGGGCATATTACCGCAGGAATTTCGGTAAGCGCAGGCATTGTTGGTGCAACAGCCGGTAGCACAACAACTATAACCTTTGACAAAGGCATACAAATTTTCAGAGATAAAATGAATGCGCTAGAAGCACAATTAAAGCAAGAATCTGTAAAAACAGATGAGCTTAAAGATGCTCAAAAGAAATTAAAAGCCTTACCCAAAGAAAAACAAAATCCAGATATTTTAACCAAAGTAGTTTCAACGTATCAATTTCATGCCAAACGTATGGGTGAATTACTTAACGAAAAAGAAGTGCTAGAGAATGAAACTCAAGAATATATGCTAAAAGTTTTTGTAACTGCCACAGAAAAACTGTATCACGGCGTAGAGGTTATTATTGGTGACTTTCATGAAAAAACAAAACGTGAGTATGGTCCAAGTAAAATGAAATATAAAGAAAGAAAAGTGATTATTGATCCTATTGTTATCAGCTAGTAACTTCCAACAACATTACCAATTAAACTCCTAGTAGCCTTACTTAAACATTATTTTTTACGCCTCCCCTCTATCAATTGATAATTTTTAGCGGTGGAGCAGCGATAATTAATATTAGCTCAAATCCTTTGAGTACTTACATTGGATGAAAGACAATGAGTATATAGATTTGCTCAAAATGCTCAAAATGCTCAAAATAATAGAAGGCTAAATTATAGCCTTCAAAAGAACAGGCATGTATGTAAAAACTATCCCGCTTGAAAAGTAGCTAGCTCTTTTCAAGCGGAATAAGAATCTGCTCTCCAACTTACTTACATTATATCTGTTGAAGAACAAGTTCTATGCTTATGTAGCCCTAATTACATATTTGGGTAATTGGGTCCACCAGTACCTTCAGGGGTAACCCAAGTAATATTTTGACTGGGATCTTTAATATCACACGTTTTACAATGAATACAGTTTTGAGAATTTATGATAAATTTCTTACCTTCAGCGCTCTCTTCTATTTCATAAACTCCGGCAGGACAATACCGCTGAGCTGGTTCTGCATATTTTGGTAAATTAACAGTAATAGGTATACTTGCATCCGCTAATTTCAAATGGCAGGGTTGCTCTTCAGCATGATTGGTATTTGATAAAAATACCGATGTCAGTTTATCAAAACTTAAGACATTATCAGGCTTAGGATAATTAATAACAGCGGATTCACTCGCATTTTTTAATTGCTCATGATCATAAGTATTATCTGTAAAATTAAACGGTAATCTACCGCCAAATATATTCTGATCTAGTGTGTTGTATGCACCACCAAAGAAGGTCCCTAGTTTATGCATGACAGGACCAAAATTTCGGGTACGATATAATTCATCATAAACCCAAGAATTTTCGAATGCGCTAGTATAACTATCAAGCTCTTTGCCACCTTCACAGCCGGCAGCAAGTGCTGCAAAAATACTTTCAGCTGCTAACATGCCGGTTTTCATTGCAGTGTGATTACCTTTAATTTTCGCAAAGTTAATTGTACCTGCTTCACAGCCAACTAAGACACCTCCAGGTATTGTCATTTTAGGAAGTGAATTAAACCCGCCTTTAGCTAATGCTCTTGCACCGTAAGAAACACGTTTACCGCCTTCTAAATATTGTGCAATTTTAGGGTGATGTTTATAACGTTGAAACTCATCAAAAGGACTAAGATAAGGATTGCTATAATTTAAATCGATAATTAAACCAACAAAAACCTGATTATTTTCAGCATGATATAAATAACCGCCACCGGTAGTATCCTTTTCTAAAGGCCAACCGGCAGTATGTACGACTAAACCTTCTTGGTGTTTAGCCGGATCAATATCCCAAATTTCTTTAAAACCGATTCCATAATGCTGCGGTGACTTACCTTTATCTAATTCAAACTTTTCAATGAGTTCTTTACCTAAGTGCCCACGGGCACCTTCAGCAAAAATGGTATATTTCGCTTTTAATTCCATACCGGGTACATAAGAATCTTTAGGGTTACCTTCTGTATCAAGCCCCATATCACCAGTAATAATACCGCCAACACTACCATCTTCATTATAAATAATTTCATGGGCAGGAAAACCAGGAAAAACCTCTACACCGAGTTGTTCAGCTTGCTCAGCTAACCAACGGCAAACATTTCCCATACTAACAATATAGTTACCTTCATTATGCATGGTTTTAGGCACAGAAAAATTGGGAAGTTTAATACCGCTATCAGCGTTATTAAGAAAATAAATATCATCATCTTTAACTGGGGTGTTTAATGGCGCATTTTTGTCTTTCCAATCAGGAAAAAGTTCATTCATTGCTCTTGGTTCAAACACCGCACCAGAAAGAATATGGGCACCTACTTCCGAGCCTTTTTCAACTACACACACCATTAATTCTTGATCTTTTTCTTGCGCTAACTGCATTAATCTACACGCAGCAGATAAGCCAGACGGGCCTGCACCAACAATAACAACGTCGAAATCCATTGATTCGCGTTCCATAACTTCCCCCAGAATAAATAATTTAAACGAATTCAAACACTCGTTTGATTTTCAAACACCTGTTTGATAGTATCATACAGCATAGCTATTTTGTCAGTAAATACTATTCTGTAATAAAGCTATTTAATATAAGTCAAATTTTAGTGTATTAATATTTATATTAACGAAGATTACGTTGACCTAAGCGCTATCTATCAGTAATCTTCGCCCTATACTCAACAATTATAACAGTGTTTATAAAAAAACACTGCATATACAACAACAAGCATTTATTAGAGGCAACGATGAAAGTACTAGTCCCCGTTAAACGCGTTATCGACTATAACGTCAAAGTTCGCGTAAAAGCAGACCATTCTGACGTAGATTTAGCTAACGTAAAAATGGCAATTAATCCATTTTGTGAAATAGCTGTAGAAGAAGCTGTTCGCCTAAAAGAAGCCGGCACAGCAACAGAAGTCATTGCTGTATCTATTGGCGATAAAGCATGCCAAGAGCAATTACGTACCGCTTTAGCTTTAGGTGCAGATCGTGCAATACATATTGAAACCGATCAAAAGCTAGATGCATTAAATATCGCTAAACTATTACAAAAAATTGTTGAAGAAGAACAACCACAATTAGTCATTCTTGGTAAACAGTCTATTGATAGTGATAATAACCAAACAGGTCAAATGCTTGCAGCATTAACTGGCTTAGCCCAAGGAACTTTTGCTTCAGAAGTTGTTGTTGATGGCGATAAAGTCAGTGTAACTCGTGAAGTTGATGGTGGTTTACAAACTGTATCATTAAAATTACCTGCTATTGTCACAACAGATTTACGTTTAAATGAACCTCGTTATGCATCATTACCAAATATTATGAAAGCAAAACGTAAACCACTAGATGTGAAATCGGCAGCTGATTTTGGTATTGATTTAGCACCAAGAACTACGCTAATCAAAGCAACACCTCCATCTGAACGTCAAGCAGGCATTATTGTAGAAACTGTTGATGAATTAATTGAAAAACTTAAAAACGAAGCTAAGGTGATCTCATGAGTATTTTAGTATATGCAGAACACGACAATAACGAATTAAAAGCAGACACCTTAAAAACAGTTGCGGCTGCGCAAGCTATTGGTGGCGATATTCACTTATTAGTCGCTGGTTTTAATTGTGCATCAGTAGCTGAACAAGCCGCTAAAGTTAACGGTGTCAGCAAAGTTTTAGTTGCAGATAATGCAGCCTATGAACATCAATTACCTGAAAATGTGAGTTTACTTGTTGTTGAGTTAGCCAACGATTACGAACATATTCTAGCTACTGCGTTATCTATTGGTAAAAACTTTATGCCACGAGTAGCTGCATTATTAGATGTTGCTCAGATCTCAGATATTATTGGTGTAGAATCTTCAGATACTTTCATTCGCCCTATCTATGCAGGTAACGCTATTGCTACCGTACAAAGTTTAGATGCGAAAAAAGTCATCACTGTTCGCTCAACAGCTTTTGACGCTGTTGCTACTGATGGCAATGCAGAAGTTGTAGCTCTATCTCAAGTAACTGATGCTGGTACATCAAGCCATGTTAAAGATGAACTAACGGTTTCAGCTAGACCCGATTTAGGTGCAGCTAGTGTTGTTATTTCAGGCGGTCGAGGAATGCAAAACGGCGATAACTTTAAACTACTTGATGGTATTGCTGATAAATTAGGAGCTGCTATTGGAGCTTCTCGTGCTGCAGTCGATGCCGGATTTGTTCCAAATGATATGCAAGTAGGTCAAACAGGTAAAATAGTTGCTCCTGATCTTTATATTGCTGTTGGTATCTCTGGCGCAATTCAACATCTTGCGGGTATGAAAGACTCTAAAGTCATCGTAGCTATCAATAAAGACGCTGAAGCACCAATATTCCAAGTTGCTGACTATGGTATTGTTGCTGATTTGTTTGATGTTTTACCAGAGTTAGAAGCTAAACTCTAATTAGCTCTTCTCACGAATATTTAACGAAAAACCAGCCTTAGGCTGGTCTTTTTTATCTAGGATTAGCTATAATCAACTTAACATTATTTTTTTAGGTTCACCCATGTCTTGGCAAGATCAATTATCAACACTCGTTTATTCAACAGATTCAGGTAAAATAACGCCAGAAAAAAAATCAAATATCACGCCAAGCGATGGTGTTGCAAAAGTTAGACGAGAAACTAAAGGTAGAAAGGGAAAAGGCGTTATTGTCATTAGTGGCTTAGGATTAGACACTAAAGAATTAAAAGCACTTGCTAGTCAACTTAAGAAAAGTTGTGGTACTGGTGGAAGTGTCGTTGGAGAAACCATAGAAGTACAAGGTGATAAAAGAGAACTCATTAAACAAGTACTTGAAAAAAGCGGTTTTAAGGTCAAATTTACTGGCGGCTAATAAAGGTTACCAACACAATAACTTCATGAGCATTAATCAATAGTTAAGGAACAGCAATGGCGAGTTTAGAACCTAGTGAGCTATCAATTTTATTGATTGAACCTTCCGACACTCAACGAAAAATCATTATTAGCCAACTTAAACAACAGGATGTTACTGAAGTAACGTCTGCTAATGATATAGCTAGTGCAAATCAAATTTTGAGTAGACATCAATTTGATTTAATCATTAGTGCTTTATACCTTGAAGATGGCACTGCTTTAGATTTACTAAATAAAATCAGAGCAGATGAAAAACTCGCAGACACCCCTTTTATGCTAGTATCAAGTGAACATAAGCGTAAAAACCTTGAAGAGTTCAAACAGTCAGGTGTTGTTGCTATTCTCCCAAAACCTTTTACCACGACTCATTTACATACCGCGATAAATACTACATTGGATTTACTCACCTCAGATGAAATTGAGCTAGATTACTTTGATGTTCATCAAATACGTGTATTACTAGTGGATGATAGTGCTTTAGCTCGAAAATTTATAAAACGCGTTTTGAATAACCTTGGACTACTTAAAATTACCGAAGCAGCCGATGGTTCTGAAGCCATAAATCTACTCAGTGATAATATGTATGATTTGGTGGTCACTGACTTTAATATGCCAGAAGTTGACGGGCGTGAATTAACTCGTTATATCCGTGAAAAAAGCCAACAATCACACATACCAATTCTTATGGTAACTAGTGAAAAAAATGATGCTCACCTTGCTAACATTGAAACAGATGGGGTTAATGCTTTATGTGATAAACCTTTTGAACCTGAGTATGTAAAACAAATTCTTTACCGATTACTAAATCAATAACACCCTTAGATTAGCCATACACTTACCCTATATTATAAGCACGCAGTTTCATTGCTATTTTATTATGAGACACACTAAGTCTTTCAGCTAACTTTCGTGTGCTTGGATACATAGGGTATAACTCTGCCAATAATTGCTTTTCAAAACGAGCTTGCGCTCTTGCCCAGCTATCTAGCTCCCCTATAGCTAGGGTATTCTTCTTACGAGTACCTTCTTGTTGATATAAAATAGCACTTACATGGTTAAAGGTTATTTCGTCACTGTTATTTAAAGCGACTAATCGAAAAATTGTATTTTCTAATTGTCTAATATTCCCCGGCCAATCATAATCCCTTAGCGCCTTCATTGCCTGTTCACTTATTTTAGGCGGATCTTGATTAACATGAGCTGCTGCATTTTCAATAAAGTGCTTAACAAGAATTGGAATATCTTCAACCCTTCTCGCTAAAGAAGGGATTTCTAAGCGCAAGACATTTAACCGGTAATATAAATCTTCCCGAAATTTTTTCTCTTCTATTAATTGGTTAAAGTTTTGATGACTTGCACTAACAACTTTAATATCTGCAATGATTTCTTTTGTCCCTCCTACCCTTCTAAAGCGATAGTCTTGGAGAAAACGTAAAATCTTAGCTTGCAGATACACTGACATTTCAGCAATTTCATCTAAAAAAACAGTTCCACCTGCAGCAAGCTCAAATAAACCTGGTTTACCCGCTTTACTCGCACCAGTAAAAGCTCCTGATTCATATCCAAACAATTCACTTTCTAATAGTTGCTCAGGTAAGCTGGCACAATTTATCGATAGAAATGGATTACTTTTTCTATTACTTGAGTGATGTAATGTTCTCGCGATAAGTTCTTTCCCGGTTCCTGTTTCCCCAATAATCAATACAGGTAAATCAAGTTCAGCAAAACGTAATGTTTGTGAGATAACCAACTTTATCGTTTCTGATTCACCTAAAATGCTATCAACGCCCTGTTCAACAGTTGATTGGATCATAGATAACTGTCGACCTAACTTTTTAATAGAGCGTAATGTGATGACAGCGCCTTTTATTTTATGTTGTACTAGAACAGGCGTAATATCTGCAAGGTAATTACTGTCAAATAACTTAATCGATAAACTATGTTCATTGGGCTTGTTAATCTGCTTCAAATTGATATCTGTAAATTGAGTGATAGATAAACCTACTATCGATCTTTTTTCAGATTTGAAAACTTTTTCAGCGGCTCTATTCAAGGCTAATATAATACCTGATGAATCGATATCAATAATAGGATCAGGTACTCTAGCAAGTAGTGTATGTAAATGATTCTCTCTCAACTCCGATGGCATAAGGTCTATCTGCTTACATTCAATAACACCCTCAATATTTAATAAAGATTTACTAATTTCATTAATATTAACGTCATAATTTTCAATATAAACAAAAGTAAAATTTCGCTGTACTTCAATAGCTTTAACGTTCCAAGACTTATTTGCGAATACCGCAAGAATCTCTTGGCTTATACCGATTCGATCAGAGGAGTGAATTTCTACTTTCATAACAACCTATGTGTAATAAAATAATTACTTAGTAATTATTTTATTACACATTATTTATCATTAGATTTCAATGATTAACAAACAAAGATACAATATAATTTATTAAACAAACAACATCGTACTAACTTTATTACAGTCTTATAATAAAAAACCCGCACAAGAAACCTAACCTATTGAATTACAAGTAATTAACAATAATGGCTCGGGTCTTGCCTTAATTATAAATAACTGAATATCGACATCACCTTAATTATAATTTCCATCATAGAGATAGATTATGACAACTAGTAAACATATTGAAACTCAAGCCATACATTCAGGTCGTATTAATGATGAACAATTTGGTTCATTAGCAACTCCGTTGTATCAAACCTCAACTTTTATATTTGATAATGCGGAACAAGGAGCAAAAAGGTTCGCTGGTGAATCTGAAGGCTATATTTATACTCGTTTAGGTAATCCAACAACCAGACAACTTGAAATGAGAATGGCTGTATTAGAAGAAATGGAAGATGCAGCCGCTACAGCTACAGGTATGGCAGCAGTTTCAGGAGCACTACTTGCTAATTTACAAGCCGGTGACCATTTAATTTCATCGAATGCTGTATATGGATGTTCATTTGCCTTAATGAGCCATATGTTAACTAAATTTGGTATTGAAGTATCTTTTGTTGATATGACTGACCCCTCAGAAATTGAAAAAGAAATTCGCCCAAATACCAAATTAATATTTTTAGAAACGCCAATTAATCCAAACCTTGTTGTACTAGATCTCAAAAGTATCTTAGCCATTGCGAAGAAACATCAGTTAATATCGGTGGTAGATAACACCTTTTTAACACCAGTATTGCAAAAACCGGCATTAATGGGAGCTGACATCATCATTCACAGCGCAACTAAATATTTAAATGGTCATGGAGATGTTGTAGCGGGCATAATTTGTGGTAGCAAGGAAATGATAGAACACATTAAATTAACTGCGCTTAAAGACATAGGGGCAACAATGAGTCCTCATGATGCGTGGTTAATTTTGCGAGGTCTTAAAACCTTGCCTCTGAGAATGGAACGTCACTGTGAAAATGCTCAAACTATTGCTGAATTTTTAGAAAGTCATCCAGCTGTAGATAAAGTTTACTACCCGGGGTTAAAATCACATTCAGGCTTCAAATTTATTGGCTCGCAAATGAAAGCTGCAGGTGGTGTTATTGCTTTTGAATTAAATACTGACTTGGCTGGCGGTGCTGCTTTCATTAACCGTATGGAATTGTTTTCTATTGCTGTAAGCCTAGGCGATGCAGAATCGTTAATCCAACATCCCGCTTCAATGACTCATTCACCTTATAGTGAAGAAGAACGACGTGAAGCAGGTATTAGTGATAATTTAATTAGGATCTCAGTTGGTTTAGAAAACGTAAATGATATTGTCGCTGATCTTGAACAATCATTAGCTGCAATTTAACCGCATTTTAAATTAAGTGATAACTATTCTTCCCGCATGAACACTTGTTTTAACGCGGGAAGTAATTTTAATTTCAGTTGCGTTATTTCATCATCAGTATAAGCAACAGAAGGTTTAACTCCCCATACAGGCTTGGGCCACGCCACATCGTCTTCAAACCTAACAATATGATGAAGATGTAACTGAGGACATATATTACCAAGTGCTCCAACATTCATTTTTTTACCTACAAATACTTGCATTAATATTTCACTTAATGCACTTGATTCATTAATAAGCTGTTGTTGGTCATGCCAATCTAGCTGGTAGATATCTTCAATATCGATCCTTTTAGGTACTAAAACAAACCACGGATATTGACTGTCATTCATTAATAACAATTTTGATAACGTTAAATCAAGCAATTCAATACAATCACGCTTAAGCATTGGGTTCAGTTGAAATGAAGTTTCCATGTATTATTTCCTTTTGTTCTTTCTACCACGACCGCGTGCTTGTTTTTTTGCTTCACGTTCATCGAGTTTCTTTTGTTCAAGCTCTGCAAAGTGTTTAACTTCGTACTCAATCATAGCAGGAGTTTCAAAAGTAAGACCACCGAGGGTTTTATCCCTAATTTCATGAATTAAGATCGTAGATGCTTTATGAAAATCTACATGCCCACCACTTTTGACACATCCACGCAATCGTCCTATGGCTTCGAGTAACTCAACCTCAGTTATTGAAACATCATCTAGCTTGTATCTAGCTTTGAGACACTCTGGGTACTGTTGTAACAGATACTCGGCAGCAAAAAATGCAATATCATCATGATCATAAGCAGTATCTTTTACTGCACTAGTGATAGCTAAACGGTAGCCACTATTTTCATTGATAATCTTAGGCCATAACATGCCAGGAGTATCATATAAGTAAAGCCCTTCTTCTAAGCGAATACGTTGCTGACCTTTAGTTACCGCTGGCTCATTACCTACTTTTGCTTTTGCCTTACCTACAAGCGTGTTTAACAAAGTGGACTTACCTACGTTAGGAATCCCCATAATCACAGCATTAATTTGTTTACCCGCTTCATCTTTGTTCGGTACAAGCTTTTTGATCAAATCAGGAATTGTTTTTGCAATACTTGGATTATCAGTAGATAGCGCTATTGCCTTCACATTTTGTTGTGAATCTAGATACTCTAGCCATAACTTAGTTATAGCAGGGTCTGCTAAGTCTGATTTATTCAGTATTTTAATTAAAGGTTTATCCCCCCTGATTTCTGTGATCATCGGGTTTTCACTGCTAAAGGGTAAACGTGCATCGCAAACCTCAATAACAACATCTATTTGAGGTAAAATTTCCCTGATTTCTTTTTGGGCTTTATGCATATGGCCAGGGAACCACTGAATGCCAGTTCTACTCATTAGATATTTTAACCTTTAATATTATGTACATGCTAATTATGGCAATCTTAGGTATTTAAATACATTATCAATTAAATACAAATCTGTGGGTATAGTTTACACCATTAAAGCTTCTTGTTCATTTTACCTTAAGGAAATAAAAGAAAATAAATTGGATTAAATTTTTATTGAAAATACTAGATTATGAATCACCACAAATGCAATAATATGCAAAATAAAAGCATAATAATTCACAAATCCTCCTATTCACAAAATTATTAGGCATACCTTTACTTATATAAACCAAATTATGAAGGATAATATATATGTCATATATTCATGAAACTATTTCTAACTTAAAAAGTACAAGCCCAGCTCAGGCTGAGTTTTATCAAGCAGTAGAAGAAGTCTTAGAGTCTTTAGCCCCTATATTAGAAAGTAATAAACTTTACCAGCAACAAGCAATTATTCAACGCCTTGTTGAACCAGAAAGACAAATAATGTTTAGGGTTCCATGGGTTGATGATGAAGGTAAGATACAAGTCAATAAAGGATACCGAGTAGAGTTTAACTCTGCGTTAGGTCCCTATAAAGGTGGACTAAGATTCCACCCTAGCGTTAATGCAAGTATTATTAAATTTTTAGGTTTTGAACAAATTTTCAAAAATGCATTAACAGGTCTACCTATTGGGGGAGGTAAAGGAGGCTCTAATTTTAATGCTAAAGGAAAGTCTGATGGCGAAATAATGCGTTTTTGCCAATCCTTTATGAATGAATTATATCGACACATTGGTCCTACAACAGATGTTCCTGCCGGTGATATAGGTGTCGGAGCTCGTGAAATTGGCTTTATGTTTGGTCAATACAAGAGACTTACTGGCCGTTATGAAGGGGTATTTACAGGTAAAAGCTTATTGTGGGGGGGCTCACTAGTAAGAAAAGAGGCAACAGGTTATGGCGTTGTATATTTTGCCCAAAATATGCTGTCAATAAAACAAGAATCACTAAGCAATAAAAGATGCTTAATTTCAGGTTCTGGTAATGTTGCTATCTACGCAATTGAAAAATTATATCAACTCGGCGCAAAACCTATCACTTGCAGTGATTCTACAGGTACTATTTACCATGAAAGTGGAGTAGATTTAGCGCTTATAAAAAAATTAAAAGAACAGTCGAGAGTTGGCTTAGCTGCTTACCTAGACGAACACAAAGACGCTACATTTATTTCCATAGAAGAATATCCTAAAGATGGACATGCTGTTTGGCGCTTATCAGCCGACGCAGCATTCCCATGTGCCACACAAAATGAGTTAACGTTAGCTGATGCTCAAGCACTTATTACAAATGGTTGTCAGTTAGTTAGTGAAGGTGCAAATATGCCCTCCACACAGGATGCAATTAACACATTTATCGAGGCAAAAATATCTTACGGCCCAGGTAAAGCTGCTAACGCAGGTGGTGTTGCCACTAGCCAATTAGAAATGGCGCAAAACTCTAGTATGCAATCATGGTCATTTGAGCAAGTTGATCAAAGATTACAGGAAATTATGAAGAACATATTTGAAACAGCTCATAAAACATCAATAGAATTCGGTCAACCGGGTAATCTTGTATTAGGATCTAATATAGCAGGCTTCAAACGTGTTGCTGATGCTATGTTAGAACAAGGCGTTGTATAGAATTAATATAGAAAGGTCCGTTATTCATGCAACGGGCTTTTCTAAAAAGGAATTTAGTAATATCCTACTCCCACACGCTCTTAACCATCGGCCTACAGTTTTTATTGCACATAGCAAAAAGCCCGTCACTAGTGTAACGGGCTTTTCTAAAGAGATGTCTAGCAATGTCCCGCTACGCTCTCACATGGGCTTTTCTGCGACATAAGTCACACTACCATCAGCGCTACAGCTTTTATTGTACATAGCAAAAAGCCCGTCACTAATGTAACGGGCTTTTCTAAAGAGAAGTCTAGCAATGTCCTACTCTCACATGGGAACTCCCACACTACCATCGGCGCAACTGCGTTTCACTTCTGAGTTCGGAATGGGATCAGGTGGTACCACAGTGCTATTGTCGCTAGACAAAAAAAGTTAATTTGAAAAGCCAATGTGCTTGCGCACTCGGTCAATACACCCTCGAGCATATTAACGCTAAATACCTTAATCTAATTCATTCAGTAACAGAGTACGTGTCTCTATCAAACTTCATACAAACCACTTGGGTGTTGTATGGTTAAGCCTCACGGGCAATTAGTATCAGTTAGCTCAATGCCTCGCAGCACTTCCACACCTGACCTATCAACGTTGTAGTCTCCAACGACCCTTTAGGGAGATTAAATCTCCAGTGAGAACTCATCTCAAAGCCTGCTTCCCGCTTAGATGCTTTCAGCGGTTATCAGTTCCGAACGTAGCTACCGGGCAATGCCATTGGCATGACAACCCGAACACCAGTGGTTCGTCCACTCCGGTCCTCTCGTACTAGGAGCAGCCCTCTTCAATTCTCAAACGCCCACGGCAGATAGGGACCGAACTGTCTCACGACGTTCTAAACCCAGCTCGCGTACCACTTTAAATGGCGAACAGCCATACCCTTGGGACCGACTTCAGCCCCAGGATGTGATGAGCCGACATCGAGGTGCCAAACACCGCCGTCGATATGAACTCTTGGGCGGTATCAGCCTGTTATCCCCGGAGTACCTTTTATCCGTTGAGCGATGGCCCTTCCATACAGAACCACCGGATCACTATGACCTACTTTCGTACCTGCTCGACGTGTCTGTCTCGCAGTTAAGCTGGCTTATGCCATTGCACTAACCGTATGATGTCCGACCATACTTAGCCAACCTTCGTGCTCCTCCGTTACTCTTTGGGAGGAGACCGCCCCAGTCAAACTACCCACCAGACAGTGTCCCCAAGCCCGATAAGGGCCCTAGGTTAGAACATCACGCATACAAGGGTGGTATTTCAAGGTTGGCTCCACAACATCTAGCGACGCTGCTTCAAAGCCTCCCACCTATCCTACACATGTAGGAGCAATGTTCACTGTCAAGCTATAGTAAAGGTTCACGGGGTCTTTCCGTCTAGCCGCGGGTATACGGCATCTTAACCGCAATTTCAATTTCACTGAGTCTCGGGTGGAGACAGTGTGGCCATGATTACGCCATTCGTGCAGGTCGGAACTTACCCGACAAGGAATTTCGCTACCTTAGGACCGTTATAGTTACGGCCGCCGTTTACCGGGGCTTCGATCATGAGCTTCGTCCGAGGACTAACCCAATCAATTAACCTTCCGGCACCGGGCAGGCGTCACACCGTATACGTCATCTTTCGATTTTGCACAGTGCTGTGTTTTTAATAAACAGTTCCAGCCACCTGGTTACTTCGACTCCCCTGTGCTTATGCAGTAAATGCTTCACACTAGGGAGCGTACCTTCTCCCGAAGTTACGGTACTATTTTGCCTAGTTCCTTCACCCGAGTTCTCTCAAGCGCCTTAGTATTCTCTACCTAACCACCTGTGTCGGTTTGGGGTACGGTTCCTATATATCTGAAGCTTAGAAGCTTTTCCTGGAAGCGTGGCATCAATGACTTCAAATTCGTAAATTCTCGTCTCGTATCTCAGTGTTGAATGAAAGTCCGGATTTACCTAAACTAACCACCTACATACTTTCACACGGACTACCAACGCCGTGCTCACCTAGCCTACTCCGTCCCTCCTTCGCAATATATAGAAGTACAGAAATATTAATCTGTTTCCCATCGACTACGCGTTTCCGCCTCGCCTTAGGGGCCGACTTACCCTGCCCTGATTAACATGGGACAGGAAACCTTGGTCTTTCGGCGGGGGAGTTTTTCACTCCCCTTATCGTTACTCATGTCAGCATTCGCACTTCTGATACCTCCAGCAAGCTTTACAACTCACCTTCAACGGCTTACAGAACGCTCCCCTACCACTCATCCTAAGATGAATCCGCAGCTTCGGTGCATAGTTTAGCCCCGTTACATCTTCCGCGCAGACCGACTCGACTAGTGAGCTATTACGCTTTCTTTAAAGGGTGGCTGCTTCTAAGCCAACCTCCTAGCTGTCTGGGCCTTTCCACATCGTTTCCCACTTTAACTATGACTTTGGGACCTTAGCTGGCGGTCTGGGTTGTTTCCCTCTTCACAACGGACGTTAGCACCCGCAGTGTGTCTCCCGCATATCACTCATTGGTATTCGGAGTTTGCAAAGGGTTGGTAAGTCGGGATGACCCCCTAGCCTTAACAGTGCTCTACCCCCAATGGTGTTCGTGCGAGGCTCTACCTAAATAGATTTCGGGGAGAACCAGCTATCTCCCGGCTTGATTAGCCTTTCACTCCGACCCACAAGTCATCACCGCATTTTTCAACATACGTGTGTTCGGTCCTCCAGTTGATGTTACTCAACCTTCAACCTGCCCATGGGTAGATCGCCGGGTTTCGGGTCTATACCTTGCAACTAAACGCGCAGTTAACACTCGCTTTCGCTACGGCTCCCCTATTCGGTTAACCTTGCTACAAAATATAAGTCGCTGACCCATTATACAAAAGGTACGCAGTCACCCCGAAGGGCTTCCACTGCTTGTACGTATACGGTTTCAGGTTCTATTTCACTCCCCTCACAGGGGTTCTTTTCGCCTTTCCCTCACGGTACTGGTTCACTATCGGTCAGTTAGGAGTATTTAGCCTTGGAGGATGGTCCCCCCATGTTCAGTCAACATTTCACGTGTGCCGACCTACTCGATTTCATGATAAGTTTATTTTCGTGTACGGGGCTATCACCCTGTATCGCTGTCCTTTCCAGAACATTCCACTAACTTACAAACCACTTAAGGGCTAATTCCCGTTCGCTCGCCGCTACTAAGGAAATCTCGGTTGATTTCTTTTCCTCGGGGTACTTAGATGTTTCAGTTCTCCCGGTTCGCCTCTTTATGCTATGTATTCACATAAAAATACTTGCTTATGCAAGTGGGTTTCCCCATTCGGATATCTCAGTCTATAACGGTTTTTATCACCTTAACTGAGCTTTTCGCAGATTAACACGTCCTTCATCGCCTCTAACTGCCAAGGCATCCACCATATACGCTTAGTCACTTAACCATACAACCCCAAATGGTCTTTCGACAATTTAGTACGCCGTGGTGACTAAACCACAGCAATTGTAAAGTCTGACATTTTCACGCACTCATAGAGTTACTTGAATTAGATTTTCGTTAATAAGTTGCCTTATTAACCAGCTTGCTCGATGACCGATAAAATCATCTTACTCGCTGTTGGTATCTATCATTATATGTTTGACGCGCGACACGCCATTCATCTGATAAATACCGGTATTTATATCAGCTTTCCAAATTGTTAAAGAGTTTGTCATTCGCACGCATTCGGCGACGACTTGGTTAAAAAAACCAAATTTAAATCATTCTATTGAATACCTTAAATTTGGTCTTTCTTATCGAAGAAGTTGGTAGGTCTGGGCAGACTTGAACTGCCGACCTCACCCTTATCAGGGGTGCGCTCTAACCAGCTGAGCTACAGACCTGCATAGTATAATAAGTGGTGGAGCTAAGCAGGATCGAACTGCTGACCTCCTGCGTGCAAGGCAGGCGCTCTCCCAGCTGAGCTATAGCCCCTTATTATGCTAGGGTTTACTTACTTCTTCTAATTGTTATCAATGCAATTTGTGTAGACACTCATGAAACTCGAAAGTTTCCATTGAGCCGTTTTACTTCAAGATAAGGAGGTGATCCAACCCCAGGTTCCCCTAGGGTTACCTTGTTACGACTTCACCCCAGTCATGAATCACAAAGTGGTGACCGTCCTCCCGAAGGTTAAACTAGCCACTTCTTTTGCAACCCACTCCCATGGTGTGACGGGCGGTGTGTACAAGGCCCGGGAACGTATTCACCGTAGCATTCTGATCTACGATTACTAGCGATTCCGACTTCACGGAGTCGAGTTGCAGACTCCGATCCGGACTACGACGTACTTTGTGTGATTCGCTCCACCTCGCGGTATTGCAGCACTCTGTATACGCCATTGTAGCACGTGTGTAGCCCATCCCGTAAGGGCCATGATGACTTGACGTCGTCCCACCTTTCCTCCGGTTTATCACCGGCAGTCTCCTTAGAGTTCCCGACTTAACTCGCTGGCAAATAAGGATAGGGGTTGCGCTCGTTGCGGGACTTAACCCAACATTTCACAACACGAGCTGACGACAGCCATGCAGCACCTGTCTCACAGTTCCCGAAGGCACAATTCTATCTCTAGAAAATTCTGTGGATGTCAAGGGATGGTAAGGTTCTTCGCGTTGCATCGAATTAAACCACATGCTCCACCGCTTGTGCGGGCCCCCGTCAATTCATTTGAGTTTTAACCTTGCGGCCGTACTCCCCAGGCGGTCAACTTAGCGCGTTAGCTACGCTACCCACGGATCAAGTCCACAGACAGCTAGTTGACATCGTTTACGGCGTGGACTACCAGGGTATCTAATCCTGTTTGCTCCCCACGCTTTCGTGCCTCAGCGTCAGTATCTGTCCAGGTGGCCGCCTTCGCCACTGATGTTCCTTCCAATCTCTACGCATTTCACCGCTACACTGGAAATTCCACCACCCTCTACAGTACTCTAGTTAACCAGTTTCAAATGCAGTTCCGAGGTTGAGCCCCGGGATTTCACATCTGACTTAATTAACCGCCTACGCACGCTTTACGCCCAGTAATTCCGATTAACGCTCGCACCCTCCGTATTACCGCGGCTGCTGGCACGGAGTTAGCCGGTGCTTCTTCTGTTGCTAACGTCACAGTGCAAAGGTATTAACCTTACACCTTTCCTCACAACTGAAAGTGCTTTACAACCCGAAGGCCTTCTTCACACACGCGGCATGGCTGCATCAGGGTTCCCCCCATTGTGCAATATTCCCCACTGCTGCCTCCCGTAGGAGTCTGGGCCGTGTCTCAGTCCCAGTGTGGCTGATCATCCTCTCAAACCAGCTAGAGATCGTCGCCATGGTAAGCCATTACCTTACCATCTAGCTAATCTCACTTGGGCTAATCTAAAGGCGAAAGGTGCCGAAGCATCCCCTCCTTTGGTCCGTAGACATTATGCGGTATTAGCAGTCGTTTCCAACTGTTGTCCCCCACCTAAAGGCATATTCCCAAGCATTACTCACCCGTCCGCCGCTCGTCAGCAGATAGCAAGCTATCTCTGTTACCGCTCGACTTGCATGTGTTAAGCCTGCCGCCAGCGTTCAATCTGAGCCATGATCAAACTCTTCAATTAAAAAATCGTTTGTGTAGGAACAAGTCCTACTGCTCAATGAATTCTGTCGTGTTACCTACCGAAGTAGATAACTACATAAAACGTACTAATTTATCTCCTAAGAGAAAATTAATACTTATTTGTGTGACATCTTCATTGCGCTGTTTTTTGCTACCTAAGTAGCTGGTAAAATCAACATCAATGTGAGTGTCCACACAAATTGCATGATAACTAATTGTTAAAGAAATTCTTCGACTTACGTGAAGTGAAGAAAAAGTTAAATCGCATTCGTTTAACTTTATCGCTGTAGGCCTTGCCTTAAGCGAGATGCGCATTCTACGCACCTGAGTTTTAATGTCAATAGTTTTTTTAAAAAAGTTTTAAAATTTACAAAACGTTTTCAAACTCTATTAACGCGTTTACTAAAGTATTCTCTTTACTAAACGTATTAAAACTCTCACTTGGTCATCCTATTTAAGTGAACTAAGTATTTCCTTTACTTAGTAGCTTCTCAAGTTTCCCTGAAGAAGTGGAGCGCATTTTAGTGATTTTTAGCGCCACGTCAACAGTTAATTCATATTTTTTATCATTTAATTACTAGATGTTTAAAAATAGTACAAGTTCTGTCTTTTTGCCATCTAAAAACAAAAAAAGAGCGCTTTTGCGCTCTTTTAGTAACTGCTAATATAGAAAAACTTATTCTTCGCCAGCTTTTTTATCTACTGTACCTTTAATAGCGTCTTCTTTATTAGCATCAGCTTGAAAGTCTGCATCGTCATCGTCACCAACAACATGTTCAAGTTTTAGTTTTTTAACCGAGCGTATCGTAGTGAAAGGTCCAGAACATGCGTATAGTACAAATATTGCAGTTAATAGCTCTGCAGGACTTGCAGCAACAATCACAAACACCAGTACTATTAGTAGAACAACAATAAAGCTGACCTTTCCTTTCCAATCCACTTCTTTAAAACTATTATATCTAAAGTTACTAACCATTAATAACCCTGAGACAATAGTTATGACCCCCAGTACTAAACCAAAATCTTGACCATTAATTTCATACTCAGTGCCTAACCATACAAGACTGGCGATAACCCCCGCGGCTGCCGGACTGGCTAACCCTTGAAAATAGCGCTTATCGGCGACTCCCACTTGAGTATTAAACCGTGCTAATCGTAAAGCGGCAGCTGCAACAAAAACAAAGGCAGCTAACCAACCAAATTTACCCATACCTGATAATGCCCAATTATATGCGACTAAACCGGGAGCAATACCAAAAGATACCATATCGGCCATACTGTCATACTCAGCACCAAATTCACTTTGAGTATTTGTCATTCGAGCAACACGACCATCTAAGCCATCAAAAATCATCGCAATAAAAATTGCAATTGCAGCATGCTCGAAATGGCCATTCATAGAAGAAACAACTGCAAAAAAACCAGAAAACAAGCCAGCAGTTGTTAATAA
Organism: Thalassotalea piscium; assembly: GCA_049347715.1. Taxonomy (GTDB): domain Bacteria; phylum Pseudomonadota; class Gammaproteobacteria; order Enterobacterales; family Alteromonadaceae; genus Thalassotalea_B; species Thalassotalea_B piscium_A. The sequence continues at coordinate 1,053,490 of CP186339.1, read as the reverse complement.
ATTGGGTAATAAATATATCCCTCTTGTAGGGGAACCATTACCATTACTTTTATCGTTCATAGGGAAATTTTAAATAATATAAATGAGTTTATTTGCCCACTAATTTAACATAAAAGGATAAAGTAAGGCAGTGATATTTCACGTTTATGATTAATACTAGATGATAATTATTTGTAAACTTTAATCTTAATTGATATAACACGAGTTGTTATGTGGTCCGATTACGTTTTGTTTGATGTGATTAACAATCGTGAAGTAGGTAAAAAAATATGAATAAATTATATATAGGTATGTTCTTCGCTGGGGTCTCCTTCTTTAGTTCTGCAACAAGTATCACTATATATCGTTGGGTTGATGGGAATAATGTTGTACATTTTAGTCAACAACAACCAGAACATAATGATTATACTGAATTGTCTATGTCTGCACCCGCTAAAGTACAAGCTTCAGAAAATGAAAAATTAACCGAAACACAAGCTAAACCAGCAGTAAAAGTTGAAGAATCGAAAGATCTATGTGAAGAAGCTAAAAATAATGTAAAAACACTCAAAGCTTTTGATAAAATTCAATACAAAGACACTGACGGTAAGTTTAAAGTACTTGATGACACTCAAAAGAAACAACAATTAGAAATTAACGAGAAACAAGTAGAGGTTTATTGCCAAAGTTAAACTTGGCAACAAACCCCATAAATACTTACTTTTTCTTAAAGATTAGCGATTGATTTTCCACAAGCACTTCAATCGTATCACCTGCTTTGAACTCCCCAGATAAAATAGACTGGGCAAGTGGGTTTTCAATAGACTGTTGAATGGATCTTTTCAACGGTCTAGCACCAAACAATGGATCAAATCCCGCTTCAGAGATAATCGTTAGTGCTTCGTCTGACACATTCAACGCTATGTCCCTATCTTCTAATCTTCTGGCAAGTCCTTTTAATTGGATAGATGCTATCTGCGCTATTTGTTCTTGCAATAACGGATGGAATACCACTGACTCGTCAATACGGTTGATAAACTCAGGTTTAAAGTATTTACTAACTTCTTCCATGACTTTTGTTTTCATTTCGCTATAACGAGCGTCATCACCAAAAGATTGTATGATGTCGGAACCAATATTAGACGTCATGATGACAACCGTATTTCTAAAGTCTACTGTACGACCTTGCCCATCAGTTAAACGCCCATCATCTAATACTTGAAGTAAAATATTAAATACATCTGGATGTGCTTTTTCAATTTCATCCAGTAATATCACAGAATATGGTTTTCTTCTTACTGCTTCTGTTAAATACCCACCTTCTTCATAACCAACATAACCTGGAGGTGCTCCAACAAGTCTTGCCACAGAATGTTTTTCCATAAACTCTGACATATCAACTCGAATTAAGGCATCTTCACTATCAAATAGGAAGTTGGCTAATGCTTTGGTTAATTCAGTTTTACCTACCCCTGTCGGGCCTAAAAATAAAAATGACCCTATTGGTTGGTTTGGATCTGCTAAACCAGCCCGTGATCGTCTAATTGCATTTGAAACAGAGACGACGGCTTCAGATTGACCGATAACACGTTGATGAAGATTATCTTCCATTTTAAGTAACTTATCACACTCTTCTTCAAGCATTTTACTCACTGGAATTCCTGTTGCTCGACTCAGTACATCAGCAATTTCAACTTCAGTGACTTTATTACGTAACAATGTCATTTCTTGCATTTCTGCTTGGCTTGCAAGATCTAATTGTTTTTCTAAAGAAGGTATACGGCTATATTGTAATTCAGCCATACGGTTCAAATCACCTGCTCGACGGGCAGAATCTAATTCGATTCGCGCTTGTTCTAAATCAGTTTTAATAGCTTGAGTACCATGAATAGCTGCTTTTTCTGAAGTCCAAACTTCCTCTAATTCATGATAACGCCCTTCGAGATCAATTAATTGTTCATTAAGAAGTGATAAACGTTTAATTGATGAATCATCTGACTCACCATCTAATGCTTTTTGTTCCAATTTAAATTGAATAATTTTACGTTCTAATTTATCCAGCTCTTCTGGTTTAGAGTCCATTTGGAGACGGATGCTTGATGCGGCTTCATCAATTAAATCAATTGCCTTATCAGGTAATTGTCTGTCACTCACATAGCGATGAGATAATGTTGCTGCTGCGACAATAGCAGGGTCGGTAATATCTACATTATGGTGAAGTTCGTACCGTTCTTTTAAACCTCGTAATATAGCTATGGTATCTTCTACTGAAGGTTCTTCTACTAGAACCTTTTGAAAACGACGCTCTAATGCCGCATCTTTTTCTATATATTGACGATACTCATCGAGTGTTGTGGCGCCTACACAATGTAAATCTCCACGGGCAAGCGCAGGTTTTAACATATTGCCCGCATCCATGGCACCCTCACCTTTACCAGCTCCAACCATAGTGTGAAGTTCATCAATAAATAAAATCACCTGCCCTTCTAATTTTGACAGCTCATTTAAAACCGCTTTTAATCTTTCTTCAAATTCTCCACGATATTTAGCGCCGGCAACAAGCGACCCCATATCTAATGACAATACTCTTTTATTTTTAAGACCTTCTGGGACTTCGTGATCAACAATACGCTGTGCGAGACCTTCAACAATTGCTGTTTTACCTACACCAGGTTGACCAATTAACACCGGATTATTTTTAGTCCGACGTTGCAACACTTGAATAGTTCGTCTTATTTCATCGTCACGACCAATAACCGGATCTAATTTACCTTGTTCGGCACGCTCTGTTAAATCTACAGTATATTTATCAAGTGCTTGACGAGACTCTTCCGCATTAGGATCATTAACATTCTCACCTCCGCGCACATGTAATATGGCATCTTGTATACGTTGCTCTGTAGCACCTAAAGATTTTAATGTTTGCCCTAATTGACCTTTATCTTCTAGAGCCGCTAAGACAAAAACTTCTGAGGAAATAAATTTATCACCTAACTTTTGCGCATATTTATCGCATAAATTAAGTAAATTACCTGACGCAGAGGATAACTGAACTTCGCCACCACTACCTGAAACTTGTGCTAAATTAAGTAAAACATTCTCAACTTGAGAACGCAGTGTGAACACATCAATACCTGCACTTTTAAGTAATGGAATGATACTACCGTTACTTTGATTCAATAATGCCAGCATTAAATGAGCGGGTTCAATAAATTGGTGATCTTTTCCTAGCGCAATTGATTGCGCGTCTGAAATAGCTACTTGAAATGATTGGGTAAAACGATCTAAACGCATATATAACTCCTACGGCCATGTAACTGGGCTTACGCACCCTGTATCTAATAAATAAGGGTTAAATGCTTAACTTTCAATACTTGATGTCCACCTCTTTTGATCTAGAACAAGTTTTATCTCTTATTCTTTAATATATATCACAGATGCCATTCTACCTGTTACACCATCTCGACGATAAGAATAGTATTTATCTTCATTAGCATAAGTACATTCTGTACTCTGAATAATTGTTTTAACTCCAACTTTTTGCAATAAAAATTTTGCAATACCAGATAAGTCTGCTTGATATTTTTTATTTGAGTTTTCAATAAAAAAAGCGGCTAACTTAAAGTCTTCTTTAGTAAAAGCGGCTTTAACCTCTTCCCCTACCTCAAAGTATTCTTGACTGATACAAGGCCCTAACCATGCAATAATGTCTTCAGGCATACTAGTCATCTTATTAATAGTATGGCTAATAATATTATTCACGGTAGAGCGCCATCCGCAATGTATTGCGGCAACCTCTTTTCCACTAATAGACGTAAGTAAGATAGGTAAGCAATCTGCAGTCATTACTGCTAAAGCTAAATTAGGCGTATGTGTAATGATGGCATCAGCAGCGGGATAAGGAGTTATTAATGTTTCAGTAATGAGCACATTATTACTATGTACTTGTTCTAACCATTGTATTTGTGTGTTTTGAGGGAAAGTATTTTTTAAGTTTTCACGATTAGCTAAAACTGAACTTGCACTATCAGAAACATGTAGTCCTAGATTAAAGTGATCAAACGTAGATAACGCGGTTGCTGCTTTATCAGAAAAACCTCGAGTAGTTTGAATTGCCTGTACTTTATTTACAGACAATTCAATTTTGTTAATTGATGCTTTAGTAGCTATCTTCGCCATTAAGTTTAGAGTCTTCTCTCAAAATGTTAGTTAGATTAACCATATCTTGGGGGATTTCGGCATGCCAAGTCATTTCTTCACCGGTAATGGGATGAAATAAAGACAACATAGCTGCGTGTAATGCTTGTCGTTTAAACGCTTTTAACACTTCTCGTAACTCAGGAGTTGCATTTCTTGGTGGTCTGGGACGCCCCCCATAGACAGGATCACCAACTAGAGGATGTGTAATATGCGCCATATGAACACGAATTTGATGGGTTCGTCCGGTTTCTAAACGCAAACGCAAACGCGTATGTAAGCGAAACTTTTCCATCACGCGATAATGCGTAACCGATGGTCTACCAACCATTGATACAGCCATATGAGTACGTTTAGTGGAATGACGACCAATAGGTTCATCCACAACACCACCAGCAGTCATAACACCACATGCAATGGCTTCATACTCACGTGTAATTTCTCTTGCTTGTAAAGACTCAACTAAATTAGTTTGAGCAGCAATTGTTTTAGCAACAACCATTAACCCTGTTGTGTCTTTATCCAATCGGTGAACGATACCTGCTCGAGGTACAACATCTACTTGTGGACAATAATGCAGCAAGGCATTTAATATGGTGCCATCTGGATTACCTGCGCCAGGATGGACGACAAGACCCGCGGGTTTGTTAATAACTAAAATATCATCATCTTCATAAACGATATTTAACGGAATGTCTTGAGGGTCGAAACGCACATCAGCTTCAACTTCTGTGATGATTTCAATTTCCTCTCCTCCATACATTTTTTCACGTGGTTTTGTTAACGCGATGCCATTAACTGACACATTGCCAGCTAAAATCCATTCTTTTAAACGTGAACGGGAATAATCAGGGAACATTTCGGCCAAAGTCTGGTCGAAACGCTTACCTAAACAGGAATCTGGAACTATTTCTTGATGTTGAATTTTCTCAGCCATTAAAATCTCTGTGAATTAGCACTGTGCAAGGTTTGATTGCTAGGTTAGAATGCAAAACTTATTTTACCCTTTTGCTCATTCAATTACATTAAGTAAATATAATCAGCAGTAGTTTTATTTTAATTAAAAACAAGTAGTGATAATTAAGTCTATGGAAAAATTGACATTTAGAACCCTATTTATAGTAATTTTACTCATAATAGCCGGCTGTTCGTCTTCAAGCGATAACGATGTAAATAAAGTGCCCGATAAATCAGCACAAGCACTATTTACTGACGCTAGATCCGCGTTGGACAATGGTTTATACCAAAAAGCTATTCAGCTTTTATCTGCAATTGACTCTCGTTTTCCTTATGGCCCAATTAGCCACCAAGTACAACTTGATTTAATTTATGCCTATTATAAAAGTGGTGACGCCGCTCAAGGTATCGCTTTAACCGATAGATTTTTACGGTTAAATCCCGCTCATGTCAATATTGATTATGTTTATTACATGCGAGCACTAATCAATTTATCAACAGAGGGGAATATATTTCAAGATCTGGCGGGAATTGATCGCTCGGATAGAGATCCTAGCGCCTCTAGAGAAGCATTTAATGACTTTAAAACGATTGTCACTAAATACCCTCAAAGTAAGTATGCCGCTGATGCAAGAAAACGGATGATAGCCATAAAATCGCGTTTAGCGGAATATGAATTGTCTGTTGCTCGTTTTCATTTGGAAAGAGAAGCTTACGCCTCGGCAGCAAATCGCGGCCGTTACATAGTCGAAGTTTATGCACAAACTAGCCAAGTAGAAGAAGCATTAGAGATTATGATTGAAAGCTATGACAAAATGGGGCTAATTGATTTAAAAAATAATGCACTCCAAGTCTTAGCAGCAAATTATCCTAATAATCGGATTTTGACTAAGTAATCATTCCCAGGTTTGAGTGCTAAATTGATTAACAAGGATGTTTAAGCATCCTTGTATGGATAATATATCCATCTTAATTACTATTTAAAACCCTTTTCGGGTAATGTGAGACCCAGGCTTAAGCAGCAACTTAAGTTTTCCTTATCGTAGTTCGATTGAGCAAAGGCTCCTCTGTTGAGAGACCGATAACAAGAACGAACGCGACAAAGGACTCCAAGCACCACACTCGAATAGTCTACTGGGTCTCGAACCCGCATTTTGCAAGTAAGAGTTAGCTTATTATGAATACTAAAACAAATCAAAGCATTAACGTCGGTGTTGATACAGGAAAACATCAACTCGATATTTATATACGTCCTTTAGACATATATTTCACTGTAGAAAATAATGAAAAAGGTATCAAAGAAGCCGTTAAAACCATAAAAAAATACAAACCTGAACGCATTGTTATTGAAGCGACTGGTCGACTTGAAATGCCCTTTATTTTAGCTTGTGCTAATGCCAAGCTACCCTTCACTATTGCTAACCCTGTTCATATAAAAAGGTTCGCTGGTGCACTCGGGCAACGAGCAAAAACTGACAAGCTTGATGCGCAACTAATTGCCCATTATAGCGAAGCTATTAAACCGAGATTATCTTGCCTAAAGCCAGACACAATGCAAGCGATGAGTGACTTAGTGACGCGCCGAAATCAACTACTCAATATGCAAACTATGGAAAAAAATCGCCTTCAAATTATGCCTAAGGAGTTAGCGATGACGATTAAACCTGTGCTGACTTTATTTAAAAATCAGATAAGTAAAATAGAAGATAAGATAGTGGCATTAATTGAGCGTTGTCCTGAATACCAAGCTAAAAACATGATACTCCAAAGCATGGTCGGTATAGGAAAAATTGCCGCAGCTTCGCTAATTAGTAATCTACCGGAGCTAGGATATATTAACAGCAAACAAGCTAGCGCTTTAATTGGTGTTGCACCAATGAATAGGGATAGCGGCCGCTATAAAGGACAACGAAAAATTCAAGGAGGAAGACCACAAGTCAGAACCGTTTTATACATGGCAATGATGTCAGCAATGCAAGCTAATCCTGTTTTCAAAGCAACATATCAACGATTATTGGCAGCAGGAAAACCAAAGAAAGTGGCAATAATTGCCTGTATTAGAAAGATGATTGTTATCTTAAATTCAATGCTAAGAGATGGTGTAATGTGGGAAGCGCCAAAAGTGTGAAATTAACTATTGACGCCATAGTCTCTTGTTAATAGTGACCATTGTTACTTATTGGCTTATTTATACAGCCTCGTTGTTCTCTTCGCCTGTGCGAATTCGAATAACACGTTCCACATCGGTGACAAAAATTTTACCATCACCAATTTTTCCTGTTTTAGCTGTCGTCATAATAGCATCAATACAACGTTCAACATCTTCATCAGCAACAACTATCTCAACTTTTGCTTTCGGTAAAAAGTCCACCATGTACTCTGCACCTCGGTAAAGTTCAGTATGCCCTTTTTGGCGGCCAAAACCTTTGACCTCAGATACCGTCATACCTGTCACACCAATTTCTCCAAGGGTTTCTCTCACATCATCTAATTTGAATGGTTTGATAATTGCTTCAATTTTTTTCATGTTTGGCCTTTGTTTTGTCAGAAATTACGATATCTATCTTAATTATAATGTGTTTAGGTTGAAGAGTGCACCACTAAAAATGGATTAATTTCTATTGTACACAATTGTTTTAAAAAACTAAAAATTGAATTTTGCAGAAAGACGCACACAAATTAATTATTGTTTGATACACTTATTAAAAATAAAGTAAATGTTCAACTAGAGAAACTCCATGGATCCCAAAGAAATTATCAAAGAAATGCAGGTGTTACCACTAATAGATGCTGATTTTGAAATTAAACGACGAGTAGGTTTTATTAAATCAACATTACTTAATTCTGGGCTAAAGAATCTAGTGTTAGGCATCAGTGGTGGCGTAGACTCTTCAACTTGTGGACGTTTAGCGCAAATAGCTGTAGATGAATTAAATACTGAGCATGATGATACTTTTAAATTCATCGCAGTTAGACTTCCTTATGATGTCCAAGCGGATGAGGACGATGCACAATTAGCCCTTAGCTTTATTCAACCTACTCATTGTGTTACCACAAATATAGCCAGCGGTGTAGACGGTATTAATGATGAAGCTCTTGCCGCTTTAAGTAATGCCAATATTCTTAATGCTAACAAGGCGCAAATAGATTTTTCTAAAGGTAATGTTAAAGCTCGAACTCGTATGGTTATGCAATACCATATTGCCGGTATTATTGGGGCTCTTGTATTAGGCACAGACCATTCAGCTGAAAACATTACCGGCTTCTTCACAAAATGGGGAGATGGAGCTTGTGATTTAGCTCCATTATTTGGTTTATCTAAAAGACAAGTACGACAACTGGCCCGCACATTAGGCGCCCCTAGCTTGTTAATTGATAAACCACCTACCGCAGATCTAGAAGAATTATCTCCGGGTAAAAAAGATGAGGATGCTCTTGGTATGACCTATGATCAACTTGACGATTTTTTAGAAGGTATGCCTGTCAGTAAAGATATTGAGCAGCACATTATTGGTATTTATTTAAAAACCCAACATAAACGTGCTGCGATCCCAACGATCTATAGCTAATTAATGACAAAATTATACTTTTTTATTTTGCTGTAAAAAAATTCATTTTAAAAATTGGCAGAACAAATAATAGTGATCTATAACTTTTAATATCATTAACTACCTCATGGAAAGAGGTCTTTTTATGAAAAGTAATGGATTCACTCTTATTGAAACATTAGTTGTAATTGCCATCTTAATTCTACTTACAGCTGTTGGCATTCCATCATTAGTCGATTTTCTCATAGGTTTACGTGTAGATAATGAAATTAATCGTATTAATCGCTTATTATTAGTTTCTAGAAATACCGCTTTAAATACTAACCAAGCAGTTACCTTATGCCCTTTAAAACAAAATATTTGTGTTAATGAATGGCAACGAAAACTTTCTGTTTTCATCGATTTTAATCACAATAAAATTTACGAACCTTTAGCTGGAGAACAATTAATTCAGCACAAAAATTCGATAAAAGAAGGTGATAAACTTCAATATGGCAAAAATAGAAAAGGCATAACTTATGCCTCTGACGGCTACCTCTTGGGATGGGGACAAAATGCAACATTTATGTACTGTCCTGAAGGTCATCCTGATAAATCTAGGGCAATAACGGTTGCAGTATCTGGTAGAACCTATAAGTCTGAATATAATATCAATAAAAATAGAGAGGAAACTCGCTCAGGCAAAGGAATTGTTTGTAGTTAGACAAATACAATAACTGCAATTGTAAATTATTCTGGCTGAATTGGGCGATAAATGTTATAAAGATTGGACGCGCAAACGTCATAGGCTCTGTGTATTACTTATGCTAAATCGTCAATCAAATTATATTTTACACCAAATAAATAAGGGTTTTACCTTAATTGAACTTATCGTTGGAGTAGCTATTGTAGGCATTCTTCTAGCGGTAGGTGTTCCTGGGTTAAGTGAATTTACCATAAAAGCTAGAATTGATAGTGAAATATCAGAGCTTCATCGTATTATTCTAACGGCGAGAAATACCGCAATTAATACCGGACAATATGTCACTATTTGTCCTCTTTCTGGCAAAAACTGCCTAACAGCTGATTGGGAAAAAACACTCTCGGTTTTTACTAATGAAGCAAATACGTTAGCTAATGCCAAAATATTTGAGTCAACACTTGTACCCGCAAGTGAATCACTAATCAAAGTTAAAAATGCCGCTAAATCAGGTGACCTGATTAAAGCAACCAAAACAGCAATAGTCTTTTCCCCTACAGGTAAATTAGCAACGCCAGGCCCCGTAATGCTTAAGTATTGCCCCAAAGGTCGTACTGACTTAGCTAGGGCTGTTGAAATATCATTATCAGGACGTGCATACGCAAGTGAAGATATTGATAATGATGGTAAAGACGAAGATCGAAGTGGTAATGACATTAGTTGCTAGTAATCAACTTTAATGAGTCTTTATTCCCCTCCTATTAATATTATATCTCTATATATAAAAATACCCTGACTCAAGTGTAACTATTGAGTTAGGGTATTATGTTGCGATCTAGAGACCTATTTGTTGTAGAGATAAAGCCTATTTTGTCATAGTGCTTTCTATATTATTCGCTATAGCACTTTTAAAGAGGTTTTTCTCTAAAGTACACTCCTTAACCGCATACACTTGCTTTTTACTGTCTCTGTCTTTGGTGTACACTTTTTCATTGACTAGTGTTACTGGTAAACTTTTATATAACTCTTTACTCATACGAGCAAAATAGATCGTTTGACCACCTCCATAAAGGTCAACAAAACATTTTACATCAATGGGAGCTTCGCTTTTCTCTTTAGCATGAGATAATGGACTTAATACCGATAAAGATAAAAACGTAACTACGCCTAATGTAACTACGCCTAATAAAGTATATTTAGTATTCATATTATTGCTCCCAACAGCTGCCTGCAGGCGTTTTCAGGCCTGCTTCATTGATAGTTAACTCTTTACAAGCCGTGTCTTTTGCCTGAGAACCTTGTGCTTTAGCAGTTAAGATAAACGTTGCCCCATTGATTTTGGCATCAATCTGATAATTCTTAGACTCTGTAGTATAAGGGTCCTCTGGCATACCAAGCTCTTTCATATTTTGAGTATATACACGACTATCAGTATAGAGCTGCTCTTGAAGGTTAGCTAAACGTACTAATTCCCTTTGAGCTTCAGCACGATCAGAACGCATCACAAAACTGGTATATGATGGGTACGTAATTGCAGCTAAAATGCCTACAATTGCTACAGTGATCATTAACTCGATTAATGTAAAACCTTGATCGATATTACGTTTGTACATTACTGATCCTCTTGAATATATAAATGGGTTCTACTGGTACTTAAAGTAAAGCCGACGGGGATGATTTTACGTCCAGTTATAATATTTCCTTCCGCTTGATCAACAGTATTTGGGTCACCATCATCTTTCGGCACTACAATTAATGTAGGACTGTCTAAGAATGACTGATCGATAACAATACTGCGATCGCCTTCATCAATAACCCCATCATTTTTCCATTGATATATTTGTCTTCCCTGTGCTAAATCAACTGCATACAAACGTCCTTCTCCGCCAGGTACTTCACAAGCAAGTACAACATTATCGGGAGGGGTGTAAGAAGTAAAATAAGCAACATTATTTATCGCTACGGCAGCAGATGAATTCTTCTCACCTTTTGATTTATCAAAATTGATAAACCAACCTTTTGCGCTACTCAGTTTAATCGCCTCTTTTTGGCGATCAGCATCGGATAACGAAGCCTGATCAAAGATACTCGTCGTTAGATTATATAGATCGCTACTAGACCCTGTGTGTACTATTGTTGCCGGTGTCGGTGGCGTAGTACTTGAAGTAAAAGTACGACTATAAATATTTTCATCTTTAATCATAAAAAAGGCATCTTGGGTATCAGTTCCCAGAGGGTTAGCACGATCTCCACTACCAATTAATATTGCATCATAAGGGGTTTCTTGTTGTCTTATGACTGTTTTTGTACCACCACTCCCATCTGAAATAGTGGTTTGTAGCGTTTCTGTGATAAACGTCCTAACAATAGAAGGCTCGTAGAAAAAACGTCGATCTTCTGTATTAGTCGTTCCTCCAACAGAGGCTAACTTAAAAACAGTCCAAGGGTTACTTGAATCATTAGGGTTAGCATCTGGCATATCAACACGCCATAAATTCCCTCCAGTATCACCTGCGTATAATCGGTCAGCTAATCCATCGCCATTACTATCAAGTGTCGCAACACTTGAAGCAATACTATCAGTAATACCTTTAAATTCAGTGCTACCGCCAGATGGTGTTAGACTCCATTTTAATGCACCTGTCTCAGCGTCAACCATATAAATAGCTCGACCTAAGGTATCATCGCTACCAGGACCACTTAAGTCTTTATTAACATCATAACCTCCACCAAAAATAAGCACGGGTTTGGCGACTGTTGCAGATGCATTGATTTTTGAGAAAGCAATTTTAGGTTTTGACCAAGATTGCCCTAAATCACTGAATCCTGAGGTTGAACTATCAATATGCCATAATAATTTAGGCGTAGTGGTACTAATGTCGATAGCATAATAAGATGTGCCTCCACGTCGTAAACCAAAGAATATCCAAACTTTGTCGGTTCCACTTATTACACCATCACCATTATGATCTTGAACATAAGCAGTAATTTGTCCATCTATGCCATAGACTTTATCTGCCGTTGAAAAATTATCCCTTAATGGTTTAATGTTTTTAAAGAATTCTTTAGGCATGAATGACCAAAGCTCATCAACCTTATCATTAACATCTTCAAACATATGTAAAAATCCAGCATTAGTCCCGATGACAATCCGGATAACGTTATTACCATAATTAACAACTAAAGGTTTCGAGTGAAGCGGGTCTCCAAAGACATCATAACGAATATCTGTAGTACTGTTATCTTCATCTTCATCGTCAACATCAATCCCCTTAGCCCAATTGATCATGTCATCAATCTCTTGCTGAGTATTGGCAACATCAAGTTCTTTAGCTAAATCTGCATTTGATCCAAATGAGTTTTTTGCGGTAGCAGAGGTTAACAGTGCAAGTTTTCCGCCTACGCCGATATCACTATAAATTGTTCGATTAGTTTTCTTACGAAGCATCTCAGCAACACCACCTTCTTCCACTATAGCACCATCAGGGGTTGCCGAACTTGGTGTCCAATAACTACGTACATTCCCTGAAAAATGCCCGGTTGAATCATCAATTGCAACAACCCCATTAGCACCTTTTTGTACGCTATTAAATACTTTATATTTCTTTAAATTCCCTTGCCAACGAGGACCATGCTGTGGGTCGAACATTGCATAATAAACAGAGTTAAGGGTTTCAGTACGGTCAAAGTTATTAGCTGCAACAGATGCTGACGTTAAACTTTCGTTGCTTGGCTCTAAATTTTCCAGGATATTTAACAATGCCGCTGTTAATTGCGTACTATCGGTTGCTTTAAAGTACAACCCTTTTTGATTACCTAATTTTGCCGTTTCTTTTAATAAAGGTTCAGCTGTAGATGCCCCTTCACTAAAGCCAATAGGGAAAGTATCCACTGTTTGTACTTTCGGCAAAAGAGCATTAACGTCATGAGTTCGCATCCATCCTGCTAATGCGGCTAAGTAATTATCGGGAAATATTCTCTTTCCCTTTTCATCTTTACCTACAAATTTCGAACCATTAAATTTATTAGTTGTTGTGGTGCCATCACCATTATCAACAACTTCTTTTAGGTTGCTAATAAGACTGTCAGCATGATTATCAGAAACAGGCTTACCATCGGTAATCAAAATAACATTAGCTTTACTATTACAACCACTGAACGGAGATTGGTAAACATTACTAATTTCAACGGTTGTGTCTCGTGGCGGTATGTTCCTATAAGTATAATAAGAATTAACCTGAGTACTATCATCACCATAATAAACTGACTTACCCGCAAAGTATCGTGAGGCTTCATAAAGTGTTTCACAAAGAGGAGTATTGGTTTTTGCCTTTACATCATTTTCGATAAGATCGATTAATTTATGTTTATTCGTTGCGTTCATCTCTTTAATGCCCGCAACTATTCTGCCCCCATTGGCACTATCATTATTATCTCCAAGATTATAATTGAAAATTTGCAAACCAAAATCTACAGCTGGTGCAGCATTAATTACATTAACAATACTTTCTTTTGCTATCTCTATACGGGCTTTTTTAACTTTCCCTAGACCCGTATTGTGATACCAACGCAAAAAATTATCCGTGTAAAGAGTAACAAGCTCTCCTGTCCAACTTACGCTAGTTTTAGATTCACTTAATGAACCGTAATAAACTGGATTTGTTTTAGTTCCTTTACCGTTAACAGGGTAACCATTAACCATAGCACCATTGGTTACAGGATTTGTTCCGGCATTATAGCTAGAGTCAACTGTGGGAGTAAATGTTGCCGGCACTTGATTCACATCATCTTGACAGTCAATTACGGTAATATTTTCACCTGTGGTATCTGGTATTTCTTGCCAAGAACCAGAATTCCCTTTAACGGTATACTCACGAATTCGTCCAGTATAAAAACCTGTTTTTGCTAAAATCTGACTTGCTGTTGCACAATTATTAGCAAGGACAGGAAAATTTCTTTTTTCAGTGCTCGCATTAGGAATTGGTAAAGAGGTACCAGAAAGCCCTCCTTTTGTATAATAAATACGGCTATTTTTTGGGGAATTATCCCCGCCAATACCAGGGTAATTAGTTGAAGATTTATAACTGGGCTTAACCCACTCATCTGTCCCCATACTTCCTGAGTTATCAAAAATAATAAGGACCTGGGGTCTTGCACCTGACTGTTTCACTGTATCACTAACATACAATTCAATATCTTCACTATTTACGAAGAATGAAATGCAGGTCAATGCACCCATAATAATTAATTTTTTCATATCAAGTTCCTTTAAAATTCTCTCACAATACAACGCTTAATTTGCTAGCAATTGTTGTGCAACTCCAGAATTTACAATTATCCTATTTGTTTTTACGTTGCTAGTATTTTTACGACCATATGTTTTAATTACTTGTGTTCTTAAAAAGTTACATTTTATTGTTCCTGCAGAAGAGGCATTACTTGAATGAGGGCAATCTCCTTCTAATTTTAAATTATTATTACTAATATCAATTTCTGCTGTTGTATCTGCTTTCAGAGTCGCGGTTAAATTACTTTCTAAACCTTTTATGGGAAATTTTACTAGAGGAAATGCAAAGGCATTGGTTCCTGCGGCACCTGAAAGTTGATCAGCAATGACTTCATCCGTTGCACTAATGGCTTGTTGAGTCGCTACTACTTTTTCTTCACTAGCACCAGACATACGAACATCACTAGATGAATTTTGCATCAAAGCTACAGCTACAGCCGTTAATGCGACAAGAAAAATCAAAGCAACAATCAGGACAACCCCTTGTTGCTGACCACCACTGAATTGACTATTTCTGTTATTAAATAGAGCCGATTTTTTCATATTTTACCTTATTACAACATAATTCCATGAAATTGTGATAAACGCGTTTACCTACCAGTTATCTACTCTTGCATTAAATAAGCTTACCGTACTTGAAAATAACATCCTGCGATAATTATCATTAAACGTCACTTTCAAATCACCAAGCTGATAACTGTTTTTATTGGTATATTTACGATCAATTTTAACACTTCGGGCAAGTACATATATTTTCACCGCAATAATTCGGCTATTAGCTCCTCTATCCCAAAAATCTTCCGTCATATTGTTCGCAGAAATAAAGGCATTAACAATGCCGTCGTCATCAGTATCAACACCATACATAAATCGAATTCTTTCAATACCATCAATTAATGGATCAAAGCTCATTTTATTAGTTAAACGCCCCTGCATCAAAACAGGTACTTTATTTTTCCCTTCAGTCTTTACATAATAGACATGGTGTTGGTATTCCCACACTCGACTGTTATCAACAGTTGGTATAGTAGCCCCTTTAAATATTTCACCAACACTGGTGTTTGCGATAATATAGTAATTATTAGTCATCGTAGGAGGATCCGCTATATTTATGGCATTTCCTATAGCACGCTTTATTTGTAAAATGTCAGATCCAATAACCGCATCGGCTATACATCCCATATTAGCTGCAGTGGTAACTGTTTTTCCCCAAATGGTTCTAAAATGACCTAAAGCTGTAGGGAAAGTCGCATTATTAAGTCCTTCACCTAAACAGTCTGTTGACGGTGCTCCGGGAATTGCACCTAAAGCTGACTCGCTTAATGTTCCTGTATAATCTCCCCAAAAATCTGCTTTTTGTAGATCATCACTTAAAATGCTTAATGCAAAACGACCATTCTCTTGAAGTTCACCATAACTTGTTGTTTCGACTGCGGTTGTTTTCATTCCGACAAAAATACTCAATACGCCAGCAAAGAGCACTAAACCGATAGCAAGTGCAATAAATATTTCTATAATAGTATAGCCACGTTGATTTCTCATATTAATAAATAAAAGCTCCAATAGTTATTTGTCGACGTTTATCACCTGATGTACCGCAACTTCCGGTACTGCTATCAGTAATATCGGTGCGTCCCTGCCAGCTAATGGTCACAGAGACTTCATTGGTATTATTTACAGTGATACAACCTCTAGCGCCAGTTAATCCACCAGCATTTTTCGTTCCTTTAAGAACATCAGCCCCCATCAAAGCAAGCTCCCACTCATACTGATCATTTAAAACCATTGCCGCAGGCGCACATACTGCAGCAGGATCATTGCACCGATTCGCTGGTTCAGTATACTTTTTTTCACCATAATCCGTTCCAGCATAACTTGCCAAACCATTAGGATCATTGCTTCTCATCCTTTCAATAATATCTTGTGCTAACGCTGAGGCAAGCGAACGTTGCATCGCGTCAAAACTCCCTTTTTTAGCAGTGGCTTGCATAGCTACTGCACCTAGTATTCCTGTCACTATTAACACTAAAGCAATCAAAACTTCGATGAATGTCATCCCTGTTTGCTGCGTTTTTTTTGAGTTATACATTGAAAATGTCCTCAGTATTCAAGAGATTCTGTGAGAATAGATATTTATAGTTATTATTCGAGAAGAAAAAGGAATTGTTTGAAAAACAGGTATTAAAAAGGGACATTTTAAAAGATAAAAATGTCAATAATGTTCGAACATATGTGTTAAAAATCACTAACGTGAACCGCATTAACCCATACCTATTTCCATATAACGAATAATCATCCATTTGATGCACAGTTATTATTCGTTTAAATGTAACTTACTTTAAAAGTGCTGGCAATATTTTCTTACTGTGATTGTTTTTTGCACAACTTTCAACCTAAGCTAAGATTAGCGCAATTCTATTGGTACTGCAAATACTGTATTTTCTTCGCGACCTGGAAATTCGATAACTTCATTTCCTCCGGCATTTTTTAAAGCTTCTATCACTTGTCTAACTAGGATATCCGGAGCAGATGCTCCAGCAGTTACCCCTATTTTATTAACCCCATCTAACCAAGATATTTCAATATTATCCGCGGTATCAATTAAATAAGCTCTAGTTCCAATTTTTTCTGAAAGCTCGCGTAAACGGTTAGAGTTAGAGCTATTTTTAGCACCAACAACTAGCAACATATCCACTTCACTAGCGATTGCTCTTACCGCATCTTGCCTATTTTGCGTAGCATAACAAATATCATCTTTGCGAGGTCCTTCAATGGCAGGAAACTTTGCAATGAGCGCATCAATGACGTCACTTGTATCATCTACAGATAAGGTCGTTTGACTACAAAAATATAAGTGATGCGGATTCTTTACTGATAAATTGGCTACGTCAGCCGCCGATTCAACCAAGTATATTCCACCATCATGACTTTCATACTGTCCCATGGTTCCTTCCACTTCAGGATGTCCTGCATGACCAATCAGTATGCACTCAACATTTTTTCGACTAGCTCGAGAAACTTCCATATGGACTTTCGTCACTAAAGGACAAGTGGCATCAAAGACTTTTAGCCCACGATTTTTAGCTTCATTTCTCACTGCTTTAGAAACACCATGGGCAGAAAAAATAACGGTACTATCATCTGGTACTTCATGGAGCTCATCAACAAATACAGCACCACGTTTTTTAAGGCCATTTACGACAAATTTATTATGGACGACTTCATGACGAACATAGATAGGCGCATCAAAAAGGTCAAGGGCTCGATCTACAATGCTAATAGCTCGGTCGACTCCAGCGCAAAAGCCTCTTGGATTAGCTAATATTATGTCCATACATGGCTCCTATAAAATATCTATAACATCAATAACAAAAGTTACCGCTTGTCCTGCAAGCGGGTGATTAAAGTCAACCGTAACTGAGCTTCCTGATATTTCTTTTATTACACCGGGTAACTCTATGCCACCAGGTTGAGTAAAAGTAATGATATTACCTATCTTTGCCGGGGTTTCTGCTGAAAACTTATCACTATCAACATAATGTAAATTATCAGGATTAGATTCACCAAAAGCATCTACCGCCGCTAAAGTAAACTCTTTACTTTCTCCGACTGTTAATCCTAATAACTCTTGCTCAAATGCAGGAGAAATACTGTTATCTCCCATAATGATTTTCGCAGGTTTATTATTAACCTTTGTACTATCAGCAGCAGAACCATCTGCTAACTTCATTGTAATATGGACAATAATATTAGAGTCTTTTTCTATCACTTTGTTGTTCATTATTTATTTCTCTTTCAATGCGGTAGTGTTTTTCTTGATTTTATCTTGTTTAAAAGAATCAACTATCATAAAAATAGCACCAATAAAAATCATAGAATCAGCAACATTAAATGCTGGCCAATGGTTACTTCCAATATAGAAATCAAGAAAATCAATTACATAACCAAAAAGCAAACGATCAATTAAATTTCCTACAGCGCCACTTAACATACATGCTAACGCAATCGCTAATAAGGGCTGATTCGCAGGAGTTCTTTTTAACCAGACACTAAAAATAACACTCGCAATAAAAGCGATACCGGTAAAAAACCAGCGCTGCCATCCACTCTGATCCGCCAAGAAACTAAATGCTGCCCCTAAATTATGCACATAAGTAATATTAAAAAAAGGTAGTACATTAACTGACTCATATAGGTCAAATGCGTTCACTACCCACTGTTTGGTTACTTGGTCTATCACTAAAAATACAAAAGTGATCCACAACCAACGTAAACTGGCGTTTTTTTTCATCATACTCATTTATGTTAAACCGTAAGTGAATTAAAAATGGCTGAAAGAAAAAGTGCTCAAGTATGAATTGATAACTTGAACACTTTCATAAATTTACTCGATATTATTAAGCTGATATCTTAGTTATGATTACGCAAATTGACGCACTTCACCTTCACCATCAACGTTAGTAATACAGCGACCACATAAATCTTTGTGGGTTTCATTATCACCAACATCATCAGTATAGTGCCAACAACGTTCACATTTAGTCCCTGAAGAAGCCTCAACAGATACCCATAAGCCATCAATTTCAGTTGATGATGCCCCTTCAGGAGCCTCTGTAACAACTTTGACGCTAGCACCAGAAGTAATTAACACAAATCGTAATTCTTGCCCTAACATATTTAATTTTTTGGCTAATGCTTCATTAGCAAATAAAGTAACATTAGCTTCAAGCGCTTTACCTACCACTTTCTCTTTCCGGGCAAGCTCTAAGGCTTTATTTACTTCGCCTCGCACTTGTAAAATACTTTGCCAAAAGTCATTACTAAACTGATAACTCTCAGGTAAGTTCACCAAACCATCAAACCAAATATTAGTAAAAACAAATTCTTCTCTTGGCATATTTGCTGGTGCTGGTAATGCCTGCCAAATTTCTTGGGCGGTAAAAGATAGAATGGGTGCCATCCAACGTGTCATAGCTTCGGCAACCAAATACATGGCAGTTTGACATGAACGACGGGCAATACTGTCATCTTTTGCAGTATATTGACGATCTTTAATAATGTCTAAATAGAAACCACCTAACTCAGTAGTACAGAAATTCATTAGTTTATGTACTACGTTATGGAATTCGTATTTTTCATATGCTTCAATGATTTCATCTTGCAATTGCGCCGCTTTACCTAATACCCAGCGATCTAACGCAATCATATCTTCAACGGCTACCGAATGTTCTGAAGGAACAAAGCCATTAATATTTGCCAATAAAAATCGTGAGGTATTTCTAATTCGACGATACGCATCAGCCTGACGTTTAAAAATTTCATCTGACACTGTAATTTCTTGAGTATAGTTCACCGAAGCAACCCATAATCTTAAAATATCAGCACCTAATTTATTAGTAATTTCTGATGGCGTCACTACATTGCCTAATGATTTAGACATCTTGTGGCCTTTAACATCCACAGTAAAGCCGTGAGTTAATACTTGTGAATATGGTGCTACACCGTTCATTGCTACTGATGAGATCATTGATGACATAAACCATCCGCGATGCTGATCAGAGCCTTCTAAATATAAATCAGCGCGTTTGGTAAATTCTTCACGAGCATCAATCACAGTAGAATGCGTCACACCTGAATCAAACCAAACATCTAAAGTATCAGGTACTTTAATATACTCATTCGCATCATCACCAATAAGTTCATTGGCTTCTAGATCAAACCATGCCTGAATACCCGCTTTTTCAACGCGTAAGGCAACTTCTTCTATCAGTTCAAAACTACGAGGATGTAATGCTCCAGTATCTTTATGAATAAAGAGAGCAATTGGCACCCCCCAAGTTCGTTGACGTGATATACACCAATCAGGACGCCCTTCTACCATTGATTCAATACGACTTTGACCCCATTCAGGGATCCATTCCGTTTTTTTAATTTCTTCTAAAGAAGCTTGACGAAGCCCTTTTTTGTCCATGCTAATAAACCATTGAGGCGTAGCACGAAAAATTATCGGGGTTTTATGTCGCCAGCAGTGTGGATAAGAATGCTCATAAGCGTGATGATGTAGCAAAGCGCCACGCTCTTTTAAAACGTCAACCACACTGGCATTAGCTTTAAAAACATGTTGACCCGCAAATAAAGGTGTATCTTCTAAAAACACACCATTAGCTCCGACTGGGTTATAAATTTCTAAATTATATTTTTTACTT
Source organism: Thalassotalea piscium (assembly GCA_049347715.1). Taxonomy (GTDB): domain Bacteria; phylum Pseudomonadota; class Gammaproteobacteria; order Enterobacterales; family Alteromonadaceae; genus Thalassotalea_B; species Thalassotalea_B piscium_A. The sequence continues at coordinate 1,032,637 of CP186339.1, read as the reverse complement.
ACCGTAAAATCATCTACACCATGACCACCCGCGGTATGAACACAACCGGTACCTGAATCAGTAGTAACATGATCCCCACAAATAAAAGGCACAATAATTTCATAAAAAGGATGTTGTAGTTGTTGAAGTTCAAGATCTATCCCTTTACAAAAACCTAGTGCATGATAGTGACTAATGCCATAGCGATCCATGCAAGACTTCACTAAGTCTGTAGCTAGAATCAGTCTAAATTTACCTTGTTCGTTTTCACATTGCACTAAACTATATTCAACGTCAGGATGAACGGATACCGCTCGGTTTGCTGGAAGCGTCCAAGGTGTTGTTGTCCATATAACTGTTGATATATCACCTTCACCCACATGACCTTCAGGATGAGAAAACAGCTCAGCAATAGCAGGGTCTACAACTTTAAAGGCCACATCAATCGCCGGAGATTGCTTATCTTTATACTCAACTTCCGCTTCAGCTAATGCTGACCCACAATCAGTGCACCAATGTACAGGTTTAAACCCTTGTTGAATGTGGCCATTCTCTGCAATTTTGCCTAAAGCGCGAATAATATTAGCTTCAGTACCAAAATCCATAGTTAAATAAGGTTTGTCCCAGTCGGCAAAAACCCCTAAGCGTTTAAAGTCTTCCCGTTGGCCATCAACTTGCTTGATCGCATATTCACGACATTTCTGACGAAATTCAGCCGCACTAAGCTTATGACCAGGTTTACCGAATTTTTTCTCAACAACTAATTCTATTGGTAAGCCGTGACAATCCCAGCCAGGTACATAAGGTGAGTCAAAATCAGACAGAGTCTTAGACTTTACAATAATGTCTTTTAAAATTTTATTAACAGCATGACCTAAGTGAATATTACCATTTGCATACGGAGGACCGTCATGCAAAATAAACGATTTTTTACCCTTTTTAGCGGCGCGAATTTTGCCGTAAAGATCTTTACTAGCCCAATCTTTAAGCATTTGCGGTTCACGATTTGCCATATTCCCTTTCATCGGGAAAGCAGTATCTGGCAAATTCAGAGTATGTTTATAATCACTCATTTAAATTCATATCCGTTATAATTAATGTTATTAATACCAGTGAGACTATTTATCTACTTGATATCTCTTTAAAGTTTATCACTCGAAATTACGCTACGAGCATTATCACAGTCTATCGTTATTTGTTCAGTTAGTGCTGTTAGTGATGCAAACTTTATCTCATTTCGAAGTTTATGTAATAATTCAACTTCTATTGTTTCACCATATATTGTTCGATCAAAATCAAACAGGTGGACTTCTAATTGTTGCCTTACCCCATTAACAGTAGGACGTTGGCCAATATTTGCTACCCCGAAAAAAGTCCCCGCAGTAGTATTTACTTTAACAACATAAACCCCTGAAACAGGTGAAACTCTTCGTTTCAGTAAGACATTCGCCGTTGGAAAACCTAACTCTCTTCCACGTTTATCACCATGAAAAACTCTGCCTATAATGGCATAGGGTCGCCCAAGCATTCTTTCTGCTTCGGCTAAATCACCCTTTACTAATGCCTTTCTAATCGCTGTACTACTAATTCGACAATTTTTAAGTTTATAACTTGCGGTATCTGAGACACTAAAGTTATATCTTTGCCCTTCAGCCAACAGCATTGAATAATCACCTGACCGATTCTTACCAAAATGAAAGTCATCACCGATAATTAAGTGTTTAATATTTAATTTTTTTATTAACAGCTCTTCAACAAATTCCGTGGCTAATAAATTAGCAAATTTGCGATTAAAGTTTACACAAATTAAATAATCAACACCTAAACGTTTTAAAAGAATATATTTATCTCGTAAACGCGTTAATCTTGCAGGGGCAGTCTCAGGTGAAAATAATTCTTGAGGTTGCGGTTCAAACACCATAACGGCTGACGGCACGCCTCTTTCTTTAGCTTTTGCCAGTAACGCATGAATCACTCGAGCATGCCCTAAATGGACACCATCAAAGTTTCCTATCGTTAACACACACCCTTGACGAGAAAATTGCGTTTTTAACTCGATATTATGTATGCCACGTACTAACTGCATTTAGCCAAAGACCTTCCTAGCTTTACCGCAAATCATTAAAAAAAGCGGTAGTAATTATAAAAATCGACGAATTATAGCCTAGTCGTTAGCAATATTCAGCCCTTGAACGCAATTTGTTCAAAATAATTTAACTCGATTGAATCACTTTAAAATCATTCAATCGTACACCTAACAAAACAATACCAACAAAATAACTCACCATACCAGCAACAATGCAATAGATAAGCCTAAACAACTGATCAAGCACAGTCATTTCAATCCAAGCATCAAATGGGGGAGATAGCCAAAAAACAATTAACGCCATCAGTCCCGCAGATAATATTATCTTAAAAATAAAAATTAACGTCTCTCTAGATACTTGATAAACATTGTTCAACTTTAATCCACGGTATAATAAATATGCGTTCAAAGTTGCAGATAAAGAGGTAGCTACGGCTAAACCAACATAACCGAAAAAAGGTGCCAACATTAGGTTAAACGCCATATTCGCAACCATAGCTTTGATCGCTATCTTTACCGGTGTTTTGGTATCTTGTCGTGCATAATATCCTGGCGCTAAAATTTTAATAAACATAAAACTAAGCAAGCCAGATAAGTAAGCAAATAAGGCAAACGACACTTGAGTGACCTCAAATTCAGTAAACTCTCCTCGCATAAATAACACCATAATAATTGGCTGAGCTAATACTGTTAACCCTGCTAACGCTGGCCAGCCAAACACAGTAATGACTCGAATTCCCCAATCTAATGTTTGCGTAAATTCATTGGTATTTTTAGTTGCGTGTAAACGAGATAAGCTTGGTAAAATAACAGTCGCAATACCAATACCAAAAAGTCCTAAAGGAAATTCTAATAAGCGGTCTGCGTAATACAGCCAGCTTATAGAACCTGTAATTAGAAAACTTGCAATTAAGGTATCTAATAATAAATTAATTTGTGTTACTGACACCCCAAACAATGCAGGTATGATCAACTTTCTTATTTTGACAACGCCAGGTGAATGCCATGCCCATTTAGGTTTAACAAGTACTTTAGCTTGGATTAAGAAAGGAATTTGAAATAAAAACTGAACAACGCCCCCTAAGAATACCCCCCATGCTAGTGCGTATTGCGGCTCTGAAAACCAAGATTGTCCAACTAGTGCAATGCCAATAATACACACATTCAATAATACAGGGGTGAAAGCGGCTACCGCAAACTTCCCTAAGGTATTTAATACCGCTCCAGCGAGTGCGGTGAGTGAAATGAACCATAAGTAGGGAAACGTAATTTTTAATAATACAGAAGCTAACGTGAATTTTTCAGCCGCTTCTCCATCATTAAGCCAATCGAGAAACCAGCCAAAACCAAATAAAGCCACAAGTATCGGAGAACAAATGACACCTAACAAGGTGATCACAGTAACGATAACGCCTAAAGTTCCTGACACTTCTGCGATTAACTTTCGCGTATGAGTTTTACTATCACTACCTTCGGCAATATCCTGTTCATTATATTCGGCCAAAACGGGGACAAATGCTTGAGCAAAAGCGCCCTCAGCAAATAAGCGTCTTAAAAAGTTAGGGATTTTATTGGCGAAAAAGAAAACATCTGCAGCCGCACTGGCACCGATAAAGCTTGCAATAACAACATCTCGAACTAAACCTAACACCCGAGAGATTAACGTCATTACACTGACAATAATGCCCGACTTTACTAATTTTTTACTCAACGGGGAGCCTCTTAAATAAACCTAAAAAAAGAACATAATGACTAGAGAAGATATTATGCGGCTAATATCATCAGATAAACAAGTCATATGCCGCTTTATTTAGCTTAAGCTGTATAAATAATCTAAAATAATCTGTACCATAGAATACCTGACTACCTGATCCGCGATATTTTTTAAATAAAACCGTTAAAAGATTTGACAAAGTCGGGAAAAAAAGGCATATTTCGTCGCCTTAAATTTAAGCTATATATAATCATTTTAGGAGTTCACCTTGGCTAACTCAAAGCAAGCTAAGAAACGTGCGGTTCAATCAGAAAAACGCCGTCAACATAATGCAAGCCGTCGTTCAATGATGCGCACTTTATTAAAGAAAGTAATCGCTGCCATTGAAGCCGGTGACAAAGAAGTTGCAACAAAAGAATTTGCTGCTGCTACACCAATTCTTGATCGTTATGCTGTAAAAGGTCTTATTCACAAGAATAAAGCTGCTCGTAGCAAAAGTCGTTTAAACGCGGCGATTAAAGCACTTTAATTGTTGTTTTAAATTATTAAAAAACCGGCTTAGGCCGGTTTTTTTTATCTCCAAAATTTAAAAATAATAATTTATCTCGTTTATTTTAACCTCCCCTCTTGTCTTCTTGGCTTTTTTTTTCTAGTCTCTAACCCTTAATAAAAATAAGGTTTCCATCATGAAAAAAACAACACTTGCAATGGCATTACTTATTGCGACTACAGCCCTTAGTGGGTGTAACGATACTCGCACAACATCTTCAAGTACAACTCACGAATTATTACCTGAATATTCTAATCGTTTAGACATTTATCAAACTATTAAGCTTTCTACTGATCTGAGCCATTTAACAAAAGAGCAACGCCAGATGATAGGCCTACTTATCGAAGCCTCTGACATCATGGATGATTTATTTTGGAAGCAAGCTTTTGGAGACAATAAAGCAGCTTTTCTTGCTAGTATAAAAGATGACAAGGTACGCGAATTTACTAAAATTAATTATGGCCCTTGGGATAGACTAAATGGCGATAAACCTTTTTTAACCGATACTCCAGCAAAACAACCAGGCGCACAATTTTATCCTGCTGATATGACAAAAGATGAATTTCAAGCAAGCGACTTTAATGATAAAAAAGGCTTATATTCATTAGTAAAACGTAATGAGCAGGGTGAACTTAGCTCTATTGCTTTTTCTGAAGCATATAGCGATGAGCTCAATAGAGCAGCGGTAATACTAGAAAAAGCGGCAACATTAGCTAAAGATAAAGAATTTTCAAGTTATTTAAAGATGCGAGCAACCGCCTTAAGAACTGATGACTATCAAGCATCCGATTTTGCTTGGATGGATATGAAAAACAATCTAATTGATATTGTCATAGGTCCAATTGAAACTTATGAAGATCAATTATTTGGTTATCGTGCCGCTTTTGAATCTTATGTATTAATTAAGGATTTAAAATGGAGTGAAAAATTAGCGAAATATGCCGCGTTTTTACCTGAACTCCAAAAGGGTTTACCTGTTGAACAAAAATATAAGAATGAAGTTCCTGGGTCGGATGCCGACTTAAATGCTTACGATGTCGTTTACTATGCAGGGCATTCAAACGCCGGTAGTAAAACCATTGCCATTAATTTACCTAATGATGAAAAGGTACAATTAGAAAAAGGCACTCGTCGATTACAACTTAAAAATGCCATGCGAGCAAAATATGATGCAATTTTAGTTCCGATAGCAGAGCAATTAATCGTTCCTGAACAGCGTAAGCATGTCACCTTTAATGCCTTTTTTGCTAACACCATGTTTCATGAAGTGGCTCATGGTTTAGGTATCAAAAATACGCTAACGGATAAAGGTACCGTACGCCAAGCATTAAAAGAACATGCCTCAGCCTTAGAAGAAGGTAAAGCAGATATCTTAGGTTTGTATATGATTCGTCAATTACTGAACAAAGGTGTGATTGAGGAAGGTGTGCTTGCCGATTACTACACAACTTTCTTAGCTGGTATCTTCCGTTCTGTTAGGTTTGGAGCAAGTTCAGCTCACGGAAAGGCCAACATGGTACGTTTTAACTACTTTGCTGAGCAGGGTGCTTTTGATCGTAATGAAGCCGGTTTCTATAGCGTTAACATGGACAAAATGGGTCTTGCTATTGATGGTCTATCAAAGACTATATTAACACTACAAGGAAATGGTGATTATGACGGCGTCTCTAAATTAGTTGCTGAAAAAGGGGTTATTAATCCAAATTTACAAACTGACCTTGCTAAGTTAACTTCTGCAGAGATTCCTGTAGATATCGTTTTTGAACAAGGTAAGAAAACCTTAGGGCTTTAACGGGTAAGTAAAAAACATAGGGCGTATTATTTACGCCCTTCTTTATTGCTAAAGTAGTATTGAATGGTTATTTAAGAATAATCGATTTAACTAGTTATTTTCTAAATAGGCAAAAGCCGTTGAGAATGCTTCTTCCTGGAATTTCTTTAAGCCCGTATCACGAAAATCGATATTCACTTGTGTTTTAGCCCAAGCTGATTTCACATAAGTACCTGAGACGATTGAAACATCAATATCTTCAATTAACTGAATAGCAGCTTCTAATTTGAAACCAACCGGTCCACCAGAAAACTTTCCTTTCAATGCGCGCCCTTTAATCACGACATGATCGATTTTATAATCGCTTAAAAGCTTGGCAAAAGTAAATTGAAACTTTTTCATTTGTTCTGCATCGCCAGCATCATCAATGCCAATTTTAGGAACACGAATATGAGGAATATCATACAAGCCATTTTCTCGTGTCATTACGCAAATGACTGCATCATTACCTTTTAATTCTACACCACAAACTTTCATATTTAACCTCTTACTATTAGTGACTTTATTATACTTAAGAATGTCACCGACTACAGCGTTATTTACTTTCTTTTTTAAGCTTAATAATTAAATCAATATGGGGGATCAGATCTTCAATCTCTTGAATATGATCTCTTAATGACTGCCATTGAGCTAATTCAAGCTTACCAGAATCAAGAATCGCTCTTTTGACTTCACTGACGAGTGAGCTCTCATCATTTTGTTCAATAAATTCATTAATGCGTAATAACTCATCAAGATCTGCCTGCGATAAAATACTCACTTCTTTATTTGTCATGTCAATGCCATAGTGTTGCCTAAAGGAAAAGTATAGACAATATTTACACTGACATAGATTTACCCTGCAAAATCCCTTAAGGTCTCTCCAGACATTCGGTAACCTATCCATTCTTCCTGTGGTTCTGCGCCAAGTGATTCATAAAACTCTCTTGATGGCGTATTCCAATCAAGGCAACTCCATTCAAAACGACCACAACCTTTTGCAATAGCTATTTTCGCTAGGTGTTTTAATAAGGCTATACCGGCTCCTTTCCCTCTATGCTCTTGAGATACATATAAATCTTCAAGGTAAAGGCCAGGCTTTGCTAACCATGTAGAATAATTGAAAAAGTAAACAGAAAAACCAATCGCTTTCCCTTCGAGTTCACATATTAAGCCATACACACCACTATGCTCAGCAAACATAGACTGCTTGATGGTTTCTGATGTAGCAAGCACCTCATCTTCTGCATTCTCATAAATAGCTAATTCACGTACAAAATGTAATAAGGTATCGCAATCATTTTCTGTTGCGGGACGAATAGTAAGTTGGCTCATTGATTTACCCTGAAAGTGACTTTAGACAAGAAATCTACCCCTAATGTGAGTGAAAATAAAGGGGATTTTTTATATTCTCCAAATAAAAGTAAGTATGCTTTGATATGCTTTCAATCTGTCACTTAAAAGTGAACTAATGTATAGTTTGTTGTTCTATTTAATACGCCCTCAATTTAAGGATATAACTGTGTTCAAAAGGTTATCGCTATTAACACTCATTTCATTTTCATTCCTGACAACTTCATCACTAGCAAGTACAGTTAGTAAACTTGCTGATACTACAGCAGAATATGCTGTTGCAACTTATACTAAACCCATGGTCGATAGCTTAGCTGAACTTGTTAAATACAATACTGTTGCCAAAGAAGGTGTTGCTTCTACAGATAACCCTGTTCATATAGCATTTAAAAATGAACTCAAAAAGCAAGCCACTGAATTAGGTTTAGATTTTACTGACCATGGTTATATTGTTGTTATCGGTTTAGGTGAGAGTAAAGAGCGAGTAGGAATTATTACCCATGGCGATGTACAACCTGCAACACCAAGTAAATGGGCCAAATCACCTTTTGAATTAGACACAACAACGGAACCGGGCAAATTAATAGCGCGAGGAACAGAAGACGACAAAGGAGCCATTTCAACAGCAATGTTTGCAATGAAATCGATTAAAGATAACAAAATCCCGCTAAAAAAACGCCTTGAGCTTTACGTCTATATGGCGGAAGAATCTGACTGGGAACCGTTGCAAACCTTTGTAAAAAACAATATTTTACCTCAAATCAACATTACTATTGATGCCTCTTACCCGGTAGTAACTGCCGAAAAAGGCTTTGGAACATTAAAAATAGCCTTTGCTAAAGAAGAAACAACCTCTTTTTCTCCTTACCTTAAACATTTTGAAGGTGGTTATTTCGGTAGTCAAATTCCTGAAGATGCGAAAGCCGTGATTCAAAATGCAGATGTTTATTTATTAGATCAGTTAATGAATAAAGCGAAAACTTATCATGAAGGGATTAACTTTAATTTTGAATTAAAAGACAGCGCATTAACGGTAACTGCCTTAGGAAAATCAGCACATTCATCTGAACCTGAAGGTGGGGTAAATGCAATTCCCTACCTTGCTGATTTATTATCTGATACACGTTGGATCAATAACGGCGCTGGTACATTAGTGAATTTTATAAATGATAATATTGGCTTAGGTCTAGAAGGTAAGAAATTTGGAAAAATAGCCTACAGTGATGATTTCATGGGACCTATGACAGTCTCTCCAACCGTCATAAAACAACATGATAGTAATATCGAACTCAACATTAATATTCGTCGCCCAAAAGGTAAAACAGCACAGCAATTACGTAATGAAATTACCGATACAATTGCTAAATGGAAGCTCAATAACTTAGCCAATATAACAGAATTAGACCACTACATTGGTGACCCTTTCATACAAAATGAAGCGCCACAAACACCTATTCTATTAAACGTTTTCTCAAAATATACCGGCATCAAAAATCCTAAACCTGTATCAATTGGCGGCGGTACAAATTCACGTTTATTTCCTAATGCAGTGTCATTTGGACCATCAATGCCTGATGCTATCTATACAGGGCATTCTGAACATGAATTTATTACGATGAAACAATTTATATTAAACCTTAAAATGTATACTGCCGTGATGGTTGAATTAGCAAGATAAGGGCAAGGTACATTCTATTATGAAAAAAACATGTATTGTAACGGGTGGCAGTTCTGGAATTGGTTTAAGTATTGTTAAACTTTTTTTGAACAATAATTACCAAGTATTCAATTTAGATATGAACCCAAGTGATTATGGTATTTTTTGTGCTTGTGATATTACTAATCATCAACAAGTCACAGAGATAATCACTGAAATAGCTCAAAAAAATTCGATAGCAGTATTAGTTTCTAATGCTGGTATACATTTTTCAGCTACTATCGAACAAACCAGTGAACAAGATTTTGAAAAAGTGTTTAACATTAATGTTAAAGGCGCTTATTCTGCCGTTAAAGCCGTTTTACCCTCGATGAAAGCTCAAAAAAATGGCGCTATTATTATTATGTCGTCTGATCAGGCCTTAGTGGCCAAACATAATTCTTTTGCTTACAACCTCAGTAAAAGTGCCCTTGCATCACTAGCCAAAACAACGGCATTGGATTATGCCTCATTTAATATCAGAGCAAATGCAGTTTGCCCTGGTACTATTGAAACCCCTTTATATCATCAGGCAATAAATAACTACTGCGCACATTCCGGAGTTGATAAGAAGCAAGTAGATCAAGAAGAAGCCGCTTTGCAGCCGTTGAACCGAATAGGTCAGCCAGAAGAAGTCGCTGAGCTTGTTTTATTTTTGGCCTCCGAGAAAGCAACATTTATCACAGGTAGTTTGCAGGTGATCGATGGTGGCTATACAGCGCAATAATCCATGAAAATTATTGATAGTCATATCCATTTGTTTAATTTAACTCAAGGCGATTATCATTGGCTAAAAAAGGATAATCCGCCATTTTGGCCGGATAAACATCTTATCGCTAACAATGTGAACGAATCCGATTTAGTGTTAATTCCCCCTTTAACACTTGAAGGATTTGTACATATTGAAGCTGGGTATAACAATCAAGAACCTTGGCAAGAAATAGCTTGGTTAGAGCAAAGTTGTCACCTGCCTTTTCGTAGTATCGCAAATATTGATATCACCTTGCCAGCTATAGCATTTGTACATCAATTAAAGCGTATACTTACCCATACTTCTGTCGTAGGCTTTCGTCATATTTTAGATGAGAATGCATTTGAGTTACTCTCTTCAAAACAAGTACAGCAAAATTTTTCTAGACTCAATCAAGAACAATTAATTTTTGAAGTGCAAATGCCTTTCTCTGATAGCCAAGCTGTGAATGCACTTAGCAGGGTAATAGCAAACAATAGCAATATCCGCTTTATTATCAATCATGCGGGAATACCGCCAACAAAGACCCATGATTTTTCTGTAGAATCACCCTGGTATCTTGGGTTAGCTGCTATTGCTACTTTTGAAAATGTTGCAATTAAGTGTTCAGGTTGGGAAATGTTCGATCGTCACTACAATACCCAGTGGTCACTGGCTATTATCAAACAATGCCTTGCACTCTTTGGCTCTCGGCGTGTCATGATCAGTAGTAATTTTCCTTTAAGCTTATTTCATTGTAACTACCATGAATATTGGCAAAACATGGTTAAGCTAGCGACAAGTCTCCCAAATGAATTATTTTATAACAATAGTAAATATTGGTATAAATTTACATAAAAACCCAATAAAACAGAATTAAAATCTCCCCCTTCGTTGCATATCTTTAAAAAAGCTGGAATAGTCACTTCAACTTTTATTGTTTCATTACACTTAGGTAAATGTCCTTATGGATAAATTCGATAAACAAATATTACACATCTTACAACAAGACTGCACAGCTGCCGTTAGCGATGTAGCCGCTCAAGTTGGGCTCTCTACTACTCCTTGTTGGCGCCGCATTCAGGCGATGGAAAAATCTGGAGTTATTCGTGGGCGAGTTGCATTAACAAATGCAGAGATGCTCAATGTTGGCTTAACCGTATTCGTCATGATTAAAACCAACCAACACAATCCTGACTGGCTTCATGAATTTGGGCAAGTTGCTGATGAATTTCAAGAAATTATTGAGTTTTACCGTATGAGTGGTGATGTAGATTATCTACTTAAAGTCGTTGTCCCTGACATGAAAGCCTATGATCATTTTTATAAAAAATTAATCGACAAAGCAAGCTTTGCCGATATAAGTTCAAGCTTTGCTATGGAAGAAATGAAATACACTACAGCATTGCCTGTTGATTATTTATAATCATGAATTTAATACCAGTGAGCTTACTTTTTCATCAGCGACTTTAAATCTGCAAATGGATTATAGGTCGCTGTATCTTGATTAGTATCACCTGCTTTAACTTCAGTTTGATACTGAGCATGTTCAGTATATTTTGCATGCTCATTATCATGGCAATAAATACATAAAAGCTCCCAATTACTCCCATCGTTAGGATTATTCGTATGATCATGATCTACATGATGAACAGTAAGTTCTTTTAAATTAGAATATACAAATTCTCTGGCGCAACGCCCGCAAATCCACGGAAATAATTTCAACGCTTTATCACGATAGCCTTGTTCTTTTTGCTTATAATTAGCACTTGTACCAAATTTATCTGAAGACATTTTACTCTCTCGATCCTTATTTTAACGCAGAAACCATCAAATGCGGTGAACGTTTAACGACATCATCATTTAATTCAATACCAATACCTGGCGTTTCAGATACTTCAAAAATGCCATTGACTGGCTGAGGATCTTGAATACATAATTCACGATTCCATGATTTGATCGCGTAGGTATGATGTTCATGTATTAAAAAGTTAGGAATAGCTGTTTCTAAATGTAATGACGCTGCTGTTGCTACTGGCCCGCCACAAACATGTGCTTGGATACGAATATCATAGACATCGGCATAGTCGCATACTTTTTTACTTTCAGTAAAGCCACCACAAAGACCCACATCAGGCTGCAATACATCGATACTTTGATCTTCAAAATACTGACGAACATCCCAACGATGATATAAACGTTCACCACCAGCGATTGGCACATTTACACGATCAGAGACTTTTTTATGTACTTTCGGATTTAAATAATTAACGGGTTCTTCATACATCATACAGCCAACTTCTTCGACTATCTCCCCCATTTGAATGGCAGAAGCAGCTCCCATTAATGAATGTGATTCAAAAATAATATCAACATCTTCTCCAACAGCATTTCTTATTGCACGTAATCTATCACCAAACAAACGCATTTGTGGGCGGGTGAATAATTTCGTACGATCAAAAGAAGAACTGCCATCACCGTTGTAAACAATAGGATCCACTTTTACTGCATCATAACCTTCAGCAACAGCTTTTAGTGCCGCTTCCGCGTACTCTTCTGGTTGGATCAGTTTTTTACATTCCTTGTCCCAATCGAATTGCAGTTGACTGGCGTAAGTGCGTAACTTTTCATTCACTTTACCGCCAAGTAATTGATAAACAGGAACACCTAATGCTTTCCCCTTAATATCCCATAAGGCAGTATCTATCGCACTCATTGCAGAATATAGCACTGGGCCTCCGCCTAATCCCCAAAAACTTTCTCGTAACATCCGTGACCAAAGCAGTTCAGTTTGCATTGGATTAAAACCAATCAGTACGGCTTCTGCAATTTCTTTGATCATTGCAGCGGCGGCACTATGCCCCCAATCATAAGCTAAGCCAGCTTCACCTAAGCCTATGATACCTTCATCAGTATAGATACGTACAAATACAGGATTCCAAGGCGGACGTTCAGGACATTCAATATCAAAAATTTCTACATGTGTAATTTTCATTAAACTTTCTCTTTTATCAGTTACCTAAACAATTAATTAGCAAACGTCGGATCATGGCGATAAACGCGTCTTAACATTGCTGGCCAAGACTTTTGCCCACCAGTTGTACCTGTATGAACAATATTCGCTTGTGCTTTAATGCCATCAACAATTTTTTGATCAACCATAATTGCTGGCTTTCCCATTGATAAAGTTTGAATTTGAATCTGACAAGCGCGCGTTAAATCATACATATGCATAAACGCATCCCCAATGGTTTGACCTAAGGTTAATCCACCGTGATTTCGCAATAACATAAAATTGGCGTCACCTAAATCTTCTTGCAAGCGCTTTTTCTCTTCAGCATTTACAGCTAAACCTTCATAGTTGTGGTAACTAATTGAAGCAAGAGCGAACATAGCATACTGACTCAAAGGCAATAGACCTTCAGCTAAACTTGCTACGGCTATCGTTTCATTGGTATGTAAATGCATAACACACAGGGCATCATGTCGAGCTTCATGTACTGCACTATGGATAGTAAAGCCTGCTGGGTTTATCGTAAATGGGCATGCTTTATCAATAATATTACCATTAATATCGATCTTAACTAAATTAGAGGCGGTTATCTCATCAAATGAAAGTCCAAACGCATTAATTAAATAATGGTCGGTATTTGGAATACGTGCTGAAATATGCGTATAAATGAGATCATCCCAACCATGTATGACCACTAATCGATAACAAGCGGCTAAATCAATTCGGGTTTGCCATTCTTCATCAGACACTTTACCTTTTAAACTAACCTGTGGTAATTCGAGCATTTACTTCCCTTTCACGATAATGTTAAGCATATAATATTAAGTTTACCTAATGCGCTGTTTGAGTTAAAGCAAGCATACAGAGAATAAGTGAATAATATATGTGTATTTTATTTGTTGCCCTAAATCAACACCCCAATTACCCTTTAATTGTATGCGCTAACCGTGACGAATATCACCAGCGACCAACCAAAAGAATGCATTTGTGGCCTGAACATTCACTTTATGCGGGAAAAGATTTACAAGCAGGTGGGACTTGGTTTGGTATTAATGAAACAAAACAATTTGCGGCTCTGACTAATTACCGCCTACCCACTCAATTTGATAGCAAAAAAACATCAAGAGGCGAGATAGTCATCAATGCACTGACCACTAATAGTGAGGATTTCCAACACCAGTTATCTCTAACTTCATCACAATACAATGACTTTAATTTACTCTATGGCGATGAAAAATCACTGTATTGTTTTGACAGTCATACACAAAAGCTAACCACACTGACCACAGGCACCTTTAGTTTATGCAATGGTGCATTAAATGATCTATGGCCTAAAATGAAGCGAGGAAAAGAGAAGCTCAAGCAGTTAGTGAGCACCCACACAAAAATTAAAACAGATGATTTATTTACCTTAATGCAGGATCATAAACAAACAGAAGAAAGCCTGTTACCCAACACAGGAATTTCAAAAGAGAGTGAACGATTACTCAGTAGTATTTTTATTACATCACCTGACTATGGCACACGTTCGACCACAATATTAATAAAAGACCAACACGGTCACTGCACGCTAATTGAACGTAGTTATAACCCCCTTGGCCGACTCATAGATGAGGTCAATTTTAATTTTTAACGTACACCATAGGCTATAAACTTAAGACATAGATGCTTTAATAATGGCCGCAATAATTAAACCAAAGACTAAATATCGAGTCACTTTTGAATACTTAGCCTGTTGTTCTGGTTCCATAGGTGTACCGAATTTTTCGCCTAAAATCACCATTAAAAAGACGCCTAGAAATACTACCCCTAAAATAATTATTAATGTCATAGTAGAATACTTTATTTGCTTAAATCTGAAGTTAACTTAATATAGCATATAGAAAAATTAGTTTAATCACTTTGGAACTTTGCTCAATGGCAACACAAGAAAATTTTACTGATAAACGCCAGTTTATTATTCGCCTAGGCAAAGCTTTACATAAGTTTGGCACGCCGGCCTATCGTTTAGAAGATCACTTGCAAACTATTGCCAAAAATTTAGGTATTGATGCAAATTTAGTGATCACGCCAACATCATTAACTTTCGTGTTAGCAGATAACATTGATAACCCTGAATACCAAGAATACACCCATATCGTGCGCGTAAAACCAGGCGAACTTGATTTAGGTTCTCTTGCCAGAACAGATGAATTAGTCGACGAGCTTTCGTCTGGGCAACGCTCGTTAACAGAAGCTATTGAACGCTTAGATGAAATATCAAATAAACCCAATCCTTACGGACACTTCCTGACCTTTATTGCTTTTGGGGCATCAAGTGGTGCCTTCGCTATGCTAATGCGCACGAGTTGGAATGATGTGATCTGGTCCACTTTACTTGGGTTAGTTGTTTGTCTTTTTGTTTTTTGGGGCGAGCGTTCCAGACGAGTTACTGAAATGCTAGAGCCGATAGCAGCCTTAACTACAGCATTTCTTGCCTCAGCAATTACGTTAGTCGATCCCAGTATCAATCTTCCTTTAGTCATTCTATCAAGCATCATTGCTTTTATTCCTGGCTTGGCACTCACATTAGGCTTATCAGAACTTGCTGCTCGTAATTTAATCTCAGGTACCGCCCGCATCATGGATGCCGTGATGATCCTCTTTAAAATTTACTTTGGTGCGGTATTAGGAATGGCGTTGGGTAATAAAATTTGGGGCATTGCCGAATTTGTTCAACCTATGAATACGCCAGCCTGGGTTTCATGGGTCGCGGTGACGACACTTTCATTTAGTCTAGTCATTTTGTTTAAAGCACGTATTAAAGATGCCCCATGGGGAATTATTTCTGGTTATGTTGCTTATGCAGCAAGCATTTGGGGAGCTACCCAGTTAGGTATCGCATTAGGGGCTTTTGTTGGCGCTTTTGCTTTAGGCATTTATAGTAATATATTTTCACGTATTATGAACTTACCTTCAAGTATTGTTAAGCTACTTGGTTTAGTTGTACTCGTACCTGGTAGTAAAGTTTACATTGGTTTAAATAGCGCAGTATCAGGGCAAATGATATTGAACTCCACTAATTTAGGGTCTCAAACCTTTCTGATATTTATGTCATTAGTTGCAGGATTAATTTTTGCCAATGTCGTTCTACCACCTCGAAAATTACTTTAGGTGTGTAAATGACTCAAACAAAAACGCCCTATCATCATGGTGATTTAAAAGCGGCAATTATAAAGACAGCCAGTATGATGCTTGATGAACAAGGGATAGAAGCATTATCCCTTCGTAAAATAGCTGAAAATGTCGGCGTATCTAGAACCGCTGCATATCATCATTTTAAAGATAAGAATGAATTATTAAGCGCAATTGCTAGCCAAGGATTTATTTTATGGCAAAAACAAAGCAAAGCCATATTTAACAATAAAACCCTCTCTCATCGAGAGCAACTTAGCTTATTTTTTCATGGTTATATTGATTTTGCAGTCAAAAACCCGAACACCTATGACCTTATGTTTGGACGCACCCTTTGGAAAGGCGGTACAAGTTCAGAAGAACTCAAAAGAGTCGCTTATCCCAGTTTTGAGCATCAAGTCACTATGACTAAATATTGGCAAGAAAAAGGGCTTTTACCTCAATCAGAAAATTCGCTCCGACTTGCACAAGTTTTATGGGGTACTATGCATGGTATTGCTAAACTTGTTTTAGACGGCATTTATACCGACAATAATAATATTAATGAAATGTGTGATTGTGCTATTGCCTTATTTACCGCACAAAATAAGCAGTAACCCCATGTTGTACATTTTTCTTTTTTAATGAATAATCATAGCTATTATTTAGAGAATTATTTCAATCTTTTGTTAGGTTAACTACATTATGCAAAACATTAATAACGATAAACTAGCAAAATATAATGAATACTTTTCCATAGAGCATGAGTTTGTCGCTAATATAAAACCACTATCGACTAATACCCAGTATCATTATGATGACTTTTTAGAGCAAATACCCACACCATTTAAACTGGCTACACAAGTCTCATCAATTGACAGTTTAGCATTGCAACCTCTACAAACCATAGGTGGTGTCGCAAACCAACTTGTGCAATATTTAAATTTACAATCACAAAAAATTGATTTATTGATGAACTATATTATTTCTCAGCAAGACGAAGCCTTACATCGTTTTCAAGGGGTAAGCTTTAGTGGAAGTGGTATTCGATTTAACACTGAAAAAATGTTACCTGTTTCAAGTAATGTAGAAATGAAACTTTTTATCAACATTGATAACTGCAATATTTATTGCCATGGCGAAGTAATAGATGTAACAGAAAACGACACTGGCTATCAGCATAAAGTCCTTTTCCATCATATTCGAGATGATGACAGGGAATTACTAGTGCGCTGTAGTCTGCATCTTCAGCAAAAACAATTACAAGCATTAGCTCAAAAACGCAAAGATATTTCCACAGAATCCTAAAAAAAATCAATTCTTTATATGCTAGTTAAACACAAATTCTATTTAATGTGGTATCGACTTC
Organism: Thalassotalea piscium; assembly: GCA_049347715.1. Classification (GTDB taxonomy): domain Bacteria; phylum Pseudomonadota; class Gammaproteobacteria; order Enterobacterales; family Alteromonadaceae; genus Thalassotalea_B; species Thalassotalea_B piscium_A. The sequence continues at coordinate 1,015,184 of CP186339.1, read as the reverse complement.
TTCAGTTGTCGCTTTTTGTTGTTCAGCGTGTTCAGCAACAATAGTTAAACCCGCGGTAACTTCTCCGCTAAGTGAAACTATCTCTGCCATATTATCATTAATAGAAGCCGTCGATTGCTGTTGCTGCTCGGTACCGCGTGCAATTTGAGAAGTTAAGTTATTAACCTCAGTAAAAACATCACCTATTTGAGATAATGCCGATACAACATCTTGAGACTGAGACAAACTATTTTCAGTCAGTTCTTGCCCTTTAGCCATTGCTGCTACAGCATTGTTGGACTTCTCTTGTAAGCCTTCAACCATGGTTTGAATTTCCACAGTAGATTCTTGTGTTCTATGCGCTAAAGCTCTCACTTCATCAGCGACAACGGCAAAACCTCTGCCCTGCTCTCCGGCTCGAGCTGCTTCAATAGCGGCGTTAAGTGCTAATAAATTAGTTTGATCCGAAATTCCACGAATCACATTTAATACAGAGCCAATTTTAGATGCTTCTTCTTGTAATAAGGCCAGATCATTAACCATATTTTTTACTTCATCAGAAAACTCACTAATTGTATTTTGGCTAGTGTTGGACGCCTTAGTTCCTTCCGTTAAGACATCTAATACTTGATGAGTAGTATCACTTACTTGTGCCGCACTTTGTGACAATCTTGCAGATGTTGAAGCAACTTCGTCAATTGAATTGGCCATTAACGCGATTTGTTCTGATGAATTATCAACAGCAATAACAGAATCACTAATCTGGCTTGTTAATGAGGAAGACCCCTGTCGCAATCGTTCAGATTCCTGTTTAATATCATTTATAATATCCGCCAAATTGGAAATAAAACTACTTAGCAGATTAGTCACTTTCGCTAAATCATCATTGCTATTATCAATTAAAGGTTTAGATGGTGCCTGATCTACACTAATGACTAAATTGAGATACTCTTGAAGATTATCTATTCGTTTCGATAAGTGACGTGTTGCAAACAGATAACTCATTATCAATTGTAAAATAACGGTTGCTAACAGAATAAAAATGGCTGAAGACTGGGTAAATTCATCAACAAATAAAACAACACAAATTATGGCCAACAAGCCAACCGTTATCATTGGTAATAAAAGTTTTATGTTTAATCGATTTAGCATACAGAACCTGTCATTATATTTTTGTTATCATTTATACGGGCTAAACTTAACCAAGTCTTAATTTACAGTTATCACAGACTCGCTAAATTTTTTTAGATGAATAAATTACAGGTAAAAATAGTTTTTGGCTATATATTTAATTCACAATCATCGATAATGTAAATAACAATAAATATCCTCATAAGAAGCTTACTATGTCACTAACTTTTATTTTTATTATTATACTGGCTGTTTCACTTATTATCGGTGGCATTATGTTGCTAAAACAATCAGCGAAAAAGTTTAATTTAACTGACGACCAATTAAAGAAAATTAACGAGCGCAATAAAGAATTAGAAAAAGAAGAAACAGATGATTAATTTCGATAGATAGTTTGAATAATATGAAAACCAAAACGGGTTTTTATTGGACCGTGAATTTTCAACACCTCTTTTTTGAAAACAACATCATCAAACGCTTTAACCATTTGGCCCTTTTTAAATTCGCCTAAATCCCCTCCTTTTTTACTTGAAGGGCATGTTGAAAACTTTTTAGCTAATTGAGCAAAATCAGCCCCTTTATTTAACTTCAAGATTAACTCTTGTGCTTGTTTTTCTGTTTTAACTAAAATATGACGTGCGCACGCTGCCATTTCTGTTCCTTTTTGTCAGTAAATGTTTGATAAAATGTCGATAACATATGACAATATAATCTAGATTTTTTGTTCTTTCGCTAATAACACTTATTGAACGAACACCTCACTAAATTATACACTTAACTAAATCAATAAGTAGAGCTAAATAGCAATGTCATCAATTGATCATTTATTTGAGAATAACATCAGATGGGCAAAAAAAATTACCGATGAAGATCCTAATTTTTTTGAATTACTTTCCCAACAGCAATCACCTGAATATTTATGGATAGGTTGTTCAGACTCTCGTGTACCCGCAAATGAATTATTGGGTATGCTCCCTGGCGAAGTATTTGTTCATAGAAATATCGCTAATCAGGTTATTCATACCGACTTAAATTGCTTATCTGTTATCCAATATGCTGTAGAAATATTAAAAGTTCGACATATTATTGTTTGTGGTCATTATGGCTGCGGTGGCGTAAAAGCCGCGCTCGATGATCAAAGTTATGGTCTAATCGATAATTGGCTCCGACATATTGAAGACGTTCATCGTTTCCATAAAAGTAAATTTGAACACATTACCAACGAAGAAGATAAGGTAAATACCTTATGTGAACTGAATGTTATTGAACAAGTCGCCAACATAACCAATACCACAATTCTAAGAAATGCTTGGAAAGCTGGACAAAACACCACTGTACATGGCTTTGTTTATAAATTACACGATGGTATTTTAAAAGATCTCAACGTATCCGTTGGACTAAAACACTATAGTTAGATAACTAGTTGTATTGATTTGATATTCAATACAACTTATTCCCCAAGCTATAAAAATAATCTCCCCCTTTTATTTAAAAATGAATTCCCATCGAATTAAGCTAAGCTCAATAGAGTAAATACTGATTTACCTGCCGCTTACATATTATTTCAATTGACTTGCAAAAGACTAACGATTAACACGTCAATAACCTTCTACCAGCTAAAACACTCAAGCTAGCTAGACTTTTTAATTTAAGCATTAAATCTAAATAAAACAGTTAAATTCCTCTTGTAAACCGCGTTTTAGATAATTATACAAATGCCCAAAAACCAAATATCTATAAATCCATCCAAAAAACGTAAATTGTGCATGTTTTATACTTTACTCAAGTGTTAACTATATGTTACAAATATCCACGAAGCGTTACATTTGTACACATTTTTGAAATGATTTGACATATTTTGAAACATTGGACTAATGTTAATACTTAAGAATATGCAAAAAGCATATCAATTATAAAAAAATAAAATTCTAGGGAAATCAAAGTGAAAAAACTAAATTTACTCTCAGTTAGCATAAAGTCTGCACTTTTAATAGGGGCTGTTAGTAGTGTCAATGTTTTCGCTGCTGAAGAAGCTGCCGCTGTTGAAAAAGCAATCGCTGCTCAAGCAAAAACAGAAAAAGTAGTAATACTTGATGAAGAAATAGAAGAAGTAGAAGAGGAACGTATTACCGTAACAGGTTCTCGTATCCGAAGAGCTGAATTTTCAAATGCATCACCTATTCAAGTCATAAGTGGCGATATATCACGTGAACTTGGTTTATTTGATGCGACTGAAATGCTGCAAGATACAAACCAAGCAGCTGGTAGCCAAATAGATAACACTTTTGGTGGTTTTGTACTTGATAATGGCCCTGGTGCTTCTACTATCGGTTTCCGTGGGTTAGGTGCTGAACGTACTCTTGTTCTAATTAATGGTCGCCGCATGGCGCCAGCTGGTGTTGGTGGTGCTCCTACTTCTCCAGATCTTAACTTGATCCCTGGCGTTATGATTCAACGAGTTGAAAACTTGTATGACGGTGCCTCAACCATTTATGGTTCAGATGCTGTTGCAGGGGTTGCTAACGTAATTTTACGCCAAGATGTTGAAGGCTTTGAAATACAAGGCTCTGTAAATAAACCTAAAGGTGATGGCGCTGAAGAAACAGTGTTATCAGCAATGTGGGGCGCGACTTCTGATAATGGTTTTATTACCGTCGGCGCTGAATTTTACGACCGAAAAGCACAATCTTACGCACAAAACCCATTTGTGAAAGGTTGTGAAGAAAAATTTTATGAAACAGAAAATGGTACTATTGTTAACCGTTACAGCGGTATAGGACCAACGGCTAATGGTGAAGATTCGTGTGATATTTTCCCTTTAACTAACCGTATGTCTATTATAAATGGTTTCTGGGGCAGTGTGTATAATACACCTGGCTTTACTAACACAGGCATTCCTAATTGGAGTGAGTCTACGGTTCCTGAACAATATATCGGGTTATTACCTACATGGGTTGGCGCAGATTTCGATGGCGATGGCATTCAAGATGGAGCTATTCCTGACGGTAACGGTGATGGCATCAGAGATTTTGATTTTCAAGATCCACTATATGCATTCCAACAATCGGATTATTATAAATCAGGTGACTACAGCGGAAAAAACAAACGTATCTCTGTAGTAGCTAATGGTGAATATAATTTCCAAGATAACGATGATACAACAATTTATTTTGACGCTTTATATGCGGAACGTAATTCGGATCAGTTTAGCCCAGGCGCTCAAATGTTCCAAGTTGTTCCATCTAGCAACCCTTATAATCCATGTAACACGAACGGTATAAATGGAATAGATTGTTACGGAGTTCTTGGTTTTGGCGATGCTGGTCCTCTAGATGTTCAACCAATAATTAATATTCAAGGCGATCGTGATACTCATGAAGTGGATGTATCACAATACCGCTTAGTAACTGGTATTACGGGTGACTTAAGTTCATTAGCTGATGCTGGTATCAACAATGCTTATTACGATGTTTATGCTTCGTATAGTGCTTCTTCAGGTTCTTATATAACTCGTGGTGTTAACAGTGCGAAATTAGAATATTCTCTTAATACTTCAGTATTAAATGATGATGGTTCAGTAACTTGTGGTGATGGCTCTGATGGATGTGTACCTATTAACCTTTTCGCAGATGCTATTTATCAAGAAGGTGGTGGTCCTTTAACACAAGCTGAGAATGATTATGTAATGTCTGACCGAATTGCTAAAACAGATGTATCTCAATTAGTGATTAATGGTTTCATAGGTGCTGACATTTATGAATTACCTTGGAATGGCAATATTGTTAGCGGTATAGTAGGTGCTGAATACCGTAGAGATGAAATAAAATCTGACAATAATGACGTCGCTACAGAAGGTTATTTATGGGGATGGTTCTCAGATAAAGGTGCTTCTGGTGCGCGTAATTTAAAAGAAGTATTTACTGAAATCGATTTTCCTTTACTTAGTGGCATTCAGGGCGTTGAAGAATTAACATTAACAGCGTCTGGACGTGTATCTAAAGAAAGTTTTTATGATGCAGCAAATACTTATAGCTTAAAGGCCGTTTATCGCCCTGTTGAGTGGTTAACTCTACGTGGAACACAAGGTACATCTTATCGTGCGCCTAATTTACGTGAGCGATTCTTAGCTGGAACAAGTGGCTTTAGCAATGTGTCAGATCCTTGTGTAGTTCCTTTCGATGCTCGTGATTCAGATCCATTATCTCCAACTGCACCGGATACATACAACCAAGCAGGTGATGAGCGTGATCCATCTGTATTAGCGGCATGTACAGCAGACGGCGTAGATCCACTTACTTTAGGTTTAGGGCAAGATGGTACTGATAAATTTGACACAGTCAATAGCACAGAAGTCACTAGTGGTGGTACTACCGAGTTAACAGCTGAAACCTCGTTAGCGAAAACTTATGGTGTTGTTTTTGAACAACCTTTTACTGATGCATTTGAATTAACTCTATCTTTTACACACTTTAATATTGAAGTGACAAATTCAATCGCTGAACCTAGTGCAGCATATAGTGTTAGTCAATGTTACTCAGCAGATGGTAATGATGCTTTTTGTTCACGTTTAATGCGTGATGCAGCTGGTCAAATTTCAGATGTTGATGGTAGCTTTATCAACGTAGGTTTACTAACTTCAAAAGGTATGGACTATAATCTTTACTACCAACAGGATTTTATTGTTGCAGATAAAAATTTAGCCGTTTCATTTGATTTACAAGCCACTCGTATGACTGGCGCTATTTATGACGTATTAGGCACTATCGATAATAATGTTGGTGAGCCGGATTACCCAGAATGGCGTGCATCTGCAACTTTATCATTAAAATATGATGACTTCCGCTTTAACTGGTCTACTCGTATGATAGGTAAAGGTCAAGAAGATTGGTTGTCAGATCCTGAGCAAAACTCATTTGATGAAGGAACTGTAGCTTGTCGTGGTATGTGGAATGATGAAGCTCAAACTGATCCTGTATTATGTCGTCCTGTAGCTTATACTGATGATTACTTCGTTCATAATACTTCTTTAACATGGACTACTGATGATTACCGAGTAGCAGTTGGTGTTCGTAACGTATTTAATGAAGCGCCGCCTAAAGTAGATGGTGACGGTTCGTTCTCGAATACGAACATTCCATTAGGTGTTGGTTATGATACATTCGGTCGTACACCATATATCAATATTACAGCTTCATTTTAATTGTTAATTATTATTAATAGTTAATTTTTATAAATGGTAATAATGATAAATATACAATGGTCTCATTCATGAGGCCATTTTTATTAAAGGTATAAAATTATGATAATTAGAAATATAACAACCCTATTTCTTATGTTCCTTTCTATGTGTGTTACTTCAATAGCACATTCATCTGATAAAGTTTCAGAATCTGAAATAGGCCTTGATGCTTTCACTATGATGCCATTAATCAGAAGCGTATCAGTATCTGATGATGGTAAAAAAGTCGCTATTCTTAGAGCAACGAGTAAGTTTGGTGACTATATTATTGAAATTAGAGATACATTTAATTTAGATAAAGCCCCTATTACATTGGGCGCTGATAAAATGATGGTTTCAAGTGTATTTTGGCTAAATAATGAAAAGCTTGGCGTAGTATTTCGACAAATACTAAAAAGCGGCAGCCGTAAAAGATGGGTAAATGAATTTGCTATTGTCAATGCGAACGGCAAAGGCGGATGGCTTCTCCCATCAAATAATAAAAAGTTAAATGGTTTTGAACTTCTTGATCGCTTACCAGATAATAAAAATGAAATTTTGGCTCAAACAGATGCCAATAAAAATTATATCCCCGATGTTATTAGATATAATATTAAAACTGGCAGAAGCGTTATCGTAATGCGTGGTAATACTAAATTATCTGGCGGTTTTATCGCTGATCATGATGGTGACATTAGAGCCGCTACAGGTTGGAATGGTAGCAATCAGTCAATAGACTTGTATGCTCGAGAAAAAGGCAATGATGACTGGAAATTGATTCATCAAACATCCCCAAAAAGCAGAGAAAACTTCACTTTCTTACGTTTTTCTAAAGAAAATCCAAATGAACTTTATATCAATGCAAACCTTGGTGAAGATAAAACCGGCATCTATATATACAACATTAAAACTGGAGAATATTCAGAAAGATTATTTGGTTTAAAAGGTGTGGATACTGATGGTGTTCTGTTAAGTAAACAGGGTGACTTCCAAGGTTTTACTTACACATCTAAATATCCAACAAGATATTTTACAGATGAAAAAGAAAAAGCACTTTACGCGGGATTAAAGCCACTATTTAAAAATAAGCAAATATCAATTATCAGTCGCTCCAATGATGATAATGCATTAATTGTTAGAACAATGTCGAGTAAGGACTCAGGAAGTTTTTACCTGATCACCAATAAAAATAAAATAGACAAAATCGGTGCAAGACTTCCTCTATTAAAAGAAGAAGACCTTGCTCCAGTTAAATATGTATCTTATAAGGCACGAGACGGACGTAAAATTAAAGCTTACGTTACCCTACCAAAAGGCGAAGGACCACACCCTGCTATTGTACTTCCACATGGAGGTCCATGGGTTAGAGACACAATTGTATTTGATGAATGGTCTCAATTACTCGCATATCATGGCTATGTGGTTATACAGCCCAATTATAGAGGTTCTACAGGTTATGGACTCGATCATTGGAAGGCTGGCGACAATAACTGGGGCCTAAAAATGCAAGATGATCTTGATGATGCAGCTATGTACTTAGTTGATAAAAAATTAACCACTAAAGACAAACTCGCAATGTTTGGCTGGAGTTATGGTGGCTATGCTGCATTTGCCGCTTCTATGCGTGAAAATAATATCTACAAATGTACAGTAGCAGGAGCAGGTGTTAGTGATTTAAGCCGTATAAATGCCACGCTTAATGATAATAGATTTCTAAAAGAACTCCAACGACCAACACTCACGGGTATATCACCTATTGAACACGTTGATAAAGTTAATATCCCAATCCTTATTATTCACGGAGATATCGATGGACGAGTCCCTGTAGAGCATAGTCAGAAATTTGTTGAAAAACTAAAAGCATTAAACAAAGATTACAAATATGTTGAACTTGAAGATGCGGACCACTTTTCAGATACCTTATTTTATAACCATAAAACGATTTTCTATTCAGAATTGCTTTCATGGTTAGATAATAAATGCGGATTGAAAAATTAATTTCCAGCGATAACCGTAAAAACCAGTAGATTAACTACTGGTTTTTTCTTTTAACAATCTAAAAGAACTACAATACACCTCACTCCATTTTTATTTAATTCAATAGCGTTAAATAAAGCAGTAAAGTTACCTTCACTAAAACCTTTATCGTGCACCTTGTGGAGCATTTCAATAAAACTCCCACCAAAAGTATTCTTAGTAAGGTACTGAATTTTCTTATAACGTCTGGCCACACAAGGGCTTCACCTTAACTATAAAATCCTCCTTTGTTTCGAGCATTTAAAAAGCACTGATAACCTAAGATATTGGCCACATATTCCGATTAACCCCTATTCGTCAGGCACAAAAAAAGGTGCTTAAAGCACCTTTTTTAATTATTTATTTTTACGATTAGTTAGCGCGTCTTGGACGATCTGCTCTTTCAGTACGTTTTCTTGGAGTACGTTCTGTTGGTGCAGGTGCATCTGACACTGAAATTTCTAATGATTGACGACGTATTTTTACACGTTTCAATTGTGAGAATGATTTTTCAGGCATACCTTTTGGTAATTGCACAAAACTATGACGGTCATGCAAGTTAATCGCACCGATGTAACTGCTATCTAATGAAATTTCATTAGCTATGGCGCCAACAATATCACCCGGTTTAGCACCATGCTCTTTACCCACTTCTAACCGATATGTTTGCCAATCAACATCATTACGTACTGCTTTTGGCTTACGAGGTGCTCTTTCACCGCGGTCAGAACGATTATTTCGATCTCCACGGGCGTCACGACGACTATCATTACGACCACCGCGATCATCACGTTCACGTGTTTCACGACGAGGTTTAGGATCTTCTTTTGGTTGAAGTGGTTGATTTAGTTGTTTCTGATATAACAACGCAGCAGCTAAATCTGTCATTGAAAGTTCTGACTGAGTTGCCATAGTTTCAATAATTTCACGCATATTCGCTAAATCTTTCTCAGCAACAACGCCCATAAGTTCATTACGAGTACGTTCAATACGTGCTACACCAATTTCTTGAATACTTGGTAATTCATAAGGCTTAACAACACCAGAAGTTAAACGTTCATAATGACGTAAAGAATACATTTCACGTGGACGAACAAAAGAAATGGCTGTACCTTCACGACCAGCTCGACCTGTACGACCAATACGGTGAACGTATGCTTCATTATCACCAGGTAAGTCATAGTTAATCACTAATGAAATACGTGGAATATCTAAGCCACGGGCTACAACATCCGTTGCTACTAATATTGATGATTTACCTGATTTTAGTTGGTCAACAGTACGTTCACGCTGCGCTTGGTTCATATCACCATTCAACGCAACAGCTGCATAACCAGCACGCTCTAATTTTTCAGCAACATCAATAGTATCGTTACGAGTACGAACAAAAATGATCATTGCGTCAAATTCAACACTTTCCGCAATACGCTCTAACGCTGTGATTTTATTAATACCACTTACTTTCCAAGCGTATTGGGTAATATTTGCTTTCTCTTTCTTAACTGCCGCAATTTTAATATGCTCAGGATCGGTTAAGAAACGATTCGCTACTTTACGAATTTGTGAAGGCATTGTGGCTGAAAATAAAGCCATTTGTGTATTTTTTGGAAGATGTTCTAAAATCCATTCAATGTCTTCTAAAAAGCCCATATTTAACATTTCATCGGCTTCATCAAGTACACAAAATGAAAGAGCATCTAATTTTAAACTTTTACGGCGTAAATGATCCATCAAACGACCAGGAGTACCAACAACTACTTGAGCACCACGCTCTAATTGTTGAAATTGTGGACCGTAAGATTGACCACCATATAAAGTAGCAACTTTTAAGCCTTTCATGTTTTTAGCAAACGTTTCTATCGCTTCTGCTACTTGGATCGCTAATTCACGTGTTGGCGCTAGTACCATCAATTGTGGTTTTTTAATTGACATATCAATTTTAGCTAGTGCTGGTAACCCAAACGCGGCTGTTTTACCAGTACCTGTTTGCGCTTCACCTAGCACATCTTTACCCGCTAATAATGGCGGTATTGTTTTTGCTTGAATTGGAGTTGATGACTCAAAACCTAGTGCAACTAAAGCAGTAAGTAGGTTTTCAGGCAAGCCAAGGGCATCAAAGCCAACTGGGGCATTGTTAGTATCAGTCATATTTATTTTTCGTCTTCTTAAGGCAGGTAGTTTAGCAATCTATTGCATACACCCGCGTACAATTACGAGGAAACCACCGGGAAGACTTAAGGCATATTTATTAACTAGCTTAGGATGCTAGTATGGCAAGTCTATTGGGATAACCCCACACATTTTAAAGCCAATCAATCGAAGGCCTTATATCGAGGCGCGAATTATACAGATGTTTACTTAATAAGCAAGAGAAATATTACAATTAAAAGGAATAAGTACTTAACCTAACCAGCTAAACTCGCAAATCAGGTTAAGTCCTCATTGGAAGATGTCTCTAAATTGGTAGGTAGGCTACTCATCAGGTCCATTGAGAAGATCTGAAAACTTAGACAGCTTATCTAGCACAAGACCATGAATAGATTTACGCGGATAACGCCCTGTTCTGTTCATTTTCCCTGCTTCAACCGACATGAGTATTTCCAGAGCTTGATCAATATCTTCAACAGCATAAATCGAAAAAGTCCCTTCTGATACTGCATTGATCACTTCATCGGATAACATTAAGTTAATGACATTCGTCTTAGGTATAATAACACCTTGATTGCCAGTTAAGCCTTTGTCTTTACATAAACGATAGAAACCTTCTATTTTATCGTTTACACCACCAATAGACTGCACTCCACCATGTTGATTAATAGAACCTGTAATGGCGATACTTTGATCTATGGGTAAATTAGCTATTGCGGAAATAAGCACACATAACTCCGCCATTGAAGCACTATCGCCGTCAATATGTCCATATGACTGTTCTATGGCAATGTTTGCAGAAATAGACACAGGAAAATTTTGCCCATATTTATGACCAATATATCCTGACAGTAATAATACTCCTTTAGAATGTATTGATTTGCCTAAATCCACTTCTCTTTCTATATCAGTTATACCATGACTACCTGCATAAACTGTTGCAGTGATCCGTGCCGGAGTGCCAAAAACACTATCACCAATTTCTAGAACAGTTAAGCCATTAATTTTCCCGACTTTATGACCAGTAGTACTAATAAGCACTTGCTCTTCTTTTATTTCACTGAGCCAAACTTCACTAATTCTACCCGTACGGCGTTGTTTAGCTGCTAGAGCTTGTAAAACGTAGGTTGAATCGAGGTTTCCTTGAGTGCCATTTTTTTTCCAAAGATAAACAGCTTCATCAAGTAAGTCATTTATTTGTACTATGTTAGCGGATATCTTATCTTGATGTTCTGCACGTCGTAAGGCATATCGAACAAGCTCTAAAATGGCACTGTCACTGACAACGGGGTAACTCTTTTTGAAAGCTCGTTGTCTAATCAGTTGTGCATAATCAACTAAGTTTTTATCATTTTTTTCGAGATGCCGATCAAAGTCCGCCAGAATTCTAAATAATTCAGTAAATTCTTGATCATAGTCTTGTAACGTATAATAAAGTTCAGGATCACCCAACAATATCACTTTAACAGTTAATGCAATTTTTTCTGGCTGTAAACTCACCCCACTCGGTTGGCTATATTCCGAATAAGGATTTTCAATCGTAATTTCTTCAGTTTTTAATGCTAATTTCAGCCGCGACCATACTAAAGGTTGATTTAACAACTTCTCAGCATCTAATAATAGGTATCCCCCATTAGCTTTATGTAAGGCTCCCGCCCTGATCAGACGATAACTAGTATAGGTAGCTCCTTGGAAAGAGGCTAAATCAACATGGCCAAAGAGATTTTGAAAGGTAGGGTTAGGCTCGTAAATAACCGGGGCTCCCGCACCTGGTTCTCTTGATACCAATAAATTAGGTAAAAAGCGTTCAACCATTAATTTACGCGCTTCTTTCTCGTTAATTGCTTCACCGACATCATCAACTAATATTTCTAAAACAGCATCAACCACATGCGCTTTCACTTTAGATAGGTACTTTAAGACCCCTAAATTACTTGCAAATTCATGCTCTAGCTCTTTAATAAATGGGCGAATGCTTTGCTCAGCTGTTTCATTTTTTAGCTTACGCATTTTATCAGATGAGATGCGCTTCCATTGTGGTAATTCAATTAATTTTTCCGATAATAAATTTTCTAACTTGGCCAAGAGTAGATAAAACTCACTACGTTTAATTTCATCTAAATTAGCAAATTCTTTATCATTTAACGGTTTACCATCCACTAATGGAGAAAAACCTATTTCTCCATTTTCTTCATAGAGCACGACATTATTTTTTAACGCCGTCTCTTCCACAATTGCAATGGCTTCATCATATTTTTGGTTAAAGTCTCGATCAATCGCCGCTTTTTGTCTTTGATACCCTGGGTTGTCGAAAATTTCAGGGAATAAGTCCAGTAATTCGTCAATGAAGGTATTAATACGCGCTAATAACTGTTTGCCGTCACCCGGACTAACATATAATCGATAAGGGGCATGAATATCGTCAAAATTATTGATATAACACCATTCTGGTGGTGTCGGTTGTTGACTTGCCGTTGCGGCTAACATTTGTTTAATTAATGTTTGTCGTCCCGTACCATGCTCCCCCATTGCATAAACATTAAAACCTGGGGATTCCATTGACAAACCGAAGTCTAACGCTTCTTTAGCGCGTTCATGACCGATGAAGATTTGTTCAACATTCTCCGCATTGGTTACTTGTGAAAATAATGCTTCAGATAATTTAGCGGTTAATTTTTCAGGAGCAAGGCGCAGTTTTTTATGCGTTTCTATCATCAGACTCTCGTTATTGGTGCTTAAACAAAAAACACGTCAATGGTTAATTATACGCAGTTTACTCTTATGCTATAAGAATTGGCAAAACATCTCTCATAGCCTTTAAATTATACTCTCCGAGGGAGACAAACTTTCACGAATAAAGTGCGTATGATGACAGTTTATACATTCGGTGACTTTCGTTGGATGTAAAATGATCACAGATTCATGACATTTAGCACAAATTAATTTACCAAACCCAATGTAGTCACCAACTTGATAATCTCCTTTTAGTTCAAAGTCATCACCTAGTTCTGTCCATTCTACTTGCGATTGATCCGTTATTTCAGCTAATGCAGCCCAAAACGATTCATTCATCAAACCTAAGAATATTGAATGTTTTGCTTCTTCCTCATTCTGCTTATAAAACTCATGTAGATCATATTTAAAGTTATCAATAAACTGTTTTACTTTGTCTTCAGGAATTGATTCTGCCGCTGATAATACAACCTTTGCCTCTTCAACTAACTCAACGATTTGAGTAACTTCATGTTGTTTGACATCTGTTAACCATACTGACAATTTATTATAAAAATCATCAAACAAGGTTTTATTGCTCATAATATATCCTAATGTTGTTTAAGCAAACTACAATAAATGAATTAATGCAGTACGTAGGTATCAGTATAGACAATCTTAGTTCGACAAAAAACTCTATCGTTAAAAAAGTCTATTATTAGAACTGAATAAACTTGTTATAAACCCTCACGATAAGGTATTCTATGGCGATTAATATTTAATAAGCTTTTTACTTTATCAGTTAGCTTTAATCTGACTCATAAAGTGTCAAAAAGCCCCTACTCTAGTCTTTGAGAACTCTTTAATGGAATCCATTTATAACCCAAAATCTATCGAGGCTGACGTTCAAAATTTTTGGACTGAAAACCAAACCTTTCGCGCTAAAGAAATCCCTGGCAAAGAAAAGTTCTATTGTCTGGCAATGTTCCCTTACCCAAGTGGTCGTCTTCACATGGGACATGTGCGTAACTATAGTTTAGGTGATGTAATTTCACGTTATCAACGTATGCAAGGCAAAAACGTAATGCAACCTATGGGATGGGATGCATTTGGTTTACCTGCTGAAAATGCGGCAATTAAAAATAATTCAGCCCCCGCTAAATGGACATACGAAAATATTGATTACATGCGCAATCAATTAAAATCGTTAGGTTTTGCCTATGATTGGCATAGAGAGTTTGCTACTTGTAAGAAAGATTATTATCGTTGGGAGCAATGGTTCTTTACTCAATTGTTTGAACGAGGCTTAGTTTATAAAAAGAATGCCACCGTTAACTGGGATCCTGTTGACCAAACAGTACTTGCTAATGAACAAGTGATTGATGGCCGTGGCTGGCGCTCTGGCGCTATTGTTGAACGTAAAGAAATTCCACAGTGGTTTATCAAAATTACAGACTATGCGGAAGAATTATTAAACGACTTAGATCAACTAGAAGGTTGGCCTGAACAAGTTAAAACTATGCAACGTAACTGGATTGGCCGTTCTGAAGGGGTAGAAATGACCTTCAATGTTGCCGAATCAGATGAATCATTTGATATTTACACTACGCGCCCTGACACTCTTATGGGTGTTACCTACGTAGCCTTAGCCGCTCAACATCCATTAGCATTAGCTGCTGCGGAAAAAAATACCGAATTAGCTAACTTCATCAAAGAATGTAAGACCAATAAAGCTACAGAAGCTGATATGGCAACAATGGAGAAAAAAGGTGTTGATACGGGTTTAAAAGCAATTCACCCAATTACTGGCGAACAAGTTCCCGTTTGGGCAGCCAACTTTGTCTTAATGGATTATGGTTCAGGCGCAGTAATGTCGGTACCCGGACATGATCAACGTGACTGGGAGTTTGCAAAAAAATACGGACTTGAAATTAAACAAGTAATCAAAGGCAACGAAACCGATGATATTACTGTTGCTGCAATCACTGACAAAAATGTATTAATCAATTCTGGTGAATTTGACGGATTAGATTTCGAACAAGCATTTAAAGCCATTTCAGATAAATTAGTCTCTGAAAACAAAGGTAAGATTACCGTTAATTATCGTTTACGTGATTGGGGTGTTTCTCGCCAACGTTACTGGGGAACGCCTATCCCGATGCTAAAATTGGCAAATGGCCAATCAGTACCCGTTCCAGAAGATCAATTGCCTGTCATCTTACCTGAAGATGTTGTTATGGATGGCGTCACCTCTCCAATCAAAAGTAATGAGGAATGGGCTAAAACTACATATAACGGAGAAGAAGCCTTTAGAGAAACTGACACCTTCGACACCTTTATGGAATCGTCATGGTACTACGCACGCTATTGTTCTCCTGATGATGATACCCAGATGCTTGATCCGGAAAAAGCAAATTACTGGTTACCTGTTGATCAATATATAGGTGGTATAGAACACGCTATATTGCATTTATTATATGCTCGCTTTTTCCATAAGCTATTACGTGATGTAGGTTTAGTAAAAAGTAGTGAACCGTTTAAAAGCTTATTATGTCAAGGCATGGTATTAGCAGATACTTATTATCGTGAAGCTGATAACGGTGGACAAGAATGGATAGCTCCAACAGATGTCACGGTTGAACGTAATGAAAAAGGTCAAGTTGTTACTGCCATTAGCAACCTAGATGGTAAACCCGTCATTTCAGCGGGCATGAGTAAAATGTCTAAATCTAAAAATAATGGTATTGACCCTCAACAAGTCATTGACCTTTATGGTGCTGATACGGTTCGTTTATTCATTATGTTTACCTCGCCACCAGAGCAAACATTGGAATGGTCAGACTCTGGTGTAGAAGGAGCTCATCGCTTTTTAAAACGTGTATGGAAACTTGCATACGACTTTAAAGAAAGTGGTGATGTAGCAAATTTAGCTGAAATTAGTTTAAGTAGTAACCATAAAACATTGCGCCGTGAAGTTCATAAAACCATTGCGAAAGTAAGTGATGATATTGGCCGTAGAAATACGTTTAATACCGCAATTGCTGCCATTATGGAATTAATGAATCATTTAGCAAAAGCACCATTAGCTACTATTGAAGACCGAACTGTTATGCAAGAAGCTGTACGTGCAGTAACCTTAATGTTAACGCCAATTGCTCCGCATATGTGTCATCAATTATGGCAAGATATTGGTGATGGTAACTTTGTTGAAGATACATTATGGCCAACGGTTGATGAATCAGCTTTAGTTGAAGATGAAAAATTAATCATTGTGCAAGTAAATGGCAAAGTGAGAGCAAAAATAACGGTAGCGGCTGATGCAAGTAAAGAGCACGTGGAATCGTTAGGTTTAAATGAAGATAATGTCGCTAAATTTATTGCTGACAAAACCGTACGTAAAGTGATTTACGTACCCGGTAAATTACTTAATATTGTGGCAAACTAATGTATAAATACAGTCAAACATTCAATAAACTATTGATACTTTTAGTGTGTGGTTTATTCTTTTCGGGCTGTGGCTTTTCATTGCGCGGTGATTACTTTATTACCGCACAATTGCAACATATTAATGTAAATTCTGTAGATAAATACGGTGAATTAACACGCTTGGTTAAGCAGCACTTGCTGCTTAACAAAGTTAAAATCGCTAAACAATACGACAAAACATTACCTGAACTTAAAATATTAAAAGATACCTTAGACCGCCGTACTCTTTCTGTTTTTCCAAATGGTCAGGTAGCAGAATATGAACTCATTTACACAGTAAAATATCTATTACGATTTGCTGGTGAAGACTTTGAAAGTTACAAAATTGAGTTAAATCGTGATTATCAAGATGACCCTGACTTAGCCTTAGCGAAAAGTAGAGAACTTGCATTAATGCTTAGTGAAATGCGCCAAGAAGCAGCAGATAAAATTTTACGCCAACTCGCCAGTATTCAACGCTAGTAATCGAAAAAGCAATTAAAAGGTTATCAAGCAATGCGTATCTATCACAACCAACTTGCTAATACACTAAGTAAAAACCTTGCCCCTATTTGGTTAATATTTGGTGATGAGCCTTGGCAAAAAAATGACACTCTTAGTCAAATAAAAAGCTATGCTCAGCAACAAGGTTTCAGTGAATTAATACGTTTTTATGTAGATGATAAGTTTGATTGGAATCGGCTAGAACAAGAATATAATGCCCTTAGCCTTTTTGCTAATCAACGTATTATTGAGTTGGAGCTTAGTAGTAATAAGATTGGTGATGCCGGTAGTAAAAAGCTCGCTCAATTATGCGAAAATATTACACCTGATATTTTATTGATCATCCATGGAGCTAAAATTGACACCGCTACTCAAAAGCGAAAATGGTTTAAAGCCTTAGATGCACAAGGTGTTTTTATACCACTTTATGATATTGAGGGAAAACAATTAAGCCAATGGATATATAAACAAGCCCAACAACTTAATGTAAATTTACATCCAGATCTGACGCTGATGTTAACTAAACTTTTTGAAGGTAATTTACTTGCGTTAGCTCAAGAACTTACTAAGCTCTCTATCTTATTTCAACAGCAACAAGTAACTGTTGATGACGCTGAAAACATTATCATCAAACAAGCAAAATTTAGTGCCTTCCAATTAACAGATGCCATGCTCTCTGGTGATATTAAAAAATGTATTGTGATGTTAGACCAATTACAACAAGAAGGGATAGCTGTTGCTCAATTAATTTGGCCTATTCATAAAGAAATATCACAATTGTTAATCATGCAAGAACAACTCAAGCAAGGTAAAACACTCAATGAGCTGTACACTACATACCGTATCTGGGATAAGCGCAAACCTTTATATCAGCACGCAATCAATCAGATAACAGCCGCAAATTTAGCACATGCACAGATAAGATTAGCACAAACAGATTTACTGACTAAAACGAGCTCAGAATTCAATGGCTATTTATTGTTAGCTGACGTAATAAGTACGTTATATCATGGTGAAAAACTACATGAACTTTCTCTCAATTATGAATTGGGCTAACTACAGTTGGTATTAATGAAAACTCTTGAGCTAGGTATCTTTGGTGGTACTTTTGATCCAATACATAACGGTCATATTCATTCAGTTATTGAGACAGCAAGTCACCTTGATATTCCAGAGGTATTATTATTACCCGCCCATATACCTCCCCATAAAACGAGCGTTGTTGCGAGTAGTGAACATCGCTTGGCCATGGCGAAAATGGTTTGTGAACATCATGCCTTATTAACCTGTGATGCACGGGAATTAAAAAACAATACGCCTTCATATACCGCTGCAACTTTAGCGGATATTCATCTGAGTTACCCTCAACATAAACTCTATTTTTTTATTGGCATGGACTCATTTATCACGTTTACCACTTGGTATAAATGGCAAGACATTTTGAAACAATGTCATTTAGTTGTCAGTAGTAGACCTAATTACAGCTTAGAAGACATCAATCAAGAAACCCAATCATTACTCAATCAACATCAAGCAAAAACTATCTCGGCATTAAAAACGAGTCCCGCGGGTAAAATCTATCTCTACAATCAACCGGCCTATTGCGTTTCATCAACTAATATTCGTCAACAGTTATTACAAACAAGGGATAGGTTGAATGACGTGCCAACGTATATTGCTCAATATATTCAAGAACATCAGTTATATTTAGAAGATAAATAACACGCTTGATTTAGCAAAAATATTAATCATTGTTGAAATACTTGAGATTCGAGTAAAAATTAAACGTAAAAGATCAACACGTGTTAGTTAACCTATACGATTTTTAATGATATTATACCGCTAATACTAGTCAAAAAGAGAATAGACATTGCAATCTGAAGCTTTAGCTGCTTTTGTTGTTGAACAAATCGAAGACATGAAAGGTCGAGATATCACAACAATTAATATTTCTGAAAAATCCAATTTCGCCGATTATATGATCGTTGCCTCTGGCAATTCAAATCGTCACGTAAAATCAATTGCTCAATCCGTTACTATCGAATGCCGCGCCAAAGGTAAAGAACCATTAGGTGTTGAAGGAAATGATGTCGGTGAATGGGCACTGGTAGATTTAGGTGATGTGGTAGTACATATCATGACTGAACAAATGCGAGACCGTTACCAGTTAGAGCAGTTGTGGGAATAATTTAGTTTACCATGCGTTTAACCTTATATGCTGTAGGCAATAAAATGCCTGCTTGGGTAGCTGAAGGATTTAACGAATATTGCCGTCGTTTTCCTCGTGATATGTCATTTCATTTAGTCGAAATACCACCGGGAAAACGAGGTAAAAACGCGGATATTCCCCGTATCCTCGAAAAAGAAGGTGAACTAACCTTAGCTGCTATTCCTAAAGGTAATCGTATTGTCACCCTTGAGGTTGAAGGTAAACCTTGGACAACCCCTGAGTTAGCAAAACAACTTGAACGTTGGCAATTTGATGGTCGAGATGTTGCCCTACTCGTAGGTGGGCCTGAAGGCTTAGCTCCGTCATGTATTCAAGCTTCAGAACAAAAATGGTCTTTGTCTCCTTTGACATTACCTCATCCAATGGTAAGAATTGTTGTTGCTGAAAGCTTATATCGAGCTTGGAGTATTAATAACAACCATCCTTATCACAGAGAGTAATAATGGCAACAAAACGTGTTTCCATTCGCAATCATACCGCTGAAGCAAATTTATTTGCTCGTAGAACATTTATTGCCCTACTCGGTGTATTTGGCATGTTACTCATTCTGTTTTACAACCTCTTTCAATTGGAAGTTGTTTCCTATGAAAAGTATAAAACACGTTCCTATTCAAATCGTATAAAACTTTTACCTGTAGCCCCTAATAGAGGGCTGATTTATGATCGTAATGGTGTTTTACTTGCTGAAAATAAGCCTGTTTACAGTCTAGAATTTGTCCCTGAGCAAGTTCCTGACTTAGCAAAAACCATCAAAGAAGTTAGTCAGTTACTGGATATTAGTGAAGAGCGTCAACAAAAAGTATTTAAATCAGTAAAAAGCAGACGACGCTTTAAACCTATCGAAATTCAACCGCGCCTAAGTGAACAACAAGTCGCTTTGTTTTCTGTTAACCAACATAAATTTCCTGGCGTTTTCATAGATGCTCGTCTAAAACGCTACTATCCTTTTGGCGATTTAACTACGCATTCATTGGGCTATGTTGCACGTATTAACCGTCGCGACGAAATAAAACTAGAAGAGCAAGGTAAAGCTGAAAACTATGCAGCGACACGTAATATAGGCAAACTCGGCCTAGAAAAATACTACCAAGATATTTTACATGGCAAAATAGGTAACCAAGAAGTTGAGGTAAATAGCCAAGGGAGAATTATTCGTACCCTTAATTTTACCCCGCCAGTGCCGGGTAAAGATCTCACATTAAGTCTAGATATTGAACTTCAAATGATAGCTAAGCGAGCCTTGTCAGGTAAGCGTGGTGCGGTTGTTGCCATAGACCCTCGTGATGGTGGTGTATTGGCTATGTATTCAAATCCTAGCTACAACGGTAATTTATTTGTTCATGGGATCAGCTATAAAAATTATAAAAAGCTAACTTCATCTAAAGACTTACCATTGATTAACCGTACTGTACAAGGTTATCCGCCAGCCTCAACTATTAAACCGCTATTAGCACTGACGGGCCTTGAAGATGGTGTTATCACCAAAGACACCACAATAAATGATCGCGGTGTTTATCAGCTACCAGGTATTGATACTAAGCGCCGTGATTGGAAAAGATGGGGTCATGGAAAAGTTAACTTAACTAAATCGTTAGAGCAATCCTGTAATATTTATTATTATGATCTCGCTTACAAACTTGGCATCACAAAAATAGCCCGTATGATGGAAAAATTTGGTTTTGGAGATTATACCGGCATAGATATTCATGAAGAAAGTCATGCCATTATGCCTAGTGTTGAATGGAAACGCGCACGTTACGGCAAAGCCTGGTATACCGGTGAAACTTTATCTGTAGGTATCGGTCAAAGTTATTGGACAGTGACACCTTTACAGTTAGCTCAAGCCATCTCTATACTTACCAATAAAGGTCAAATTAAGGTGCCACACTTACTTAAAGCTACAAGTGATGTTAGCTTTAGCAATGAGGGTGACGGCTTGCACCGTACAGTAAACACTACTGAACAACCAATAGATTTTAAACCACCAATAGTCATTAGCAATCCAAAAAACTGGGATCTGGTACTTGATGGTATGCACAACACGGTTCAAAAAAAAGGGGCCACCGCTTACAACCCATTTAAGGGATCTCGTTATGATGTTGCGGGAAAGACAGGTTCAGCTCAAGTAGCTAATATCGCGCAAGGTGAAAAGTACGATGCCAAAACTACAGCAGAAAATAAAAGAGATAATGCCATGTTTGTCGCCTTTGCTCCCTACGAAAACCCTGAAATTGTCGTAGCTGTTGCAATAGAAAATGTCGCGAAAGGTGGCGGGTCGACTAATGCGGCTCCTGTTGCTCGACAAATTATGGACCAATATTTTGGGGATCGTGAAATTGTAAGTAAAACCAAACATCCATTGCATGACAACACTTACCACTTTGATGATAAAAAAAAGGCTAGGAAAAAATAGTGCGTTCCACAGGACAAGACCAACAAAAACGTTATAGCATTTGGCAACGATTACATATTGATCTGCCCTTGTTAGCCGGTATTTTATCCTTGATGATCCTTGGACTATTTATTGTTTATAGTGCGGGTGGACAAAGTATTGATATGGCAATCAAGCAGGCAAGGAATATGGGTATAGCCTTGGTCGTCATGTTTGTTATTGCTCAAATCCCCCCATTAATTTATCGCAAGTGGGCTGTGCCTGTTTTTGTTGTCGGCATATTATTACTGGTTTCTGTACTCGTATTTGGGCATGTGGGCAAAGGAGCAAGGCGATGGATTAACTTAGGTGTATTCATGTTTCAGCCATCTGAAATAATGAAATTAATCGTGCCTATGATGATAGCTTGGTATGTTAGTCAGCAGAACCTTCCTGTTCGTATTCTTAATGTGATCCTCGCATTTATCATCTTATTAATTCCAACACTATTAATCGCTCGGCAACCAGACTTAGGTACATCATTATTGATCGCATGCTCTGGTATATTTGTTATCTTTTTAGCGGGTTCAAGTTGGAAATTAATAGGGACATGTGCAGTGCTAGCATCAGCATTCGCCCCTATTTTATGGGTATTCTTAATGAAACCCTATCAAAAACAACGGGTATTAACTTTTTTAAATCCAGAACAAGATCCATTAGGATCAGGCTACCACATTATTCAATCTAAAATAGCTATTGGCTCAGGTGGCTTGCATGGTAAAGGTTGGCTACAGGGTACTCAGTCACAACTTGAGTTTCTCCCAGAGCGCCACACTGACTTTATTTTTGCTGTCTTTAGTGAAGAATTTGGCCTCATTGGTGTTAGTATCTTATTATTAGTGTATATGGCGATTGTCATGCGAGGCTTGTGGATTGCTGTTCACGCACAACATGCCTTTACTAAATTGCTTGCAGGTAGTTTAACACTCACATTTTTTGTTTATGTGTTTGTTAATATCGGCATGGTTTCTGGGCTACTTCCTGTTGTGGGTGTGCCATTACCTTTAGTGAGTTATGGCGGGACATCTATGGTTACCTTAATGGCAAGCTTTGGTATATTAATGGCAATAAGTACGCATCGCCGCTTTCTCGGTTAACAGAGATAATCATTAAAAAATGAAAAAAACGATACTATTGACTATATTGCTTACCCTCTTTGTTGCCAGCTGTAGCCAGCAATATGGTAGATATCAACAAAAGCACGATAGTGGAGCAACACGTAAACCGAGTATCCATGAACTTAAAGACCCTATACCTCGTATAGAAACTAAAAGTCGAGGCGGTAATAAAAATTATACTGTTAGAGGAAAACATTACCGCGTTATGAAAAGTGCAGTTGGTTTTACTCAACAAGGAACAGCGTCTTGGTACGGGAATAAATTCCATGGGCACTTAACCTCTAATGGTGAAATTTATAATATGTATAGCATGAGTGCTGCACATAAAAACCTTCCCTTACCCACTTATGTTCGTGTTACCAATTTAAAAAATGACAAATCAGTTATTGTCAGAGTAAATGATAGAGGCCCATTCCACCAAGACCGTATCATTGATTTATCTTATACTGCTGCCTATAAGTTAGATATGTTAAAAACAGGAACCGCAGAAGTTTTAATTGAGACATTACCTAAACCAGCCTCAACACAAAATATAGCTGTAGAAAAAACTGATAAAATCAAAAATCACATTCAAGTATTTGTTACCAAAGACAAATTAATCGCACAAAAAACGGCATCAACAATAGCCTTATTATATCAATACCCCGCTTTTGCCGTTGAAACAGAAGGTCTTTATAAAGTAAGAATTGGCCCTATTCATAACCCTACACACTTAGATTCATTGTTAAATAACTTACGTAAAAATGGCTACTCTGGCGCTTTCAAAGTTACATTATAACGTGTAGAAACTCACTTTTTGCCACGTCCTGTAACAAATTGCTAATTTTTCACCATGGCATTCAAAAATAATAATGGTATACTTTTCAAGAATTATTTCTTATAACCTTAATTTATCATTGTCACAGGATTATTATGCCCTCAACATTGGCCAAAAAATTCCCAAAAAGTCAGAAAAGAATTATCTCCATATTAGGCACACTTGCTTTAACGTTTTGTTCAGTTTCTTTCGCAGCAACAATTATTCCGTCTCCGCCTAAAATTAACGCCAAAGGTCACATCCTTATTGACTATTCAACAGGAAAAGTGATTTCTGAAGAAAATGCAGATGTTTTATTAGCGCCTGCAAGTTTAACCAAAATGATGACAAGTTATATCATTGGTAAAGAGATCCTAAGTGGCAATATTAGCAATGATGATAAAGTAAGAATCAGTGAACAAGCTTGGGCAACTGGCAACCCTGTTTTTAAAGGGTCTTCATTGATGTTTCTGGAAGTTGGTAAAGAGGTTGAAGTTAGCTTACTCAACAAAGGTATCATCATCGCATCAGGTAACGATGCCTGTGTCGCTATGGCCGAACACATTGCTGGTAGTGAAAGCGCATTTGCAGATTTGATGAATGCTCATGCAGAGCAATTAGGCATGAATAGCAGTTACTTCGAAAATAGTCATGGACTTGACAGCAAAGAACATAAAACAACACCTCGAGATATGGCAACATTAGCTAAAGCTATCATTCGTGATGTCCCCAATGAATTTGCTATCTATAAAGAAAAATCATTCAAATATAACAATATTCCACAATATAACCGCAACCGATTATTGTGGGACAAAAGTATGAATGTTGATGGCATGAAAACAGGGCATACTTCACAAGCTGGCTATAGCTTAGTTACCACAGCCACTAAAGGTGGAATGCGCTTAATTAGTGTTGTAATGGGCACAGAAAGTCAACGAGCAAGAAATGTTGAAAGTAAGAAACTATTAAACTATGGCTTTAGATTTTTCGAAACTTACACTCCTTATCAAGCAGGTGAAAAATTTGTCACTAATCGAGTATGGATGGGAGACATTAAACAAGTCGACCTAGGTATTCTTGAAAGTACACCGATCACCATTCCAAGAGGCAATCGTAAAAATTTAAAAGCGAACTTCGAGCTGACACGTCAACTAACAGCGCCATTAAGTAAAGGTGAAGTTGTTGGCACCGTATTTTTACAGCTTGATGGTGAAGATATTGCTAACTACCCCTTAGTTACACTACAAGAAGTTAAAGAAGGCGGTATGTTCAGCCGTTTAGTCGACTATGTTAAACTTCAGTTTAACTAGACTGTTCATTAGTTAATCCACAAACTCCCTCAAAAGAGTTTGATTACTACTTCAAAACTCAGCATCTGCTGAGTTTTTTATTATTAATGACATCAAGGTGTTGAAATATTAACTTAACGCCACCATTTTGCATTATTAATAAAAGTGATAAAATAGCGTATTCATGCCAATAGGTTTTAACAACACCTCGCTGGTATAAATTATTAGCTAAATGTGATGGTGTATAATGCAAACAAAATTTGATGAATTATTAGAATTCCCAACGGTACTTAACTTTAAAGTTATGGGTATAGCCTGTGACGAATTACCAGACTTGATCATTACCGAACTACAAAAGCATTCCCCTGGTGATTACTCCCCTAAAATTAAGCCTAGCTCAAAAGGGAATTATCATTCGGTGTCGATCGCGGTAACAGTAACGAGTAAAGATCATATAGAAACTATCTATAAAACCTTAACGGCGATAGAGGAAGTACGCTACGTACTTTAAGGTTCACTAAAGATACTCCCTATAAATCTAATTTAAATTCGGATATAATTATTTATATAGAATAACTAGAGAAATAAATTTGAAAAACTCGTTAATTATTCGCCAGCTAGGTGTGTTAGATTACACTACCGTTTGGCATGCTATGCAAAATTTTACTGATTCACGAACCGATGAAGTTGACGAGTTGTGGTTAGTTGAACATCCAGCAGTCTTTACTCAAGGCCAAGCAGGTAAAGAAGAACATTTGTTAATGCCCGGCGATATACCTGTGGTAAAAGTTGATCGTGGCGGTCAGGTAACTTATCACGGACCCGGACAACAAGTGATCTACTTTATGATCAATTTACGACGTAAAAAAATGGGTGTAAGAGAGTTAGTCACACTCATTGAAAATGGTATCATAGCCGCCTTAGCCGACTACAATATAACCGCTTATGCCAAAGCAGATGCTCCGGGTGTTTATATTGATGAAAAGAAAGTGGCCTCTTTGGGTTTGAGAGTAAGAAAAGGTTGCTCTTTCCACGGACTCGCGTTAAATGTAAATATGGATTTAACGCCTTTTTTACGTATTAATCCGTGTGGCTACGCAGGTTTAGAAATGGTACAAACATGTGATTTAGATGGCCCTAAAGATGTTCAAAGCGCCGGTGAATCTCTAGTTAAGCATTTAACACAACTGTTAAATGCCGAAAACATTAATTATAAAACAGGGTTGGATCAACGTTATGACCACTAAATCTTCTCGAATCACTCCCGGCACAAAATTACGTGACGCCGAAAAAATGGCTCATATCCCAATTAAAGTGGTGCCTTCTGAACGAGAAACCATGCTACGAAAACCTGAATGGTTACGGATAAAGCTACCAAGATCTTCAGAACGTATTGATCAAATTAAAGCCTCATTACGTAAACATGATTTACATTCAGTTTGTGAAGAAGCCTCATGCCCAAACTTATCAGAATGTTTTAATCACGGTACAGCCACATTCATGATTTTAGGTGATATTTGTACTCGCCGTTGCCCTTTCTGTGATGTTGGTCATGGTCGTCCTTTGGCCGCTGATAGTGAAGAGCCAAGAAAACTCGCCCTCACTTTAAAAGATATGGCACTTAAATATGTTGTTATTACTTCTGTTGATCGTGATGATTTACGTGACGGTGGTGCTCAACAATTTGCTGAATGTATAAAAGAAATCGATATACATGCCCCCAATACTAAAGTAGAAATACTGGTACCTGATTTTCGTGGCCGTATGGATCGTGCCTTAGAGATACTGAATCAGCATCCACCACATGTCTTTAATCATAATTTAGAAACAGCACCACGTTTGTACACCAAGGCGCGTCCTGGGGCAAACTACCAATGGTCATTAGACCTATTGAAAAAATTTGGTGAAGCAAATCCAAATGTACCGACAAAATCAGGTTTAATGGTCGGTTTAGGTGAAACCAATGATGAAATATTAGCAGTGATGCGCGATTTACGTGCCCATGGCGTTACTATGTTAACCATTGGACAATATTTACAACCAAGTAAGCATCATTTACCGGTTGAGCGTTATGTTCACCCAGACGACTTTGATATGTTTCAAAAAGAAGCAATCAAAATGGGATTTGAACATGCCGCGTGTGGACCATTAGTTCGTTCAAGCTATCATGCTGATAAACAAGCTGCAGGTGAAGAAGTAAAATAACCTTAGCTCGACTAGCAATAAGGGCCTCTTTCCAAGAGGTCCTTTACCAATAAAATTACACTTTTTCTTCTTTTTTGCTCATTAATGAAAATTCTTTCTTTTTCTCTTTCATCAGTAAGGCAATCAAGCCTCCTATTAATGCAATCAATGCGGCAAAATTAAAGGTCTCAGTAGCCCCCATTCCATCATGCCAAAGCATACCCGCGATATAAGCCCCTAATGCACCACCAAGCCCATAAACACCACCAATATAGATAGCTTGTCCACGGTTTTGCTGATTAGCGGCAAAATGCTGTTGTAAATACTGAATAGACGCACTGTGATATAAGCCAAAACTAGCAGCATGCATTAACTGTACGATAAAAAGAATGAATGGATTATCCGCCATAGTGCCAGTCAAATACCAACGCAAGGCAGAAATTAAGATACTTAAACTAATTAACCAAACGGCACCACAGAGTTGATAAATACGACCGGCAATAATAAATATACCTATCTCAGCAATAACGCCAACAGAAATATAAAGGCCTACTGAAAACGCGGGGTAATCCATATCACGTAGATACAAGGCAAAGAAACCGTAATAAGGGCCAAAGCTAACTTGTAACAACAAACCTGCAATAAAAAAGGCAATAAACCCCTTAGTGAGCAGTTTATCAATGATTCGACTGGTTTTTATTTTACTCGACACACTTAAACGAGGCTGTTTTACAACAAGTGTTGAAAGAAATAACGCGATGATAATAACAAAACCAATATAGGTAAAAGTATCTGAGCCAAACGCATCAAGCAATTCACCGCTGACCACAGCTAAAATAATGAAACCAATACTTCCCCATAATCGAATACGAGCGTAAATTTTTGCACTTCGCTTAACCGATGTGAGAGTTAAGACTTCTAGTTGTGGAAGTATTGCCGTCCAAAAAAGACTAAACATAGCTAAGACGAATGTGATTGGCCAATACTGATTAACAAAAAATAGCATCGAAAATGATACACATGTCAGCAATGCACCTAAACGAATAATACTTAATTGTTTACCCGTTTTATCGGCAATAATAGCCCATAAAGAAGGGCCAACAATTTTGGTAGCTGTGACAATAGCCAGAATTTCGCCTATTTGAATAGAAGAAAACCCGTTACCATCAAGAAATATTGGTAAAAAGGGAACCACCAAACCAAGGATACTAAAGTACCAAAAATAGCTTGATGACAACCTAATAAATAATAATGAACTCACATGTTCTGCTTATAATAGAAACTATTTACAAATATCGGGGGTGATACATTCTACATCGGCATTCTGAGCACGATGTCTTAGGTAATGATCCACTAATGTTAGCGCCAGCATTGCCTCAGCAATAGGTACCGCACGTATACCAACACAAGGATCATGTCTTCCTTTGGTAATAATATCCGTTGCTTGGCCAGTAACATCGACTGTTTTACCACTGACACCAATACTTGAAGTGGGTTTTAATGCCGCATAAGCGATAATATTTTGACCTGATGAAATACCACCTAACACACCACCGGAATGATTTGTTTCAAAACCATCAGGTGTTAATTCATCTCTATGTTCAGAGCCTTTTTGATTCACTACTGCAAAACCATCGCCAACTTCAACGCCTTTCACTGCATTTATCCCCATCAATGCATGGGCAATATCCGCATCTAAACGATCAAAAATAGGTTCGCCTAATCCTACAGGTACATTCTCAGCGACAACCATTATTTTAGCGCCAATTGAATCTTTCTCTCTAATAATCCCTCTAAGTAATTCATCTAAGGCATCGAGTTTATTTACATCAGGGAAGAAAAATGGGTTATTTTCAACTTGTTGCCAATCAATATTTTCAGCAACGATAGGGCCAATTTCAGTAACACAACCTTTGATTTCTAGGTTAAATTTTTGTTTTAAGTATTTTTTAGCAACAGCACCTGCCGCTACACGCATCGCCGTTTCACGTGCCGATGAACGACCACCACCACGATAATCTCTGATGCCATATTTTTGCCAATAGGTATAATCCGCATGTCCTGGGCGGAAAGACTGCGCAATATTGCCATAATCTTTAGAACGTTGATCGGTATTTTCAATCATTAGGCCTATTGGAGTTCCGGTAGTTTTTCCTTCAAAAACCCCCGACATAATTTTTACTTGATCGGGTTCTCGTCGTGCAGTGGTATAGCGAGAAGTCCCTGGACGTCTACGATCTAAATCTACTTGCAGATCTGCCTCTGACAATTCAATTCCAGGAGGACAGCCATCAATAATAGCGCCTAAACCTAACCCATGACTTTCCCCGAAGGTTGTCACTGTAAATAACTTACCGAAAGTATTGCCTGACATTATTACTTTTTCACCCGTTCATTAAAAATTACTTTATGTTGTTCTAATTGCATTTTTGATATTGCAAAAACCCCATGCCCACCACGTTCAAACGTTAACCAGCGAAACTCTATTTCAGGATAGACTGCTTGCACATGTATTTGTGAATTGCCTACTTCACATATCAACCAACCATCATCATTCAAATGTGATGCCCCCTGTGCCAATATTTTTCTCACAATATCTAGCCCATCATCACCACAGCCTAGACCCATTTCGGGCTCATGCTGAAATTCTGCTGGGAGCGATTCAACATCTTCTAAATCAACATAAGGAGGATTAGTGACAATTAAATCATATTTTTGCCCTTCAAGCTCAGAAAACACATCAGATTGAATCGGAATAACTTGTTCAATTAAGCCATGATTCTCAATATTGATTTGAGCCACATTAAGTGCATCTATTGAAAGATCAGCGGCATCTACATCAGCTTCTGGGAAAAATGTTGCACAAGCAATAGCAATACAACCACTACCCGTACATAAGTCTAAGATACGTGAAACAGGCTTATCATCCCCGATGATGGTACTAAACCTTTGTTCAATTAACTCAGCAATAGGAGAGCGTGGCACAAGGACCCTTTCATCAACATAGAATGGAAGGCCAGCGAAATAAGCTTGATTAATTAAATAGGCTACGGGGATTTCTTCATCGACACGACGGCCAATAATTTCAATAATTTGTTCTTTTTCATGTGTTAATAAATGGCACTGCATTACGTGCTCAGTTAATTCACTTGGTAAATCCAGTGTAAACGTGATTAATGTTATAGCTTCATCCCATGCATTATCATGCCCATGTCCAAAGTATAAATCAGCTTGATTAAAGGTACTGGTAGCAAATCGAATATAGTCGCCAATAGTATGAAGCTGTGTGGAAATGTCGTTAACATTAAAATGAGACACTAAATCCCCCGATTAATTGTGATTAATTTACCATTTTACTTGTTATTCATAGAAGATATTTTTAGACTTCAAGAATGAAATTTAAAGATGCGTTATCAACACAAGAAAAACAGCTGTTTAAAGAGGCCATAGGTAAGGTTAAGCCTTTGGTGCAGGACACAATACACCCGTCGAAAAGAACCATCAAGAAGAAATCAACATTAAGTCAACAAAAACAAGCGAAACAGATTGCGAGTTTTCATTTTTCTGATGAATTTGAACCCAACTTATCCAGTGATGGTCCTGTCAAATATGTAAGAGAGGATGCCCACAGCTATGAAGCTAAAAATTTAAGACGTGGCGCCTACGCACCTGATTTAATATTAGATTTACACGGACTAGACCAACACCAAGCAAAGAAAGAAATTGCAGCATTATTATTTGCTTGCCAGAAAGAACATGCTCAGTGTGTATGTATTGTTCATGGACTTGGTGGTCGTATTTTAAAAAATAAAGTGCCTCACTGGTTAGTGCAACATCCTGATGTGATAGCCTTTCATCAAGCACCATTGGAATGGGGAGGGAATGGTGCATTATTAGTGTTAATAGAATTACATGATAAATTTACGAAAGACTAAATAAACGTGTTTAACTCAGAGCTCATTAGGACTAATCATCTGCACTAAACGCCCTTTCATTAACTGTGTATCATAATCAATATGTGCAATAGCGGCAGTTTGAAAAATGGGTGCATTCGCGTTAGACGTGAGCTCGGCGAGTAAATAACTGACAAAAGGCATATGTGAAACAATGAGCAAATGCTCTATAGGTTCACTAGTTAATGCTCCATCAATATAATCATGTGCTTGTTTAGCATTGCCTTCGGGGGTAATAAAATCAACCGTTTTCAACAAAGGTTGCTTGCTTAACTGAGTGGTTATTTGTTTAGCGGTTTGTTGCGCCCTAACATAAGGACTAACAAGTATTTTTTCAATATGATAGTCATTATCCACTAACCACTGCCCCATTCTTGCTACTTCATCAAAACCTTGTTTTGTTAAAGTTCGTTCAGCGTCTGAATCCCCAAAAGAAGTTGCTTGCCCATGGCGCATGACAAAAAGCTGCATAAATAGCTCGTATTAAAAGGTGAATTTACATAATTGCGGCTATAGTAAAGGATAATACTCAATTGTTATAGCTTAAGATCATAATAAATTATACTCCTGTGAATTGAATGACATTTTTGTTATTCAGTGGACAAATAATTACGCCTTTAAGTATCATTATTTGTTAAGGTAATTTAAAGTGAATAACATATTAATTCTTTGGAAAAATGATAATTTATATCGTTTTTTATTGGTGTTTTTTTGAAAAAAAGTCCTAATGATCATAAACAATATCAATCATTAACTTTGCCTAACGGGCTTAGGGTGCTTCTTGTTCAAAATAACGAAACATCTAAGTCAGCAGCAGCATTAGCTGTAAATGTTGGTCATTTCAACGATCCCATAGATCGCCAAGGTCTTGCCCATTTTTTGGAGCATATGTTATTTTTAGGCACAAAAAAATATCCTGAGGGAAGTGAATACCAACAATTTATAAGTCAGTATGGCGGAAGTAATAATGCCTGGACAGCAACTGAGCATACTTGTTTCTTCTTTGACATTCACTTTACGCATTTTGAAGAAGCTATCGACAGATTTAGTCAATTTTTCATCGCGCCCTTGTTATCTGAGGAATTTGTCAAAAAAGAACGTAAAAATATTGATGCAGAATTTAAATTAAAACTCAAAGATGACATCCGACGTTTATATGATGTTCATAAAGAAACGGTTAATCCTAAGCACCCTTTTGCTAAATTCTCTGTTGGGAATAGTGAAACGTTAGCGGATAAAGAAAGTAGCCAACTTCATCAAGAAGTACGCGCGTTTTTTGAGCATTATTATCTTGCCAAAGCGATGACCCTAGTGCTTGAAGGTCCTCAAACACTCGAAGAACTTTCTCAATTAGCGCATGAAAAATTTAACCAAATTGCCGATAAGAAAGCACCGCCATCGTCACCCCCTCCTGCTCTCTATTTACAGGAACAATTGCAACAACTGATCACAATAAAACCAGTAAAAAATGACCAACAACTTATTATCAGTTTTGCTTTACCTGATATTAATAAATTTTATCGAAATAAACCTGAAGCCACATTAGTTTATTTACTGGGTCATGAAGGAGAAGGCAGTATATTATCCTTGTTAAAAAAACAGCAGTTAGCATTAGGATTAACTGCTGGTTCCGGGATTCATGGCACTAACTTTAAAGATTTTAATATTAGTATAAAACTCACTGAGCAAGGAGCCCAAAATACTAATAAAGTCGTTTCAATTGTATTTCAATATATTGCACTGATTAACCCAGGCACATTAGCGGACTTTTATTACCAAGAAAAAAAATCACTTGCTGAGTTATCCTTTCAATATCATGAAAAAACCAAACCCATTGATTCTGTCTGTCAATTAGCAATCAGTATGCAACATTATAATAATCAAGATGTCCTTTATGGTGACTATGCAATGGATGGGCTTGATCGAGAAAAACTGACCTATTTACTCAGTTTTATCAAACCGACAAATATGCGGCTATTATTAATAGCAAAAAGTGCCACCTTTGACCGTATAAGTAAATGGTACCAAGTCCCTTACACCATGGCGCCGATTGACAAACACTTAATTGAACAATGGGAAAATATCGAGCTGAACAGTCAGTTGTATCTACCTTCTAAAAATCAATATATTGTTGATCAACCTCAAGTACTAACCAGTGAAAAAAATACCGCTGAGTTACCTGAAATTATTAGTCAAGAAAATGGCTTAACACTTTGGTTTAAACAAGATACGGCCTTCAAAGTGCCTAAAGGTTATATTTATATCAACATAGATAACCCTAACGTTATCCAAAGTGTCGAAAACATCGCCATGACTCGACTATTGGTTGAGTTATTTAGTGATGATATTGTAGAGCAGTTTTATGATGCTGAATTAGCCGGTATTAATTATCACCTTTATTCTAATCAAGGTGGATTAACTATACAGATTTCAGGACTAAATGATAAACAACCAAAGTTATTAGAGCATTTATTTACGCGCTTACAGCATTTTAAATGTAGTGAAGAAAAGTTTGCATTATTTAAACATCAATTACTTTCTCATTGGGAAAATGCTAGCAATAATAAATCAATTTCTCAATTATTTGCGATTTTAAGTAGTTTAATGCAACCATCAAATCCAAGTAGTAAATTACTTGCAAACGCATTAACAAAAATTAACCATCACGAATTCACAGTTTTCTATAAAAATCTGTTTAATCAAATCGCTATTGAAGCCTTTATGCATGGAAACTGGCACAAACATCACGCACTGACGCTGAAAAACATTATAAAAGAAGCGTTTCCCAATAAATTTGATGATAACAATAAAGTTCACGTACCTATTTTAGATATAAAAGGACAAGGACATTTACAATTACCATTAACTTTACCTGAGCATGATCATGCTTGCGTTATCTATTTTCCGATGCAAACCAAAAGCCTACACCTAACGGCTCAGACTATGTTAGCAAGTCAATTATTAGCCCCTGACTTTTTTCAAGAAATGCGTACAGATAAACAATTTGGCTATCTTGTTGGGGTTAGCTTTGTACCTATCAATCGATACCCTGGGTTAGCTTTTTATATTCAATCCCCCAATGTAACTGCAAATCAATTACAGTCCGCTATACAAGGTTTTATTAATACCAGCATTAACATAATTGATCAGACTTCTGATGAAAATTGGCAACACTTATGTAATGGTTTAGCCAGTCAATTACAGGAAAAAGACACTAGTTTACGCATCACAAGTCAGCGCTTTTGGGCCGCTATCTGCAACGAGGACTTTTGCTTTTCACAAAAAACACAACTTATTGAAGAAATTTTAAGCTTATCCCGTGCCGACTTAAAAAATTACCTATTAACTAACGTTAGCGCTATTAATGCATCACCTGATTATATTTCTTTACTCTCATGTAAAACAATTCAAGATGGTGATTCCAACGATTTAAGTAAAAAATTACTAGAAATTAACAACTTCTGCTCAACTAAATTCTGAAACAGCCGATAACAGTTTGACTTCATTGTGACCATGATTTGTAATGGTACAAATAATAAAAGACATTTGAGTGTCTAGCCTAGCATATTTAGGCTTAATTTCTTTTCCGAGCAAGGCTAAATTTGTGTATAAAACTTTAAATCGTTGTTGGTTTCCTCAGAATAAAAGCATTTTTTTATTAGCGAATATTTTACCTATAGTACTTCTTTTTTTTGGTTTCTTTGCGAAAGCAAAAGAAGTGACAATACCCTATTTAAATACTGAGATCCGCTTTCAAAGCTTAAATACCTATGACGGTTTATCGCAAAGCTATGTCTATGATATTATTCAAGATACAAACGGTTTTATCTGGATAGCAACTGATGATGGTTTAAACCGCTACGATGGTAAAGAATTCATCCATTACCGCAGTGATACTTTTGATCCTCATTCCATTGCCCATAACTTTATTCGTAATCTTTATATTGATAACACAAACACTCTTTGGGTCGGCACCTATGATGGTTTAAGTCGCTATAACCCCCAACTGGATAATTTTGATAATTTTGTCCATGATGATAATAACTCTGAAAGTTTAACAGATAATATCATTTGGGATGTTTACCAAGATAATGCTGGCACCATTTGGGTTGCTACCGAATCAGGGCTGCATAAGTATAATTCTGCTGCTGAAACATTTTCACCAATAAAAGTCCGTGGCCTTAGAGATAAATTAAACGAAATAAAAACCATCTTTCAAGACAAAAAAGGCAATTATTGGCTAGGGACATATGAAAATGGTATTTACATTGTAAGTGAAGATTTTTCTTCAGCCGTTTCCTTACAAGCAAAAAACAAGTGGAACCTACAATTACCAACCAATTCTATCAACCAAATAGAAATTATTGATAATAATTATTGGCTTGCCACTAATAATGGCGTTTTTGTTGTCGATGAAACTTATAAAGTCGTAGAAAAATACAGTTTTAAAAATCAAACCTCTCCTGACTTAACCACTGCAATTAAAAGTATCGAAAATATTAACAATACCCATGTTTGGTTGGCCACAACTGATGGTATAAAAATAATTAATTTACTAAGCGGAAATATTAATGAATATCATGCCAATAAAAACATATCCACATCTATCTCTCATGATGAGATATATAGCTTAGAAAAGGATATATATAATAAAGTCTGGATAGGTTCTAAAAATGGCGTCAATATTTATGATCCTAATGCAAACTTATTTAAAAGTAGTTCACAAATAAACGCTACATTAAATGGACCTGTCGAATCCTTTATCCAATTTGACGACAGTGTTTGGCTTTCTAGTAATGGCCAATTGTATAAATTAGACGAAAAAAATAAAACGATACACAATATACAAACCTCGTTGAGCACACCTATCTATCAAATTTTAACTAATAACAAAAAAATACTGCTACTTACCGAAACTGATGAACTGTTTACATTAGAACCCGATGGCAAAATCACACAACATATTGAATGGAAAAATATATTAAGATTAGAAGCATGGCGTAAAGTAATTTTTATTAATTCAAATGTCTGGTTTATTAATACTGACGGAATTTTAACCAGTTATAATATTGATACCAAAGAGATTGAAAATAAAGCTAATATCCAAGCACAACACATTAGGGCCTTCGACACATCTTCTCAAGAAAATCTCTTTTGGGTAGTCACTATTGATGGTTCAATCTATCAATATAATGCTCTGACGGACGAATTAGTTAGCATTCCATTTACCCCTCAAAGTAATTTCGCCACGAGTAAAGCAACATCGATAAAATGTAATGGTAACTGGTTATTACTTGGTTCAGAAAGCCAAGGCATTTTGCTTATCAATGTATCCACTCAAGAATCATTTGTGTTTAACGAAAATAATGGCTTAAATAATAATTTCATTGCTGACATCCAAACTGATGATGATAATAATTATTGGTTTAGTACCAATAAAGGTATCTCTAGCCTCTCGACTCAAACTAAAACCATTAGAACTTTCGAAAGCCCTTTTGATCTAAAAAATAATGAATATTTAAATGGCAGTTCATTAATAACCACCTCTGGCATTGCTTATTTTGGTGGTCTGCAAGGTTTTCGCTACTTTAATACCGCCGACTTTCATAGTAATGAACATCAATTTAATAAACCTATATTGACCCAGTTATTAATCGCTAACAAAGTAATTAAAGTTGACCCTAAACCAGAAAAAACTAAAAGACTAAATAAGCAACAAACCCTGTCCATTCCCCAAAGTCTTAATAACTTAGAGCTATTAAATTTAAAATATATTCATTCCCCTATTACTATCGAGTTTAGTTCGCCAAACCCGGAAATGACGCAAGATCTTCGTTATCGATATCGATTACAAGATATTGAAGAAAACTGGATCGAAACAACTCCACGTAAAGCCTATGCCACTTATACAAACTTAAGCGCAGGAGACTATACTTTCCAGCTCCAAGTATATGATGTGTTAAACCCAACGGTTTTTAAAAGTAAAACGCTACCTATCCGTATTCAGCCGCCATGGTGGCTTTCTAGAAGTGCCATGCTTTTTTATAGCTTACTTACGCTACTTGTCATTGTTTATGTATTCCAGCAAATGCGTCATAAACGTTTATACCATTTACAAATAAAGCAAAGTGAAGAACGTTTAAAACTATCCTTGTGGGGTAGCGGCGATGAAATGTGGGATTGGAATATCAAAAGCGGCAAAATCTACCGTTCAAATATCTGGGGCATCCTGGAATTTCCACAAGACGGCAAACGTAATGTAGGCGGTGATAAAACCAATGTTCATGAACATGATATGCCACGTATTAGAGAAGCATTAGACGCTCACTTTAACGGTGTTACTGACCATTTTGAATCCACTTACCGAGTTCGTAATAAAGACAATCATTGGGTATGGGTACTAGACCGCGGCAAAGTTGTTGAACGGGATGAGAAAAACTTACCAACCCGAATGACAGGAACACTAAAAGATATAAGCCAAATAAAAAAAGCCGATGAGCGGTTAAAATTGTTTGCAAAATGCATAGAAAACATTTCTGATGCAGTGATTATTTATGATCGCTTATTTAATATTGTTGATGTTAATAAATCTTACCAGCGCATCACCAACAAAACTAAACGTCAAATGATTGGTAAAAGTATGACTTTTACTCAATACCCCGATCATTTCACTCAAAACGTAAAAAGACATTTGCTACAAAAAGGTGGCTGGCATGGAGAGATAGAAAGTAAACGAGAAAATGGTGAATCGTACTTAACTGATCTCAATATCGATATTATTCGTGATGAAAGCGGTAATATCTCACATTTTGTCGGTGTTTTTTCAGATATTACTAAACGTAAAGAAACCGAAGCTGAATTAAGAAAACTTGCCAATACCGATACTTTAACTGGTTTACCTAACCGCTCATATTTTCAAGCGAATCAAATTCGATTAGTTAAAACAGCAATCCCCCATGCTTTACTCGTATTTGATCTCGATAACTTTAAAAAGGTTAACGATTCAATGGGGCATGAAGTGGGTGATATTCTACTTTGTAAAGTTGCAGAGCGTATGCGAAGCATAGGTCGAAAACATGATACGGTTTATCGTTTAGGTGGTGATGAATTTAGTATTATCGTTGAAAATACTAATGATATTCACACCATCACTTCTATTGCTAAACAAATACTCAAAACCATTGCAGAGCCGCTTAAATTACGAAATCAAGAAGTCGTGCTTTTTTCAAGTATTGGTATTGTACTTTACCCTGAAGATGGGGCTAATCCTCACGAGTTACTTAAAAATGCAGATACAGCTATGTATCATGCTAAAAATGCAGGTGGCAATCGCTATCAGTTTTTCAGTGATTCTATGAATAAAAAAGCAGTAAAGCGCCTTCAAATAGAAAACTTGATCCGTCATGGCTTAAAAGAAGACTATTTTTCGGTTTTCTACCAACCCAAAATTGAAATATCTACGGGTAAAATTGCAGGTATGGAAGCCTTAGTACGTTTTGAAACACCTTCAAAAGGTATTATAAGCCCAGTCCTTTTTATCCCAGTGTCAGAAGAAACTGGCCAAATTATTGATATAGGTGAAATCGTTTTACGGAAAGCTTGTTTTGCAACCAAGAAATGGGTTGATAGTGGTTTATTTGATGGCAGAATTGCCGTGAATTTATCAGCAGTTCAATTTACCCAACCTAACTTGGTCGGGATGATTTCAGATATATTACAAGAAAGCCAACTTCCTGCTAAGTACCTAGAATTAGAAATTACAGAAGGTACGGTAATGAATTCTCCCCAAGCAGCTATTGAAACTATGTTACAAATCCGCGCTATGGGAATTCATTTATCATTAGATGACTTTGGCACAGGCTATTCTTCGCTTGCCTACTTGAAAAAATTTCCATTAAATACTTTAAAAATAGATAAGGCGTTTGTCGATGATATTGAAACCTCAGAGCAAGGAAGAAATATGGTCGCAACAATTGTAACCATTGCTCATAATTTAGGTTTGCAAGTTGTAGCTGAAGGGGTAGAAACGAACCAACAACTTAGCTTTTTAGCAGGATTAAGGTGTGAGCAATTACAGGGATATTTATACAGTAAACCATTACCTGAAATGGACTTTAGAAGTTATTTGCTGTCACATCAAATCACCGACAAGTCTACGTCATTTCACAGACTCTAAGACATACATATTTTTGACGCTAGTAGATATATTTACGCTAGCCCAATAAAATCAAGGATAACCAATATTGGCATGTTTTTCGCTTATTACTATGTGACTTTAAATAATGAGGAAAATAACAACATGTTAACATCAATTATCTTAGCACTATCAGTATCAACAACTCCTGTATCAGCAGTTGAAACTCAAGATTTATTATCACAAAACAATGTGGCAACACCTGAAGTTGTAGCACGTAAATCTGTACGAATTGCACGTAAATCTGTTCGAATCGCACGTAAGTCTGTTCGAATTGCACGTAAATCTGTTCGTATAGAAGATACTAGCTCAAGAATTTCAACCTCTTTATAAGGGGCAAATAATGATAAACATAATAAGAAAATTCTTTATGGTTGAACCTAAAGAGAATTCTATTGCTGCGCAAATAGAAATTAAAGAGATACCTGCCAATATCTGGTGGCGTTAATCAAGAATAATAATCGCTACAAGGAAGTTAGCGACTATATTTACAGGAAAGCTTCCTTCAACATTATGCACGTAATATAGAATAATCAAACCCAAATAATTGATTGATTTTCATTCTTTTTTTCATACAAAACATTGGCCAGATAAATGGCCCAAAGCAAAAACCCGCACATGCCCAACGTTTCCTACCTAGACCATTAGTTATAGCCT
Organism: Thalassotalea piscium; assembly: GCA_049347715.1. GTDB lineage: Bacteria > Pseudomonadota > Gammaproteobacteria > Enterobacterales > Alteromonadaceae > Thalassotalea_B > Thalassotalea_B piscium_A. Next base: position 975,159 of record CP186339.1, on the reverse strand, counting down.
GACAGTAAAAAAAAATAGAAAAAATTAACGCAACAAGGCTAGAACAAAGCAACAACATAATAACTTTAACTCAGCTAACTAGTAGGAACGCCGGTAATATACGACAATTAGAGTAAATATTCAATATTCGTCTCTATACAGACATAAAAAAAGAGGCATAATTAAGCCTCTTTTTCGGTAATTAATTGCCCCTTTTGTGGCAATAATTTGACATTAAATCAATCGTAAAACTTACGATTTTCTTGTGCCATTTGAATCAACAAGTCACAAGGCTCAAAACGTTGCCCAAACTCTTTAGACCATTGATTTAATTTACTTACTACTGCTTGAACGCCAATAGAATCAATGTATCTAAATGGCCCACCTAAGAAAGGAGGGAAACCGATACCAAAAATTGCGCCGATATCGCCATCTCTTGCATTACGAATAATACTCTCATCAAGACATCGAACAGCTTCATTAAGCATCATATAAACACAACGTTGAGCTACATCAGTTGTTGAAACTACCGGCTTTTTGTTGATCCCTAACAAAGTATAAACACTTTCATCAACGGTTTTCTTTTTCACATTGTTATATAAGTAAAAGCCTTTTTTCACTTTTTTACCTAAGCGTCCATCTGCTATTAACTTATCAAATGCTGGAGGGGGAGCGAACCTATCCCCTAACTCCGCTTGTAAAATAGGCCCTATTTTTGATCCTATATCAATACCGACTTCATCTAGTAATTGCATGGGACCAACAGGAAAACCAAACTTAACAAGTGCCTTGTCTAATACTTCAATCGGCATACCATCAAGTAATAACAACGCCGCTTCATTCATATAAGGCGCTAGAATACGGTTAACATAAAAACCGGCTTTATCTTTGACAACTATTGGTGTTTTACCTTGTTTCTTCGCAAGAGCAACTGTTGTTGAAATAGTTTCATCAGACGTTTTATCGTGAGCAATAATTTCTGCTAGCGGCATTTTATCTACTGGTGAAAAATAATGCAGTCCTATCACATTTTCAGGTCGTTGTGCTTTTGCCGCAATTTTACCAATTGGCAAACTTGAAGTATTACTTGCGAAAATGGTTGTCGGCTTACAGTGTGCTTCGATATCTGCAACCATTGACTGCTTCAAGGTAAGATCTTCAAATACAGCTTCAATTACAAGGTCCGCAGATTTAAAACCACTAAAATCAAGTGTTCCTGTGATCATAGCCATCTGTTTCTGCATTTCGTTTTTACGCATAAAACGACGTTTAACTTTTTTATTCAGTAAATCAAATGAATATTTCAATGCGTGATGAATCCCTTGATGGGAAATATCTTTTATTCTTACCGGTAAATGGGCTTTAGTTGCAGTTACAAACGCAATACCACCTCCCATTAAACCACCACCTAAGACACCAATTTTATTAAGAGGTAATGCATCAATGCCTTCAATACCTTGTTCTTTCTTCATATCCGTTGTTGCAAAGAATATTTGGCGTAACTGAGCTGATTCAGGACTCATCACTAAGTGACCAAAATGATCCGCTTCCGTCTGATACCCTTTTGCGGCTGTTTGCTCTATCCCGACTTTTACACAATCAATAATTTTAACTGGCGCTGGATAATTGCCTTTAGTTTTTGATAGAACACTTTTCAATGCTTGATTAAAAAGTACTTTTCTCCCCAAAGCCGTTCGTTCAAGCGCTTTACCTACAAATGATAATTTTACTTCACGGGTTTGCTTATTACCTGCTTTTACCTTACCCGATAAAGCGAGTTCTTCAGCAACAGTAATTAATACGCTGTTAGGTACTACGTCATCAACAAGCCCAACTTTTAAAGCTTGCTTAGCACGCAGTTGTTTACCGGTGAGCATCATATCTAATGCTTTTTGTATACCAACTAAAGCAGGTAAGCGTTGTGTTCCTCCACTTCCTGGCAACAAGCCTAACTGAACTTCAGGAACTCCAAGTGCAGTTTTAGCGGCATCACTACATACGCGAGCATGACATGCCATTGCTAACTCTAAACCACCACCTAAACATGGGCCATTTATAGCAGCAACAACAGGAATAGTTAAACTAGCGATTTGATCAAAAATCATTTGCCCTTGTCTAGAAAGCGCTGTTGCTTCTGCGGCACTTTGGCAATTAGCCAACATGTTTATATCTGCACCAGCAACAAAAGAATCAGACTTACCACTTAATAAGATGACACCTTTTAAACTGTTATCAGCTTTAATTTCTTTTAGCATTTGAGAGATTTCATCGGAAAATTCAGCTTTGAGAGTATTCATAGACTCTCCTTGAACATCCATCACTAAATGAGCTAATCCATTGTCTTGTTTTATCAGAGTAAATGTTTTGTTACTCATTAGTCTGTCTCCACTATCATCGCTACACCTAAACCACCAGCCGCACATGCAGTTGTTAAACCTATACCACCTCCGCGACGGTTTAGCTCATTCAACGTTTGAACAATTAAACGGGTACCCGTTGCAGCAAATGGATGACCGTAAGCCAGAGAACCACCCATTACATTAAATTTATCCATATCAATTTCGCCAATGGCTTTGTCACGATTTAAGTAAGTCTGTGCAAATTTATCACTAGCAAACATTTGCATATTGGCTAAGGTTTGTGCCGCGAAAGCTTCATGCATTTCAATAAGATCGAGATCTTTAAGTTCAAGTCCTGCACGTTTGAGGGCAATTGGCGTGGCAAAACTTGGTCCCATCAACATATCTTCCCAGACATCAATAGCAGCGAACCCGTAACTACGTATATAGCCTAACGGCTTATAGCCCAACTCTTTTGCCCGACCCTCTCGCATCATTAATACCGCAGAAGCTCCATCGGTGAGTGCCGTACTGTTTGCTGCTGTAACAGTACCGTGTTTACGATCAAAAACGGGACGTAACTTTGCATAACTTGCTAGATCAGAATTATCACGAAAACAATTATCTCTATCAATAAAACTCTTATATGGTTCCACATGGGTAGCCATAACTTCACCATCAAGTTTACCTTCGTTCCAACTCTTGGTAGCTAACGTGTGTGATCTATGTGCTAGTTCATCTTGAGCGGTGCGAGAAATACCGTAGGTTTTTGCCATTTGCTCAGCCGTTTGTCCCATCGAAAGCCCCGTAGAATATTCGGCTACAGCCGGAGGAACAGGTAAAATATCTTTAAAACTTAATTGGCGAATGAGAGAAAATTTTTGTCCAAACGTTTTAGCTTTACTCAGATCAAGTAAAGTGCGAGCGAACTTTTTAGAAACACCAATAGGAGCAACTGAAGATGAATCAGCACCACCTGCAACGGCAACATCAACTAATCCAGCCATAATGGACTCAGTCACACTAACCGCCGATTGAAAGCTTGTTGCACAGGCTCGTGAAACACTAAATGCATCCGTGTGGACATCCATACCAGTGCCTAGCACTATTTCTCGTGCAATGTTAGGAGCTTCAGGCATTTGTACCACTTGCCCAAAAACTAATTGATCAATTAATGTCGGGTCAATGTCACTACGTTTCATTAATTCATTAACGACTATTTTACCTAGATCTACTGCAGGAATACCATGAAACGCTGTAGCTTGCTTTGCAAATGGTGTACGTAAACCTGCAACAATAGCGATTCGTTCTCCACTTGCCGTTTGAAGTTTTACTGTCATTCTATTTCCTTAACAAGAGGTCTGACCTCTGAGTTTGTATTTCAATTCTACTCATTAAAAATAATATTTCAACTTAATCCACTAGAGATAAACTAATAACTACTATAGCTAAGATAAATTAACTGTATCATTTCAATTAATCACAGATGATAAAAATTTTTACAATTTAACACTAGCGCTTGTTTTTTATTTGTTGAACCATATATCTAAAGGCAAGTCGAATGATTCGAATAACAACTTTAACTACAAGTAACTAATTAATTATGGCTATTGAGCACTTTTCATCTTTAAAAGAACATTTATCTGAACAAATTATCGGGCAACAAGCATTAGTTGAGAACCTATTAATTGCACTTTTAGCAAATGGTCATTTAATTGTAGAAGGTCCTCCAGGATTAGCAAAAACTCGTGCAGTTAATGCATTAGCAGAAGGTGTTGAAGCAGATTTTCATCGTATTCAATTTACACCCGACTTATTACCTGCCGATCTTACGGGTACTGACATTTATCGACCTGAAGATGGCACTTTCGTTTTTCAATCAGGGCCATTGTTTAGAAACTTAGTACTTGCCGATGAAATTAATCGTGCACCCGCTAAAGTACAATCAGCACTATTAGAAGCCATGGCTGAAGGACAAATAACTGTGGGTCGTAAAACCTATCCACTACCTGAGCTATTTTTGGTTATGGCTACACAGAACCCAATTGAGCAAGAAGGAACTTATCCTTTACCTGAAGCCCAACTTGATCGTTTCTTAATGCATATAGAAATTGATTACCCTGATGCTGCAAGCGAATTAGCAATTTTGCGATTAAATCGTGGTGAAGCCATTAACAAAGAGAAAAAACAACTAAGCCAAATCTCTCAAAAAGATATTTTTTCTGCGCGTAAACAAGTACTCAATATTCACATGGCACCAGCTATTGAGCAGTATATTGTTGATTTAATCATGGCAACGCGCCAACCTGAAAAATATGATGATAAACTTAAAAGTTGGTTAGCTTATGGAGCCAGCCCAAGAGCGACTATTGCACTCGATCGTTGTTCCAGAGCTAGAGCTTGGTTACATGGACGCGATTTTGTCGGTCCTGAAGATGTTCAAGCCGTCTTTCATAATGTACTTCGTCATCGGGTCTTATTAACTTATCAAGCTGAAGCTGAAGGTATTAGTAGCAATCAACTGCTTGATCATATCCTAAGCCTAGTAGCTGTAGCTTAATCGTGTTTTCTTTTAAACAATTAATCGACCTAAAATGATGTGGTTTAAAAAATCGTCGAACATTGAACAAGATAATACCGAACAAATACTGAATGAATTGGTCAGTGATGGCGTTAATTTATCACTTGATGAATTAATGCGTTATCAAACAAAGTGCGCCTTAATCAATAGTAAATCTGTTCGTAATTTACATGGCAAAATGTCGGGTAATTACCTAGCTCGATCAAAAGGTCGCGGCATGGAGTTTGATGAAGTACGTCATTATCAAACAGGAGATGATATTAGGGCTATTGATTGGCGAGTAACAGCCCGTACCGGTACAACTCACACTAAACTTTTTCGAGAAGAAATAGAACGACCGGTTCAAATTATCACCGACCTTAGCCATAACATGTTATTTGGTTCAAAACTCTTATTTAAATCAGTGCAAGCTGCGCATATTGCTGCGTTAGTTGCATGGCATGCCAAAAATAAAGGTGATCGTGTTGGAGGCATTGTCTTTAATCAGGCATCTCATACTGAATTAAAACCTCGGAGTAGACAACAAGGTGTACTTCACTACTTAAATACGTTAATAGCGATACACAACAATAGTACGGAACTGCTACAAAAACTACCTGATGCTAATCAAACAAGTAGCTTTTTTGAAGAAAATTGCTTACGAGCAAGACAAATATCGCGTCCGGGAAGCTTAGTGTATTTCATTACTGATGGTCATAGTATTAACCAAGAAGCTGTTCGCCATCTCGCAAATATTTCGCGCCATTGTGAATTGGTCATGTGCCTATTGTCTGATCCCTTAGAGCATGAACTCCCGGAAAGTAAAAATAAGATAAATGTAAGTATTAGCGACGGTAAAAACCGCCAGCAATTAACACTAGGAGATCCGCGTACTGCAGACTTTTATCGTTACAAGGCTGAGTTGTTCAACCAATCGATTGAACAGTCACTTACAAAGGCTGGGGCAAGGTTATTACACTTTAGCGCCGGTCAGTCTATTGAAAACCAGTTAAAAGATGGAGTTGTCTCTTGGATCCGCTAGCGCAACTTAAAGACATACACATTCCACAAGAGATCCACAACTACCCTGTTGCATATGGGTGGTGGATTTTGTTCACCTTAATTCTCGTATTCCTGTTATTTTTTGTACGAACCATAATACGTCATAGACGAAAAACTAAAGCGAAACGAATTGCTCTTAAAAACTTATCCGGCCCTATCGGCACTAATGATGACATTATTGTCATTTTAAAATGGGCAGCTATACAATATTTCCCTCGACAAGAAATTGCACAATACTATGGCGAACAACTGAATCGTTTTTTATTAAAACAGTTGCCGGAAAAGTATCATCAACAGTTTATAAAGCTCTCAGAAGAGGGATTTAATTCTCGTTATCAACTCAGTGAAGAAACATTAGATACTCGCTTACTACAGGCAGCTCAAATCTGGGTAAAACATGCCTTACCTGCTAAGAACAAAAGAAAAAGCGGAGACAAGCCATGATAAGTTTCAATCTAATATGGGTATTCATTATTCTCCCGCTACCCTTGATTATCTATTGGCTACCAGCAAAATCTTATAAAGAGCCCGCGTCCTTAAAAATGCCAATGTTAATACCTGGTGTTAAAGCACAAGCGGTTAGCAATAGTAAAAGAAAAACGCCTCGTTGGTTACTTGCAATTATCTGGATATTACTCGTACTTTCTGCAAGTCAACCACAATGGTTAGGTGAAGCGATCAACATTCCTACTGAAGGAAGAGAAATGATGTTAGCCGTTGATTTATCAGGCAGTATGCAAGTTGAAGACATGAATTTAAACGGCAGAACTGTTAATCGATTAGACATGTTGAAATCATTACTCGGTGAATTTATTGATCGTCGAGTTGGTGATCGACTCGGTCTAATTTTATTTGGCGATGACGCTTACATGCAAACGCCAATGACCTATGATCGCAATACCGTTCAACAAATGTTAGATGAAACTGTATTAGGGCTTGTCGGCAAGCAAACTGCAATCGGCGACGCTATTGCCCTTGCAGTAAAACGATTTGATGAGAAAAAAGAGTCAAATCGGGTCTTAATATTACTAACTGATGGCCAAAATACCGCAGGTAAAATAACACCGGATGAAGCATTAGAACTTGCTGTAGCAAAAAAAATCAAAATTTATTCTATTGGTATAGGAGCTGATGTGATGATACAAAAATCACTCTTTGGCTCACGTCGCGTTAATCCCTCAAGTGAATTAGATGAAAATACACTGAAACGATTAGCTGAACAAACCCAGGGGAAATATTTTCGTGCTCGCAGCAGTGAAGATATGAGCCAAATATATCAATTACTTGATGAATTAGAGCCTGTTGAACAAGAACAGCAGCAAATGCGACCACTTACTGCACTCTTCTACTATCCATTAGCGCTCGCTCTCGTGATTGCATTCCTCTATCTTTTTTGGATAACCAGTAAAGAAAAATTCCAATTTAAAAGCCACAAGGAGGGCCTATAATGATTTCTGATTTTCATTTTATCCGTCCATGGTGGTTATTGAGTATCATAGTGCTGTTTATTGCGATGCGATTATTAAAGAAATATCGTCTCAGTCAATCCGGCTGGCAAGAATTATTACCCAAACATCTCGCAAGTAAACTCATAGATAATAAGGGCAGTAATAAACAACTGTCATTAACTTTGCCTTTTATTATTGGATTATTAGTGATAACGGCATTAGCCGGACCAACATGGAAAAAATTACCACAACCTGTATATCAAGTCGCACGTGGTTCAATACTCATCATGGATATGTCTTATTCTATGTATGCGACAGACATTAAGCCTAATCGTTTAACAAGAGCGCGATATAAAGCCATTGATTTACTCAATATGTTAAATGAAGGTGAGATTGGTCTTATTGCTTATGCTGGCGATGCCTTTGTCATTAGTCCACTAACGGAAGATATTAATAATATCAAATTATTACTTCCCTCTTTAAGTCCAGATTTAATGCCTGAACTCGGAAGTAACCCTTATGCTGCGTTATCATTAGCTGACGAAATGCTAAAAAATGCAGGTCATCTCAGCGGTGATATTTATTGGTTCACCGACGGCATAGATAACTCTGACATCCAAGATATTACTGACTGGTCCAGAGATCATACTCATCGTGTTAACATTCTCGGCATTGGCACTCAGTCAGGCGCACCAATAAAGCTTACTAACGGTGAGCTAATGAAAGATGATAATGGTGGGATCATTATTCCAAAATTACCCATCAAAACATTAAATGGGGTAGCAGAACGAGCAAGAGGCAATTTTTCAACACTAGTAGCAGATGATAGTGATTTAAAAAAATTAATCACACAGCCTCTTAACCTGGAAAAAGAAAAAAAATCAGAAAACACGAATAACACGGGTGATCAATGGCAAGAATTAGGGCCCTACCTTATTATAATTGTTTTACCTTTAATACTTGGCTACTTTAGACGCGGTAGTCTACTCGCGATAATACCTGTGTGTTTTATCCTATCTACTCCACAACCTGCTCATGCAGATTTATGGAATGATTTATGGAAAACCAAAGATCAGCAAGGCCAAGCCCACTTTAAAGCCCAAGAATTTGAAAAGGCGGCTCAAGAATTTAGCGATCCAATGTGGCAAGGTAGTGCTTATTTTAAGGCTGGTGAGTATGAGAAAGCCTTAACCGCATTCAAGCAAGTTAATTCAGCTGAGTCTCTTTATAACCAAGGTAATACTTTAGCCAAACTACAACAGTTTGATGAAGCCATTGCCGCCTACGATAAAGTATTGGCACAACAACCGAATAACAGTGACGCTCAAGCGAATAAAAAAATAGTAGAACAATTAAAACAACAACAAGAGCAACAGAATCAAGATAATCAAGATAATCAAGATAATCAAGATAATCAAGATAATGAAAACCAAGATCAGCAGGATGGTGATCAACAAAAAAGTGAAAAAGAACAAAACGATAATCAGGATAAGCAGCAAGGTTCAAAACAAAAGAATTCCGAGCAAGGTGATAATCAACAAAATCAGAAAGATCAGCACAACCAAGATGATCAATCCCAAAGCGCTGATCAAAACTCAAAATCAGACGCTGAAAAAAATAAGTCTGATGCTGAGAAACAAAAAGAAAAAGAGCAACAAGCTAAAGAACAAGCTGACGAAGCTAAGAAAGCTGAAGCTCAAAAAGCAGATGATGAAAATAAAACAACTGACCAACAAAAAGCTCAGATGGGACAGGCACAACTTGACAAAGAAACACAGCAGAAACATCAACAAATTTTGAATAAAGTGACTGATGATCCTTACATGTTATTACGTAACAAAATGCAACTTGAGTATCAAAAACGACGTCAAAATGGAAGTCCAGCAGGAGTGAAGAAAAAGTGGTAAAACAATTATTTTGTCTTCTAGGGTTACTCATTTTCCTAGAGTCTCAAGCATTAGCAGAAGTAATTGCCTCTGTGGATAAAAACCCGGTTATTACCAATGAATCGTTTGTATTAACAATCACTGCTGACGAAGATGTTGACTCAGATGCACTCGATACCAGTCCATTGTTAAATGATTTTATCGTAGGACGTACCTCTGTTAGTTCTCAAACGAGTATGGTTAACTTTAAAACATCAAGACTAACAAAATGGACCACGGTATTAATTGCTAAGGAAAAAGGTAGATTTACTATCCCCTCTTTTTCCATAGATGGGCAAAAAACGAACCCCATTAGTATTGAAGTGCTTTCGCCATCAAACTCTCACATTGATAGACAGCAAGATATATTCATTACCAATGAGATTTCCTCAAAAGAAATTTTTGTTCAGCAACAACTCATGTTGACAGTCAAATTGCATTTTGCATCTGAATTAAAACGAGGAAGCTTAACAGAGCCAACTTTAGCGGGAGCTAACATAGCTCAAATAGGTAAAGATGTTGAAACTGAAACCATAATAAATGGCCGACGTTATCGAGTCATTGAACGAACCTATGCAATTAGTCCTCAGCAAAGTGGCGACTATATGATCAAATCCCCTCTTTTCTCTGGCGAAATAATGAAACCTTCTACGCGTCGTAGTAATTTTTTAAGTTTTGCAGAAACAACACCCGTAAGTGTGGTGGATGATGACATTGCTATCACAGTCAAACCAATACCAGCAAACTATCAAGGCACCTGGTTACCCAGTGAATTAATTGCGCTGCACGAGGAATGGCAACCAGCTCCGGATACCTTTAAAGTAGGAGATCCAATCACTCGAGTTATTACCTTAACTGCTGCTGGACTTTCTAAAGAACAACTACCTTTAATCGAAATGAAAATGCCGCAAGGTTTAAAAGTCTATCCGGACCAAGCAGAGCTGCACACCGGCATAAATGATAATCGACTAGTAAGCCAAAAGGTCAGAAATTTTGCGATTGTGGCAAGTAAACCTGGTGATTATCTTTTACCTGAAATCAAAATACCTTGGTGGAATACTAAAACTAATCGGATGGAATTTGCCACGATTCCGGCAAAGAGTATTAAGATCGCACCCAATCCAGATGCGCTACAAAATAACTCCCCAGACAATAAAGTAATGGATTCTGCGACACAATTATCACCAACAGCTGAGTCAACAACTCAAGTAGTCATTGAGAAAACGCCTTGGTTACAATGGGTGTTTCTTACACTCTGGTTATTAACGTGTTTTGCTTGGTGGTTTTCTGCAAAAAAAACGCCCATAAAAAAACGGACTAAGGCAAATAAGAAAACAACCGACGCCTATCAGACCTTGCTCTCTGCTTGTAAAACAAATGACATGCATGCTGTTGTAAGTCTTATTGTACCTTGGTTTAATCAGCTTAGTTCCATGCATTTATCAACCCTGTCTGAAGTAACTAAGCAAATAAACCAACCACAATTTGAACAAGCGGTGACAGAACTACAACAAGCCTGTTTTGCTAAGTCACCTCTCCCTTGGGACAGCAGTCAATTAGTCAGTCTAATTAAAGGTATCAATAAAACCTATACTTCAACTAACAAACCTTTAACAACAACACTTCATTTGAATCCCTAAGTATATTAGGGCATTAATCAGCTTGAGAATAAGCATAGTAAAATACTGCTATGCTTATTCTATCTTCAAATAAAAAATTAATTCACCTGATGAAATTTAATTAGTATGACACAGGTCTATTAATACATGGTCACTTATGCAACAACTTATGGCAACGAAACAAACCCGATATGAAGCATTAGTCAATGCTCTGCATAGTGATCTTTATCGATATGCGTACTGGCTGACCCATGATAAACATGTGGCAGAAGACTTAGTTCAAGAAACCTTTTTACGTGCTTGGCGAGCTTTAGATTCCCTTAAAGATGAAAAAGCGGCTAAGTCGTGGTTAATCACTATCTTGCGTCGCGAAAATGCAAGGCGTTTTGAACGTAAACGCTTCGAAATGAGTGAATATGAAGAAGCATCTGTTATAGATACTCAAGCAATGAGTAATGAACAAGAAATTGAAAATCATTGGCTTAGAGAAAAAATAGCCCAAATGCCTGAAGAATATAGAGAACCATTAGTATTACAGGTAATAGGTGGATTCAGTGGGGAAGAAATTGCACAAATGCTATCCCTGAATAAAAATACCGTAATGACGCGCCTTTTTAGAGCTCGCAACCAATTAAAAGACGCTTTTGAAGAAGAACCCAAAGTGAGAGGCCTATCCAATGGATGATTTGCAATTTAGACGCAATATGTATGCAGATCCCAGTAATAATGATAATGAACGACAAGACGCGTTATCAAAGGATCCTGCCAAACAAAAGTTTGCGCAAGAAATTTATACCCTTGAAAGTAAAATAAACAAGGCGCTTAATGTGCCTGTTCCTGATGGTTTAGCGCAGAAATTATTACTCAAACAAACGCTTGCTAATCACCAACAGAAGAAAAGAAAAACCCGTTTTCACTTAGCTTTAGCAGCTTCTATCGCTATGACTGTTGGTATTACCTATAATTTTATGCAGTATTCGCATGCTTATAAAACAATTAGTGACTATGCTATTGCCCATGTCGAGCATGAAGCCAAGTACTTTCATAATAACGACAATAATCGTGTTGATTTAATAAGTTTAAATCAAAAAATGGCATCGTTTCATGGTTCTTTTACAGATGAACTAGGTGAATTAATTGCAGTTAATATCTGTCAGTTTGATGGTGTAGAAAGTCTTCACTTAGTTTTTAAAGGCGAATCGAGCCCTGTTAATATTTTTGTTGTCCCAAATAATGAATACTTAAATATTAATGATCACTTCGAAAATGAGACAATGCAGGGGCTAGTGAATAATTACAATGACAATAATATTATTATTGTTGGCGATAAAAGAGAGTCTTTACAAAATTGGCAAACTCAAATTAGCAAGAAGATTCATTGGTCGACCTAGTGTTCATTTTGTCTTAAAAAAAGGCCTAATAGTCAATGATAAACTCAACGACTATTAGGCCTTTTTGTTAATGGTGTTCTAAGACACGTTCAAACGTTTTCTCTATCTCTTCATTTGGATTATAAGTCAACTTACTCACCACAATAACAGTGATAAATGAAAGGATAAATCCAGGTACAATTTCATAGATGACGGAACTAAGCGACTGTCCATCAATCGTAAGTGGTGCATAAATCCAAAAGAGTACAGTTAAAGCGCCAACAAGCATTCCGGCTAACGCCCCATTTCTATTCATTTTTTTCCAGTGAAGACTTAAAATAACCACAGGTCCAAAAGCGGCACCAAAACCAGCCCACGCATTACTCACTAAAGTTAGTATCGAACTATTGCGATCAAATGCTAAGAACACAGCGACAACCGCCACTAATAAAACAGAAAGACGTCCAACTAGCACTAATTGTTTTTCCGTTGCCTGCTTATTCAAAAACTCTTGATAAAAATCGCCAGTAAGTGAACTCGATGTCACCAACAATTGTGAAGAAATAGTACTCATGATTGCTGCTAATATGGCTGCTAATAAAAAGCCAGCAATGAATGGATGGAAAAGCAATTGAGATAATAAGATAAATATCGTTTCTGCATCTTTAAGTTCTTGGCCTGATTTAGCAATGTAAGCAATACCAACAAACCCCGTCGCTACAGCACCACAAACAGACACTATCATCCAACTCATACCAATTCGACGAGCTGCAGGTAAATCTTTAATAGAACGGATAGCCATAAAACGTACAATAATATGCGGTTGACCAAAATACCCCAGCCCCCATGCCATTGCTGAGATAATGCCAATAATACTGACACCACTAAATATATTGAGTAATTGGGGATTTATTTGTTCGATACTTTGCCCAACAGCAGAAATACCACCGAGATCAAAGACAACCACACTAGGGACAAGTATTAAGGCAAGAAACATAATACAACCCTGAACAAAATCCGTTAAACTAACTGCTAGAAAGCCACCGAATAAAGTATAAGTAACAACAACACCTGCCGTTATATATAAGCCTATGTCGTAATTCAGTCCAAACGAGCTCTCAAAAAGCTTACCACCAGCTACAATGCCTGAAGAAGTATACAAGGTGAAAAAAATGATGATAACAACAGAGGAAACGAGTCGTAACATACGACTTTTATCCTGAAATCTATTTTCAAAATAGTCTGGTAAAGTAATTGAATTATTAGCTACCTCGGTATAGGTTCTTAATCTAGGTGCAACAATTAAATAGTTTAGATAGGCACCAATCGTTAACCCTATAGCAATCCAAACACTACTCAGTCCGGTTAAATACATAGCGCCAGGCAATCCCATTAGCATCCAACCACTCATGTCTGATGCTCCTGCAGAAAGCGCTGTCACTCCAGGGCCTAAATTTCTTCCTCCAAGCATAAACCCTGCAACATCACTTGTGGATTTTTTATAAGCATACCAACCAATTCCTAACATAGTGAGAAAATACAACGCTAATGCGATAAAAGTTGCAAGGGACAATTCAACCTCCTAAAACAATAAGTTAATAACATTAAATTACAATAAACATGAATCAAATGTAAACAAAACACTATAATATAGACTATTAGCTGTATTTTCTTCATCTAATGGAAATTAATCGAAAGAATGTGTATAGCTTTTCTGCCAATCAAAACTAGACTTTACTAAAGAGTTGGCTAAAATGACCATGAATATACTTTTAAAGTATATTGGGAAATGCACAACAAATAGGATGATACATGTATTTTTATGCTGCCAGACAACCCATTTTAGACCTCGATAAAAACCTCTACGGTTACGAACTTTTATTCCGTGATAGCATAGATAATGTTTTTCCTAATATAGATGGTGATGAAGCAACCAGCAAAATGGTTGAAGCCAGTCAATTTAATGTGGGTGTCAGTGACTTTACAGGCAGTAAACCAGCCTTTATAAATTTCACTCAAGAAACCATAGCACAAGGTTACCCAACCATGTTAACGCCGGAAGAAGTCGTCGTTGAAGTGCTAGAATCAGCCAAACCTGGCAAAAAATTGCTAGCTATGATTACCAATCTAAATAAAAAAGGTTATACCATTGCCTTAGATGATTATCGACATCAGAATGTTTGGGCTCATTTTTTTCCGTTTATTCATATTATTAAAATTTGTTGGCGTTCTTCTACCCCAGAGCATATGTCAGTAATTAAAGAGGCAATTGCTGATTATCCTCATATTAAGTTACTCGCCGAGAAAATAGAAACATATGAAGAATACAATCAAGCAAAAGAATTAGGTTGTCAGTTGTTTCAAGGTTACTTTTTTGCAAAACCTGAAATGATGAAAACCAAAAACCTCTCGCCTTCTCAAATGGCAATGGCTGAACTATTATACGAAACATCAAAACCGGAACTTGATTTAGTAAGTATCACCTCAGTATTTCAACGTGATGTATCCCTGTCTTATAAACTACTTAGGTATGCAAATTCCCCTATTTTTCGACGTAGAACTGAAGTATCTACGATCAAGCAAGCTTTAGTGACCCTAGGTGCCGGCGAATTAAAACGTTTTCTCGGCTTAATGTTTGCAACTAATATTAACCCTGATAAACCAACAGAGTTAATTAACTTAGCAATGGCAAGAGCAAAATTTTGCGAATTAACTGCCGGTAACATAAAAGCTCGTCTTGATATATCTACTGCCTTCTTAACTGGGCTATTATCCATGATAGACGCCATTCTTGATGAAACAATGGAAAACGTCTTAGATAAACTGCCACTGGCCCAAGAAATTAAAGATTCACTACTCACTAAAAAAGGTGTTATGGCTGCTCTCATTCAACTTGTGGCACTAATAGAGCATGCTCAGTGGGATAAAACGAACATTGTTATGGAAAAACTTGGCTTAGAAAAAGAGCAGGTCATTAAAAATTATAATGAAGCATTAGCCTGGGCAGACGAACAAGCTAAACATATTGACTAATATGCTATAAGCACGACCTACAATAAATCTATTTGTAGGTCGGTATTTATGCCGACATCCATATAAAATTAAACACCACGATCATTGTTGCGCTAAAGCACAACCTACAATAAAGCTCTGTAGGTCGGTATTTATGCCGACATCCATATAAAATTAAACACCACGATCATTGTTGTGCGAAAGCACAACCTACAATAAATCTCTTTGTAGGTCGGTATTTATGCCGACATCCATATAAGATTAAACACCGCGATCATTGTTGCGCTAAAGCACAACCTACATTAAATCTCTGTAGGTCGGCATTTATGCCGACATCCATATAAAATTAAACACCACGATCATTGTTGCGCTAAAGCACAACCTACAATAAATCTCTGTAGGTCGGCATTTAAGACATCCATATAAGATTAAACACCGCGATCTTTGTTGTGCTAAAGCACAACCTACATTAAATCTCTGTAGGTCGGCATTTATGCCGACAGAAATATAATTATCATGATTGGCTATTGCCAATTGGCATTACTTTTATCCGAAAAGGCTTATTCAAAACCATTTGGATTGTTTGATTGCCAACGCCAGGTATCAAGAATCATAGTATGTAGATCACGCTCAGCACGCCATGATAATAATGAAAAGGCCAAGTCGGCATCAGCAAAAACGGTGGCAATATCACCAGCCCGTCTGGGTTTAATATCATAAGGAATGGGCTTTCCACTAATTTCTCGGAATTTTTCAACAATCTCTAGCACTGAAGTGCCATTACCTGTACCAATATTAATAGGACGACAACCTTGAATTTTATCAATATTTTCAAGCGCTTTAACATGACCCAAAGCAAGATCCACTACATGGATATAATCTCTCACGCCGGTGCCATCAGGAGTATCATAATCATCACCAAACACCTGAAGCTGTGGTAAGCGACCAACGGCAACTTGAGCAACATAAGGTAATAAATTATTTGGAATGCCGTTAGGATTTTCACCGATAAGTCCAGAATGATGTGCACCTATCGGATTAAAATAACGTAAGCATGCTATTGACCATTGAGGATCACTTTTTGCTAAATCAAACAAGACATGTTCAATCATCAATTTCGTTTGACCATACGGATTGATGGCTGAAGTAGGCATAGTTTCAACCAAGGGCGAAACATTATTTTCACCATACACAGTGGCTGAAGAGCTAAAAACTAATTTTTTAACATTATGCGCGGCCATCACTTGCAATAGTGTGATCGTGCCAGAAACATTATTATGATAATAAGTTAAAGGTATTTCATTTGATTCGCCGACGGCTTTTAAACCGGCAAAATGAATCACAGCATCGATATTATGTTGAGAAAATAACGTTTCCATTGCATCACGATCACAAATATCCGCTTTAATAAACTGAACACTTTTACCCGTAATTTGTTTAATACGATCTAGCACTAATACATTAGCATTAGATAAATTATCAACAATAATAATATCATCCGTTGATGCTAATAATTCTACTACTGTATGGCTACCTATATAGCCCGCGCCACCCGTGATCAAAATACTCATGCATTTCCTTCCTATTAAAGTCAGCGTAATTTATGTGTGATGCCTATCACTTAATAATATAGTTTAACTGTTTCAAGAAATTTTGACACTAGCTCTGCTGGTAAATAATTAATTCCCGCTGCGGCAGCTCTCCCTCCACCTGTAGGAAACTGACTACAGATCACATCGGCACCTTGTTTATTTTCTAAGGGCGCACGTAAACTAACACGATAGCTACCATCTTCATTTTCAGTAAACACAGCATGTGCTTTACTTGGTGATTGATTAGCTAAATCATTACCTAAAACACCACTCACCCTTCTCGCCCAAGCTTCATCGGGCAAAGTAATTACCTTACAGTGGGCATTATCAGCTAGGATCTGTGCTTGATTAACCTGCAACATATCTTGTTGGTAGGCATCTTCTAAAGCGGTGAAAACAGAATGTTCACTATTAATTAAATCTAAAGGATTTTCAAACGCTAATAACAGTTTAAACAGTTCAGCGGGAGGATAATGTAAATCATCTACCGTTGCTCCATAGCCGTTATAATTCACATAAATCCCCAGTGCTTTTAATTGGCTTTGTTGGTTTTGAGTTAATCCTAATTGATTAGCTAACTCAATGGCCGCGTCATTCATATTATCGCCAAAAGCGGCGACAACCGCCCATAGTGCAAACTGACCTTTAAGGTAATCATTAACCAGTAAACTAGTGCACGTATTCGCACTAGTATCGATAATGGTAGTTAAATGTTCGCTCTCTGGGATCTCCCCAGTTCTATGATGATCAACATAGAAAGTTGGAATATGCTTAGCTAATACTTGATTAAGAGCTTGAGTGTTTTTTTCCATCGAGATATCAAGCACAGTTACAGAAGTTGCTTTTGCTAGATCAACCTGAGTGACTAAACTGATGTCCCTTTTAACTCCTGTAATTAACACCGACTCTTTAGGCTCGGCTAATCGTAATTGCACTAAGGCAATAATACCATCGGCATCACCATTAAAAACATCAAAATGCATCTTAAATCCTTTTTACTAAAGTTATATTAGTCAATATATTGATGAGTAATTAAGTAATCAATAATTTGTTGCGCACATTGCAAAACACTTAAATGCTCTGTTTCAATATGTATATCTGGAGTAACAGGCACATCATAATTAGAATCGATACCAGTAAAATCTTTAATTTCACCTGCACGCGCTTTTTTATATAAGCCTTTCGGATCACGTTGTTCACAAATGGCTATGGGAGTATCAATAAAGACTTCAATAAACTCACCGTCGTCGAGCATTTCTTTAGCTATTTTACGGTCACTGGCAAAAGGTGAAATAAATGCAGTAGAGACGATCAACCCTGAATCAATAAATAGCTTACCAACTTCACTTATACGTCTGATATTCTCAATACGATCCTGATCACTAAAGCCTAAATCGCCATTGAGGCCATGTCGAACATTATCACCATCGAGTAAGTAACTATGACAGCCTTTGTCAAACAATAAGCTATCTACGGCATTAGCGACGGTAGACTTCCCCGACCCACTTAAGCCGGTGTACCATAATAAACAAGGACGCTGATTTTTAAGAGATGCCCGCTGCATTTTATTAACTTGCTGAGGGTGCCAAACGGTATTTTCTGTTTTCATATTTATCATAAGTAATTAATATTATTGATTAAAAAGGAAATATAATAGGTAATAAGGTTAACACAACTAGGGTGTAAGCAATTGAGATAGGAATACCAAACTTCACCACATCAACTAACCTGTAATTTCCTGCATTATAAACCATTATATTGGTTTGGTAGCCATATGGAGTGATAAAACTACCACTAGCAGCAAAGGCAACAGCCATGACAAAAGGTAAAGGGCTCACTTCTAAACCTATCGAAATGCTATAAGCAATAGGAAATAACAAGGCTGCCGCTGCACTATTAGTCATGAGTTCTGTCATTAAAAGTGTCAAAATAAAAATAACAATTAAGGTTAAATATGCACTTTGACCTTGCAGTACGCTTTCAATATTATTTGCAATCAGTGGCGCAACGCCACTTGAATCTAGTGCCTGGGCTAACGTTAATGCACCAAGTACTATCATCCAAATTTCTAATGGAAACCGTCGTTTAATTTCATTTATCGTTAAACAGCCAGTAAATATTAATATGGCAATGTAAAACATCAACGCTTTAAGTAAGCCTATAGACGTAAATACCGAGGCCGCTATCACAGCAAGGAAACCGAAAACAGTTAAACTATCGCGCCAGCCAGAGAGCATATTTTCAGGCTTATGCCCCGATAATATATAGAAATTTTTTGTTAAATTGGTACGAGAACTAAAATCATTACCGACAGCTAACACAAGAAAATCGCCTGGTTGAATAACCAATTCCCCCAGTTTGCCTGAAAGTGCTGAGCCTTCGCGCCTAACCGCAACTACTGCGGCATCAAATCTTGCCCTAAAACCCGCTTTTTTTAGGGTTTTACCGACAACAGAGGAATCAGGTTTGATTAACACCTCAGTTAAGTTATCTCTTAATAAACCATCTTTTTCAGCAAACAGAGTTAAGCCATCAAACTGTTGTAAAACTAATACTTTAGAGACGTCACCTGAAAAGATCAGTCGGTCACCTTGCATTAAAATTTCATCCGGTGTCACCGGCGTGATTAACCGACCATGACGCACCAACTCAACTAAAAATAAAGAATCTAAGTTACGTAAGCCATTTTCTTCCACCGATAAACCAATTAATTTGGATTCGACCGCAACTTCAGCCTCAAGTAAATAATCCTGATTAGCCATCTCTTCTTTAACCATATCAGGTAGAGTATTTTGCCGAGCAATAATAATAATTAAACAAACAATAGCGGCACATAAGCCTATCAAGGTAAAATCAAAAAAACCTAATCCCGGATGCCCCTGTTTAATAAGCATAGTATTAACAATTAAATTGGTAGATGTTCCCACTAATGTCAACGTACCACCTAATATGGCAGCAAAAGATACAGGTAATAATAATTTCCCCGGATTGATCACTTCATTATTTTTTATCGTAGCAATTAATGCGGCAACTACTGCAGTATTATTCATTAATGCCGAAGCAAGTGCCGTATAAATAAGAGTACGTACCGTTGATTTAAATTTGGAACCATTGATCATCACGGCTGATAAGCGGCGTAAAATACTAGTACGTTCAAATGAAAAGGAAGATAAAACTAATAATATAAGCGTCACTAACCCAGGGTTGACGGCATTGCTTAAAACATCTTGGGTATTAACAATTGAAAAACCTAAGCAAGCCAATAAAGCCGCTGCGAATACCCGCTCGGGAAATTGCTGAAACTTAATAAGTCCGATAAATGTGGCAATAAAAATAGCGATAAGTAACCACTGGATTGCTACCATTATTAGTTCCTTTTCAGTAACCTACCAGACAGTAGCCACTCATATTCGTTAAAATATCAAAAAAAAATCGACATTATTATCATAATAACAATGTCGAAATGTACTAATGACAAGCGAAAATACATTAACTGTTAAACAGTTTCTTAATGTCTCGTGTTCCCCAATGAGGAAAATGCTTACGAACTAACGCGTTAAACTCAACTTCGAACTCACTATAAGCATGAGTTTGTTGCTCAACAATAGCATCAGTGATCATACCGGCACCAACAGTAATATTACTGAGTCGATCAATAATAATAAAAGCCCCTGTAGAGCGATTATATTGATAAGAATCAAAATGTAAGGTTTCAGCCACTTCAAAGTTAACTGAGCCTATTTCATTAAGTCCTAAATGTGCAGACTCTATCGTTTCCATGGTATTTACATCAACTCGATGTTCTATTTCCACTACATGGCCCGTTGTCATTTTACTACCTTGTTTAATGTAGTATTCACGCCCTTTTTCTAATTCGTCTTCATGCATCCATACAACGTTGGCATTAAACTCTTTTGATGATGTTGGTAGGTAACCTTTTTTGACGATCATCTCACCACGGCTAATATCAATTTCATCTTCTAATGTTAAGGTAATGGCTTGCCCTTTATCTGCGCGATCAAGTTCGCCATCAAAAGTAACAATCGATTTAACTGTGCTTTCTTTACCTGATGGTAAAGCGACAATTTCATCACCTTTACGAATATGACCTGAACCGACAGTTCCAGCAAAGCCCCTAAAATTAAGGTTAGGACGATTAACATATTGCACTTGTAGTCTAAATTCTGTGCTCACTTGATTAGCTTCAATGTTCACAGTATTTAGTAATTTCATTAATGTTGCGCCCGGATACCAATCCATATGAACACTTTCTTCAACAACATTATCACCATTAAGTGCAGAAATAGGGACAAAACGAACATCTTCAAACGCAAGATCATCGGCAAAAGTACGATAATCTTTCTTAATTTCTTGGTAACGTTCTTGGCTGTATTCCACCAAATCCATTTTATTAACCGCAATCAAAACATGCTTAATACCCAATAAAGAACATATAAAAGAATGACGACGGGTTTGCACTTGTACCCCATAACGGGCATCAATTAAAATAATAGCTAAATCACAAGTTGATGCCCCTGTCGCCATATTACGAGTATATTGCTCATGGCCTGGAGTATCAGCAATAATAAATTTTCGTTTATCGGTTGAAAAGTAACGATAAGCAACATCAATTGTAATGCCTTGCTCACGCTCTGATTGTAAACCATCAACTAACAATGCTAAATCAATGGCTTCACCGGTCGTTCCCGACTTTTTACTATCTTTTTCTATTGCGGCAAGTTGATCTTCAAAGATCATTTTTGAATCATGTAATAAACGACCAATTAAGGTGCTTTTACCATCATCGACACTACCACAAGTTAAAAATCTAACCAGTTCTTTGTTTTCGTGCTGTTTTAAATACGCTTGAATATCATCTGCAATTAAGTCTGATTGGTGACTCATGTTATTTCCTTTGAAACTTGTAACCTATGTTCAATATCATTTAGTAATTAACAAAAAGTAAAACTTAGAAGTAACCTTCCATTTTTTTCTTTTCCATTGAACCTGCTGAGTCATGATCGATTACTCGCCCTTGTCGCTCAGAGGTCTTTGTTAATAACATTTCTTGAATAATATCAGGTAGTGTGGCGGCGTCAGATTCCACTGCTCCGGTTAACGGATAGCAACCTAAGGTTCTAAAGCGCACATTTTTCATTTCTACTTCTTCCCCTTCAGCAATTGGCATTCTGTCATCATCAACCATAATTAATGTGCCATCTCGTTCGACAACAGGTCGTTTAGCTGAAAGATATAATGGAACAATAGGAATACTTTCGAGATAGATGTACTGCCAAATATCAAGCTCAGTCCAATTTGATAAAGGAAAGACACGAATACTTTCACCTTTATTAACTTTACCGTTATACACATTCCAAAGTTCTGGTCGTTGACTTTTCGGATCCCAACGATGATTTTTATCTCTAAATGAATACACCCGTTCTTTGGCGCGTGATTTTTCTTCATCACGTCTAGCGCCCCCAAAAGCCGCATCGAAACCGTATTGATCAAGTGCTTGTTTGAGCCCTTGTGTTTTCATTACATCGGTATGTTTAGCACTACCATGAACAAAAGGATTGATATCCATTGCCAAGCCATCAGGATTTTTATGAACAAGTAGTTCAAAGCCGTACTCTTTCGCCATTTGATCACGAAAGGCGATCATTTCTTTAAACTTCCAATTAGTATCCACATGTAACAAAGGAAATGGAATTTTACCTGGGGCAAAAGCTTTACGGGCTAAATGGAGTAAAACCGCAGAATCTTTACCCACTGAGTACAGCATGACCGGTTTATCAAATTCGGCCGCAACTTCTCGAATAATGTGAATAGACTCAGCTTCTAATTTTTGTAAATGCGTTAAGTTCATGACTTTACAACTAGCGATGGTAATAAATAATGAGGTTATTCTGACACAAACAAACAAAGCTTTCCATATAAGAAAGAGCTTTATTATACCAATTAAGAATAAGCAGTTTGATTATTTAACGTTCTGTTTATTTAGCTGTGCTAGCAGTTATAAATCGTTGAATTAATGCAGATGTAGAAGAGGATAAACTAGCGTCAATACCGCCATCGATAACCGACAAAATTTGCTGTCCTAGTTGCTTACCGAGTTCAACTCCCCATTGATCAAACGAATTGATTTGCCATAAAAAACCTTGAACAGCAATTTTATGTTCATACAAGGCTAATAGGGCACCAAATGAATGAGGCGTTACTTGTTCAAGTAACAAGGTGTTACTTGGCGTATTTCCTTTCATCACCTTATGTGGAGCAAGCATATCAATGTCAGATAAAGGCATATCTTGTTGATGTAACTCTTCTCGCGCTTGTGCTAACGACTTACCTTTCATCAAAGCTTCACTTTGAGCAAAACAATTAGCAACAAGTACCTTATGATGACTTGTTAGCGGACTAGAACCTTTTAACGCAACAATAAAATCTGTTGGTATAATTTCATCACTTTGATGCATTAATTGCATAAAAGCGTGTTGACTATTCGTGCCTTCTTGGCCGAAAACAATAGGCGCCGTTGGCCAGTCGATTTTATCTCCGTCTATACTGACCGATTTTCCATTACTTTCCATATCGGTTTGTTGTAAATAACCCGGTAACGCTCTTAAACTATGATCGTAAGGCAAAATAGCTAAGCTTTCATAGCCTAAAACATTACGATTCCACACCCCAATTAACGCCATTAACACCGGCATATTTTGTTCAAATGGACTCGATTGAAAATGTTGGTCTACCTCATAAGCGCCTTGCTTAAAAAGTGAAAACGCATCATTACCTATCGCCAATGCTAAGGGTAAACCAACAGCTGACCACACGGAAAAACGCCCACCAACCCAATCCCACATAGGAAGAATATGCGTTGGTGACAAACCAAAATCGGTGGCCTTATCAATATTTGTACTAATGGCAAACCATTGCGACGACATTATCTGCTTATTAGTTACCCGTTCATTAGCACTTTGTAGCATCCATTGTTTTACGGCTAGCGCATTAAGTAAGGTTTCTTGGGTTGTAAAGGTTTTAGAAATAACCACAACTAACGTTGTCGCAGGCGTTAATTGCGCTAATTTTTCTTGAACAGCACCGCCATCAACATTAGCAAGTACATGTACAGATAATGATTCGCGACAAAATGGCGCCAATGCCGTCAGTGCCACTTTCACCCCATAAAATGAGCCACCAATACCAATAACAAGCACATCGGTATATGGCTGTCCAAAAGCGGACACCAATTTACCAGAGTGAACATCATCAACAATTTGTGCAACTTTATGTTCGGTGTCGATAACATCAGTTGCATCATCGGTTAAAATTGCTTTTTTCACAGCATCTGGTGCACGTAAAACCGAATGTAACACGGCTCTTTTTTCAGTCATATTAATGGGCTGACCTGAAAACATCTGCTCAATATGATCAGTAAGCTTTTGTTTTTTCGCCCATAAAACAAGTGTCTCTAACTCTTGTTCTGAGATATTTTGCTTAGAATAATCAAGAAACAAATTAGCAGCCGTTATCGACATACGTTCGGCTCTATGGTTATCTGAAAACAAATCACAAATAGCGCGTGATTTCGCTTGTACTTCCATGTAATTTAAATCAGACACCGTCATCGAAAAACCTTTAATATAATCTACTAAACCAACTACTTATGAACTAGAACTTAGCTTCTTAAAGAATACTTTTAAGGTAAGCTGTAAACTCAGCACCTAATTCCTTATGGCGTAGTGCATATTCTACATTCGCTTTCATGTATCCCATTTTCGAACCACAATCATGAGATTTACCTGTCATATGAAAAGCCTCTACTGGCTCTAACTTCATTAAACTTGCAATAGCATCTGTTAACTGAATTTCATCGCCAGCCCCAGGAGGCGTAAATTCAAGTAAATCCCAAATAGGGGTTGAAAGCACATACCGACCTACAACAGCTAAATTTGATGGCGCCTCATCAAGAGGTGGTTTTTCAACAACCTGAGTCATCACTTTAGATTCTCCTGCCGTTAAAGTTTCACCATTACAATCTGCAATACCATAGCTACTTACAAGTTCTTCAGGTACAGGTTCAACAAGAATTTGGCTATGCCCTGTTTCTTCAAAACGTTTGAGCATTGCTGCAAGGTTTTCTGTTTTTAAATTGGCACTAGCATCATCTAAAATAACATCGGGTAGCACTACTACAAAAGGATGTTCCCCAATAAGCGGTCTTGCTTTTAATACTGCATGCCCAAGCCCTTTAGCTTCACCTTGTCGCACATGCATAATAGTCACATCTTTCGGACAAATTGCTTGAATTTCTTCTAATAGCTGACGTTTTACCCTTTTCTCTAAGGTCGTTTCTAGTTCGAAAGATTTATCAAAATGGTTTTCGATAGCATTTTTTGAAGAATGAGTAACTAAGACTATTTCTTTAATACCTGCAGCAACACATTCATTGACAATGTATTGAATCAATGGCTTGTCAACAATCGGAAGCATTTCTTTAGGAATGGCTTTCGTTGCAGGTAACATTCTTGTACCTAAACCAGCAACGGGGATCACGGCTTTCTTAATATTTTTACTCATATATGCTTCTCTTTTTAATCCATTTCTATTTGATAACATACAACAAAATAATTATAAATGCAGATGAAAGTACTTCATCTATATACTTTGTTGACAATATGTAGTGTTTATAAATGGCTTACATACCATTTCATGGCTTTAGTAATACCCTCTTGAATTCGATATTCAGGATCATACCCTAGTAAGTTTTTAGCTTTAGATATATCAGCTTGAGAATGTCGAACATCTCCTGCTCTAAAATCACGATATACAGGCGTTTTATCAACAACAATATCATTATCTGCTAAAGCAACTTTTAAACTATCAAACAACATATTTAAGGTGGTTCTATCACCTACCGCCACGTTATAAACTTGGTTTTTCCCTTCATCATTAGCAAGAGCCGCTAGAATATTTGCTTGTACGGCATTCTCAACAAAACAAAAGTCTCGAGAGGTTTCACCATCGCCATTGATAAAAACATCTTCATGGTTATACATAGATGCAGTCCACTTAGGGATAACCGCTGCATAAGCGCCATCAGGGTCCTGACGTTTACCAAAAACATTAAAATAACGAAGGCCTATCGTATTGAGATCATAAGTGCGTTTAAAGACATCAGCATAAAGTTCATTAACATATTTTGTCACCGCATATGGTGATAAAGGATTACCAATATTTTCTTCTATTTTAGGTAATGCCGGATGGTCTCCATAAGTAGAACTAGACGCTGCATAAACAAAGGTTTTAACACTTGCCTCTTTCGCGGCAACTAACATATTTAAAAAACCAGTTACATTAGCCGAATTGGTAGTGATAGGATCTTCAATTGAACGGGGAACAGAACCTAATGCTGCTTGATGGAGAATATAATCAACACCACTAGTTGCTTGCTGGCAATCTTCTAATTGACGAATATCCCCTTTAATAAAGGTAAAATTTTGCCATTGCTTTTCCGATACTGTGTTTTGTACTTCATCAAGGTTCTTTTGATAACCGGTTGCAAAGTTGTCTAAACCTACAACTCTCTGATTAAGTAACAATAGGTTTTCTAATAAATTAGACCCAATAAAACCTGCACAACCAGTAACTAGCCAAGTATGTTGTGTATTTCTTAATTGCTCTTGAATTTGATGATAGTGACTCATAAAAGGTCCATTTATCGGTACATTATAATTAGTTGCTAGTTTAACACTGCCTATTTCACTGACACAATGCTATTAGCTATGCGGGGAAAACAAAGTTGCCAATAAAAGACTTATTGGCAACTAGTTAAATTTATAAACGAATATCAGCTAACTGAGGATCAAGCATATATTTTAAATCATAAATCACATGTTCTGGTTTTAAATAACCTTTAATATCTTCAGCAGTTAGCACTTTAAACTGGTTATGTGCGACAGCAAAAATAACAGCATCATATTTATTATTTTCAGGTTGTTTAATTAATTCCACACCATATTCATGTTTTGCTTCATCTGGATTAACCCAAGGATCATAGACATCCACATTCACATAGTATTCTTCTAATTCTGAAAGAATATCAACAACTTTAGTATTACGCACATCCGGACAATTTTCTTTGAAAGTTAATCCCATCACTAAAACATTGGCACCGTTAACCTGAATTTTACGTTTAATCATTTGTTTGGTTAACTGTGAAACTACATAAGCCCCCATACCATCATTGATACGTCGCCCAGCTAAAATCACTTCAGGATTATAACCAATCGATTGCGCTTTATGCGTTAAGTAATACGGATCAACACCAATACAGTGGCCACCCACTAAGCCTGGACGAAACGGGAGGAAATTCCACTTAGTTCCAGCCGCTTTCAACACTTCTTCAGTATCAATGCCAAGCTTATTAAAGATAACAGCTAGCTCATTAATTAATGCGATATTCAAATCACGTTGAGTATTTTCAATAACTTTCGCCGCTTCTGCAACCTTAATAGAAGAAGCTAAATACGTACCCGCTATAATTATTGATGCATAAAGGCTATTAACAAATTCAGCTATTTCAGGAGTAGAGCCTGAAGTCACTTTTAATATATTAGTAACACGATGCTCTTTGTCACCAGGATTAATACGTTCAGGGCTATAACCCGCGTAGAAATCAGTGTTAAAAGTAAAACCAGAGGCTTTTTCGATTTCAGGTAAACATTCGTCTTCAGTTGCTCCAGGGAAAACTGTTGACTCATAAATAACAATATCGCCCTTGCTAATGACACTACCTAGCATTTGACTCGCTTTAATGAGTGGGGTTAAGTCAGGTTGTTTATGTTCATCAATAGGTGTAGGTACTGTGACAATGTAAACATTACACTCTTTCAAGTCTGCAACATCCGCCGAGTAACGAATAAATGGCGACTCAGCCATTTCTTCTTTTGACACTTCTAGCGTAAAGTCATTGCCTTGGTTAAGTTCTTGAACACGTTGCTTGTTTATATCAAACCCTAATGTTGGATATTTTTTACCAAATTCAACTGCGAGTGGCAAACCAACATACCCTAAGCCAATAATGGCTACTTTAGTATTTTCTAATGTATGAAACATAGTACGCATTCAATCCTTTATTATTAATCTCAATATTCTTAATATCATAATCTTACTATTATTTATCAAATGAACACTAGCAATAAATGTATAATCCTTAAGTAAAACCGAATATACAGCCTTTTTCTCATGGCTTTTTCATTAATTATTCATTAATTATTCATTTGACCCCTGTAAATAAAACTTTCACCTTCTCATCCATCAGAAACGGCTAAGTACTTGCACTTCTCAATTATCCTCGGTATAACAAGCTCAGATTTTATTTAATTAACGTCATTTCGAACTGTTTTTACACAAATTGTTCAAATTAAAATCAACACATAATAATTACAAATATAATGACGCAATCTGAAGGAACTTTTATGACAACGCAAACCGAAAAAACATTTTTTGGTCAACCCACAGGTTTACAAACTTTATTTTTTACCGAAATGTGGGAAAGAATGAGCTATTACGGCATGCGTATGCTGTTAGTTTTATTTATGACAGCAACATTACAAGAAGGCGGCTTAGCACTAACTGTCGCTTCAGCCACTGCTATCTATGGTTTATATACAGGTAGTGTTTATTTTATGGGATTACCTGGTGGTTGGATAGCTGACCGTTTATTAGGTGGGCAACGTGCCGTATGGTATGGCGGTATCATTATTATGATAGGCCATATTGTTTTAGCGATTCCAAACGATAAAACATTTTTTGTTGGTTTGATCTTAGTTATCTTAGGTACTGGATTACTCAAACCTAATATTAGTGCGCTAGTTGGCCAATTATACTCAGATAAAGATGTTCGCCGTGATAGTGGTTTTGCCATTTATTACATGGGAAT
Source organism: Thalassotalea piscium (assembly GCA_049347715.1). Taxonomy (GTDB): domain Bacteria; phylum Pseudomonadota; class Gammaproteobacteria; order Enterobacterales; family Alteromonadaceae; genus Thalassotalea_B; species Thalassotalea_B piscium_A. Next base: position 946,309 of record CP186339.1, on the reverse strand, counting down.
AAATTTAGGCTCTATTATTGGTTATACCGTTTGTGGTTACTTAATGGAATATCAAGGCTGGCATTGGGCATTCGGCGCAGCAGCAGTTGGTATGGCTGCGGGTCTTATTCAATATCGCAAAACCATCGGTAAATTAAACTCTGTAGGTGAACACCCAGCAGCACCTTTATCAGATAAAGGTAAAAAAATTAGCTGGTCTGTTATTGTTGCAGTTATGGTAGCAATTGCAGGTACTGCTTATATGGCATTGTCTGGCGCCTTACACATTGAGCCTGTTACTGTTGCTGAATATGTAGCTGTAAGCTTTTCAATAATGTTTGTCATCTATTATTTAGCTATCTTTATTACTGGCAATTTAACCCCTAACGAGAAAAAACGTATGGGTGCATTATTATTGGTTTGTATTGCATCAGCATGTTTTTGGTCTGGCTTTGAGCAAGCGGGTTCTTCTATGAACTTATTTGCACGTGATTATACAGACCGTTTTGTCGGTAGCTTTGAAGTACCAACAGGTTGGTTCCAATCGTTGAACTCAATGTTCATTGTATTACTTTCGCCGTTCTTTGCTGCACTTTGGATAAATTTAGGTAAACGCTTAGTTAGCCCTTCGTATGGTATAAAATGTGCTGTTGGTTTAATTATTATGGCAAGTGGCTTCATTGTAATGTACTTTGCTGCACAATGGGCAGCTTCAGGTATGCAAGTAGCGCCTTATTGGTTAGTTGCCACTTACTTTTTACATACAGTTGGTGAGTTGTGTTTAAGCCCTGTAGCATTAAGTGCAATAAGTAAACTTTCTCCTCGTCGTTTTGCTGGTCAAATGATGGGTGTGTTTGTACTAACTTATTCAATAGGTAATATCATTGCAGGCTTATTAGCGGGTAACTTTGATCCAAACGCTGTTGACCAATTACCATCATTGTATATTCAAATTAGTTTATTCAGTATAGGTATTGGTATCGTCATTTTATTGGTTAGTTTAAAAACTCGTTATTGGGAAAACTTAGTTGACGAAGAAGATGAGCAACCAGCAAAATCAGATAATGCCGTTATTGCATAAATATTCAAAATAAAACAAAAAGCAGTGAACAATAACTTGTTCACTGCTTTTTTTTTGTTTAAATTAACACTTAACGCTAATAAGAAATAAACCGATTTGAACCCATTCCAAACATCAACACCGAATGAAATTAGAGTAGCAATACGCCAACGACGTAATCTTTTAACGACAGAAGAACAAGAACAAGCGAGTCAAAACTTGTTAACCCAGTTATCAAGTTTATCTGTTGTCAAACAAGCTACACATATTGCACTCTATTTGAGTAATGATGGCGAGCTCGATACAACTGACATGATTCATTGGTGCTGGCAACAAGGTATTAAAACCTACTTACCTGTGATTCATCCTTTCAGTAAAGGGCATCTACTTTTTTTACGCTACCATCAAAATACAGTGATGAAAGCTAACTGCTATGGCATTCTCGAACCCAAGCTCAATGTGCTTGATATTATTCCAGTACAAAAACTAGATATTATACTCACCCCTTTAGTGGCATTCGATCATTTAGGTAATAGGATGGGGATGGGCGGTGGTTTCTACGATAGAACATTAGCTAACTGGTATCAGCAATATCAACAAAATAATCAAGCAAAACCACTGCCGATAGGGATAGCTCACGACTGCCAAAAAGTGGACTACATTCCAACTCAAGCCTGGGATATACCTCTCCCTCAAATAATTACGCCAAGCCAACGTTTTCGTTTCAGCTAAACACCTCACTGACAATTCTCATGACAGTTGAGAAAAGAGACTGCTATAATAGTGCATCTTACAATCAAGCAGTCATAATGGAATCACCCCATGACCCAAGATGAAATGAAAAAATCCGCCGCACTCCAAGCTCTAGATTATGTTAAAGACGATACCATAGTCGGTGTAGGCACAGGCTCAACGGTAAATCACTTTATTGATGCCCTGTCCGCGAAGAAAAATCATATCACAGGTGCGGTTTCAAGCTCAGAAGAGTCAACTAAACGTTTGAAAGCACTTGGTATTGAAGTATTTGATTTAAATAATGTAGATTCAATCGATATTTATGTAGATGGTGCTGATGAAATTACAGAACATATGCATATGATCAAAGGTGGCGGTGCCGCACTAACTCGTGAAAAAATCGTTGCTGCTGTTGCGAAAACATTTATATGTATTGCAGACGAAAGCAAGCAAGTACCTATCTTAGGTAAGTTTCCACTCCCTGTTGAAGTGATTCCTATGGCACGTAGTTATATTGCACGGGAGCTAGTCAAACTAGGGGGAGATCCAGTCTATCGCCAAGGGGTTATTACAGATAATGGTAATGTTATTCTCGATGTGTATAACTTAGATATCATTGATCCTAAAAAGCTTGAATCAGACATCAATTCGCTAGTAGGTGTTGTTACCAATGGCATCTTTGCACATCGATGTGCAGACATTTTGATATTAGGCACAGCACAAGGCGCTAAAATTATAAAATAACGCTTTAGAGTTTATGCACTATATGCTAGTTTAGTTGCGTAGTTTTAGATATCTAGCCATCTAAAAGAAAAATAACTAAGAGAACGTTAACCATGAAGAAAAATTCGTTAGCAAAAGATAAAATTAAAATTTTATTACTAGAAGGTGTTCACCAAAGTGCATTGGAAGAATTAAAGTCCAAAGGCTACACAAATATTGAATATATTAAAACTTCTCTGAGTGAGCCAGAGCTCATTGAAAAAATCGCTTCTGTACACTTTATTGGTCTTCGTTCTCGTACTCAGTTAACAGAAAAAGTATTAAGTCATGCAAAAAAATTAGTCGCTATTGGCTGTTTTTGTATTGGCACTAACCAAGTAGATATAGCCGCTGCGCAAAAACGCGGTATACCTGTATTTAATGCCCCGTTTTCAAATACTCGTTCAGTTGCCGAACTAGTTATTGGTGAGTTACTGCTATTGTTACGTGGGATCCCAGAAAAAAGTGCACAAGCACACCGTGGGGTTTGGAATAAATCAGCCGCTGGCTCTGTAGAAGCTAGAGGAAAAACCCTTGGTATTATTGGTTACGGACATATTGGTATGCAGGTAGGTATTCTTGCAGAAACCTTAGGTATGAAAGTACGTTTCTATGACATTGAAACTAAACTACCACTTGGAAATGCCAGTCAGACTTCAACATTAACCTCGTTATTAAAAGAATCAGATGTCATCAGTTTACATGTACCTGAAACTGTACAAACGCAAAATATGATGGGCGCGGCTGAATTTGAAGTAATGAAAGACGGCGTTGTATTTATTAACGCTTCACGCGGTACCGTGGTAGATATTGACGCCCTTGCCGAAGCATTAACCGCTAAGAAAGTTTCTGGTGCCGCAATTGATGTATTCCCAACAGAGCCGAAAGGTAATGCGGAGGAGTTTGTTTCACCTTTACGTGCTTTTGATAATGTCATTTTAACGCCGCATATTGGTGGCAGTACCAAAGAAGCACAAGAAAACATTGGTTTAGAAGTAGCAAGTAAATTGGCAAAATACTCAGATAATGGTTCAACCTTATCGGCAGTTAACTTTCCTGAAGTATCATTGCCAGAACACGCCGGCGCGCGTCGTCTACTTCATATCCATCACAACCAACCGGGTATTCTGACGAAAATTAACCAAGCGTTTGCAGAGCATCATATCAACATCGCGGCTCAATACTTACAAACGGATGCAAAAATTGGTTATGTTGTAGTAGATATTGAAGTGGAAGACAGTGAGAAAGCGTTACGTGAATTGAAACAAATTGACGGGACGATTAAAGCAAGAATATTACATTAATTGATGAATAGGGAATTTAAATTCCCTATTTTTTTGAGTGAAACGGTTATTTTCTTTCCAATGTTGCCATTAATTCCAACCTACAGAGATTTATTGTAGGTTGGGTTTTAGCCCAACAGCAACATCAAAAAACCGACAGAATAACCAATTGAAAATATAGCTTTTTGTCGGCATAAATACTTACCTACAAATTAATCATTCCCGAATAAATCACGGGTATAAACTTTATCTGCCACATCTTTTAAAACATCTGCCATACGATTAGAAACAATAACATCAGACACAGATTTGAACTCATCCAAATCGTTTACCACTCGCGCATCACTATATGAATCAACACTAAGCTCAGGTTCGTAAATAATAACTTCAATCCCTTCTGCTTGTATGCGTTTCATCACGCCTTGAATAGACGATGCTCTGAAGTTGTCAGAGCCAGCTTTCATGATTAATCGGTAAATACCAACTACCTTAGGCTGCCTTTTAATAATAGAGTTCGCGATGAAGTCTTTACGCGTTTTATTAGCATCAACAATAGCTTTGATCATACTATTAGGCACATCTTGATAATTAGCTAACAGCTGCTTAGTATCTTTAGGTAAACAGTATCCTCCATAACCAAATGAAGGGTTATTATAATGAGTACCTATCCTAGGATCTAAACCTACTCCTTCAATGATTTGCCTACTATCTAACCCATGAGACTCTGCGTAACTATCTAACTCATTAAAATAAGCAACACGCATCGCTAAATAAGTATTGGCAAATAATTTAGTTGCTTCTGCCTCCGTAGAACGAGCAAATAAGACCGCGATATCTTTTTTAATAGCACCTTGCTGTAATAAAGCAGCAAACGTTTTCGCTTTATCGCAATTGGCACCAACAATTATACGAGAAGGATATAAATTATCATAAAGCGCTTTCCCCTCTCGTAAAAATTCAGGGGAGAAAATAATACGATCTGTTTGATGCTTCTCTTTCATACTGCGAGTAAAGCCCACAGGAACCGTCGACTTAATCACCATTATTGCTTTGGCATTAATTGAGATAACCTCATCAATAACAGCCTCTACTGACTTAGTATTAAAATAATTAGTCTTAGGGTCATAGTCCGTTGGCGTAGCAATAATAACAAAGTCAGCATTTTCATATGCCAATACCTTATCTAAAGTAGCACTAAGGTTAATCTCTGGATTTGATAAATAGCTTTCTATTTCAACATCTTGTATAGGGGAAACTCTTTTATTAATCATTGCAACACGTTCAGCAACAATATCAAGTGCAACCACATCATTATGCTGGGCTAATAATAAGGCATTCGACAACCCTACATATCCCGTACCTACTACAGTAATTTTCATTAATAACTCTTTCTTTTAAAATTATGCTAAATAAATGATATACATACATAAAAATGAAGCAAAACCAGCAACAACATCATCTATCATAATGCCAAAACCACCGTGACAATTTTTATCTAAATAAGAAATCGGCCAAGGTTTAAAAATGTCAAATATACGAAATAAAATAAAACCTAATAACACAGCATGCCATGACCACGGGATCATAAACATAGTAATTAAATAGCCAACAAATTCATCCCAAACAATCGCAGGATGATCATGTACGCCAACACGCTTAGCTGCATGACCACAAAAATAAACACCAATAACGGCCATGACAAGCACTATGGCTGCATAGCTATAAACATCAAGAAAAGACATTAAGTAAAAAATAGGAATAGCTGCCAAGGTACCAAAAGTACCTGGCGCCTTAGGCGCTAACCCACTACCAAAACCTAACGCAAAGAATTGTATTGGGTCTGATAATGTAAAGTTAACTTTATTATTCGCTGGCTTAGTCATTTTTTTCAAAGTGCTCAAAACCTTTTACATTAATAATGGTAGGTTTACTGTTTAATGTAGTGGTAACTTTTTCACTCGGATTAAGTTGACCAATACAAGTAAACTTAACGCCTGTATTAGCTAAGGCTGTTTCCATCCCTACTTTTTTATCTTCACTAACAGCAAAGAGTAATTCATAATCATCGCCACCCGACAATGCCATTTCAATAGCTTTTTCTTCGCCTAGTGCCTCAACTAAAGCATCAGATAAAGGTAAATTTTCTAATACTATATTTGCACCTATGCTAGAAGAACGACACATATGAGTAAGATCGGCAATCAAACCATCAGATAAATCGATAGCCGATGAAGCGTAATTTCTTAATGCCTGTCCAGCTAAGACGCGAGGGGTTGGATAGTCTAACTTTTCTTTCACTTGCGCAAAAACCGAATCTTTAAGTACTATATTTTTTTGTATATGCGATAGCGCTAGTGCGGCATCACCTAGTTGACCTGTAACATATAACCAATCACCTGATCTAGCTCCAGTTCTGAGCATTTCTTGACCCACAGGGATTAAACCTTGAGCAGTTATCGTTATACTTAACGGGCCTTGGGTAGTATCTCCACCAATTACGTGTACATTATAGTATTCACACAGATCAAATAACCCAGCACAGAACTCTGACACCCAAAGCTCTTCAATTTCGGGTAAAGTAATGGCTACAGAAATCCAGCTAGGCTCTGCGCCAATAGCGGCAAGATCTGACAAATTAACCGCTACCGCTTTATGCCCTATTGCGCGAGGAGGAGTATCTAATGGAAAATGTACTCCGGCAACTAATGTGTCGGTGGTGATTGCAATATTTTGTTTTTCAGAAGGGATAACAATGGCACAATCGTCGCCAATGCCAAGTAAAACATCTTTTCGTTTCACCGCTTGCTCTGTGAAATAATTTTTTATTAATTCAAACTCTTTCATAATAATTTGTATCGTTAACTGTCTTTTTTATTTTTTGATAAAACTTTTTTTAAGACAGCGCATCATCCTTAAAAACAAAAGGCGTAATCAAACGTTACGCCTTATCTTTATACTTTAATAGCGATTATCGCTTACTCTTGCGGGCGAATACTTTTTACCGTTTTATCTAACACACCATTGACAAACTTATGACTGTCATCGGCAGCAAATAATTTAGCCAGCTCAATCGCTTCATTAATAACCACACGATAAGGAACATCGGGACAGTCTTTTAATTCAAACACGCCAACACGAATTATTGCTTTTTCAATATGATCAATTTCATCGATAGGACGGTCGACATGCGGAGAAATTTCAGCATCTAATTCACTAACACGAGAAGTAACACCACGAAATAATTGTTGAAAATATTCAATATCAAAACGACGTTTAGCATTTTCAGTGAGAAAATGTACTTCAACATCAGTCACTGAATTCTTACTCATTTGCCATGAATAAACTGCTTGCACCGCTAATTCACGCGCTTTTCTTCTAGGGGTTGGTTTCACAAAGCCACTCCAAAAAATTTATTTAGCTAAATTATAGCTGAGAAAGAACATTAACCATTTCTAATGCACTAAGGGCAGCTTCACCACCTTTATTACCTACTTTAAGGCCAGCACGATCAATGGCTTGTTCAATACTATCGGTAGTAATTACGCCAAATGACACAGGAATTTCTGAGTCTAAACACACTTGCGCTAGCCCTTTATTACACTCACCAGCAACAAAATCAAAATGCGGAGTACCACCACGAATTACCGCACCAATAGCAATAATCGCATCGAATGTACCACTTTTAGCCGCTTTTTTTGCAACAAGAGGTAATTCATATGCGCCTGGCACTTTAATTACAGTAATGTCATCATCAGCAACATTGCCATGACGAATAAGGGTATCTACTGCACCTTCAAGTAAACGATCAACAACAAAGCTGTTAAAACGAGAAACAACAATGGCAAATTTTTTGCCCTTAGCATCGAAGTTAGCTTCAATAACATTCATCTATAAATACCTACAGTTCTAAAATTGCCGCGATTCTATCAAAAAATCCACAATTTAGGTACTGGTTTGTGATTATAAATTGAAAACAAAGATATTGGTGATAGTGATAAAAATTAGTAATGTCTATTGCCATTTATTACGATAGAATTAAAAGAAAACAGTAAAGACAAGTTATGCCACTTTATTTATCATCAAAGCAACTACCCGAATTAGCAGAGTACTCACCAAGAGAGCGACAAGTACTACTGACAGCAGCACAAACTAAATTTTCAGCTCCCGAAAAGTTCATATTAAACATATTAAAATTAATTATACTAACACCACCTTTTCTGTTTTTTGCTAGGCAAGAGTTTATCTATTTACTGTTCGCATTATTAGGAAGCTTTGCACTTTATTTTTTAGTGGCTAACCCCCTAAAACTATTATTTTGTCGTAAATATATACACACGTAATTATAACAAACAGAACAATTCATAATTATTAAACATTACGTATTGACGTCTAAATGATAAAATACCAAACGATTACTTTTGACGTAATCGATCTAACCGCCACTTTGCTATTTTTGGGAAAGCCGAACTTAACCAGTATTTCACATTTCTATTGAACATTGGTAAGGTGGCATATTGAATTAACATTTTGAAGGTAAACTTTTCACCTTTAGCAACAAGAATATGAAAAGTAATAGATTTAAGATGGGCCTTACTCATTAAGTTAATGTACTTATCCTTAAACTGCTCAAAACCTTTTACTCTATTGGTATTATCGGTAATACGATTATTCCCATGATTAACATCTATTACATAATCAACTTCAGATATTCTTAATGCAGAACCGTATGTTTTAATTATTTTCGTCCATAAATCCCAATCTTGACATGAAACAAAACTACCATCATAGCCACCTACCGAGATAAGTTTTTGACGATTAATTAACACTTGATTAGACGCGTAATTTTTATAAAGCTGATCAGACAAAGTAATGAGTTTCTCATCATTATTAAGCTTAATTTTATTTTTACCGTAACTCCAAAAATATCCAGAACATACAAACGCATATTTGGAGTCATACTTCGTAACTAGGTGTTCTATTCTTTTAGGTAGAAAGTAGTCATCATCATCTAAACCAGTAATTAACTCTCCACTCGCGGTTTGAATTGCTTTATTTCTTGCATTAGGCGCACCTATAGACTGTTCTAACAGTATAATTTTTAATTTAGAATTTATCACTTGCTGTGCTTTTAACCAAGATTTAGTTCCATCAACTGAACCATCATCAACAACAACTATTTCAATATTCTTATAGGTTTGTTCTTCAACACTTTTAATCGCCCTTTGAAGCAAATCAAGTCTATTTTTAGTAGGAATATAAACACTCACTAAGGGGGAATAATTAGGTTCAACAAACTCATTAACCAAATTAGTTGCTAACGAAGCCCAAGTGTAATTAGCTAAAACATGATTTCGACAATGATTAGATACTTTTTGGTATTTTTCTTGTTGCCAATTCACCACTTCATCTATCGCCGCAGCCATCTGAGTAATATCTAAATCATCGATATACAAACAGTGCTCGTCTGTCATCAACTCATTTGAAGCCGTATTAACATCTTTTCCCGGTTTAAATGCTAAAACAGGAAGCCCTGAAGACATAGCTTCTAAAATAGTTTGTCCTAATGGTTCATAAATTGAAGACATGATAAAAAAGTCCGCAGCTGAATAAAAATTTTCAGGTTTTTCTTGAACACCTAAAAACTTTACATGCTGGGTTAACCCCAGACCTTCTACTAGCTCTTGATAATCATGAGATAATGGACCATCTCCTACAACCCATAAATGGTCTCCACTGGATTTTTTTTGAGCAAAAGCTTTAATAGCTATATCAATACCTTTTGCTTTAACAAAACGGCCAATACAAAGAAATACTTTACCATCACACTTCAAATCAAGCTTATCCCTAAGCAACAACTTTTCTTGATAGGTCTTTGGAAAAAATCTATTGCCATCAACGCCAGGTTTGGTCAAAAGCGGTTTAAACTTCTGTTTTTTAACAGCGTTTACTTGATCGATCATATTATTACTAAAAACAGAAACTCTATCAGATAACCTAAGGGCTAAATATTGCAACCCCATATGATAAAGGCGTTTTACATAGCTCTTGACATTACTATCAGCAATATTTTTTGAGGTATTTTGAAACTTGACTACGCCTGGAACTAAATAAATAATATTGCTTAAACCAGCTGTTTTAGCTAACAATTGATTGAAATGATACCGAGTAATTGTAATATGTGGCTTATATTCTTGGTGTATTTTTTTATATAAAACAATCGCGTTAAATATAACAGATAACATTAATGGTAACTTCACACCCAAGAAGGTAAATTTTGTCTTAGTGCTGTAACGATAAATAAAGGTGCCATTCACTTCTTCATAGAAAGGTAATACTTCATTTGTAGTAGAATTAATATCACTAGCAACAATAATTGGCTGATAGCCAAGTGTTATATAGGCATCAGCTAAATGAGTCAGTGAGTTTTCTACCCCACCAATATTAGGTTTATACAAGTTGCTAGTAATTAAAATTGAAGGTAAATCTTTTTTCATCATATACTTATACTAAAATCAGGCATTAACATATAGTCAGTAATTCTACATTCAAAATTCAACAAGTTAACATTATGGAAATGCTACCGTTCGCTGAGACTCATCACAACGGGATCAAAAGTAAAAAAGGGTAAAAATTAGCTAACTCTATTTGGATTCGACAATTTTAACATAAACTAGACCATTAAACATGCCCCATAAAAGCCCCAACATGCCTGAATTTAATATATGTCCACTAAATACAGACAACAACAATAGCAAAATATTAACGAGTACAATAATAGGAGGTAAATACTTATTTTTATTTAATAAACGTAATGATGGTAGCATCATAATAATGGTATACATATAGACAATAACACTCCCTAAGACACCAAAATATACAAAGATATCCACCGGATCGACTTCCGCAGAATATTTAGTATTAAAATAATCTGACATGCCAATAGTACCTATACCAAAAAGGTACTCAAACCAACCTGATGACCAAAAGAAAACCTCTAAAACTTGATTAGAAAACTCCACTCTACCAGATAAAATAAGTCCCCATATGCCTTTTTCTTCAATAACCCAAATCACTTTATCATATAAACCTACAACCATTAAAAAATCGATAATGAAGTATACAGCCAAAGCAACTATTACAAATAAAGGTAAAAATAATTTCACTTTTAGTTTGGTTAACTTAAATATATTCTCTCTTTCGTTGAAAATAGGAATTGCAAATACTAATAATAAAGAAGCAAATATCGCAGTTTTTGTAGCAATTAATGCGCCGCAAATTAAGGTGAACACTGACATAGGGTAATAAAAAAAACGCTTTGAGTTCCATAAGCTATGCATTACAAATGCAAAAAGTAAAACAAAACAGCCGCTCAGCTCATTTCCCGCAATATAAAATCCGTTGACACCAATCCCTTCACCATTTTCGCCTCCACTATAACTTGGATAACCATAACCTAACGCTCCAATTATCAAGTTAAATACAACAGCATAAAAATTGATCCAAAGCGCCTTAATACCATACGACCCGATAATATTAGGAAACTGTGTGGCGACTATCCGACAAAAATAAAAGGCGATAAATGGGGTAATTAACTTTATGGCAAGAGATAAATCATTAGCAAGAAATCCTATTTTAGGATCAAAGCTAAATCGATATAATGGACCAAGGATCAAAATGAAAATAGACAAAAGAATTAAAGAAAAAGTTAACCTCGAATAAAGCCCAATAACTACAATAAGTGCCCCAATTAAAGGCAACTTATAAATAAGGGATAACTTTAAATCTACGCCTGCATAAAACTGAATCATGCCAGTAAATGCATCTATCCAAAGAATAAATGATAACGCGATGAATATAGCTTTTATAAAAAGAGGGGAAGCAAAATCACCAGTTAAAGTAGATCTCATTAAAATCTTTCCGGGTAGGTTTTAAGCACCTTTTTATAGTTAGTAATATAATCTTCTATCGGTTTAATGACTTTTGCTGGATTACCCGCGACTACACTATTATCAGGGATATTTTTTGTAACAACACTTCCTGCCCCAACTACAACATTGTTGCCAATACAAACCCCAGGTAAGACAATTGAGCCCCAACCAATAAAAACATTATCCCCAATAGAAATAGGCTCTCGATAACTTAATCTACTACTAGGTAAATAGGGAAATTCTCGCTTAACTAATTCTGGCAAAAAAAGGCTTGGAGAAGCATCATGAGCAAGTAATGTTGTACCTGTTATCGTGCAATTTTTTCCAATAACGAAAGAGTCCCCTTTACTAGAGCTTGATAACGTGCAATTAATTAGAATAGACTTTTCACCTATTTCAGCTCCAAGCGCTCTATATTTTTGTAAATTAGCTAAATAACCATATTTTTTTATAGCATCATTTAGTTTTGGTATATTAACTCTCAAGATTGTTGATGATAATTTCAAGAATATATAAATGGCTCTATATTTCAACATCCTCTCCTACTATTATTATTCAATGAACTACTTATCAACAGCCACTAACTACTGTATTAGTAGTTTGTAAAGCGACTGTATTTGCAAAGCATTATTTTCCATTGAAAATTTATCCTTTACTAAGTGAACCCAATTATCAGGAATACGTTTATTATTTTTTATTAATATTTTAAGTGCCTGTGTGATAGAACTGGCATCTTTTTGAGGGACGACTTTACCATATTCATCAGGCAATAAAGCAATGACTTCAGGTAACCCCCCACAATTTGTTACAACGGCAGGCAAGCCTGATGCAATAGCTTCTAATGCTGCAACTCCAAACGACTCCTCTTGTAAGGTTAATTCGTCTCTAATAGATGGTTGAACATAATAATGATGTTCTCTCATTAATTCTGCTATTTCTTTGTGCTGTAATGAACGAATAAAAGTAACCTTCTCTTTAATATTTAGTTCTTGGGCTAGTTTTACATTTGCTTCAAATAACGGACCATCACCTACTATAGTAAGTGTACAGCTAGGATAACACTCAAGTAATTCTGGCATAGCCCTTAATATGTATTCATGTCCTTTACAAGAAATAAATCGACCAATGGATAATATTTTAATTTCATCATTTGTGGGTAGGGGTTCTGTTTGACTTGAATCGAACTTATCATTAAACCCATTATTTACTACAATAATATTTGAAGGATTAATATGAAACACATCAATCGCTTTCTTTTTTAAAAAATCAGAAGGAACAGTCCAAAGAACATTGCAATCTTGAGCAATAGACATTAAACATTGTCGATAGCTTTTTTTTAAGAAAGGTTCCATTGTCACATCTGAACCATGTAGTGAAATAAGTAAGGGTAAATTACAATTAAGTTTAGCACGTATATGATACCAAGCTTTGACCGCGTTACCTGTATGGCAATGAATTAAATCTGGCGATAAGGAATGCAGTATCCCCTTCCAATCAGCATAATTAATAAAAAAAGGTAATAACTCAAATCGCTTTCCAAAAGCGAACTTTTGCGTGACCCTTTCCGATATTAATTTTTTAAAAGGTAGAATAAATATAGGATCAAAGGGACGCTCTAAAACATTCATTCTTTTATTAGTGACAACCGAGCACTCTACCCCTAACTGTTGCAATGTAATGATTTGATCATAAATAAACGTCTCTGAAGTTACAGAAAATTTCGGTGAATAATGTAAAACCTTCATAAAAGCACTTCTTTAGTGTGTTTTCGCATTTTATTCATCACAGGTATAAGTTTACATAAAACAGTTACAGAGTATTGTATAAATATAGCAAATATCACCCCTTTCAACCCCCAAAATGGAGCTAAAAACATTACCCCAATAACGAAAAGCGCATTAGCAACAATAGTAATTAGTAATAATCGCTTAATATATCCTAGTGCTAAAAATGTGGGGTGAACAGCTAAGAAAGATACTGAAACCGCATGTACCACTAAATAACATGCTAACTCAAATGAATAGTTAGCATAATATGGTGTAAAAACAATAGGTATCCAATAACTACTTGTGATCCCTAAAATGATAGCAGATGGAATTGCAATACAGCCAATCACAAAAGTAAATTTCCAAAACACAAAACTCAACTTATCTACATCATTACTTGCTAAACATTTATTCACTTCAGGGTATAAAACCTGAGTAACAGGTCCTGTAAATTTAGTTGTTATAGTACCAATCTGTTTAATCAGTTTAAACACACCCGAAACCTCCGCAGATAGAAAGTAGCCAACTAAAACCGTGTCTAATTGTTTAACTGGAATATCAACAATATTAGTTAAATGGGCAAAAATATTAAATTTCAACAAAGCGTTTGCTTTAGATTTGGGAAGTGGTTCACAAGTAGGTTTGAATCTTTTTTTAAACAATAAAAAGCTATAGATATTAATAATAAAGTTCCCCATTACCAATGAAAATATAGCCATTATGCAAAAATATGAAAGTGAAAACTCCATCAACCATCCGATAGTCACACTGAAAAACATAACTAAACTTGCAACAATATTCTGTAACGCAAGTTTTTTAAATTCATCAAAATAACGCAATAATCCAATAGATGTGCTCAATTGATTAAATAAAACATAAAGACACATCAATTGAAGTAAAGTGAGGTACTGCGGGTCTATGTTCATTAATTGAATATAAAAGCTAGCGCCAAAAAATGCACTAACGCCACCAATTATTGCCATTAATAAATCATAGTAAATAGTATGTCTAATAATTGCTATGAAGTGATGCTCATTGTTTGCAAGATACTTAATAAGACCTTGCCATGCCTGAGGATTAAATACACCGGCAAAGACTAAAACATAAGCCTGTAATAAAGTAAAAACACCAAAAGATTTAATATCTAGAATTTTCACTAACATTAAAATTGATAAGAAATTTAGTCCTGCTGAAAATAGATTACTTCCGAGCAAATACTTAGCTTGACCAAGTAACTTATCAAAGACCGACATATTATTTATTCAATTGTCGAGACGATACAAAGTAATTAACAATCAACACAATTATCAATGAAAAAATACCACCTAAAAGAGTACCAATAATACAAATCATTGCCCTTTTAGGATGATCTTTGTCTTCAGGTAACACAGCGTGTGAATACGTTTCTAATGCAAACTCTTTGCGTACTTCAGATAGCATATCCCCTTTAATTTGATCTTCCAACAATCCATAAAACATTGTTTTTACTTCAGCAATATTTGTTTTTTCAAGGGCTCCTTTCAAATAACTTATACTATTTTCCGCTTCCTCTTTACTTCGAATTCGATAAAGTTCATTGATATCAGAGAGTAATAATTCTGTCCATTCCTTTGCTTTGTATGGAGAAAAATGATCTACAGATAACTTAAACATATTTTTTTTAACTAATGCTTCACTATTAATTTTAGTTAATAACACAGGGTATGCTTCCCATGCAGTAGGTACAACAGCCTTCCCCGGAGGTGGAGTCCTCACCCATTTATGATTTTTTTCATCATATAAAGTTTCATCATAAATAATGCGATTTTGAGCTTTATCCCAGTCAATTGCAGCCAGAATATCAACAACAAGACCATGTTTCTCAATAAAACCTTGTAAAAAACTACGTGAACGAATTAACTCTTTAATTTGCTCAAGTTTTTTATCCGAAGAACCTCCCAGACTTATTCCAGCAATACCGGCTAACCCCCCTAACTGTCCTGATAATGCAGACATAGGATTGCCACCTTTATCATCAGGTGTTACTGCAATGATATGTGCTCTATAAACATCGGGTTGACTAATTGCATAAAACGCAGAAAGACCTGCGCTTAAAGTAGTAATAACAATAATCAACCACTTCCAACGCCAAAAAACCCCTAAAAATGACGAAATAGATAAAACGTCATCATCCAACACAAATTGCTTCATGCAACTCTCCAGTAACCACAAATTTAGTTAGTATTCCAACTTTGATATATATTTAATAATTCATTTTCTATCTTTTCTCTAGAATAATGAACGTTGACTTCTTTTAATGCGATGAGATTACTGTCAGGCAAAACTAATGATAGCTTCAATTTTTTGGTAGTCTTAAGCAAATCATTAAAACAGTATGTTCTCGCTGTTGTTTCCTTTCCTTGATATACCCAAACATGATCGACATAGGTCAGATTTTCTATCGCCTCTCACGTTAGTATTAACTGCCAGCTATCGCCATTATAAGTGTAAACATCAAATACAGTTGTAGTTGATGGTTTATCACTTCCACAACCATATAAAAAAAATACGACAACTAAAACGCAAGTATTAACAAAAACAGTCAACAATTTATCTACTGTAAATACTAGCAACGTCATCACTTATAACTTCCTTAATAAATACAAATACACAAACTTCAATAAACTTAATTGCCTAATTAAACGCTTAGGTTCTTTTAATAATCTATAAAGCCACTCTAAATTAAGGTTAATCCAACATTTTGGTGCTCTTTTAACCCGTCCTGAGTAAACATCGAAGCTGCCACCCACTCCCATATAAAAAGCATTATGGTGAACCTTTCTACATTCTTCAATAAATAATTCTTGTTTTGGAGAACCTAGCGCAATGATTACTACATCAGCTTGACTACTCTTTATTTTTTCTATTTCTTGAGTCTTATTTTCAAAATAGCCATGTTGATAACCCACAATATTTGTACCATATTCAGCTTTTAAATTAGCCACACATATTTTTAATGTTTCTTCGTTACTACCCAGCAAGTAAACTCGCTTTTCAAAAAGGCTTGCTCTTTCTACGATAGCGCGCCAAAGTTGTACACCAGGAATTCTTGAAAGCTTAACGTTAGTTTTTTGCTCTAATACCTTAACAACACCAATTCCATCGGCATAAGGAATTGTTGCATTTTGCAATATCCGTTTAACTTCTACAGATTCCATACTCTTTAGTATTTTTTCTGGGTTAATTGCAATAGCTACACCTTGTTTAACATCCCCTCCCTCTGAAACAACCATTTTACTCACTTGTTCAATATTTTGAAACGGAATAACTGGAATACCACCAACAGGGATAGGAATTAGATTATTTTTTTTCATTTACAGTAATAGATCCCGATATATGGTTAAATTTCTTTCAGTAACGACATCAATAGAACATTTTTCTTTATGTTTTATCGCGCTTTTTTCCATTTTACGATAATCATTAGCCGAAACAGATGAAGTCAGGTCAATAAGTTTTTCAATAACATCACTTTTTTGGTCTATTAAAAAACCATTAACATTATTTTCAATCTGCTCTAATGCACCGTCGGTACATGTAGCGACAACAGGAACCCCGCACACTAAAGCTTCAGCCATAGTCAAACCAAAAGATTCATTATGACTTAAATTAATTAACCATTTAGATTCAAGGTATAGCGATACGAGTTCGTAAGGAGCACATTTGGAAAAAAGTGTAACATTATCATTTTTAATATTACGTTGCACATACTCGGATAATGGCCCATGCCCAACTATAAGTAATTTTTTAGTTTGAGGTAATTTTTTGATTAATTCAACTAAGCGATGGACGCCTTTATTTTCATCAAGATGCCCAACAAAAATAAACTCATACTTAATTGATTTTTTTTGTGGATAAAAAATAGGGTCAATACCCGCACAAAAAACCTCATGTTTAGTTTTGAGTTTAAAAAAACTGTTCTTTAGGGAGCGGCTAACAAAAATAGAATAATCTACGAATCGAAAACAAGCACGATACCACCAAGCAAAATTTCGATAACCATATATATCACTTCCATGAAAAGTAACAACAATTTTAGTTGATGGGGAACGGAAACATTTATAAAAAACAGCCAACAATATTGTTGGGAAATAAAAATGTACATGCAATAGCGCATACTTTTTACGGCTGAATATATGCTGCTTTACAAAAGCGAAGAAAAAACCCAAATATCGTTTAACTGCAGAGTCGGTCTGCTTACAACTTTTAGGCATTTCATAATAGTCAAAAGTAAATTGATTATCAGGATGACATTTTAAGAATTCAAACTGCCTACGAACATATAAACCAGAAGATGGTTCAGCTTCAGTTTTGCACATATTAGTTAAAATAAGTATATTCAAAAAAATTACTCGACAAAAAAATCACGCAGATCTTACATTAAAGAACAGACTAACACCACAGGATAGAAAGGAATCAAAAATTAATAAGCAACAAACTAAACGCCATTCGGAATTATAATATTGGCATTGGGTAATATTTTATCAAATAAAGCACCTAAAACTAACTTTGCATTATTATCTCCATGGACAATTTTTATTTCTCTTGGTTTTATCTTCATACGTTTAACAAAATTCACTAAATCTTTTTGATCCGCATGGGCAGAGTAACCACTAATGGTATGAATGCATGCGTTAATAGTAATACGTTTACCATTGACATAAACATAGCCGCCTTTAGGACCATAATGTTGAATATCACGTCCTAGCGTACCTTCAGCTTGATAACCGACAAAAACCACATCTGCCGTTTTATCACTTAAAAAGCGTTCTAAGTAATTAACAATACGACCGCCTGCACACATACCACTAGCGGCAATAACTATTGCTGCTTTATTACGGTTGGCTAAATAATTAACGGTGCGTATATGCTCTTCATGGGAGTCTATCGTCACTAGCTGGTCAAAGTTTAGCGGATGCCGCTGATGATTAACTTTATTTAATGCTTCTTTATCCCACAAGCTTTTAAATTGTCGATATTGCTTGGTAAAATTAGCCGCCATCGGAGAATCAACAATAACCTCAATCGACTGCCAAATATTATCGGTTGTCGACTTATGTGCTTGATGAATAATCTGTTCAAATTCGTATAATAATTCTTGCGTCCGTCCAATACTGAACGCGGGTATTAGTATCACACCATTATCTTGCACCGCATGTTCTATTACTTGTTTTAACCTAGCACTACGTTGTTTGCGGCTTTCGTGTAATTTATCACCATAGGTAGACTCAATCACTAAAACATCGGCACGATAAGGGGCTTTAGGTGCCGCAAGCAAAGGTGCATAGGGTGCGCCTAAATCACCCGAAAAAACGATCCGTTCTGACTTTTTATCAATCATTTTTTTAAAGGGACAATCTATTTCAACATAAGCAGATCCTAAAATATGCCCTGCTGGTTGAAACTTGACTTTCACACCAGCAATATTCGACAAAGAGGATGCTGTAAAGGGTATTTCAACCCATTGTTTATAAGGCACAGGCACTAACTGTTGCTTTAATCGTTGAAGACAGGCGTCAATAATTTTTGCATTACGTGTTACACCAACCTTTAACGCATCTTCTATCACTAATGGCAATAAGCTTGCCGTCGCTTCAGTAGCGTAAATAGGACCAGTAAACCCTGCGGCTAATAAATAAGGAATGCGACCAACATGGTCAATATGGCAATGGGTAACAATAAGCGCTTGAACTGTGCGAATATCAAACGCAATGGCTAACGTATTTTCTCTATCCTCATTAGTTACTTCAGCCCCTTGAAAGAGACCACAGTCAACCAATAGTGAATTTTGTTGATTAATCATTAATTGATGGCATGAGCCAGTTACGCCATTCACCGCTCCGTGGTGCTGAATATGCATTATATTCTCCTTTACGCTTTACTTATTAACTTATTGATAAAAGTGTTTAAAATATTTACTTGATTTTATTCTATTTTCTATATCTACGGGCATTGTATAATGTACTTTAAAGTCAGAGTAAATATCGGAATACCATTTGCTTTGAGCACTATTCTCTTTGCTGACCATAACGTTATAACCTAAAAAATCTGATATCACTGGCGTTAGTTGTGCCAGTTTCTCAGTCGACATTAATAATACTGATAGTGTATCTGATTCAAAAAGACTATAACCTTGTTCTCTTTTAAAAGGTTTGGAAAACACATCAATATTGGTCATAGGCTTAAATTCATTGTCAAACCAATTAAGAGGATAGTCATGGTCAAACGCTTCATTAAATACCTTTGTAAGTAATGATTTTGGCTGACTTCTCGTAGGTAGTGGAGCTCGTCGAGTATTCATAAAATTAGAATGTACAGAAAATAAATAGGCATCTAAATCATGAAAAAACATCGACATATTTCTTGCTATTGGATCCCGTACGATAGTAATTATTTTAGTGCTTTTACGTTTCTTAAACACCCTTCTAAGTAAATACTGCATAATTTCCCGTTCAAGGATATAAAAAAAACGTTTTATACCTAGCTTAGATAAAGCAGCTTGCCTGATAGGACACGTATTATTCTTACTATAAAAGGCATGAATATGGATACCTTGCGGGATAGCGTTTTCTAGAGAAGTTGAGCCTACTTTCCCCATTTGATAAATAAAGACACTTTCCTCATCGGCATATTGAGTTAATAACGCTTTGCGAGCTCTATAATGCTTTATGAAAGTAGTTAAAATTGACACACATACATCCTTTATTTACAACAATGAAATGTTAAGCTTACGGCGGACATAAAACAATCCCAATAAATTATTAACTACCACTGCACAAAACACAGCAAAAGATGCACCTAGGGCACCATAACTCGGTACAACTGAAAACAATAACACTAATAAAATAATGACTGAAATAGTTAAGCATCTACGTTGATACCTTTCATTCCCTGTCATCACTAATAACTGCCCTACTGATCCGACTAAAACTTTAACAAAGAAAGCGCCAATAATAAGCCGTAATACACTCACGCCAGATATATATTCCTGACCGAAAAGTGAAAGTATAAATTTAGAATAATAAAAAATAAGAATAAAAAGAGGTAAGGTTATAATTAACATTAACCCTGTAGATGAACGGTAGACCCCTTGCAGTTTAATTCGGCCGCTTTCACTATTTACATCATTAGAAAGTTCTGCGAACTTAGGGGAAAGTATGCCATTGACTGCTATTAATATAAATGACACTAATAACGCAATCCTATTAGCTGCTGCAAATAATGCGACTTCTTCTGGTTGAGATATAAACCCAAGTAATACAGCCGCTCCATTAGACATAATAATTGCAAATATTGAAACTCCCCATAAAGTATTAGCACTTTTGAGTATGGCTTTCTTTGGTACGATTGCAGTATTGCTCATTTTTATGACACAAGTTTCCTTTTTCCAGAAAACATAACTTATCAAAGCGGCAATAATGTTAGCGGAACCGTAAAATAACAATAAGGAAAGTAAACTCATTTGTTGATAAAACAGTAAACTAAAAATTAAAAAAACAAACAGTAAGACTCTTGAAAGTGCATTAAATAAGGCGTACTTAAAAGACTTTTTGATGCCTTGATAACACTGTACAAAAACAATATTCATATTCAAAAATATCATTAAGAAAGCTGCGATTAACAAGAGGTTCAATTGACCACTTTCTATATATGATAGCGAAAATAACAAATAGGACACGGATGCAATTGAGCTTGCAGCGATTAATGTAAATGCCATTACCTTAGTAAAAATAAATTGATAAACTGCCGTTAATAAGGGGTAATTTTGATCTTTATTCGCTAGCGCAATAAAACGTGTTAATACATTATCAAAACCTGCTCGAGACACTGTAGTTGTAACGGCTAAAAGAGATAAGATAAAAAAATATTGCCCAACATCAGATTGCGAGTGTGAATATCGTGTAATAATGATTGTTGAGACAAATGCTAATATCGCTGCGATGACCTTAATGAAAAATATTATCCCCCCTCCCTTTAATAGGGCAACGTTATCTAGGGTCATTAATTTAGCATAGCCAGTACGAAGGCGGTTTTTCATCGCTTAACTACCGTCATACACGTTCAAACTTATAATCAAATAACTGAATGTCTTTGGCATAATAGTCGGCGACAAATTGTTGCGTTTCTGTATCATAATACTGGCTATAATGTTTTTTATGAGTGTTCACACCAAACATTGCTAACCATTTTTCTTTGTATAATTTTACGCCCTTTAAGGTTTTATTTTTGTACGGCAATGGCATTTCATCAAGCGATAACGCTCTACACACCTCGTTAAAACCCGCTTGTATAGATTCATATCGACCAATATAATCAACTAAGCAATTTCCATTATCATCATAGATAAATTCACACTGTGGAATAATATGGCGATAATAATCTTTCGCTTTTGAGTAATCATCTTTGTCTTTAGTGGGGAAGCAAGTTAGTACAAATTCTTTAAATGGCAGCTGATAATCACTATCCCCATGTTGTTTTCTATAATTATATTCAGAAACAAGGCGTGCCCACGGATTTCTCACAAAGGTAAACTTAAAGTAGTGATCAAATGTTTCCTGTGAAATATGTCCATACTGTGTATATTCTGTCGCTTTTAGATGTGCCAACCTCGGCGGACCTTGAGTAGGCTCGGAATTAGGCCTTAGCAGTAAAGGCGCTCTTTCAGCCCATGTCAGGTGATTTAATTCAACAAAGATACTTTCAACACTCTGACCTGCAACCTTAGGAATATGTATAAATATGCATTTATGTGGGTGCGAGATCATAAAATATTTATCTTAAAAAATAATGGAGATAGAGTAATGGTTTTCATTGATAGAGTCTAGGTTCTATCAAGTAGTGTCTTTAATTTTATGACTAATTCTTTATTAAGGGTATTAACATCCGCCATAGTCTCAACTTGATGGCGAGCATTTTGAATCATATTTGTTCTAAGCACTTTATCCTCACTCAGTTTGACAATATTATCTCGTAAACTTTGTTCATCTTTTTCTGGTGACAACAAGCCAGTTACGCCATTTGTGATAATTTCAGGTATGCCACTATGATATGTTGATATGACAGGTACTCCCATTGCCATCGCTTCCATTAAACTCACTGGCACTCCTTCCATATCACCATTTTGAGCCGTTATACTCGGTTGTAAGAAGGCATCACACCCTTTCATATAATCAATCACTGTTTCTTGGTTAACCGCACCAATAAACGCTATTTGGTTTTTTAAACCCAAATGTTCAACTAAGGTTCTTAACTGGGTTTCTAGTTCTCCATATCCTGCAATAATGTAGCGAACATTGACACTATCGGGTAATAAAGCAATGGCTTTAATAGCATATTCTAGGCCTTTCTTCTCAGTAAAGCGTGCGACAGTAAAAAGGGTAAACACCTTGTTATTGTCTTTGATAGCACCAGATTGTGCAAAAGATTTAGTGGCTTTGAATATAAAACTATTTAAATCAACGCCCATCCTATGTACAACAATTTTATTGGGGGGACAGCCTATTTCTAGCAGTTTTTCTTTCCATAACGAGCTAATAGGTAGCATTAACTCGGTATCGTTAAATAATGAAAGGTAATCACTATGATAGCTTTTCAACGCTTTGCTTGCAGAGATTTCATAACCATGAAATATAGTGGCAATTTTACCTTCTAAAACACCAAGCTGCCTTAATTTATTAGCGAGAATTCCGTTATAACCAAAATGACATAATATAACATCAAATACCGCGACTTTCTTTTGCTTAGCAATGATGCTCGCAAGCAATAAACTTCTTCCATGTTGACCATAGCAAAAATGTAAACTAGTGAAAATTTTTCTCGTTTTCTCCATGTTACTTAATGCTGCCGTTGTGTTAGCTATACGATAAAGTAATTTTTTAAACTTAGATCTAGGTTCTTCATTAAGAAAGGTGGTGCGCTCCATCAAACCGTATTGAGCAATAATAGGGTGAATTGCCTCAAGTGCTTTTCCTTTGGTAATAGCAATAATTGCAACGTCTATACCCAAATCGATTAAACCGGTGATTTGATTAATGACAAAGGTTTGAGATAACACAGGAAATTGATCTACAAATATTGCTACTTTCATCGCTGGCCTTGAAACGTTTTATTCAAAGAAGTATTCAACCATTAATTTTACAATGTTTAAAAATAAAAAAGCGAGCCGAAGCTCGCTTTTTTGATTGTTAATGTAATCTTAGATTACATATTAACAATTTATCTTAGTTTTGGTCAGAAGAACCGTGCTCACCAAATGTACCAACAAAACCACGATCTTGCTCAGAAAGTACTTTGTATGCAGCATAAACAGTGATATCACTTTCAGGTGCTTCAGTAGTAATTTCAATTGCTACTTTACCAACTGTTACACCAGAATGAGCCATGATTGCATCCATAACTTCATTTTTAATGTCTAAAACACCACCAACAGATGGAGTAGATAATGGAGTAGGAATTGCAACCCATGCTGTATCAGCAGGACGACCGCTCTTTGTTTCTTCAATCATGTAACGAATTGAGATTTGGCCATCTTGGTCACCAGTATTAGTGTGACGTAAGATAACTTGAGTATTATCACCAAATGGCATGTAAGGAACAGTTAATACTGAACCATTTAATACCCATTCACCAGCATCTAATTCACAATCACCAGCAGTTGAACAAGCTTTCATCTCTTTAACTTCTGGAGAAGTTGAATATGCAGAGAAAGTTGCTTCAAACATTTGTGCGTCAGCATATGGAGATAAATCATTACCTGAACCAGCCGTATGTAAAGTAGCAGTATCAAGAACTAATTGATATTGCTGATCAAGTGTTTGAGCACCAGCAGTTGGGCTACCATCAGCTGCAGTTGTAAAAGTTAAGATAGTGTTAGTTACATCTAAAGTACCTGTGAATAAAGTATCAGCACCTGATACAGCAGTAGTACTTAACATTGCAGCAGCGTTGATTTCAGATTGAGTGATAACGCCGTCACCATCAGTATCCATCCAACCAAAACCACCAGTTTCACTACTGATAATACTTAGTTCACCACCAGTTGCTGCTAATTCAGCACCAATACCAGCTGTAACTTCTTGTTTAACATCTAAGACGAAAGTATCTTTATCAAGAGCGTCAATTACACTTGGTTTTGTATTTGGTAATAATGATTGACGTTGTTCTGTTACATCAATAATTGCATCATATTGACGTGAAATAGACGCTGTATATTGAGGTTTAAGTTCAAGTACTGGAGTCCAATCTGTAACATCATAATCAAGACCAGCAGTATTTGTTGCTTTTGATTTAATATCAACAATTGTAGTACCAGTTAAACCAGTAGCACTTAAAAATACGTCTTCAATTGAAATTACAGCTAGTGGTGGAATATCTTGTCCAACAGGAACAGTAAAACGTACTTGGTTAGCTGTAATATCTAAAACAGGTACAACACCTGAAACAGCTGCAACAGGAGTTCCGTCAGATGCAATATAAGCACCAACAGAATATTCTAAAAATGGAGCAACAGTTTTAGTTAAATCAACGTTAGCATTTTGAATATCAACAGTAATTGTTGACTCATCTTCGTATCCACCGATACCAGCTACAATCACACCTGGTAATTGTGCTGCGCCAACTTGTGCCGCTTCAATTGAAGCTTTAACAGTAGTTGTGATTAATGTTTCTTTTTCTGTAACTAAACAAGCGTTATTCGCAGTCATTACAGCAGAACCAACATCGGCACGACCTGTAGCATTGTTGTCAGTAGTAACGTCATCATCACCACCTTCCATCATGCCTGAATTTTGTAAAATAGCACCTAATTCAACAGCAGCTACATCACAGTTTTTAAAACCTGGGTGAGCGCCTGTAGTAGAGAGCAATGTTACACCAGTATCAGTATGACCTGTAGCAATTTGTGCCGCATTAGCCATGCCTGTTACAGCACCAGTAATTGCGAACGCGATTAAAGTTTTTTTAAACATTTTTATTTTCCTTCGTTTCATGAAACATGAGACTCAATTTTCTCAAGTTATATACGTACGTTAAAATTAACACTTAGGTATTAACACTTAGGCCGTCGCCTAAGCGACTTCTAACGCAAGTTAGTTTAACCAGTGTTTCCTCCTTGTCAACAAATAAGTGAACAATTTGTTACTATTAGCTCACTTTTTGTACACAACTTTAGATTCACTGGCATTTTATTTACGTAAAAATAACGTTACCCAAAAATAAACTAGAATTCAATAGTTATTCTGAATAATTTACACATTAATTTGCTGTTTTTATTAGTTAATGTTTAAGTTTGTTAATCCAGTACTGAATTTAGCTTTTATATCTTCCCATTGATCACTACTTTCAATAACTTTTGGTGTAACAAACACAACTAATTCTGTTTTATCGCCCGCAGAGGTATCACCTTTAAACAATGCGCCTATAAGAGGCAAACTTCCAAAGAAAGGAACTTTAGTTTGTTTTTCGGTTTTATTACGGCTGATAAGACCGCCCAGCATAATGGTTTGGCCACTTTCTGCGACCACTTCAGTTTGAATACTTCGAGTAAACACTGATGGATTTAGCGCACTTGTTGTACCCGCTTCTATTTCATTACTTACGCTTTGATTGATTTCCATTAATACAACACCTTGTGCATTAATTGTAGGCGTAACAGTTAAATTAACCCCTGTTTTTCGATACTCTATTTTAGTGGTAGTGGTGGTATTGCTATCTAATGGATTACTGGCTGTTTCACCTACAACAGGGATATCTGTGCCAACAGTAATATTTGCACTAACACCATCTCTGACAACAATCGAAGGTTTTGAAAGCGTATCAACCAAACTATTTGACTGAAATAGCTCTAAGCCAACATTTAAACCATTACCCGTTACCGCGTAAGATAAGCCACCAAAGCCTTTTCCAAATATATTACCTTCGGTTCCTAAACCGTAATTACCTCGTTTAAGCGCAAATTCAACGCCCTGTTTAAACTCATCAGCTAATGTCACTTCGGCAATAATGACCTCAAGCATCACTTGTTTGGGTAATATATCAAGTCGCTTAATTAATGGTAAAATCTGCTGATACTCTTCACCAGAGGTATAAAAAATAAGTACATTTGCTCGTTCATCAACAACCATCTTCATATTATCAGAACTCGCAAAACCAGTCCCTTTACGCGCTGAAGATGAATTAGACTTGTTATTTTGAGCCTCTGCCGACGTTCTGTTAGAGACACTTTTAGAGCCACTAATTAAGGCTTCTAAACTTTCCCCCATATCTATTGCACGAGAATAACTAGGTGTATAAATAAAATACTCTTGTTCTGCTGTTTTTGTTGGTTTATCTATCTGATTTGACCAAAATACCGCTCTATCAATTATATTGGCACTATTAGCGAAAAAGTAAAGTTCACCCTGTTGTGCAATTTCGACAATAGATAATGCCGACGCTGTCGTTTTTGAACTGCCAACACTAATACCTTCTTGACCAAGCAATTCGGTTAATTTTTTGACGATCTCTTCAGTGGAAGAAAACGTCGTTTTGTAAACGCCTATTTGGCGATTTTGCATGGCAGGTTGGTCAACAATCTGTATTAATTCTAATGCACGTATAACATCTTTACGTTTTGCTTCTATTGTTAATGTATTACGAGTGGTGTCTACAGTCGTTTTTACACCTAACATTTGTCTTAAGGTATTACCTATAGACGCTTGCATGCCGTATTCAAACTGTACCATTTGCATTATGTCAAAAGAGGTTTGTGGAACATCACTTAACTTTTTACCGTAGCCATAAACAACATTACCCTTGCCTTGGTCGCTATCAGCTTTATGGATATAAAAAATATTATCGTCAAAACGAATAGTAAAATTGCGTTGGTTTAAGATTTCTTCGGTTAACGTAAATAATTTTCTAGGTGATATATTGTTTTTTAAATTAAGTGTGACCGGCTTGCCACCCACTTTAACTTCATCCGCTAATATATAGCTAACGTTTAGTTGTTCACCAAATACTTGGTGCAAAAAATCTTTCAATGGTAAACCATCAGAAGCTAATTTAATTGTCTTTTTATCACTAAATTGGGCTAAAACATCTTCAGCACTCAGGGCATCTTTATTATTACGTTTTAAAGGAGCAACAAAGCGAAACTTTTGTTCATTTTCTATTTTTTGTTCATTTTTTTTATTGTCAATATCACCATCAACTAATGCTTTATGTTTATCAACAGCCACTAAATATGACTTTTCTAGTTTAGGCCTTTTTGTGGGTTCTGTAGCACATGCGGTCAACATGATCAAAACGAGAATGCTAATTATATTACGATTATTCATTAGTTTAATTACACTTTGTTATTAACCATTTCTATAATGGTTTAAGTTGGTACAAAATAGGTTACGATTTATACATAACAAGAATTAAGTCTTGTACTTTATCACCCACGGTTCTACGCATAAACACTTCTGTATTTTCAATTTTAATAATAGTAAAGCCCGATATTTCACTGTTAACATTAAATTGATCAATATTTGTTTTTTTCGTTTTTTCATTCTTTAATTCAATTAACGCGGTAAAAGTATCTTTTTGGCCAATATCATTTTCAATTATGGCTTTCAATCTTAATATATTATCGCCAGCAAACACGGCTTTTAATCGCCCTTTTTGATTAGCCTCTCGTGCGGCTTTTTCTCTAGCTATTTCTGCTGCAGACTTTTTAGGCGCGCTTACTATTTTTGGTTTCTTAACTTTAGTTGCCTCAGCATACTGAGCGTATTTGTTTTTCAGGGCATCTAGAGTTGCTTTATTAGCTTGTGGCAGTATTAAAGGTGTAATACTTTGTTGGGCATTCGAATGTGTTTGCCGGTTATTATCCGACATTATACGGTCTACATCATCTAACAAAAGCCACAGAGCAAAAATAATTGTGATAACAACAGACGTTTTATTTTGGATCATCTGCATCACTATACCTTAGTTTCCGATGTTGTATGCTGTAGTTCTGTATCATTTGTGTAAAAATTAATAATAAACCAACCGGCGCTTTTACCTAATGAGTTATTTTTTTGATTGGTGACACTGATATAAAAGTCACTTATTTCAATTCTACGTGAAAATGATTCTGTATCCTTAATAAAATTTATCAAATCTAATGTTTTACCTGAAAATTGAACCCTAAGTTGATAATTTAGCAGTTCAAACTCTGGTAGAGGAGTAGTAACTTGCCAACCAATATTACTAGGTACAATCTGATGCTTTTTCAACATGCGCTCTATCAGTTTCTGTTGGGTAAGTTTAAAATCAGCTTCTTTTTGGAAAGTAAAAAATGCAGTGTTCCCTTTTGCTACTTCAGCCGCTAACAAATCAAAGTTTTCTTTAAAAGACGACTTTTGTTGTAAAACACCTTCAATTTTCATTTTCTTTTTAGTTAATAGTTCAATTTCAGCTAACTTAACCTCTTGCCATTCGTAGATAGGAACAACCACGAATTTAAAGACAATGAGAGTTAACATCAAACTAAGAAGTAAGGCATGCTTTTTTAATTCAGCCATTAATGCTAGCTCCTAAATCATCAGTACTTGAGCCTGTATTATCTGTTACTTCGGTAGTTTCAATGTGTTTAAAGCTAATCACAAAAAATTCTCTTTTAGCCCCTTTTCTTACTGGGAAATCAAATTTTGCATCGTCAATCATTTCATGATTATTCATCACGGTTAACAAATTAAGTGCATTTGTTGTATAGCCTCTTATGATATATCGTCCATCATCAACCCTTATATTACTAAGTTGTATTTTAGGAAAAACATCTGACATTGCAATGAGAAATGGAAGATGCTTTTTCTGCGTGCTAAAAAATTGTTTTAATGCATCATATCTTTGGTAGTTACGTTCCATTTCTTGTTGATTATTTAACATTTCTGAAAACTGTTGGTTGTATTGTTCCATAGATGTTTCAAGATCGCTTTGTTTATATTTAATATATAAACTGGTTATTACAAGATTAATAATAAATAACGCCGCAACAGGTAATAATGCCCACTTAACTTGATTAACTGAGAACAATTTTTCCGCTGGTTTAGCAAAACTAGGCAATATTGAAAGAGGCAATTTACTAAAAGGAAAAACAATGTCTGCTAGTAATTCAGTTTTTTCGACGGCCTTTACTTCATCAGCTGAAATACCTGCCGACAGTGCGAAAATGGTTGCATCTTTTATTAATGTTGACTGCACCGCTGAATTAACGGCGTTACCAAAACGAGAAATATAAAGTGATTTAGCGTCCGAATCATTAACCGTTAATAACTCATTCGCCTTAACCCGTTGTGCAAACAGAAGCGTTTCAGGCAAGGTAAACATAGCAGGGGGAACACAGTGATCAAAATGCCATACGTTCACCTGGCTTTGATTATTTTCACTATTACAAACCCTATATTTGGTATGGACTTTATCAGGATACTTTAAAACAAGTATTTTATTTAATTCTTTAGGGTTTTCTATCGGATATTGTTCTATCGACTCTTGGTAATGATGGCGAGCAACAACAACAAACTTGATGGCAGTACTAGAGGTGCTTGGCACCAAAATTAGGCGACCATCACTGTCTTGAACTATATCATAAAGCTTACCATCATAATATTTAACTAATGAAAGTACATTGGATTTAACTTTTGTTTTAATCCAGGAAATTATATTATTACTCAATTATTTACTCTCAAATCAACCACGAACATACATCAACAGAACAGGGGTAGTGTCTAATTTAGCATACGAAGTTAAGGATACAACAATCTCTTTTTCTACCCTTGACTCACCTATAGTACTTATTATTTTTATTGCAATATTATTTGACGGATAAAAAAACATATTTTCACTTTCTTTTAAGCCAGTTAACTCTCTGAATTTGTTTTTATTTAGTTCTTTACTGTCTCTTAACTGAACAACTCTTTGTGCTATTTCGTCATTCGTCAATACCCTAAGCAACTCTATAGGAGAATTCATCGGATTATAATACCCAGAGCGATATATTGACATATTTTTTTGTAAGAGTTTGTAGACCGCTGGGGAGATATTATTTAAATGAATTAAATCTTGTAAATGTGGGATCTTCCCATTTCTAGTAGATGAATTTTCTAAACCATTAATTCTTGGTTTTTGGTCTAAATCTTGCCAATCTAAAAGTAAGTCTGAAAATTTTATCCCTTTATTATTAGATAGCCCACCAACTAGCTTATCTAATAAATTTTTATCAGGGAAGTGAACACTCAAAAGTCCTGCTTGATCTTGCATCAAAATTTGCACTGAAGGACTAAGATTAAAAGGCTTATTATAAAAATTCCATTTTGAAGGTATTTTACCACTCGTACTTGTTTTCGTTTCGGTTAACAACGAAAAAAGAAGTTCAGACTCCGCACTATGCAAGTTAACTAGCGCAGTACTCTTATCATCAAACCATTGGGCAATTTTTACTTGATCTCTAGCTGTTTTTGTTAAATACAAGGCTAAGATAGACAATATTGCGACAATTAACAATACCTGGATCAAGGCTATTCCGCGTTGCTTCATTCTTCTGTCTCCAAATATGGTGACAGCCAGCGTTCAGTTTGATTGTCTAATTCTACAGGAATCGTCAATGATTTACCTGATTGAACTATCGTTAAGCTATATTTATTCGGCATAATTTGACTATCTATACCAGAATAACGATTAGACCGTATCATTTTTACACCCGAAGTAAAACGAGAGCTCTTCACTTTATAGTCTTGCCAACCTAAATAGCTAAATTGTACTGAGTCTAAATCCTTGAATAAGGTTAGTTGATGATCAAAACTTATATCTTGATCGGTTCTCAGTAGTATAAAGTTTTCAACTGATTTTGCCTGGTATAATAAATCAAACTTGCCATTTTGGTTTTTAACACTGGTTATTCTAAAGATTTCAGGAAACTCTCCTGAAAATACACCCGAGTAACTAACGGATAAAAGACTATCTTCCCCTCCGATAAAAAAAAATGCTGGCCTTTTAGTTCTGTCTACTACGACAAATGGGTGAACACCTTCAAGTACTCTTTGGGTTATTTCAACATTTTTTGCAATTCGAGCACTCTCCGAAAAACTTCCCAATTGTTTGTCCCAACGACTATATAACATGCTATATACAAATGAACCCGTTAAAAGGAGTAACGTTAAGATTGAAATAGATATCATCAATTCTATTAACGTAAATCCCTTAGTTACCTTACTCATTTGACTACTCATTATTCCAGCTCAACTCTTTGAATTGATAGCTTTTGGTTGTCTGTTTCATTGTTAGGGTCAAAGCAACTTCCCATAGCTTATATTTTTTATCTGGGGTAACAAATCCACCGGCATCTACATCCATATGAGCTGGTGGTGATTTAAATTCTTTTAATTGCGCTGTCCAATAATATTGCGTATCCCAAACTTTATTTCGACCTTCAAGTTGAGTGTCGTTACTATTACTTCGTTGTCTTATTTCCGACCGCACTGTAGCCAAAATTGCCGGTAAAGCGGTTTTAATCATAATATGATTATTAGCTTTTTCACTTCCAATATAGGCCCCACGGTAAATCATTGAGACAACAGTTATTGATATAATTAATATAACCGTTGCAACCAATACTTCAATTAACGTAAAACCTCGTTCTTGTCGCGGTATGATTAATAACTGATTTGTCATATATTTATTTAAACCTAAGGGTTAATGTCTTCTAAATGGGTAATATCCTCTCCATTTATTGATACTTTTAAATTTAATTCCATTTTATTATCTTTAAACTCCCCTTTAATTACACTGGGATAAACTATTCCATGACGACTAAAATTAATTACTTGAGGAGTGAAAAATATATATTCAAACGTTTCTGTAGTTATTATTTTTTTTTCTGCTGAAATTTTTGCTAATGTAGCTTTTTTGCCTGCTAAAGTTAATTGGAGTATATGTCCACTTGCATAGGCCTGATAACTTATCTTACTTAGCCAGTTTTTTAGGGATAACATTTCTTGCTTGGCTTGAGCTTTTTCTAAATTATTAACGGCTAATGGCCCAACCATAGTCAAAAGTAAAGCAACCACTGACATCACTATCATCAATTCGATCAAAGTAAAGCCTTTGAATGCTAATAAACCTTGTCTCAATTTAATCGCCATTGTGTTAGTAAGTATTCACGTACTGTACTTTATTAACTCGCATCACATCCCCAACTCATTGAGGGATACCATACTCATCAACATCACCACAACAACCCCACCAACAAAGCCCCCCATAAATAAAATCATTAAGGGTTCAAGTAGGGTTGTCATTCGCTCTGTCCAACTTTCAAATTCTTGTCTTGACCTATTTGCTATTTCATCAAATACACGCTCTAAATTACCTGACTCTTCACCTACTTCAAGTAATGAGACAAAAAATGCTGGGTACAAAGACGTTTGTTGCAAAGCTGGAGTTAACGCACTACCGCTTTTGACTTTGGCTTTAGCTATCTCCATCTCTCTTTTTAATATTTGGTTTTTAATATTACCCGCTGATAGCCCTATGGCTCTGTCAATTTGTACACCAGCTTTGATCATCATAGCTAAGCCACTATTGAAACGAATACGTTCTACCGTAACTATTGCTTTTTTCAAAATAGGTAATTTTAAACTAACCGATTGCCACCAATGATTAAAAGCCTTCTGCTTACTTGCTGTAATCAATAAAAATATTGAAGCGATAACGCCAATAACTAACAAACCTTGATACTCAACCATCCACGCACTTGTGGATAACATTAATTGTGTATACCAAGGTAGAGCTTCAATATCAGTAAACATTGCTGACATTTTTGGAATAATGAAGTTAAAGATAAAAAAGATACTTAACAAGCAAACAAAAAAGATTACTGAAGGATAGGCTAATGAGCTAATAATTTTACGTTGTAAATCCCGTCTAAATTTCAAATCTTTAGCTAGACCATCAAATATTTCACTTAAATTCCCCGATGCTTCCCCTAATTCGATTAAATTACAATATAAGGGATCGAATATTTCACTATGCTCTCTTACTGATTCTGAAAGACTTTTACCCTTTTT
This sequence comes from Thalassotalea piscium, assembly GCA_049347715.1. GTDB lineage: Bacteria > Pseudomonadota > Gammaproteobacteria > Enterobacterales > Alteromonadaceae > Thalassotalea_B > Thalassotalea_B piscium_A. The sequence continues at coordinate 912,694 of CP186339.1, read as the reverse complement.
AAGGTTATTACTAATTTGACCGAGTAAATCAGCTAATGCTGGTTTAGCCTTAGTCTTTTTAATAATATCAATGCCTTTATCAATTCTAACTCCTGATTCAAGCAACAGGCTTAATTCAGCCGTTAAAAACTCTAAATCAGTAAGGGAGACTTTATTATTAAAACCAATAACATTTTTACTGCTTTCACTTATTGCTTTAACAGTTGTCGGTAATAAATTCTGATTTTTTAATGCCGCTAATGCGCTTGCTTTATCCGCAGCCTCTATTTGTCCATCAACTTTACCACCAGATTGATCATATGCTTTATACGTAAAGATTGTCATAATTACCCTGCAACCCGTACAACTTCTTCAACAGTTGTAAAGCCTAAAATAGCTTTATATAATCCATCTTCTAATAGGGTTCTGCGATCAAGTGATTTATTATGCTTTTTCGCCTTAGGAATAAAATCAGAATCTTTAGGCATTGCTTTTATTTCATCGTCACAACGAAGATATTCAGTGACAGCCATTCGTCCTTTATAGCCTGAGTGACCGCACTGCTCACAACCTTCACCTTTGGTTAGCTTGATTTCAGACACATTAAATTTCCGTGCAAGTTCAGTAAGTTTATATGTATCAATAAGGTGCTCAGATTCAGGGTGGGGTTTAGCGCAATGCACACAAATCTTACGCGCTAAGCGTTGGGCTACAATTGACACTAAGGCTGCATTAAGTAGAAATTCTTCTACACCTAAATCAAGTAGTCGCGTATAAGCACTTGCCGCATCATTCGTATGCACAGTAGAAAATACTAAGTGACCAGTTAATGCTGATTGTAGTGCTATTTGTGCGGTTTCTTTATCTCTAATCTCACCTAACATGATGATATCGGGATCCTGACGTACAATAGAGCGTAGTCCTGCCGCAAAGTCAAAGCCAATATCACTATTAACTTGTACTTGATTGATACCTGGAAGCTGATACTCAACGGGATCTTCTAAGGTGATAATTTTTACATCATCATTATTTAATGCATTCAAGAAAGTGTATAGGGTAGTAGTTTTACCTGAGCCTGTAGGACCCGTTAATAAAACCACCCCTGCTGTTGTTTTTATATCTTCGCGGATCATAGTTTCAATGTCGTTCGATAAACCAAGTACCGACATATCATATTGCACGTTATCTTTTCTTAGAAAACGTAAAACCATAGACTCGCCATCGTTTAATGGTAGAGCAGAAACACGAATATCAAGTTCTTGGTTTGCAATTTTCATTTCTATTTTACCATCTTGTGGACGTCGTTTTTCTGCGATATCCATACCTGATAATATTTTCAGGCGAGTTACAATAGGTAATTGCATACGAGGTGCTAGCACTTCTGCTTCATGCAGAACGCCATCGACACGAAACCGGGCTCTATAGCGACCATTATAAGGTTCTAAATGCATATCAGACGCGCCTTGTCGTAAGGCTCGACTAATAAGCGAATTCAGTAGATTAACGGTTGGAGCTTCAGTTGCTAATTCTCTTAAACGAGCTTCTTCATCCCCTAATAGTTCTTGGCTATCGTCAGAGGGATTAAGCTGGGAAAATTTACTTGATAAAACTTGTATATCTGATTCTGATGCTATCAGTATTTCAGCTGATATCCCTTTTTGTGTTAACCATTGGTTAACACTCAATTCCAATGGAAAGCGACATGCGAATATCCAGTGAGAATCTTTCTTCTCAAGAGGTAGCCAATGATACTCCATCAAAAACTTCAAGGTTAATTCGTCTATGTCTACAACAGGAACATCTATCCATTCAGTGACATTTACTAATGGAAGTTGTAAAAACTGACTATACAGAGGAGCAATTTGATCATCTGGTAGACTCCCCATATTCACCAATATTTGCTCTAATCGTCCACCAAATTTTTTTTGATAGCTTTCAGCTCGTAAAAGATCTTCACTTGAAACGGAAAACGTTTCAACTAAGAGTTCAACTAATGACATTTTTTCCATTATTTATGCACTATATCGGCATCGTTATCTGTTCCACCCGGCTTACCATCAGCGCCGTAAGACATTATTTTATATGGTGCTCCATCATCCCCTGGCACAGAGTATATATATGGATTTTTCCAAGGATCTAAAGGGACATCTTTTGGTAGATAGGGACCATCCCATCTTGGTTTATCACTTTTTCGCAGTTCTTCTAACGATGAAGGGTAACTTCCCATATCTAAACGATATGTATCTAGAGCCGTTTCAAAGGCATGCATTTGTGCTGCTGCAACACCTCGTTCAGCAGTGCCAAGCTGACCAAAAAATTTGGGTGCAACTAAAGATGCTAATAAACCAAGAATAACAATTACAATAAGTAATTCCATCATAGTGAAGCCGTTGATCTTTTTATTCATATTTAGATATTTAGATAAGTAATTTTAACGTAAGAGTATACTAACGTTGGTATGGATAGGGAATCAATTAAAAAATATAATCATTTGTTAAAATTTATTTTAACGCGCGTACAAACTTCCATGAATGCTGAATAGCAAAAGAATAGGCAACAAATGTAGCCAAAAATAAACTTAACATTAACCATTCTGGTACATTAAATATTTCGCCAACAATACCACAGGTAGCAAACACTATAGCTAAAGCACTTATTGCCCATAACGCTTGGCGAGAAGAAAGCCCCAAACGCATACAAATATGATGTAAATGTCCGTTGTCAGCTTTAAATGGTGAAACACCTTTACGAATACGTCTTAACATAATGGCGAACATATCCATAAGGGGTACTGCAATAATCCACAATGCGGTTACAGGACGGAAAGCGGCACTACCATCTGCTGTATTTTGAGTAGCAAGAGTTAATAGCCAAATAATGGTTAACCCCATAAACATACTACCCGCATCACCCATAAAGATTTTTTTCCCACGTGGGTTTCGTGTACTTACATTGTAAAAAAGATAAGGAATAATTGAGACCACTAAAATTAAAGGTAATAAAATGTCTGCGCCGTTATTATTAAGTAACGTTAAAATAACAATTGATAATATAGAAACAATACTCATAGACCCAGCAAGACCATCAATACCGTCAATCATATTAAAGGCGTTTATAGCAGCTACACAAGCCAACATAGTAAAAATCAAACCATATCGGCCTATATCTAGATTACCGAAAGCAAGTAAATTACCAAAATCGTGAATATAAAGGCCTGCACCAAACACCATTAAGGTGGCTACTATGCCTTGAAATATCATTCGAGGAGCAACACTTAAGTCATAGATGTCGTCCATAGTGCCGATAAACACTAATAAAGCAGAAGAAATAAAATAGAGGTTGAGTAATTGGCTTTGTTCTACAAATATAGTTGAGGCGATTAACACCCCTGTATAAATTGAAATACCACCAATTAACGGAATAGCACCGTCATGCTTTTTACGTTCATTGGGTAAATCAACTAGTCCGATGTGTGGAGCTAAGGGAAGTAATACTTTAATAGTTAATATTGAAACAATGAAGGCAACAAATAAAGCAGAAGAAATAAGCAACATTAATATTTTACCAAATATACTTGTTAGTAAGTTCTTTAATCCATTGAAGAACGAGAGAATCTAAATATGGCGCTAATTATAATAGCCTATTGGTTATATAGCTAGGGTAAATCACTTAATAAGTGTCATTTTAATTACGTTTTTATTAAGTGATTCGCCTAGTTTTTACAAGATACATACTCTTCACATAACTAAATACCCGAAATCGCCGCAATAGCAACCGCTGCTTGGTAGATAATTTGGGTAGAGATTTGCCATAATGTAATATTTTCCATATAAGAAGAATCTAGTGGCACAACAACGGTGTCACCGGGTCGTAATGTTTGATCATTATTAGCAAACCAGTTCCCTGAACTTGGGATTTGTACCGAACCATTTGCTTTAATGACATAAATACGATCTTCATCCGCTTGTTTTTTTATTCCGCCACTTAATTCAATATAATCAAGTGCATCTAGCCCAGGTTGATAGACATGCGAAGTAGCCACTTGTACTTGACCAACCACATTAATTGAGTCTTGTTTAGTAGGTACATAAAGTATATCTCCATTTTCTAATACAATATCTGTATCTGTTTTAGAGACGATTCGTGGTATATCGACAACCAAACGTCCTACAGGAGTTACCTTTGTTAGATCTGCAAGTAGCATTCTCGCTTGCTCGTAATCTAGACTTTGAGAACCGTCTCTTTGCGCTAAACTTTTTGATGCAATTTCCATCCGTAAACTTTCTGAAACTTTAATTAAGTTTTGTAACTCCATTTGTTTCAGTTTTTCACGGGTAAATAACGACGCTTCTGTATCAGCAAAAGCTGTAAAACCACCAACGCGCTTAATAAGCTCACGTAAAGATTCACCACGGCGGATGGTATATTTCCCAGGAAATTTGAACTCCCCTTTTAATTCAACAATATGATTTTCTTGCCAAGCAGGAATGTGATGGATATTTAAGCGGTCTTTACTTTTAACAACTGGGTTTTCGCTTTCATCTCCTCTTAATGCACGTGATAAATTAAAGTTAAGTGTTAATTTATTAGCCATTTCATCTGCAATTTGATCTCGGGTGATTTCAGCTTTAACAAGGTATGCAGATTCTAACAATCCACCCGCTGCTTCAATAATATCCTTCGCTCTAGCATTTTTTGACAAAGGGTAAACACCTGGATACTTAACCGCGCCATCAACTTCAACAATCTGCATAGGATACCCTGATGCTGCTTGTCTTTTTAATTGTTCAATAACCGGCGCCAATAAGCGTTTTCGAGAAAAATAACCTAAATCTTTTATATCAACTTCACTTACGGTTTCGCCAGTGAGTTCTTCCAAAGATAAATATGCTTGTTTAAGCGTTTCATCCGCTTTGTCAACTTCTTCTAGTGGATTGAAAGATGAATTTTCAGCTTCTTCACTATAATATTGCCAAAACATTCTTTCTTTATAACTATCTTCTGCATTTTGCTTTTCACGTTCAACAAGTTCTTCTTTTGTTAAAGCAAAACTATCTAGTGACTCAACATTTGCAGTGTCTGTTTCAATATTAGAAAATACAAGAATTTTATCACGAGGTTGTAGTTCAATATTGTCTGGGGAATTGGTATCAGATACCGCTTTAAAAATACTAAACTGAAGTACTTCAATATTACGGCCTATATCTTTTTCTCTTATAATTAAACTATAAGTTAAATCGGCTCTGTCGGCCAAATAAGCGTGAATGTTAGGTAATAAATCAGTAACTTTTTGTCCTTTTTTCCATTGATATTTACCAGGGCGTGATACAGCACCAATGACAGTCACTGACTCTTCATAAAGAGATGAGGTTTTCATAACTCTGACATAATCACCACCTCTAACCGACTGTTTTAACGTTTCCTTATTTGACAAGTCAACGTTAATAACTGTCCGTAAGTTCTTATCGTTAAATCGCTCAACCACAGTTGAAGAAGGATACGCTGATGGTAATAATCCCCCAGCCATTTTCATTAATGACTGAAAAGTGTCTTTTTCTACCAATTCATATATTGCAGGTCTAGTTACTTCACCTTCCACCGTAACGCGTTCGCCAACAGGTGCTATAAAGATAACATCACCAGACTTGAGCATTACATCATTTGATGAGTCACCTTTTATTAATAAATCATAAAGATCTAAGGTCGTAATAAGTTTACCACCTCGTTTTAGCTGTATATTTCTTAATGAACCAATATCATTAATGCCGCCAGCAGCAAAAATAGCGTGGGTAATACTTGATAACGAATTAAGAATATAAGGGCCTGGTTTGAAAGCATCGCCCAAAACAAATACCCTAATTGAACGTAATTCACTTAATGTAACAATAACATCAACACCTAACACTTTATCTTTAATTTGATTTGCTAAGTATTTTTTGGCTTCAATAAAAGTCATTCCTGTGATGGTAAAAGGACCTAGCTCTGGAATGATAATTTGCCCTTCTCGACTAACTTGTAACTGATACTCATTATTTTCTTTACCGAACATCTGTAGTGTTAGTTCATCTCCAGGACCAATAATATATTGTTCCGGTATTGCTATATCGATTGTTGGTGCAAAGGTATTTGGTGCATTCGCAAATACGTCGTAACCAAATGGTTTTGGTTTGCCGTCGTCTTCTTCCTCAATCGGGTTAATATTGTCTTCTTGAAAGATAGGATTACCCTGATCATCATATTGAGTTCCTCGAGGAAAGTATTGCTGTAACGCTTCATTTTCCACACCACTTTCTTTTTTAGAAGAGTTATTCATCTGTGATTTTATTGCGTTGTAATCTATACCCATACTTTGGGCAAGTGCTCTTTGTTGTGCTGGAGGAAGTTTCTTAAATTGCTCAAGTTGCTGCGGGGAAATATTACTTGGTAATTCAGCTCCTATCGCAACGTTTGTATACAAGAAGAACACCAAAGTTAATAGTTTACAAATTTTTATCATTCTAAACGCCAATATATCCAATAAATAACAAAACTACCGTATCAATATACTCGATACGGTAAAAAATTTTATCAAGTGTAGCACTTTCAATGTAACACTCAATCCTTTACTACTTTTCTATTTTTTCTTCCGTTGTATCGACCGTTTTTTCTGGTATTTCTTCTTCATCAAATTCATCAAGAAAAGCTTCTAAATCGGCTTCATCTTCAGCATTAATTTCAATCGGCGGATTACCATCATAGACTTTGTAATTCATGTTTTGAAAGTAAGCATTTTTGACAAATTCATAAGGATCAATTGAGTCATTGATTAATTGTTCTTGATCAATCAGTGCCGCTCTAGCCTCTAATCCTAATACTGCACTTCTAACTACATTAGGCCAAAAGTCTATCACAGCCAAAGGCCAATAATAACGATCAACGTAATCCCCCACTTCTTCTCTCACTGAAGACGGACCTAATGCTGGTACAACAAGATATGGGCCATCTCCGACACCGTATTTTCCTAGCACTTCACCAAATTCTTCATGCTCTCTTCCCCAACCAAAGTCACTTGCTGGGTCAAATATACCTAATATACCAATGGTTGAATTCAGTAAAAACCTTCCTGTACTTTTGGCTGCGCTGGTAAATTTACCTTGAAGCAGATTATTAATAATGGCGGAAGGTTCGTTTAGATTGAGCGCTACATTTTGTAAACCTGTACGCACATCAGTAGGTACATATTTAACATACCCTTGTGCGGCTGGTTTAAAGGCATATTTATCAGCATAATCCCAAGTAAACGTCCAAAAAGGTCGGTTAATAGATTCTAGTGGATCATTATTTTGACTTGAACTTTGTTGATCTACCGCATTGGTAGATGAACAAGCAGATAAAACCATACTACTTAATAAAATAACAACACTCATAAGATAAGATGGCCTAACAAATACTAATTTCACTCACTGACTTCCTTTAAATTAAATGTTTGCATTGCTTATGGTATTAGCAATTAGATTATTCTACTGTTTTCTCAATAAAATATATTATTTATTTGTTTAAAAATAATACGCAGAAGTTAACAATTATTATCTTTGTTGTCTGCTTCTATTTGTGATTCTAACATTGCTAGTTTTTGGACAATGCGATCTAACGTAATTTCTATTTTGTTTCTCTCAATATCCATTAATAATATTTTAATTAGCGCAGCGCCTAATCCAATAATAACGGGAATAATAGGTGGATATGAAATACCGGCAGCATGTCCTATCCAATCGGTAATGATAGGAAAAGTTCCTAAAATCAAAACGATTACAGCGACAAAAATCCAACGTAATGCTTGTCTAGGCGCAATATGGTCTCTTCTGACCAACCAATAAATAATTAAAGCGAGAATGAGGCCAATCAGTGATGAAACAATTTGTGGATTAGTCAAAATTATTAAGTCCTGTCAATCGTTTAAAATATCGTTCTTTTTTAGTAGGGAAAGCTTTGGTTACCGACAATAGTCCGCTATATAATAAGTAATAACCCACAGCGAACCAGGAATGAAATATTCTAGAAGAACCATTGTCTCTGTCATTCATAGCAACAGAAACCTCATTGATTAAAAGATTCATATTTCTTAGCATAAGTAAAACACCTATACATTGATATTCAAACATTGTGGCTTGTCTAGATGTTAAACATTTTAGTGCTCTTTCATTATACAAACGAAACCCAGAAGTTATATCTGACACGGGTAAACGGTTTATATGTTTAAAAAACTGCCACGCAATATGCCGCCCCTTGCTGCCTCTTTCTGTGCAATTACCAATAACTACGTCAGCCCCTTGATTGTATCTATTTACCAAAATGGCAATATCCTCAACGTTATGCTGGCCGTCAGCATCCATAGTCACAACTATCTTATAGCCTAACTTATCAGCTAACCTTAATCCTGTTTGTGTTGCTTTCCAGGCCCCTAAATTTTTTATGGGTGAAAGTACCTGCGCACCAGCGTTTTTAGCGACTAAAGCCGTATTATCAATACTTGCATCATCAACGACAATAACTTTATAGTTAAGCGAGCATGCACGCGATACTATCTTACCGATGGTATCTTCTTCATTCATCGCGGGTATAACAATACAAACTTCTTGGTTATTCAAATGAAAACATCATTAAAGTAAAAAAGGAATTATAAAGTTTTCATAACAAAACTGCGAGTGCTAATACTAAAGGATGTTAAAACGATGCATTAAAAAGGTTGTTCCATTCTTCTTCGAAAGAGATTTTACTCATTTATTTTCAAGATTTTTTGATATAAATGTCTTGTTTTTTCATTAATAGATTGAATAGTAAACTCACTTTCAAAACGTCTTCGACCAGCCAAACCGTAGCGGGTAAGTAATTCGGGATTATTATAAATATAGGCTAACTTTTCAACGAGACTATTAATATTATTGTGCTTAACAACAAACCCTGTTTTTTCATCTTGAACAACCCAACTCATTCCTGAACCTTCAACATCTGTGACTAAACAAGGCTTACATGCTCTCATAGCTTCTAAAAGAACCACTCCAAATGCTTCTGTTCGCTCTATTGAAGGTAAACATAACAAATGAGTACTTATCAGCTCTTGTGTAAGTGCATCATTAGATAAATTGCTCAACATTCTTACATTTTTTGAAAGGGCTAACTGATCAATGTAAGCCACAATATCGTCTTTTAATTCTCCCCCCCCAACAATAGTTAAATTTATCTGTATACCTTGTTTTTTTAGTTCCGATAACGCTTTTAATAAAACTAAATGCCCTTTGTAATACGTTAAACGACCAATTATCAGTAAATTAAGTTGATCGTTTTGGACAATTTCAGAATAAATATCACAATTATCATCAGATAAGCCTAATGGAATAACATTAGCTTTTTCAGTAAATGATTTTAAAGGTTCACTTGATTTTAAATAGACGGGCGAAGTTACAATTATTTCAGAAGCTCTTTTGAGTAGTGCTTTTTCGAAGAGACGATAAAATGGATATAAAAGCTTAATTTTTAACTCAGGTAAACTTCCTAGTACATCAGCATGCCAATGAACAACCATAGGGATTTTTTTAGCTCTACTATTAAATAGGTACCAAAAGGCGGATAAATTAGGCAGATGTATATGAATTAGATCTGGTTTTTCTTCTTTAACTATTTTATTTAAGTAGAAGCCAAATAGCGGTGAAATTGGCGCATAAGCAAGTGTACCCATACATGGAACACGAAATACTTTCACCAAACCGTCTAACTCTAGGCGAAATTTTTGTTTTTTTTCATGATGATGAACTAAAGCAGACACTTCATCACCATCTAAAACTTGTTGCTGCATTAAAGCAGACATAAAATTTTCGATCCCTCCCATAAAGGGGGGATGATATTTACCTAAGTGAAGAATTTTTGCCAAGAGTAAGTTACCTATTTAAGAAGATCTCATTCATACGTTGATAAAAAATGTCGGAAGAAAAAGACGAAGCCTGAATAAAACACGCCTTCTTCATACTATTTGCTGTGTTAACTGACATAAAATTAACCGCATCAATAATATGTTCTATAGTTAGACTGGCGGGACAAAGCCATCCCGTTTGTTGATGTAGTATTGTTTCTTTCAGGCCACCATCATTAACACCAATAACTGGCTTTCCTGCCGCCATTGACTCTACTGGAGACATGCCAAAGTCTTCATCAATAGGTAAATATATTGTCGCTATGCATTCAGCAATATAATTCAATAATACGTCTTCTGTAACCCACCCTACAATATTAATATTAATGGCTTCCGCGGTTTTTTTGCGTAAAACTTCTAATAATGTCCCCCCTGAGACTACGACTAAATGTTTATCTGGCATCTGCAAGAAAGCATCAACAATAATTTCAACTCTTTTGTAATCCTCTAAACGCGCCGTTGATAAATAGAAACCATTGCTTGGTTTATTAAAATACTTCTGAGTTGCAATTGGTGGATATATAACTTCCGCCTCACAATCTAAAAACTTTGCAATTCTGCTTTGAACATTCTTAGAATTACAAAAAATTTTATCCATTTGATGGATCGCAGGTTCATATTGGGATTTTACATATTTAGCAAAGACATCAACCACTTTTTTTTGATACCATGGAAGATTTTTCTGATAATAGTCATATAAATCATATACAAAACGTGGAGGTGTATGACAATAATAATAGTTTTTTTGTGCAGAGGAATTATATACGGCTAAAGGTGCATTATTCCCTGAAAATAAGTTAACCGGATCTTGTAGATGATTTTCATTAATAAAACGAAATGCATGCATTGCTTTAATAGATTTCCATAAAGGAATAGAAGTTAGAGTAGATAATTGAGTAAGGTTATTCTCTATTTTTGGTAGTTTTTCAATTATTGTCTCATTCACTCCCGCAACAATAATGGTTTGTTTCGTTTTGTTGGCAAGGTCAATAGTAAAGCTTTCTGCCCCTCCTACAACCTCTAAATAATCATATAAAATAGCCAAACTAAACTCTCTTGCTGAATTTTTTAAAAGTAAATTTTAAATTATATTGTGATTTACACATATAAACTATGTAAAATATATAGATTATGTAGTTTTAGTGGAAAAGGATAGTAATGCATATTGTTATAGCGACTATGCAATTTGGTGAAGGTTACCATCAAGGAACTGAAAAATACATTCAAAACCTAACAAAACTACTTGAGCATAACAAAGTAAAAGTGACTATTTTAGCTGGTGACCCAGATAATTTATTCCCAGATATCCCATACAATTTCAACATCAAAAAATCAAAATACTCTATTATTAAAATGAGGACTGATAACTGGTATACAGTAAAAGGCGCTGCAAGTAACACCTACAAATCACTATTGCAAAGCTTAGCTCCAGATATAATACATTTAGTAAACCCTGCGCACATTGGCTTAAATATTATTGCTGCGGCTAAACATCTTAAAATAAAAACAGTTTTAACCATCACCGACTTTTGGTGGCTTTGCCCTAAAAGTACCCTGATCACCCAACATGGTAACCTTTGCAAAGGAAATAAAGATTCAAACGAATGCATTAAATGTATTGCCGCAACATCTGACTCTTATCAGCATATAAAGAAAATCCCGTTAGGTAAAACAGCATTAAATATTGGATTAAGAACATTGCTAAACTTAAAAAATATAAAAATGGATTGGCATAATAGAAAAAACATTATCCAACAAACATTTAGTAATATCGACCATGTTATCTTTCTTTCGCAAACCGCTAAAAACTCTCTATTAGCTGAGTATAAAATAGCTAACTTTTCTATCATACCTGCCGGTTTAAAAAACTATTGGTTTGAAAATATACCTAAAAACATAAATCATAAACCCAAAAGTATAGGTTTTGCTGGTGCCATTTCGCCCCATAAAGGTTTACATATTTTATTTCTAGCCTTGAAAGAAATAACACAACCATTAACCATTAAAATAGCCGGTACTTGTGCTAATAATTCATATTTACAGTATTTAAATCAGATAAACATTCCTCATAAAGTAATTTGGTTAGGTCAACTATCAGAAAATGATATGATCAAATTCATTGATAGTGTTGACTTAATCGTCGTGCCAAGTTTATCCCCAGAGAACCAACCCCAAGTAATATTAGAAGCACATGCAAGAAATAAAACCGTAATTTGTTCTGATGTACCTGGCGCTGCGGAATTAGTAGAACATTCTTTAACCTACCCCGCCCTTAATTATAAAGATTTAAAAGATAGACTGACTTTTCAGTTAGAAAATCCTTACGAAAATGTTAATATCTTTCCCCCGTTATCTATTATTGATATGACGAGGAAAACATTAAACATATACAACAACATAAAATAGGTAGAGGCTCTCATTGTTTTTAGTTTCCAAACACTACAGAGATATTATTTTTTATAAAGCTTTAGTCCAGCTCAAATCGGAAGCATCCAAAACTTACTTAAGCTTTATTTGGTGGATGTTAGAGCCTATAATTTTTATGGGAATCTACTACATTGTTTTTGCCGTCATATTAAAAAGAGGTACTGAAGATTTTGTCCCTTTTTTATTAATAGGTTTAGTTACTTGGCGGTGGTTTTCAAACTCAGTTCAAAGTAGTGCGGGCTCAATTGATGGGGCATTAGGATTGGTATCACAATTGAACTTTCCTAAAATAATATTACCCAGCATCACGCTTGTTATGGTGGCATTTAAATTTTTAATAATATTTACATTGTTACTAGTTTTTTTATGGATTTATGGGTTCCCCATCACAAAAGCATACTACGCCCTTCCTTTAGTGCTTTTAACCCAGCACTTTATTAATACAGCTGTAGCAAACCTAGTTGCGACTATAGTCCCCTTCGTTCCTGATTTAAAGGAAGTTATTAGGCATATATTACGTATTGCTTTTTACCTTTCTGGTGTTATTTACGCGGTAGATAAGTTACCAGAAAACATTCAACAATATTTTGATTACAACCCTATGTCTCAACTAATTGCGAATTATCGCGGTATATTAATGCACGGCGAAATACCTGATTTAATTCAACTTGCTTACTTTGCCTGCACCGCTTTTATAGCAGTAATTTTATCTACATTATTATTACGTAAATTAGATCCTATTTTTGCAAGAGTACTATTACAAAAATGAGTAATCCACTATTAACGTTAAAAAACATAGGGGTCACTTATAAAAGTGGCCTACCAATTTTCAAACAACGTACCGTACATCAAGCGCTCAAAGATATTTCTTTCGAGCTTTATCACGGTGATTCATTAGGTGTTATTGGTAGGAATGGTGTTGGTAAGAGTACACTACTAAAAATTTTAAACAGTACTATAAAACCTGATAATGGTACATTTATAAATCATGGCTATAGCACCGCATTACTTACATTAAATGCAGGATTTGATGGCAATGTAAGTGGCAGAAATAATGCTATTTTAAATGGCATGTTGCTCGGTTTAAGTAAAAAAGAGATTACAAATAAGTTACCAGAAATTATAGAGTTTTCTGAATTAGGGAAATTTATCGACGAACCTGTTAAAAATTATTCTTCAGGAATGAAGCAACGTTTAGGCTTCTCTATAGCTACTCATGTTAAAAGCGATATACTTTTAGTTGATGAAATATTATCTGTTGGTGATGTTGTTTTTAAAAAGAAGTCAAAAAAGGTAATGGAAGACAAGTTACTTTCTGGCGATACCGTAGTCCTTGTTTCACACAGTGCAGGAATAATCAGATCATTATGTAATAAAACCGTATGGATAGAAAATGGTATTGTTCAAAAATTTGGTGAAACCAATGAAGTATTAAAAGAATATAATACTTATCTTGAAAAAGAGTAGCTTTACTTACATATGCGTATTTTAATTTATGAACCGTTAGCTGATATTAACAAAGCGCCCTTTTTTAGTAATTTCGCCACTAAATTAGCATCTGAAGGACACGATGTGGTTATAGCCTGCGAACAACGTGTTATTTATACCCTACAGGGCAAACTTACACCTAAAAAGGTAATTAATTGCACCTCAACTATTTGTGCTTACATTGCGACAAACAAAAGTATTCGCTATACCTGTTTCAGGCCCCCAAAGAAAACATTTAAAGATTTGTCACAAAAAACTCTCGCCAATAAATTAAATAAAATAGCAGTGCTTCGTAAAGCGTTTTACACCCCATTATTACAAGAATTTAACCCTGAACTTATATACATATGGAATGGTCAAGCTGAGCACCAGCAAGATTTTGTAATGCTAGCCAAAAATATGGGATTTAATTTTAATTATATCGAGCACGGTTGGTTTCCACAAAAAGACTATTACTACATTGATCCAGAAGGTGTAAATGCCCGTAGTAGCATAGCTAAAAATGAGCCTCCAGCAATCGATAGCGCACAACAGAAAGAACTCGACCAATGGTTAGATTCTTACACTAAGCCATTTCAACATATTGTAGAAAAGCCAAAGCAAATATTAGTGCCACTGCAAGTAGACACAGACACAAATATTACGCTGCACTCCCCTTTTAAGTCGATGAAACTATTTATCGCGTACTTAGAAGAAAATATACCAGCTGAGTTTACCGTTATATTACGACCACATCCTTTAGGGGAGTATGCCTACCCTATTACGAGTCAACAAAGTAACTTCATTGTTGACTCAACAACTGAACTGCACCAATTAATAGCAGAATCAGAGTATATTATAGGCATTAATAGTACAGTATTGCTCGAAGGGCTTTGTTTTAGGAAGAAGATAATTTCGTTAGGAAAAGGGATTATAACTACCCATAAAAAAGAGTTAACTTTAGACGGTAATCACAATATAGATACTCACCTATTACATCATCTAATTTTTTCTGCTCAGCAAGAAATAAACATGCAATGTAACTTACTAAAGGCACATAAATCAGCTATTCGAAAAGTTAAAGCGGTTACCTTTAATAAAGCATCATTGTTTTTTTTTACTATGCTCAGAGCCCTGCTTAACGTCATTAGTTAATCGTTGTAATGCATTTACTCGGTTGAGCTTATCTATTATTTGTCCTTTTAACTTCTGAGCAAAATATATACTTCCCTCAGCTGTAAGGTGACTATAATCATACTGTAATACATCGTTATTTTCATTTAGAGCAGGGCAAGTACTAGAAGTACAAATAGCGTCATAAATAGATAAGTAATTAGCACCTAACATATTCATTTTTTTCGAAAATAACATATCCCAACTTCTATGTTTTAATAAGTATTTAGATAAATACTCAGGGAGACCTTCCAGCTTCCCATATTCAGCTATCCGGCTAGGCAAAGTACCATGATAAGATATTGTAGGTCCTAAAAAAACGTAAGGTATTTGATTTCCTTCGAGGAATTGAATAGTTTTTCTCAAATACGGAAAATCTTTTTTATTCCATTTAGCCGCAAGGATAACCATTCTATTAGGAGTAAAAATCAATTCATTAAAAATATATTTTACCATGGGCTTACAGCTTTTCCATCTAACTAATTGATATCCTATTAAAGGATGGCAACTTGCTGAGGTAGCTTGTAAAACATTATATTCATCAAATACTTTGTTAACGCCAAACCATAAATGAGCAGCGTGAGAGTCACCTATGATAAGTATATTCTTATTCTTGGAATCCTTTATTTTCATACAAAGATCTTTATTATAATCTTCAAAGTCATCCATAATAAAACATTCATGTCTTCTATAAATAGCAGACGGATCATATTTTTCTCCCGAAGCGATCTTCATTATATAGGACGGTACAGGAGTAATAAGTCCATCCTTTAACCAAATATATCCACTTGGTAAAAGGACAATCAAAGGAAGGAGGACATAAATAAAATTTTTGCTTGCCCTATCGGTTTTACCACACTTGCTTTGGTTAACCTTTTTGTCCTTAAAGTTCTCCTCTACAAGGTGATACGATAAAGCGCCAAAGATAAAGCTAAGAACAATAATGAGTAATGAATCTGATATTAATAAGTCTCTTCCTACATATCTTTCATAAATAACTCTAATAGGCCAATGATATAAATAAAGAGAATAAGAAATTGTACCAAGATATAGACAAAGTTTATTTTCCAATATATATGTAAAAGAGGTTCTATTACCTGTAATTATAAGAAGAACTGATGCAAATACTGGTGGCAATGCCCAATAGCCAGGAAATAATATACTGTCATCATAGTAAAAAAATGCTGTAAATAGTAAAAGAAGGCCTAATATAAATAATGTATTAGAAAGTACTTGGGTGATATTCTTTCTTTCGAAGTAAATACATGAAGCCCCTGCAACAAACTCCCAACCTCTTAAATGCGATAGATAAAAAGCGGCAGAAACGTTATGTTTTACTTCAATAATATTCCATATAAAACTAATAACACCTAGACAAAGTAATATATATGACCCTTTTTTGTACCCCCACAGTTTAAACACAAGTATCAATAATAAAGGCCACACCAAATAAAACTGTTCTTCTACTCCTAAACTCCATGTATGTAAAAAAGGCTTAGTAGTCGTATCGACATCAAAATATCCAGCTTGGGTATAAAAAAGAATATTGGAAATAGAAAATGTAGCTGCAAAAATAGACTCTACAGAAGTTAAAAGTAATGTTGAAGGAAGCTGAATACTTAGTACAATCAAGCTTAAAAACAGCATCACAAAAAGAGCAGGAAGTAACCTTTTAGTACGCCTCAAATAAAACGTTTTTAATGAAAGGCGACCTGTTTGATACTGTAAATACAAGATTTTAGTTATTAAGTAACCGGATATAACAAAAAAAACATCAACACCTAAATAACCACCTGAAAAATAGGAAAAGTCTACATGAAAAAAAAGAACACTTAAAACCGCAATAGCCCTAAGGCCATTTATATCTTTTCTATAAAGCATAATTTGACCCGTCCTAGCATAGGTTGACACATTTTAAATTAAAACGCCTGATGCACTTCATCGGGCGTTTTGTATTTTAAGGCCGTATGTGGCCTTCTTTGATAATAGATAGTAATCGATTGTTCGACCATCTTTCTTGCCTGCTTCAAGTCCTTAGGTTTTACCAATAAATATTCATTTTTCAATATACCGTTGATACGCTCAGCCAACGCATTTTGATAACAGTCATAACCATCTGTCATCGAGCAATTTACTTGGTACTTCTGATGAAGTTGTTGATATTCGTTTGAGCAATACTGAACACCTCTATCCGAGTGATGTACTAAGGTGGTGTTTGTTTTTCTCTGTCCTAGTGCGTGGGAATAAGCGAGCTTAACCGAGTCTGCTCTCATATTATCATCAACATGATAACCAACAACCTTCCTTGAGAAAGCATCTGTGACTAGACTCAAGTAAGTATTGCCTGAAATAGTGGGCAAGTAGGTAATATCAGCTACCCACAACTGCTCAGGCTTTTCAGGTGCTAAACCTTCCTTGACTAAGTTTGGGTGACAAGTAAAGTGATGATGACTATTGGTCGTTTTATGGTAAGCCCGCTGACGTGATACGAGCATTTGATGTGATGCAAGTAACTTAAATAGCTTATCTCGGCCAATAAACAACCGCTGTAATGACAGTAAGTATTTAAGTTTACGCGTACCAATTCTTGGTTGATAGATGCGCTCAAGTTTTATAAAGCTCAGTATAGCTTGCTCATGTGTGTCACGCCGTATTTGCGCCTTACACTGTTTGTAATAAGCTTGACGAGAAATATCCATAAAACTACATGCTTTAGTGACCGATAAAGTCGCTATCGCTTTTTGTTGGATAACTGCTCTTTCTGCTTTTTTGTGATGCGCACACCATAATCAGTTTCGAGCACATTAACAACCGCTTCGAAGAACTGTGCTTTAAGCTGACTATCCGCTAGTTCTTTTTCTAATGCTTTAATTCGCTGCTCAGGTGTCTGGGGTAATTGAGATTTAGCCATAGTAAAACCTTGGGTTAAGAAAACAGGTGTTCCTTTAGACCAATCTAGCCTACCATGCTTACGAAGCCAAGTTAGTACGGTAGAGCATCCTTGTATTCCATATTTATCTTGGGTTTGTTTGTAGGTGAGCTCTCCTCGCTCGACTTGAGCTACAACACCTAATTTAAAAGCGATTGAATAATCTTTTTGAGTACGTTTAGTGATTGATTTCATGACACTCTCCAATTAATAGCTGGAAAAGTGTCAACCTTATTTAGGACGAGTCAATTACTCAATCTCAAAAAGATAATAAGCTTACATTTAACTCACAGCAAAAATACTAGCACTGGACCAACTAGAGGTGTCAACAACATCATTTAAACCTAAGTGTGTATTAGTTTCCACAAAGGGAGAGGTTGGCCTTAAAAAAGTAGCCATACATAATAGCCTGCTATCACCTTCGGTAACAAAGCCCCCCGATGAAAGCCATTTGTGTCAAGAAAAGCAATAGTTCCCTTGCGCCCTTCAAGTTTTACAATGTCGCTAGGATCAATTTCCGATTCAAACAAATAATCACTAGGGTAGCCTGTCGTTGAAGGGTATGGCCATAGTTTACTGTATTTCCTTTCTGGGTTGCAGCGACTATAAGGCACATATTCTGTCGCACCATTTTTTTCATAAACATCAGAGAAGTAGATAAAACACTTCAAGATACGCTCATCTTCTTGATCTCGGTGCCATTGTTGAGATCCCTTTCTTTCTGAATGATTACTCGCCGCAATTACAGGGTTGATCCAAAAGTTAACATTACGTATTTTTGACCACATTTGATGGTAACCATTTGCAATATCTAGAATTTTTTTATTTCTATATAAATCAATACATGGGTTATTTGCAGGAATAGTTTTAAAATAGTCGGTGTATTTTAACACTGAAGGTTTAAATAAGTCTTTAAACTTAGCATCTGTATTAAAGTCTTTACATTCGCTGATGTTTTTTACTTGCTCAACCACATCACTTCGGCTACGAAAGCCTTGAATAAAGTCATCGGCAGTTTTCCATAACTCAGTCTCTTTTCCATCAAAAAGCTTGTGATTGCGTAGCCCTTATCAGAAAGTTCAGCTAAAACTTTCTCTTGCTCAGAAGAAAGCACTGTCTGCTGATGCTGATGCTGATGCTGATTTTTAGCATAAAATAATTTACGAGAATCTGCCTCATTAAAAAAGCCTGAACGCTGTAAACTGTTCGTATGAAACCTTGTGTTAACGGTTTTATTGGGTTCAATCTCTATTTTTTTCTTATAATATGCCGCCGCTAATGTATGTTCGCCAACAGCGTTATGAACGTCAGCTAATTTTGAAATTAGTTGTAAATTATCGCTATGATTCGTAGGTGCTTTTATCAATATACCAAGTGCTTCTTTATAGCGTTGCACCATCATTAATGCGCCACTTAAATTAAGATAAAAAGCTAATTCAGCTGGTTTTTCATTAACGTAAGGACTTAGCATTTCAATTATACGAAGGGGCTTAGCCACTTTTAATAATGCAGATGAGAACTGTATTCTAAATTTTAGCGTATCAGTAATTTTTAGTAACCGTTCGTAAAGTAAAATCCCCTCTTCAGAGTTACTCTCTTCTCGACATAGTTGTAAAGCTAATAACGCTATATATTTAGAGCTATTCTCATTTAGCTCGACAGATCTTCGCATATATTTTTCGGCTTTGTCTTTTTCTTTATTTTTTAAATACGCCTTAGATAAAATGACCCTACATTGATTATTCTCACCAACTAACGATTCAGATTTTTCGTGATGAAAGATCACTTTAGAGTAATTCCCTAGCTTAAAGAATAATTTTCCTATCTCAAAGTTAGCCTTTACATTATCAGGGTCGAGCGCCAATACTTTTTCAAAAAGTAATACTAACTCTTTATGATCTTTATTTTTTGACTCAAGCGCGTGTTCTAGGCATTCTTTAATACTGGTATTATCCATTTTATGAATCCTTGATCTTTCAAACGTCTAATATACGTTCAACAAAAAAAGCTTCTGCTTTGCTAAATCCATGAGTTGCACCTCTTAAAGTGGCTAACGCTTCAACACATTGGTAACTTCGACTATGAGGAAAGTCTCTCATTTCTTCCTGGTAACACTGCAGTGCAGCAAGTTTTTCATCCCAAAAATCAGAGATATCTACAATATAGTTAGGGCGAAAGGCATTAATAGACGGTGAATTCCATTCTGTACTCGATAATACTTCAAACGATAGTATTTTCCTAACTGATGACCACAGCTGTGGACGACAAGCCGTTAAAACCGCTTTATTAGTAACACAGTGGTCTATGTTTAGGTCATGACCAAAATGGGTGTATATAGTGTCAGGCTTGCATATTGATATTACACTTTCTACTGCTTGAGTAACATCTAACAGAGCCACTGTATCCATTTTATTATCAGGAAAGTCAAACTGATGAAAATTAGTGATACCTAAAGCCTCTAATGCTAGTTGCGCTGCACTCTTTCTGTTAACTGCATTTGTACTACACTCAAGGTTATTTAATCTTGAAGCTACTCCATTAGTCATAAAAACCACGGTAACATCATCACCTCGTTTAGTATGCTTAGCAATTGTGCCTCCGCAGCCTAGGGCTTCATCGTCAGAATGAGCTGCAACAACTAAAATTGCATTACTCATTACAAATATAGTCCCAGCTAGCCGCAGTGCCTCTTTTAATATCTTGATTAACTTTTTTACCAATTAATTCATCAAAATATTTAGGAGCAAGACCATAACCGGGTCTAATTCTTCTAATATGTTGTTCTGTTATATGTTCACCTGCTTTAAGATCTTTAACAAAGTATAATGAACGCCTAAATTTCATGCTTGAATTTTCAACAGGCTTTCTTTCATAGCCAGCAACACCTAATGCTTTATATGCGGCATCGGTTTCTTCAACAAGCCTTTTTAGCTCATGCGGCTCTATCGAAAACTCAGAGTCTGCTCCTTTATCATTTCGATCTATAATAAAGTGCTTTTCGATTAAGCACGCACCAAGCACAACTGAGGATACAGAAACTACGGTACCCAAAGTATGATCAGACAAGCCCGAAATAACATCAAAACGATTAGCTAGATCAGGAATAGTCGCTAAATTAGCTTGCTCATACGGCGCAGGGTAGGCACTTATACAATGAAGAACAACCAGTTCATTACAGCCATTTTCTCTGGCGGTAATAATTGCTTCTTCTATTTCATTGAGGTTTGCCATTCCTGTTGACATAATCATCGGCTTGCCTGTTTGAGCAACCCTTTTTATTAATGGCAGGTCGGTTAATTCAAAAGAGGCTATTTTATATGCGGGTGCATTCAACCCCTCTAGTAGCTCTAGCGCTGTTTCATCAAAAGGTGTTGAAAATAGTGTAATACCCACTTCTTTTGCTTTTTCAAATAATTTTTCGTGCCACTCAAATGGTGTGTGTGCCCATTCATATAATTTATATAAACTATAGCCATCCCATAACCCTCCCTTTACTTGAAAGTCATCGTTATCACAATCGATCGTCATGGTATCAGGTGTATAAGACTGAATTTTAATCGCATCAGCTCCACATTTAGCGGCTTCTTCAATTGTTTTTAATGCGTTGTTAATATCGCCATTATGGTTAGCTGAAAGCTCTGCAATTATGTAAGGCTTATAATCTTTGCCAATACGTTTACCGTCAATTTCTATATATTTATTAGTCATTTTTTTCTTCTTTAAATATTTTTACTGTTGCTTGAAGCTCATTACCATTTTTTGAAATACTGGTAAATTCTAATTTTTTATTGCCAAACTCTATATATGCTTTAGGGTAAGACTCTGCATCTAACATGCGAACTGTGTTATAAAAGTCTTCTAAGTTAAAATCTTCTGTTATTTTACTTTGTTCAGGTTTTCTTCTTGGAAATTCAGTTACTTCCCCTTTTTGTGGAACAGCCACAGGTTCATTTTTAACAATATACTCAACCATATCAAAAGTTAACATTGAGCTTCTTTTAAAAATATCTGTTGCACTCCCTGATAATGATAGGTTTTCTTTCAAAAATACAGGCCCTGCATCTAATTCTTTGGTCATTTTAAGTGCTGTAAGCTTTGTATCTTTGTGTCCCCTTATAATTAAGTTTTGTAGCGGGCTACCTCCTCTTCCGTAAGGTACATCGGTCATATGAAAGCAAATACAATTAAACTCATTTAGTATATCTTCAGGTACAATCCAGCTCCAATGGGGGAAAAAAATGTATTTTGGTTTGAGTTTCCTAATATATTCAATCGTGAAATCAACTTTATTATCAATTAAAAACCAATTTCCTGGGTATGATGATACTCTGGATTTATATTCGTTAATATTCCATTCTTTAATTGTTGCAACAATATAGTTATTCATATTTACTTATCTCAAGTTTATATTTACAGCCTTTGTACTCAAAAAATGCAGGGTAGTCGTTATTGTCAACAATACGTAATAATGGAATTAAGTCAGCGAATTTTTTATTAATATTTAATTGGCTATCTGCGGGCCTTCTTCTAGGATAAAAGCTTGATTCCCCAATTTGCTCTTTAGTAATTAAATTTTTATATTCGTTAACAAATTTTAGTGCTAGCGTGATAGACATATTACCTTGTAATTCGCGCCATTCATTACTTAATTCAGTGCCTGACAACTGTATTGTATCTGTTAGCCATATTTTTCCTGAATCAACTTCTTTACCTGCTTCAATAAGGCACACAGGAATCTCATCATTTCCGTCTAAAATTTGCCATGCGACTGGTGCAAACCCTTTTCCTTTAGGTAAGTTACTTTCATGCACAACTAAGTTGTAACTGTTTTTATTTAGTAGTTCTTCTTTGGCTATTTTTGTGCACCCAAGAAAAAAGCAAACATCTCCTTCCTGCACGTTTTCATGTTGACGCTCTAAGGTGGCTACTCTTCCTAAAGCATTTAATGCATTAACCAGCTTATTTGCATATGGTAATATCCAAGAGTCATTATCAACCAATACGGTTATTTTATTAATCATTTAATATCCTTACAGCGACTCGCTTAGCTCCTTTTCCGTCACAAATTGCTAAACATTTGTCAACGATATTATATTCTGAAGAGAGCTTTATTAACCAATTACGAATTTCAGTTTCTAGTTTTTTTTCTATATCAGTACTTTCTATGTAACTGATAACACCTGCTTTCTTTAAATTACTAGCAATCTCTCTTTGATTGTATGCTTGTATGACTACCACAGTAGGTAACCCTAACGCACAGCGCTCCCATGAGGTAGTGCCAGCCGCACCAATTGCTAATACCGAGTTAGCCATAAGTTCAGCGATGTTGTTTGGTGAGATATGTAAAGAGAATAATTTATTTGACCGACAGTATTCACTAACTTCTGTTAAATATTTTGCTGTATCATTTAAAACAACATTGACGTGCTTAAAATGAGATAAGGTTCTAATTACCTTTAATGCTTGTAATGTTAAATTATCAGGGTCGGTTCCTCCAAACATAACCAATAAGGCACTATCACTTTTCTGGCTCGTTTTCCGCTCTTCAAATTCAGGTCTAAGGAGGGCAAATTGAGTACCAAGCATTTGCTGGCACTCTTCTTTTACTAATTGCGTGTATTTACTATTATTGCAAGAAAATGTTTGATCTAATAAATAGTCACAATTGTGTTTTCTGTCCCCTAAATCATCAATTACAAATATTTTTTTAGTAAAATTTTGAACACTTTTATGCCACTCATGGTCAATACCATAATGATCTACAATAATTAAATCTAAATAATTTATGTTTTTAGCTTTTAAAGCGTCAATAAATTCATTAGCGTCATCAGCCTGTGAGGCTCTTAGCCAATGACCATGTTGTAACGTTGAGGTTGGATCGTCAATTCCAGCAGAAAGCTCTATATATTCAAATCCAGCAGCTTCTATTTTATTTTTGACACTGCCCTCAGCTGCCCTACATAAAAAAATTATATCTGCTTTAATTTGTTTCTTAATTTCAGCTGCAAGGGTGATACAGCGCATGACATGACCAATACCTATTTGATAAGATGAATCAACTCTTACAGCAATATTAATCATTTAATTTTTCTCACTATGACTATTTAAGCTATATATTTGTTCCGCACGAATCCAGTCTGACGGAGTATCTATATCTTGCACTTTTGATGATTCTAATATGATTGGCATCGTATTTTTTGAAAAGAATGGTAATCCATTTTTATATGCCTCTATGCTTCCCCAATAAAGCTGCCCTGCATCATGGTATGCCTTAGTTAAGTCTTGAGATCTAGTATTAAAATGTTCAGGTTGAAACATTTTAACCTTTCCATCATCTTGCAAATAAAAAGCTCTTTGTATAGGAAATGAGTATTCTGTGGCACAGTAGACATAATCTAATGTATTATTTTCCATCAGCTCTAACCCTTTTAATATAGAGCTTATTTCAATAAATGGTGCTGTTGCATAAATACAGCAAATGTTATTCACATTAATATTTTCATTTTCGAGCCAATGAATAGCATGTTGTATTACGTCGATGGTGGTTGCATGGTCATCTGAAATATTCGAAGGCCTTATAAACGGTATTTCTGCGCCATATTTTAATGCAACATCAGCAATTTCTTGGTCGTCTGTTGATACAATTATTCTATCGAAACAGCCTGATTTTTTGGCCGCTTCTATAGAGTAGGCGATCATCGGTTTTCCAAAAAAGTCTTTAATGTTTTTTCGAGGAATTCGTTTACTCCCTCCCCTTGCTGGAATTATTGCTACGTTCATTTTAATCACCAATTATGCTACGTAAAACGGTTACTACTTCGTCTTGTTGCTCAATACTCATAGTGTGAAACATAGGTAAAGAAATTGCTTCTTTATAATATTGTTCGGCTAACGGGAAATCCCCGTACTCAAAGCCTAGGCTTTTATAATAAGGTTGGAGATGAACAGGAATATAATGCAAGTTAACCCCAATACCATTTGCTCGTAACTGGTCAAAAATATCTTTATGACTTAGTGAAATAACCGCCAAATCAAGTCTGATCACATAAAGGTGGAGTCCTGAATAAGAGTTTTCTATTTGATAGGGAGTAATAAGCGGTAATGGTGCAAGTAGTTCATTATATCTATTCGCTAATTTATGACGCGCAGTAACAAATGCATCCAACCTTTCCATTTGACTAACACCAAGCGCTGCTTGCAATTCGGTCATTCGATAGTTATAGCCTAATTCAACTTGTTGATAATACCAACCACCATGCGACGGTTCTGTCATTAATGCTTCATCGCGTGTTATGCCATGACTTCGATACAATGCCATTTTATCAGCAAGTGCTTTAGAATTAGTCAAGGCCGCGCCCCCCTCCGCAGTGGTAACTATTTTAACTGGATGAAAACTAAACACTGTTATATCGGAATATCTACAATTTCCTATTGGCTCATTATTATATTTTCCACCAATAGCATGTGAAGCGTCTTCAATTACTTTAAAACCATATTCAACTGCAAGGGCATTTATAGATTTCATATCACATGGTTGCCCACACAGGTGAACTGCAACAAGTACTTTAGGCAAACAATTGTCTAGTTTTGCTTTTTCTAATTTTTCCTTGAGTTTTACCGGGCATAAATTATACGTTTTACTGTTAATATCAACAAAATCAATATTAGCTCCACAATAACGACCACAGTTGGCTGAAGCAACAAACGTTATTGGTGTTGTCCATAACCAATCACCTTCAGTTAACCCTAATGCCATGCAAGCTATATGTAGTGCTGATGTGGCACTATTAACAGCAAATGCATACTTTGCACCAGTATAACTAGTAAGTGATTTTTCAAACGCAGGTACTTTAGGGCCCTGTGTTAAAAAATCTGATTTCAATACATCAACAACTGAGTCAATGTCCGCTTGAGTGATTTCTTGTTTGCCGTAGGGAATCATAAGTTATATTTACACCTTAAAGCTTGGGTCTACATGTTCAATAATTAATGTACGTAACGAGTCTATAGTTTCCCACTCAGTGTTTGTTCCTGAGTTATACTTAAAACCAAAGGGGACTTTAACCGCCTTATGATGTTTCATATATTCAGCTTCAGTGTATGTATATGACACGGAGGGTAAAATTGCGTAATATTTACCTAAATCAATGGTATTTAACGAATCAGTATCCGTGATCATTTCTTCATGAAGTTTTTCTCCAGGCCGAATACCTACAACTTTAGTTTCGCATTCTGGAGCAATAGCTTCAGCAATATCAGTGATTTTATATGATGGGATTTTAGGTACAAAAATTTCACCACCAATATGGTTTTCTATTGCATACATCACCATATTTACGCCATCTTGTAGCGAAATATTAAAGCGTGTCATTTCTTCGTGCGTAATTGGTAATAAGCCTTCTTTTTTCTTTCCTATGAAAAACGGAATTACTGAACCGCGAGAGCCCATAACGTTGCCATATCGAACAACACTAAATTTAATATCTTTAGAGCCTCTAATATTATTTGCTGCTGCAAATAACTTATCTGACGCCAATTTTGTTGCACCATATAAGTTAATTGGCGCACATGCTTTATCTGTAGATAACGCAACAACATCGTGCACACCACAAGCTAATGCCGCATTAATTACATTTTCAGCGCCATCAATATTAGTACGGATACACTCAGTTGGGTTATATTCTGCTGTATCCACTTGTTTTATAGCTGCAGCATGAATAATAACGTCTACACCTTCACAAGCTTGAGTCAAACGGTCACGATCGCGAACATCACCTATAAAAAACCTAAGTTGAGGATAACCAACTTGTGGATATTTCTGTCTAATAACAGATTGCTTTAGCTCATCTCGAGAATAAATGATAATTTTTTTAACGTCAGGGTAGCGTTTTAAAATTGTTTCTATAAATTTTTTACCAAACGACCCTGTGCCGCCGGTTATTAATACTGTTTTCTTGTTAAGCATTACTGCTCCTAATTACTTAATTAATTAATTAAAAATAGTTATAGTAAAAACTATTAACTAATTGTTTTGAAGATAAATTATTTATAATAATCAACTCTCAAATTTTTCGACTACTCTATCAGCTACTAATGCCATTAAAGGATCCCCTTCGAAAACAAGTTTTTCAATTTTTTCTGGGTACCAACTCGGTATTCCAACTCTATCGTTTGTAAGTTGTCTTTTAGAGTATTGGTTTAAAATTGAAATTTCATCTGTTCCCATATAACACATTAAGTATGCGGCCTTTTCTCGAGTTACTTGTTCTGGAGCTTTATACTGTTTACTTTTAATAAACTGCTCATAGTTCTCTCTTGATTCAGGATATATCAAGTCTACAGGATAATCATACCTTCCAAAATATGAGGCCATTAATACAGGTATCCCCTGAGCTGTTAACTCTAGAGAAGTGGAACCGTTATATAATAATGCTAGATCTAAATATGGAGCTAAAGCATGTCCATTTATATCTTTATGCCCTAGTAGCCAAACATTATTTTGAACTTCGGGCGAAATTAAATCATGAAAACCTTCAACAAGATCAAGTGCTATTTCAGGTCTGAGTTCATGGGGATGTGGTTTTACAAGTAGCAGTATTTCATCATCACCATTACAAATATCAACCGTATGACTTATCCAATCTGCCATATCCGAATGAGCAGGTCCTCCATCAAAAGGTACATTTAAATCAACTGGCACCTTTCCAAAAGCACAAATAATTTTAACCCCTTGCTGTTTCTTCTCTTTTATTTTTTCAAGTAGCTCAGCTTCTGTTTTATTATCATCACTGCCTACTCGATTGACTTTAATGAGGCTCGATGCTTGCTTTTTAAAAGTAGTGTTCATTTTGTTCTTATCATACCAAGCTTCAAACTGCTCTCTTCTAGCCATGAATGGAGCACGTATTGTCGGGTATAAAGTCATGTCACTAACACACATAGTATTAGAAAATTTACTAGCTAAATTTGAGAAATATGATTCATATGCAACATTACAATTAATAAACCCCATATTATCTGATTTTTTAGCCATTGCGTAATCCCTCATAATTGAATAAGGAGTCACATGGCTATTTGATGTCATAAAAGTAACATTTACTTGATTATTTGTTACCGCTTCACTAAATATTTTTTTACAAACAGTAAGACATATATCAGCGCGTAAAAGTTGTTCAAGAAATAAATCATACACATAAGGCTCTTTTAGATCGACATGAAACTTACGTATAAAAGTTGACAATCTTTCGTAAAATCCTTGGTAGTAATTAACCCCTTCGCTAATTACTTCTTTTTTGTCCCAATTGACATGCCAGATATTTTCCAGTTCACCAACAGTTTTTGCCACGGTTAAGTCTAATGGAATAATTCCATTAAATTTATCAATATATGGGGTCCCCACTAGACCAAGGTTTGTAACTCCTTGAATCAAGTTTACAACGGCATACCCCTTCTTTTTTAGCTCGACAAGGCTAGGTGTAATCATTGCTAGAGAATTAAAACAAGTCTGTGATGCTATAAAAACAACCCCTTTTGGAATACAAGGTTGAGGGATACTATTGATAATTTCACTGGTATCAATTGAAAATTTTACTTTATCAATCTCTTGTTGTAGGTTAATTTTTCTGGCTATTGTGTTTGCTGATAAGTGTACTGTTTGATAAAGACTAAAGGCTTGTTCAAACTTTCCTTGTTCACGTAAATACCGCGCCTTTAAAGTTAAAATTTTATCGCTATCTTGAAAAATTTCACTATACATAGCTAACTTAGCATCAAAATTACCGTCTTCATTATTTGCTTTTGAAAAATTTAAGTCTAATAATGCTATTTTCTCACTATCTTCTATCGTTAATAGTTCTTTTACTACAGGCTCAATAGCTTTAATTTTATGAAATTTTATAAAAGTATTGGCGACATAAAGCCAATTGTTAAATCTTCGTTTCAATGATAAATAATGTTTAATATTTGCATCATTACTATATTGAAGCTCTTTGGTTAATAACCTTTCAGCTTCATCTATTTTTTTATTCTTTAATAAAACCAATAACCCATTCAAACAATGGTCATCTGGATATTTATTAAACAACTCTTGTTCAAATAAATGGCTTAATTTTTGTATTATTCGAAATCTTGATTGATAATCTCTTTCAGATCGGCTACTTTTTGCATTAACTACATTTAATAACTTTTCGTAAAAAACTAAGCTTGGTTCGAAAACTAAACTTCGTTCGATATATCTCTGAATTCCCTCATGTAAAGGAAAAGGAGTTATTCTATATTCTTTTCTCAGCCCTTCAAGTAATCGTTCAATATTTCTATAATGCAAATTCATCGCACAGCATTCTATATATAAAGTTACACTACCTACAAGCTTTGAATCCTTATACAAATTAGAAGAAAAGTACTCGCTTAAACATGGGATATCATTGATAACTCGCCCATTCGTATTCTTCAGAGTTATACTTAAATTATAGAGAAAATCATAAAGTAATTGGCTATTTATGTTGACTACATTATCCCTAAGATATGATAAGCATTTGTTGGTGTACTCTACTAATTGATCAAAATTTGACGTTTTAATAAGTAAAAAACTAATTTGTGCGAAATCTTTTAATTGGAAATTAGTGTCTATTATTTTAAACAACTCTATCGAATTAGCTTCAGTTTGATTCTTAGTACTCGATAGATACTTTATTATTTGTAAAGGGATTGATAACTTTGAAATTAAAGGTCTAATATCATGATAAATACTATCCTCATTAAACTGAAAAATATTTTCATATTTTAAAATTTCAACCAATGTGAAGCTAGCAATTTCTTCGAAGCTTGATTCTAAATCGCAGCTTGGATGAAAGTACTTAGGATATAATATATATGCCCCTGCAACTAGTTCAGATAAAGATAAATTTCTATTCCTTCTTTTTATTTTAACACGATCGTCTGTCAAGCCCCAATTAGAATAGAAAGGTGCGCCAAATGTTGTAACTTTTTTTCCCCTGATTAGAGCTTCAAAACCAACTAACGACGTAATAGTAAATACATGATCTACTTTATCAATAACTTCATTTAACTTAACGTTACTTGGCAAAATAACACATTTTTTTTCAAGAGCGTTTATATTTGATTTTTCTTTTCTATTTTGAGCGAGATAATCAGGATGAGGCTTAAAATATATATCCGCATTTGGATATTCTTTACATGCTGTTAATACTAATTCAGTATTCAACTTAACCGAGCTTTTACCAAATGCTATTGATGCGTCTCCTTCAACTTGACCAACAATTAATATCGAGTAGTTGCTTGTTCGACTAAACGTATTCACTTTATCATTTGGTGAAACATCATAGTATTTAGTTAACCTTCCCGCTTTAATTAATTTAATAGCATTTTCTGCTCTTTTTAAAAGATTAGTATCATTCTGAAAATCATATTCATTAAGGATTTTCTCTAAATGACTTTCTTCATGTGCGTTAAAGTAAATACTTAATGGATCAATGCAGACGGACATTGGTCTAGTATGTAATAGACCTGTGCCAATACTTCTTAAAAAACCATCTTCTACTGATCTAAATTCTACCTCAAAGAGTTTTTGCCTCTTCAACCACTTTTGAACATCTTTAGGTAATTTTCCTGATCCCCACGTTACAAATACTAGTTTTTCTGACCCTTCTAATTTTAATAATAACTCCTGTTCAATTCTTTCCCATTTGGTATGGTTTAGTACGAATGCACATTTATACTCTGGAAAAAAGCGAGAAAAAATATCTCTTTTCCATGAATTAAAGCCGAAAAAAAGTGCTAGTGGCACATCACTTTTCTTTAACCAGTTCTTGCCGAAAAATATGACAGGAAACTTAGATGTAATATTTTCTCTATAAAGTGTATGATAAAGTTTATCTGCTAATGGTCTGATATTACTTTTGTCAATCCAATCGTTTATTTTCTTTTTAATAATTTTTTTGTTTAGCATCAATATAAATCTCTGTCTATTTTACGTTTATACATTATAAATTTGAATTAAACCAACCAACTCATCTTCATTGTTTTGTACAACCAAGGAAGAAATTTTATTTTCAGTCATTTTTTGCTCAGCTTTATTTAGCATTTCATTTTGGTTAATTCTTTTAGGTGATTTAGTCATTATTTGCTCTGCTGTTATCTGCTGAATATCATCATGCTTATTGTTCAAGCAGCGTCTCAAATCACCGTCCGTAATTACACCAACAACTTTTTTATTTTCAACTACAAGTGCTACACCTAGTCGGGTTTCATTCATAATAATGATAAAATCGGAAAATTTTGTATTCCTCGAAATAATCGGCAGGTTTTCGTTGACCATAACTTGACTGACTTTAGTCAACAATTTTTTTCCTAGAGCTCCACCTGGGTGATAACGAGCAAAATCATTAGCCATAAATTGTTTATGTTGCATTAGCGCTATAGCTAGTGCATCTCCAATTGCCATTGTAATTATAGTTGATGTTGTTGGAGCCAGATTATTAGGACAAGCTTCTTTATCCATAATAATCGGTAATACAACTTCAGCATTTATAGCAAGCGTTGAGTCTACTTTATTCGTTATTGCTATTATTTTATTTCGAAACAATTTTAATGAAGGGATTAATTGTAAGACTTCATCGGTTTCACCACTGTTGGAAATTAATATAATAACATCCTCTTTAGTGATCATACCTAAGTCTCCATGATAGGCTTCACTTGGGTGGAGAAAAAAACTAGGCGTACCAGTAGAAGCAAAAGTTGCTGCTATTTTTTTACCTACATGGCCTGATTTCCCCATCCCACAAACAATAACATGCCCATTACTATTTTTTATGGTTTTTATTGCTTGTTCATAATTATCTTTCTTAACATGATTGGACATAACTGATAAGGATTTAGCATGTTCGTTAAACACATTTTTTATTGCAAGATTAATATCAATTTTATTTACTTTGGGAAACACTATGTTTGACCTATATACGATTAAACAGCAAACAAAGTCGCTGATGAACATATTTTAATTGTGTATTTATTTTTGGTACTTTCAATTGAATTTGATTACCAAACACCAAAAAATGTATTAATTTTTGATATTCGTAAATATCTATATCATGCAGTTGAAACGTATCATTAAAATCCATTTTTACTATGGGCGATGATGCATTGTAAACCCCATCCCCAAAGGCGATAACGTGTTTATAAAACGGCAGGGATTGTAGCAAAACGGTACTATTAATACCAATAATCAGATCAGATTCCGCTATTTTATTTTTTATACAACCCGCTCTATTTACAATAAAGTCAGTTCGATTACTTTTAATTTCGTAGTCATAGACGGCCTTAGGGTGCGCTCGTAAAGTTACCTCTACATTATCTTTAGGTATCCAGTCTTCTAGAAAACAAATAAATTCCTTCATATCCTTAAAAGGTGAATGTTTGATAATATTTGAATCAGTATCAACTTGAAGTGGGATTAGAATTTTTAACTTTTCTCTTTTACCCTTTACTTTTAAAGGATGTCCTTTGGTATAGCCTTCAATAAATGCTTTTACGTGTGATATTTCTTTTTCGGTTAGCTCTGGCGGAGGTGTTTTCGCTAATAAGCTAGCCCCATTAACACCATTAGGATCAATATAAACACTGTTATTTTGGTCAAACCAAGCAACCTCTATAAAGTTTTTCTTTAATTGATTTTGTTTTTTGAGTAATGTCAAAAATAATTGTTGATATTGAAAGTTTCCATTCCAAATTAAAACTTCGTTAAATTCATTATCTTCAAGTACCTTTTGATAATATTCACTTCTAACCGCTTCAAGTTTATACCAATTATTCGCTTGTGTTTTAGGAAGCTTTAAGAAGAACACGTTCTCATAAATATTAAAATCAATATATTTAGCTATTGTTTGGTTATGAACTGAATCACCAATATAATCATTATGTCTAAATACACATATACGGCTCTCAAGAATAATACTTACGGTGTAACCGTCTTTAATATATTTCTGTGCCATTTGCTGCATAATTGGCGCACGATGTTCATTCGCTAAAGGTAAGTAAATAAGGAGCTTTTTCATTTATTAAGCTCGATTATAACAATCTTCAAAACGAACAATATCGTCTTCATTAAGATAACTGCCAGTTTGCACTTCAATTATTTCTAACGGGTATTCTTCAGGATTTGTTAAGCGATGTTTAACACCAATTGGAATATACACTGACTGATTTTCAGTGATTAGTTGTTTATTTTCACCAATCTGAACTAATGCTACCCCACATACTACCACCCAATGTTCAGCTCTATGATGATGCATTTGAAGCGATAAACTAGCGCCAGGCTTCACAGTAATGCGTTTTACTTGATAGCGTTCGCCATTATCTATAGAGTCGTAACAGCCCCACGGACGATGAACCTCTCGATGTTGGTTATGTTCATCCCGTTTATGATTTTTTAACTGCTCAACTACTTTTTTCACCTCTTGAACCTGATCTTTATTAGCAATTAATAGTGCATCATCGGTATCAACTATGACTAAATTTTCTAATCCTATAGTAGCTACCAATTTTTTGGGGCTATGAACTAAGTTATTATTACTATTGATAGAAATCACGTCACCTACGAACGCATTTTCACTGTTATCTTTGTCTAAGATTTCCCATAATGCTGACCAGCTGCCAAGGTCACTCCAGCCTGCATCCATAGGTACGACACTCACATTATTTGACTGCTCCATTACTGCATAATCAATTGAGTCATCGGGGCTTTGTTCAAAACTTGCTTTATCTACCCGAATAAAGTCTAAATCTACTTTTGCTGATGCTAATGCGGCTTTACAGGCTTTATTAATTTTAGCATTTGATTGTTCAAGCACTTGTAAATAAACAGATGCTTTAAACACAAACATACCACTATTCCAAAAATAATCGCCGCTATCTATGTAAGCTTTTGCTGTGCTTATATCAGGTTTTTCAACAAAACTTTCTACTTTATAAGCCAACGCACTTTTTGATTTATCTGCTTTAATATAACCAAAGCCCGTTTCTGGTTTATTTGCCACAATACCAAAAGTGACTAATTTATTATCTTTTGCTTCATTTATTGCTATTTCTAACGTTTTTTTGAACGCTTCTTTTTCAGTAATAACATGGTCAGCTGGAAAAACAGCGATAATAGCGTCTTTATCATGTGCTAATGCTTGATAAGCTGCTAATGCTATTGCGGGGGCAGTATTCCTTGCTACCGGTTCAAGTATAATAGCATGAGGAGTAACACCAATAGAATTCGATTGCTCAGCCACCATAAAACGGTGATCTTTATTACAAACTATAATAGGGGAAGATAAATGCGAAACTCGTTTAAGAGTTTCTTGAAGCATTGTATATTGTCCACCAGTCAAATTTAGCAGTTGTTTAGGATATTGCTTACGAGATAATGGCCATAAACGAGTTCCTGAGCCACCAGATAAAATTACCGGAATAACTGACATAATAATCCTTGATAATGTATTTGATTAAAAGGGACACACCAACTAAAACATGAGCGCGGCATAGTACCTTATTGTTATATTTTTACAATGTTTTTTGTAAACCTTTAGCTTTATTGCTTAGCAGCCATTACCATTTTTCTTGCTTTGTTAAACATATGTAAAGCCATTTCTTTATCACCCATTTCTTCAAAACATTTTCCAACACCTATTACCGGTTCAATCATTTCAGGTTTAATTTTCATGGCTTGGAACATATATTTAGTACAATGCAAATAATTTTTCTCTTTCCAGTAAAATGTACCTAGGTTTACATAAATAAGCGCTAAGAATTTACTCCCCTTTAATTCTGGTAATAATATCAAAGTCTGCTCAATAGCTTTTTTATTCTCACCATATCTACTTAATGCTGCAATATAATTATTAAAATAGCCAAATTTCGCATCATAGCCCTGATTATCCAAATCATTAAAACTCCCCGCCAAATCGAATGCTTTTTTATAGCTGCTTGCGGAAAGCTTATCTAATTTTTGTGTACGGTAATACTCCCCTAACATCGCATGCATCCTAGGTTTATTTTTATTAACTAAGAGCTCATTTTTGTAAAGCTTTTCAGGATCATTCCATAGCGCATTTCGTTGATAGGTTAAAAAGGTTAGAAATAAAATAATAACCAATAATACAGATTTAATATAGACAGTTCTATTGGGCGCTGACTTGAAAAATAAATAAACAAACAAAATACACAAAGACAAATTTGGTAAATATGTTCGATGCTCAAATACCAAATCAGAAATCGGAATAAACGAGGATTCAATGCCATGTGCAATAAAAAAGAAAAATACAGCAAAAGAGACAATTGGTGCTTTTCTTATATTGTAGAATCCAACACCTAAAATAAATATATAGAGGAATATATAACCGATACTATCCATTAACTTACCATCAGCTAATGGATATATATATTCAACTTGCAATTGTGCCGGATAAATAAATAGCTTCACATAATGCAATAACACCGTAAGTTGTGTTTCAAAATATGCCAATCGTGTGAAATCAAGAGTCTCTCTACTTGCTGCATCAATTTTAACTAAAATCTCTGGATTCAAAAGTAATAAAACCGCTGCTAAGCCAACGGATAATACGCCTAATATAAGAGGAAGCTTAAGGGAGTAGCGTGTAATAGGGTAGATAAAAACAATTTCTATTAAAATCAACGCAAACGGTAAAGTAAAAGCACTTTGTTTCGTCAATATAGCAAGGATGAAAAATATTATTGTCGATACAAATAAAAACAACTTCCCTTTGAAATGAGTTGAAACTCTTAGTTTCAAATAACTGAACATAGTTGCTAAATAAAAGAGCGCTGCCAAGGAGGTTGTTCTTTGAACAATATAGGTAACTGCTTGTGTTTGAAGAGGATGTAAGGCAAACATCAAACTAACGAATAACGCAAACCAGCGGATATTTAATAACAATGAATCGTTTGATTTCGTGATAGAACTATGTGCTTTAACTAATTCGAAGGTAAATAAATAAACCAAAAAACTGCAAACCACATGGATACCGGTATTAACTAAATGATATCCAAAAACATCTAACTGGTTGAAATAAAAATTACCTTTAAAGGTTAAGTAAACAACAATCCTTTGAGCAAACTCGTGGTAAAGTGATGAGAAATCACCCATATATAATTTTTGTTTTTCGACAATAGAAGTAATGTCATCAAATAAAAAAGGAACCGTAAATGTATTAGAATACGCAATAAAAACTAATAATAAAATAAGAAGAAAACTGAGTATAGAAAATGTGGTTTTACGCTCTAAATGCACAATAAATCCCTTTATATTTTGAGAAGCACGTAGTCTAAACGGATAACTTACAACATTCAATTAACAATTTTTTTTATGTTTTATTTTTAATCTAATATTCTTAAATATATAAAATGCACTTAAAATAAAGCTATCATTCGCGTATATCTAGTAGCAAATTCAGTACTTCTTTTGTTTTCTCTTCCATCAATTTTTGATTAGCGCGTGATTCAACATTCAATCGAACGACAGGTTCTGTATTACTACTACGTAAATTAAAACGCCATTGTTTGAATTCCATACTAATTCCATCGGTTTTATCAATAATTAATGCAATATCTTTATAATAGTCATAAACCCTATTAATGGCACTTTCAGGATCCGTTAGTCGATGATTTATTTCACCTGATGAGGGATAAGCCCTAATACGATCTAAAACAAGTTCAGATAGTGGTTTTTCTTTTAAACAAACTAACTCAGCAATAAGGAGCCAAGGGATCATGCCACTATCGCAATAGAAGAAATCCCGAAAATAATGATGAGCACTCATTTCACCACCATAAATAGCATTTTCTTTACGCATTCTTTCTTTTATAAACGCATGCCCTGTTTTACTTTGAATTGCCTGTCCGCCAGACTTATTAACAATATCTATCGTATTCCAAGTCAGTCGAGGATCATGAATTATTTTTTCAACATTGGCTCCCTTACCAATATTTTTGACTAAGAAGTTCTCAGCCAACAAGCCCACTATGTAATATCCTTCAATAAATTCTCCATTTTCATCAAACAAAAAACATCGATCAAAATCACCATCCCAAGCAACACCAAAATCTGCCTCATGTTCTATAACCGCATTGCTGGTGACCAATCTGTTTTCAATAAGTAATGGGTTAGGAATTCCATGTGGAAAAGTACCATCCGGTTGATGATTAATTTTTACAAATTCAACCGGTAAGTTTAGTTTTTTAAACGCTTTTTCTATCTCATCAAGAGCAGGTCCTGCCGCGCCATTCCCTGCATTAACAACAATTTTTAAAGGCTTAATATTGTTACTATCTATATAAGTTAATAAATGTTTGGTATATGCATCATTAATATTGAATGTAGAAACAGTGCCCTTTACATCAACATCAAGGAAGGTATTATTTTCTGCTAATGCTTTTATTTCAAATAAGCCAGTATCACCACTAATTGGTTTGCTCTGCTCTCTGACTAACTTCATGCCATTATAATTAATTGGATTATGACTGGCCGTAACAACAATTCCACCATCACAATTTAAATAGCTTGTTGCAAAGTAAATATGCTCTGTGCCACATAAGCCGATATCTATAACATTTACCCCTCCGTCCATTAAACCATTGGCCAGAGATAATTTTAATTCTTCACTAGTTAAACGGGCATCCCCACCTACTACAACAGTTTTAGCTTTAGTATATTGTGCAAAAGCTCTCCCTATCCTATAAGCAATTTCGCTATTAAGCTCTTCACCTAATTTTCCGCGAATATCATAAGCTTTAAAGCAAGTAAGTGTTGTATTTTTCATGAAGATTCCAAGAATTATCTAATAAGTACATGTGGGTTATTTTTGCAACGTTCACAAGTTCAACCATCATTTTTATGGCTGATTATAAGTACTTTATCAATAATATAACAGGTTATTAATTAGTAAAATTTAGCGCTTATTTAAAAAGGGGGGTAATAAATATCTATTCCTAATACACATCTCTTATATATCTATGTTGCAACTGCAGTTGGTTTAACATTTCTTCACCTAAAAGGTGAATTAACTGTTTATGTACACTTTCCCCCATGCCTGATAAACAACCACAAACATAAATACTTGCCCCCTCCTGAAGCCATTGTTTAAGCATGTCTTGCTCGTCTTCAAGGATATCTTGAACATATTTAGGGGAATGAGGATCACGAGAATAGGCATAACTTAATTTAGCTAATACCGTTTGTTCTAAGCTAGCAAGTTGTTGGTTGATAGGATGAGCAGCATCGCTGTTACGCTCACCAAAAATAAGCCATAACGGACCGGTTTGTTGACCTTGATTAGTGTTAATAAAAGTGAATTTTGCTATTTGCGCTTTAATACCCGCAAAACCACTGCCGGCACCAATAAGAATCATGGGTTGCTTCGTATTGATATTATGATGTGCCTTTATTGGGCGTATCTGCCCCTCAATAATACGTCCTAATGGACAATGGTGACTTAAATAACCAGATGCGACACCCAATGTATCGTTACTTTTTTTGAGTAACCGAACGATTAAGGTTAAGGATCCCTGTTCAACAATTGAGGCAACCGAATAACTACGTTTACGTAAATAAGGTAACTTAATGAGTAAGTCGTCAAAATAGTATTGTCCTTCACTCGGAAGTTCTCTTGTCGCAAGCCAAGATCGTAGCGGTTGTTGCTGCCCTTGATGTGTAAATAAATAATCGCCATCAAAACCATGCTTTGCTAACCATTGATTAACGTGCTCTTCAGGATGTTTGGGTTGGATATCAATCAAATCACCCGCTTGCCAGCATGGACTTGGGCCAACACTGGTTAAGTTTAGTTGAAATAAAGCCTCATCGTCACAATCAGGGTTGAGTAGTTCTCGCTGCGTAAGTTGCCAATATTGTGTCGATTTTACGACTGCTGGTGTCGCTAAACTATCCCTAGCATTCAACCATTTGGGCATAATATCATTTAGCGACGTTAGCTGTTCATCATACTTATCAACTGTGGTTACTTCATTGAGTGCATTCGCTTTTAAATTACTCATTAGCTGATGCACCTGATATCCAAAAGCACAAAACCTTGGATAACTTGAATCCCCTAAAGCAACAACTGAATATTGTAAATGCTCAAGGGTTACCGAATTCGTCACCCCTTCTTGTAAGTGTTGACTAAATATATGACCATTATCTGGCGCTTCACCGTCACCATAAGTACTGACAATAAAGAGTACCTTATCCACTTCACCTAATTGCTCAATGGAAATATTATTCAAAGCGCTCACTGATACCTTTTCCAACTCAGGTAACATTTTCGCACAGTGGTTCGCAATAGCTTGTGCATTACCGTTTTGGCTCGCATATGCAATCAGTAATGAGGTTTGTGGCGAGACCTTACTGTGTTGCCGAGCGAGATGTACTCGCCACATAGCAACACACAACAATAACCACACTGAAATAACGACTACAATGGTCAATACGTTTTCCATAAATTAACTTCAGTTACCTTGCA
This sequence comes from Thalassotalea piscium, assembly GCA_049347715.1. Classification (GTDB taxonomy): domain Bacteria; phylum Pseudomonadota; class Gammaproteobacteria; order Enterobacterales; family Alteromonadaceae; genus Thalassotalea_B; species Thalassotalea_B piscium_A. The sequence goes on along the minus strand of CP186339.1, from coordinate 873,237 downwards.
ATATTACTGTGGCAATACAGCAAAAGTAGCGCCGTAATTCCCTTTACGAGTTGTTGCTGGAGCTGTTGCTTTATCATCTTCATATTCAGCTTCTAGTAAATACATACCTGCATCGGCCCAGTTAATTTCTACATATCCTTTTGCATCTGTGACTAAATCCATTTGATTCTGCTCATTACGGTAACGGGTATTACCTGCCACAATTGATACTTTGGTATTGGCTGCTGGTTTTCCTTGGAATAAAAATTGGAATTTAGCTACTTCACCGACAAACAAATCATTCGGATGTGTCACAGGCACTAATTCTAACCCTGTATTAGTTGGCTCAAAAACCGTATTAGTTGGCTCGCCAGAAGTAACAAAGGTTTCAATACGTCGATAACTTTCAGAAACCTTAAGTCCTTTAGCCTTTTTAGGAACTACGGTGGCAAATTCTGAATTTTTTGCTGTTTTTCCGCGAGCTGGCCACATTTTACGTTTGCCATTTTCATCTTTCCACATGGCGCGTAAACCACCTGAAGCAGTGCCTATTTTATAAGTACCAGGGGTCACTAAATTAAGATCGAAAGTTGAACGATATTTCCCGGTATGGGCATTTGCCATTTCTACCGTTTTTCCTTTTGGATCTTGTATTGATAATCCATTTAAACCTAATGGCACATGTTCAGGTACGAACAACATATTTGAAACCGCCGCATCAAAAGTTACCCAAGGAGCATCTCCTGATAAATTGGTGGTGCTTGGCAATATCCACGCTCTGTGAGCACTTGCACTAAAACCTAAGCTCATCATTATGCCAACGGATACTAATACTTTTAACGATTTACAGATTTTCATAAGTTAATTCCTTTATTTTTTTGCTTATTAATTTAATTCAATTGAGATATTGCCAAGCTCTTTTTTACCACTAGATTTAAGCGGAAAGTCACTTGCTTTAATTGGCCATGTCAGTGGAACATTAACAACTTCTTTCCCCCCCACTTCTCTCGATGCTTCAACGCGCAACTGATAATTACCCGTTGATAAGGCTTTAAATTGCGCTGACGTTAGATCTATTGACACTTTATGCTTACCTGGGCCTTTCGTTGCCGAAGTGATACCATCAAAGGGTTGCTTCGTGGTTCTACCAACCCGACGCCACCATTGTCGAATGTCTTTCAACCACTTTTGACCTTTGTTGTCTTTCATGTCGACGTCGTACCATAAGGCAAGTTGTGTCGCTTTACGGTTGCTATCTTCTAACCAAATGGCTACATAAGGTTTATGATATTCAGCCACCTGCATACGAGGTAGTTCAACTTCTACTATTAACCTAGTATCAGCTGCATATGTCATTCGACTAAAAACCAACATTGAAAACAGTGATAAATAAAACAAAATATTACGATTCATGGCTATTCCTCTTAAAAGTGTAATTAATGTAAACTTGCTAAAATAATAATCAGTGGTAAAAGCACACCCAATGAGACAAATGGCAATGTAGACAACCTAAATTTGGATTGTTTATACAAAAGCCATAAACCACTTAAACAAAAAATAATTGACCCTATTGCAAAAATATCAATAAACCATTGCCAAGCTAAATTGGTATAACGTCCTTTATGTAGATCATTAAAAAATGAAATCCAACCACGATTGGTTTTCTCATAAATTAAGTCACCCGTTTCCATATCAACAGAAAGCCATGCATCTACCCCTGGTTTTGGCATTGCTAAGTAGAATTCGCCATCATTACTTTCCCCTATCAAGTCGCCGGATAAATGAAGTTGATAGTTTGTTATTAGGTATTGATTAATGCTGTCGGGAAGTTGTTGGCTATTTTGTTCACGTAAACGCCATTCTTGCATAACAGTGTCAGGTAACCTTGTTTCTACAGTGGTGATATCTGCATTTACGGTAATATCAGCAGCGTGATTAAGGGTTATGCCCGTCCACGAAAAAAAAAGCATCCCAACACTGCAAATACCTGCGCTGATCCAATGCCATTGCCTAGCACCACCTAAAGCTATTTTCATTATGAAGATTCCATCACCTTGTATTAAACACTTAGCTATTACTATTAAGTTCAAATACTCATTCGCTTAGCGAATTAAACTCAATTCAGATCAGTTTTATAAACAGACTAAAATACCGTTATCCGCTTAGCATTTTTAAAGCACGCACCTTATAAAGAATTACAGAAAAAGTCAATCTAAATGATAATAATTAACATTTAGATTTGAACAAAGAAAATACTATCGATTTATTGGATATAAAAGGCTTATTCTGGGGAAAAGTAATACTATGTTGATTAAGGGAGGTTTAGTTTTTTCGTTGGTGCAAAGTCACTAACATTTCAGCTTCTGCTTGAGGTAAATCACATTCAGCCATTAATTCTGCAACATCAGCGCCTAACGACACTAGTTTCTGAGCACGACTGTAAAGTTTATCTTCAGGTTGTTGCAACTTAACCTCCTCTATCTGTTCTTTGTGTTTTTTTAACTGAAGATTAACCGTTTGAATACGATGTTCAAGTTGTTTACTCACTTGTTCATTTTCAGTTTGCTGAGCGTTTAGTGTTTCGTTAAGTAAAATCAGTTGTTTTTGCACATCACTTAAAGAAAGCTGTAATTGATTAATTAATAATTCACTGCCTTCAACTCGGGTTTTAAGTAAAGTGATATCTGAACTTTTTATTTTAGGCTTGATTAAAGCAACAAGCGCCACAATAAATGCGGCGCAAGCGATAACTAGACTAATAATAAGTGTGTATTCTTCTTTCATAACATTAACTTTTAACGACTTACTAGTTTAGGTTAAATAACATATTAATCATTACTTAACGAGATTTAAAATGCTTAGCCGCTAACAATGATTAAAACTGTTTAAGTTCATCCCACTCGTCATCTGACAATAATTTATTCAAATCAACCAAAATAAGTAGCTCACCGTCTCGATTTGATACACCTTGAATAAATTTAGCACTTTCTTCGTTGCCGACATTTGGAGCTACATCAATTTCAGACGTTTTTAAATATACAACTTCTGCCACGCTATCAACCAAAATACCTATAACTTGCTTCTCTGATTCAATAATAACGATACGTGTATTATCGGTTACTTCACAAGAATCTAAACCAAATCGCGCCCGGGTATCTATTACAGTGACAACATTCCCACGTAAATTGATAATTCCCATTACATATGTTGGAGCGCCTGGTACAGGTGCAATCTCACTATAACGCAATATCTCTTGCACTTGCATCACGTTTATACCATAAGTTTCGTTATCAAGCTTGAACGTTACTCGTTGTACAACTTCATCATTATCTGTTGCTACTTTTGCATTGCGTCTTTCATCAGACATACAATTTGCCTCTCAAAGTTATCCACTTCTATACTGAAAATAGTTTATCGCTAAACTCTTTATATTTACACCACGAAAGCATAATTAAATTAGCGTTGGTTAATATTAGCACCTTTATCTAACAATTTAATTAATGCTTCTACATTGAGCAATGCACACATTCTTTCTTTAACTAATCCGGCTAACCAAGGGCGCTTACTCGATTGCTCAATCCATTTCACATCTTCTGGTGCTAAGGTCACGGTATCCACTAAGTGTTCAGCCATTAGCCCCCAAGAACTATCACTAAGCATAATAATATATTGATAATTTAGCGAATCTTTTAATTCTTGTGTACATTTTTCAGGCATTACCCATAATGCAGTATCTACCACATTAATTTGATTTTCACGTTGAACCATTACCCCTTTAAACCAATCGGGTTTTCCCATTAACGTAGTTGTTTTCTCAACGTTATAGATACCACCTAATTCAATTAAAGGAACAGCAATGGTTAATCCTGCTACTTTAAAGAACATCGCTTGGAACCGACCTTGATGGTAATCTGTCTCAACCTTTAACGATATTTCACCCGAGCTTTTTTTCGTTTTAATTTCAGTTGTGGTAGCTATGCTATTATTTTCTTGCGTTTTCTCTGGAATTTCGACTTTTTTACTTTCTGACTTCACTGTAGTAACTGTATTAAAGTCATCAGTTAATACTTTAGCTGCACTGGTTTGTTGTAATAATTTATTTAACTTGTCTACTTCAATAACAGGTGCAGCTGGCTTCTCTTCTGCTACCGGAATCGACTGCGGCAAAACGTCATCGGGATCTTCTGTTAATAATTCCGATAAATAATTTTGCATTAATTTTTTACTTGCGGCTAAGCCACTCTGTTCTTTCATTCAACTCTCTGATATCAGCTAGGTACACTTTATTTATCTATTTTTTACATCTAATTTGATTAAATAATCGATTAATTTTTTATATGCATGTGTCCCACGAGAAGACGGCGCATAATCAGACATGACTTTTTGTTCAACACTGGCATTTCTAAAGTTAGTATCAATGGGAATAACACCAGGCCAAACGGCATTACCGTATAATTCTTGCATCTTCAAATAGGCTTGTAATGACGCTTTGGTTCTTTTATCAAACATAGTTGGCACTATACTAAAAGTAAAAGGTTTATTTTGTTCTACCTGCATGATTTCCATGGTTTTAATCATGCGTTCTAGCCCTTTAAGCGCTAAAAACTCGGTTTGTGCTGGTACTATAATACGATCACAAGCAGCTAAAGCATTCACCATTAATACACCTAATACCGGAGGGCAATCTATTAGCACATAATCATATTCATCTTTTAATTTTTCTAAGGCTTTTTTAATAACTAACCCCATTCCCCCTTTATTACCTAAAGAACGATCAAGCGTAGCTAATCCCATTGTTGCCGGTAAAATGTCAACATTATCATATTGTGTAGGACATAAACTCATCATGATTTGTTCTTTGGTGGATACCTGAACAAATAAGTCATAAACACTGAGCTCTAAATCTTCTGATTCTATACCAAAATAATAACTGAGAGAGGCGTGAGGATCTGTATCAATGAGCAATACTTTGTATCCCTGTTCAGCTAACAATCCACCTAACGAAATAGTCGTTGTTGTTTTACCAACGCCACCTTTCTGATTCGCTACTGTCCAAACAATCAAAAGTTCACCTATAAATTAATCTATTAAGTTGGCTAATACACATTTTAAAAGCCATACCCCAGAACCATCTTATCATTAAAAGCAATTGACACTAGTTAAGTGACAGCTTTCATTATTGCTCTAGGAAAATCTAGCAAAGGTAAAGCTAATTCGGAAATACCCGCAACCATAACAGCTTGAGGCATACCATAAACCACGCAAGACTCTTCATCTTGAGACCAAATGGTTGAACCTTTACTTTTCAATAATCGTGCGCCTTCTCGACCATCTGCTCCCATACCCGTTAATATAATACCTAAAACATCTCCTGAAAATATTTTTGCCGCTGAACCAAAGCTAATATCCACACTTGGTTTAAACGCTATACGAGGCGAATCATCTTCAAATATTTTTAATTTAGTAATAGTGCTATTACCTTCCATTATCATTTGCTTACCACCTGGGGCTAGATAGGCATGGCCAGGTTTGAGCACATCACCATTTTCCGCTTCTTTGACGTTAATTTTACATAAACCATCAAGTCGATTAGCAAAAGCTAAAGTAAATGCCGCGGGCATGTGTTGGATCATTATGATAGGTAATGGAAAGTCTGCAGGTAACTCTGTTAGCAATTTTTGCAGGGCAACTGGGCCTCCAGTTGAGGTGCCAATTGCTAACAATTTGTATGCTTTAGGGGTAATTGCTTTAGCCAGGTTTCTTTCTGGGCTCACTAAATTGGAACGATATGATGCCTCTTTTACTTCTCTAGACACATGTTTAACTTCAGTCTGACGTAAAGCCGTTCGACCTGCTGGGCTAGGTGCTACGGTTCGGCGTATGCTTGATCTTTTATTTTTTGCAATGTCTAAAACCCGTTGCCTTAAAATTAAGCCCGCATCACTATTCGTTTTTGCAATTTCGTTAAACTTTTTTGGTAGAAAATCTAATGCTCCTGCATCTAAGGCTTCAAGCGTTGATTTAGCTCCTTGATGCGTTAATGATGAAAACATTAAAATAGCAGTGGGAGATTTAGCCATGATTTGTTTAACGGCGTCAATACCATTGAGTATTGGCATTTCAACATCCATGGTAATAACATCCGGTCTTAGCAAACGCGCTTTTTCCACCGCATCTTGACCATTAACAGCAAAATCAACCACAGTCAGGTTTGGGTCACTTTCTAAAATATCACTTACACGACGGCGAAAAAAACTGGAGTCGTCTACCACCAAAACCTTATAGGCCATTTAGCTTCTCTTTGTATTTACATATTACTGCAATAATTATGATCGTAATTTGTTATTAACGACTGCTTTTTTTGCGTAGTATTTCAACATGTTGGGAATATCAATAATTAATGCTATGCCCCCATCACTCGTAATAGTTGCTCCGGCCATACCAGGAGTACCATGTAGTAGTCTATCTAAAGGTTTAATCACTACCTCTTCTTGACCAATTAAGTTATCAACAACAAAACCCACTTGTTGTGTACCTAATTGCACAATAACTACATGTCCGCTTTCTCTTTTATCATTCAATGGTTTTTTAATTAACCATTGATCTAGATAAAATAATGGTATGGCTTTTTCTCTCACAATAATACTGAGTTGACCATCAACCATATTGGTATTAGTCAAATCAAGATGGAATATTTCATTAACAGCAGCTAATGGTAAAGCAAAAGTCTGTTTACCTATGATAACCATTAATGTTGGTAATATTGCTAAGGTCAATGGCACTTTGATTTCAAGTACAGTACCAACGCCCATTTCAGAGTCAATATTAACCGTACCGTTGAGTTGGGTGATTTTAGTTTTAACCACATCCATACCAACACCACGCCCCGAAACCTCGGATATTTCCGTTTTAGTGGAGAAACCTGGTGCAAAAATCAAATTAAAAGCATCTTTATCCGACATTCTATTGGCAGCATCTTCATCTAAGACCCCACGTTCTATCGCAATACTTTTAAGTTTGTTCGCATCCATTCCAGCACCATCATCACGGATGGTTAGCAGAATATGATCTCCTTCTTGAGATGCCGATAATATTACCGTACCTTCACGAACTTTACCTTTAGCTTCACGAACATCAGGTTCTTCAATACCATGATCGACTGAATTACGGACTAAATGCACTAATGGATCGGCGAGAGCTTCAACTAAGTTTTTATCTAAATCGGTTTCTTCACCTTCAAGAATTAAACGAATATCTTTATTCAATGAACGCGCTAAATCACGAACAACACGAGGAAAACGTCCAAAGACTTTCTTAATAGGCTGCATACGCGTTTTCATTACCGCGCCTTGCAAGTCGGTTGTTACTGCATCTAAATTGGATACCGCTTTAGTGAGTTCTTCATCTTCTTTGGTCATACCTAAACTGGTTAAACGGTTTCTCACTAGTACCAGTTCACCAACCATATTCATAATTTGATCAAGTCGTTGTGTATCTACACGAACCGTTGTTTCACCTTGAGCCGCTTTTTTCTCAACAGGAGCTTTCGCAGCAGCAGGTTTAGGTACAGGTTTTTCAACGGGAGCTGGCGCTTTAACTACGGGAGTAGGCTTAGGCTCAGGTTTTGGCGTTGCTTTTTGACTTGTTTGGGGTGCTTTGCCTTGTCCATGCAGTTCATCTAACAGTGATTCAAATTCATCATCTAAAATATCATTTGATGGGGCCGCGGTAACTGCAGGTTTCTCTTTGGCGATATCAGGGGAAAATGAACCTTGACCATGTAGTTCATCTAAAAGGGATTCAAATTCATCATCTGAAATATCATTGCTAGTAGCGGCCGGTGTTGGCGCTGCCGGTTTATTAGGAGCACCACTACCATGCAATTCATCTAATAAACGTTCAAACTCATCTTCTGACATTTCATCAGAGCCGCCAGAAGACTCTTCGACAATTGTAACAGCCGTTTCTACTACTTCAGGTTCAGCGCCTTCAGGCTCACTTAAACGATGAAGTTGAGCAAGTAATTCGGGATCAGCAGCATCGACAGGTTCACGATTTTGCACTTGAGTGAACATTTCATTAATGGTGTCTAACGCTTTTAATATTACGTCCATTAAGTCAGCATTTACTGCTCGTTGACCTGTACGAAGAATATCAAATACATTTTCAGCACCGTGACATGCATCGACCAATTCGGTTAACGCTAAAAACCCAGCACCACCTTTTACGGTATGAAATCCTCTGAAAATAGCATTAAGTAAATCGGCATTATTTGGGTCATTCTCTAACTCGACAAGTTGTTCAGATAAACTTTCAAGTATTTCACCTGCTTCGATTAAAAAATCCTGTAGAATTTCTTCATCTGCTTCATAAGACATCCAACAATTCCTCTTAAAATCCTAGGCTTGATAAAAGATCATCAACATCATCTTGATCAGAAACAACGTCATCTCTATTTTCTTTGTTCACTATTGGGCCTTCAACTAAATTTTCTCCCACTTTCGGTAGCGATTTTTCTTTTTCTGGTTCTGTATTCAAACCAAAAGCGGTGAGCATATTAATTAAGCTATCTTCAACTTCCCTGACTAAGTCAATAACTTTACGAATAACCTGCCCAGTCAGATCTTGAAAATCTTGTGCCATTAGAACATCTGTCATTAACGCATGCATATGAGATGTTTCTTTTTCCGTTGTGGTCAGCAATATATCAATATCAGAACAAAGCGCCTTGAATTCAGAAACTTCAAGTTCATTATGCATAAGCTTATGCCATAAAGGTTTGACGTTTGAAATTTGCTTTTGAATAGTATCAACTACTGGAAAAATTGATTCTACCGCGTCCATGGTTTTATTAGCCGCTTCTTCAGTGCGAGTGATTACATAATTCAAACGCTCTTTAGCATCAGGAATGTCATCATTAGCCAGATCATTTAATCGTGAATCAACTTGAAAATTCATTAATGAGTCATGTAATTGGCGCGTTAATTTACCAATTTCTGCAAAAAGCTCAGTATTGATAGGATTTTGTATCTCAGCAATTAGTTCATCAGCTTTATCTTGTTGATCAGTTTCAAGATATTCAACCAATAACTTGGCTTGTTCCAATGAAACATGGACACTCGTATTTTTACTCATGCAACGTCCTTACTAATAGTGAAGGGTTATCCCAAACGTTCAAAGATTTTATCAAGCTTGGTATTTAACGTTGCGGCTGTGAACGGCTTAACTATATAACCATTAACGCCTGCTTGTGCTGCCATAACAATTTGCTCTTTTTTAGCTTCGGCAGTTACCATTAGTACAGGAATATGAGCCAATTTTGCATCAGCACGAATTGCTTTCAATAAATCAATACCTTGCATTCCTGGCATGTTCCAGTCGGTTACGACGAAGTCAAAATCTCCACTTTGCAACATTGGCAAGGCTGTATTACCATCATCAGCTTCAGAGATGTTGGTAAAGCCTAAATCGCGTAAAAGATTTTTAATTATACGTCTCATTGTTGAAAAATCATCAACAACAAGTACTTTCATATTTTTATCCAAGACACCCTCCAGGGATATAATTCTAAATTCTATATATTATATTGTAATCAACTTTGCCAAGATTGCATACGTGCTTTTAATCTATGCAAGGCTTGACTGTGTATTTGACTGACTCGTGACTCACTCACATCAAGTACATGACCTATTTCACGTAAGTTTAATTCTTCGTCATAATACAATGACAGTACTAAAGCTTCTCGTTCGGGTAAAGTAGAAATGCATTCACTTAGTGATTTTTTAAAGACTATGTGTTCAATATTGCCATAAGGGTCAGTATTATTGGTATCTTCCAATTGGCTCAGTGCGTCTTCACTAACCCCAAGATCTTCAATCCCGATAATCTTACCTGTACTCACTTCATTAAGAATATGATGGTACTCATTTAACGAAATATCAAGTTTTTCAGCAACTTCAATATCAGTAACATCACGTCCTAGTTCTGCTTCTAATGTTTTTATGGCTTCATTGACCATTCGACTATTCTTATGAACTGAACGAGGAGTCCAGTCGCCACGCCGTATTTCATCGAGCATTGAGCCTCTAATTCGTATACCGGCAAAGGTTTCAAAGCTTGCGCCTTTACTACTATCAAAATTATTAGCTGCTTCTAATAACCCAATCATTCCTGATTGAATTAAATCGTCGACAATGACACTTGAGGGGAGGCGCGCAAGCAGGTGATAGGCGATGCGCTTAACTAAAACTGTATGCTGTTCAAGCAAGGCAGTTTTATCTATTTGATTACTATAAGCATTGGCTTTTACCACTATCACCCACCATTAGTTATGGATTTTATTTACGATTTATTTTCTAACAATTGTTCAATGAAAAACTCTAAATGGCCAGAAGCTTGAGAAGGTATAGGCCATTTAATAATTTTAGCTGCAAGCTGTTTCAATGCTTTTGAGGCAGGTGAATCAGGATATGCTTCAACTATGGCTTGCTGTTTACGTACCGATTTTCGAATATTTTCGTCAAAAGGGATAACTGCTACTAATTCTAACGCAACATCAAGAAAACGCTCACTAACCTTTGATAATTTTGCGAAAAGCTGTTGCCCTTCTTTAGGAGTGCGTACCATATTAGCGACTACTTTGAACTTAAAGACGCCGTGATCACGACTTAATAATTTCATTAATGCATAACAATCGGTAATTGAAGTCGGTTCATCACAGACAACAAGTAAAACATCTTGTGCTGCGCGAGCAAAGCTTAATACCATATCAGATATGCCCGCTGCTGTATCAACAACAAGGACATCAAACTGGGTTTTCATGTCGCTAAAAGCGCGGATCAAACCGGCATGCTCTGATGGTGTTAAATCGACCATAGATTGCGTACCAGATGTAGCAGGAATAATATAAATACCTGCAGGCCCTTGAATGATAATATCGTCGAGCTCACATTCACCGGAAAGTACATGAGAGAGGTTACGCTGTACTCTTAAGCCAAGCATGACATCACAATTGGCTAATCCTAAATCTGCATCTAAGACAAGTACTCGTTTTCCAAGCTGGGCTAATGCGATTGAAGTATTAAGTGAAACGTTTGTTTTACCCACGCCCCCTTTACCACCCGAAACCGCAATGACTTTTATTTGATTAGTTGCATTTCCTTTGCCGTGATTAGAATCTTGCATTTTTCGTAAGCCACTCGCTTGATCGATCATCTATATTTTTTCTCGTTTTATCAGTATTACACAATGGCAGCAGATGCCATTGGCATTGGACGTAAAAAATGTTGGTTACTATATTTATTTGACATCCTTTCTGCAAGAGTAACTAACTTTTCAGCATTTGCAACTTTAATATCTTCTGGCACTCGTTGTCCATCAGTAAGGTAACCGATAGGAAGTTTATTTTGGATAGCCGTTGAGATAACTTCTCCAACACTTAAACTTTCATCTAATTTAGTAAAAATACAGCCCGCTAATGGAATTTTTTTGAAACGTTGTACATTTTCTTGCATGACTCTTTGTTGCGCATTCGCTGCAAGTACTAGATAATTTCTGATTTTTACGCGAGAGTTTGTCACTAAGGTTGCTAAGTGTTCAGCTAATCTCATGTCTCGTTGTCCCATTCCTGCAGTATCAATAAGGATCAATTTTTTCTTAGCATATTGCTGCAACAATAGATCTAATGATTGTGAATCTTTTGCCATTTTTACTTGGCAACCAATAATACGACCATAAGTCGATAATTGTTCAAAACCTGCTATTCGGTAACTATCCGTTGAAATCAACACTACTTGGTCTGCACCATGAATTTGCGCAAAACGTGCGGCTAATTTCGCTATTGTAGTGGTTTTACCAACACCAGTAGGCCCAATTAAAGCAACCACGCCAGCTTTATGAATGATATCATTACTAGTAGTATTAAGCTGTTGTGATAATAATTGTTTGGCATGATGCCATGCTTGATCTTCGTTAACTGAGCTTGGGATATAACTGGCAACTTGGTCTGCTAAGTCTTCCGTGATCCCCATTTGCATCAAACGATTAACTAATACTGCTTTACCAGGATCTTTTTGAGCCATATCTTGCCACATTAACCCAGAAACCTGATGCTCTAATAACTGACGAATACTGTGCATTTCTTCACGCATGCGTTCAATTTCATGATTTACAGCTTGAGGAGCTTGATTGACTGAAGCATTGTCATAATTCTGCGGTGAAACACTTGCTGGTACATTTGCCTCCTTGGCAACGTCAGCATCTTGTTCCGGCGTCTGTTGAGCGTTTTGCTCTAGTCTATCAGTAAAACTTTTTAGTTGTAGTTCAATATCGCTATCAGCTTTAGACATAGTCTCATTTACGCTAGCAGCCGGCTTTTGTACGGAACGGTTTAATAACGCAGATAAACTATCAACGGGTGGTTTATTCCCTTGATTATGTTGATTGGCTGTACTTGCTTGCACTGGCTGACTACGAATTGATACTACATCATTGGGAATATCTTCATCTGTAGTTTGAGTCTCTGTTGGGCTTGCTGGTTTTTGGTTGTAATCAACCGCAGCCATTAATTCAACACCTTCAGGAATTTTTTTATTCGACATAATTACAGCATCGACACCTAATTCTTCTTTGATTTCGATTAAGGCGGTTCTCATATCTTTTGCAACAAAACGTTTGATTTTCATAAAAACTCCTATGCTAGCTTACTAGCACATTAACTCATTCAGTTTAACTACCAGCTTATTGACCAATTGAACTTACAATTTTAATTTGTTTATCATCCGGAATTTCTTGATAAGAAATTACACGTAAACCTGGGATGGTATATTTAACAAATTTAGCCAAAACGGATCTTAATATCCCCGAAGTTAATAGTATTGGTGTTTCACCTGCCATTTCTTGCTGTTGCGCCCCTTCAGTCAATGACTGTTGTAGTCGCTCAGCAAGTCCAGGTTCAATACCGGCACCATCATCTCCTGCCATTTGCATAGACTGGTGCAACATTTGTTCCAACTCAGGTGACAATGTTATGACAGGTACCTCAACGTCAGAGCCAACAAGCTCTTGAACGATAAATTTACGTAAACTAATACGTACCGCAGCAGTTAATACTTCAGGATCTTGACTCTTTGGACCGTATTCAACGAGTGTTTGAACTATGCTTCGCATATCACGGACAGGAACCCCTTCATTCATTAAATTCTGCAATACTTTAACTATGGTACCTAAAGTCAAGGTATCAGGTATTAAGCCTTCCACTAATTTAGGATAATTTTTGGCGAGTAAATCGAGTAAATTTTGCACTTCTTCATGGCCCAGTAACTGAGCAGCGTTATTAGTTAATACTTGACTTAAATGCGTTGCAAGTACCGTTGCGGCATCAACAACGGTATAACCTAGTGATTGTGCTTGTTCCCTTTGATTTTGCGTGATCCATACCGCATCTAAACCAAAGGCAGGATCTTTAGTAGCAATACCGTCAAGTTTACCGTAAACCTGACCTGGATTAATGGCTAAATCATGGTCATGACGAATTTCGGCTTCACCAACAGCGACCCCCATCAACGAAATTTGATAAGAGTTTGGATCGAGATCTAAATTATCGCGAATGTGCACCGCAGGTACCAAAAAGCCAAATTCTTGAGAAAGTTTTTTTCGTACACCTTTAATACGGTTAAGAAGTTCACCACCTTGGCTTTTATCAACTAAAGGGATTAATCGATAACCTATTTCTAAACCGATAATATCTACATGATTAACGTCATCCCAACCAAGATCTTTTACTTCTGCTTCTTGTTGTTGGTTTTCTACTTTATTTGCTTGTTCTTTTTCAATAAGTTCTACTGCTTTAGCCGCTTTTAGTTTACTGCTCAAATAAGCACTTCCAGCAATGAACAAGGCAAACATAATAAAAGTAAAGTTAGGCATCCCCGGCACAATACCCATGACAAACATGACACCAGCAGCAATATATAAAGATTTCTCTTGGCCTAATTGATTACTAACCTGTTGACCCATGTCTTGAGTGGTATTTTGACGAGTAACGACAATAGCCGTACCGATAGAAAGTAATAAACCAGGTATCTGAGCAACTAAACCATCACCAATAGTTAATAAAGTATAAATTTCAACGGCACTATCAAATGATAAATCATGCTGAACCATACCAATGACTAACCCACCAGTGATATTAATAAATAAAATAAGGATACCTGCAACGGCATCCCCTTTAACAAACTTACTTGCACCATCCATAGAACCGTAAAAATCAGCTTCGCTGGTAACTTCAATTCGTCGTTCACGGGCTTGTTCAGCTGTAATAAAGCCCGCATTCAAATCAGCATCTATTGCCATTTGTTTACCTGGCATAGCATCTAAGGTAAAACGTGCGGTTACTTCCGAAATACGTCCCGCACCTTTAGTAACAACCATGAAGTTAATAATAATAAGAATTAAAAAGACAACTAAACCTACCGCGTAGTTCCCGCCAATAACAACTGAACCAAACGCTTCAATAACTTTACCCGCAGCACCAGGGCCTTCATGACCTTCTAGCAAAACCACACGGGTACTTGCCACATTCAATGCTAACCTTAAAATAGTCGCAATTAATAACACGGCAGGGAAAGAGCCAAAGTCTAGTGGTTTAAGGGTATAAACTGTGATTAATAACACCACTAAAGACAAAGCAATATTAAATGAAAAGAGAATATCAAGTAAAAATGCTGGCATTGGGAGAATGATCATGCCAAGAATCGCCATCACGAGTATTGGGGTTCCAACACCAGATAAATAACTGAATTTCTTTTGTTTTAATTGATTAAAATGAGCTGCTAGTTGCATTTATTACACACGATAAATTTTTGACGCATACCGTTAAAAAGCAATATTTAGACCAAAATAACCATTTATCATAAAATGTTTAAAACATGGAGGCGTGAAACGCACAAATTGATAAAAAAACGTACGCCATTAGCCGTTCAGAAACAACTCGTGGTATTAATATTTAAACTCATCTGGGATAGGTAACTGCTTAGCTAATGCTTTAGGACGCTTAGCTCGTCCTTTTCTATGCTCTTCTAGCTGGAAGACAAATGCAAGAATTTGAGCAACCGCGGCAAAAAGCTCTTCAGGAATTTCTTCGTTTACTTCTGCGGTGTAATACAAGGAACGAGCAAGTGCTGGAGAAGCAAGAATTTCAACCTCGTGCTCTTTAGCAATAGTACGGATATGTATTGCCATTTCGTCGACACCTTTAGCGACTAATACAGGTGCTCCACCTCCATTTACATCATATTTTAAGGCAACAGAATAATGGGTGGGGTTAGTGATCACTACATCAGATTCTGGCACCTCTGCCATCATTCTTCTTTGTGACATTTCATATTGAGTACGTCTTATCCGCCCTTTAATTTCAGGGCTACCCTCAGTATTTTTATTTTCATCTTTAATTTCTTGTTTAGTCATTTTTAACTGACGCGCATGGTTCCATTTCTGATAAGGCGCATCAATAATCACGATAATAATTAATGAACAACCTAACACAAGAAACATCCAAAGCAACATCTCCACTGCATGAGAGAAATTAGATGGTATAGCTTCAATACTTAGCTGAAGAATTTGATCAAAAAGGTTATCTAAGAGTAAATAGGCGACAATAAAAACGACAAAAAACTTTAATATCGATTTTACTAATTCCACATAGGCTTGAACACCAAACATACGTTTAAAGCCAGCTAAAGGGGATAATTTACTTAACTTAGGTGCCATTGCCTCCCACGAAAAACTCATGCCACCTAAAATTGTATTACCCACAAATGCCGCTAGCATAATGATGGCAAATATCCACATCAGCGGAGTAAATACCACAGAAACACTTTCGCTAATCACTTGATACAAAGCATGAACATCCATAGCTTCTTTACGAGTCACACTAAATAAACGCGTCATCATCTTAGATAAACTATCAACTAGCGAATCACCCATCAGCATTAATGCAAGCGCACTACCGACAAGTACAAATAAGGTACCTAAATCTTTTGACCGTGCTATCTGGCCTTTTTTTCGGGCGTCGGATAGTTTTTTTGCGGTGGGTTCTTCGGTTTTTTCACCACTACTTTCTTCAGCCATTAAACCCCCTGACAGTTAATGAGGTAACAGCTAAAATCTAAAGCTCGTTGCCATTGAGCTTCAAAATGGATAAGAAAATTCCCCATGGTCAACCACATTATAATTAAGCCTGAACACATAGTAATAGGAAAACCGATAGCAAAAATATTTAACTGAGGAGCAGCTCTTGTCATGATACCAAAGGAAAAGTTAATCAATAACATTGCGGTAATTGGTGCCATAGCTAATGATAACGCGGTGGCAAACATCCAACTTCCCCACTCAACAATTTCTTTATATTTAATTGTTTCAAAGCTTTCTAGCGGTATCGGCAAGGTATCAAAACTGACAACTACATAATTTAAATAAGCTAAATGTCCATCCATAGCCCAAAAAAGTAATGTCGTTAAAATTAAGAAAAATTGTCCTACTGCAGGTACATTCATACCACTTGCGGGATCCACTAATGACGCAAAACCAAGCCCTGATTGCATCGCTATAATTTGCCCTGCTAAGGTGAAAGTATTGACCACAATAATAGTTACAAAGCCAATCATAATGCCAATAAGGGTTTGTTCCGCAATGAGTAGCGCGGTTTGAAAAGAAAGTAATTGTTCAACTTTAGTGGGCGGAATTGCTGGCATAATAGCCACAGTAATAGCTAAACACAGAAACAACTTAACTCGCGTAGGAATCGTTTGAGAGCCTAACCCCATCATCGACATGATTAAGGCTGAAACACGCGCAAAAGGCAGTATAAAATCAGCTAAATATTGATTAATAACTGATTCGGTAAATTCCATTAGCTCACCATGGAAGGAATACTAGTAATTAGCCTTATCGTGTAGTCCATTAGTTGTTGTACTAACCAATGACCACCTATAATTAAAGAAAGTAAGGTCACAATTAAACGCGGTAAAAAACTAAGCGTTTGCTCATTTATTGACGTCGCAGCTTGAAAGACAGCAACAATTAAACCAACGATTAAACTAGGTACAATAATCGTACTCACCAGTAAAATCACCAGAAATAAGGCGTCACGTAGAATATCAACAAAGACCTCTGGGCTCATTAGACAGCTCCTAGTCCATAACTTGTCGCAATAGTCCCTATGACGAGATTCCAGCCATCAATTAGCACGAATAACATCAATTTGAACGGTAATGACACTATCATAGGGGATAACATCATCATCCCCATTGCCATAAGTATACTAGCAACCACTAAATCTATGATCAAAAAAGGTATAAATAGCATAAACCCTATTTGAAAGGCGGTTTTTAATTCGCTAATAATAAATGCTGGAATAATCACTGTCATAGGTAAATCTTCAGGCTTATCCGCCTTAACAATACCTGCCATACCCGCGAGTGTATCAAGATCTTTTATTCGTGTTTGTTCTAGCATAAAAGTACGTAATGGAATTTTAGCTTGATTAACGGCTTCCATTGACGTCATTTGATCAGCCATGTAAGGGACGATTGCACGCTCATGAATTTGATTATACACCGGCGTCATAATAAACAAGGTCATAAACAAGGTTAAACCGATAATCACTTGATTCGATGGTGTTTGTTGTAAACCAAACGCTTGGCGAAGTATTGCCATAATCACAACAATACGAGTAAAAGAGGTCATCATAATAACAGCTGCTGGAATGAAACTCAGCGCTGTCATAAAAATAAGAATTTGTAAGGTTACTGAATATTCTTGCGACCCATCGGGATTAGTCGTTAACTTTAACGCCGAAAAAGATAAGTCTTGAGCTGCCGCATTTTGACTGAATAATCCTGCTAGCAACACTATAATGGTGATAAAAAATGTAATGCTAAGACTCTTAGGAGTAAAACGATTAACTTTAATCATGCTTTGTACTCGACTTAGTCATAAATTTTAACAGCGAACTGTTCATATTATTAACGGCTCCGCTTTCTACAACAATTGGCTCTTCTAGCGTTTTTAGTAAGGTGATCTGTTGTCCACTCACCCCAAGTAACAATTGTTGGTTTTGTACTTCAACAACAACTAAACGCTCTTTTGGCCCTAAGGATAAACTGGTGATTACTTTCATTCCCGAAACAGATTTACCTGTTAACTGAAACTTTTTTAACACCATAGCGCTAATCACAATTAATGCTAGTACCATTAATAAAGACAAGATCATGGAACTAGCATCGAGATTAGTATTGGCATGTTTACCTACTTGCACCGTTTCTTCTTGTGCAACCGCCGACGCGGAAACCCAACATAAAGTTAGGTAAAT
This sequence comes from Thalassotalea piscium, assembly GCA_049347715.1. Taxonomy (GTDB): domain Bacteria; phylum Pseudomonadota; class Gammaproteobacteria; order Enterobacterales; family Alteromonadaceae; genus Thalassotalea_B; species Thalassotalea_B piscium_A. The sequence goes on along the minus strand of CP186339.1, from coordinate 854,888 downwards.
GGGTAAATATCGAAAAAATTTACTTAAGTTTTTTAATACGTTCAACTTGACTAATAACATCCGTTAATCGAATACCAAATTTATCATTAACGACAACCACTTCACCATGCGCGATTAATGTTCCATTGACCAAGACATCAAGTGCCTCACCCGCTACTCGATCTAATTCTACAACTGAGCCTTGATTGAGCTGAAGTAAATTACGGATACTAATATGACTACGCCCAACTTCCATCGCTATGGTAACAGGAATATCTAATATCGCATCAAGTTTACGCTTTTCAGCGCCAGTTATAGGGGCACTTTCTTCTTCAAGTTCATCCAACTCTACAGCTTGTGCTTCTGAGGCTTCAGCTTCGGCTTGCTCTTCCATCGCCTCATCCCACATGCCTAAATCTTCTTCGTTATCACTCATACCTTTAACCTCAGGTTGTTAATAGTCTAAATCATCTTCTAACAGATGTAATTCAGCATCACTATCTAATCGTTTGCCGCCCTTAGTCAAAATAGTAAGCTCTGACTTAACTGACTCTGGACGTTTAATTTTCTCTTGAATTTGTAGCGCAACATGGTCACGACTTTTACCTAACTTAGCTCTAAATGAAGGTAATTCTTCAATTAATACAGTCACATGTTCAGGCATTTCAATAGGGATAATATCACCGACTTGTAAGTCCATGATTTGTTGTAATGGAATATCCACTTCTAAAAATTTAGTTGTTAGCTCAACCGGTACATCCATAATTTCATCGCGGAGTGCTTTTGACCAACGCATGTCGGTATCTTCTTTGTCACTTTGCACACCCGCGTCTAACAACTCCCGTATGGGTTCCAACATCGAATAAGGCAATGCAACATGAAAATCACCACCGCCACCATCAAGTTCAATATGAAATGAACTAATCACCACCACTTCTGTTGGACTAACAATATTCGCCATAGAAGGGTTTACTTCTGAATCTAAATATTCAAAAGAGACATCCATCACAGGTGACCAAGCTTCTTTATAATCTTCAAAAATAAGTTTTAACAACATTTGAATAATACGTCGTTCTGTCGGCGTAAATTCACGGCCTTCTATTTTTGCATGATAACGCCCATCACCACCGAAAAAATTATCCACTAAGATAAACACTAAACGTGCTTCCATGGTAATCAATGCAGTCCCTTTGAGTGGACGAAAACGTACCATATTCAAACTTGTGGGTACAAATAACGTATGTACGTATTCACCGAATTTAATCATCTGAATACCATTAATAGATACTTCAGCCGTTCGGCGCATCATATTAAACAAACTAATACGCATATGACGAGCAAAGCGTTCGTTTACCATTTCCAACGTTGGCATACGACCACGAACGATACGATCTTGTGAAGAGAAGTCGTAGTCACTAGTACCACCTTCTGTGGCACCTAGTTCTTCGGCAACCTCTTCTTCTTCTACTTCATCTACACCATGAAGTAGCGCATCGATCTCGTCTTGTGATAATAAATCGCTCACTCAATAATCTCTTCAGTTTTCAATATTTAATTGTATTGCGTTATTGCATTACAAAACCAGTAAATAGCACTTGTTCAACTACTTTAGCATCTTCTACTTCTGTCATCACTTTTTGTACTTCTGATAATGATTTTTGTTTGAGTGACGTTTTACCCGCGCTGGTTGCTAAATCATCCGCATTAGATTGTGTAAACACAGCAAGTAAGGTACTTTCAATTAACGGGATATGCTTCTTAGCGGCTTCTTCATTAGTACCGCCACGAACGAGTAATTGCACCCTAATTTCTACAAACCTGTCTCGAGCTGCACCCGGTACGTTAAATCTAAATGGTCTAGGCATAGGCACATATAAAGCACTACCCATAGACGCTTTATCTGCTGCTTTGTCACCTTCAGATGAAGTTTGTCCACTATCTAGTGCCGCATCGAGTTCAGCTTGTGACACATCTTCACCACCTGACATAAAAAAGAACGCTGCACCACCTGCAATCGCTAAAATAGCAACAATTGCAATAATGATAATTAATTTCTTCTTTTTACCTGATTTATCAAGTTCCAGATCTTTTTCATCTGCCATTGTTAATCCTTATTAGTTTTATCATGCTCATCACTATATAAGACTATATCCTTGATCCTATACTCAGCAAAAGTTTTTTCTACCTTTATGCGTAGTAATCAACGCCAGTTGCTGAAGCTTTATACAAATTAGCATTAGCAGTGAATGTTTGCTCCCCTTCAAGTTCGGAAGAAGTTCCGCCATTAAAATGACGTCCTTGGCTTGTATCCCCGTTTTCACCACTGGCTTGTTGTTGTTGCTGTTCAACATTAGTATCTCCCACATCAACACCATTTTGCGAAAGCATATCTCTTAGTTTACCCATATTTTGATCTAATGCTTCTTTAGCTTGTTGGTTTTGAACGATAAAACTTACCACAGCTTGGTCATGTTGGAGGTTAACTTTAACATGTAGACTACCTAATTCAGGCGGATCAAGACGAATTTCAATTTGTTGTAATTTTTGATTGATCATCACCATGACTTTTTCTTTTACTGCAACACTAAAATCTTTACGATAAATCGCTATCGTTTCATTATGAATATTAAGTGTCTTCTTCTGTGTCATAGCGTCAATACTATCACTGGCTGTTTTTTCAATTACATCAGAAGCGGCTAGTTCTTCTGCACGAAGAAAACTAGTGGAATGGATATTGGTTGGCGAATTCACTTCAGCCGGCTTAACTAGCAGGCTTTCTTTTACAGTACCACTCACGGACGCAAGTTTATGCTCGGTGATGGCAAAATCAAGCTCACTATGTTCGGGTTCCAACTTTTCTTCTTCTACCTCTGTAGTAAGTTGCTCGTTACTGCCCATAGGCATTTGATTTTGGCTGGATGAATTCCCTTGCCCCTCGCGTTTTTCTGAGCTTGTCTGTTTAATATTATTAGTATCGCTATCACCTAATTGTTGAGCTAGGTTCATACGTTCTGATAACGCATTATTATCTTTTACCACACCTTTGTGACTAACGCCTGTTATCTCTTTACTTGCTTCCACACTTTCATCAGAAGCTATAGACTGGTTAAGCACTATTGATTGAGGTACATTATTTTTTAATGAAGACTCAACGGTAGATAGTGACTGCTCACTTACGTTTTTAACTTTATTATTATCAGCATTCTTTTCAATAGATGGGTTATTTATCTGATCACTTGCGAGCTTTTTCGTTAATAAAGTCTCTTGGTCATCATCAATGTTTTCTCCCTTAGTTTCTTCGTCAATTAATGTTGAAGACGCTAACGGTGACAATTTTTCGTTCTCTAGCTTTGGCTGATTTTTATCTACCAAAGCAGTCGTTTGACTCACGAAACTGTCTTTGTTTTTGACAGCATTCATTACCGCTGTTTCATCCTGACTGACTTCGTCAGTAGATGCTTCTGCGTCCACCACTTGACCAGCTAAAGTGGTGTTAGTTTCTTCGCTGCTTTTAGATTGATAAATTATCGGGGAATCAAATGATTGAACTTTAATTGATGCTATCTCCCCTTTGCCGTTAGCAAATTTTTCTTTTAATTGTGCTACATCTTTTTCAGCTGCTTTTGGCAGTTCAGATAACAATTTTGCGAATTTTTCATCCTCTCTAGCTTTACCTTCTGTTGTCGTATGCTCTGTCGACACCTCATCTGATGCTTTTAACATGGCCAAGAGTTTTAAATGTTCCGCTTGATCTTCTTGTGTAATTTTTTCTTGAATCAGAACATTACTCTCTGATGTTTTGTCATCCGCTATTGCTTTACTCTCACTGGATGATGATGACGATTGACTAGCTGGCTCACTGGCTTGTGAATCATTAGCTTGTGATTCTGTCCCCGCAATCATGTCTACTTGATCATGATTTTCATCAGCAGATGGCGTATCTTTAACCCCTTGAGAGACCGGCTCATTCGTTACATTGCCGCTTTTAGGATTGACCTTGCCACTAGCGTTTTGCTTATGTTGATTAATGATTTCAGCAAACTTACCTGAACCTTCATTCCAAGCCCCAAGTGAAGATTCATCACTAACTGATGAAATATCAGTAGCTTGCATCTTATCTAGAGATGTAATATTCATTGGTGACATAACAAACCTTTGTTAATAATTAACCTAAACGGCATGTAAAGTGGTATCACTTTGTGCATTCTTACTGATAACTATACAATTATCATTCCAAGATGAAATAATTAGGAATGGTGATGACGACGGACATATTGCTGTGTTGAGATTTCATCAAACATTGCTTGCTCGCGTTTGTTCTCAAGTTTTACTTTCAATTGCGTTTTTTGCTGTTGCAGATGTTCGACCGCTTTCACTTTTTGTCGTTGAGCAAACCACAAATTTCTACGTTGATCGACTAAAGCTTTAGCTTGAGATATGGCTATTTCAACTTGTTCTGCTGCGTTATCTAACTTAGCAATAAACGCATGAAAGTGGCGATATGTAGCACTATCAATACCTTGTAGGGAACGTTGTTCCAGTCTTTTCATGTATTCTAGTCGATAATCACCTACATTTTGCAATCGCAATAAATTCTGCTGATAGTCTTGCTCTGCTAACTGTAATTGTTGGGCAGCTTTACGCTCTTTGTCATGTTCATATTTGTATAGCGTATTCAATTGTTTTAATGACATGTTTTTTCCTAATTAGCACCTTGATTAGCATTGCTTTGTGCATGAGCTTGCGCAGCTTGCAAAATTTCCTGTAACTGACTTAAGCTTTGGTCATAAGGGATGACTTCATTCATTTTTTGCTGCAAGAAAAAATTTATCACTGGATTTAACTCAATAGCATGATCAATTCTCGGATCGTTACCACGGGTGTATGCACCTATTGAGATCAAATCCTTATTTTGTTGATATAAAGAATACATTTGACGTAAGTTTCTCGCCAATTGTTGGTGCTCTTCACTGGTCACCATAGGCATAACACGACTGATTGAACCTTCTATGTCTACTGCCGGATAATGCCCTGCATCGGCTAACTCTCGCGACAAGACAATATGACCATCTAAAATAGCACGAGCCGCATCAGCTATCGGATCTTGTAAATCATCACCTTCCGTCAATACAGTAAAAAAAGCCGTAATTGAGCCCTGCCCTACACCGCCATTACCTGCACGTTCAACTAATTGAGGGAGTTTAGAAAATACTGATGGCGGATACCCTTTTGTCGCAGGCGGTTCACCAACCGCCAAGGCAATTTCACGTTGTGCTTGGGCATAACGGGTTAATGAATCAATCAACAAAAGGACATTGAGCCCTTGATCGCGAAAATACTCACTAATTTGTACTGCCGTTTCGCAGCCCTTTAAACGCATTAAAGGTGAATTATCAGCCGGTGCCGCAACAACAACCGAGCGCGCACGACCTTCTTCGCCTAATATTTCTTCGATAAATTCTTTAACTTCTCGACCACGTTCACCCACTAGTCCAACAACAATAACATCTGCAGTTGTACCTTTAGTCATCATGCCCATTAATACACTTTTACCCACACCAGAACCGGCAAAAAGTCCCATACGCTGTCCTTGCCCAACAGTAATAAAACTATTAATTGAACGAACGCCTACATCTAAGGGTTCGGTAATAGCACGACGGGACAATGGATTAATTAATTGCGAATTATAATTGGCATTTTCATCTGTTTTTATTGGTCCCTTGCCATCAAGTGGTTTACCCACACCATCAACAACTCGGCCTAGTAAGTCCATAGATAATGGTACGCGAGACTTATTGCTAACTGGCACAACACGTGCTCCAGGCAGTACTCCACGCAAACTTATTTCAGGCATTAAAAATGTGGTTTCTCCAGAAAAACCGACGACTTCCGCCAGTAATTCACCTTGTGCCGTTTCAACTAAACATTGACTACCAACAGAGGCTTTTACACCAACAGCTTCGAGTGTCAGTCCAACAACACGCACTAATCTACCTGCCACAGACAATTGATGTTTATGAACATATTGCTGGCAATTTTCCAGTCGACTAGTTAAATTTTGGGTGTCAAACATATCTTTAATACCGTAGTTTTTTTGACATTTCTGTCACCATTTTACTGATGTAATGCATCTTGCAAAAATGAGTCCAATACTTCTTTAAGTTTAGACTCTAAGGTAAGATCTATATTTGAAGTGGCAGTTTCTATTTGGCAACTACCAGGAGTTAATTGAGGTGAGGGTAATAAACGCCACCCTTGTTCAGTTATATAGTCAGCAGAAAATTCTTTTTCAATCAGTTTAATATCATCAGGATGAAGGAATATTTGAGTTTGCGCTTCTTGTATAGGTAAAGCTTTCATACCCGCTTTAAGGGCAGAGAGAATAATATCTGGATTTGTTTTAGCTTCATGTAACGTTACCGCTTCAGTAAGCTGAACCACTAATTGTAGTAATTGTTGCTCTACTTTACCTTCAACCACTTTCATTGGCTCAGCTAGCTGTTCAACTAATGCCTGCCACTGTTGACTAAGTTGCTCAATTTCAACTTTCGCTTCAGCTAAACCTTTTTCTAATCCTTCTTCATGGCCTTTAGTCAGTCCTTCTTCATGCCCAGATTTTTCGCCTAATTCAAAACCTGCAGTAAAGCCTTCTTCTTTGCCTTGATTAAAACCTTCTTCATGAGCTGCTTGTCTGATCTCTTCTATCTCAGTAGCCGTTAACGGCGCTACTTCAGACTCCACTTCTTCAGGTGGTTCATAGACCCAAGTTGTTTTTTTACCAAACGCATTGGTTTTTTCTTTTTCAATAACGGTTTCTTCGGTAACGTCAGGCAAAGACCATACATCAAGTTCTAGATCGTCTTTAGGATGAACCACTTGTTCAACTGGATTGTTGGAATTAAAATTTTTCATATGATTAACAAATTGAGCTTGTTAACTTAATATTATAAGAATTCATCACCGCCACCTGCTCCACCTAACATAATTTCACCTGCGTCAGATAAACGACGCGCGGTTGAAAGAATTTCTTTCTGTGCCGCTTCAACTTCACTAATACGAACGGGCCCCATAGCCTCTAAGTCATCAGCCATCATTTCTGCTGCACGTTTCGACATGTTTTTCATAATTTTTTCTTTCAGTGCTTCATCAGCACCTTTTATGGCTTTCATCAATGCATCTTGCTGTACTTCACGTAAAATAGCTTGAATACCTCTGTCATCAACATCAGCCAGATTTTCAAAGACAAACATAAGATCTTGAATTTGTTGACTCATTTCTTCATCATGCTCGCGAATCGCATCCATTAAGACACCTTCAATATTGGTATCAAGATAGTTCATAATATCTGCCGCAGCTTTCAATCCACCCATTTTCGCTGCTTGAGCACCAGCTTGACCAGCAAATTGTTTTTCCATAATCTCATTCAGCTCTTGTAAAGCGGCTGGTTGTACTTCTTCCAAATTAGCAATACGCATCATTAAATCAAGGCGTACTTTATCAGCGAACTGACTCATTATTTCTGCTGATTGTTCAGGCTCTAAATAAGAAAGTACAATCGTTTGAATTTGCGGATGTTCGTTACGGATAATATTGGCAACTTGTTTTGAATCCATCCATTTCAACGAATCTAAACCTTTTGCGCCACCACCCATGACAATTTGGTCTATCAGGTTACCCGCTTTATCTTCACCTAAAGCAGCAGTTAATGCGCGGCGAACAAACTCTTCACTTTGGAACCCTATCGTACTAAAGTTTTGAATTTCATTAATAAACAACTTGTGAACCGCTGTGATTTTTTCTTGAGTAAAGTCTTCCATAGCCGCCATTATCATACCGACTTGCTGAACTTGCTTAGGTTCAAGATGTTTTAAAATTTGTGCTGCATCTTCCTCTGACAAACTTAATAACAAGATGGCAGCTTTTTCTGTACCATCAAGTTTATCAACATCAAAACCGACAGGTGCAGTCATAGTTTGGGTTTGGGCTTCATCACTCATCTTCGTTCAACCAACTTTTCACTACTTGCGACGATAGTTCTGGCTCATTAGCGACTAAGGCTCGAACCGCTTTTAATATATCTTCATCTCTATGAAGATCTGGTAACTGTAAGCTACCATCAGGCGCGAAACCAACTGCACCCGCGTCAAATTCTGATGTTAACATATCCATAGTTTCATCACCTAAGTCTATATGACTATCAAGCGATTTATCACCATAGTCTGATGGCGATTGATCTGGATAAATTAAACGTTTTAACATTGGGCGAACAACCGCTAGGATTAGCACGATAATAACTAAGCCACCCATACCTAATTTAACCATTTTCCAAAACCAAGGTTGCTCATAAATAGCAGGTTCAACTACGACAGGCTCAGCCATTCTGGAAAACGGTAATGTCACAACTTCAAGGGTATCTCCACGCTGCATATCAAAACCAATACTACCTTGTAGTAATCGACGAATATTTGACAGTTCTTGTACTGAACGCGGAGTTTGGTCTACTTGGCCTTCAGCATTCACATTATTTAGGTAATCTAATGCCACTGATACGCTGATTCTGCGAATAACGCCTGTTTGTTGCTTTTTATAGCTAATAGATTCATCCAATTCATAATTTCTTGTTGATTCGGAATGTTTAGTGCTTGGCATTGATTTTTGCTGACTGCCTGTTGCATTTTCAGGGATGTTGGAATCAAGAGGCGGCTGATTAGATAATGCCCCAGGTATTCCACCTAACGCACCACCTATAGAGTTATTTTCAACTTTCATTTCGCTACGAAGTGCAGGTAAATCTGGGTTATAACGACGCTGAGTTTCTTCAGAGTTAGTAAAATCCATTGTAACATCAACTTGGGCAGTATAATTACCTAATCCCACTACAGGAATAAGTATACTATCGAGTTTCTCCATGTATTCTCTTTCACGTTTTTGTTCAATTTCAAATTCTTTTCTTGAACGTGATGAGATTGAATCTTGTGAACCAGAATTAAGTAAACGTCCATTTTGATCAGTAACCGTCACTCGATTAGGATCAAGTCCTTGTACTGCGGATGCGATAATATCCACCACAGAATCCACTTCTTCTTCTGAGAGTAAACGGCCACGACGCATAGTTAATACAACGGTTGCTGAAGGTGATTTTTCTCGTTTAGCAAAGACATTTTCGCGTGGTATCGCAAGTAACACTTTTGCACGAGTAATCGATTGAAGCTCTTCAATGGTTCGTGCTAGTTGTTGTTCACGAGAATGTTTTAAGCGTTCACCTTCTAAACGTTGACTAACACCAAACCCCATATCTTGCATGATAATTTCATTGCCTTCATCAGGTTTGTCATCTAAGCCTTCTCGAGCAAGTAAAAGCTTGATACTTTGATATTCATCGGCGCGAACTGAAATAGTATTATTTTCTTGAAGATAATCCACTTTATTGGCATCAAGAAAATCCATGGTTTTAATCAATTGCTCTGTAGGTTGCTTAGATAAAAAACGATAATCAGGTTGATTAGCCCACAAGATAACAAATACCGCTATGGCTAAACAAATAGCTAAGGCCATGATGAGTGTTAATTGACGTAAGACATCAACATTGCCCATTGCTGCGGCAAATCCTGATTTTTGTTCCTCAATATCAGACTCAGCATTGTCATTTACGACTAAATCTGTATTTTGATCTGATGAAACCATTGTGGTGTTGGTGTCTGCCATGTTACATCTCCGCTCTTAACTGGTACTTATATATTGCGTTGTCTAGTAACACTAAACTGGCATACTCATGATTTCTTTATAGGCTTCAACAAATTTATTGCGAACCTGTATAGTTGCATCGAACGCTACCCCAGATTTTGATGCTGCAATCATAGTATCAGCAAGGGTGACACTTCGATCGCCCATTTCAAAGGCGGTTCTTTTAGCGCCAGCGTCTTGTTGAAGATCATTAACGGTATTAACGGCATCTTTTAACATTGAAGCAAAGTTAGCGCTTGAATTATTTTTTGGCGCTATAGCATTAACAAGATCACCATTACCCTCAACTGGAAAACGTTTTCCTGAGGCTTCTAACGACATGCTCTGCATTTGCGTATAGAGTGAATTTGCTTTGATATCCATAACGAACTCTCTTGTGTCAATTTATTGTTTAATTAACTGTTATAGGTAACAAAGCAAACTTAGTGCCAAAAAATTTAAATATTGTAAATAACAAAAAATGACACCTAATCCTTTGATTATGTGTCATTTTTAAATTAGCACTTACACGGTAAATATTGATTTTTTCATTTATTTACGCAGGTATTTGAATTCCACTATCTCGCATACGGGCTATTTTATAGCGTAAAGTACGTGGACTGATTCCTAATCGCTCCGCGACATCTTTTCTACTCCCATGACACGCCTGAAGTGTATCAAGGATAATTTGATGTTCTTGAATTTTGAGCTCACTTCCAAGTTTATCTTCACTGATACTTGTTTCTGCTTCTTTGATTATTGTTTCAGTTTCAAAATTTTCGATAAGAATATCAGTGGTATCAATTTGCTGATCACTATGAAGAATCAAGGCTCGTTGCATAACATTATCTAATTCACGAACATTACCAGGCCAGTGATAAGCCATTAACTTACTTCGGGCTGCAGCAGTAAACTCAGGAATAATATCCCCATTTTTTTGGCAAATGCGCGCTATCATATGTTTAGCTAACGGAATAATATCATCACGTCGTTCAGCTAACGGTAACCACGTTAGAGGGAAAACATTAAGACGGTAATATAAATCTTCACGGAAGATACCTTCTTTAACAGCTTCACGTAAGTCTCTATTACTAGTAGCAATGACACGCACATCTAGTTGGATCATTTTTCGACCCGCTAATCGTTCAACTTCACGTTCTTGTAATACCCGCAATATTTTCGCTTGTAGCCCTAAATCCATCTCAGTGATCTCATCGAGTAGAATAGTGCCCCCTTGCGCTTGCTCAAACTTACCAGGACAAGCTTGAATTGCTCCAGTAAACGCTCCTTTTTCATAGCCGAATAACGTTGCCTCTAACATGTTTTCAGGGATTGCTGCGCAATTAATTGCAACAAAAGGCTTACTCGAACGTGCAGAATGTTGATGTACATATTGCGCCAATACTTCTTTACCTGAACCACTAGGGCCCAAGACCATAACTGAAGCATCTGTTGTCGCAACTTTGCGTGCTAAATGAAGTAACTCAACACTTTGCTTATCTTCAGCAATAGGATCAACACCATCATTAATAGCTAGTGGCACATACTGATTAACCATATTTAATAATACTTCGGGTGCAAAAGGTTTTGCCATGTAATTACATGCACCATGTCTCATCGCTTCTACTGCATCATTGATAGTACCGTATGCCGTCATAATTAATACTGGCAACTGAGCATTAGCATTTTTGATAGATTTAAGTAACGAAAGGCCTGACATACCTCCCATTTGAACATCACTAACAACTAAATCAACTTGATGATTTTTCAGAAGCAACAGTGCTGCCTCGCCTGATTCAGCTTCAATACAGCTATAACCTGCAATGGTTAAGGTATCAACTAATGCTTCTCTAAGGCCGGCATCATCTTCTACCACTAAAATCTTACTTTGATTCATAGTTATTCTCCTGTGATGCTGATTTAAATTTTTCTGTGTGATAATGCTCATTATCTTTTTGATGACTTTCTGATTTAATCAAAGGCAACTTAATACAAAAATGTGCCCCTTCATTATTGTCATTTAGTAATTGCACATCACCTTGATGAGCATTTGCTACAGATTTAACTACTGCAAGTCCTAAACCTGTACCATTAGCTCGTGAAGTATAAAAAGGTTCAAAAATTCTGCTGGCAAGCTCACTATCGACGCCTTTACCATTATCAATAACACTTATGTAGACATGGTCATTATGACTGCGAACTTCAATGCGAATTTCTGCTTGGTCTGGTATGACTTGTAAAGCATTATGTATTAAATTAACAATAGCGCCGTTTAGTGCCCGTTGATTACCCAATATCTGGCAATTCTCTGGACAAGGTGTCATGGTAATTTTAGCATTCGCCTTTTTAATCAAAGCTTCTAAACCATTTATAGATTCGCGTACCAATTGATTAATAGAAATCGTTTCAACTACTTGTTGATTACCGCTTTTAGCAAACAACAACATATCATTCACTTGTTGTTCTAAATCTTGTAACCGTGACATTAGCTTGTGTTGGAAATTCTCTCTATCTTCATTTTTTAACTGTTTATTTTTTAAATTTGCACCGTATAGCATTGCAGCGGATAACGGCGTTCTGATTTGATGAGCAAGTTTTGAAACCATTTGACCTAACGAAGATAATCGTTGTAATTGACCTAGTTTATCTTGTAGTAGTCTCGTTTCAGTTAAATCTGTGATCAATATGAGCTGGCCGGGCTGATCAACTAATGGGGTTATTTCAAGTTTTACACGACGCCCACCTTTTAATGAGACCTCATGCCAATCATCAGCTCTTGGTTTGAATGAACGACGAATAACGTCAAACCAAGGTTGCCCAAGAATAGGTTCATCAAGTAATTGGCTGGCAATTTTATTGATTTTGGTGACCACACCATTACCATCTAATAAAATCATACCCGATGGCATGACATTAATGACCTGAGCTAGCTGTTCAGATTGTTGTCTAAGCAAGGCTAATTCGCCTCGATAAGTTTCACGTTTTAGATCTGACGTGTCATCAAAATATTGAGACGGCTGGATAGAAACCTCTTCCATTTTAAGAAAGGGAGTTTGATTCGCGCCTGATGATAATGTTGAGTATGCCACTGTCATAATTCTTACCTAGTTAACGATAACACTGTGAATATGCACATTTCATACCAACCAAAACTACCCTTAAATAACAATTAGTTACCTTTAGTTTTAATCAGCACTAAGAGAGTCAAAGATTTGGCTTATCTTGAATTTAGCAACAACTAAGCCACACCGTCCTTAATTTAAATGGATATTCAATACAAGTATTCTCGCCACTTTAAGCGGCCGCATTTCGAGTACTTAGAGGTAAACTAGCTTTGAGCCATAAGTTATATGAGATTTGTACTAGCATTATTATAGCGAGAACGTTTATAATGATAATAGTTCTCATTACAACAAGTTAAAGCCGAGTAAAATGATTAATAAATTGACCCAATACAACTCCCAAGGTGTATTTTTTGTCTCTATGCAAAAGAAATTACAGTCACTAATTACGGTCATTTTTTTGTTATTCCCGTTATATACTGTTGCCGCTTCATTTGATGAAACGGCGCAACTAAGACAGCTTGCGCAATTAGCTGAGTATATTGGTGTTGACTATGCTGCTGCCGTTGAAAAAGGTCAGGTGGTTAATCAAGATGAATACCATGAAATGTTGGAGTTTTCAGCCATTATTGTTGAAAAAACGACGGCGGCCTTTAAAGATAAATCAGACTCTCTCCTCTATCAACACTCTATAGCCTTAGCTGACGCTATCAAAAATAAGGCAGCAGTTAATGAGATTCGACAAATAAGTGCAAAGATGCGCGGTCAAATATTATTACTTTTACCGCAATCCCTGTTACCAAGACAATTATTATCAAAAAAAGAGACTCAAGCTCTATTTCAACAAAATTGTGCAAGTTGTCATGGTTTATCGGGTAAAGGTGATGGTGTTTTAGCGAAAAGTTTATCTCCAACCCCCACCAATTTCACCGATAAAGAACGCGCTATGAATAGATCCTTACTAGGCTTATTTGATGCAATTTCTAACGGCTTAGATGACACAGCCATGCCAGCTTTTAACCAATTTAAAGAGCAACAACGCTGGTCACTCGCATTTTATGTAGGAAGTTTAGCTTTTACCGCTACAGATAATAATCAAGAACTTCCTCAATCGCTTACTTTACAAGATTGGGTCAATTTAAACCCCACTCAATTAGCCACTATGGTTAATAATACAAGTATTATTGAGAAATATAGATCTACACCTGAATTGCTTTTTAATGATAAAAAACATCCGATTACCACTACAAAAACACAACTACACGCCGCGCTAAATGCCTATCATAATGGTGACTTTAAAACGGCAACTAACTTGTCGGTGAGTGCTTATCTTGATGGCTTTGAATTAATCGAAAATAGTTTAGATGCTAGAGATGCCGAATTACGTAAGCGTATTGAAGTAAACCTAATCAATTTAAGAAAAATCCTTAGCCTTGCCGGCCAAGAGTCACAACTTACACCTTTATCGGACGAAATTTTTACTCAATTAGATGAAGCACAAGCTCTCTTAACAGGATCTTATTTATCAAGTGAGGCTTTATTTACCGCCAGCTTAGTCATTTTATTACGAGAAGGTTTGGAAGCGTTATTGGTTGTGATTGCTTTAATGACAGTGTTAATCAAAACAAATCGTAAAGATGCGCTCAAGTATGTACATCTTGGTTGGTTACTGGCGCTTATAGCTGGCATAGGTACTTGGGCAGTAGCTCAATCTATGATTGAAATAAGTGGGGCAAGTCGCGAGGTCATGGAAGGCGTTGCTGCTTTATTGGCTGCTATTATGCTTTTATATGTCGGTATTTGGATGCATAGCAAAACTAATGCCGAACAATGGCAAACTTATATTCAAAAACATATTAATACACAATTACGTTCAGGGACACTTTGGGGATTAACACTACTTTCATTTATCGCCGTTTACCGTGAAGTATTTGAAACAGTATTATTTTACCAATCGTTACTTACTCAAGCCTCATCAGGTCAGTATTCTGCTGCTATCTCTGGTTTTGTAGCAGCTTCAGCAGTGCTTGCCTTATTAGCTTGGGCTATTTTAAAATATTCAATTAAGCTGCCTATTGCTCGCTTCTTTTCAGTAACTACTTATTTGTTACTTGTATTAGCCTTTATCTTAATGGGTAAAGCAATCACCGCTTTACAAGAGGCGGCTATAATCAATATTTCATCATTACCTATTCATGTAGATTTACCATGGATAGGCGTTGGCTCAACTTGGCAAGGTGCATTTGCCCAAGCATCGGTTATTTTATTTTTTGTGTGTTATCAAGTCGTGATGAAAAAGAAAATGAACAACCAAGCAAGGGCTTAATCGACCAATTTAACATCCTTTATCTTGTAGACTGTAATGCAGCCAGTACATATATTAATGGCGCATTCCAATTAATAGTTACTTCATTAGTAGAGAAACTGCACCAGTCATCAAGATAAGACTTTGCAGGTGTTAGATAAGTATAATGACATTTATCTTGTTGGCCTCTATGTGGACCGCCAACAAGCATACCTGGAATAGGATTTGTCAGATTGTCACTTTCACTTACCCTATGATGGGGGTGCATAGGTGTTTTTGTGCCATATCCTGTCACAAAAGAATAATCAGTTGGATTTCGTCCAAGGATATAATCAATCAGATCCGTTGCGGCGCTACGAAAACGAATATCATTAGAGCTATGATTCGCTTGCATCAAAATGAAAGCTTTGTTTAATGCAACGCCATTACTCCCCCAAACAAAGTCAGACGACACCATAGCTACTTGATAGCCGTTCATATGAGATTGTTCAACAATAGTATTTGCCAATGCTAATTGAGTGCTTTTTAATAACTGGTATTCTCTAGGATCTAATATGCTTTCTCCTTCCATAATCAAAGAACTCAAAGCTAAATACCCCACATTTGACCATGAAGGAATGCGTGCTTTGCTTCTATATTTTTTAAATTGGTTGTAATAGTTAACATCTTGGGTTGCAATAAATAGTTCTGCAGCAGCCCAAGCAAACTCATCATTGACAGCATTATCACCATACTCACCACTACTGACATCATCAGGTTGCTGATAATACTGCTTGGGATGCTCAACCGCCCAATTCCAAGCGGCTACGGCTGCATTTAACCATTGCTCATTTTTATCAGGAAATGACGTTTCAAATGGTTGATAAACACGACTTGCCATCGCCATCACCGCAGCGAAGTTCAATGCTGCGGCTGTTGACTTACCAATAACGTACCTATCTCTTTTATCCTCTTCGGGCATTTCCTGCCCAGGCCATTCTAAGGTAGTTAATTTATGATAAACACTACCGTCGAAATCTTGCATGGTCAGCAACCAATCAAGATTCCATATTATTTCGTTGAGTATGTCAGGGATGGAATCAACCGATTCAGGGATAGCAATATTACGATCTTGGTAAAACGCGGGGAAATGCGCATAAGCGGCAAGTAAGGTATAAGTAGAAATCCCCGAATTAACAACATATTTGCCATAATCGCCAGCATCATACCAACCCTTAGGTGAGGAGAGTATAGTCGATGTTGGTCTTTGAGTATTTGCTGCTGATGCATGCACCAATACTTGGTTGTCATAATGTCCCGCATTTCGTAACCATTCCCCTGCATATGGGGCAATTATCTCTTGGCTTGCGCGGTTATAATAATAAAACTTGAGTGCCGCATCATGTAATAACCCATACACCTGTGCGTTAATTTCAAACTTATTTGAATCTGCTAAGCCGTCTACCCTTAAAAAGTAACTACCAGGCGTATTAAACAATGAAAAATCAGCTTTTGTCACTTCTTCCTTACCTGATAACTCCCAAGCTAAAGGTGCTGATAATTGCCCTTCAAAAACCACATTATTTGTTCCTGTGGAGATCAACTGGAAGACATTGCTAACCACATTAGGAATAATAGCCACTTTCTTATCATTAGGTAAAAAACCGACTTGGTTTAACTTAATAACAATCTGGCTTTTAGTCGCGTAAGAAGTAACAACCGACACAGGATTTTCACTAGTGAGCGGCTCAGATTTATTGTTACTACTACCGCCACATCCCCACAGTAAAACAACTAGTATTAAGGTAGCTACCCTATTGAGATTATTCATTTATCCTCACATATCATTAGAAGTAACTACCTTTGAAGGGCTCATTGTATATGATGCGATACCATCATCCGTCTACGATTAATTGCTACAGTGAATATCAGCTTTATACGTTGTATTAGGTACATAATTCACATTAGCAACCCTCACTTTAGCACTGTCTTTACTCGCCATAATAAAGGGGGCACTTGAACGCTCAAACTCGACACCCGCATTAGCAAAACACAGTAGATCTATCGATAGCTTGTTCCAACGATGTAAGCTGAATTTTTTGGCAAAAGGTGCTATATCGAACGCTCCACAAGCGGCTACGCCACACCCCATTTTGACCCATAATGGTCCTTTAGGATAAGCTTCAACTCGTATATCAAAAGTCAATTTTCCATTGTTTGAAAGATAATTAGATAAGTCTTCTCGAAACCAACCTGAAGTCACTAAGACTGAAACATCTTTCGTCCCATCCCACGTAAATTCTTTAGCATCACCTTGAATGATTTTGTCCGCTTCAATCATAGTAAAACCATCTATTTTTGCTGTAGGTGTACTGATGTCTTTTATCATCTCTCCACTGCGTAACTGATAACTCCAACGTTCATTAGGTCTTCCTTGCATAACCACATAAGGAGTGTCTTTCATCACTTCTAGCTTAAGGTCACTTTCAGTATTCAAAAGTTCAAGATCTACATTATCTTTATAACTTAAGCCATAACCATAAGAAAAAAGTGGATCATAGTTTTCGTCATACCTGTTTAGTACAACTTGAGAAGGACGTTTAGGCCAAGAAAAAGATAACTTTCCTTTAAAATCATATTGAATATCGCCCTTATTATTTTTAAATAATACGTCTGAGATACCAATCCCTTCACTACCCGGTAACCATGCAGCAACAAAAGCGGTTGATGCATTAATTTCTCGATTTACCCACAATGGTCTTCCAGATAAAAAGACACTCACGACCTTAATACCTTGTGATTGCAGTAACTCGATAAGTTTTGCATCTCTCTTACTGTGTTGCTGATAAGTTATTGACTTTAAATCACCAATCCATTCTGCATACGGATTCTCACCAAAGACTACAATCGCGACATCTGGTTTGTCTTTATAACTACCATCAGGGCTCAATGTTACCTTTCCACCCGCTCCCTCTACCACATTCTTAATACCATCATAGATTGACGTGCCACCAGGAAAATCAGACTTTGTGTTCCCTTCTCCAGTCCAATTAATTGTCCACCCACCGGTTTGCTTACTCATATTATCAGCACCGTCGCCGGCAACTAAAATATTAGCATTGGGGCTAAGTGGTAACAGGTTCTGGTTATTTTTCAGTAAAACTAAAGACTCTCTCACTGCTTGTCTAGCAATAGCTTTATGCTCAGGCGCACCTAACAATTGTGCATTATTGGCATATTTTCTTTTTGAGGGTAAACCTTTATCAAATAAGCCAGATCTAAATTTAACGCGTAGTATCCGACGTACGGCATCATCAATACGTGAACGAGCAATCTCACCATTTTTAACCTGTTGTACGGTGTTTTCTATGAATGCTTTCCAATCTTCAACCACCATAAACATATCTAAACCAGCATTAACCGCTTGCGGGCAACTGTCATTAGTACATCCGGGGATTTTACTATGTGAGTTCCAATCACCAACAATGAAGCCATCAAATCCAAGTTTTCCTTTCAACACATCTGTTAGCAAATACTTACTACCGTGTAATCTTTCCCCTTGCCACATATTATGTGATGCCATAATACTTTGAACGCCCGCTTCAATTGCTGGAAAATAAGCTGCAGCATGGTGTTTAATTAATGCTTTTTCATCATCAATATTGTCACCTTGATCGACACCATCTTTGGTACCGCCATCACCAACCCAATGTTTAGCGGTTGAATAAATATGATCTTCATTTAAAAACTCACCCGTTAAGACTTTACCTTGTAAGCCTTCAATCATTTCTTTCGCGTAGGTCGCTACAATTTCAGGATCTTCAGAGTAACTTTCATAAGTTCTCCCCCATCGATCATCTCGAACTACCGCAATAGTCGGGGCAAACGTCCAATCAATACCGGCTAGCAACACCTCTTTAGCTGTCGCTTCACCAATTTTATGAATTAATTTAGGATTATTAGCGGCACCTAAACCAATATTATGAGGGTATAAGGTAGCGCCGATAAATTTATTATTACCATGGACCGCATCAATGCCATAAGTGACAGGAATAGCTAAGCCACCGTCTGAAGTATCCATCGAGGCTAGATATAGCTTATCCATAAATGTTACCCAGTCATTGACACTTGCCTGGCGATTACCATTAAGAAATGAGCCTCCACCATTTAACACAGACCCTAGATGATATTTTTTGACGTCTTGTGGTGTTACCCAAGTAATTTCAGCTTGAACCATTTGACCGACTTTCTGCTCTAACGACATTTTGTTGAGCAGTTGAGTAATTTTTAATTCCAATGCTGGATTCTTTGGAATCGGTGACTGCAATTTTGGCCATAATGTTAAATCATTAGCAAAAACACATGTACTTATATACAAAGTCGTAATAAGCGTTACTATTGAAAGGTAGCTCGTTGTTTTCATTTATTAACCTAAACTATAAAAATCTATCATCTATTCTTATCAATAAATGGAAAAAAGTCGTTCAAATAGATGAATAAAAAGTACAACTTTATGTAAATGAGTAAATTTGAACTAGAAACACTAATATTTATCATGGTATTTATTTATGATGGTATTAATTAAACCATAGGCTTTTATCAGCCTTTGCACTTGAATTAAATAAGGTTAAAACAAAGAATGAAATCGGTTTTGTTTAATACCCACGATTTAGTATTAATATTCACTATTTATATTTGCCTTCTATTTGCCCTTTTTTTAGTCACATTGAAAAAAGGAAAAAAATTAAGTCGTTATTTACTCGCTGCTTTTTTGGTTACTCAAGCCGCTATTCCTCTCGATAATTTAATCAATTTTGGTGAAGCATTTAAAACCTATGCATTAGGCATATCTCCGAATCTATTTTACACCTTTGGCTTAGCTTATTGGATAGAAGCACCACTATTGCTACTTTATATACGTTCTCTCGTTTATAAAAACTATAAATTAACCATTAAAGATGCCCTTTATTTTATTCCTTTTATACTTTTTACCATTTATTTTACTCATGGGTGGTTACTACTAGATAACCAAGTAAAAATATCATCCTTACAAGGCAATAGTTTTGAACATACCTCCATGACGAGTCATATTATTCACTTAATTCGAGAATGTTTACGTTTTATTTTTGGCATCTTATGTTTAATTGAATTACACAAATACCATAAACAAATTAAAAACCAAGTAGCGGCATTAGAAGATGTAGATCTGACTTGGTTAAAAATATTAGTTATTGGTTTCTTAGTCATACGAGTTAACGCTATATTTGTAGCTTTAGCTATTATATTTTCATATGAAATGGGAATCATTGTCGATCATGAAACCTTAGGCTTAACTTCTAATTATATTGTCATGTTACTCATCACCTCTTTAGTTTTCTTTAGTGCGGGTTATTCTACTATCTTTAAAGGGATAGATGAGAAGTTAGTCGATGACGCACACGATGACCTCGTAGCGCCATTTGATCCTGAGCAAATAAAACAAATAGAGGATTATATGAAGGCTGAAAAACCTTATTTGAATCATTTACTCACCTTGGATAATTTAGCTAATCAATTAAACGTTTCACCACGACATTTATCTTCAGTAATAAATAGGCATTTTGAAAAAAACTTTTTTGAGTATATCAATCACTTTCGTATTGAAGAGAGTAAAGCCTTACTAGTATCAAATGAGAATCGTAAAACAACTATGTTAGATATCATGGATATGGCAGGTTTTAACAGCAAAGCAACGTTTAATACTTTTTTTAAAAAATTAGTGGGGGTTACCCCCACTCAATACAGAAAAGACTACTGGCAAAATAACAAGGTGAACATCTAATATTTATTGCGATTAAACCTGACAATGCTTTTGTAAATAATCATGATGATCTAACATAATATCTGCTGATTTTTGAATGACAGTCTCAATATTATGCAGTCGCCTTTGAATTTCTGAATTTGGCATGCGATCTACTAATGGATGATAACCTTTAGGTTGAATTCCTTGCCCTTGCATGACAGCCAACCAAGAGGTTTCATTAAACAGTTCATCATCTTGTCGAAATATCCGTCCATTTTCTTTATACATTTCTATTTTCTGTTGTAACGTTGATGGTATTGACATATTTCGACAATAGTCCCAAAACTCAGAATCATCTCGCTCAGTTACTTTATAATGCAATACGATAAAATCTCGAATACGTTGATACTCTTTTTCTGTTTGTTGATTAAACATATCAATATCACATTGGTTAAAGTTTTTATTTGGAAATAAGGTCATTAATTTAGCAATCGCCGATTGAATTAAATGTAGTCCGGTAGATTCTAGTGGCTCAACAAAACCAGCAGATAATCCAATAGCAATACAATTTTTATTCCAGCTTTTCTTGCGCATTCCAGTGTTCCAACGAAGTGCATTAACATTCGCTATAGGGTCAGATTCTAGTCCTTTTAATAACACTTCTTCAGCTTTAGCATCAGTGATGAAATCACTTGCATAAACATAGCCATTACCTACTCGATGTTGCAAAGGTATACGCCAGCGCCAACCAACAGTTTGTGCAATGGATTGTGTGTAAGGCTTTTGAGGCTGAGTAGATTGACAAGGCACGGCAAGCGCACGATTACATGGCAGAAAATGACTCCAATCTTCAAATCCTGTTTTTAAGGTCTGTTCAATTAACAGCCCTTTAAAACCAGAACAATCAATAAATAAATCACCACTGATACGTTGCCCATCATCTAAGATCACATCTTCAATAAAACCATCGGTAGCTTTGACTCCTACATCTATGACTTTACCAACTATGCGTTTAACGCCTTTTTTACCAGCATAATTCGACAGAAATTTTGCATATAATGTTGCATCAAAATGATACGCATAATTAATTCCCGCTAAAGGTGAATTGTGTTGTGTTTGTGGGTGCATAAATTTATTTTGGTAGGCAGCAACAGCCGCTAACGAATAACGAGACAAATCAATATCCGCACCTTCTTTTTTCATTTTCAACCAATAATGATGAAAAGGCAGCGCATCAATATTGGTACCGTAAGCACCGAAAGGGTGAAAATAAGCATGTCCTTTTTTACGCCAATCGACAAATTCAATGCCTAGTTTAAATGTTGATTGGGTATAAGCTAAAAATTCGTTTTCATCAATGTCTAAAATTCGGTTAAAAAGTTGTACCTGTGGAATGGTCGCTTCACCTACAGATACTGTACCTATTTGGTCTGATTCGATAAGGGTAATATCACAGAATTCAACGCCCAAAACTTTAGCTAACGCAGCAGCTGTCATCCATCCTGCGGAACCACCTCCGACAATAACAATTGACTTCACTGTATTGCTTTTCTGTGAGTCAGTCATAATGTTCTCCTTATAAAAAAGCTGCCAACTACATACATAGTGACAGCTTATAATCTAATACTTAATTCATATAACAAGTTAGAATGAGTAAGTTACACATGGATATTCAATCCTATTCTCACTAAAAATTACCTTTCACAACTAAACTATATTTACGGTCATTAACAAACCAAGAACGTGAAGTTTGATTACCTTGATTATCAATTTGCATAGAAGTACGACTAACTTCATCGGTTAAATTGGTACCTTGTAGACCTAACTTAATATTCTCATTAACATCATAAAAAATAGAGCCATCAAGCTGTCCACCCGCTTCACTATATATCGGTAAAGCTGTTATTACGTCTTTGGTAGTTAACAAATATTCAGAACGCCAGTTATAGGCTAAACGAGCCGCAATACCGTTTTTCTCATACATAGCAACAAAATTAAAATTATCTTTTGATAGCCCTTCTAACGGTAAATTGTCAAACGCAATGTCTTCCCCTTCCGCTGAGTTAGGTTTGTCTGGTGCTAAAGCAGAGTTTGGAGACCCTTCTTCATCAATATAAGTATAATTAAACTGAACGCCTAACCCACTAAATGCACCAGGTAGAAAATCAAAAAATTGTTGATATGCAAATTCAACACCTTGAACAGAGCCTTTATCTCCATTAGTAGCGCCGTCTACCGCTACTGTTTGTGTAACACCATTATTCGTAAACTCTCGGTCCACCGAACCATTAATAAAGTAATTACTAAGATCTTTATAAAAGAAAGACGTTGTAAAAGATCCAACCCCCTCAGCAAAGTACCATTCAAACGCTAAATCATAATTATAGGATTCCATAGGTTTTAAAAATGGGTTGCCTGATTTGGCGATATATCGACCATAATGAGCATCAGATATTTGACGAGGTGTAGTACCAGGATCATAATTTATGACTAAATCTTCTGCGGTTATTTCAACATAATTACGTAAATTACCTAAGTCAGGTAAAGCAATGCCTTCTGAAAAACCAAAACGTACCAATAAATCGTCTGTGACATTAAGCTTTAAATTTAAGCTTGGTAGAACATTGGTATATTTACTACTCGCTTTTTGTGCCACAGAAGCTTTATTACCAAAAGCGGCTTGATCAGCAGGTAAATAAGACTTTGGATCACTATTATTAGCCGGATCGCCGACAGTATCAGGAAAACTAATGAAACCTTCAACATCATTTTCTATGCTGACATAACGTAAGCCCACATTACCGCTATAGTCCATATCTCCAATTTGACCTTCGAAATTAGCTTTTATATAAATAGCATTATTAGTTTCTTGTGTATCATTGATTTCATTCGGTAGAAAGGATCCTATAGTCCCTTCCCTATTTGATAACTGTCCCCACTCTGCACTATCTAACACAGAAAGTTTCTCTTCAGCTGTTGCATAATCAGAAACAAGATCTATTTTAGGAAATAAAAATGAATTTTCACCTGCGGTATTAAGTACCCCACCTCGAGCGAAATGATCGAAAGAAATTTGTTCATATTGATTAGCTAAACCTGCCCCTGATTCATCACCCTCAGCATCAAACCATGCATTTCCACCAGCCCAAGCTTCTGATAAGACCTTCCAGTTATAGGTAGATTGACGGGTAATTTGATCCCGTTTTGCATGTCTAATACCTATTTTAATGGAATTTATAAAACCTTGATCAAAGGTGTACATTGCATCGGTAGTGAAAGCCAATTCATCGCCTTCATTATCAGACGCATGATCCATAGCACTTCGCCAAAAATAATTGTGAGGATCAACTAAATAATTAGCATCACCGCTATTGGTTGGATCAAGCAGCGAAATATTGGCAATATCACTACCATTTTGCTCAATACCAACTACAGCATGCGTAGCCCCCATCACTGAGTAGTCGAGTATCTTAGACGTTGAATCAACATATTGTAAGTCAACATTAAAAGCCCAAGAATCATTAGGGCGAAACTTCACATTAAAGGCATAATCATTTACAACAGCATCTTGATCTCGTTGCCGAGTGATCATGGCGTGCTGCGCTCCGAATTCTCCTCCCGGTAGACGTTCGGCATCATTACCACGCCAGCCAGCATTAGAAGTAATTAAACCTGATTCAAATAAGCCCTGATCAGACACTTCAAATTCTGTCCCTGTTACTGGAATCAAGTCATTAATCACAGCATCATCGGCCATTTCAATAGCTCGTTCCGTCCATGAAAGTGAAGAATCAGAGCGAATATACTGTGCAGTAGCAAGTACGGTGCGACTTTCATTTTCCCATTGTAATGCACTCGCAAAACCTTCTCTTTTACGATCATCTTGTTTACGGGTTAATCGCATTGTACGAGGGGCACTTATTGTTTTGCCATCAACTAATTGATTTTGTTCTTCGTATCGACCTATTTGTGTACCGTCAGATTGTGTTTTTAATTCTGAATTGGAGTAATTGAATAAAACCCCAAATTTACCACCGCTGTCTAATTCGAAGATATCACTATATAAGCCAGAAAAAGAAGGTGTAGATTTTTCTCTAAAATCACCATAAGTACCATCAAAAGTAAAGGCTAATACTCGTTTATCAGAGTCGAATGGTTTACGTGTAATTAAATTAACAGTCCCGGCAATTCCACCCTCAATCATATCTGCAGATTGGTTCTTATATACTTCAACTCCTCCCATAAGTTCAGGGGGTACATCTTGAAAGCTTAATCCTCTACCAGAATCTGCAGTAAATGAATCTCGCCCATTAAATTCACTACGGGTATGTGTTAAACCCCGAACAACAATACCGCTCCCCTCAGTACTAAAATGATCAGGATCATTGGCACCTACAAAACGTTCTATAGAAACCCCTGGTAAGCGAGCGATAGCTTCTAAGACACTGCGATCAGGTAAAGCACCAATATCTTTAGCTGAAATGGCATCTAAAACAGTCTCTCCTTCCCGTTTCATATTCTGAGCATTAATTAAATCACCACGAACACCAGTGACTTCAATAACCTCCACTTCTGAAACGTCTTTTTCTGTAACGTCTTGAGACCATACAGACGCACTCATTGGTAAGGCTAATATAGCTGAAGCAACAACTGAAAGTTTAAACCTCACTCCAGATTTGGATATACGCTGATCTTGATATTTATTATTCATCTTTTATCCCCCCCGCGCCTTACTTAAAATTATCATCTTCAATATTTCTAAGTGACACATTCATTATTGTTTTATCATTTTGATTTGGTGTGGCAGGTTATTTTTGAATGAATATGAATCTAAAGTCGTCTTATTAACTGTGCTTACCTATATTTGAACGTTCAAAATTAACTTTTACTTATCATTTTGCATTTTTTTATAACAAATTATCGTGAAAGTTAATCATTGAACACCATCTCATTTTTCCCACTAAGATAGAAAAATATTTAAGATTACAAACGTACAAATAAAACAAATGACACAAAGTTGAACGTTCAAATCATGCCTTTTACGTTCTTTTTGTCGAGACCTGCACTTATAACTTGTTAATCTCCAATCACTTGAAATTACTATGCGCTATTAGCGGTTAATTATTATGTCTATTTATCAACAAAAATCATTATTAATCTTCATCGCCAGTATTCTGTTACTCAGTTGTACAACAAGGGTATCAAAATCGCCTAAAACTACTAGCTTACCGGTATATAAGAATGAAGAAATTCCTACCCCGCAAAGGGTGGACGATCTAATTAGCCGCATGACCTTAGAAGAAAAAGTCAGTCAACTTTTTGATAAATCGCCAGCAATTGAACGTTTAGCTATTCCTGAATATCAATGGTGGAATGAAGCATTACATGGAATAGCCCGTGCAGGAACCGCCACAGTTTTTCCTCAAGCAATAGGATTAGCTGCAACATTTGATGAAGCATTATTATTAAAAGTGGGTACAGCAATATCTGATGAAGGGAGAGCTAAACATCATGCTTTTCTGTCAGAGAATAATCGAGCTATGTACACCGGGTTAACCTACTGGTCACCTAACATTAATATATTTCGGGATCCTCGATGGGGACGAGGCCAAGAAACTTATGGTGAAGACCCCTACTTAACTTCTCGTATTGCAATAAATTTTGTTAATGGCTTACAAGGTAATGACGACAACTATTTAAAATCCGTAGCTACTTTGAAGCACTATGCCGTTCACAGTGGTCCTGAAGTTTCTCGCCATAGTGATGATTACAGCGCATCATTAAAAGATTTATCCGAAACTTACCTATCAGCGTTTAAAGAAGTCATTGCCGAAACCAATGTCTCGTCTGTGATGTGTGCTTATAATAGTATTAATGGTAGTCCTGCTTGTAGTAACAATGAACTCATTAATAAACTCAGAAATGAATTTAACTTTAACGGTTATATAGTGTCTGATTGTGGTGCTATTGCCGATATTTATGATGAAAACTCACATCATATTGTTAATACCGAAGCAGAAGCTGCGGCTAAAGCTTTAAAAGCTGGAACAGATTTAAATTGTGGTGATCACCATGGTAATACCTTTAGTTATTTAACTGAGGCGGTTAAAAAAGGATTTATTACTGAAAATGATGTAGACATTGCAGTTAAGCGTTTGTTTCTCGCTCGTTTTAAACTTGGCATGTTTGACAAGCCTGAACAGGTTTCCTATTCAAAAATACCGCTGACAACGGTAGGTTCTAAGTCCCGTTTATTACTCGCACAAGAAGCGGCTGAAAAATCTCTGGTTTTGTTAAAAAACAATCAATTATTACCTTTAAAAGATCATCAAAAAATCGCATTGATTGGTCCAAATGCGGATAACAAAACAATCTTAGTTGGTAATTATCATGGAACGCCTGTTAACCCTATTACGCCAAAAACAGCTTTAGAAGCACGTGTTGGTAAGAATAATGTTTTATACGCGCCAGGTTCTAGCTTAACCGGTGAAGTTTACACTCACTATCAACCCATACCAGAAGAGAATTTTTTTCATAAAGATCATAGCGGGAAACAACAAGCGGGTTTAATTGCAGAATACTATCCTGATAGCCATTTTAATAGACAGCCAGTTAAACGCCAAATAGATAAAAACATTGATTTTACTTGGTTACGATCACCAATAGATGACTCAATAGAGCAAGAATTTTCGGTAAAATGGCGTGGGCAATTAATTCCAACGAAAACAGCTGAGTATAGATTTGAAGCCACTAATTTACACTTTACATTAGATGGTAAGAATATTAATGGTCGTATTACCTTAACAAAAGGTAAAACCTATGAATTTTCTGCACAAGCCAGCTTTACTCAATACTGGCATTCAAATGCTATTCAACCTAGTGCCAGTTTATCTTGGCTAAACAACACCCAACTGTTAACTAAAGAGGCCATTAACGCCGCAAAAATGTCCGATGTGATAGTCTTCATTGGCGGAATTAGCGCTAATTTAGAAGGTGAGGAAATGCCACTTGAAATAGATGGCTTTTCACATGGTGATCGCACCCATATTAACTTACCCCAAAGCCAGCATCGTTTGCTTGTAGAACTAAAAAAAATAGGGAAACCTATTGTACTCGTTAACATGAGTGGTAGTGCTATCGCACTCAATTGGGAAGATAAAAATATGGATGCAATTATTCAAGGTTTTTATCCGGGTGAAGCAACTGGCACTGCATTAACTCGATTACTTTATGGGGACTTTAGCCCATCAGGTAAACTACCGATTACCTTTTATCATTCGGTGGACGACCTCCCCGCATTTACTAACTATTCTATGGAGAATAGAACCTATAAATACTATCACGGTGAGGTACTTTACCCATTTGGTTATGGATTAAGTTACGCCAACATCGAATACCAGCATTTGGATTATCAGTTAAATCAAACAACAGGAAATTTAACTCTTACTACAAGGATTGTTAATAACAGTAACTTTAATACCAATGAGGTCGTGCAAGTGTATTTCAGCATGCCTGACACGCCTATCCAAACACCTATCAAACAGTTGGTGAGTTTTAAACGCATCAATATTGAAGCAAATTCAAATCAGACAATCAATCTACAGGTGCCTAAAGACAAGCTTACATACATAGATAAAAAAGGAAAACCGCAACAATATCATGGCCGATTAATAGTCACTGTTGGTTCAGGTCAAGGGATCAAAATTGCGAAGCATCTATATCTCACCACAGAAATTACTTTGCCATAACGATTAAATTGAGGAAATACAATAATGAATAACAACTCGTCCGAAATTTTAGCAAAAGAAGAAAATTTGCCACAAATATTTTTTATCGCATGTGTGGCCACTATTGGTGGCTTTCTATTTGGTTTTGATAGTGGGGTCATTAATGGCACTGTTGATGGATTAAAAATAGCCTTCCATTCAGATAATATTGGCACAGGATTTAATGTAGCAAGTATGCTTTTAGGGTGTGCTATCGGCGCTTTTATTGCGGGAAGAAGTGCAGATAAATATGGCAGGAAAAGCATTTTAATTGTCACTGCCATTTTGTTTGTCATCAGCGCTTTCGGATCTGGAATTGCAGGGTCTTCTTTAGAGTTTGTCATATACCGTTTAATTGGAGGCTTAGCGGTGGGGGCAGCTTCTGTATTAGCCCCAGCTTATATAAGTGAAATAGCCCCTGCGCGCTTAAGAGGCATGTTAACATCTATCCAACAGGTGGCCATTATTTTAGGTTTATTCAGCTCTTTTTTAAGCAATTACTTTTTAGTTAAATTTTCTGGCGGTTCAACCACTGAGCTATGGCTAGGATACCATGCATGGCGTTGGATGTTTTGGGTAGAACTTATCCCCGCCATAGTATTTTTATGCACCTTATTTTTTATTCCTGAAAGCCCAAGATATTTAGCTATCATAAATAAAAAAGAAAAAGGCATACTCGTATTAACGCACTTGTTCGGTGCTCAAAAAGCTAAGCTTATGTGGCAGGATATTAAAGCCTCAATTGGCAATAATCATCAACCTAAAATCAAGGATATATTTCGACCACAAACCTTTAAATTAAAGCCTATTATTTGGGTAGGTATTGGACTCGCTATTTTACAACAATTAGCTGGCATTAATGTCGTGTTCTATTATGGTGCTATTTTATGGCAAGCGGTTGGTTTTTCTGAATCGGATGCTTTATTAATTAATATTATTAGTGGTGCCGTGAGTATTGTTGCCTGTTTTATCACACTGAGCTTGATAGATAAAATTGGCAGGAAACCCTTCTTGTTAATAGGTTCCGTGGGCATGAGTTTTTCATTACTTGGATTAGTTACCGCATTTGCCAATGGCACCATTGACAGTCAAGGTCAACTACAGTTGGGCGATTGGGGATTTACGGCGCTATTACAAGCCAATTTATATGTCTTCTTTTTTAATCTCTCGTGGGGACCAGTAATGTGGGTAATGCTCGGTGAAATGTTTCCTAATAAAATGAGAGGTTCAGGACTTGCAGTTGCTGGCTTAGCTCAATGGTTAGCTAACTTTTTAATTACGATGACTTTTCCACTTTTATTAGCGGCTACTGGACTAGCAATCACGTATTCTTTTTATACTTTTTTCGCCATCACTTCAATAGTATTTGTTTTATGGTTTGTGAAAGAAACAAAAGGGAAACAACTAGAACAAATGTAAACAGATGAATTTCCAATCTACATAGAGAAGATTAGCCAGCCATTCAAACACTATGCGGTTTTAGTGTTTGAATGCAATCCACTTGTGACTACTGCAATGCCTCTTCTCTCAAAAATGGCTATTTAAGCTAAGAGTCATATACTCAATTGCGTTAAGTGACCACTTAACTTTTTTGTAAGTTATACTTACGCATTTTTTCAACTAAGGTCGTTCTTCTCATTCCCAATAATTCTGCGGAACGGGCTACTACCCAGTCATTCTTATCGAGTGCTTGAACAATCATTGAAACTTCTAAATCAGCTAAAAATTCTTTGAGGTTCAAGCCATCACTAGGAAGTAAATCAAGTGGTTGCGTCGTTGAATTATCTTCCTCGTTTTCGCTTTCAAAGCTAGAATCATCTAAACTTTCATCATAATCAAAACCCGAAAACAACTCATTAATAGCATCTCGTTCTTGTATTTCTTCCGGATACTCAGGTTGATATTCCTCAACATCAATG
Source organism: Thalassotalea piscium (assembly GCA_049347715.1). Classification (GTDB taxonomy): domain Bacteria; phylum Pseudomonadota; class Gammaproteobacteria; order Enterobacterales; family Alteromonadaceae; genus Thalassotalea_B; species Thalassotalea_B piscium_A. The sequence continues at coordinate 824,373 of CP186339.1, read as the reverse complement.
TGACGATATTTAGCAGGTAATTCACTAACATTGACCACTTGTTCGCCAAACATAATTATCATGCGTTCAATTAAGTTAGATAATTCTCTGACATTCCCTTTCCATGGGTGCTCTTTGAGCGATGCAATGGCCTGTTCAGTGAAACGTACTGACCTACCTTGTTCGTGTTCAAAGCGTGTGACTAATTCTTGTAATAATAACGGTATGTCTTCTTTACGTTCTCTTAGTGAAGGGGTTTCAATAGGAAAAACATTCAACCGATAATAAAGATCTTCTCTAAACTCGTTCGTTTTGATCATGTCTTCTAAATGCTGATGAGTAGCAGCAATTATACGAACGTCAGCTTTAATACTTTTTGCTCCACCAACCCGTTCAAACGTTCTTTCTTGTAATACCCGTAATAATTTTACCTGCATAGGTTGCGGCATATCACCAATTTCATCGAGAAATAATGTGCCACCTTCAGCTAGTTCAAAACGGCCTTTACGTGTCGAAATGGCGCCAGTAAAAGCGCCTTTCTCGTGACCAAACAATTCACTTTCCAATAAATCAGGTGGAATAGCACCACAATTTACAGGCACAAAGGGCCCTTTGTGTCGATCGGATAAGTTATGAATATTACGAGCAACCACTTCTTTTCCAGTACCCGACTCTCCCAAAATTAAAACATTAGCATGCGTACTTGCTACTTGTTCAATAAGAAAGCGTACTTGTTGCATTGCACTACTTGCACCCACCAATGAACGAAACAGCACACTATTGCCAGCGTTTTTAATGCGCTTATTCGGCATTTTATTATGATATTGATGGCAGTGATGGATGATCTCAGTCAATTGTGCGTAATTAAGAGGCGTTGTAACCTCCCCTAATAGATTTACGCGGTCACTGATGGCATGCGTATCAACAGCATCATGAGTAATAAAGGGGCAAGCTGGATTAGCCTTAACAATATCAGCTAACTGTTGTGAAATAGTACCCGCTAAAATCACTGTCAGAATATTTTCATGTTCTTTAAAGTGCCCAGCGACTTCATCTTCAGTACAACAATGGTAATGTTCTCCAATAAATGCAAGAACTGTTGCTAATTGCTCTCGTCGAGAGTCTTGATTATCAACAACTAAAATATGTTTTTGACCTTGCATAATAGATTGAAAAACCGGTAATTTGTTTTAAGTATGTTTTGATTCTAACCTGTAGAGATAATCTTTCAACAAAAAATTGACACTAAGTTGTCAGATATTTGACTTAACAAGTACAAAAATCATTAAATAACAGCGTTTCACCATAAATAGCCTAAAAAACTATCAATAACGAATTGGCGTATTATTTGCTTTTTAATTAAAAGAAATTGAGATTAACCGTAATGATGATTCTTTTTATCAAGACAATGTTATATCCTCAAGTTATGAAGACCCCCATAAGTAATTAGGATTTTTTATGAGTGAAAGACTGGCGCAATTCGAACAATATCAGGTAAGTAAATTTGACGACCCTTATTTATATTCAGTCAATCGCACTGTCTTTGAAAAAAATAGTGCTAAAATTATTTTTGATAATTTTTATGGCAACCGCCTATGGGATGAAGATTATTTCTATATTATTTTAGGATGTGATTCAGGCTTATTAACTAATTATGTATTAGAACATGGTCTGGCGAAAGGTTCTCGCTATCTATTTATTGACTCTGAGCATGTACTCGAAAACTTAAAAAATCAATTAAGTTTCACCCAATGGGACGACAAAGTTGCATTCGCAACGCTAAGTACCTGGGAAGTAGAAGCTGAAAAATTTCATTTACAAGCTTATATGTATACCGACAAGGTAAGATACATTAAGTCGTTAGCAGCTAATGATGGTTTTGATGACTATTACTATCAAGCCAATACTAAAATATCACTGAAATTAGAAACTCAGCAACATTATACAATGGTTAGTTTGTATCGTGCGCCATTCGTCGTTAAACAAATCATTAATTTGGCTGATAATATTAATCCTATGATCGCCTTAAAAGACAAATTTAAAGGCATGGATTGTATTATTTTAGGGGGAGGACCATCTCTTGATGAAATCATTGATAAACTCAACGCTCTTGAAAATAAAGTTGTTATCATAGCCGTTTCACGTATTGCTAAACGTTTACTTAGTGAAAAAATAACCCCCCATTTTGTTATCTCAGTTGACCCTCACGAAGTTAGCTTTGATGTCAGTAAAGAAATGCTAGAAATGGCTGATGATGCAATTTTTCTCCACTCTACTTATGTAGTACCCGTCTTACTAGGGCAATGGCGTGGTGTTAGTTTTCATGATGGCTTGCGAGTACCTTGGCCAAGTGAATTAGCAAAAGACAATACCCATTTAGCAGGCCCTACGGTAACTAATTCAGCAATTTCAGCAGCCCTTGATTTTGGCTTTAAGCGTATTTTCCTTTCTGGAGTTGATTTGTGTTACGCCAGCGATGGGCATACACATGCCAAAGGCAGTAATGAAGCAAAAGTAGGTCCTGTTTTAGGTAAAAGGGAGCAATGGGTTAAAACCTATAGCAGTAAAATGGCAGAAACGATGCTTACTTTTATTCATGCAACTAAAACGATTGCCGAACAAGCAAAAGAAGCCCAAAAAAGAGGCGCACAACTCTATAATTTATCACCTAATGCAGCTGCAATAGAAAACATTCTATTAGCCGACATTGATAAAACTGATTTCGCGAAAGAAGATTTAATTTCCCCTATTCTTACAAAAATCAAAAATAAGTATGGGAAAATCAATACTCAGCAATTCACCGATGTAAAAAATGATATCGACCGATTACTCACTGAGCTTGATCTGATCACTGAAATTGTAGAACAAGCACTAGAAGACAACCATAATTTATATAAAACTTATGAAAGTGAACTAGAAAACTCAAAAATTAAAGACAGAATAGATTTTGCTGAAGAACAACTAAACTCTGAGTTCAAAGAAACAACAACCTTTCTAAAAAAATATGGTATCCACCGCTTTATTCAAATTGCTCGCACTGATGCAGATTTAGAATGGAGCGATGAAGAAATGGAAGAAATTGGACGTAAATATTATCAATGTTTTATTGATAATATTAATGAACTTAAACCTTTGTTAAGCGCAGCAAAGAAAAAAATAGATTTACGCCAAAGAGAAATTTTACCCCAACAAGATTATCATGAAATATTTGAGCAATGGCGCAGTGAACATCATTATGGTCGCGCATATGGTTGGAAACAGAAAAATCCAACGCTTTATCAACAACTCAACGACTTAGATAAAAAAGAGCTCGATGAACAAATTACTGAATACTTTAAAATTCTCGATAATAATGATACTTACCATTTAAAACGTACTCAGGCTCAATCAAGTCTAACGGGCATTAATCGTAAAGCTGTTTACCTGTTCAATGATAAAAATATTGAGGGCTTAGAGACTCTCGTTTCTAACTTAGAAAAACTTGAACACAGCCAGAAAAAAACTAAGGATAAAATAAAAAGACCTGAAAATTTATCTCAGTTAATTCTATTATGCGCAGGTTATTTAGCTTTATTGCAAGGGCATAAGCAAAGAGGATTAGAAAAATTCTATCAATTAGATGAACAACATTTATCTGAAGATGAACTGATTCAAATATCTGTTATTGAAATTGATTTGCAGCATTATCAACAGGCGGAAAAGTCGCTGAAACAATTATCTGACTTAACATCTAGTTATCAACCCCAATATGCAACCATGCTAAAGTTAAACAAAAAAATAACAGAGGCTGAAGAAGTTTACCTAACGTATTTAGAACAACATCATCATGATCTAAAAGTTTGGCTCGCATTAGCCAACCTATACATAGAAAACAATGCTATTGCCCCTGCAAAAGAGGCATTTAAACAAATACAGGCCCTCGATCCAAACAATATTGAAGCACAACAATTTTTCGATAGTTTAAACGCATAAATAAGGAATAGAGATGAGCGATTTATTAAAAGGTAATTTTACTACCAAGAAAGAAGTTAAAAAGCCGGAAGAAAATAAAGACACAAGTGTGCAACAAGAATTTAAAAAAGCGGCGCTAAACTCTATTGGCGGCTCTATGGTATATGTTGAACGCACCGATTTAACTTGGGATGGCGAAGAATAATCATAATAAGGTAATTTATGACTCAGAATAATCTTAATGTTCAGTTTGTTGATCTTGTTTCACAAATTACTGATATTGGTAAAGATTGGCATAGTAACGACTTAATTACTAACGCCACGATTAACGAGCCTTTTTGTCAAAAAAGTTTTAAAGATTTGCCTATTTTAAGCAAGGAAAAACAAAAATCAGCGATAGTAATCAGTGCAGGTCCAAGTTTGCATAAATACAATGTTTTATCAAAACTTAAAGCGGCCAATTACACGGGTACTATAGTTGCCATTGATGGCTCGTTAGTGAAATGTTTAAAAAATGGCATAGTGCCGGATTATGTATTAACGCTAGACCCTCATCCTACACGAATTGTCCGTTGGTTTGGCGATGATAATTTTGAAGAAAATACGCGTAATGATGATTATTTTTCAAGACAAGATTTAGATGTAGAATTTAGAAATAATTCAATTAAAGAGAATCAAGAAAATATTGATTTAATTAATCAGTACGCCCCTAAAATTAAGTTACTTATTTGTTCTTCTGCACCTAAAAATGTTGTCAACCGTGCAATTGAAGCTGGTTTTGATATGTATTGGTGGAATCCCATTGTTGATGATCCTAAGAATCCAGACAGCCTGACCCGACAAATTTATAATATCAATAAGAAATCATGCATGAATACCGGGGGGACTGTTGGCACTGCTGCATGGGTGTTTGCCAACGCGATTCTAAAAATACCTGAGATTGCATTAACAGGAATGGATTTAGGTTATCATAATGAAACACCTCTAGAAATGACGCAGACTTTCTATGAATTACAAGAGTTCGTCGACTCACGAGAAGAGTTAGATCGTCTTTTTCCACGTTTTACCTTTCCTTTAACTGGTGAAACGTTTTATACAGATCCAACCTATTTTTGGTATCGACGCAATTTTCTTGATTTACATAGTCGTACTGGAGGCAATACTTATAATTGTTCCGAAGCAGGTACACTTTTTGCAGATGATATATCCTGTATTACATTTGACGATTTCTTAACAAAAAGGCATTAACTTATGGCTAAGATCCTATTTATTAATCCCGTTGTTCGTGAAGAGGATGTACCTCGGCATATCCCCTATGGAATAGCTCTTCTCGCGGCAATAGCAATGGAGAAAGGGCATTTAGTACAAGTTTATGACGCCAATGCTCATCGCCTGCCTTTAGAAACTATTATTGACGTTTGCCAAGCTGATGAGTGGGATGCTATTTGTATTGGTGGCCTTACCACCACTTATAATTATATAAAAAAAGCATGTAAGTTAATAAAACAAACAGCACCAAACGCTCAACTAATTGCTGGTGGAGGTTTTCTAACAAGTATGCCAACGGAAGTATTTAAATGGATACCTGAAATAGATGTTGGTTGTATTGGAGAATCATTTGAAACATTTCCAGCTGTCTTAGAAAAAATTGATAATAACGATTTCGATTATTCGACTGTACTCGGTGTGATTCATCGAGATCTCACTGGCAAAAGTTTTTTAACACAAGTAAGACCTAATATTAAAGAGTTAGATACCTTACCTTGGCCAGCTTGGGAGTTATTTCCACTTGATATTTATTTTGCAAACTCCGCTAACTTATTCAGTGAAGAGTCATTTACCTCTAAACGCCGGATGGATATTAATGGCAGTTTTGGCTGTGGCTTAACCTGCAAGTACTGTTGGCATTTAGGCACCACTGGTGACATGTTAATTGAAGAAAATGAAGAAGGTGAAAATGATGTTGTATTTACCTATGGACGAAACATTAGATATCATAGCGCTGACTATATCGTGAAAATGGTAAAACATTTATATGATACCTATAACATTGATTTTGCGGCTTTTATTGATGAAAACTTAATGACGATGGATGTTGCCAGTAAAGGCACATGGTTAAAAGAATTATGCGCTAAATGGATTGAAGCCGGTTTACAACCAACATGTCGTCAGCAAGGCATAGCACACGATGAAAATTGTAAGGGTGTGCATTGGAATGGTACTTCTCACGCAGGGTTACATCGACCTGATACGTTGAAATTAATGTACGAGGCCGGTTGTACCCATTTAGTCTATGGACTTGAATCGTTCGATCCACATATTTTACGTAATTTAGGTAAAGGATCTAATGCACGTAAAAATAAACAAAGTATCGCTACATGCTTGGACTCAGGTATTAAACCAATCCCTAACATTATTATTGGCTTCCCAGAAGAGACCTTTGATAGTGTTCGTAATACAATCAACGCATTAATTGAACTCGGTATTACCGCTAAGCCACATTTTGCCACCGCATATCCAGGTTCGGAATGGTATTACGCCTATAAAGATTCAATACTAAAGCAATATGACGGTGACTTAGAAGCCTATATTATGGACCTTGGTGATGCCAGTAAAATTACCGCCACTATTTCCCAAGAATTCTCGCCTGTCCAATTACTTGGTTTACAACAAATAGTGTATTTGAAAGATTTACGCCTACTCGAACTTTCCGAAAATCATTGGGCGCCTGTTCAACAATACTTAGCACCAGTTGTTGAACCGAAAACATCATTTAACTTAAGATCAGTCAAACAAGCCGGTCCAATAGCCAGTTAGTCTTGATTTTTTCAATCAAAAAAGGAGAATATAATATTCTCCTTTTTTATACGTTACGTATTGTTTTAAAACAAATCCCTGCTCTAATTCTTATTGGCTAATTGCTGTTCTGTTAATAAAAATTCCGCAAGTTTAAAATCGAGATGGTGATCAATATCAATTGACGCTTCCCGTTCCATTACATAAGCAAATACATTTTGCTCGAGAAAAAACGTTTTTTGCTCCAGTAAGGGAGCAACCTTAGTTATATAGATAGCGCCATTTAAACGGTAGTACGTTGGTAACGCTTGGCTACGTGGATTTTTTTTAACAAAATTCGAAACAAAATTTTTCATATTTCCATCTTGCTCAAGAGTATTACTCCACATGGGTGAATGATCACATTCACATACACTGATCACACTATCAGCTGCCTTTGCTTTAAGTGTCGCAATTGCTTCTTGAATATTATTACTTGTTCTTAAAGGCGAGGTCGGCTGTAGCCAAAGCACATAATCAAACTCTTGTCCTTGTTGTTGATAATAGCTAACGGTATGCTCTACAACATCTATTGCTGTCGCTGTATCTCCAGAAATTTCTTCTGGTCGTAAAAAAGGCACTGGCACCCCACTATTTTTAGCAATCTCTCCGATCATTTCACAGTCAGTGCTAACTATAATCTCATCAATTTCTTGACATTGTAGTGCCGCTTCAATGGTCCATTGTACTAATGGTTTACCAAACAATAGCTTACTATTTTTACCTGGTAAACGTTTACTCCCTGCCCTTGCCGGAATTATTGCTAATATCTTATCAGTCATCAAATCGTCCACCTTGCATTACATCTTTTTGTGCTTGATAAAAATCAACCATTTTACCTATATCCAACCAGTATTCATGGACGGGGAACATAGCAACATACTTATCATCAGTAATATAATCTTCAATTAAATCAGTCATATCTACACGTTGATTTTTATCAACTGCATCCACCATAGCTTTACTAACAACATACACTCCCGCATTAATAAAATACTTATGTGTAGGCTTTTCTACCAAACTGGTTATTCGTGCACCATCCGCTTCGACAACGCCATAAGGCACTTTATATTCATCTTCTCTGACACACATAGTACATATAGGCGAGTGTTGATTATGATAATTCAGTAATTTTTCAAAATCTATTTTCGTTAATACATCACCATTCATCATAATAATAGGAAGGTCCGGTAAGTCTTCTGGCAGTAAACCTAAACTCCCTCCCGTACCTAACGGTTCTTTTTCATGCACATAATGGATATGTACCCCCCACTTTTCACCATCACCAAAATGTTGTCGAATGGCTTCAGGCATATAATGTGTAGAAATGTAAAACTGATGAAAACCTGAGTCTATAAAACTCTCAAGAATTGTTTCTAAAATAGGTTTATCGCCAAGTTTCAATAACGGTTTAGGGCAAGTATCTGTTAATGGTTTTAGCCGAGTACCAAACCCACCTGCCATCAAAAAAACAGGATTATCATAATTTGGACGCTTAACAATTTGCTGTAGCGTTTCTAAGCCAACTAATTTCCCATCAGTCAATAAGGGAATGGCATGAAGACCTCTAGCGTTCATTAAATTAAGCAGTTTATTGCGAGAAGTCCCCATAGCAGCAACTAACGGAGACGTATTCATCACATGTTCAATTAAGCAATCCATGCCTTGATGACGTATTAACGCCCGACGAATATCACCATCAGTGACGACACCAACTAAAACGCCGTTATCATCAACAACCAAAGCCATTTGCATAGCGCCTTTATCAATAACAGAGATCGTTTCTTCTAAAGTAGTCGTCGGTGAAATTAATATATTTTGCCAATTATGACTCATTAAACCCTCTCAGTTATCCGTGTAAAGTCATTCTTAATGAATAGAACAGTATATTTCTTCTATCGACCACTAGGGCGAAGAAGTTTAGTTATTCCGTCATTTAAGCCAATTACGTTACTCATAGCTTAAAACCTTAATAACTAAGCAATAATTAAACCAATTAATAATTAAACTGATTAATTTATTTCTATTAAATCACCATAATCAAACGCTTTTATCGCTTTTTGGCCAAGTACTTGCCAGTATTTTGTTGGTGAAATGCCATTACCTGGCCGCATAATACCCATGTTTTTTTTAGTGAGTATTTCATTTTTAGCTATCGGAGCTATCGCCACTAAACTTTTACGCGCAATTTCCCTATTTTTACATTCAGATTTTGTAGGCTGTTTAACATCACTCCCTAAGGTTTGCTCTGTCACCCTAATAGCTTCAACCATTGCAATTAATTCATTAGGTTCAATTGATGCTTTATGGTCAGGTCCATCAAGAGTTCGGCTTAAGGTAAAATGTTTTTCAATAATTTGCGCACCTTTGGCTACTGCAGCAATAGGTACGACAATGCCTTGTGTGTGATCAGAATAACCAACAATAAGATTAAACTTTTCTTTTAGGGTGTCTAACACATTTAAATTAACTTCATTAAATGGTGCTGGATATTCCGTTGTACAATGTAATAGTGTAACTTTTTCATTTAATATTTTTTGCCCATGATCACTTTGATAGGCTTGTGTAAATAATTCTGGCGTTAAAACATCATCATTAACGGGATCTTGACCGCTATGTAAATATCCATAGGAAATAGCGCCTAATGCTTGTTCTATCTCATCTAAAGTTGCCATTCCCGTCGAAACAATCAGGTCACAACCAGTTAACGCATGTGCTAAAACAAAAGGTGTATTAGTTAATTCTCCGGAAGGTATTTTCAGTCGAGTTAATTGCATCACATCAACTAGATAATCTAAACTTTCCTGATCAAAAGCCGTTGATAAGTATTCTATACCTTTTTGATCACAGTATTTTTTTATTGCCAAATGGCTCTCATAAGGTAATTCTAACTGCTTCAACAACTGATATTGGCTTTGCTTTTTCTGAGTATTATGTTCTTGATATTGGGCTTGCTCTGCATATTGTGTAACTAAGTTATCCGCTTTAAATGTTTGAAATTTAACAATATCAACACCGGCTTCAACCGCTACATCTACCAACTGATAGGCAAGCTGTATATTACCATTATGATTCACACCAGCCTCAGCAATGATCAAAGTAGGCAATAACTTTTGGGATATATCAATCATGACATTCACCTTTAAATGGACCATCCATGCTTTTTTCAATATCATAAAATGTTTTATGCAATTTAGGTAAAGGCATTTTTATAATGCGCTCAAGTATTGCCTTACATGCATTCCCTTCTCCATACGGATTAGATAAATCAGCGATATTGACACGAAACTTAGGTGATAATGCTTTTTCAATACTAAGGTAAATATTATTTTCATCACTCTTAGTTTGAATAACACTTTTACTGGCAATACGTCCTTGTTGACGTTGACCAATATTAACAGTAGGTACATTAAATGACGGGGCTTCAATAATACCACTAGAGCTATTACCGATAACCACATCACAATACTTCATAGCCGATAAGTAATTGAGTTGTCCGATAGAACGAAATAAATGTATACGCTCTGGCTGTTCTTTCGCATATGCTTCCAACCCTGTCATGATGATTCGTCCTTGAGTATCGGCATTTGGATAAGTAATTATAACTTGATAGTGAGGAAACTTATCTATAGCTGCCAATAAATGCTTTAATGCTTTAACGGGGCTTTGTGTTGTTAACGTTTCAGGATGATAAGTCACTAAGAAATAAGGCTTTTCAAGATTTATTTTTAAGGTTTTCGCTAATTGTTTAACGTTTAACAGTGGAAGTTGCTTAATATTATCAATTCCTGGTGCGCCAACATTGAACACGGTGTTAGGCTGTTCTCCTAACTGGATAACACGCTGTCGATAAGCTTCAGTTGAAGTAAAGTGCCAGTGCGACAATTTTGTAATGGCATGACGAAAAACATCATCAATAGCCCCTTCTGTTATTTCGCCACCATGAATATGTGCTATAGGTACCCTACAAATAGTCGCGGCCTGTGCTACAGCTAAAGCTTCAAATCTATCTCCAAGTAAAATCAATAAATCAGGTTGATGTTTAACTAAACATTCACCCGCTAATTCTTGTGCCTTAGCCATTGAATTATTTACAGCTAAGTTGGTATCATCATGTACTAAATAATCTAATTGTTCTGTGATTTTTAAGTCATCTTTAATAATATGATCAATTGTGTGACCAAATTCATCGAGTAAATGCGTACCACCGACCAGTAATTGCAACTCAATTTCATTGCTTGTCTGCAAACCTTTAAGTAACAAATACAACAGCCCATAATCTGCTCGTGTACCAGTAAATACCGCTATTTTTTTCATTAATAGACTCTCACGCTACACGTTATAAATACCGTGTTTGTATTTAGCTAAATTATTTGCTTTTGAAAACCATTCTACCGTTTTTGTTAATCCTGTTTTAATATCTATTTCAGGAGTAAAGCCAGTTAATTCATTTATTTTACTGTTGTCGCACCACAAGCGAAAAACTTCAGATTTGTCAGGGCGAATACGCTTTTGATCAACAACAAATTCCACATCACTTTGCATAATATCTTTAATTAAATTTAAGGTGTCGCCAACACTAATTTCAAAGTTAGAGCCTATGTTAATCGTTTTTCCTATAGTTTTATCACTTTGTGCTAATGCTAAGAAACCGCGACAAGTATCACTAACATAATTGAAATCACGTGTTGGACTCACATCCCCTAACTCTATCTGCTTTTGCCCATTAGCAATTTGGGTAATAATGGTAGGTATTACGGCTCTTGCCGATTGTCTTGGCCCATAAGTATTAAAAGGTCGAACAATAGTAAGTGGCAGATCAAATGCATTGAAATAGCTCATAGCCATCGCATCAGCACCAATTTTTGAGGCGCTGTAAGGAGATTGTGCTTGCAATGGGTGTTTTTCATCAATAGGCACATACTGAGCTGTTCCATAAACCTCACTTGTAGAGGTATGAATAATACGACTGACCTTGTTATCCAAACTCGCTTGGCAAATATTTAATGTACCAATCACATTGGTTGAAACATAGCTTTCAGGTGCAACATAGGAATAAGGAATAGCGATCAAAGCGGCTAAATGAAAAACAATATCAATATCTTGGGTAATGTGCCGACAAAAGTGAGGATCACGAATGTCGCCTGTGATAATTTCCAAATTATCTGATGCATCTACATCCTCTAGCCATCCCCAATAGTTAAAAGAATTATACTGAGCTAATGCTTTTACTTTATAACCTTCGGATACTAATAACTCCACCAAATGAGAGCCTATAAAACCATCGGCACCTGTTACTAATACCTTTTGTTCTTGCTGAGATTGACGCATTTGATCAAACCTTTATTGAAACGACGAAATATTACCTAAATGATTAAGCAATATATTTGCCAGAGTATCTAATTGTGCTTGTTTTAATTCTAACTAGGCAAGAGAATTAAGCAACTAAATTACGGCATTGAATAGCAAAAACCATTACATTAGAATATGTTAACTATTATTATATGATTAAAAATATATGTCTGCAGATCAATTACCAAAAAACTTTCTGATAATTAGCCAGCGATGGCCTCAATTATTTGAAGAACTGATGTCTTCAGATGACAGCTCCCTTAATGTTGAAATTGTAGAAAACACCTTGGTAATCAATGGCATTCAACTCACTAGCAGTTATGATCGACTTGCTGAAGCAGAGCTACAAACATCTTTTATAAATAGTCACAGTAATCACGCTACCGTTTATGGTCCGGGATTAGGTGATAGTATCAATGTACTTTTAGCTCGCAAGGCACTACGTAAAATTTATGTCGTCATTTTAAATAGAGCAATTTTCATCAATAGTCTTCAAGCAATCGAAAATATGGATTGGTTATCAGATCCTCGTGTTCAACTCCAATTAGCAACAAAAGACAGTGCCGTTAATATTCCATTCTGTGTCAATCCTGCCGAATTAAAACTCGCTGACACCAAAGGGGAATATATTGCAGATAAAGTACAAATAGAGCTAAATCAAGAGTTTGTGAATAAAAAGCATCAACACAGACAAGTAAATAATAGTGATCCTATACGTGACAATTACACTTTTATCGAAACTGATGCTGACATATCATCGATACCAAACCCTAAAAAAACAGATATTTTCATCGCTGCAGCAGGTCCAACCCTTGAACAACATTTAGACTACTTAGCTAAAAACAAACCCTTTATCATAGCGGTCGATGCCAGTGTTCGAGTACTTTTGAATCATGGTATTATTCCAAACATAGTGGTTTCAATTGACTATACTGCATTTCAATTTTTTGAAGACATTGAGCCATCGTTATTAACCAATAGTATGCTCGTTTATTTTCCAAATGTTGAGACTAGCGTTCTCAATTATTGGCCTGGGCCTCGTTATTGTAGTTACAGCCCTACCCCTCTTTATCAAGAAATATTAGATAAATATCCTAAAACACAATTATTTTGCGCCGGTAGCGTTGTTCATCCCGCCATAGATCTTGCTGTCTATTTACAAGCTAAAAATATTATCCTGTTAGGTACTGATTTTGCTTTTACTTTTAATAAAAGTCACGCTTCTGATAGCACAGCTCAAAAAGCTTCGCATGAACTGGATTTAGGTTACGCAAAAGAAAGTATCATCAATGGATTAGGAATGAGAATACCGACAATGGCAAGTTTAAAAGGATATCTTAGGGATTTAGAAGAATACATTAAGGAACACCCTAGTATTACATTTAGCAATGGTAGCCTAGAAGGCGCTTTAATTGAAGGAACTAAACTGTGGCAACACTAGCCGGATTAACTGAGATTCAACAACTTGCATTGGAACTTTCTACGAGTTTACGCTTAGGACATCTGGCAAAATCGCATCAATTGACCATTGAATTTATTGATCTTCTTAGCCAATACATTAATCAAAATAGTATTGATGACACACATTTTCACCAAGTGTTGAATATAATGCTAGACACACAACAACGAGATGATCGATTGTATTATGCGGATCTACTTCAGTATGAATTAATGCCATATTTAATAAATATTAGTGACAATAAAGAATAACCTAGATGTGATTAAGATTAGCTACCGCTAACTTGCTGATAAGCATTAACAGCTTGGGTAATTTTAGTCTGTTTTTGACTCGTCTCTAATACTTTAGTCCGTTCTTGCAGCAAGTGCTCGACTTGTTGCTTATCGGCTTGTTGACATTTAAGCAAAAATTGACGAAGTTGCTCTTTAGACGTTTCATTGTGTTCTGATAAAACCAGCTCGGTAACTTCTTTCATCAGAGACAAACGTAACGCTAATTTTTCATCAACTAAGTCAAATTTATCTTCCTGAATTAAACTAACAACCTCAGCAGATAAATCATCTATCTGCTGATATAAAGCCAAGTGAGACACTTTATGCCCCTACACTCGGTTGTTGCTCGTCTTTTTTCTTCAGTAATTCAAAGCCTTCTTTTTTATCCGTTTCAGGGATTGCTTGCCATGCATCACGAAGTGGCTTTAATAACTCTATTACTTCGTCTAAACCTGAAATATCTAAAGTAATATTCGCATCATTTAAACGATCAATACAATATTGATAAAGGTTGGAAAACGTAGCTGATATTTGAGGTTCGGCGTCAGCGTCTAAAGAATTATCCAATGCTGACAAAATATTGACAGCTTTCGTCACCATCTGTGATTTAATCGCTAAATCTTTTCGCACAATAGCACCTTTAACTTTAGCAATGCTTTCTAATAATCCATCGTACATCATTAAAATGACTTGATGAGGATCAGCTGTCAATAAGGTACTATTAATATTAACTTGGCTGTATGCTTTTAAATTCTTTCTCATGACTCGCTCCTAGCGTCTCTCAACGCGAGACACTCTTATGATTTACTTGGTTGCATACTCTCTAAAGTAGCAGTCAACCATGAACCTGTAGCATTATAAGATGCTACGGTTGAATCTAAGTATGAAAACTGACTTCTCAATCTATCTTCATAATCTCTAAGTTTAGTTTCTAACGCAGTATATTCATCTTTAATGCCTGAATATTCTTTATTTAACGCTGTATTTCTAATAGTTAATGTACCACTACTACCATTATAACTTTCAATTAAAGTCGATAAGTTTGACACCACACCATCACTAGAAGCAAAAATCTCGCCAACTTCTTCCAAATTAAACTTTAAGGCTTCTTCAAGTTTCTCTGTACCACTTTTCATAGTACCAATTCCAGCAGGATTTACCTCTAAAAGACCTGTTTTATCGATAGTAATACCAATATCTGACAAACTGGTATTTGAACCTGATAATCCACTAACGGTATCAGTGACTATTGAAGTTAGTTGAGACTTTACCTGACGAACATTAGCATCAAAAGCTAAGGCTCCACTTTCGGCATTACCTAAAACATCTAGCGTACTACGAAGTGAATTATAAGCATCAACAAATTCATTAATAAGCGTAGAACCATTTTCTTCATCCTGACTTATCGTTATTATTGCGGGGCTACCCATATTTTCACTTTTAGCGGTAAAAGTGACATCTTCAATAATATTTTTAAATTCATTGGTATCTTGCTCTATTAAATTGCCATCAACATAAGCACGCGCACTTTTTGCGATGTCATCTGTACCTTGTGTGGTATTAGTAGAAATTGCATCTAATGAAGCATCAGAAGTAGAAATAGTTAAATTATTAGTATCACCTGTTGAAGACGAATTAAAAACGAGATAAGAACCACTTTGTACATTGATAATATTGGCCGTTACCCCAAAATTACCTGATTGCTCATTAATTTTATCACGGATAGCACTTAAATCATCTGCACCATCAATATCAACATCAAAGGTATCACTTCCAGCTGTAAAGGTTAACGTTCCTGTGCCAACAGTATCTGTTGAACTTGCAAAGGCTGTAGATTGTCGTCGACTTCCTTGTGCTAGTTGTTCTACTTCGATAGCAAAAGAGCCGTTACTTGCATAGCCATTAGTGGTGACGTCAACAGCGCTAGAACTTGATTCAGTAATTTGTTTATTAAAATCTTCTGTATCACTTAGCTTTTTCAGCACAGATTCAAAATTTGATAATGCTGATTTGAATTGCCCAACACCAGAAAGCTCAGTACCAAGACGCTCTTCTTTATTTTGAAGTCGAAGTTCAGACGGAACGGCCTCAGCATTAATATAAGCCGTAATAATGCCTTCTAAATCTAACCCGGATCCAATACCTGCTGATGTAACATTCATAACAACACCTTTACCTTAAATTAATACTACACTTTCTCATCAAGAAATATGCCAGATTTCAAATCAACATCTTGTCGTAATTCTTTAATTTTTTGCGCTAATTTAACAAGATCTTCAGAAGGAAATTGTTTAATTAATTCTTTACTGTCTGAATCAAAGACTTTAATAACCGTTTTTTCAGACTTTTCGTCCATTGAAAAGTTAACATTACGATTATATAAATTCATGAATCCTGAAATTTCTTCAAAAGCCTGTTCTATTTCTGCAACAGCCTCTTCTTCGGTTTTTTCAGCCTCACCTTTTTGTAAATTTCTTAACGCTACATTATCACTATGAGCAGTGAGTTCAGGTTTAGAGGCATCTTCTTCTGAATTTACAGTACCCTTTTTTAAATCAACATCTTGCGGTGATTTAAAAGCATTAGATGCAACTTCAGAGAATTGGTTATTAAGTGGATTCTCCGACGATACTAACTTAACCATAATATACTCCTACTCGTTGATAAAATAAAATGACACCCAAGAGTGCCATTTTACTTTTTATAAATAACTAATTTACCGTTATTATAACAATGACAACGCTATTTGAGGTTGTTGGTTAGCTTGCGCTAACATAGAACTTGATGCTTGTTGTAACACTGAGCTTCTAGCTAGTTTAGCAGTTTCTGCGGCAAAGTCAGTATCTTCAATTCGTGAACGAGAAGCCGATACGTTTTCAGAGGTAATATCATTACTTCGGATAATTGATGAAAAGCGGTTTTGCTTGGCACCTAAATCGGCACGAACGCCATTGACTGTTTTCAAAGCAGAATCAATTTTCGTTAACATATCCTGTGCACTAGCAAAAGTAGAGATTGCTCCACCAACACTCACACCACCAGCACTTAACGTATTGCTAATAGCAATAGTGATTAATTGCCCTTTGTTAGCGCCAATTTGGAAAGCTTCTTTATAGTTACTATCAAGTAATTTAACGCCACCAAACTCTGTATCATCTGAAATACGTGTTAATTCAGACGCTAACTCTTTAAATTCAGCATTTAATGCTACTCGGTCAGCTGAATTATTTGAACCATTTGATGATTGAACCGCTAATGTACGCATACGTTGTAGAGCACCAGTGTATTCATCTAACGCCCCTTCAGCTGTTTGCGCTAAAGAAATGGCATCATTTGCATTTCGAGATGCTTGATTCAAACCATTAATTTGCGCAGTTAAACGACTTGAAATTTGTAAGCCAGCGGCATCATCACGAGCACTGTTAATACGCTTACCTGATGATAAACGTTGATAATTATCTGATAAATCGTTAGTTGAACGAGACAACTGACGTTGTGAGTTAAGTGATGCGATATTACTATTTACTACTAAAGCCATGACAATGCTCCCAGGGTATATCCCTTAAGGTTTGTAATTAATGAGCTTTTTTAAGTCACTCATCTCTTGTTAAAAACTATATCGGCCATTTAAAATAAACCTTTAATAATTTTTAGATAAATAATAGAAACAAAGGTAACAAAACCATTAACTCTCTATTTTTTAAAAGATTAAAAGCTAAAAATTATATTTATAACCTTGCTCTTTATTACCTAAATCTCACGTATTTATCCTGGTTAGCTATATAAACTATGTTTATATTCTAGCAAATATGATGTCAACAATAAGTTGACTACATACTGTTTTATTAAACCCAAAAAAAAAGGCCTTCAATATGAAGACCTTTTCATTCTACTTAAGCTTATCTTACCGTGTTTATAGCAATGACAAGGCTATTTGAGGCTGTTGGTTAGCTTGGGCTAACATAGAACTTGATGCTTGTTGTAATACTGAGCTTCTCGCTAGTTTAGCGGTTTCTGCGGCAAAGTCAGTATCTTCAATTCGTGAACGTGATGCCGATACATTTTCTGAGGTAATATCGTTACTACGAATAATTGATGAGAAACGATTTTGTTTCGCACCAAGATCGGCACGTACACCATTAACCGTTTTTAATGCTGCATCGATTTGAGTAAGCATAGACTGCGCATGTGAAAACGTAGATATACCTACTGAAACAGCAATACCTGCAGCACTAGCTTGTAAATTTTGACTAATAGCAATAGTGATTAATTGCCCTTTGTTAGCACCAATTTGGAAAGCTTCTTGATAGCTACTATCAAGTAATTTAACACCACCAAATTCTGTATCCGCTGAAATTCGAGTCAATTCCTCTGTTAACTCAGTGTACTCTGCATTAAGTGCTACTCGGTCAGCTGAATTATTTGAACCATTTGATGCTTGAACAGCTAGCGTACGCATACGTTGTAGTGCACCAGTGTATTCATCTAACGCCCCTTCAGCTGTTTGCGCTAAAGAAATGGCATCATTTGCATTTCGAGAGGCTTGATTCAAACCATTAATTTGCGCAGTTAAACGACTTGAAATTTGTAAGCCAGCCGCATCATCACGAGCACTATTGATACGCTTACCTGATGATAATCGTTGGTAGTTATCTGACAAATCGTTAGTTGAACGAGACAACTGACGTTGTGAGTTAAGCGATGCGATATTACTATTTACTACTAAAGCCATGATAATGCTCCCGGGCTATATTCCCATAAAATTGATAACATATGAGTTTTTATCCAGCAACTCATACCTTCTTAAAAACTGTATCGGCCATTTAAAATCAACCTTTAATGATTTTTAGATAAATAATAGAAACAAAGGTAACAAAACCATTAACTCTCTATTTTTTAAAAGATTAAAAGCTAAAAATTATATTTATAACCTTGCTCTTTATTACCTAAATCTCACTCATTTATTCTGGTTAGCTATCACAATTAGGTCATAACAAATATGATAGCAACATTAATGAATATTAATGAGTCGACTACATACCGTTTTATTAAACTCAAAAAAAAGCCTTCAATATGAAGGCCTTTTCATTCTACTTAAGCTTATTTCACCGTGTTTATAGCAATGACAAGGCTATTTGCGGCTGTTGGTTAGCTTGCGCTAACATAGAACTTGATGCTTGTTGTAATACTGAGCTTCTCGCTAATTTAGCAGTTTCTGCGGCAAAGTCAGTATCTTCAATTCGTGAACGAGAAGCCGATACGTTTTCAGAGGTAATATCATTACTTCGAATAATAGATGAAAAGCGGTTTTGCTTGGCACCTAAATCGGCACGAACGCCATTGACTGTTTTCAAAGCACTATCGATAGCATCAATCTGAGCTTGGGCTTTAGAGAAAACAGAAACACCAATATCTGCACTCACGCCACCAGCACTTAAGTCTGCACTAATAGCAATAGTGATTAATTGCCCCTTATTGGCACCGATTTGGAAAGCTTCCTGATATGATGTATCAAGCAATTTAACACCACCAAATTCAGTATCTTTTGATATACGTGTTAATTCAGCCGCTAACTCTGTAAATTCAGAATTTAGTGCCGCGCGATCATCATCGTTGTTTGAACCATTTGATGCTTGAACTGCAAGCGTACGCATACGTTGTAGTGCACCTGTGTATTCATCTAATGCCCCCTCAGCTGTTTGCGCTAAAGAAATGGCATCATTTGCATTTCGAGAGGCTTGATTCAAACCATTAATTTGCGCAGTTAAACGACTTGAAATTTGTAAGCCAGCGGCATCATCACGAGCACTATTGATACGCTTACCTGATGATAATCGTTGGTAGTTATCTGACAAATCGTTAGTTGAACGAGACAACTGACGTTGTGAGTTAAGTGATGCGATATTACTATTTACTACTAAAGCCATGATAATGCTCCCAAGGTTTCTGTATAATTTTGTTACTATGAATTCTATTTGAAAATTCATTATCTCTTGGGAAAGGTATCGGTAGA
The DNA here is from genome assembly GCA_049347715.1 of Thalassotalea piscium. Classification (GTDB taxonomy): domain Bacteria; phylum Pseudomonadota; class Gammaproteobacteria; order Enterobacterales; family Alteromonadaceae; genus Thalassotalea_B; species Thalassotalea_B piscium_A. The sequence goes on along the minus strand of CP186339.1, from coordinate 804,512 downwards.
ATAAAAAATATCTTTAATGTTTTTTTAATTATTAAATGAAAATAAATCTAAATAGCTGTTTTTTATTATAATAAAAATCAAAAAACCCTCTACTGAGGGTTTTTTATATTGATATTATAATTTTCTACTACTGTAGTAATTGTAATGCTATCTGCGGTTGTTGATTTGCTTGTGCTAGCATTGAACTTGATGCTTGCTGCAATACTGAGCTTTTTGCCAACTTCGCAGTTTCAGAAGCATAATCGGTATCTTCAATACGAGAGCGTGAAGCTGAAACATTTTCAGATGTATTATCATTACTACGTATAATTGAAGAAAAACGGTTTTGTTTTGCGCCTAAATCTGCACGTACACCATTGACAGTTTTTAATGCCTCATCAATCTTAGCAATAACTGATTGCGCTTTCGCAAAGGTAGAAACACCTTGTGAAACACTTACACCACCAGCTGAAAGCTGAGCACTTATGGTAATGGTAATAAGCTGACCTTTATTCGCACCAATTTGGAAAGCCTCTTGGTAGCTACTATTAAGTAATTTCACGCCACCAAATTCAGTATCATTAGTAATACGTGTTAATTCTAATGATAATTCTTGAAATTCGGCATTCAAAGCTGCTCGGTCACCAGTATTATTAGAACCATTTGAAGACTGTACTGCTAAAGTACGCATACGATGTAAAGCATTTGTGTACTCATCTAATGCCCCTTCAGCTGTTTGCGCTAGTGAAATCCCATCATTAGCATTACGAGATGCCTGATTAAGACCATTTATTTGAGCCGTTAAACGACTTGAAATTTGCAAACCAGCGGCATCATCTTTTGCGCTGTTGATACGTTTACCTGAAGATAAACGTTGATAATTTTCACCTAACTCATTGGTTGATTTATTCAACTGACGTTGAGCATTTAATGATGATATATTACTATTTACGACTAAAGCCATTGCTATCACTCCTAAGTTACAGGGTGTGGTTCAAATCCTGATAACAATCGTTACTGAGAACCACCAACTAAATATTGTCACTATTTATATTTTCTAACTTTAAAAAGCATACTTTGTGCCAACATTTAATTTATATGTAATTAAATAAACTTAGGCCCTTTATTTGAATAAAGGTTTGTTGTGCCGCTTGTAACGCCACTTGTGATTGCTCAAAAGTTGAAATAGCTTTAGCAAAATCTAAATCTTCAATGTTTGATCGTCCTGAAGCTAGACTCAATGCGGCTTCAGCGTGACTGTTATCTTGTGTTTCCACTAACTTTAATCGTACGCCCGCCTCAGTTCTCCGTGACGTCATATGATTTAACGCTTCATTAAGTTGCGTCAATACATCGCCATAATCAATATTATGTTGAATAGGATCAGCAGGTGATGCCCCAACATTCATCCAATCGATCGCCGACTTTATCGTATCGAAAATACTTATGGTTTCTGTCGGTGTCATATTAAATTCATCACCCGGCAAAGGGTTGCCACTTATATCAACCTCTATGCCATTAAAGGCAATGCTTTGCCCAGCGGCATATGACGCCGTATTATAAACAACGACACCATTGCCATCTGTTACTGTTAAATCTGTTGGAGATGAAAAAAGAAAATTATAATCCGGTGGATTACTTGCAGGATCATATGATCCTGGGGAAGCAATTACTGCACGATTTAATGCTATTCCGGAAGAGTTGCTAACATAATTTGCCGTAAAATCACCAATTGAATTTGCGACATTTTCAAATGCATCATCTCCTGGTTGATTAATATCTACCATCACATTTTTAGCTATTTGTAATTCTCTTGTACCATTATCACCAGCATAGGTAACGGTATTTCCTGGGTGTAAAGCAAAAGGCGCTTGATCTATTTGATAACCTGAGAAAATGTAACCGCCAGTCTCATCTTTACTGTTGGCAATATCCAACATCTGACTCAAATTATTCGTTGCAAGTTCGGCTAATGACTTAAGATCTGAGTCTGACAAGGTACCATTATTAGCATTAATAAATAGAGTCTTAAGGTCTTGCATTAAACTCTCTGCATTGGCAAAAGAAGTTTCTTGTAAACTATTACGATTCTTCGCTTGAGTAATATTACGTTGGTACTTGTCAATATTGGTAAGCTCATCTTTATAACCAGACAAAGTACCAAAGCTTACAGGATCATCTTTTGCTGTAAGCACCCTTTTACCTGAAGAAATATATTGCATCTGATCATTAACTGCTGATTGTTTAGCACTTAGTTGCTGAGTATTTTGAAAGTAAAATTGTTGTGTTGAAACTCTCATTAATTGCTCCTATCGCACTGCATTTAGTAATGTTTCGAAAATAGTATTAGCGGTAGAGATAATCTGCGAGGAAGCTTGGTATGCCTGTTGAAATTTCAACATATTAGCCGCCTCTTCGTCTAAATTAACCCCTGATATTTCTTGATTACGATTAAATGCTTGGGTATATAATGCCTCTGCGGTATTAGAAGTTAACTCAGCAGATTTTGCTTTTGATCCAACTTCAGCAATGGATATTGCTATGCCTTGACCAAAAGTTTCTCTACCTTGATTTAATACGCCTTTTTCTTGAGACAATGCCATTTTTACAGCGTTATTGCCGTTACCAACCCCAAAAGCATCAACTATCGTGAAGCTTTCACGTGCCAATGCGCCTTGACCGATAGGATCGCCACCAATTTCAATTTGAAATGCAGGACTAGAAGGGAGTGGCGGTAAGTCAATTAAAGTACTACTACCAGAGGCAAAAGTGCCTGATGTCACCACAGGTGCCGGTGGGGGATTACCTGAATCATAAACGCGATAAGCATAAGTACCCGGAGCACTTTCATAGACATCAACGGTAAGTCCTGCATTCAATGTATCGGTAAAAGTACGAGCTGCTACCGGATCATAAACTTCAGTAATATTCATAAAGCCATCACTAACATTATTTTCTGAGGCTTTTGCTTCAACAGCCGAACTTGCCGCGATACCCCGATCACTTGTTAAGGTGACTTTCATAAAAGCCGCGCTATTCTCACCCGGTCGAATAATAAAAACGTCATCTGCAACTGGTGCGCCAGAGTCAATGACAAAATCAAAACCTTGCCCTGAATCATAAGTATTTGGGGGGGTTAACGTTAAAACGCTTGAAGACATAGTGTTCATATTAGTCATCACATAATTAACACCGTCATACTTCACTTGATATTCATCTGCCGTTAACAAGCCGACATCGGTAATCTCTACACTTGCTGAAACAGTACCATTATTACTTACAGGCGCCATCACACGGCCTTCCATTAAAGCCGTCGTATTGATATCAGTAAAAAAATTAAGACCTTGTTGCTCGTTTAAATCAATTCCTTCATTTTGAGCCGAGTTTAACGTATAAGAAATAGCCATAGCTAAGCGGTCTATTTCAGCACGTGTTTGAGCAAGATGTTCATCCCTAAATTCTATTTTTGCGGCTAATGCTCCACCGAGAACAGCGCCATTGATAGCAACAGTACTATTGGGACCTGAAATTTGCAGCTCAGTTTTCAAAGGGTCTGGATCGCCCGCTCTTAAACTTACTTGTAATGGCGTTATACCAACAACTAATGTGGCGCCACTCCCTATCATGACTGTCATCACACCATTTTGATCTTCAATAGTATTCACATTAGTGTATTCACCTAATTCATGAACTAACTGATCTCGGCTATCAAGAAGATCATTAGGTTGGCCACTAGTAGTCAATCCTTTGTCATTTAATATTTGTTCATTTATTTTAGCAATCTCAAGAGAGATCTGAGAGATTTTAGAAACGATTTGTTCTATTTCGCCATTAACTGATTTTTCAAGTTGATCAAAATTATCGTTGATAGAGCGGAAATCAGTAGCAAGAATATTAGCTTGGCTTAACGCAATACTTCTAAGCCCTAAATCACTAGGATTATCGGCAATGCCATTCATTGTTTGATAAAAACTGTCAATACTATTAACGACCGATGTTCCTGCCGAACTCATGACTTGATTTAAATGGGTTAAATCTTTGTGTAAGGTATCTGCATTACCTAAATTACTTTGATTAAATAATTGCTCTTTATAGGCAAACTGATCGTAAATTCTTGTAATATCATTTACATAAGTACCTGAACCTATATAGTTACCACCAACATTTTGACCTAGTAATGGATTTTGTTCGACACGCTGACGATTAAAGCCTTCAGTATTTACATTGGCAATATTATGCCCTGTCGTTGCTAACTGCTGCTGAGCAGCTAATAGCCCACTCACACCGGTTTGATACAAACTTACTGTCATGACTTACACTCCTACAAGCGTACCTAAAGTAATTAATTGAAATAATTAAATAAAATGTTTACTTATTTATTAGGCTGGTAACTGTACGAAGTGTCCCAAGTATTTTATTGGCATAATCGGGATCAGTGGCATAACCAGCACCTTGTAATCCTTGCAAAAATTGTTCCACATTTCCTGCTTGTTTTAGAGCCGCTTGATATCGGTCACCCGATGAGAGGAAGTTAATATAATCATTCACGCTATCTTGAATAGATTCATACACACGAAAAGGTTCACGTTTTTTTGTCATGGCGCCATTTTCAAACTCGAGTGTTTCTTTATGAGTTTTTTCACCCTGCCAACGTTTATCCGCTTTGATATTAAATAAGTTATTTGAACTTTCACCACTACCTGTTTTAATTACTTTTTTACCCCAGCCTGTTTCTAATGCTGCCTGAGCAATAATCACTTCAAAAGGAACCTTTAATTTTTCCTGGGCTTGTTTGGCTGGTTCTATAAGTGCCGTAATAAAATCTTGTGGGTTAGTAAAGGTTTGAGTTTCAACTGTTGGCGCTTTTTGAGTAAGAGGGTAACTCGATGATAAATTATTGTCATTTGTTTGACGATTTTTTAATAATTTTGCTTTCATAGCTTCAAGTTCAGCAGGGCTAGTATCATAACGTAAGACACTGTGAGAAGTGAAATTGTCACTGTCTCCCCCTAACTGACGAACGATTAAGTCAGACAAACCTAATGAACCATTGTTAGACATTTCTAATGCCATTTGCTGATCATGCATATCGCGGTAAAACTTAGTTGACTCTGAATTAAATGGACTATCTGACTCTAGTACGTCTTGTGCACTACGCATACTTTTTAATAGCATCTGCATAAAAATAGCTTCAAACTGTTTAGCTGCTGACGCTAAAGCCTCTTCTTTGGCTCCTTTATCATTAGTTTTAGATTGACGGCGTATGTCATTTAAACCATTAACATCTAAAAAGTTTTGAGCATCTGCAATACGAGTAGTCATAGTATTATTTAGTCATTAAATAATGACTAAATCTCCTCGTAATGCCCCTGCTTGTTCTAAGGCTTCAAGTATAGCCATAACATCGCCGGGTCCTGCTCCAACATCATTGATTGCTTTCACTAGCGTATCTAAGGTGACCCCAGGATTAAACACAAACATTCGAGAGTCATCTTTTCTAACATCAACAATAGACTGGTTAGTTGTTGTCGTTTCACCTTCTGAAAAAGCATCAGGTTGATTAACATTTTCAGTTTCATTGATGGTAACCGTAATACCACCATGGGTAATAGCAGCAGGAAGTAAACGAACTTCTGAACCTATAACAATTGTTCCCGTACGAGAATTAACAATAATTTTTGCTGATGGGGTATCTGGTTCAAATTCTAAGTTTTCAAGAGTAGATAAAAAGCTAACACGATCTGCGGCATCACGTGGCGCATTAACCCGAACTGATGTTGCATCTAATGCGCGAGCTGAACCTGCAACAAAATCATTAATTGCATCTGATAATCGTTTAGCTGTAGTAAAGTCTGAATTTTTCAAATTAAAAGTAATAAAATCGCCACTGGTAAACGGCGACTTAACTTCTCTTTCCACGATGGCTCCATTAGCAATACGCCCTACTGTCGGTGTATTAATAATCACTTTTGAACCATCTAAGCCTCCAGCACCTAATCCACTTACAACGACACTACCTTGCGCTACGGCATAAGCATTACCATCAAGGCCCATCAAAATCGTTTGTAATAACGTACCACCACGTAAACTTTGCGCGCTTCCCATTGATGAGACAGTAATATCAATAGTTTGCCCTGGTTTGCTAAAGGCAGGAAGTTCTGCATGAACCGCAACTGCTGCGACATTTTTGATTTTAGGTTTCAAACTAGCAGGCATAGTAATACCAAAATTACTCAACATTGTTTTAAAACTTTGCTCAGTAAAAGGGCTTTGTTCGCCTGTACCAGGTAAGCCAACCACTAGTCCATAACCAATTAATTGATTAGGTCGTACGCCAGCAACATCTGCTAAATCTTTTATACGTTGTGCATTTACTAATTGACTAGTCAATAATAAACATGTGCCTATAAGTATACTGCCTAATAATTTCATCTTAATTACCTGCTTCATGCCCACTTAAAGTGGCCACCATGTGCTATTAAAGAATTTGGATAACCAACCTTGTTCATTTACTTCAGCAAAACTCCCTGTCCCTGAGTATTGGATACGAGCATTAGCGATTTTATTAGATAAAATCGTATTATTTGAGCTAATATCTTGTGCACGAATAATTCCGGTTAAGCGAATATATTCATCACCACTATTTAACGTCATCCATTTTTCACCACGGATCATTAAGTTACCATTTGATAACACCCGTAATACATTTACAGAAATATTGCCACTTAAGCTGTTCCCTTGGTTTGTTTTAGAATCCCCTTTAAAATCTGAACTTTGATTTAAGCCAAACTGAATAGCATCGTTCTTAAAATTAACCGCTGCCCCGCCTAAACCGATAACAGGATCTAACGTGGCGGAATTATCTTTTTTCAACTCTGTTTTAGCATTTTTCTGTGCTTGAGTACTTTCACTTAACACTACCGAGATAATATCGCCAACACGATGTGCTTTAGAATCTGAGTAAATATTATTGACGTAATTGGCTCTAAATAATGAGCCAGAGGGAACAACAGGCTCTTCTTCCATTTCGGGTAGAATAGGTGCAAAATCGGGATCATTAGGTAAAATTTGTGCTTTTTCTGTTGTTGCACAGCCAGATAACGTCATCCATACGATTACTACTAACATTACATATTTCATTTGACGCTCCTTATACTCTTAAAGTTGTTGATTAATATAACTAAGCATTTGGTCAACCGCTGAAATCACCTTAGAGTTCATTTCATAAACGCGTTGGGTTTCAATTAAATTAACCAACTCTTCAGTGGTATTAACATTAGATGTTTCCAACATACCTTGTTGCAACATACCAAAACCTTCTAAGCCTGGGACGCCTTCTTGAGGCGCACCACTGACAGCGGTTTCAATAAATAAATTTTGACCAATAGGTTGCAATCCCGTAGGGTTTACAAAGTTGATGGTATTGATCTGACCAATCACGGCAGGTTCAGCTTGACCAGCGATGCTTACAGATACTTCTCCATCTTGTGAAATAGTAATTTGTTGAGCATCTTCAGGAATCGTAATTTGCGGTTGCAAACGATACCCTGCACCAGATGTCACCATATTACCTTCTTCATCACGGGTAAATTGACCATTTCGGCTATATGAAGAAGTTCCGTCAGGCATTAATATTTCAAAAAAACCATCACCTTGAATCGATAAATCCAATGGATTATCCGTATTTAACATATCACCTTGTGAGTGGATTTTTTGAGTTGCCACGACTTTAGTACCTGTACCAAGCATTAATCCTGATGGTAATTTAGTATCTTGCGCACTACGCCCACCCGGTTGATTAATATTTTGATAAAGTAAATCTTCAAATACTGCTCTACTTTTTTTAAAGCCAATGGTACTGGCGTTAGCTAAATTGTTAGAAATAACCGCAATATCTTTAGTTTGCGCATCTAAGCCTGTTTTACTGATCCATAATGCTGGGTTCATAAGTCACCTCAATAATTAGTTTAGAAAGCTCGCAACAACGACCCGGCAGCTGAGTCATTTTCTTCGGCGGTTTTCATAAGTTTTAATTGCATTTCAAACTGACGCTGCAATGCGATCATGTCAGTCATTTCGCCAATGGGATTAACGTTGCTTGATTCTAACGTTCCACTGGCAACTTTTACGCTAATGTCTGCTTCTGCTATTTCACCACTTTTTAATCGAAATAGGCCGTCATTACTTTTCACCAATGAACGATTATCAGGGTTAACTAGTTTGATCCGGCCGACTTCTTCTTGAACGGTCGTAGGTGCACCTTCAGGTTGAACCATAATGGTACCATCACGTGAAATAGTAATATTATTCACTGGTAAAGGAATGGTAATAGGGCCATTTTCACCAATCACTGGATGACCATTACTTGTTTCTAATGTACCTTCCGGCGATATTTTTAATTGGCCAACACGGGTATAAGCTTCATTATTAGTTGCAGCTACCCCTAATTGTTGGTTGGCAGCTTGATTACCTATCGTTGCAACTGGCCCCGGTGCTTGAACTGCAATCCAACCACTACCTTCAACCGCTATATCTAGGTCTCTACCTGTTGTTAGGAGTGCCCCACTGTCAAAGTTTTGGCTAGCGCGTTCAGTCATTGAAAACACTCTTGAAGGTAATCCTTCGCCAAATGCTTGCATTGCTCTAGCCTGTGCCATATCTTGCTTAAAGCCAGTAGTTTTAGCGTTTGCTAAGTTATTGGCATTCACAGATAAGGCGAGCATATTTTGTTTAGCACCGCTCATAGCGATATAAAGCATCTTATCCATAATGAATCCTAACAATTAGTAAGTAATATGTTAGTAAATGCAATATAGATGCCAACAAAATATAAATTAATAGGTACAAAAAAGCCCCATTAGAATGAGGCTTTTAAAGGAGGCTTTAACTAATTAACGTATCTGTAAAATCGTTTGGTTAAGCGTATTATTCACTTCTAGCGCTCGTGAGTTGGCTTGGAAATTACGCTGCGCTGAAATAAGATCAATTAATTCAGTCGTTAAGTTTACATTTGATTGCTCCAGTGCAGACGAGTTAATCGAACCAAAAGTCCCCGCTCCTGCTTCACCAGCTAAAGCTTCACCCGAACTAATACTAGACTTCCAGGAAGTGTTTCCTATTTGAGTTAAGCCTTGCTCATTAGCAAAGTTGACCAGCGCGATTCGCGATAACGGTGCTGAAGTACCATTACTATAAGTAGCACGTAATAAGCCATCAATGCCAATATCAATTCCCGTTAATCGTCCCACAGCTAAACCATCTTGCTCTAGCGCTGTAACTTCAAAATTTGACGCAAATTGTGTTGGTTCATTCGCATTTGGCTGTAATGGGTCCAAATTAAAATCAATTTTAATCGTTTGAGTATCATCAGCACCATTAGCTAAAATGGTTGATCCTAAAGCTGTAGTCTTAAAACCGCCATTAGCTAAAGTAGGTATTTGAGATTGAAAATCTCCCGAACTATCAAAAACTAATTTACCTCCATTAACACCTGTAGGTGATAATGGTCCAGAAGTGTCTCCACCAAGAATACCTGTTGGAGTATTCGTATTATCTACTAGGTCAACGGGAGTACCATCTACGCCGGCAAAAACAAACCATTCATTCGGGTTAGTTGTTGGATCGTCTTTAATAAAGTAATAAGTCATAATATGACTATCACCGAGTGAATCATAAATATTCACTGAAGTGGAATAGTTAAAAGTTAGCGGATCATCTGGATCAAAATTAGTTGGTGCGCTTGAAATATAAGAATCACCTGCAGGCAAGTTCATTCTAATATCAACTTCGGTTGTTGCTTGAGGTGCACCAGAAGCGGTTGGAATTCTAATCGGTTCCGTTGTACTTAAGCTAACAGATGCAGAAGTACCATCAGCATTAACAGGGAAACCGAGTAAATGTTCACCATTAGAGTTAACAACAAAGTTACTGTCGTTTAACTTAAACTGTCCAGCACGTGTATATGAGGTTTCTAAACTATCTATTTCAGGTACTACGGCAAAAAAACCATTTCCTGTGATAGCCAAATCAAGAGAGTTTTGTGTAAACTGGATACTCCCCTGTGAAAATTGTTGGGCAACATCTGCCGTCAAAACACCATCACCTACTTTAGTTTTACCTGCAGATAAAAGTGAAGATGCATAAACATCAACAAATTCAGCACGCGACTCTTTAAAACCAACGGTATTTACGTTCGCAATGTTATTTGATGAAACATCTAGATCTTTCTGCGCTGCGTTTAATCCGCTTAATGCTATATTAAATGACATAATTACACCTCTTTAAATTCTATTCTTTAACCACGGCAAGGATTAACCTTCCGAAACTTCAACCACATCGGCTAATGCCATTGATGTGCCGCCATTAAGATTTAATAATATTTTTCCACCCGCTCCGGCTAAGGTGACACTATCAACTTTACGGTAAGTCATAGCAGTAAGCTCTGACGCTTGTCCGTCAACTAAACCACCAATTCTAAATCGATATGCACCTGACGCTGCGGGTTCACCATCGGAAGCCATACCATCCCAAGTGAATGTTGACTCACCTGCAGGTACACTACCTACCGGTACTGTTTGGATTATTTCACCGGCAGTATTTTCAACATAAATGTTAACGTTACTTGCCGGCTCATCAGTGACCAATTTACCTTTAACTTGATCGCCTTCACTCATACCAAAGACATTGTCATCAACTAAGACACTACGCCCAACAAGTGATGATGCTTGTAATGCTTGGCTCGACGTCATTGATGTGGCAAACGAAGTAAACTGATCATTTAATGTTTGTACGCCATCTGTAGTAGAAAATGCCGTCATTTGAGAGATCATTTCATTATTATCTACTGGCTTTGTTGGATCTTGGTGAGCCAATTCTTTTGTCATTAACGCAAAGAAATCTTCTTGCGTTAGCATTCCCCGATTCTGTTCGGCTTCTTTGACTGGCTCTTCTTGCCAGCGCAAACCGTCTAGGGGGGTACTACCTGATACTGATGTCATAATAACTCCTACTCAGCGATTAGCTCTGACCTAATGTTAACGTTTTATTTAGCATGTTCTTCGCAGATTCTGCTAACTGAATATTGGTTTGATAAGACCTTGATGCTGAAATCATATTGGTCATTTCTTCAATAACATTTACATTCGGTTTATAGATATAGCCGTCTTTGTCTGCCATTGGATGTTCTGGAGAATATTCAACATTCAACGGTTTATCACTTTCAACAATACCTAATACTTGCACACTCACTGACTCATCTTGACCAGTAGCGGCAGCTTTTTGCATTTGAGCGGCAAACACCGGATGACGAGCTCGGTAAGTTTGGTCAATACTACTACTGACACTGTCAGCATTAGCAATATTACTTGCTGTAGTATTTAATCGAACAGACTGTGCGCTCATGCCGCTGCCTGTTATATCGAAAACGTTAAAAAGGCTCATTTTTATTGCCCTCCAGTAATTGCTTTTCTTAAACCCTTAATTTTTCCATTAAGAAATTGAAGACTTGCTTGATAGTGCATTGAGTTTTCTAGATACAAGTTTCGTTCCACTTGTACATCGACAGTATTACCGTCACCGGTATCTGGTTGATTTGGCACACGATAATCAACACTATTATTCATTTCAGTACGAACATCGAAGTGTTTTTCATGGGTACGAGACATGCCGCTTTGGTGTTTACTTGCCGCTTGGGCAAGTGCCGTTTTAAAATCCATGCCTTTAGCTTTGTAACCAGGTGTATCTGCATTAGCGATATTACTTGCTATCACTTCTGCATTTTTTGCCCGTAACTTTAAACTATCAGGATGAATACCAAACGCTTTGTCAAAACTTATCGCCATAAAAATCACCTCCATATCAATAAAGGAGATCATTCAATAATTATGCCAATACTTTTTCAGTTTAGTATTAAGATTTTTTTTGGTAGATGATACCTGGATTACACCGAACCATATCAAAGTTTTGATTTTGACTGGATAAAGACTCCGATGCACCTAGAAATAAAAAACCGTTTTTATTAAGTACACCATGGATTTGAGACAATATTTTATCTTTAACTTCAGGGGAAAAATAGATCAAGACATTGCGGCAAAAAACAATGTCAAATCGCCCCATTAAACTGTAACTATTAAGTAAATTTAGCTGCCTAAAGTTTACCATTTTTTTGACATGATCTTTTACTTTCATCATGCCATTGTCAGCATTTTCAAAAAATTGTCGTTTTCTCTCTGCTGACAAACCTCGCGATAAAGCCAAAGAATCATAATGGCCATATTTACAATGATCTAGCATAGTATTAGAAATATCTGTGCCAGTAATTTGGACGCCTCCAGGAAAAACGCCTGGATTCTTTTGAATGAATTCAAGTACTGTCATAGCAATAGAATAAGGCTCTTGCCCTGACGAACTTGCCGCAGACCATATTTTAAAAGGCGTTTTTTGTTTTGCAAATTCAGGTAACAATCTGTTTTTTAATAAAACAAAGGGATAATCATCACGAAACCATAAGGTTTCATTAGTTGTCATTGCATCAATAACAGCGGCACGCAGTTGCCGCTCAGTCGGACTGAAGGTTAATCTGACAAGTTTACTTAATGAATCAACATTGTATTTAGCCATTAGCGGTGCTAAACGGCTCTTCACTAAGTACTGTTTATTGTTCCCAAGCACAATACCACACTGTTGTTCAAGAAACTCTCGAAACTGATGATAACTTTTATCATCAAGTTCTCTGGCTGACACTATATATTCTACCTTATTTACCTATTAGCTAACTTAAGAGATCTCGCCAGCTTTGAGCCATTTTTTTACTGCTGTAGCTAATTCGTCTGGATGAAATTTTGGAATAAAATCTTCAGCTCCTACTTTCTCAACCATTGCATTATTAAACACGCCACTGAGGGATGTATGCAAAATAACAGGCATTTTTTTTAATCTGTCATTACTTTTAATTTCAGCGGTCAAGGTATAGCCATCCATTTCTGGCATTTCAATATCAGAAATTAATAATGCAACTTTCTCACAAATTGAGTGAGTACAGGTTTCATCAACTTTGTTAAGTTGATCCAACGCATCTTGACCATTTTTAGCCAACATCATTGTCAAACCTAATGGCTCTAATGCCCTTTTTACTTGATTGCGGGCAACAGTTGAGTCATCTGCGATCATAATAACGCGATCTCCCATACTGACACCAACGCTAGAATCAACCACATCTTCGCTAAGCTCAGTAGATACCGGACTAATTTCATTAAGTATCTTTTCAACATCTAATATTGACACCATTTCATTGTCAATTTCAGTAACCGCAGTTAAATAACTCGCTTTACCAGCACCTTCAGGAGGAGGCATTATATCTTGCCAACTAAGAGTCACAATTCTTTCAACGCCAGAAACTAAAAAACCCTGAACACTACGGTTATACTCAGAAATGATAACAAAAGCATTAGTTAAATCTGTGATTTCAGGTCCACCCGTTGCTTTACTTAGATCAATTACAGAAATGGTTTGCCCTCGAATATGAGCTACTCCTTTTATAAAAGAGTCTTGCTTAGGTAAATTAGTGAGACGAGGACAAGGCATAACCTCCCTCACTTTAAACACGTTAATGCCAAAACGTTGTCTACCCACCAATTTAAATAACAATAATTCTAATCTATTCTGTCCAACCAATTGTGTTCGTTGGTTAACTGAATCTAAAATACCTGCCATGTAAACCTCTATTAAAAAATAGCCCCTGTATCAATAACAGGCACAATTCTTGATTGTATAATACTATGAACAAAATAAGTGACTTTAAATTGACACTTAATCATCAATACATGCTTCTATTTATTAAGCATAGACGAGTATTTAATTTTCCCTAGCCTTAGATGACAAAAAAACATGTATAAAGTAACGATTTTTATAGCAATAACTATTTTGAATATGCCAATATTAGCGGCACAAAGTTATGATGGTGAGATGATACAAATGTTAGCAAAGTCATTTGTTGAAAAAAACACCATTGTCCCCAAGCTCGGAAAAATCAAAGTTACACCCGCAAATATTGATCCTCGTATAGCAATTAAACCTTGTCAAACACCATTAAAATTGAATATACCTGAAAATAATTCGAGTAGAAACGTAAACGTTAAAATATCTTGTGAAGATAAAAATCCTTGGGTCCTCTTTTTGCCTGTAAGAGTAGAAACACAAGTTAAAGTACTCGTCGCTAATCAAGTCATTAGTAAAGGTTCATTACTTGACTCTTCAAATATTGACTTAACTTATATAGACATTTACAACCTTAGGGGCGAATCTCTAAGTAACATTGATGAAATACTTGGCGCCAAAGCGAAACGAAGATTAGCTAAAGGGAAGCCCATTACTCCCAATAATTTTTGCGTGATATGTAAAGGCGATAATGTTGAAATAATTGCTAAATCTAACACCTTTATGATACAAACAGAGGGAATGGCACTACAAGACGCAAATATTGGGCAACAAATAAGAATAAAGAATAATCGCTCAGGCCGAACCGTTGTTGGTAAGGTAGATAAAAATCACAAAGTGATAATTAATTAGGAATATATATTCAAGTTTTTGTTAATATTGTCGATAAAATGATAGAAACTTATAATACTTGCCAATAGGATGTAATTATGGCTATAAATATCAATAACTTGTCTAATAACAGCCAAATCAAACAGAATGTTGATTTACAAGCACAAGTTAAAGAAAAGGCTGCGCAAACGAATACGTCTGCAGCACAAACGAAAGTGGCGCATAAAGATTCTGTATCTATTACGCCTCAGGCTAAGCAACTTACTGAATTGCAAAAAAAGGCTCAAGAAGCCCCTGTAGTTGATGCTAAAAAAATGGCACAGCTAAAAAAAGCAATTGAATCGGGTGAATATAAAGTAAATCCTGAAAAGCTCGCAGCAAGCATTGCGAAATTCGAATTTGATTTACTTTAACTTATGGTAACTAGGATTATCTGTGACAATAGAATTTAATGGACAACAAGCGTTAGATCAGCAATTAATGCAGTTACAACAATTGTTATTGATTCTTGAACAAGAAAAAGAAATTCTGATTAAAACTGATCCTGAAAAATTAACACTAATTAGTATTCAAAAGAATGATCTTTTACTAGAGATTCACAACTTAGATAAACAGATAGAGCAAAGTGTCCAGTTCCGCCAAGAAAAGGCAAAGGGAACTTTTGATGAAAAATTAGCACAAATTGAAGCTTGCCTATTAAAATGTAAAGATCAGAACCAAGTTAATGGTCTCATTATACAACAATCGCAATTAGCCGTGGAACGAATGAAAACCACCTTGTTACAAAATCATAATAAGTCATCTCTAACCTATGATAAAAAAGGAAAAACTAGTGGTGGACTTAGTAGTTTAGACGTTAAAGCCTAGCCATTTACTTTCTTTAACTTTAATAATATTTCACATCTTTAATTTTACGGTTATGTACTGATCCTGAATAAATATCATAGACTTGTTTAAAGTCTAGTTCTAATTCTGTGGTATAGGTATCACCTACTGGATAGCTTCTTACAACACGAGCCCCTCTGATGACTCCATTAATTGATGTTTTTAATTCACTGTTTCCCATAACTAAATTAGACATACTATTTTTGCCATTAACTTGCTGACCAAAAACTTGCTCTGCTAACTCAGCATAAGCAGCTAGTTTTGACGCTTTAATCGCCAACAACATTCTCTGCGTCTCATTATTCGATTTTTGTAAACTAATGGGGGCTTGACCCACAGCTTTAAGCACTGGAAAGCTTTCTGGTTTTACTGTTGTCCATTGTACATGTTTATCATATACCGCAGAACAGCTAACCAAAAAACATACACTCATGCTAACAAATAATACCTTTGCTAATTGACCTGTCATAACCTATACCTACTTGATTTGAAATTAATCATGTTTTATTCATTTATTCAAATAAGGTAAAGCATTATTTATGCCTACTTTATTTTGACGGTTAAAAGGCACAATAAATGCATATTGATTTATCATGAAAAATAATCATTATACTCATTGAATGAATGCGTTGCTTACTTCGAGCGATAAGTGTTTCATCTATAGGTATATCTTTAACCAACGTACAGGATTCACTATGCGATTTATTGTTCTTTTAGTGACGAGCATATTATTTACGCCGACTAGCTTTGCACAGTGGTATGAAGCCCAAGGTAATGCCTATATTACCAATGGAGAGAAAAGCCTTGCCCGTACTAAGGCTATGGAAAACGCGCTAAAAAAAGCATTACTGATTGCTGGTGCTTCAGTATCAAGTGTTCAGCAAGTAGTTAATGGCTTATTAACACAAGATGAAATAAATATCCGTGCGTCTGGCACGGTAAACTCATTCGAATTAGTAGACGAAATTTACCAAGATAACTTAGTCACGGTCAGAATACGTGCCGATATTTTTCCTCAAGAAAAACAATGTTTTTCTGCCGACTATAGAAAATCTATACTACTAACAAAAGCACAATTGAAAGTACGTGAACAAGCCAATGTTGGTAGTATTTATTCTATTGATAGCAGCGTTATGAAAATGCTCGCCAATAAAATGACTCAAGAAGGCCTCTATTTAGAGACCAAATTAGCGTTAAAACATAATTCTTCATTTTCACGTTACAAAAACAGCATGCAAGAAGACAATATCAAATCATTATCAATTAGCTTATCTGATGCTAGTGATAGTCAGTATGTATTATTTGCTGAAATTGAAGATCTGTCGTTTGCTAATGAAAACAATAACACCTGGCAATTTTGGCAAGATAGTATTTATGATCGTTTTTTCCAACTCACCATATATATTTATAATGGTGATAATGGTGAATTAGTATTTACTAAAGAGTATCGAAATTCTGCGCCATGGAATTATAACAAAAGAACAATCGTCGATGTTAATTCAACCAGCTTCTGGCAAAATACCTATGGCACTATGATTGACAACATATTAACTCAGATCATCAATGATCTTGATGAAAATATGATGTGCCAACCGACACGAGGAAAAATTATTAAGGTCGCGGGTAATCAAATACAAATCAATCTAGGTAGCCGCCATGGCGTACAAGTAGGCGATGAATTTTCACTACTCCATTTAAGTAACTTTGTGTCAGACTCAGGTAAAAGTTACGCTGGATATAATGTAAGTAACTTTACCGTTAAAGTAACTAGCATCACAAGAAACACTGCTACCGCAATAACAACAAATAATGCTGTTCTTGATAATATCCAAGTTAATGATTTAGCCGTTAGATATTAACAACATCCACTTTTAATAAATGACACTAGCTAAAATATTAAATTAAAAAAAAACCTCGCAATAGCGAGGTTAATTATTTAAAACTACTTTATTGTGTTTGTTCTACTGTAACGTCCATATTACCAGCAACAGAGTGATTACTCATTACTGCTGATAACGCTAATATTATTACTGCAAATATTACCGTCGTCAGTTTAATTCCGCGTGATGACGATTTATTCATGATACTTCCAACTAATACCGATAACACTGAATACATTAGCTCAATACCGATGAAGTAAAACCTCGTTATTAATAGTAATGTACTCGTGTAATTTTTGTACAAAAACACGTTATAGTATTAATACTAAAAAATCAATGCTTTAACCAAATAATTGTACATTTTTTAACTAATTTATTTTTTCTGTACCTTGTTCAGTACGATTTGAAGGCTATCAGATGAAATAGGATATAATAAACATTCGCTTAACTGACGTTTAAAGGCGGGTTTTAATTGTCTGTATTCAATCCCTCGATAAATACCGATCACTTTAGGACCTTCCCCATCAGAAAAACGACTAAATAACTCTTCAAGTCCTTTCACATAGGGCATCGATGTGATGTTATCAATAATAATAATATCCACTTGAAGTGAATCAATGGCGTAAGGTAACTCAGATGGATCATCAACAATTTCTACCTGATAATCGAGTCCCAACAACAAAGGTGTTGTTTCAAAGTTTGTCGATAAAGGTTCTTCAATAAGTAAGACACGTGTCTTCTGGCTATGCGGTACGATATTTACATCATCTATTTTGTTTGATGTACTAGGTTGATCATTAATACTAATAGGTAAAGATACCGTCATAACGACATCACCTGTTGGGACTAAAGTCAGTTTAATATTACCTTTTAATACATGCACTAATTCAGTCGCAAGTGCCATACTCGTACTAAAGTTAGCAATATCTTTTTCTAACCAAGAACTAATTGGCATGTTTTCTTTAGGAGACAAAGCGCTACAAGTAAAAAATAAGGTCGCAAAATCCTTATGATAATGAGTTTTAACAGACACTTGCACATCGCTATCTAAAAATAAACGTAACACATTATCCTGAAGTGCCAGTAGTAATTTTTCCAATCGTTTTTTATCGGTAATAACGAAATTAGGTAGTTCACAATCAAATAAGAATTTAATTTTTGTGCGAGCTCCTATAGATTTTTGCTCATACTGTTTTTCTATTTGGCTCAAAAAATAAGAGAAATCAAACGTTTCTTTATCTATCTTATTATTTCGACTTTCTATCGTCGATAGATCACTCATACTCATTAGAATATGGGTCAACTGTTTAGTCACTTTATTAAATTGTTTTAATTTATTAGATCCAAATTCAGACGTTGAATTTTGCGTCAAACGCTCAGCAAGTTTAATTGGCTCACTCAATTCTAACGTTAACATTTGGAGAAAATGCGCCTTAGACAGGTTTTCTTTTTCTGATAGTTCATTTGCACGAATGAGCTCTCTGGTTTTTTCAGATATTTTATGACTTAACTCAATAGAATAAGCAGCCATAATGAGGAGTAAAAGTTGAAAAATAAAGCCCCCCACTACTCCACCAAATAGCATAACCCAAGTTTGCCAGCTATTTCCTTGCGAAAGCCAAGTAGCATTTTCCACAATGTTAAGTTGCCATTTACGTCCAAAAAAGTCGATTGTCGTAGTGTTAGCTAGTCTATTTTTAGTATGTAATTTGTTACCATAAATTAAATAACTATCCCCTGCGGTGATATCGGCAATCGTCATAGTAATATTGTTATCCGATACATCAGCTAATAAGTTGTTAACTAGCTGATCAAGATTGATCAGAATACTGATAAAGCCAACAGCAATATTACCCGACTGAGATTTCATTTGTCCAAAATGGTTAAGAGAGTGATGATTATTAATAGGATTGATAATCATCACTCGTGGATTTAGCTCATTTTGTTGATTCAGCGAAAAAGGAATTGACGCTCTTATCTGTTGTAGATTTAACGAAGCAATGATAACTGGAGTAATCGCCTTATAAGCAAATAAATCGAAACCATAAAAAGAGTGGTTATATTTTTCAGGAAATATATAAAATACGGGAATAAATGGGGTGAAATCATTTTGGTAAGGGCTGTTTTTTGCATCCGCTGAAGTGATTTTATAATGAATACCTAACTGTTTATTAGCATATGCTTCAAACGCTTGTTTTTCTTTAACTTCAACAATTGGAGACCACTGAATCAATTCTATGCTTGTTTGATCTTGATACACTTCATTTGAATAATGAATAAATTCATTAAAATCAATTTCTTTCGAGCTATTAAAAAAAGCTGACATGGCACTAATTTTTGCATTAATATTACTAATTTCTCTCACAACAGCGTTATCTAGCTCAGAAATAGATTTTTCATAAACATCAAGCCGTTTATGCTCTTGCTGTTGCTGAGAAATTTGGAATAAAAGGCCGATAGCAATACAGCCAAGAATTGAAGAAATAATAACAAACGTTCGCTTTGATACGCTTAGTTTTTGCTCTCCGTTAATGAAAAGTAATGATGGAATAGCAAAAACTGACACTAATACACTTGTCGACCAAGCACGAAAAAATGAATATTCTAAAGAAGTATTAAAAGTCCCATTATCAAGAATTGCAACGACCACCCCACAGGACGCCGCAATAATCCCTATAATAGGGCCTATTTTTAGCATAAATTCAATTAACGACGAACGACTAGAAATCCATTGTTGATTACTTATTTCATTATGGGTGAGCTGTTTTGCCCAAAAAGCCTGCAAAAAAGCAGCCAAATAAATGAGAAAAACTACCGCGAGATCAAGATCGATATCTGAATATAATTTCAACATCAATATCAGTATTAACGTACTTATAAAAACACTGATCAGGCTAATAAACCCCCACACTAATATGATAGCGGTAGTGATACCAGCAATTGGACCCACAAAATTTAATAAGGAAAAGGGCTTAATTACAAGCGCGACCAATAAGCAAACAGCAATAAAAATAGCGCTTGAATAAAAAATCGTGTGGATTTTTTGCCGCATACGTCTCCTAATGTTTATGAAAAATATTCATAGATTATTTATCTTTGCCGTTACTATATCGAAAAGCACAAAGAACACCAATAGTGTCTATTACCCTTTGAACTTTGATATTTGTTAGAAAATGTCAGAAAAATATAACAAATAGCGTAATAACATTTGCAGTTAAGCAGGCGCTAGGCGAAAATAAGCGCAATTTACTTCTCAAAAACAAAGTACAAAAATATACTGGAGCTATTATGCCGTCGCGTCAACAACTCGCCAATGCTATTCGTGTTTTAAGTATGGATGCTGTTCAAAAAGCCAAATCTGGTCACCCTGGAGCACCTATGGGAATGGCTGATATTGCAGAAGTGCTATGGAGAGACTTTTTAAAGCACAATCCTACAGATCCAAATTGGGTAGATCGCGACCGATTTATTTTATCCAATGGCCATGGCTCAATGTTAATTTACTCATTGCTTCATTTAACCGGTTATGACTTACCAATAAGTGAACTTAAAAACTTTCGTCAGTTACATTCTAAAACACCGGGTCATCCTGAATATGGATATACGCCAGGAGTCGAAACAACAACGGGTCCTTTGGGAGCTGGCATTTCTAATGCCGTCGGTATGGCTATTGCTGAAAAAACTTTAGCGGCACAATTCAACCAAGAGCAACATAAAATTGTTGACCATTTCACGTATTGTTTTCTAGGTGATGGTTGTCTAATGGAAGGGATTTCGCACGAAGCCTGTTCATTAGCTGGAACCTTAGGTTTAGGTAAACTTATTGCCTTTTGGGATGACAACGGCATTTCCATTGATGGTGAAGTAGAAGGTTGGTTCACTGATGACACCCCTGCTCGTTTCAAAGCGTACGGCTGGCATGTCATTAGTAATGTCGATGGTCATGACTCTGCAGCTATTAGTGCTGCTATTGCTGAAGCCAAATCAGTCACTGACAAACCGACAATGATTTGCTGTAAAACCATTATAGGTTTTGGCTCACCGAATAAATCAGGTAGCCATGATTGTCATGGTGCACCTTTAGGTGATGATGAAGTTGCAGCAACGCGCGATTTCTTAAATTGGCCATATGCACCATTTGAAATTCCTGCTGATATTTATCATGAATGGGATCAAAAAGAGAAGGGTCAAGCCAATCAAACCACTTGGAATGAAAAATTTGCCGCTTACCAAAGTGCATTTCCAGAACTTGCCGCTGAATTTGAACGCCGTGTCATTAAAGGTGACTTACCCGCTGAATTTGAAGAAAAAGCTAATGCTTACATTCTAGAATGCCAAGCAAAAGGCGATAACATTGCTTCTCGTAAAGCATCGCAAAACACCATTGAAACCTTTGGCGCAATATTACCTGAATTATTAGGTGGTTCTGCTGATTTAGCTGGCTCTAACTTAACATTATGGTCTGGTTCAAAAGGTATTCAGGATGATGCTTCGGGTAACTACATTTTTTATGGTGTACGTGAATTTGGCATGAGCGGTATTATGAATGGTATATCGTTACATGGTGGTTTTATTAATTACGGTGCTACTTTCATGATGTTTATGGAATATGCACGCAATGCTGTACGTATGTCTGCTTTAATGGGTATTCAAAATATTTTCGTTTATACTCATGACTCTATAGGTCAGGGCGAAGATGGTCCAACTCATCAACCTATTGAGCAATTAACCAATTTACGTACGACACCTAATATGGTTACCTGGCGTCCAGCTGATGCAACAGAATCTGCAGTTGCATGGAAAAGTGCTATTGAACGTCAAAAAGCACCTACATCCCTAATCTTTTCACGCCAAGGTTTACCTGCACTTGATCGCAATGAAACACAAGTAGCTAATATTGCTAAAGGTGGATACATCTTAAAAGATAGTGCTGGCACTCCTGATGTCATCTTAATTGCAACCGGTTCTGAAGTATCGCTAGCATTGAAAGCAGCAGAAGCGATAGGCACTAATGTACGAGTGGTTTCTATGCCATCAACCAATATATTTGATCAACAAGATATTCAATATAAAGAGTCTGTTCTGCCTTCATCAGTCACTAAACGTGTAGCTATTGAAGCTGCTCATACAGACTTTTGGTATAAGTATGTAGGCTTAAACGGCAAGGTTGTTGGTATGACAACCTTTGGTGAGTCTGCACCTGGCAATGTTTTATTAGAATATTTTGGCTTTACTGTCGATAATGTTGTTGCCACGGTTAACAGCTTAAACTAACCCAAACGGCGCCACATCACCTTGTGGCGCTTTATTATAAATACAAATATCAATTACTGTAAGTTGTCTTATGCCTATTAACATTGCCATTAATGGATTTGGTCGTATTGGTCGTAGTATTGCCCGCGCATTATATGAAAACGCACAACATGATCATTTAAAGCTCGTCGCGATTAATGAACTGGCTGATGCTAAAGGGATTGCTCATTTATTAAAATATGACACGACTCACGGTCGCTTTGCCTTTGATGTGCAGCTTAACAACGAAACTCTTCTTGTTGCTGGGGATGAAATTAGCCTTACTCATTGCAAAGAAGTATCACAGCTCCCATGGAAAGAACAAGGTGTTGATATCGTACTAGATTGTACAGGAAAGTATGGCAGTAATGCCCAAGCTCAACGCCATATTAAGCAAGGAGCAAAAAAAGTTTTGTTATCGCATCCTGGTGAGCAAGATGTAGATGCAACTATAATCTATGGCGTGAATCAACACTTACTAACACCAACCGATAATATTGTCAGTAATGGTTCTTGTACTACCAACTGCATTGTTCCTGTGATTAAAGTGATTGATGACGCTTTTGGAGTTGAAAGTGGCACAATCACCACTATTCACTCATCAATGCATGATCAACAAGTCATTGATGCCTATCATCCTGATTTACGACGTTCAAGAGCAGCAAGCCAATCAATCATTCCTGTAGACACAAAACTTGCAGCTGGCATTGAACGAATTTTACCGCAATTTGCAGGACGATTTGAAGCTATCGCAGTAAGAGTGCCAACAGTGAATGTTACCGCGATGGATCTCAGCTTAACGGTCAGCAATGATGTGGATATAAAATCCATTAACAATGCCATCATCGCTGCCCAAAGTAATGGACTACAAGGTATTCTTGGTTATAGCGAAGCGCCTCTAGTGTCTATTGATTTTAATCATGACCCTCACTCATGTATTGTAGATGGAAACCAAACCCGTGTAAGTCATAAACGTCTAGTTAAAATGCTGATTTGGTGTGATAACGAATGGGGATTTGCAAATCGCATGATAGATACGGCAAAAAAAATGGCAACATTACTCGATTAACTAACAGAATTTAACACTTACTAATGAATAATAGGAAGCAAATCAATGTCTGTAATAAAAATGGCAGAACTTGAACTAAAAGATCAACGCGTACTTATTCGTGAAGATTTAAATGTTCCGGTTCAAGATGGAAAAATCACTTCAGATGCGCGCTTAAGAGCTGCATTACCCACGATAAAATTAGCGCTAGATGCAGGTGCAAAAGTGATGGTGATGTCACATTTAGGGCGACCAACTGAAGGTGAATTTAACAGTGAGTTTTCATTACAACCCGTTGTTGATTATCTCGCCAGTACGTTACAAGCACCGGTAAGACTCGTGACTGATTACTTAGATGGCATAGATGTTAAAGCAGGCGAATTAGTTATTTTTGAAAACATTCGTTTTAACCTTGGCGAAAAGGCAAATGACGACGCATTAGCTAAAAAATTGGCTGCACTTTGTGATATTTTTGTGATGGATGCCTTTGGTACAGCTCATCGCGCACAAGCGAGCACACATGGTGTAGCAAAGTTTGCCCCTATTGCTTGTGCCGGCCCATTGCTAACAGCCGAGTTAAATGCATTATCAAAAGCACTTGATAACCCAGCTCGTCCGCTAGTTGCTATTGTTGGTGGTTCAAAAGTATCAACTAAACTGACAGTTCTCGAATCTCTTTCAAAAATTGCAGATACATTAGTTGTTGGTGGTGGTATATCAAATACATTCGTCGCCGCTGCAGGTTATGAAGTAGGTAAATCATTATATGAAAAAGACTTAATTCCTGAAGCTCAACGACTATGTAAAGAAACACAAGTGATTTTCGCTGATGATGTAACAGTTACACAAGATGGTTTTAGTGAATGGAAAGATGATTCGGTCACTGAAATAAAATCATTAACTGAAGTATCTTCTGAAGATGACATCATAGATTATGGACCTAAGACATCGGCTAAAGTTGCTGAAATAATAAAAACGGCGGGCACTATTTTATGGAATGGTCCTGTAGGAGTGTTTGAAATTGAAGCTTTCTCTAAAGGTACTGAAGTTATTTCTTATGCAATTGCAGAAAGCTCAGCCTTTTCAATTGCGGGGGGTGGTGACACTTTAGCGGCAGTCGATAAATACAATATTGCTGACAAAGTTTCTTACATCTCTACTGGCGGTGGTGCATTTCTCGAATTTTTGGAAGGTAAAAAATTACCAGCAGTAGAAATATTAGAGCAACGAGCAACTAAATAATAAACTATATAACACTTAACAAATCACTGAAAATTGATTTGTTAAGTGTCGCTTTTTCTTTCTTTTACCTTTGAAGAAGTTTCGTTTAAAAAAAGAAAGAGTCTCCCAGTGATTTTTTAAAATTTGTATTTTTTTCAGATATAAATAAAACACATTTAAAAACAATGACTTATTTAATTAAAAATCACTTTTTTATAAAAATAAAAATCAAAGTGCAAAGGCTATTTTTTTTCTGATATAATTACGATACGAAACCAATAAGTTTCACTTTGAAAGCAAATAAAATTAAATATTGTATAAACGTAACCCCAGGAGTAAATTATGGCTTTAGTTTCTATGCGCCAAATGTTAGATCACGCCGCAGAGCATGGATACGGGATCCCTGCTTATAATGTTAATAATTTAGAGCAAGTACGAGCCATAATGTTGGCGGCAACTGACACTAATAGCCCTGTAATAATGCAAGCTTCAGCGGGTGCAAGAAGTTACGCTGGTGCTCCATTTTTACGCCATTTGATTTTAGCCGCAATCGAAGAATTTCCAAACATCCCTGTTGTTATGCATCAAGATCACGGAACGTCTCCGTCTGTTTGTCAACGTTCGATCCAACTTGGCTTTTCATCTGTAATGATGGATGGCTCTCTCATGTCCGATGGTAAAACCCCATCTAACTATGAGTATAATATTGATGTGACAAAACGTACTGTTGAAATGGCTCATGCTTGCGGTGTATCAGTTGAAGGTGAACTCGGTTGTTTAGGTTCATTAGAAACCGGCATGGCAGGAGAAGAAGATGGTGTTGGTGCTGAAGGCGTATTAACCGCTGAACAGCTATTAACAGACCCTGAAGAAGCTGCTGATTTTGTAAATAAGACTCAAGTAGACGCTTTAGCCATTGCTTGTGGTACTTCACATGGTGCCTATAAATTTACTCGTCCTCCAACAGGCGATATTCTTGCAATAGACCGTATCAAGGCAATACATACGCGTATACCTAACACTCATTTAGTGATGCACGGTTCCTCATCAGTACCACAAGATTGGCTAGCAATTATTAATGAATTTGGTGGTAAAATCCCTGAAACTTATGGTGTTCCCGTAGAGCAAATTCAAGAAGGGATTAAAAATGGTGTTCGCAAAGTTAATATAGACACAGACTTACGATTAGCCTCTACCGGCGCTATCCGTCGTTTCCTTGCAGAAAACCCAAGTGAGTTTGACCCTAGAAAATATTTACAAGCATCAACTAAAGCTATGTATGATATTTGTAAAGCCCGCTATGAAGCATTTGGGGCTGCTGGAAATGCCAATAAAATCAAAGCTATTTCATTAGAAACTATGTTCCATAAGTATGAAAAAGGTGAGTTAAAAGCAGTAGTAAAATAGGCTTTTACAGAAGATAAAATTATAAAAATAGGGCTTCGGCCCTTTTTTTTTGATTAAAGTCCAATAAAAATAGGTTTCATTTGATTTATTGACTATAATTCTATACTCAAAAAACAGGAGAATAAACTATGGAACAAATTACTCATTGGTTAACTACTAACCAAGACTTACTTATATCTTTTGCTATAAAATTTGTAGTGGCATTAGCTATTTTATATTTTGGTAAAATTATTGCCAAAGTTGTAAGTAAAACAGTAGAAAAAATATTAACTAAAAAAGACTTCGATAAAACAGTTGCCAGTTTTATTAGCAGCCTGGTCTACGGCATATTTATCTTAATTACCTTTATTGTGGCTATTTCGCATTTAGGTTTTAATACATCATCGCTGGTAGCAATTGTTGGTGCTGCTGGTTTAGCCATTGGTCTTGCTTTACAAGGTTCATTAGCTAACTTTGCATCAGGTATTTTATTAATAACGTTGAAACCATTTAAAGATGGAGATTTTGTTGAAATTGCTGGTACAGCCGGCATAGTAGAAGAAATTAACATATTTTCAACTCAATTACGTACTGGTGATAACAAAACCGTTATCATTCCGAACGGTGGCGTAACAAGCGGTAATATAACTAACTATTCAGCTAAACCTATGCGTCGTATCGATTTAGTTATTGGTGTTGGATATACTGCTGATTTAGCTAAAACAAAATCTATTTTAACTGATGTTGCTAGCTCTCATGCATTAGTTATAAAAGATCAAGCGATCACTGTAGGTGTTAGCGAACTAGCCGATAGCTCAGTTAACTTTGTTGTTCGCCCTTGGGTAAAAACTTCAGATTACTGGCCGGTATATTTCGATTTATTAGAAACAATTAAAGTTGAATTAGACAACGCAGGCATCGAAATACCTTTCCCACAACTTTCTGTACATGTAAACCAAGAGGATTCAAATGAATCGTAAAATTATCGCATTGGCACTATGTGGTGTGCCATTTTTTACTTTTGCTGAAGAACCAAAAGAAAAACCCGTATTTACTTCTTCTGCGGAATTAGGCTTTTTGTATAAAACCGGCAACACCAAAAGTGCTGACTTGAAAGCAGGTTACGACTTTAAATATGAAAAAGATCTATGGCGTTCAACCTTGGCATTAGATCTTTTAATAAAGAAAACTGATGTTGAAGATCATGACGGTGCTAAGCACTTAGAAACCACTGACCAAAAATGGATTATTGAATCTAAAACTAATTATACTTTAAACAAAGATTCTAAAAATTATGTTTATGGTGATGTTTATTATGAAGATAGTCGCTTTACTGGATTTGATAATCAAAGCACAATATCAGCTGGTTGGGGTCGCGAGTGGTATAAAACCAAAGTAGCTTCATTTTTTGCTGACATTGGTCCTGGTTATAAACGTGATGTTACTATGGCAACAGAAACAGTGCCAAGTGAAACTAACACTGCTTTTATTATCCAAGCACAAGCCTTATATTTACGAAAAATTAATGAACATGTCGATTTCAAACAGACTTTGACGGTTAAATACGCCCCTGAAAGTGGTGAAAGTAGTAGATATAGAGCTGAAACGTCAATAACCACTAAGCTAATTCAAACGCTACAGTTAAAATTTGCCTTTAAAATAGAGCATAATACTGAAGTAGACGAAGGTTATGAAAGAACAGATACGCAAACAGCGATCACGTTAGTTTACAGTTTCTAATTCATTACATACCCATTTAAAAACCATGTCTTCTGACGTGGTTTTTTTTATCTGGATAAGAAAAAATTAATACACCAACTACCCACAACTTTGTATGAAAGACTCATTCAAGGTGAGCTGTTATATAAGTATTATCAACTATTTAGCTAGCGGCTAAATACCCAAGTAAACAACAGGCACACACTAAGTTGAACCGTTACCCTATATAGTCATCACCTGATGTCTATAAATTTACACTCTGTATAATTAACATCTATTTTCGTACTCTTTTGGTAGTAATTATAAACGATAGTCACTTACCTATTATCGTTTAAATGAAAAATTAACGTCTTATATTTGATGTAAAAATTACCCAATAATACAGACAAAAGAAATAAATGGCCGAGAAAATCGTCAAGCCATTTTTGTCAGCTTACTAATGGTGTGTAAAAGGAGAAATATCGCTAGAGACACAGTGGGTAATTATAATAACGGGTAGTAATCTAAGTGTTTATTCACCGACATAAATAAGACAAAAGGCTAAATAACAAGAGTTATTTAGCCTTTTAATTAAAGCAGTGGGAACTGCTTATTCTAGAGATATTTTACTTCACAGTTAAACGTTCGCAAATTGATTCATAGTGTTATCTTTACCACCAGCTTTCAATGCAGCTTCACCAGCAAAGTATTCTTTATGATCATCACCCATATCAGAGCCAGCCATATTCTGATGTTTAACACAGGCAATTCCTTCTCTGATTTCTTTACGTTGCACACCTAATACATAACCTAACATACCTTGGTCACCAAAGTATTCTTTCGCTAAGTTATCTGTTGATAATGCCGCAGTATGGTAAGTAGGTAAGGTAATTAAGTGATGGAATATACCTGCGCCTACTGCTGCATCTGCTTGGAAAGTACGGATTTTTTCATCTGCAATTATGGCTAATTCCATTTCATCATAATCAGCACTCATTAAACGGTCACGATCATAAGCTGAAACATCTTTACCTTCTTCTTTCATTGCATCAAACACTTGTTGACGGAAATTTAGTGTCCAGTTAAATGAAGGTGAATTGTTATAAACAAGTTTAGCATTCGGTACTTCTTTACGAATCGCATCAACCATAGCGCCAATTTGTCCAATATGTGGCTTTTCAGTTTCAATCCAGATCAAATCAGCACCATTTTGTAATGAGGTAATACAGTCTAAAATACAACGTTCTTCACCAGTACCTTTTTTAAACTGAAATAAATTACTTGGTAAACGTTTAGGTCTTACTAATTTCCCGCCTTGTTTAATTAAGACATCACCATTATTCATATCATCAGGTGCTACTTCTTCACAATCTAAAAAGGCATTGTATTGATCACCTAAATCACCAGGCGTTTTTGTCACCGCAATTTGTTTAGTTAAACCAGCGCCCAATGAATCGGTACGAGCAACAATAACACCATCATCCACACCTAGTTCCATAAAGGCATAACGTACTGCATTAATTTTTGCTAAAAAGTCTTCATGTGGCACAGTTACTTTACCATCTTGATGTCCACATTGTTTTTCATCAGACACTTGGTTTTCAATTTGAATACAACAAGCACCTGCTTCAATCATTTGTTTTGCCATTAAATATGTTGCTTCAGCATTTCCAAAACCAGCATCAATATCAGCAATAATCGGTACCACATGGGTAATATGACCATCTATTTGCGCTTGTACTTCAGCTTCTTTTGCTTTGTCATTAGCTTCTTTTGCAGCATCGAGTTCACGGAATAAGCCACCTAGTTCACGAGCATCCGCTTGACGTAGAAAGGTATATAGCTCCGCAATTAATGCCGCTACTGATGTTTTTTCATGCATAGATTGATCAGGTAAAGGACCAAATTCTGAACGTAGGGCAGCAACCATCCAACCTGAAAGATATAAATAACGACGATCCGTATTTTCAAAATGTTTCTTAATAGAAATCATTTTTTGTTGCCCAATAAATCCATGCCAACAGCCTAACGATTGTGTATAAAGTGTTGGGTCATTATCATAAGCTTCCATATCTTTGCGCATAATTGCTGCAGTATATTTGGCAATATCTAACCCGGTTTTGAACTGGTTCTGCAAACGCATGCGAGCAACTGATTCTGCATTAATTGCTTGCCAGTTATTTTTTGATTTAAGTTGTGTTGATAACGTATCTATTTCTTGGCGGTAGTTACTCATAGCTTAGCTCTCCAGAGTTGGTTTTGTAAGTTACCCTGTAATCAAACAAGGTCGATAACAAAAATATTAATCTACATTTACAGTATTTATGAAATATATATCATCTATCACTACCATTCATATTGTGAATATTGGTATAAATCCCGTTTGCCAATAATTAGTATTTATCAATAGAATCAACTAAATATTGTGTATTCTTTCGCTAAAAATAATAAAATAACTGCCCCTGATATTGTTTTATAGACTAAAATCCACTTGCTTTACCCTATCAGGCATGACATATACTTAAGTTATAATTTTTATAGTGGCTATCAGTACCATGAATATATCTAAAATAGACTTAAACCTACTTATTTACCTTGATGTGCTATTGCGTGAGAAAAATGTCACCCGTGCAGCCAGTCGCTTAAACATAACTCAACCTGCCATGAGCAACGGCTTAAAACGCTTACGCACACTTTTTAATGATCCGGTATTAGTTAGAACTTCAGATGGTATGGTACCGACAGAACGTGCTCGCTCCTTAGCCCCAGTGATCAGAAAAATTTTACTAGAACTTGAAGAAGCTCTACAAGGTGAAGAAGAATTTAACGAAAAAAATAGCCAGCGTGTTTTTCGGATCATGGCCAGTGATTATGCAGCATCAACACTCTTTCCGAGCTTACTTCGTAAGATCAATAAACTCGCGCCTAATGTAACTATAGATTTCATGACACCCAGTGATGTCACTTTTCATGATGTAGAAGCGGGTAAAATAGACATGGCAATTAATCGTTTTGATGAGTTACCTCAATCTTTTCATCAAAAAACTATTTGGCGTGATACCTTTTCATGCCTACTTAGCACTGATAATGACATTGTCTCAGATTTTAATTTACACACTTACTTAGCCTCAAAGCATGTTTGGGTTTCCAAAACAGGTTTTGGTGTTGGTGTTGGTATGGACCCTAAAGACGTACAAAAATTAGGATGGGTGGATGAAGCACTAGCACGCATAGGTAAAAAACGTGATATTAAAGTATTCACCCGTAATTATCATGTGGCAATGCAGCTAGCTTATGAAGATGCCTTAGTTGCAACTTTACCAACCAAAGCCGCTTTACTACATAAAAATGATGCTAATTACACCATATTAAAACCCCCTTTTGAAATCCCTGATATGGAATTAAAAATGATTTGGAGCCCGCTATTACATCACGATGCTAGCCATATTTGGTTTAGACAGCTTGTCATTGAAGCAGCGAAAGAAAGTGAATAAGAGTATTACTCATGGATTTAAGTACTAAAGATAAATTATTTAATATTGTATATGCAATATTAGCTTTACTTATTTGTCTCGCCTGCGGCTACGCTATTGAGTGGCTTGTAGGCGGCCTGCCCCCGAGTTTATACGGCATGGCTGTACTGACAATTGCATTACAATCAAAATGGATAGATGCAGATCGACTCAATGCCTCAGTTGCATGGGGAATTCGTCATATGGGGGTTTGCTTTGTACCCGCAGGAGTAGGCATCATTGAGCACCAAGATCTAATCAAAACTCATGGCATAGCGATAGTGGGTATCACCTTTATTACAACGTTTTTACTGCTCAGTCTTGTCGGTCTTATTTACCAAGGTTATGAAAAAAGAAGCCGTTCACATGCCGACACTGAGCCCTCTGATAAAATTTAATAGCTTATGAAATCAAATATAGTCGCAATATTAATTACTTGTACTCTTACCATAGTCATTTATCAATGTTTTGCAAAGTTGCAAGCAAAGCTTAATAAAGTGTGGCTCAACCCTATGCTATTAACTATGCTCACTCTGATTTTTTGCTTGAGTATCTTTAATATTGATTACACCTCTTATCACCAAGCCAGTGCCCCTTTCGGCTTCTTGTTAGAGTTATCGGTGGTGATTTTAGGTTATCCCTTGTACCAACATCTACATTCAATGAGAAAACAATGGCAAACTATCAGTATTTTATTAGTTATTGCCGCTCTGTTTGCGATAGTGGTGAGCTTTGCTTTAACTTGGCTCATTATTGCCGAGCAAGATGTTGCCATCTCTCTTTCACTAAAGTCGATTACTACACCCATAGCCCTAGCTATTACAGAACAGTTACAAGGTAATATTGCAGTAACCGCCTTCACCATAATACTTGCTGGACT
The DNA here is from genome assembly GCA_049347715.1 of Thalassotalea piscium. Taxonomy (GTDB): domain Bacteria; phylum Pseudomonadota; class Gammaproteobacteria; order Enterobacterales; family Alteromonadaceae; genus Thalassotalea_B; species Thalassotalea_B piscium_A. The sequence goes on along the minus strand of CP186339.1, from coordinate 772,187 downwards.
TTTTGGATCAATATGGGGAATACAGTGGTTAAGTTTTATTGGTGTAACATCACCTAATGCACAAGGCTTGGCTATTGGTACAGCAAGCCACGCTTTAGGTACAGCAACTATTAGTCAAATCAGTTATCAACACGCCGCCTATAGTTCATTAGCGTTAATACTATCAGCTGCTATCACCGCGATGATTAGCCCTGTACTTATTCCCATTCTAATTAGATTTATTTAACTAGCGGTAGAAAAAGCTAAATAGATATATTCATATAAAAACTATAATCATAACTTATCATTCACCTCATGAATAATACGTATCCATTAATACAATAATGTGAATAACTACACTCTTTTTTAAAATTAAACCAATTTTATCAATGAGTTACATACTCAAGAGAGAGTTTAATGTCCTAACTTAGTCATGTCAGTGCTTTCGCGCTATTGCAGGCTGCATCATTTAGCCTTACATTTCTATTTACACAGAAGTGTAATTGCAATTAAAAACTTTCATCAAACATCACATGCTTCGGAGTTACTATGACAAACAGAATTACTATTGGACAAATTCAAGTGGCCGAATGTTTATATGACTTCGTTGAAAAGGAAGTCATGCCTAACTTAGCACTTGACACTACTGAGTTTTGGCAAGGTTTTTCAGATATTATCAATCAGCTTAGTGTAACCAACGAAGCGTTATTAGCCACACGTGAAAAATTGCAGTTAGACATTGACCATTGGCATAACCAGCATCAGGGTGAATTATTCAACTTTTCCGAGTACAAAGCCTTTTTAACTGAAATAGGCTATTTAGAACCTGTTGTTGAAGATTTTAATATCGCCACTGAGCATGTTGATGCGGAGTTAGCTTCTATGGCTGGTCCTCAATTGGTTGTTCCTATCATGAACGCACGATTTGCCTTAAATGCGGTAAATGCAAGATGGGGCAGTTTATATGATGCGCTTTATGGTACAGATGTGATCAGTGAAGCAGACGGTGCCGAAAAATTAGGAAAATATAACCCTGTTCGCGGCAATAAAGTAATCACTTTTGCTCGCGATTTTCTAGATCAAGCGATACCTTTAGAGTCCGCAAGTCATCATCAAGCAAAACAATACCAAATTAACCAAGGAAACTTAAACATTACCTTGTTGAATGGCGAAATACATGCACTTGCCGAACCTAGTCAATGTATCGGTTATACAGGTGATGCTAAACAACCTAAGTCAATCTTATTTAAACATAATGAAATTCACCTAGAAATCTGTTTCGACCTTAATAATCCTATAGCAAAAGATGATAACGCGGGTATTAGTGATGTATTACTAGAGTCAGCATTGACAACGATTATGGACTGTGAAGACTCAGTAGCAGCTGTAGATGCAAGTGATAAAGTAATAGCTTACCGTAATTGGCTTGGCCTAAATTTAGGTAATTTAACTGAAACTATCGCTAAAGGTGAAACCACATTTATTCGTAAAATGGCTGATGATAAAAGTTTTGTAAGCCTTACTGGTGAAGCAAAAACATTACCTGGACGCAGCTTAATGTTTGTCAGAAACGTAGGCCATTTAATGACTAATGACGCTGTGCTGACCAATAAAGGTGTACCTGCACCTGAAGGTATTATTGATGCCGTAATGACTTCTTTAATTGCACTTCATGATATCCAAGGTAATAGTGACAAAAAAAATAGCAGAACTCATTCTATTTATATTGTTAAACCTAAAATGCATGGTTCCGCCGAAGTTGCCTTTACTAATTTATTATTTTCTAAAGTTGAACAACTACTGTCATTACCTAAAAATACCATAAAAATGGGCATTATGGATGAAGAACGACGAACCAGCGTTAACTTAAAAAACTGTATTCATGCTGCAAAAGAGCGAGTCGTTTTTATTAATACAGGCTTTTTAGATCGAACAGGTGATGAAATTCATACTTCAATGAATGCCGGTGTTATGGCTAAAAAAGGCGACATTAAATTAACACCATGGATTAGTGCCTATGAAGATAACAATGTTGATATTGGCTTAGCCTGTGGCTTTAGTGGAAAAGCCCAAATAGGGAAAGGTATGTGGCCGATTCCTGATCAAATGTTAAATATGCTCAATATAAAAATTGGCCATGTAAAAGCGGGCGCAAATACTGCTTGGGTTCCCTCTCCAACGGCAGCAACATTACATGCTATCCATTATCATAGAGAACATGTACCCAGTATCCAGCAACAGTTAAAAGTAAGAACACCTGCAAAGCTTGATGATATTTTAACTATACCTTTGGCTGAGAATACCAACTGGAGTGAGGATGAAATTAATAATGAAATCGATAATAACGCCCAAGGAATTTTAGGTTATGTTGTTCGCTGGATAGATCAAGGTATTGGTTGCTCAAAAGTACCCGATATTAATAATGTTGGACTGATGGAAGATAGAGCAACTTTACGTATTTCTAGTCAACATATTGCAAACTGGCTTAAACATGGTGTTTGTACTGAAGAACAAGTACTTACAAGCATGAAAAAAATGGCTAAGATTGTTGATCAACAAAACAAAAATGACAGTCTATACCAAGCAATGTCTACTGATTTTGATCATAATATCGCGTTTAAAGCTGCGTGCGATTTAGTTTTTAAAGGGGATAAACAACCGAGTGGTTATACTGAACCCTTATTGCATCAGTATCGAATAAATTATAAAGCACAATTACGCAAGTAATAACCTAGCATTAAGTATATTAATATAGTGTAATAAATACCCTCTTCGTCTATTACACTATATTTACCTCCCACCAAAATTATTTTATAATTGTTCATAGTTTGCCATGTATATTTATATTCATAAGCTTACTTTTTAATGCAGATAAGTAGCTGAACTTATTATTTATACCGTTTACCCCAAATAGCTAGTAAAACTTTTTGTAACAAATTAAAATTAATTTGATAGTTTTTTGTCAATTAGAATTTAGAATGATGGTTTACAAGATAAACCATAGTAACAATGAGCGTTTATAAAGAGGATTGCTCAATGAAATCATTAATCAAGGTTGTTTTATTAGCCGTTACTATAGGGCTAACAAGCTTTACCGTACTTAATACAAAAGCCGCCAATATCAAAACTCATCAGGCTATCCCAGAGGCCAATATTGTGGTGCTTTTTTCATTGCATTCTCATAATCATCATGCAAATGAACTTGTCTATAGTAATAGCTTATTCTCGTCTATGGCCGTTCAATCAACGACTACAACTGCACACTCTGAAGACTCTTGTCCAAGCAATAAAGCTAACGAAGTTTATGAGTTAACCGCGTTGTTTAATGATAAATTACAAATGCTGATTTCTTATTTCACCTCTCCTAAAAATGGTAATCACTTAGAAGAAATTGAAGATAATGAAAGTATTCAAGTGGTTTCTATTAGTAAATCTTAATATCTCTATTAGCTAATAATCCTCGTTTAATTGAAAAAGCCACATTATGTGGCTTTTTGCATATATGTACTTTGCTCTAGTACTTTTTCAGTTATTGCTTATTAAAATTGATAATGCACAGCTTTTGCGAGTAACTGAGTTGACGTAATTTTATCTGCAGAACAACTACTAATTGCCTGTTTACTAAATACATAAATTTTATCTTTGTAGCGATTATTTACTTTATTACCTGCAGATTTTAAGATAAGGCTCACACTCTCATCTTTAGGTAAAGCCTTTAAACCATTGCCATATAAGCAAAGCGTATCTGTAATTGACTCTGCTAACTGAGTGTAATAAGTACTACGTATCTTAAGTTGCTTTTGTTTTTCCTGCTCTTGCTCTTTTTTTAATGCGATCGTTTGCTCATTAAGTGCTTTCGCTTTATTTTCAAGAGCTGCACGTTTTTCCGCTAAACTATTTTTTTTCTTCATTAATTTTTCTTTACCTTCTTTTTCTGCAAATCTTAATTGGTACTCTATATCTCGCGTTTCTCGTTCAATGTCACGTAAACGATATTTAAGCTCCCGTTGTGAATCTCGTAACTCGCGATATCCTTCTTGTTTACTTTCCATCGTTTCCATCGCCCGCTCATAGCCTTGAGCTGCCATCTCTAATGCATTATTAGTGAATGACGCAATTTTTTCTTCATCATCATTTAGGTCATAATCAGACACATCACGGGATGTAAAAGATACGTCTGGGAGCTCGGGTAATTCAGGTAAGACAAAATTAAAATTATAGTCCCCCCAACCACTAAAACGTGAATTTGAAGTCAGCGTAAACACAATACCTTGACCTTCAAGATAGGTACTATTAACACCAGACAATTTGATTGAATTGGAATTTGATGAATTAACAACAGACGCCTTAATAATATTATTCATAATCGCTAGCTGTTTATTCATTTCCTCATATTTTGCTTGTGCAGCAGACACTGTACTAATTGATAAAGCCATTGAAATTATTAGTGGTTTACATATGTTCATGATACTACTCCTCTGATGTCCAGTTTGCCGGCATACTATTTTGCTCATTATTACTGGCTTTGTTATAAAACAACGCTTGCTCTAGTTGTTTAAATTTAAGTTTGTTATTAAATTGTTCATCTGCACGTTGTTCATTAATATATTGTACAAAATCACTGATATCCTCTTTTCGCTCTTGCCGTGAAGCACTTAAAATATAACTTGCTAGCTGTAAATTATTGTCCTGCTGTTTTACTTTAATATCAGCTGCATAATTGGCCAAAACCACTTGTTGTTCATTCGCAAAACGTTGTAATTTTTGATCAATCAAACTTTCAATATCAGCTTGTTGCTTAGCGGTGTCATTACCTGAAAAACTAATAATCATCGCCCCCTCTTTGAGAGTAAAATCCACATTAAAAATAACCAAGGACAAAGCAAAGAAAGAAAATACCATCGACATCGCAGGTAACCCTCGCCACTGCCACCAGGGTGTTTTATTTTGTATAAAAGTACTTGATCGATCCCAATCAGGCACCTCATGTTCAGGGGTAACTTCAACTTGATGAGCAATGTAGTTAGCAGTATTTGCCCGTTCTTGCCATTTCGGATCCCCCTCTGTAAGGCTTTCATTTAATGCTAAATCATCACTTTGTTGATCTAACCACTGACTCAATTTTTGCTCAGAATGGTTATCTTTAGGTGTTTTCATTGGTTAACTCCAGATGACCTTTTAGTTTATCTAATGCACTGTATAGCCTAGATTTTGCGGTATTAACTGAAATACCAAGCTGTTTGGCTATTTCTTCAAAGGTGCAGTGTTGGAAAAATTTCATTTCGATGACTAATTTTTGATTCACTGGCAGTATGGCTAACGCCTTATGCAGTTCCTGGTTTTGTTGCCCTGTATGCATTAAATATTCAGGACAAGAGTCTTTGTGCTCACTAACTTGTTCGGGTACATCATCTAATCCTTGCATTGGACGTTTGCGTCGATAAAATTCAATACAACGGTAGTGAGCAATTTTAAATAACCACCCTTTAAAAGGGCTATCACCACGAAAGCTCGATAAATTACGAAAAACTGCAACAAAAACGTCCTGCATTAAATCTAAAGCATCTTCTCGATGACTCACCATACGTAATGCATAATTATATAAAGGTTTTTCATAACGTTTAACTAAAGTAATCCAAGAAGATTTCTTTCCTTTGAGTACTTGTTTTATGAGCGTTTCGTCACTTCGTTCAAACACATATATTCCTAAGCAGTAAATGAATTAATTTGTCATCGTTATAATTAAGGTAGCGTGGTTTAACTAAATAGTTTGAAAAAATATCACTTTTTTTAACACAAAAATAAAACGTGACATATATCAGTAGATTATCTATAAAACCCAGATCAGTTTAGTGATAAACCATCATAAAAAAACCACTTATCCCTGCTCATCAAATCAACTTGTTTTGACTTTTATCAATCATATAACGTATTTGCATTAAAACATTTATCATATATATCATTTTTGAATTTTAAAATAATAATAAATACGTTACTGTGAAGGGGAATTAATTACAGAGAAGTAAATCAGCTTATGATAACTGCATCAGCACGACATATTTTAGTCGACAGCGAAGAACAATGTTTAGCCCTTAAGGCTGAAATTGAGAATGGGAGTGACTTTGCTAAAGTTGCGGAAGAACATTCAAATTGTCCGTCTAAAACGCAAGGTGGCGCTTTAGGATCTTTTGGAAAAGGACAAATGGTAAAAGAATTTGAAGATGTCGTATTTACAGCTCCAGTAAATACCGTTCAAGGTCCTGTAAAAACTCAATTTGGTTTTCATTTAATTGAAGTTACCGCACGTAACGATTAATTAACTGCCGACACGATTTATTAATAAAAAAGGCCAATCATTGATTGGCCTTTTTCTATTCTAGAGTAAGCTATTAGATAAAAATAGCTTTCATCATCCAGAAGAATAAAATAGATAAGCCTGCACCAACCGGTAAGGTAATGACCCAAGAAACGACTATGTTACGTACTACACCTAAATTAATGGCTGCAATACCTCTTGCCATTCCAACCCCTAAAACAGCTCCTACGAGGGTTTGAGTGGTTGAAATAGGTAAACCTGTACCAGAAGCTATAACAACAGTACAAGCGGCAGCGAGTTCAGCAGCAAAACCTCTACTTGGAGTTAAATGAGTAATACCATTACCAATAGTCGCAATAACACGATGTCCAAACAAGGCTAAACCAGCAACAATACCTAAACCACCTAATGGTAATATCCACCAGACTAAAGCAGCTTTTTTAACGATTTCTCCGCCGTTATCAACAATACTCACAACCGCTGCTAGTGGACCTATCGCATTAGCAACATCATTAGAACCATGAGCAAAAGCCATACAACATGCAGTAACGACCATTAAGGTTGCGAATACTTTTTCAACGTTAGCGTAATGCGTTGAGCGCGTCACTTTTTCATCAAATTTAATACGGTTAATAAATATTTTACCGATAAACGCTACGACTACCGCAACAGCAATGGCATAGAGAAAACCGTCCAAAGTATCAATATGCAAACCTATATGTTTTAACCCTTTCTTTATCGTGACTAACGAAAGTACAAATCCCGCCAAAAACATATAAAGAGGTACATAACGCCGTGCATTTTCTAATGGTTTATCAGTATCAAAAATAAGCTTTTGAGCACTATTAAAAATGATAAAAGCAATAACACCTGAAATAAGTGGCGTGATTATCCAACTTCCTACGATGCCACCAACTTTACCCCATTCAACAGCATCACCACTAACACCTACAGCAGCGAAACCAATAATAGCACCAACAATTGAATGCGTCGTTGATACAGGCCAACCCAATACAGAAGCAACAAGTAACCAAGTTGCCGCAGCAAAGAGTGCTGAAATCATACCAAATACAAGTAATTCAGGGGTATCGATAAAGAAAGCTGAATCAATAATACCTTTACGAATGGTTGATGTAACTTCGCCACCAGCTAAATATGCGCCAGCAAATTCAAACACCATAGCGATAATAATGGCTTGTTTAATAGTTAATGCTTTTGAACCAACCGATGTCCCCATTGCATTAGCGACATCATTTGCGCCAATACCCCAAGCCATAAAAAAGCCAACAATCGCGGCTAGCATGACTAAGGTTGAGCCATGTGATAATAATATTTCCATGAGCTACCCTTATTTTCTAGCCAGTAAAATTTCTAATCGAGCGCCAACTCTTTCTGCTAAATCGGCAAGGTCTCCTACCCAATCAATAATTTGATATAAAAACATAACATCAATAGGATTCATGTCTGTTTCAATTGCAAGTAAATCTTTACGAATAGTTACTTGCAAAGTATCCGTTTCACATTCAATTTCATCTAATTGATGAATAATTTTGTCGACTAATTCAACTTCTCGACCGCGAAACCCAGTTTGTAATAAATCATCTAATTCATTAATGGCTTCAGCCGCTTTGGCAATAGCATCAATATTCCGTTGTAGATAAACAGTAAATTGCGCCTGTAACGTTTCAGGGATTTCTAAATTACGTCCAATAATGCGTCCTGCAATATCTTTCGCTTTATTTGCAATCTTGTCTTGCTGTGATAACAACTCAAGAATATCTGTACGATCAATTGGCATAAATAGCCCACCGGGCAATTCCATACGCAACTGTCTTTTTAAGTCATCAGCATCACGCTCAAGTTTTGAGATTTTTGTTCTAACTTTTCCCGCTGTTGCCCAATCTTTTGCATAAACTGCATCAAAGAATGGAACTAGTTGCTTAGAACATTTGTTCACCATTCGAATATGTTTTTCTAATGGTTTGATAGGTGATTTTGCAAATACACCTAAAATTGAATTACTGGCCATAGTGTTATTTCCAGGAGTGTTAACTCTTTATTGTTATTCGCGGCGGATATTAACTTATTTAGCCGCATTAGAAAATGACTTTTTCACTATGATTAAGTCTCTATTTAATCATAGTGTATTTAGATCAATTTACTCAGATTTTTTTAATATCATCTGCTGTAGTATGGCGAACAACCTTACCTTTCACAAAATAAATAATATATTCACAAATATTTTGGCATCGATCACCAATTCGTTCTAATGCTCTTGCAGACCAAATAACGCTCATCACTTGTGGAATAGTACGAGGTTCTTCCATCATATAAGTCATTAATTGGCGCATTAAGGCTTCATATTCACGATCGATTTTTGCATCACTTTGATGAGTAGCGATTGCTGCTTCTACGTCCATACGTGTAAAGGCATCCAGTGTCGCTTGTAGAAATTCAAGCACACGTCGACCTAAATTATCTAAATTAATTAATAAGTCTTTTTGTTGGCCCGAAAGACTCTCTAAAGCCACTTGTGCAATTTTCTTAACTTCATCACCAATACGTTCAAGATCAGCAATGGTTTTGACTATTGCCATGATTAATCTTAAATCGCCAGCGGCAGGCTGACGCTTTGCAATAATTCGCGTACATTCGTCATCGATACTTACTTCAAGGTTATTAATCTGGTAGTCATTTTTATGTACCTTGCGTGCAAGTTCTTCGTCGGCATCATGTACTGCGGAAAGCGCATCTGATAATTGTTTTTCAACTAAGCCTCCCATCTGCATCACATGATTAATAACACGTTCTAAATCTTCGTTAAACTGGCCCGAAATATGACGACCTAAATTTAAATTATCCATTGCCTTCTCCTAATTTATCGTCAACTGCTAACCGTAACGGCCAGTAATATAATCTTCAGTTTTCTTCTTGCTTGGGGTGGTAAATAGTGTATTAGTATCACTATATTCGATTAAATCGCCCATATACATAAATGCAGTTTGATCAGATACTCGTGCTGCTTGCTGCATGTTATGAGTAACAATCACTACCGTAAATTGCTTTTTCAAATCATTGATTAACTCTTCAATGGTGAGGGTCGAAATAGGATCCAAAGCAGAGGTCGGCTCATCCAGTAATAATACCTCAGGCTGTATAGCAATAGCCCGTGCAATCACTAGACGTTGTTGCTGACCACCTGATAAACCCAATGCACTTTCATGTAATCGATCTTTCACTTCATTCCAAAGCGCAGCACTACGTAAAGACTTTTCTACCGCTTCATCGAGTGCTCGGCGATTATTTTCGCCCATGATACGCAAACCATAGATGACATTTTCATAAATACTTTTTGGAAAAGGATTAGGACGTTGAAATACCATGCCTACTTTTCGTCGTAAGGCGGCAACATCAACATGCTTACCATAGATATTTTCTCCATGAAGATTAATTTCCCCTTCAATTCGACAAATATCAACCAAATCATTCATACGGTTAATGCAACGTAATAATGTCGATTTACCACAACCACTAGGACCAATAAAAGCGGTGACCTGTCCTTTAGGAATTGACATTGAAATATTTTGCAAAGCCTGTTTTTCACCATAATATAAATCTAAATTTTTTATTTCTAATGCCACTTGTTCAGGTGACAGATTATTTAGATCTAATTTCGTCTGTGATTGTAAAATCGCTTTAGGACTAACAGAAATCATATTTTTCTCTTTTACACTTATTAAATTTTTAAACCTTCTAGTTAAAACATTGATAAATCAATTAATGCTCTAACATACGATATTTTTCTCTTAGGCGGTTTCGTATAGTTACTGCCGTCATATTTAACGTGACAATAATAGTAACCAAGAGCAATGCAGTTGCATAAACTAAAGGTCTTGCCGCTTCTACGTTAGGACTTTGAAAGCCAACATCATAAATATGAAATCCTAAGTGCATAAACTTACGATCTAAATGTAGAAATGGAAAGTTGCCATCTAAAGGTAAATTAGGTGCCATTTTGACAACACCAACAAGCATTAAGGGTGCAACTTCACCGGCCGCACGTGCAATAGCTAAAATAATGCCCGTCATAATAGCTGGACTAGCAATAGGTAATATAATTCGCCATAAGGTTTCCGCTTTTGTCGCACCTAATGCCAAACTACCATGTCTCATTGCTGAAGGAATTCGTGCTAAGCCTTCTTCAGTAGATACAATAACAACAGGTAAAGTTAATATAGCTAACGTAATGGCTGACCACATAACTCCTGGTGTACCAAACGTCGGGCTTGGTAAGGTTTCAGCATAAAATAGTTGATCTAAGTTGCCACCCACCATATAAACAAAAAAGCCTAATCCAAACACCCCATAAACAATTGAAGGAACACCAGCTAAATTAATAACAGCAATGCGAAGTAACTTAGTTAATCCGTTATTACCAGCATATTCATGCAAATAAATAGCAGCAATAACACCTAATGGAGAAACAATCACTGTCATCAGTAATACCATTAACACTGTGCCAAAAATAGCCGGAAATACGCCCCCTTCAGTGTTAGCTTCTCTTGGGTCGTCGGTAACAAATTTTCCTATCTGTACAAAAAACAACTGCAATTTCTCAATGACATTCATTTTATTGTTGAAGTTAATTTGTAAAATATTCTCAAAACTAATAGTTACCAAAGAATTATCCATGACTTTAACTATAAGCTGATCTCTCGATACTTTCTCTCTTAGTGCCATTAACTCAGTTTCAAGTATTTGATATTCATCTTTTAATGTTTGAATTTGAGTTTCAAGATCCTTAGCAATCTCATCTGTTAATGTTTGATCCAAAATATGTTTACGTTTTTTCAATCTCAAACGTTCTAATTGATAATTAATGGCACCAATATCCACTTTTTGTAACGACGCTATTTGCGTTTGAAAGTCTTCAACACGATGGAGCATTTCAGGCATTTTATCTATTGAGACTGCTTTACCATCTAATACCAACTGTTCAATAACACCATAAAAATTACCATTGGTGCGACGTTCAATTACCACTAAGTTATCCGGCGTCGACTTTTTCACAATTTGAGGTACTAATAACCAACGGAAATCTAAACTCACAAGTTCACGATTACCTGTTTTCACTAAATAACGCTCTATGGTTTCTTGTTCTGGGTCTAGCTTAATATTTAAGTGAACTAATTGTTCCACTGGAATTAATTCTCGATCATAAATCTCACCAATAACCGTTGACTCTTTACCTGACTCATCAAGCATTTCAAATTGATAAATATCTGCAGGCCAAAAATATGACAAGCCTCTTGAAGCAATCAGCCACAATAGACCCAATACAGAAATCAAACTAAGACTGACACCACCCGCCGATAACCAAATCCATGGGGAACCAGATTTAAACCACTTATTCATTCTTCAGTTCCTTAACTTATAACGAGCTATATTTTTCACGTAAGCGCTGACGTATAAACTCAGCCACTGTATTGAAAATAAAAGTAAATACAAATAAAACAAATGCCGCTAAAAAGAGAATACGATAATGCGAACTCCCTACTTCTGATTCCGGCATTTCAACGGCAATGTTCGCCGCTAACGTGCGCATTCCTTCGAAGAAGTTCCAATCAAGTATTGGGGTATTACCTGTTGCCATCAGTACTATCATGGTTTCGCCTACAGCTCGACCTAGCCCCATCATTATCGCCGAGAAAATTCCTGGGCTCGCCGTTAACAACACCACTTTGACTAATGTTTGCCATTGTGTAGCCCCTAGCGCTAACGAACCACTCGTTAAATGTTTAGGTACGCTAAAAATAGCGTCTTCTGCCATAGAAAAGATCGTTGGAATAACGGCAAAGCCCATCGCAATACCAACAACTAAAGCGTTACGTTGGTCAAAATCAATATTTAAATCATTAGTAATAAACTGTCGAACATCACCACCAAAAAAGTAGTGTTCAAGTACAGGAGACAAACTAAACGCAGCATAAGCAGCTAGTAGCATTGCTGGAATGAGAAAAATAGGTGCTAATGTTTCAGGTAATTTACTTTTTAAATCTTTAGGTAACCTATACCAAGCATAAGCAGTTAAAAAGACAGAAAGAGGCAAAAACAACAACAATAAAGCAATTGCGGGCAGGTATTTTTCAATAATTGGCGCAAGCCATAAACCAGCAAGAAAACCCAAAATTACCGTTGGTAATGCTTCCATTATCTCAATAGTAGGTTTAATTTTCCTACGCATTGAAGAGGTCATAAAATAAGCGGTGTATATTGCCGCAGTTAATGCAATAGGTACTGCAAAGAGCATAGCATAAGTAGCCGCTTTGATAGTACCAAACGAAATAGGTACTAAAGAAAATTTAGCTTCAAAATCGTCAGAACCTGAGGTTGATTGCCAAATATATTCTGGCTCAGGATAACCCTCATACCAAACCTCTTCCCATAGTGCTTGCCAAGTAACTTCAGGGTGTTCATTTTCCACAGAGAATAATGAAAAACGATTACCACTAAGCGACAATAAAGCATCTGCTCGAGGAGAAATGGTAAAATGACTCGGCGCATTTTCATTTAATTGACCACGCCATAAATCAGCTTCGCTGGTTGTGTAAAATAACCCCAGCTCACCGTTCGTGGTTAATGTATAAAAACTTTTACGATATTGCTCTGTATGTATTGAGGCAACAGCTTTGTTATCTGCTACGTCAAAGGTGCGAATTTTTTTAAATTCTCGTCCATTGTCGGTCGCAACTTCAAACCATTGGCTCACTTGTCCACTACTATCACCCAATAAAATAGAACTACTACCTGACAATAATGCCATCGAGGTAATGTTAAGTGGCTTTGTTGTATTTTGAGCAAGTTGAGGAATAATAGTCGCTTTTAAAACTACGTCATCATCATTGCTTAAGTCATAAACAAACACTTGATTATCAGAGCGTGCAAACGCCATTGATAAATCTGGCGTTACTAATATTTCATCAAAATGATTAACGCTTGTTTCAATTTCTTGGAATAAAACTTCATGGGCTGAATCATAGGTAAAATCATCGTCAGCCACTAATGTTGTTTTAATTAATCGGTTATCATTTGTGTATGCAACAAAGATTGCCCGTTCATCATTCATCGCAAATGAGACTAAAGATAGCCCTTGACCTTCTTGGTCAACCTCAATTAATTCATCACTTAAAGGATACGTAATGTTGGGGAGTATTTGGCGCGTACCCTCAGAAAATTGAGCGATAAATTTAGGCGACACTAATTGAACTTGACCATTCGTTCCAACAAAGAGCTTTTCTTCAAGGCTTATATCGATAATTTGTTCAAGTTCCATGCCTTCAGGGAGTAATTGTTGGCTATAAACTTGCTCACCAATTTTATGATCAACACCATTAACAAGGGTGTAATACTCAATCTGACCATTTTCATTTATGACATACGCTAACTCTTTAAGTTCATCAACACCAATAGCAGCTACATTACTGGTACTACTTAATTCGAACTCTTGTTTTTTCTCTATTTCCGCAGCAGCAAAAATAGGTTTAATCACATAGAGTAAATACATAAAAATAAGCACTAATGTAAATAACACACTGATGCCACCTAGCGTGATCAGCCATTTTGCTAGTGCATTTTTCAACTGCCGAGGACCTGTTGATTTTAACGCGATTGTCACTTAATAATCCTAAATAGCTATTTTAAATAATTGCAGGAATTATAAGACAGTTGTGTGACACTTTTGTGACAGGTAATTATTACTCGTAAAATAAGTAAATTATGTTTATCTTATTAGTCAGTTAGGAGTAAAATCTCTAAGTAAAACAAGTTCGAAAAGCAGGAGAACAGACCATGAGTCTTAGCCAAATAATGTCTAAAAAATTAATCACCCTAGATATTGATGATGATTTGCACAAAGCAAAAGTACTTTTCGAAAAAAATAACATCCATCATATTTTAGTGCTCAATAATAAAGAATTAGCCGGTGTATTAACCGATAGAGAGCTATATAAGCACTTAAGCCCTTACATTGGCACAAGTAAAGAAATCCCTCGCGATAGTATGTTACTGCATAAAAAAGTACATTTAATCATGAGTAGGGATTTAATTACCACCAATGAGAGCAGCTCACTTAATGAAGCGGTAATGCTTTTTCATCAGCACCACATCTCGTGTTTACCTATTATTAATGACAACTATCAACCTGTTGGTATTATTTCATGGCGAGATATTATTAAAGTTGCCGCATTACAATATATGAAAAAAATGGCACTCAAGGAAAAGAGTAAGTCATCACCAACAGAATAATCCTTATGAACTACAAGACAGCATTGAGCAACCTGCTTTATTTTTAGCCCACTGCGGACGTTTCATGGCGAATTGCTCAAATTCTGGCTGTTCATCATAAGGTTTTTTAAATACCGTTTGTAACGTATTAAGTAACTGATAATCCCCTTGCTCAGCTTGCTCAATAGCTTGCTGTGCAATGTAATTTCTAAGTACATACTTAGGATTAACTAAATTCATATTGATACGGCGTTGCTCATCATCACATTCATTCATGGTTAAACGTTCAAAATACAGGGTTAACCATTGCGTTAATTTTGTAACATCCTCATCAGTAAAGTCTTCACTCTCATAAAAACAAGGAGTAAAAAATTGTAGTACATCTGAGCTATTTTCTCGTGTTGCTGTCGCCAGCAGCCGATAAAATATAGTCATATCTAGCGTTAATGCTGTCATTAATTGTTCTAATTCAATAAACAAAGCATCATCTTTATCTTTGATATAACGTTCAAGCCCCAATTTACTTGCCATCATTTCACCATAAGCTTGATGATACGAAGTAGCATAATTATTCAAGGTTTCATTTAAGGGGGCCGCATCTTCGATTAATGGATAAATCGCATTAGCCAGTTGAAACAAATTCCATTGACCAATTTCCGCTTGCGCACCAAAACAATAACGCTTACCTTGAGCATCAGTAGTGTTAGGCGTCCAATGCAAGTCAAAATTATCTATCCAACCATAAGGTCCATAATCAATAGTCTCACCAATAATAGATAAATTATCGGTATTCATAACACCATGTACAAAACCTACCCGCATCCAATGCACAATTAACTGACAAGTACGCTCGCAGATTTCTTGGAACCATTTAAGATAAACGGATTTACATGGCTGACCTAAGTGAGGGAAATCTTGGTTAATGGAATAATCCACCAATTGCTTTAATAACTGTTTATCACCGCGGTTGGCAGGTAATTGGAAGCAACCAAAACGCAAAAAGCTTTTTGATACTCTACACACTACCGCCCCTGGCTCCGCTTTAATATTACCGTTGTAAAACATATCTCGTATAACGTCATCACCCGTTAAACATAAACTCAGCGCACGTGTTGTTGGTATACCCAAGTGATACATAGCTTCAGAGCACAAAAACTCACGAATAGAAGAACGCAATACAGCTAAGCCGTCTGCTGTTCGCGAATAGGGTGTTGGCCCGGCACCTTTGAGTTGTAAAGTTAACAAGCCTGAATCGGTTGTTATTTGCCCTAAGTTAATTGCTCTACCATCACCAAGTTGCCCTGCCCAATGACCAAATTGATGACCGCCATAATTCATCGCATAAGGCTGCATGCCATCAAGTAGTGCATTACCTGAAAATACATCAGTAAATAACGCTATGTTTTCATCAACATTAAAACCAACTTCTAAAGCCAACGCTTCTGTTAATGCTATAAGTTTCGGTGCTGCTGTTTTTTTAGGGGTTACCCAAGAATAAGCCTGACTAACTTGTCGCGGATAATTCTCTGCAATTTCGTCGGCGGGAAAATGTTTTAAAAATTGATTATCAAATGAAAAATTCAGAGTTTTCACAATATGCCTACAATTAGTTTATTCAAGTTAGGTTAATACCCAAGCTAAGTAGCTGGACAATACGCTCGTATGGTTCAATCAGCATTACTTTACCATAGACAGCTAGGTTCAAATAAGGTTTTGTCTCTAAATAATGATGCAATTCATGGGCGTTAAAAAGCCTATCCTTATGCCGCTTAACCTTGCTGGCGTTCTGCCAGCAATAGCTGCTATTGATTATTTATTTAGATGTTTGTCCAAACTGATCATTCTTCGTTCGAGATTTCATTTTTTGATCTTTCCATTATCTGTATTAAATGGCTTAGCAAAAAACACAAATGCTTTGCCTTTAACTCGCCCCTTAAATAGTTGATGATCTCTTTTTTAACATTTGCACAATGCGATCATAAACAACATTTGAAAAGATCAGAGTGTTATCACCAACAGTGTTAACAAACTGTATCACTACAGTATCAATATCTTGGTAATAACGAGCAATACTATAATAGCCAATTACCCAACCCGTATGTTCATATTGATAAATTGAGGTATATATCGCCTGTTCTTGTTCGGTAAATAATGTTCCATCATTTAACGCGCGTAAAAATATTCCAACATCTTCGGCAGTTGCTACAAAACCTTGGTCAAGTGTTTTAAAATCATCAGGATAACCCACGTAGTAACCACTCATGACTTTAGATGAGTTAACGTCATTAACTGAGAAATAAGTATGCTGTAAACCAAGTGGTACTAATATGTCATTAAGAATGAATTGTATCAGTTAGCTTTATCCGGAGTTGACAACTTAACATACCATATTCGCTAGTTGGGAATAGAGCTATAGGAGGCACATACATCCAGCTTTTAGTTATTACACGTACAAAATGATGCTGCTCATATGTTTTTTTATGCTGTTCAAACCACGATGTAGATGTGTGAGGAAAATATAAATCAATCTTACCGGGTGCTAATGCTAGATTACTGTCAGGTAAATCAATACTAAGTTGTTGGGCATCTAAAAGAAAATGATGTGTTGTACAACGACTAAAATCAGATCCACCAACAAAGCCACGCCAAAAAGCTTTAATAAGTTTAATCAACATTATGCTCTATAGCAGGCTCTTGCGGTAAATCATCAAGATAAATGGATGCCATAATCCGCTCTTGTGACGCTAACGCATGCTTTGCCCATTTTTTATGTTTATTAGGACGGTCAAGTTGATGACTGAATTTAATTTCTAAAAAGCTGTTTTCACTTAAAGGTAAACAATAGAATTCACGGTAGGAATTATTATTATTTCTGCTCTCCCGATAAAATACCCAAGTCAATTGATTAAAAGTTTTAAGGATTGCGGGCGCTAGTGTTTGATAACCATTTAGTTCTATAACAAGAGCAATTTCAGCTTCTATTTCTTCTTCGGTCCAATTACATGAGCTTCTACTGAATCTTTCTTCAGTCCTTTGACGAATTTTAGTATTTTCCCCATTAGGTCCATAATGGTAATCGTCATACGCTTTTGTCACGTATTGTGACAAGGCTTCTTTATCTAATACATTAATTGTATCAGTTTGCTTTATCCGGAGTTGACAACTTAACATGCCATATTCGCTAGTTGGGAATAGAGCTATAGGAGGCACATACATCCAATTTTTTGTTATTACACGTACAAAATGATGCTGCTCATATGTTTTTTTATGCTGTTCAAACCACGAGGTAGATGTGTGAGGAAAATATAAATCAATCTTACCGGGTGCTAATGCTAGATTACTGTCAGGTAAATCAATACTGAG
Organism: Thalassotalea piscium; assembly: GCA_049347715.1. Taxonomy (GTDB): domain Bacteria; phylum Pseudomonadota; class Gammaproteobacteria; order Enterobacterales; family Alteromonadaceae; genus Thalassotalea_B; species Thalassotalea_B piscium_A. Next base: position 754,246 of record CP186339.1, on the reverse strand, counting down.
TTGTTGGGCATCTAAAAGAAAGCGATGTGTTGTACAACGACTAAAATCAGGCCCGCCAACAAAACCACGCCACAAAGCTTTTATAAGTTGTATCATATTCTTTTGTCACCTAGAGGTAGAGTATGGACGAATTTCCTTACTTTTGTTGCCGCGGGAACATTACCTAACAATTGTAATTGATCTGCGTAGGTTTTAAGCCCTAAAAAAGGTAACGTATGCGGACTAATACCGGGATCTGCTACCAGGTATTTACCAAATTTAATTGAGCGGGCTAAACTACTTCCTGATAGATCGTTTGTACCCGCAATATTAGGTACTAAATCATAAGGATTGTTTCGAATAGAATTAATCGTCATCCCTGTGTTATGCGCCACACGTTTAAGTCGGTCAAGATTAGCGCCCGAACCATGTATGGCAAGTTGTTGAGTGGTTAAAAGTTTGCCGTACTTAATACGATAGTGCTCTAGCGCAGAGCAAAAGATAATTGCCCCTTGACTATGTGCCACCCACTTGACTTTCTTACCTTTTTGATTGTTTTGTGCCAATACGGCGGCTAAGTGTTGAGCATTATGCGAGGTTTGCCCTTGGCTCTTATCAAAGGCACATTCAACTAAATCTAACCCTGGATTATCAGTTGGGTTATGAAAAAGTGTATAGGCTTTTATACTATCACTTTGATAGGCGGTATCTAAATGCGTCCCCATTAACCACGCAGCTTTATCTAACTCGTTTAGCATACCATTAACAGCGGCATGGCTTGTACTTACTTTAGTTGTTGGGTTTGGGTTTCTATTCCATGCGCCTTTTAATTCGTCAATTCCTTCTTCATCCAGTGCTTTATTATAAGTTGCCGATGTTTGTCTATCTACATGATAAAGCATAGTGCGTTCAGCGGAAAAGTTAGTTTTAGGGCCTTTTAATTGCACATCAAAAAGAATGTCATCAATATTAATTTGATCATCCTGATGGGTATAGGCTAATAAATAATGATAATTACGAAACGGATATTTAGTACGCCATAAACGACGTAAAGGATTGCGACTGTGTTTTACTGAATGTGTAGAATTAGGGTGTGCACAAATATGCTCTATATCTCTGGCTACCATTTGTTGGTCGTAGTCGTTTAACTGAGCGAGCATTGCTAAAGCTTGGCAAGTAAATTTAACTTTATGAAACGGGAAATCATGATCTAGCTTGACCCCATAGTCTCGACAAGTAAAGGCGTCTAAAGCCATCAGGGAATGCGCGCTAATTTGTTTATTGAGTTTCGTCCAAGACATAGTAAATTCCATTTAATTTAAAAAGAGTCCATTGCTAGTAGGTTATAATTAAATTAATTTTATGTAAAGAGACAAGCTTAATTTACCTGGTGAAGGGGAATGTTGTTACTGTGATAGCTATATTTTCCAAGTTAAATATTCGCGAATATTTAACTAATCGTAAGAAATATTAAAGCAACCTATGAGACTCAAAGGAAAATATTCGAACGGTTGCTCAATTCTATGTATCATTATCAAGGTAAATAAGTGAATAAAGTGATATATTTTATCTAAAAACATACCACTTCAAACAACAGCTATACCGACTACAATCCATTAAAATACTGAATATTAGTAGCTTGTGGCACCATAGCGCCTAACGTATCTTTAACTGGTAAATCATCCGCTAATTCACTACTAAGTAATTGTTCAAATTGTTTAATAAGCATCACTTTGTCAGGTGTCTCTTTATCACCAAAACCAATATTAGTGAGATCTATCATAAAATCATCAAATAAATCAGCGAGATCATCAATAATATCAGTATTTAAAAACTGATCTTGGTTATAAATGCTGGGATAACCTGCTTTTTGTTTGTCGATTGCAAACGACACACCTTTAAGGTTGGTAATACTAGTAGATTTATCGCAAGAGAGCATACAGCCATTATCTATCCGTGGTTTTTCACAGCCAACACTTTGCTGGAAGAAGCACTGACGACTCGCCATTAATAAAATAGGATGATATATGCTATACATCATTTTAAAGTTTTTAGGGCGGGCAATGGTTTTTATCTGTTGTTTGTTAATCTCATTTGAAATAAACGCACCACTGCAATTAAATTGTTCTTGCATCGCTAATAACACATAAGAGTTGGTTGTATTTAAAAATGGCCCTGCAATCCATTTGATTCCTAACTCATATGCGCGATAAGCAATGCCTGTATTATTGGTAACAATCAATTCAGGTTTAACTTGTTCTAAAATATTTAGTGCTACGTCATAATCTTTACCAATTAACACTGACGGAAACCACGGGATTAATCGTGGATTTTTCTGTAAAAAATCAACGTATTTAGTACAACCACGTTTATAAGCGTCAGGTAATTTAAAATAAATAGCGGCGTCAGTTTCATTCGCTAAAGCCACATCATCTTGGTCACAAATTAATATCGACAGATTAGCGCGTTTCTGTGGTTTGCTTCCTGTGGCAATCACTTTGCTGTGTCTATCAAGTTTAGGAAGAACAACTTCTGGCAACACTTTTTTGTTATTTAACAATGAAGCAACTTCGTTCTTCATTACTGTTAGCGCTTTAAATGGGATACTCACATTAGATGCTAAATCATCTATGTTAATATTTTTTAAATCAAACTCGGCTCCCGCAATACTTTTAAAACGTTTTTCAATCGCGGCTTGATCAATACCAAATTGCTCACTTTGTGTTAATAACTGCTCGGAGTTAACCATAAACGTTTGTTTTTGCGTTTGTTCACCTTTTTTAAGTGGTACATTCACAACGCGCTCAGTCGTTACCTTAATTGATAGTGGCTGACCCACATCACCAGAAAATGACAAATACAATGGGATCTTTTCAATGCTAAGGTGCTTAATTTTATCAAAAACCGTTGCCGTTATTTGATCTTTCTCTTTATTAAGATCTTGTTCTACTTCTTGAATTTGTACAACCGAAATGGAATTGTTGGCATCAAGTCCATATGTTTTAAGTGCATGATTTTTTGAATTATCGCGCGGATTTTCAATAAACATTGATTGATTTAAATCACCGCGTAAAAAGGCATTAGAAAAATCACGATTAAATACTTTATATAAGCGTTCACCATCTTGGGTTAATTCGCCTGTCGTAACAAAGCCATCAATTTGCTTGCGGAAACTATCCACAACCGTATGGACATAGCTTGCACCTTTAATACGCCCTTCTATTTTAAATGAATGCACGCCAGCATCAATAAGCGCAGGTAAGTCAAAAAAGGCGGAGTTGTCTTTAATATTTAAAGGAAAGTTATTACCTGATTCAGTGGTTTCATACTCTTCACGGCATGCTTGGCTACAACGACCACGATTACCTGAATTGCCAACACTGGCAGACGTTGAGTAACATAAACCTGAAAATGCAACACAGAGCGAACCATGAACAAACACTTCGGTTAATACATCATGTTCACGTCCTGCATTAGCCATAGCCGTTATTTCACGTAAATTTAGCTCTCTAGATAAATTAACACGCGAAGCTCCCAGCTTTTTAAGAAAGGGTATTTGCCCAACATTATGGGTAGTTAGCTGGGTAGAAGCATGAATATCTAGCGATGGAAAATACTTTTGCAGAATGTAGCACAAACCAATATCTTGTACTATGACACCATCTAAGGTGGTATTAACCAGCTTACTTAATAATTTAGCGAGCGTCTTAAATTCGCGTTCAAGTATTACAATGTTTAAGGTTAAGAAAATTTGGCATTGATACTCATGGGCTAAACGAATAACTCCAACAAGTTCATCGAATGAAATATTAGCGGCACGATTTCGAGCGTTAAAGGTATCTAAACCACAATACACCGCATCTGCTCCTGCGATTATGGCCGCTTTAATCGCATCAACATCGCCACCGGGTGCTAATAATTCAATTTTAGGATTCATGTTTACAACTTATTTTCTATTGGTTAGCTAATATCTAATTGAACACTAGATATTAAAACTGAGTGCATAATTTCAATAATGAGATTTTACCCGTATATTTGCTTGCTGAATACCGCTAAAGTAAGCTAATTAGCGAAACATAATAAATATTAGCCCTAGATGACATTACCCATACTATATTCATTGAGAAATTGCCCTTATGCTATGCGTGCAAGACTCGCTATTTATAAAGCAACCGAACCGGTAGAGTTACGCGATATTGTGTTAAAAAATAAACCTGCTGAAATGTTAGCCGCATCACCTAAAGGCACAGTACCAACATTAGTACTACCCTCAGCACAAGTCATTGATGAAAGTTTAGAGATAATGCTCTGGGCGCTGAATCAAAAAGATCCTAATAATTTGCTCGGTTCAGATAAAAAACAGTTAGATGAGATGTTAACCCTCATTAATCAGTTTGATAATGAATTTAAACAGGCACTAGAACAATATAAATGTGCTAAACGTTATCATGAAACAAATCTTGAACAATGTCGTCAGGTATGTGAACGCTATATTCAAGATCTAGAGCAGCGTTTACATACTTCTCATTATTTAGTTGATAATCAGGAACGTTTAGCTGATCTAGCCCTACTGCCCTTTATTCGTCAATTTGCCAAAGTAGAACGTCAATGGTATTTACACTCCCCTTATCCTAAGGTTAAACAATGGCTCACTCGTTATTTACAAAGTGCTATGTTTACTAAAGTAATGGCGAAATATCCTTTATGGTCATCATCTAGTGATGTAATTATTTTTACGGGTAAAAAGTGATAAAACGGAAACCTTTGCTTTTATTGAACTAATCCCCTATTCGTTTATCCTAAGCTTTATAGCTATTAATAAATAATACGAGATCATAGTATGAATAAATTTTGGGGAGTGATTTTATTTTCATGTTTACTCACCGCTTGCAGTAACAAAGACCTTTACCAAGCAGGTCAAGATTATCAAAAAAGCGAATGCATTAATAACGCGCAAAATGAAAGCCAACAGAGCGACTGCCTGAAAGCCGACACTAAACCGTACCAAGAATATAAAAAAGAACGTAAAGCGATAGTCAATAATTAATACCTTGCCGCCATGATTAACAACATGTGATTCCCCAAAAACAATGGCTTTGGGGAATCAATAACACATGGTCAGCCTTAACGCACTAAGTGTAAAAAGTGCAGATGTTTATGATACTGATCAATCACATTATTGATCACTGCCGTTTTTGACCATCCCATAATGTCGTAATCTTGCCCACCTTCCGCTAAATGCACTTCAGCACGATAATAACTTTGCTCATCTTCATCATCATCACAAACAAAGTCGGGTTGAAGATGTTTTCGGGCAACAACACGATAAACAAATTTTTTCTCTTCACCATGATCAACCACTAAACTCAAGCCATCTTCATATGATATTTCTACCTGTATCTGATTATTGCTAAGTTCTTTTCCTACTGACTCTAAGGCAGGAGCAACCGTCTGATTAATAAATTTGTTCACATTCCCTTTGCTTGGAAAATCAACAATATTCTTTAATCTGGTTTGCCAACTGTCATTATCGCCATCTGAATGAGGCATGGCAGTAATTAATAAACTTTCTTGCTTAAAAGCTTCTATTCGCAATGCTTTAATTAAACCAATAATAGCCAGCAACAATACTATAGCAAAGGGTAAAGCACTTGCTATAGTCATAGTTTGAAGCGCATTAAGTCCACCAACCAACAGCAAAATCGCAGCAACAACACCTATACCTACCGCCCAATATACTCGCTGCCAAAGTGGAGTATCATTTTTTCCGTGCGAACAAAGCATATCCACTACCATGGCACCAGAATCACAAGAAGTGACAAAGAATACAATGATCATTAAAACACTGAAAAACGATAATACTGTTGATAATGGGAAATTTTCGAGGAAAACAAATAATGCCACAGAGGAGTCTTTGCTTACCATATCTCCTAAGGCGACAACCCCTTGGTTATATACTAAATCAATGGCACTGTTACCAAAAATGGTCATCCACAATAACGTAAATATAGTAGGAATTAACATCACACCTATGATGAATTCTCTAATGGTACGGCCTCGAGAAATTCGAGCAATAAACAAGCCAACAAAAGGAGCCCAAGCAAGCCACCATCCCCAATAAAAGATAGTCCAACCACCTATCCAGTTTGTCTTTTTATAAGCAAACAAATTAAAGGTGTTATGTACTATATCCGCTAAGTAATCACCTATATTTTGTAAATAGGCCTGTAACAAAAAGACAGTAGGACCAAGAATAAAAATTAACGTAAGTAAAATTACCGCCAGTATCATATTCGCTTCAGAAAGCCTTCTAACACCTTTATCTAAACCCGTAGCAACAGAGATAACTGCAAATAAAGTGATCACTACCATAATGATGATTTGATTGGTCGTTGATACGTCAATACCAAATAAATAACCAAAACCCGCGTTCACCTGTGAAGCACCTAACCCTAGTGAGGTTGCGACCCCAAATACCGTACTCACAACAGCAAAAATATCAACTAAATGCCCTGGCCAGCCATAAATCCGTTCACCAATTAATGGATATAATGCCGATCGTAAAGTTAAGGGTAATTTATGGCGATAACTAAAATATGCTAAAACTAAAGCGACAATGGCATAAATAGCCCATGCATGAAGACCCCAATGAAAAAATGTCATCTTCATGGCTTCTCGCACAGCAGCTACACTACCCGTTTCTGCTGTGGGCGGAGACAAATAATGCATAAGCGGCTCTGCCACCCCAAAAAACATTAATCCTATTCCCATGCCCGCAGCAAATAACATTGAAAGCCAGGTAACTAATGGGTAATCAGGGGTGGCGTGATCAGGGCCTAAACGAATATCGCCATAGCGTGAAAGTCCTAAAAATATGACAAAAAAGAAAATGAATGCCACGGTAAGTACATAAAACCAGCTACCGTTATCAATAATAGCGGCCTGAACTATTGTAAATAACTTTTGAGCTTGTTCTGGTAATGCCGCGGTATAAAGTAGAAGACCAATAATAATGGCTGAGGCACTAACAAATACCTTTTTATTTAATTGACTTTTCGCTGTTGAAGGCAAGCCATTCCCCTTAATTTGATTTGTATTGATATTATATCCACTTAAATCGCAGAGTAAATAACTGAATATTGTACATAAGCCATATTTAGAAAACCACACTAGTAGTGACTTTGAAATAAAAGATATATGTTGCTAAGCTATGTATAATGTCAAATATAATTAGAACTCTAATAATATCAATTCATCATATTGACACTATAATCAAATACACCAAGGGATAATAAATATGAAATTTACTAAACTGCACTGTGCTGTGTTAGTAGCGCTGGGAGCATCTAACTCTCTCTATGCAGAAGAAGTCGTCAAGAAAGAAAATGCTAAAATAGAAATTATCGAAGTTACTGCAACTAAAAGAGCTGAGTCTATTCAAGAAGTTCCCGTCACAGTTACTGCATTAACAGGGGATAGTTTAGAAAAACTTGGGGTTACTAATTTTGACAAATACGTTGAATTCTTACCTAACGTAGTCTTTCAAGGAACAGGACCTGGACAAAACGAAATATATATTCGTGGTGCAGCAACTACCCAAACAAACATCGCCGTTTCTTCGGTACAAGCTTTACAACCATCCGTTGCATTCTATTTAGATGAACAGCCTGTCTCGATGCAAGGTCGTAATTTAGATATTTACGCAACTGATGTTGAACGTATAGAAGTATTACCTGGGCCGCAAGGCACTCTTTTTGGTGCTAGCTCTCAATCAGGAACAGTACGTCTAATTACCCAAAAACCTAGTCATGACGGTTTTGCTGCTGGTTTTGACACCAGTGCCCGTACGACTAAGGGTGGTGATATGAGTAACTCTGTTGAAGCCTACGTTAATTTATCTTTGAGCGATGATATTGCTGTTCGCGTAGCAACTTATAATGATCACCAAGGTGGCTGGATTGACAATATCTTAAATGTGCCAGGTGAAGGTGGCTATATTGGTAGCGCTGAAGTTATTAGTAGAATATCTGGTGGCGTATTAACAGATGCTAAAAATGTTCCTATTACCATTCCCAAAAATGATGCACTAGTTGAAGAAAACTTTAATACCGCAAACTACGCGGGCGCTCGTTTTGGTTTATCGTATTTAATCAATAATGAATGGGAACTTTTAGTTCAACATACTCAGCAATCTCTTGATACCGAAGGTGTATTTGCTTACGATGCTAATCTTGAGGGTGAATCATCAACCAACCGTTTTATTCCAGAAGACAACAACGATGATTTTGGCTTAACCACTTGGACTTTAGAAGGTCGACTTAATCAACTTGATATTGTTTACACGGGTGGCTACCTCGATAGAGATATTAATTCAACAATTGATTACACCGGCTATACCAATGGTGGCTCATTTGCTGCATATTATGTATGTAACTATTCTGGCACACCTGAAGCACAAGAATGTCTTGATCCAACGAAATATTATAAAGAAGAAACCAGTACTTCACGCATCACTCATGAATTACGTGTAAATACCTCAGCAGAAAATCGCTGGCGCATCACTGCGGGTGTTTTTTATGATTCACAAGAGTTATCGACTGTTGGCCAATTCAACATAGCTAACACAGAAAAATTCTCAAGCTTATCGACAACACTCAAAGGTAATGAAGGGATTAACAGTAATGGTGGCCCTTTCCCGTCAGAAGTAAGCTTTGTTAATGATATTACCCATACTATAGATCAAATAGCGGTATTTGGTCAGCTAGAATATGACCTAACCGAAACGGTTACCGCAAGTTTTGGTGCACGTTGGTATCAAATTGACGACACTTTTAAAGGTTCTACATCAACCGTTGACGTTAGTAGCCGACTACGAGCATTCGGTGATGGTAGTGATACCGCTTTAACCGAATATTTTTTATCCACCTATAAAGCTGATGATCCTAACGCGGGAGATAAAGCTGCAGCAGACACGGAGGCATTTCAAGCGGCAATTGCTAGTGGTCAGTTAGATACGAGCTTACTTGATGATAGCGGTACACTGACGGTAGATGATACTATTATTAAAGCATCACTTGATTGGAAAATATCTAATGACGTGATGGTATTTGCCTCATACTCTGAAGGTTTTAGACCTCCAGTTACAAACCGTGTTGGTGGTGGTTCAGCTAAAAACCAAGCCGGTGCTTTTGACGGTTTCCGTATTCCGGTTTATTCAACAACAGATAGTTTAGACAATATTGAACTAGGCTTTAAATCGACTTTACTCGATAGCTCATTACGCTTTAATGCGACCGCTTATTATTCAAAAATATCGGACCTACAAACATCTCGCTTTGACCCAACTAACATCAGCTTCTTAGTATTTACTGACAACGTTGGTGATGCTGAAATTAAAGGTGTAGATGGTGACTTTAGCTGGGTAGCTACTGATAACCTAATCATCAGTGGTGCTTTTAGCTTTATAGATACTGAGCTAACCTCTGTTAATGATGAGCTTGTCGGTATTGCACCTAGTGTTGGCAGTAGACTACCGTATTCTGCTGAATTTTCAGGTAACCTACGTGCCGAATACTTTTACAATATTAATAGAGATATGACGGGCTATATTAATGGTTCAATTAGTTATACTGGCGAAAGACTTGCTGGCATGACAATGGATGCTTATGTAACCGAAGATGCTACAAATCTTATTTATGGTACAGGTTCAGGTTTAAGTATAGAAAAAGAAGCCGATGTATTTTCTGGTGTAAATTACCAGGACAGCAATGGTAAAACATTTGCTGGCGGTCGTTATATACAAGACAGCTACGTATTAGCTAATATAAGTTTTGGTGTAACTAACGACTCTTGGAAAGCAGAGTTGTTTATTGATAACTTAACTGATGAAAGTGCTATTTTATACATAGACACTCAACAGTTTACCCCGAAAGTTGTAACGAATAGGCCTCGAACTATTGGCTTTAGATTCTCTTATGACTTTTATTAAGCGATAAAACATAACTGAGTATTAAGTTAAGTACTAAGCTTGTCGAAAAAGCCGTTTGATATCTACATCAAGCGGCTTTTTATTGGTAATGTACTTACTCTATTTTTGAACACCTTTTAACCATGCGCGGAGCTAAATCGTTGGATACAAAAAACCTTCCCTCAATTGAAGTACAATTAAAATCAATTCAACAATTGATCCAAGTAGCTAAATTTGATGACGCGATAGCTGAAAGTAAAACGCTATTAAAAGAAACCACTGACAAACAACTGCAAACTGAACTCTGGTATTTACTTGCTGTAGCGCAACGATATAACAAGGCTGCTTCGCAGGCATTAAACAGTATTGAGCAATTGCTCTCACTCGATAAAAAACATAGCCGAGCTTATCAAGAGCAAGGTTATAATTATCTTTCATTAAAGCAACTTAAACAGGCTCAGCATGCCTTTGAAAATGCCATAGCAATAAATCCCTGTTTAGTGGCAAGTTGGCAAGAGTTAATAGAGATCTATCGTAAAGCACAGCAACAAGACAAGATTCAAGCCGCTGCAAACCAATTGGCTAAATTAAAAAAACTGCCTCCTGCGTTACTTGCCGTGACAGAAAATATGCACCAAGGTAAATTCTTAAAAGCAGAGCAAATTTGCCGCCATTTTTTGCAAAACAACAAACATCATATTGAAGGTATGTGTTTACTTGCCGAAATAGGAATAGAGCTAAAAGTTTATGACGATGCCGAATTTCTTCTCGCTAGCGCTCTTGAATTAGCCCCTAACCATCTTCAAGCACGCTCCCAGTACCTCAACTTACTCATTCGCTTAGGTAAATACAAAGCAGCTCTACAACAAGTTGAGCAACTCTTGCAGAAACAACCTGAAAACTTAAGCTTTAAAGTAGCTAAAGCTAATGTTTTAACAGGTCTAGGTAGCATTGAACAAGCCATTACTTTGTTTGAACATATTATTAATGAAGACAGCCAAGTTCCTGGTTTTCACCTACAGTTAGGCCATGCACTTAAAGCCAAAGGTGATATAAAAAAAGCGGTAGCGGCTTATCAACAAGCATACCAATTAAATCCTAATTTTGGCGACGCCTATTGGAGTTTGGCTAACACTAAAACTTATCGTTTTAGTGATGATGAAATTAGTCAAATGCAAACACAGCAACAAAATAAAGACTTAGCCATCCTCGATAGTATTCAGCTATACTTTGCTACAGGAAAAGCCTTTGAAGATAGAGAAGAGTACAAACTAGCCTTTAAAGCTTATCAACAAGGTAATGAGTTGCAGCGAGCCAAAAATGGTTTTGATATTAATAAAATAGAACAACAAATTGATGATCAAATAAAATACTGTACAGCTGAATTATTTAAACGACGAGGTAATTTAGGGTTTAATAGCCCAGATCCAATTTTTATTGTCGGGTTACCACGTGCAGGTTCAACATTACTTGAACAAATACTCGCTTCACACAGCCAAGTTGATGGCACCATGGAATTGCACAATATCTTAGGTTTAGCTTCACGATTAAGAGGACGAAACCCAAATAATAAAGAAAGCCAATACCCTAAAAACCTCAACGAAATCAATCCTGATTATTTCAAGCAATTTGGCCAACAATTTACTAATGAAACACGTGTTTACCGAGAACAAGCTCCGTTTTTTATCGATAAAATGCCTAATAACTTTCTACACATAGGATTGATTAGATTAATTTTACCAAATGCCAAAATTATAGATGCAAGGCGCAAACCTATGGCTTGTTGTTTTAGTGGTTATAAGCAATTATTTGCTGAGGGACAAGACTTCAGCTATAACCTTGAAGATATTGGTCGTTATTACCAAGCCTACCTTAAATTAATGAATCATTGGCATCAGGTATTGCCTGATTTTGTTTTAACCGTAAATCATGAAGACGTGGTAGACGATTTAGAATCACAGGTGAGACGAATTCTCGACTTTTGTGGTTTAGCATATGAGCCGTCATGCCTTGAGTTCTATAAAACAAAACGTAATATTAAAACCCCCAGCTCAGAGCAAGTACGCCAACCTATTTATAAAAGTGCAACAGAACAATGGCGCAACTTTGAAGCATATTTAGCGCCTTTGAAAAAAGTACTGAATATGAACTAAGCAAAGCGCGGAATTTGATGATGCTTAGTGAGTGAATTTCGAATTTCATTTACTTGCGTCTTCCGTTAAACTAGCACTAATTGAAATACTAGCAATTTAACTTTCTTTAAAAATAAAAGGTTTTCCCATGGCTTTGCCAGATAAATTTATCTATTCAATGAATCGCGTCAGTAAAGTTGTGCCGCCAAAACGCACAATTTTAAAAGACATTTCACTTTCTTTTTTCCCCGGTGCCAAAATTGGTGTATTAGGTTTAAATGGCGCAGGTAAATCAACTCTTTTACGTATTATGGCCGGTGTTGATAAAGAGTTTGAAGGTGAAGCTCAAGCATTAACTGGCACTAAAATTGGTTATTTACCACAAGAACCTCAACTTGATGAAACTCAAACCGTTCGTGAAGTTGTTGAAAGTGCCGTCTCTGTTGTAAAAGATGCCATGAAACGTCTTGACCAAGTGTATATGGAATACGCAGAAGAAGGCGCTGATTTCGATGCCCTAGCGAAAGAACAAGGTCAATTAGAAGATATAATTAATAGCCATGACGGTCACAACGTAGACAATGCCTTAGAACGCGCCGCCGACGCTTTGCGCCTTCCCCCTTGGGATCAAAAAATTGGCGTGTTAAGTGGTGGTGAACGTCGCCGTGTTGCATTATGTCATTTGTTATTACAAAAACCCGACATGCTTTTATTAGATGAACCAACCAACCATTTAGATGCTGAATCTGTTGCCTGGCTAGAAAGGTTCTTACATGACTACAGCGGTACAGTTGTGGCAATTACTCATGATAGATACTTCTTAGATAATGTTGCTGGCTGGATACTAGAGCTAGACCGTGGCTATGGAATTCCATGGGAAGGTAACTACTCTTCTTGGTTAGAACAAAAAGATGCACGGTTGGCACAAGAATCAAAAAGTGAAAGTGCTTTACAAAAAACAATTAAACAAGAACTTGAATGGGTACGTCAAAATCCTAAAGCGCGTCAGTCTAAAAACAAAGCTAGAATGGCAAGGTTTGAAGAACTCAATAATCAAGAACATCAAAAACGTAATGAAACCAATGAACTCTATATTCCACCGGGTCCACGCTTAGGGGATAAAGTATTAGATGTTAACGGATTAACAAAATCATTTGGCGACAGAGTACTCATTGATAACTTAACGTTTAGTATTCCTAAAGGTGCCATTGTCGGTATTATCGGTGCTAACGGTGCGGGTAAATCAACTCTATTTAAAATGCTCTCCGGCGCAGAAAAACCTGATTCTGGTACAGTTGAATTAGGTGAAACTGTTAAATTAGCCAGTGTTGACCAATTCAGAGACGACATGGATGATAAAAATACGGTTTATCAAGAAATATCTCAGGGCCATGAAATTCTAGAAATTGGCAACTATCAAATACCCAGTCGTGCGTATTGTAGTCGTTTTAATTTCAAAGGTAATGATCAGCAAAAATTTATTGGTGATTTATCTGGTGGTGAACGCAACCGAGTTCATTTAGCTAAACTCGTTCAAACTGGCGGTAACTTATTACTACTGGATGAGCCAACAAATGATCTTGATGTAGAGACATTACGCGCACTTGAAGAAGCCTTATTAGAATTCCCTGGCTGTGCAATGGTTATTTCACATGACCGTTGGTTCTTAGATCGTATTGCTACGCATATTCTTGATTATCGAGATGAAGGACAAGTAAACTTCTTTGAAGGTAACTTTACCGACTATAACGAATGGCTGAAGAAAACCTTAGGTGCAGCGGCAATAGAGCCTCATCGCATTAAATACAAAAGAATGACCAAATAACACGATTGCTTTAAATAACATAGAGCAATGAAAGACACCTATATTTACACTTACCTTCAAAGGATTACGAGTAAATAGGGTGTCTTTTTTTTTAAATCCGGCTATGCTAATTATATCTTTCGCTAATTTACCTTTATATCATGGAAAATAGACGTCAATTTACTCGAGTATTGTTTTCAATTAATGCCTCTTTAGAAATAGAAGAGCAACATTACCCAGTTAAAATCCATGATATTTCCCTTAACGGTGCCTTAGTCAATCGCCCAATAACTAACGATTCATTATTAAAAAAGTTAGGGGTACTCCGTTTTAGTTTAACTAATGATGATGCCGGCATAGAAATGAATATTGCTGTCGTCCATCAAACAAGCGATGAAATTGGATTACGCTGTAATGCGATCGACATCGATAGTATTGGTTATTTAAAACGGCTCATCGAACTTAACCTTGGTGATGAATATCAGTTAAATAAAGAACTCTCTCAGTTAAGTAAAGCCGTATAAGTTACCCATAAATCAAGCTAGGATATCCCTAAATACCTTTTCCAAGACAGTAAGGATGATATATGAACCATCTCGTTATTTCTTTTACCAGCCCAGATAAACCAGGACTTGTCGACAAACTTTCAAATATCATTAAACAACACCACGGAAATTGGCAAACCAGTAGTTTGCATCATTTATCCGGTTTTTTTGCTGGTGTTATTGAAGTTGCCGTGACTGCCCAGCACACTGATGATCTTATCAATGCGTTAAATACACTTCCTGATTTCAATATAAATATTGAAGTTGCATATGCTTCCCCTACCCCGAATGCTGCCAATTTGGTACTTGAACTGACGGCTAATGATCGAGCGGGTATTGTACAAGAAATCAGTTCTACCGTTCATCAACAAGGTGGTAACCTCTTAAAATTAGTCAGTAAGAAGGTTAGTGCGGCGCATTCTGGACAAGATTTATTTCAAGCCAAAGCAACAATAACAATTGAAGAAAATTCGATAGACTCTTTAATATCAAAGATTGAAAGTTTAGCTGATGACTTAATGGTCGATATATCACGCTAATATAATTGTGATTTAAACACCCTTTCATCACCATTGTCTTAATAATGTCATATTGCTTATATACACTTTTTACATCTTCGTTATCTTAAAAAGTGTATATAAACAGAATGGTTGAAGGGAATAATCTATTTGAAAAAGAGCTAAGTTGGCTGTCATTTAATGAAAGAGTACTTCAAGAAGCTAGTGATGACTCTGTTCCTTTAATTGAACGCATTCGCTTTTTAGGTATTTACTCTTCGAATTTAGATGAATTTTTTCGCGTTCGGGTTGCCGGAATTCGCCGTCGAGCTATATTAGAAACGGCACAAGGCGAACCAAGCGGAAAATGGACAAACCTACAGTTCTCCGTCGAAGATAAAGTTGAGTCCCTCACTACGAAATTTCAAAATACGTCAGATCTTGTTTTTTCGCTATTAAAAACAAAAGGCATACATACCTTATATGATGCACCTGATGCCCTTATGTTTGAAAAATATCTCACGGCTAAACAGATCTCATGGCTAGAGCAAGTATTTGACGATAGGATCATACGTCATATAACCCCGATAGTTATCCACTCTAAAACACAATTAACCCATTGCATTGATGATGATGGTATTTATTTTCTAGTAGCGTTAAACAAAGGCACTACAAAAAAGTTTTGCTTAGTTGAAATTCCAAGAGTTGATATTGAACGCTTTATTGTTGTGCCAACAAATAATGGTGATAACCCCAAATATATTGTGATCTTAGATGACGTTGTTGAATTTTTCATCGACAAACTTTTTGCTGGTATTTTTGATTACGATTATATTGATGCCTACTCGATGAAACTCACTCGTGATGCTGAATATAACTTAACTGACGAATTAGATGAAAGTTTATTAGATCAAATGTCTAAAGGTATAAAACAACGGTTAAAAGCAGACATGGTCAGGTTAGTTCATGACAGACATATGCCAAAATATATGCTCAGTTATTTACGAAAATCATTAAAAATACGAGAATATGAAAGTTTGTCACCCAGTGTCAGATATCGTCATTTTAAAGACTTCATCAAGTTTCCTAGCTTAGGAAATAAATGTGGGGAGCTGATTGAATTACCCGCGATTGAATCGATACGGTTTAATGCCTTTAATTCTATTTTTGACGCTATTTCTCATCAGGATATTCTACTTTACTATCCATATCACAAATTTAAGCACTTCACTGAGTTTGTGCGTCAGTCCTCATATGATCCTTTAGTTAAACATATCAAAATTAATATTTACCGTGTCGCCAAACACTCAAGAATTATTCAATCGCTCATTGAAGCGGTAAAAAATGGCAAACGTGTTAGCGTTGTAGTTGAATTACGTGCTCGTTTCGATGAAGAAGCAAACATCGAATGGGCTAAAGCAATGAAAGATGCTGGTATAGATGTTGAATTTGGCATCGAAAGTTTAAAAGTACATGCAAAACTATGTGTAGTTACCCGCTTAGAAAATGAAAAAATGGTTCGATATACCCATGTTGGAACAGGCAATTTTCATGAAGCAAACGCCAGATTTTATACTGACTTTGCATTATTCACAAAACATAAAGAAATATCACAAGAAGTAGATAATGTTTTCCACTTTATTGAACATAGTTATAAACGTTTTCGTTTCAATCATTTAATTGTTTCCCCTTTAACCTCTCGTCGTCGTATCTATCAACTTATTGATAATGAAACGAATGCCGCTACCGAAGGAAAAACAGCTGAAATTAGTATTAAGCTAAACAACTTAGTTGATCCTGGCATTATTAATAAGCTTTACCAAGCTAGTATTGCTGGGGTAAAAATACGAATAATTGTAAGAGGGATGTGCGCACTTATTCCAGGTCATAAAGACTTTAGTAAAAATATCAATGTGATATCTATAGTCGATCAATTTTTAGAACACCCTAGAGTCATGTATTTTCATAATAACGGTAATGAACAGTTATTTATTAGCTCTGCAGACTGGATGGAGCGTAATTTAGATGAAAGAGTTGAAGTGGCATGTCCTATTTATGACCCTACACTTAAAGCACGCATTATCGACATATTCAATTTACAATTTAGTGATAACGTAAAAGCTCGAATCATTAATAAAGAACAAAACAATACTTATGTGACAAAAGGAAACAATCCAGACATACGTTCACAAATAGATATCTATCATTACTTGGTTCAAAAGGAAAAAGAAGATAGTCTATTATTAACTGATTATTTGAATGAAAAATAAGTGAATGCAACTTTGGCAATAACTCCTTGTATTGATCATGCCGCTTCTGAATATTTAGCAGCTCTTGATATCGGTTCTAACAGTTTTCACTTTGTGCTAGCACGTAATATAGAACAACATTTACAAATTGTTCATTCAGAAAAATATCGCGTACAACTCGCTCAGGGTCTTGATAAAAATAAAAACTTAAATCAAATAGCCATAGATCGTGGCATCAAAGTGTTAGCGAGTTTAGCCGTTACCACTCAGGGCCTTACGCAAAGTAATTTTCGTGCGGTGGCCACTTATACTTTACGAGAAGCTAAAAATGCTGAAGCGTTTCTAGCAGCTGCACAGCAGGTGTTTCCTTTTGATATTGAAATTATTTCAGGTCATGAAGAAGCCAGACTGATTTATCAAGGTGTAGCATTTAATCAAGGCAGCAATAAACAACGTCTGATTATTGATATTGGTGGCGGAAGTACAGAGTGCATTATTGGAATCAATCATAAAGTCCAAATTTTAGACAGCCTTAATATGGGCTGTGTTAGCTATCAAACTCAATTTTTTCCTGATGGCAAGATCGACGAAAATGCCTTCACAAACGCAATTAATTCTGCAACTCACCAAGTTGAATCGATAGTAAAACGATTTACAAAAAACAGTTGGGAAGAAGTCATTGGCACATCAGGCACAATTAAAAGTATTTATACCGCCATTAACTTTAATGAAGCTATTCCTCAGGGCATTTCCCTCAGCCAAGTTCATCAACTTAAAGCCCAATTATTAACATTTACACATATTGACGATATTAAGATTGACGGGATCAAAGAAAATAGACGATCTATTCTTTGCGCTGGTATATCAATATTGATTGCCGTTATGGAGACATTAAAAATTAAAGAAATGAGTTTCTGTCAATACTCATTAAGAGAAGGTGTGCTTTATGAACAACTTAATGACTTTAAAACAGTTAATGTGCGTCAAAGAACCGTTAATAGTTTAATTGAACGTTTTAATGTTGATACCAGCCAAGCTCAACAAGTTATGCAACTTTGTCAGCATTGGTTTTTACAAATTAAACACACTTGGCAACTAGAACAACCCATTTATGGAGAGTTACTTCTCGCAGCTGCTAAATTGCATGAATTAGGTTTTGATATCAATTCGTCTGGATACCATAAGCACGGCTATTATATTTTGTCACATGCTGATTTAGCTGGCTTTAATCAAGAACAACAAAAAGCCTTAGCTTGGCTAGTGGGTAATCAACGTAAAAAAATAACGCCCATAGATAGCCAACATTGCTACATTCTCGATACCCAAAAACTTAATCGTTTATGTGCTTTGCTCAGACTTGCCATTTTGTTATGCCAACAACGTAAAAGTGAAAATCAGCAAGCTGAAAACATCATTGTCAAAGAAGAGGTATTAACATTATATCTTAACTCAAATTGGCTAGTGAGCCGTCCAATTGTAAATTCTGAACTTTCTTACGAACAGGAGCATTTTAAAACCCTGAATATTTCCTTAGCAATCAACACAGGCACGCCTTTTTAGCCGCAATAAATGTTTCAGAGCGCTTGTCCTGTAGCTATTTTCATATCCCCCAAAAACCTTGTAATTTTAACTTTGACAGGTGTTCAATTAATTGGTTAATATATTCGTCTTGTCTAATGTAGACTTTTCCGAAATAAGGATTTTCAAATGTTCATGGAAGTTACTCTTTCTATTGTTATTTTCAGTGTACTTTTGTTGATAATATGGCGTTTAAATCATCAAAAAAAACCCAAAACACATAAACATACTCATTTACGTACAAATGGAAACGTCTCATTAAAAAAAAGCACAAAGGTAGTTACCGAAACCAAATTAGCCACTGACTTTGCAGATGAAAGCAACAAAGAGTTTAATGTTGATGATATTGAACTACCTGAAGCATTTTCTACCTTAACCTTATTAAATACCGATCCTAACAATAGCCAGCAAAAGCAAACCATAGAACACATTTGCCAAAGCTTTCGTAAACCACACCCTCTACTATTACCTTTAACACAAAAAGCTTTTGAACCTAATGAGTTGTTTGATTTAATTAAATCGGATCCTCAAATTACAGCTAAAGTATTAAATCGGGTTAACTCGCCATCATTTGCATTAATGCAGCCTATTACCAGTATCAATCACGCTATTGTTTATTTAGGCGTAGGTACAGTTAAAGATATTGCCATGCATTTTGCCATTGAAAATGAGATTGATTTTCAAAGCCAAGAACACAAAATATCGTACCAAAAGCTATGGAATGCGAGTTATTTAGCAAGTAGCTTAGGCTTATTGTTTGCAAAAGAACTATTAATTGAAGATGCTTCTGATATTTCAACTCAGTGTCTATTACGCTACTTAGGTGATATGGCCATATTATCAGCTTGTCCTGAGGTTTCATCTGTATACCAAGAGCAACAACCTTTATATCAGCGTGTGCTTTACTGTCAATCTCAACTATCTATTAACTCTCAATTAATCGGTAGTGCTCTAGCTCAATATTGGCAATTACCTCGCACTATCGCCCGAAGTATTGATTTTAGCTTAACGCCTTTAGTCCCTACGGATAAAAATACTGATGAAACAGAGAATGAATTATATAAACATCACATTTGCTACATAGCCTGTCGGATAGCAGACTTGGTCGCCATTAATGAGCAAACATGTTTAGAGACGATTCGTTATGACTTAACCAAACAACTCGATTTTTATTATCTATTTAAAAATCAACAACATCCTATTGTAAAAAAATTATTTGATTTGTTTTATGATATTAGCTTTAGTCAGAAAGTGAATAGTTTGTTATTGGTAAAATAAAAAAGCACTTAGAAGCTAAGTGCTCTAAGTGCTCTAAGTTTACATTAAAATGTTAAGCCTAGTTTTTTGAATTCTTTTTCAACTACTTTACGAGAAAGTGGAATATATCCGTCTTTTTCAACAATTTTTTGACCCGACTTAGATAGTACCATTTTCAAAAATTCAGCTTCCATTGGTGCTAATGGTTTATTTGGGTGTTTATTCACATAAACATATAAAAAACGTGAAAGTGGATATTTCTTAGAAATAGCATTTTCCATTGTTGCTTCAACAAATTTATTACCTTTTTTAGCCAATGGTAAAGCTCTTACACCTGATGTTTTATATCCGATACCTGAATAACCAATACCATTTAATGAAGCAGATACTGACTGAACAACTGACGCTGAACCAGGCTGCTCGTTCACACTATTTTTAAAATCACCTTTACATAAGGCTTTATTTTTAAAGTATCCATACGTACCTGAAACAGAATTACGACCGTAAAGTTGTATGTCTTTACCTGTCCATTCCCCTGTCAAACCTAAATCGCCCCATCGGTCAATATCGTCATTAAGTCCACATTTACGATTATTTGAAAAAATAGCATCTACTTGATCAATTCGTAAACCTTTAAGTGGGTTATCTTTATGAACAAAAACCGCTAGCGCATCTATGGCAACTCTTACCGCTGTAGGTTTATAACCATAGCGTTTTTCAAAAGATTCGATTTCACGCGATTTCATTTTCCGGCTCATTGGCCCTAAATTAGACGTTGCTTCTGTTAGTGCAGGTGGCGCTGTAGAGGAACCCGCCGCTTGAATTTGTACATTTACATTAGGATAAGTTCGTTTGAACTCCTCAGCCCAAAAGGTCATCATATTTGCTAATGTATCTGAACCAACTGATGAAACATTACCTGAAATACCACTCACTTTCTGATAGCTAGGTAAGTCTTTATCAACAGCTGCTGCTGAGAAACTCACCATAGTGGTTAAACTAATAACGCTTAATAAACGCTTCAAACTCATATTCTTCTCCAATGAGAGTTGTAATGTTACACCAAAGCTTAAAAACAGCACTCATTAATGGCGTAACTTAAATGATTTGTGAACACTATAAAAACTTTATGTGACAATTATATTTAAACTTTGTGACACTTATATGACAGGATTTAAATAAAATGGAGAGAGAAAAACAAACGCTTAATAGTTAAATTAAGCGCTCAGAAGCAACGGATGATGGCGATTAACGCACACACTTAGGTTCAAAGTAAATAATAAACTCACTACCTTTACCCACATGGCTGTCAATTGATAATTCCGCATTATGATGGTTTAGCACATGTTTAACAATTGCTAGACCTAAACCTGACCCTCCAGTGTCCCTAGAACGCGATTTATCAACACGAAAGAAACGTTCTGTTATACGGTTGATATCCTCTGGTCCTATACCCGGACCATTATCTTTAACAGAAAACTTTCCTTTGCTATTCTCTAGCTGCCAAGACACTGTGATATTCCCATTCGCTGGTGTATAACCTATTGCATTTGAAATAAGGTTTGAAAAAGCACTTTTTAATTCACTTTCAATACCAATAAGTTGAATAGATTCGTCTATATCTACTGTGATAGTGTGCTGTTTGTCTTGATTAAGCCAATGAGCATCTTCGAGTAAAGCATGTAATAATTTAGGCACATCAACAACATGTTTATCTTCTTCATCTGCTTGAATTTCAACGCGAGATAAAATTAATAATTGTTCAACTAAACGATCCATTCTGGTTACTTGACCTTCGATCGTATTAAAGGCTTTTTGCCAATGCGGATTGAGGGCATGCTCAGTTGATTGCACCATTTCAACATAACCGCGAACAACGGTTAAAGGTGTTTTCAATTCGTGTGAAACATTGGCGACAAAATCGCGGCGCATCTCTTCTAATCTATGAATTTTACTCACATCTCTCGCTAGAAGCAGCACTTGATCAGAGCCGTAAGCCATCAAGCGTAACTCAATTCTCATTTCATTGTTATAAGGAGAGGGTATAAGACAAGGATGTTCGAAGTTATTCGCCTCAAGGTACTGAGTAAATTCAGGGAATCGTAATAAATTATCAATACGTTGACCAACATCGCTGGGCCAACGAACGCCTAAAATACGTTGTGCTTTTTTATTACCCCATAAGATAGTGAGCTCGTTTGATAATACTAATGCAGCATCGGGTAGTGCTTCTGCCCCATCTCTAAACTGTCGAATCTTATCATTAAGTTGCTTTAACTTATGACGGTGCTGCTTCTTTTGTCGGTATAGCCCATCATAAATTCGCCCCCAAATCCCTTCCGCTTGTGGAGGAAAAATACTTTTACTCAACCACAACCAGCGAATCAATTTTAATAAATGGTAATAATGCCATGCTAAAAAGGCTAAGGCACAAAGACCTAGCATCACAAAAGTTAAATCTAGAAAATACCCAATAATTCCACTGACAAGTAAGGCAATAAATAATTGAAAAAGGATTTCTTTTAAAGATAATCGAAAGTACATATAGGGTATTTAACCTAACCTTGAACGCATTAATTTTCTACCTGTAAAAATACCAGTGTGTATGATTGAACATAATAGCACTTAGCGAGGTGTTAACTCGCATTAGTTAACAATTAAACACTTGATTTTATTTTCCCAGAAAAACGATAACCCGAGCCTCTTACGGTTTGGATAAAGTCTTCATGTCCTTCTCCTGAGATAGCTTTACGTAAGCGCCTAATATGAACATCAACTGTTCTGTCTTCAACATATACATTAGTGCCCCAGACATTATCAAGCAACTGTTCGCGACTATACACTCTTTCAGTATGAGACATAAAAAAGTGAAGTAATCTAAATTCAGTTGGCCCTAAATCGAGATTCCGGTTATTAATTGAAACTCTATGAGCAACAGGGTCAAGTTTCATGCCGTGAAATTCTATTGATTCTTCCAATGCAGTTGGAGACACTCGACGAATAACCGCTTTAATACGCGCAATAAGTTCTTTAGGTGAAAAAGGCTTAGTCACATAATCATCAACGCCAACATCGAAGCCTTTTACTTTATCTTCTTCATCAGCCCTTGCTGTTAGCATGATAATAGGGATATTACGGGTATATTCATTTTGCTTGATAGTTTTAGCTAGCTTAACCCCTGTTCCACCAGGTAACATCCAATCTAACAAAATAAGATCAGGATAAGGTTCAACTATTTTAGCCTTCGCTTGTTCATAGTCTTCCGCTTCGATAGTATTAAAGCCATTTTGCTCTAAAACAAACGTAATCATTTCACGGATTGGCGCTTCATCCTCAACCACCAAAATTTGTCTATTCATTTCAACTTCCTGATTTCAAATAATCGTTTAACTAATGAACATTCTGATAACTTTTTGTGACAATTTAATGAAACACCATCAACTTTACTATAAAAATATTAACCCACTGAATTTATTTAATAATTTATATTTTGGCTATTTGAAAATTTGCTATTTATTTACAAAAGATTAAAAATTATAATCAATGCCAACAGCGAAATAATTTTGATCTGAGCCATTATCAAGATCAAAACTGGTATAGAAACTATATAATTTTGTACTAGTAGAAAGGTGATAATCTACGCCGGCAGTTATACCTGACTTATCAGCGCTGTTATCATAATCAGCAGTTTGAAATTGACCTTTTAATGACCAATTATCAATACGATACTTAGCAGACACAAGCATTCCATCCATCTCTGCACTACCGTCAACTTTTTCTTGAGATTGTATCATAGCGCCAAGTACTATCCCTGACACTTTACCTTGCACTGTTGCTCGTATCGTATCATAGCCTTTAACCTCATCATCTAAGGCTATAGCGGCATAAAAATCAGACTTTTTCAGGCTTTTATCCCCATAAAACAATGCAATTGAATAAGCATCTTCTTCATCTATACTATCTTCGGCAATATAGGTTACCCCTAACTGAAATCCCGAAAACTTTGGCGATTTATACGTTAAGGTATCATTCATGCGGTTTTCACCTTTCCACAATACTTTGATATCACCATTTAAATCACTAAATAAATCCACCTTTCCTTGTGACTGTTTAAGCACAGTATCATTTTTACCCAATAACACTTGTCCAAAAGCACCTTGTAAACCAACATATTGGTTACGGTCAGTAAACGTGTCGTCATCACCGTCAAGATCAACTTGAAATTCTGCTTGATAAATTACCGTTAGCTCATCAGATAAAAAATGTGTTCCTTTAAGGCCAATTCGTGAAGCATTACTTTTGATTTCGGTATAAGAGCCTTCACCATCATCTGAAGATTGAGCCGAGACATTTGCTTTGCCATAAAACGAAATATCAGCACCCATCACACTAGAGGATAAGGCCAATAATAACATTGTGCTTAAGCTGCTCTTGGTAATCTTCATTTGCTAACCCTGTTCAGTAGAATTTAATAATTATCGCGCATTGTGCCAACTTTAAATGACAGTTTTGTGACAAAAACTGATTTAATTGACAGAATTATGACAGAAAAGTGTCAATAGAGTTAATTTTATAAGAAGCTTTTATGTCTAAACCCGATTATTGCTACTTGTAAATATAGCTAACAATCAGTTTTTTATATCAATTTGGCGAATTATATTGAGCTAGTATTAAAAAAAACTTTTATAAGCTTACAAAAACGATAGAATCAGAGAATGTACTATTTACAAAGAAGCACCCAATGAAAGAAACAAGTCTCTCTCGTACCTTATTAACTAGAGTATTGTCTTTCTATTTTGTACTCACCTTTTTGGTGACTTGTGTACAAATTGGGGCTGAATATGTCAATACTAAAGATAATATCAAGAAAGAATTGTTAACCATTGAGCGCACTTTCAGTAGTAGTTTAACTCGAGCTGTTTGGGAGCTTAATACTCAACAAGCGGTTGATATAGCTCAAGGCTTAGTTGATATACCTACCATTAAAGGTATACGTGTCACTGACGAAAATAACCAGGTAATCACCCAACTAGGTGAAGTCAGTAATACAACTGAATATCAATTAAACAATAAAAATGATGGCTACCAGCATATTAACTCAACTTCTGAAGGCTTGTTTGGTCATAGTTTCTCGTTGATTTTTGAATTTTCAGGGCGAACCACTAAAGTAGGTTCAGTCACTTTATTATCAAGCAACCGCGTAATATTTGATCGAATTGAAGTGGGTATTTATTTCTTAATTGGTAATGCCATGGTCAAAACAGCGGCACTAGTGTTTCTATTTTCCATCGCATTTAATAAATTACTCACCAATCCCCTTAATCAGCTTACTGATCAAATGAATCAATTTGATGTCGATGATCCTGAAGCATCAAAACTACACATTATTAACTATGAAAATAATGAATTAACGGTTTTACAAAACTCATATAATAATTTAATAACAGAGCTTGTCAGGCACAGAGAGGAACTTGCTGCTGCTCAAGCGGAAGTGGTGTCCTCTAATAATAAACTTGATGAGCAAAACTTAATCTTAGAGCAGGAAGTGGCTAAGAAAACGTCTTCTCTTAGCAACACCATGTTAAAAATGGAAACTCAACAACGAGAATTACTCGAGCAACAAACAAAACTAAAAGCGGAAAATACTCGCCGTAGCCATACAGAAAAAACATTAACTCAAACAAATAAAGAACTCAAAAATTCAATAACTGAACTAAATAAAGCACAAGTGAGAATATTAGAAGCAGAAAAAATGGCTATTTTAGGTAGCTTATCTGCTGAAGTCACCCATGAGGTAAATACTCCTATCGGTGTTTCAATTACCTCAACCAGTTATTTGTCAGACATGTTAAATGAGTTAAAAGCAGATATTGAACATAATAAATTAAGTAAAAAAGGCTTAGAGTCTTTTGTTGAAAAAGCAGAACAAAGTATTGAGTTGCAATTAAATAACTTAAATAGAGCTTCAGACTTAATATCAAGTTATAAGCAAGTTGCGGTAGATCAAACCAGTGATAAAATTCGTCAAATTGATTTAAACAAATACATGCATGAAATTGTGAACTCACTCACACCCAAACTAAAAAAAACTCATCATCTCGTCAAAATTGACTGTCCCCAAACTGTTGAAGTCTATTGCCATGCGGGTGCTATTTCACAAATTTTTACTAATTTAATAGTCAATTCTCTCACTCACGGGTTAGAAAATATTGAGCGAGGTGAAATCAACATAGAGATTTCAAGGCAAAATAATACCATTCATATCCGATATTTCGATAACGGTATTGGTGTTTCACAACAACAACTAGATCATTTATTCGAACCTTTCTACACCACAAAAAGTGGTAAAGGTGGCACTGGTTTAGGTACGCATATCATACATGGATTAGTCGTTGATACACTCAATGGCAAAATAGTGGCTACATCACCCGAAGGTCAAGGTCTCTGCTTTGATATTTGCTTTGAAAATATGCAATAACAGTATGACATTAAAGATGATTGTAACGTCTAATTACGTTAATATAGCAACCCTTTTATATTTCGCCCCGTAAACTTGGGCAAAGGATTATTTTCATGTGGTTCAAAAACTTATACTTTTTTGCCTTCACTCGTCCTTTTGAGTGGTCCGAGAAAGATTTAGAGAAAAATCTTGCTGAACATTTATTTACCCCCTGTGGTTCAACAGAAATGTCACATTTTGGCTGGGTAAACGCATTAGGTAAACACGGTGATAGCCCTGTTCATGCTGTCAATGGCAACTATTTATTATGCGCCCGTAAAGAAGAAAAAATCCTTCCGGCACCAGTCATTAAAGATATGATTGAAGAAAAAATGGCGCATTTGGAAAGCGATCAGGGTCGCTCTGCAACCAAAAAAGAAAAAGAACAATTTAAAGAAGATATAATTTTTGAGTTACTCCCTCGTGCTTTTTCACGAGTCACAGATACTCATGCTTATATTAATCCTGAAGAAAATATCATTGTGGTTAATACCAGCAGCCGAGGCAAAGCAGAAGACTTTTTGGCATTGTTACGAAAAGTTTTAGGTACCTTACCCGTCACTAGCCTATCTCCTGAGCGCGCTCCTGATGAAATAATGACGGACTGGTTAACAGAGCAAAATCTCAGCGAACCTTTCCAGTTAGGTATGGAAGCAGAATTTCATGCTCTAGGTGACGATGGTGCAGTGGTAAGAGTAAAGAACCAAGACTTAACAAGCGATGAAATTAAAGCACATTTAGATGCTGACAAATTTGTAGTTAAAACAGCATTAGAGTGGGATGACGCTATCTCATTTATTCTTTGTGATGATCTGGCGATTAAACGCTTAAAATTCTTTGACGTTTTACAAGAGCAAAACGAAGATATTGATAAAGATGACATGACAGCACGACTTGATGCTGACTTTTCATTAATGGCTGGTGAATTAAATCGATTGATAAAAGATTTATTAGCTCAGTTCTCGCTAAAAGCAACTGACTGTTTAGAAAGTTAAAAATAGGTGAGTTTACAATAATCAAAAAGGCGCAAATCTATGCGCCTTTTTTTATAACAATAGCCGATAAAAAAACTAATTAAACATAGTTTTAACATTACTAACCATGTCAGTAAATTCAGTTGATTGCATAAAGTCGATGTCAGGTAAAACACCTTTGTTGACATAACTTTTTAATAACACTTTTTTCGTTGATTCATTCTTAAAAATATTATGATATATCGCGCCAGCACGAAGAAAGTCTAAATAATGCACTTCATTTGGTAAAACCGTTAAATCACTCCAGTTTTTAACTAAATTGGTGAATTCTTCACTAAAGCCCCAAGCCTGCGTAATTTCAGCTCCAATATCACTAGATAATTTAATAATAGCTTGCTGTAAAAAAGTAGGATTTGCGAAAACATCAGGATGATTTTCAGCTTCAGTTAAAATAGGTAAAACACCTATATTATGGACAAGTGAGGCCAGTGTTAGTGTGTCTAACGTTAATGAATGATGCTTATGCTCTTTAAGGTAAAACGTCATTAAAGAAATGGCAATTGTTGCTACATCAACCGTTTTAGTCCACGATTTTTTTAAATACATGGCAACAATCTCATTCTCAGAAACAAATACTTGTTCAAGAGCCATCGCCGTTGCAATACTTTTAATTTGTCTAAGTCCAATTCGAGTAACGGCTTGGTTAACCGTTTCAACTTTGACACTACGGCCTAATATTGCACTATTAGCAACTTTAAGCATCCCCATAGACAATGCAGGATCATGGCTGATAATATCGCTCATTCGATGCAAATTAATGTCGGGATCATCCGCGGCTTCTCTGACCTTTAATGCTATTTCTGGCAACGTTGGTAAGACTAAAGCATTATGCTTAATTTTTTCGCTTAAAATGGTATAAAGTGCGTTTTCTGTTCCCATAAAATTACCTAATTAATGATTAATTTTCTTATATAAAAATAGCAGACATATTAAAAATATACCTTTTTTATCAGTAAAACTACTACTTTTTCAGCTAAGTATAAAATAACAGTACAAAAGAAATGATTGGCACTTGGGATACTATTATTATTTAACTTGACCACCTAAAGTTTGATCTCAGTGACTATTTTCCTCAAAACTTTTTGCTATAATTTTCCCCCAATTTTTATTGTCAGATGATATTTATGTTTAAACCAGAGCTATTATCCCCCGCAGGGAGCCTTAAAAACATGCGTTATGCGTTCGCCTATGGAGCAGATGCTGTCTACGCTGGTCAACCTAGATACTCTTTGCGAGTAAGAAATAATGAGTTTAATTTAGAGACCATTAAACTTGGTATTGATGAAGCCCATCAACTTGGTAAAAAATTCTACTTAGTCAACAATATAGCTCCTCACAATAGTAAGTTAAAAACATTCATTAAAGATATCCAGCCGATTATTGAAATGAAACCCGATGCTTTAATTATGTCGGATCCTGGCTTAATTATGATGGTTCGCGAACGATTTCCAGATATGTCGATTCATCTTTCAGTTCAAGCAAATGCGGTAAATTGGTCAACCGTTAAATTCTGGCATCAACAAGGGGTTGAGCGGGTTATCTTATCCCGAGAACTCTCTCTTGATGAAATTGAAGAAATACGCTTCCAATGTCCTGAAATGGAATTGGAAGTTTTCGTACACGGCGCGCTTTGTATGGCCTATTCCGGACGTTGTTTATTATCAGGGTACATTAATAAAAGAGATCCTAATCAAGGAACATGTACTAATGCTTGTCGTTGGAAATATGACACTCATGCAGCAACCGAAACAGAAACGGGTGACATAATCGCCACCCCTCCCGAAATTTATATGCCAGAAAACAACCCCGTTGATGATATTGTGCTATTACAAGAACAAGGTCGCCCTGGCGAATATATGCCCGCGTTTGAAGATGAACACGGCACTTACATAATGAACTCTAAAGATTTACGAGCCGTGGAGCATGTTGCTCGACTAGTAAAAATGGGAGTTCACTCATTAAAAATTGAAGGACGTACTAAGTCTTTCTACTATTGTGCGCGTACCGCACAGATTTATCATCAAGCCATTTTAGATGCTTTATCTGATAAACCTTTTAACCCACAATTAAACACAGATTTGGAACATTTAGCCCATAGAGGATACACCGAAGGTTTTCTCCAACGCCATCGCCCAAGTGACACTCAAAATTACGACTATGGCTATTCAAAAAGCGATACTCAACAATTTGTCGGTGAAGTCATTGGACGAAACAACCAAAAACAGTTAATTGAAATAGACGTTAAAAATAAGTTTTTAATCGGAGATCAGTTGGAATTGATGACACCATCAGGCAATATCAGTTTTACCCTTGAGCATATGGAAAATCATAAAGGTGAATTAGTTGAAGATGCTAAAGGCTCCGGCCATAAAGTGTTAATTAAACTTGATACTGAACTAGATCTTAACTTTGCCATTATTATGCGTTACTTAGACGAAGGCGGAACAACTCGTCAGCCTTTCGCTCAAAAACAAGCTTAACCCCCTACTCTCCATATAAATAACGCCGATATTAATGTATCGGCGTTCTATTTAAGCAAAAGAGTTAACGAATAAAAAGTTTATACACTAATTTATGTACAAGCTTGCCATACGGTGGGAACAGTTGCTTTGCAACACTGAATTTGCCTCGTGCAAAAATGGCCTTAGCATGTGAGAATGTTTTAAAACCTTCAATGCCATGATAATTTCCCATCCCCGAAGCACCTACACCACCAAAAGGTAGATCTTCCACGCCAACATGCATGGCTGCATCATTAATACAAACACCACCTGAGTGAGTTTCTTTTAATAAACGTGTTTGAAATTCCTTGTTAAAACTACAGATATAAAGTGCTAATGGTCGTTCATGATCATTGATATAAGTGATGGCTTCTTCAAGACCATCGTATTCTACAATAGGTAACAATGGACCAAAAATTTCCTGTTGCATCACTGTCATATCATCATTAACATTTAACAGTAAAGTTAAAGGTAATTGTCTGGTTTTATTGCAGTTAATCTCTGATGACAAAGACTTGATTATTGCCCCTTTACTACGAGCATCCTCAATTAATCCTAATAACCGCGTATGTTGATTATCGTTCACGACACTTGTGTAATCTTTATTATCTTTGATAGAGGGGAACATAGCCGCAAAGGTGGTTGCCAATACTTCACTTAATTTTTCAGCTTGTCCTTTCGGGCAAAGAATATAATCAGGTGCCACACAGGTTTGACCGCTATTTAATGTTTTTCCCATGATTAAGCGTTCGACAGCGGTAGTCAATTCAATTTCATCATCAATTATTGCTGGTGATTTTCCACCAAGTTCTAACGTTACTGGAACTAAGTGCTCTGCGGCTGCTTTCATCACCATTTTACCTACATGGGTTGAACCCGTAAAAAAGAGGTGATCAAAGGCTAGTGTTGAAAAGTGTGCAGCAACAGAGGCATCACCTTCAACAATAGTAACCCTGTTATCATCAAAATAATGAGGTATTAACTCTGCAAGTAATGCACTTGTTTTAGGTGTGAACTCTGACATTTTAATCATAGCGCGATTACCTGCAGCTAATGCTGTGGTCAATGGACCAAGCGCTAGAAATATTGGATAGTTCCATGGCACCATAATACCCACAACCCCAAGTGGTTGATATTCTACTCGCGCACTAGCCGGTTGAAACAACATACCCACATGACGTTTTTCAGGTTTCATCCATTTTTTAAGACGATTGAGACAATAATTAATACCAGAAACAGTTGTTAATATATCTCCTAACTTAGAGTCGTCGGCAGAACGATTACCAAAATCATCACTCATCGCACTAATTAAGGCACTTTCATTCTCTAACATTAATCGTTTCAACGCTTTTAATTGAAGGATACGCTCTTGATAAGTTGGAAAAGGAGTTTTTGAAAACGCCGCTTTATGCGCTTTTAATTGTTCATTTAGTTTAATCTGGTTATCGAGATCCGTCATCGTTTTACCTTTTATTATTCTTTTTTTACAATATAAAGCAAAGCTAAATTATTGTACATTAGTTCCATTAAATAAAAATAACCCTAAATAACAATCCCACTATAGAAATGCTTAAGGTTCACATCTGATCATTGTTATAATAATGCTTATTTTGATATAATCATTGCTAATTATCTTAACAAACTTAGTAACTAAGCTTGTTCCTTTTGGGAAGTGCATTCATGGCCTTAAAAATTTTATCTGCATGCATAAATTGCGACATGTGTGACCCTGAATGCCCCAATAATGCCATTGCACTTGGTGATGAAATTTACGAAATAGATCCTGAAAAATGTACTGAGTGCGTTGGGCATTACGATAACCCAACGTGCATGAGCGTGTGTCCGATTGACTGTATCATCAAAGACCCTGACAATATCGAAACGGAAGAAGTATTACTCGCTAAATTTTTAACTATTCATGGTTAAACAGAAAACGGATAAGCAATAGCGGGATGATGTTCATACCCTTCAACTTGAAAATCGTCCATTGTTACCCATGTTTCTAAATCATTTAATGATTTGATTTTTGGGTTAATAATTAATTTAGGTGAAGCATAAGGTTCTCGAGTTAACTGCACATCACGCATTAACGCTAATTGATCTTCGTAAATATGAGCATTAACAATTTTATGGTAAGCCTTACCTGGTTTGTTACCGGTAATTTGTGCAACTAACGCCAATAATACAAACACTTGAACTTGATTGAAATTAAGCCCTAGCGGCACATCACATGACCTTTGGTAGCTAGTTAAATGCAAAGTATCTCCAAGTAATGAAAAGGTATGCGTATGCATGCAAGGACGTAAACATCCCATATGGAATTCACCCGGATTATAAAAGGATAAAATTTCACCTCGATCATCTATCCCATTAGATAAATTATCTACTAACTTTTTAAGTTGATCGACAAAACCTCCATCAGGTTTTGACCATCGTCTGCCTTGCACCCCGTAAACTCGCCCCATATCATCTTCGCCTTTGCGATGAGGGTTATTTAACCATTGAGTATTTTCATTCGCATTAGCATTCCAAGTATTACACCCTATTGAACGAAAATCAGCAGCATTATCATAACCACGTATATAACCGAGTAATTCAGCAATAGCCGCTTTCCAAAAGCTTTTACGTGTCGTAATCATAGGAAATTCATTCGCCGCTACATCATAGTTTAAATCAGCATTTATCACAGTTAAACAGCGTTTACCGGTACGTTTGTTCTCGATCCAAGTACCTTCATTAATAATACGCTGGCATAGTGTTAAATACTGTTTCATGATGAGGTCTCATTGTTTGTTCAATTGTCTTAAAAGAATTCTATTAAGTCTGAAGTTTAGTTAAATAGGTAATGGGTATTCAATTAGCGCTTAATGCTATAGATACAATTAAGCAGACAAAATTATCCTACAGCAAGGGGGAAAATGAAAGGCTTTGCGCTACTATTTAAAAATCATTTTGATCGCAACAATAATTAAGAATGCCGCAAACATTTTTTTTAAGGTTTTCACTGGCAGCGTTGCCGCCCATTTCACGCCTAAGCGAGCAAATAAAGAAGACGTGGCAACAACACCTAATAATGCAGGTAAATACACATAACCAATACTCCATTGCGGTAAATTGTCTTGATTAAAGCCGGTGATCATAAAACCAATAACGCCAAACGTCGCAACAACAAAACCACAAATTGTTGCCGTACCAATGGCATGACGAATAGACATTGAGAAATAAGTGAGTACCGGCACTAAAATAGCCCCACCCGAAATTCCCATTAAGCTGGCAATAGCCCCAGTGAATAAACCAATGCCTTCAATAACTTTCGTTTTAGGCATTGGTTTAACTTTGACCATGCGAATGGATAACAACATATACGTAGCAAGAGTTATTACAGCAATCGCAAATATAATGGTTAACGTATTACTTGATAATATACTCGCAATGTAAACGCCAAGGAGCGCACCTAGAGCAACGGTAACCATCAATTTTTTAGTAATAGTCCAAGGAATATTGCCATTTTTATGATGTGCCCAAGCAGCAGATGAAGAAATAAACATAATCGAAGCCAGCGATGTTGCTAACGATATAGGCATTACGAGCTCAGTTTGCACACCAACACTCGATAATAAATAGATAAGAGCAGGCACTATAACTAAGCCACCACCAATACCGAGTAATCCAGCAAGAAACCCCGCTACACAACCAAGTATCATACAGAAGACTAAAGTGCTAATTATCATAGCTACATACCTGCGCGAACAAATCCACCCAGACCAAGTTGCTCCAATTGTTCATTTAAATAATCATGCACCTGTTTCGCATTAGAGAATGTCAGCGCATGAGACAATATAATTTTAGCTCGTTTGAATTCAACATGTCTGATGACCCATTTTATCCTTAGGATATTATGAGGGTTCATACTCAATTTATCATAGCCCATAGCTAATAATAGCAATGCTCCTGCCGGTTCACTTGCCAATTCACCGCATAAACTCAGTGGCACTAAATATCGATTAGCTTCTTCTGCAATTTTATTAAGCGCTCTTAATACTGAAGGATGATAAGAGCTATATAAGCTAGAAACACGTGCATTATTGCGATCGACCGCCAATAAATATTGCGTTAAATCATTGCTACCAACCGAGAAAAAATCCACTTTTTCAGCAAGTTCTTTTAATTGAAAAATACTGCTGGGTACTTCAATCATTATCCCTACTTTCGGTTTAACTAACTCTTCACTATCTTCAGATTGTAATTCAAGACTTAACTCATAATAAGCTTGATTAATTAATCGGGTGGCTTCTTCTACTTCAGATACGCTAGAGATCATAGGTAACATAATTTCTAAATTGCCCTGCCCAACATTGGCACGGATCATAGCTCTGACTTGCACTAAAAATATTTCAGGATGATCTAAGGTAATTCTTATACCTCGCCAGCCCAAAAAAGGATTATCTTCAGAAATAGGGAAATAAGGTAACGACTTATCACCACCTACGTCTAATGTTCTCATCGTAACTGACTGTTTTGGGAAAGCAGCTAACACATTTCTATATAAAACGGTTTGCTCAGATTCAGAAGGAAAACAGCTACGATCCATAAAAGGAATTTCAGTTCGATACAAACCAATGCCAACCGCCCCAGAATTTTTAGATTGCTCAAAACCTTGAGTTAGCCCTGCATTAAGTTGTAACTCAATAGCCTTTCCATCGGGTGTAATACTGGGCAGGTCTTTAACCTCAAAT
Source organism: Thalassotalea piscium (assembly GCA_049347715.1). Classification (GTDB taxonomy): domain Bacteria; phylum Pseudomonadota; class Gammaproteobacteria; order Enterobacterales; family Alteromonadaceae; genus Thalassotalea_B; species Thalassotalea_B piscium_A. The sequence continues at coordinate 719,468 of CP186339.1, read as the reverse complement.
ACTTTATCGAATAAAGCACTCTCTTCCACAATGAGGTGTTGATATTCCCGAATTAACGATTCATTAGGAGCAACATATAACTCACCGTTGTATCCATCGACTATCGCAACTTGTTTATCAAGTTTTCCATAAGGAACCCTTTCAACCCCCATTATAGCTGGAACCCCTAATGCTCTTGCTAAAATAGCAGCATGTGAATTATTTGAGCCAGTAAATGAAACAATGCCTTTTAAACCTTGATGTTGAAAATCAGCCACCATAGAAGCGGTAACATCGTTAGCCAATAAAATAAATTCATCCGGTGTTTTTTGTTGGTGAGCCTCAAGAGATTGAAGATTAAGTAAGAGTCTATTACCTAAATCCCTAATATCAGATGCGCGTTCGCGCAGATAAGTATCTTCTAAACTTTCAAATTGCAGTACATAGTTATCTATGACTAATTTTAATGCACTTTCCGCATTCCAATTTTTTTTGATTTTTCTTTCTACCTCTCCCCCTAAGTTTGAAGAATCTAATAACTGCTTATACATTTCAAAAATATCTAAGCTGTTATCACTAATAATAGTGCCTAACTGAGAAGACATGGTTTCAAAGTCTGAAAAAGTTTTCTCAATGGCTTGGGCAAGTCTTGTCAGTTCTAGTGCCACATCTTGACACTCTTCAATCGCCACAGTATTTAAATCGGCAACAAGCTGAACCACCATAATAGGAGCTAATGCCACACCCGAAGCCCCAGCAACACCTTTTAACGGCTTTAGCCATTTGCCATTTTGTTTAAATTGAGAAGCTAAGCCAGACGATTCAGTATTTGATAAATAATTTGCCAGTTGAGCGGCTAAAGTGACGAGGAATGCTTCTTCTGTCTCATTAAAATGTCTCGCCACACGCTGTTGAATTGTCAACACACCTAACACTTTACGTTGATGAATAATCGGCGTACCAAGAAAGGCATTGAGCTCGTCTTCCATAACTTCAGGGGCATGAATAAAATGCGGATGACTTGGCGCATTAGCAATATTTAAAGGTTCTTCACGCTGTCCTACTAACCCGACTAGACCTTCAGTAAAATCTATGGTCGTTTGCCCAAAAGACTCTTGTGCTAAACCATCAGATGCCATCAACACAAAATGTTGATGTTGATAGTCAGCAAGATAAATGGAACAACAATCGGTTTTCATTGCTAACTTTACTTGAGATACCATACGGCGCATGGCATTTTCAAGCTCATTATCTTGGCTAAATTCCAAAATGATTCGACGTAAAGTAGCTAGCATGAAAGTCCTCGAAAGTTATAAAATGAAAACAACAAAAACATTATAGTGTTGGTAAGCAATCACTATATGACACGACATGAGAATAATACGATATTTCTCTGAATGTTTTATTGATATGAAAAGTTAAATATTAAGAAAAAACTCCATTTAAATAGAATGAATATATAGCTCACTCAGAAGTGAGCTATATAACAAGTGATGACACAATAATAATCAATTTCTACGTTTACGACGGTCTTGACGTTGATAAGGCATAGTATGCGGCGCAAACTCTTTCATCACTTTTCGATAAACTTCGCGCTTGAAAGATACCACTTGACGTACCGGGTACCAATAGCTGACCCAACGCCAATCGTCAAATTCAGGATGATCAGTTTGAACTAAATCAAACGCTGACTCATTTGCTGTTAATTTGAGCAAAAACCATTTCTGTTTCTGTCCAATACAGACAGGTTTACTGTCGTGCCTTATTAACCGTTTTGGTAATTTGTATCTTAGCCAATGTTTAGTCGATGCAACAATTTTTACATGCTCAGGTTTTAGTCCGACTTCCTCATGTAACTCTCTATACATGGTTTGTTCGGCTGATTCACCTTCATCTACGCCACCCTGCGGGTATTGCCATGAATGCTGACCATTACGCCTAGCCCAAAATACTTGTCCCCTGTCATTGATTATTACTATGCCGACATTGGCTCTATAGCCTTCGGCATCTATCACAGGAACCCCTAGTAAATTTTAGTTATACTTTGATTCTTCCATAAACGCGGCATTTGAGCAAATATTAATTGATCCCAATTAGCCTAATAAGAAGGTTTTAATTATCAATTAATTGCATTGTCACAGTAAAAAATAGCCCATACCGCAACCAATAAACAATAGTAACTAAAGCCATTAAAAAAGAAGAATACTTGCATCCTCTTCTCTGCATTAGGATAATGTAAAAACAATAGATTAAAGTTGCCATTATGACTTCAGTGTTGCCCCCTAAAAATGAACAAGAACTCTTAGAAAGAGCCTACGCAATATCTGGCCTCACTTTAGGTCAAATTGCTGATCAGGCTGGTATTAAGGTCCCTAAGAATTTAAACAAAGAAAAAGGTTGGATTGGGTTATTACTCGAGCATGTTTTAGGTGCAAGTGCTGGCTCAAAACCTGAGCCTGACTTTCCACATTTAGGCATAGAGTTAAAATCACTTCCCATTAATCACCTTGGAAAACCACTTGAAACTACCTTTGTCTGTGTTGCTCCTCTTACAGGACTTACAGGTGTAGTGTGGGAAAATAGTCACCTGAAAAATAAATTAGCGAGAGTACTTTGGGTGCCTGTTATTTCACAACGAGAGATCCCAATTGCTGAACGAGTAGTTGCTACTCCATTCATTTGGTCTCCCAATTTTGAAGAAGAACAACAACTTGCTCAAGACTGGCAAGAACTAACCGACATGATAGTGTTAGGAAAAGTTGAACAAATCAATGGTAAAAGTGGCACTATTTTACAACTTAGACCTAAAGCCGCTAATGCAAGTGTCAAAACGAAAGCCTTTAACCATAAGGGCGAACCCTTTCTCACCTTACCCCGTGGTTTTTATTTAAAAACAGCCTTTACTCAACGATTAATTCATCAACATCTTAGAGTGGAATAATCGATATTCGTTGCGCTAACGTAACGCTTTCGTGTGGAGGAAGTGTTTGCCATTGCGTGTTAGCTGCTTCTAAACAGATATATTCTAATTCTCCTCCTACATGAATATCCGCCATTGTTTTAGCGATTTCTTGACCAGGATTCCAAAGTACCCATTGACCACATTGTTTAGATTCAACCTCAATAATACGTTGCCATCCCGTGTCTTTAATCTGTTGAATATCATGATTATAATAAATGCGGTCTAACGGACCGAGACAATTTTCACGTACGTCTTGCTGCCCAACACGTGAGGTGATTTTATCATCAAACTGCACATTGTTAAGCCTTGCTACTGTTGTATATAAAGGTGAACTAACCTGAAAATAACTATGTAATGCACTAGAAAATTTCACGGGTAATTCAGAGACATTATCAATAGTTAATGCTTGGGTAAATTCAGTTGAGAAGGTTAGCTTTTGTAATAATTTAAATGGTGATGACCATAAAGGAGATACCTTTTCACCAGCAGTTGACAGTGTTAAAACTACCGCATCTTCCGTTATTTCGGCATCTATTAATTGCCATTGCATTGTCCGAGCAAAACCGTGATTACCACCGTCTTTATAATCACCAAACCAAGGCCAACATAAAGGAATACCACCTCGAATAGCTTTACCTGTTTGGTAAAGACTTGCATCACTCAACCAAAAAACAGGTTGTTGCCCTTTTAACTGCCAAGTAAGTACTTGCCCACCATATAAACTAACACTAGCAGAGCATAAGTGGTGTTGGATATTAATAATATCAATACCTTCCGCTTTTTGATATTGCGTTATTTCACCATGTTCATTCGAAAATAAAGGCATATGACTCATTAAACAATTACTTCTTAGTTACTCAAAACAGCATACAGTGTAATAGACTCATTACGTGGAATAAAGCGTAAAATCATTCATAAAGGCTTTCAATGACTAAACGAGGGGAAATAAAAAAGCCAAGGTAATCCTTGGCTTTAGTTATATACATCAAACTATTTATTTAGTATACGCTCTTGGCATATCACTTTTTGCCATATAGCGTTCACGTAAGGCATCTTGACGGCTACGGGTACTAACTTCTTCACCGTTAATCCAAATTTTTTCTACATGAGTACTTAACTCAAATGGATCCGCATTCCATAAAACAACATCCGCTTTTTTGCCTACTTCAATACGTCCAGCATTCACCGAAAATACATCAGCAACGTTTGCTGTAATAGCGGCTAAAGCGTCTTCTTTAGATAAGCCATTAGCTACAGCAACACCCGCATCAAATCGTAATTGATATAAATTATGGGTATCACCACTCACCGTAAGTAGTACTTTTACACCAGCTTTTTGTAATATTGCCGCATTACTAAGTGATGAATGTAATGAATCAAAACTACTTGGCAAGTTATTCATCGTACTAACAATCACCGGAATTTTTGCTTGCGCTAATTGCTTGGCAACAATCACTGCGTCAGCACCACCAGCAATAACAATATTAATATTAAACGCTTGTTTAATTTTAATTAATTCAAGTAAATCAGTAGCGCGATCTGCATAAGCAATTAATGGTTTATCGCCGGCAAGTAATGCATTAATAAGTTTAGCATCACGTTTAGGCTTCCCTTTATCATCCTTTTTATTATTGCCCTTTTTAGCTTTAGCGAGAGCCAATGTTGCATCTTCTAAGGTGACACGTAATTTTTGTAGTGCTAATGCTCTTGAGCCTTTACTTTTAGCGCCTAAATCAATAACAATCGCGCTACCTTTTTCAACCACACTATTGAAATCACCGGATAAATCCACAACAAATGCCTGCCCTTTAAACATATCATCACCGCCATTAGGGACTACGATATTGGTTGTTATTCCGCCTTTACGACTATAAGGGATCAAGGTTGATTTTGGGTTAAATGCAATACTTGGATCAAAAGTAATATCTGCTTTTTTATCGCCAGCATCTCTACTTCTTGAAACCGCAGAGACTTCAACTAAGCCTAGTTGGTTCAATGAGCCAATAAAGCCTGGTGTTAAAATACGGCCTTTCGCATCAATAACAGTATCAGCACTGAGACTGTCTGGGTTAATGGCGGTAATCACTCCATTATCCATGACAACAGTAGCATTGGTTAACACTCCCTGCGCTGATACGGTATGAACAGTGGCATTAGTAATAGCCACACTTTCTGCAAACGCTGACGTTGTTGTAACTAATGCTAGCGCAACAAGAGAAGACGTTAATCGTGTTAAATTTTTCATTATTATTCCTCTTTATTCCTGACCTAACATAAAATCACTTTTCGCTTGGTATTTTTCATCATACTTGTCGTAGACTTTAGCACCATCAACAAACACCTGTTCGGCTTGTGCGTAAACACTAAATGGATTTTGATTCCAAATCACCACATCTGCTCGTTTACCAACTTCTAAACTGCCTGTAGAGTCTTGGATACCTAAAGATTTAGCCGCATTACTGGTGATCCAGCCAATAGCATGTTCTGGTTTAATATCAAAACCATGTTCATTGGCACGATACATCACCTTACCAGCTTCTTGATTTAAGCGTTGAATCGTTGTGGCAGAATCCGAGTGAATAATGGCACAAGAATTTTTTGCAGCATCAACAATGGCAGCATTTTCTTGCACCATGTCATATGCTTCCATTTTAAAGCCCCACCAATCAGGCCACATGGCTGCACAGTTACCATTTTCAGCTAACAAATCCGCAATTTTGTAGCCTTCAATAGCATGATGAAATGTGCCTGAGTCATAATTAAACTCTTTGCCTAAATCAATCATCATTGCCATTTCTTCTGCTTTATAGCAATGGTTATGTATGCGAATTTCTCCGTCTAATACACCTTTTAATGTATCAAGTTCAATATCACGAGTTGGCGCTTTTGGATTTTTACCGTCGGCATAATCTTTTTCATATTTATCCCACGCTCTTTTGTATTCAGTAGCTTCAGCCCAAGCCATACGATAACCGGCCATATTCCCCATACGAGTGGCAGGAGACACCTTTTTACTACCGTAAACCCGTTTAGGGTTTTCACCACAAGCCATTTTCAAACCATAGGGAGCATCTGGAAACTTCATTCCTTGCATAGTTTGGCTAGGAACATTGCGTAACGTCACTCCTCTACCACCAAATAAATTAGCTGAACCTGGTAAAATTTGTAACGTGGTAATCCCACCAATTCTAGCGGCTTGAAAGCCTGGGTCTTGTGGCCAAACACTATGTTCAGCCCAAACTTCAGATGTATTAGGTTGTGTAGCTTCATTACCATCTGAATGTGATTCAACTGAAGGACTAGGATAAACCCCTAAATGAGAGTGAACATCAATCACTCCAGGAGTAACCCACTTACCTTGAGCATCTATTTCGATTGCATTTTCGGCAGAAAGATCAGTACCTACTTTAATTATTTTACCGTTATTCATTAATAGGTCGGCATTATCAATACGTTCACCGGTACCGGTTAACACAGTCGCATTTTTAATTAATGTCACTTCAGTGGGTGCTGCATGATAAGTACTGGGGTAAGGATTTTTATTGATAACGACTTTTTCATCTTGCACTTCTGTTTGCAAGCAACCAGTTAATGCAACTGATATCGCCGTCACTAAAATAGACGGTAAAAATTTTTTCATAGTAAGTATCCCTCATAGCTTTCGAGTTATTATTATTACTTAGACTGTAGTACGAATAATAACACTGGGCAATAGCCTAGCTAAACTTAGCAGAGATTCTGAGACAAATAGGTTAATAATTAAGACAAGCGACCGTAATGACAAACTTAATCATCAATCTTATCTATAGTTTTATAAAAATGAATTAGCGCGACTGCCGAAAGTATCTAAATAATCGTTGTCTACGAAACCATAATAAAATTAACGTTATCGATATATATATTAACGGCTCAGTAACATCTGATTTTACCGACATATAAAAGTGAATGGCAGCGAGGGTGACAGCGAAGTAAACCCAATGATGCAGTTTTTGCCATGACTTTTTCATTTTACGCTTAATCATATTGGCAGAAGTTACAGCCAATGATAACAAGATCAAAAACGCCAGCATGCCAAACGTCATATAGGGACGCTCAATAATTTCATTAAGGAATAATCGCCAATCAAATTGAACTTCAAAAGCAAGGAAACTTAGTAAATGAGCTAATGCGTATACAAAACTATATAGGCCTAGTAACCGACGATAATTGATGAGAAAAGATAGCTTATACAATTTGATTAATGGAGAAATAGCTAAACTCAGTATCAATAAATTAAATGCACCGATACCGGTAAAATGTAAAACCGCTTTAACCGGGTCGGCACCTAAATTATCACTCAATGCCAACCAGTATTGATTTAATAATAAAGCTAAGCAAACAACATGAATAATAAGTTTAACAATAAACCTTAGTGATGATGGACTAATACCCATTAATAATTAGCTCGTAAATCCATGTTTTTGTATAAATGAGCAACCTGCTCACCATAGCCATTGAACATTTCTGTCGCTATACGATTACGAGCAAGTAAACCACCTGTAGTAATTCGTCTTTCGCTCGCCTGGCTCCATCTAGGATGATCAACCTCAGGATTTACATTCGCATAAAAACCATATTCACTAGCTGCCAACCGATTCCATGTTGTTGGTGGTTTTTCTTTTAAAAATTTAATGCCTACTATCGACTTAATACTTTTAAATCCATATTTCCAGGGAACGACTAACCGAATAGGTGCGCCATTTTGTGGCGGTAATGTTTTACCATACAAGCCAACTGCCATTAAGGTTAAAGGGTTTGCTGCTTCATCAATACGTAAACCTTCAACATAAGGGTAACGGATACCACCACCAAGTCTTCGACTTGCTTGACCTGGCATTTGCTCAGGATCTTCTAAAGTTTCAAAGGCAACAAACTTAGCCGATGATAAGGGTTTAGCTTTTGCTATCAAGGACGATAATTGAAATCCAACCCAAGGGATCACCATTGACCAAGCTTCAACACAGCGTAAACGATAAATACGTTCTTCCAAGGTAAACATTTTGGTTAAATCGTCATAATCTAAAGTGATTGGATTTTCTACTTCGCCGGAAAGTTTCAGTTGCCAAGGCTGGGTTTTAAATGCTTGAGCATTGTTAACTGGATCGCTTTTACCTGTGCCAAACTCATAGAAATTGTTATGACTGATCACTTTAGCTTCAGGCGTTAGTATTTGAGATCCACCAACTTCTTGCTGATACTTCAGTGGTTGAGTAATAAAAGTGCTTTTAGGTGATTTAGAAAACCAGTCTAATGAATGTGCAGGTGTTGATAACAATGAACCCGCTCCTAAAAAACCAAGGCTTTTTAGGAGTGTTCGTCGCTGCCGATACACAGACTCATCAGTGACATCTTTAGCAGGAAGCTGCCAACTAGGAGGTAGTTTTATGTGCATTTTATCAGCCTGTATTTAAAGGGTATATATAACAGACCTGATAAGTAGTAATTCTTATTCAATCATTATTATTTTGCTTATGCTGATTTCACTGCAAATTGCTCTAAATAATCAACGATATCTGAAGATTCATATAACCAAGTGTCTGCTCCATCTTCATTAGCAATACGTAAGCACGGTACTTTTCGTTTACCACCGAACTCAATTAATTCATCTTGATATACCGCCTGTTGATTAATGTTTTTCAACGGAATATTAAAACCATTTCGTTTCATTGCTCGGCGAACCTTCACACAAAAGGGGCAGGCAGGTAATTGATACAAGCTCAAAGGAGCAAGCTGCTTGTCTAATACCGCTTGCTGTTCTTGAGATAATTTTGGTGATGAAGGTGAAAAAATAAAGTTTAGTCCTAAAATAATTCGTCCAATGATCCAGCGAATAATAAACATAAATTGAAATCCAAAAAGTAAAATGACGCTACACTAACGCAGCAAAAAAAGGCATCTGTTCATATATGCCTAAAAAATATTATTTAAGGTAATGACGACAATTACCACATTAAATCATCAGGAATTTGATAATCCGCATAAGGGTCATCTTCATCAATTTGATCTACCTCGGTTTTGTCATTTTTCACTAAAATGATCGCGCTATCTAACGTGGCTATTTTTTCCGCCGTATCACGCGTCACAATATAAGTCACATTATCAAAGCCACATAAGGCTAAACGGCCATTAACTAAGGCTTTATGTGTGACATCATCAACATAAAGTTTTTTAACTACACCATTAAAATTGTAATTATAAACAGCTTCCCCTTGAGGGGCTTTAAACTGATGACTCGTAATAATCTGTAAAATGCGCTGTTGCAATTCTTTTTGAGCAAGTTGCTTTTTCTTTTCTTCATTAAGTGCATTATCTTTTTCTTGTTTTGCGAGTCTTGCTTTTTCAAGATCTTGCTTCACTTGTTCTTGCAAACTAGCATCAACGCTCACGCCACTACGTTTTTGTTTGTTTTTTTTACGCTTATCGGCATTTGCTTGACGAGTTTTTTGTTTAGTAGTCAAACCTGCTTTTAATAATTGATCTTGAAGTGATGCCATGGTGTTCCTATTTAACTATTGCTTAACTGACCGTTAGCTATTATCAAAAGTTCATATCGCGCTATTCTAACAACTAAATGAAAATTTGAAATACTCTATTGTGATTACTTTGGGTAAATTGATCTGAATTTATCGAGTTGTTCCGGCGTATCAAGATCAATAAAGGCTTCGGGTAAATAAACTGAAGAAATTTGAGATTGATATGTGTTTAACACTTTTTTCGCGCCAGCCTCTCCCTGTAAGGAAGACAATGCAGAATAATAACGTTGTGGAAAGATCACCGGAGGAGATAAATGAGCAACGTTTACTTGAGTGTTATCTTGGCTTGAGCTTGCCACATTAATGGTGGAAAGATCTAACTGACTTGCCTTTATAAAGTCAGTTAAAGAGGCCGTATTTAATTGCCATTGATCACCTAATACAAATAATAGATGCTCAAATTCTGTATTTAATGTATCCGTGGCGGTAGCAATTGAACCGCCTAAGCCTTCAGACCAATCATTGTTTACTATCACAGTAACTTGGGGAAGTGATTGTAGTTCACTTTTGATCGTATCTGCTTGATAGCCAAGCACACAATACAGGGGTAAACCAAGTGCTAACCATTGACGACATTGACGAACAATTAACGCTTCACCATCAATAGTAACTAACTGTTTATTCTGTCCTAAGCGCCGTGAACATCCAGCCGCCAACACAATCACAGCAAGAGGTTTCATTAAGATAATTCACCATAAACGTAAGGTTTGGCTTCTTTTACCCGTTCAGATTGAATACTGAAATGTTGTTGTATTTGAGCGGTAATTGACAGAGCAATTGCTTGTGGGCCTCTTCCTCCCAGATCAAGTCCAATAGGGCCATATACACGCCCTTCTATTTCATCTTCAAGTAAAGGGATAGGTTCAATCAACTTCGCCAGCCGCGCCTTAGGACCAAGCACACCAATGTAAGAAAGTTGTGAATGCCATGCTTTATCAAGGATACACATATCTGATTCAAGATTATGAGTCATGATCACTGCCGCATCAAAGGATGAAAAATCTGTTGCGGCGATATGTTCTGGACGACACTTTTTTTTCTGGCAGCGTTCAAAACAAGGTTGATCAAGGTAATGTTGACGATGATCCCATATAGCAAGGTGCCAACCCATTTGTCGTAACAAATGAGCTACAGGCTCAACATCTGGTCCTGCACCACAGATGACAACAGAGATCGGTGGAATAATAGGTATCACGAGTGTAGTATTTTTTTCATCTACACCATTAAATTCAGCTAAGGTACTATCTTTATTGTCAGCCTTATCTACACTGGCAATATATTTAGCACTAGGCGGGCTTTGAGCCATTATTTTTTGACAATAAATACCTGACTCTCTCCGCTTAACCGCAGCCAGTACGTGCTCAAAATCTAAATGATGATTTTCTGGCGTTAATGGCTGCAGTAAAATATCAATAGCACCATCACAACCTAAACCTAGCCCCCACAATAAGTCACTATCCGCTTTTAGATCATAATTGATAATTGATGTTTTATTCTCTTTAAGTACTTGCTCTGCATGTAAGCAGATATCTGCTTCTAAACAGCCTCCGCTTAATAATCCAGTACAAACACCTTCTGCTGAGATCAGCATCATGGTACCTATTTTTCGATAGGTTGAGCCTTTAGTCTGACAAATAGTCGCTAAAACAAAGGACTCTTGGGTATTAAAACTTTGTGCTATTTGCAACCAATTATCTTGCATAAGTGAACTCTGAAAACATTTAATTTGTTAAAGCTACCGCAAAAGTTCGCCAAGGTAAAATAGCGCATTGCTTTCTTACAGGGAACTTTCTCACGGCAATTAAGGGATATAACGCCTCACTAAACTGAGGAACGTCTTGGTTACTAGCACCAAGTGTTTCAATAACACTTTCTATAACGGGTTCAACTTGTCCAACCTTTTGATTAACCAAATGCTGACACATCATAGATGCAGACGCCCGACAAATCGCACAACTATCACCAAAAAAGGCAACTTCAGTAATGATGCCTGAAATAACTTTAGCTTTAACGACTATCTCATCGCCACAAGCAGGGTTAACGCCTTCAGCCTGATGAGTAGCATCAAATTCAAGCTCAAATCCAAAAGGGGCTTTATGATGTTGCAACAAGCCCTGTTGATATAATTGTATAGCCTCAGGCGATAATACTTGTTGAGAAATAACGGTCATATTAATTAACTGCCATTAATTGATGAGTTTGAGTTAAGGCATTTACTAAGCGATCAATATCAGCATGATCATTATATAAACCTAAAGAAACGCGAACACTGGCATTAACCCCTAAGGTTTTGTGCAACGGTTGTGCGCAATGATGACCCGCTCGTATCGCAATTTGTTCACTGTCTAACAAACTTGCCACATCATGACTGTGAACTTTATCCAGTTGAAAACTCAATAAGTAAGGCGTTAATGCAGAGCTTGTAGGAGTCGTTGAACCATGAAATGGCACCAGCGGCTTAACAATACTTAGCTCGGCTAAACTTTTTTGGAGATACTGGCTTAATTCATCTAAATAATGATTCACTGCTTTCCATGAAATACTCTCAAGATAATTCAACGCTTCGACTAAGCCCACAATACTTGCGACATTATGTGAGCCAGGTTCAAACTTTAACGGACCGGCTAAAAAACGACTGCTATTATAGTCAACATGTTCAATGATCCCCCCCCCTACTTGGTAAGGTCTCATTTGTTCAAGTAATTCTGCACGACCATAAAGTACGCCACACCCCGTTGGACCATATAACTTATGTCCTGAAAAAACATAAAAATCACAACCTAATGTCTCAACATTAGTATTGCCATGAATCACAGCCTGAGCACCGTCAATCACAGTAATAACCCCTTTGTGACGGGCAAACTGACAAATTTCCTGAATAGGATTACTTTTTCCAATCACATTAGAACTATGATTTATCGCAATTAACTGCGTATTCACATCTACCAAGGCTTTTAGTTTTTCAACATCGATAAGCCCAGTATCATCAAGCGGTGCAATACGTAAGCTTGCGCCATATTGCTGACAGAGTCGCTGCCAAGGCAATAAATTAGCATGGTGCTCTGCTGCACTAATAATAATATTACTCGCCTCAGTGATAATAGGTTCAAGATAGCTGTAAGCAAGTAAGTTTAAACTTTCGGTTGTTCCAGAGGTGAAGACAATCGTATTGTGATCTAAGGCTCCAATAAAGTTAGCGACACGATGGCGAGCATGTTCCACCCGCTCAGTGACATCGGCACTTAACTGATATAAACCTTTATGGCTATTAGCATGTGAATAGCATAGATATTGATACATACCATCGGCTACATATTTAGGCGTTAAACAGGTAGCTGCACTATCTAAATAGCATAAATTAGGATGAGCTTTTGCAGAAAAAACAGGGAAATCTTTCTTCCACGGACTAACAATAGGCATATGATAATAATAAAGGTAGTAGCATTACGTATAATTAGGCTAACAAGCTAGAGTGATACAAACAACTAATTAAGTCGCCTGAGTTGAAGTTAGCTTTCCATAATATCAAAAAGAAAAAAGGTTAACTACTTAACCAATCTAATGGGTTCTAGTTTTTCGCTAGTTTCTGCAGTTGGCTCTTTATCATCAACAATATCAACTTTACCATCTTTATTTGACGATATACCGTTATGATAACGATGGTATGAAAACCCCTTTAGGCCAAGTTTTTTACTAAACTTTAAGAAGGTCAAATAGTCTTCTTTGGTAAACTCCTCGTCCTCTTTGGTTAATAATCCATCGACATACATATTATCACCATTGATATTACAATTAGCGATAGCTGTATAAGGTTTACCATATTCATCAACTTTTAATGCTCTGACCATTTTTAATTCAAATATCCAATCATCAATTTGAACGTATCGAGATGTCGTGTCTTTCATAAGTATTTAATAATCCATAATGTGCCATTCTAAACAATCAAACTTGGCACTATTTTATTGTCACAACAATGATTAACCGTTGCTTGAAATTTTATCAATATAAAGAAAATTATTTCAAAAGAAAAAATCAATGAAAACAAATAATTTACTAAAATGGTTTGGTGTATTCCTAAAATAATACTAAACCAAATACTAGGTGATAGCGTTAATTATTACATCAATGTAGCTATTAAACCATGAATAACCGCTTAATTAACCAACAATTCATATTTTTTTAATATAATATGAACCACTTATTAGAGGCACTTTTCACTATGTTACTATTTTTACAGAAAAAAATAAGTTAAGCGTCAAGATACATATCACTCATTAATTAATCTCCCACACAGCTCACAATCCATGTGTTCTAATAGAAAAATAAATAATCTGATCATTTTGCTTCTAATGATTATAAGATAAAGTTGTATTCTTAAACTTATTTACACAGTAAAAGGTATTTATGACTCTATTAATCTGGTGCTTATTCATTACGATGTTATTACCAATCCTCAGTAAAATGCCTGTTGCTTATGCACAGCAACAACTGGGCAAATACGACAACCATAATCCTCGCGCCCAACAAGCTACATTAAGTGGATTTGGTGCAAGAGCATTAGCCGCTCATCAAAATAGCTTTGAATCTTTACTTTTTATTACTCCTGCTATCTTACTTGCTCTGATCACAAATCATACTAGCCCCTTTATCGAACAAATGGCGATGCTCCATGTAGCGGCTCGTTTATGTTTTCATTGTTTTTATTTACTTAACTGGAGTACGTTACGCTCTATCGTTTGGTTTATTGGTGTTAGCACGCCATTTATCATTGTCATTCAATGTTTACCAGGCTAGCAAACCAAATAATTTTGCGCCAGCAGTGGCTATTTTATCCTCAATCTAAAATAGCGCTTGAACTAATCTTTCAGCCTAGCTAAAGTAAAGAGATGAACGACAGAATATTACCTTTTCTCTTTATTATGCTCTTTTTATTTCCTTAGTTTTCTAAGGGAGCGTTTCTGTTCGAATTTAATTTTCAAGACGAAACCTCCAAATGGAGGTTTTTTTATGTGGTTTGGCAAAGTAGGGATAAGATGTGAACGAAGAACTAGATCTAACTAAAATACGAGAAAAAATAACCCAACTCGATCAAGAGTTATTAACTTTGTTTGCCCAACGTCGTTCACTCACCCTCAGCGTAGCTAAGAGCAAAGCTCATCAAATTCGCCCGGTTCGTGACCAACAACGTGAACAAGAGTTGCTTATTCGCTTAATAAACCAAGGTAAAACCTTAGGGCTTGATGCACATTATGTAACGAGTATCTTCCAAACGATTATTGAAGACTCTGTACTCAACCAACAAGCTTATCTACAAACATTGGCCAACCCTAACATTGAAATGCCAACGGTTAGCGTTGCCTTTTTAGGTGATAAAGGCTCATATAGTTATTTAGCAAGTCATCGTTATTTTTCTAGAAGAGCAGAAAAAATTATTGAGTTTGGTTGTCAAAGTTTTTCTGAAATCATGACACAAGTTGAATCAGGGCATGTGGACTATGGCATGCTACCTATTGAAAACACCAGTTCTGGTAGTATTAACGAAGTTTACGATGTATTGCAGCATACCAATCTCTCCATTGTCGGTGAAATAACCCAACCAATTGAGCATTGCTTATTAACGGCAGTAAATACCCGTTTAGATAAAATAAAAACCATCTATGCGCATGGTCAACCTTTTACCCAATGTAGTAACTTTCTCGATAAGCAGGATAATATTCGTATTGAGTATTGTGAGAGTACAGCAGATGCTATGGCGCAGGTTTATGAATTACAAAGTGATGATGTCGCTGTAATTGGCAGCGAAGAAGGTGGTAAGTTATATAAATTACACGCCTTAGAAAAATCAATTGCTAATCAAAGTGAAAACCATAGCCGATTTATTTTAGTTGCACGAAAATCTATCGATGTTGCTGAACAAATTCCTGCTAAAACAGCCATTATTTTAGCAACCGGACAAAAACCGGGAGCACTTGTTGAATGTTTATTAGTACTGAAAGACAAAGGTATTAATATGTGTAAGTTAGAGTCTCGCCCGATACAAGGAAGACCTTGGGAAGAAATGTTTTATATTGATGTAGAAGCCAATATCAAAAGCATTGCATTACAAGAAGCCATCGAAGAAATTACACCTCAAACAAATTTCATTAAAGTGTTAGGTTGTTACCCTATCGAGCATATTAGTCCAACAAGCGTTCCAAGTAGTGCATTAAATAAGTAATTTTCAATCAAAACGCGAGCAAAATTCCTTTTGTTCGCGTTTAATCACTCTATCTCACTACAAACACGATTACACTTTTTGCTGAGTCGAACGCTCAATAATAGCCGACACGCCTAAAACAACTAGGCAGGGAATAGCGGCATATAAAATGGATACTAACGAATCAAATGCAGAAAATGTAGTTAAAGCTAATAAATATATAGAAGGAAGAATCAACCAAAAAGGATGTTCACTTGTTGATAAATTAAATCCTTTATTCATTAATAAAAGTAATACTCCCGACAGCACTATCGCTAACCCCGCAGTAACGACACCTGAGTAATGTGCCAGCGTATAACCTGTTGAAGGGGTTAACATATCAAGAAATGCAGACTTTCCTCCTAAACTCACTAGCCATAAGTAAGAAGCGGCGAAAATACACCCAAAAACAAATGATCCTAATTTTTTGTTAATACGAAACAATGCTACATTCCTTCTCTTTATTTTTATTATTGATGATATTTATATAATAAGTTTATTTTTTGTGCAAGAAGTATATAAAACGCACTATCTTTCAAGAGGTAATATTCTTCTACACTACTGATGTAAAACAGACAGCTCCATTGTCACCGACAACAACGCCAGAATAAATAAGCTCATAAATGAACTGTAGAAGATAAACCTCAAAAATATTTAATATAAATAGTAAGTTAATTATTGATTATTCATCAATCGTAAAGAAATATAATAATAATTAAGCTAAAATATTCTTAATAATTAACGCTTCACTCTTAAAAGGTATTTACATATGAAAATTATTGCCACAATTTTAGTCGTTATCCTCCTAGTATTAGGCGGCGGTTTATGGTTTTTAGCTAACGGATCGCTCAACGATTTTGTTAAAGAACAAATTGAAAGTGTTGGTTTAGCGATGACAGAACAAAAGGTCAACGTTGAAACTGTTGATATTCGACTGACTGAAGGTGCAGGTACCATCAAAGGTATCAATTTGCCTAACCCAACAGGTTATGATTATCCAAATGCATTTACTTTAGGTGAAACAACTTTAGATATTAACTTAACAAGTTTAACGGCTGAGCCTATTATTATTGACGCACTTGTTATCAAAGCGCCACAAGCCTTTATCCAACTAAAGGCTGATGGAAGCTCTAACATCAAAGAGCTAATTGATATTATCAACAAAAACATTGGTGATACTACGCAAAAAGAAACACCAGCGTCAGCTAAACCAGAAACAAAACTTGCGGTAACTAAACTGGTTTTAGAAGACACCAACTTAACCTTAGACTTGACAGATTTTGGAAATAAAGCTCATCAAGTTACCTTGCCGAACATTAACCTAAGTAATATTGGTGGTAAAGCTGGTTTGCCAGCAAGTGAGCTAGGTTCAACTATTGCTAAAGAAGCTTTATCTGCCATTTGGAAAGAAGCTAAAAAAGAACAAGAAAAAGTTTTAAAAAATAAAATTAAAGACAAAATCAAAGAAAAACTCAATGATGAAGAACTTAAAGATAAAGTAAAAGATAAAGCTAAAAAAGAACTTGGAAAACTATTTGGTAACTAAAATTATCTAAATTTTTTTGATTGTTAATATTAATCATCTAAGCAGGCTGTTTTCTAATTTCATTACCGAAAACAGCCTACATTACTGTTTTATCAAAAAACGATAATGTATGATTTAACTTGAAAACATCAATAACCATAGTAATCTAGGTGTTAAATGCGGTAAAAGGATACCAAAATATGTTTCAAACTAAAGCTATCTCAACATTGGTCATTTGTTTGGGTATGATAAGTACAACAACATTAGCAACTGATTTTGAAATAATCCCTTTCGTTGGTCAAATGACAAGTTCCGACTTATCAACTACTTCAGGCAATGATATGTCGTTGTCTACAGGGACAAATGTTGGAGTAGGCATTGCGTGGCAAGACACCTCTAATGGACAAGGCCAAGTACTAGTCAATTATGTCAGCCATGATTTTGATAGCAATATCAATCAAGAAAAACAATCACTCGATATTCTCTACACTCATTTTAATGGCATTGCACAATTCCGCCAGCAAAATTATTTAACTACCCTTTCTTTAGGTATTGGTGGCGCCTATTTCAAAAGTGATTATGACGAAGAACTTTATGCATCAGCAACGATTGCCGTAGGCACTCAATATGCAATTAATGACCAGTTTTCTTTTGTCACTGAACTTAGAGGCTATGCAACATTAGTTGACGAAGATGATGAACTATTTTGTGATGATACTCTGTGTCATGCGCAATTTGAGGACAGCTTATTTATGGAAGCTAACATTTCTATCGGCGTTGCGTATAAGTTTTAATGGTCACATTGTCCTGAATAAACCAATTATCAATGATTAAATGAGTTTTCGATAATATGTCAACTTTACAATATATATATGTTACTGACACTACTGGGCAATATACCTATGCTAATAGTAATTTTTGCGAGTTAACTCAATATAGCGAACAAGCTTTATTGAGTATGCGCAGTAGTTCGTTAACACATAATGAAATGCCTACCTCTGTACTTAAGGATATTCAAGATACCCTACAACAAGGTTATTCATGGCAAGGGGTATTGCGAATAACAGATAGTTCAGGGCAAAGTCATTGGCTAGATGCTTTTATTACACCACAATATCAACGAGGCTCGATTATTGGCTATCAAACTATTTGCCAGATAGCCACTAATGAAAATATGAGCCGTGCTGAAAAAATTTACCAATCTCTTAATGAGAATAGTACTTGGGCAACATTTGAAGTCACTAAAAATCATAAATTTATATTCTTAGTATTACTCACACTTGTCAGCCAAGCCTTTATTTTTTATAAATTTGGGCTAATCACTTCAATTATCGTCGCTTGTAGTGCCATGGCGCCAATAGTAATTTTTTGGCAAGATATTATTCCTACCGCGATAAGAGCGCAACGACTACAAAGTATTTACGATTCTATTTCAAGAAAAGTTTATTTTGGTACGGGTACCGCTAGTGTATTTGATTTCAACTTTTCAATAATCAAAACCAAATTAAAAGCGGTTTTAGAGCGTACCTTAGATGCAGCAACGCCGATCAAAAATGTTTTAGCAAAAGTTTTATCTGGGATTGAATTAACCCGTGGTCATTTGAAGCATCAAAATGAAAAGATTGAATTACTAAGTCATGCGATGGAGCAAATGCAAGCTTCTACGACAGAGATAGCCAATAGTACAGTTTCCGCGGCAAGTGACTTAGATTACACCTATCAGCAATGTGAAGAGGCTAAAAGTGGCATTAATAACACCACTCAAAAAATCAAGCATTTAGCCCTAGCGGTAGAAAATGCTTCGGCATCAGCAGGTAACTTAACGGATTCAGCTAATAATGTTGGCGAACTCATGGAAGATATTCAATCAATTGCTGATCAAACCAATTTACTTGCCTTAAATGCTGCTATTGAAGCAGCGAGAGCGGGCGAACAAGGTAGAGGATTTGCAGTAGTCGCTGATGAAGTGAGAAATTTGTCATCGCGTACACAAGATTCTGCTAAACAAATTCACGAACGATTATCCATTATGTTAACCACTATTGAAGACTGGGTTAACTTAATGAACCAAAATAAAGAAGAAGCTGAGTTCTGTGTTACCACTGCTGATTCCTCTAATACCAAAATTACACAAGTGGTAGAACAATTAGAAAAAGTAAACAATGCTGCGAATAAAATTGCTACTTCGGCAGAAGAACAAAGTTTAATCTCTTCCGAAATGAAAGAGCATATTCAAACAGTAAAAGAAACGATTGAACAAACCTGGTCTCAAACCGATGTTGTCGCCGAACAAATGGCAACGTTAGAACACACTGTTGATGAAATAGCGAATGTTGCTAGTACTTTCATCCCGGACAAATAAAATTAATCAAATTTTTATAGCTATTGGAGAGCAAAAATGAAGAAGTTTACCCTTGCAATATTATGTTGTTTCACTGTCGCAGCTTGTGCACCAGAAGTAGGCACAAAAGAATGGTGTGACCAACTTAAAGACAAGCCAAAAGGCGATTGGACTGCCTCAGAAGCGGCTGATTATACTAAGCATTGTTTATTTAAATAATAATAATACTATTGATTAAAGCAAAGAGGCTAATTAGCCTCTTTTTTTATCAAACTATCAATATCCGCGACTAAACTAACTTCTGGTCGTTCAATAATTCGACCTATCTCTTTGTTATCCAGATATAATACAAATGTTGGTGTAAATTGAACATTTGCTTTTAACGCACGTCCTAATGGTTCAGACTTTAAATAATCAAGCCCTATCAGTTGAAGGTTGACCTTGTTATCTAATGACTTGATTAAACGTGGAACTTCCCGTTCACTGTCATGGCACCAACTACCAAAAAACGCCTCAATTTTTAAATTTTTGGGCCACGTTTTAACAATAGCTAACTCAGCGTCCGATGTTGAAAATCGCTCATACTCGTCCCCAAATTCAATATAATTAGATAACAGCTGCTCGCTCGATACATCACCAATGGCCATAGCAGGTTTTACGTGTTTTTGTCCACCAAAACAGGCACAACTACTTACGGTTAAACCTAAGACAACCAATAGTATTTTGACACGATTTTTCATAATGAAAATTAACTCAATTCAAGGAAATGTGCACATACGTTACACAATAGTTTATGGAAGCTATCAAACGCCAAATAATATGTAAATGAATTTAAACATTATTTGGCACCAATAAATAAATAAATACTTTCGATCTTTCTGTGCTTAATTCTTTTTCAGCTCATTCGCCTTTAACAGCATCCCTTTGCTTTCTTGTAAAAATAACTCCGCATAATCGCCGAAAAAGTTGGCCACTTGATCAAACATAGTAACAAAAGCGTCCTTATCATTAACTTCAACATCTTCTAGTAACTCTAGAAACCGATAAGCAAAACGTTTCATCATGGCAACATTCTCTTGGTTAGCAAATATAATATCCGTATAAAGAATTGGATCTTGAGCAAATAAGCGCCCTACCATAATTAATTCTAAGCGGTAAATAGGCGAGCTCATTTCAACTAATTGAGAGAGATCCGCGCCTTCTGTCATTAGATGATAACCATAAGCAATTGTCGAAAAATGCCGCATTACCTGTACCATAGACATCGCCTGATCATGCGCAGAAGCGTCCACTGGATATATTTTAGCTCCCCAGACTTCAAACTGATCTAATAACCACTGATAGCTTTGAGGAGAACGACCATCACAAACAATAATGGTTTGTTTAATTAACCCGGAAACATCCGGTCCAAACATAGGATGTAAGCCTAATACAGGTCCAGCGTGTACGTTAAGCATTTCAAATAAAGGTGATTCTTTTATACTGGTAATATCAGCTAAAATACAATCATCAGGTAAATGATTAAGTTTTTGGATCACCATAGAAGTTAAGCTAATAGGAACAGCAACAATCACTAAACTTGCATCACTGAGAATTTGTTCACTTTGCGGCCAATCAGCTTCTTCTATCACAGCTACGGTATAATTTGATCGTTCAAATAAGTCGACAAAAATATGACCTAATTGCCCTTTCCCACCAATAACCACAACTTTTCGGCAATCACTATTGACGCATCGATAACCACTCGCATCTTGACTGACATATGAGTCTCGCATTAATCGACGTAAGACATCTTCGATTAAGTCTGGCGATAACCCCACTTCACTTGCCTGTTCTCTACGTTTACGAAATAGCTCTGACTCGCGTTCAGGTGCATAAATTGGCATACCTACTTTAGACTTCAGTTCTCCCACCTTAGTGGTCACCAATCTTCGCTTAGCTAATAACTCAACTAATTCACTATCAATGCTGTCTATCTCATCTCTGAATGTAGATAGTTGCTTTTCAATTTGTGCTTTATCCATTGTAAACGCCTTAACGTGCTAAGGTTTAATAATGCGTTGAGGTAATATCTTAGACAACTTTTCATTCGCATTTTTAATTAACGCTTCTGTTTCAGAAAAATCTATACAAGCATCTGTTACTGAAACCCCGTATACCAACTCTTCTTTAGGTAAATCAGCACTTTGATTACCCGCATTTAAATGACTCTCAAGCATAATACCAATAATTGAGGTATTACCATGACTTATTTGATCAAACACATTATCAGCCACCAGCGGTTGGCGTCGATAATCTTTATTTGAATTCCCATGAGAGCAATCAACCACAATTCCAGGTACTAAGCCCTGTTTAGCTAGTGACTCTTCACATACTGCAACATTATCCGCATCATAGTTAGGCTTATTACCACCACGCAAGATGACATGCCCATCTGGATTACCTGATGTCTTAATTAATGCAACTTGCCCCTTACGATTAATCCCCATGAAACGATGTGACGATGCTGCTGATTGCAATGCGTTTATGGCAACATCTAAACTGCCGTTAGTACCATTTTTAAAGCCAATAGGCATAGATAAACCACTCGCCATTTCGCGATGGGTTTGAGATTCAGTTGTACGAGCACCAATGGCAGACCAACTAAATAATTCAGCTAAATATTGAGGACTGATAGGATCTAACGCCTCAGTCGCTAATGGCAATCCAAGTTCTGTTAAGTACAGCAGAAGCTCTCTCGCAATTTTTAAACCAGATTCTACGTCAAAGGTGCCATCCATATGTGGATCATTAATTAACCCTTTCCAGCCTACAGTTGTCCGTGGTTTTTCAAAATAAACCCGCATAACAATATAGACAGTATCTTGATATTTATCGTGTAAAACTTTTAGTTTTCTTGCATATTCTTTTGCCGCCGCAATGTCATGAACAGAACACGGTCCAGCAATGACTAGCAGTCTAGGGTCTTTTTTATGGATAATATTTGAAATCACTTCACGAGCTGACTCTACAAATGCGCGTCCCTGGGTCGGTAAAGGCAGTATTTCTCTAAGCTCATTCGGCGTAATTAAAACTTCTTCCGCATTTACATGAATATCATTTAATGTGCTCTTTTGAGTAGTAGCACTTGAGGTTTTCTGTGACATATTACATTCCAAATTATACAGCGAGTTTAAATAAATATAGATGAGTAAAGATAAAAATGGGTTCTAGCATTAGAAAGGACAATAAAAACTATCGTATTGTAGACTCAAACATCGAACTTTACTTTTTGTAAACATTTATTTACTTGTTTTGTAACTAATATCTTACACATTATTTAAATACTTGCAAAGCGTTTTAAATAAAAAAAGCGCCCTAAGGCGCTTTATTGTTCACAATAATCCTATTTACAAGTGATTATCCATGGACTATTCGATTTGCGATTAAATTATCAACAACACTTGGATCTGCTAATGTTGAAGTATCACCTAAAGTATCTAAATCATTTTCAGCAATTTTACGCAAAATACGACGCATAATTTTACCTGAACGTGTTTTAGGTAATCCTGGAGCATATTGAATATAGTCAGGTTTAGCAAAACGTCCTAATTCATTTGCAACAAACTCAGTGAGTTCTTTTAATAACGCTTCAGACTCTGTAGCATTGCCCATCAAAGTAACGTAAGCATAAACCCCTTGCCCTTTGATTTCATGAGGGTAACCAACAACAGCGGCTTCAGCTACCGCAGGATGAAGCACTAGCGCACTTTCAATTTCAGCAGTACCTAGTCGATGACCTGATACATTTAAGACATCATCAACACGACCCGTGATCCAGTAAAATCCATCCTCATCACGACGAGCACCATCGCCAGTAAAGTAGTTACCTGGATATTGACTTAAATAGGTTTCATAAAAACGTTCATGATTACCATAAACACTTCTTAATTGCCCCGGCCAACTACCTGTAATCATCAATAAACCTTGATTAGGACCTTCGAGAGTATTTCCATCTTTATCAAATAATGCAGGTTTAACACCAAAGAAAGGTTTACCCGCTGCGCCAGGTTTCATGCCAACGGCACCCGGTAAAGAAGTAATTAAAATACCACCTGTTTCAGTTTGCCACCAAGTATCTACAATAGGACAGTTACCTTTACCCACTATTTCATAATACCAATGCCATGCTTCAGGGTTAATAGGTTCACCCACTGTTCCTAAAAGCCTAATTGAAGAGAGATCTGATTGATTGACTAGATCATCCCCTACACTCATTAAGGCACGTATAGCAGTAGGAGCTGTGTAGAAAATATTAACTTTGTGTTTTTCACACACTTGCCAAAAACGTCCTGCATCTGGATAAGTTGGTACACCTTCAAACACTAGCGTAGTTGCGCCGTTAGCTAACGGACCATAGAAAATATATGAATGCCCCGTGATCCAACCAGCATCTGCGGTACACCAATAGATTTCACCATCTTTATAATCAAATACATACTTATGAGTCATAGCAGCATAAAGTAAATAACCACCGCAGGTATGCAAGACTCCCTTAGGAGTACCTGTAGAACCTGAGGTATATAAAATAAATAATGGATCTTCTGCATCCATTTGTTCTGGTTCACAAGTTGCCGGTAACGCAGCCACGGCTTCTTGATATTTAATATCTATTTTATCATTCCAAGCTACATCACCACCTGTACGCTCAACAACAATTACCGTATGAACATTTTCACAATCGGCAACAGCGGCATCTACGTTTGCTTTTAATGGAATAACACGACCACCACGTAAACTTTCATCAGAAGTAATAACCACCTGACAGTCTGCATCAATAATTCGAGAACGAATAGCTTCTGTAGAAAAACCACCAAAAACAACAGAGTGAACAGCACCAATACGTGCACAAGCTAGCATTGCGTAACCAATTTCAGCAATCATTGGCATATAAATACAAACACGATCACCTTTTTTTACACCCCGTGCTTTTAATAAATTAGCAAAGCGACAAACATTATCATGGAGCTCTTGATACGTGATTTTTTTATCTTGGCTAGGATCATCACCTTCCCAAATAATCGCTACATCATTAGCTTTAGTCGCTAAATGACGATCTATACAGTTATAGCTGACATTTAATTTCGCACCTGAAAACCACTTGATTTTAGCCGCTTTCAAATCGACTTCACTGACGGTATCCCATGGTTGATACCAATCAAGAAACTCATTAGCTTGCTCTGCCCAAAACTCATCTGGCTGTTCAATTGATTTCTTGTACATTGCGTCATAGGTAGCACTGTCAATATGGGTATGCGCTTTTGCCTGTTCTAATATCGGATAGAAACTTTTTAGTTCATGCATGGGAAGTCCTTCAATTTCAACTTGTTGTATATTCTAGTTTTATAATAACTTAAAACAATAGACCATTGATTTAAGAAACAGAGTAAACACTCTTATTTAATTATTCCCTTATCATATAGCAACTAAACGCATCCGCCTACTCAACTAAAGTCGAATAGTAATGCATAAACAATGAACAAAATTACCCGCTATTGAAAGTTAAAGTATGTTTACCGGATTAAGAAACTACGTTGGTTAAAAAAATATGACAAATATTTACTTAAACTAAGAAAATTTGACTTAGTACATTTCATTCCAGCTTTATCGCTTAGGTTATTGATTGCCCTTCTATGTTAAAACAATAAAAATTAAGATTATTTTTAGACAATTTAAAAATATGTTCTATCTTTTAGTTAGATACAATTTTTAGAATGAGAATTATGAATTTCTTAAACAAATTATCGATTACAAAGAAAATTTATTTGATCCCAATTATTGGTTCAATTAGTTTTATATTTTATGTGTCGTTATCAACTATTACAGCCAATGAAAATGTGCAACGGTTGTCGAAAGCTAAAGACGTGCAATTTCCTGTGGTCCAATTCTCTAAAGAGGTGTCCGTTTCAATTGTCAGAATTTCAGAAATGCTCAGTAGTGCCGTCACAACTGGCGAAACCGACACCATAGACTCTGCCGATGAGCTTGCCAATCATATAAATACCTTAATAGATAAAATCGGCGCTATTTCACCAGAATTTTCAGATGATAAACAAACAATGAAAAGACAGTTTGCTAACTATTATAGCCAAGCAAAAAATTTATCGCTTGGCATGATTGATGGCACAATTAATTTTGAAAAATTACCAGAGATGGGTAAAGAAATGACTAACGCCTATCAACAAGTTGCTACCTCTGTTGAACAATTTAATAAAAGTAACGTTGAAACATTTGAAAATGACATTTCCTACGCCAATGAGTCGGCAGAGAACTTAATTAGCACCGGTTATATCATGGGAGTTATTACTATTTCATTACTTTTTGGAGCGGCAATACCTATTGTTGCAGGCATAACATCATCACTAAAAAATGTAATCCACTCTTTGCGCGACTTGTCAGAAGGGGAAGGAGATTTAACTATAAGATTAGAAAGTAAAACCAATGATGAAATTGGGGAATTAGTTATTTACTTTAATCGCTTCATTGAAAAGCTACAAGTTACCATTAAAAAAGTAGTTGATATTGCATTACCTTTATCAACCATGGCCTCAACTGTAAGCAGTACGGCAGAAGAAACTAATAGCATTACGATGACGCAACAACAAAATGCTCAAAATGCCAAAGATGCGGTTGAAAATTTGAATATCAGTGTACATAGTGTTGCAGATAACGCCGCACAAGCAGCTTCAGCATCAACAGAAACAGCTAAAATTTCTAGTCACGGTGCAGAGGTAGTTGATAAAACCGTGTTAACTATACATCAACTTGCAGAAACTGTTGAAAAATCATCTGATGTGATTGACCAACTAGACAATGACACCAATCAAGTCGGTGTTGTACTTGATGTAATAAAAGGTATTGCCGAACAAACTAACCTGTTAGCACTTAATGCAGCAATTGAAGCCGCTAGAGCTGGTGAACAAGGAAGAGGCTTTGCTGTGGTTGCAGACGAAGTAAGAACACTAGCATCAAGAACGCAAACATCAACTATTGAAATTCAAACTACCATAGAAAAACTACAAGCTGCAGCTAAAGAAGCCGTGAACGCTATGAGTAGTGGTAAAGAATTAGCTGAAAATAGTGTTGAACAAGTCAGTGCTGCGGGTAAGTCTTTAGCCGAAATCACCAGCTCTGTTGCTCAAATAAATTCAATGACAGCGGATATTGCCTGTGCAACAGAAGCACAGTCAGACTCGGCAAAACAAATTGTATTGCATGTGGATGATATTAGTTCAAGTACCACACAAACTCATCAAGCTTCTGAAGAATTAGCCAATGTCAGTGGCGAGTTAGCACATCTAGCAAACGATCTAGAAGTCATTGCTAAGGGGTTTAGAGTTTAAAGGGGGAGGTAGAGTTATCTTACTTTCCCATGTTAACTAAACATTACTATAATAAGAAAACATGAACTATCAACGCATTTATTAAAGTACCTTTTGTATTTTTATAACGCTAACTATTTCAAATTATGAAAGCACCTTATTTTAGGAGATAAAATGAAAAGCTTACTGAAACAAACTGTCATAATATTATCGCTGATCTCCTTTCACGCTTCAGCGGTTACAGTCATTGTTCATCCATCAAACAATACTAGTGCAAGTCAAAGTGACTTAAAAAAAATATTTTTGGGAAAAAGTAAGTCATTTCCCGATGGTGCTCCAGCGGTTCCTCTTGATTTATCAAGTGGTGAGGTTAGAACAGAGTTCGTAACAAAGGTATTAAGTAAATCGGAAAGCCAAGTAAAAGCATATTGGTCAAAACGTATTTTTACAGGTAAAGGCCAACCACCGAAAGCGTTAGATAGTGAAGCAGAAGTGATTAAATTAGTAAGCGAAACCCCCAATCTTATTGGTTATGTTAGTGACGGTGCAGTTACTGATGCGGTTAAAGTATTAGCCAAGTTTTAGATAACAAAAAGCCTGAATAATTGCTTATTCAGGCTTATTTCATCATATTTCTTTACTAAGAAATCAACAGATAATAACTTATCTTTTTGCCAATTTCTCTTTGATACGTGCAGAACGACCTGAACGTTCACGAAGATAGTAAAGTTTAGCCTGACGAACATCACCGCGACGTTTGACTTCAATTGAGTCAACGATTGGACTATGTGTCTGGAATACACGTTCAACACCTACACCATTCGAAATTTTACGAACAGTGAATGCTGAATTGATGCCACGGTTTTTAACAGCAATAACTACACCTTCATATGCTTGAAGACGTGATTTATCACCTTCTGTAACTTTTACTTGTACTACAACAGTATCGCCTGGTGCGAATGCTGGTACATCAGTTTTTAATTGCTCTTGTTCGAGCATATCAATAATTTTACTCATATCTACCTTCTTCCTAGGATTCACAGTCATTTACAGTGCTATGCTTCGCTTTTATTAAAGCTAACATTTTCTTCTGTTCTACTGTCAGAGCTAGGTCAGTTAAAAGTTCCGGTCTTCTAGTCCATGTTCTTTCTAGCGACTGATATTGGCGCCATTGCCTTATTTGTTCATGATCACCACTTAATAACACTTTAGGAACCGATTTAACGTTTCCTATAGAAGCATCGAGTACTTCTGGCCTAGTATAGTGAGGACAATCTAACAAGCCGTCAGAAAATGAATCCTGCTCAGCTGATAAATTGTGTCCTAATACACCCGGCACTAACCGTGCTACGGCATCAATTACATTCATAGCAGGTAATTCCCCACCACTTAATATGTAATCTCCGACAGACCATTCTTCGTCAATATCTGACTCAATTAGTCTTTCATCTATGCCTTCATAACGTCCTGCAATAAATATCAGTCGGTCATGTTGTGCTAATTCATGTACACCAGCTTGGTCCAATTTCCGCCCCTGAGGTGATAAATATATGACCTTAGCAGTACCACCATTTTCATTTGCTGCTTGTTTAGCTGCAAAAATGGCATCACGTAATGGTTGCACCATCATCAACATACCAGGACCACCGCCATAAGGTCGGTCATCAACGGTACGATGTCGATCATGGGTAAAGTCTCTTGGATTCCACTTATGGAAGTCAATTAACCCATTACGAATTGCTCGGCCTGTCACCCCATACTCGGTAATAGCGTCAAACATTTCTGGAAATAAGCTAATAACGCCTATCCACAGTTTATTTTTAACAACGCTGCTACTCACAAGTTAGAAACCTGGATCCCAGTCAACACAAATTTGTTTGTTTTCCATGCTAACCGATTGTACAACTTGTTCAAAAAGATACGGTATTAAGCGCTCTTTCTTACCAAAGCCATCGTTTCGGTTCGCTTTGACAACGAGTACATCATTAGCGCCCGTTTCCAATAAATCAGAAACAGTCCCCAGATCGTAACCTGCGGTTGTTATAACTTGCATTCCCATTAAATCTCGCCAATAAAATTCACCTTCCGGTAAATCAGGCAAAGCCGTTTCTTTGACTAGAATTTCTGACCCAACCAAAGCTTGCGCCTGATCTCTGTCATCAACTCCACCCACTTTCACGATGAGTCCGTTGTTATGTTTACGCCAATCAGTAATTTCAACTAATTGTCTATTATTTCCTAATTTTAATGACCAAGGAAAATAGTCAAGTATGGCTTCTTGTTCATCAGTGAATGAATGTATCTTTAACCACCCTTTAATACCGTAAACTGCGCCTACTTTACCAAGAGTAATTTCTTTAACTTCTTCCACGATAACTCCTAAAACCTACCAGGTTAATTAAGCTGCTGCTTGAGCGTCTTTAACTAACTTGGCCACACGTTCAGATACAGTTGCACCTTGACCAACCCAATGGTTAACACGATCTAAGTCTAAGCGTAATTTTTCCGCTTGACCTTGTGCTGTAGGGTTGAAAAAACCAACTTTCTCGATGAATCGACCATCGCGAGAGTTACGGCTATCGGCAACAACAACCTGAAAGAATGGACGCTTTTTTGCGCCGCCACGAGCTAAACGAATGGTAACCATATCGTCCTCTATATTATTTAAGTGTTAAACGAAATTTCCAGACACTTCCTGAAACCGAGGTAACAGAAAAGCTCGCGTATTCTACGCTTTTTCAAAAGAAATGCAAGTATAACTAAGATAATTGAATAAAAAATCTGCGGTAGCAGAAATTAGGTTTAATAGAAAAAACTATTATATATTTCATCCTTGAAATTCAGTAGTCATTAAATAGTAAAAAGGTAGCACTGGCTACCCTTTATATTTAAATATTACGGTTTAACGTCCAAACATACCGCCACCAGGTCCACCCATACCTCCTGGAGGCATCATTCCTTTCATTGATCGCATCATTTTCTGCATGCCACCTTTACCTGACATTTTTTTCATCATTTTTTGCATTTGAGTAAATTGTTTGAGTAATTTATTTACATCTTGTATCTGGGTGCCAGAACCGGCTGCAATTCTTCGTTTACGTGAACCTTTAATCACTTCTGGACGTTGTCTTTCTCCAGGTGTCATTGAGTTGATAATAGCTTCCATTTGTACCGTTACTTTATCACCCATTTGATCTTTTACTTTATCAGAGATATTACCCATACCCGGTAACTTGTCCATCATTCCCATCATGCCCCCCATGCTTTTCATTTGCACAAGTTGGTCACGAAAATCTTCAAGATCAAAGCCCTTTCCACTTTTAACTTTTTTAGCTAATTGTTCTGCTTTTTTCCGATCGACTTTTTGTTCAACTTCTTCGATCAGTGATAATACATCGCCCATACCCAAAATACGGGAAGCAATGCGATCTGGATGGAAAGGCTCAAGTGCTTCAATTTTTTCACCCACCCCCATAAATTTAATCGGTTTACCGGTAATATGACGAATAGAAAGTGCAGCACCACCACGGGCATCACCATCTGTTTTCGTTAAAATAATACCCGTTAATGGTAAAGCATCATTAAAGGCTTTTGCCGTATTAGCAGCATCTTGCCCTGTCATTGCATCAACAGTAAATAAGGTTTCTACGGGATTAATTGCCGCGTGTAATTGCTGGATTTCGTTCATCATGTCAGTATCAACATGCAAACGCCCAGCAGTATCTACAATAAGTACATCAAAAAACTGTTTCTTCGCGTGATCTATCGCTGCCGTTACAATATCAATTGGTTTTTGTGTGATATCACTTGGAAAAAATTCAACATCCACTTCTTTCGCTAATGTTTCTAGCTGTTTAATTGCAGCTGGTCGATATACATCAGCACTTACCACTAATACTTTTTTCTTTTCTCTTTCTTTTAAATATTTTGATAATTTGGCAACAGACGTGGTTTTACCCGCCCCTTGCAAACCTGCCATGAGCACTACAGCGGGAGGCGTAGCTTTTAAATCTAACGCTTCGTTGACTTCCCCCATTGCCATTTCAAGTTCTTTTTGTACTATTTTAACGAACACTTGTCCGGGAGTTAGACTTTTAGAAACGTCTTGACCAACAGCACTCTCCTTCACTTTCGCAATAAACTCACGAATAACAGGTAAGGCTACATCTGCTTCAAGTAAAGCCATACGGACTTCACGCAAAGTTTCTTTTATATTTTCTTCAGTTAATCGGCCGCGACCACTGATATTTTTAAGCGTTTTGGTTAAACGATCGGAAAGATTCTCAAACATGAATAACTCTGTGGTTAATTACAAAATAAAACTGCATCTATTATACCTGCACTATTAATAAGCGAAAGGATAAATTTGGGAGTAATCGCTATTCACAGCATTCCCTTGTATTAATTACTTAAATTATTACAATTTTTATTAAAAAACAAAATTATCTTGGTCGAAAAAGTATTCCCTTATGATAAACTGATCACATTGTAAATAAGTGCTTATATATTGTGGAACAAGTAACGTTATTTTTTGAAAACTTTCTTTATATTGCTAACGATGCCAGTCCTTGGTTATTGCTCGGTCTTTTAATAGCCGGACTAATGAAGTCTTGGGTACCTAGTGAAATTTTAAGTAAGCATTTAGGCTCAGGCAATAAAGCTATAATTAAAGCAGCCTTAATTGGAGCACCCTTACCTTTATGCTCTTGTGGTGTCATTCCTGTTGCTACAGAATTAAGACGTAGTGGTGCATCTGCCCCAGCAACTTCCTCTTTTTTAGTTGCCACGCCTGAAACCGGTGTGGACTCTGTTACTGTTTCTTATGCTTTGCTAGGGCCGGTATTTGCTATATATAGACCAATTAGTGCAATATTTTCTGCAATTATTACCGGGCTACTCGTCGCAACAAGTAAGGAGGTCAGCACCTCCCAATCAAAAGAAAAAGTTACTTCATGTTGTTCAAAACAGGCTGAAATTAAAAAAAGTAAAACCAGTTGTTGCGGTACCACTAAAAAGCAAGAAACAGGTTTACTCACAAAGACCTTAAACGGCATTCGTTATGCTGCGACACAGCTTATTGATGATTTGAAAATATGGTTGTTTGTCGGCTTATTATTTGCAACTATTGTGAAAACCTATATTCCTGAAACCTTTTTACTACAATATGGTAGTGGATTAACCACCATGTTGTTGATGATTGTTATTTCAATCCCTATGTATATTTGTGCTACTGCCTCTACTCCTGTAGCCGCTGGATTTATTATGGCTGGCTTGTCACCTGGTACTGCCCTAGTATTTATGATGGCAGGACCTGCCACTAACATTTCAACACTAGGGGTAATAAGGAATGAAATGGGGAGTGCGGTTTTAATAAGGTACTTGTTAGGGATCAGCCTTTGCTCTTTGGGTTTTGGCTTACTATTTGATTGGTTAATACAGTATTTCAACATCAATATTGGTGAGCAAATGGCTCATAATCATGCTTTACTGCCTTACTGGCTAGGTATTTCATGTACAATATTATTTGTATTGTTATCAATTAAACCTTTGCGTAAATTAGTTATTTAGCACTAGTCTAGTTGCTACATTCTGATAAAATTACTTTTTAACGATAAACTAACCAACGGAGAATTGAGTGGAGCTTTTCAGTATTAGTGCAATGATTGCAGCGTGTTGTTATTTTATCAGCGTGATAGCTATAGTCACTAGGCTATTCCATATCAAAGGCCCAAACCTCATATTAATCTTATCATTCGCTGGTATAGCAATTTTGGCGCATATGATTTCGAGTAACCAGTTAATCTTTACGCAAGATAAAATTAACTTTGCTTTACCCAATGTCATTTCACTTGTCAGTTTAGTCATTTCACTCGTCGTTAGTGTGCTTGCTTTGCGTTATAAAATTAATTTGTTGTTGCCTGTTGCATATGCTTTTGCTGGAATATGGCAAGTGGCAATGATTTTTATTCCCCATCAAAATCAAATGCCTTTAGTGCCTGATCAACCTATTCTATTTACTCATATCACCCTCGCACTAATTGCATACTGTGTATTAGTTATAGCCATGTTATATGCGTTCCAAGTCGCGTTTATCAATTTGAAATTAAAGAGTAAAAACCTACAAGCGGTAAGTCATTTACCCCCATTAATGCAAGTAGAGGGGCAATTATTCCTTATTTTAGCCATTGGTACACTTTGTCTGTTCATCAGCCAAATGATCGGTTTAATTTTTATCGACCACTTTATTCGTAAAGACAATGCACACAAAACTATATTATCTTTGATGGCACTAGCTTGTTATGTGTGGATTCTATGGGGACACTATAAAAAAGGTTGGCGTGGACATCGAGTACTTGTTTTAACAATAATTGCCACCACATTGTTAACATTGGCATATTTTGGCAGTCGTTTTGTCAAAGAGTTTCTCTTATACTAGCTTTTAGGGTATAAAGAGGTATCGAGTGTATTAATACATTGATTAGGTAAAGTAGGAACCCCTTTTTGGATACCATATCAACTAATATGTTGTTTGTCATTTTAGGCATACTCATATTCATTTCAGCCTATTTCTCAAGTTCTGAGACAGGCATGATGTCACTTAATCGTTATAAGTTAAGGCATTTAGAAAAAGAAAAGCATAAAGGCGCACGCCGTGTTAGTAAACTTTTAAGACAACCGGATAAACTTATCGGGCTGATTCTTATTGGTAATAATTTAGTTAACATTTTTGCATCAATAATTGCAGGTATAATTGCTGAACGGCTATATGGTGATGCAGGTATTTTCTATGCCGGTTTATTACTGACTTTTGTGATCCTTATTTTTGCAGAAGTAACCCCTAAAACACTAGCGGCGTTATACCCTGAAAAAATAGCGTATCCAAGCTCAATTATACTAACCATTTTATTGAAGTTACTTTACCCGCTTGTTGTCGCTGTTAACTGGATCACTAATGGTATTTTAATGCTATTAGGTATTAGTCATGAACAACGTGAGCAGCACAGCTTAAGCTCTGAAGAATTACGTACTGTTGTTAACGAAGCTGGCGTGATGCTCCCTGAACGTGATCAAAGTATGCTAGTGGGTATTCTTGATCTTGAAAATGTTACTGTCGAAGACATTATGGTGCCTCGCAGTGAGCTGGTTGGGATTGATATTAATGAAGATTGGAAAAAAATCCAAAAGCAATTAACACAGTCAACCCATACCCGCGTATTACTGTACCGTGACACTATTGATGATGTTGTCGGTTATGTACATATGCGCGATGCATTAAAGCTGCTATCTAAAAACCAATTCACTAAAGCTACGCTTTTAAGAGCGGTAAGAGAATTGTATTTTATACCTGAAGGCACACCATTAAATGTACAATTACTCAAATTCCAACATGCCAAAGAACGCTTAGGGCTTGTTATCGATGAGTACGGTGATATTCAAGGTCTAGTTACACTTGAAGATATTCTAGAAGAAATTGTTGGTGACTTTACCACAACAATGACCCCTACAACCTCTGATGAAGTCACTAAGCAACCTGATAATAGTTATTTAGTTGATGGTAGCGCGACAATAAGAGATATTAATAAGGAAATGAATTGGCATTTTCCAACTGATGGTCCAAAAACCTTGAATGGGTTAATTCTTGAATATCTAGAAGATATTCCAGAAGCTAATTTAAGCGTTAGACTTGCCGGATACCCAGTAGAAATTATTGAGGTTACCGATAACATGATCAAAACAGTTAGAGTCATTCCTGAGTATTATAATAAACGTCATAGCGACGATTAATAAAATAGCCAACCGATCTAAGTTGCGTCTAGTTCTTCAATACAAACACTCACAACTAAATAACGAACTTCTCGTTATTTAGTTGTTGGCTTTCTTGGCACTCTCCCTGATATTTAAATGAATAAAAACGCTAATTCTCCGGCTTAATTAATATTCATTATTTGAATGCTTTGACTTATTTTGTGGATAATTTATAGACGTTATAAAATTATACACAAGGTTATTCACAGGTAATGATCTATAATTTAATTTTCCACAATTTCTGTGGATAACAAAGTCAAGACCAATAAAACAAAGCCCTCAATTTTTGCAAACTTTTTTTGCAAATAAATGACGTTTTTTTTACTGTTTTTTTAAACTATATATATAACGTGCCTTAGCGCTAAATTGTGCCTAAATAAATGTTTTTGGCAAGAAATATGCTAATAACAAAATTAAGAAATGAAGAAAAAATGGCATGAAATAAAAAGTACGTGAATGCGTAGATAATGGCATGTTTTTTTCAGAAGTGAATGAACATCGTTACAAGCTATCATTAACTAATAGATGCCCTTCACTTATCTGATTTGCATATGAGCGCAATCATAACTTTTAAATATTTAACCAAAGAATAAGCGCCATAACCAACTTTTGTTTAAGTCAGCTTCACATCGTTTTAATTGAGTACTATATTTTCGAGCTCTATTATCAACAATACGAGCAACTTTAACTAACCAGCCTTTCTTTTTGTAACTCTTACGCTTAAAGCCGCCCCAACCTTCGTGATAATTTAAATACTGATTGTATCCATCCCATTTAGATACTTTATTTATTTTTTGGGTTTTAAAGATAAACCAAGCCATAAAATCAATAGCATCGTCAAAATCATCTCGGTCAGCACCTGAGTTACCTGTTTCCTTTATATAATCATCCCAGGTCATCGTTTTCGCTTGTGAATAACCATAGGCACTACTTACCCGCCCCCAAGGAATAAAACCAAGTAAATAGTCTCTAGGAGGTAAAGCGTTAGCTCTGAAGGAACTCTCTTGATACATCATACTCATAGGTACATGAATAGGAACTCCCCAACGATCTCGTGCATCTTTCGCTGCAAAATACCAATCGCGGTGTTCTTTAAATATTTCACATAAGTTTTCGGTGTTTTTAGGGGGTGACGTCGCGCAGCTAGATAAACTCACAACAATAATACTCGCTAGAAGTACCACTTTTTTATTTAGCATAGGTCAAAAGAAACTCTCTGATTGAAAGTTTAATCATGCCAGAAACGAGATAATTATGCAGTATTGAAGAAAAATAAAATTAAATTCTATATTTTTTTGAACTTATATGGGAGAAGTGCATCTTACTTAATAAGACATGATTGTTATGTTTCCCTTGAACAGATTTTTAAGCACGTATTTTACGTGTTTTTTTTTGGAAAATTTTTAACTCCTCTTGACATATGTATCTATAGTTTTTCTCATTTTAGGTAAGCATAGATATTTTTTGAACAAGATGGAACTAATCACGGCAATACTACTCTTACCTTATGAGAAGTTTATTTCCCTTAGTGTTTCATGTTTTTATCGCGCATTTTAATAATGCGCTTTTTTTTGTAAAATTTTCAAGTTCCCCTACTAAGTGCCAGTCGCCTCCTCATTTCAATAAACAAAATATATTTCAAACATAATGGAACTAATGACATCAAAACAACTCTTACCTTATAAGAAGTTTATCTCCCTGAGTGTTTCATGTTTTTATCGCGCATTTTAACAATGCGCTTTTTTTTTGCTTTTTTTAAATTTAATTGGAACTAATGGCAATTGATACACTCTTATTAAATAGAGAGACTTATTTCCCTGAGTATTTCATGTTTTTATAACGCATTTTAACAATGCGTTTTTTTTTGCGTTTTTTAAAGTTGAAAGGGAACTAATCTTAATTGATACACTCTTAATTAATAGAGACTTACTTCCCTGAGTTTTTTCATGTTTTTATCGCGCATTTTAACAATGCGCTTTTTTTTGCTTTTTTTTAAATTTAATTGGAACTAATAACAATTGATACACTCTTATTAAATAGAGAGACTTATTTCCCTGAGTATTTCATGTTTTTATAACGCATTTTAACAATGCGTTTTTTTTTGCTTTTTTTTAAGTTGAAAGGGAACTAACCTTGATTGATACACTCTTAATGAGTAGAGACTTACTTCCCTGAGTTTTTTCATGTTTTTAAAGCGCATTTTAACAATGCGCTTTTTTTTATCTGAAATAGCTAGCAGGAAATGAAGTAAGTTTAGTAGTGAGAATGAACTTTTTATAAACATCCCAGTCTTATTATACTGAGAGCATATAAATAACCTCCCTAGACTGCTTTCTTATACTTATAGCGCGTTAATAACGCGCTTTTTTTTATCTCAAAATAACGCGCTTAACTAAGTGGTGTTATTTAGAAAAATAAGCCTGAAGAAAATCATCAAAGTTGAGTTCATCACCGTCTTCTATTTGCTTTTGCTGTTCGAAGGAGGTTTTAGCTTGTTGAACAAAGTATTCATGTTGGAAAAATTGATAATCGTTTGTTTTTAACGTTTCCTTAAATTGTTGAGCATTATCCAGTGCCAATTTAGATAAACTACCTGACTCATTATTTAAATAATCAATTAGCTTCGCTGAAGGCGTTAGACTTGCATCAATAATTTTTGCTTTTTCTATCGCTAAAGCATTGGTATATTTTTGCGATGCATGTGCTTCATCTAATAGTTTTGCCACTGACTGCATGTCATCAAATAAACTCAAGCCCCATTCTTTAACTGATTTTTCAACCCCATCATCATTTAATAGCAGTTGTGGATCACGTCCACGAACAACAATGTCATCCATATTTTGGTGTAAAACATTTTGTTGTTCACAGTCTAAATTTTCACTCGGCCTTAAAGCACAATAGGTTAAAAATATTTCTAAAAATAACACTTGTTGTAAATCAATACCTGTAGATGAAAAAGGATTAACATCAAGCGCTCTTACTTCAACATATTCAACACCACGATTAAGTAATGCTTCAGAAGGTTTTTCACCTGATTGAGCAACTTGTTTAGGACGTACTGGAGCATATAATTCGTTTTCAATTTGCAACACATTGGCATTTAATTGTTGATATTTCCCATCCACTTTAATGCCGATCGCAGCAAACTTATCAGAAGATAAATGAATAGCCTCTTGAACACCTGCTACATAGCCCTGCAAATTGTTATAACAAATATGCAAAGATGACTGCTCACTATTGGTATAGCCTAAATCACTCATACGTAATGAGGTTGCATATTCAAGGTAAACATAACCTTTAGGCGACTTTTTAAAAGGTAAACTTGTTTGCTTTCCTTTTAAAAATGAAGGACATAACGCAGGAGAACTTCCATATAAATAAGGGATTAACCAACAAAACCTTTTATAGTTTCTAAGTACTGCAAAGTATTTATCTGAAATATAATCTTGTAGCGGAGCGCTATTATCCTCTAAGGCTTGATACTTCAACCAAAATGCTTGTGAAAAAGAAAAATTAAAATGAATACCAGCAATAACTTGCATCATACTGCCATAACGATTTTTAAGACCTTGTCGATAAACCGTTTTCATTTTTCCAATATTTGACTCGCCATAATAAGCAAGTTCAATATCATTTTCTGAGCCAACAAAGCATGGCATGCTCATAGGCCATAAAAGTTCATCATTAATTTCACTAAGCGTAAACTTTTGAATATCTTCTAACTGAGCAATAGTTTGCTCAGGAGAGTGACTCACCGGGGTGATAAATTCTAATAGCGACTCGGCATAATCTGTCGTAATATTGGGGTGTGTTAATGCAGCACCTAATGCTGAATAATGGCTCTTATCTGAAAGCCTACCTTCCGGTAACACTCTTAGGGTTTCACGTTCAATGCCATAGCCAAAATTAGTTAAAGCACCGATGTTTTCTTTCAACTCAAAGGCTGAAAGTAGTTGAGTATAGGTTAATGACAAAATTTTCCCTTTAGCGTTACGCTTAGCAATTCCCCTAGATTTAAGGGTTAAATTTCAGATTTCAATGGTACTGCGCTGTAAAATCGGTTGATATTGCGCTTTTTGTTTAATGACGTACATAGTTCAGACCTTATTTATGGGTCTTTCCTTTCAAAATTAATTTATTCTTGAGGATTAATTTTTATTGCATTACTTTCCTCAAACAAAAGATATAATAGTGTTAAAAATAACCTATAAATACACATTAAACGCTGATGCCATTAAATAATAGCTCAATTACATTTGAAGTAATTAGTAATAATGATGATTTTATCATTATTGATAAACCTGATAACTTGAACTTTCATGATGAAACACAACTAGGCGAAGGTTTATTTAATCAAGTTAAAGCACAGTTGCAGTTGAAAGAGCTTTATCCCGTTCATCGACTTGATAAAATGACATCTGGATTGATCATATTCGCAAAAAATTTGTCATGTGCACAATGGTTCCAACAGCAGTTTGAGCAACATGCTATCGATAAATATTATCTGGCATTGAGCGATAAAAAACCTAAGAAGAAACAAGGCTTAATAAAAGGAGACATGGTTAAAGCTCGACGTGGCATGTGGAAATTAATGCGTAGCCAACGTAACCCTGCCATTACCCAGTTTTTTAGTTTTAGCTTAGCAAATAACACCCGGCTATTTATAGTGAAACCGGCAACTGGTAAAACACATCAAATTAGAGTTGCTTTAAGTAGTATAGGCTCTCCTATCATAGGGGATACATATTACCATTGCGCAACAACTCACGACCGTGGCTATTTACATGCTTACGCCTTGAAATTTATATATAAAAATCAAAGTTATCAATTAATGTCTGCCCCCTCTAGTGGATCCTTATTTACTGATCCTTATGTTATCAGTACCTTAGCCAACATAGGGGAACCTTGGAACTTAAAATGGCCAAGCTTATAACTTTATTGAAGTGAACCGATATTACTCTGAAAAAAATCTAAAAATACTCGTGTCTTCTTAGCAAGACTCCGACTTTGATATAAAACCGTTAATTGTTGTGCTACGGGTGAACAGGTCAATTCAACTCGCTTTAAAGATTGATCATGTTGTTGGCTGTTAATGAGATAATCAGGGAATATCGCAACCCCTAAATCTTCTTTAACAGCAGATAAACGCATTTCTGGACTCGATAACACTATTCGTTCTCTTACATTCACCATTTCCGTAGAACTTGAATGTCTAAATAACCACTGTTTATTCGCTGTAGATTGCACACAATCAGTATTACTAAGATCCGATGGTTTCTTAATATGGTCAATTTTCAACTTGTGCCCTGCATATAAAGACTGAGGAAAACTAAGTAAGTTTCGTCCTATCCATTGTGAAGCAGATAAGGGTTGTTCGTGTAAGACAAAAATCAAATCATAACTGAGGTCATTATCAGGGATTGTCTGACTATAATGGTAACAACTAATTAAAATATCAGGATAAAGCAAAGCGAATTTTGCAATTAACTCAGCAATAATCCGACTAAAAAATTCTAATGGAAATAAAATTTTTAAGTGTCCTTTTGGTTGTTGCTGAAAATCATTTAATGCATCTTGTGCCGCTAATAATGCCTCAATGTGAGGTTTACTTGCACGATATAGCACTTCACCCGCTTCAGTGAGCTGTTGGCTTCTTGTCGTTCTCACTAATAACTGACTATCTAAGTGTTTTTCTAATTGCGCTAAACGTCGACTAATTTTAGATTTAGGTATAGTTAAGATCTGTGCTGCTTTGGTTAACGACCCTGCATCCACTACCGCACTAAATAATTGTAAATCGTCTAATTGCATAGCCCCTCAAATTGTCTCATAAATAGAACAATAAATTCTATTAGAGCCATCTAATCAAGTAAAGTCTTTATTGCTACACTCGCTTCATTGTTAAATAACGGAGTTAATCCATGAGCAAAGTAATAGAAATAAGCGAAACAGAATTTGAACAAGAAGTTAATCAATACCAAGGACGAGTATTAATCGATTTTTATGCCCCTTGGTGCGCACCATGTAAAATGATTGCACCTGTTGTAGCACAAATATCAGAAGAGTTTGAGCAACTCAAAGTGATAAAAATTAATGCTGACAACGCCCAAGAACTAATGACAAAATTTGGTATTCGTGGGATCCCAACGCTTTTATTAATAGAAGATGGTGAACTGAAAAGCACTAAAGTAGGCGCCGCATCAGTAAATCAAGTAAGAGAATTTGTTAGCCAGTAATGATGATTTTCTTAGACATAAAAAAGCAGCACAAAAGTGCTGCTTTTTTGTAAGTGACTATTTACTTATGAAAGAATGAATAAATACTATCGCGATTGCTGTTGGACAAATAAACTTAGTATACCAAGGCCACAGCTTCCAAAAGAAACTCGATTCAACTGTATCATTACCTTGTTTGATTTCCTGTAATATCTCATTTCGGTGCCAAATCCAACCAACAAAAATACAACAGAACATAGCAATCAATGGTTGTCCATATTGAGTCGCTAAAGTCGCAACAAAATCAAGCATGACACCAACATTACTAATAATCCCTACGCTGAGTAAGAAAATAAAGATACCAATAAAAGTAGTCGCCTTTTTACGTTCAACATTATGACGTTCAACCACAAAAGAAACCGGACCTTCAAGCATAGAAATAGAAGAGGTTAATGCCGCTATCGTCATTAAAACAAAAAATGCAAAAGCAACAAATAAACCACCTGACCCCATAGTATCGAACAATGCCGGTAACACAGTAAACACAAGACCAGAACCTGAAATCAAACTTCCATCTTCAGCAAAAATAGCGACACCTTGCGCTTGAGCCACGTACATAGCAGGAATAATTAATAAGCCAGCTAAAAAGGCTATAGATACATCAATTAAAGTAACTTGTGCCCCAATAGTCACTAAGTTTTCTTTCTTAGAAATATAAGAGCCATAAATAACCATTACACTTGTACCTAGTGATAATGAGAAAAATGCCTGTCCTAAAGCACTAATCAATAAGTTTGGCTCAAGTACACGTGAAATATCTGGGCTTAAATAGGCAGTTAAGCCTTCGCTTGCACCATCTAGTGTTAACACATAACCAATTAATAACACGAGCAAAGTAATCAGCATTGGCATTAATCGTTTCGACCATTTTTCAATACCGTCTTCAACACCACGACGAATAATAAATATCGTTAAAAACATAAAAAGGGCAGTAAAAAGTATGTTTCGAATAAAAGATTGGGTAACCACCCATTCTGCAGCATTACTCGCGCCAGCTATATTGAACAACGGCTCTATGGCGTAAGACATCATCCAACCAGCAATAATGCCATAAAAACTTAAAATGAGGGCAGCGCAAATAATACCTGAAAAACCAACAAAAAAAGCAAACCGTTTATGGAATAAGGTTCGAGACATTTTCTGTAAGGAGGTTACCGCATTCGCTTGTCCGTAACGCCCTATTAATAATTCTGCCATGAAAGCAGGATAAGCTAAGGTAAATGCCAGCACTAAATATACTAATACAAAAGCTGCACCGCCATTACTTGCCGTTTGTGTTGGAAATCCCCAAATATTTCCTAAACCTACAGCAGAACCTGCAGCAGCCATGATAAAACCTAACCGAGAGCTAAACTCCCCTCTTGAAACAGCCATTCATTTCCATCTTTTATTATTATAAATTCACTTTAATTTACTTAAACTCACAACAAAAAAACAGTGTTTTATGTTAACTAGCCGCTTTTATCAGATAAAGGATCAAAGAATTTGTAAAGATGCTGTTACCACTGACATGTACACCTGTGAATCAATTAGCCCCTCAAATAAAAAATAAACCAATAAAATCAATACCTAAGAATGAGCTTACTGTTGTGAGAATAGCCCTATGCTTGAGTTTATTCGTCTAATTGAATCTATAATAAAAAATCGGAGATAATTGTGGTTAAACAACGAAATATAAAAGTAAAAGAGAGTCTTGGCTGGTGTTATCGATATTTGCAGATGTTTTCATTCATCAAGGATGTGGTAATTTGTCGCACTTTAATGTTTTTTTCATCCCATTGAACGTATTTATGACAAAATACCCTTAGAGACTTTTTAATGCCCTGCATTATTTATTGGCTCTACTCCATACCCTATCTTGGGCATGTTTGTTTTTTGTTATGAATTTTAGGCCTGTTATACTTTTTGTGTAACAGGTTTTTTTTGTAATTTCCGTTGTAAAGTTCTTCTATGCATTGATAACTGGCGAGCCGTTGCCGATATATTGCCATTATTCGCTTTCAATACCTGTTGTATATGTTGCCATTCAACTTGCTCGGCAGATAATACTGTTTCTTCAATTTCCCTATTTTCTATTGGCATATCACTCGCATCTAACAAAGTTGATAAAAGCGTATGAGTATCAACCGGTTTAGCTAAGTAATTATCGGCACCAAGTTTTATTGCATCGACTGCCGTAGATATACTCGCAAAACCAGTAAGCAATACAATTTTAGCTTCTTTCAATAAATTACGTATGGGTTTAATTAATGCTAAACCACTCTCATTTTCAAGCTTCATATCAAGTAAAACATATTGAGGAGTATGACGATGGCAAGCCAATAAGGCATCACTGGCGGTAAAACAATTAAACACTTCAAACCCATGATGTTCCATACGTCGTTTTATAGTTTTAGCTAATGCTTGATCATCTTCTACGATTAATAATTTTTTCATCTTGCTACCTAACTTATTGAAACAATATCTTATTTAATGCGGTTAAACCAATGGCAAATTAATTGTGGCGATAGCCCCTACCTCGGGGTGGTTTGTTAATACTAACTTACCCCCTAACAGTTCAAAACTAGAATGACTGAGTAATACTGCCATGCCAAAACCTTGTTCACTTGCAATAGGTTCAACCCCTAATTGAACTAACTTTTCTTGCGAAAAACCTTTGCCAAAATCTCTGATTTCTAGAGCTAAATTCTGACCATCACAGTATGTTTTTATTTCAATTTGTTGACTATTTTTTGCTTGGGTTGCTCTTATTGCGTTGTTAACTATGTTAATAATGGCTGGCAATAAAGAACTATTTGCCGCCACTTTTTGTGTCTCACACTCATCACATTCTACTGTAGTTAATAATAATTGAGGATGATTTAGCGCAATATAATCTTTAATGTCCAAACAAATTTGAGCCGCTGAAATCAGATACGTATTTTGTTCTTTAATATCAAATACCATTTGCCTAAACGTCGTCAAACTATCACGACAGCGTTTCAATTCTACTTGTAAATCGTCGATCAACTCTGAGGGAGGTGAAAGCTCTCCTAACTCATCAACAAGCATACTTGCCGTTGATATTGGTGTGGCAAGTTGATGCGTAACCTGTGCAGATGCCACCCCTAACGAGATCAACTTTTCTTGCTTTAATTGCTCTTCTCGATATTGTGCAATTGCTTTATCTTTTGTTCGGTTATTAATTGCCATTCGCCCTACGACCAGCGCAACAACTAAAGCAGAGAACAAAAAGTTAATCCACATACCAATAAAGTGTCCTTCCATATTGCCATGCATCACACTCATTGGCATTAACCAAAGCTGAATCGAATAACTGGCAATAGCTAAACAGGCGACAAGCAATAAACGAGGTGCAGATAAAGTAACAGCAGAAATAGCTATTGGGATCAATAATAATGAAACAAACGCATTAGTCGCTCCACCACTAAAACTCAGTAACGCCGATAAGAAAATCACATCAGCAATAACTTGCCAAAAAAGTGACTGCTTGTTTATTTGCTGTTTCTTCCGGTAATACCCATAACTGACAAAGGTAAACAGCACTTCGCAACAAACCACTATCATCAATTCAAACCAAGGTAAGTGATAATGCAATGCAAAATGAACAAATAAAAGTAATGCAATTTGAATAACAATGGCGATGGCGCGTAACGACAACACCATAAATATTGGGTTTAATTTCAATGGATAAGACAACATAGTTTTAACTAAATAATTATTGCTAGCGTAATAAGTTATCAAGTGTATAAATTAATAGATAGAAATGGTATGACTTAGTTTAATATAAATGATCTCTCACT
The DNA here is from genome assembly GCA_049347715.1 of Thalassotalea piscium. Classification (GTDB taxonomy): domain Bacteria; phylum Pseudomonadota; class Gammaproteobacteria; order Enterobacterales; family Alteromonadaceae; genus Thalassotalea_B; species Thalassotalea_B piscium_A. Next base: position 674,609 of record CP186339.1, on the reverse strand, counting down.
GAATAATGTAGTGACACACTCATCACTGCAAAATACAATAACACGAATACATAGAGCGCAATTGTTAACACTATTGCCACTGAAGGAGTAAAAATGAAAACTGACATAATCACCTTAGGTGCAGGTTGTTTTTGGTGTACTGAAACTATATTTTCGCGATTGAAAGGTGTTCAATCTGTTGTGAGTGGTTATGCCGATGGCGATATAGAAAACCCAACATACGAGCAAGTATGTTCAGGTGCGACTAATCATGCGGAAGTCATTCAAGTGACCTATGAGCCAAGTGTTATTTCTTTGGAGACAATACTTACTGTATTTTTTGCTATTCACGATCCAACAACATTAAATCGTCAAGGTGATGATATTGGCACCCAATACCGTTCTACTGTGCTTTATCACAATGATGAACAACGTAGTGCCACCTTAGCCAAAATATCTCATTTAACTGACAGTGGTGAATACCCACAAGCGATTGTCACTAAAGTGGTTCCCTACAGTCATTTCTATAGTGCAGAAAGCTATCATCAGGATTATTTTGCCAATAATGCCGACAATCGCTATTGTCAGTTGGTAGTTGCTAAAAAAGTGCAGAAATTTCTAAGTAACTTTTCACACTTGTTAAAAGACCCTAGCTAGACCCTAAAGCGACTTAGAGTCTTTCACCATGTGCTAGAGAGATCTTAATACATTAATGAAAATAATTTGCGTCGGTACTTAGCGGCAAGTGGATCACCATCTGGAAGTGCCTTTAGTACATCTAATAACAAGTGTTTACTTTCACCTTCATCTGCATTTTTTTGAACTAAAGTGAAGAGAATAGCCAGCGCTTCTTCATGACGATTAACTTGGCTGTATTGTGCAGCCAATTTCTTTTGCAGCTCAATATCATCAGGTGTTTCAACTAACTGTTGTTCTAATGCTTTTATTTCAGGTGAATCAGCGGCTTCCTGCGCTAATTCAAACTTTGCTAGCACCGTTTGGTAATCACTATCTTGATCCACCATTTTAATACTATTAATCAGTACTTCTGCTTCAGCTAATTTACCTAGTTGAATTGAACATTCAGCTAAACATAATTTAATATCCGCACGCTCATTATCTAATTGATGTGCATTTTGTGCATTTACATAAGCATCATTTACTTGGTTTTGACTGAGACATTCTTTTGCTTTAGCTAACAGATCATCTTCTGCTTTTGGTAAATATTTAGCTAAAAACGCATCAATCATCTCTTCGGTTTGTGGGCCAGACATGCCATCTATCGGTTGACCATCTTTAACAAGTACTGCCGTAGGTAAAGACTGTAAACCAAACTGAGACGCTATTTGCTGTTGTGTCAAACAATCAACACTAGCAAAAAGCATGACCTCTGAATAATGCGCAAGTTTAGTTGTTAGGGTATTTTTTAATTCGACACTTTCAGGTACTTGTTCAGCCCAAAAATCGACTAATACGGGGATAGTTTTTGACTGTTCTAGAATGACTTGTTGAAAGTTATCTAACGTTATTTCTATTGGGTAATCTGTCACAGTTGTTTCCATTAGCGATGAGTTAATAATAAATAATTAAGGGTATTAATGCCAATTTAGCCCTATTTCTTTTAACTAATTTTGGGACGAATATCCTCTTAAACAAGGGGGGTGCTATAATTAAGCTTTATTTTTTTAGCAATATCCTGATAGACAAGTTAAGGGAGTCTACCAGTCTGTGTATTACAATATGGCATTGACCTTTAAAACCAATAGCAAATATTGACAGCAATAAAAGTCAGGTAATTAGGTTCAACACTGTATTGGCAATGCTTAGGGAAAGAGTATTCAGTAAGTCAACACTCCACTTACTGAATACTTCAGTGATTAAGGTCGTTAACTTACTTGCTTTAATAACTCTCGAGCAATAATGACTTTTTGAATTTCACTTGTACCTTCATAAATGGAAGTCACTCGAACATCTCTGGCAAAACGTTCTAGCGGATACTCTTTAATGTAACCAGCACCACCCATTAATTGTAATGCATCATAACAAGCCTTATTCGCTTTTTCGCTGGCAAAAAGTTTAGCCATTGACGCTGCCATGCCAAACGGTTCACCTTGATCTTTAGTGTAAGCAGCTTGCATTAATAATAAGCGAGCAGCTTCTAATTCAGTATAGCGCTCCGCAAGCATCCACTGTAAACCTTGAAAATTAGCTAATGGCTGACCAAATTGTTTACGTTCCATTAAATGTTGACGAGCATAATCCATAGCCGCAGTTCCAATACCCAATGCTAAAGAGCCAATACCAATACGTCCTCCAGCTAGCTCACCTACCGCAACAGAGAAACCTTTATTTTCAACACCCATTAATGCAGAAGCTGGTACTCGGCAATTTTCAAAATGTACTTCATTTGTTGGTGACGCTTTTTGACCCATTTTTTCTTCAGGCTTAGCGACAGTTATTCCTGGTGTATTGGCTTCAACAAGAAAACAAGATATGCCTTTCCCCTTTGGAGCATCGGAGTCGGTAACCGCCCAAACCACAAAAAGATCAGCAAAACTTGCGCTTGTGATATAAAGCTTACTACCATTTAAAACATATTCATCGCCGTCTTTGGTAGCGGTTGTTTTCATACCCGCAGGATCAGAGCCAGCACTATTTTCAGTTAAACAAAAGCCGCCCGCTTTATATTCACCGCCACAAAGCTTAGGTAAATAATTTTGTTTTTGTTCTTCATTACCTACCGCTTGAATAACTTCTGCTACCATATTAGTCACTGATGTAGTTACCGCTGTAGCCGCACAAGCTTTAGCAATTTCAGTGATCGCTAAACTAAAAGCAATACTACCCGCTTCTACACCACCATATTCAGCTTTAATGTTAAGTCCCATAAAACCTAGCTCGGTTAACTTAGCTAAGTTTTCTAAAAACAAAGGTTGATTAGCTTGTTCATCTAACTGCGCAGCAACAGGCGCAAGCTCACTTTCAGCAAACTTACATGCCATATCCTGAATCATCATTTGTTCTTCAGTTAATGAAAGATTCATATTGGTCTCACTATCAAAAATTGGAATATTAATGTCATTATAGTAAACAAAATCTAGTCAATTTTCACTTGTTAATTTAACGTTTACGTAAACTGTTACAACTATTAAGGGCTAAATAGGGAGGCATAAAAATAAAAAGCGCAACGCTATTGTAGTAGCGGTGCGCTTTAATTTACTCATTCACTTAAGCCAAAGTTTAAGCTAGGTAATGATTTAACTCATCAAAAACCATAACAAACCAAAGCCTAATACTAAACGATATATCACGAACGGCATCATGCCGACTTTATTCACTAAAATTAAAAAGTAATGAATACATGCATATGCACTAATGAATGCCAGTAGACTACCTAAACCTAGAGTATGCCAATCAACCACCTGACTTGAAGTGATTAATTTAAAGGTAAGATAACCCCCTGTCATCACAATCGCGGGAATAGATAACAAAAATGAAAAACGTGCGGAATTTTCTTTAGTTAATCCAAGCATCATTCCTAATGTCATAGTGATCCCAGAGCGCGAAGTACCGGGGATTAAAGCCAAGGCTTGAGATAACCCAATAATCATCATGCCTTTAAAGCCTAATTCCTCTATGCTTACATTCTCTTTTGCCTTTATATCAGCAAAGCCAAGTAGAAAGCCAAAAATCAAAGTAGTCGCAGCAATGACTGCCGCACTACGCAAATGCTCTTCAATAAAGTCTTTACCTAGAAATCCGGCGATACCTAAAGGAATCGATGCTATTAATATCCACCACGCCAATTTACCGTCAAAAGAGGTTTCATTGTTTTTTTCAGGGCCAATACCCACAGTACCAAACCATGCAACAGCCATTGAGCCTACGGCTTTACGATAATAAAGTACCACTGCAAACAAAGTACCTACATGCAAAGCCACATCTAATGCTTGTCCCTGATCTTGCCAGCCAAAAATTGCCGAAGGCAAAATTAAATGTGCCGAACTTGAAATAGGAAGAAACTCTGTTAGCCCTTGAATTAGTGCTAAAATAATTATATCTATTGTACTCATAACGTAACTTTACCTGTGGATGGTTCCCATTTAAAAGGGATCTGCTTTATTTGTTGAGAATATTTATCAAACGCTTGCCATAATTGCTCGAAACGTTGTTGCTTTTCGGGATGCATCACTTGCCCTGCTATCTCAGCTAATGGACATAAAACAAAGGCATTAGTCAGAATTTCATGTCGAGGAAGTTGAACTGGTTCAGCTAAAACGATGTCATCAAACAATAGAATGTCTAAATCGAGGGTACGTGAACTAAATTTTTGAGCATTTTCTGGTCGACCAAATCGAAACTCTATTTCACGTAGCTGGGTAGATATTTGTAAAACAGATTGCGCTGTTTCCACACCAATAACCATATTAAAAAAGCTATCACCAACAAAACCAACCGCTTGGCATTCATATAGAGAAGAGAGTGTTAAAGGTCCATAAGAGTGATACAAGGCATTTAAACCATTGGCTAAATTGATGTGTTTATCAATATTAGTACCTAACGAAATATAAACTTGCGCCATTACTCTTGCTGGCCTCGCTCTATTTCAACCCCAACAGTGACCGCATTATGCACAGCACCTGGTTTTCCTATTGATAACTTCAACCAAGGGATATGGTAATGATCAATTAAAAACTGTGCCATGCGTTCTGCTAGCGTTTCAATAAGATCTACTGGATTTTTATTGGCAAATTCGGCAATTTTTTCAGAAATATCGGCATAATCGAGCGTTTTTGCTAACTCGTCATTTTTAGCTGCATTAGCTGTATTCCACCCCATAGTTAAATCAATCACTAGGGTTTGTTTAATTTCTTTCTCCCAAGGATAAAAACCTATGGTTGTTTGAATACTAAGCCCTTGAATAAACACTTTGTCCATGGCAATTCTCACTAAATAAAACCACTAAAAATATAATTCGCCCTAAAATAGCAATAAAATAAGCAAATAATAAAAATAAATGGCGAGTTTACCTTCCAAAGAGTAGAAAAACTAGCAAAGTAAGCGATAGAATAGAGAAACTTGAAAGATTTAGTTTATTGAATGGAGAAATAGGTTAAAGATATGGTACTTTTTTTTATGGATAAAAAATAATTATGTGGCTAATCGTAGCGCTGTTAATCATTTTTGCTTATTTATTAGGCTCTATTTCTAGTGCTATTCTTATTTGTCGACTCCTTAACTTACCCGATCCTCGCACTCAAGGTTCAAATAATCCCGGTGCAACTAACGTTTTACGTATTAGTAATAGACGTACCGCAGCTGCAGTATTAGCTTTTGATATTTTAAAAGGCACCATTCCCGTTTGGGGAGGATATTTTTTAGGGCTTGATCCTATTTTCTTAGGGATTATTGCGCTTGCTGCATGCCTAGGTCACATGTATCCCATATTTTTTAACTTCAAAGGAGGAAAAGCCGTAGCAACCGCTTTTGGTGTATTACTTCCCATAGGGTTAGATCTTGCTGGACTACTGGTATTTACTTGGTATTTTGTTGCCAAAACCACACGCTATTCAAGCTTAGCCGCTATTGTAACAGTCAGCTTAGCACCTTTTTATACGTGGTTATTAAAGCCGCTTTACACCTACCCAGTACTGATGCTCTCAGTACTGATCATCTTAAGACATAGAGCTAATTTGGTGAGACTAATCAAAGGTACTGAGCCTAAAATATCATCTAAGCATTAACAGTAAACAACTTAGACTCAGCAACAAAAAACAAGCTAAATAGCGGCCAAGGTATCTAATGGCCAGCGCGGCGTTGCTTTAAATGATAAATCAGCAAATACCCCTGCTTTTAAACGTTGCATTCCCGCATAAGCGATCATGGCACCATTATCCGTACAAAACTCAGGTCTAGGGTAATAAACTTGACCACCAAGCTTAGCAGTAATTTGTTCAAGTTTACGTCGCAGTTCCGTATTAGCACTTACACCACCAGCAATTACAAGGCGTTTTAATTCACACTGCACAAGTGCACGTTTACACTTGATTGCTAAGGTATCAACAACAGCCTCTTGAAATGCATAAGCTACATCTGCATGGGTTTGCTCATCCATATTTTCTTTACGAATAGTATTAGCAGCAAAGGTTTTTAAACCACTAAAACTAAAGTTTAAACCCGGTCTGTCTGTCATAGGGCGAGGAAATTTAAATCGTCCCTTTGTGCCATTTTCTGCCATTTTCGCTAACGCAGGTCCACCTGGATAATCTAACCCGAGTAGCTTCGCGGTTTTATCAAAAGCTTCACCTGCTGCGTCATCTACTGACTCTCCAAGTAATTCATACTGACCAATACCATCAACACGAACTAGCATGGTATGACCGCCAGAAACGAGTAAAGCAACAAAAGGAAATTCAGGTACATCATCTTCAAGCATAGGAGCAAGTAAATGCCCTTCCATATGGTGAACAGGCACTGCAGGTAAATTCCACCCGTATGCTAAGCTTCGACCAATAGAGCATCCAACCAGTAAAGCACCCACTAAACCCGGACCTGCCGTATAGGCAACACCGTCAAGATCTTCTGGCGTCAAGCCGGCATCCGCCATTACTTCTTTAATTAACGGAATCGTTTTACGAACATGATCACGTGAGGCTAATTCAGGTACAACCCCACCATAATCAGCATGCACGGCAATTTGACTATATAAACGATGAGCTAAAATACCGTCTTTTTCGTCATAGATGGCAATGCCGGTTTCATCACAAGACGTTTCAATTCCTAAAATTCGCATATGGCAGTTAGTGGTATCCAAAATTATAATAAATGCAATTTTACCTAGCATTTCACAATTAAACTAGTCTGTTTCGCATTTAAAACTTTACAATGATATATTGTTCGCATTAGAATACGTCACCCATTTTTGATAGAGCGGGTGTGCGTTAGGCTAAAGAAGTCAAAACAATCGCCGATTTATATAGATATAAACTAAGGTAAGAGGCAACATGCCAGTAATTAAAGTAAGAGAAAACGAACCATTTGACGTAGCATTACGTCGTTTCAAACGTTCATGTGAAAAAGCAGGTATCCTTTCAGAAGTTCGTCGTCGCGAGTCTTATGAAAAACCAACTTGGGAACGTAAACGTAAAAAAGCAGCAGCAGTTAAGCGTGCAGCTAAAAAAGTTTCTCGTGAGAATGCTCGTCGCATTCGCATGTACTAAGCCGACCTTAGTTTAGAACTGTCAATTGAGTATTAACAAGTGACCCTACTTGAACAACTCAAAGAAGAAATGAAAAATGCCATGCGAGCTAAAGACAAATTACGTCTTGGCGTTATTCGTATGGCATTGTCTGCTATTAAACAAGCCGAAATTGACCATAACACCGAAGCAACAGACGATAATATTATTGCTATTTTAACCAAGATGGTTAAACAGCGTAAAGAATCGATTAAAATGTTCGCTGAAGGTGGTCGTGACGATATGGCAGAAAACGAGCAAGCAGAAGTTGTTGCCTTGGAAGAGTTCCTTCCACAACCGCTTTCATCAGAAGAAATTAGTCAATTAATTAGCAGTGCAATTACCGACTCTGGAGCCACTTCTATGGCTGATATGGGTAAAGTAATGGCAATATTAAAACCTGCCATGCAAGGTAAAGCTGACTTAGGCGCAGTAAGCGGACAAGTTAAAGCAGCCTTAGCTAACTAATATATTCAATTAAGCCGTGTATTGATTAAACACACGGCTTTTTATTTCAACTCAATCGTAATTATTAGCTTATCCCTCTCTGCTAGCATCATATTTTCACAAAGATCTAATTAGTGATTGTGATCATAATCTAGTCGGGTGTAAACTACGTTCCCGATAAAATTTATGTGGAGGTTTTGCAGTTCATGGCCGGTATGATCCCTCGACAATTTATTGATGATTTACTCGCACGAGCAGATATTGTTGAGCTTATTGATTCACGTGTCCCATTAAAAAAAGCCGGTAAAAATTACCAAGCTTGTTGCCCTTTTCATACCGAAAAATCACCTTCATTCACCGTCAGTCAAGATAAACAGTTTTATCATTGCTTTGGCTGTGGCGAACACGGTAATGCTATCTCATTTTTAATGGAATTCGATCGCCTTGAATTTCCTGATGCCGTTGAAGAACTTGCCTCTCATTACAGTATGGAAGTTCCTAGAGAACAGCTAAACCAAAGTCCTGCACAATTAAAACAACAACAACAAGCTTATTTGCAGAAACAAGATGACTATGAATTAATGTCTAATATTAGTCACTTCTATCAACAGCAGTTAAAAGTAGCACCCGATAAACAGATTGCCATCGATTATTTAAAAGGCAGAGGCTTAAGCGGTGAAATAGCAAAACGTTTTGGTATTGGCTATATCAGTGATAACTGGGATGGCATGATGAATAAATTTGGCGGTAATACTAATATTAATCAACAATTGATTGATCTTGGTATGGCTATCCAAGGTGATAAAAATCGTCCTTATGATCGCTTTCGTGGTCGAATTATGTTTCCCATTAATGATAAGCGTGGACGAGTAATAGGTTTTGGTGGCAGAGTGATCAGCGATGGTACCCCTAAATATTTAAACTCGCCAGAAACTCGTATTTACCATAAAGGACAAGAACTCTATGGTCTTTATGAAGCAAAACAAGCAAATAAAAATTTACAACGTTTAGTTGTAGTTGAAGGCTACATGGATGTTGTTGCACTAGCACAACATGGCGTAGATTACGCCGTAGCGTCTCTTGGCACAGCGACAACTCCCGAACAATTACAAACGTTATTTCGTACTGTTAAAGAAGTCATTTGTTGTTATGACGGAGATCGCGCTGGACGTGAAGCCGCATGGCGCGCAATGGATAATGCCCTACCACTTATTCAAGATGGCTATTCCCTAAAATTTGTATTTTTACCCGACGGAGAAGATCCAGATTCTTTGATCCGTCAACAAGGCCAACAAGCCTTTGAACAAATACTCGATCAAGCGACCCCCTTATCCAAATTTATTTTTGATCATTTACTTGCACAAGTAGACCTGCAAACAGCAGAAGGCAAAGGTGCCTTAATTGAGTCTTTTCAACCTTATTTATCTAAACTCCCAGCAAGTACATTGAAAGATACGCTATTAACGCAACTTGCTAACCATTTTGGTCATAGTAACGAACAACAGCTTGCTAAATTAACAAAATCATTTGCTAATCAATCACCGCAAAAACAAAAAATTAAACAGCAAAAAGTCACTCCTGTTCGGTTAGCTATTGCATTATTACTAGAGTATCCCCATATAGTAAGATCATTGCCTGAACCATCGGTATTGCAACAAATAGATATGCCTGGCATTCCTTTGTTAAATCAAATAATTACTATTTGTTTGCAACACGAAAATATTAACAGTGCTCAATTAATTGAGTATTTTAGGGCAACAGAAGAAGGTAAACAGCTCGCCAAACTTATGTGTTGGCAACATCATGTGGTAAAAGAAGCCGCAGAAAGTGTCTTTTTAGACAGTATTGAAAAAATATTAGACCGTTTTGTTGAAAATAGAACAGAACTTTTATTACAAAAAGCGCGTACAGGCGAAATGAATACGCAAGAAAAGCAAGAGTTACAAGCTCTATTAAACGCATAAGTTTAAACTGAGTATTGACTTAGCTGCTATAATTTAACAACTGGTACTTTTACAAACATTTTGCTATAATTCTCAGCTTTACTGTTCGTAATTTGATAGCCATAAAAGGTGGACAATCGTCAATGGATCAAGCCCCACAATCTAGACTTAAAGAGCTCATAACCAAAGGTAAAGAGCAAGGTTACTTAACGTTTGCCGAGGTTAATGATCATCTCCCGCAGGATATTATCGATTCTGATCAGGTTGAAGATATCATTCGTATGATTAACGACATGGGTATTCAGGTGTTTGAAAATGCACCGGATAGCGACACGTTAATGATGAGCGAAGCAAATACCGACGAAGACGCTGCAGAAGCTGCGGCTCAAGCACTTGCTACCGTTGAAAGTGAAATCGGTCGCACAACAGATCCTGTCCGTATGTATATGCGTGAAATGGGAACAGTTGAACTATTAACCCGTAAAGGGGAAATAGTCATTGCTAAACGTATTGAAGAAGGGATTAAAGAAGTACAACGTTCTGTTTCAGAATACCCACCTGCAATTAACTACTTGTTAGAGCAATGGGATAACTTTGAAGCTGAAGAAGGTCGCTTAAGCGATATTATTGTTGGCTTTCTTGACCCTGATGCTGAAGAGGAAGAGATTCCAATTGCAGCAACACATATTGGCTCTGAATTATCTCAAGAAGAACTTGATGATGCAGATGGCGACGATGATGAAGACGAAGAAGAAGTTGATACAGGACCTGATCCTGAATTGGCTCGTGAAAAGTTCACACTATTGCGTGCAGCTTATGAAAAAGCCAATGCAGTAATAGCAGATAAAGGTCGAGGCCATGCCGACGCTCAAACTGCTATTGATGAATTAGCTGAAGTATTTAAAGAATTTAGACTCGTACCAAAAGTATTTGATCGCTTAGTGAAAAACATGCGTTCAATTATGGATAGATTACGCGTTCAAGAACGTTTAATCATGAAACACTGTGTTGTTGGTGCAGGTATGCCAAAAACCACTTTCATTAAAATATTCCCAGGTAATGAAACATCTAAAGGCTGGTTTGAAGAACAAAAAGCCGCTGGCGAACCTTATTCTGCTAAATTAGCTGATATTGAATTAGACGTTGAACGTTGTATATATAAACTTAATCAACTTGAGCAAGAAACCTTTTTAAACGTACATGGCATAAAAGACATTAATCGTCGTATGTCAATTGGTGAAGCTAAAGCTCGCCGTGCGAAAAAAGAAATGGTTGAAGCTAACTTACGTCTAGTAATTTCAATTGCTAAAAAATACACCAACCGTGGTTTACAATTCTTAGATTTAATTCAAGAAGGTAACATCGGCCTAATGAAAGCAGTTGATAAATTTGAATACCGTCGTGGTTACAAATTTTCAACCTATGCTACATGGTGGATCCGCCAAGCAATAACACGTTCAATTGCTGACCAAGCACGTACTATTCGTATTCCAGTACATATGATTGAAACGATTAACAAACTTAATCGTATTTCTCGTCAAATGTTACAAGAAATGGGTCGTGAACCAACACCTGAAGAATTAGCTGAACGCATGATAATGCCAGAAGATAAAATTCGTAAGGTATTGAAAATAGCTAAAGAACCTATTTCAATGGAAACGCCGATTGGTGACGATGAAGATTCGCACTTAGGTGACTTTATTGAAGATGGCAGCGGTGAACTACCGGTAGATTCAGCTACAGCTGAAAACTTAAAACATGCCACTCACGAAGTACTAGCGGGCCTAACAGCACGTGAAGCGAAAGTACTTAGAATGCGTTTTGGTATTGATATGAATACCGATCACACCCTTGAAGAAGTAGGCAAACAATTCGACGTTACCCGTGAGCGTATACGTCAAATTGAAGCGAAAGCATTGCGTAAACTACGTCATCCTTCTCGTTCTGAGCAACTGAAAAGTTTCTTAGATGGTGAATAAATAAAGATTAGTTTACTCAACTAAATAAAAAAGCTCCTTAACGGAGCTTTTTTGATCTTACTACAAAGTAATTAAGCTATTAATAAACCACTCATAACATTTAATATAACGTTAATGAAGAAAAGGATAAATGAGCAAAACTAACTAAAAAAGTTAGTAAAACACACTAACTGCCTAACATTTAAGCTATCAAGCTTATTTTAATGAAATATTAAACTTCTAATAGTGACAATAAAATAAAAAATGCTTATACTGCACGCCGTTTTATAGATATCTCATCTTAAAACTTTTTAAATATGGCCCCTTAGCTCAGTTGGTTAGAGCATCCGACTCATAATCGGCAGGTCCCCTGTTCAAGTCAGGGAGGGGCCACCATTTCTACCAAGAATTACAGTGTAATTAACCGCTAACATAAAACCTTTCAGATATTTTTTTGTAGCAAATTTGTAGCTAAATATAGAAAAATTCAATTCAAAATATTTAATAATAAATAGTTGGCTTTATAGGACGCCTGAAGCGCTCATAGGCATAATATTATAGATAACTTACATATTAAAGTATTTCAAACTGACAGGGCGTATGTTTGTTATAGGGTTCATTAAGCTTATTATCAAACATCCCTTTATAACCTTAGTCATTAATGTCCTTAGAGTGCCAACTACTTTGTTGATAAATTTCTTGGAAGGTTTTTTGTTTAGACTTTTTCTTCCTTGAGTTAACTGGCTCGCAACGATAACCTCTTTTAATCCGCTGCGCCCACCCCCTTTCACAATCATTGTATTCTTCAGAACCAACCTGATAAGGGTTTTCATAACGTTCAGAACTAAACCCTTTATCATATGCTGCGCTATGTTTTTTGATTTCCATAAAAATTCCTTTTTACATCTCCAGGCTTCGCCATTTGAATGGCTTATATGCCTTGTTAGGCAAGTTTAGCTTCAATAGCCTTGGCAATGCGCATTAATTCATTATTAAACGATACGCCATCGACTGCATAATGAGCTCTTCGATGACAAGTTGGGCAAAGTGCAATGACATTTTCAGGGCTGTCTGCTCCACCATCCGATAGCCTAGTCAAATGATGAACCTCTTGATAAGGACCAGACTTAGTCTCAAAAGCTGATTTAGTACCGCAACCTTCACAATGACCATTAGCACGTTTTTTTGCATATAACTTAATTGCATCACTTCTATACTTTATATGAATTAGTTTTTCTTTTGCCTGTGCTTTAATTGGCGTATGACTTAATGCAATTTCACGTAATTGTTTAAGTGATTTACTCTTTGTTGGCTTGATTAGGTAAAGTGATTTCGGAGACTCAACTCCGTTTCTTTTTGTTTGAGGGATAATGTCTAGGTGAAATATAAAAGCAGATCTCTGCTCGGAATTTTTATCGGGTCTTTCTTCTATGTGATGGGTTATATAATTGCAACTACCGACAAAACGAACCATACCTTGTGAAGCTGCCTCAAAAAGAAGAATATCTTTATTATTATTTTGGTGATCTCGAATAGCCAAATTACCTTTAGACATTACCATGTCACCCTCTTGGCCTTCTCCTGTATATCTGAAAGTACCATCAGGGCTAAAGCCATCGGAATAACCATATCCTTCACCAGCTTCACTGGTGAAAATAAAAACATAAGGGTGACTTGCAGGAGTCGCAATACCACCGTATTGCTGGCCTTTAAAAGCTCCATGTATATCAATTCGACGATTATAAATTTTTCCGACTTCAAACACTGGACTCTCCTAGTCGCCTAATTAACAGGCAAAGAATTATTGGCTAAAATAGCGACGATGGAACAAAAGCCAACTGTTTTTTGTCCCTGTTTACTTTCTTATAGGTATTATCCTCCATCGGCTAAACCATATTTATAAATCATATCTGATTGAGGCATACATATTATTTGCTCAATACCTGATTGAATAACACCGTTTGCAATTTTTACCTTGTTGTAAGACATAATTGCAGGTTTATTTTCATGTGTAGTAAGTGAAATTTTACGTTTAGGATCAGGTAAAAACATAATACGTTTTTCTAGATCTATTCTAGGAGTAAAGTCAACCAATTCACCATTTGGGGAAAGCCAGACAGAGTGGAACCTTGCTTCTAAAAAATTATGACTTGTATCTTGTCCAATAATCCAACCATCAATTGCTTGTCCTCCATGCTTTTCACACTGAACCATAATATTTAAGTGACAATTATTTGGTTCTGAAATAAATGACGAAGCTTTGCGGTATTTCAGCAGTACAGCTTTAGTTTGATCCAATTCAAGATAGTCAATAATTTTAATGTTACTAGCATTAATCTTCTTTGGTGATATAACGTTGATTCTGACTACATTCAAATGAGCCCCCTAACAGCTTATTGCAATAAAAACTTAAATATACCTTAATTTCAAAGCGTTAACTAAATTATGTAGACGATAAAACAGTTTATATATAATTTTAACTAGTTCATTTGAAAACAATCAGTCGTAACAACAGACTTTAAACTCTATTTCTCTATAAAAAATGCTTTTCTATCTATATCTTTATGTAAATCATACTTTGCAATATGGTGGTGCTTCGGTTCAACACTTTCTGAGCAAAGCTGAAACGGTAAACCTTCAATATAAATTTCAGCAAAAAGAGCAGAAAAATCTTTTTCGTAGCAATCCTTCAGCAGCTTTAAATTTGTTGATGGAAAGCTATTTTTGAAATCCTTATTGAATTGAGGAGAAAAATATCGAATGAAAGCAGCCTCAAATAAAGATATTCTTTCTTGCTCAGTTGTATTATATAGCTTATTTATTCCCGCCTTAACTCTAGCACCATCATTGTCTTTGGTTGAAGCAAATGGATTAAAAGCCGTTATTAACTTATTACTTGATTTTACTTCAAGTAGAAGTAATGAAAGCTCACTGCCTTCGGGTATAGCAGTTAAAGAAATTTTTTGTAGTGTTTCATGTTTTAGTAGACGATCTAAAGCGTTTCTAGATCCATCGGTACCATATGCTTGACCAATGTATCGAACATCGAATGTTGAGTATTCAGCGAGATAATTATTAATGGCTTCATCAGGTATTGCTAATTTTTCACCTTTTTCATTTTCACAAAAGTAGCCCCATTCTTCATCGAATACTAAATTAACATGTTGAGGTAAAGGTAATAGGAATTTACGAGTTTTATTTGCGACTTTATACTTCATAGCAAGGTGGTTTTTTTTCTGACTTATGTCCACCAACTCTCTTCTTGGAAGATAACCAATCATATAGATATGACAAGTCTTTATTACACTCTCAAATTCTTTTAAGCGCTCTTTGTCGTATATAAACTTAGCTGGCAATGTACAATAACTATCAGCATACAAACTCATCGCATGTTCAACATCATTCAATGATGAACGGAGTTTTTTTTCAAAATCATCCATAATCTGTACCGAAATTTAAACTCTAAAACTATTGAGGGTCATTCTTATAAATAAGAAATTACATTCGTCCAAGTAGAACAGTAGCAATCAAGTACATTATTCCTACACCAATAATAACATCCTTCATTTTAAATATATCTTTTTTAGTATCATCACTAGTTTCTTCAACTGATTTAATAGCATTATTAACTTTTTCTAAGATAGCTTCTTTAGCAGCACTATTTTCGATATCATCTGTTCTTTTTTGGTAAATCTTTAATTTTTTAAGTGTGTTATCAGTAATTCTGGTTATAAATTTTATTTTACTTTTTAAGGAAATAAACACAATTGTAACAGCTAAAATAGCACTAAAAACCAAACTAATTGTAACTCCTTTATCCGCTCCTCTAAAAGCAGAAGCTAGTATGACGGCTCCAGGAACAGCAAGAGCTTGAACATAAAATCCTTGGATCTGTTCTTCTACTTTGTCTATAAAACTTCCAACATCATCCTCTAAATCCTTAATAAACTCTCCAAATGAAAAGCTTCTTAGGTATGTTTCATAATTCCTGTGAAAAGTATTTAATAAATTATCTGCAGAACTAATCAAATCTATTAGTTTAAAATCTGGGTCATTAAGTAAATTGGTTAATGATGTTTTCATAGTGGAAATTCGTTCGCCTTGATGGCAATCCTCTTCCAAGCAAGAAGCTAGTAATAATGATGGGTCACTAATTTTAGAAATTATTTCTGTAATATCATCACTGGAGTAATCTTTAATTGGAACTTTTAATACTGTAGATGTATTGACAGATTTTTTTTCAATAAAAACATATGTTTTACATGGCTCAGAATAACTATAACTTGATAGCTTTTCAAAAATAGTTAGCCATTCATTATAATATTTAGGAAATTTCCCTAAATTGACAACGCCACCGTCTTTCAAAATAACTTCTTCAAAAGCAAAAAAGACTGCTTGGGTATGAAGTTTATCCATTAAGTTGTGTAGGTCATCAAAAACAAACTCTAACTCACTACAGTCAACTGAACCTTGCTGATTTGAATTTTGATATTCTACTGTACTGTATTCACTTTTAGGGAATAATGTAAGAAACTTAGTTTCAAGTATCTTTTTAGAAGTTAGAAAGTTTTCGTCAAAATATAACGTTCCGGATTCAAACAGTTCTTTTATTTCTAAAAAGTTATTAACCATTTTATTGAAGCTTCTTAAGTGCTTTGATGATTTCTGGATCAGATATTTTAGTTTTTATTGTGAGTTCTTTGCTATTTACATTAAAAGTAATATCCCCTTTATTTTTAATAACTGATTTTTTGAGTTTAAGGCTACCTACATCAGTTTCAAAAGAAATAAACTCAAGTGTTTCCCTTTCTTTCTTTGTAAGGTTAAACTCTTCATTTACTTTATAATTATGTTTCTGGACGTATTCCACAAATGTATTTTTTTTAATTTTTAATTTTGCATCTATTTTTAGGACGCTATAAATTATAGAGCTTAATTCTTCTAATTTTGTTGGAATTTTATATCTTTCATTTTTATCTATAAAAGCTTTGATTTTACTATCACATAATGCTTTTTGACTTCTAGAAAGTTTATTTATACTTGAGAAATCGTCCAAGGCCTTTAAAACATTAGATACACTATCTTTATTTTTTATTACATCATCAGCATCGAAAAAATCGATAAAATAATTAGTTGTGCCGCCGGTTCCATTTATAAATGATATATCAAGATCAGCCTTTCTTTTGATTGCCTGAGAAAATTCATTAATATCAATAATTGCCGCTTGCATTACATCGTCAAAATCTATAATTTCGGTTCCCTTTGGTGAACCATCAACCTCAAATCTAAGTGCAGACTTATCCTTCAATAACATTACTAAAAGAATATCTTTTGATTGCTGAGGAGTACCATCATTACTTGCAATTGTTTTTCTATATTTAAGAAAAATTAGAACGAGCTTGCTTTGAGCTCTAGAAGTTTCTAATGAAATGCTATTGGAGCTTTGAACACTCTTGATAAAGTCTAAAAAATTAACATTATTATTTGGATTTAAATGAATTTCTAATTCGCTTGCTAGCGATTGATATTTTGGAGGATATGATACCGTTCCATGGTTTTTTGGACGGTTCTTAATTTTTTTATCTGCTTCAAGTGCGAATGCTTTAACGTATGAATTACTTATCTTCCATGCGTGGCCAACAGCCCCTGACCATTTTTTTGTTTGAGCATCTTGTTTATATGGAACGCTTACACCACCAAGAACTTTTATATTTGACACTTATTCATCCCTAAATTTTTTATGTAAGATTATCATTCTATATATAGCTTTCCAAACAAAATATATGTTCCCTGATTAAACTATTATATTCGCAAAATTTTAAAGCCAAATTCAAGGTCTACTTTAATATCACGATTTCAATACAGTTATTTACAGAACTCCAAGTAAAAGCATCTTTGCCATTCTGGCAGTCGACTAACTAAAGCCTTAAAATTACTATTTGAGTATTTTTCGATGTGAGCTAAAGCCTAATTTGTAGCTAAAGCGTCTTTTGATATGCACTTGGGATATTTATGTTTGCAGATTTACAACAAAATAAGCCTTTAGCCTATTTTGAGCAACTTTAAGCTTTAGCCTAGTGCTATTATGCTTTTTCTATTTTCCATTGGTAATGGCGAGATACAACCGCTTTACCTGCGAACCATAACCCTTTTACTTTGAGTATAAGCTCGCCATCATAATAACTTTGAAGGCATTCGCCTGTTTGTTGGTTAATATTTAAATCGTAATGTAACTGAATAGGTCTTTCTTTGTGTTTTATGTGTAATCCGCCCATAGCGAGCGTGTAACCTTGCCAATCACTATTATCGGCAGCATATCGCGCTTGCTCTAATACACAATCGGCTTTATCCATGAACTTAACACGTAAACGCCTGAGTTCACGCCAAACAGAAACACTTGCACCACCAATTTGTTGAAATTGACGAATACACCAACAAGACGCCCATGCATCAATGCGTTGTGCGACCAATAGCGAGTCATTACCAAACTTATCTTCACCAACGCCCTCACCATCAATATTTTTAACGATGTACTTTAGGATATAGCCCGTTGCTGAGCCTTTTGTTGGGTCGATTTTTTTAAAGTCACAACGGTTCTCTGCCGCGCCCTTTTCATCACCATCAACTTCTAAGGCGTAATGGCGAATAATGCTCTCTAAGGCTTTAAGTTTTTCAGCGTCAATGAAAAGTAGCATATGCCAATGCGGTGTTCCGTCATGTTGAGGCTCAACGACACGAAAGCCATAAGGTGAAATACCTTGCCTTTGAAGCTCTGCTCTTGTTTTTTGCCATTGGCGATTTAAATACGCGCTGGCCGCATTAGGCATTAACCCTTGCCACTTTGGGTTCGCTGCACCTGACTTAGCAAACGCGCGATGATATTTTGAAGGACAAGTAACGGTGATAAATAAAGCTTCATGGCCTAACTCTTTAGCGAGATTTTCAAAACCTCTTGCTCGGCAAATAAGTTCGTCTTTTCGCACCTTGGGGTTTGATACGTTTAAGTCAGATATTTCTTGTAATGAATAGCGTTGACCTTGTTCGTTAATAATAAAACTTGAACTGAGTAATTCTTGATTTCGTAACCGTTGAGCAATACGATTTTTAGTCGTTATGTTACTGGCGTAAATTTGCCTTTTACTGTTAACGAAATTTAAATGTAATGCGGCCTTTTCATTTGCTTGGGTAATGAGTTTGCGAAACTTGCGTAACCACCAACGATTATCAGCGTAACGCTTTATACAACCTGAAAGCTGAATTGTTTTATTTAGCTCAATAGGATTGATTGAAAAGGTTTCAACATAACGAGATAAGAATTCATATACGGTTTTTTGCTCTGCCATTGCGAATTCGCTAGCCTTTTCGCTATTGGTATAGCGAACGGGAGCAAAACTTTCGTTACCACTTACTTTTTCGTTACGGAATACGGGCGAAATATTTCGCTCAATTTCACTAGTGTTTGGCTTATGATTTCCGTTAACGGAAATATCAGGTGCCAACATTCCGTTAACGGAATTTCCATGATGTACATGAAGAAAACTAATCTTTTGTGGGTCGATAACAATTTGTCGGCAATAGTTCGCACATTCTTTTGCTTTAGCGTTAATGTCATCATCAAAACAAAAGAACATATTGGCGAGCTTTTTCGGTAACAGTTGATAAAGTTGAGTTGAGGTATCCAAAATATGACGATTACGCTCATAGTCACTTGGTTTGTTAAATGCCTGCGTTAAAATCGTGCTTTTAATGATGTTAGAAAAAGGCGCTAGCTTTCTCGTAATAAATGCAGCATCCGCCCTATCAACTTGAGCTAAATAAGGTGCAATAACATTATCTTTATCGTTAATGGCTTTAACGAGTATTTTTTCTTTAAAAGTATCCATGAAATTAGCGCGCTATTGCTAGCATCGAGACATAAATTTGACCTGCTTCAGTCAAGAAATAGTGCTCATGCTTTACACCAAACGGATAAATAAATTCGCTAGTTACAAGGTTTTCGTTAACAAGTTTAACGAGTGTTCGCATATCAAACTTGTATGAAACACCATCTTTACTAATGTAACTATGAAGGCCATTTACTTTACGGTATGAACAACCAATTTCACGGCATATCTCAAAATGCGTTTCGCGATAAGATAGCCAAATTAAAAGGCGAATTTGTTCTTTAGTTAACTTAGGCATTTTCACCCCCTAAAGGGTTTTGGCCTAAATGCTCTAAACGACAAAAACTATTTAACCAGTTGTCTAAATCATCTTTTAAGTAGCGAACGGCACGCCCAATTTTAATAAAAGGTGGCGCAGGGGTTCTATTTTCGCGGTTTCCTTCCATACGTGATTGACGTAAGAAAGAACGACTCATACCGATATACTCGGCTGTTTCTATTTCTGATAGTGCACGTTTGTTCTGGGTAGTGGGCATAATTGCCTCCATGTACGTTTAAGTTCATGGAGCAATTTATTTGTCCCGTTTGTCCTGGGACGTTAGTCGGGACAAATATTATTTACTATTTTTTTTAAATTCTGTGACTAAGTTTCTAAATGATTTTTTGCTGAATTCTCTTTCAAATTTTTCAGACCTCCCCCACACAATGAGATCAGCGTTAACTTCAAGATACAAACTGTATGGATCTGTACTATCATCTTCATTCAGATAATTTTCATAAACCTTGCGGTATAAAGCTGTCCCACCAAGAGTGGGATAAAGCTGTATTAATCGTTTAATTTGAGTATGAAGAATATTTTCCCTAGATTTATCGCTCGTAGCATCAATTTCTAATGCAAATTTACACCATTCAACATCTTCTTTCGTAATAACGAAATTTTTAAAATTTAATGGCAGTCTCGCTATCAACGGTGTATTTTCTTGTTGGATTAAATCTCGATTTTCCTCACCTATTACGATGGAAAAATAAGGAAATGATGTTAAATCTGCTAGGGCCGAATCTCTTTTCACATATCTTTCATCTAAACATTTATCAATTAAGATATCGGAACTTGTTTCAAAGCTTGTGACGCCATTTTTATTTAGTAAATAACACTGTGAAACCTCAACCGTTGAGTTTTTCAACAATGACTTTCGATCTAGTGAATTAACTTCAATAAGACCTTTGTAATTAATAGCGCCTATTACGTTTGATTTTCGGTTTTTATTGTCTGGCTCTGTTATTAGAAAATATTGATGATGAATATAAAACCTAATGGGAATATTGTGTTTTTCACATAAATACAAATAGTCATATTCAGTAAAGCCAAAGAGGTCTTTCAATTCTGGGAGTCGATAATAGTCCTTCTCAATCATTTAACCTTTCCATTCTTAAATTTAACCACCTAGCCCTAAGAGATAAGTGGTTATAAAATAATTACCGTCTTAACAATTAATTTCTAAAACAGGTTCTTTATAGGCACCAAAATTCTGTGCAACCAATCGTTTAAGCTCATCTTTAGCTTTTTGCCCTTTTTCATTCAAAAAACCATACCTCAGATTATTAGCTTTTATTTCAACTGTTAATTCAGCTTTAATTATATTAAATGCGTTAACAACCTCTGGTTTCAACAAAAAAGCATGGATTTGAGCTAGTGAAACTGTGTTTGGCAGCTGAACTCTTTGCACCATTCCGTGAGTGAATGAAGGTGAATCAAAGTCATCCGCTCGCTTTACAACCGCGGGATAAATAACATCTTGTTCTGGAATAAAGACTAGAAAAGCAATAGCCTCCTTCAAGGAACCAATTCCATCATAAAATAATGGTTGGCTATCATTAGGGCTTAACTCTGAATAATCAAGCTTAATGGTTGAGTTTTCTAACGGCCTTACCAAAAGTTGATTTTTAGTTATTTTTACTAAGTTAGCTATTACCTTTTTGACATCAATATTTTTATACTGAAATTTGTCATTCAAATTTCGACTTATAATATCGGCAACACTTTTATCTGTTTTAAAAGTAAGAGGTAATCGTGAGAGTAAACCATTTGAGGTCTTATCACCTTGTGATTCGGCAAGTAACTCTCTAATGCGCGAACTCTTAATTGAAACATTTTCTTGTTTCATAAGCTCACTGAAGGTGTTTATAACGTGGTTGAATTCTTGAGATGATACTATTTTCATTATTAATCCTTGTCTGCCAATATGTCCCAGTTACCAAAGCAGTTATTGAATTAATAAAAGTTTAATAATATTTTTGAATTTTCGAATAGAGTTGGGCTCAGGCTCCGTGGCCTATGCACCTATAAGATGCATTGGCGATAATAATACAGAAACCAATATATAAATCAATAGTTTTTAACCAATCAAATTAACAGCAGCAGCTTTATGTTCTGGCGCTAAGTGTGCATATCTTAGCGTCATTTTTAAATCACTATGCCCCATCAACTCACGTACCGTATTGAGATCAACGCCAGCCATAACTAGCTTACTGGCAAAGTGGTGTCGTAAGTCATGAAATCTAAAGTCAGTGATCTCCGCCACATTAAGTAGATTTCCCCATGCTTTTTTAATATCTTTTATCGGTTGGCCATCCACACCTTTAAATACATAACCTTGATAATTTGTATCATCAAGCCAATTTATTAATGCTTCTTTAGCCGCTTTATTTAAGGGTATATGTCTGCCTTTACCTGATTTTGAATTACCAGAAATTACAGTTAAAAACTCTTTATCAAGATCAATATGTGACCACTCTAAACCTAGAATTTCACCTTTTCGCATACCTGTATTTACCGCTAGAATAATGAGTGGTTCTAAGTAATCGCAATAGTTACAGTGCCTAAGTTCTGGCAATAACGAGTAGCTACGTTGTTGCCTAAACAAATTACCATTTTCACGTTCATCTTTAACTTTTCGGTCTCTATTACGCAAGCTGCTATATAGTGATGTTTCTTCAATTTTAGTCAGATAGCGAACAACAGCATTATCCATTTTTAGTGACTTAACTTTATTTAGATCATGACTATCAATAATCCCCCATTCAACCGCACGACTTAACGCACCTTTTAAGGTATTAACATAACTATTAATCGTTGCAGGGCTCATACCTGATTTTGTTTTAAGATTACGCCACTTTTCAATATCCCAAGCCACAATAGTGGCAAGCTGCTTTTCTAAATAATCAGGAAAACCCGTTTTAATGCTTTTTACGATACGATTAGCGGTTTTCGCATTACGAGTAGTAAGCCAAGGTAAATATTGTTGGTCGAGGTATGATTCAAGTTTGGTATGTTTAGCTAACTCAGTTTGGCGCTTAGCTTCTTTTTTTACTTCTTGAACATCAACACCATTTGCTACTTCACCTAATTTTGCTTTAGCTAAATCTCTTGCTTGTGATGGTGATATTTCTGGATGCGAGCCTAGCTTATAATTTACTTGCTTTCCGTTATGGCGATAAAACAAATAATAGGTGATTTTACCCTTAGGAGAGATGCGTGCATGAAAGCCAGATAACTCTGTATCATTGACCCTGCCATCATCCACGTTTAGGGCCTTAATACTGGAATTCGTTATTTTTAGGCGCTTTGTCATTTTTGTCCCTGAATCTTATTTTGTAGCAAATATGTAGCGCGGTGATTGTGCAACAAAAAACAACAATGAACAAGAGTGAAAAATAAAAACACAACAAACAATTGATTTAAATGAATTTATATTGACTTAAAAATTCTTGATTGTTCTTTACTGTTCACTGGAAAACACTAAAAAATGCGACTCATAATCGGCAGGTCCCCTGTTCAAGTCAGGGAGGGGCCACCATTTAAACGATTAAAGACGCACATAAGCGTCTTTTTTTATTTCAATGCCTTCAGGTTTTTAGACTTAGCATCGGTTGCCCAATACTTATAAATGCTGCACCTTTTTCATCAACTTCTAATCGGTAGTCCTACTAAAAGAGCCTCTTTAGAATTCTTTTCTTCCTTAATTTCAACAATACATTTTTTAGTTCACGAATTTCAAGTTAATCGTTAGCGGTGTCGCTTTACTCGTGATGCCATTACACTTAGCTTTTAATTGACGCAGCTATTTATCAAGTGCTGATTTACTTAGATTCATTACGTGTGAAGCTTGAATGGCTGAGTAACTTTACCAACGATTAACTAAGCACATTCAAGTATAGATTGGGGGGAATAAAATTGGGTCTTTGTCTTTTTGTCATAATGTCACCTAACGTTTGATGAAGTGCGTAACAACACATCTAATTAGCTGGCTAACCGTGACACTCCAAAACGATATGCGTTAGCACTTCCAGCAGAAGCTATTCCTTGGAAGAAACCTTGCTTGAGCAATTTATTTAGTGACTGATACCCTTGCCTTTACTGTATCAAACGTCTCAACATCAGTATTAATTTTGCAACCCAAATAGATAACGACTTCGCGAGCACCTGCACCTAACGCGAGTTCGCGTAAAACCCGTTCTTCTATGTCGGTCAGGCCACCATCCGTTTTTTCTAATTGATGAATGATAACTCTGGGCGCAGGTTTAATTTTTGAATTGTGCATCGTATAAATACCATGCTGCAATATTTTCTCTGCACACATAAAGTCTGCGACAAAAGACCGATTATGTTTGAATGGATTAAGTACTCTAATATTGGGAGACGTAAGTGACTTAGCATCTTTTCCTATTGCTTTTACTATTTCTCCTTTATTGGTATTTTCTAAAGCAATATATGGTTCGTCTTCGAATGATATTTCGGATGAAAAAGCTTTTATAGAAACTTTTTTTTCGCTTAATTCAACAAGTAAATCATTGGAGAAAAGACTTCTAAGGAATGTGAACAATACTCTAGGCCTCCAAGCCACTTTACCGCCGCGCTAAGCGGACTAAAACGATGGGTTAAAGTGTGTAGTGAAACGAAACTTACCCACTGTTTTAGTACTCTTTAAGCGCCTTGCTAAATTTACTCCGTGATATAGATATGCTTTGCATCTTTATCTAATCTTAATTTTAAATTATTTCTATAAGCTATATCTTCAATAATGTTTGGCCAAGGATATTTATGAGCAAAAACTTGAATGACTTTTTTACCGGTTGGCTTACTAACATCCAAACTCACTTTATAACCATCTTGAGAGGCAACATCCGCAATAGCACTTACCATGCTTTCTAACTGAATTTCTTTAAACATATAATTGCCAACTGAAGCTTCCGGAATACTATTGCTGATCAACTCCAGTGAAAAACTAGTAGATGAAAACACACTAGCAATCAATATTAATAATACCCGTATAGAATTTTTCACATCATCTCCGAATGAATTTAACACCACTATAAGCGGCAAAATAATAGCTAGCTAAAATAAATAAGGCACGAACAATAGCCAGCTGTTATTTATCCGTTTAAATGCCTTGTTATATTGTCTTAAAATTAAATATAACGTTATTGGTAACATATGATACTAATAAATATAGAAATACAGTACCTATTATTTCAAAATTCTCTATAAAAAATATTGCATAATAAGTCGATAAGCCTAATAAAAAAACAAAAGCTATTACAATATGTATTTGAGTATTAGAAAGTTTTATATTTATTTTTGGGGATTATAAAAGAATGCGTAGCTAAAGCTGAAATAAAATAAATAAACGACGAACTCAATTAATAGATAAAAACGGACCTGAACACCCAAATTTAAGCCATTAGCATGGGTAAAAGATATATAGGTGGCATCGATTAAAGTTATAGTCAAATACCTCCGAAAATGGATGTCATGTAATATAACGTACAAATTTGCTGCACAACTTTACTGTCTACCAAAGTACCGCAAGATCAAACTGTTACGTGTTCAACTTTATTGCCTTGTTCGTAACTTTTAGGATATTGAATCATCAGTTTTTATTTAATTGAAACTTCAATCTCGCCACCCCAAACCTCGTGTAAAGTAGCCCACTTGTTCTTTACCTGATACATAATATTATCAGTTGTTATTTTTGAATTTCCAATATTGATATGTGTTACTTCACCGGGCTTCAATGTAACCGCTCCATAGTTTGCAGTACTCTCTTTTAAAATAATTATTTCTTTATCCTTAATTAAAGAATGAGCCTGAGGGAATAAAATTGTGGTATTTCCCTTTAACATCAATGCAAGGTTTTTAGTTAATACCGTCTGTTCTTTGTTACCTGTATTTTGAATATAAATTCTTAGCTCATTTGAAGCCCTACTCCTGTCGGTAAGTAATTCTAAATCCGCAGAAATTGCGCCAAAAGAAGAGAGTAATATTAGCCAGCATAGATGCTTCATAATTTGGATTAACCTTGTTGCCGAATGCCGTTTTAAGCGGCAAATTGCTGTTGGCTAAAATAAGCGAGGCACGAACAAAAGCCAACGGTATTTTGTCCTGCTTGAGCAACTTATTATGTGTAAATTGCTGATATACCGACTATAAAAAACTAAGCAACAATAGTAAACCTATAATTACTGAACCAAATAATAGGTATTTGCCAAAGGTAGAATTACCTTGGAGAGTTTCCTGATGCTGCTCTTTTAATTGAGCCAATTGTGATTCATTTAACTCAGAGCAATGGATACATTTATCCTGCGCCTCAGGTGTATATAATTCACATCTATCACAGCGTTTTTGTTTTGGCTGCTTTGCTCTCCATGCTGCACTCATACCTACTGACACGACAACCTCCTTTTACACATAGACATAATGACTTCCAACGAGGCTAGCCTCCATGTTGTGGGTTAATTTTAAAAATCAGAGCCATAATTAGTTTGTTAATGAACTAAGGCTGAGGCTAGTATGTATAAACATAACATAGTTTTTATTGGTGTAGATACCCACAAAGTATCTACAGAAGTGACACATATTGAAGACTAACGTGGTGCCAAACTCGTTCACCACGGAAAAATTAAAACAAACAAAAACAGCTATAACTAAACTTGCTCGGAAATATCAATCTAAATACCCCAATGCGACATTGCATTTTGTTTATGAAGCAGGTCCCTATGGCTATTGGGTTTACCGTCTACTGACAAGTTTAGGTCATTGATGTTATGTCGTTGCACCATCGCTTATCCCTAAAAAGCCAGGGGATAAAGTCAAAACCGATAAACGCGATGCAATGAAATTGGCCAAACTCCTTAAAGATGAGGAGCTAACCCCAATTTATGTCCCTGAGTCTGAAGACGAAGCGATACGTGATTTATCAAGTGCTAAAGCAACATCCTTTGACATGACATTGTCTTGTAAGCTTAGTTTGACTGCTTTGATTTTGAAACTAACTGGGTAAAACCATGTTTTTCTAGGTTGGGTATACTTAGGCATTGTAGCCTCCTCAATGTGATGAGGAGGTGTCCACTAAAACGGGGGAACTACAGTGTCCTTGTTTAATTTCTTGTTAGGTTTCAACTATAACCAATCATGTGAGATCGTCATAGCCCCAATAAAAAATATAAAAAACGCACAGATAAAGTTGGGTATATGAATTATATGGACAAGTTTTGAGTTTGGATAATTCATAAAGCTATACAAAACTGATATGAGCCCAACTAGTAAAGTACACAGAAAAATAGTTGTAGCAATACCGTCACTTTCACGCCCTGTATACTTAGAGATAATAACAGAAAATAATGACGCCAAAACAAAAAGCACACCATGTGCTGAAATAAACAGCCTTTCTTTAGTGCTAATTTCTCCGCTAGAGAACCAATATACGATAGACACGAGAATTGGAACTATAAGATAAATATAGACTTGGGAAAAAGCACTTGCTTGATATGACGACATTACCTTCCTTGAAACCTAACGCCGTTTTAAGCGGCAAATTGCAGTTGGCTAAAATAAGTGAGGCACGAACAAAAAGCCAACTGTAATTTGTCCGACTTGAAAACCCTTGTTATACGTACTTACAACGGAGACCATTTTTTATATTTTTGTTTTCGAGCTAATTCAACGGCATTAGTTATCTCGTCTCGTTTTGACGTTGAGCAAAAAACTAAATAATCCTCAACTTTTTTCCCTGACCAACCTGGAGCAGCAGCTAAAACCCAAAAATTCATTCCATCGCTTTTGTTTTTAGAGGTAACATAATTAATGATTTTTTCTATATGAGGTTCCACAGGCACCATTCTAAGCATTGCCATTGCTCGAATAGCACCATCGATAAGCATATCGTTGCCTGAATCAATGGCTTTAAATACCGATGTAACATCCTGTTCATTTTGCATAGATAATCTTTGGATTGCATCACCTATAGCAACATAAACCATTGTTGCTTCAAAAGCTTGGTTTGCCAGTGATTGAAGAAAATCCAGCGCAGGTTTATACCCGCATTCACCAATGGCCATAATCATTTGATACTGAGTTTCCCAAGTACGTAAATCTTTAAGCTCTTCTTTTAAAGCAATTGTTAGAAATGGGCCAGCATCGATATTTTTAAGTTTACGTAATTTCTTAGCCGCAGAGCGTCGTTTAGGTGACTTTTTATCTTTAAGGTGCGAAATTAATTCATCTAGCACAAAACTCTCCTGTACGTATAACGCCCCACTAAGGGGCAAATAATTGTTGGCTAAAATAAGCGACGCAGGAGCAAAGCCAACTGTTATTTGTCCTGCTTGAGTGGCTTATAGTTCGACCAAGCCACTTAATCTCATAAAGTAACTTATTATTATATTAAGTGGAACATGCTCCTGTTGGTTACGAATATTGAATGGCAAACATCCAATGTTTCTAACAAGACGTTCGAACCAACAGAGCAACTCATTTCAAAACGCATACTCAGGGATCGCCAACCACGACTATCTATAAGACCTGCGAGAAACGAGATTTAAGCATATTCCACCTGTAACTTTACTAGCAGGAGCTCAAAAATGAAAGTCTATAACGTTGATAATTTCGCTGCTTTAATCGGTATCGATTGGGCAGATAAAAAACATGATATTTGTGAACACCCCAACCACACAAAAAAATACCATTACAGCATTATAAAAAGTAAACCCGAAGCGCTTCACGAATGGGCAATGAGTCTTAAACAGCGTTACCCAAACAAAAAAATTGCTGTCGCTTGTGAGCTAAAAAAAGGCCCTCTCATTTATGCGTTATCAAAATATGACCATCTTATTTTGTTTACTATCAACCCTTCTACCGTTGCTAAATATCGTAAAGCCTTTACCCCGAGTGGGGCTAAAGATGATCCATCTGATGCACTAATACAAGTTGAAATTTTAACCTTACATATGGAAAAACTAAACACCATTGACCCCGAATCACCGGCGATGCGTTCACTCTCTCAGTTGGTTGAATATCGACGAAGCTTGGTGCAAGACAGCGTTAACTTATCTAGTAAAATTACCGCCACATTAAAGAATTACTACCCACAAGCCCTTGAATGGTTTACAGAAAAAGACACTATTATCTTCTGTGATTTTATCAGTAGATGGCCTTCACTTGCTCATGTTAAAAAAGCAAGAAAACAAACACTCATCGACTTTTTTAACAGCCACAACTCCCATTATGCCCAAGTGAATGACGCACGTATTGTAAGTATAAAAAACGCGATGCCGTTAACCGAAGACATCGGCGTAATAGAACCAAACAAATGTTTAGTCGAAGTACTCATCACACAATTCAAAGTATTACTAAAAGGCATTGAAACGCTAGATAAAGCAATAAAAAAAGCTTATAAAGCACAAGATGATAAAGTGATATTTGATAGTTTTCCAGGTGCAGGACCACAACTTGCCCCACGTTTATTGGTCGCTTTTGGGAGTAATAGAGACCGTTATAATGACGCATCAGAACTGCAAAAGTACGCAGGTATTGCACCAGTGATTGAACGAAGCGGTAAGAAAATGTGGACGCATTGGCGATACAGTTGTCCTACTTTTTTAAGACAAACTTTTGTGGAGTGGGCTGGGTTTTCAACACGATATTCATTTTGGGCTAAAGCTTATTATGAACAACAAAAACATAAAGGAAAATCACATAATATCATTATCAGGGCACTCGCTTTTAAGTGGATAAGAATATTATTTAAGTGTTGGAAAACCAGCACACCTTACGATGAGTCAAAATATTTAGAAGCGCTAAAACGGAGAGGTTCGCCACTATTAAAATTTGCAATAAATAGTTAAATTTTACTAGTTGTCCACCTCAGCGCGTGTTGTTATATGCCATTTTGATCGTTTAGCAACTTTGCTTTAATTTGGGGGAGTTGAAATATAAATATGATAAATGTAAGAAGCAATGGTATGAAGCTAAAGATAAAATCCTGATTTGAGTTCCAAAAATAAGTAAACCACAACTGCATTGTAAAAAAACCTACAACTTTTAATTTATGGGGAATTAATAGTGAGCTAACCAAAACATGAAGTATTAACGAAAGAATAAAAGCTCCACCTGTTGGAATTAAAGAATTCAAAGGGTTTACCTCAAATCCTTCTCCTGGAGTGTAAGCATTATAAAAGTAGGTTATTAACACAGGCATTAAATATATAGCTGTAAACACAATGCTTCGTTTCTCTTTTGCAATGTGTTTGCTATGAGCACGGTTTCTTTCCGATAGTTTTTCAAGTGCATCCATTGCAGGAGATTCCTTGGCATATAACGCCTCACTAAGAGGCAAATAATAGTTGGTTAAAATAAGCGACGAAGGAGCAAAAACCAACTGTTATTTGTCCTTTTGAGTGACTTGTTATAAGTTACTTTAGCAATAAGTACAGGTAAAATTTTTCGTAAAGATAGGGCACGTTTATACCGCCGCCACCACTGACTTTGTTCTGACATGAATCAGGGAATCTATCTTGTGAATACTTAATGAGTTCAGTCTCTGCTTGGCTTATTATGCTATGGGATGATGATTCGTAAAGCACAACCATTTTATTCCATTGATGTTGGCTTCTACTATGCTTAATCCATCGAGTTTCAGGATCAACAGAAATACCAACTTTAAATTTTTCCTTACCTCTCTGATACGAAGAAAGTCTATTTTTTAGTTCATCAGAAACTAAATTGAAATGACCGGATATATGATCGAATTTTACCACCGAACTCTCCTTGTAACTTATAACGCCCTATTAACAGGCAAAAAATTGTTGGCTAAAATAAGCGACGAAGGAGCAAAAGCCAACTATTTTTTGTCCTTGTTGAATTGCTTATAGTTCGACCAAGCCACTTAATCTCATAAAGTAACTTATTATTATATTAAGTGGAACATGCTCCTGTTGGTTACGAATATTGAATGGCAAACATCCAATGTTTCTAACAAGACGTTCGAACCAACAGAGCAACTCATTTCAAAACGCATACTCAGGGATCGCCAACCACGACTATCTATAAGACCTGCGAGAAACGAGATTTAAGCATATTCCACCTGTCACTTTACTAGCCGGAGCTCAAAAATGAAAGTCTATAACGTTGATAATTTCGCTGCTTTAATCGGTATCGATTGGGCAGATAAAAAACATGATATTTGTGAACCACCCCAACCACACAAAAAAATACCATTACAGTATTATAAAAAGTAAACCCGAAGCGCTTCACGAATGGGCAATGAGTCTTAAACAGCGTTACCCAAACAAAAAAATTGCTGTCGCTTGTGAGCTAAAAAAAGGCCCTCTCATTTATGCGTTATCAAAATATGACCATCTTATTTTGTTTACTATCAACCCTTCTACCGTTGCTAAATATCGTAAAGCCTTTACCCCGAGTGGGGCTAAAGATGATCCATCTGATGCACTAATACAAGTTGAAATTTTGACCTTACATATGGAAAAACTAAACACCATTGAACCCGAATCACCGGCGATGCGTTCACTCTCACAGTTGGTTGAATATCGACGAAGCTTGGTGCAAGACAGCGTTAACTTATCTAATAAAATTACCGCCACATTAAAGAATTACTACCCACAAGCCCTTGAATGGTTTACAGAAAAAGACACCTTTATCTTCTGTGATTTTATCAGTAGATGGCCTTCACTTGCTCATGTTAAAAAAGCAAGAAAACAAACACTCATCGACTTTTTTAACAGCCACAACTCCCATTATGCCCAAGTGAATGACGCACGTATTGTAAGTATAAAAAACGCGATGCCGTTAACCGAAGACATCGGCGTAATAGAACCAAACAAATGTTTAGTCGAAGTACTCATCACACAATTCAAAGTATTACTAAAAGGCATTGAAACGCTAGATAAAGCAATAAAAAAAGCCTATAAAGCACAAGATGATAAAGTGATATTTGATAGTTTTCCAGGTGCAGGACCACAACTTGCCCCACGTTTATTGGTCGCTTTTGGGAGTAATAGAGACCGTTATAATGACGCATCAGAACTGCAAAAGTACGCAGGTATTGCACCAGTGATTGAACGAAGCGGTAAGAAAATGTGGACGCATTGGCGATACAGTTGTCCTACTTTTTTAAGACAAACTTTTGTGGAGTGGGCTGGGTTTTCAACACGATATTCATTTTGGGCTAAAGCTTATTATGAGCAACAAAAACATAAAGGAAAATCACATAATATCATTATCAGAGCACTCGCTTTTAAGTGGATAAGAATATTATTTAAGTGTTGGAAAACCCGCACACCTTATGACGAGTCAAAATATTTAGAAGCGCTAAAACGAAGAGGTTCGCCACTATTAAAATTTGCAATAAATAGTTAAATTTTACTAGTTGTCCACCTCAGGGCGTGTTGTTATGTTGCAGGTTGCCCATTACCTTCCAGTACAGGACTATAAATACCCCATATAGCAAATGGTACTAGTAATAATGACAGCACAAATAGACAAATTAATACTTTCATTAATTTACTACTTTTACCTTTACTGACTTTATAAAGAATAAAAGCCGAGATTAAACCTAAAACACCCCAGTAACGATAAGAACCAATTAAAATTGAAGTTTGAATTGGTAATTCAGTTTCGAAAGAATCGAATATACTTTCAAACTCTTGGATGAATAAGAAAGCACCATACGCAAACAAACCAAAATAAAGCGTTGATACTGTGGCGGCTATTACCTGAAAATTACTCTTAACTTGATTCATACTCTGCATCTCCTTTGCAACATAACGCCTACTTAAGCGGAAAAATATAGTTGGCTAAAATGTTGAACGGAGTGAAAACAGCCAACTGTATTTTTTCCGTTTGAAGTTCTTGTTATATGCCCATTTATATAGGCAGTATTTTAAATTTTAAGTAGCTATTATTGTCTTTTACTTTGATGCTACCAGTAATCAATTTTTGTTGGAAACCATCTAATTCAACTTTGACTTTCTCTGTGTGAAATTGATGAGTAACACCAGACTTTATAGCATTGGACATCATTAATATGCCATTAATCCTTAAATAACCTTTATCGCCTATCTTTGATTTGTTTTTAATTTCCACTTTGTATGTGCACTGAAATTTTTTGCATTCGTACGATTTAGTACTGATTTCAATGTTCGTTGAAGGCTTTTGAATATAATCAACGACAAGGTATAAAATACCGGTTAAAGCACTCATAAATACCATTAACAATAATAAACGATAGATTTGTCGTCTAAATTTGGATTGAATCGCCATAGTTCCCTGGGCATATAACGCCGCAATAAACGGCTAAGTAATAGTTGGCTAAAATGTGCAGCGAAGCGGAACCGAGCCAACTTATGTGGACTCCCCCTTGTCAACAATCAAAATCATAACACAAAGAAATAAATGCGTACTTATGTACGAGCTCTATATTGAGAAGCGATCTCAGGCTCTTTGATATTTACGCGAACTTGTTGTCAAATCTGTTAAGCGAGCTAAAAGCTCTACGTTGGCTACTGACTAAACAAGCTGATTTTTATCTTCGTTTTTGCATTTTAATTGTTAAACTCGATTAAGCAGCTAACAACTCTGCTTTATATTCTGTACCTTGTGTGAGCATTGCAAACGCTGTTCTTACCGTTTTATTCGCAAGTGCTACCGCTGCACACTTTTTTCCTCGACGTTCGACTAAACCTTTTAGCCACACATCTTTTTTAGTCTTTGCTTCTCTGTTTACCGCTTGTGTCACTGCTGCCATCGCACCACAAATAAGCTGACTTCGTAATATACTGTTTTTACTGTGTTTTCCTATAGAGCCTAATTTAACAAGACCACCTGATGAATGCTGAATGGGCGTTAAACCGATACAAGCAGAAGCATCTTTTCCCTTATTAAACACACCAATATCCCAACAACCTAATGCTAGATATAAGTTAATGGCATTCATAGGACCGACACCTTCAAGTTTGAGAAGTTTCTTACACGCTATGTGTGCCGATACGACTTTTTCAATACATTTATCGTAATGCTGAACCGCTTCTATCAATACCGCTAAATGCTCTTTGGCGATAAAAATCGCTTTACGACATTGCTCTGATAAATCATTGCTCGCATCTTCTAAAACACCATCAATGGCACAAATAATACCGCCTTTACGATTTGATATGCGAATATTAAGCTCCAATAACAAGGCGACCAATTGCTTTTGACTCGCCCCCTGTTGCTTAACGGTTAATTCCCTTAATCGCTGAATTGATTGCAACTGCTGTTGCTCAACCGCTTTACCACCAATATATGTCACATCAGGTAAAAACGTAGCCTGCACGATAGCCAGGGCATCATTTTTGTCTGTCTTTTGATTTTGACGAACAACCGATACTAACTTAGCTGAGATTAAACGCGCATCATGCCCAGCGTCAACGGCCTTTTGCTTCCAGTAGTTTGAAGTACCACACGCTTCAAATATTATCGTCAGAGGTTTTTGATTAATAAGCCAGTAAAGGAATTTTTCCGGTGTCATCTCGATATTCGACTGCACCTTTTTGTTTCTATAAACACAAACTTGAATAACTTTTTTTGCTAAATCAACGCCGACTCTAGTACGATACATATCAGGACTCTTTATAATATAGTTGTGTGGTAACTTTTATATTACCTCACTCTTTAGGGAGTGAGGGAGTCCAATTATCTGTTACGTGTCCGTTATTTAATTGCCTTGTTAGAAGACGCTTGCTCAGTAATCACTGGGGGCTCATGAGCAAGAACCGACACACACTCATTTAAACCAATGATAAGGTATTCACGTGGTTCGTAAAGTTTGCCGGTGACGAAATGATCTCGTGTTTTCTCTAATGAGTTCCAGCCGCCTTCTAAGACTTCAAATAACCAGCCTTGTGTTAAATCACACTCCGACCAAAACTCTCCGAGATCACCTTCATCAAGGACACGAAATCCCCAAGTTGCATCAAAATTAGCCTTGATTTTCCAGTTATTTGAATCAACGATAATACCTAAACCGTCGTCCGATAATTTAACTTCCTCGACTATCGTACTACGATCTGATTTGTACGGTGATTCAATTTTTAACACCTTAGGTTCGAATATCATCCTTAGTCTTCTAACGCCGCAATAAGCGGACTAAAATAGTGGGTTAAAATGTGTAGCGAAGCGAAACCTAACCCACTGTTTTAGTTCCGTTTAATTGCCTTGTTAGCTGGCTTTCTATAAGTTCAAGTTGATTTTCTAACACCGTCTTATTTACATTTACACCTAAAGACATTCGATCACTTTCACTTATAAGAAAACGGGATAACTTAACCGCCAAAAGAATTAATTCATATAGCTCTTCAAAAGTAAAAACATATAAGTCAGGCTGTTGATGAATGAACGTATTTCTAATTGTTTGAAGACGTTGAACTTCACTTAACTCTCCATCTACTGTGGGTATGTTTTTACTACCGACATAAGGCAGAAAATCAGATTTCTGTAATTTTTTATAAAGCCACTCAACATTATCTAAATCCCCTGAACTATCTCCATATGAAGACCTCTTCCTGACAAGGAAAGTTGCGGAGGTTATTAGAGATAAACACATAGCACTTTGCAACGCAGTATGAGCAAATATCAGAGACCATTTTAAGTAGTTTACACGTCCATTTTTTACTTTTATTAACGATTCAGAAAGGCTTTCTAATGCCATTAATAAATCAGTTTCTAATTCAAAACTAATTAATTGTTCACTCAAAATCTGCTCCGACACGCATGACAGCTAACGCCCGCAGCAGAGGCGCGAGCTTGCGAGCGTCCTGCTGCCTGCGTTTGTTATACGTTTTTTCTCGCAACCCACTGTGTATGTTCCCTTGAAAAAGCTGACTCACTGTTGATTATGAACTCGGATAGGTGATTCTCCTCTGTCACGGATACAGATTCACCCTTTATCAAGACAATTTCGTGAGCAGCTAAAGCATATGAGGAATTAAGCTCATTATGTTTTTTTGCTTGCACCCAAGTAAGAACCGCACTCGCCGCAGTAGCGACGACTTCAATAGGCAATGAGGCCGATGGCTCCTTAATACGATATAGCAGCAATAGTATTGCCAGGGAATGCAGCACTATTGAAACAACAAACCATCGTTTTGCTAAACGCTTGTTGAGCTGAGATTTTTTTGAATACCAGTGGGCTTGGTTATCAATTCTCTCTGAAACATATACTTCTAGACGCTTCTCCCAAGGTAACGATCGAACATCAATCATTGCACCTGAAATTGCCTCGCCTAAATCGGGAGTCCATTCCAGTTCATGTGATAACGACCTGTTTTGATTTAAAATTGCTTTAAGGTCATTGAGAAACTCTTTTTGTATTTGCTGATTTGGTCCATCTGTTTCGTATGGCTCAGCCTTCATCATCCAACGCCACGTCCGTGTTTTAACAGATTCTGCGACAGCCCTTCCGTTGTACCAAGTATCCTCTGGTTTCTGAACTTTTAGCCAAATTAGAATGCCTAAAGTGACTAGGAATAACGAAGCAGATGCTATAGCGGCGTATACATTTGACGGATAAGAAAATGAGACGAGTGCAGCTATGATTAAGAGAATAAGATAGCATCTTAGAGCGTTAAAATATGAGCTTTGAGCTTTTAAAGAAGCACTATCCGCAGAGTTGTACAGTGCCGGAAAATCTTCTTCCTTTATAGTCACAACTAATACCCTAAGTTCGTGTAGACATGATCTTTGTAGTGATAATTATCGTTGTCATTATGCATTTCATAATTCCGGATTGCGTAAGCTACTATTGCAGGCGAAAATGGGACAAAAATAGCTCCTATATCCCTGATTATAGGAGGGCATGTATCTCTGACCATGGATCTTGAGCCATCTAGATTAACCCCTATTATCGTACAGCCCTTTTCTATGGCAACCTCCGCTTCCCAACGAACGTATTTGTGCTTGCTTTTAGTGTCCTGCCCGATTAATAGGACATACTTTCCAGCCAAATTAATTCGTTCGCGACACTTTCGCTTAATGTAAGCTTCATTTTCAGAATTTACTTCAGCCTGAAGCTGACAATTCGCAAAATTGAAGTCAATATTTTTATTAGCTTTCCAAGCTTGCATTAGGCGCCAATAATGAATATCGGTGCTACTGAATCCTACAAAAGTCCTTGGTAATGACATCGATCTCTCCTTACGTATAACGCCTTACTAAGCGGCGCAAAATTGTTGGCTAAAATTGCGAGGAACGAAGCTAGCCAACTGTTTAGCGTCCGTTTGAGTAACTTGTTATACGGCAGTTTACACCACAGAACAATGTTCTAAATTAGTTATTAA
Source organism: Thalassotalea piscium (assembly GCA_049347715.1). Classification (GTDB taxonomy): domain Bacteria; phylum Pseudomonadota; class Gammaproteobacteria; order Enterobacterales; family Alteromonadaceae; genus Thalassotalea_B; species Thalassotalea_B piscium_A. The sequence continues at coordinate 637,494 of CP186339.1, read as the reverse complement.
ACGATCTATATCTGCTTGAGTGACATATGAACTACCAAAGCCAGCACTAAAGAATAAGAAACCAGAAATATAAGTTTTTACTTTAATCCCTTTATCCGTTTTAGCACCACAAAATTTCAGATTAATGTTAGACCAACCCGACTTTATTTTAATTTTAGTTTTATAATTATTCTGCTTTAACTCTTTAAGTTTGCTTATAAATGAAACCAAACTTTCGTTTTGCAAAGGCATGAACTTTTCTATTTCATGTGAACCAGAGCCAGCACAATAAACTTTATAGCCAAACAATTTTTCACCTTTAGACTCATAAGTACCAAAAGTGAAAATAGCATTATCGATTTTTTGCCTAGATTGTATTTGTGATAAGTTCAATTTACACCACACTTCCTTTGCCGTATAACGCTTATTATCGAGCATTTAGTATAAAGTCCCAGACACTCTTTTGAAGTACTGACTTTATAGGTAAGCTAGATAATTGATTTAAATAGATAAAACATCCATTGTTTGGTTGAGTTTTCATTGCTTCTCCGTAAACAAAGCGAGAATTCTTTTATCGAGAATTACTTGTACCCTATTAAATATTATTTGGAAAAAAATTTCTACTAAAAATTAACCACTTACAAATTCATAAAAAACAAAGCGAGTTTCTAAAAAATATTTAGTAGGACCAAAAAGTTGTCATTTTTGATAAAAGCCATTATACCTGTATAAAAACACAGTTATATTTGTTTGTGAGGGTATTATGGAAAAATCACCTTTTCTGGCATCTATTAGAGAATTTTGCCGGGCTAAACATTACGCCTTAAAAACCGAAAAAGCTTATTTACATTGGATAAAGCGATATATAAATTTTCATCATAAAAAACACCCTGTTAATATGGCAGAGAAAGAAGTTGAACAATTCTTGACCTACCTTGCACAAGTAATGAAAGTCTCACCAACAACGCAGAATCAAGCCTTGTGTGCATTATCTTTTATGTATAAAGATGTTTTACAAAACCCCCTCATTGATATGCGCTTTCAATATGCTAAACCTCCTAAGCGCGTCCCCCAAGTATTAACCCATAATGAAGCGATGCAAGTCATTAAAAACTTAGAGGGAGTGCACCAATTAATTGGGGCGTTAATGTATGGTAGTGGTCTTCGTATTTCAGAAGTATTAAAACTACGCATCAAAGATTTCGACTTTACTCGGCAAACAATATTCGTATTTCGCAGTAAAGGACAAAAAGACAGGGTAACTTTACTTCCTGAAAAACTTAATGGAGCAGTCAAAGCACAAATTGAACGTGTTAAAAAAATTCATCACCGAGATATAGATGAAGGCTTTGGAATGACCTCTCTACCACCAGCACTTATTCGTAAATACAAAAATGCAGTAACAAACTTTTATTGGCAATACTTGTTTGTCTCTTCAACTCGCTGCGTGCACCCTTATGATAATTATGTTTGTCGTCATCACATGCACCAAACCACCTTCAGAAAAGCACTAAAAGGAGCAGTAAAGCGAGCAAATATTCCAAAGCGGGTAACGTCTCATACATTCAGGCATAGCTTTGCAACTCGCTTATTAGAAACCGGTCATGATATTAGAGTTGTTCAAGAACTATTAGGTCATGACGATGTAAAAACAACTCAAATTTATACACATGTTTTAGGTAAACATAAATCAGGTGCTATCAGTCCGCTAGATTCTTAAACATTTAGTTCGCCTGTACAGTTACTAGTTGAATGAAAATAAATAAACTAGCACCTGACTTCCTCAAGCATATAGACATACAGCAGCTAAAATAGCTAGCTAAAAAGAGTCAGGCACGAACAGCAACGAATATTTCAGAAGTCACCAAACGGCTTTATTTTTTCTGTCTTTGTGCCTCAATACCTAATAAAAATACTATTAACTTGCCTGTCTTTTACTAATATCGCTTTTTTTTTAAATATTAGTGGATGTATTTTAAAAATAATGTATAAATATCAATGTAGTTATGAGCAAGATGGCCTTTTTTATGCAACGTACCCTAACTACCTTTCTGTAGCACAACTTGATGTGTTAGTGCTTTGCTGGCTTTAATAATTAAAATATAAAAATAATTCATCACAACCCAAGGAGAAATAGATGAGTGAAGTAGTAGAACAAGAGGGTCAAACAACTGCAGGCACTGCTAAAATTGTATATATTTTATATATGGTTGGTGTTGTATTTGGGATCACTGGAATTGTTGGCGTAGTTATGGCCTATATTAATAAGAATGATGCCCCTGATTGGTTACAGTCACATTATCAGTTTCAAATAAGAACTTTTTGGATAGGTGCGCTGTATATTGTTATTGGCTCAATACTTTCAGTAATTCTGATTGGTTGGTTGGTCCTTCTATTTTGGGTGATTTGGCTAATAGTTAGATGTGTAAAAGGCATGAAGTCACTTGATGCTAAAATGCCACATCCTAATCCAACAGGTTGGATGTTTTAAACGATAGGTTTATTCCTTATCTAATTTAATGAAACGGGAATAACAGGTTAGCTATTCGCAAAATATTTAGCTTGCTGTTATTTCCGTTTAATTTAAGCATTATCTGTATTACTTTTTGCTTTGCACCTATCTAATTTTTTTCGTTATTATCAATATAATCCTAACTTGTTGCTCTATCAGTTAACATTGAGCAATTTCAATCATGTTATTACAGCGCAGCTCTGTCACACTAAATTCACTTTTGAAAATATGAAATAAACAATGAAAAACACACAAATACAGCGTATTCATCGCGTATGTGATTATATTAGTCAACATTTAGATACTGAACTTTCTTTAAATCTTTTAAGTGAAGTCGCTTGTTGTTCTAAATACCATTTCCATCGTTTATTTAATGCTGCCGTAGGCGTGAGTGTAATTAAATACACGCAATTTTCTCGCTTTAAACGTGCATCCTATCGGCTTGCTTTTGAACATGACAAACGTGTCATTGATATTGCCTTTGAAGCGGGATTTGATAGCCCAGAAGCATTTTCTCGTGCATTTAAGCGTCTATTTAATCAAACGCCAAGTAGTTTCAGAAGTCAGCCAAACTGGCCTAATTGGCATACTCAGTTTGAATTTAACACTCCAGATTTAAAGGTAAAAAGTATGAAAGTGGAAATCATTGATTTTGCTGCGCAACCTGTGGCATTACTCACGCATAAAGGTGCTCATAACACGCTATTAAACACTGCAGCTAATTTTATTGCATGGCGAAAAAGCTCTGGGTTATCTCCAGTAAAAACAAGTAAAACCTTTGGTATACCTTATAGCGATCCTGCAATAACTCCTGATGATGAGTTTCGTTTTGATTTCGCAGGTTCAGTTGAGCAAACTATTCCAGATAATCGTTATGGTGTTCGTAATGGGGAGATTCCTGCCGGACGTTGTGCTGTAGTCCGGCATTTAGGCAGTCATGATAAAATAAGTGACAGTGTTTATTATTTATATCAGCAATGGTTAGCAAATAATAACGAAGACGTGCGAGATTTTCCGTGTTTCTTTCATTATCTCAACTTAATCCATCAAGTCGATGAGTGTGACTTAATCACAGATATATATTTACCAATAAAATAAAAAAAGCCGTGATCATGTTATCACGGCCTTACATGTAGTTATTACCTCACTTGATCAAGGCATTCTTTAAAAAGAGTAACTCAATCCAATATTAATCGAGCGCCCTTGCCCCGCTAACTGCATAAAGCCATTGTTATTATCTTGTTTATATTGAGCAATACTTACTCCACCTAAAGGTTGTTGATAATAGTGATCAAATAAATTTGTTACTGCAAAAGTAACAGTTAGTGCATCCCAAGAAGCTTTTGAGCTTAAATTCACTAGATGGTAACTCTTGGTTTGATTTTCAAAACGCTTGTCATCGACACGGGTTTTACTGTCTACCCATTGCCATATTAACGCGTTTTCAAAACGCCCTATTTGCTGACTTATTCCAAGCTGAGTTTGCAATGGTTTGATTTGGTATAACGATTGATTGTTATCATCACGTGTACCTCGCGTGTTAGTAATATTAGCATTTAATTGCAAATTACCAAGTGCTGCCGACTCATAAATACTTGCGATCAAATCAATTTTTACACCATATAATGTTGCATCAACATTGGTAAACGCTAGTGCATGACGGTCTTTAACTTCAACACCTGATGTATTTAAATTTCTAACAATATCAGCATCAATATAGTCAGCCACATCGGTATACCAAGCCTTTGCACTTATACGCCAGTTATCATTTTTGTCCACTTTAGTATAAGTAGCGCTAAGGGTATGCGCAGTTTCAACTTCTAGGTCAGGATTGCCAATGTAGCCATTGCCATCACCGTACCAACCAATCATTCGGGTAGCCATACTGCTAACTCCCCAACTGTAACGTTCATATAAATTTGGCGCGCGATTTTTACGCGCTAAGCCCACTTGTAATTCGTCGTATAAACTAATTTGATAACGAACGAGCAAGTTCGCATCAACAACAGTATCTGTTTTTTTTCTATCAAGCATATTAAATGCTTTAGCAGCCATCGCGTTACTTGGCTCCATTGACATACCAGTCATACCACCAGCCATACCATTCATGTCCCCCATACTCATACCTTCATTATAGGGTTGTACATTATCAGCATCAGTTCGCACACTTTCGACACGAATACCTGCATTTAGCCACCATTGACTATCTACCTGGTTTTCATATTCAGCAAACGCGGCAATACGTTGTCGCTTACCATTATTAATGTTTACATAATCATTCGGTCCCATCATCATAGAACCTTCTATGCCTGGCCACCAATCATCAATTTGATAATCAAAATACTCTTGTCCGAGTAATAAACGACTATCTTCGTCTAAATTTACCCGCCATTTTAATTGATAGCTTATATCTTCAGCATCTGTTTCCATTGGCATCATACCGATTTTCTCTGATGTGAAAAATCCCATTTCATGTTTCACACTATGCCAATTCAGCTGCCCTTCAAAATCACTATTTTCAAGCTCTCGTTTGTACTGAGCAATAACGCCATAGCTGGTGTTGTCTACCATGTCCATATATTGGTTAGCAAACCCTTGATAAGGTATTTTTTGGTGGGTCAATTTAACCACTAACTGTTGTTTATTATCACGCAACGCAGCAGTAAGGCTATGGTTTTGTGAACGGTATAATGTATCAAGTACAAGATCACCATGGCCATCCTCATAGCTGTCAGCGTCAGTGAACGAGCCTTGGTAATTAACACTTAATGTATCGCTCGCTATTCGAGTACCAATACCGATAGCACGACCATTATCGACTGAACGATAGCCACCAGAAAGGTAACCTGAATGCCATGACAATTCACTGCTGTCGCTATACAAAGGAGCAATAGCATTTACATTAATAACACCTGCAATATTGTCTCCTCCTGCACTAACAGGAGAAATACCAGCAATAACGCTATAAGAGGTGATTTGATTGGCAGAGATATAAGACAATGGCGGGTTCATTTGATTAGCACATGCGGCTGTAATATCTGCACCATCAACTAATACTTTAATGCGATCCCCCATCATGCCATTTAAAATAGGTAAATTAGAAACACCGCCAGCTGCCGAAAAATCGACACCTAGGTCACTCAGTAATGATTCTGACGAGCCTAACGCCACGTGTTTGTTTTGTCCTTGACCATGTACTTCGATAATTTCCAGTGAATTATCTTCTGCGAAAACGGCAGGCGATACCATAGCACCAATAATTAAGGCTAAGGGAGTGAATAAAAAAGGCACATAAGTGTTTTGTTTGTTGTTCATTATCATTAATACCAATGTAATACGTAACGCAAATTATATAATGTTGTTATCACAAGTATCCGCGACAAATTGTCACGCTTTGTTAATTAAATATTCAACGAAACACTTGCCTTATTACAAAATTTATCTAATATTAGCATTGTAAAAATGTTAAACTTCACAGGTACTTATCTTATTATCAGTTAATCCATAGGGGAAATCATTCACGCGTGAAAATAGTCTCTTTAATACAAGATGAAAATTTATCATTTAAGATAAGTCAGCAGTTGCGTCCTCAATCAACCCAACAGCTAGATTTGTATTTCTCAATACCCGACGACATGGGCATTAATGCAATTACATCACCAGAAGACACCTATTTTTATAGTAGTATTAAAAGTCATCTAGCCTACTTTTCACAAGAGGTTCACTTACCTTTAGTACGAAGTCGCTTCATCAGTCAAACCAAAGGGGAAGAAAGCGATTATCGTAGTAATTTGAATTTGTTTTCATATCAATTTCGCTTAGCCCTAGATAACGATTTAAAACAAACATTGCAAGAAAAAGACATCGATTTGTTTTATCAAAGTGCCTCTGAACTATTAGAACAAACACAAAACTTGCTCAAGAAACTAAGACGCTACACTCCGCCAGATCAAAAATTAAGTTCCTATTTCGAGAATGTTGATAATTACCTGAGCTGGTATACAGAACAAGCATTTTTAAACTTACTCGCCAACAGTCCTAAAAGCAGCGAACAAACGAGTACTCGTGAAAAATTCTTTGACTTGTGCCGAACTGAAAGTAAATACAGAGAGGATAATAATTATAATTCACAAATCACATTAGAAGACCCCAATCGGATTACAAATAAAATGCGATTATTACAACGTCTTAGTGAATTTGGTGTGGTATTTAAAAAAGAAACTTACAATCTTAACAATCATTTAAAACGTTTAGTCAGAGGAGCAGTAACTGCCGTAATCATGGGGTTTATGATGGCGATAGTGCTTAATTCCCGTACTGTTTATACTGAAGTTACTTTATTGTTAATTCTATTCTTAGGTTTACTCTATGGTTTACGTGAGGTATTTCGTGATGACCTGATGCGCATTATTTGGCGATGGATTGAAAAAGGACGTCCAAAATGGCTTCACCTCTTTCATGACAGTTTAAGTAAAGCCAAAATGGCTCAACAAACCATCTGGTTAGAATATATAAAAGAAAATGATTTACCAAAAAAAGTAGATGAGTTACTGCAAAAACGGCGACAACAAAATAAACAGTCTGCGCAACTATTACATTTTCGCTGTGAAACTAAGATTGTTGCCAAAGAATTCATGCCTGGTTTTGATGAAGTTCAAAATCAACTTTCTTTTAATATGACCCCATTTGTTCGCTTTTTAAAAAAGGGGGAAGGCCGCTTGTTTTCATTTGAAGGTAATAAAATCTCTAATCAAGGAGTTGAGCGCCGTTATCAAATGAATTTAATTCTAGTTCAACAAAATAAACTTAAAGAAGCCTATTATCAACGCTTTAAAATTACGATAAACCGTTCAAAAATAATCAATATTGAAGCTATGGAGAACGATAAGAACTTTGAGGACTAACAAGTTAAATACGCTAGTGACCGTTTGCCAAATTACTACCGATTAACACGTATGACAGGCATTTCACTTTGATGCCCTGGATGCCAGTTAACCTCACAATCATAGTAGGCTCCTGCCTCTTCTGGAGCCGGAATATAATAAATATATCTAACAGCTTTTGGTTTACTTACTTTGCTATGAATACGCCAGTCAGCAATAGCGTTATTTAATGCCGTTTTAATGTCATCACTTATACTTCGACAGGTACTAATAAGCGCCGCCGTACCATCACTTCGTACTAATATTTCAGCTTTAAGCAATTGATATGAAATTTCTTTATATAATTTTTCTTCTATCATTATAGGCATATCGCTAATTTCCCAAAGATGGACAAACTCTTGAGTATTAACCAAAGGAATGGTATCTATTTTTTGCTCGACACGCGCTTGCCATTTTTCTTCTAATGATTGCTCTTGTTCATTTGACAGGCTAACAGCCGAAAGTATTTGATAATAGTTTAATCCGTCAATTTGTTGAAAAACATCCTGATTCGAGTATTCAGCTTTTTTGATAGTAGCTAGCTTGAGCATAAACTCTTTTAATTCTGTCGTTGAAAGCACTGTTGAAATTAATACCATGGATTTTTTAAGGGTTACATCTGAACGACCATCGATAGGAGTAAGTAAACGATTTTCTCTAAATTGCTCAATATCATTAACCTCATCAGTTAACATAACGTGACATTGAGTATTTATTAAGGGATTTTTTGATAATGCAAAATCTATACGAACAACTTTACGCTCGGGTAAGGCGTTTGGATTATGCTCAGTAGGACTATATCGCCATTTTGATACAGCTTTATAAGCTTCGCCATCAAAAATGTCTTTTACTGAGCTGTTAATTGGTTCAACATATTGAGGTTGGCCTTTCTCATCGATAAAAAACTGAACAACTACACATCCCTCTAGATTGTTTTTTACTGCTTGATAAGGATATTGAGGGTCAACTCGTTTATCAAGTGTCCACATTTGTGCAAAGGTATTAACACTAACAATAGAAAAAATAACAATAAATAATAACTTATACACCTTATAACCTTCCTTGTTTAGATTTCTAGTCTATATAAGGTTTTATATCACCTCCCCTAATAAAGCAAATAAACAGGAATAGTTGACTGACTAAACTGATGCTTTTGTGTCAGGTTTTTTTACAGTTTAGCAATATGTTAACAAACCCAAAAACATAAACATCTGTTTTTACATTGTTTTTATCAAACGGCGCAATTATTGCATTTACATAACATTAACAACTGGTTTTTACTAGTTGTTAAGCCAATAAAATCAACAATAAAATAAGAGAACATTCAGATGACTAAAATTAAACTATCAGCAATATCAGGAGCAATATTAGCTACCTCGATGTTGTTCTCTCAAGCCAATGCAACAACAATTGCTTTAGATTATGACCCTGCAGAATTCGCTGACGCGAAAGGACAACAAGCATTGGCAGGCTTTCAACAAGCTGCAAATTATTGGGAATGGTTATTCTCAGACCAAATTACCGTTAATCTTAACATCAGTTTTGCCGCTCTAGACCCTAATGTAATAGGTCAAACAGGATCTTCAAGTGCTGTTTTCTTATATCAAGATCTTGCTTTTGCACTTATCGACGATGTTACATCTGTAGGTGATCTTTCTGCTGTAAACAACTTAACATGTGAAGATCAAGGTGTTGGTGTATGTGCAGTTAGCTTTTTAGACAATGAAACTGATGGCACAGATGGTGCAGTTCCTGGTTTAGATAACGATGGTTCTGGTGATAATTATGCATTTTCAATTAATCAAGCAAATGCTAAAGCCCTTGGTTTTACTGCTGATTCTTTTGGAGGTGCTTTTTCAGATTCTGATGGTTCAGTAACCTTTAGTAGCAACTTTGCTTTTGACTTTGATCGCACCGATGGTATTGATAGTGACAAAATGGACTTTATTGGTGTAGCGATTCATGAAATTGGCCATGCCCTTGGTTTTACCAGCGGTGTTGACCTTTATGATGTTATTTACAACTCTGGTGGCTACCCAGGGCTTGATCTTGACCCTTACGCTATTGCGAGTACCTTAGACTTATTTCGTTATTCTGCAGACAGTGTTGCCGAAGGTGTTGGTGTATTAGACTGGAGACCAGGCGCTGATTCTTATTTTTCTATCGATGGTGGCCAAACTAACCTAGGTGACTTTTCAACAGGTTCATACGGTGGTGACGGAAGACAAGCAAGCCATTTTAAAGACAACTTAGGTCTTGGAATTATGGATCCTACTTTCTCATTTGGTGAATACGGTAAAGTGAGTGATTTAGATAAAGTTGCTTTTGATGTTATCGGTTGGGATTTATATTCTGCAACAGGCGTACCTGAGCCAACAACAATTGCTATTTTTGGCTTAGCACTTGCTGGCTTAGCTTCATCTCGTCGTCGTTCATTAAAAAAATAACCGACGCTAAAATAATCTATATGTTCTAAAAAAGGCGCCTATTGGCGCCTTTTTTTTTCTGTTTTTATGCTGACTAAACAATACTTGAGCTTCTCAGACAAGCAACGCCGTTATTGGCTCCCACTTCGTTTAAATGACAACACCCCTATTTTTCCCTCAGCGCCAGCTGCTAGAAAAACCATATTGTCACTCGCTAAAGTATAAAAACCGGTATCATCTTGAGCACTTTCTTTATTACTAGGTACTCTATGAGTATAAGCTTGCCAAGATTGGCCTGCATTATAGGAAATATCACTACTGGTTTTTCCAGTAGCAAGGCAAATATTACCTTCACAAGTCATTGCAGTTCTCAAGCCTCTTTCTCCAGCATTAACTGCTTGCCACTTTCCGTCATCAACATAAGTAGCAATGTTAGCGTATTTAGCTGGCCGTTGTAGATAGTCGCCACCAAGAACAAAAAGTTGCCCTTTATGATTTAATGCTAAACCATAACCGCCTGCTGTTTGTGTTTCATTATATAAAGGCACTGTCTGTCTTTGCCAAGTCTGTCCATAATCGACACTTTGATATACTGAAGCTGAAAACCCACCGGTTGTTAACCATGCTTTACCAGATTGTCCAACAATTAATGTATTACCACTCGCAGCAAAAGCCGCTTCGTTGTCTAACATCAGGGGTAAGTTTTCTTGAGGTACACGTTGCCATGTTTTACCACCGTCTTTAGTTAATTTGACCGTGTAATAACCATCAACGGGGTCTCCTAATAACACGCCTTGATTGGTATTCCAAAAGGCTATCGAATCGAAAAAACCTTGTTCATCTTTATTTTGGTATAACAAATGCCAGCTATCACCACCATCGGTTGTTTTATATAGTACAGACTGTGTGCCATTACCCACTCCCATAACGATAGCCGTGTTTTTATCAAATAATTCAATATCACGAAAGTCAGTAATAACGGTAGCTTTCACCGATTTATCTTGCCATGTTTTACCACCATCCTGACTGACAAACACACTATTATTCGAGCCCGTCACCCACAAAGAATCTCCCTGTATCGCACTACCGCGAAAAGAGAGTTTGTCATTCACTTGCGTTCGTTGCCATTGTGGTAAATCCACCATCATAGTCGCAGAGGTATAACCTGCAACAGTTAAGAATAATGAAACCAATGTGATTTTAATACTTTGAGGAATAAGGTTTTTTTTCACTATCGCGCCTTTAAAAGATATATTTCCTTTACTATTGTCTATTTTATTATCAAGTACAAGGTTGATAACAAAATAATACGTTCTGTAATAGAGATAATGTTTCTCGCTAACCAAGGCACTTTTAACCCGTTATTTTTTAATAAAATGAGCCCATGAAAATAAGCACGCCCGAAAATCTTCAATACCACAACTAGCACTACCACTTTCATCAATCGTTAGTTCATCTAATGCTAAATGCTCAGGCACGACATTATCGTTATTCATGACACCATTGGCGCTGACAGTCACATCATTACCTGAAACAACTAAGGTATATTCATGTCCAGTGATCGTCATTTCCTGCTCTTTACCAGAAGATACAGTATCAAGTGCAGACAATAACTGTGATAACTTATCACTATCTTTACCAACTTCAACTTCTAACCAAGGGCCGAAAATTTGGTGTTCATATGAAAAAATCGCACTTGCACTACCTGTAATGGTATCGTGTCTAAATTCATATTCCATACATACCTCAATGATAACGTTTAATTACACCAACTAGTTTCATTATAGCTTATCTCCCATTAGATAAATGCGATGATTTGTAATGAAAAATGACAAACCCCATGAACTATTTCTATTAAAATACGTCTATAAGATGCGTTAATATGATTTAATGAGTTTAAATTTCTATTTGATTGAAAATAAAGGATATAAGTGTTTAAAAAAGCCCCTATTACAATACTTTTATCTTTGCTACTGCACGTGGTCATTTTGCTCATGTTAAATAATAGTCAAACCATGGTCATACCTCAGTCAAACACTGAGCCACCTGCAATTAAAAGTTACATTTATCAGGCTCCGAAAAAGAAAATAGTCGAAGCAGTTGCAATAACTACTCCCGAAAAAACACCTATCACTGACAACGTAAGCGAGGCGATTACAGTACCAGAAAAGCAACCAGCGGCGCAGTTACCTCCCCCTCCTTTACATAAAGACGAAAACGTTATTAACTCTACTAAATCAGATACCACTAATAGCGAAATAACAGTCAAAAAAACCACTACAGCTAACTTCAGTTATAACAATATCCGCCGACTACGCGAAAAAATACAACAACAAAACAATGCACAATTACAGCGAGAACTTTCTCAGCCTAATACAGGTTCTTTACTACACGGAACACCATCATTGGTACCCCATTCAACTCGCCCTATGTCAATTGATCAAAAAAAGAAACAAGCAACTTTAAGCATGAGTGCTGATAAAAGCATAGTTAAAGGAGATGATGGTAATTGTTCCCTTGTAGAAGACTTATCGGTAGTAGGTATGGAAGGTATCACCGCTGTTAGTCATTTTTCCTGTGGCGAATCTAAATTTGATCGTAGTTTTCGAGAGCACATGGATAAAGTGCGTAAAAAACTTGGAAAAAAATAATTGCCTTGATGAGCACTCGGTATTTTCTTGAACAATGACTCCGGCAAGAATAAACTAACCATCTATTAATGTTGTGTGAAATTAGGTCAAAAATAAGAATGGTTGATTGTTTTAATGTTCCGGGTTTAATGCCGATGAGTCAAGCAAAAGAGGCTATATTAACTAATATTCACCCTATTACTGAAACTGAGTTAGTTAGCCTTTCCGAATGTGATTTTCGGATTTGTGCAGAGCCGATTGTTTCTCCCGTCAATGTGCCAGCTCATAATAATTCAGCAATGGATGGTTATGCGCTTTGCACTGACGCTAGTGAACAGGCAGCTATTCCTCAGGGAAGTAAATTTCAACAAGTTGGCATTGCTATGGCGGGGCAACCTTACACAGACAAATTATTACCCGGCCAATGTATTCGAATAATGACTGGTGCTGTTGTACCTGACTCAGCAACTTGTGTCGAAATGCAAGAAAACGTTACGGTAATTGATGATCACATTATAACGAAACAGAGCACACCTAAAGCAAACCATATTCGTCTTGCAGGTGATGATATTGCCCTGAATGAAGAGGTATTTGCAACGGGTCATAGGTTTACCAGTATCGATATTGGATTACTCGCTTCTCTCGGTGTTAACACCGTTAAAGTCTGGCGTAAACCTGTCGTTGCCGTATTCTCCACCGGCGATGAGCTAAAATATCCCTCGGAAACATTATCTTTAGGGGATATATATGAAAGTAATCGTCATGTCCTTATTGCTATGCTCAAACGTTTGCACTTTGAGGTAATAGATTTAGGTATCATTGCTGATGATAAAGCTAAAATTCGCGACGCGTTTATAAAAGCAGATAACTTAGCTGATGCTGTGGTGAGTTCTGGCGGTGTTTCTGTTGGGGATGCAGACTATACAAAAGAAGTACTTGATGAGTTAGGCAAAATTTCATTTTGGAAAGTAGCCATGAAACCAGGAAAACCTTTTGCTTTTGGTGAGCTTTCAAGCAGTATTTTCTTTGGTTTACCAGGTAACCCAGTTTCCGCAACAGTCACTTTTCATCAACTGGCAATACCCGCACTAAAGAAACTGGCTGGGCAATTAACAACAAAAACGATAAGACTTTCCGCGCAAACTACCGAGCAAATTAAAAAACGCCCTGGCCGAATGGACTTTCAACGTGGTTTTGCATTTACCCAAGAAAACAACAAATTAATGGTTACTCCTTTAACGCATCAAGGCTCAGGCGTTTTGTCATCAATGAGTAAAGCTAACTGCTACATTATTTTATCGCAAGCCCATAATGGATGCTTAGCTGGTGATAATGTGGATATTGAATTTTTTGATAATATCATTAATTAATTACTTGCCAGTAACGTGGCAACTTCTGCTGAATTAACCTGAGTACTATTGATAATATTGAGGTAACGTTTAACAGAGCTGTCTTCTTTTGACGTAACAACACGTTTCGCAAACTCTCTATTCTCAGCATTATTAGGTAAATATAGAGGAAGCTCAAAACCAGAATAATGAACGGCACATTGCATTGCGTAACCAAAATTCAATAAATCTCTCATTATCGTTAGGTTTGAAGCTGGCATATCAATTGACATAATCAGTAATGTATTAGCCACTTTCGCCGATTTAGTGTCTCGTAACGCGCTATAGATCCCCTCCATGGGTCCATCGGTAATGTGACTCCCTTCTGTAAAGAGACCTTGATGCCGACAAAGCAAAATATCCTTTACTGCTAATGAGTTAAATAAATCCGTATATTGTTCAAGCTTATTAGCATTAGTTTGCTGTAAATACGCTTTAGCATTTTCTTCCTCAGATGATGCTCCTTTAAATAAAATAACCCCATAAAGTTTCGGCTGCCTTTTTCTCATAGTATTTCCTTATTGTTATGCAAATAATTCAACGATGGTAATAGCTATTAATCACTAGCCAACCACACTCAACTTACGGACAACTAGCAGACTAAAAATACGTCTACTTTATATTTACATTGCTTCATTTTCTCCACAGCGGTTAAACATTTCACTTACCATAAACGCGATGAAATTTTTCTGTTTTGACTTACATCAACTATTCACCAATGTTTAATTTTAACGGACAAAAGCTTTATTTAGATCATGCTCAGGCAATATGTTATCGAGAAGTAATGAAGGCATACCTAGGAGGATTTTGCTTAGATTAAGCACAACAACCTTACTTAACGACTGAGAAAAACCTTTAGCCAATCAAGCCCAAGTGAAACTCAAGCGATTTATTGTATAATGCACAATTAATACAGTGTTCCACTAAGCAAAGTTGTCAAAAACGTGAAAAAATTATCGACTCCTCAATTAATGCGTTACAGCCGCCATATCATGCTCAAAGAGATGGATATTGATGGGCAAGAAAAGCTCTGGAATAGTAGAGTATTGCTTATTGGTGTTGGTGGGTTAGGATGCTCTGTTGCGCAGTACCTTGCAGCTTCTGGCATTGGAGAGCTTACATTAGTTGATGACGATTGTGTTGATATGACCAATTTACAACGACAAGTATTGCATCATGAAGCGAACATAGGTATTAATAAATGTCTTTCTGCAAAAGCATCATTGTCTGCAATTAACAGCGAAATCCACATTAACATTGAAGACAAAAAACTGGTGGGGCAATCTTTAGACAATGCGATCGCAAGTCACGATATTGTAATCGATTGTAGTGATAATTTAGCCACTAGAAACGAATTAAACTTAGCGTGTTATCGCGCCAAAAAACCACTTGTTTCAGGTGCAGCCATTCGAATGGAAGGACAAATAGCCGTTTATGACATGCAACCCTCAAGCCCCTGTTATCAATGCCTAAGCCAACACTTTGGAGAGCAAGTGCTTACATGTAGTGAAGCTGGCGTTTTATCACCTCTTGTAGGTATAGTTGGCAGTATTCAAGCTTGTGAAACAATTAAAGTCCTCACCGGAATAGGCCAACCCCTTATTGGTAAACTCATGCTGTTTGATGCCAGTGACATGGCAGTCAACACCTATACCATACCTAAATCAATACACTGTAGTGTTTGTAGTCCCTCAGATTAATCCTTTTTGTTAGCCAGAATAGGCTTGCTAAACCTTAAATTCTGAAGATAAATCTTGTAAGTTAACCGCAAGCTTGGCTTGATCTTGTCCAACAATTTGTAATTGATTGGCATGCTCCGCAGCCGATAATGTCGCATCATTAATTGCTGTTATCGCTTTATTAATCTCTTCTGTTGTTGCTGATTGCTGAGTGGCAGATGTAGCAATTTGTTCCATTCGACTATGAATATTCCCCACCTCATTAATAATACTTTCAATTACAGATTCGACTTCTTTAGCCTCAACCGACACTTCGCCTGATTTATCTAAGCCACGCTTAATTGCCTCAAATGCTTTTTCAGTTAATGTTTTAAACTGTACAATAATATTTTCAATCTCATGAGTTGAAACCTGAGTTCTCAAAGCAAGCGTTCTTACTTCATCAGCAACTACTGCAAATCCGCGTCCTTGTTCTCCAGCTCTTGCTGCTTCAATAGCGGCATTAAGTGCAAGTAAGTTGGTTTGGTCAGCTATTGATTTAATTACAGAAACTACGTTTCCAATACTGGCGCTATTTTCATGTAATTGTGTGATTACATCGCTAATGCTTTCCACATCAGTAGACAACTCATTAACACCTTGAGTATTTCTTTTAACCGTTTCTGCCGCATTTAACGCAACATCATTAATTAATCTAACAATATCCGCTGTTTCCGTTGCATTACGAGCAACTTCTTGCACTGTTACCGACATTTCTTCACTTGCAGCGACAACCTGTTCTGACTGATTGCGTTGCCCACTCATCATATTTTTATTGTCTTCAAGAACCTGATTGGTCTCTTCAGACACAGAAGCGAGTTGTTCACTCGCTTTCGTTATTTCTTGCATTGCATTTGAAAATTTAGCGAGCATGTTATTTAAAGCTAGAGCAACAGCACCTAACTCATCTTTGCTTACTATGGCTGTCACTACGGTCAAATCTTTATCATCCGACACTACCTGCATTGAGCTAGTAATCGCTTCTATTTGTCCATTTAGCTGACGATATAAAACAGCGGTCATATAAACTAAAACTAAAAAGACAATAGACATCACGCCTAATAGCATATAAAAATCATTACCTGTCGATTGATAAATAGCGCGAGACTGTTCAAGTAAAGCGTTACTCAAGAAGTCTTCAACCGTTTTTAATGCATTAATACGCTCTGTTGAATTTTTAAACCAAACCGTTGCCTTAACACCAAATTTACCATCAATAAAACGCTCGTCTGCAATAGCTCTTAACGATTGCACTTGTTTAACTGCGTTAATATTTAAGGTGTTATTGTAAAAGTCTACATATTCAGGTTCCGCTGAAGCAAGAAATGTCGACATATAAGTATTTTGTTCTGTCACTAAAGCGACAAATCGTTTATATCCGCCTGGGAAAAATTGATCAGCACCAAACGTGGCACTTAACACTGCGCGTTCTATACCTGCTCGTTCTTTTGATGCCATAAAATTATAAAAAGAATACAAACTATCTTTGATATCGGCATTTGTAGTGCTGTTAGAAATTTTCAAAACCGATTCTAAAAACAACGCATTAATACTGGTATAATATTTAACGGTTTCTTCTAAGCTAATGGATTGATTATCAATATTTTTACGAATTCTATTGATATTACCTATCCGAGTTTTAGCATCATTTAATCGAGAGAAAATAGCCTCTTCAGATGGTTGAAGTGTAAAATCCTCTAATAATGATAACCATTCGTCTATTTTTGTGTTCGTTAATAAACGTTGTTTCGTGAGAATATCTCTAAAAGAAGCCCCTTTAGAAGCAATAAACCCGGCACTAGCTCCTCGTTCTTTCTGTAATTCATGAACTAATGCGCTACCTGAAATACTCAATTTTGTTAAGGATTCTATTTTCGCAGATTCCTTCATTATAGAGTTATTTGCAATTAGCGAGGTTCCTCCAAGTATGAGTAAAACTATCGCAATAGGCGCTATCATAAGAGTAAGTTTAAGTTTTATTGGTAGCTTATTTAGCAGCTCGTTCATTGCAATTGCCCTTGGTGAAGAATAGTCTCTTATATTATATAGAGTAATTAAGGAAAATTAGATAGTTATGCCGGGTATATTTTTTCAATATATTCAACTTGTTAATTGAATATCTTGGCTTGAATATTTTTTGTACTATCAATAGCTGAAGTGTTATAGAAAAATAAATAAGTAGGAAAAGTGGCTGTTTGTTTATGTTGCCATTTACTTAAGAGAGTCTCCTCAGATAGTGATTATTAATTTTAGCCAAACAGAAAATAAAAAAGCATTGCCGTGGCAATGCTTTTTTCTGGTTATACGAAAGAATTATGCAGGTTGTTGTAAAATAACACTCTCTGCTTTCTTAGTATAAGACTCCATTTTATGGAAATTTAAGTAACGATAAGTATCAGCAGCTGTCGCATCGATTTGCTTAGCGTAATCCATATATTCCGCAACTGTAGGTATTCTACCTAAAATAGCACCAACGCCAGCTAATTCAGCTGATGTTAAATACACATTAGCACCATTACCTAAACGGTTAGGGAAGTTACGTGTAGACGTTGAAAGTACTGTAGACTTTTCAGCAACACGTGCTTGGTTACCCATACACAATGAACAACCTGGAGTTTCCATACGAGCACCCGCTTTACCATAAATGCTGTAATAACCTTCGTCGGTTAATTGATCACGGTCCATCTTAGTTGGTGGAGCAACCCATAAGCGTGTTGGTAAAGTACCGTTGAATTTCTCAATCAACTTACCTGCTGCACGAAAATGACCAATATTTGTCATACAAGAACCAATGAACACTTCATCAATGGCTGTACCAGCAACATCTGATAATAATTTTGCATCATCAGGGTCGTTCGGACAACAAACGATAGGCTCTTTAATATCAGCCAAATCAATTTCAATGATATGAGCGTATTCGGCGTCACTGTCAGCTGACATCAACGATGGATTAGCTAACCATTCTTCCATTGCTTTAATACGACGAGTAATAGTACGAACATCGCCATAGCCTTCACTGATCATCCATTTAAGCATAACAATGTTTGAGTTTAAATACTCAGCAACGGCATCTTCTTCAAGCTTAATAGAACAACCTGCAGCAGAACGTTCAGCAGACGCATCAGATAATTCAAACGCTTGCTCAACAGTTAAGCCTTTCAAGCCTTCAATTTCTAGTACTCGACCAGAAAATTCATTGATTTTCCCAGCTTTTTCAACCGTTAATAAACCATTTTTAATACCGTAATAAGGAATAGCATGAACTAAGTCACGTAACGTGATACCTGGTTGCATTTCACCCTTAAAACGAACTAATACAGATTCAGGCATATCAAGTGGCATAACACCAGTCGCAGCAGCAAATGCTACCAACCCTGAGCCAGCAGGAAATGAAATACCTAATGGGAAACGTGTATGTGAATCACCACCAGTACCTACAGTATCCGGTAATAACATACGGTTTAACCATGAATGGATAACACCATCACCTGGACGAAGCGATACACCACCACGATTCATAATAAAATCAGGTAATGTGTGATGAGTAATAACATCAACAGGCTTAGGATATGCAGAGGTATGACAGAAAGACTGCATAGTTAAGTCAGCAGAGAAACCTAAACAAGCTAAATCTTTTAACTCATCGCGAGTCATCGGGCCTGTAGTATCTTGCGAACCAACAGTTGTCATTTTAGGTTCACAGTATTGACCGGCACGAACACCATCAAGACCACATGCCTTACCAACCATTTTTTGAGCTAATGTAAAACCTTTAGTTGACGTTACAGGAGCTGTTGGAATTTTGAACAAGTCAGCAGCAGGTAAACCTAATGCTTCACGAGCACGTCCAGTTAAACCACGACCTATGATTAAAGGAATACGGCCACCGGCACGAACTTCATCTAATAATACAGGGCTTAATTCGAATGTTGAAATAACGTCACCAGCAGCATTTTTTACAACACCTTCATAAGGGTAGATATCAATAATATCACCCATATTCATTTTTTGAACATCTAGTTCAATTGGTAAAGCGCCTGAATCTTCCATAGTGTTGTAAAAAATAGGGGCTATTTTGCCACCTAAACAAACACCACCGCCACGTTTGTTAGGGATACAAGGGATATCATCACCCATAAACCATAACACTGAGTTAGTCGCTGATTTACGAGATGAACCTGTACCAACAACATCACCAACATAAGCTAATGGAATACCATCTGCTTTTAATGCTTCGATTTGTTTGATTGGACCAACAACACCGTCTTCATCTGGTGTAATACCTTCACGCTCAATTTTCAACATGGCTTTAGCATGTAAAGGAATGTCTGGACGAGACCAAGCATCTGGTGCGGGTGATAAATCATCCGTGTTAGTTTCACCTGTTACTTTAAATACTTTAACAGTGATTTTTTCAGCAACTTTATCTCTTGAAGTAAACCATTCAGCATCAGCCCAAGACTGCATAACTTGTTTAGCTGCAGCATTACCTGCTTCCATTTTTTCTTGAACATCATGGAATGCATCAAACATAAGTAATGTATGTGATAAACCTTTGGCAGCCATTGACGATAATTCGCTATTATCTAACAGGTCAATCATAGGTTGAATATTGTAACCACCAAGCATAGTACCAAGTAGTTCAGTTGCTTTTTCAGCACTCAATATTGGCGAACTTGCTTCACCTTTAGTTATAGCTGCTAAAAAACCCGCTTTAACATAAGCAGCATCATCTACGCCGGCAGGAACACGATTGGTTAATAAATCAAGCAAAAATTCTTCTTCACCTGCTGGTGGATTTTTAATTAATTCAACTAATGCTGCGGTTTGTTCTGCGTCTAAAGCTTTAGGTACGATACCTTCAGCTGCACGTTCTGCAACGTGTTTGCGATATTCTTGAAGCACGGCGTTCACCCCTGTGATTGAATAGAAACGTTAGTAGTTAAACTTAACGTCATCTTTGATTAGAAAACTTTACCTAATTATACGTTATGCGTGAAAACATTTAAATCAAACAATTAATCATGAAATCTATAGTTATTATAACTCAAATGAATAACACTTAACTTTCAGTGTGTTAATCACCGCACTCTGGTAAACCAGACAACATAGATAATTTATACAATGTTGTAAAGATAGCCTATATTTTAGGACACTCCACTTTTGCTGATAATGAAGGAGGGATCCAGTGTGGGCGGGCATTTTTATCATCTATTGTTTCGACACCATCAAGTATCTGTATCGAGTAACCATAGCTTTGACACAACTTGTAGGCATGCCTAACTAAGAAAGTAGCCAATTGAGCAAAGTGCGTATCTGTATGTCTAAGCACTTTAACCTTATAACTATTTTCAGTCAGTTGTGTTTGTTCAAATCTGACGTGGTGATCAAAATCCCATTCACTTTTATTGGTCTCATTGTTTAGCTGAGCACAACTAGTAATTAAAAGACTAACGATAATCAAAACAACTATACGCATTGTAGTACCTATTTTAAAAGGAATAAGAAACAACGAACATTATAGCCTAAGTCTTCAATATAATCAGACTTGTTCATCTTGGTGGTACATATTTACTTGATTACGTCCTGCTTGTTTGGCTCGATACATAGCTTCATCTGCGTGTTTAATATTGTCTTCAATATTTATCGTGTTATCAAAAGTGGCTACACCGAAACTGGCAGTAACATTAAGCATTATTCCATCAGCCGATATCACCATATTTTCTGCTGCAGATCTCATCCTTTCAGCCAAGTTCGCCGCACCTTGCGCATCCGTTTGTGGAAGCAAAATAATAAATTCCTCCCCACCAAAACGCGCGGTAACATCTTCTTCTCTTGCCTTTGATTTTAGTAGCTGTGCAAAAGCAACAATAACTTTGTCTCCGACATTATGACCATAACCATCATTCACTTTTTTAAATTGATCAATGTCACAAATAATCACTGACATTGGAAAACAATAACGATTGGCTGAGCTAATTAAGACACTTGCTTGATCCATAAAATGGCGACGGTTAAATAACTGTGTGAGAGGATCTGTTACCGAATTTTTATAATGCATATCTATCACATCGGAAAGCAATAATAAGGTTAAGCTACCAAAAAGAATGATTGTTTGTAATATCATCCAAACAAAATTAAGCGATTGGCTCAAAAATACATCAGTAAATAAAAAGTTAGGCACAATAACAAAAAAAGGTAGAGGGATAAGCACATACAATATTCGCTGAAACCTGAACTCGCCGGCAGAAGGTTTAGCTTTATCTCTAAAAACGTACTTAGTAGAAAAAATATAAATTAAAAATAAGTTCAACGAACTAACCACTTGGCGAAATTCAAGACTATTATCAACAAAGTAATAAAGTGAATAATTCAATATAAGTACGATAAATAAATTTATCCAAAAGTAGATATCATTTATCAAGTGAGTGTCAGATAAGTTAGCACGCCAACGTAAACCTAATCTAAGGCTATGCAAAGCAGTGGTAAAAAAAATGTTCGCCAGAGTAATCGCCAATAAACTTGAAATAAAAGGACTGATTAACAACGTAATATAAAAACATGAATTAGCAAAAAAGAGTAAAGTGAAATACCGAACGGGTATTCGTTGGCTATCTTCAGGCTTTAATGGATTGAGTACAAAAAATAAGGTCGCTATCACACCAATAATAAGCGCGACGAATAAATAAGTGATCCCCGAAATAAGTTGTTGATCCATAATTATATTGATTATGTTTAAGTGTGATTTTTATTATCATTTAACTATAGTCGTATTAATGTACAAATTCGAATTGAATAATCATTTTTAATTAAAACTTCGTCTAAATTCCACTCATCTATAAATCTGACATATTCATCGCATGCGCTATTGTGATTATACAATATTCCATCTACTGTACCGCTATAATCATATAATAAAAGGAATTACCTTTGAAAAAATTATCTCTATTGACTCTATTATGCCTGTCAACCTCATCTGTTTATGCTGGGAATGATGAAGATATTGCCAATAAAATTAGAGCTGAAGGCTTTTATAAATCAGAAGTAATGCACACTTTATCAGGATTAACAGATGAGATAGGTCCTCGCCTAACTGGCTCTGTGCAAATGAAAAAAGCCAATGAATGGACCTTAGAAAAATTATCAAGTTGGGGCTTAAAAAATGCCCACCTTGAACCCTTTGAGTTTGGTCGTGGTTGGGCACATACTGATGCCTCAATTCATCTTATCTCTCCTCGCAAAGTTACCTTTCATGGTATTCCTGTTGCTTGGACTCCAGGCACTAACGGTGCTATTAGCGGCGAAGTAGTGCTATTTGAAGCATCATCAGCGGCTGATTTAAAACAATATCGCGGAAAACTTGCAGGTAAAGTGTTATTAATGGGCGAAGGTAAAACCATTGGTGAACCTAACAATACTGTTTTTAAACGTTATGACTCTGGTGACTTCAGTAAGATGAAAGAATTTGATGTCGGAGCACACGCAAGTCATGCACCATGGGTAACTCCTGAACGAAGAGACGGTGCTTTGCAACGTTATGAATTTACGAAAACCTTAAACACTTTTTTATCTGAAGAAAAAGTAGCAGCGGTTGTTTATCGTAGTAGACGTCAGGGTGGTTTAATTAACGTATTTGGCAAAGATCATCGTGTTGGCAATACATTTCCAGTACCTGCAATGATCATTGAAGCGGAACAATATAACTTAATGTCGCGTATGATCGACAACGGTAAATCACCAAAACTAGCGTTAGATATTGATGCTACTTTTTATGATAATGATCATAACGCTTACAATAGCATTGCCGAAATCCCTGGCTCAGATAAAAATGCTGAGATCGTCATGGTTGGCGCTCATTTAGATTCATGGCATGCCAGTGATGGTGCTGTTGACAATGGTGCCGGTGTTGCTGTTGCGATGGAAGCTGTCCGCATCTTAAAATCAATCGACTTCAACCCTAAACGAACTATTCGTATTGCATTATGGTCTGGTGAAGAACAAGGTTTATTCGGTTCTAGTGCTTATGTAAAAAAACATTTAGCAACAAGACCTGAACCTAAAGATAAAGCCATTAAATCATTACCTAATTACTTATGGCCTAGTCAAGGCTGGCCAATTAAGCCAAAAGCTGATTACGATAAATTTTCTGTTTATTTTAATATGGATAACGGTAGTGGAAGATTCAGAGGTATATACACTGAAGGTAACGTTGCTGCCAAATCAGTATTTAGCTCATGGTTTGGACCTTATTCAGACTTAAGTACAGGTACCATAACTAATCAATCAACTGGCGGAACTGATCACGAATCATTTGACGATGTTGGTTTACCTGGGTTTCAATTTATTCAAGATCCTCTTGATTATGGTTCGCGCTTACACCACACCCATATTGACTCAATTGATCATGTTGTTGAGGACGACTTAAAACAAGCGGCTGTGATTATGGCGGGTTTCTTATATAAAGCGGCGATGGCTGAAGAACGTATGCCAAGAAAACCAATGCCAACACAAGCTTCCTCGTTACAACAAAAAGAAGCTAAATTAAGAACAGAAAAAGCACGAGCGAAACGTTTGAGAGAGGCCAATAAAGCCTTAGCAACTCAAGCTTTATAATTACGTTTTATTAAAGTATAAAAAAGCCAGTTACCTAGGTAACTGGCTTTTTTCATCACTTTACGTCTTGAGACTAAAGCGGTTATTTATTCTGTTGCTGAGTCAATAACTGGTTGTCTGCTATCACTTCTTCAAGCTGAGCTTGTACCGCGAGTAATTTAGAAATCGCGTCATTTTTATCTTTAATCGCTTGTTTTTCTTTTTCTTGTGTTTTCTTAAGTTGCTCTTGAGTTTTGGTTAATGTTGCCATCAAAGCTTTAACATCTTCATTTTCTTGCGCTAGTTGATCTCCCCTCACCATTAGCTCATCATCATCAACATCCATTACTATCTGCTGCGATTTAAAAACGATAAAGTTATATCCTAAGCGAAGAAGTAGAATCAAAAGGGTTAAAAAAAGACAACCAAATATTGATTTTCTTCTACCGACTGATATGACGCCATCAACCTATCAATAACATCACCCGACTGAGCAATGAATGCAGTAAATATTTGATTATGCCAAACTAACCAAGTCACCACATAAATAAGAATAAAGCTCGGCGCTGGTTGCTGCTGTTGGCTAAAATTCAAAAATGATTTTAAAAACTTCTTATTTATCACACCTAACTTCCTATTAGATAAAAATAAAAAAAACGTTGTTAATGTTAACGGAACAACGTTTTTTCAACAATAACAATTCAACTAATAAACGAGTTTATCGTCTTTAAAAAATATAACTTACGCTAAGTTTATAATTAATGCCATCAGAGATGTAATTCTTCGCGGTTTCATACTTTTCATCAAATAAATTCGCAATTTTACCATTAATGGTCACATTATTAGTGACTTGATAAACGGCAGTTAAATCAACCAACCAATAATTATCTAATTCAACGATACCTTTACCATAAACGGTTTCTTCACTTTCACCACGATAATTAATAACGGTTCCAAACTGCCAATTTTCTCGTTGATAATTAAGAGCATAATTAGCATTCCATTCTGGACGGCGAGAAAGTTTGGTATTTGTCGTTTCATTCTTAGCATCAACATATGCTAACCCTAAGCTATGATCAAAGTTACCTAAAACCAAGGTAAAATTAGCATCAACCCCTTTCATTTCTGCCTTCTGAATATTTTCGCTACGATAAGCAGCACTATTCCACGCAATAAGATCATCCACTTCGGTGTCAAAAACACTGAACTCTATGGTGTAGTTTTCATTTTGATTGCGAACTAATAACTCGTGCGTTAATGAATGTTCAGGCTGTAATGCCGGATTACCAGATCCTGGCCAATATAAATCATTAAACGTAGGGGCTTTAAAGCCGGTACCGCGATTTAAACTAACTAACCAGTTATTGACTAACTGATAACCTACAGAGATGTTATAAGTGGTTTTATCACCAATTTCCTCAATATCATCATATCGAGCAGCAGCTTCAAATAACCAATTATTTTGCTGATGATTAAATTGAGTAAATATCGCTTTTACTTTACGAGCTTTTTGATCATATTGTTGAAGACCATCGTCCCAAGTACTCAAGTCATAATTCGCAGATACCGTTTCTTTATACCAATCTAAACCTGCGGTGATGCCCGTCGCTTTAGCTAAGTTATAATGCCCAACTAAAGAGGCTTGATCGCGTTTAGTGGTTAGCGCTTCAGCATCACTTTCTTTAACACCACTGCCAAATCGTTCCCCTTGATCTTGGCTTTTGGCCAATGAAAATTCTAACGAGAAATCATTATCTTGATAAACACTTCCAGCTTTGAAGTGGTAGTTATTGTAATTTTGTTCATTTAGTCCAGCGAAACCGCCATAAGCATTATCCGATTCACTATATGTTTGTTCATAACGACCAAGTAAATTAATCGAAAACATGTCGGACAATTTACTGCTACCTACAAGGGAAATTGATTCACGTTTGTAGCCGTCATCATCTGGTTCGTCAATATCATAAGGATCCTCTGGATCCGTCGTATATGCATTGAAGCCATCCGATTTTTCAGTTGAAACATTCACTGTATAGTTATGTTGTTCATTACCTAAACCAATTGAAGCAGAAGCTTGGTAGTAACCATTACTACCAAAACCAGCAGACACATAACCTGTACCCTGTTGGTATTGCTTAGTAAATATTTGGATAACACCACCGATGGCATCTGAACCCCATAATGCCGCTCTAGGTCCTTTAACTACTTCGATACGATCTATTTGCTGTACCGAAATGGCAGATAAGTTCGTTGCACCTGTGGTTGCCGAATTTACTCGCACACCATCAATAATCACTAAGGTATGATTACTATTAGTACCACGTGTGAATATTGAGGTTAATTGCCCCGAGTCTCCTTGATTGGTTACATATATACCCGCTACTTGCTTTAAAATATCGCCAACACTTGTTACTTGCATTGCTTCTATTTCATAGTGAGTAATCACAACGTTCGAAGAAAGTGCTAAAAAGCGATCTTGTTGACTACGATTGGCAGTCACTAAGATGTGTTCTTCTTCGTTTAAATTCAGGGTGTCTTCAGCCAATATTACTGATGAATGAGTTAAAGTAATAGACGCTAAAATAGACGCCGACAAAATTGATTTTTTCATAATCTCCTCGCAACTAATACCACCCGTATTAGTTAAACAAAATGAAGAATTTAGGCTGGTCTCCGGACTCATTAAAAAGGAGTAACCTCAATAATTTACCGTTGCGGGGGCAGTATAAGAGTTTCACTTATTTCCCAAAACACTTAGATTAACTTATCTTTGTTTAAGCTTCTAAGTACCTAAATTCGTTATATTCTTACCGATTCATATCAGTTGAATCGGTTAAGATCGTAGTTAGTGGCTTATTGAGCCGTATTAATTTTTTCGGTACTGATCAATGCCTTTACACAGCAGAATCAGTTCATCTAATACACGTGAAGTCATTCGATGCATTTTATCCGCGTTAGGTGTTAAAAACGCATTGGCTTTAACCGCAGGAATCTCCGGCCACTGTCGCCAATTAACCATATCGCTATTACTATGGCCAACACTGGTTGGCTGAATAATAATGTCAGGTGCTTGTAACACAACTTGTTCTAAATTAATTTGGGGATAATCTGTAGCGCTATTAATAAAAGGATTATCAGCTTTACAAATACTAAGTTGTTGTTGTGGCCATGAATGATTAGCAACCGTAGTTAATGGTCGTGACCAAAGTTCATAAAATACCTTTATAGGTGATTTATCTTGATAGTCAGCTTTAATTTTAGCCAATTTAGTTAAATAACTGTTTGCGACCTGTTCGCCTTCTTGAGTTTTACCCGCTAGTTTTGCAAACATTTTTATTTCTTTCGCTACATCTTCTAACGCTTTCGGCTCAGAGTAGACAATGTTTATCCCCATTTTTTCTAGACGCGATAAATCATCACTGGGATTGCCTGTTCGCCAAGCGATTATAAGATCAGGATCTAACGAGAGTATTTGTTCAATATTTAGTTTTGCATAATTGCCAACTCGTGGAATTTTTTTGGCTTGTTCGGGAAAGTCAGCATGATCTGTTGTCCCTATAATTAAATCGCCTGCGCCTACCTCATATAACATTTCAACCAAATGAGGTGCCAATGCAATAATACGCGGTGTTGGTTGCTGATTATTATTAGCCAGTGCTTGGCTGCTAACAACGAGCAAGCAAGCAATAGCTAAGATTATCCCTTTAAAAAAAGTTAACATAAGCGTTACCAGTCAATTCCTTTTTGTACTTTGATACCGTTATCAAAAGCGTGTTTAATTGATTGCACCTCTGACACTGTATCTGCCATCTCAATAAGGCGACGATGACAAGCACGGCCTGTAACAATAACGTGTTGCCCTGCAGGACGATTAGCAAGAGTTTCAAGTACATCTTCAATATCTAAATATCTATAGGTGAGCATGTAGGTTAATTCATCTAGCATTACAGTATTAATAGTGTCATCACTAAGCAGCTTTTTCGCTTCTTGCCAAACTAATTCGGCAGCCGCAATATCAGTTTCTTTATTTTGAGTTTCCCAAGTAAAGCCCGTTTTCATCACATAAAATGGCACGCCATTGGCTTCTAGCAAATTTCGTTCACCACACTCCCATGTCCCTTTGATAAACTGACAAACCGCCGCCTTTAAACCATGGCCAACGGAACGAGTTACCATACCAAAACCTGACGTTGATTTACCTTTGCCATTACCAGTGATCACCAAAAGCAAACCTTTATCATCTGTTGCATTGGCAATACGCTGATCAACTTTTTCTTTTAATTTTTGTTGTCGCTGTTGATGTTTCTGTGCTTTATCTATGTCTGTCATAATGTTTTCCACCCTTTAATTACGTTTTCTATGGTTGCCAAATCCAGATGCTCTTGGCAAACATCAGCTAATTTTTCTATAGCAGATTCTTGTATTGTGCTTAAGTTTTGAACTTTACTCACTTGTACCCCGCACCAATTAGCTAAGGCCAACTGTGCGTTAGCATGGTCAAAAATGCCATGTAGATAGCATCCTGCTATTTGATCATCTTCACTGACGAGTCCGTCAATATCAGCCGCATTTTGTAACAGCGGTTGACCTACCTGCTCAACCACTGATTGCCCTTGATGTATTTCATAACCTGACACATCGACCGTCATACCCCCTAAAGTCATAGTGCTACTTTTGTTGGTCAGTGTTTTTTTTTCGTGCATAGTCGTCGATATTGGTAAGTATCCTAAGCCTTCACAATGTTCTTGTTCGCTTTCAATACCATGAGGATCTAGTATTTCTCTACCTAGCATTTGATATCCCCCACAAATACCAAAGACTTTTCCACCAAAGCGAAGATGACGAGCTATATCTTGGTCCCAACCTTGTTGTCTAATAAAATGTAGATCCCGATGTACATTCTTACTCCCCGCTAGCACTATTAAATCAGCAGCAGGTAATGAGGTTTTACTAAATTCATTTGCATAGACAAATTGCAGTTCAATTTCAGGGTTCAAACGTAAAGCGTCAAAATCGTTATGATTACTCATTCGTGGAGTTACTGGGACAATCACTTTCAACTTTGCAATAGTGTTAACTTGCTGCTGTTCAACAGCATCTTCAGCAGCTATATGTAAACCATGAATATAAGGTAATACACCTAACACAGGTTTTTTCGTGTATTTTTCTAACCATTCAAGTCCAGATTCAAGTAATTTTATATCACCACGGAAACGGTTAATAACAAATCCAACCACTCTATTTTGCTCTGTTGGAGACAGTAAGGCTAGTGTACCGACAATGTGGGCAAATACGCCTCCTTTATCAATATCTGCAATTAAAATAACAGGGCAATCTGCACTTTCCGCAAACCCCATATTGGCAATATCACCTTGGCGTAAATTAATTTCCGCTGGACTTCCTGCGCCTTCCACCACTACACGGTCAAAGGCTTTCACTAATAGCTGATGAGAATCAAAAACCGCTTCAGCCGCTTTTTGTTTATAGCCATGATAGTCTTTGGCATTCATTGCCGATAATGCTTTACCTTGAATAATCACTTGTGAAGCTGTATCAGACTGAGGTTTTAATAATACTGGATTAAAATGTACTGATAAAGGTACACCCGCAGCTTGAGCCTGTACCGCTTGCGCTCGCCCTATTTCGCCGCCACAAGGTGTTACCGCACTATTAAGTGCCATGTTTTGAGGTTTAAAAGGTGCAACATGAAGTCCTTGTCGGGCATATACACGACAAAGTCCTGCAACTAAGGTACTCTTGCCAGCATCACTTGTCGTTCCTTGTATCATAAGCGTTTTATTCATTATCAGTGGCCTCAAGTGAATGGCTTTTATTCTTTGTTAAACAAGATGTTGAACAAGGTTTTCCAATCCAGTTTACGCTAACTTGATTTGACTCTATGCTCAGATGCGTCAAGCTACCGTAGCCAATAGAGTAACCTTCATACCAAGCTGGTTGATGAATATCATCATCTAATATACTCGCTAAAATCATACGAATAACGCCGCCGTGAGCAACAATTAAGGTATTGGCTTCCTCGTTCATCACTGAGTGTCTATCTATCTTGTGAAAAATATCACGCCATTGTCGTTCAACACGCAGATAAAAATCGGTAATAGATTCCGCTTCAGGTAAGCCATATTGCGTAGGTGACTGCCAAAATTTTTCTAATAATTGCCACTGGGATTTATTTTCATAGATATCATCAAAAGCAACGCCATCAAAAAAACCAAAATGCATTTCTTTTAAGTCATCCGTCACATTAATTTTATCAAAAGCAGTAGTTGTACAGTTTTTAGCAATAAGTTCAGCGAGTTTTTTACAACGTTGTAATGGCGAACTATATACCTGTGAGAACACTAATTGCCTTTCTCTTATCCCTTGCATGATCGTTTGATTGACTTCCGGTAAGACATCAATATCTGTGGAACCATAAAGAGCTGCGTTACCAGTAACTGAGCCATGACGTAATAAATAAATATTATGTGCCATTTATGACCTCTTACTTAGAGATTTAAGTGGCGTCGCAATGCCTGCACAAATAAAATCAACCTTATCGGCTAATTTGGCAATTGCTTGATTAAGCCAGCCCATATGGTCAACAAACACTCGATTGATTTCCCCTAATGGCACGACCCCTTGACCGACTTCATTACTGACTAATACTATTTCTATAGTTGTTTGAGATAATACCCTAACAAGCTCATCAACTTGTTGATGAAGATAATGGTCTATAGCAACATAATCTTCATCATATAAGCGGGTAGCATTCAAAAGCATATTACTCAGCCATAAGGTTAAGCATTCCACTAAATAAACCTTATCATCCGTTAAATTTTCAATACAATCGGCTAGGTCATTAGGGCACTCAATTAACTGCCAAGGTTGATCGGCGCGTTGTTGTTGATGCCTAGCAATACGTTGTTCCATACCAGAATCAAACGCAGTAGCGGTGGCAATATAAGCAATCCCCGTTTTAGTTAATTGACTTTGCGTTAACACACATTGTTCAGCGAATGACGATTTTCCCGAACGTGCGCCCCCCATCACTAAATGGATCATAATGCCCCCAAGGAGTTTGCAAGTTCTTGAGGCTTAATACCATTTTGACTTACGGCAATTAACGTCATATAAATGAGGAGTTCGCTAATTTGTTGTGCAGCCCCTAAACAATCTCCAGTGAAACCTTTGATACGCTTAATTAACCAATATCTAAACAGTGTTCTAAAGGTGACCAAGACAATCACAAGCCAAACAGATAACGCAATAAACCAAGGTTTTTCTATAAAAAGTAATAGCGCTAAAACCCCACTAACAATAACTATTACTAATTCAGAAACACTTTGTTGACTAGCTAAAGGCTTACTTTTACTTTGCGCTTCATCAGCAACATAAGCGGTATTAAATATTAGAGTCGCTGCTAACGAGCGCGATAAGGTGTAAGCCAACAACAGGCTTAAAATAAATAGCTGTTGCTTTGCAAGTGCAAGCAACAAGATAAATTTTAATAATAAGGCCATTATGAGAGTAACCGAACCATAGGTACCAATTCGGCTGTCTTTCATTATAGCTAAACGCTTTTCTATGGTTAAACCGCCACCTATGCCATCTGCCATATCAGCTAAGCCATCTTCATGAAATGCTCCGGTAAAAAGTAAGGAGGTAATCATTACTAATATCACTGCTACATCGAGAGGAAAAAGACTTCGTAAACCGATATATATCAGACATAAAAGTAAAGCAAGAATAAAGCCCACCAAAGGGAAATAGCGATTCGCTTGATTCATTAAATGTGCTGAATAAGGTGTTGATTTTGGCACTGGAAACCGAGTAAAAAACATAATGGACAGACAGAGTAATTGCCACTGTTTAACAATACGTTGACCAACAGATAAACTCACACCGTCACTCCCGCACTTTCAAAACTAGCCATATCATTATAAAAACTGGCTGCGGCATGCAACAAAGGTAATGCAAGTGCCGCCCCAGTTCCCTCACCTAAACGTAGTCCTAAGTCAAGTAACGGCTTAGCCTCTAAATGCGTTAACACTAACTGGTGAGCATGTTCTTGCGATTGGTGAGAAAACACTAAATACTCTCGGGTATTCGGATACATTTTCACCGCTAATAACGCGGCAACACTGACAATAAAGCCATCAATTACAATAGGTGTGTTCGCTTGGGCACTCGCTAAAATAGCACCAACCATCTGTACAATTTCAAATCCCCCAACTTCCGCCATAACAGCCTTTGGAGATAATGGTTGAAGAGATGCATCGTCAGTATTTTGCGTATGAACTCGCTCAACGGCTTGTGAAATTAATTGTTGTTTTAATAATAGTTGTTCCGGATTAATACCAGTACCTTCACCGACACAAGATTGAGGAGACAAATTAAGCAATAAAGCCATAATGGCTGAAGCAGCACTCGTATTACCTATCCCCATTTCACCTAACAATAAAAGGTTACAACCTTGTAAAATCTCTTGCATAGCTATCGCAGCTCCATAAGCCAAACCTTGTTCAACTTGCCCAAGGGTCATAGCTGGTAACGCTGAAAAATCTTGTGTTCCTGCAGCAATACGTTGTTTAAAAAAGCCATGCTTGGGGGGAAGTTCTTCCGCACGGATAGGTTCAAGAATACCGGTATCTATCACTTTTAATGCAATATTATTAACGCGACAAAAACAGTTAATGGCTGCGCCTCCAGCCAAAAAATTTAAAACCATTTGCCGTGTCACTGCACTAGGAGCAATACTGACACTATGCTTAGCTATACCGTGGTCACCAGCAAAAACCAACATAGTAGGATTATCTATTCTAATAATATCAACAGCTTGAGTAAGCGCTTGGCTTTGAATCAAGCCTAATTGTAGTGCTAGATCTTCTAACTGCCCTAAAGCCCCTATGGGTTTAGTTTTACTATTGACAGTCGTCTCTAACTGACTTAAATACTGTGTACTTAACGGCTTAATGTTAAAGTTTATCATTACATTTTTCTCATCAGCATAAGGAAGAACAAACTACCAATCACAGAGGTGATCACACCTATAGGAATTTCCTGTCCTGAAATAATGGTACGTGCAAATACGTCGATCCAAATGAGGAAGCATCCTCCCACAACGCCGGCTCCAATTAATAACTTAGCCGTCGTTATTCCGATAAAAGGCCTAACAATATGTGGGATCATTAAACCGACAAAACCAATACCACCACAGTAGGAAACAATTACTGCAGTCATTGCCGCGCAAAGTACTAAACTGAGTAAACGTAAACGATCCACATTTACACCCAATGTTTTTGCACTTTCATCACTAAGTAATAAGGCATCAAGCTGACGCGAGAAAATTAAGGCTATGGTTAAACAAACAGCAATGACAGGAAAAGACCACTGTAAGGCACTATAATCAGCACGAGATAAACTTCCCATTAACCAGAAAATAACGCGATTACTAGCAAAAGCCTCACCAAAATAGAGAATAAAGCTGGTGATAGCACTAAGTAAGAAGGATACAGCAACTCCCGCTAGCAATAGATGTTCTATTTTTCGCCAATTGTTTTGCATAAGCACTAGCATCACAATCCCTACCGAAAGCATAGCCCCCATAAAAGCAGCAACAGGCAAAGTAAACATCTGATATTGCTCTGGCAAATAACCAGATAAGGTTGCCCCTAAACCAGCTCCTGCGACAATGCCAAAGAGATAAGGGTCCGCGAGAGGATTACGGGTTACGTTTTGCATTAATGCCCCCGCTGCCGCTAATGCAAAACCAGCCAAGAATCCCATTAATACTCGAGGGAAACGGATATCCACTAAAATAGTGGCATAAATAGGTCTTTCACACTCAGCTATGATACACGTTGCTAGTTCATTAAATCCTAATTCCGCAGTGCCAAATCCCATCGCAAACACCACAGAAAAAGTGACAATCACCAGCAGGTAACAACTCACTGACAAGGTAGAAAGTTTAGTTTTCATTTAACGTATCACCATCATTACCTGTTCCATCATTCATTCCAGCAAATGTGATCCGAGGAGAGTAAGTAAAAGGGTTTTGATCAACGATACAATTGAGTTTGAATACTTGTTGTAAGTGCTTTCTTGTCAGTACATTCTCTGGGGTATTAAGCACCCTGACTTTACCTTCTGACATTAGCAATAACCTGTCGCAATATTGTGCGGCTAGGTTGAGATCATGTATGGTGATCACAAGTGATAATTTTAATTTTTTAACGAGAGCTAAAATTTGATGTTGATAAAAAATATCAAGATGATTAGTTGGTTCATCCATAATTAATATATCAGGTCGCTGCACTATGGCTCGAGCAATTAAACAGCGCTGTTGTTCACCACCCGATAATGTTTTAAAAATTTGTGTGGATTTAGTGAATAAATCAACTTTTTTTAACGCCGATTCTATCAGCTGAAGATCTTCACTATTATCTCGGTCAAATAAGCCTTTATGTGGAAGCAACCCCATATGTATGACATCAAACACGGTTAAATCAAAAATTGAATCATGGTGTTGGGCAACAACCGCAATTTTTTGTGCTATATGCTTACGATCTAAATCCCTCAGGTTTTTACCTGCTATGCTCACATCACCTTTTTGTACAGAGTACTCACGATACAAGCATTTTAATAGAGATGTTTTGCCAGCCCCATTTGGGCCAACTATGCCAAGTGTTTCTCCTTTTTTTAGAGAAAAACTGATTTGATCAACAATGACTTTATTATCAACTTGCCATGTTAATTGATTAGCTTCTAGCACTACAGACATGTGTCGTCTCAATTATAAAAATTAGGTACGGCAAAGTAAGGAAATATTGGAAAGTTATTTCATTAATAAATGAGCTAAATTAATGATTCGTAATCTTTTAAATACATCCCCATGTTACCCGCACGGTTTCGTTTATTACATATAATTTATGGCAGGTTTCCTGACTTATAGAGATACCCCGAACCTACCCTTCCCAGTTTAAAACCAGTGGTGTTGTAAATTCAGCTCTAATTACAGTTGCGGGAACAGTTGTGGAATAATATATGTACGCACCACATTCCCTTTTAAGCCCATAAATAAACAAATATTAAGGCACCATAAAAGCGCGCGTAGTTTACCATAACCTATTAAACTTAACAGTAAATCTGCTTTAATTTCCCATGGTAAGCACGAACATCTGCCAAGTTGCAGATAACTTAGACTATGGTGTAATTATTGCTTACTATTTACCATATTAAAAAGAAACAGGTTTTTGACACTATGACTACGACTACGAAAAGTATATATAATATGATGACGCCAAACTTTGTTAGCGAATTTAGCTGCATTGGCCCGGAATGTGCTGATACCTGTTGTGGTTCCTGGAAAGTGAATGTCGATAAAAAGGCCTTCAAAAACTTAAAAAAGAATGAAAACATCATTATTCGTCAATTAGCCAATGAGAACCTATCCCTAACACGAGAATCGACTAACACATGGGGAGAAATCAATTTAAAAGATGATGGCTATTGTCCTTTCTTAGACACTACAGGTTGGTGTGAAATACATAAACAAATTGGTGCTGAAGCCTTACCTAAAACCTGTCAAAATTACCCAAAAACATTTTTAATGTTTGGGGATCAAATTGAAGCAAGTATCAGTATTTCGTGCCCTACTGCTGCAGAAGGCGTATTGCTTACCCCCTCGGCATTTACCTTTAAGCAAAACGAAAAAACACCGCAAAGCCTTAATCATCTCACCTTAGGTGGTTACACAGATGAAACCCTCCCTGCTTGGATGCCAATCTTAAGAGACTTTTGTTTTTCAGTTATTTTATTTGATCAGATCCCCCTTGAACATCGTTTATTTTCTTTGGGGATGGCGTTAAAGCAAGGAGAAAAGCACCTTGATGATCCTAAGCGATTACAAGAGTTTCTGGCTACCGCAGAAGAAATGACGGCTGACGGTTCTTTCTCTGGTATGTTTGAAAAACTATCGGTGCAGAAAGAATTTAAATGGGTCATGTTTGCAAATCAACATTATAAAATGAATGTTGAGTCACAACTATTTAAAGATGCACAACAACCTGAGAATAAATCAGAGAATCTAAATCGCTTTGATGAAGTAAGAAAACCTATGTTTGATCTAATTGAAGAGCGAAAACAAAAACAACCGGATGATCTAGAGAGCGATTTATTTTTAGATGTTTTAGCTGCGGGTAATGAAAAAGTCAGTGCGTTTTTAGCTAATAATGAGCATATTTTAATTAACTACATTTTATATTACTTATTTCATCATCAATTTATGTTTAATCACGATAAAACCCCATTTCAATTCTTTAAAATTATGAGTGTTGACCTATTCATGCAACGTACTTACCTTGCCGGAATTGCAGAAAAAGAAGGTGAATTAACAAAAGAGCGGCTTATTCAAATATTTCAAACCTATGCTCGCAAACGACAACACAGTAATTATTTTATCAAAAACATGGAAATTCAATTAGAAAAATCTAACACTAATGGAGCGGGTGATATTTTTAGTTTGTTAAAATAAAAAGCAGAAGCCGTGGCGCTTACCCGTATGAATTAAGACGTTTGAT
This sequence comes from Thalassotalea piscium, assembly GCA_049347715.1. Lineage (GTDB taxonomy): Bacteria > Pseudomonadota > Gammaproteobacteria > Enterobacterales > Alteromonadaceae > Thalassotalea_B > Thalassotalea_B piscium_A. The sequence continues at coordinate 600,749 of CP186339.1, read as the reverse complement.
AACCCGCAAGGAAACTCAGCTTGGTAAATGGTGGCATTTCACTTTCAGTAGCATTAGGTAACTTAGCTATTTGTTGGAATGTCTCACTGAGATAAACTTTTACTTTACAGTGCAGTTCACCTGACTCATGCAGATAGAATGCTTGCATCTGAAAATTTTCATCTGCTTGTTGATAAATTACCGTTAATTCATCCTGTAGTTCATACAAAGTGTTTGTGGCTAAAAGTGCATCGCCTAAGTCAATTAAAAACCACTTGATTTCATCATTTACTTCCATGTTCGCCCCCTTTTTCCACTCATTTAAATCTTTTAGTTGTAGTGTCTATTTGTGCCATATATCATCGATAGATCTTACGACTTGTTTTAAGCATGTCTATTAATACACCAAAAAACATAATAAGAATAATCATTAGGAGTTGTTGTGTCTGATTGGATATCCATTATTCCCCCCATTTTAGCGATTGTTATCGTGCTATGGAAAAAAGAAGTCATTCTGGCTTTATTACTTGCTATGGCAAGTTCTGAATTACTTATCTTGTTAACTTCGCCTAATTCATCGAGTCCATTTGCTGAATTTGGCGTTTCAACCATAGAAAGAATCATTAACGTTTTTCAATCTGATGGCAATACAAGAATTCTAGTGTTCTCTTTACTTGTTGGCGCTCTTCTCGCTTTTATGCGTCAATCAGGCGGGGTGACAGCTACGGTTGATATACTGATTAAAAAAGGACTTAGTGGCAGTCCTAGACGAGCTCGATTTTTAGCTTTTTTTACCGGCGTCGCTATTTTTATCGAATCAAACTTAAGTGTTTTAATGTCAGGAATCATCTCACGCGGTTTATTTGATAAATTTGGTATGAGCAGAGCTCGATTGGCCTATATTATTGATAGCACTAGCGCACCTATATGTATTTTATTATTAATGAATGGTTGGGGAGCTTATGTACTCGGGTTGCTAGGCAGTTATGAGTTAGATCAGTCTGCTGTTTCTATTTTAATCCAAACTATTCCGTTAAATTTTTATGCCTTAATTACGTTAATTGTTGTTATCTATACTTGTTGGGCAGATAAAACACATGGTCCATTGAAACAAGCAGAGTTAAACCAACGAAAAAATACAACGAAATTAGAACTAGATGTACCCGCAAGCAAACCACGCTACATGATTTTACCATTATTAACCTTGTCTTTATCTATGGTCGCTTTCATGTTTATTACTGGCAATGGTGATTTTATTCAGGGTTCAGGCTCTAAGTCTGTACTTTATGCAACTACACTAGCCTGTCTTATGGCTTATGTGATGATGGTTGGCAGTAAACGTTTTAACCATAAACAAATGACGGAAATTGGTTTCCAAGGGATTTCTGAATTACTCCCTTTAGTCATGATTGTTTTATTATCATTGGCACTTGGTGCCAGTTTAAAAGCATTAGGCACAGGGATATTTATTTCTGGCTTAGTTGCCGAAAACCTTCCCTTATTTCTGGTACCCGCCGTATTATTTTTAGCCGGTGGCTTAATGTCTTTTACCACAGGAACATCATGGGGAACCTTTGCCTTACTTATTCCAATCGGTATGCCTTTGGTGATAAATTTAGGATTACCTGCCCCATTATTATTAGCGGCAATATTAGGTGGTGGCGTCTTTGGGGATCATTGTTCTCCAATATCAGATACTACCGCGGTCAGTGCTGTTGCTTCAGGTTGTGATTTACTTGAGCATGTACGTACCCAATTACCTTATGCCCTCTTTGCTGGCGCCCTAACTATTATCAGCTATATTGTTTGTGGTTTGATCTTTATTGGTTTGTGATCACTAACTAAGCCGCTAACTCAAAAAGTTAGTGGCTTGTATTACCCTCTTACAATACAGTGGTATTCACGTATCAGGTTTTATTTTATATTTCATTGACCTGTTCTTTGATACTGAGTGGAGATGTAGATGACCTGTTATGTAAAATTCATTTGTAAACTCAGTATTTTAATTGGTTTCATTAACCCTCTCATTGTTAATGCTGATGAATTTATAGGTCAATGGCATATTTTTCAAGACAACAACTTCACCGTTGCACAAACCATTGATGGATTAAATACATTACAAATACGAGTTAATCCAGAGAAAACTATTGAGATTGTATTTTCCCTCCATGACTTTTTGGGTTTTGGGACTAAGCATGAAGTCTTCGAATACCGTTCACCAACCTATGGAAAAATTCGAACGGTTGATTATTATATTGAACAAAACCAAGTAACATTACGAACCCCGTACGAAGTTAATCGCTTTATTGAAAATTTAAAAGATATTGCTACACATCCAATGTTATTAGACAGCAATTTAGGCTCCTCTTTTAAAGATCGAAAAATAAGCATTAGTTACTTATCCACTGAAAAAAAGAACGCCCTAGATCATGCGGCATTTTCAACAATCGAAATTGATGAAATATTACAAAGCTTAGGCATCTAGTTAGCATCACTTGCAATGTTTTATTTTACTATCTCAAAGTCTATTTACGAATACTCTGATAAATGACTTAGCCCCTTAATATTAAAAACAACCATTATTAATGCGATAAAATTTCCCGTCATATTTATTTCGTCATCACCAAAGCTAAGGTTTTACTCATCTTTACTCTCCAATGCGTTGTAATAATCGTTTGCTATTCTTCTATTTAGATAAAACCGTCTAGACTTAAGTCGTATTGACTAATCATGGGTAGGCATGGATAAGTAACAAACGCTAATAGTTCATTTTATGTACACCGCGGTATAAAAAGCAGTCAATTAAGACGTTTATTAACACATGGAGATCAAAATGAAGACAAAATACTTTATAAAAATAATGCTCATTTTAAGTATCGGGGTAGCCAGTTTTGCTCATGCAGATAGCAATAAAAAATATCGATGGCGACTAGCTGAAACTTGGGGACCTAATTTTCCTATTTTTGGTGACGCTCCAAGAAACATGGCGAAATTGGTTGATGAAATGTCTAATGGTCGACTAACCATTCGTATAGATTCAGCTAACAAACATAAATCTGCGTTAGGTATTTTTGACTTTGTTAAAAGTGGTCAATATCAAATGGGACACTCAGCCTCTTATTATTGGAAAGGCAAAGATTTTAATACTATGTTTTTCACTACAGTGCCTTTTGGCATGATTGCCTCTGAACAATACGCATGGTTTTATTACGGTGGTGGCATGGAGCTAATGAAAGAAGTCTATGACCAATACGGTATTATGTCTTTTCCCGGCGGGAACACAGGTAACCAAATGGGTGGCTGGTTTAGAAAAGAAATTAATACCGTTGAAGACTTACAAGGGTTAAAAATGCGTATTCCAGGTTTTGCCGGTGAAGTGCTAGCAAAATTAGGTGCTAAACCAACTAATATTCCGTCTGGCGAACTTTATACGGCACTAGAACGTAACACTATTGATGCCCTTGAATGGGTTGGTCCTTCCCTCGATTTACGCATGGGATTTCATAAAATAGCCCCTTACTACTACACAGGTTGGCATGAACCAGCAACCGAATTACAGTTCATGATCAATCAAAAAGCCTACGATTCACTCCCTAAAGATTTACAAGCGATTTTAAAAACTGCTATACGTCTTTCTGCTTATGATATGTACGCGCAATCTATGCATGAAAGTGGCATTAACTTAGCCGCATTACAAAGCGAATATCCTAATGTAAAAATTCGCTCTTTTCCTAAACCAGTTATGGCTGCAATTAAAAAAGCAAACGATGAACTCTTAGAAGAGTTTGCTGCAAAAGATCCCATGACTAAGAAAATATTAACCTCTATAGAAAACTATAAAAATCAAATTAGACCGTGGACAAATTTCTCTGATCGCGCCTATCTTGATAACTTTGACTCAAAATAGACTATCTTTAATCTAAGGAGGAAGAGTATATGGCTTTCTCCTTCAGTTATTTTTTAATAGGCATATAACTCACGTTATGTGCCTTTTTATATGAGGTTACTATGCAGTTACTGCTCAACGTGTTGAAAAAAATAATAAATGCCGTTGGCGGATTATGTAGTTTATTAATGGTGTTGATGATCTTAAACGTATTTTACGACGTTATCATGCGCTACTTTTTTAACGACGTAAGTATCGCTATGCAAGAACTTGAATGGCATTTATTTGCTGCTATGTTTATGTTCGGTATAGGCTACACCTTAACGCAAGACGGCCATGTGAGGGTGGATGTAATATACGATCGTCTATCTAAACGCAAGCAAGCTGTTATCAATATATTCGGCTCATTATTCTTTGCCTTACCGATCACAGTTCTAATTCTTTATTTTAGCTGGGATTACACCCTTGAAGCCTACAAAATGGGCGAAGGCAGTGCTGACCCAGGTGGCTTACCTAATCGTTGGATTATTCGTTCAGTCATTCCCGCTTCTTCCATCTTTTTAATAATCTGCATTTTTTATGTGGTACTCGAACAAATTCAAGTATTTATCAATAACAAAACCTCTGACACCGAAAATAAACAAGCAGGTGGTGCATTATGATCGGTTTAATTCTATTTGCTATTGCTTTAGTTTGCTTGTTCTTTGGTTACTCTGTTGCTTTTACCTTTGCTGGTGTCTCGGTGCTTGTTGGTATAATCACTCTGGGTAGTGATTTATTTGCGTTTATGCCTTATCGCATCATGAACGTCATGGAAAATACCACCTTAATGGCAATTCCTATGTTCATATTTATGGGGATTGTCTTACAAAAAACCGGGTTAGCGGAACGCTTATTAGAATCTGCCGCAAAACTTTTTGGTTCTATAGCGGGTGGCGTTGCAATTTCAACCATTATTGTTGGTGCCTTACTTGCCGCTTCAACCGGTGTTGTTGGTGCAAGTGTGGTTGCTATGGGTGTCATCTCTTTACCTGTTATGCTGAAAAACAACTACCACCAACCGACTGCTACTGGTGTTATTTGCGCCGCAGGTACGTTAGGACAAATTATTCCGCCATCCATTATTCTTATTATTTTAGGTGATGTAATGGGCGTACCTGTAGGTGATTTATTTAAAGCGGCGATTATTCCAGGTATGTTACTCATTGTCTGTTATACCCTTTATATTATCGTTTTAGGGAAAATAAAACCCGAATTCTGTCCTCCTTTAGTCATCACTGAAAGTAAACGCGAATTGATGATACAAGCGGTAAAAGACATAACGCCACCTCTGCTGTTAATTATGGCTGTGCTTGGTTCTATTTTTACCGGTATTGCCACCCCCACAGAGTCTTCTGCTATTGGTGCCGTCGGTGCGGTGATCTTATCTATTTTTTATGGTGGATTTTCATTTAAAAAAATGAACGATGTCTCAATAGAAACAGTAAAAGTTACCTCTATGGTTTTTGCAGTACTTATTGGCGCAACCGCTTTCTCAATGGTGTTTAGCTACTCAGGTAGTGAGTATATTGTTGAAGATTTCTTTTTGAGCTTACCTGGGGAAAAATGGACTTTTATCTTACTTGCCATGTTGGCAATTTTATTATTAGGTTTTTTCATCGACTTTATTGAAATTGCATTTTTAGTAGTGCCTATTTTGACACCCATTGCGTTATTGCTTGATATAGACCTTGTTTGGTTTGCAATTTTAATTTCAATGAACCTACAGACGTCCTTCTTAACACCGCCCTTTGGTTTTAGTTTATTCTACCTCAAAGGTGTTGCCCCCAAATCCATAAAAACCACTACTATCTATAAAGGGGTCATTCCTTTTATTATCATTCAAATCATAGTATTACTACTCGTAATTCTCTTTCCAGAGCAGCTCATCTATAAATAATAGGACCTAAATATAGTTATTTCCTATGCTCGTTAAACAAAAAAAAGCCGTAATGTAAATTACGGCTTTTATATCAATTTATGGTTAGTTTCATACTAACTAAGTCATTACATTACTTAATTGATATTTTATTTTTAATCACTAAACAACGTTTATTATTTTGATGTGCAACTAACAACGCTCTATGCATTGCTACTGAAACATCTTTATTGTCAGCAATTGCTTTTTCTAAACGTGCAACACTTTCTGTTGTACAACTGCTTGGGATCATTGTACCTATGTATGTGCGCATAAAGACATGATCATGACTCTTGTCAACGTCAGCCAGTGATGCAATACGACTATCAGCCGTTAGTTCATTTAGTGCCGTTTGTTCTGCAGGATACATAGCTCCCATTGCCGAACGAAGTTTTGCATAAGGCATTGGATTTTCGGTAGCATGAATATTAGCTAACCAAGTTGCTTTAGTCTCTGCATCTGGACGTATCACTTGCGCAGCAATCGCTGATTTGATGCCGGTATCAGAGCTGTCTGCTTGTTGCTCTTTTTCAAGTAACGCTAATGCTTGTGGATGCTGATAACGGTTTAAATGACGAATAATGCCCCAACGTAAATCTTGGCTAATAGTTAGATTTTCTATATGTTTATCACCATTTAATATGGCGACTAAGTTATTCATACCTTTTTCAGAGACAGCAAATGCTTGATAGTAACCAAACCAACGACGAAGTTTATTTTTATCATTCGTGTTTGCTAAGGTGTTTTCCCAAGTCATTTGTTCAAGGCGAGCTAATGTGGTTTTAACATACGCATGATCTAATCCATAAATGCCTTTAATATAGGATACGCTTTGTGCTAATTGAGATAATGCTTGTCCTAATAGAGTGTAATCAGTTTCAAGCGGAGCATTAACAATCGCCGTATCGATAAAGTCATTCAATGGTAATTGACCATCTCGAACACTATCCCATAACGCCTGCCAAAGCATTGAACGTAATAATGGGTCAAGCACTTTGCTTAAATTGTTTTTTGCTGTTTCAAATGAAGTTGCATCTAAATTAACTTTTACAAAACCCCAATCTTCATAGTTTGGATAAACCATATCAGGACAGCTAGCACCAATAAGTGATTTAACTGGCGTAGAATTACCACTGTAGGTTACTGCAACATTTTTGGTTAAATTCACACCATTATCATCAATTGAAAATAGCGCAACCTGCACATGCTGTTCACGTAATGTAGGAAAGTTTTCATCTGCCGATTGTAATAAGTTAAACTCAGTAATTTTACCACCTTCACATTGAAAGCTACTTTGAATCGTATTCACACCAGCTTTGTACAACCACTCTTGTTTCCAGTTGTCTAAGTTTTTACCTGAAGCGTCAGCTAAACTTTCAATGAAATCATCTAATTCTGCATTTTGATAGGCATTTTTTGCTAGGTAATTATGAATACCACGTCTAAAGGCTGTTTCACCCAGTAAGTGGCGTAGTTGATTTAAAGTTGATGCACCTTTTGAATAGGTAATGGCATCAATATTATCAAACGCATTAGCCGAAGACGGGATTGGTACTTCAATAGGATGCGTTGTTACTTGCTGATCTTGACGATATGCAGCTTGTTTTCCAAACGCATAAAAAGAACGCCATGCATTATCAAATTCAGTCGCTTCAGCAGTCGCTAACGTTGCCATAAAGGCAGCAAAACTTTCATTTAACCATAAGCCGTTCCACCATTTCATGGTCACTAAGTTACCAAACCATTGATGGGCCATTTCATGCATAATAACACTAGCTAAGCGTTGTTTCTGACTTTGACTCATTTCACCATTAGTTAAAAATCCACCTTCACCAAACGTGATTGCAGCAGCATTTTCCATTGCACCATATATAAAGTCAGGCACTAATACTTGGTCATATTTTCTAAATGGGTAGTCAACACCATAGTAATCTTCAAAAAAGGCTAAACCTTTATGGGTATAATTAAACCAATCACTTGGCACAACTTGCTTTTGAACCGACTGACGAACAAATAATCGTAATGGATACTTGCCAGTGTTATCTTCCCACTTATGGTAAGGACCCGCATGTAGTGAAAAGTTATAAGGGCTCAATTTTAAAGTACGGTCAAAGTACCAGATCTTTTTGTCACCTTTAATTTCAGAGCGAGTTTCTTTCATTGCTGAAAAAACTTGCCAATCAGCAGGAGATGAAACCGTCATTTGATAATTTGCTTTTAGATCGGGTTGATCAAACAAAGCAAACATTTGATGAGCGGCAGCTGGTTCAAAATGAGAATATAAATACACTTTACCATCAACAGGATCAGTAAAACGATGCAGGCCTTCCCCATCCGTACTGTGCTTACGGGTGAAACTGACGGCTACTGAGTTTTCCCCTTCTTTTAAATCTGTCGCAGCTAAGGTAATAAACCAGTTATTATAATCTGCTTTAACTGTTTTGCCATTGACAACTAGTTGACTAATATTTGCTTCATCTAAGTCAACTGTTAACGGTGTTTTAGCATCATTAAGATCGAAATTGATAACAGACGTTGCACTAAAGCTTTCTCCACCAGTGAGTTCAAACGTTAATTTATAATCAACATTAGATACACGATTAGAGCGTTTCATTGCTTGCTCTTTACTTAAATAAGCATCGTTAGTACGAGCAACAAAAGTAGCAGCAGGTGCAGTGAGGGTTTTAGATTCGGTTTGGGTGTTTTCTTTGCTAGTATCACTAGCTTGATTGCATGCACTCAACACAATTGTTGATGCAAGAATCATCGAAATAGATGATTTCACAGAAAGTTCCTATATTGTTTGGCTTTATTTATTTTACTTAGGCGGCTGCTATTTTTGATAATCCAATCAAAAAAACAAGCCTGTCACTATAGGATAATGATAAGAGAAGATAAAGAAAGGACAGCTGACTTATTTATCAGCGTATTCGTCTCTTTGGAAAGAATAAAACACAATAAGAGCCGTTAAATCAGCTGTGATCTCACTCAGCAAGCCATAATTAGTGCTTTTTTCACTAATTAGCCAGTTGAAATAACATCGCTGTACTCTTTTCTTTTAAATTAATAACTTCAGATATTAGCTCGTTATTTTTATAACGATCAAATTTAACGCTATTGAGTGATAATTTACGACAAAACTTAATGACAGTATCGAAGTCTGAACGTTTGAACTGTTCCTGTTCACGAGTCATTAATCCATCAACATACGCGCAATCACCATTAACATTAATATTCGCAATCCCTGAATAAGGTTGACCATATTCCTTTACACGTAAAGCTCTCACTGCTTTTACTTCAAAAATCCAATCATCTAATTGAATATAACGAGTCATTGCCTGATTTGCATTCGCTGTTTGAATCATTGGTTATTACCTTAAAAAAAAGCCAGTTACTTAGTTGGGGGGAGTAACTGGCAAAGTAGAGAACAAACTATGTTGATTCACTCTCAATTAAGAGTGAATGCTTAAAACCTGCTATTACTTACCTTGACTGAATGCTTTAAGCTCGTCTTCGCTTAAACCACCATCTTTGTTTGAATCAATTGCGTCAAAATTATCAACTAATACAGAATGCTTGCTTGCAGCAACTTCTGCTTTACTTAAAGCGCCATTACTATCATTATCAAATTTGCTTAATAATTGAGTAAGATCTACTTTATTTACTTCATTCATGATTTTTACTGGCTCATTTGCACTCACATAAAAAGCAGCAGCTAATGAACTAACAACAACAAGAGTTACTTTTTTTAAACTAAACATATTTATCTTCCTTCATAATGTAATTAATAAGTAATGTAGTAATTATATCTACTATCACAGGGACTATTGCAGGCAACGTGCCAACTAGTTAACCTGTTGAATATTAAGGATTTTGTTAATTTCAGGTATAACTAAGTGTCGCCGATCAGCAACAGTTAATTTTTTTATGTTTATTATTTTTTAATACAAATCTATCTAAATTAACTTTTTAGCTTATAAAACAAAGAGTAAGATGATTTATTTACCCCTTGAGCAACTGTCGCCAATTGACGACAATGTTGTTTATCCTAAGTAAAAAGGGTTAAATCAGCTTATTCGGTTTTCAACTTCATAGAGACAGACATAAATTAATGCAACATTGGATTAAAAAACTCTCGTTTTATCATGTTTCAATTAAAACCCTTACCTTGATGGGCTTTGGCCTAGTGGCTTTCCCTTTGGTTTTTGCCTTTCTATATAGTGCTAACCAAGTGAATGAATTGTCTCAACAAGGAACCACAGCTATTTATAATGTTGCTGAGTTAGTTGAAAATAATCGTCGCGCCAGTCAATCTCTCACCCGGATTGAACGATTTGCGAGCCAATATGTAGTATTAAAAGAGCAAGACTTACTCACCGAATACACAGCACAAAAATTACAATTAAACGAAATATTAGAGCAAGAATTTAACCATTATAAAGATGATGAATTTCCCATTATTATTAAGCAATACACTCAAAAACTCCTTGAAATAGACCAATTGCTGGCAGAAAAAAACGGTGACGCAATCAATTTAGAGCAATTACAGAGGCACTTTAAAACGCTGGCAAAAGTCAACCAGCAGTTAACATTACATTCCAACCAAATCATTAACCAGCAAGCCAGTAATATGGAAGCTTCAGCCAACCAAGTAAAAAGAACAATGCTCTTTAGCTTAACGATCATTCCTATCACCTTGCTTATTGCGGGTGTTTTTATTGTATTGATCACTCTGCCACTTAAAGTGTTACTTAGTAAAATAAAACTATTAGAGCAAGGCAATTTTCAATTACCTATCACCGTTGACGGTTCAATTGAGATAGAAGAAATAGCAGATGCGTTAGAGCTAATGCGGAGCCGTTTACATGCCTTAGAATTACAAAAATCTAGCTTTATACGTCATATTTCTCACGAATTAAAAACCCCTTTAGCGGCAATAAGAGAAGGCACAGAACTACTTTATGACAATAGTGTTGGTGCTTTAAATAATGACCAACAAGAAATTACTAAGATTATTCGTACCAGCGTGACGCGTTTACAACGCTTAATAGAAGATTTACTCGATTTTAATATCGTACTAGACTCAACCAGCTTACAAGATGCTGAAGTAATTAGCTTAACAAAAGAAGTTGAACAGGCGCTCTCTTTACGTGTTCTCGACTTAAAACGAAAGCAAATAACAGTAAAAAAAGAAATGGAGAACATTTCAATACAATGCAACAGTAAACAATTAAGCGTTATATTGGATAACTTGTTATCAAATGCAATTAAGTTCTCTCCTGATAATGGTACCATTACCATTCAAGCGAAGGTTGTCGAGCAAGTACTTCAACTTACCATTGCAGACCAAGGAACTGGCATTGAACCATCATTACACAGTAAAATATTCGATGCTTTTTACCAAGGTCCCACTGAGCATAACAGCCAAATAAAAAGTAGTGGTTTAGGATTAACCATTGTTAAAGAATTACTTATGCGACTAAACGGCACTATAAGTATTGAAAGCAAGACGGTTTCACCAAGTTCGACAGCATTTACAATTATGTTACCGAAAGCACAATTGCTATTGCCTTTAAAAACCCCATCATTGGAACTAAATGCATCATGATTTCGCGCTATTATTTTATAAAAATGTTAAAAGTTACTTCATTTTTCCTATTCATCTCATTGTTTTCAGGCTGCCAAACTACGCCGACTACCCCAGCTACACCGAAAAGCAATACTGATTATTCTTACTACGGTAGTTATTACCTATGGATAAAAAGCTTAGATAATGAAGAGTTAGTTCAAGAAATTAAAAAACAACAACGAGAAGAACTAGAAGGTAACCAACAAGCGGAATATCACTTATTACTCCTTCACAGTTTACCTAATTCACCAATCCATAACCCTTATACGGCAAAATCAAAAATTAACCAACAAGGGCTTATTCAAGAAGCACAGGCACAGTTTAATGTCAGCGATTTAGCCTTTATTATTATGCTCAGAGATCAGCTAAATCAGCAATTATTAATTCTTAATAAGTTAATTAATAAAGAAAAAGCCAATACAGAAAGCCAAAAACAACTACAAGTACAACAACAATCTATTGATAAACTCGAACAGCAATCTCAAAAATTACAGCAACAGATTCTTCAGTTAAAAAACATTGAACGTTCAATTAATGATCATGGAACCTCTTTATGAATTTAGCAGAACAGATAAATATTAAAGAAAAGGTCCTACTTGTTGATGATGACCCAAGCTTATTACGCTTATTAAGTATACGACTTAATGCTGCCAATTATCAGGTAGAGTCTGCACAAAGTGGTAAAGAAGCTTTAGGTATTTTAAAAAGTTTTCACCCGCAATTAGTGATCAGCGACTTACGTATGGAAGGTATGGATGGAATGGCATTATTCGATAAGATACGCCAGCAATATCCAAGTTTACCGGTAATAATCATGACAGCGCACGGTACAATTCCAGATGCCATTAATGCCACTAAACAAGGGGTTTTTAGCTTTTTAACTAAACCCTTTGAAAGCCAAGAATTACTCGACACAGTCAAACAAGCGATTCGATTACAACCACTTTCTACTCAAGGACAAAGTGATCAAGAAGAGCACCTTTGGCGTGAGAAAATTATTTCACGAAGTGCAGTAATGGAAACCCTGTTACAACAAACCTTTCAAGTCGCTAAAAGTGATTTTAGTCTATTAATTCATAGCCAAAGTGGTACAGGTAAAGAGTTATTAGCACAAGCCATCCACCAAGCAAGCGAACGACGTACTAAGCCATTTACAGCAATCAATTGCGCTGCAATTCCTGAACAATTATTGGAGTCAGAGCTTTTTGGTCATAAAAAAGGGGCATTTACTGGTGCAGATAATCATCATGTAGGTTTATTTGAAGCAAGTGACGGTGGTACCTTATTCCTAGATGAAATTGGCGATATGCCGATGAGTTTTCAAGTTAAATTATTACGCGCATTACAAGAAAAAGAGATACGTCCCGTTGGTAGCACTAGCTCAATAAAAGTGGATGTTCGCATTATTGCCGCTACGCATAAAAATCTTCAAAAGGCGATAAAAGAACAAAAATTCCGGGAAGATTTATATTATCGCTTAAATGTAGTTGAATTGATTTTACCGCCCTTAGCAGAACGCAGAGAAGATATTCCTTTACTGGCACAGCATTTTTTAAGTCAAACCTCTGGCCGTACAACCAACAAAGTAAATGGTTTTACCCAAGCCGCTATGGAGTTACTCATTTGTGCTCCTTGGCCTGGTAATATTAGACAATTACAAAATGTTGTTGAACAAAGTGTGGCTTTATCGACTGAATCGTTAATTGGGGAATCTCTCATTCGGAATGCGTTAAGAGAAGCCCCTTCTCAACACCCTTCCTTTCAAGAAGCTCGGGATCAATTTGAGCGTGATTATTTAGCCACTATTCTAAAAACCACCGCAGGTAATGTTTCACAAGCGGCGAAAATAGCTCAAAGAAATCGAACTGAATTTTATAAATTACTTAATAAACACCATTTAAATGCTGAGGCATTTCGCGAAGGATAAGCATAGCAAAAGTTAATCACCCAATAAAAAAGCCTTTAATGTGACATTAAAGGCTTATCTTGTTTAAAGCAGTATCCGCATAATATGCTTTAGCGTAGCTTAGGTTTTTTCTACCACTTTACTTAACTTTTTTTCCACTCGACGTTGTTCAATAATATCTTTTACTTCGCCACCAATATGAATATCACCGCGTTGTTTAGCTAATTCAATTTGACGCTCACGTTCAGCAAAACGTGATTTTTGTTCTGCTGTCATTTTGTCATGACATCTAGGACAGCTAACACCTTTAATATAATGCTCGCTGTGCTTATCTTCTTCTGTAATTGGATATCGGCAAGCAAAACATTGATCATATTGGCCTTGTTCTAAGTTATGGTTTACCGCTACCCGCCCATCAAACACAAAACATTCCCCTTGCCATAATGTTTCATCTTCAGGTACTTCTTCTAGGTATTTTAAAATACCTCCTTCTAAATGATACACTTCTTCAAAGCCCTGCTCTTTTAGATAAGCCGTGGACTTTTCACAGCGAATACCACCTGTACAGTACATAGCCACTTTTTTATGTTTATTTTTGTCTAAGTTGTTTTTAACGTACTCAGGAAATTCACGAAAGCTTTCTGTATTAGGGTTGACCGCATTCTTAAAGGTACCAATTTCAACTTCGTAGTCATTGCGAGTATCCACCAATAGCACTTCAGGATCAGAAATTAGTGCATTCCATTCACTGGGTTTTACATAAGTACCAACCACTTGATTAGGATCTATGCCTTCAACCCCCATGGTTACAATTTCTTTTTTTAATTTTACTTTAGTGCGTTGGAATGGATTTTCTTGGTGAAAAGACAATTTATAAGAGATGTTGGCTAAACGACTATCTTGCTGTAAATAATCTAATACCGATTCAATATTTGCAGCAGAACCAGCAATAGTGCCATTGATACCTTCATTGGCAATTAATAATGTTCCTTTAACCTCATGGGCTAACATATACTCTAATAGTGGATCTTTAAGATTTTGAAAATTGTCTAAACGCACAAATTTATATAGTGCACATACTGTAATTTGATTCATAACATACCCATTGAACTAACCATAACGCAAATATGGTGCTGTAGATTAAAATAGCCGCGCATTCTATCAAATTTATCCAATAATGGCTGTTGTTTTTTTAATCAATCTATCTTTTATATTTAAAATTATTGACTACACTTAAGTACGAGGATGGAGTTCACATCTCATCATTGAAGGATACACTCACATGAAAATCGCTGTATTTACCTTATTATCTATTACCTGCTTTATTTTTATATCTTCATCATATGCTGGCGTTATGTTTAATAACAATGGTTTATCTGGCGGCTCACGTTGGGATGCTAGCCCGAGAAATGTCTTTGCTGCAGGTGAACGTTCACTTGATGGCGGTTTACGATATTCATTACAAGGAGGAACTTTTGAAGCCTATCGTGATATGTTTTCTTGGAATGAATTACCAACAATTAATGCTTTTACTTACACGATACAAAGTGCATTTGATGTCTGGAGTTCTGTAGATCCTGAGTCAGGATTAGGTACAAATTTAAGCTTTGTTGCTGATTTAAATACACAGGTTGTCGGTAATTTCAGCTCAAGTGGTAGCGTTAATCGTGCGGGTGCCGAAATTGATTTGCTTGCAAAAACAGATGCGTACTTTTGGAATACAGGCAACTCAAGTACACAAGGAGAAACTTGGTTTAGTGCGGTAGCCAGTCCAGTAGATCTCACTTCTGGTACCAAAAATTATACAGGTTCAAGTGCAATTGTTGGAGCAGACATTTCGATGAATAGTAATTCAGGAGCCGTTTATAATTTAGATTTATTCTTTCGGTTACTAACTCATGAAATAGGTCACGCCCTTGGTTTGGGCGATGTGGATATCTATAGTAATCGCTTTATTGATGATAATTATGATGGTACACCAGAATCATTAACTAATTCATGGGCGTCTGCTGTGAATGTATATAATCCAGCAGAATCGCCATTAAAGATTTATAACGTTGGTAATAATATTCAAGCTGATGGTGTTGATATTTTAATGGAATCTCGTGGTATTGGTATTTCACCAGGTAATCCTGTGAATAATCCCAATCCTTTATCCAATGATGATTATGGTATACGTCAATTTTTATACCCTTTTATAGCAGTGCCGGAACCGAGTTCAATCTTGTTACTAGTGCTTTCGTTAAGCTTGTTATTTAAATCAAAAAAGAAAAGAAAATGCTTTTAAAAAATAATCAGCTTCATTGATTATAGAACGTGTTATTAAAGGGTAATATCAGTTAATATTACCCTTTAATAAGCAAACCTAGTGGTAAAATGATCAATATTCTTCTTAAAGCAGCTAAGTACTTTGTTACTTTTATTTTCATTCTTTTTATTCTTATTTGGTTATTGTCGCCACCAATTTCTAGTCACTTTATTCAAAAACAGCTAACACCACAATCCTTAGTATTAGGTGGTCAAAGCCATGTGCGTTATAACCCTTTCTTATCTAAGCTTAGTGTTGAAAACCTTGTTATAACTAAAAATAAAAGTATTGTGTTAGCCATTAAAAAATTAGAGGTTGGGGTGAGTCTTTATCAACTTTTGCTTGACCGTATTTATATCAAGCAATTTGATCTGGATGGCTTATTCATAAAAATAAGACAAGATAAACAGCGCGAAGAAATTGCTGGTTTTTCTCTAACACCAACTAAAGCACAACCGTCATCTCCGGAACAATCTTCTGCAGAGGATGTTAATTATGAATTAGTTTTACCATTACTAAAAATTCAAAATGCCAAAATAGGTTATGAAAGTAATGATAGAAAACTTGAATTTATTGCTACTTATTTAAATACCAAAAACCTTATTGCTGACAGTAAAAAACAATCCGGTGAATTTGAATTAATTGGAAAAGTCGAACAAGGTACCATTAACTTTTCTGGTAACTTCGACATGCTAGCAAAACAAGGCGTCATTGAAAGTGCTATTGATATTACGCAATTAGATTTATCTTTATTTTCTCCTTGGCTACCTAAAATAGCGCAATTAAATTCTGGCTTAGTTAACCTAAGCTCCCAGCAAAAAGTACATTTAATTGATGAGAAAACAGAAATCGCTTTAGCTAATTTTCAACTACAGATAGCAGAAGTGGATGCAGCATATGACAACCTATCTATTGCTGTAGATAAGCAAGAGCTCTATTCACCTAAACTCAACCTTATTGTCACTGAAAAAGACGGTCTTAAGGTTGCAGGTGAAGGCCAATACACTCTCGACCGGTTGGCGTTAAAGAACAACGACAACAAACAATTATTACTTGCCAGTATTCGTAAAATAGCATTGCCAAGCATCACGATTGAAGAAAGTTCTCAAATAGTGAACTTGCCTAAGATAGACATTAGCAAAGTGATTTTATCGGATGAGCTAACCACTGAACTCCCACCAATGCTACGTATTGAAAGTGGTCAACTATCCAATGTTAGCGTGAGTAAAAGCAAAACCGCAATTGATACCATCGCAATTGGCGGTTTAATGATTGATACCTATATTAATCAAACAAAAGCACTTGAGAACTTAGCTTCGATTCAATCAATCAGCCCTAAAGATGATAAAAGCGTTCAAGCAAATGCAGAAGAAAATGAGAATACACAAACAGAAAAAGTAACACCGCCTGCACCTAACGCTAAAAATAATTATCAGTTTGTGCTCAACCAATTTAAATTTAGTGACCCTGCTAAAATTCATTTAGTTGACGCTAGTATAAAACCTAACTATCAACGCCAATACACGATTGAAACATTTGACGTGGGACCAATAGATACTCATCAACCTACACAAGAAACAGTATTAACGATTAAAGGGTACGGAGATAAAGACGAAAAATTTAATCTTAAAAGTGTAAATCAACTTTTTGCAAACAAGCCAAGTTATAGTTTGAAAGGAGATATTACCGAAATAGATCTTTCTGCAATTTCACCCTACATAAAAGACGCCCTGAAACATGAAATAAAAAGTGGCCAATTGAATTTATCAATTGATACTAAAATCACAGATAATATTTTATCAGGTGATACCGATATATTGATACGACAGATCGAATTCGCAACACAAATTGCTGAAGCCCCTGATGCGGTCAATACCACAGCGAGCATGCCTTTGAACGTTGCTCTGAACATGCTTAAAGACAGTGACGGCAATGTTGATTTGTCAATTCCATTGTCGGGTGATATTAGTGCCCCAGAATTCGGTTTACTTAATATTTCAACCTTTTTAATTAAGAAAGCCTCTATGATGGCGGCGAAAGATTATTTAATGAAAACCTTTGTGCCATATGCCAATGTGGTATCTATTGCTATGACGGCTGCTGATGCTATTTTAAAAGTACGCTTTAATGATCTCGTGTATATACCCAAACAAATAGAACCAACCGATACCGATACTATTTTCTTATCTCAATTCGCTCAATTGTTAATTGATAAACCGGACACTCACGTAACCATTTGCCCAATAGCCGTACCTGAAGATATCAACTTAAAAAGTGGCACTAAAGTTACTCAACCTGAACAAATTGAGCAACTTAAGGGAATAGCACAAAAACGATTTGAAAATTTCAAAAAACGCATGAACCAACAATATAAAATCGAAACGTCACGTTTGATATTATGTACGCCAACTATTGATTCAAGTGAGTCAGCTAAACCACGACTTAGCTTTGCCACTTAAGCCCTACAGCTATGAAAATATTAAAGGGGAAGTAACAACTTTCCCTTTTTTAACGAAAACCTATAATTTTTTTACTAGGCTAAATGCTCCGCGGATCTGCCCAAGCGAGTAACCTTGAGCTTGATCAGCTGGATAATGTTCCTTAATGATTTTTTGAACATCATCAGCCACTGACTTACCGTGACAACCTAAGCAGAGTCCCTCAACCGGTTGGGCTTTCATAAACCGATATTGATTATCAATAATCTCTGAATAAACAAGTTCCGAAGGTGAATGTCCTTCCGCTTGAAGTTTATTAAATTGTTCAAGCGCCTTTCTTTCAAACGCGTCTGGGGTTGCGTTAATGTTTCTGGGTTTTAAACTAACTCGTTTTACCTGCCAACCTGTTGCTAAACTTAGTGTACTCGCAATTTTAGGTGCTTCAACTGCACACACATCAACTGCATTTACAAAGCCCCCAGCCGCTATCCCGGCTTTTAATTTAGGTTTAAGTGTGCCACCAAATTTTTTAACAATATTTATCGCTTCTTGTTTCAACTCTAATTCGCTGTACATATCATTAGCTAACAAAGAAAATGAAAATAAAGGTAAAACTAAAAATGAAAAGTATATTTTGTTCCGCTGCATAAAAACCTCCTAGTTATTGATTAATAATAGAACAAATCTCACTACTTACCTACCTAAATTCATCCATACAATGTGACTTAGATCATGATAATATCAATTAAAGGAGGCATCACCGTGGTACGAGTTAATGCCATGAAAAATGAGGATTTACACCTCATTGATAAGTATTTTTCATCAACAAAAGTTTAACTCAGTGACTTGATTCAAACTTCGCAAGAAATAGACGTTGGCTATTAATATGAATGAGATCTTACGAATATAAAAAAATAGCGTTTGATATAAACTAACAATCCATAAGAAAATTAGAGCTATAATATGTCAACGCAAAGGAAGAGCTTTACAATCATATAACCGATCCTTATGAATGGAAAAATTTGGCATCAGAAAAAGAATTCATAAAAATAAAAAAAGAGTTACAACAACAAATGGACAAATTGCTTAATCTTTAAAAGATCGATTCATAAAATAATAATGATAATCTCTTTTGAACAGTAATTATAATACTTACCCGTTATTTAAAAGATTAGCACACACAAAATATTCATACGTGCGGGGCTATATTTCTATCATTAAATTAACGCTAGATTGAACAAAAATTAAGGCGAGAAGGAAAGCCGGTTCCCATTAAGTATTATGTCGATAGTTTGCAATTAAACGTTATTATGCAACCCTAGTATTGATCATGTCACTTAATCTCAGCGATCCCCATTAATCGACTGGGTGTTCTTGAAAATATGTTTTCGCCAACTCGATAAAGGTTTTAACTCTCGTTGAAAGTTCATACCTGTGGGGATACATCGCTGAAATCTGTAAATTGTTGATCGCATATTGAGGTAATACTTCAATTAAGCTTTTATTAGCGACATAAGACGCCACAGAATAACTAGGAGCTTGAATGATCCCTTGCCCACTTGCCGCAGCTTCATTAAGTAGCTTTCCACTATTAGATGCCCATGCCCAATTATATTTAATTAATCTTCGCTCACCGTTATCCATAAAAATCCATTGTTCTTTACGTAGGCTATGATCAAAAAAAAGTAATTGATGTTGCGTTAAATCTTCAAGCCTAGTTGGACTACCAAACTGGGTTAGGTAGCCAGGGCTTGCCCATAAAGATAATCGAGATTGGCCAACTTTTTGGGCTATATAACTAGCATTACTTAAACTTGGCGAAACCCTAATCGCTAAATCAGTTTTATCGTCAAACAAATCTATTGGGGCATTATCTATACGAATATTAAGTTTTACTTGCGGGTACTTTTCTCGATAAAGGGCTATCAGAGGTGCTAAATATTGCCCTCCAAATTCTGCCGTGACTGATATTCTTAACTCTCCACTAGGCTCACTTTTTAAGTGCCTCATTTGGCTATCCACCAAGTGTAACTTTTTTAATATCGGTTTAATATAATTACGATACTGCTCTCCGGCCTCAGTAAGAAACACTTTTCGAGTATTACGTTTTAACAATAAACAACCTAATTCTTGTTCTAGTTGTTTCACATAGCGCGAAACCATAGTTGCTGAGATCCCCATTTCTTTTGCTGCTTGGGAAAAGTTTAAATGTTCTGCTGTTAAGCAAAACGCTTTCAATGCTTCTATTTTATTCATGATCGCAATGCAATTATCAACTATTAGTTTATACACTATATCTTTTTAGTGGCTTCCAAACAAAATTTGTTCAAGGCAATATGGAGGTATATTGACCTGTTACTAATGAAAAAATCATGACTTTAATAAAAAAAATATCGCTGTTTACTCTTTCATTGGCGCTTACATCAACCGTTGTAGCTGACACTTTTGCGTTAAAAAACATTAATGTGGTTGATGTTGTTCACCTAAAAATCAACAACAATCAAACCGTCATTATTGAAGATAAAAAAATCAAATCGATTGCTGATAACAATACGAAAAAACTCGCTAAAGGCGTTATCAGTATCGATATGACTAATAAATACTTAATTCCTGGCTTAATAGACACTCATGTTCATCATGCAACCTCACCCGACGATTCAGATAATGATGAAGTCACCCGTATGCGATTACGTAAATTGTTAAGAGGAGGAGTTACTTCAGTACGAGACATGGGTGGTGACACTAGAGCATTAAGTTCATTAATGCGTAGAGCGAAAGCAGATGTCATTCAATCTCCAGATATTTATTATTCGGTCATTATTGGGGGTAAAGCGTTTTTCTCCGATCCACGAACTATTGAATCGGCTAAAGGTGAAATACCAGGACAAGTTGACTGGATGAGGGCTGTTGATGATAAAACCAATTTTGATGAATTAATGCTTAGAACCGCTGGTACTAGTGCTACAGGAATTAAAATTTATGCCAAAGTTCCCGCAAATATCGTGACTAAATTAGCCAAAGCGGCAAAAAAACACGGTTTAAAAGTTTGGTCACATGCCTTTGTTGGTCCAGCAAGACCACAACAATTAGTAAATGCAGGTGTAGAAACAATTTCACATGCCCCTGATCTTTCCGCCCACGTAGTAGATAACTTTTATCAATTACGCAGAGAAGGTAAGCAGATTACCCCTCAACAAAAAAAGGATTCATTTGATTTATCTCTCTATCAGAATTTATTCGCTGATATGAAAAAACACGCGACTATTTTAGATGCAACGTTAACCGTTTTTGACCAACAACAAGCGGCACGCGGTGAAAGTGGTGAAATGATGTATCAATGGGGTACAGCATTTACACGTTTAGCATATAAAAATGGTATTAAAATTTCAGCGGGAACTGATAGCGCTAGTGATTACTACCAATCAGCTTATCCTTTAGTGCAACATGAAATGCAGTTACTGGTTAAAGACGTAGGTATGACGCCACTTGAAGCATTGCAAACAGCAACAATCAATGGTGCAGAAGTTATTGGTATTGAAAATAGTTATGGCAGTATAGAGGTAGGAAAAACAGCTAATTTAGTTATCCTTAATGAAGACCCAAGTATAGATATAGAGCAT
The DNA here is from genome assembly GCA_049347715.1 of Thalassotalea piscium. Taxonomy (GTDB): domain Bacteria; phylum Pseudomonadota; class Gammaproteobacteria; order Enterobacterales; family Alteromonadaceae; genus Thalassotalea_B; species Thalassotalea_B piscium_A. The sequence continues at coordinate 579,026 of CP186339.1, read as the reverse complement.
GTTAAAAGTATTGCGCATGTGATTAAAAATGGGCAATTTATTCATATCGGCGATGATAAAAGTTTACCTTTTGTTAGTGCAAAAAAAGCGGCAGGTATGCTTTGGCTTTCAGGACAAATTGGTAATTTTCCCAGCACTAAAACCCTGGCTGGCCCAGATATAACTACTCAAATGAAGCAAGCAATGAAAAACATAGGTAGTGTTTTACAAGAATATAATCTCAATTACAGAGATATTGCCAAATGTACTTTAATGTTATCAGACATCAAAGACTGGAAAAAAGCGAATGAAGCCTATTTGACATTTTTCGACACTCCGCCAGCGCGCAGCGCCTATGCAGCTGCAGGTTTAGCTCTTAATGCCAAAGTTGAAATTGAATGTATAGCAGAACTTTGATCTCACATGCTAGCGAGAAATTTATGATGAATAAAAGACGATTTTTAAAAACGAGTGCTGGTGTTTCGCTTGGTTTATTAATTCCTAAAAGTGTTCTCGCCTTAGAACACTTACCTTTATCAACCCAAGAAAAACAGTGGCTACCATATAGAAATAGTGTGGTGATAGATGGGCTCAGTGCGGCATTTGATTATGGCGTTAAAAGCTTTGATGAAAAAACGTTAGCCCTCTTTAAACAATCAGGCATTAGTGCATTAAACGCTACTATTCCCTCCCCTGGCGATGATCACAAAACTACATTAACTAAAATACAAGCTACATTATCACTCATTAAACGCTACCCGGACTCTTTTCGATTAGTCACTAAAGCCAATGATATTTTATTAGCCAAGCAACAACAGCAAATAGGTATTATTATGGGATTTCAGTCAACTGAAATGTTTGCTGATGACATCGAACAAATTGATTTCTTTGCTCAGCAAGGTGTGCGCTATATGCAAATGAGCTATAACGGACCATCTCAGTATGGTAGTGGTGGTTTAGTGGCTAATGACAAAGGGCTAACAACATTAGGACAACAAGCCTTGCAGCGAATGGAAAAAAATAAAGTGCTCATTGACTTATCCCATTCAGGAAAGAAAACAGTAGCTAACGCTATACAATATTCCACACGTCCATTAACTATTTCTCATACAGGGTGTAATGAAGTATACCGTCATCCTCGCAATAATGATGATACAGAATTAAAAGCAGTAGCAAATAAAGGTGGCGTCATTGGTATTTATCTTATGCCCTTTTTAGAAGGTGGCGACAACGAACTCACCGCAGAAGCTCTAATGAAACATATCGATTATGCAGTGAACTTGTGTGGAGAAGATCATGTATCGATCGGCAGTGATCAAGGCGTAGCTCCTATTAATGATGGCCCTGAATATCGTGAAGCTATTCGCCAAGAAGTTAAGCGCCGTATAGCTGCAGGAATTTCAGCCCCTGGAGAAACACCAAATCGTCCACCATTTATCCCTCAGTTAAATTCTGAGAAACGCATGGAGTTAATTGCTTGGTATCTAAAAAAACGAGGTTACCGTGATAACCAAATCGAAAAAATTCTCGGTGTGAACTTATTAACGCTTTATCGCGAGGTTTGGTAACATCTTTATTAATAAGCCCTCCTTGCTATACCACGTACTGTTTTCTATTACATACATGTCAATAAAAAAAAGCAGATACTATAATCAGTAGCTGCTTTCACATAAATTTAAACATCCGTTACAAGAACATTATTTTTGCGGGGTAATTAAGTACTTCTCACCTGTCGCTTGCTTAGAATAAGCGGCCATAGATGGTAATTGTAATACTTCTGCCAATGACACTTCATGAGTATAATGGCTAGCAAATGTAGTGGTAATTTCATCGGCAACACGTTTACGCATCGCTGCAACAGTTTCAGTACCTAATTTACCTAGTGCATTGAATAATAAAAATCCATTAACACCCCATGCAAACCCGAAGTTACGATTTAAGGTAATTGGACCACGGTTTAATGCGCCATAAATATACACTTGCTTGAAAGTATCAGAACCATAAACACTGTGTTCTTTCATATCACGAGCAGCAGCAACTTCCATACAGTTAAGAATGTCACTCGTTAATTGACCACCGCCAATAGGATCAAAAGCAATTGTAGCTCCTGTTTCTATTATCGCTGCGGTTAAGTCAGCAAGGAAAGTCTCACTACTTGAGTTAACCACATATTTTGCACCCATGTTACGCAACAGGGTTTCTTGTTCTGGTTTGCGCACAATATTAATTAAATCAATGCCATCGGCAATACAAATACGATTTAACATTTGGCCTAAATTAGACGCAGCTGCCGCATGAATAATCGCTTTATGACCTTCAGCACGCATAGTTTCTACCATAGCTAACGCGGTAAGCGGGTTAACAAAAGAAGATGCACCTTCTTTAGCCGTCGTTCCTTCTTTTAATACCAAACAACTTCGAACATTTACACAGTGATATTTGCGATAAGTGCCACCACCAATAACCGCCACCATTTTCCCCATTAATGCTTGAGCTGCTGGCGATGACCCCGCTGCAACAACAGTTCCAGCCCCTTCATTACCCACAGGCGTTGCTTTACCAACACGCTTTGTTAACGCTGGCATAAATTTAGCAGGCACGTCAGCTGTAATAACTGGATTTTGTTCAGTTCCTGACTGCACTGCTGTCGACATATCTGCGCCGCTAAACATAACACCTAAGTCTGATGGGTTTAATGGCGCGGCTTCAATACGAATAACTACTTCGTCATCACTCGGTTGTGGCATTTCAATGTTTTCTAAAGCCAGTATGAGTTTATTGTCTTCATTAATAGTTGAAGTAAGTTGTATGTTTGACTCTTTCATAGGTCTATCTCCTGCAAATAATTAAATGAGTAGGCCAATCTCTTTATGGTATTGGCCATACTTTGTTTGTTGTTAAATCGCATTAATCAGGTATTTGGCTATTTAATCTGTACGGCTTGAATCTGGGCTTTCACTTTCTGCATAAATTCAGGCATATTTGCCTGGCGATCTGCTGCCACTTTTTCTGCTATAGCAGATTGACTCATGGAATCATTCCACGCTTTCATGCCAGGTATCTCTGCAAGTACATCCCACTCAAGTTGGCTAGCACCAAAGGCATTAACTATGGTGTTGACGTAATAAACGTAGATATCAGCCATGGTAAATTGTTCTCCTGCAATCCAAGGTGAAAACTGACACAAACGATTTAAAGCGGTAACCCCACGGCTAATAACTTGACGTACTTCCCCTTTAACCCATTCGGGTACTTCAGTACCTGAAAATACATAAGGTATAAAGCGTCTGCTTGGCAGTTCAAAATAAAGCTCTGCTATTTTCATCATTTGGCGGACAACAGCACGTTCTCCAGCATCTTCAGGATATAACGCAATTTCAGGATAAGTCTCTTCGATAAAGTCACAAATAACACTCGACTCAGAAAGATAAAGACCTTCACCTGTGGTGATAACGGGTACTTTACCTGCAGGGCTAATCGCTAATAACTCTGCACTACCACCGTATAGCAGGTTTTCTTGAAATGGCAGCTCTTTATATAGCAGTACATGTTTAACTAAGTTGTAATAGTTGCTAGCGGCAAAACCGTGCAAAGTAATCATAAATCAGTTTCCATCAGTAAGGTGAAGCTTGTTTAATAGCCGAAAAAGCAATTAAAGCGTCTGTATTTAAATTGAAACTATTATTACTTGTTTTAATTGGGTTATATATAAGGATAAATGCTAATCACTATTGCTTTTAAGACAATAATACGGCAAAAATACGTAAACATACTTAGTTGTTTATTCACGTTAACGCATTTAATGGAGAGATTAGTTGGATCAACTACGCGCAATGCGATATTTCAGTAAGGTCGTCGAAACCGGCAGTTTTACCAAAGCTGCAACTACCTTTAATGTGCCACCATCGTCCTTATCGAGACGCGTGGCTGATTTAGAAAAGAGTTTAGGCGCAACTTTATTAAAACGCTCAACCCGCATAGTGAAACTGACAGAAGTAGGACAAATTTATTATAACGATGTACAGCAAATACTGAATCAACTTGAGCAAAGTAATGAAACCGTTCGTAGTTACCAGACGACGCCTATGGGACGCTTACGTATCAGCTCTATGGTAGGTTTTGGTGATAAAATATTGCTTCCTCTGTTAGATGAATTTAGTACTCTATACCCTGAAATTATTTTAGATGTCAGTTTAAGTGATGAGTTATCCACCCTAGGACGTGATGATGTCGACATTGCTATTCGTGGAGGTTACGCCCCCAATGAACGTGTGTTAGCGATAAGATTAATGGATAATAACTTTATTCCTGTCGCCTCATCAAATTACCTCGAAAAACACGGCGTGCCTAGTAACGTGATGGAACTAAAAAATCATAAAGGTCTTTATTTTAAGACACCAACAGGACCAACACCTTGGTTATGTAATATGAATGGTCAATGGCATGATGTTTCAGGTCCAGCAGTGGCAATATCTAATAATGGCTCATGGCTAGCAAAAAAAGCATGTAACGGCGAAGGTATTTTAATGTCTACTCGATGGGCGTTAACTTCATATATTGAATCAGGGAAGTTGCAAGAGCTTAGCTTTGAGCACAAGCTAGCTATTACTCAAAATTCTGACATGGCTGTGTATCTGCTGTATCAAAAACAGCGCTATTTAGTCCCGAAAGTAAAAGCGGCAGTAGACTTTTTAGTTGAGAGAATACAAGTGACATATGCAGGTAATTTATCTTCACCTCAACCACGCTGATGAGGTGATCTTTGTAAACCAACTAAAAACCCTCAGTTGGCTAAAGGGTGTCTGTTTTATTTTCTCTTTGATCTACTTCTCTTTGGCCTGGTGATATTTGATTTTTTAACTGGTTTCTTTTTCTTATTTTGTATCGGCGCTTTTGAAAACTCTTTATGGAAAGGCTGCTCAGTAACAACAGGAATAACTTGCCCTATGCTATTTTCAATATTCGTTAATTGCCTTACATCATTTTCTACGGCAAATGATATCGCTATGCCATTTTTACCCGCACGAGCTGTACGCCCGATACGGTGTATGTAGTTTCTTGGATCTTCAGGAAGATTATAGTTAATCACTAAACTAATATTATCAACATCAATGCCACGCGCAGCAACATCTGTTGCAACTAATACGCTTAACTTACCATCTTTAAAGTTTTGTAACGCTTCTTCTCTAACCGCTTGTGTTTTACCACTATGAAGGCTAGCGGCAGTAATAGATGCTTTTTCTAATTCCTTAACAATGATGTCAGCGCCATACTTTGTTTTACAAAAAATAAGCACTTTTTCATAGTCAGGGTTTTCTAGGAGATTAAATAGCAAGGGTACTTTATTGGATTTATCAAGGTGGTATACGCTTTGATTAACCAAGTCGATAGTAACCATTTCAGCTGCTATTTGAACTTTTACTGGAGTTGTTAATATGGCTTGTGCAAGTATCTCTATTTCAGCTGGCATAGTCGCTGAAAATAAGAGTGTTTGTCGCTTCTTGGGTAGTTTAGATATAATGCTTTGAACATCATTAAAGAACCCCATATCAAGCATGGTATCGGCTTCATCTAATACAAAAACTTCTAACGCCTCAAAGTTGATATCGCCGGTTTCTATTAAGTCCAATAACCGACCTGGGGTGGCCACTAAAACATCAAGTCCTAACGCAATAGCATCCACTTGATTTTGTCTTCCTACACCGCCGTAAACCACCTTCGTTTTAAGCCCTAAACCCTCAGAGTAATCATCAATATTTTGCATTATTTGCGAGGCAAGTTCACGTGTAGGGGTTAATATAAGCGAACGTGTACTTTTCGCTTTTATCTCAATTTTATTTCGACCAAACTTATTGATAATAGGTAATGAAAAAGCCGCAGTTTTTCCTGTACCCGTTTGCGCAATACCTAGAAGGTCATTGCCTTTAATAAGCACTGGGATACATTCTTTTTGGATAGGTGTAGGCTGCTTATAACCTTTCAGGGCAACGCGATCAATAATTGACTCTAAAAGTGAAAATGCTTTAAATTCTGACATACTGTCTCTGTGTTCTTTCATCACTAACCTATTATTATAACAGAATGATCTAACAGAAAGCTTTAACATCTTTAAGACGTATTTAACCTGGTTAGTTTTGACACGTAAGTAACCGAGGCTTTAGGCACTAAGGTAACATGAAATAATGGTAGAACAGCTGCGGCAATAAGTTAAAACCCACTGTAAAATTAAAGTTAAACCTCAATTTTTACAAAATACTGTTGTTGGATAAAGCAATAAACAAAAAAGCCCTATCCGATTAAAGACAGGGCTTTCATATAATGGTACCGGTGGGCGGACTCGAACCGCCACGCATTTCTGCAACGGATTTTGAATCCGTCGTGTATACCAATTTCACCACACCGGCAAAGACTTTTAAGCTGTTTAAGCTTTGCAAAATCATCTAATTTATATAAACTGACTTTGCAAAAGTTGAACACTTAAATAAAGAAACGCTAAGTGGCACGCATTATACGAAATATCCTTGTTTGTGCAATAGTTTTTCTTGCTTGTATGACTGTTTGACGTTTATTTGTGCGAATATTTTTGATTTACGCTTGGTAGGCTTTAATAAATAAATCAATTGTTCGTTCAATGTGTTCATCAATCTCTTCGTCGCTAATTTTCACATCGGGCAATATAAGTGCTTTAAAATGTAAACGATCTTTAATCATTGCGATAAACATATAAGACGCATAACTAAAATCATCGATCGCTAAAGTCCCTTTTTCATCTAAAAAATGCAGATAATCTGTTAACGGTGTTACCCCGATTAAAGGTCCTCTCTCATAAACGATTTCCCCTACTTCCGGCAACTTAGGAACAACTTGTATCACTAGTCGGTATAAGGATATTAAGGTGTCAGACAATAAACCTTGAACAAAACGTATCGCTATTTCTTTCAGAGCTTGCTTTGGCGCTAATTGATAATTAATAGACGAAATGGTATTAATTTGAATATCAACCTGTCTACGCATTACGGCTAACAACAATCCTTGCTTGTTACCAAACTCATTATAAATTGAACGACGAGAACCACCTGCATCGCTAATAATCATTTCAAGCGATGTTTCGTCATAACCATGCTTTAGAAATAATTTTTGCGCAGCTTCAAGAATCAACTCTCCTCGAGTACTTAATTCGTTGTTACATAATGGGTCACAATGAGTCATTTTATCTATCTATTTATCAATATGAGTTGACTTAGGTACTGTATAGTACCAAAATATGCGGTACTATACAGTACCAATTTACTTATTGGTTTTTTTCACCTTAACTATAGATACATTTCTTATTAGGATTTTTATGCGCATTCTATTTACTTTGTTGGTTGCAACTATAATAGCTGGCTGTAACGAACAAACGGTTACGGCTGAAAAAGCGATACGCCCTATCGCATGGGTTCAAGTATCAGAATCTAACATAAAGCAACTTAGAACATTATCTGGAATAGTTGCGCCCGTTGAGGCAACTCAATTAAGCTTTGAAGTGTCTGGTAAAATTCAATCAGTTGAAGTCAGACTTGGTGATACGGTGAAAAAAGGGCAAGTTTTATCCCAATTAAACCACCGTAATTTTGACTTAAGCTTACAATCGGCTCAAGCCCAATTAGATAACGCTAACTCAACCATGTTGGAAGCAAAGAATACTTTTGATCGTTACAGCCAACTTGTGAAAAAAGAATTAATCTCCCAGTCGGAATTTGATAATGCCAAAGCGAGCTTTGAATCCAGTAAAAGTGCGGTTGGCGTAGCTCAGGCACAAGTGGATATTGCTCAGAAAAACTTACAAGACAGTACATTACTCGCTCCATATAATGGCATAATCACTAAACGTTTAATTGAACCTTCTCAACAAATATCTGCCAGCCAACCGGCTTTTGAAATTGAAGGTAATCATGGTTTAGAGGTGCATGTTATGGTGCCTGAAACCTTAATTAGAGAATTAGAAAAAAACACGATATTACCTATCCGCTTTCCTGTTTTAGCGCGCCTTGAAGTGCTGGGTCGCATAACTGAAGTAGGTACACGCGCTGAAACAGCTAATGCCTTTCCTGTGACTGTAATGTTACAAGAAAGCAATAAATTATTACGTGCGGGGATGACTGCCGAGGTCGACTTTTCTTTTATTGGAGAAGGACAAACCGGCTATCAAGGGGTAACTATTAGCGTACCTTTTACAGCATTAAGTGCTGGTGTAAATCAAAAAACCTATACCTATGTCTATGATCCGAAAACACAAACAGTACATAAGCGTGAAGTACAAACAGAAAATGTGTTAAACAATAATGCCTTCATTTCTTCAGGGTTAAAAGCAGGTGAAATTATTGCTATCGCAGGGGTCGCCTTTCTACGTGATGGCCAGAAAGTCACCTTGTTAGACAATAAAATTCAACGTTTTAACTAAAGGAGAGAGTGATGAACTTAACCCAGATCTCTTTTCAATATAAGAAAACGGTATTTCTGATACTTGGTTTATTATTAATTAATGGTATATATGCTTACTTCACTTTACCCGCACAAGAAGATCCCAGCATCACTATTCGTGAAGCTATCGTTTCTACTTCTTTCCCTGGTATGGCACCTGAACGTGTTGAGCAACTGATCACCAAAAAGCTTGAAGAAGAAATACGAAAAATACCTGAAGTAAAAGAAATGAAATCAGTGTCAACCACTGGTTCATCAACCATTCATGTTAAAATTTATGATCGATTTTTTAATCTTGATGATATTTGGCAAGATGTTAGAAACAAAGCCAGCGCAGCGCATAGTAATATGCCAGAAGGCACGAGTACTCCGTTTGTTAATGATCAATTTGGCGATGTATCCGTAGTTACCTTGGCATTAACAGCCGATGGTTTCGACATGAGTGCCATGTATGATATTGCGCAACATATTCGTGACTCTCTGTATGCTGTTGAGGGAACAAAAAAAATTGAAATATTAGGGCACTTAGAGGAACGTATTTATCTTGAAGCCTCGAATGCTAGATTGTCGCAATTAGGTATTTCACCTATTGAGCTCATCAATGAGTTAAAAAACCAAAATATCATTCGCTCAGGTGGGGAAATTGATACGGGAGCGAAAAGCTTTATTGTTGAACCGTCGGGTAATTTTGATAGCGTTGCTGAAATTGCAGATACCTATATTAACATTCCTAATTCAGAAGACTTTATTGCATTAAAAGATGTCGTCACTATCAAACGTGGCTATATTGATCCGCCGGACAAACTGGCATACTTTAATGGGCAACCCGCAATTTTCTTCGCCATTTCTATGCTACCTAGAAACAATATTTTAGAGTATGCACCACGAGTTAAAAATGAACTCGCAGTCATAACCGCCAGTTTACCCATAGGCTATCAACTCAATATTGCCACTTACCAAGCAGACCAAGTAAATAAAACAGTAAGAGGCGTGTCTATTAACGTCTTACAAACACTTGCTATAGTTCTCGTTGTTGTCGTTTTATTTTTAGGTGTTAGAACTGGATTAATTGTTGGCGCCATCGTACCTTTTGTTATGTTAACTACCCTGTCGTTAATGCTCTTTTTTAATATGAAATTAGAACGTATGAGCTTAGCAACTTTAATTATCTCCCTCGGTTTATTAGTGGATAATGGCATTGTTATCGCGGAAGACTTTAAGCGGAGAATTGAAAGTGGCATTAGTCGTTATAATGCTATGGTTGAGGGCTGTAGAGAACTTGCCATCCCACTACTGAGTTCTTCTATTACCACTATTTTAGTGTTTTTACCCCTAATGCTAGCCGAGCATGTGGCCGGTGAATATACGCGTTCTATTTCATTAGTGATATTAATTACTCTACTAACCAGTTGGGTTTTAGCCTTATGTGTCACTCCTATCCTTTGTTATCACTTTATTGAACCATCGGTTTCCACTAAAAAAAGTGATACCTTATTGGATAAATCATACCGTAGCTACGAACGTTTTTTACACTGGGTGCTTAGCCATAAATCGTTATTTATGGGCTTGATGTTCGTGTTATTTATCGGCGCCATTGGGGCCATGAAGTTAGTGCCCAAACAGTTTTTCCCTGAATCAGATCGCACCCAAATACTCATGTACATTGACTTACCCAATGGTACCTCTTCACGCGAAACCGATCGCCAAATGAAAGAAATTTTTAAATGGCTAGATGACAAAGAAAAGTTTGCCTTTATTGACAACTATTCTGGTTATGTGGGTTTTAACGGGCCACGGTTTGTTTTATCTTTAAATCCTGAAGATCCCGCTCACAATAAGGGATTTATCGTACTCAACATTGTTGACGGAACAGATATAAGCCAAAAAACGCACGAATTAGATAAAGAATTAGAAGCTAAGTTTCCAAACATTTCAGCCCGTGTGAAAAAAATGTTTTTAGGGCCATCCGATGCTAAAACTATCAAGATACAAGTTAAAGGGCCTGATAAAAATGTAATCTACCAAAAAGCACAGCAAATTATGGATTTACTTCATACTGTGCCAAATACCATAGATATACACAGCGATTGGGAAAATTTAATTGTCAAAATTGATGTGCAAATTGATCAGCACAGAGCTAAACGTGCCGGTTTAACCTCTAATGAAATTGCAGATTCACTTCAAACTTACTTTTCAGGGGCACAAATTACTGAATTTCGTGAAGAAGATGAAATTATCCCTATTATTTTAAGAGCCAATGAGGCTGAACGTAATAACCTTGATAGGTTAAGAACACTGAATGTTTACTCTTCAAAAACCGGTAAAGCAGTGCCTTTATTTCAAGTAGCTACATTTTCGCCAGTGAATCAATTTTCAGTGATACACCATGAAGATATGTTCCGTACCATCAGTATTGAAGCCCGTAATAACGATATGGCTGCTGAAGATTTACAAGGAATTATTGATGATAAGATTCAAGCACTCGCAGCTGATCTGCCTATTAATCATACTATTGAGTACGACGGAGCCATCAAAGAATCTAAAGCGGCTCAAAAAGCGCTAAGCGCAAACATGCCTATGGTATTAGGGTTTATTCTTATTTTGCTAGTAGCACAGTTTAACTCTTTTAGAAAAACAGCCGTTATTACCCTCACTATTCCATTATCTTTTATTGGAGCTGTGATTGGACTACTTGTAATGCAAGCACCTTTTGGTTTTATGGTAACACTCGGTTTATATAGTTTAGCGGGCATTATCATTAACAATGCGATTGTATTAATTGACCGAATTAAAATTGAAATGGAAAATGGAAAAAGTGAGTATCAAGCCTTAATCACTGCTTGTCTCACTCGGTTACGCCCTATTGCAATGACCACTATTACCACCGTTATGGGCTTATTACCTTTGATACTAGGTAACGACCCACTATTTTATGGTATGGCTAATGTTATCGCTTTTGGTTTGGGTATAGGCACAATATTAACACTTGCTGTTGTTCCTGTGCTCTATTGCAGTTTTTATAAGGTAAAAGCTGAATAATTAATAAATATGACCCTCAGTCACTAATGCTGGTTTAATTTAGCAATAAGTTAAACTAAGCATTAAGTGTACTAAGACTTAATGTTACCATTTAGCTTTGCTAAACTAGCACAAATTTTTCTGAGTGTTCTTTATGTCTATTTTTGATTATACCCAATTCCCACGTGCAGGCCTTTTACGTCGATTAGCGTCATGGATTTACGACTTACTTTTAGCCATAGCTGTTTATATGGTTGCTGGGGCAATTGGCTTTGCTATCTTTGCCATTTTTGCTCATTTTAATTTAATTGATATGAATGGCTATAAGCATCTCATCGAAGCTCAACAATCTTCATTATTATATTCCAGTCTAATTTATCTCTGGAATTTATCTTGGGTTGCTTATTTCTTTGTATTTTTCTGGGTGAAAAGTGGGCAAACATTGGGGATGAAAGCTTGGCGCTTACGTTTACAAAATACTGATGGTAGTCTAATAACCAGAAAAACCGCACTAAAACGATTACTTCCTACCTTACTTGGTCTTGGTAATTTTTGGGTGTTAATTGATGGGAAAAACAAACAAAGTTTACAAGATAAACTCACAAACACTGAAGTCGTCTTGTTATCACTTGAAGCCAACCGAGGTCGACTTTAATCAAGATGTAACGTGCAACGTAATAACCTATTGGTGATTACGTTGATTTACGTTTCATTAAATAAATGGCAATACTTACAAATAACAAGCTAGGCATAGTTGCGCCTAATATTGGAGGTAATTGATACACTAAACTTAACGAACCAAACACTTCATTGGTTAAGAAAAAAAGAATACCCGTTCCCACGCCCATCATTATACGTGCCCCCATAGACACAGAACGTAATGGTCCAAAGACATAAGATAACGCCAACAGTAACATTACGGCTACGGTTACTGGTTGAACGATCTTACGCCAAAACGCTAATTGATATCGACTTGGATCTTGTTCATTCGCGTGTAAATAATCTAGATAATCCGTTAAGCCTCTAATTGATAATGACTCAGGTTTTACGGCAACTACGCCTAATTTGTCAGGGGTTAAGCTTGACTGCCATTCTTTCTTTGCCAAGGTTTCGGTGGTGATTTTATCTTCCCCGATAAAGGTTTCTTTGACTTGTTCTAACTGCCAAGATTGAGACAAATAACGCGCACTTTCGGCTGAAAGCCAACTGGTCATCTTAAGTTGCTGGTCAAACCGATAAACTTGAACACCTTTTAATGTTCCTTTGTCTTGTACTTCAGCAATATGAACGAAAAAATCACCATCTTTTGCCCAAATACCGTTTTTAGCTGAAATTAAACTCCCTCCAGAAAGAGCTTGAGCTTTTATTTCTTTTGCCGCAATGGCGCCTGCAGGAGCTAACCACTCACCTACACACATACTTAACACTACAAGTATGGCAGCAACTTTCATTACTGATTTAATAATGTTCAATCGCGAAAGTCCAGCCGCTTGCATAACGACTAGCTCACTATTACTTGCCAACATGCCTATTCCCATTAAGCCACCAATTAAGGCCGACCAAGGAAAAAAGATTTCAACATCTCTTGGCACTTCATAAAGCACATAGAGAGCAGCATGAGAGAGATCATAATTACCATTACCAACCGCTTTCATTTGTTCAACAAACTTAATAATACCGCTTAAACTGACAAAAACAGCTAAGGTAATAAATGTAGTAGAAGCAACAATACGCCCTATATAAAGATCTAATATCTTCATCGTACCGTTCTCCTTAATACTCTAATTGATGCTAGCAAGCGTTTACCCATTGAGCGTTCATGTAAGATCAAACTAATTCCAAGCAATAAAGCGGTTAGATGTACTGGCCACAAACCAATAAAAGCGGGAATGCTTTCTCGTTCAATTGCCGAACGCATCGCCGTTAATAGTAAAAAGTAACTTAAAAAGAGTAAAAGCGCCGGTAACATTTTGGCAAACTTTCCTTGCCGTGGATTAACAACACTCAGTGGTACCGCAACAAGGGTTAAAATAAGACAGGCTAATGGGAAAGCAATACGCCAATGAATTTCTGACTGATAATCAGCTTGTTCACTCTTAAGTAATCGCATTGTCGGTATGGCGCTGAGTTTTCTACGTTTTTGAGCCACTTTTTGATCTTGAATTTGAATATAATATTTACCAAAAGCCACTTTTCTAAATTCATTATTTTCGGCATCACTTTGATATCGAATACCATCACTTAGCACCAATCGTTGAGAACCACTTTCTTCTTCAATAATTTGACCTTGTTTAGCATAAACAATACTTGAATTAATAATATTCTTTTTAAAGGGTTGGTTCGTCTCGTTATCTGGAAGTTGGGCAACAAAGACTTTCTCTAAGCTATTATCTGTTCGGTTTTTATCGTGAATAAACACAACCGCTTTTTGATTGCCCGTTTGCTGAAAACGGCCAGCAATAAGAGAGCTTAACCCAGATTCAGAAGCTAATTGTTCTTTTACTTGATATTCATACTCTGACGCTAATGGTGACAAATACAAGGTAAAAATTCCTGTTATTCCTGCCGTAATAACGCCAAGAATTAACATGACTCTAACTGTGTACCATTCACTCACGCCACAGGCATGAAATATAGTCATTTCACTATCGGCATAGATACGACCGTATGCTAATAATATCCCTAAAAAGAAACTCAAAGGTAACAGCATTCCTGCAAGATCTGGAATTTTGAGTCCGATGAAAATCATCACCATATGACCAGGGATACCGCCTTCCGAGGCATCATCTAATACTCTTACAAATTTTTGACTAATAAAAATAGTCATGAGGACAACAAAAACCGCTAACTGCGTTTTAGTGACTTCTTTTAATAAATAGCGGAAAATAATCACAAAGAGTTCCTACAAAAACTTAGTTTTTTTCTGACATTTGGGCAATTTTTAAGTAAACTTGTCGTTTTCATAAGTAAAATAATTTATAAGCCTTTAGCTAAAGATGCTGTGTGCGGCTATAATTATAGCCTTTAGCAAAAAAAAATATAGAGTAAACTCAGGTTAAATTAATAGTTTTAGGTAGGTTATGACTATTATTTTTAAAAAAAGTGCTTATTTAATGTAAAAATAGGAGATTCCATGGAGTTCAGTGTAAAAAGTGGCAGCCCCGAAAAACAACGTAGCGCCTGCATAGTTGTAGGTGTATTTGAACCCCGTCGTCTTTCGGCAATAGCTGAACAACTAGATGAAATTAGCGAAGGTTATATCAGTAACTTACTTCGTCGTGGTGATCTAGAAGGCAAATCAGGCCAAATGTTATTATTACATCATGTGCCTAATATTTTAAGTGAACGCGTCTTACTTGTCGGTTGTGGCAAAGAACGTGAGCTTGATGAACGTCAATATCGCCAAATTATCAGTAAAACTATTAATACATTAAACGAAACAGGCTCAATGGAAGCCGTATGTTTCTTGTCAGAATTACACGTTAAAGGTCGTGACACTTATTGGAAAGTTCGCCAAGCTGTTGAAGCGACACAAGATTGTTTATATAGCTTTAATAGCTTAAAAACACGTAAAGAAGAACCTCGTCGTCCACTACGTAAAATAGTATTTAATGTACCAACTCGTCGTGAATTACCCATTGGTGAACGTGCTATTGCTCATGGTTTAGCTGTTTCAGAAGGTATTAGTACCTGTAAAAATGTTGCAAACATGCCACCAAATATTTGTAATCCTGCGTACTTGGCCGAACAAGCTAAAATACTTGCCAATGACTATGATAAAGTCAGCACAAATATTGTCGATGAAAAAGAAATGGAAGCCCTAGGTATGGGCTCTTATCTTGCCGTAGGCCGAGGTTCAGCAAATGAATCGCTAATGAGTATTATTCATTATCAAGGTTCTGACGCCGATACAAAGCCGATTGTTTTAGTAGGTAAAGGCTTAACCTTCGATACCGGTGGTATTTCCATAAAACCATCAGAAGGTATGGATGAAATGAAATATGACATGGGTGGTGCCGCTGGTGTTTTAGGCGCTATGCATGCCTTAGCTGAATTAAACTTACCCATTAATGTCATTGGTGTACTCGCAGGTTGTGAAAATATGCCAGGTAGTAATGCTTACCGCCCTGGGGATATTTTAACAACAATGTCAGGACAAACAGTAGAAGTACTCAATACGGATGCCGAAGGTCGTTTAGTACTTTGTGATGCTTTAACTTATGTTGAGCGATTTGAACCTGATGTGGTGGTAGATGTGGCCACGTTAACTGGCGCATGTGTTGTTGCCTTAGGTAAACATGCATCTGGATTATTAAGTACCCATAATCCGTTAGCCCACGAACTTATTAATGCCTCTGATCAAAGTGGCGATCGTGCATGGCGTTTACCTCTTTGGGAAGAGTATCACGAGCAACTAGAAAGCCCTTTTGCTGATTTTACTAATTTAGGTGGTCGAGGTGCTGGCACAATAACAGCAGCTTGTTTCTTATCGAAATTTACTAAAAAATATCATTGGGCTCATTTAGACGTTGCAGGTACAGCATGGCGTAGTGGTGGTAAAGATAAAGGTTCAACTGGACGTCCAGTAAGTATGTTAACGCAATTTTTACTTAACCGTTCAGGTGCTGAACAAGGCGAGTAGTCTTGTTAAACTATGCTGATAAGACAAAAGATTAAATTTTACTCATGAAAACAAACGTAATGTTTTATATTTTAGAACAAGTAAATACTAACGCAGATCCTTTGGCGTTAGTAAAATTACATGCCTGTTTTCAAGCAGCACATTTTTATCGTCAAAATCAGCGTGTGTTTATTTATACCCAAGACCAAGCACAAGCACATGATATCGATGAACTGTTATGGTCATTTGAGCCTGACAGTTTTGTGCCTCACAATTTAGTAGGTGAAGGCCCTAAAAGTGGTGCTGCGGTAGAGATTAGCTGGCAAGTTCCGGCTAGTCGTCGTCCCGTACTAATCAATTTAACGAGCACAGTGCCAAACTTTGCTCATCAATTTTCACAAATCGTCGACTTTGTCCCAAGCGATGACGCTTTAAAACAATTAGCAAGAGAACGTTTTAAAGGCTATCGTCAATTGGGTTATAACATTGATAATCAAACCATTAATGATGAAAAAGTTTCCGACAATGCAATCAACAATTAAGTAGTTATTCTGATGGAAAAAACATTCAACCCCTCCGAAATTGAACAATCGCTTTACCAAAGTTGGGAAGAGCAAGGTTATTTTAGCCCTACGGCAGAAGGCGAAGGTTATAGTATCGCTATTCCACCACCTAATGTCACAGGTAGTCTGCACATGGGACATGCCTTCCAACAAACCATCATGGATACTTTAATTCGTTACCAGCGTATGCAAGGGAAAAGCACCCTATGGCAAACAGGTACCGACCATGCAGGTATTGCGACCCAAATGGTTGTTGAACGTAAGATTGCCGCTGAAGAAGATAAAACACGCCATGATTATGGTCGTGATGCTTTCATTGACAAGATTTGGCAATGGAAAGAAGAGTCTGGCGATACCATCAGCAAACAAATGCGCCGTTTAGGTAACTCAATTGACTGGTCACGTGAACGCTTTACCATGGATGACGGGATGTCTGAAGCGGTACAAGAAGTCTTTGTTCGTTTGTTTGAAGAAGATTTAATCTATCGTGGTAAACGGTTAGTCAACTGGGATCCTAAATTCCATACGGCTATTTCAGACCTTGAAGTAGAGAATAAAGATAAAAAAGGCCACATGTGGCACTTACGCTATCCTCTTGCCGATGGTGTTAAAACCGCTGAAGGCCATGACTATTTAGTGGTAGCGACGACTCGTCCTGAAACTATGTTAGGTGATACTGGGGTTGCAGTTAACCCTAAAGATGAACGTTATAAAGATCTGATAGGTAAACACGTATTATTACCTTTGGTTAATCGTTTAATTCCAATAGTGGGTGATGATCATGCTGATATGGAAAAAGGTACCGGCTGTGTCAAAATAACACCGGCTCATGACTTTAACGATAATGAAGTGGGTAAGCGTCATAATTTAACATTAATCAATATATTAGATAAAAATGCAGCTATTTTATCTCATGCTGAAATCTATAATACCAATGGTGAACCCAGTGATGAGTATGACGCTGAGTTACCAAGTGAATTTGCAGGTTTAGACCGCTTTGATGCCCGAACGGCTATAGTTAATCGTTTTGATGAGTTAGGGTTATTGGTTGAAGTTAAAGAGCATGATTTAGTTGCTCCTTACGGTGACCGTTCAGGAGTGATTATTGAGCCATTATTAACCGACCAATGGTATGTACGTGCTGCACCTTTAGCTGGCCCTGCCGTTGAAGCAGTTGAAAATGGTGATATTGAGTTTGTGCCTAAACAGTATGAAAATATGTACAACGCTTGGATGCGTGATATTCAAGATTGGTGTATCTCTCGCCAATTATGGTGGGGTCATAGAATTCCCGCATGGTATGACGATAACGGTGGCGTTTACGTAGGAAGAACAGAAGCCGAAGTACGTAGTAAATATTCATTGGCTGACGATGTAAACCTTCGCCAAGATGATGACGTTCTCGATACTTGGTTTTCATCCGCGTTATGGACTTTTTCAACCTTAGGCTGGCCAAATAATCTAGAAGATATGAAAAAATTTCATTCTACTGATGTGCTAGTGACAGGCTTTGATATTATTTTCTTCTGGGTTGCTCGCATGATCATGATGACGATGCATTTCATTAAAGATGAAAATGGCAAACCGCAAGTACCGTTTAAAAAAGTCTATGTTACTGGTCTTATTCGTGATGAAAATGGCGATAAAATGAGTAAATCTAAAGGGAATGTCGTCGATCCATTAGATATGATCGATGGTATTTCATTAGACGATTTATTAGAGAAACGTACTGGTAATATGATGCAGCCAAAACTTGCTGCAAAAATAGCGAAACTCACCAAAAAAGAATACCCAGAAGGTATTGAAGCCCACGGTACTGATGCTTTGCGTTTTACGTTAACATCGGTTGCCTCTACAGGTAGAGATATTAGTTGGGATATGAAACGCTTAGACGGCTACCGTAATTTCTGTAATAAATTATGGAACGCCAGCCGCTATGTGCTCATGAATACAGAAGATCAAGATTGCGGTAAAACCAATACTGAGATGGAATTATCTTTAGCTGATCGTTGGATCTTAGGCCAGTTTCAACAAACGGTTAAAACAGTACACGAAGCATTTGATACATTTCGATTTGATCTAGCCTCACAAGCCTTATATGAATTTACTTGGAACCAATTCTGTGACTGGTATTTAGAATTAACTAAGCAGGTCTTATTTAAAGGAAGTGAAGCACAACAGCGAGGTACTCGTCATACCTTAGTAACAGTTTTAGAAGCGTTATTACGTTTAATGCATCCAATTATGCCTTTTATCACTGAAACCATTTGGCAACGAGTAGTTCCTCTGACTAATTTTGCAAAAACAGCTGATAGCATTATGGTTCAAAGCTTTCCACAATATGATGACAGCTTAGTGGATCAACAAGCCATTGAAGATCTTGAATGGGTTAAACAGTTCGTGATTGCAATTCGTAATATTCGCGGTGAAATGGATATTGCGCCAAGTAAGCCTTTACCTGTTTTACTCAAGAACGTTACAGCGGTCGATCAACGTCGATTAGATGAAAACAGTCAATTTTTAAGTGCTCTAGCACGACTTGAGTCTATTCAAGTACTTACTGAAAATGAAGAAGGGCCAGCATCAGCAACTGCCGTTGTGGGTGATCTATCTGTATTAATTCCTATGGCCGGCTTAATTGATAAAGATGCCGAACTTGCTCGTTTATCCAAAGCCATTGAGAAGCTCGAAAAAGACGTACAGCGTACTCAGGGCAAATTGAGTAACGAAAGTTTCGTCAGCAAAGCGCCTGAAGCTGTAATCAATAAAGAAAAAGACAAGTTAGCTGATGCTCAATCTGCATTAGCTAAATTGATTGAACAAAAAGCACAGATAGCCGCTTTATAACTTTCACCCACCTGTACTAAACCGGTAAATAAGAAGAAAGCTAACAAAAGTTGGCTTTCTTCTTAACTTTTCCTAAACTAAGAATATCAATAAGTTTATAAAGTTTTTCATGCTTATTGATAAAGTATGTGGTAGGCTATGTTCGCGTTGAGTTTGTGCGTTTCGGGAGAAGGATAGGTTATTCTAAATGTTAGTTAATAAATACTAACCTAGTTAACCAACCTAGACGCTTTAAGTATTGTGTTATTGGATACCTTTCTCTGTCTGTACTATTAGGTAGAGAGCATTTACTCCGTGAGAATGGCCACTATTGGCCGCAACAATTTAAATATATTAACTACGGGAAATGTAGGCATGTCTGATACTGTAAGTGGTAAAGTAAAATTTTTTAACGAATCTAAAGGCTTTGGTTTTATCGAGCAAGAAAATGGTCCTGACGTTTTTGTTCATTTTAGTGCAATCACTGGCGACGGTTTCCGTACGCTAACTGATGGCCAAGCTGTTACTTTTACTGTTAAGCAAGGTCAAAAAGGTCCTGAAGCTGAAAACGTAACTGCAGCTTAATTAAAAAATTCTTTAAAAAAGCGAAACATTTATGTTTCGCTTTTTTTTTCAAAAAAAATCAGTCCACATCAATATCACTCGCATTAGACAAACCATAAGTTTGTTAATGTTTATCAATCTTCCCTCCCCCTATTTACCATTGTCTTAGATAACCTTACTATAGTTTCATCGCGTTAATAATCATGTAATTTTTATTAAAATATGAATTCAGACAAAGCAATCGATCAGCATCAGAGAATGTCCCAACAGCCATTTGGCCAACTGAGTAATGGCGATGACTGCCAACTTTATATCCTTAAAAATACTCAAGGTACTTGTGTGAGTATTACCAATTATGGAGGGATTATTATTGCACTATCAGTAGCGGATAATCTTGGTAATTTTGATGACATTGTCCTCGGTTATGACACAGTCGCAGATTATGAAAAAGATACCTATTATTTAGGTGCCATCGTTGGTCGCTATGCGGGACGAATTAAAAACGGTAGTCTTATAATCAATGATAAATCATATCAGTTGACATTAAATGCCAGCAATAGCCACTTGCATGGTGGTAGTAAAGGTTTAAATAAACGATGTTGGCAAACACAAAGTTTAACCACAGATTCAAGTGCAACAGTAAAACTCACCTATGTCAGTCCAGATGGAGAAGAAGGTTATCCGGGAACAGTCACAATTAACGTCTCTTATACTTTATCGGATGACAATGAACTTATCGTTGAATATAGGGCTAGCACAGATGCGCCAACGATTTTGAACCTTACTCAACATAGCTATTTTAACTTGGCAGGACATGATAGTGGCACTATTGAAAATCATGAGTTAACAATTAATGCCGACCATTACTTACCTATGAGTGAAGAAGTTTATCCGACAGGGGGAATAGAAACAGTTACTAATAGCCCGCACGACTTTCGTGTAAAGAAGCCTTTAGGCAAAGAAATGAAGAGTCAAGATTCTCAGATAATTATCGCCAAAGGCTATGATAATTATTGGTTACTTAATGACAGTGCGATTAATCAAAGCGCATTTTCGGCACAAGTGACTGAACCCTCTAGTGGACGGAGAATGACCATTTTCACCGATCAGCCAAGTATTATTTTATATACGGCTAATTACATTGATGGCTCGCATATCGGAAAAAACAATTGCCCTTATCAAGGGCAAGGAGCACTCTGTTTAGAGCCAGTAAGAGCGGTAACTAAGCAACATATAAATAAGATAACACCGGTAATGTTATTGCCAAATCTCCCCTTTTACAGCCAAACACGTTACTTATTTGACACGGTTGCTAGAGACTAAAGCATATAAAACAAAGCTAATCCCCTAACCCCAACTTTGCTCGTATATCGTCCGTTATTTCATTGATTTTGTTCACATCAGACGGTGCTATAAAAATAGTATCGTCGCCAGCTAAGGTGCCTAAAATCCCCACAGACTCACCTAAGCTATCAAGCATACGTGAAATCAAAGGTGCCCCACCAATGCCTGTTTTGACAATGATTTGCATATTATTATGCTTAACACTCATAACGACAGATTCTATTGCTTGTTTTGATCTTGGGATCGCAAGTTCATCTGGCAAAATATACACGACTTGGCTATTCGTATTACGCATTTTAACAGCCCCAAGCTTTGACAATAATCGTGAAATTTTGGCTTGCGACATATTAGTAAAACCTTGCTCTGCCAAAGCATCAGCTAATTGTCCTTGAGAGCCATAACACTGGTCATTCAACAAGGCTTTAAATGCGGCAACTAATTCCGCTTCATTTTTTTTACGCGTAGACATCATTGAAAAAAAGCCAACAAATTAACTATTAATTAGCCATGATTTTACCGAGTTAACCTGAAATATCCTAGTGATTTTATTTTGCTTGCTTTTTTTTTGATCGCCACCTATAAAAAAACCGCCAAAGAAGGCGGTTTTCATATTATTTCATTGCGAAATAGACATTAGCCGTTGATAAAATCAACACCTTCTTGAATATCTGCATTAAGTGTTGCTAGCATGTCATCTTTTGCTTTTTGTTCAAACGCACTTAACTCGCCGTAAGACAAAATTTCTTCAACACCATTTTTACCTAAACGAACAGGGTGTGCAAAATAGGGTGCATCGCCACCTTCTACTTCAACATAAGCGTAATCAATAACACTTTCGCCTTGTAAACCTTTCACTAAAGACATACAAAAACGTGCAGCAGCAGCGCCCATTGATAATGTTGCAGAACCACCACCGGCTTTAGCATTAACAACTTCTGTACCTGCATTTTGAATACGTGGTGTTAAAGCAGCAACTTCTTCATCTGAAAACTCTACGCCTTCAACTTGTGAAAGCAAAGGTAGAATCGTTGTGCCTGAGTGACCACCAATAACAGGTACTTTAGTTTGTGCAACATCTAAGCCTTTTAATTCAGCAACAAACGCTTCACTACGAATAACATCTAAAGTAGTTACACCAAATACACGGTTCGCATCATAAGTACCCGCTTTTTTGAATACTTCAGCAACAATTGGAACAGTTCCATTAACTGGGTTAGTAATAACACCTACTAACGCTTTTGGACAATTAGCAACAATCCCTTCAGCTAACGTTTTAATAATGCCAGCATTTACAGCAAAAAGATCAGCACGGTCCATACCTGGTTTACGTGGCATACCTGCTGGAATAATTACAATATCAGCACCCGTTAACGCGTCACCTAATGCATCAGCACCATATCCAGCAACTTTTACCGCTGTAGGGATATGAGATAAATCAACAGCAACACCTGGTACTACTGGTGCAACATCATATAAAGCTAGTTCAGATCCTGCAGGTAATTGAGTTTTTAAGAGTAAAGATAACGCTTGTCCGATACCGCCAGCTGCGCCTAAAACTGCTACTTTCATGGGTTGTCTCCGAAATTTGAGTAATTACGTAAATATTTTGGTGCCCAAAAGATATAGCATCAAGCACCAAAAAACAATTATTATTCATCTGTTATGGTATACAAGGATACCGTATAATGAAATTTATGAAATAATACCTTGGTATTATAGCAGGAGTATAAAACTCCCCGCATTATCTGAATTAATAATTAGTGAAGTTTATGACAGGACCGCAAAAACAAGAAGCCTTAGTACAAGCCTTTAAAGATCTACTTAAAGCAGAACAATTTAGCTCACAGGGTGAAATAGTTGACGCCTTAAAAACCGAAGGGTTTGATAACGTTAGTCAATCTAAAGTTTCACGGATGTTAAGTAAATTTGGCGCCGTTAGAACCCGTAATGCTCGCCAAGAAATGGTCTACTGCCTACCCGCTGAACTTGGCGTTCCCACAGCAAAAAGTCCATTAAAACAACTTGTTTTAGATATTGAACATAATGATGTGATGATTATTATTAGAACAAGTCCCGGTGCTGCTCAACTGATTGCAAGGTTATTAGATAGCTTAAGTAAAAGTGACGGTGTGCTCGGTACTATTGCAGGCGACGATACTATTTTTATCGCCCCCTCTAATATTTCAGAAATAAAGCAAACCATTGCTAAACTCGAGTTGTTGTTTTCTAAAAATTTAACCTAAATATCTTATGTTAATGCTAATCTTTTACTTGCATTAGCTCAGCTAAAATATTTAGGCTTGGTGCAAAAAAGGCAGCTCCCGTTTCCGCTTGCGTATATTTGAGCATATGATCGAAATTACCATCCTCATCACCTTCTATCATACTTTTTAGCATCATTGTAAAAGGTTCAGGTGATTGACAATAAGCAGTAAAGAACAGGCCTTGAAGTTTCATATCCCCATAAGGCATGCTCTGCCGCAAAATTTCTATACTTTTTCCCTGCTCGTCTTTTAAATTAACCCGCTTTATATGAGCTGTTAATGGTTTATTTTCCGAGGTGTATTCTTCGTTATCGATTTTAGTACGTGCAAACACATCTTCTTGTTCTTTAACTTCAAGTGTATTCCAATGATTCAAATTATGACGATATCGTTGGATATGTAGATAACTTCCACCTGAAAATTTATCATCGTCTTCCGCATGCACTAATGCAATCTCACGACGGTGACGCCCTTTAGGATTTTCAGTGCCATCAACAAATCCTGTTAAATCACGCCCATCGAGAAAGCGAAAGCCTCTTACTTGTTCAATCAAATCAACACTCTCAGCAAGTAAAGCACACACTTTACCAGCAACAATATGATTAACATCGGCACGATCACTTCTGATCTCAATATACAAATCATAATTTACCGCAGGAGCAATACGATCATCACATGATATTTCACTAAAGGGTTTTAGATGCTTAGGTCTTGCCGTTGGAAATAGCTCATCCCAATAATTGGCACCTATTGCGATAACGCCAGTTATGTTACTTTCTGAAAATCTATCCGCATATTTATCAAATAGCGCGGGAAGTCGAGACAATGCTTGACGAATATAATCATTATTATCATCTAGCACATTAAACAATAAGTAGTATCCGTGTAAGCTAGGCTCTGCGCATATACCAAATTGTTCTCTAGCCATTTATTGCTCCTAAGGTGAGTTATTATTATTTTAGTAGGCTAATTTTACACATTTTTCACTAATTGACAGTAACTCATTACTCTTGTCGTACTCTCGCGTAAATTGCTGTGCTGAAAAGCAAGACAGATAGCTGATGTCATCACTATTTTTTGTCGACTTGAATTGGTTTTTTCAGTGCAAAATGTAAGTGCGCCCTGATGTCATTATATATAACTATGTTTTTTTTAACGAGCTGATTTCATTTACTAGCCTGAGACTTAACAACTTCATTAAGGATATTGCCCCTTACAGGCTCAAACTTGCCTAATTCTGTCATTATAGAATATTGAGTAGGTAAAAAAGGGTTTTGATGAATACGCTATTAAAATAAAAAAGCCCTCCATATAGGAAGGCTTTAATATGCTGATTTACTTATTAATGATTAAGTAAACTCAGGGTATGCTTCTAATCCACAATCAGATTGATCCATCCCTTCATATTCTTCTTCTTCTGTTACACGCAAACCTATTGTCCATTTTATAATCAACCAAACAACAGTACTAGTCACGAATACCCAAGTGAATATAGTTGCTGCACCAATAAGCTGACCACTAAAAGTAGAAGCTGAATTAGTGATTGGTACAATTAATAAACCGAAAAGACCTACAACACCATGAACTGAAATCGCTCCAACAGGATCATCTATTTTCAATTTATCTAAGCTAATAACTGCACCAACGACAATCAAACCACCAATAGCACCAAATAAGGTTGCTTGTAATGCTGTAGGCGTAGAAGGCTCAGCTGTAATAGCCACAAGACCTGCTAATGCACCATTTAATGCCATAGTTAAATCAGCTTTTTTAAATAGTATTTTAGCTAATATTAATGCTGCAATGGCACCACCAGCTGCCGCTGCATTGGTATTTAAGAAGACCATAGCAACTGAGTTTGAATTGCCGATATCAGCTAGTTTTAATACTGAACCACCGTTAAAACCAAACCATCCCATCCATAAAATGAATGTACCTAAAGTTGCTAGAGGTAGATTTGATCCTGGGATTGCATTAATTTTTCCGTTATCACTATATTTCCCTTTACGAGCACCTAATAGTAATACCCCAGATAATGCTGCTGCTGCACCGGCCATATGAACAATACCTGAGCCTGCAAAATCAGAGAAACCTAAATCACCTAATGTATATAAACCAAAGACAGAGTTTCCACCCCAAGTCCAGCTACCTTCCATAGGGTAAATAACTGCAGTTAACACTACACTAAAGGCTAAAAATGACCATAATTTCATACGCTCAGCTACCGCACCTGAAACAATCGACATCGCCGTAGCAACAAAAACTACTTGGAAAAAGAAGTCAGAAGCTTTTGAGTAAATAGCACCGCCAGTAAAACCATCTTCACGACCGGCAAATTCTTTTAATACAGCTTCAGTATCAACCACTTCTATTCCTGAAAGGAAATAGCCACCGCCATACATAATTTCATAACCACAAGCTAAATACATAGTACAAGCAATAGCATAAAGCGCTACGTTCTTGGTTAATATTTCAGTGGTATTTTTTGATCTGACTAAACCCGCTTCTAACATAGAGAAGCCAGCTGCCATCCACATAACTAGTGCGCCACACACAAGAAAATAAAATGTGTCCATGGCATATTGAAGATGAAAAATATTTTGTTCCATGGTGCCTCCTATAATGCTTCTGTGTCAGTTTCGCCAGTACGGATACGTATAGCTTGTTCAAGGTTATAAACGAAAATTTTACCATCGCCTATTTTCCCGGTATGTGCTGATTTTGTGATGGTTTCAACTAAACGTTCTACCAAGTCATCATTAACAGCGATCTCTAATTTAACTTTGGGTAAGAAATCAACTTGATATTCTGCACCTCGATATAATTCAGTGTGCCCTTTTTGACGACCAAAACCTTTGACTTCACTTACCGTTAAACCTTCGACGCCAACTTCAGAAATAGCCTCTCTGACATCATCCAACTTAAATGGTTTGATAATTGCGCTTATCAATTTCATGTTAAACCCCTCATTATTGTTTGGTAGATACTATTCAACCTACATGCCAAAGAGATTAACAATTTAAAAAACAACCACTTAAAGTAAAAACAGGATGGTTACCTGTTTTTTATGCACCAATGTAGTGCTTTAAATTAAAGATGATGAGATTATTTAGTGCATTAAATTAACGAGTACTTACTAACCAATTACTTATTCCTGAGAGAAACACTTAACAATATATTTACAAATTGTTACAGTAGTTCCGTCTTAATCAAACTAGGAAAATAAGATGATAAAGCAATGGATAAAACAGCCCAGTATAGCCTTAGTTGCTACACTAGTTTTTAGTGTTTCCACTTTTAGCTCTACAGTTAATGCTGAAAATAAAATTGAAAAAATCACAGACGTTGAAGGTATTAGTGAGTATCAACTTGCTAATGGACTACAAGTGTTATTATTTCCCGATCAAACCAAAGAAACGGTTACCGTTAATGTGACTTACCATGTTGGCTCTAAGCATGAAAACTATGGTGAAACAGGTATGGCTCATTTACTTGAACATCTTGTTTTTAAAGGTACACCGAAACATAAAGATATTCCATCCGAGCTTAGCTCTCATGGTGCTCGACCTAATGGTTCTACTTGGACTGACCGCACCAACTATTTTGAAACGTTCGCTGCTACAGAAGAAAATATTGATTGGGCTTTAGATATGGAAGCCGATCGTATGGTCAACTCATTTATCGCTAAAAAAGACTTAGACAGTGAGATGACGGTTGTCCGTAATGAATTTGAAAGCGGAGAAAATGATCCCTTTAGAATCACATTACAACGTATGATGGCAGCGGCATTTGAATGGCACAACTATGGAAAATCAACCATAGGCTCTCGCTCTGATTTAGAAAATGTACCGATTGATCGCTTACAAGCATTTTACCGTAACTATTACCAACCAGATAATGCGACCCTTATTGTTGCAGGTAAATTTGATAAAAAAGACATCTTAAAAAAAATCAACAACACCTTTGGGAAAATAGCCAAGCCAAGTCGTACGATCCAAGCCTTATATACACAAGAACCAGCTCAAGATGGAGAAAGAGAAGTTATTGTACGCCGTGTCGGTGATATTCAATTGATTGGAGCAATGTACCATGTTCCTGCAGGCTCCCATCCAGATTTTGCGGCAATTGATGTACTAAATTCTGTGCTTGCAGCAACGCCAAATGGTCGCTTACATAAAGCCGTTGTAGAAAAAAAATTGGCAAGTGAAACCTTTGGAATGAACTTTCAATGGCAAGAACCTGGCGTAGCAATTTTTGTGGCACAAGTTGATAAAGCAACTAACTTAGCTGACACTCAAAAAGCGATGCTTGCAACGTTAGAAAATATTCAAACAAACGTTATTACAGCTGATGAAGTAGAAAAAGCCAAACGTAGCCTATTGAAAAATATTAAATTGTCATTTAATTCCTCTGAAAGAATTGCACTTAACTTAAGCGAATGGTTAGGTATGGGGGATTGGCGCTTACAGTTTTTAAATCGAGATCGAATAGAAAAAGTGACTGTTGAAGATGTTCAACGAGTAGCGACTAAATACATTACTCGTAACAATCGTACTTTAGGTAAATTCATCCCCGCAGAAAAACCAGAGCGCGTTGAAATACCTAAAGTAGATAGTGTTAGCAAAATGCTTGATGGTTATAAAGGACGTAAACAAGTTGCGCAAGGAGAAGCTTTTGACCCTTCTCATGACAATATTGATCAACGTACAGCTATTATCAATTTAGATAATGGCGTTAAAGTAGCCTTATTACCGAAGAAAACACGTGGTGAATCAGTTGTTGTCAGTTTAAACCTACAAATGGGCGATGAAAAATCTCTCTTTGGTTTGAACACTGTAGGAAGTGCAGCAGGTGCAATGTTAATGCGTGGTAGTAAAAACTATACACGTGAGCAACTCAAAGAAGCTTTTGATAAATTAGAATCTCAAGTTCGTATTGGTGGTGGCAGTGAAAACGCTTATGCGTCAATTAATACCACAAGCGCTAATTTAATAGACACATTAAAGCTAGTCGCTGAAGTATTACAGCAACCCGCCTACACGGAAAAAGAGTTTGAAATTTATAAAAATGAATTAAAAGTTTCCCTTGAACAACAATTGCAAGATCCACAATCAATTGCATTTAGAGCATACTCTCGTCATCAAAATCCTTATCCAAAAGGACATCCAAACTATATTTCAACATTTGAAGAAGCTTTAGCTGACTTAGATAAATTAACGTTGAAACAAGTAAAAGACTTCCATCGTAATTTCTATGGTGCCAACCATATGCAAGTGACAGTAACCGGAGATTTCGACCAAGCGAAAGTCACTAAAACGATTAAGGACATCACCTCTGACTGGACAGCTACAAAGCCCTATCATCGCATTGAAAGCCCATATAAAAAGTTATCGGTGAACACTTTAGATTTCAACACGCCGGATAAAGAAAATGCGACTTTTGTTGCTTCAACTAGTCTACCTATTGGTGAATTCCATAAAGATGCACCGGCATTAACTATGGCCAATTATATGTTAGGCGGAGGTTTTCTAAACAGTCGTTTAGCTACTCGCTTACGTCAGAAAGATGGTTTAAGTTATGGTGCGGGCTCATTTTTATCCTTAAGCTCAGAAGATCAACACGCGTCACTAGGTGCATACGCTATTTGTGCTCCACAAAACTTAGATAAAGTTGAGATTGGATTTAAAGAAGAAGTCGCTCGTTTAATTAAAGATGGCTTCACTGAAGATGAGGTTAAAAGTGCTAAATCGGGTTTACTACAAGGTCGTAAAGTTAGCCGCTCTCAAGACAGAGAACTTGCAGGTAAATTAAATAAAAATTTACGCTTAAACCGAACAATGCAATTTGATAAAAAGTATGAACAAGAGATGAAGAAATTAACAGTTGATGATATTAATAAAGTTGTACGTCGTTATTTATCAGTAGACAACTTTACTATAATTAAAGCTGGAGACATGAGTAAAATAGAAAAATAACGGTTAACAACCGTATCAGCTCAAATGTAAAACGCTTGCCTCGGCAAGCGTTTTTTTTAAACTATCAATTGCACATAACCATTAATAAATCATTGCGGCACTAGGTTTTAAAGTAGCTAGGATACCTAAGCGCTCCATATCGCAAAATTGATTGGCAGCTTTAATCATCTGTTGGGTAACTTGAGTTTCAGCTAACTTTTCTGGTGAAATCAATTCATCCAATGATAAATGACTACACTGATAATTAAGTAACATAATACGTTTAGCAATAAACAGTAACTTAGTCTCTTCCGTCGAATATTGAAAATCGACTTCATTTTGGTATCGAATAGGTTCAACAATACTAAAAGGTAATTGCCATTTTTTTAGTAACTCTGCGCTAATATCAGCATAGGTAAAATTAAACACCTCTTGCTGTTTTTGCCAAGGTAATACTGCTTTTGAATTTAGCATCGCTTGATTCAATTTTTCTGGCGCTAACTGCATAACCGCTAATTCGCCAACGTTATGCAATAGTCCAAGAATAAATAATCGCTCAGCATTAGGCATATGCAACTGACAACCGATATATTTGATCAATAGTGCTGTGTCAACACTACGTTCCCAAAAGTCCTCTAAGTATGTCGCGTCAAGCTTACTTGCTTTAAAGGTTTCCGTCGTAAAATAAGCTATCACTAAGTTATAAACTTCAGTAATCCCCAACACTAATACCGCTTTTGAAATGGTATCAATTCTTCCGGAATAATTGAAAAAAGAACTATTAGCCAGTTTTAATATAGTACTTGAAAGTGCAGGGTCGAGAATAATAACATCAGCAATATCATCGATTGTTGACGATTCATCATCAATTAATTCTTTAATACGAATAAAAGAGTCCGATAAAACAAATATTTCACCCGCTTGTTCTGCGTAATCTTCAGCATCCATCGCAAACATCCCAATTTAAAAAATATGAAAAAATATAAACTAATCAAACATTGTAATCAGTAATCAAACTACCGATTAAGCAAAACCTTCCATCTATCAAGCTACTAAAGTCATAGTATAGACAGAAAAACAGGAACATTAGAAGTTAATTAACAGAAACACTTACTTGATAAGAACCAAATTTGCGAATATTAATGACTCCCGTATCAAATAATAAATACTGCCCTTTTATACCCTGCAAAACACCGCTGACTATTGGGGTTTTATCAAAATTAAATGATGAAACCTTTTCAGGAAACTCTAGAACAGGAAATTTGAGCTCAATAATGTCTTCATTAAGCGCTTCAATGGCTGTTCCACCAAAGCGTTCACCCAACTTGTGAAGCGTTTCAGTAATTAAGGGGCGCAACTCTTCAGCCTTAGCTTTTAAATCTATTGCCTCGGCATTGCCTTTTAACATTGTTCGCCAATTGGTCTTATCGGCAATAAATTGTGCTAAAGCGACTTCAACTAAGCCTGATTGTAAGCGAGTACTTACCTTAAAGATAGGTAATGCTTGAGTAGCCCCTTGATCAATCCAACGTGTTGGAATTTGAGTGTGGCGGGTAATACCTACTTTTAAGCCTGAAGTATTTGCAAGATAAACATAATGGGGAATCATACAATTTTTTTCACCCCAAGCAGGTTCTCGACATGTGCCTTTGTCAAAATGGCAGGTTTCCGGTTTCATAATACACATGTCACATTGTGCGAGTTTTTGCATACAAGGAAAGCAAAAACCTTGTGAATAGCTTTTTTTGGTTTTTTTACCACAATGACAACAATTAATTTCGCCATTAAAAGTTAAGGTTAATGTTTTACCAATGTAATCATTTAAAGGAAGCGTTTCATCACCCACCGGCAATTGATAGATCACATTACCTTTTTGATCTAAATGACCAATCATTTTTTTTAGTGCGCCAACATTGGTTAAAACCATTGTGTTATTCTCATTCATTTTTATAACAATTGTATGGCAATATAGTACTTAAAAGTCCCGCATTAAACTAGGTACGCTATGATAATAACGTTCGCACAGCACCCGTTTGTTTATTATTCAAACGAAATAGAGAAAAGGTTGTAGCTTAATGGCAGATAAAGGTAATGAATAATGTCTAATTTTTGGTATGTATACATGCTACGTTGTAATGATAATAGTCTTTATACAGGGATAACAACAGATATTACCCGTCGCATTGAACAACATAATCACTGTAACAAACGTGGAGCAAAGTATACACGTGTAAGACGACCTGTCTCATTGGTCTATAATGAAGAACATAGCGATAGAAGTGCTGCTAGTAAAAGAGAATATCAATTAAAGCAACTGAGTAAAAAACAAAAAGAACTGCTCGTCACTAACGCTTGACCAAGCATAACGGTACATGTGTTCGCTCAACTTATTGATTTTACTGGTCTGTTCAGTGAAATTTTTAGTTAATATTTCGCCATTCTATCGCTACTACTGGTAGAATGCGTCGGTTTTTAGTCTGTAGAAGTTAAAAGTAGTTTTTATGTTTCTTGAAAAATATTGTCAAAATGATAATCAAAAAATTAGTTTCACTCGTCAACAAGCAAGTAGCTTTGCAAAAAAGGTCGCTGATGATTTTAATCCTTTGCATGATATAGATGCCAAAAGATTCTGTGTTCCTGGTGATTTACTCTTTGCCCTCATTCTAGAAAAATCAGGGTTATCCCAAAATATGACATTTACCTTCTCCGGCATGGTCAACGATGGTATTGCATTAAACTTTCCTGGCACGATTAACGAGAAAGCTCATATTACAGATGACAATGGTAAAGAATATTTGTCTGTAGAGGTAAGTGGTGAAACCTCCCAAGATTCAAACACGATAACCGCGTTAACTAAAGCCTATGTTGAATTTTCTGGTCAGACTTTCCCTCATATATTAGTAGATCTAATGGAGAGAGAACAAATGATGATAAATCCAACAAGACCCATGATCATGTATGAAAGCATGTCGATTCATTTAGATTCATTAGCTTTTACTGAGGTCAAACTTGAACTCGCGAAAACCACTCTTTCGATTGATGGCAAGCGCGGAGTAGCAGATCTTATTTTTAATTTAGTTGCTGATAATAAAATTATTGGTAATGGTAAAAAACACATGCTACTCAGTGGATTACGTCCATATGAACAAGAAGTAATAGACGAAATCATTGCGCTCTACAACGATAAAAAAGCAGCCTTTTTGTTGTAATATCCCCTAAAAGTAAGCGAGGCTTTACTTCATCCTCGCTACTAATCTGTCCATTTGCACGGCACTTTTCCTCATCCAACGCTGACAATGCTTTAACCAACGCTTTGCCCAATCAAATTCAAAACTTAATAAAGCAAGACCTAAAGGTAGAAAAATCACCGCTGGCCCCGGTAAAATGATAAAAATCATACCTATAGCTAGACAAAGTACACCTGCAAACATCAAGGCTACACGTTTAACATTTTCCATTATGCCTCCATTTTTATAGTTAACCTGTAATTAAACAGCAAGTTTAAGGCCAAAAATAATCTCCTTTATTTTCATGTATTTATAAAATCATTAGCAAACTAAGATAAGAAGCTTATCAATATTTTATATTTATCACTAAATAATGGTTAAAAAATCATGCAAGCACTAAAAGTATGGCTATACTTTTTATGATTCTTTATTTCTTCCCTAGATAAATATATGAACAAGGAAGTTCTTCATGAAACGCTTTAAATATCTAACACTGATCATTTTAATTTTTGCTTATTCTTTCAACGTTTTTGCTACACAATTACCCATACAGCACGGTGTTGATTTTAAAGAAGGCATCGAAGTTAAAGATTACTGGATCAGTGAAAAACTCGATGGTGTACGCGGCTATTGGGATGGGAATACCCTACTCACACGACAAGGCAATAAAATTTATCCACCTAAAGGTTTTACGGATAACTGGCCTAAGATCCCTTTAGATGGGGAACTATGGAGTAGTCGTGGCAACTTCCAAAAAATTGTTTCCTGTGTCCGCAAAAAAACACCAGATACTTCATGCTGGCAAAAGATCAAATTCATGGTGTTTGATCTCCCCAATGGTCAAGGTGATTTTACTAGACGCCTCACTGAGCTAAAAACATTATTAGCTCAGTCACCAAGTAACACTATTGCCATAATCGAACAATTCGAACTAGCTAATGAAACACTCTTATTTTCTAAGCTCGATGATATTGTTGCTATGGGTGGCGAAGGGTTAATGCTTCATCATAAAAAAGCCTTGTATAAATCAGGACGAAATAACGCTCTATTAAAATTAAAACCCTACCAAGATGATGAAGCGATTGTATTGAAACATATCGCAGGAAAAGGAAAGTATAAAGGTATGCTGGGGTCGCTGCTAGTCAAAAACAAAGAGGGAGTGGAATTTAAAATTGGTACTGGCTTTACTGATCAAGATCGTCAATCACCACCACCGATTGGTAGTGAAATAACCTATAAATTTATTGGTAAAACAGACAGAGGTGTGCCAAGATTTGCGAGTTTTTTACGAATCAAACAATAAAGGTAAAAGGTTTAATGGAACTTCATCTATGGCTTTCACTTGTCACTATTTGTATATTAGGGGCTCTTTCACCTGGACCTAGTTTAGCTCTAGTCATACGAAATACACTTGCTGGTGGCTCTAAAAAAGGGTATGCAACCGCAATAAGCCATGGCGCAGGTGTTGCTCTTTACGCAGCAATTACGGCGACGGGCATTGGTATTCTTATTGTAAAATCACCTATGCTATATGCCATTATTCAATACTCTGGCGCAGCCTTTCTACTTTATCTGGGTATTAAAGCGCTAATGAGTAAAAAACAAACGTTAGAACTAGACACTAGCAGCGATGCAACCCTTGCTAAACAAGTTAATGGCTGGCGAGATGGGTTTCTTATTGCTTTTTTAAATCCCAAATTAGCCATCTTTTTTCTTGCGCTATTTAGCCAGTTTGTTGATGAAAATGCACGTTGGCAGCAAAAAGCTATCATGACATCAACCGTCGGTCTGATAGATGCATTATGGTATGTTATTGTCGCTTACACCCTATCAAGAGGGCCAATCTTAGATAAATTAAAACGAAACAGTCATATTATTGATAAAGTCACAGGTACTTTTTTAATATTACTTGCTGCCCGTGTTGTGCTTAATTAATCGAATGTTCAGCAAGTGAGCTTGGCAGAAACTTAAAATATAAAACTTTAAGCCCTTTACCTAGCTCAGCCTCTTTAAATACACTTGGGTTGTCAATTTTGTACTGGAAAATACATTGTGGGCATTCTCGCGCTACTTCATCTTTTAAAAATTGTTCATCTAAATCAGGGGAATTTAAGCATAATAAGACATCTGCATTATCACTCATCAGTTCAGGTAATCGCTTAATTATTTTTTTATAATCTCGTTCAATATTCACGCTACCTTTTTGAAAGGAAGGTGGATCACATACTAACATTTGATAAGGCCCATATTTTTTTAATCGGCTATAGGACTTAAAAATATCAACACCTTCAAATTTTACTTTACGTAAATCCTGCTGATTGAGCTTATGGTTTTCTCTGCCTTTTGATAAGGATGACTTACTCATATCAATATTAACAACTTGCGTCGCCCCACCAGCTAAAGCCGCGACGGAAAATGCACAAGTATAAGAAAACAGATTTAAAATATTTTTATTATTCGCGTGTGCTTTTACCCATTTTCTGCCGTTAGCCATATCAAAAAACAAACCTAGATTCTGTGATTTCCCTAACATTAATTGATAACGTAAATCATCTTCGCAGGCAATGGCTTGTTCAAGATTATCTCCCCATAACACTTCGATTGGAGAAAATTTTAAATAACGATATTGCACTTGAATAGACTGACATGCACTAACGCTATCATGTAATAATTCAACTTGCTGACTTAGCCAATCAGGATCTACCGCTTGATATAAGGTAATAAAAATAACCGGAGAGAACCAGTCAACATTAACGTGAGATAAGCCCTCATAAGCATGACCACGCCCATGAAAAATTCGCTGACTATTTGTTTGATTAGCTGTTAGCTGAGAAAAATCAATATGTTCAATCATTAAGCATGCCACTATAAAAATAAAGGCCGCATATTAACAAATAATGCGGCCTTGAAATCATTTATTGCTACTGAATTTAGAAGCCGAATAGACTTACCGCAAAGAATTTTTGCATCACAGTATTAATAAAAATAAATAAGACGATCACTGGAATAAAAGTACCTAGTGAAAAATTAATATACTTCTCTACCCAAGAATTCGCATAGTCTTTATTTCCGTCTGATAACTCTTTCGTTAATTGCCCTTTTTTCCAGCGATAGCTGACAAAAATACAAAGTAAAAAGCCATTTAACGGTAAAATAGTATCGTAAAAAATATCATATACCACATCAAAAAATGACTTAGGCGCTCCTGCATAATTAACAAATTCAGTAAAAAAGCCCACCATACCAAACGACACTGTAGCTAATAAAGTTAATATGCCCGCAGTCATTAACAAGGTTAATAACGCTTTTTTACGGCTTTGTCCTTTTTCAGTCACTAAATACGACACTGGTACTTCAATAATAGATACAAGCGAGGTTATTGCGGCAAAAAAGACTAAAAGAAAGAAAAATGCGGCTACAGCACTAGCGGCAAAATAACCAATGCTAGTTTGTAATGCTAAAAATATTTTAGGTAAGAAAGTAAAAATTAGCGAAACAGAGCTATCACTTAACTCAGCAGGATTCACATTAGGGTTAAATGAGAATACAGCAGGTAAAATCATTAAGCCGGCAATAAAGGCCACTGCGGTGTCGGTAAGTGCGACTAATTTAGCAGAGCCAACAATATCGGTATGACGATTAATATAAGAACCATAAGTAATTAAGATCCCCATACCTAAAGAAAGTGAGAAAAACGCTTGTGAAAGTGCGCCATTGATTACAGAAGGAGTGAGTTTATCAATATCAGGAATGATAAAAAATCGAATACCAGACATTGCATTATCTAATGTCAGTACAAAAGCTACCATTAGAATTAGCATCACAAATAAAGTCGGCATCAGAATTTTTGCTGCTTTCTCAATCCCGTCTTTAACTCCTGCCACCAAAATAAAGTTAATAATGGCTGCAACGAACACCATAGCAACGAATATATAAGGGCTGTTAATAAAGTCCCCGAATGCAGCTCCTGTTGCTAGATAATCTAAATTACCAGAGAGGATGATAGCAATATACCCGAAAATCCAAACGGTGATCACCATATAAAACACCGCAATCATAAAAGGTGTTAATACACCTAAAAATCCAGCAATACTCCACACTTTGCTGCCATTAGATAGTGTTTTATAAGCACCAACAGGTTCTTTCTGAGTTTTCCTGCCTACCGCCATTTCTGCGATCATTACAGGTAAACAAATAAAGAATACAAAAAGTGCATACATAAGTAAAAATGCACCACCACCATTTTTGGCAGCATTGACGGGAAAGCCAACTAAATTACCAATACCTACCGCAGAGCCTGCGGCGGCTAAAATAAACCCGATTCGGGAACTAAAATGTTCTCTTGCTTCTGTCATAAATGTCCTTGGTTATAATAATTTATAGGGCAAATAGTTATTATGTTGAAATCATTAATTGACTAAAAACCATACTGGTTTAATCAATGTCATGATCTCATATTTTTATTGTTGCTCGATGCTATCAAGGATTAGTGAAAATGTCTTGCTTTACCACTAGGTTAAGCGAGTTAATCTGTATACAAATTTTTGCATCCCAAAATAACTGTACAAAATAGAAACACAAGGAGAGTTTAGCTCAAGGCTATTTATTTTGGGCTAAAGAATTGGGCATCCATAATGGTTAAAATACTTTCCGCTTCTTTACCGGCAAACTCTGCTGCCGATTTAAGATCATCCTCAGTAATTGACAAACTAACGCATAATGACTGATCAACATTTTCATCATAGCTAAACATCTCAGGATCACTATCAACCAATGCAAGCCGAGAGGCTAGATATAACACCTTCACGTCTTTGTTGATTTGAATGCTGTGAGCTTGATTGAAATGCTTAATCGGGAGAATGATTTTTTCAGGAATTTGCCAAATTTTTAATAATTCGGCTGAAATATCTGTATAGGTGAAATTTAATACTTGTTGTTGCAACGCCCACGGTAACACCTGACTGTTATATTTTTCACATTTTTGAGCTAATTCAGGACTGACTTTGGCAACAATTAACTCGCCAAAGTTTTGTAATAAACCAGCAACAAATAAACGTTCGATATCACGTATGCCTGCTTTAATGGCCAAATTTTTAGTCGCTAAACCACAAAACACACTCATCCGCCAAAACCTCTTAAGATCAATAGCTTGGTTGGAAAAGTGTTTAAAAGCCGTAGCAGCAACATCCACTAGCATCATATTATAAATAGCTTGAGTACCTATAATAGTAATGGCGCGTGAAATGGTACTAATTTCCCCAGGAAAGCTATATACAGCACTATTAGCTATTTGTAAGAGCCGGGAGGTCATTGACGGGTCAATACTAATTACATTCGCAAAGTCTTCAATGGTTGAGTCTTCTTGTTCCATAAGTGATTTGATTTTAAAACACGCGTCTGGCAACGCAAAAGACCCATTCGCACTCATGGCATAATCATGTGCATTCATATAAAAACTCCGCTAATAAATATGCTTCAGTGTAACCTGTCGTCAAAGGTGATCAAATAAAAAAAGCAATAATCGAACAATCGCTTGTCAGTTAAAAAACATTAGCTTACTTATTAATAAGAATCGGCACACCTGAATCACGTT
The DNA here is from genome assembly GCA_049347715.1 of Thalassotalea piscium. Taxonomy (GTDB): domain Bacteria; phylum Pseudomonadota; class Gammaproteobacteria; order Enterobacterales; family Alteromonadaceae; genus Thalassotalea_B; species Thalassotalea_B piscium_A. Next base: position 540,610 of record CP186339.1, on the reverse strand, counting down.
TAACATGTTCTAAAACAATATAACTATGTGTTTGCGACACGCCTGGCAGTTCAACTATCTCTCCTAATAACACTCGGTACGCATCAATATTTTCAAAACGCAGTTGCAGCAAGTAATCAAAGCCCCCTGCCACCATATGACATTCAGCAACTTCTTTAATCTTAACAACTTGCTCACGAAACTCGTTAAACATGCCGCCATTGTTTCTATCTAACGTCACCTGAATAAATGCCGACATACCGAATTTAAGTTTAGTCGCATTAAGTAATGCGCCATAACTTTCAATAAAGCCTTCCTTTTCTAATCGTCGCACTCGCTCCAAACAGGGGCTTGCACTTAAATTTACCTTTTCGGCAAGATGTGCGTTAGAAATTCTCCCATTTTTCTGTAATACATCTAATATAGATAAGTCGATTCTATCTAAAGCTCTAGTAGTATTATTATTCATCAGTCAATATAATCTATGGGTTATAATAAAATATACCACAGATTATTCTGTATTTAGCAAATTTACGCAAACACATTCTGTTATCTTTTGTATAGAATTCGCCTCAAATTATTCTCAACTAACCATTAACTATAGGTGCATTATGCTTTTTTCTGGCTCTCTAACCACAACAAATAGCATTAGACAAACTATCCGTAATACTTATCGTGCTGATGAAAATGAAATATTAGCCGCATTATTACCGATAGCTGAGATTAGTGTCGATGCTAAATCTCGCGCTTGGGAATATGCAAGACAACTTGTAGTCAATATTCGTAAAGATCAAATAGGTAAAGGTGGAGTTGACGCCTTATTAAATGAATTCTCATTATCAACCGATGAAGGTGTCGTGTTAATGTGCTTAGCCGAAGCACTTCTACGTGTACCAGATAAGCACACCGCGGATCGTTTAATTCGTGATAAATTAGCTAATGGTGACTGGAGTTCTCACATCGGTAATAGTGACTCTATTTTTGTTAATGCTTCTTCGTGGGGGTTATTGCTTACCGGTAAGTTAGTTAACTATTCTGATGAGAAAAAAGAGCATCAATTTAACTTACTAAAGAAAACATTAGGTCGATTAGGAGAGCCCGTTATTCGTAAAGCAGTTCGCTATGCGATGAAAATAATGGGTACCCAGTTTGTCATGGGACATAAAATCGAAAGCGCGATAGAACGTGCTATAGATGCTGAAACGAAAGGTTATACTTACTCTTACGATATGCTGGGTGAAGGTGCTCGCACTATGGTAGATGCCAACCGTTATTTCGACAGTTATATGACAGCGATAGAAGCAATCGGCATTGCAGCTAAGGGCAAAGGTCCTCAAAAAAGCCCAGGCATCTCTATTAAGTTATCGGCAATACATCCTCGCTATGAATTTTCACACCGCGAACGGGTCATGAACGAATTAATCCCTCGTCTGAAAAAACTCGCGCTCGCGGCAAAAGCATATGATATTGGCTTTACTGTTGATGCTGAAGAAGCCAATCGATTAGATATTTCATTAGACATTATAGAAGCCGTCTTCCTAGATAAAGATTTAGACGGTTGGCATGGTTTTGGTATCGCAGTACAAGCTTATCAAAAAAGAGCACTTCACGTGATTGAATGGATACGTGAAATTACTCAAAAGTCGGGTCGTCAAATGATGGTTCGCTTAGTTAAAGGCGCCTATTGGGATAGTGAAGTAAAAGACACCCAAGTAGAAGGCTATCAAGACTTTCCTGTATTTTCTCGCAAACCATCAACTGATGTGTCTTATCAAGCATGTGCGAAAAAACTACTTGAATATCGTGATACTATTTATCCACAATTTGCTACTCACAACGCCTATACTGTCGCAACAATTATCGAAATGGCAGATACCTTACAAGGGTTTGAATTTCAACGCTTACATGGCATGGGTGAATCTTTATATGACCAAGTGGTCACTCAAAAACATATACCTTGTCGTGTTTATGCTCCTGTAGGTAAACATTCAGATTTATTAGCCTATTTGGTACGTCGTTTATTAGAAAATGGCGCCAATAGCTCATTTGTTAATAATATTGTCGATGAAAAAATTCCCGTTGAATCTTTGTTAACCGATCCCGTTGAAACGGTACAAGCTTGGGCGGATAAATATAACCCTCAAATTCCACAATCTATTAATCTTTATCAAAATGAAGGTAGCCAAGGTCGCCTAAATTCTAAAGGGATTGATTTAACGGATGTAGATCAAATTACTGAGATGCGTGATAACCTTGACACTTGGTTTGAACAAGCTCGCTCTTGTCAGCCCGTTAAGGATGCTGAGCCTGTCATTAATCCCGCTAACCATAACGAGGTTATCGGTTATATTAAACACGCTGACGAAGCTGAAATGAAAGCAATCGTCGATAGAGCCAATCAAGCATTTACCACTTGGTCAACGACACCAGTACAAGACAGAGCGAATCTATTATTAAAAACTGCGGATATTTTAGAACAACATAGAGACGAATTGATTGCTTTATGTATTAAAGAAGCCGGTAAAACCATTCCCGATGGTGTTGCTGAAGTTCGCGAAGCCGTAGATTTTTGTCGTTACTATGCGAATAAAGCACAAGACTTAATGGCTGATGGTCAACTCATTTCCCGCGGAGTCGTACTTTGTATTAGCCCATGGAACTTTCCACTCGCTATTTTCCTTGGCCAAGTGTCTGCGGCAATAGTGGCAGGTAATACCGTTGTTGCTAAACCAGCCGAACAAACCAGTTTAGTGGCATTAAGAACACTAGAATTAATGCGCGAAGTTGGATTACCGGATCATGTAGTAGAGCCCGTTATCGCTCGTGGTAGCAAAGTGGGTCAGCACATAGTATCCGACGAACGCATTCAAGCGATAATGTTTACTGGTTCCACTGAAACTGGCAGTTGGATTTCACAGAAATTAGCGGAACGCCACGGTGACCCTGTGCCACTTATCGCTGAAACCGGTGGTCAAAACTGTATGATTGTTGACTCAACCGCTTTACCTGAACAGGTGGTTGATGATGTTATTGCCTCTGGTTTTCAAAGTGCTGGCCAACGCTGTTCGGCATTAAGAGTATTGTTTTTACAAGAAGATGTTGCTGATAAAATTATCACTATGATCAAAGGCGCGATGCAAGAGTTACATATTGGTGATCCTGCTTTTATTACAACCGATGTTGGCCCTGTAATTGACAATAAAGCGCTAACAGCTCTTAACGAGCACGTCGATTATTTAAGCACTCGAGGTACATTGCATTTTACTTGTACTCCTCCAACACTTGCGAAAGATATCGATGAATCGCAGCATCATTTCTTTTTACCCCGCTTATATGAGATTGAAAATCTTTCTGTGCTCCACAAAGAAGTGTTTGGTCCAATAGTCCATATTATTCGCTTTAAAGCGGAGCAAATAGAAAATGTAATTGATCAAATAAATGGCTCTGGTTTTGGCTTAACTATGGGTATTCATACCCGTATTGAAGAAAAAAGTCAGTACCTTGCAGCACGTTCGAGAGCCGGTAATATTTATATCAATCGAAACATGATTGGCGCTGTTGTAGGTGTGCAACCTTTTGGTGGTAGAGGCTTATCAGGTACTGGTCCTAAAGCAGGTGGTCCTTTGTATTTAACTCGATTAGTCAAAGATAAAAATATCAGTAATGATATTATTCCTAACGAGCAACAACTCAAAACCCTAGAAGACGCAGTCAAACATTGCCAACCAGGCGTAGCTAACGTAGCGGAACAAATCAACCAAGCTAAGTTAACTGAAGTGCAATGGGGATTCACGCCAATCAATAATAAAATCTCAATTTTGCGACAATTGCTTGCTAATCTTTCAGCAAAGAAAGTGATGCAAACGCAAGAGCAGCATTTAGCACAGACGTTAACAGATGCTAGAGCACAATTATTATTTATTGAAAAACAATTAACCCAGCCTTTATATCTACCAGGCCCAACAGGTGAATCTAATACCTTATTTTTAGAGTCTCGTGGCACGATAGCAAGTCTGCACTGTGCAGATACTCCGTTTAACTTTTGGATAATGTCACTCATTTCAGCGTTAGCCGCTGGTAACTGTGTCGTCGCAACTGTTGATCAAGATTTTATCGCTGAAGCAAGAATGATTGAACAACTTTTAGTGCAAGCCGGATTACCTAAGGGAGTGTTTCAGGTTGTCGAGCTTGGGTATTTGCCAAGTATTCTTGTTCACCCTGCTCTTGCTGGTGCCGTAGTTGCCAATGAAAGTCCATATAAGAAACTTATTGGTGAGACTATCGCTGCCCGTAAAGGCGCCATTTTACCTTTAATTACCGCTTATACGAATAAGGATTTATTTTACCGTATGGTAACTGAGAAAACGGTGACCATTGATACTACGGCTGCAGGTGGTAATGCATCATTGATGACGATGGAATCGAATATCGCTTAACTCTTCGATCCTATAGATGACGAGAAAGAGCCGCTACAGGCTCTTTTTTTTGCTTATAAATGCTTAGCTAATTCATTAGCCGGCATAGGTTTATAGAAATAAAATCCCTGCCCATAAACACAATCCATTTCTTGCAATAATTTTGCATCGGCTAAATTTTCAATGCCTTCACCGACAGTGGTCATTTGTAGGTTAGCTGCTAAATCAATAATCGTTTTGATAATTGCTCGATGATTTCCCTGCTCATGAATATTACTAATAAATGAACGGTCTATTTTTAGCACATCAATTGGAAATCTATGTAAATAACTTAAGCTTGAATAACCTGTACCAAAGTCATCAAGTAATATTTTAATACCTAACGCTCTAAGCTCCATCATATTCTCTAGCACAATATCGGTATTTTCAAGTAATGCGCGTTCAGTTAATTCAATACGTAGATGGCTAGGATGCAATCCTATTTTAGCTAAAATCTTTTCAATATCAGCGGGTAAAGTTCGGCTAAAAAAGTGGTTGGAAAATAAGTTACAACTTACATACAAATCGTAGCGTTTATATTGCTCTTGCCATTGTTTTAACTGCTGACAGGATTTCTCTAAAATTTGAAAGTCAATTGACATAATCAAATTCGTTTCTTCAGATAACGAAATAAATTCAGATGGGTAAACAAAACCACGTTGCTCACTTTGCCAGCGAGCCAACGCTTCAAATCCAACAATTTTCTCATCACGGAGTGAAACAATCGGCTGAAAATGAGGAATAAATTCTTCTTTAATTATCCCTTCTCGAATATCTGTTTCTAAGCGTAGGGCATTTTGTACTTTCTTATGCATACTCGCATCAAAAACCTCATAACGCCCCTTCCCTTTGTCTTTTGCATGATACATAGCGGTATCTGCATCTCGAAGCATTAAATCAGCACTTGTGTAACGAAGATCATTAAAGAGAATACCAATACTAGTACCAATGAAGACAGCTTGATTAGAAATATGAAAGGGGGTTGCTAGATATTCAGTGATACGTTGAGCAATAATGAATGCTTCTTGATTATCATCTAAATCTTCAATCAAAATAACAAACTCATCTCCCCCTAAACGAGCAACTACATCTTTGGTTCTTACAATTTTAATTAATTCCAGAGCAACTTCTTTTAAGAGTTGATCACCCGCATGATGCCCTAGGCTATCATTAACCACTTTAAAGCGATCTAAATCTAAGAAAAGTACTGCGAATTTGAGTTCTGGGCGGCGAACATTACAAGCTATAGCATGATTGAGTAAATCAACAAAAATCGCTCTATTGGGTAACCCTGTTAAGCTATCATGGGTAGCGGCATATTTTAATTTAGCTTCAGCGTCTTTACGCTGTTTGATCTCTTCTTCTAATGCAACTGTCCTTAATTTTACTTGATGTTCAAGTAACTCATGTGATTCTCGTTCAATGTCAGCAATTTCTCTTCGCTTGATAGCCGTTGAAACATGCTGAGAAACAAACTTTAATAACTCGGCATCTTGCTCACTAAAAATAACATTACGTTGATAACTTTGAATAACCATAGCCCCTATGACCACACCAGATTGAATCAAAGGTACACCAAGCCATGACTTAGTATCTTTAGGTGGAGAAATGGTCTCACCCGCTTCGTAAAGGGCTACCATATCATCGTAAGTTAATAAAAATGTTCGCCCTTTTTTAATGACCAGTTCAGTATAACGATTACTTAGCTTCCTCGGCGCGAAGTCTGTAGAGAGATCTTCACTACGTTGATCGGAATGATAAACAAAAGATAATAATTCTTTGTCTTGTTCATACTTCGCAATAAAAAAGTTTTTTGCATTGATCAATTGGCCAATAATGTTATGAACCATGCTATAAAATTTATCGATGTCTAGCGAAGTATCATTCGTTAATTCAGAAATACGATAAAGCGACTCTTGTAATAACTCTGACTTTTCTCGCTCTCTTATTTGCCCCATTAATTCACGCGTTCTAGCTTCTACAGCTTTTTGTAATCGCTCGCGGTCTTGTAGGCGCATCATCGCACTTACTACATGTTGGGCAGTGAAAGTGAGCATTTCTAAGTCATGCTCTTGGTATCGAATAGTTTCGTTATAACTTTGCACCGCCATTACGCCAATAACAAAGCCATCACTCATTAATGGTATACCTAACCAATCAGTACCTTGAGCACCAATTTGTTTAATCTTTTTTTGTTTGGTCAATTCATCAATGCGTTCTGGGGTTGCCAGCAAAGGGGTAGCAGATTCAATTACATAACATGTCATTGAACCTAAAAAATCATCATAAGGTAGCGGCCCAGGAGGCCAAGAATCTTGTTCATCAACACTGTAAACAAAATCTAAGGTAGAGGCTAGCTGATCATACATTGCAATATAGAAATTATTTGCCGGCATAATGGCAGAAATAGCATGATGAACTTGCGTAAAAAAGGTGTTGAGATCTGCACAATCCGTTGCTAACTGATTTAAAGTAAACAACGCTGTATATCGAGCTTCTAACTTACGATACTTATCTAATAAAATCAGACTTTCTTTTGCGAGCGCATTGTCTTTTTTATTCAATTGATTACCTGCAAATCCCATAGTACAACTATTGTAACTTATCCAATATTGGTTAAGTATAATGAACCTAATTAAAGTAAAATTCCACTAAAACATTCTACATCAATAACTTATAAAGTTTAAAGTCATTAATTATTATTGTTTATCGTTTTTTCTATCTCTTTCATTTTGTCTTTATTACCACAAATCGCATTTTGATGATCATCACGATAATAACGAATATCGATACATGACTCTTGGTAACGGCGCTCTAATTCGGTTCTCAATATTGGCTTTCCTTTTGCCTGTGCTATTTTTTTTTGTAAAATTTCACATTGCTTAATTTGCTCATTCGCTAGACGGATATTTTCACAAGGGTCTTGTTGACTCGCGCAACTTGAAATAACCATTGGAACAACGAAACTACAGATCAATTTATAATTCATACTACTTTCTCTTTAATATTATAAATAACGAAAGTTACTTAATCATTCCAGTATAAGCACTTCGACAAGGCAAAAGCAAAAAGACCTGCAAATTTAATTAACTTATATATACTCTGCCTACCGCATGCAAATCACTTTACGTTAAAATATACCTGTTATTGATAGAAATTAAAATAAGCGCATGCACTGAATATGTGGAGAAAAATATGAAAGTCCAAGTTGTCGATTACCAAGCTGATAATGCAGCTGCTCTGTTTGTTGAAAGCTTAAAAACTACAGGTTTTGGTGTGTTAAAAAATCATCCCATCAAACAATCATTAGTCGATGCTATTTATCAACATTGGTATGATTTTTTTACTAATGGCAATCCAGAAGATTATGCCTTTGATCCAGAAAAACAAGACGGATATTTCGCCCCAGAAATATCAGAGAAAGCCAAAGGACATAATCAAAAAGATATAAAAGAATACTTCCATGTCTATCCTTGGGGAAGAATTCCTGCGCACCTTAAAGATGAAATACTTGAATATTATGATAGTGCTTCATCACTTGCCGCACAATTGCTTGATTGGATTGAAAAAAACAGTCCAACAGAGGTGTCAAAACACTATTCTGAACCCTTATCGAATATGATTAAAGATACCCCAAACACTTTATTAAGAATACTTCATTATCCTCCTTTAACTGGCACTGAAGAACCTGGTGCATTACGTGCTGCTGCCCATGAAGATATTAACTTAATTACTATCTTACCTGCAGCTAATGAACCTGGGTTACAAGTTAAATCTCAAAATGGCGAATGGTTAGACATCCCAGCAGATTTCGGGCACCTTATCATTAATATTGGCGATATGCTTCAAGAAGCTTCTGGTGGATATTTTCCATCAACAAGCCATAGAGTGGTTAATCCTACGGGGGAGAATGCTAAAAAATCACGTATCTCATTACCTTTGTTTTTACATCCACGAAGTGACGTGGTTTTATCTGATAAGCATACTCAAGCAAGCTACTTATTAGAACGACTGAAAGAGCTAGGCGTAAAATAGCCACAACCTAACAGACTTTAATCTATGCTCAACAAAGTCGTTAAAGCGTTCTACCTACTCCGCTTTATCCCATCAGTAAAACAATAGACATAAAAAAGGCACCCTTAGGTGCCTTTTCAAATGTTCTATCAAGGAAAACTAGCTAGACAATACTTTTGTATGAGTCTCTTTAGTACCAAAGATTCGCTTTTTCATACGAGTAAAAACACCGCGAATATCTTCAATAATGACATATAAACTTGGTATTAATACTAACGTTACAATAGTAGCAAACAACACACCAAACGATAATGAAACCGCCATAGGTACAACAAGTTTAGCTTGCATACTCGTTTCAAAGAAGACAATAGGAACTAAACCAATAAAAGTCGTTAATGAGGTTAGCATTATGGCTCTAAAACGTTTTGTACCTGCATGTATTACCGCTTCTTTTAACGGCACCCCTTCTTTACGTGAATTATTGACATAATCCACCATAACTAAGGAGTCATTTACCACAACACCCGATGCGGCAATAATGCCAAACATTGATAAAGTATTCATATCCATACCTAACAGCAAATGACCAAATGCTGCGCCAATCACACCAAATGGAATAACTGACATAATCATTATTGGTTGCGAATAAGAACGTAATGGCACAGCTAATAAGGAGTAAATAACCATGAGTGATACAATAAAATCTCTCATTTGTTTAGCGGCACCTTCCATTTCTTCCTGAATACGCCCGGTAATTTCACTTTTTACTGTTGGGAACTGGCGAAGTAACTGAGGAATATAATTTTCAGTGATTTCTTTCGTTACCGCTAAAGGTTCTACTTGGTCTGCATCGACACTTGCCCAAACATTAATAGTACGATTACCATTTTCACGGCGAATACTCGTTACCCCTTTAGTTAATTTAATATTCGCTAACTCAGACAGTGGTAACTCAGCGCCATTAGGGGCTTTGATCATTACATCATCAACATGACCAATCGAACTACGTTGCTCTAATGGATAACGTACCATGACTTTAATTTCTTCGGTATCACGCAAGATTCGTTGCGCTTCTAAACCATAAAAGCTATAGCTAACTTGCGATGCAATGTCAGACAATGTTAACCCTAAACTATAGGCTAAAGGTTTAAGTTCAAATTGCACTTCTTTTGCACTTGTTTGACGGCTATCGTTAACATCACCAACCCCTTTTAAAGAGTTTAATTTTTCTTTAAGCGCAATGGCTGCTGCTAACAATTGATCATCATTTTTACTTTCTAGTCTAAAACTGATATCTCCATCTTCGCGCCCACCACCAAATAAGTTATCAGAAATAGTAAATGATTTAACACCTGGCATTTTAGGGATAGCGGTTCGCCATTTATCGGCTAAAGCAAAGGTATCCATGACACGATCATCAGGATCAACCAGTTTCACCGTGATCTGGCCATTTGTTCTCCCCCGCAGTTCAACATTCATATCGGCAATCATGCCTTTACCAAATTCTGTTTCCACTTGTTTATCAACATCATTAAGTATGTTCTCTACTTTTAATAAGGTATCTAACGTTGCCTTATCAGAAGAATCTACATTCATTTCGATGCTAATGCGTGGAAAATCATGAGGTATTTTAGGTTGACCAACAAAACGTAAAATACCACCACTGTATAAACCAGCACTAATTAATAATAATGAGATAAAGAACATGAATACGCCATAACGATAGCGAATAAAGACAGTCAATGAGGGTTGGTAAACGTTATCAATAAAATGCTTTAAGCCTTTATCTATTGATCTGCGTAAACGATCTATTGGGTTTTTCGGGTTAAACTTTTTCACTTTCATATTAGCTAAATGCGAAGGTAAAATAAGTTTTGATTCGATCAATGAAAATAATAAACAAAAGATAACCACAAAACCGATTGATTTACTAAAAGCTGATGAAGGTCCGTCACCTAAAACAAAAGGAACAAATGCCGCTATGGTTGTCAATACACCAAAGGTCGCTGGCATCGCTACCCGCTGCACACCCCGAATCACATTTTCAGTAGAATGCCCTTTTTCTTCGACCTCACTATGGGCACTTTCCCCCATAACAATGGCATCATCCACCACAATCCCAAGCACTAAGATAAAAGCAAATAAACTGGTAATATTAATGGTAACGTCAATAAATTCCATCGGCATTACTAACAAAGTACCAAGGAAACATACCGGTAAGCCCATCATGACCCAAAACGCTAAACGAACACGTAAAAATAAGGCTAACATTAAGAAAACGAGTACTGCACCACTTTTCATATTATCTAGCATCATGGTCAAACGACCTTCCAGATAATAGGTCATATCAACCCAGGTTTCTAAATTTACACCCGCCGGTAAGGATTCAGATTTTTCTCCTACATATTTATGCATAATCTTAGCAATATCAGTGATACTTTGGTTTTCAGCTGCACCAATGAAAAAGGTCATCGAGTTTTTGCCGTCAAATTTTGAATATTGAATCCCTTCTTCAAAACCGTCATTAACAGTGGCAATTTCACCCAATAACACTTTACTACCATCTGCGAGTGTAATTAATGGGATCTGTTCAAATTCATGTCCACGATACGCTTGGTTTTCAACACGCAAATTAATATAGCCATTTTCAGCTTTAATTTGTCCCGCTGACATGTTGCGCGAATAACTACGCACAGCAAGAGCAACATCAGTAAAACTTAAACCATATTCACGTAATTTATCTTTACTTACTTCAATAGAAATTTCATAGCCTAAGCCACTATAAAATTCAGAGATATTAATTAAAGGTAATTGTTGAATTTCATCATGAATACTTCGCCCTAGCTCTTTCAGCTCGGTATTAGATAAATCACCGTATAAGCTGATATACATCACTTCTTGACGAAACTTTATCCGTTCAACTTTGGGACGTTCCATACCGTCGGGGAAGCTTGGAATAGAATCGATGGCTGATTTAACCTCTTCTAAAACGACTTGAGGGTCATAGCTTTCATCTACACGAAAGTAACCAGAAGATGCATTTCGATTAGAGTAAGTAATCACTCGCTCTAAACCTTGAACAGTTTCTAGGGCTTCTTCTATTTTTATCGTGATACCTTCTTCAACTTCTTGAGGGGCAGCACCAGGATATATAGCTGAATATTGGATCCAGTTAATTTTAACTTGCGGAAACATTTGTTTGTTAATAGTAAAGGCGGTTAAAAGCCCCCCGACAATAATGAAAACCATAAGTAAATTAGCAGCAACACTATTACGAGCAAACCAGGCAATTAAGCCTTTGTTAGTATTATCCATAATTAGTCCTTAACACTTGCTATTTGTGTTTCATCTTCACTTTTTGTCAGGCCTTTATTGTCATCAGTAGGCAAAGCTAACTGCATACCATCAACTGGGTAATCGAGAGCTGAGGTTATAATTTGATCGCCATCATTTAGCCCCGCTGCAACAATCACATCTCTTCCTACTTGGCGAACAACATCTATTTCTGCAAAGTGAAGCTTAGACTCAGAATCAAGTACAGCAATTTTGTCTTTAACAACCAGATAACGAGGAACTTTAGTGGCATTGGCAAGCTCCATGCCTTGAATTTTCGCGTTCACATAAGCACCAAACCTTAATGGTGTTTCATGCTTGCTTTCATCTATCAATCCGTACGGGTCCTTCACTTGCGCAACAAAGTAACTCATACGACTCTTAGCATCGATCACACCTTCATTACGAATAACTTTCGCGGGCCATTGTCTTTCTTGACCTGCAAAGTCACCAATAAGCATTACTGAAGCATCTTTACCTTGTTTATCTAAAAATTGTAATTCGTTATCGGCCACAGGTAATCGAACTTCAGCAACCGCTGTTCCAAGCAGTTTTCCAATATTACTGCCTGTGCCAACAAATGAACCTAGTCCGATGTTACGGCTTTCAATCATGGCATCATAAGGAGCTCTGACTTCAGTACGTTCCATATTACGCTGAGCTCTTAAAACAGAAGCTTGAGCTGCTTTTACGCGAGCTATTTCTTGTGCGAGTTGAGGTTTACGTAAACTTAACTCAGTAGGCGAGGTATCGGTAATTTCTTTCCATTCACGTTCGGCCACTTTACCTTGGGCACGTTCTTTTTCTAAAGCTGCTCTTGCAGACGCTAAGTTAGCTTGTGCATCAATTAATGCCGCTTCATAGTCATTAGGATCAATACGAGCAAGTAATTGCCCTTCCTTGACAAAACCACCACGTTCAAACTTTTGCGATAATTCGACAATTTGTCCACTGACTTGGGCGACTAATTCAGTCTCATACTTTGGGGTAACTACACCATAAGAATTTACTTCTAATATCATTGGTCCCATAGTCACAGGCTCTACTGCAACAATAGGTGTTTTATCAATTTTTTCTTTTTCTTCAGGTGGTTTTTTCATACTTGAAAACAATACAAACAGTAATATGCCTGCAGCAAGTATTGCTAGTGGTACAAATATTTGTTTTTTTCTTATCATCACTAATTCCCCAAGTAATGTATAACAGTCCGAATTATTATTAAGTAAGTACAGTCCAATTGAACACCCTTATAAATACTCACTTAATAATGATTTAGATCGTTATCGTTCATGATTATTTTATTATGGTCAATATGATAACTAATTGACCGTCTGAATTTTAACTAAAGTGTAAATGCTTATTACAAGATTTGAGCCGATAATAAAAAAAGGAATAAAGAAACAAACTAATTTATTTTTATTTAATATTAACAATGAGTTAAATGTGAAAACCTAAAAAGTCATAAATACAAATATCGACTTTTTTTTTAGGTTTATTTTTCACACTTAGCATAATTAACTAAATTTTATATTTTTGTTAAATTTTTTCGGCAATATAACCAACTCCCCCCAAGAATGAAATATTCCTCGGTTTGAAATTAACCCACCTTTATTTGATTTAACAAAGTCATATGGAAAGCTATTACTAAACAACCCGTTATTATAGCTTTAGTCAGGATAAGAATGCTAAACAATTCACAACACGGGTAACTTTTAGGCAACGAATTATTACATTTAAAACTTGCATTACCCCGCATTCCTTTAGATGCTATAGTGAAATTACACTAGTTTAGCCAAACAATGATTACGAAAATAAAACTCTTTATTAATGCGTTAATTCTTGAAAATGAATCGTTACCGACGGACGAACTCTCCATCGAGATGGCATCAACTGTATTACTGTGTGAAGTGATGCGCGCAGACGGTAAATTAGAGCTACAAGAGATGATACAACTTGCTCAAATCATCAGTCACCGCTTTAACCTTACACAAGACGAAGTGGAGCTTCTGATCAAAGAAGCAATGCATACCAGCGAAAGTGCAACAGATTTTTATACATTCACGTCTAAAATCAATGCAACTTACGCTATTGAAGATAAAATAGAGATGGTAAAACACTTATGGTTATTAGCATTAGCTGATGGTGAGGTTAGTGCAATCGAACAACACACCATTCGACGAATTGCAGACTTATTACATTTACGACAAAGTGAATATATTCAAGCTAAAGATATCATCATCGATCAATAACATCATTTTTTCAAAATGACTTCTGCTTTTACCTTTGGGTACAGTCTAAACTCACTGAAACTCGCATATTAAGGTGGTTAAGGTATAATGAAGTATATTTATATTTTTACACACTAATTAATGAAAAACTATGGCTGATATTGGCAAATTTAACACCCTACCTGTAATTGCAATCAAAGAAAATGGCGCATATTTAAATGCCGATGACTTAGGTGAAATTTTACTACCTAATCGTTATCTTCCCGCTCAATGTAAGGTAGGTGACTCCCTCTCTGTGTTTATTTATTTAGATTCAGCTGACCGACTAGTAGCAACAACACAAAAACCACTTGCTCAAGTAGATGAATTTGCCTCACTTAAAGTTATTCAAATCAACAAGATGGGCGCCTTTTTAGATTGGGGGTTGCCAAAAGATTTGCTCGTACCTTACAACCAGCAACACAAAGAAATGGAAGTCGGTCGTCATTACCTTGTTCGAATTTCTCTTGATCACAATACTCAACGACTTATTGCTTCAAGTAAAATTGATAAATTTGTTGATGTATGGCCTTCGGATTACCAAGCAGGTGAAAAGGTTGAGTTATTAATTGCAGCAAAAACGGATCTTGGTTTCAAAGCTATAATCAATGATAAACATTGGGGTTTATTGTACGACAATGAAATTTTCCAACCCTTGAGAGTTGGACAAAAACTAATAGGGTATATTAAACAAGTACGTGAAGATGAACGTATTGACCTTAGTCTAACGCGTACCGGCAATGATAAAGTAAATGACTTTAGTAGCCAGTTGATCACTTATTTAACTAAAAATGGCGGACAAAGCCCGTTAAATGATAAAAGTGACCCTGAGTTAATTAAAAAGGAATTAGGTGTAAGTAAAAAAACCTTTAAAGCGACGGTTGGTAACTTATTAAAACAAGGCAAGTTAACTATCGAACCTGATGGTATTAAACTTACATAAACAATTGACTAAACCAGCCGCTTAATATAACAGCGACTGGTTTAGTCTTAATTAGTTAATCTCTAAAAACTTCCACGAACCCCTACAGTAAAACCTCTACCTGGTAATGGTGCTAAATCTTTTAAAAATGAAGAATGAACACGTGCATCTTCATTAGTTAAATTACTCACTTTAGCAAATAGTACAAAATCATCACCAATCCCGTCTAAATAATAGTTTACATGTGCATCGACCATAGTATATCCATCAGTGCTTGTTTCTAATGTCGCTATATCAGACTGTTTGTTGTAACGACTTACCGAAATTTCAGCATCATAGTCATTTGCTTGATAGTTCAATAAGCCACCAATACGCATGGGTGGTATTCTCGGTAAATCACCACCATCAACAAGTGATGCACTTATATAATCAGTGAACACAGTACCTTTTAGCTGGCTATTAATTTGATAAACAAATTCAGCTTCAAAACCGTAAAGTTCAACATCATTTTGCTGGTAGTTATAAATAGGTAACCCTGACTCTTCTTCCATCTCTGCATCGTGATCATCTTCATGCTCATCACTATAGAATAAGCCAGTGTTCTGAGAGTAATAGTAATCATTTATGCGATTATAAAATGCACTAATAACAAAACCTAAATCCCCTTCAAATTTACGCCATGTTAAATCTAGGTTATAAGAGGTTTCAATTTCAGCTTTACTATCACTGAGGCCGAAGTGATTATGATCATGTCCATCATGAAACTCAGCTTGATACAAAGCCCCTATTTCATAGCTACTTGTGCCTATGTGTGGGCCAAATGAAAATAACTCAGCCGCTGAAGGAGCACGTTGCGATACCCCTACTGACATACCAAGATTATATCCGGATTGATAATCCCAAACTAAACCTAAAGAGGCACTTGTTGGCGTAAAGGTATATTCTTCATCTGCTAACCCAGTGATCTCATCATTAAACATCTCATCGGTAATATTTAATGAAATATGTTCAATTCGAGCACCTAATTGCACCAACACATTATCAATATGTTTTTCCTCTATCCATGCCATTGCGATAGATTCAGTTTCTGAAGGAGGAGTAAAAGCTTCTTCACCTTGTGCAGAAAAATCGGTATTTTTATAATGTACTGTCCACGCGCCTTTCCAACCATTATATTCTTGATGAAAAGCATCAAAACGTGCTTCAAACAATTCATTTTTAAATACAGTACCGATAGCACCATTTTCAATCTCTTGATGTTGATAATCGGTATAAGACATTTTCCCAGCTAATTGACTGAAAAAGTCATTATCAAGGTTCCACTCGGTTAACATTTGGTATTTATCCTGACTTAAATCGGCATAAACACGTTCCTCACCACCCTCTTCATCTTCATCATGATCTTCTTCATCCTCATCGTGGTCATGATCTTCATGACTATGACCTACAATCCCGTATGTACGATCCGTTCTTCCATAAGAGAAACCAACAAAACCGTCATCAAAAATATAACTCGATCCAATAGTAAAACCTGACGCTTTACCATCACTATTAGCTAAAACGCCTTTTGCTTCCTCTTCGTCATCATGATCTTCATCTTGAAGAGCTTCTTCCTCTCGCAGTCTTGCAGATTCTGCGTAACCAGGGATCTCATAATCATTTGATTGACGCCAATATCCATCTAAATGAATCGCGAAGTTATCAACTGATGAGTTCACACCTAAAGAGACTTCGTTTTCATCCGCTACATCATTATGTTTAGCCATATAATCGACGCTTTTATCTAACGTTTTTGGTACTCGATTATCAACAACATTAACAACACCACCAATGGCACCACTTCCATAAAAGAGCGTTGCTGGTCCGCGTAATACTTCCACTTGCTGTGCATTTGCGGTATCTGATGAAACCGCATGATCTGGTCCTACACGAGAGGCATCCCCTACATCTAAACCATTTTGGGTAATAAGTACTCGGGGGCCATCTAACCCACGAATAATAGGACTACTTGATCCTGGACCATAATAAGAAGAATGAACCCCTACTTCATTTTTTAGCGTTTCACCTAATGTTGAAGAATGCTTGGTACGCAGTTCATCCGCTGCCAATACATTCACTGGCAAGGCTGATTCAATATTTGATGAGTGAAGTGGTGTTGCATTAACATCGATCACTTCCATAACACTTGGTACTAGGGCTAAGTCAAGGTTTGCAATATTAGTATTGCCTAAGGTGAGTCGCTCATTTCTATGACTAAAGTTTTTTGCCGTGATGTGTAACTCGACAGTACCATTAGCTAAATCTGTAATGGTAAACTGACCGTTTTTATCCGTCGTAACCACCTTATTACCGCCAACAGCACTTATTTTAGCATTAGCTATTGGTTGTCCTGAAAGACTTTTGATTGTACCGCTAATATCTTGTGCATAACTCGATTGACTATACATTACTGACAGCAGACAAGCTGCCGTAATTTTATTTAACATCATGTTCATTTCACCTAAGTTTTTAAATTAATAGTTCATATAAAAATCAGGATTGATAGCTTTAGTACTGATAACTCACTAGGGAAATTTTGATCAAATTCAACACCTAATTAAGAAAAAAGCAGTACAAGTAGACAATAAAGCTAACAAACCTAGGGCTAATCAAATACTTAAAAACGCAGGATGCGACTTTAATGAATAAGCCCTAAAAGCTTGTCGGTGGTGCTCTAAGTTGAGGAGATAAATAGAATGATTGAGAACTAGTAACGATATAAGGTTGAGCCAAACTTTGATTGAATTGACCAATATCAACAGGCGCCAACTTTATTTTGCCCGGGACGCTATCTAAAAGATGCTGACACAAGTAACATTCTTGCTGGCCACCATTAGATTTTGTAACATCAACTTTATGTGTATGACCAACCGCAGAAAACAACAAAAAAACCAGCAAAAATAAGCTGGTTAACTGGCGTATGATGTTCTGTTTTCGATTAGTATACTTCATAATTAATGTGATAATATAACACAAGCGAATAAAAAACAATGCTCCCAAAAATAAAAAAGACGCTAATATCAGAAGATAAGCGCCTTTCATTCATTGTATTATTAACGTAACTCAACCAAGTTAATTAATATGCTTAAATAAACTATTGAGTACCGCCAACAGTCATTTCATCAATTTTCAACGTGGGTTGACCAACACCAACGGGCACACTTTGCCCATCTTTACCACAAACACCAACCCCAGCATCTAAAGCAAGATCGTTACCTACCATGCTGACGTTTTGCATGGCTTGAGGTCCACTGCCAATTAAAGTAGCGCCTTTTATTGGCGTAGTGATTTCCCCATTTTCAATTAAGTAAGCTTCAGAACTAGTAAAAACAAATTTACCTGAGGTAATATCCACTTGCCCACCAGCAAAATGCGGCGCATAAATCCCTTTTTTAACTGTCGCAATAATATCTTTCGGCTCATGCTCACCGGCTAACATATAAGTATTTGTCATTCGAGGCATAGGTAAGTGCGCATAAGATTCACGACGACCATTACCTGTAGGTTTTACCCCCATCAGTCCAGCATTATGTTTATCTTGCATATAACCTTTGAGAATGCCTTTTTCAATTAAGACATTATATTGAGATGGAGTACCTTCATCATCAATAGACAAAGAACCTCGTCTGTTTTGCAAAGTACCGTCATCAACAATAGTACAATGTTCAGAGGTTACTTTCTCGCCTATTCGGCCAGAAAATGTTGAAGAGCCTTTACGGTTAAAATCCCCTTCTAAACCGTGTCCTACAGCTTCATGTAATAAAACGCCAGGCCAACCATTACCTAAAATTACAGGGAAATTTCCTGCAGGAGCTTCGGTTGCCACTAAGTTAACTAAAGCTTGTCGAACAGCTTCATCGGCATAGCTTAAGTATCGTGCTTTACCATTAATAGGCTCAAAAAAATAACCATAATCAGTACGAGCACCGCCGCCAGCACTTGCACGTTCGCGTTTACCATTCTCTTCAACTAATACTGAACAATTCAATCTCACTAATGGACGAATGTCTGTTGCGTAAGTGCCATCACTTGCAGCCACTAAGATTTTTTCAAACACACCGGATAAACTCACAATGACTTGTTTAACTCTTGAATCTATCGACCTAGCATGAGCTTCAACCTCATGTAATAGCGTGATTTTTTGCTCTTGGGCTAAACTTGATAAGGGATCATTTGCTTGATAAATCAAAGGAACATGTTGTTTTTTCAGCGCATGAACAGTGCCACTTTTTCCCGCATTAGCAATGCCTTTCGCGGCATCTGCTGCAATGGTAAGTGCCTCTGGAGTAATATCGTCAGAATATGCAAAACCTGTTTTTTCACCTGAAATGGCACGAACACCAACGCCGCGTTCGATATTATACGAACCTTCTTTTACGATACCATCTTCTAGCATCCAAGATTCATGACAACTCGACTGAAAATAAAGATCGGCTAAATCAACTTGTCGCTGATGAATACTTGAAAGAATTTTATTAAGGAAACTGGGATCTAGCTGGCTATCTGCCAAGAGCTCTTGCTCTACATTATTCATATCATTTCAACTTGGTTATAAACTGGTTATGTGCCTGTACTGGCATCGCTTGTTGTACTTTTTGCAAACTTTTAACTGAGAAAGTGGTAGTGGTAAGTCCTACTTCGTCTTCCAAACAAGTAAGTACTTCTCCCCAAGGGCTAATGATCATACTATGCCCCCATGTTTCTCGTCCATTTTCATGCAGTCCAGACTGACCGGCTGCAACGATGTAAACTTGATTTTCTATCGCTCTACTTTGAAGTAACACCTGCCAATGGGCTTTACCTGTGACTTTAGTAAATGCACTTGGTACTGTGATCACGTTAGCCCCTAAAGTAGCAAGTGTGCGGTATAACTCAGGGAAACGTAGATCATAACAAATAGACAAACCCAGATTAACTTCATCGGTTACTGGTAATACAGCTGTTTTACTTCCTGCTTGGGTAAAGCGTGATTCTGAGTAACTTTTTTCATTATCGTCAACAGCTACATCAAATAAATGTAACTTGTCATATCGACCGATTTGTTCACCTTGCGGGGAGAACACGCAACATGAATTAGTAAATTTCTCACCATTTTCAGCTAATAGGGGAATACTACCGGCCACTAAAATAACTTGATATTTTTTAGCTAACTCAGCTAATGCATTGACTAAACTGTTATCTAAAGCAGTTTCCTTAGCTAAGGCAAGTTGCTCTGAGTCTTTTCCGCCAAAAAACAAACAACATTCCGGTAATAATACAATATGCTCCCCCGTAACAGCTAACAATGAAAGCTGTTCGTCGATAAAAGCTAAATTCTGAGCGACATTAGGCACAGAGCACATTTGTACTACCGATAATTTAACCATCTGTTTTATCCTGCATATTGAATTCTTTTGGAGGCTGTTCATTCTCTTTTTTGTTATCACTTTGAGGAAGTGCTTCAATATCTACAATATGTGGTGGCGTTGACCGACCGACACTAATATTTTGACTCTTACGATTAACCTCTCGCAGGTTAGGATCATTAATATTACCGGTGAGCTCAAAGTTAAATTCGGACCAGACTTTAGAAATAAGCACTTCATCTAATGCTAACGCCCCTAAAAAAGTCACCGGATTCAAGGTAGCAATCCATGCAATTGCAGGTAAACTTGAACTGAAATTAGGTTTGTAAGACATACGGTAATCTAAATTCCCTTCAACTAAATTAGTATTTCCTTTAATTGATAAGTCACCCGCGGCCCCTTTCATTTTTGCATTATCAGTATAAAGCACGCCATCTTTGATATGCGCTTTGGCATTAATTTCACTATAAAACATACCGTCACTAAAAATATCACGAAAATCGAGTGTTAACTTTCTCACTAATGACTGTAAACTTAATACCGAAAATATCCGTAAACCTTTATCGTCAACATCGGCTAAATAACCATCATTTAATCGAGTATTAATATCACCATTAAGTGTCTCAACATTCCACTGATAGGGTGCCCCCTGCCATTTAAGGTTATAACTGGTAGTAACGCCACTATCTTTAATAAGAGAAGCAAAGCCAAGTTGTTTAAGTTCTTGCTCGACATCATCAAGGTCTAACTCACCGTCAATGTTAGTCAAATAATCATTACCCAGTTTTTGCCATTTTAAATCAAAATTAAGACTGTTCTTTTTCCGCTTAGCAATAAAATTATTCAGGACAATTAACTCATCATTTTCACGTTTAATGGAAAAGTCTACTTGTCCTAAATCGAGACCATTATATTGACAGTGTTTACAACTAAAGCTAACTGGGGGGACATTAGCAAAAACCTTATCGATAATGGCATTTTCTTTGGTTATCTCTGCTTTGGTTTTTTCTGGAATAGGAATAACAGCTGTTTGTTTACTAGAACTTGCCGCTACCGCATTATTTGCTATATTGATGAAATCTGCATTAACCGCAATGCCTTGTTTGAGCCAATCAGGAAAAAATTTCACATCAGCCCTGGCTTGTTCACTAGTAAGTTCTAGCAACCACCACGATTGTTGATCAAGTAAATTAAACGAGACATCATCGAGTGTCTCATCTAATAAATGCAATTGTGCAATATTACCGCGAATACGTTGAGGCTGGGCTAATAAAGGAGGCGTATTATTATTACTTGCTGGGATTTCGGCGATTGAATCAATAATATCCACAACTAAAGGTTGCCACTGCAGGAGGTCTGCTTCAGCGAGGTTCGCCGTTATATGAAAACCACTTAAAGGTAACAACATGTCTTCACGCCCTAATATTAAATGGGCACGTGAAAAAGTCGCTAAGTCGTGATCTAACACGCCATAAAAGTTAAATTGTTCGCCAACAACTGCATCTATTGTTGATTGCTTAATGTCACCCTTGACCTTAGCAAACACTGAGCGTTTCTTCCCTTTTGCTTTGGTATAAGGTGCAGGTAGTTTTAACTGTGTATCAGCTAAATCAGAAAGCACAGATAACTCATAGTTAAACTGCCCATCATCACCATTTTTGAGGGTTAACTCACCTTGCCACTGTATTGGACCTTCAGCATAAGATTTCAGTAATTGGGGTAATTGCTGTTGCCACGATTGTTGAGGCCAAAGCGCATTAATATTGATATCTGTTTGATAATAATTAGCGTTTGTTTTGGCAGTAACATTTAATTTCAACGGCATATCACGCCAAAGCAACGCAATATTTTCAGTAGTGATAACATCATTGGTAAAATTAAGTTGTCCGTTAACTTGTTTAAACAGCATCGCCGGTGCTTGTAATGCCACTTGGTTATTGGAGAAATGTACTGTCCCTTTAGCAACCGTATTATGTGTGTCTGCTAAAGGAATTGTTAGAGCAAAAGTCCCTGCTATATCATCACTAATTTTTACCTGTTCTAAAACTGCCCCAACGCTATCAGCTAACGGACTTTTTTGCATTAAACGAGTAACATCATTGGCTTGTGTTTGCGCAAAACCTGCATCTATCTGTAAAATTTGTGCTCCAATCAATTCATCTATTCGAGCTGTAACACCGGTAACATCTATCCCTTCAAGTAAACCAGAACGGCCAGTGATCAGCATACTATTGTTAGTAAAATTTAAATTACCGTTAAAATTCTTTATAGCAGACCATTTAGGATCAAATTGGAATGTTGAATTTATCAACTCAGCATCAACAGTAAAAACCCCCTGATGTTGCGTAAAAGGAAACTCGACCAAAGGCCCATTAAATAAGACTTGTGCTTGTTTTACTTGACCACTAATTAGCGATTGATTTAAATAGTTAACTAGGTCTTTTCCCATTAACAACTGAGGATAGTAATGGGAAGCATTTTTAGCATCAACATTCTGCAGATCAACTAACAATGCCATGGTCACAGGCTGCTCATTTATCGCCTCTACAGCTAACTCACCAGAAAGGGTGATCTCATCCGATAAAAATTCAATATTTTCCACTTTAGTCAAAAATTGGTTCGTTTTAAAAAATAAAGATACGGTGGCTGCTAAACTCTGATAAGGGATCGGTTGAATAAAATGTTTATTAAAATCAATCTCTCCATTTTGACTATTCAAGTTAATCAACAATTGTTTGTCACGATAGATAACTTCGCCAGAAACATGGTTTACTTTAGGAATACCTTGATAATAATTCACCGCCAATTCAGAAAACTGTGCATTTACACTCAGCTGCTCCTCTTTGAATTGCCAAAGTAAATCATGAATACTTCCCTCTGGCGATAAACCATAAAGCAATTCTCTGACTTCAGTATGATTAGTGAATAATGGGACTAATTGCGCAATACCTTTTGCATCTAGCGTTGACATATAGCCATGATATTCATTATTTTTAGCAGTCACAGCGATCTGCAACGGTTGCCAATTTCGATCATTAGAGCTAAAAGACAGTGATGAGGTATTTAATGTAAAGTTTTGACTGTCATCAATATTATCAAATAATAGATGCCCTTGTTTGACATCGAACGTTTGAGTGCTTGCTAAGTGTTGCCATGCAATTTGGTTATCGCCCAAAGCGACTTGCACTTTATGAATGCCGCCCTTTTCTATTGATAACCAAGCATCAAAATTAATTGAAGAGTGGGTATCTTCATCTTTAATCGCTAACACTTTATCAAGCCAAGGCGTAATATTGACTTTATTTGCTTTCACATAAAGCATGCCTTGCATTTCAGTCAGTTTTTTTCCTTCAACAGCTAGCGAAATATTCAAATTGTTTGAAGTTAAGCCATCAATAATGACTTGCCCTTCAGCACGATGTTGATTACCTCGATTAAGCCAATTTAATTCATTAATTAAAAAAATTCTTTCCGCTTTTTCCGTGCGATAAACAACTTGGCTATTATTTAACGAAAAACGATTAATACGTTGTAAAAATAGGTCAATCACATTATCAACAAGCGTTAGCTGTTGATTGTCACCTGCTTTTTTAATGAGTGTTTTATCAACAAAAACTTTCACGCCATCAAGCGTTAAGGCTTTAGTGACCAAGTTTAATTGACGAAGACTACGCCAAAAATCAAGGTTAAAATCAATGGAACCAATAAAAATCTCTGCGCCATCCGTTTGCAAAAAACTCACATTATTGGCAACCATAGACGGTCCAGAACTTGTCCAATCCATGTGGAGTGAGCCAATAACAATATTACTTTGATAGGTAGAATTTATATAGTTTTGAAAATCAAGACGATAATTATGAGCATAAGGTAATAATAACCTTAACGAGCTGATCAAAACCGCGAAGGTAACCAACAAAATTGCGATGATTTTGTAAAAACGGTTTAACCAACGGTTTGAAACTTTAGAAATACTCATTCACACTCTTTTAATAACATTTAACTAGATCCACATATACAACAATCAGCTAATTTTACCCGTCAATCACATCATAACAACGTCAAACTGCTCTTGATTATACATAGTTTCTGTTTGCACTTTAATTTGCTTACCAATAAAAACTTCTAACTCAGCGAGATTATGATACTCATCATTAATGAGTGACTCACTCACTAATGTTGACGCATAAACAATAAACTTGTCAGCATCGTAAGCACGATTAACCCTAACAATCTCCCTTAGAATTTCATAACAGACTGTTTCAACAGTTTTTAAATTACCTCGTCCTGAACAAACTTCGCATTCCCCGCATAAAATATGCTCAAGGCTTTCTCGTGTTCGCTTGCGTGTCATTTCAACTAAACCTAACGCTGAAAAACCGCTAATACTAAATTTAACTTTATCCTTAACCATAGCAGACTCAAGGCTATGCAACACACGTTTCTTATGGTCTTCGTCGATCATATCGATAAAATCAACAATAATAATGCCACCCAAATTACGTAGCCTTAATTGTCTAGCGATAGCTTGAGTTGCTTCAATATTGGTATTAAAAATAGTTTCTTCCAAATTCCGGTGCCCCACAAAAGCGCCGGTATTAATATCAATAGTGGTCATGGCTTCCGTTTGATCTATTATCAAATAGCCCCCCGACTTCAACGTAATTTTTCGGTGCAATGCTCTTTGAATTTCATTTTCAACATCAAACAGATCGAAAATAGGTCGTTCCCCAGGATAGTATTCCATCACTTCGGTCAACTCTGGCACAAACTCATTGGTAAATTCACTTAATTGATCAAATGTTAACTTAGAGTCAACTCTGATACGCTCTAACGAAATGCCAACAAAGTCTCGCAACACTCTAAAAGCAAGCGATAAATCTTGGTATAAAGGCGCTTTCGTTTGTTTACGTTGTTTACGCTCTAATACCTTAGACCACACTCTTCGTAAAAATTCCGCATCATGCTTTAATTCATTTTCACCAACACCTTCAGCGGCTGTTCGTACAATAAAACCTTGATGTTCATCACAGTATGGCGTAATAATTTCTTTTAATCGGTTACGTTCACTTGCATCTTCAATCCGTTGCGAAATACCCGCATGACTCGCATTAGGCATTAATACTAAATAACGTGCCGCTACTGTAATATCGGTAGTTAGCCTAGCTCCTTTAGTACCTAGAGGGTCTTTAACAACTTGAACGACAATATGTTGTCCTTCATGCACTAAGCTACGAATATCAGGCACCTGACTTGACTCTTTTTCTTCATTAAGTATCAAGGTTGAATTAATATCAGAGGCATGTAAAAAAGCAGCTTTGTCTAAATTTATATCAACAAATGCAGCTTGCATTCCTGGTAAAACTCGAATGACTTTACCCAGATAAATATTCCCAACTAGCCCTCTGCGCGCTTCACGCTCGACATGAACTTCTTGTAGCACGCCATTTTCAATTAGTGCGACTCGTGTTTCACTTGGTGTAACATTGATTAATAATTCGCCGTTCATTATTACTCGCCTTTTCGCTGAATACTTGTGGGTAAATTAAACTCCGCAAGCAGTTGTGCAGTCTCAAATAAAGGTAAGCCAACAACTGCGCTGTAACTGCCATCAATATGAGTTACAAATTGTCCACCAATACCTTGAATGCCATAAGAACCGGCTTTATCTTGCGGTTCATTCGTATGCCAATAATTCACTATCTCACGTTCAGTTAACTTTTTAAACGTGACATGAGTAGCCACTAAGATGACTTTACTGTGATGTGCTTGTACTGCCGCTACAGATGTTAATACTTGATGAGTACAATTAGAGAGCTGAGACAATATCGAGTGACTTTCAGCAAGATCTTTAGGCTTACCTAATATCTTACCTTGATAGACTACAGTTGTATCAGACCCTAAAACAATTGTCGTGTCTGCTTGCGTTTTAGCCACATGTTGGGCTTTTGCTAACGCAAGTCGTTTTACATAGTCACTCGCCTTTTCATTTTTGAATAAGCTTTCATCAATATCTGCGCTGATACAGTCAAACTGATAACCTAGCTGTGCAAGTAACTCTTTGCGTCGAGGGGATTGTGAGGCAAGTATAAGCGTTGAATTCATATTACTTAATTTTAAAATGACGGCGAATTTTTCTCAGTAATAAAAACGCCCATGGCCATAGAACAATTGTTGTTATTACTGGATATAAATACTGTGGTAAAAAGACAGCATCCGTTAAGAAACGTTGAAACCAAAAAACCAGTAAATGATAAAGGGCAGATAAAATCCCCATAATCAGTGCTTGCTGCCACACTGAAAAATTTCTAATTTTTTGAAAGTTACCGGCAATAATATATACAGATAACGCCATAGCTGCAGCATGTATTCCTAATATGGATCCCAATAAAATATCGAGAAGCAAGCCAAATAACCAAGCCGTAATCACATTAACTCGATTAGGTAGTGCTAAACACCAATATAAAACAACCACTAAAATCCAGTCGGGTCGAAAAGCATCAACAGCGATTGGCAACGGCATAATCGTAGCCATTAATGCCACAATAAATGTGAGTAATATAATAATACCATTATGTGCAAACATCTTAATTCATCTCCTCTTTGCTCTTTGGAAAAGAGGAAAATGAACCATCTTTATCTTTTGGCCATAATAATAATAAATAACGCAGTCGATCGATTTGAGCAACAGGCTCACTTTGCACCTGAGCAAAAGGACGTGATTCGTCTTGTCGTACCAAAGTGACTTTAGCAACAGGATATCCTTCTGGATATTTCCCACCTAATCCTGAGGTAACTAACACATCCCCTTCTCGAATATCTGTGCTATGAGGCACAAAATTATGAGTGAGTTTATCCAACGTGCCAGTGCCATTAGCAACTAAACGCACACCATTTCGGCTAATTCTAACGGGTACTGCTTGAGTCACATCAGTAATAAGCAGAACGCGACTGGTAATAGTCCCCACATGCAAAACTTGTCCAACAATACCTTTATAATCGATAACCGCTTGACCTTCAAAGACACCATCATTGGCACCACGGTTAATCACCACTTGATGAGAATACGGGTCACTGTCCACTGACAGAATTTCTGCCACCATTTTTTGTGCATCGGTCCGTAATGGCGAAGCTAATAATAAACGTAAACGATTATTTTCTTTCTTGAGCATATCAAGTTGCATTAATTGTTCGTTTAATAACAATTCATTTGCTCGATACTGCTCATTTTGTGCCATGAGTGCTTTTCTTGTGACTAAGTTTTCTACCGCCCAATCAACCGCATTTTTAGGTGTTGAAGCAATATATTGTAATGGACTGACTAATGACTGCAAATAACCACGCACCACATCAAAGCTACCCATTTTATGATCAAAGAAGATGAAGGTTGCCGACAAAAGAAGCACCATAATGAGTCTATGCTGAGCAGATGGGCCGTGTTTAAATATCGGATTCATTGATGCGCTAAATTCTCCGCTAGCAACTAGTGTTAATAAATGACATTAGGCGATGACTAAAGCATCGCCTAACAGAATAACAATTTATGATGTTTTTATCTAACCTAGATTTATTCGTAAGAGAATAAATCACCGCCATGCATATCAATCATTTCTAACGCTTTACCACCACCACGAGCAACACAGGTTAATGGGTCATCAGCAACAACAACCGGAATACCGGTTTCTTCCATTAACAAGCGATCTAAGTCTTTCAACAAAGCGCCACCGCCAGTAAGTACCATACCACGTTCTGAAATATCAGAGGCAAGTTCTGGGGGTGATTGTTCTAATGCCACCATAATAGCACTAACAATACCGGTTAATGGCTCTTGTAATGCTTCTAAAATTTCATTGCTGTTGAGTGTAAAGCTACGAGGAACACCTTCAGCTAAATTACGACCTCGCACTTCAATTTCAATTAATTCTTCACCTGGATAAGCAGAGCCAATTTCATGTTTAATGCGCTCAGCCGTAGCTTCACCAATTAAACTACCAAAATTACGACGCACATAATTAATAATGGCATCATCAAATTTGTCTCCACCAATACGAACTGATGAAGAATAGACCACGCCATTAAGTGAAATGATGCCAACTTCAGTTGTACCACCACCGATATCAACCACCATTGAACCGGTTGCTTCTGATACTGGCATACCCGCGCCAATAGCTGCTGCCATAGGTTCATCGATAAGATAGACTTCACGTGCACCAGCACCTAAAGCAGACTCTCTAATAGCACGACGCTCAACTTGTGTTGAACCACAAGGTACACATACTAATACACGAGGACTTGGACGAAGAAAATTGTTACTGTGTACTTGCTTAATAAAGTATTGCAACATTTTTTCAGTCACAAAAAAGTTAGCGATAACGCCATCTTTCATTGGGCGGATAGCTTCAATATTACCAGGAGTTCGCCCTAGCATTTGTTTTGCCGCTGCACCTACTGCAGCTACACTTTTAGAACCACCAGAGCGATCTTGACGAATAGCGACTACCGATGGTTCATCTAATACTATGCCTTGGTCTTTTACATAAATAAGTGTATTGGCTGTGCCCAAATCAATTGATAAATCATTTGAGAACATGCCGCGTAATTTTTTAAACATAAGGTCTAATTGTCCTTTCTGCGTAGACAAGGCAAGTCATTGCCTGAACATTGTAATTATTTTTTGAATTGGCTAATCATACCTTAGGTTTCACAATATGTGATGCCTGTTTTTCGAAAAAAACGTAATAAATTGCAATTTTTTTCATTAAAAGGCTCAAAAGGTCTTAATTTCCCACTTCTCGCCATGAAATGATACGATCGTTGCCTCGAAATAAGCCAAAAGAGATTAATGACCTTGGATTATCTGTATAAGGGCCATCACCATCAGTCCAGTCATATTTTAACCACGACGGCACTTCATACTCTAACTTCAGCGGCCCTTGTCTATTATTATTTGGCGCACTAAAGATAAACTTATCAAATAAGCCATTTTCAAACTTTCCACTGATAGATGCGTCAGTATTCGCAATATTCAAGTTATCACTTGTATCCTCATCTGTTAACAAGTAATCAAATAAATTCAGAGGATTATTCGTTTTCTTCGCAGTAATTAATGGCGATGTACAACTATCATCAACATGAGTTATAAATTTATTACCATCGAATACTTCAATTGCCATCGGACTAATTAAATCAGCAGTTTCAGGGCCGTAAGCATTCTCAATAGTCCAGCGACCAAAACGAATTAAAGTACCCGTTGGGTGTAAGGTTAATACCCCAGAAAAGTCACTATCATCGCTTGGATCAGCATCTCTAGCTTTAACATCATCTTCTAGTTCGACAATTCGACTAACTTCAAGATTAATATCCGCAATAAATTCTGCTCTTTTTGAATTATTATCATGGATATAGACATAGTGATCATCAGGGTTGAACGTGTAAGTGATGACCCCTTTATCATTGACCATGCTAGGTGTATTTATAGAGGCACTTAAATTGACTTTAGTCGTCGTATCTGTTCCTTTCGCTACATAATCTTGTGAAGGAATAACTAACTTAATTTCATCGTCAGTTAATTTATCAAATCCATCAATATAATTTTCAGTCGTACTACAAGTGCCACTGGAACAATAAGCTTTCGCAGTGATAGTGAATGTTGGAACAACGCCGTAGCTTAATGCGCCAATGCTTTCATCTGCAATCGTTTTCTCACCAACATATGTGTAGTTTTTAGGGAGATTTGTTGCTTCGCATCGGCTATATATATCCCCGTTGATTATATTACCAATAGCAAAATGATCAGGGTAAAAACGTCCAACATAAGGAGCCGTTGTCGTCACTGTATTCGCGCCCAGATAATTAATTTCCGCTAAGTTGGCAGTAATAGCAATAATCCCCACCTCTGACCAACTAATATCTTGCTTAGCAATACCATTATTAAAATTAATAAAATTAGAGTTTGATAAGCTTCCTAGTGCGCCAGGCAGAGGCTTGACCAAGTCTTGCGTTAATCTCACATCATTACTTAATGGATTAATTTCATTACCAAAGTTAGGTGTTTTTAAGTTATTGGCTAAATCATCGTTCTTGGTGGCATCATCACCATTTTGCCATTGCACAGCTGTAATTGTGGTTGTAAATAGCTCACCCGCTTTTTTAAATTTATCACCTCCCGCATTAGTTGCCGCAGGATTCGACGTATTTCCAGTATTGCTATCTGGTGAAAAATTCATATAAAAACCAAACGGACTGACAACAAAGCTATTGCTAGTACCGCTGATATATTGATTAACAGGGTTTGCAGGATCTGGCTCCGGTAACTTATACTTGGCATGTAAACGAATTTGGCCTGCATCAGGGTACATTAGCGTGAACGAAGCATAACTTTGGCTACTATCACCAAAATCTAATGAGACAGAGGGAGAAAAATTGCCATTGAGTAAAGCTGAACCCGCATTGGTGGTTAAAATATCCACATTGCTACTATTAGCACTAACCTTGGCACTTACATTAGCACTGCAACTACTTGGATTTTCGCATTCTGCGGCTAACTCAATAGCATGTTGTCCAATTAAAGCCGCCTGACATTGCCCTGTTGCTGTATTTTTTTCTACCGCTTGAATATACAAGGTTTCAGAAGGTTTTCCTGCGATTTGATTACCAATTTGAGTGTTATCACTTGTGGAATAAAACCTAAATCCAGCATCGCTAAACTGCATATTACAACTTTCAACATTTCCATTTAAACAAATGCCATTAACTGCTGGAGCAGGCGATTCATTACTTAATGCTAAAGCAACTTGTTCGGGAATAATATAATTAAAATCAACGGTACCAACCCCATTAATAAATGTGCCCGTTTTAGCAATACTACTATTAGCTCCTGTTACGTTAAGTGTAAAACTACCGTTTTCATTTACAGGACTACATGTACCGTCAAAGACATTACTACACGCCATGATAGTTACCGTTTCACTATCACAAGTTAAGCCATTACCATCATGTAATATCTGATAATGGTTAAGTGAAGCAACACAATTGGTGTCTATCATATCGGCCTGAATTTCAGCCGATGTTTTAACAGTAGAATACACTCGAACCTCATCAAACTTACCATTTGCCGATGTCCAAGAAGCAAGAGAACTGTTGTTATTAGCTGAATACGTTGATGAGTTATCTCCAAAGATAAGGGGACCTAAATCAATCATTTGACCATTAGTATTTATATTCCTTTTTGCAACAACGACGCCATCAACCAAAATTTGGAAGGTATCAGTCGTGTAATCCCAAGTAACAGAAACATAATACCAAGTATTGGCATTCCTTGTGGTAGATGACGATTCCTCTAGAGAAAAATCACCATCAACACTGTCTTCAAAAGTAAAGCGTAAACGCCCATCACTTTGAATTTCTAAAGCAAAATATTTATCACTGGCGGAATTAGCATTATTTAAACTAGCATCGAACAATGTACGTTCGCCACCGTTATACCCGCCTTGGTTCCAACTCGTTTCACTATTAAACCAAAAACTAATGGTCCCTTTGGTACCAACATCATCGTCTAAATCAACACCTGTCGAAAATGCATTGTTGGTAGAGACACTACTATTAGTGCCGTTATCATCGAAAGCACGGCAGTATTTACCATTCGAAGTTGATGCCCCACCAATATTTGTACCATGATTATCTAAGCCACTGGTATCCGTAATATTTGAACTAAAATCAGTTTGTTCGAATTGGTAAAAGCCAATCAAGTCACTACAAACTACCGGGTCACGGGTACTTCCATCATAATTATTTTTTGCTAGCTGATTATTATATATTTGAGTAATTTGTGTTTGAGACAATTCGCCATCAAATGCCATAAACTCATCTAGCGGCGCACGAAAGTCTTGTGGTGTTCTTGTATTAATTTCATCATATGAAGTACCTATATATTTTAAGGTACCATTAGCTTGTATTGTTATGCTGTCTTTTAACACACCATCAATATAAAGTGATGTTTGATTATTTGCATGAATTAACACCATGTGATGCCAATTATAATCAAGCGAGCTAAAACTATAAGTGCCTAGCTTAGATAAACCACTACTAGCGTTATACACCCCCCAACGCCAGTTGGTACCGCGATCTAAATACAATAAATCACCACCTGCAGCCATAGCACCAAGCGCAAAATAACGATTACCAGAAGTCGATGTTGGCCTTTTAAACCAAGTTGATACACTAAAAGAAGATGTTAAAGGAACACTGGTTTGCACATAAGTTGATGAAGATGAGAGATCTACCGCTTTCTCGATATTTCCTGGTGATAGTGAAACTACATTCCCAATCGTTTTACCATTATAATTTCCAGTTTGATCAATAACCTCACCATCAGCCCCTGTGTAACGACATTCGTCAAAGCGATAATTCGCTTTTGGCAAAGCAAGCATACAGTCATCACAGCGTACTTCAATATTATCAACTTCAACACCGACATCATTATCATAACTAAAAATGCCAAAGTCTTTTAATACCGGTTGCTCAGTTGCACTATAAAGCATTGCCGTGTCATTCACACAAACGGCTGTACCTTGATCATTAACAACCACTTCAAAATTAAAGGGGTCGTTTACATCAAAATTTTCTGATGATGACAACAATGAAGCATTTCCAGCTGAAACCTTAACAAGTTCTAAGCGGCGGTATACTCCAGGAAAAGAGGTATTACTGGCATAATTGGTGCCATATTTATTCCAGCGGGCTAAATAATAATTACTATCATCTTCATAACCAAAGACAATGCCCAAATCGTTATTTTCACCGCTTTTGTTAGCTGTGATATCAGACGAAATAGCATAATTGGTCACATTGCCTTTATCTATATTGTCAAGTGACAGGTCATAACTAACCATGCCATATTCATTATCCCCTCTAGTGGTCACAGCACCATTTATTTGTAACTCGCCATTCGCAATGACAAAGGCCATATCGGTATTTTCACCCGAGGAATTAGTTATGCTGTCAGCTGGCCAGTTGCTTACATTGCGGGTGAAATTGGTATTTTTCCACCCACTAGTCACACTGCTAAAGTCATCCGAAAACGCCACTGCAGGTAAATTAGCACTACATGAAATAGGTATTACCGGTGTGCTAGGCCCACAAAAGCCATGTGCATCCATATTATCAATATAACTAGCTTGATAATTGTATTTTCCATCTTTAGCAACGCTCAGAGAACCTCCAGCAGAAACAGCACCATTGATTTTAACATTTTTCTTAATCGAAGCTTTCCCCGTTGAATAAATATTGCCATTTATTCTAACGTCTTGCTCTATTGTGACTGAGCCATTCACTATAATTAATACATTTTCGGGGTTACCAGCGGTGTTGATATCTGTTCCTTTTCGGATAGTGATACTGCTGTTAAAATAAATAACTGCGGTGCCCGAACCTGAAAACGCAACATTAGCATTCTTACCTAATCCCCAGGTTGAATGTTGATACACACCATCGCTAATAGTAGACGCATAAAAAGCACCATTGGGTAAAATAGTAGGTACAGGACTAACTCGAGAAAAGTCAACAGGATTACAGTCTTTTCCGTTACACTTGTTGTTTTTAGCAAAAGACGCAGTACCTTTTACCGCAAAAGTTTGGTCGCCAGGAAATACAGCATCACACTCTAGCGCAGCTACATTGGCATGTATAAATAAAAAACTTAAAAGCGTAACAAAAACACGAAACATCATTTACTGATATCCATTTGTCGTAGGCTGAACAATTGATTTAATAATCATAAGTTACTCTCAACCGGCTAAATAAACAAGCATCGCACTTGCACTGATAATGCAGAAACACTCACTACAGTTTAGTTAATACTAAGAAAAAGGCATAAATATACCTTTGCGATTTACTCACGCCTCACAACTATTGTTAAGGGGACTTTTGATGGCAATAGCTAACGGATAAATACTCTCTTTACAAAATAGTTCTCGCATCAACTGAAATAGTACGTAATGTCTCCACGCCTGCAATATCACAAATACCGGTACTTTCTAGCTGATAGTATTTCACGTCACCACTAGAATCATCGAAATCGCTACATCTAAGCTTGGCTTTACAATTTTTTAATCCCTTTCCATCGTCACCACTATTGGTAAAGTCGCGTGTTATAGCAGTAAAAGGACACGCAATTCCTTTACTATTTAGCGGAAAAACTTGTTGTAGTTGCCATTGCATGCCAGATTGAGCGGCCTGAAAAGCGCGCGTACCAATAACTTCATAGGCAACAGTTTCAGCTTCGCTAGACAGCATACGTACTAATGCTGTACCTAGTAATGTCATCACAATAATCACAAATATCGCAATCACTAAGGCACTACCTTGTTGTCTATGAGAGGTATTCATAGCTTGGGTATGTATATTGCTAACATGAATGGGTTTAAGGGACATTGACCACCTGTATTTCATTATTAAAACTAATAGTTTCATCATTTTTACTAAAGTTTAGTTTAACTAACACATTTCCGGATCTTAACTGACTTGCCGAGTTAACCTGAAAGCTACTTAGATTATCCCCATCAAGAAATTCAGCCATTAATGACGGAGTTACACTTGGAGCACCATCGGCCCGATAACTGGTATAATTTTGATAGCGATTAAGTAATGATCCTTCAATACAATAACTGACGGCTTGCCCAATAAAAAACACCCTATTGGTGGGAGAACCTTGTGTAAATTGCATTGGCACATCAAGTAAGATAGACCATTCGATTATTGCTGGGTCGTGATCAAAAACTGGGCTGTTAGTATCAATGGCACTGATTTTATTACTCGGTAGATACGCCTCATCAGAGGTTAACGGGTAGATAATTACCTCTAAATTATTACTAAACTGACGATCGTCAAAACGAATCACTTTAATAGTAGACCCTGCAGCTAATGGCTTTAAAGGTATTTCAGTATATATTGCTGCCGCTCTAATGGGCCTGAACTCAAGACATTGATTGCTACTACCGATCAATCTTGGACTATTGGGCAAAGCATGGCGTACTTCTCTATTTAAACGTTCAATAGCAAAACGGGCGCTGGCAATCAATTGACTTCTATCATTAGTTTCAAGGTAAATACGACTCCCAAACTGTAAAAAACTACTGATACCAACGGCAAGCACTCCCAGTATGACAATCACTGTAACCATTTCAATCAGGGTAAACCCTTTATCTTTAGGAGAACCGCAAGCCATTAGAAATTCGCCTTATACGTGGAAAAATCAATAGCAAAGCCAGTGGGTGTGGTTACCGTAACCGTGATCAATTTAGCTGTGTAATTATTACTATTAGTCGAACAATTACCATCATAATCGCTGTCATTACACACCATCACTTTTAACGAATAGCCTAAATATAGCGTTAGGTCTTCTCCTTGCGAGTTTTTAATATAGTTACCAACGCTCGCATCGCTAACCGCCATGCCGTTATAATCATCAACATCGTCAAATAATAATCGATTATTACTCTCTTCATTTCCCATGATTGACGTACATTTTTCTGTACTTTCTAATGTGCCATTGCCATTGACATCTTCGCTACAACGGTAATAACCACCAGTATGGTCTGAGTGTTCATCGAAAGCATGACCTGTAATTTCATTAAGTAACGATTGTCCTAATTCTGCAGCCCGAATTTGATGAAGTTGGTCCGCACTCTGTTCTACCGCTGGATAAATAAGGGTGGTGATAATTGAAAATGAAATAGACAAGACTACGATACCAACAATGGTTTCGATTAAAGTAAACCCTTTACAGATGTGTTGAAAATTAAAGTGCATGAATATACCCCTCATTTTCAATTTTTACTATTAAGGTTTCAGACCCAGTAATGACGATTTGACACGGATTACAGTTAACACGATTTCCACTGCTATTAATTATTCTACCTAATTGGTCAAAACCAAAGACATTAGCTAGGCCATTAACGCTAAAATTAACGTTCGGCTTATGCTTGTCTTCAATAGCAACACTCGTATTTTTTGAAAATTCATCTTTAGTGTCATCTTCTAGCGCTGATAAATCACAATTTAGAGGGTTGTTTGTATCTGTTTTATTTAAACCAATGGCATAGCTACTTACAGAAATTAAATGGCAATAGTTACCGCTAGTTTGTTGCATAGTCCGTAGCTGAATAGCACGTAAGGTAGAGACAATTTCATTACGGTAAGTAACTTGCTCAAAACCATTTGATGAGAAGAATTTAGGTGCAACAGTGACTGATACAATACCTAAAATAATAATCACAACAATAAGCTCTATCAAAGTAAAGCCTTTACTAAGCAATGTTGTTTGACGTTTATAGCAAGTTTTATTGGTATTTATCACATTACCCCTCATCCAATTAAGTACAGGGATTAACCTTAATCTCTGGTTTTTCACCTAGGCCCGTTGGTTCTTTATAATAGACTATACAATTATCTAAAAGAGTCGTTGGTGCTGTTTTATCTGAAAAGTAGACAGTTAATGCTCCGGCAACGATTAAGTAAGTATAAATGGTTTCATCAATATCTATTATTTTTTGCCAGTCAGCCTTAACAATAAGAGGGTAACCGTAATGAAGTGTCAGTGTTTTACCGGCCACTTTTACAGTAGGACTATCACTTTGGGGTAATTTATGTATACCTTTTACAATCGCTTTTCCGTGCACTAAACTACTGGCACCATCCATTGATGCTTTTATGGCATTCAAAGTAGCGGTTTCAGCTTCGGGTTTTAAGTTAATGAATTTAGGTGCAGCCACTGCGGCTAAAATACCTAAAATAACGATAACAACAACGAGTTCAATTAAGGTAAACCCTGTATTTTTACTCATACTCTCTTACTTTAATTTTATGATAAAAATAAGGAGAGCATGGCTCCCCTTAAAAACACTTTAAATGGCTAATAAAACTAGCAGCCAGTTAAAACAGATGTAACATCTGGAATTGTTTCATTATCAGTAGCATTGGTATAAGTAATTTTACAATCAGCTGCTGTGGTGGCACTGCTCAATTCTACGACAGCAGGAGAAGCATCTGAAATAGTCACGTCTGAGCCATTTTCAAGCTCAATTAAACCTTTCAACCCATAACCGTTCCCTGTATCTCCGGCGCCAGTTCCAGCATGAGCCGCTGAAGGAAAACCATGAACTAATGCATAAAATTTTGTTCCTATTTGAATTTCACCTGTAGGACCTGTTTGGTTTTTAACTAGCGCTTTAGCATGAGCTAAATTAATGGCACTATAAATAGACCCTTGCACCCCTTCCATCACAGATTTTTTCGCATCACTAGTTAAATCAATAAACTTAGGTGCAGCTGTCGCCGCTAAAATACCTAAAATAACAATAACAACAACTAACTCGATTAAGGTAAAACCTTTGCTTTTTTGTAAACTTTTCATAAGACACCTATTTAATTTTAAAAATTACTCTTTATGGTTAATATTGATCTTTATTGCTTAATAGTTACTTCTACGGCGCTAGTCGCAGGAAAATAACTAAAGAAATTACTTATGGTATTAATATTTGTCGTTACGTATAAACCATTATTATCTTTCGAAAGGGTTTCTTTCAAGTGATAAGAACAACTCGTAGAAGCGGCACTACCATTTAACGTGACAAAATACTGCATACTCGGATCCGTATTTAAGGTAGTGATGTTACTGGTTAATTTAGGTGGTTGTTGTAATATATTATTCCAAATATCTATACAATTAGCGACGGTGAATCCACCTCCTAGGCCAGCTCCTGAATTTTGACCTGCAACAGAAGAGACAACATAACCTGCGCGAATACCGGCAGTGATGTTTTCAGTCGTCAATAATAAGTTAGTGCCATCATATGAGACAACATTTTGACCTGCAGTATTGGTAGAGCGACCTTCGGCTTCCCATTGCGCTCGTGCCAAAGAAACAGCCGTAGCAAAACCACCAGCCATACCTTCAATATTGGCTTTTTTGGCCTGCTCTGTTAAATCAATAAATTTTGGGATCGCTGTTACTGCCAGAAATCCTAAGATCACAACAACAATAACTAACTCAATTAAGGTAAAACCTGACTGTTTATTCATAACAACCTCTAACTCTCTCATTAACTTGATTCTAGCAACGTTTTACGTAATAAGTCACTTTATTACGTAAGAGAAAAATAATTTTTTTCATCTTTGTACAAAAATCACAATAATTCATTAATATTCAATACATTAGATACTTTTCCATTATCAGGGTTATATTGAAAATACTTACCACTCGTTAACATATAGCGACAATAACGCTTATCTACCCCTTTATGTTCATTAATTTGCACTGCCGCAACTGGCTGATTCATAAACCCTAATGGGCTATTCATCACTTGCTGCCAAATAACAAAACAGCCATTTTCTTCTATACTGTCAACCCAACCGTGTTGATTAACAGTCACTTCGCGAACAGTTGCTTGTTTTCCTTGTTCTTTTAAATAGACTATTTTAGGTTGTTTATCCATAAACCACTGTCCTCGAATAGTAGATACTTGCGTGGCAAAGTTACCTGCTACGGTTTCAAAACCGACTTGGGTAAACTGATCTTCTTGTCTTAAAAAATAATACAAGAATCCTGCCATAAATACCATCACCATCACGACAGTAATAATTTGTTCCGCCAGTGTTTTTTCTCGCTTAACTATTACTGAATTACGTGACATACCTTAGTCCTTGCTGAACGATTATTTACCCTTAAATGCAGACATCATGTCCCACATCGGTGTAAAGATACCTAATGCCAAAATCAATACCATCCCAGCAACAATAGCAATCAATATAGGTTCAATACGTGCCGTAAGAGTGCTTAACTCATAATCAACTTCACGTTCATAATAATCCCCTACTTCCTCTAACAACTCATCTACCCGGCCAGTTTCTTCCCCAACGGCAATCATTTGTAGCACTAAAGGCGTAAACATAGTACTTGTCACCGCCGACCTTAATAAGCTTTCACCACTTTCAATAGCGGTACGCATTGATAAGATCTTTTTTTGCATATAGCTATTGTCAACAGCATCTGAAACTAAGGTTAATCCAGACGTCATTGGAACCCCAGCTTTTAATACAATAGCAAAACTATGTGAGAAACGAGCTAAAATAGAACGTTCAATAACAGAGCCTACCACTGGGAGTTTAGTTTTGAAATGATCCCAAGCATGTTGCCCTTTAGGAGTTCGGACATAATAACGAACCCCAAAATACATAGCTAACACCACAACTAGCATATAGGGCCAATAATCTAAAAAGAAATTAGAGCTAGTAATCAATGCTCTAGTTGCCCAAGGTAATTCAGCCCCTAATTTTGTAAACATATCCGCAAATGTCGGAATGACCCAAATATTTAAAATAACAATAGCAATCGCAAGCGCAATCAACACAAATGACGGATAACGTAAGGCCGTTTTGATACGTTTACGTGTTTCTTGTTCTCGTTCAAAGTAACTTGCAAGTTTCGCAAATGACTCATCCAAGCGCCCAGTATTTTCGCCAACGTGTACAAGCGAAACAAATAACGGCGAAAACAGTTTAGGATGTTTATTCAATGCGGATGAAAGCGCATAACCGCCTTCTAACTGACCGGTTATTTCAATTAACGCTTGCTTTAATTTAGGGGCATTGGTTGCTTCAGCCATACCATTAATGGCTCTAAGAATGGGGACACCAGATCTCACCAAAGCATACATCTGTCGACAAAATACAATTAAGTCATCTAATGCAATAGTCTCAAAACCTAATAATTCGCCAATATCTAAATTAGCGAAATCAACTGAGTTACTTTTACTCGATTTAGCTTCTGTGATAGCTATAGGTATAATGCGCTGACGTGCCAATTGTTCTGCAACTGTATTAATATTATTCGCTTCAATCGCTCCCTTAACTTGGGCGCCTGAAGCATCTCTGCCAATATAATTAAAAGCTGCCATATTATCCGCTACCCTGTTACATCAATAGTTTCAACTAAGCGCAACACTTCTTCTACCGTGGTAATGCCATCACAAGCATAATCAAATGCCGATAACGCAAGCGGTTTGAAAGTTGGATTCGCTTTCGACAGTTCAGTAAATCCCTCAGTATCATCGCGTTTTAACGCAGCCATCATAGGATCATTCATTTCTAATAATTCAAACACACCAATTCGCCCTCGATAACCAGTATATTGGCATGATTGGCAACCTTTACCGTGTTTGAAATTAGTAGTATTGGCTACGTCACCAGCTAAATGTGTCAACCATAATAGTTCTTGGCTTGTTGGTTTGTGATCCACACCACAATGCTCACATATTCTACGCACTAGTCGTTGGGCAACTATCGCTCGTAATGAACTTCCCACCAGAAAGCCTGCTGCGCCCATATCAATCAAACGTAGCGCACTGGTAATGGCATCATTAGTATGAAGCGTTGATAAAACTAAATGTCCCGTTAACGCACCACGTAAGCCAATTTCAACAGTTTCGTGATCTCGCATTTCACCCACCATTAAAATATCTGGATCTTGACGTAATGCAGTACGTAGGACACTTGAAAAAGTTAAATCTATTTTTGTATTTACTTGTACTTGGTTGACTCGAGGTAATCGATATTCAACGGGATCTTCAACAGTTATAATTTTTTTAGTGGATAAATTTAACTCGCTTAATGCACCATATAAAGTGGTGGTTTTACCACTCCCTGTAGGTCCCGTGACTAAAACCATACCATGAGGTCGAGTAATTTGATGACGTAATCGCGCAACTAAATCAGCCGGCATGCCGGTTTCATCAAGTGACAATAACCCTGCTGATTGATCCAATAAACGCATTACCACCGACTCGCCATATTGAACAGGCATAGTCGACATACGCACATCAATGCTATGACCTTTAATTTTCAGATTAAAGCGTCCATCTTGTGGTAAACGTTTTTCTGAAATATCCAGCCCCGCCATCAACTTCAAACGTAATACCATCGCAGAAGCTATTTTTGTCTCTTTTAAAACGTTTTCTTGCAATACGCCATCGATACGTTGTCGAATGCGTAATTGCTTTTCATCAGGTTCAATATGCACATCGGATGCTCGCATTTGAACGGCATCTTCAAAAACAGATTGTAATAATTTTCCTACAGTGGCATCACCACCTTCATCAATAAACGAACTAGATAAATCAAATTCGGAACTTTGGTCGTACTCTTCTCCTAACTGAGTAGCGAAAGATTCTATATCCGCTGTTCGGCGATACAAACCATCAAAAGCTTCGTAAAGTTGCGATTCCATCACTACAGCTAATTTCAGCCGTTTCGGCGCCAGCATTTGTTCTAGTTGATCTAAGCCACCTAAATCAGCGGGATCGCTCATACCAATGAGTACGGCATCGCCTTGATCTTCTATAATTAATGCCCTTAACCTACGGGCATGTACTTCTGGTAATAATTTGGCAACTTCAGTAGGAATTCTACGTTGGCTAATATCAAGAAAGGGAACATCAAGTTGTTGAGCTAAGAATTCAAGTAACTGTTTCTCACCTATATACCCCAATTCAATTAAGCTATCCCCTAACTTACGTCCTGTGGTTTTTTGACTGTTCAGAGCTTGCATCAGTTGTTCATTAGTAATGATATGCTCATGTACTAATAAATCACCTAACCGCATTTTTAGCTTTGGTGCAACCATGCTTATTCTCCCAACTCTATTATTCTGTTTTTCGCAAACGCTATTGTTTCGCTTGATAAATCTTGCTGTAGCAAGGCATTTTTATAATTATTTTTCGCCTTAGCGAATTGACTTTGACTGTCTTGTGCAATCGCCAATCCTAACCACCAGCGACCTCTCTCAGGCGCTAATTCAGTTAAAATTTTATAAGCTTTCTCAGCTAACGAAAACGTACCAACTTGCTGGGCTGTTGACGCCAGCAATGATTGATATTCAATCGAGGGTAAGGTGTCTAATACTTTTAGCACATCAAGTGCTAACTTAGTTTGCCCTTGATTTAAGTATATACGAGCTTTCATTAAACGAAACTCTGCATCTTGACTATCTAACGCTAGACCACGCGATAATAGGTTGAGTGCCGCTTGATAAGATTGCTTACCGAACCATAATGCGGCTAATTGTTTACGCGCTGACTTATGTGAAGGCAGAATCAACAACACATCTTCAAATAATTGTTCCGCTTTTTTTAAGTCTTTATTAGCGATAGCTTGCTCTGCTTGAGCAATTTTCTTACTCGCAAGTTGTTCCGGTGTTAATTGTTTACGTGAAATTGATAATGTCGGTGCTGCAATGTCTGCAACTGGTTTTTCTACTAATGGCGTAACCGGCGTTAACGTTTCTTCTACGCCTTGTTTTTTGACAAGTTCATCCACTTTCACTTGCGTCGATTTAATTTCAGCCTTGCTATTGCTGGTGTCAACTGTGCTTAATTGTGCTTGTTTCTGAGCATGAGTACGCGGTTGTTTTATTGAAGAGTTGATTGTGTCGTTATCTATCCTAGCTTCACTCCGGTTATTTTCACCAGAAGGTAAATTTTCATTTGAACCACGACTAGTTAAAGTTGCCTTATCGGATTGATGATCAACCTTAGGTGACTCTGTTTGAGGCTCAGTTAGTGGCTCTACTTTAACAACGGAACTTTCGTTAGGTGCGATCATAATTTTTTGCCAGAGAATTACACCAAGGGAAATCATCAGTAACATCACCAGTACTATGATGATCCAAAGCTGACTTTTCGACTTATTTACAACCACTGCCGATGGATTAGCACTGCCATGAGGCGAAGTATCTTGTTGGCGCTTATCCAAATCTTTAAGCATTTGGTTAATTACACTCATGACTGTACCCCTAAAATCCATACCAGTGTACAAATAGCAATGAGTACAACTACACTTGAAACCATGATTAAATGCTGATGTTTTAATTTATGATCTGTGCCTTCAGTGTCTTTAACTGCGCTTATTAAATGTTGTTGCGTTATTTGATACTGCCCTTGGCCATAACTTAGCATCAACATTTTATGGCAAAGAATATTGACTAATCTAGGTATGCCATCACTAAATTTTGCAATTTTTTTACACAGCGCATGATCAAATAATGCTGCACCTCTGTAGCCTGCAACTTGCAACCGATGATGTATATAATTTTCAACTTCATCCACATTCATCGGTCGTAATTGATAAGAGAATGATATCCGTTGTTTTAATTGTCTAAAAGCATTTTCCGACAAACGATGATCCAATTCTGGCTGTGCAAAAAGTACCACTTGTAATAATTTTCGCGTTTCAGTTTCTAAGTTAGTAAATAAACGTAATGCTTCTAAACTTTCAGCAGGTAATGCTTGAGCTTCATCCAAAATCAATACCACCGAACGCCCTTCATTATGTAATTCCACTAATCTTGATTGTATTCGCTGCGTAAGTAACTGTACTGTCATGCGCTGTGCTTGCTTTACACCTAACTCAACGGCAACTGCACGTCTCAATTCATCCGGTTTTAAATACGGATTAGGTATATACGCAGTAACAAAGTGGTCCGGTATTTCATTCAGTAATTTTCGACACAATAAGGTTTTACCTGTCCCCACTTCACCAATTACCTTGATAAATCCTTCACCGCTTTTTAATGCGGTAAGTAACACAGCAAAAGCTTCGTTATGTGGTGCTAGGCCTAAATAGAAGCTAGTATTCGGTGTTAAGGTAAAGGGTAATTCACGTAATCCAAAGTGGTAAAGGTACATAGTTACTCTATCACTGATAAAAATATCATCAGGCTATTTTTCACTTTCTTCTGGAAACCATTGCTTTAACAAAGCACGCGCATCTTGCAACTGGTTTGTCCATGTATCTTGGCCAATAACAATAGGCTTTAACAAAATAACCAATTCTTTTTTCTGAGTTTGATTACCTTTACTTTTAAACAACTCTCCAACAATTGGAATATCGCCTAAGAAAGGTGTTTTAGATTCAGAATCCGTTTTACGTGTTTCAATTAAGCCGCCAATAACCACTATCTCACCAGATTTAGCACGAATGATGGTATCAGACTCGCGCACACTACTTTGAGCAAGAGGTAAAATAATATCTTCATTATTTAAACGAATGGTTTTCGTTTGTTCTGCCGTTAGCGTCACTGAAGGGTGAACATGTAGGATAACTTCGCCATTTTCATCTATTTGAGGTGTTACATCTAATGCAATACCCGAGAAAAATGGTGTTAACTCTATTTCAGGTGTTGTTGTAGTTGCAGTCCCCGTAGTCACTGTACTAGATACTTCAGTGACAAAATATTCATCTTCACCAACTTTAATCACGGCTTTTTGATTATTCGTCGCCGTGATCCTTGGGCTAGACAACACCTGTACATTCCCTTGAGTTTGTAATAAATTAATGACACCACTAAAGTCTTTATTTAAAAAACTTAAACCTGAAACGCCTCCGATGGTAGACGAAATCACATTACCC
The DNA here is from genome assembly GCA_049347715.1 of Thalassotalea piscium. Lineage (GTDB taxonomy): Bacteria > Pseudomonadota > Gammaproteobacteria > Enterobacterales > Alteromonadaceae > Thalassotalea_B > Thalassotalea_B piscium_A. The sequence continues at coordinate 495,801 of CP186339.1, read as the reverse complement.
GCGACAGTTCCATTAGTCGAAAAGGTTAAATCGGTACTCCCAGCATGACCTAGTACTTGATCCCACTTTACGCCCTGCTGATAATCATCATTTAATGTCACTTCCATTATTTTTGCTTCAATAATCACTTGTCGACGTAAATGACCTTGAGTATCGGTAATGAATCGCTTAACTGCTGATATTTCTTGTGGAAAAGCACGCACAGTCACTAAGCCGGCTTGAGGTGAAACAATCACAGAACGACCGTTCTCTGCCCCAATAAGTGCCTTAAGGGTATCTTCCAATTCTTGCCAAAAATCAGACTCATTTTCGGTATAAATATTAGTGCCACTATTACTTTGTTTGTTATTGTTATTATTTTGGTTGCTACTATTACTACCACTATTGTTATTGCTGCTATTATTGTTATTATTGCTACTACCTGAATTGGGGTCGTTCTCAGAAACACCGCCTGAGTTTATGCTGGTACTTGATGTACCAAAGCGTTTTACAAACAAATAATTCAATGGAATAGTTTCTGTACGAATGCCCGCTGGATAAATTTGAATAACACGGCCACTACGGCGTATTTCATAACCATAAAGTTGTTCAATAACCTCAAAAGCTTCGTTTAATGTTACATCCTTTAAATTGAGAGTAATCGAACCAGTCACGTCAGGGTGAATAGCAACACTGTATGGTGAATCTTCAACCAATGCCGCAAAAAATTGTTGAGCCCCTACACCACTTGCGGCTATTTCAAGTCTTTTTTCTGAAAGTAAACCTTGCTTTGCCTGCTGCATATTTTGTTGCATCAATTCTTGTTTGACAGAGTTTGGCAACTGACTTAATGGCTTAGGTTGCTTTGCGATTTCTGACTCAGCAATGGCATCATCCAATGCTTGATTAACATTTTTAGGCACTTCTGGTGTTGTTTCACACCCCATAATCATTAAGAAAATGGAAACCAATGTGACATTTGTTTTTATTTTATTCATACGTATCTTATTTTTCATTTTGATTCTGCCACGACCGGTGAAAATAACGACAACTCAAGGCGCTTATCTGTTGACGTTGACGCTAACACGACACTATTTTTATTAATTTTAGCGAGTTGGTACTGCTCAATAAGACCACCCAACCTTAATACTTTACCGTTTATAACAACAGTTGCTTGCTTGCCCTGCCCTACAATAGATTGTAACTGAATAGCTTGATTGGATTTTTGATTAAGATTCACCTCACTTCCGAATAATGGGCTGGTAGGGTCTATCTCTTGTGCAAAAACACACGTTGGAGACAGCATCAAAATAACAATCATGGTATTTATTAATTTATACACCAATAAACTCCCGTTTCGTGCTTAAACTATACAATTGAACTTCCAAAATACCGTTAGGATATTGTTTTAATTTATAGTCGAATTTATGCCAAAAGAAAGTCCATTTAAGTTGTTCTAGTTTTACGAGGTAATTTCTTAACTGAAAATAACTCCCCGATAACGTCAACTTAATTCCATGTTTATATAAAGTTAACGAATTAATATTAGCGTCAATTTCTGCTTGGCTTTGGCCTGCAGAGGAAGCGATTTCGCTATTAGGCATCTCGGTTGGCGCTGATGTTGGTGCTAAAGAAACTGACTGTGCGGGAAGAACATCAAAAGCAAGTAATGACACCCCTTTTTGTAATTTAAGTAAATCACTCAAAGCAAAACGCATTTGAATAGGATTAATTAAATCAGACGTTAAACTTAATAATGCTATATCTATTTGCCCTAGTTTATTTTCATACTCAAGTATTTGCTCATTCACTACTGTATTGGGATCTTCTGATAATGCTTGTTCATACACATTAATTGTTTGTTGGGTAGACGCTAAATTATTTTCTATTTGTAGAATATTTTTAGATAAGGTTTCACTCTGTAAGCGATTCTCTTCAATAAATAAGCTGTATAGAACAAAACCAATCACCACAATCCCGGTAACTAAAATAAGTATTTGCTCGCGAATTGAGATTGCTTGAAATCTATCATTATAACTTTGTAAAAAGCTAGGCATCAGTTTGACCTCTCTGCTGCTTGTTCACTTGACGAGCTGACAGTAAACGATGTCAAACCTTGTTCATTTTCCGACAAACTAAAATGAGTAAAATGTTTGCCTGATAAAAATGTTGAACTATCAAATCCTGTTAACCAACTCGGCACTGATTCAGGTTTCTTGGCCACACCAGAAAAAGACAGTTGCCCCGGTTCCATCACTACCTGCTCAAGGCTAATCTCTTTATGATGTAGCATTGCCAGTTCAGTCATAGCAGTAGAAAATCCCGCTGCATGCATTTGAGACTGATCCGTGAGTTGACTGTGTAATGCTTTTTTATTCGCTAAGACAATTTTTAACGTATCTAATCGTTCCAGTAATTTGGGGTTTGCTCTATTGCGACTAACCTTTTGCTGTAACTCCTCTAATAACGTTTGCTGCTCAACTTCTTGCTTAGTAATCTTATGATACTTTTCTGAAAGTGAATCAGCCTCTATTTTGCTATATACCGCCCAAGCGATCATAAGTAGTAATAAGAGCAACCAAAAGGCAACAACACGTGATAATGACAACAATGGTCGTTCAGGCAACAACTCAGGTTGGAATAAATTTATCGCTAACTTAGCCATAGAGTTATACATCCTCCATATGCTGTAGTTTTGTAGCGCCGTAACAGGCACTACACTGACGGTCTTGCGCAATAACATCAGGTAAGGTTAAAAGATTAACCGGTACATGGGTATTTTCAGCTAACTTACGCGCTAAAAAGGCTTCGTTGTCCATAGGAACAAGTACTTCAATTGAACGTATTGGTGCTTGTTTCAATTGTCGTTCGTAATAATCGGTTGAACGTTGTATTTCTAAACTCAAGGAATCAACAACATTCATCATTAGCTCATCTTCAGATTTACTCGCAATATTGGCTAAACCTCTTAGGCGGCGATAAAAATAAAGGATATTTTGCTTAACAATCAGTAAAATAATTTCTTCATTAGGTTGTTGGCACACCACAAGACAAGCATCATCACTTGCAGGAACTAGGCTGGCAAAAGCAAATTCTTCAATGGTAATTGACTCAACAGAAAGGCCATCATCTGTTAGTTGTTCAACATAAGAAGCTAATTCACTCTTAGCTGCACATACTACATGTAATTTTTCAGTGCCTATGGCGCTATGCGGGGCATCAAAATAGTCAAGAATCATATCACTTGGATCAATTGAAACCAGATCTTTAACTTGCCATTTCAATGCTGCTTTAAGCTCATTTTCAGGAATGTTGGGTTTTTCTATTTGAACAATTTGGCTTTGCTCTGATGAAAGCACTAGGTGGCAATGTCCACTCAAAGCAAGTTCTTTGGTTAAGCTTTTCAAAGCAGGACTATAATTTTTATCTAACGCGGGAAGCTCGTTAAAGTTAATGTCACCGTTTTCTAATACGTTGCAACACGCAAGAGACTGCTGGCGAAAACAAAGTCCTATTTGGCTTTGATTTTTAGGTTTAGAAAACAATTTACTTATACGCATATTTAATGACATTATCGATATTGTTGTTAGTTTAAACGAATAGTCTTAATTTCATTATCCCTGATTAAGTGCCTTGCGCAAGTTTTTTAAGTATTATGTTAGTATTAACTAAATAATTTTGCTCACTTTTATGAAAATCCTTTCTCCATTACAATCAATTAATCACCCACTATTCGATAAGTATAGGGTTAAAGTCTCTATTAAACGTGACGACTTAATTCACCCAATTATATCAGGTAATAAGTGGCGCAAGCTTTACTATAATTTACAACTCGCTAAAAACAAGCAAAAGAAAGGTATCATTAGCTTTGGCGGTTGCTACTCTAATCATATTCACGCACTTGCTTATGCATGTCAACAAGATCAACTCAAGGCATTAGCAATCATCAGAGGTGAAAGTAGCAGTCAAACTAATTATACCCTTACTTGGGCACAACATTGGGGAATGGAACTTTCCTTTGTTGATCGACAAACCTATCGTCAACGCCAAGATCCAACATTCTTGCAAGAAATTGAAGAGCAGTACCCTGATTACTTGCTAGTCCCTGAAGGCGGTAGCAACCAGTTAGCCCTTAAAGGTGTAGGACAAATAATTGATGAACTTAATCAACAATGCCAATTTGACAGCTTGTTAGTCCCCGTTGGCAGTGGTGGCACTTTAGCCGGTTTAGTTAAACAAGATAATAATCAACACGACATTCTTGGTATTGCTGTGCTCAAACAACAGGATTATTTACTTAATGAAGTAAATCAACTACTTGATAATAATCCACGACTAGAAAGATGGCGCATTGTTAATGACTATCATGGAGGAGGTTATGCAAAGGTCAATGCCGATGATAGCAATCGACTATTAGCGTTTTCACAACAAACTAATATTCCCTTTGAACCCATTTATAGCGGAAAGATGATTTTGGGCTTTTTAGATTTACTTGAAAAAGGTTACTTTAATGCTAATCAACACATAGTGTTATTACATACTGGGGGATTACAAGGAATTGCCGGGCTCGTCGAGCAAGGTAAGCTTAATGCAGATGAGTGGCCTTTGCCTCCGACCCCTCCTGTTTAGTAAAAAAAAGTCCTTGCCCGCCGCTAACGCCAAGTTGTTTTAATGTTTGCCATTCCTCTTGGCAATCAACGCCTAATGCATAAATATTGATATTAAGTGGTTCACAAATACCTTTTAAGCTTTGAATAACCGTTTGATTTTCTGGTTTATGATGAATATCTAACACAATACTCAGATGAAGTTTAATCGCAGAGATTGGACATGTTTTTAGATATTTAGAACTCACAACATACTGACCCACTTTATCCGCAAAAATCATCATTCCTTGTTCATTTAATGTAAATAATATAGGTGTCAATTGTGTTAAATGGTTAACTAAATGATATTCACTTATTTCAATAATAATTTTTTTTGCAATATCAGGATATGCTAACAAAACCCCTTTAATTTCTTCAATAAATTCTGTCGACATCAATGACTCTATCGACAAATTTAAACTGCAAAGTCCTTGTGTTTTATTATCTGTCAGCAATTGACAAACTTGTTTAAATATTAATAAATCCACTTGTTGTGTAAAGCCACATTTTCGGACCATAGGCATAAATACTCGATCATTAATCCACTTCGTTTTCTGCTCTTGTATTTTAATAACGACTTCATGATGTAAAATAGTATTGGTATCTTGCCCAACCACTGGTTGTAAAAAAATAACAAAGGATTTCTTTGTAATCGCTTTAGTTAACAAGGTTCGCCATTTTAGAGAGCCTTTCGCTTGTTCAACTTCATTCTTATCATACATAAACCATTGAGACGGCCCTTGTAATTGTGCTGAGCGTAATGCCATATCCGCTTCAGACATTACCTGATACGACTTAGCGCCATAACGAAAAAAACTGATCCCTATATGAATAAATTCATCATTGCTGATACCAACAGGTAAAGGCACTGTCATTAAATTATTAATGAGCCTAGTGGCTAGTTTTTCAGTATCTTTCACATAAATAGCAGGAATTAATAACGCAAGTTCAAATTCATTACGTCGAGCAATAAAGAAACTAGGTAGATGTGATAATCTGTGTTGTATGGTATGAATTAACGTGACAAGTAGCGCTAATGCTTGTTGTTTTCCATAAAGGCTCTGTACAATTTCGCATTCTTTAAAATGTAAAAATAACACTGCACCATGCGCATCCTCTTCCTTTAGCAAGGCCTCTAAGCGGTTACTAAAAAACTCTCGATTACCAATCCCTGTTTCACTATCTAATAATGCTTTTTCTCTAAGAAGCATATCAAATGAGCTATTGCCATGAGATTCAATCAATAATTGTTTTTGCAGATTAGCAATAGTAATACCCACTGGGGTATTATCACTTAAGGGTGAAATCGTTGTTTCTTTTTGATTTTGCTCTCCCCAAACCTCTAACGTCTGAATAGGTTCAAAGCTAGTATTAATAGCGTTTAGTAAAGCCTTTTTAAAACGAAAAAGTGCTAAACACAACAGCACCATGACAAGCACTATCGCTATTGAGAGGATGAAATTGGGTAAAATAAACTGATTAAGTGCTAACAACAGACACAAAGCTAACACCACTAATGCAGATACAACAATAAAACCAAATTGAATCACTTTTATTAGTTTTATTTTAGTACTTATCATAAATCCAATTTTTAGTCTTTATTGACAAAAGATTCCTATAATTTCATCACACTATACACACATAGTGATTTTCAAGATAACTATAGTGTAGACCTAAATAGCTTTTTGTGAACAATTTTTGCTTATCAAAAAAAAACGCTACCTAAGGTAGCGTTTTTTAGCATAATAAAAGTTGGTTATTAACTATGCTTCAGCAATAACAATAACTTTAATGCTTGTATCAACATCGTTATGTAAGTGAATTGCAATATCAAATTCACCTGTTTCACGAATAGTACCTAAAGGCATACGTACTTGAGCTTTCGCTACTTCAACGCCAGCTTCAGTAATTGCATCAGCGATATCTTTAGTACCGATAGAACCGAATAATTTACCTTCATCGCCCGCAGTTGAAGCAATAGTTACTTCAGCTAACTCAACGATTTTAGCTGCTTTAGCTTCAGCTGCACTTAATGTAGCTGCTAATTCTTTTTCTAATTCAGCACGACGAGACTCAAAATGCTCAACGTTTTCTTTAGAAGCGAAAACAGCTTTACCTTGTGGTAATAAGAAGTTACGTGCATAACCAGACTTAACAGTTACCTTGTCACCAAGGCCGCCTAATTTGGCGATTTTATCAAGAAGAATTACTTCCATTTTCAAAACCCCTTATTAGGTTACTTATGTAAATCAGTATATGGTAATAATGCTAAATAACGAGCACGCTTGATCGCACGACCAAGTTGACGTTGATATTTAGCAGCAGTACCAGTAATACGGCTAGGAACAATTTTACCACTTTCAGTGATATAGTTTTTTAGCGTAGCGATATCTTTATAATCGATTTCGGTAGCGCCTTCCGCTGTGAAGCGGCAGAACTTACGACGTCTAAAAAAACGAGACATGGATTTCTCCTAATTAATCATTTCAATTTGTTGAGCATGTAACACTAAAAGCGGATTTCCGTTTCTAGATTCATGACGATTGATAAACCCCGTCACTTTTATATTACTGCCCGACATTAACTCACGTGTTAATAGTGATAATTCGCTAGTAGCTACTACTTGTATACGTACGAACGCTTGTCTGCTCATACCTGCCTCTTGTTGAATTGACTTGTGGTCAATAGTAAATTGGCAATGTTCTATACCTGCAGGGCTAGTTGAAAATTTAGGTGCTTTTAACACTTCTCCAACTAATACTAAGCAATTATTTATCACAGATTACTTATTCTTCGCTTGCTGCTTCTTCTACAGATTCAGTAGTCTCAGTAGGTTTTTCAGCAGGAGCTTGTTCAGTAACCTCTTTCTTAACTTCGCGACGGTCTTCTCTAGCAACAGCCATAGGTGAAGCTTCAGTTACCGCCCCTTTCGTGCGCATGATCATGTTACGAATAACAACATCGTTATAACGGAAAGAAGTTTCTAATTCATCAATAACTGCTTGAGGCGCTTCAATGTTAATTAAAACATAGTGTGCTTTATGTAGTTTGTTGATTGGGTATGCTAATTGACGACGACCCCAGTCTTCTAGACGGTGGATCTTGCCTTCAGCAGCATTGATCAAGTCAGTATAGCGCTGGATCATACCAGGTACTTGTTCACTCTGATCAGGGTGAACCATAAATACGATTTCGTAATGACGCATTACGAGCTCCTTACGGTTGTAGCCTCTTATCCGGCTCAGCCAAACACCAGTATTGAGACAAGGAACAAAAATTAGGGCTGAATTAAGGACGCGTATTGTAGGGAAAATGAGCAGATAAGGCAAGCACTAATTTCAGCCTAAAAATGGCCAAGGCCTAAAATCAAAAAGAGCCATGAAAATGGCTCTTTTTATTTAAGAAATCTATCCACTTACAGTGAATAAATACTTAACGTCAGCGTCTAGATTATAGCGCCATAACCTTACCGTTCAAGGTTAACTTACCTTGTTCAAATTGCGCAGCAAACGAAAGCTTATCCGCTTCCTTCACAATAAACCCTTGATCTACGTACATATTAATCATAGGTTCCAAACCAAGTTTTTGGAAGAAGGCAAGAGGCCCCATTCCTTTGGCATCAGCTTTCATTGCAGCCATAATGCTCATTGGGTTTGATTGGTCAAATAACGTGTTATCAATAGTAAATTGAAGATCTGACTTAATCTCGCCCTCAGGCGTAATAACACTAAAGTCATCAATATTAATTTCAGGATCTTTTTCTAATAGTTTTGATGCGGTTGCAGTTAATTGCTGAATATACTTTTCGGCATTATCTGGTTCCTGCGACATTTTAGTCACCCATTCATTTAACTCAACGAGTACTTTAGGATCTAATTTATTAAATGAGATGTCTAAATTGAGTTTTTCAAGCGATTGACCTGCACCTTTGAAACTATCAGCACCATAGTTAACGCCTATATTCATTAACTCATCTTCAATTTTGCTATCTGCAGATAACGTAAGGTTTTCAATTCTGAATGTTTCGTTACCGCTTTTATCTTGCGCGATAATGCTTTTCATCAGCATGGTAAAATCACCTACCGCTAATGAATTACCCGCATAAACGTTACCGCTAATAATTTCCTGTTCGAAAGTGGCATCAAGACCAGAGACATCGACATTCACATCCGGTGCTTTAAGGGCTAAACCTGACCAATTTAAATAGCCGTCCATGTACTTTTCATCTTTTAAGGTGAATTCGCTGTCGATTGCACCAATATTGAGCTCAGTGCCGTCTTCATCGATAGTCATTTCAGCCATTTTTAACATAGTAGTGTAGTTTAAGCCGTAACTAATAACAGATGAAATGCTTAAATTTTCATTGAGTTTATCCGTAAAGTTGGTCAATTTCTCTTGTTCTTCTTGATTTGCTGTTGAGATATCAAGGTTTAAATCAGCGTCTGAATGAGCTAAGGCAAATTTAATACTATTATCAGCAAATATAATGGGGCCAAAAGTCAGTTGTTCGGTAACAACAAGCTGAAAATCATCAGCTGCGGGACCTGCACCTTTAATTTTTATTTTAGTCATTGCTTGACCTGTAAACCAATTTGATTCGAAAGTACGTTCGGTAATTTCTATGGATGGGTTTTCATCCATACGGCTTGCAATAGTGTTATATTCTTTTTCGACGATAGTGCCTACAACTTTTGGACCAATTAAACCAGCACAAACAATTGCGCCAATAGCCAATACAGCTTTATTCATTTTACTTCCCTTCTTCTTCTTATTTAAATACGACATCCGTATTCTTGTGATAAAATATTATAATTATTAATGGCTTAAAAACTAACTAGTTCGACGTTGTCTAACAATCTCAAATAAACAAATACCGGTGGCAACCGAAACGTTTAAGCTTGAAACACTTCCTGCCATAGGTAGTTTAACAAGTTGATCGCAATGTTCACGCGTTAAGCGTCGCATACCTTTTCCTTCTGCGCCCATCACTAATGCCATAGGACCATCGAGTGTAATATCGTATAAACAAGTGTCTGTTTCTCCTGCTGTACCGATTATCCATACCCCCATTTGCTGTAACTGCTTCATCGTACGAGCTAAATTAGTCACTTGCACTAATGGGACAGTTTCAGCAGCACCAACTGCAACTTTTCGTACTGTGGCAGTTAATCGTGCAGCATTATCTTTAGGTACTATAATTGCTTGTACCCCTGCGGCATCGGCATTACGTAAACATGCGCCTAAATTGTGAGGGTCTGTTACGCCATCTAAAATGAGTAAGAATGGTGCTTGACCATTTTTTTCTGCTGCTGCCAGAATAATATCTAAGTCAGCTTCAGTATAAGTTTTTCCTGGGGTAATACGCGCAACGACACCTTGGTGTTGCTCGCCTTTACTTTTATCATCCAGCACTTTTCGATTAACTAGCTGAGTGGAAATACTATACTTTTTAGCTAAGTTAATAATCGGCATTAAGCGTTCGTCTTCACGCCCTTTTAATAAAAAGAGTTCAATAAAACGTTCAGGAGAACGTTTTATTAATTCGTTTATTGCATGAATACCAAATACTAGATCGTCTTGTTTTGCCATGAGTTATCTTTTAGATTGAGTGCATGAGGGAGGTAATTACTACGTATTTTTACTTTTACGAGCATTTTTACCTGGGCGTTTTACACGAGTAGTTGCAGTTTTAGACTTACTTTTTTTTGCTTTCTTTTTTTTGCTTTCGTCTTTTGTAACTGCTTTACCTTTAGTTGAAGATTTCTTACGTGCAGGCTTCCCAGTATGACGGTCTGAATTTTTTCGCAAACCTTTTTTAGTCTCACTTTGACCATTTGGTGACAACGGTTTAGCACGGCTAATAACAGCTTTATCTCCAGACAAAACTAAATCAATTTTTTTCTCATCAAGGTTAACCGCTGCAACTTGCACTTCAATGACGTCGCCAATATGATATTTAGCACCGGTTTTCTCACCTGTTAAGCACATTCTGACATCATCAAAATGATAATAATCATGACCTAATGAGGTAATATGAATTAAGCCTTCAATATGTAAATTAGACAAGCGCACAAACAAACCGAAGTTTGTTACTGTCGAGATCACACCGGTAAATATTTCACCTACATGATCTAACATATATTCACATTTCAACCAATCAGACACGTCACGGGTAGCATCATCAGCCCGACGTTCAGTCATTGAACAATGCTCACCTAATACCATCACAGCTTCTTTCGTATACTGATAAAAACCTTGATTCGCAGCACTAGGTTCTTGCTGCTCTAATATTGCTTTTATGACACGATGAATAATCAAATCAGGGTATCGGCGAATAGGTGAAGTGAAATGACTATAGGAATCTAAAGCTAAACCAAAATGACCAATATTGTCACTTTGATAAACTGCTTGTCGCATTGAGCGCAACAGCATTGTTTGAATAAGTTCTTGATCCGGTCGACCTGCAATTTTAGCTAAAATGTTACTGTAATCTCTAGGCTCAGGTAAACCATCTTCATTATCACTGCGTGGCATTTGCAAACCTAATTCCGCAAGGTAGCTAACAAAGTTCGCAAACTTTTCTTCGTTCGGTTTATCATGGACCCTAAATAATCCTGCCGCTTTATGTTTTTCTACAAATTCTGCAGTGGCCACATTAGCTAGCACCATACATTCTTCAATGATTTTATGTGCATCATTACGAATTAACGGTTCAATAGATTCTATTTTGCGATCAGCATTAAATATAAACTTAGACTCTTCAGTTTCAAAGGCTATCGCCCCACGTTCTGTACGTGAAATCATTAATGCTAAATACATTTGGTAAAGATTTTCAAGATCACCAACTAAAGGTTGATACGTCTTTCTTAAGTCCTCGTCACCCTCTAATATTGCCGCAACCTTAGTATAAGTAAAACGTGCTTTAGAACGCATTACTGATGGGTAAAACTGACTATCGACTAATTTACCCGCTGCACTCACTTCCATTTCACAAACCATACATAAACGGTCAACATCAGGATTTAATGAGCAAAGTCCATTGGATAATTTTTCCGGTAGCATAGGGATAACTTGGCTAGGGAAATAAACTGAATTGCCACGCGCTATCGCTTCATTATCTAATGCGGTATCAGGTCGAACATAATAACTTACATCAGCAATAGCTACCCATAAACGCCAGCCACCCGTGTCAATTGGTTGACAATAAACAGCATCATCAAAATCTCGTGCATCTTCACCATCTATTGTGACTAATGGGAGTTCACGTAAATCTTTTCGTTGATTTTTTACTTCTTCTTCAACTTCATCAGCAATTAGCGCAACTTCTTCTTCAACTTCGGCTGACCATTGATAAGGTAGATCATGTTCTCGTAAGGCAATTTGAATTTCCATCCCTGGCGCCATATGCTCACCAAGTACTTCAATAACTTTACCCACCGCATTGGCACGTTTAGATGGTCGTTGAATAACTTCTACTACTACCATCTGACCATGGCGTGCACCCATTTTTTTATCTGGATCAATTAAAATATCTTGTTTAATTCTGGCGTCATCGGGCACAACATAGGCTATGTTATGTTCAACAAAAAAACGTCCAACTATCCCCGCTTTACGAGGTTGAACAACATCGATGATTTTAATTTCTTGGCGGCCTTTACGATCACTTCGATCAACTAAAATGGCTTCAACAATATCACCATGTATCACACGCTGCATTTCATGAGAAGAAATGTAAAAGTCTTTTCCTTTCTTTTCTCCTGGTGCAACATCTGGTTCAAAGAAACCGAAACCATCACGATGTCCGATAACTTTACCAGTAAGCACATGATTTTTTGGTGGTATGGCGTATTGCTTGAATTTATTGAAAATGATTTGACCATCATTTTCCATCGCCCGTAGACGACGTTTTATACCAACAAGTTGATATTCTTCTTGGTACTTGAGGGTCTCTGCGATCGCTTTAAAGGTTAATGGTGTATGGGCTTGTTCAATAATCGACAATAACAATTCTCGACTCGCTACAGGCTGTTCATACTTTTCGGCTTCGCGTTTTAAATGTGGATCTTTAATAATGTTTTTACTTACTTAACTAACTAACTAATGTACTTAGTATAACTCAGATAAATCAAACTCGCGATAAAATTTAAACCTTTGGCTTAAATTTTGTTCACTTTTGCTTGTTGCTAATATTTACCTTTTTTAGCTGCTTCTACAACTCTTTCAGGTAGCTTTTCGGCTAATCCGCTAAGTAACATCGCAATTTTTTTATGTGTTTTTTTATCATCTGTTAATGAGTGATGTAATAAAGAATAAAGCTCAGGGTAATCTAATGGACTCCCTTGCCCTTTATTATAAATTTCAGCAAGGCGAATTTGTGCCTTAAGGTTATTTAGCATTGCCGCTTCTTTAAGGTAAAGAATTGCCTTATTCAAATCAGGCTGCATAAATTTTCCGATATGATAATAACGCCCTATTTGTTCAAGCGCTTCAGGTAGTCCTTGATCAGCTGAAAGCTGCATATAGTGTAAACCTAGTTCTACATCTTTTTTTACACAGACGCCATAGGCTAGCATATCGCCCCATAAGAATTCATAAGCAGGTATTTCTGACTTAATTGCCCTTGCTTTAATATCATCCACAAGCTGACATTCATCCAGCACCACTTGGCTTAAGTGCTTATTTTCTCGGATAAGCTCAAGCAATTGATTATCAGTGTAAATTTGTACTGCTTCTAATTGCTTAGCATCAACGGATGTACTCAGCATACACAGAGTAATAAATACATAAGCTATTGTTCGTAAACTCAACATAACACCTTCAAATTATCAATTAGCGATTTCAAAAAATATAATGACCTACATAGGTATCGGCAAGATATCATTTTTCTTTGATACTTTTGATACGTTAATAAGATTATCTAAGCAAGTTTAATACCAAAACCAATATAATCTCAGCGGAAATCACTCAACGAAGAAACACTTATATTAGCACTTTAATTATGATTAAATTTACACTTGCACTTAATTAATGAAAAGCTCAGAATGAAATTGAGTTGTTTATCTATAGTGAGTAAAGATGACTGAGCTAGAGCAATTAATTGAAAATTCTAAAGCCAATGAAGAGATATCTCGTAAATTGTTTACGATTGAAACTGAAATACTCAGTTGTCAGTCTAGTCAGGAGCTATTAAAAAAATTATTGGATCTGGTAAAAGCATCTTTTCAACTCACTAATATCTATTTATTACTCGCTGATCCAACCCCTATTCGTTATTTACTTACGAGTAAAACACAATCTAAGTGGCATCAAGAAAATACTAAACATTTGGATGTAAACAAACTACAACGTTTTCATCCAAATAACTTACCGTTTTTAACGAATAAGACTAATCTTATTCAAGATATTACTCCTCAACATTTGCAGGCAACAGCAGGCTCTATTGCGTTAGTACCTGTCACTATTGAAGGACAATTTTTTGCCAGTTTATTATTTACAGATCAAAGAAAAGATCGTTTTACTAGTGATTTAGGCACCTTTCACTTAGAACAACTGGCCGTTAAAATTAGTTTATGTTTATCAAATGTATTAATTCGAGAACAACTCGAATATATGGCGCATTACGATAGACTAACGGGTATTCCTAACCGCCGTTTAATGGAAAAGTCTATCGAAGAAGAGTTAATCCGACAACGTCGTTATCAGGTCCCTTTTTCTGTACTCTTTATCGATTGTAATAAGTTTAAACTCATAAATGATACCTATGGCCATGATTGCGGTGACAAGGTACTCTCTTATGTAGCGATGCAACTTCAAGAACTTATTCGAGAAAATGATAAGTGTTTTCGTTATGCAGGTGATGAATTTGTTGTTGTCTTAGCCAGTCAAACCTATCACGAAGCCAAGTTAGCTAGCCACAGGTTATGTGAGTTTTTTGTTAAAAATCCAATGCCTTATCAAAATGAGGCGCTCGAAATCACCATCAGTTGTGGCGTAGCCGCAAGTGATGGGAAGTTGACAATGGACCAACTGCTCAAAAAAGCAGATGAACAACTTTACCTACATAAAAAAGTTACCTCGAAAAGCTACTAAAATATTATAAAAACAATATTTGATCACCAGAATTTAAAGGCTTTCAAAGAAAATGAAAGAAGAAATTAACATCTCAGAGTTAAGAACAGGGCACTTTGTTGTTGATATTGGCAGTCAACGAGGCACCTATAAGCTTACTCAAGCAGGTCATATTAAAAATGACTTAGTGATAAAAAACCTTATTGCTAAAGGTGTTGAAAGTATCATTATTGATACGGATAAAACACTCAAAATACCTGCTAAAAAGCTCGCTTTTGAAGATGAAGATTTTAGTCCAATCCCTCCTGAATCCCCTGGTGTGTTTGAATTAGATAAAGCCAAAAAGCTTTTTAATGAATCTAAACGTATTCAGCGTCAAGTATTTGATGCCGCTTTTGTTGGCAAACCTATCGACATAGAGCCTATTCATGCGGTAACAGATAAAACCATTGATGCTATTTTCAAAAATCCCGATGCGCTCGCCTGTATTATAAACATCCGTATAAAAGATGAATATTTACTCGAACATTCCGTTTCGGTTTCGGTGTTAATGACCATTTTTTCTCGGTATTTAAGAATTGATAAAGAGATTATTCAACAATTAGCTGTTGGTGCTTTTTTACATGATGTTGGCAAAATAATGGTGCCCGAAGAAGTACTCAATAAACCCGGTAAACTCACTGATGATGAATTTACCCTAATGAAAACTCATGTTACTCATTCAATTGAAATCATAAAAAACACACCCGGAATTTCAGCAATTAGCCTTGAAGTTGCAGCATTACATCATGAAAAAATTAATGGTACTGGTTATCCTCATAATGTTAAAGGTGATGATATAACAACCTATGGCCGAATGATCGCAATATGCGACATCTTCGATGCACTCACAGCTCATCGTTGCTATAAAGATGGCTATAGTCACATGAAAGCCTTTAGTATTCTCAGAAATTTAGGTGAAAGCGAACATTTAGACAAACGTTTAGTTAACTTATTTATTAACTGTATGGGGGTATTTCCTGTAGGTTCATTAGTGGCACTAAACTCAAACAAGCTTGCTATTGTTGAAAGACGAAATACTGAAGATCCAACAAAACCTAAAGTCCGTGCATTTTACAGTGCAAAGCACCATCATTATGTTGAGGCTAAAGATATTGATTTAGCTAGAGACAAAGATTTTATTACTAAAGGGGTGAGAGCCGATGACTTTGATCTAGACATGAACAAAATCATCGAATTTCTTATCACTGAAGGTTAAGTAAATTTTATGTGAGTACTTACTGCCTAAAATCAACCGTACTGTTGGCAGCAAAATAAGCAAACAAGGCATAAATAGTGGTAGCTTGTTTAAGTGCTTCGGGGTCAATTTTATCTAATGTGTCATTTTCAGTATGATGATAATCAAAATATTTGCTTCCATCAGGAGCAAAATTAAGGCTTGGCATACCCGCTTCAGTAAAAAGACTCATATCCGATTGCGCTTTAGCATTGTTGGTCGTCGCTAAAGAGACACCTAAAGGCGCTAGATAGCTAGCTAATTCACGGACGGCATTTAATGCAACCGCACCAACACCTGGCGTCATTTGGTAAATTTTTCCTACCCCAAAATCCCATTCAGCACCAATGATATGTTGATCCATTTCACTTTTATGATCAATCATATATTGTTTAGCCCCTAATAAACCAACTTCTTCGGCAGCAAATAAAACAACACGAATAGTTCGTTTTGGACGTTTAGGTAACTGCGCAATATGATGTGCTGCCGCCAGCATTATACCTATACCCATACCGTCATCTAATGCTCCTGTACCTACATCCCAACTATCTAAATGGGCACCTATAGTGACGAATTCGTTAGGTTGCTCACTACCCGTAATCTCACCAATTACATTAGCCGATTTAGCTAATTGCTTTTCATCCGTTTTAGGCGTTAACTTTAAAAATAAACTCACTGCTTTACCGCGATTAATTTGATTCACTAATAAGTCAGCATCTGGATTAGAAATGCTTGCTGCGGGAATTTTTTTGATACCATCTTGATAGCGCATAATGCCAGTATGAGCAATGCGATTATTATCAGTACCAACAGATCGAATAATAATGGCAGAAGCGCCTTTTTGAGCGGCGATTGTTGCCCCTCCTACTCGTGCACCAACCGCTTTACCATAACCATTACCGTCTATGTGCGCTTCCATCCGATAAGAAATAAACGCAATTTTTCCATTAAGGCTATTATCAGGGACAGCCTGTAAATCTGCGAGTGTTTTAAAATGGGCTATTTCAGCATTTAATCCCGACTCACCGGTACCAACGCTTCCCCCTAATGCTATTGCCACTAGGTTTTGTGGATAAGGAGCAATAATGCGAGCTTGCGCTTCACCTCTATGCCATAATGTACCTGTTACTTCTTCTGTCCATACTTTATCAAATCCTAAAGACTTCATTTTATTAACAGCCCATACGATTGCTTTTTTATCTCCCTCTGAGCCCATTAAACGATGGCCTACTTCAGTCGTTAATGACTCAATAACTTGATAAGACTTTGAAGACGTTTCAACGGTTTGTTGTAATTGACGTAATTCGGCTTGTTGGGTTTTGTCTAAGACTTGTGCTGATACTACTTGCGGTATCAGCAAAGCACCAACAATAGCAGTGGTTTGAAAGAGTTGTTTTAGCATGTTCAATATTTCCTAAAGTATACAAATGTCGAATATTTCTATTGGTTTTATTGGTTTTATTTTTAGTTAATTAATTTTTAAAATGTAGTTCAAAATCATTAAGCATAATATTTTGACTAAAGTTAATAAGCTTATAGAACACTATAATAAAGGCATTAGACAATAAAGATAATTGCATGGATAGCAATCAGATAGCAATAAAACTCACCGATAAAAGACAACTCTTACCTTTTGCGCTGTATCAATTTTAATACATGTTATTGGCTTATATTTTAGCTGATTAAAATGTAACGCAAAAAAAAGCTGGCAATTGCCAGCTTCTTAATACTATATGAGCTTAAATGGAGAATGATGAACCACAACCACAAGTGCTCGATGCATTAGGGTTATTCACTAAGAAACGGCTACCTTCGAGACCTTCGACATAATCCACTTCACCATCGACAAGATATTGTATACTCATGGGATCGACCACCATAGTAACGCCTTTCTTTTCGATCGTCATATCACCTTCATTGACCTTCTCATCAAAGGTGAATCCATATTGAAATCCCGAGCAGCCTCCCCCCGTTACGTAAACACGTAACTTAAGGTTTGGATTCTCTTCTTCCGTGATTAACGCATGTACTTTAGTTGCGGCGGCATCAGAAAATTTAATTGGTAATTCAGGGGTTGACATAAAACTCTACTTACTTGGATACATCTAAAAGACAATTATCTTAAACTTGACCAATTTAATCAAGTATTAGTATTAGAAGGTGGTGTTTTTCTCAATAATGTCTTGCCAAACATAGCTATGAGTAACGCGACGATACGACTGCCAAGCGGTTTTATTGAAAACAGTAGTTAAATCCAGCTTTTCTGGTAAGAAGCCTTCCGGTAATGTAAATTCACCTTCAATAATTTGAAAATATTTAAAGTTAAATGACAATGCCTTTTTGGTTATCGGTGAAATAGTCATTAACGAAATCTTATCAGGCTTATTATTCAAACTCCCTTGAAAGACTAATTCCATAGAGCCTTGAGCATAGCGTTTCCTAGCTTGCTGCTGAACTAATACCACTTGGAAACGAAAATAATTTGAGCTTTCAGTCGGTGTTATTGTAAAGCCATCAATGACCACACCATCAACATGTTTCTCTGGTGCCATCACTTTCTCATAAAAAGCTAATTCTTTTTTCACTTTAAAATGATCTTTTTCAATCTCAGTTAGCAACTGTTGAGACCGTATGTTTGCCATTCGCTCAACTTCAAGTTCAACTTCAAGCGTATGAATTTGTTTAACTTGTTCTACCTGTTGTTGATATAAACTATCTAAGCGTGTCTTTTGCTGATGAATAGTCTGAATTTGGTAACCATGAAAAAAATTACCAAGACGATAGCCACAAAATAAACAGGTAATAATTAGCAACACGATCAAGATCGCAGAGCGAAAAGCACCTAATTTATTAAAAACCACATTTAAATTTATTTTTGCTAACCAACTCATTTGATAAGTATTATGATAAATTAATAAATTAATAACCGGTGAAATAAGACTACCCGTTAACTATGATGCCACTTTACTCGCTTAAGAAACACTTAGCATTACCAAGAACTTCTTGGCAAATATGTTTGCTCGCAGCGATCGGAGGCATCGCCTCTGCCGGTTTAATTATACTTTTCACCGCCAGTATTGATTTCATACAGCAATGGTACTTACCGCAAAAAGAGGATTATACCAGCTTAGATGCCGTAAGTCGTTTTGATTTACCAATAATTGGCGCATTACTCATTTTACTTTTTGCTAAATTAGCTGGCTATCAATATTTAAGAACCGGTATTCCATTTGTTTTACACCGTCTTAAAGTTGCCCATGGTGTTATTCCTTTGCGTAACACATTAAATCAATTTGTTGGCACTGTGTTGGCGTTAGCCTCAGGATTTTCAGTGGGTCGAGAAGGGCCAGCCGTCCATTTAGGTGCAGCATGTAGTAGTTTTATCGGCAGCTACCTAAAACTTCCTTACAACGCTACTCGTACCTTATGTGCTTGTGGTATTGCAGCTGGCATATCCGCTAGTTTTAATACACCTTTAGCCGCGGTTATTTTTGTTATGGAAGTGATTATGCGTGAATATAAGGTTCATGTTTTTATTCCAGTAATGATCGCATCTATTATTGGTTCGTTAATCACTAGCCATGTATTTGGACCTGCTCATAAATTTGAATATTTCAGTAAAATCGCCATTAACGCGACCGATTACCCTTTAATTATTTTACTCGGGCTATTACTTGGTTTTCTTGCTTTTGTCTTTAACCGTTATCTTATCCTTATTATTAAACACTCAAGTGCTTTTCATATTATTCCTCGTTTTCTCACTGCCGCTTTAATTACCGGTGCGTTTAGTGCGGTAATCCCTCATGCCATGGGCACAGATATCACTTCACTAGCTTTCGCCATTGATGGTGATCTGCATTATAAATTACTGCTCGGCTTACTTATTGCCAAATTTATAATGGTTATAGTGGCATTAGGATTAGGGGTTCCTGGGGGAATTATTGGCCCTATACTGATTATCGGCGCTATTGCTGGCATTAGTGCTGCAGCGATGGCGAACCAGTTATTTTCTCAAGATATGTTATTAACCGACTACGCATTAATGGGAATGGCAGGCTTTATGGCAGCAACACTGAACGCTCCTCTTGCTGCTTTAATTGCCGTGGTGGAATTATCTAATCAACTTGAAATTATTATCCCTTCAATGATAGTTATCACCACAGCCTCGGTTGCTTCAGGACAATTCTTTAACAACAGATCTATATTGGTGTTGCAACTTGAAGAGCAAGGCTTAATTTATCGTCACCCTCCAATTGAAAAATCATTACTACGTATTGGCGCTATTGGCATAATGAATGAGAAACTCAACTTAGTTCCTCCTAATGATGAGAATGATTATACTCAAATCATAGAGAGCACACCTGATGATACTCTTGTTATAATTAAAAATGACGAGGCTAAGATGACCTTCACTTTACTTCAAGCCTATCCCGCAGCACTGAGTGATAGTCCTCCTATTATTAAACAATATCAATTAATGCCGTTGCCCTATCAAGTTACCCTATCTGAGGCCTATGCAATATTAAAAAACAAGCGAGAAGGCGGTGTTTATTTGTATGATGGCTCTGAAGATAATATTATTGGCGTCGTCCTGTTTGAACAAATTCGTTATTATCTGGTAGAAGGAAAAGCAAATTAATGAGCATTCTTTGGTTAAAGGCGTTGCATGTGTGCTTCATGGTGGCATGGTTTGCGGGTATTTTTTATTTACCACGGTTATTTGTTAATCATGCAGAAACTGATAATCAAGTCATACGAGATCAACTCAAAGGTATGGAAAAACGTTTACTCTTTTTTGTGACTCCTTTTGCCATATTAACGGTTTCATTAGGTATTGCCCTAATTGCTCAGTATGGCTACGACTGGTTTGCGCAAGCGAGATGGTTACATATTAAAATCACCCTCGTATTATTCTTAATTGTTTATCATGGTTATTGCTTTAAGCTATTGAAAGATTTTCAACAAGATAAAAACAGTCGCTCGGGACGCTTCTATCGAGTCTTTAATGAAGTTCCCGTTTTAATATTATTTGCGGTGGTTATTTTAGTATATATCAAACCCTGATGTATCAACGCCTAAGCAACAATAGCTATAGTTAGTAAGTATTTACTTCTATATTTATAAAGGCCATTGCATACAGTTTTTTTACTCAGATAAAAAGCAGCTAAAGCTAAGTTATTTCTCTTTAGCTGCGAATAACCGCTGTAATATTTCTCACTAGCATCCCTCATAAACAGCAATTAAATTGTAATAATTTATCCTTCAATCTCTTTCTGCTAATTAAAAATTAAAGATTCATTGATCGAGCTCAGTAAGCAGAGATATTTAATGCTAAAGCTGGCAATTTTATGCTATATTCACGCCGAAATATTTACCATCACAACATTTAAGCTGGGTAATTTTATGATGACCTTTGAAGGTAGCCATATTCTTTCTGTTTCACAATTTGATCGTGAATCAATTTCAAAGATTTTAACTGTTTCTGCACAGATGGCGCCTTATGCTATGCGTCAAAAACGCTGTCATGTCCTTAACGGCGCAATTTTAAATAATCTATTTTTTGAGCCAAGTACTCGAACTCGCGTAAGTTTTGGCACAGCATTTAACTTGCTTGGCGGCTCAGTAAGAGAAACTGTTGGTGAAGAAAACTCCTCATTAAGCAAAGGTGAATCTTTATTTGATACCGCACGTGTAATCAGTGGTTATTCAGATGTTATTGCCATGCGACACCCGAAAATGCATTCAGTCTCAGAATTTGCGCAAGGTAGTAGTGTTCCGGTTATTAATGGTGGTGATGGTGCAAATGAACACCCTACTCAAGCCTTACTCGACTTATTTACCATTCAATCTGAAATGCTCCCTTTTGGGAAATCATTAGACGGTTTACATATTGTGCTGATGGGTGACTTAAAACACGGTAGAACCGTTCATTCATTATCAAAACTGTTAAGTTTATATAAGAATATTAAAGTGACTATGATATCTCCAAGTGCATTACAAATGCCTGATAATGTGATTTCAAAGCTCACTGATGCCGGACATGAAGTAATCATCACAGATACACTCGAAGGTAATTTAACCTGTGATGTCATCTACCAAACCCGTATCCAACAAGAACGTTTTCCGAGTCAAGATGAAGCCGACCTGTATCGTGGTCACTTTAGTTTAAACAAAGAACTCTATCAACAATATTGCCAACAACATACGGTGATAATGCATCCTCTCCCTCGCGACTCTCGTCCCGAAGCGAATGAGCTAGATATAGATTTAAATGAATTAGATAACTTAGCTATTTTTAGACAAGCCCAAAATGGTGTATTAGTACGAATGGCACTATTCGCACTTGCCTTAGGCGTTGAAAATAAGCTAACTCAATATGAAAAACCAGTCACCTGGTTTACCAATAAAATTTAACAACAGGTATTTCCATGCAAAATTCTCAACAATTATTTAACCACGCTAAAGATGTTATTCCTGGTGGCGTAAATTCTCCTGTTCGTGCATTTAATGGCGTTGGTGGCACACCATGTTTTATCAAGCGTGCTGAAGGTGCTTATATTTATGATGCCGACGATAATGCTTATATTGATTATGTTGGCTCTTGGGGACCAATGATCTTAGGTCATAATCACCCTGCAATTTTAGATGCTGTGATTAAAACAGCTCAAAATGGTTTAAGTTTTGGTGCACCAACAGAGCTTGAAATAACCATGGCTGAAAAAGTCAAAGAGCTTGTACCCTCAATGGAGAAACTCCGTATGGTGAGTTCTGGTACTGAAGCAACAATGAGTGCTATTCGATTAGCGCGTGGGTTTACTGGGCGCGATAAAATATTAAAATTCGAAGGTTGTTATCACGGTCATGCCGATTCGTTATTAGTAAAAGCAGGGTCTGGTGCATTAACGTTAGGCGTACCGAACTCTCCAGGCATTCCGGCTGATTTTGCTAAACATACTTTAACAGTTAGTTTTAATAACTTAACTGAAGTAGAAGAAATCTTTGCTGAACTCGGTGATGAAATAGCCTGTATTATTGTTGAACCTGTCGCAGGTAATATGAACTGTATTCCTCCAGTCGACGGTTTCTTACAAGGATTACGTAAGGTATGTGATCAGTACAATAGCGTACTGATTTTTGACGAA
The DNA here is from genome assembly GCA_049347715.1 of Thalassotalea piscium. Taxonomy (GTDB): domain Bacteria; phylum Pseudomonadota; class Gammaproteobacteria; order Enterobacterales; family Alteromonadaceae; genus Thalassotalea_B; species Thalassotalea_B piscium_A. The sequence goes on along the minus strand of CP186339.1, from coordinate 472,690 downwards.
GTAATGACAGGCTTTCGCGTCGCATTAGGTGGTGCACAAGCCCATTACCAAGTTAAACCTGACCTAACCACTTTAGGTAAGGTGATTGGCGGTGGCATGCCAGTGGGTGCTTTTGGCGGTAAAAAAGAAATTATGGATTATATTGCTCCTGTCGGTCCTGTATACCAAGCAGGTACCCTTTCAGGTAACCCTATTGCAATGGCTGCCGGATTAGCAGCTTTAACTGAGTTAAGTAAAGGCAATAAACATCAACAACTTGCCGATGCTACAGAAAAATTAGCTATGGGATTAAAAGCCGCGGCTGAACGTAATGGCATTGCCCTTTCAATAAATTATGCTGGCGCCATGTTTGGCTTTTTCTTTACCGATGAAGAAACCGTGACTTCTTATGAACAAGCCACTCATTGTGATGGCGAAATGTTTAAGCGCTTTTTCCACGCGATGTTAGACGAGGGTGTTTATTTAGCTCCTTCAGCATTTGAAGCAGGCTTTCTCTCAACCGCCCATACCAATGATATTATCGATAAAACCTTAGCTGCCGCTGATCGTTGCTTTGCTAAGTTATAACGGATTAATAAACCCCTTTAACTATAAAAATTTAAAGGGTTAAAATAAAAAAAGCACCTAAAAAGTGCTTTTTTTTGTTGCCAAGATTGCCTTAGCGCTTATAAAAATTACTTTTCACAAGTTAATGATAATTCTTGATGCAGCCAATGAAAGGCATCTTGCCATCCCATATTTAAACCTGAAAAAACATTCGTATTCCAGACATCATGTGCTCTAATTTTTACCAATTTATTTATCGCCTCAAGCGTACTTGAGGAGTAATAAACAAACGCAATGGCTTTTAAATTTGCATAAGAAGCAATGCTTAACTTTGCTTCATAAGTAAAGTCATAAGCATTAACTCGGTTGATTAAAAGGCCAAAGTCCTCTAAACAATGAGATTCAATAAATTTGTCACATTCTTCAACCATTTCAAGTGTCACTTTAATACCTGCATCGACAACTACTTCAACAACATTACAATCAAGCAATGTTAAATGACCAAAACTAAGCCTTTGTTTCATATATTCACCAAGTTAAACGAATTGAATCCTTCGGCTGAAATTTATATCTACAAAGTCCCTTGCTAAGATAATATCTTCTATATTTTTCTTGTTTTTGCCACGTTGAAAACCTTCAACGTAATTTGGCTGCGTTTAATATAGTGATAAAATTCAACAAATACAAACAAACGTCCGAATTAAAAACAATTAAAATGATAAATACCCTCTAAATACAGAGTTTTCTTGGTTAACTTCCGAATAATTTTTCAAACCATGATTTTTCTTTCTTAGTGTCCTTATCTAACTCAATTTCAGAACAATCGTAATGAAGCGTTAGGCCTTCAGTAATTGCCGGTAGTGTTACCGTGCCAGGGCAATCTTGCGCGACAGCATAGCCAGTTTTACGTTCAAAGGGGATTAAATCAACGCCCGTTGGGATCGTTTGTTTTATCGAGTTAACGCCATATGCTTTCATAAATTCGGCATATAAAACCAGTGCACCACTGCTACCGGTCAACTTAGTGGCTTTATTATCATCATTCCCTAGCCAAGTAGTCACTAAAGTTTTTTGATCAAAACCAACATACCAAGAATCGCGTAAATCATTGGTTGTCCCCGTTTTACCTGCTGTTCGTTGACCTTTCAAGCGCCATGATAATGATTTTGCCGTACCTGATGTCGTCACTTGCTGTAGAGCATAGTTTAATAAATAGCTCGCTTGCGTAGAAATATATTGTTGGTCTGAGCCATTAAATTGCCATAGGGTTTCCCCTTGTGCAGAAACAATTTTATCAATCGCATGCCCTTCTATATGAAATCCATTTCGAGCAAGAGGTAAATAAAATTGATTGACCTGATAAGGAGACATATTGATCGATCCAAGTAACATTGATGGACGCATGACAATGTCATCAGGATAACCTAACAAATGAATTACTTGAGCAATGTTATCTAGCCCTAATTCCATACCAAGATTAACCGAAGGGACATTTAAGGAATGCACTAAGCTGCTAAGTAAGGATACCTGACCATTATATTTTCCATTATAATTTTTCGGTTGCCACTTTTCCCCTTCTAAGTTGATAGTTAAAGGTTTATCTTCCAACACTGTTGCTAAATTATATTGTTGATAACGTTCGAGAGCCGAAAGGTAAATAGCCGGTTTGATTAATGAGCCTATCGGTCGAGTTGCACTAAGTGCGCGGTTAAATCCGGCAAATCCAGCTTCTTTAGCGCCTAGTAACGCTTTTATTTCCCCATTATCAACGTCAGTGACTAACATTGCCGCCTGAAGAGCCTGTTCGTTATTTTTATCTAATTGATTAAGTTGCTCTTCAACCGTTTTTTCAAGTAATTGCTGGGTATAATGTGAAAAAGCCGTGAATACACGAATGCCTGATTGCTGTTCGCTAGGAAAAAGGATTTGTGACAGCTCTCGCTTTACTAATTGTAAATACGCAGGGAATTTACGTTTGTTTTTTATTAACCTGCGTTGTTTGCGTATCGCTAAAGGCAATTTAACCGCTTCAACAAACTCAGATTTTGTTAATAAGTCATGCTCAAACATTAAACGAAGTACTAAATCACGACGTTGGCGAGTGCGTTTTTGATGGCGCCAAGGGTCATAATAACTTGGCCCTTTAATAACACCGATTAAGGTTGCCATTTGACCATAGCTTAACTGCGCAATATGTTTGCCAAAGTAAAATTCAGACGCTAAACCAAAACCGTATATACCGTTCGCATAATGCTGTCCTAAATAGACCTCATTGATATAGGCTTCTAATAACTGATCTTTGCTGTAGTGATATTCTAAAAGCAACGCCATAATTGCTTCGTTAATTTTACGGGTGAAGGTTTTGTCTCTGGTTAAGTACATGTTTTTAACCAATTGTTGCGTTAACGTACTTCCCCCCTGTATTGTTCTACCCGCCTTAAAGTTGCTATAGGCTGCACGTAAAATACCTAATGGCGACACACCTGAATGAAAGTAAAAATTACGATCTTCCACTAATAATAAGGTATCAAGAAGCAACTCAGGAACAGACTGCAGTGAGACCAAAACCCGATCTTCTTTATTTTCAGGTATTATTCTATCTAGCAATATAGGTTCTAAAGCAACATCTGCAACTGGCTGATTATCAATAAAAAGCTGAGTAACAATCCCTCCTTTTACTTCAATTGTTATCAAATCAGCTGTAGTAATTCCATTACCAAAATCAAACGGTCGGCGATAAACAATGATCCGTTTTTTACTCATTGCAAATTCACCGGATTTTCGTGGTGTCGTTACCCTCTGATAACCATTAAGTAATAACGACTTACTCACATGTGACAAATTAATGGTATCGCCAGGTTGAAACCTTTCTACTTTGCCAAAAACTTGTACCGGTACTTGCCATCGCTGACCTTCAAACTTTGCTACAACTTTACTATCAAGATACAAAGTATAAGCAGCTAATAAGGTCAATAAGGTGATAAACAGCTTAATGAGAAAAATAAAGATTTTTCTCCATGGCATTGCTGAAGTACGGGTATTTTCATGCCCTTTTTTATCAGCTTTCGTTTGAGGTTGTTTTTCTGATGTTTTACTCATTCATTACTTCAATATATGTCGTTTCGTTTTATTAGTAGCAATCGCATTGGCGGGGTCATCTGGCCAATAGTGCTTGGGATATTGGGCTTTCATTTCTTTCTGCACAGCTTTATAGCTGCCTTGCCAAAACCCAGCCAAATCAGCGGTTATTTGAATAGGTCGTTGTGCCGGTGACAGTAATTCAAAAGTCAAATTTACTTTTGACTTTTCATCACCTACTGCGGGACTAGTTTTTAGGCCGTAAACTTCTTGCATAGGTAACGAAACAATAGGTGCTTGTTCAAGACTGTAACGTATAGCGCACTTCCGCCCTGTTGGGCCTACATAATAACTAGGCACGCATTTATTCAATAATTGCTGTTGTTGGTAATCAAGCAGAGTTAACAGCATTTCAGAAACATTTAACTTTAATAACTGCGCTTTAGTGGTGATATTACTCACATAAGGCTGCAGCCATAGCGAGGCATTATCAATAAGTGACTGCTCACTAACATCAGGAAATTTACTGTTAATTGATGTGGTATTTAACCATTGCCATCTCAACAATAAATCTTTATCTTCTTTTTGCCAGTTTAACAATGTAATGCCATTTTTCTTTAACTGTTCAAACCATAAAGCAAAAACTTTTTCTTCATTCATTAGCATTTTATCTGCTTTTTCTTCAAAAATAATAGCGCCTATTCTCTTTTGCTTTACGGCATTTATACGCCCTGATTTTTCATCATAATGTAAGCTTTCATGATCATTTTGTTTAGCTAATTTCCATGAAATTAATTGTTGAATATCAACAATAGCCGCTAATTTCACTTGAAGTTGCTGTTGAAATTGAGTTAAATGTGCTGCAATTAAATACTCTTCATTATTTAACGCATCATTAATGTCCAATGTCACCCCTTTACCATAGCTAGCAAGATAATCACCGGCGTTATTTCTTCGTTTGATTAATCGTTCTGGATAAGCCAAATAAACTAGAATACCGAGATTATCTAATGGTAAGTTTGAAGGTTGATGTTTATCAATTGAGTTTGCCTTTATTTTCTCTGCTAGCTTCTGCGCTTGAAGTAGAATTTGCCGACTTTTATAATTGTTATTATTGGAAAGAATAAATCGTATTCTTTGGCCTATATCGCTGTTTCCTCGAGCTTGTTCTCTTGAAAAAACATCTCGCTCTTCTAATAAGGCCGCTAATAAGCAGGCAAGGTACGCCAAACCTTTACTACTATGTTTTTGTTCTAATGTTTTTGCTTGAATGATCATGTGAGCAAAGCGTGCATGACATGGTAACTTAACCACTTCTTGCCCATGAGACGTTAATTTTCTTTTTTCATCAACAACATCAATATTTATTAAGGTTTGCCACGCTTGATTTTCGATAGCTTCATTAGGTAAATCTAGCAGTGGAATATCAGCTAACCGACTCACTTGCCATCGAGCCGCTTCAATAACCACAGGTAAAATATCAGCTTGATGAATAGCTAAACCGCTTTGCAGTGAACGTCGTTGAAATTCTTCTTCATTAAATAGTCGAATACAATGACCCGCAGATAATCGGCCCGCTCGTCCCATACGTTGAATCGCTGAAGACTTAGCGATATTGCGTTGAACCAACTTGTTTGTGAGAGTGTTTTCATCATAAATAGCGACTTTTTCAAGCCCTGAATCGATAACAATATTAATACCTTCAATGGTTAAACTCGTTTCTGCAATGTTAGTGGCTAAAACTATTTTCCGAACGTTTTCTTTACAGGGTTGAATAGCTTGTTGCTGCTCAGCAAGACTAAGATCGCCATACAGTGGACAAACAATTAATTCAGCATTCTCAGTATTTTCAAGTGCAGTTACCAGATAACGAATATCTGCACTACTGGGGAGAAAGACTAATATTGAGCCTTGATGCGTGATTAATGTTTGTTTGATAACTGCTGCGGTTTGATCACGCCACATTCTAATATTTTTAATGGGCTGATATTCAACAGTTACTGGAAAACTTCTACCCGTAGTTTGTAGACTCAAAGCGTCTGGCAAAGCTTTTTGTAATTCATCACTTGCCAAGGTTGCAGACATTAATAATAAGGTTAAGTCTTCACGTAAACCTTGTTGAATATCTCGTGCTAAAGCAAAGGCTAAATCTGCTTGCAATGAACGCTCATGAAATTCATCAAATATAATTAATGAGGTATTCGCTAATTCAGGGTCTGCTTGCATTATTTGCACTAAAATCCCTTCGGTGATGACTTCTAAGCGGGTATTTTTTGAAACCTTACTTTCATTGCGTAAACGGTAACCCACACTTTGTCCGACAGGCTCGTCAATTTGAGCCGCTAAATATACAGCAATATTTTTTGCTGCTACTCGCCTTGGTTGTAAAAGGTATATTTTTCCTTGAATGCAGGAGCCAGCTTCCAATAACCATAATGGTAATCGTGTTGATTTACCCGCTCCCGGTTCAGCCGATAAAATCAGCGTGACGTTTGATTTTAATGCACTTAAGAAGTCAGCTTTAATATTATCAATGGGTAATACGGAGTTCATAGATAACGTTTCGGTTATTTTTGATTAGCAATGTTGCGCCATTATAGCAAAAAACTTTTATTAAAAAGGAAATTACTTTTAGGTCTTTTATTAGCTAGTTGAGTAAAAAATTTAGGAGTACTAAGGGAATTATTTAATAATTATGAAGCACCATAACTTATATTATAGTGCTTCATACTTAACATATAGCTTAAAAAGCTTATGCTATTTATTCACTATCCATTTGGAATATTAAACTGATTTGTTTTTACGGCTAGCTGCAAAACCCATCAAACCTAATGCTAGAATAGCTAAAGTACCAGGCTCTGAAACAGTAGTTATACCGTTGTCATAGCTATAAGAAACTTCAACTTTACCCCAAGAGGCTGTAGTATTCTTGTTAGTAAAGTCGTTAGACGCACCTGTAGATTGGTTTTGAAAGTTATTTATAATGTCAGTAGTGAAAGTAAAGTCAACATTATTACCCGTAGTAAAAAAAGATAAATCACTACCAGTAAATGTTATTGATTGAAACATTTCGCCACTAGTTGCCGAGTAAGAAAAAATATCACCTTGACCTAATGTATAAGTACCTACAGCAGAACTTTCACCACTCCAAATAGTGCTAAAAGCATTAGCAAACGTGTAGTCAGTACCGAATGACGACGATACTAACCAATCTTTGCTCAATAAAATATCTAAAGATGCACGTGATAAATCAGTAAGGTTATTTTGAATCGAACCATTACTATCTATTTGACCGTATAAATTAACAGTAACACTATATAAAGAGCCTAGTGATGCATTGAATCCTGCAACCGACAATACTTCATTTAAATTATTAATATTTACACTTTGTGAACTACCTTGAATACCAAATTCATCAGTTTCTGTTGTTTGGATTAAACCTGCATATGAAGATGAACTTGCTAAAAGTAAAGCGGCACCAGTAATTATGTTTTTCATTTATATATCCTTTATATTTTAAAAATAAGAAATTTAAGCTTTTAAAAAAGCGTGTTAATTAATTAATACGGAAATATCCCTTGATGTACTCTATTAATTAACAAAAGCCACGCGGCCAAGCACGAATTACGCCAACAACAACAAATGATTGTTTTTGTTGGCTTTTTATTTTTTCATTTATTTATAAAAAACACTACTGTAAAGAAAGCTGACGTTCGAAATTCAAACAATAAAAATAAAACAAACCTTTTTAATTCATATAGATATGGTCAATAATCAAACAAATAATACAAACGTACAACTATCTTGCACCGTCCTTTTTACACGTTTTATAATTTAAACTTGCAACTTGACGAATTTATGCTTACTTGGCAAACAAGCTAAAAGTTGTTATCTATAATGGTTCTTCTTTGAGTAATGGAATAACACAATGAAATTTGCAGAATATGATCAATACACCATAGAGTACTTTGAAAACATTCTGCTTCTTGACGCCAGAGGACCATTCGATGCCGAAGCGTCTCAAAGATATATACAAGATATGTATAACGCCTGTAAGTTGTTTAACCAAAAACCCTGGGGGTTATTAGCCACTTTTTATGGCAATAGTATTTTTACACCGGATGTTGAACTTGATTTAATTGAGCTCACTAAATATCGGATAAAGCAAGGCATGATAGCTAATGCTAGCGTTATTATGAATAGTAATGCGGGAGATCTACAACAGTTACAACTACGCCGTATTTATCAAACCTGTCAGCTAACCTTTCATGTTTTTAGCAATATTGAAAGTGCCCGTTCTTGGCTGCAAGATTATGTCAGGGAACAAACAGCCGAGGTGAAAACTTAAAGGTTTGGCATTCCATAAAAACAGAATGCCAAACTTGTATACAAAATTACTGGGCTAATAAAAGATTAGCAATAGTAGCAATACTTAACCCTGTGGCTCCAACGGCCCACTGGTCGTTGGCACTGCCATTATATGCCGCAGCTAAATCGAAATGTAACCAACCTTTGCCATCAACAAAACGCGATAAAAAACCAGCCGCATTACTTGCGCCACCAGGACCACCACCGGGTACAGGACGACTATTGGCGGTATCAGCAAATGCTGAAGGACATTTATCTTGATGCCATTTTTCTAGTGGTAATTGCCATAATGGTTCATTTTCAGTTTCAGCCGCTTTTTTCGCTTGCATTGCAGCAGCATCATCTAAAGCAAACAGCGCGGTATAATCACCACCTGTGGCCAGCACAGCTGCTCCCGTTAAGGTTGCAGCATCAATAATTAAAGAAGGGTTATTTTCACTCGCCATTAACAAACCATCAGCAAGAACAATTCTGCCTTCCGCATCTGTGTTAGCAACTTCACACGTTACGCCATTTTTATAAGTTAATACATCACCAAGTTTATAGGCATGGCTACTCACCATATTTTCAGCACAACATAAAATCAATTTAACACGTTTGTTTAATCCTTGACGAATCGCAAAAGCTAAAGCGCCTGTAACAACAGCCGCGCCTCCCATATCGCATTTCATATGAAACATGCCAACACTGGATTTTAAACTGTAGCCTCCACTATCAAAGGTAATTCCCTTGCCAACTAAACAACTCGTAACTGGAGCTTGTTCATCACCTGTTGGATTATAGTCAATTTCAAGCATACAAGGCGGATTAATACTTCCCTTACCTACGTTATAAACACCTACCCATCCTTCGTCGGCTAATTCTTCACCACGAATAATTCGCGTTGTTACATAAGCCGGTGCTTGTGCTGAAATATAATCTTGAGCTTGTTGAGCAAGTAATAATGGTGTTAATTGACTAGGAGTTTGATTGGTTAAGTCACGAGACCAAGCATAAACCGCTAATTTATCATTTAATGAATTGATGGTTTCTGAACTACCCGTAAACTCTATGTTAGATAATTTCCCCACACAGGTAAAACCTAACGCAAACGCCCATTGAGACTCAACTTGCCATAAGTCGCCTTGTAACCGCGCATTTTTCACACCTAGCTTTTCAATATTACGAGCTGCTTTTTGAATAATTTGCAATGGTGTTGCACAGCTTTCATCAAGGTATATATGAATATCATCATTAACAAATTGTATAAGATTGTCACTCTGCCACTGCGAAGAAGATTGAGTTGCAGTTAAAAAGATATTGGTCACTGAAGACATAGGTATAGACTTCCTTATATTAAGGGTTATTTATCGACTAAAGATAATCGTATTAGTGTGTAAAAGTTTATCATAATATCCGAATAAAAAATCGCATTTAACAAAAATCACATGACATTTATTCGCTGCGAACATCAAGTGAATATAACTATTACAAATCAAATCAAGTATTATGTAAAAACAACGATTTTAAGGGCTTATTCTTTTGATTTTCACACCTCTTAGTAAAGCAATTTTAATAAAACGCTACAAACGATTCTTAGCTGACATAACCTTACCCGATGATTCAGTTCATATTGCCCACTGTGCTAATACTGGTGCGATGACCGGCTGTGCAACACCAGGTGATACCATTTGGTATTCCACCTCATCAAATCCTAAACGTAAATATCCCTTTAGTTGGGAAATTACGCAAACTCAGCAAGGTGACTTTATTTGTGTGAATACACTGCGCGCCAATCAATTAGTTGAAGAAGCTATTCGACAAGGCCATATCGAACAATTTTTAGATTACCAATCATTACAGCGCGAAGTAAAATATGGCAATGAGAACAGTAAAATTGATTTCAAGCTACAAGATAACAACAATAACTCTGTATATATCGAAGTAAAAAGTGTGACTTTATTGCACCACAATCAAGGGTATTTTCCTGATGCGGTCACAGCACGTGGACAAAAACACTTACGTGAGCTCATTGAGATGGTTGAGCAAGGTCATAAAGCGGTTTTACTGTTTGCTGTTCTCCATTCTGGTATAAATTCAGTCAAGCCTGCTGACTATATTGATCCTCAATACACTAAGCTTTTAGCGGCAGCTAAAAATAAAGGAGTAGAGATACTCGCCATCAAAGGAAAATATACCCCCATTGAAAATGGTTTTGAGCTAACTCTTGATAAAATGTTACCGGTAATACTCGACTAAATATGCTAAATATTGACTAAGTAAGGCGGTTTATCACAGAAACTAATCGCTGAAATTAAAGATAAACATTGACGGCACCTATAAAAACTTGCTAAAAGAGCAGGCTTGCAGATAAATGCTTTTATCTCAATCTGGTCTTTTTCTCGCTAAGAGATTGATTTGATTTAAAAAGAAATTATATTTTCATTATATACTTGATTTCTATTTACTGTGGCGCAATATAGTCCTGAATAATTTAGGTGTATTAGATAATTGGCACATGCAGTCAACGGGTGACAAAATAGATTTGCCCCTTGGTCTACTGAGTATTAGGAGAATTAGCATGCCAAACAAAAAAGCTTTAGGTATTTTGGCATTAGCCGGCGTGGAACCATATCAGGAAAAACCTAACGAAGAGTATATGGGTCCTGAACAATTAGAGCATTTTAAAAAGATTCTTGATGCATGGCGCATACAATTACGTGAGGAAGTTGATCGCACCGTAACATATATGCAAGACGAAGCAGCAAACTTTCCTGATCCTGTTGATAGAGCAGCTCAAGAAGAAGAATTTAGCTTAGAATTACGTACCCGAGATCGTGAACGTAAACTGATAAAGAAAATTGAAAAAACATTACAGTTTATTGAAGACGATGATTTTGGCTTCTGTAATTCTTGTGGAATTGAAATTGGCATTCGTCGTTTAGAAGCTAGACCAACAGCTGATTTATGTATTGAGTGTAAAACTTTAGCAGAAATAAAAGAACGTCAAATGGCGGGCTAAGTAGCCACATTCGATGAACAGTAAGCTTTTAGAGCGATCCGATAAACAATATCGTGGTCGCTTTGCTCCCTCCCCTTCCGGATTACTTCACTTTGGTTCACTGATCACTGCTCTTGCTAGCTTCCTAGATGCTCGTAAAAACAATGGTATTTGGTTAGTACGAATCGAAGATATTGACCCCCCTAGAGAATTGAAAGGGGCAAGTGACCACATACTTTCCACATTAGAAGCCCACGGTTTACATTGGGATGAATCGGTTTTATATCAAAGTAAACAAAGTGAACGTTATCTTGCTTTACTCAATCGTCTTCATAAAAGTCATCATTGCTATTATTGCCAATGCACACGAGCTGACGTTAAAGCTATGGGGGGAATATATTCTGGCTATTGCCGTCAACGGCACTGTGCTCAACATCAGGCAGCCATTAGATTAATCAATAATCATCCGATTGCTCATTATACCGATATCATTCAAGGTGAAATTAGTGGTGATCTCGCATTAGCCCAAGAGGACTTTATTATTCACCGTAAAGATGGACTCTTTGCCTATCAGTTAGCAGTAGTGGCTGACGATATCTATCAGGGCATTACTCATATAATTCGTGGTTGTGATTTACTAGAACCCACTATGAGACAATTAACTTTATTTCAAACATTAGCTAAACAGCCTCCACAGTATGGGCACATTCCTTTGGCAGTAACCAATGAAGGTTATAAATTAAGTAAGCAAAATAAAGCGCCAGCCATTAACAATGCTTCCCCGCAAACATCACTAGTGGCAGCATTGACATTTTTAGGGCAAAAACCAGATTTACAACTAATAAACGCCAGTGTTTCGCAAATAATTGATTGGGGAATTTCCCATTGGCAAATTAACCAAGTGCCAAAACGTCATAAAATTACAATTGATCAGCAATAATTGCCGCTTTTCCATTCTCTTTTTTAGCTGACTAGTATATTATTGCGCGGCAATAAAAATAGTGCCTGTCAGGATATCGTTATTAAAAAAGTCATCAATTTGTGTAAAAAAGTATTCACAAAAAACAAAGTGAAAAGTAAATCAAACAGTAATAATGCGACTGTGTTGACTCGTGATCAACACCCTGTTTCCCGTAAATTCATAAGTACTAACGCACTAAAAGTACTCAATAGACTTAATAGTTCAGGCTTCGAGGCTTACCTTGTCGGCGGTGGTGTGCGAGATATTTTACTTGGTATTGAGCCAAAAGATTTTGATATTGCCACTAACGCAACCCCTGAACAAATTAAAGAACTTTTTAGAAACTGTCGACTTATTGGTCGTCGTTTTAGATTAGCTCATATTGTCTTTGGTCGTGATATTATTGAAGTGGCTACTTTTCGCGGCCACCATGATAATGCATCCGAAAAACAACAACAATGCCAAAAAAATTCTAAGCAAAGCGAACATGGCATGCTATTACGCGACAACATTTATGGTTCTATAGAAGAAGATGCTGAACGTAGAGATTTCACCATAAACGCTCTTTATTATAGTGCTAAAGACTTTACTATCCATGACTTTGCTAATGGTATTCGTGATATCAGTGATAAAAAAATCCGTCTTATTGGTGATCCTGAAACACGTTATCGAGAAGATCCCGTACGTATGTTAAGAGCAATTCGTTTTGCCACAAAACTTAATATGCAAATTAGTAAAGAAAGTAAAAAACCCATAAAAACCTTAGCGCCGCTTATGGCTAACATTCCGCCAGCCAGAATGTTCGAAGAATTTAATAAGCTCTTTTTATCGGGTAAAGCGTTAGTTAATTTTCAACAGTTATGCGAATATCAACTTTTTGCTTATTTTTTTCCTATCGTTGATCAAGCATTAAAAAGTCAGGACCATCCTTATTTAAATGACTTTATTACCACGGCATTAACAAATACAGATAATCGCATCAATAATCACAAGCGCGTTACACCCGCCTTTTTATTCGCTGCAATGTTATGGTATCCACTACAACAAAAAATAACGCAACTGAAAGCTACCACAACGCTAACGCCGCAAGATATGTTTTTTGCTGCCTACCATGACGTTATGTCAGAGCAACAGCGAAGTATTGCAATCCCTAAACGCTTCCAAGCTGTAATGAAAGATATTTGGATTTTACAAGAAAAATTGGAACGCCGCGAAGGCAAAAAAGCATTTAAAACATTTGAGCATATCAAATTTAGAGCAGGATACGATTTCTTGCTGCTACGATCACAGCTTGAAACAGAAAATACTGAGCTTGAAAAACTTGCGCAATGGTGGACAGACTTTCAACAAAGTAATCTAGAAACTCAGCAGCTGATGATTAAGTCAGTGGTTAAAGCTCCAGGCTCAAGACGAACACCACGTAAAAGACGCAAGCCATCAGCTAAAACAAGTTCATCAGACACCATAGAGTAAATGTATGACCGTCGCTTATATCGGCATTGGCAGTAATTTAGCAGATCCTAAACAACAAATTCATAGTGCCTTAACGCATCTTGAACAAATTGATAAAAGTCAGTTACTGTCAGTTTCCTCCTTGTATTATAGTCGACCAATGGGCCCTCAAGACCAACCTGATTATATGAATGCTGTAGCCGCTATCGAGACCTCACTTTCACCAATTGAATTACTCGATTGTTTACAAACAATTGAAACTAATGCGGGTCGAGAGCGTAAAGGTAATCGTTGGGGAGCCAGAATCCTTGATTTAGACATTTTATTATTTGGCCAGCAATGCATCGAAAATGAAAGACTTACTATCCCTCACTATGGGCTCCATTTACGAGAATTTGTATTAATTCCTTTAGTAGAAATAGCACCTCAGTTACGATTACCCAATGGCGATGCGCTATCAATGCTTGCCAGTAATATTGACATCAATGGACTTAAAGTTCATAGCAAGCTGCGTGATTAGCGTCACTCAGTTATAATGTCTTAAATTATAAGTATGAGTCCGTGTAACTTTATTATAACTTAGTGGAAATATGATGAAAAAAATAACCACAGCTACTTTACGTAAAATGAAGCAAGAAGGTAAAAAAATATCAACTATCACCGCCTATGATGCTAGTTTTGCCAAAATATTTGATCAAGCGGGCATTCATGCCATATTAATTGGTGACTCTCTAGGCATGGTGTTGCAAGGGCAAGATGATACTTTACCTGTTGATATTGAACATATGGTTTACCATACCCAGTGTGTAAAACGTGGCGTAGAAAAAACACTCATTATCAGTGATATGCCTTTTATGAGTTATGCCACAACAGAGCAAGCCTATATCAATGCCGCTAAGTTAATGCAAGCCGGTGCTAGCATGGTAAAAATAGAAGGCGGAAAATGGTTAGTTAATACCATTAAAGGCTTGGTAGAACGAGGAATTCCTGTCTGTGCTCATTTAGGGTTAACCCCACAATCTGTCAATGTTTTTGGTGGTTTTAAAGTACAAGGACGTGAACAATCTCAAGCAGATGAGATGGTTGCACACGCTAAATTATTAGAGGATGCAGGTGCTCAGTTATTAGTATTGGAATGTATTCCTGGTGATTTAGGAAAAGTCATTTCTGAAGCGATTAACATACCTACAATAGGTATTGGCGCAGGTAAAGATACTGATGGTCAAATATTAGTAATGCATGATGCCTTAGGTATTTCTTGTAGCTATATGCCGAAATTCTCACGTAATTTCTTAGTTGACACTGGGGATATTCAAAAAGCTATCGAGCTATATATTTCTGAAGTGAGTAATGGTAATTTTCCAGGTGACGAACACGTTTTTAAGTAGTGATATCAAATGAATACAACTAATGAAATACAAAACATCCGCCAACAAGTTAATGCATGGCGTCAACAAGGCTTAACTATTGCCTTTGTACCAACAATGGGCAATTTACATGCTGGACATATCTCATTAATCACTGAAGCTAAAAAGCATGCTGATAAAATCGTCGCCAGTATTTTTGTCAATCCTATGCAATTTGGTTTAGGTGAAGATATAGATAATTACCCAAGAACAATGGCCGCCGATCAAGAGAAACTGGCTGCTGCGGGTACCGATTTATTGTTTACCCCGACACCCGATATTATTTACCCAAAAGGTCTTGATCGACAAACTTACGTTGAAGTACCTAATGTTTCCGAGGGCTATTGCGGAGAAAGTAGACCTGGGCATTTTAGAGGTGTCGCTACTGTTGTCTGTAAATTGTTTAATATTGTTCAACCAGATGTCGCTTGTTTTGGTTTAAAGGATTATCAACAAGTCCAAGTAATTAGAACCATGGTTGAAGACTTATCCATGCCAATTACTATCATCCCTGTCGCCATAGTTCGAGAGAAAAGTGGCTTGGCATTGAGTTCACGTAATAGCTATTTAACCGACGAAGAGAAAAAAATTGCGCCGGCATTAAGCCAAAATATTCATTGGTTAGCTGAGCAAATACAAAATGATACCGACTTTATTGGTTTGGCGAAAAAAGCCGCCAGCTATATTGATAATGCGGGTTTAAAAACTGACTATATTCATATTGTACAAGCGCAAACATTACAGCCTGCAAGTGAAGACGATACTGAACTTGTGATATTAGCTGCCGCTCATTGTGGTAAGGCAAGATTAATTGACAATTTACAGGTGCAATTAACAAAAGCGTGATGTTAATCGCTTTATTTATTAACTCCTCCATTAATTTAACCATCACATGTTAGCTAAGGCCGTTACCTTACTTTAGTTAACATGTGCATTTTCTCTCCATAGTTTGCCACTCCTCTCACTTATACTGGCTTAAGCCATTACCTGTTCAACCTTAGCTCATTCACTTGGTTCTGCTTTATTTCAATCTATGTCCGGACGGGGAAAACAAAGGAGCTAACTCTGACTCAAAAATGTTAATGCTGGGTGAACAAATACATTTTCATTCGTATAGGGGTAGGTAAACGTTTTACAAGGCTAAAAGGGTGAAGAGTAGCAAAGACTAAACTAAGTCAATTTATGCTGATAACATTCGTTATAGAAGCAAATAGGTAAGTTGGAGTAAAAGCTTTCAACCTGAATAACAAAAAAAGACCAAGTAATACGCAAAACAACTTGGCATTACTTAGTCTTTTTATATAAATTTGTTATTCGTATGAGCGCTCTAACCACATAATTTGTAGCTTAAGATCTGCGATCTCTTCGTGTGCTTGAGCTAATTGTTGCTCAACAGCATCCGCATCATAATTTTTTTCATTTACTTGAGTAGATGTATATTGACTCTCAGTGCACTGCATAACACTCTCCCGTTTGGTAAGTACAGCAGAATTATTACACAACAAGTTACAAAAAGAAAGCAAGATACTTACGTTTAGTGAGCAAACGAAACAAAATAAAAAAGAACAACAAGCCAAATAAAATATTATTCACTTAAAACCAATGACTTACATCATTATCAACAACCAAATCGAAATGTTGTTTTTCTTTAAAACGAAAGCTAACGTCGAACATTTTTATTCCCACCTCACGAAAAAACGCCCTACTTTGAAGCTTTTTCAACAAGGTCTGGTAAAAACTTAATGCTTTCTTGTGCTAATTCCGCTTGTTCTTGAAGGATATCATTGAGAATTTCTTTCGTTGTCAGTGGATTGGCTAAGACAACACGAAACACCAATGTTTTTCGGTTATGATATTTACTCACTTCTATACGCGTACGAGAAACAAATGATTTACCATTTTCCCGTTGGCGTTTTTGAATAAATTTAGTCAGTTGATCCAGCAATTGATTGACTGTTTGCTCTTCTTTTTCATTACAGCGCTGTAGGTAATTTTGTACTTGTTTTGGATTATATCGATAAGTTAACAAACATAATTCCGGTTTAGTAATAAGTTCAAAATCATCATGTTCTTCAATCAAATTTGCATAATAATTTGCTTTATCAATGCTTTGATTAATTAATAATTCATAACCTGGACGACTAATAATATGCAAACTCGCATACACTAGCATCGCCATACCCGGTCTTGAACCTTCAAGGGTATGTGAACCTAAATCTTTTGAGCCTTTACGTAAGATATATTCTGCATGATGTTCAATTGCAGTAGCAGACGATGGGTTTTTAAACACAACAAGACCCGCCCCCATAGGAACATACATTTGCTTATGAGCGTCAATCGTTACTGAATCAGCTAATTCAACACCTTTTAGAATATTACGATGTTGATTAGATAATAAGGTTGCACCACCCCAAGCGGCATCAACATGAAAGTGACATTTAAATTCTTGAGCTATCACAGCCATTTTGTCCAGAGGATCAACATTACCGGTTTCCGTAGTACCAGCAACCCCGACAATACTTAAAATAGCAATATTTTGCTGTTGTAACTCAAGGCATTTTTCTCGTAACTTTATACAATCAATGCGGTTATTTTCATCTGTAGGGATAGCTATAACACTGTCTCGACCAATACCGAGTACATCGGCCGATTTTTTTAATGAATAATGACCACGACTAGAAACTAATATCGCCATGCCATTGTATTTATAATGATTAAGTGCGGCAAATAAGCCCTGCTGAGCTATACCTTTAAAGCTGCCTTCAGGCTTAAGTAAATTATTTCTAGCAACCCATAAAGCAGTAATATTGGCAACCGTACCACCTGAACAAAAGGCACCAAGTGAATGTTTAGCACTATGCATCCAGCGTTTATAAAAGCTATCGTCTTCTTGATAAACTAAACGATGCATCATGCCTAGCACTTGTCTCTCTAGCGGAGTAAATGCTTTAGACGTTTCAATTTTTACCAGGTTTTGGTTTAACCCTACCATTAACTTAGAAAGGGGTAGAATAAAATAAGGAAGTGCAGATGTCATATGCCCGATAAAACTGGGGCTTGAGGTATGAACTGACTGAGCCACTAACTTTTCAAGCAAATGATGCATGTGATCAGACACATACATTGGATCTTCAGGAATTGCTGAGCAGGCAAAGTCTTTTTCTATGGATGTTAATAAATGATCTTTCGCGACAATATGATCACCAAGAAAACCAGCGAGATTCTGGGAAATTTCTTGTTCAATACGCCCTAACGTGGACTCTGGCGCTTCAGGAATGGTAAAAATACGATGCAGGGATTCTTCAGTCGCAGTTGCTTTAGCCGCATATTTATTAGCCGTCATAGACATTCACTTAATACAGCCGACCTCAAATAGGATAAGCTGAAACTATTTATAATAAGAGCGGCACTTTAATAAAATTTAACGTAAATGTCTTGTATTTTTCACGATAATTACAAGTTATGCCACCAATGATGCAAGATATACTAATGCTAATTCAATCAAAACTAAGCTACTAAATGCCATCATTAATACGTTTTTTTTAATATTGTTAGTCATTTTATTCTTCCTTATAAATAAATATACCTAACAACTATCAATATTCACGCCAAAACATAATTAATTGATATTACATGAGTTTTATAAATTCAGATTGTTTTCATTTAATATAAAATGTGGGTATTTACCAATATTTAGTTTTTTTCACTATTTAATACTTAACTGCCAACATTCTTGTCCACTAGCACGATATTTAGCTTCAAAAGGGGTTAATGCCTGTTGGTCTTCAACTAAAGAAATCACACCATGTTTACCTGCTAATGCGGCGGCAAACTGAAATTCTTCTAGATATAAGCGCCAGTTACTACGTAGGGTTATGGTTTCACTTAAAGCAAGTATTTCAGGAAAAACTGCACTACCATGCCAACGCCGTTGAATATGTTTAGCTTTAGGCCAAGGATTCGGATAAAGAATATAGTGTTGAGTTACTGGCCACTTGGCATTAACAGCAAGACGATAAAAATCATTTAAGTCAGCACGATCTAAAATAAAATTATCTACCTGCTGGGTATTCGTTTGATCCACCAACACTTGGTCATTGCGATAAATTCGATGCGCCGACTTATCAATACCGATCACTAAAGCCGTTGGATTCATCTTAGCAAGTAAGCGAGTGCTTTGTCCGACACCGCAACATGAATCAAAAATAATCTCACCTTGATGCGCCAGCACACGTTCATTGATCCGATCAAAAGCTTCCTGTGTATGAACTTGTACCGGTTTTTTAGACGGATGAGCTAAATGCTTATGTACTATTTTTTCAAGCTTTTCATGAATACCGGGTTGATTAGTAACAATCGCTTTTGAGTCACCTATCACTACTGTATTTGTCATTAATTAATACTCATATCCTAGCTTCGTAGTCCTATACCTTTTGTGATAAGCACCATAGCAATGGTAAATAATGTCACAATAAACACAGAAAGTACGCTAAACGCTATGGTAAGACTCACATCCGAAATGCCTAAAAAACCGTATCGAAAAGCATTTACCATATAGACAATCGGGTTAATTTGAGAGACACCTTGCCAAAACTCAGGCAATAAACTTATTGAGTAAAAGACACCACCTAAGTAAGTTAGCGGCGTTAAAATAAAGGTCGGTATGATAGAAATATCATCAAAACTTCCCGCAAAGATAGCATTAATTAAACCACCTAATGCAAATGTTGCCGACGTTAAACTGACCGTAGCAATCACGACCCAAACATTATGAATTTGTATATCAACGAAAAACAAGGAAACTAAGGTGACTATCAAGCCGACCAAGATACCCCGTGCCATCCCACCGCCAACATAGCCGGCAACAATTACCCAATTAGGTACTGGCGCCACAAGCATTTCTTCAACATTACGTTGCCATTTAGCACTAAAAAATGAACTGGCCACATTAGAATATGAATTAGTAATAACACTCATCATAATTAATCCAGGTACAATAAAAGACATATAATCTACGCCTCCCATTTCACCAATACGAGAACCAATTAATGACCCAAAAATGACAAAATATAAACTGATAGTAATTGCTGGTGGAACTAAGGTTTGAACCCAAATACGTAAAAAACGGTGTGTTTCTTTATATAAAATACTTTTTAATGCAACGATATTTCTTGTTGAAGACATTATTTAGCCCCTTGTTCTTTCTTGGTCGATGATTGCCCATTCCCCACAAGAGTGACAAATAATTCTTCTAACCGGTTTGATTTGTTACGCATACTTTTAACCTCAACCTCTTGCTCTGTTAATTGCGTAAAGACCTGATTGATACTTTGTGATTTTTTTACGTCAATCTCTAAAGTATGTTCATCTATTGAGCGATAACTAAAACCTGATAATTGAGGGGGTAGCTTGGCTGCTGAGTGATCTAAGACAAAAGTCTCCACATCGAGTTGCGCTAATAATGCTTTCATAGAGGTATTTTCAACAATAATACCAGAGTCAATAATCGCAATATTTCGACAAAGCATTTCAGCCTCTTCTAAATAATGAGTAGTCAAAATAATAGTGATCCCTTGCTGATTTAATTCTCGCAAAAAGTCCCACATTGAACGACGTAACTCAATATCAACACCCGCAGTTGGTTCATCGAGTATCAACATTTTAGGTTCATGCATTAACGCACGAGCAATCATTAAACGCCTTTTCATACCACCAGACAGCATACGTGCAGCCGCGTCTC
Source organism: Thalassotalea piscium (assembly GCA_049347715.1). Taxonomy (GTDB): domain Bacteria; phylum Pseudomonadota; class Gammaproteobacteria; order Enterobacterales; family Alteromonadaceae; genus Thalassotalea_B; species Thalassotalea_B piscium_A. The sequence continues at coordinate 452,159 of CP186339.1, read as the reverse complement.
GTTTTTCCCATAAATCAAGCTGCTTTAAATATTTTTCCGCTCTTTTATATGCCAGAGCTCTTTCCACCCCATAATAACCTGCTTGATTAACTAAAATGGTTGTTAAAGATTCAAACTGATTAAAGTTAAATTCCTGTGGAACTAGCCCGATATAACTTTTGGCTGTTTCCAAATCAGTATCTATATCATAGCCAAATATTTTCACTTGCCCAGACGTTTTATTTACCAATGATGTCATCACACCAATAGTGGTAGATTTACCGGCCCCGTTAGGACCTAACAATGCAAAAAAATCGCCTTCATTCACCGTTAAATTAATACCTTTTAACGCTTCAAAGCCACCTTTATAGACTTTCTTTAATGCAGTTATTTCCAGCGCTTTTAGCATAGTTCACCTTTTTATTAACAGTAAATATCAGATTAAGAGGATTCATAATTGCTATTAAATTGGGGCATGTTCGATTATTTCAATAAGATGTCGGATAAATAGCAATATATTTTCGACCAACTACATTGCGAAAATTTTGTATACAATTTAAAGTGCCTTATCAAATTTAATTGACGTTGAGATGAAATGAAAAAAATTGTTCAATGGATAACCTTAACAGGTATTGCTCTGTCATTAGCTGCTTGTCAAAGTACCTTAAAAAATAATACAACTCCCACTAAAGATAATGCCATGAATCCACAACTAACCGTTGAAAAAATTTATCAAGATAACGCATTTAGTTCCGACTATATTGGACGTATTCGTTGGTTAGCTGACGGTTCAGGATATACTGCCGTAGAAAATTCAGCATCGAAAAAAACAGATGACGCAGGTAAAGAGAAAAGTATTGGTAAAGATATTGTTATCTACAATCCTGAAACCTTAGCCCGCAAAGTATTAATCAGTGCTGAACAATTAATCCCTAAAGGAGAAGAAAAACCTCTCACCATTAATGATTATATTTGGTCAAATGACAAACAAAAACTACTCATTTACACAAACAGCAAACGTGTGTGGCGTTCTAATAGTCGTGGTGATTACTGGGTATTAAACCTTGCCAATAATCAACTCACTAAACTAGGTGGCAAATTAGCAAAACCTAGCACCTTAATGTTTGCTAAATTTTCATCTGATGCCAGCAAAGTCGCTTATGTATTTGAAAATAACATTTACGTAGAAACGCTTGCAAACAACAAGATTAAACAACTAACCCATGACGCCGGACAAGGCATAATCAACGGCTTGTTTGATTGGGTTTACGAAGAAGAGTTCACGATAAAAGACGGTTTCAGATGGAGCCCTGACGATAGTAAAATCGCTTATTGGCAACTTGATACTAACGGCAGTAAAGACTTTATCATGATTAACAATACTGATGAACTTTACCCAACCATTACTAAATTTCCGTATCCAAAAGTAGGTGAGACTAACGCACTCGCTAAAATAGGCATTGTTGATTTATCAACAGCAAAAACAGTTTGGAGCCAATTACCTAATAATTCACGTGACATGTACATTCCTCGTATGAACTGGAGTGGTAATAGTGAAGAAATATTAGTTCAGCATTTAAATCGCAAACAAGATACCGATAACCTTTACCTAACTAATGCATCAACGGGTAAAGTAACCAAAATTTATACGGAAAAAGACGAATACTTCCTTGATGGCATTACGGATGCTAAATGGATTGAAAACGGACAGTTCTTTATCTGGACAAGTGAAACTAGCGGCTGGCGTCATTTTTACAAAATATCACGTGACGGCAAAACTAAATTAGACCTAACACCAGGCGAATTTGATACCGTAAGCATTGAAGCTGTTGACGAAAAAAATGGCTGGTTATACTACATTGCTTCACCGAAAAATGTTGCTCAACGCTATTTGTTTAGAAGTAAATTAGATGCCAGCATAGTTAATGAACAAGTTACTCCTGACTCATTTGCTGGTTCTAACAGCTATCAAATGTCTGAAGATGGCCAATGGGCAATTCATTCATTTTCAACATTTGACCAACCAACACAAAAACGATTAATTAAAGTTGAAGGTCATCAAACAAAACACATGATGATGGACAACAAAGCACTCATTGAAAAATTAGCTAAGCTTAAAATCGCTAAAACAGAATTTTTCCAAGTAAAAGCACAAGACGGCGTAGTACTTGATGGCTACATCACGCGCCCAGCAAACTTTGATCCAACTAAAAAGTACCCAATCATTTTTTATGTGTATGGTGAAGCGTGGGGACAAACGGTTCAAGACAGATGGCGAGGTAATGCTTACCTTTGGGATCAAATGTTAGCAGACCAAGGGTATATTCTAGCCTCTATTGATAACCGTGGTACAAGAGCGCCTAAAGGTAGAGAATGGCGCAAGCAAGTTTATGGTGCTGTTGGTGTATTATCTTCTCGTGATCAATCTGATGCGTTAAAAGCAATGGCTAAACGTTGGGATTATATTGACACTAATCGTGTTGGTATTTGGGGACATTCTGGTGGTGGCTCTATGACACTTAATATGATGTTCCGCTATCCTGAACAGTATCATGTAGGTATCTCACTGGCTCCAGTACCAGATCAAAAGCTTTACGATACGATTTACCAAGAACGTTATTCAGGTTTACTCCCTGAATACGAAGAAGGCTATAAAAAGGGTTCTCCAATAACTTATGCTAAAAACTTGCAAGGTAAGTTGCTATTAATTCATGGTACAGGCGATGATAATGTTCATTATCAAGGCTCTGAGCGCTTAATTAATGAGTTAGTTAAGCATAACCGTCAGTTTGACTTTATGTCTTACCCTAATCGTACTCACGGACTTTATGAAGGTGCTGGCACCACTTTACATATCAAAACGATGATGACTCAGTATTTTAAAACGAATTTAATGAATAAATAACTTCATTAACCACGATCTCCCTCTAAAAAGCCTGCATTTGCAGGCTTTTTCATATTCATTCAAAATTAGTATTTTTCACCAAATAGTTGGTGAATAAACATTCTTTTAATAATCATAAAAACATAATCACCTGATAAATAAGAATAAACATAGGTGGCGTTAAATTTGCTTTATACCACTATGTTCAGCTAAGTAGTATATAAAAAGGAGTGCTCCCATGAGACGAGAATTAGAAGATGAGTTATTTGGCAAAGAGCCAACACCAGAAAAGTCATGGAAGAGTTGGGGAATTTGGCAACGCGGACTGGCAATGTTGCTTTTTAGCTTTATTAGCGGCTTTGTTCGTTTCTTTATTACTTTAATTGCTATTTTTCAATTCATCACCTTACTTTTTACGAATAAACCTAATCGTCAACTAGTAAAGTTAGGGCAAAGTATGAATAACTATGTCTATCAAATTAATCAATTTTTAACCGTTAACACCGAAAAATATCCATTCCCCTTTGCTGATTGGCCCGACGATTATAGTGCTAGTGCATCAACATCAAAATACGAATAATAATTCAGACAAAAAAAAAGCTCACCAAAGTGAGCTTTTATTGATAATGATTGCTTTAGATCATTTGGCTAAAAACTATTTACCCGCACGTGAGACATAATCGCCTGTACGAGTATCTACTTTAACCACTTCGCCTATTTGAACAAATAATGGCACACGTACTACCGCACCGGTTACAAGCGTTGCTGGTTTACCACCAGTACCGGCTGTATCACCTTTTAAACCAGGATCAGTTTCAGTGATTTCTAACTCAACAAAGTTAGGAGGAGTAACCGAAATAGGATTACCATTCCAAAAAGTAATGGTGCACAAATCCCCTTCTTTTAACCATTTAACATTATCGCCAACAGCTTTTTCATCAGCAGCGACTTGCTCAAAGGTCTCATTATTCATAAAATGCCAGAATTCACCATCGGCATACAGATAGGCAAGTTCAGTATCCATCACATCAGCACCTTCACAAGAGTCACCTGATTTAAAGGTTTTCTCTAGTACTTTGCCTGAAATGAGTTTACGGATTTTGACGCGATTAAACGCTTGCCCTTTACCTGGTTTTACAATTTCGTTATCTAAAATGTTACATGGTTCGCCATCGATCATTAATTTGAGACCGTTTTTGAACTGGTTTGTACTGAAAGTTGCCATAAATTTTTCTCTTATTGATTAACAGAGAGCTTAACTTGAATATTGAAATGCCGCAGATAATACCTCAAATTAGCACTAATTTGCACACTTCTTGGCAAAAAGAATTAGCAAATGTGATTACTGAGCCAAAAATTCTGCTTGAAACGTTAGCCATAGATCCTAACTTATACTTGCAACACTTTAAAGCAAGAAAGCTTTTTCCTGTTCGCGTACCTCGCCCTTTCGTGTCAAAAATGAAAAAAGGGGACATTAATGACCCGCTTTTAAAACAAGTGATGCCCCTTTCACAAGAATTTGTCATCGCAGAAGGTTTTAGTTCAGATCCCTTAGAAGAACACGACACTGTGGCGGAAGGTTTATTACATAAATATAAACACCGCGTTTTAATGATTGTAAAAGCAGGATGTGCAGTCAACTGCCGTTATTGTTTTAGACGACACTTCCCCTATCAAGATAACAGTCCGAATAAACAACGTTGGCAAGCAGCCCTTGATTACATCAAACAACACAATGAAATAACGGAAGTTATATTTAGTGGCGGTGATCCATTAATGGCAAGTGATGAACATTTACATTGGTTAATTCATCAAATTGAAGCGATAAACCATGTAAAACGTCTACGTATTCACACACGCTTACCTGTAGTTATTCCGCAACGAGTTACTACTGACTTGGTTAACATGCTCACTCACACCCGGTTAAAAGCAACTATGGTGTTACACATCAATCACCCCAATGAAATTGACCTACCTTTTATCACAGCCATTAATCAATTAACCACAGCACGGATCCCGTTATTTTGCCAAAGCGTATTATTAAAAGGCGTTAATGACAGTGCTGAAGTATTATGTCAATTAAGTGAGCAATTGTTTGATAACGGCATCCAACCATACTACTTGCATATGTTTGATAAAGTACAAGGTGCAGCCCATTTTGAAATTGAAGAAGAACGAGCGATCCACATAGTGAAACAGATGATGGCAACATTACCTGGATTTTTAATGCCAAAACTTGTCAGGGAAATGCCTGGAGAGGCTAACAAAACGCCAATCAATTTGGCATAATAGCACTATTGAAAAAACGATAATGAAACGAATTAAACTATGAGTGCAACTGTAAACCAACAATTACTCGATAATATCTCTATCATATTGAAAAAATCACTAGCGGCCGATGCGACGTTAACCGATTTACGTACAAAGAAAATGGCGGGCTTTGAAGCTATTTTTAAAAAAGAGGCAGGCTTTACTAGCACCGCTAATACCTTTCAACCTTATGTTGAAGAGGTCGCTGACGACTTTTTAAAATGGCAACAAACCCAAGATAAAGACTTACTTATTAGTTTAGTAAAAAAAATCGAACAGCTATTTACTGTGTTAGGTAATTTTGAGCAAAGTTATTAAAACTATTTATCTGTAAACACTAAAATGCCGCCTTAATATAAAGCGGCATCTTTTTACAAAATATACTCACTAAATGTTTCTTTAAACCAATCATCCAGCATTTTTTTCTCATAAGACAAGCTCGAATTATTATATTTTAACGAGCTATGATTCATAAAACTCATGTCTTTTAAGTCAATTGTATTTTCAGTCTCCACTGTTTTGTTTGGTGATAACAACTGATAAGAAAATTTTATTCTTGGATAGAATATATCTTTAACAATACGAATTTGATTAATTCCGCCGATATGAACATCCCCAGCTAAATCAAGATCATCAACTTGTATTTTTAGCATATACCCTTCAGGTAATTTCTCAGCAAGTGTACTAAAATGCTTTTCTAATTGCGCAAAGGTGTTTTCTTTAAACCGAATCCGATTACCATTACCCGCATTTACATCTCGGTATTTATCAGAATTTTGCCAAACAACTTCAGCTTCGGCTGCATTAACCTGAGGTAAAAAACCAATACTAATAGCCGTTAATATTATCGTACTGAGTAGAGTTTTCATTTTATTGTCCTCATAAAATCACTAGTAATTCTGATATACTCAACACGAGTATAGTTTGTATTCTAGCATTTAAACATGAATATAAACTGAACAGATAATATACAGATAGTACTTCTCAACCTCATTTTCAAGGGGTAATAGCTTCTAACCTCATATTAATTCCACTCAAGGTTAGAAAGACTTTCTATAAAAACCTAATGTCTTTGCCTTTAATTATTTGTTATAAAATATTTATTGAATTTTTTTTTACTGTTAAGGTCTATCTTGTTGTTGTAAATAGATACTTAAGTTGAGAAATACTCATGCAAAACATGCCTCCAATCAAAAATTGTAGTCGCGAAGAGCTAAACCCCGAAGAAGATTTAGGACGATTAGTGTCATTTCTCCGTTCTCGACTAGTTGCACAAATTGATTTAAAACTCGCCCCTATAGATTTAACCTCGGCTCAATACATTGTTGTAGTCCTACTTGCTAGAGGGTTAGTCAATACATCTGCTGACCTTTGTGAACATATGGTTTATGACCGAGGAGCTATGAGTCGACTACTTAATCGCCTCGTTGAAAAGGAGCTCATTGTAAAAACCCCCTGCAAAATAGATAAACGCGCTTCAATTTTATGCCTTAGTGAAAAGGGTAAAGCATTATATCCAGAAATTTTACCTATGGTTACGAATGTATATAAGCAAGCACTCAAAGGATTTTCTGGCAGTGAAAAGGAACAAGTTGCCGATTTATTATTCAGAGCCATTAGTAATTTAGACGATACTTAATCTATTTGTACGCCATGTAAACTTTTCTTATACGAAAAACATCTAAATAACATGAAAAAGTTAGCATGCTAACTAGTTACAACTATTGTACCCAAAATTCAACTTTGTTAATATTGTTGCCTAGGCAATTACTTCATTTATATTAGTTAGGTTAGTTATGGTTAATAACCAGTTGTTAACACAGTTACAGCAACAATTTCCAGAGCATATTTTTAAAGAAAAACATTTAAGTATTGTTCATAAAGGGCGTTTCGCTAACGCAATTGTATATCGTTATAAAGATAGTGCGTTTGATTTAATTGTAAAAGATTTTAGTCAGAGTCCATGGTTTATTCGAAAGTCATTTGCTCGTATATCAGTTAACCAAGAATACAAAGGGCTAAGCCGTTTAGCTGAACTTGATTCTGTAGTTAATCGTTTTTGTCGTTTATCTCCAATAGCTGTTGCTTATAATTATATTGAAGGGACGCCGCTACGATCGTTAATTCATAAGGAAGAAACCTTACCTGTTAACTTTTTTAATGACCTTGAACGCCAAGTAGCGAAAATGCATCGCAAAGGGATAGTCCATTTAGATTTACGTAATATGGGAAATATATTATGCGGTGCGGATGGTAAACCCTATTTTATTGATTTCCAGTCAACCATTAGTTTTGCGCGCTTTCCCCGTTGGTTACAACGCTTTATGCGTGGCTCTGATATGTCTGGGGTATATAAAGCTTGGAATAAGCTTTGTACAGAACCATTACCGGATACTAAAAAAGACTACCTAGTGCGTTTTAATCAAGTTCGTAAACGTTGGATATTTAGAGGCTACCCACTGCAAAGAACTTATGCTTGGGCCGCAGGTGCTTGTTCACAATTATTAAATTCAGACATAGTGCGTAACATAACAGATCGACTTTAATTTCATAACTCCCTGGTTTGCCCATAAATACTTGTTATGGGCTTTTTTTTACCTGAGATAATTTTCTGACGCCAAAAAATCAACCTAGGGCAACTGCTCTGATATCAAAGTGTTCATTATAAAAATAATACCGCCATTTATTTCACTTGCCCTGCCTTAATTCAACAGTTGAACCAGTAAAATCAATAAATGAGATAAGTTTGTGTGGTAATTGATAAGAGATAAATACAACAAATAACACTCGCAAAGATAAAAAATACATTATACCTTGTAGGCATACGCTGAATTAACCACGTTCAGGAAAAAGCAATATTCGATACTGGCTACCAACAGAAATGGGGAATGACATGCCTGAATTTATCATTAGTCAGATGCACATTGAGGCCGCTCGAAACTCTACTGACGACTTTAACCTTTTTCATGATAAAAATCGGTGGCATCAAATAAAAAATAACCCATTTAAAGGCCCGGTAGCACTTGGTTTTCAATTAGGTTGTTTTGTTGAAGACCAAGTGAATCGTTCACCTAAAAATTATGAACAGCAACTTACGCATACTGAAAGTGCTAAAGTCAGTACTCAGCCACTGAACTTTAGCCAATATGAGCTGACTTTTGCAGGCTCAGTTAAACCAGGCAATAGCATAGAGCTGATTGTACGAGATGGGCGACTGTCTGATGTTGCAGGTGTTGAATGTTTTTCTAATCGTATTGCACTTAAAGCCAACGGAAAAACCGTATTACTTGGCTATAAACGTCAAACCAGTGCCCATCTTGTTAAGGGCATTGTTCCACTCCCCTGTTTTTCTGAAATTATCAACAGTGACGACAGATGCTTTATCACTCCTAAACAATATTTCTTAAAACGTAAATATATGATTGTTGGTAATGCTAAAAACTTCTTAACGAGTGCCTTTGCTGAACAATCAGAATATATAGACGAGTTTATTGATAAAGTAAGTTTCCCTGAAATGTATCCGCTGAGCTTACTTTCATCTGCCCTGTTAGAGCGAGCACAAGCGGTAGGCCAAGATCTCATTAAAGAACCTATGATTTATATCTCTCATAAACTTTCTATTGATAAAACCGTATTAAATACCTTAAAAAGTTATCACTCATTAAACATTTTAGTGAGCCAACCCCGACCATCAAGTGATAATAGTTCTGAGTATGTCACCCACGATTGTACCTGCATATTGTCGACACAAGAGATACTCTTTCATGCCGAAATACAACTAGCACCACTGTCTGCCTTTTTAAAATAAGTAAATTCGCTTTTGATATTGATTGAAAATAAGATCCACTGTGTAGCATAACCTGAACGGTTTAATGATTGCCCTATTTCCGCTATTGGCTAACTGAAAAACTTTCTATTTCTCACTGGTTCTATTGAAGTGCATAAATAATTGCCCCTTTACACGATTCAATAGCAAGGTTAAAACAACCCTTATACTTTCGGCGTAATTCACCTACCCATTCATCAATAGATTCAGGTGAACTATCGATAACAGTAAAACCACTGCGTTTTTATCAGACGATAATGTTTATTTTATGATCCACAAAGTAAAACATTTATTGCAGGCAAAACTATTTGGAAGTAAACTTCTCGGTGCGACAAATTAGTCGCATACATAATGTTTTAATCTCAGGGCGGGGCGAGATTCCCCACCGGCGGTAACTTAACAATAAATCAATCCCGATTTATTTTAAGGTAGCCCGCGAGCGCTCTTATTGCTGTTATTAGTAACAAGAGGTCAGCAGATCTGGTGTAACTCCAGAGCCGACGGTTATAGTCCGGATGAGAGAGTTTAAAACAAGCAGCTCCTTTAATGCTCAGTTTATGCGGCTACCCGTATCTTTACTGACGACTAAAGAAACTGTTTTGTTTACAGAAGATTATCATTTTTTCTGTATCTCTTTGCGCCTTGATTCTGGTAACTCAATTTTATTATTGGGAACTAAAGAGGAAATTTACCATGAGTCAGTCACTACTTAGTCAATTTGGCACAGCCTTTCAAAGAGTCGAATCTGCAATACATGCACTACAATCTGGAAAAGGTTTATTGTTAGTAGACGATGAAGATCGTGAAAACGAAGGCGATCTTATTTTTTCAACCCAACACCTTACTCAGCAACAAATGGCAATGATGATCCGAGAATGTAGCGGCATTGTTTGTTTAGTTCTAGAGCAAGATGATGTCAAGCGGCTTAACCTACCACAAATGGTACCGGTTAATACTAGCCGTAATAAGACCGCTTATACGGTTTCAATTGAAGCTAAGCATGGTGTTACCACCGGTGTTTCAGCAGCGGATAGAATTACAACCCTCCAAACGGCAGCTAACCTTGATAATAATGCCGATGCCCTCAATACTCCCGGTCATATATTCCCTTTGCTCGCGGACTCTGATGGAGTACTTGCAAGAAGAGGACATACTGAGGGGACCTTAGATTTGATCAAGCTTGCCGGATTAAATTCGAAGGGAGTTTTATGTGAATTGACCAATAAAGATGGAACCATGGCAAGGTTACCTGAAATATGTGAATTTGCTATAAAACATGAAATGATAGTTCTGAGCATTGACGATATAGTCAAATACCGTTCTTTAAATCAGAACATAGCCTGTTAGTCATTAATCAGCCACTTGAAACAGTGGCTTTTTATTTTGCTCAATAAAGATAAGCTATGGCATTAATTAGCGTTAAGCAGTGGAACACCAACAACGATAATAAACTTACAGCAAACCTTTAAAAAAGCCTAATAATAAACAGTATTGTCCTAGCTAATAGCAAAGGAGATTATAAACAGCCAAAGGTGTTTGTTATATTTTTATTGGACTTAATATGCGGGTGCTCATAATCTTTGTTCGTCAGTCGTACCACCCCAGTACGACTGAATATTAATAGCTTATTGGCAAAATTCTGGTTTTATTAATTCCAGCATAATCTTGAGGATTAAGATTGCTTACTCGCTTCCTGTAGAATGGCTCTTAATGCATCCACCTTGTGCAACCCAAACACAGGTGTATTACCATTGATCAGATAAAAAGGAACACCGTTTATTCCTTTTGCTCCGGCCTCTGTAATGTCTGCATGAGCAGCCTTGAGGTAGGTTTTTTCATCAAACGCTTTGGCGAGTTTATCCGCATCCAGACCAATTTCTCTGGCTAGATCTAATAACGTTTGTTTATCGCCGATATCCTTGCCTTCTTCAAAGGTAGCTTGATATATACGCTTAATCATCAGCTCTTTTTTACCTTCTGTATCAGCAAATTTAGTGGCCTGATGTGCAAGAATAGTATTGTTGATGGTTTGAGCGGCCAGGTTCAACTGTAAACCAAAACCAGCGGCCATTTGTGTGTGTTGTTCGTTATGGGCTTTGCCCCATTCGTATGATTTACCGTATCTTTTCGCCACCAGCTCATTAAGGTCTTCGCCTGCGTGACAAGCTTCATTAGGTTCTAGCTGAAAGCTCTTATGTACAATTTCTATCTCTTCATTCAATGCAAGTCCGTCAAGCGCTTGATCAAGACTGGCTTGCCCCATGTAACAGTAGGGACAGGTATAATCTGCCCACATTTCAATTTTCATCGTATTTTCCTTTAAAGCACATAAAGTGCCCATCATTAGTTTAAAAGCAATTGAAGTTAATGCTTCTATTTACCGTAGAGTTGATAAAAAGCAATCGCGTATTGGGTATTGGGTATTGGGCTTGTATTACTTGGCACCAAAATAGGTAATGTTATAAATAGCTTCTTTGCGTTCGCCGGTTGGGGATACATGATCAAAAACGCTCATACTATTTCGGTTAACAACGATATAGTCACTATCGGTACCTTTTTCCCATGAGATAAAGTAGATACCATCGGCAATTTTAGTGGCTACGGTAAAAACATCTTTCCTATCCTGATTATTTTTACTGACGTAGGTGCGCTCACCATCGACTTCGATTCTTATCACGCCATCAGGCGTATCATAGGTTATAGCAAGCCCTGTTAACTCGTTTCTGCCTGCGATATCTTCCGGGAAATTCGATATTTTTGCGGTAAAGGCAAATGGCGGTAGATTTTTATCAGCGATGTTTTTCTTTATTATTTTGCCAACATCTTCAACAGGGGTAAGTTGTGAGTGCGGAAACACACTTTCCGGGCTATTTATATTGTAAACAGCACCGTGAATCTGCCACATAGCATCTTTTACTCGGGACTCAGACAGGTGAGCATTGACCCTCATAGCGTTATAATTATGAACAACATTGTCTGCTGCCGTTCCTGTAGACCAAGAAAAGAAATAAATATTGTCAGCAACCTTCGATATCTGTGGCACAACTTCACTGGAAACGCCCTGAAAGTATCCTTTTTGACCAAGCCATTTGATTTTATTGTTATAAATAGCCAGGTTAAAATCATCAAAACCATCGTAACCATAATTGATCACGGAGCCTCTTAATGCCTCATAGCCAGAGCCAGAAATACTTGTGACTGGCGTATTGCTCGCCAGCTCATTTTTATCAATAACTGAGCATGCTGACAATACGGATAAACTTAATGCGAGTGCTAAGATTTTCTTCATTTTTTAGTGACCTTTTAAAGTAATAATTTTTACAGCCGGCATACCCTTTGAAATAATAGGTAGCCTGTAAAGTGCAACAAAACATTTAACCTTTCTGCTTAGCGATAAAACGTTTTAATGCAGCATGCGCTTCATCAGTGACCACTAAACGATCAAAAGCCAGCTGGTCATTTTTAAGTGCGGCACTAAACGGCTCATCATAAGAAGCTGCCATTCGCTCTTTGAATACCGCTAATGCAGGACCATTTACCTCTGCGATCAGTTTTTCGCCTATCGTTATGGCTGTCGATACAACCTCACCGTCTGCAACAACAGAAGTAACCAAGCCGGTAGCAAGCGCTTCAGTTGCCTCCATCACTCGACCAGTGATCATCATATCCATTGCTCGGCCCAGACCGATATGACGTTGAAGTCTCTGCATTCCACCAAACCCAGGAATGAGTCCTACCTGAAGTTCTGGTTGTTTGAACTTAGCACTTTTACCTGCAATACGAATATCGCAAGCCATTGCCAATTCATTACCTCCACCCGCGCTCAACCCACAAATTGCGGCGATAACAGGCTTTGGAAAACATTCAATTCGACTAAACACCTGATGTGCCAATGAAGCATGTGTCGGCATTCCAACCGTCTGCTCCTGAAATACATCGGCTCCTGCACCGGCTGAAAAAACACGCTCAGAGCCCGTCACCACAATTGCGCCAATCGTTTTGTCGTTGGCTGCCATATTGAGCCCCATATTGATTTCGTTCAGCGTAACTTCTGAAACCTCATTACGGGGTGGCTTATCAATGCGAATAACCAGAATCGCTTTTTGTCTAGTGAGGACGATATTCTTAAATTTATAATTTTGACCTTCCTTCTGTGTTGGTTGGCCTAATACAGAACCGCTGTTGAGTGATGCTACTGCACCTACAGCTGAAGCCGCCGTTACTTTCAAAACATCACGTCTGTTCATTTTAGTTTCCTTATTCATTGATGATCCTATAAGAAGCCACTTTGTTCTTAAGTAAGAATGGAACAAACAGCGTATCAGTGCTGTCATCAACACTAATATCCGCGGTACTAATATCTAACGTACCTAACAGCGTTCGTTCTTTGTCTGTTATTTGATAAATTTCGCCCGCAGGGAAGTGGCTAACAACCAGTGAATTATTCAATTCGGTTAGACCATCTAAACCACCAAGTCTGTAGCTTGAATTCATCATTTTCAGCGATTTGTCAGCGATATTAATGTTATAAATTGAACCATACTCTTCAGGCTCAAATTGCTGAGCTAACTTGCTCGCCATATTGGCGACAAAAAGTGTATTCCCTTGTGCCAACAAGCCGTTTGGGTGTGGTAGGTTTTTATCTTCCAGCCAAACAACTAATTCATTATCGACCAGGGTGTAGATTTTTCCTGCCGCAATATCGCCAACAAATACTTGTCCTTTATCACTAATCGTCAAGTCATTAAGCATGACGGCGTTATTTGCCTTTATGCTCTTAGTTATACTTCCGGTTTCGGTGTTGATGATATGGACCTGATTTCTATCTACCACATAGAGATCGCTGCCAAATATGCCCATACCCGTTGGCGTGCCCAATCCATCAACCCATTTTAGCTGTTCGATAACACCACCTTTAGAAAGCTTGCTAATAAAACCGGGTTCTTGACCGTTTACATTAGAAACGTAGATCCACTCATGTTCAGGTGAAACATATACAGATTCGGGTTGCGAGAACCCTGCTAGTTCCCATTGTGGCGCTAATGACGCGGCTTGAGTCGCGTTAACGGCAAACAATAAAGCTAGTCCGATAAAGGCTAATGCAATGATAGATTTCAATGTTTTTAATTCCGTAGTGAGCAGTGTGGTTGATTTGATTGTATTATCGCGCGAATTGAAGCATTTAAATATAGGTGTATAGTCAATTCATTATTGACTATTAAGAAATAGTACAGGGTATATATAGTGATACAATCCAATTTGTATCTTATCTGTCAATTAACTCATCGAACAAATCTATGAAGCTCGATAATCGTTTTTTACCCTTTTAGGAGGAACACATGTCTGTAGAAGCATTAAAAAAACTTACTGCTAAACCTTCACAACCCATCAGCTACAAAGTCGAGCCAGATCCAGTTATCAACAATGCGGATGTGACCAATCAGAAGCAACGTCCTTTTATAGTAGATAAAGAAGAGTATCCGTTTAAGAGTCACTGGTATGAACGTAACGGTGACTCTATGCATTACGTCGATGAAGGTGAAGGCATTCCCATTGTTCTGACCCACGGCAACCCCGATTGGTCTTTTTTAAATCGCAACATAATCAAAGAGATGTCAAAGGAAGCTCGGGTAATTGCCTATGATCTACTAGGGTTTGGCTTTTCAGATACGCCTGCTGATTTCGGTTTTACACCACAAGAGCATTCACAGTGGATTGAATCTTTAATTTTTGAACATCTGAAGTTAGACAAATTCATCATGGTTGTTCAGGACTGGGGTGGGCCAACCGGACTAAACGTGGCTACTAATCATCCCGATAACGTACTTGGTGTGGTAATTTCCAATACCTGGGCGTGGAAAGTCGATGGCGGTATTGAAGAGTTTTCCATGCTGTTCAGAACACCGGAGATGGAACAGCGAGTACTAGACGAAAACTTCTTTGTTACTAAGCTAATGCTGGCAAATATCAATGAAAAATCCAGCAGTAATAAAGCCATCGTTGATGCTTACACCATGGCATTCCCGACACCAGAATCAAGAAGACAAACCGCCATTTTTCCTCAGCAGATAACCCTTGCAGGTGCATGGCTAGAGAAAATTGAAGCAAGACTAAAAACACTCGCTAATAAACCAATAGAGTTTATTTTTGGCGAAAAAGACTTCAATCATGGCACGCCTGAAGCCATTGCAAAATGGCGCTCTCATTTTCCCAACGCTGACGTACAATTAGTACCTGACGCCTGCCATTTTGTTCAGGAAGATAGTCCTGAAAGCTTTAGTATTGCACTCAGAAAAATGCTAAAAAAAGTAATTTAAATATATAGTTAAAGAGAAACCTATGACTCACTCGATTATAAAAGACTTAAGCACCCGCTATACAACTAAAAAATACGATGCCAGCAAACGTATTTCAGCGGAAAATATTGAAATAATTAAAGAAGCTATTCGCTTGTCAGCTTCATCTATTAATTCGCAACCCTGGAAATTTATATTAATAGCAAGTGATGAAGCAAAAAATCGTCTCGATGAGACCTTTGCTAATAAGTATCAGCCTAATCGTCACCATGCTAAAGAAGCGTCACATATTATCCTTTTTGCACATAATCCGAACTATCAGAGAGAGGATTACAAAAAAGTGCTGGATATCAATGTTGCATTAGGTCGTTTAAAAGAAGAAAACTATGATGCAGCCTTAAATGGCGGGTTTCACTTTGCAGACCTTCTCAGAGACGAGCAAGGATCTAACGCGACTTGGACCAAAGCACAAACCTATATCGCTCTGGGTAATGCATTACATGTTTTGGCTCGGTTAGGTATTGATTCAACGCCGATGGAAGGTGTTGACTCAGAACTCATCGGTGAGGTTTTTGCAGATGAATTAAATGGCTACATCTGTAATGTTGCCCTCGCGATGGGCTATCATTCAGATGCTGAAGACTACAATTACGGACTGCCAAAATCTCGACTTGCAACCAAAGATGTTTTCACAGTCATTTAACTTATGTAAGTGAATGCAATTAAGTTACTTATCGCTTTCAATACATTAGAATTGATTTCAGATTCATTTGTTTAATTAACGGATAAAATATGGATATAGCGACTCGCCTCGACCTGTTCCTAGATATTGTTTATCAGGGTTCTTTTGCTAAAGCCGCTGTTCTTAGGCACATGGATAGAGCTGTCGTCACTAAGCAGTTTAAAATATTGGAAGAGACACTAGGCGTAAGGTTGCTCAATCGCACCACGCGTTCTTTATCCCTAACGGATGCAGGACGAGAAATCTTGGAGCAAGCTAAGGTTATCCGCAATGAACTCAGTAAAACTCAACGCTTGGCAGAGTCTTTTCATACTGAGCCACGGGGATTATTACGGATAACCAGCTATGTTTCGTTCGGTCATCCATATCTGCAGAAAGCCATTAATCTTTTTATGAAAAAATACCCGGAAACCTATATTGAGCTTTCGTTGGACGATAAACTAACGGATATCATAGGTGAAAAATTCGATATTGCTTTTCGCTTGAACTCCCCAAAAGACTCAACCAATATAGCGAAGAAACTCGCACCAACTAAGTTAGTTATTCTCGCCTCTGAAAGTTTTATTCAAGAGCACGGTAATCCTCAAACGCTTAAAGAACTTGTTTCCTTACCTGCAATTACTTACTCAAATGGCCCCTTTACTTTTGATAAACTGGAAATGGCACCTTCCGGACAAACCACAATGGAGAAATACAGCATCAACGGGCGGTTTAAAGCAAACAGCGTAGATTCGCTTATTAGTGCCACACAAGCAGGATTAGGGTATTCTATTGCCGATTTATCTGTGCTTAAATCAAACCTTAAAGACCTCGGACTCGTTCCTATACTACAAAACTACCGTTTTCCAAGTGACTTTGGCGCGTTATACGCCGTTTACCCGCACAGAAATCAAACGCCATTGGTCAAAAAATTTATCGAAACAGTACAAGATGTTATTGGTACACCTCCAATATGGGAAGATTATGTAGATGATTATTCTTCTATGTATGTTCAGTGAGACCAATACTGACAATCTTATAGCCGTGCGATTCAGGATAATCGCAAAAGTTATCATGGCTGCCCTAATCACTTTAGCCATATAGCGGTTATCTTTATTTATCAAATAAAGCTTCTGGGCATCGAAGATCTTGTTTGACCATTGCCTCAGAACATAACAACTTCTTGCTGGCGGACTGCTACGTTTACGTCCCTTTGTTGCAAAAACAACCAATTCAACTATGCTAGTTACTCGTTTTGAGTATTAAGTGGTCGCCACTTGTAAGCAACCGCTTTTTAAAAATGAAAAGAGGGGCGTCTCTAAAGAAACATTCGAGATGCTTTATAAGCTTATTAGAAGGAATTAGTACTATGAAAATACAAAAAGAAGCGATACCTGTAGTAATGGAAGCTCCCGGCATGATTATGCGTTCACTTGCTGGCTTAGGAGACATGTCAGTTGTATTCCACGAACTCCCAAAAGGCACCGACTTTACGCCCCTGCTCAAAGGTTTACACAATGACAGTTGCCACTGCCCACATTGGGGGTATATATTTGAAGGCACTTTCCGTTTTATTTACGATGATGGTAAAGAAGAGTCGTTCGAAGCTGGCGATGTATTCTATGCGCATGCTGGCCATACCGCAGTAGTTGACAAAGACCTTAAGTTTATTGACTTCAGTCCAAGTAAAGAATTGGAAGAAGTTATGGCTAATGTAGGGCAGGTAATGTCCCAAATGAATTAGCCAGTTACTTCAACACTTTCTTTGGCTTATCTATATTGCTAAGCCAATTCTCTTCCTGTAATACAGTAGAATACGCTAACACAAACTCACTTCGCACTAATTGCTAATTTTGGAGAATTTGCGAGCATCGAACGAATGACCTTGCTGCATACTTTCAAACTTAGCATAAAACACCTTTTGATCGACTTATTCAAGTACCAAGTGGACTAGCATAGGGAGTGCTTAGGATTTCTAAAGATGACTAAATAAAATGCCAGAGTCATTTATGATATCTGGCAGCTACGCCATCATTGCAGTCTCTCAGGTCTTAATTGATAACGCTAATTCATTGCGCATAAAAAACGTTAGCTATCGTCAAATTTTCAGGTCGATTGATCACTATTAGTAAGGGTCATTACATAGCTTTCCTTTAGTTCGCTGTCTCCAATACGTGACCAGTCTTCCATGTATTTGTTTGCAAATACAAACCCGTGTTTTTTGTAAAAATAGTATAATTTTGGAGTCGAACCGAGTGCTACATTACCCTCTTTGATAGTTCTAGCCTTGTCCAAATAATCTGAAAATGTAACGTTTGAATCAGGTCCTTTAACAACGCATTCGATAAAGGCATAGTTGGGAAGGATACTCACCTCTTGCCGTGGAGTTTTTGCAATGCACATTAAAGAACTGTGCTCAACATCTGTATAAAATAGGTAATTATCAATATTGTATTTACAATAGTCTAACAAGAAAAAATCAAGCATAATTAAACGATAGTCTTTATTTTTTATGACTTTTCTGCTGTTTAATATTTCTTTTTTGATACTAGTGGCTATAGCCTTTGCCGTATTACTTTCTATATTAATTAAAGTAGATGCCACTCGTTTTCTCCTCGCGAGTTTAATTAGCATTAGAATATTTCTTAAACAAGTACCATAAATATTCTAATGCAGAAGCCTAATTAATAAAAAGTAAAATGAACAAAGTTCAGGGCAAAGAAAAACGTTTTTAAACATTACCTAATTTTTTACTTTTCGTTGATCAAATTTTGCATAAAAGAATAAAAATTTGTATCAAATTGAGTACCTACAATTTCCCACTCACGTTTAAAGTTACCTCTAGAACAGTAAGACTGAATTGTACCTACCCAGCCATTCCATTGCGATTGATGAATGCACTTCTGTTCTATATGATACATTAGGTAAGCTCTCTCGAACATATCGATAAGCATAGATATCAAAGAGCTTTCAATTCGAACTTCTTCAGCTGTTAATTCATATTTATTGACTGTCGGGACTGAAAAAATATCAAGGCGAGGATAATTCAAAGATAAAGTTAAAAATTCAACGTATCTATCTGAAGACTGCGCTAAGGCTTGCGCTTTAATTTCAGCTCGTTCTCTTTCTCTTTCCAAATAAAAAATATAGATAGCAATTGGAAAACCAAATATAGTCACTATATAAGCGATTAACTCAAAAACGTCTTTAATTTCTGTCAATGTCATTCCTAGTCCTTAAAAATAAAGGTCTCTACTAGACGTTTATTTGTGTTAATTTTCGTTTCTGAATCAGATTACCCAGATCGAGTCATAGTATCTAAGTTTATAGATACATAGCAAACATTAAAAACTTAACTGATTAGGATTATCTAGCTCCAATAACAGTCCAACATTCAACAGTTATTATCAAATAAAACAAAAAGATGTATAGCCTGAAGAGCTTAAATCCCACTGCAACAATGAGCTTATTAGAGACCATCAATAACCAATAAAAAAGCCTGAATATCGCTATTCAGGCTTTCGTTTAAACGGTTAAAGCTTCAGTTATAGATTTAAAATCTATTACATCATGCCGCCCACTCCCAGTCTAAACGACTGATAATTAGTTAAAAAATATAACTCGCTAAGTGGGATACCCCACATTATACCGCGACAACTCAAGTGACTTAGTTAAGCTGTTGAAAAATAATAAAATAAAAACTTTGTTAAAAACAAACATCGTGGTTCACCACCATTCCAACACAGAGTCTAAAATTACTACGACTCATTGTCTGCATAGCCACCATTGCCGACATTCATGTAATCGCTTTGGCTAGATTTTAAAGTTAGCTTAGTTGATGTTGGCTACCTTTTTTCTATAGGTCATCATGCGTGACGACTATCTTATCTGCACATATCATTGGTAATTTAAATGATTTATTACTCAACTTGTAACAGTGATATTACCCATTTTTGTAGCGCATCTTCACTATATCGAGGATGCCAAGCAGCGATAACATCAAAATTATCAGGTGATTCTTCAAGCTTAATCTCTATTAAATCTAAGCCTGTTATCGCTCGTGAAGGCAAGAAAGCGATTGAATCGGTAGTTTCTAAATACATTGGTACGACAGAGAAGCATGGTGCAGATACTACAACATTTCGTTTTAGACCAAACTTCTTGAACCAATCATCAATAGAACCTTTAAAATTTGGCCGTGAAGGCGAAGCAATAATGCTTGGGTAACTCGCAATTTCAGCAAGAGTAGGGCTTTTATGTGCGATAGATGCATTGGGTGAGGCAACACATATATGGTGCTCTTCAAAAAGCTTTACGGTTGGATAGTTATCTGGAATATAGTCAGGAAATGCGATTGCTAAATTAACTTTTCCACTTTCCATTAACTCATTAACTTTGTCTAACTCAAAATCACGAACGATTATCATCAGCTTAGGGGATTCTTTTCTGAGCAAAGATATTAATGACGGTAATACAACCTGTTGTGCATAATCGGTCGCAGCAATGACAAAAGTGCCTGTGATTGTTTTAGGATCAAAACTTTTCGGTGATAAAAGTGCGGTAAAATCATTTAGCAGTTTGTCTACACCTATAGATAAGCTTTCAGCAAATGGCGTTGGTACAAAGCCATTCGTTTTTCTCAGAAATAATCTATCATCAAAAACATCACGTAACTTTTTTAGATGCTCACTGACAGCTTGTTGAGTTAAGCCTAACTGGTTGGCTGCTTTTGATGCGTTTTGTTCTTGAATGAGGGCCTGAAATACTCTTAATTGTTTAAGATCTAATCGGTCTAACTTACTCATATGTATTTGCCATTACTTTTGCCTACAGTCTCCGACAATCTAACACATAACCATATTTTCTTGTATCACTAACAAAAACTCTTTGTTTCTATTTGTTTGGCATGGTGTTTACACTCTCTCCATCAAATCAGTTTAACCAAATTGATAGAAGTTAAGAGAGAGAATCAAATGAAAACAGTTATTTTAATCGGTGCGTTAGGAAAAATGGGTCAAGCGGCATTAACAGGTTTAGGCAACCACAAGGTTATTACAGCAGGACGCTCTGGTAATGTTGACCATATTGTTGATATTACCAATGAACAATCTATAAGAGATTTATATGAAACAGTTGGTCATTTCGATGCCGTAGTGAATACGGTTGGTTTTTGTGAATACGCTACATTTGCAGAAATGACTGAAGCACAATGGATGACCACCGTGATGAGTAAAATGATGGGGCAAATAAATTTAGTGCGAATTGGACAAGAATACATCTCAGATGCAGGCTCATTTACTTTAATTAGTGGTATTTTAAATACTAAACCCATTCCATTTGCCATTGCTGATGCAACGACAAGCGGTGCAATTGATACTTTTGTAAAAATTGTTTCATTAGAAATGCCAAGAAATACCCGTATTAATGTCGTTAACCCCACGGTATTAGCTGAAGCATGGGATGTATACGGAGAAATGATGCCTGGCTTTGAACCCGTACCAGGGAAGTTAGTTGGTAAAGCGTTTGAACGTTCGGTAGATGGTTTTATTAACGGTGAAGTTATTTTTGTAGACGCTTAATACTATTTAACGGAGAGCACTAAAATAAAGTGCTCTCAAACACTACAGGTAATGCCTGATTTTAATTGAACAGGTTGTTTTAAAATTATCAGGCTGTATACCGTTCGGTGTACAAGATACTAACTTATCGCTTAGGAATACTTAATGAAAAAATATACGCTAGTACTAGTTAGCATTCTTCTCTCAGGTTGTAGTAATTTTTAACATTCTGATTACGAACAATCGGTAGTAAAACAAGATGAAGAGAATCAGACTTGTAAAAAAACAGTGAGACATAAAAGTGTAATTAGCCGCTGTCGTCCCGTTGTAGGAGAAAATTTAATTCTCAAAAACTGATCGTTTTGTAGCATCAATTAGCATTCTGAGATGAACTACACTGTCGGCTTTGAGCTTATTAGAGACCCTCAATAACCAATAAAAAAGCCTGAATATCACTATTCAGGCTTTCGTTTAAACGGTTAGAGCTTCAGTTATAGATTTAAAATCTATGTCGGGTAAGGAGCAGCTATTACTAGCCCCCTCCCCTAAGAACCGTACGTGCGAATTTCCCCGCATACGGCTCAAGCCTTTATAAGTTAGTACCTGAGTACAGACCAGCGACTTTACTTGAAGTAAAAAGTTGCTACGACTGTAACTAAAACAGCAACAACAGCTACAATAATATTAAATGATAAAAGCCTATTGCTTAGCGTCCAATTTGTTCCCCCTGCCCCTTCCGGTATCAATTCCAAAAGTTTTTGAGGTAATTTCTTCAGATCTAAACTTTGTCTGCCTATTTCAGTTAACGAGCTATCCAAATATTCAGTCATTCCCGTTTTTTGTGGAGTATGACGTACGGCGTCTATTAGGCCGTAGTCTACTAAAAAACAAAACTGCGAATATTTTTTATAGCTACTATTCGCAACAATACGAGGTAGCCTTTTATCCCTCACATCCTTCAATACATGTAAATAATTCATTTAAAATACCTTTAAACAGTTGTAGAAGTTAATAGAGAATAAAACACAACTCCTCCGACCAGTAAATTATAACTAAGATAAGTTACCACATCAACTGGACGACCAGTTGTGCGATTGCCTATGACAATTAGGGTGCACCAACACTAAATTACTCATTTCATCACTACCACCTTTTACCTTTTCAACAATATGGTGAATATTCCATTCTATTACCTTAGTAATTGGATGGCGGCACATAGGACAACATTGCTGCTGTCTGAGCCAAAGCATTAACAAAATTCGTTTACCTTGTATTGAACCTCGCCAAACTCGCTCTTGACACTTTTCAAAGTAATCTTCAGATAACAAGCCATAGAGGTTAGCTTTCACTTCAACCTTCATTTATTTGCTTTAACTTACCCCGAAAACAAAAAACCTGCCGAAGCAGGTTTTTATATTTAAAGCGTTGAATAGCTAATGCTATTTATGCGCCGAATAAATCATTTAGTACAAGGCGCTGTCAGCGAAGCATTCGTGTGTTTGTATGTGAGCGAAACAGCAACGAAGTAATTAAGGATTTAGACAAGCATAAATTACATCATGCCGCCCATATAGATGATATCTAATTGTTTTTATTGGAATAGTTATATGGGTAAAGCCAGTGATACCCCACTTTATACCCCTGTTCATTTACTGCTGGGTTTAACCTGTTGAATTTAAATTAAAAAATTTAATTTTATGTGATTAAAATCTTACCAAAGTAAGATTAGAAGTGTTTTGATGGATCCATGCGCTGATAAAGAATACGAGCAACATCAATACCGTTATCACTGATTTGATAAAACACAATATGCTTTTCTACAGGAAAGCTCCTAGCTCCATTATAAATATCACTTCTTTCCCTACCGAAGTCAGGGTATTGAGCTAGTTTCAATAAGGCTGAGTCTATGGTTTGAGCATATACCTTTGCCTGTGCGCTTCCCCAAGATTCAATTGTTGTTGAAATTATTTTGAATAAATCCTCTTCGGCTAATGGAGATAGCTTATAACTTGGCATCATTATTCTTGTTTGCTACTGAAAGAGAGGCTTGTTCAAATATATCCATCACACTGTGCTTGGATGTTTCACCAGCTGCTAGCTGTTTAAACCCTTTAGCCACTTCTTCGCGCAATATTTCAAGTTGTTGGTTTTTAGCAACGTCTTTTTCAAATAATAGTCTCAAACCATCGCGGATCACTTCACTTGCTGAGGTATATAAACCATCAGACACTTTTTCAGTAATTCTTCGTTCGAACTCTTTACCCAAAGTAATATTCATTGTTAATACTCCAATCATTTATTGATTGTATTATGCGCATGATATGCGTGTAATTCAAGTTTAAAACTTGTTTAGTATCAAAATAAAAAAGCGAAACTTGATATTATAGTTTCAGTTTATTGGGTAATTAAAACAACTAGAATCCATGCTATGCATCCCATTGATAACTTATCGTTTGGTTTTTAAAGTAGTATTTATATGGGAGGTTTTATTTGCACCCCACTTTATACCCCTAAAATGATAGAGCCTCTTGGAATTTAAGAAATAAAAATTTTGTTAAAAACAAGCATCGTGGTTCACCACTATTCCAACACAGAGTTTATATTTGTTTCTACTCAATGCCTGCTTAGGCGCTTTGCTGACGTTAGCTAGTGGTTGCTCCTAATGTCAAAAATTAGCCAAAAGCCGACGTAAATTTTTTGTGAATCCACGATCAAATATAAGGTTATTCTAACCAAAGTTTACTGTTTGTTTATGGGCCGGGTTTAAGCTCAAAGCCGACTGTGGAGTTAAAATTAGTAACAACGGATAAAACTCCGTTAGTACGCATTTATTAAGTTTAATCACCTTGTTTTATTCGAAATCCGTCAATATCAAAAAATATAGTTTGTCGTTTAAAATCAACATCTTGATCCTGCAGCGATACCAGCAAATAACATATCAAACCAACGGATTAAAAGTCAGTGCTAGGTGGTGTAAAGGTGTTGATTTGACTGGTTTGTAGTGGTTTCTATATAGTAATTAACAGCATTTCGCACCACAGACTTTTAATAAATAACACTACTGAAATATGTGTTCTAGTTAGTTTAAATCGAATATTTCAATGATTAGGGTAATTCTTAGATAATACCCCATCATCTAATGACGCCTTTATACTAAAACTTATTCAAATTAAAGCTTGTCATTAGTATGTCATCAAATCAACCAATTAATGAGACTTGTTGTGTCAGATTTCTTTACAGTTATCAACTAAGAAATGTTGATTGATATTGCAAGGCATTGAATTTATTTTTTTTATATTTTTGGTGTATTTTTTGCTTTATATAGATAATCACCTGCTATCAACGCTGATAAAGGTATAAAAAGGAATGTCAAATGAAATTTAAATTTTTAAAAGTGGCTTCTGCTGCTCTAATGTTATCATTAACTTTATCATGTAATATTGCAAATGCCGGTCTTATTTTATTCACAAATTCCGGTACGGTTTCCAGCTCTGAGGACTCAAACATAACCGCCGGCGCGATAGTCAACGTAGGGATATACGCAGACGATAATGGTACTGGTTTGTATAACGGCGCCTGGAGAGCGAGTGATTTATTAAATGGGTATATAGAAATCGGCACCTATCGGTTGGACATCCCCGACAATTGGTACGGGACCTCAGTCATTTTCAGCACTGATGATACAGGAACGCTTAAGGCCGATGTCTACGGAACGGACGGCGGCACACGAACTGATAATTATGGAACCAGCTCCGCAGCTTATGTGTATGGAGATTGGCAGTTTGTGAACACATTAGGCCAAAACACTTATACCACGGTATCTGCTACGCAAGGATGGAGTGTTGCAGCGGTTGGTGTTACTCAACCTGTACCAGAACCAACTACACTTGCTATTTTTGCATTAGGAATGATTGGTTTAGCATCACGTCGATTTAAGAAACAATCTTAATTCTACTGATTGACTATCATAATTAATTATCGACGACGGTATGCCTGAATAAACCCATGGAACCCAATGTTGTCGATAATCATCAAGAAGCATCTTCCAATTTGGTAGATGCTTTTTTCGCTCATAAAGCTGAATGATGTTTCAAATTTACTTACATCGGCTTTAGGTCGAAACATCCCCTTTTCATACTAGAGCCTTATGACGGCTTTAGGCCGTTAGTCGCCCTTAGCAAACCAGAAAGCAACGTCCGGAAGTGGCACAGAGAAGTCATAAAAATGAATTAGTGAAAAGTCAGCTATCGTATCATAGAAGGCATTAGGCTTGGCAGGAAGATAGCTTTCGCTTGCCCACAATTAAGACATAAAAAGTATTATTAGATATTGATAAGCAGCGAATAAAAAAGCCTGAATATCACTATTCAGGCTTTCGTTTAAACGGTTAGAGCTTCAGTTATAGATTTAAAATCTATTACATCATCCCGCCCACATATCATTTATCTGATTGATTATATTAAATTATTAACATGGGAATTTTATTGATACCCCACTTTATACCCCTACCAACTAAACACTTTCGCTGACAAGTTAAAATTTAATGAGATAGTGGCCTTATTTAAAATTTCATCACTTTTCAAAACAGAGTAGCAATTTAACACATATGACATAAAACTAATCAATGTAGCTCTTAGGTCAACTTTGTCAACAATTGTTAAAAGCATACTAAATTAAACCAAAATTTGTACCTATTCATTGTCTGCTTAGCCACCAAAGCGCCTTGTAAAACTATAAATTTATATCCAACATTAGTTCGACATAATTATTAATCAATTTTAACCAAGGATAGAATTCAAACTATGATCAAGGACTGACTTTAACTCTTCTTCCGATTTACCAGCCTTTGCTTGAACGGCAATGCCATAACTAATTGACAATAGATACGTAGCAAGTTTTTCAGCTGTTTGACCTTTGGGCATATCCGTCTTCGCAATGCCAGACACGAATAAATCCGTCAGTATTTTCTGAGTTTCTGTTCCTGATTTTTCTATATAAACAACCGCATCTTCTGGAAACGCAACACTATCTGATTCATTAACACTTTTTACAAGCAAACATCCACGGGGCGTTTCATCGCTGGTAAATAGCTCAATAAGTCCATAGAAACAAGCTTGTAACCGCTCCTTTAATGTTGCATTTGATGGCTCTACTAGATGGCTGTAGTTAACTTCTACATATTGTTTTTGATAATGTGCCAATGCATCTTTGAACAATTGCTCTTTATTGACAAACGTGCCGTACAAGCTCGACGTATTAATGCCAAGCTCAGAAGAAAGATTGGCAACAGAAGTACCTGAATATCCATTGGCCCAAAATAACCGCATCGCTTTATCTAAAACGACCTCTTTATCAAACGCTCTTTTTCGTCCTGCTTTCACTCTGTGGCCCTTAAAAATAATATTAATTAACTCTATTTTGAAGCAGTCACTTCAAAATGTCAATTCACCCTATTGACATTACAAAGTGATCGCTTCACAATTAACTTAATTCTGAAGCGATCGCTTCATAAGTGTAAAATAAGTGAACTAAAAATGTTTAAAAAATTCGTACAAATTACGGCGCTATTCAACTTTCCAATCGCACTAGGCATGATTATTTCAGCGCTGATGGCACCTCAAGCAGACACGTTAATTATCACAGTGGTATTGGGCGTATCTTTTATGCTTATGGGCGCTGCGTTACTTTGGGCTACTTCAGATATTAAAACCCGTGCCCCTCTTATTGTTTGGAACGGATTGGTAAGAATGGTCGGCTTTATCATTGTTACATATGCCGCTTCATTAGGCTTGGCTCCAAAGGTATTTATCTTTATTTCAGTCATAGATCTTATTACCGCCTTTGTTTACATCATTGGCAGTATGCGCGTATCTGGACTGTCTTTTAAATCGCTATTTTTAGGCAAAACCCAGTAACTTATAAATTAATAATTTTAGCATTGATAACATTAACTTAAGCAAACTCAAGCAAACTACTTTCAGGAGAAATATTATGACGATTAAAGCATTAAGAACACCAGAAGAAAGATTCTCTGTATTACCAGCTTTTCCTTACCAACCTAACTACATTGATGATTTAGCTGGTTTTGAGTCTTTACGCATGGCCTACATCGACGAGGGTGATTTCTCATCTGAAAACACTTTTTTATGTTTGCACGGTGAGCCTTCTTGGAGCTACTTATATAGAAAAATGCTTCCTATATTTACGGGCGCTGGTCATCGTGTTGTTGCGCCTGATTTGTTTGGCTTTGGTCGTTCAGATAAACCCGTTGATGAATCAGTTTATACCTTTGATTTTCACCGTGACAGTTTAATGCAATTGATTGATCGCCTTGACCTAAAAAATATTACGTTGGTCTGTCAAGACTGGGGCGGAATTCTAGGGTTAACAATCCCAATGGATATGCAAGATCGATTCAAAAATTTGATTGTTATGAACACGGCAATAGCGGTGGGTGAAAGCGCTTCGGAAGGGTTTTATCAGTGGCGAGATATGTGCGCTAATCTGCCCGAAATACCTATCGGTGGTTTATTTGCATGTGACGCAGGGCCAGTCGTATCCGTGATGGATGTTGTTGCTTATGACGCGCCATTTCCAGATAACAGCTATAAAGCAGGCGTAAGACGCTTTCCTGCCATGGTGCCTGTAGAGCCAACAATGGATGGTGTTGAACTTGGAAAACGCGCAAGAGAGTTTTGGTCAAAAGAGTGGAACGGTCAAAGCTTCATGGCTATTGGCATGAAAGATACGGCATTAGGCGAAGGCCCGATGGAGTACTTAAGAAGCTTTATTAAAGGCTGCCCTGAGCCCTTAAAAATTGCAGAGGCAGGACACTTTGTTCAGGAATACGGTGTTGAAATTGCAGAAAAAGCGCTTGTTCACTTAGAAATGAATAATAAATAGGCTATATCCAATGAATACAAATATTGAAAATAAAGTCATTGTTATAACGGGTGCTAGCAGTGGTTTAGGTGAAGCAACTGCGCGTTTTCTGGCTCAAAAAGACGCTAAAATCGTATTGGGTGCGCGTCGTAGTGAAAAACTAGCAGCTATCGTAAACGATATTCGTGCTCAGGGTGGCGAAGCTGAATATGTCACGATGGATGTCACCAAATCCGATCAGGTTAAAATGCTTGTCGACAAGGCGATTGAGACTTTTGGACGCTTAGATGTCATGGTCAATAATGCCGGCTTGATGTCGATTGCCCCAATGGCTGAGGTTAAGGTTGATGAATGGGATCGCATGGTCGACATTAATATCAAAGGGGTCCTTTACGGTATCGCCGCTGCACTTCCCGTGTTTACCAAACAAAATAGTGGTCACTTTATTAATCTCGCTTCCGTTGCTGCACATAAAGTTTCACCGGGTTCGGCAGTCTATAGCGGTACAAAATTTGCGGTTAAAGCGATAACAGAAGGATTGAGAGCGGAAGTGGGTGGCAATATACGTACAACGCTATTATCACCTGGCTTAATTGATTCTGAATTAAAATTCGGTAGTTCGGATGAAGCCACCTCTCAATTTGTTCAAGATATTTATAAAGACGCCATTCCAGCGTTATCTATTGCCAAAGCTGTCGCCTATGCGATTGAACAACCAAATGATGTCGATATTAACGAAATTATTATCAGACCCACTATTCAAGATTTCTAATCTAATGTGAGTTGATCCTGCCTTTTTATATATCGTTTGGCAGGTCAACTTGAAACAGTTGCTTTCAAAGGTATAACAAATGAAAAAAACACTCGTTATTGGCGCTAATGGTCAGATTGGTAAAATAGTGGTTGATCTACTTCACAATCAGGATCGCCCAGTTGTCGCAATGTTTCGTAGCAAACAACAAGCTGAGAAGTTAGAAAATATGGGTGTAGAGGTTGTTGTTGGCGATCTTGAAACTGATTTTGAACACGCTTTTAAGGACTGCGATAAAGTAGTATTTAGTGCTGGTTCTGGCGGTAATACAGGCTACGATAAAACACTTTTAATAGATTTATGGGCAGCAAAAAAAGCAGTTGATTATTCTTTAAAGGTAGGCATACAACATTTTGTAATGGTAAGTGGTTTAGGCGCACAAGACCCTGACGAATTTGAATCAGAAATAAAACCCTATTTGGTGGCAAAGTATTTTGCCGATCAGTACCTATTATCCAGTGGCCTAAATTACACTATTCTTAGACCGGGAAGCCTGACTAATGATAAAGGCAACGGGCTCATAACAACCACGCGTTCAACTTCTACAAATGATTTATTCATTAGCAGAGAAGATGTCGCTAAATCAATAGAGTATTGCATTAATCGCGACGAAGTCAGTAACCAGATATTTCAACTTTATCATGGTAATGAAGTGATTAGCACTGCATTAACCGCAAGCAATTAATTTATAAGGAACAAAATAATGTTAAAAAAATTCACCAAACTTGCCATAGTCGCAACGATTGCTCAATTTACTACAACGGCATCATTTGCCGAAACTCAAGCGCCTAACGCTTACGAAGGATACAAAATTCCTCCGCTTGAGATTTCAGTGGAAAATAAATATGACTATAATTATCTGGATGTTTTTGGTTCAAAAATGGCATATATCGATGAGGGAAAAGGTGATCCGATTCTTTTCATTCATGGTACCCCGATGTCTTCTTATCTGTGGCGTAATATTATGCCACACGTTGAAAATCAAGGACGCATAATCGCGCCGGATTTAATCGGTATGGGTAAATCAGACAAGCCAGATCTCAAATATACTTTTGATGATCAGTACAAATACCTCGATGCTTTTATAAAAAAAATGAACTTAAAGAATATTACGCTTGTTGTCCATGACTGGGGCTCTGGTTTAGGTCTTCATTATGCACACCTAAATCCAGATAATATTAAAGGTATTGTTACTATGGATGCAGTGCTTGCCCCCATGTTGCCGGCGAAAAGCTATGATTCTATGTCAAAAGTAATGGGAGACTACTTCCGTATGATCCAAACGACAGAAGAAGGTAAGAAATTTCTGTTAGATGACAACATGGTTGTAGAATATGAAATCCCAGCAATGATTGATAGACCGCTTAAAAAAGAAATTCACGATGTTTATCGTGAACCCTACAAGACGATTGAATCACGTACCGCTGTAATGCAATGGCCACTAGAAGTACCTGTTGGTGGTAAACCAGCAGCAACGGCTAAATATATCTCTGAGTACAATGCTTGGTTAGAGAAGACGGATACTCCTTGGCTATTCCTCTACGCAACCCCTGGCATAATGAGTACGCCTGCAGCCGCTGACTACTGGACAGAGCATGCTCAGAATATTGAAACCGTTTACATTGGTAATGGCTTGCACTTTGTTCAGGAAGACCATCCATATGCAATTGGTCGAGCAATTTCAGATTGGTACCGTCGTTTGCAAGCTAAGAAGTAACTAAAAAATAATATCAAAATAAGTTATTAAATTTGTAACTACTCAGCCCCCATTAAAACTGAGCGCTTTTACCAAAATAATGAGTAGTTACTTAAATTTTATGTCGATATTCAACAAGGTGAAACCCATGATGAACGCATTAGAACAAAGAATTCAAAAATTAGAAGATTTAGAAGCGATAAGAACACTCCAAGCTACCTATGGTCATTATGTAGATAAAGGTTGGAATGGGAAAGACATGGATATTGAAAAGCTTACTGACATATTTACCGAAGATGCTTTATGGGAAGCGCCAGCAGCTGGAGTATTAGCTAATGGGCACAAAGAAATAATTGAATCCTTTAAATCTTTTGATGAAAAAATAAATTCTTTATTCATAGTTTTACTAACCCCATTATTGAAATTAATGAAGATAAAGCGACAGCAAAATGGATTCTTTTTTCTCCAGCTATTGATGGTGAAAAAGTAATTTGTATGCTTGCCAGTTATGACAATGATTATGTTAGAACGACAAATGGTTGGCGTATTAAAAGTTTAAGACTCAACATGGCTAATGTACTTGGCGCTTAATAATAGTCATTCAAGCATTGACCTTGGGCTAATCGAATTAGAAGGTCGTTTAAACTCCTCCCAGGTAAATGTGTTGAATTCGTTTTTTCACTCAGAAGAATTATGAAACAAATTAAGGAATAATCATGACTCAAAATAAAACTATCCACCTTAATAAAGTACTTGAAGAACATTCTCAAGATATGACCAGTAAAGTGGTTGCCATTACCGGTACTACAAGTGGTACGGGATTTGTATTCGCAAGAGAAGTGGCTAAAAAAGGGGCTACAGTCCTATTGCTCAATCGTACAAGTGCAAGGTCAGAAAATGCCTATAAGCAGTTAACCGAAGCAGTTCCAAGCGGAAAATTTGAAGCAATAACGTGCGATTTGCAAGATTTTGAAAGTGTAAAACAAGCAGCTGAACAAATTAAATCGGAATATAGTGTTCTTGATGTTTTAGTCAATAATGCCAGCATTATGGCTGTGAAAGATGAAGCGACTAAAGATGGCTATGATGTTCAAATGCAAACAAATGCCATATCACACTTTCTTTTAACCAAAGAATTGTATCCTTTACTTAAAAACAGTAGTGAAGCTAGAGTCATAAACCAAACGTCGTTAGCTAGATTAGGTGGACCTTTAGAACCTGCCTATTTTGAGAAAAATGGAGGTAATTTAGGAGGTAATGGCACACCTGAAGAAACGGCGAATTTCCAAGGCGCTAGATGGGAACGTTATCACCAAACTAAATTGGCAAATGCCACTTTTACCTATGGTTTAAAAAAGAAACTTTTAGAGGCTAACGTTAAAAATATTATTTCATTATTGGCGCATCCTGGCGTAGCCATAACCAACCTTCAAGCAACTTCAGCTGAAACAGGTGGAATGGATGTTAACGGAGGCGTTATGAGCCAAGCACAGTCTGCTGAAGATGGCGCCGCTGGAATTATTAGAGCTGCTATGGATAAAGAGGCAAAATCTGGTGATTTTTATGGACCAATTGAAGGGATAAGTGGTTTTCCAAATTTGCTAGAGCCAGAAGAACTACTTTTTGACGAATCTAATGTCGCTATCAATTGGAATGGGTGTGAAAAAGCTGTTGGTGAATTTAAAATATAAAATCACAAACGGTTGGTAATTTCTTTAAATCTGCATTAGAGTTTTAAATAATATGCAAAACTACCTTCAAGAAATAGAAACAATCACCTCTAAAGCAGGTGAAACCGTTCCTTTACAAAGAAAAGCTTTTGAAAGAGGTTTTTCTTTTAAGCACATGTCTTTTTATGAACAACTAGCGATATGGAGTTATATCTGGACGAACACCAAAGTTTATAGAGCAGAAATGTTTTGTTTGTATTTCTTGGAGGAGCATATTAAAAACAAAGATGAAATGCTGGCCGCTTGGCCAACGATTAAATTATGGCAAGACAAAATTAATCGATGGGAAACAAGCGATAGTATTTCAAAAATATATGCTCAATTAGTAGAATATCATGCAGAACTAATTTTGCCAACATATAAAAAATGGAATACGTCTGAAAACCCATGGCATAGAAGACAAAGCATAGTGGGTTTACTTTATTACAGCGCTCATAGAAAACACTATTTACCTTTTCAGGTACTTATAGATTTGGTAACACCTTTAATTTCTGACCACGCTTATTATGTTGAAAAAGGAGTGGGTTGGACACTTAGAGAAATAGGAAATATATACCCTAAAGAGCAGGAAGAATTTCTATTTAAAAACGCAACTAAAATTTGTGCTTACGGATATAGCGCGGGTACAGAAAAGTGGGATAAAACAAAACGAGAAAAACTGAAGCAAATTAGAAAAGCAGCAAGAGTTTTAAATCGCAAAAATTCAATTTAAACATTTAAAAAGGAATAAATATGTCAAACAACAAACCTATATCAGCAGCATTTCCTTTTGAATCTAAATTTCAAGCAGTATTAGATTCTAAAATGCATTATGTAGATGAAGGAGACAAAAATTCTAAAGATACTTTTTTACTCATACACGGAAACCCTACATCAAGTTATTTATGGCGGAACATTATTCCTCATGTAAGTGCCTTAGGTCGTGTGGTTGTTCCTGATCTTATTGGAATGGGTAAGTCTGACAAGCCCGATATAGATTATACATTTGAAGACCATATTACCTATTTAGATGCGTTTATTGAAAAGTTAGCCTTAAAAAATATCATTATAGTCATTCAAGATTGGGGTTCTGCTTTAGGTTTTAACTATGCCAATCAGCATAGAGAAAATATAAAAGGGATTGTTTTTTTTGAAGCTATGTCTCAAGTTTCTTATTGGAAAAATACGACCAAAGAGACAGAAACATTATTTAGAAAATTTCGTGACCCTGCAGAAGGGCATGAAATGATTGTTAAAAACAACTTCTTTATTGAGGCTATGCTACCCATGATGGCGGGCAGAGAATTAACTCAAGAAGAAATGGACCATTACCGAGCGCCTTATTTGGAAGAAAAGAGCCGTAAACCACTGCTTATGTGGCCTGGTCAAATTTCGTTTGATGGCGTCCCAAAATTTACCACTGACATTGTTAATTCATATAATGAATACCACAAAAATTCAGATGTGCCTAAGTTGTTATTTTATGCAGAGCCAGGACTAATCATTAATCGAGAATTAGGTGAGCATATCGCTGAAACGTGGAAAAATATTACTGCAGTAGATTTAGGTGAAGGAAAGCATTATCTACAAGAGTCGCATCCACATGAAATTGGTGAAGGTATTGTCGATTGGTATAAAAAAGTTATTAAATAAACACTAATTATAGGGCTAGTGGTCAAATAGAAAAATGCTTAAGCGTTATATTGGGTAGACTACGGAACCATGAGCAGATTTATTTGACCGCTATAATTTGACCGCTATAATTTGACCACGACAAAGGAAGTACCGATGGCAGCTAAATTATCCAAGTTTGAAGCAGTCGATGGCTCTGCTACATTATATACCGCCACCAAAAATAGCCTTAGATGCACGGCTATTAAACTGAGAACAGGTGGCGTTTGTTTATATAGTCCAGTGTCAGGCCTCAGTGAAGAGGCTAAAGATAGCCTAATCGAATTAGGCGAAGTCCAATATCTACTCGCCCCCAATACCTACCATAATGCTGGTTTGATAGAATACTCAAAAGCCTACCCCAAAGCGCATCTGGTGGCATCTGAGAGTGCTCATGCACGCTTGACTAGCAAGACAGGACTAACGTTCAAAGAATTATCATCGCTAGCCAATGCACTACCAGACGGGCTTACCTTGGAAGAACCCAGTGGTTTGAAAAATGGTGAGGTTTGGCTTATAGAGTCAGCGCAGATTGGCCATATTTGGCATGTTGTGGATGCCTTTTCGGGCCAAAAACATACTGAAGGCCCCCTATGTGACATTGTAAAAATGGTTAAAGTATTTCCTAATTTTGGTATTAAAGATCGAAAAGTCTTTGCCAGCGCGGTAATGCAACTTATTGAAATTTCACCGCCTAAAATTTTACTGCCTTGTCATGGTGCTTTAATTAAATCACCTGAGCTAGCTGATCAGATTCGAAATTTAATACTCGAACTTGGCTAGAGAATAGCGATATTATCCGCAATTAAAAAGAGTGCCATTTATAGTGGTTCATAGGCTTGACTACTCATTCAGAAATAAATTTTTAAGTCGCTTTGTGCCCCAAAGCGCCAAAGACTCTTAAAAATTTAATACCTAAAATACTGTTAATCGAATGTCCGCTTTTGGTATTTTAACCAAATTATAATTTTTTATTTGACAGATTCTTGATGAAATTTAGAACAATTCTATTATCTGACGCAGAGTTGATTTGCATCAGATTACTCGTCGCTAGATAAGACAAGGTTAACGTCCGGTTTCGTATCTTAGTGAGCATTAGGTTCGGCTGGGAGATAGCTTTCGCTTGCCCTCAATTAAGACATAGCAAAAGTATTATTAGATATTGATAAGCAGCGAATAAAAAGCCTGAATATCACTATTCAGGCTTTCGTTTAAACGGTTAGAGCTTCAGTTATAGATTTAAAATCTATTACATCATGCCGCCCATTCCACCCATGCCGCCCATGCCGCCCATATCAGGCATAGCAGAAGCACCAGCATCTTTAACTGGAGCATCGGTGATCATAGCTTCTGTAGTTAACATTAAGCCAGCAACTGACGCTGCAAATTGTAATGCACTACGAGTTACTTTAGTTGGATCTAAAATACCCATTGCTAACATGTCGCCATAAGTACTGTTACCTGCGTTGTAACCGTAGTTACCTGTGCCGTTACGTACTTCGTTAAGCACAACTGAAGCTTCGTCGCCTGAGTTAGTAGCTATTTGACGTAACGGAGCAGACATTGCACGAATAGCAACATTAATTCCGTGTGTTTGATCTTCATTAGCACCTTCAAGATCTTTAATTGCATCTGCAGCTCGTACTAATGCAACCCCACCACCAGCAACTACGCCTTCTTCAACAGCGGCGCGTGTAGCATGTAATGCATCTTCAACACGTGCTTTTTTCTCTTTCATTTCCATTTCTGTTGCTGCACCAATTTTGATAACCGCAACACCGCCAGCTAATTTAGCTAAGCGTTCTTGTAATTTTTCTTTA
This sequence comes from Thalassotalea piscium, assembly GCA_049347715.1. Classification (GTDB taxonomy): domain Bacteria; phylum Pseudomonadota; class Gammaproteobacteria; order Enterobacterales; family Alteromonadaceae; genus Thalassotalea_B; species Thalassotalea_B piscium_A. The sequence goes on along the minus strand of CP186339.1, from coordinate 415,996 downwards.
TCGTAATCTGAAGTAGATTCTTCAATTTGACCGCGAATTTGAGCGACACGAGCTTGAATATCTGCTTCTTCACCAATACCATCAATGATAGTAGTATTGTCTTTTGAAATAACAACACGTTTGGCTTGACCTAAATCTTCTAAAGAAGCTTTCTCAAGTTCCATACCAATTTCTTCAGAAATTACAGTACCTGCTGTTAATGTAGCGATATCTTGTAACATAGCTTTACGACGGTCACCAAAACCTGGCGCTTTAACCGCTGCTACTTTAACAATGCCGCGCATGTTGTTAACAACCAACGTTGCTAATGCTTCACCTTCAACATCTTCGGCAATAATTAGTAGTGGTTTACCCGCTTTAGCTACTGCTTCAAGTGTTGTTAATAATTCGCGGATGTTAGAGATTTTTTTATCTACTAAAAGAATAAATGGATTCTCTAATTCAACTGAACCACTTTCTTGGTTATTGATGAAGTAAGGTGATAAGTAACCACGGTCAAACTGCATACCTTCAACAACGTCTAATTCATCTGTTAACGCTTGGCCTTCTTCAACCGTAATTACGCCTTCAGTACCCACTTTATCCATTGCAGTGGCAATAATCTTACCTACAGTTTCATCAGAGTTTGCTGAAATAGTACCCACTTGCTCGATAGCTTTATTATCAGAACATTCTTGCGAAATAGCTTTCAACGATTCAACTGCTGCAATAACAGCTTTGTCGATACCACGTTTCAAATCCATTGGGTTCATACCCGCTGCAATTGATTTTAAACCTTCATTAACAATGGCTTGTGCTAAAACAGTTGCAGTAGTTGTACCATCACCAGCTTCATCATTCGCCTTAGACGCAACTTCTTTAACCATTTGTGCGCCCATGTTTTCAAACTTATCTTCTAGTTCAATTTCTTTGGCTACTGATACACCATCTTTAGTAATTGATGGACCACCAAATGATTTATCCAATACTACGTTACGGCCTTTTGGACCTAGTGTTACTTTTACTGCATCTGCAAGTATGTTAACACCTTTAAGCATTTTTGCGCGTGCGTCGTTACCAAATAATACGTCTTTTGCTGCCATTTTCTTTTCCTTTAATCTTTTATATTGCTCACACGGTAAAATCTAACCGTGCATTAAATAAATAGGGATAGAGTGTAAAAATATTACTTTTTACTCAACGATAGCTAAAATATCGCCTTCAGATAAAATTAATACTTCTTCACCATCAATTTTTTCTGTTTTTACGCCGTAACCTTCATTGAAGATAACTTGATCACCAATTTTAACGTCTAATGCTCTTACATCACCGTTTTCTAAAATACGGCCTTTGCCTACAGCAATAATTTCACCGCGAGTTGATTTCTCAGCAGCACTGCCAGTTAAGACGATGCCACCAGCAGATTTTGACTCTACTTCTTTACGTTTTACAATTACGCGATCGTGTAATGGACGGATGCTCATTTACTTTCTCCTGAGACTATTTTGTTAGGGTTAAATTTCTATGTTTCAAAGATGGGGATTGATTGATACTTCACAAGCCCTTTTTAAATTTTTTTTACTCTTTTCTTTCAAATTCACCATCAAGCGTTTTCCCTTGATGGTGATGATTGATAGTTTGCTCAAATGGATCATTTATCGTTGATGACTCTTGGTAATGACTGCTACTTGCAGCAACACCACTGACAACAATATGTTGTTGTACTTTTTTTATAATGCTTTTTCTAATCAAAGGAAGTAAAAGCAACAAACCAAGCAAGTCAGTTACAAAACCTGGCGTTACTAAAAGAACACCAGCCACAAGTAATAGTAAACCTTCAACAATTTCATCTGATGGCATTTGCCCCTGCGCCATTTTATTCTGTAATGAATTTAATGTTGCTAGTCCTTGCTGCTTTACATATTTAGCGCCTAACCATGCAGTTATAATCACTATCGCGATAGTAGGCCATAATCCAAACCAAGCCCCGACTTTCATTAAGACTGAAATTTCAATAATTGGAATAAGTATAAATAAGAGAAATAACACTCTAAACATAAGTCTGACCTATAAATATATTAATGAAACATATATGGGGCTTTATCGGTCTATTTCAAGTAAGACTAAACGAGCCTTGTATTTACTGCACATACTAGAACTTAAGTTTACTAAACTAGTTATTTTAACGTATCCTTAGTAGGTATATTCATGGCTTAAGAAAACGTTAAGGCATTTAAGATAATGTTCCAACTTATATTGTGTACCTGTCCTAATGAGCAAGTTGCAAAAAAAATTGCAACTTGTTTAGTTGAAGAAAAACTAGCCGCATGCGTGACCATGTTACCTCAGGTAACATCCATTTATCGCTGGCAAGAACAAGTTGAATGTGAAAACGAAATACAACTGATAATAAAAACGAATAAAGATAAATTTAATTTATTGTCTGAACGTATTGTGTATTTACATCCTTATGATATTCCTGAAATTGTTGCTGTTAACATACAGCAAGGCAATTTACAGTATTTAAACTGGATTAGTGAGTCGTTAAAGTAAGCCTTATGAAAAATATATTATTATGTATCTGTTTATTAGCTAGTGTAATCATCAATGCCCCGGCTAATGGGCAAGAGTCTATTTTTGATACCTCATCTTCATCTTTATTCTCTAATGAAAATGAATTTCTAAAACCTGATCAGGCTTTCCAATATAGTTTTTATCAAAAAAACGATAAGCTAACTATAAGCTTTGAAATTGCTGAAGGTTATTACCTTTATAAAAATAAATTTAATTTTGCCAGTGAGCATGCTGAATTTGTTGCGCCTATTTTACCTCAAGGTATTGAACACGAAGATGAATTCTTTGGTGTGCAACAAATTTACACTGAACAAATTAGCTTTACTATAAACTTAACCTCCGTGAACGCTGGAGACACTCTTACACTCAGATACCAAGGTTGTGCTACGCAAGGCCTTTGTTTTCCTCCTGAAACACAAACAATCAATTTATCCCCAGTGACTAATACACATTCAAGCGCTGCAGTGTTAAACGCACTTAATACGCCTGAACCACTAGATAACACTAACACCTCTGAAACATCGCTAACATCATCTTCAGGCAGTGAGCAATATCAATTAGCGAATATGCTTCAAGGCGATAATTTACTATTAACCTTGATCGCTTTCTTTTTGGGTGGCTTACTTTTATCCTTCACTCCCTGTGTCTTCCCTATGTATCCTATTTTAACCGGTATTATCGTTGGTCAAGGAGATAAGCTTTCTAACAAGAAAGCCTTTAAATTATCATTTATTTATGTACAAGGTATGGCTATTACTTACACCGCCTTAGGTATTGTGGTTGCTCTTGCGGGTGCTCAATTTCAAGCTATGTTTCAACACCCCATAGTGTTAATTACCTTAAGTATCGTTTTCATTCTATTAGCCTTATCTATGTTTGGTGTATACAACCTTGCCCTTCCCAGTAGTTGGCAAAATAAGCTTAACAATATAAGCAATAAGCAAAAAGGTGGCTCAACGCTAGGTGTATTTACTATGGGAGTGATATCTGGGTTGGTTGCCTCTCCTTGTACAACGGCTCCATTAACAGGAGCATTGCTTTATATTTCTCAATCAGGTGACGTTGTATTAGGTGCATCCGCCTTGTATGCCCTGAGTTTAGGTATGGGGATCCCTTTACTTATACTTGGTAGCTCAGGTGGCAAACTCTTACCTAAAGCAGGTAACTGGATGACAGTGATTAAAAATGTCTTTGGTTTGTTATTGCTTGCTGTTCCTATTTTTTTACTAGAACGCTTACTGGATGAAAGTATTGTTCAACTGCTTTGGGCTGCATTACTTATCATTGCGGGTTGTTATTTTTACATTATCAATCATAAAAGTCAGATCAATATGGCATTTATTATTCGTAGCTTGATCATTTTCTCATTACTTTTTTATGGTGTGCAAAAAGTGATCACGGTAATTAAACCGAACACAGTCAGTGAAACCATTGCTATTGATAGCAATCAATTTATTGATATTGCTAACCTAGAGGCATTAAATGAAGCGGTATTGAATGCCAGCGCTGAAGGGAAGTCGGTTATGGTTGACCTTTATGCTGACTGGTGTGTTGCTTGTAAAGAATTTGAAGAATACACCTTTCCAGATGAACAAGTTAAAGCGGCCCTTAAAAACACCCTATTATTGCGTGTAGATTTAACCAATACAGGTAGTCCTGAAAGTAAAGAATTAATGAAACACTTTAACGTGTTTGGTTTACCTTCTATTTTATTTTTTGATAAAACGGGTAAAGAATTGATTCGAGACAGAGTAACAGGATTTATGGACGCTCAACCTTTTTCTACACATATCAATCTGATATTCAAAGGTGTTAACTCCAAAGCATAAGGTAAACCCTTGTGCTATTTCAAATACCAAGGCTTATTTAGTGAGCCTTGGTTTTCCAACAACCATCAACAATTTGACTGTCGAGAAAGCTCATGAGTTCAACTTCGGGTACCGGCTTAGAGAAGTAATAGCCTTGGATGATGTCACACTGACTTTCAGTCAAACTTCTTAACTGTGCACTACTTTCAACACCTTCAGCAACTACCATTAACCCTAAGTTTTTCACCATAGCAATAGTTGACATAATAATTTGATAATCGGCATGATTATCTAACATACCAAACACAAAACTCTTATCTATTTTTATCACATCAACTGGCATACGTTTTAAATAAGCTAAAGACGAATAACCGGTACCAAAGTCATCAATGGCGAAAGTAAAGCCTAATGCTCTTAGGTTATTCATAGTATCGATCGCTTTTTCAATATCTGTCACTAAGGTTTGCTCAGTTAACTCAAGTTCAAACCCGCTTGCAGGTAATGAAAATTCTTCTAGCAAAGAGGTAAGGTAATTAGATAAATTGATATCAATAAATTGCCCTGCCGATAAATTAATCGCTATCCGCACGTCGCAATAACCTTTCTCTCGGAGTTCTTTACTGATTTCAAAACAACGTCGAATGACCCAATAGCCTAATTCAATCATATGTTCTGATTTTTCAAGAATCGGAATAAAATCATCAGGCGAAACCATACCACGTACAGGATGATGCCAACGTAATAACGCCTCAAGCCCATAAAGTCTTTTATCTTGCGCGAGTAACTGGGGTTGTAAACTTAAACTAAATTGATTTTTAGACAATGCTTGTCTCACTTCACTTTCAAGCATTACCCTCTGAGCGACACGTTGATACATTTCAGTATGATAAACATGATACTGAGCCCCACCTTCATCTTTTGCTTCATACATAGCAATATCTGCATGACTGATAAGCTGTTCAGGCTTGATGCTTTCATCATCACTGAAGGCAATACCAATACTGGTAGAGACATAAAAAATACTACTACTGATTTTAATTGGCGCTTTAAATCGTTGTAAAATTTCTTCTGCTACCGCAATAGCATCATCTACATCATCAATGTGACCTAAAATCACCACAAATTCATCGCCACCAAAACGACAAGCCATGTCAATATTACGAATACTTAACCGTACTCGATTTGCTGCCTCTATAAGTAATTTATCGCCCTCTCCGTGACCATGGCTATCATTTACTTTCTTAAAGTCATCAAGATCAAGGAAAAGTACCGCAACGCCACGTTGATATCGAGCAATATTAGCTACTACCTTTCTTAACTGATAGTTCAACATATTACGATTAGGCAAGCCGGTAAGAATATCGTACATAGCGATATTTTCGAGTTCTTTCGTTTTCTGTTCAACCTCGATATTTAACTGCTCTAATTCATAACTAAGCTCAGTTGCTGCTGTCGCTACAACATCAAGCTCATCAGCAAAGAAACGTTGGGGTCTTAATTTTATTCCTCGAAATTGCTCAAACTCTTTTAGGGCAAGTAAAGGTAAGGCATTAGAAAGCGTTAATATACGATTAGTAAATGGACTTGCCACAAAATACACGAGAAAGGCTAAGGTAATAAAGATCAGTAAAGCGGATAATAAAAATTGATAGCGATAATCGGTATATCCTTGTTTTAGCTGAGTCACATCATCAATTAAGGCAATGAAATACTGTTTTTTCTCGCCCGCATACAAGGGCATTAAATTGATAAGATAACTACTGTCATTACTATCAATCTGCATACCTTCGCGCTTAACTAGATCAACAGGTGTGTTACTTTTTTGATGGTTAATAAAGAGTTCTTGTAAAAGCAAAGTATTCGATGCGGTAACTTTGCTAACTTCAGCAATGGTTGTGTTGGCCGCATTGGGAAAATTAACAATAGCAACATCACTTTTTATTGCTTGATTGATGGCGTAAATAATATCTACCAAAGAGACAGTCATCGCGAGATAAGCAACTTTACCATCGTAATTTAAGATAGGTAAAACAATCACTTGTTCACACACCACTTCACAATAAATTTGATACAGCGGCTGTTCTTGTGCCATCGCACGCATAATATTATCGGAAACATAACCGGGTAATTGCTTACTTTTAAAAAGTAACTGTTTTTCTGAGGTCATTAACCAAGCATTTTTAACATTTAGATTAAATTGCATCGCATCAAATTGGGTGGCTAACCCTTTTGATAATTTAGCAAAATCTTTTTCATCTTTAATGTTAACTAAATCAACAAAAGATTCTTGCCATAATCTAAACTTTTCTCGTGAAATATCGCTATGAATTTTAAATTGTGCGACCCCCTGTTTTAAGGTTTCTACTTGATACTGTTTGAATTCTTGGTTTAAGCGCGACAATGACATAACCAAGATCCCGGCACTTAATAGCAATAACGCACTAATGACCAGAATTAATAATTTAGTAGGTACACTTACAAACAGTTTTTTCATGATTAAAACCAATATGTCATTTGTAAGGTCGATATTTGCCAATATTCGTTGGTATTCGCTAACGGATCTGGAATAACCACAGGCGTTAGTCTGGCTGTACCTTTTATCCAATGTTGTTCAAGTTGTAATTTCAAATGACTACTAATATCTAAACTAAGACCTACAGTAAAGTCACGTTGATAACCGAAATAATGAGGAATACTACCAAAAGAATTGGCTTCAAGTTTACTACCATTTTTATCGTTCTTATCTGCCCAATAATGTTCATATCGCGTCAGTAGTTGCAAGTTGTTGTTCACACGATATTGACTTTGTACATACCCCCCTTGCCCTTTCGATGTGCGTCGAAAACCATCAAATAATATATTTGATAACGCTAGTTTTTCTTGCAATAACTCAACACTAAACACCCAAGATTCCCCTTGATATTCAGCATTAGCATAATAGCGAGTTAAATCTAAAGCGCCACTTACAAATCGGTCACTAATTCCCGCATTATAGCTAAACTCGGCGCTAGTCGTTGCTATGCCAAAACGCCAGCTTGAAAAACTCGGACGAAAATAAACACTCGCCTGAAAATCACTATCATGGTTTAAATCGCCATTAGAAGTTCGCCCCATTATAATTCGGGTTTGCTCTTTTGATGTTGGCGACTTACCACTACTAACATTAAAGTCGAAATCCCCGAAAGTTTCGCTACTATAAGTCGTCTTTATAGCGGCTCCATCACCACCGACAGACATATCTCTTGTTGCATCGAAATAAACCGATTGAGGTAAAATAATGCTAGGTCTAGCCATTGGAACATCACGAGAACTCGAGTAGAGCCAATGAAAGTTCTTAAATCTACCCAAATAAATATTGGTGCTCCAATGTTCATCACTAAAGACACTCCAATCAAATAAGAGATAATCGACTCTTACACCTTCATTAAAGCGATTACCTCCGTTTAAATAAGCCACTTGGCCAGCTAAGCGCAAACTATCATTAAATCTATACGAGGCATTTATGCCAACTTCAGTTTGCTCGGGTGATATTTTCCGATCTTCACTAACAAAACTACTACCATCAACCGCTATGAGACCTTGAGACAGGAAACCGTGAATATTAAACTGAGTATTAATACTTTCTTCAGCACAAATAGATAAACTCACTAAGGAAAGTATCCCACCTAAGCAGAAGCGATGCAGATGTTGTCTTCTCTGTTTATTTAGTAATAGCGATAACATTAATATCTTCTTCCTTAATAGCGTTTTCAACGTAGCCTATAGCACCGGGTGTCCTTTTTACTGCTGATAATAATTCTGCAGATGTATTGACCATGATTGGAGCAACACCTAACCCTGAAAATGTTAACTTATTCCAGATACGATCTAGCTGATATGGAAATATCTTTAACGACTGCTTACAAAAATCTTGATGTGGTTTGGAACTTGATGGCAAAACAAAAACAACTATCGGCATTCCATTCGACCATTTTACTTGTCTCATAGAATATATCCGCCGCAATTGAGAAGTAGTTAAACTTGCAACTTGTATGGTTGGGTGAGTAATAATATCTACAGCCCGAGCACTTAAGGAGTTTAGGCTCAAGTACATGAAACATATTATTAAAAAAATACGCGAGATAACGATTTCCTTATCACAATAATAAAATCAGTAAAAAATCAACTAGATAAACTCAACCGAGGTCAACCAATAATATCCATTAATTTTCAGATAGATAAATATATTTCTATTAAGGTAGAGTTTAGCTAATTCTTGCAAAACTGCCACTATTTCTCTACTTTTTCTCTACTTTTAATTGTTCTATTCTGTATCGATTTTACTCCTCAACAGATTAGACCACTATTTTGCTGCTAATTTCTGTGAAAAGTCTATAATATGCAAGAAATGTTGATAATTAGCATATTTTAAACATCTTGGTTTCCAAGCACTTGTTTTTATGTAATGATTATAAACATAATGACTTTTAAGGGCTTTATTGGCGAATATGACTACTAAATTTAACGTTTTACTACTAAATGGTCCTAATTTGAACATGTTAGGCAAACGTGAACCTAACGTTTATGGCGCACAGACGTTAGACAGTATTGTCAAAAATTTATCAATAACCGCTCTAGATAATGAGATAACGTTAACACATTTTCAATCAAATGCAGAATCACAATTAATAGACAAAATTCATCAAGCATATGAGACTATTGATTTTATTCTAATTAACCCTGCGGCATTTACACATACTAGTGTCGCATTAAGGGATGCTTTGTTATCGGTAAATACTCCCTTTATTGAAATACATTTATCAAATGTGCACGCACGAGAATCATTTAGACATCACTCTTATTTTTCAGATATAGCAGTAGGTGTTATCTGCGGTTTAGGTGCTAAGGGTTATAACTATGCACTTATGGCAGCAAAAGAATATTTAATTGAAAACAAACAAACAATAGCTAGTCTTTAGTAGGTTCTTCCATTTAAGACTATAGTAATTAATAAGAAATTAACACAATATAAAGGTGTATTATGGACATTCGTAAAATCAAAAAACTAATTGAGCTTGTTGAAGAATCAGGCATTAATGAATTAGAAATTTCAGAAGGTGAAGAGTCTGTACGCATTAGTCGTGGTGTTCCAGCAATGGCCGCACCTATGATGCAACAAGCTCCATTAGCTGCAGCTCCGGCTCCAGTTGCTGCTCCAGCCGCTCCGGTTGAAGCTGCGCCAGCAGTAATGACTGGTCATATAGTACGTTCACCAATGGTGGGGACATTTTATTCTGCCGGCTCTCCAGATGCGCCTGATTTCGTTGAAATTGGTCAACACGTAAATGCTGGTGACACACTTTGTATCGTTGAAGCGATGAAAATGATGAACCAAATTGAAGCTGACAAATCAGGTGTTGTTAAAGAAATTTTAGCTCAAAACGCAGATCCAATTGAGTTCGACCAACCGCTATTCATCATTGAATAAGCCCAACAAAAAAGGGTAATTCCATGTTAGATAAAGTCGTAATCGCCAATAGAGGCGAAATTGCACTAAGAATATTACGTGCATGTAAAGAATTGGGTATTAAAACTGTTGCTGTTCATTCAACTGCTGATAGAACCTTAAAGCATGTATTATTAGCTGATGAAACTATCTGTATAGGTAAACCTTCTGCAACTGACAGCTACCTTAATATTCCAATGATCATCACTGCTGCTGAAGTCACTAATGCGGTAGCTATTCATCCTGGCTATGGTTTTTTAGCTGAAAATGCTGATTTTGCTGAACAAGTAGAAAAATCTGGTTTTACATTTATCGGTCCTAAAGCCGAAAGCATCCGTTTGATGGGTGACAAAGTTTCTGCAATCAAAGCAATGAAAGCTGCTGGAGTACCTTGTGTACCCGGTTCAGACGGACCATTAACCGATGATGCACAGGCAAACCTTGCCCATGCAAAACGTATTGGCTATCCAGTTATCATTAAAGCATCTGGCGGCGGCGGCGGTCGAGGCATGCGAGTTGTTCGTGATGAAACCGAGCTCGTCAATGCTATTCAACTAACTAAATCAGAAGCACGAGTTACTTTCAATAATGATATGGTTTACATGGAAAAATTCCTTGAAAATCCACGTCATGTTGAAATTCAAATTATGGCTGATGGTCAAGGTGGTGCAATTCATTTAGGTGAACGTGATTGTTCAATGCAACGTCGTCATCAAAAAGTTGTTGAAGAAGCGCCAGCACCAGGTATTACACCAAAAATGCGAGCTCAAATAGGTGAACGTTGTTGCCGTGCATGTGTTGAAATTGGCTACCGTGGTGCAGGTACTTTTGAGTTTTTATATGAAAACGGCGAATTCTACTTTATTGAAATGAATACTCGTATCCAAGTTGAACACCCTGTCACTGAAATGGTTACTGGTGTAGATTTGATTAAAGAACAACTGCGTATTGCCGCTGGACAACCATTATCTTATACCCAAGAAGATATTAAAATTTCTGGTCATGCAATTGAATGTCGAATAAATGCTGAAGATCCGCGCACCTTTATTCCATCACCAGGCACTATTACACGTTTTCATCCTCCAGGTGGAATGGGTGTCCGTTGGGATTCTCATATTTATGCTGATTATTCTGTACCACCACATTATGATTCTATGATTGGTAAATTAATCACTTACGGTGATAACCGTGATGTAGCTATTGCCCGTATGCGTAATGCATTAAATGAATTAGTGATAGATGGTATTAAAACGAATATCGCCTTACACAAAGATATTCTCAATGATCAAGGCTTTATAAATGGTGGCGCCAATATTCATTATTTAGAAAAGAAACTCGCTGAAAGTGAATAGTTAAGCCCAATGGCATTAACAAAATATTAATGAAAGCTCTGCACATGCAGAGCTTTTTTATTTATACTATTGGGTAATCAAACAACCTTATACTTAAGATGTGATCACAAATGACGGAATTATTAGAAAAACCAGAACCACCTACCGATGGTGAATGTTGTGATAGTGCCTGTACCCCATGTGTATGGGATACATATTATGCTGCTAGAAAAGCATGGCGATTACAACAAGCAGAAATCAAAACACAAGAAAAAGAATCTAACAAATAAAACATTTGCTATTAGTGCACTGTGTTTCAAGCAAGTTCTATTACTTTGGCCACTAATTTATTAATCCCCTTTGCTGCTTCATTAATACTCGTCGCCAACATGTAAGCAGGTGTCGTCACTAACTTAGCTTTTTCATCAACAACAATATCATCAACCGGACAATTCTGATGATTTAACCCTAAATGAGTCAATGACTCAGCAACCCCAGCATCAGTGCCAATTGTTCCTTGAACGTTTTCACCATAAATAAAAGGTAACATTGCAGGCGCAATACACATATATCCAGCAGGTTTGTTAGCACTAACAAAAGCTTTGGCGGTTTGCAGCACTAGTGGATTGACAGAGCATTGTTCACCGTTAATGGCAAAATCACATAAATTTTTTGCCGCACCGAAGCCACCTGGAAAAATAATCGCATCAAACTCATCGACATTTAATTCAACAAGATCTTCTACATCCCCTCTAGCAATACGCGCAGATTCAACTAATACATTACGTGTTTCTGGCTCACTGACTTCACCAGTAAGATGATTAATCACATGGTATTGAGAAATATTTGGTGCAAAACAGCGATACTTGGCACCTTGCTGGTCAATAGCTAACAATGTCAGTACCGACTCATGAATTTCACTACCGTCATAAACCCCGCAGCCACTTAAAATTACCGCTATATTTTTCATTGTTTACCTCTTTAGTCTCTATCTTTGGCTATCATTAAATTATTTATTTGAATACTGGTATACCAACTTACCCAATACTTTTATTGCGTGTTCGATCTCACCTCCCCATTTCACCCCATAACTAATCCGCATAAAGTTTTTAAATTGTCCAGAGGGAGAAAATATCTGACCTGGGGCAAAGCTTACACCTTGCTCTATAGCCTGATGAAAGAAGTCACTGGTATTAACATGCGATCGACATCTTATCCATAAAACACTACCACCTTGAGGTTGTGATATGCAAACCTCTGGCGGAAAACTCGCTGCAATTGAGGCTCTAAATCGCTCACAATTATAACGAAGTGTTTTTCTTAATACTAAAAGATGGCGATCGTACTCGCCACTCATTAAGTAATCACTCAAAGTCCATTGCGGTAACATTGACGTGGAACACGATTGCGCTCTTTTAATGCGTTTAGCTTTTTCTTCAAATTTTCCAGGAATTAACCAGCCAATACGATAACCAGGAGCTGCGGTTTTAGAAAAAGAAGAGCAGGTCATCACTAACCCTTTTTCTGAATATAACTGCGCTGGTGTCGGTCGTTTTTCGGTAAAATACAAATCACTATAAACATCATCTTCAATTAAGGGAATATTACGATGCTCCAGCATTTGTACTAAGCGCTGCCTTTGCTTATCTGACATCATAGATCCAATCGGATTATTTATGGCAGTAGAGAATAAACAAGCAGCAACTTGATGCTTATCTAGTAAGATTTGCAACTCATCAATGTCTACACCGTCTTCTGTACAGGTATAAACTTCTAGTGCTTTCATCCCCAATGCTTCAATTAATTCTATGATGCCAAAAAAACAAGGAGACTCTATCGCAATGACATCTCCTTTACTCGCTACACACTGAAGCGCAATAGATAAAGCCTCTTGTGCGCCATTAGTGATTATTATTTCTTGGTGATTAACATCTGCGCCAAGTGCTTGATAGCGCATTGCTAAGTTTAAACGTAATTTAACATCGCCATTAACAGAGCCATAACTCACTGCATTTTCTGACACTTTGGTTAACACAGAGCGCATTAATCGAGCTAAGGTTTTATCTGGCGGATGAGCTTGAATAGGATTAGAAATACCTAAAGCTACAGAGTCTGGTAGGTGTAAGGCATCGTGAACTTGTTCAATTAGTTGTCGACACGAAACCTCTACTGGTGAAAGGCAAGCCCAATTGGCTCGCATGGGTAGCAAAGTTTTTGCCTGTTTTGCTTTTAAATAATAACCTGACTGAGGGCGAGCAGAGATAGACCCTTGCCGCTCAAGTTCGATATAGGCTTGCTTAACTGTTGGTACACTAATACCAAACTGACGACTTAATTTTCGTAAACTCGGTAATTTATCACCCGCTTTTAAAGCACCGCTTTCTTCTTGCTTATCAATAAAATCTATGACTTGTTGATATAAAAATTCAGATGAAGAACGATCTAATAAACGCATAACTGTATAGGTTTCATTTTTATTTTTCTGTATATGTTATTACAACAAAAAGCCAGTAAACTGTCCAATTATTAAAAGCTAATAGAACTCGATAGCAATATTTATGAATAACTTATTTTTATATATTATGACTGTACTCATATGGGGCAGCACATGGATAGCAATTAATTACCAACTTGGTGATGTTTCTCTAGAAGCATCACTATGTTATCGATTTGGCTTAGCCGCCCTAGTTCTACTCGCTTACGCTCGTTGGAAGAAAATCTCGTTAAAATTTAATCGTAAAGCACACATGCAATTTGCGCTATTTGGTTTAACCTTATTTGGCTGTAATTATTTATTCCTCTATTCAGCACAACAACATATAAATTCTGCGCTTACCTGTATCGGCTTTTCACTGATCATGTTCTTTAACATCATCAATGCCAGTATTTGGTACAAAACTAAAATCAATGCGCGTATCTATTTAGGTGGAGCCATTGGCTTGATTGGCATTATCACGCTTTTTTGGCCCGAAATTAATGATACAACACTAGGAGGTGAAACCTTGCTCGGCTTCTCACTTTGTATTGTAGGAACCTTATTTGCTTCAACCGGAAATATGCTGTCAATTCGCAACCAAAAGCTAAATTATTCTCTAGTGGCATCAAATACCTGGGGAATGGCTTATGGGGCATTATTTATGGCAATTTTATTACTCGTACAAGGTAAAGCGTTCACCTTTTCATTCACCACATCTTATATTAGTTCGTTGATTTACTTATCTGTTTTCGGCTCAGTTATTGCTTTTGGCTGTTATCTAACCTTGCTCAATAACATCGGAGCACACAAGGCGTCGTACTCCAGCATTATGTTTCCTGCAATCGCCGTTATTATTTCAACATTTGTTGAAGACTTTAATTGGAGTAGTTACACCGTAATTGGGCTTTTGTGCATTTTAGTTGGAAACTTAGTCGTGCTTTCACCCGCAAATAAACGCACAAAAAGCACCATTCAACCCGTTGAAAGTGCGTGTAGCAGCTAATCAACATAGAATAACCAAGGTCAAATAGTTTATGTGCATAAAGCATTTTTTGCGAAATGGCACCACGGCATAGTATCCCTTCCTTACTATGCCGCTTTTTATTTTACTAGTTCCCGATCGGTGAGCCCGGAGGCATTTTAACCGTAGACGCTTCTATGACTAATTTACCTTGCCCTAAGCTAAAATTGATTTGATTAGCTAACAGCTTAAATTGTGAACGCATGGGTTTATATTTTTTCAAGCGACTATTGTCATTCAACCACAGGTTTAAATCACTTAAAGTAACAAATACTTCGGAACGGACCTCACTAACTACATTCTTGCTATGCCAAAGCATTAATAAATGATCGACCACTTGCTGATTCACTCGTTGTTGCACTAATGCAGCTAAACCTGATTCCGGCGATGCTTTAAGTGTTTTGCCGATCACTTGATCAAAATAACTTGATACTGATGGAATCGCAGTATTCATTACCGCTTGCTGCTGTAAACGCGCTAACCGCTGCGCGTTAAACATTAATGATAAAACGTGTTTTGCACTAGCTTCAGCAGCAGAGATAGGATCAAATGTGATACCTGTATTTCCTTTAAAACTTTCACGGTTTCTGGAGTAACCATAAGCTTTAGGGGGGATCAGTTTGACAATATTGTCAGGGATAGTTAATACCTCTGGACTCATACTTTCAAGTAATGCATCCATCGCTTGCTGTTGTACCTCTGGGGCAACCCATTTCATTTGACTCTGTTGATTCAGTATCCTCACTTGATAACTGTACTCAACACCAGCAATTAATTTAGCGGCGGCTTCTACTTGATAGCGATGGAAGTTGTAAATAGGCACTAATACTTGCTCTAATTCTGACAACGGCGTGTTAACTGGAATACTATTTAAACCAAAGTCAGCTAGGGCTTTTTTTCTAATGGTTAACATACGCGTTAATTCTTGTGCTGCATTTTTACCGTTATCCCATAAATGCCCCGTATTATTGGCACCTGAACTTGCTCTAGCATCAGCATCTGAAACAAAAAGTAAACCTTTATCCTGCCCTTGTTCAATGACGCTATCGAGATAGTCTTGCTCTTTCTCTGGTGAAACTTGCGCATAACCATAAGCAATCACATGCTTATCCCAAATACCGATCTTGTCATCATAAGCGTTAGACAAATCAATTTTTCCATCGCGCAATTCAATTAATGGGTGTGGGTAGTCCATCACCGAAGCTCGATTATTAACACTTGCTGCAAAATTATGAGCAATCCCTAAGGTATGCCCTACTTCATGCGCAGCTAGTTGACGAATACGTGCTAATGCCATGGCTTTCATGGCACTTGTGTCAGTATTTTCGGAAACAAAAGGAGAGGTTAGTCCTAATGCAATCAGGTAATCTTGACGTACTCTTAGAGAGCCTAACGTAACGTGACCTTTAATAATTTCACCTGTTCTTGGATCAATAACTGATGCCCCATAAGACCATCCTCGTGTTGCACGATGCACCCATTGAATAACGTTATAACGAACATCCATAGGATCAGCATCAGCAGGTAATATTTTCACTTGAAAAGCATTTTTATAACCTATAGCTTCAAACGCTTGATCCCACCATTTTGTACCGTCTAACAACGCACTTCTAATCGGCTCGGGTACACCTGCATCTACATAATAAATAATAGGTTTAATCGCTTCACTTTTAACTGCGTTTGGATTTTTCTTGGCTAAACGATGGCGAGGGATCACACGTTTAATAATAGGTTCATCAATACCACTGGCATAGTCCGCATAGCTATGTGACCAAAAGCCACTATAAGGATGAAAAACTCTCGGTTGGTAATTATCGTCAGGTAACTTAATTAATGAATGATGTAAATTCACTGTTACGGCTTTAGGGTCTGGCGTAACACTACGTAAATAACTGCCTGCCCCCGTTCCTTTAAAAGTAACTGTCCCTTCCAATTCAGTGTTATCTGGAAATGCTTTCGTCCGTTTTGAATAAACAAAACTTCGACTTAAATCTATTGAAAAGTTGCCTTGTTTACTTTGTTTTAACCTATCGGCTAAATTATGAATATCTGACAATAAGAATGGGGTGTAATCAATAACGATTTTATCACCCTCTTTAGTTTCACTTTCAACCTTAAATCCCCAGATTATCGAGCTAGCAAACGCCTCAGTCACTGATTGCTTTTCTAACAAATTATTAGTGTCGGCTCGATAATAACTATTCTGTTGTCTAAGTAATACTTTATCGCCTGCTCTTTCAAAGCGTACTAAACGTGTATCACCTAATTGACCACGATCTAAGCCAATATCGTTAGAGCCAATCCCGTGAGGAAGACTACTCTGAAAAAGAAAATCTTGGTTAAACTTATCTATTTCAAGATAAACTTTCCCATTAGCTTCATCTAAGTAAAACGAAAAATATCCAGGTTGATATTTTTTATCTGCAACGAAATCACCGTAAGAACTTGCTGCTTCAACCGAAAATACAATTGTCAGTAGTAGCAATGAAAAAATACGAACGAATTTCATAGATATCCTTATTTTATTAAAATAGTTATACTGAAGAAGGTCTGTTTCTTGTTATAATATTTTTATTGTCAGCTTATAAAAATAACATTAACTCATGTTATAGAGCTCTCTGCCATTAACAAGAAAATTAGTTAATACAGCATAATATAAAATATACACAACAACAAAAAATTAATTAGGTATCACCATGAAACGACTCGCACCATCATTACGAGCAGATAATGTTCCTCTAAGTTTAATCTCTTTAATTAAAACTATTCTTGCCGCCACTAAAGAAATTTCATTTCGAGTAAGCCAAGCACAATTAGGTGGTTTAATGGGGTCAACATTAGATGAAAATATTCAAGGTGAGGTCCAGAAAAAACTTGATGTTGTCGCCAATGAACTCTTCAAAGATATTTTGTTAGAATCAGGTTTCGTCAAAGCTATTTCTTCTGAAGAAGAAGATACTTCAGTACCTGGAGAAGATGATGGCAAATATATCGTTTCATTTGATCCCCTCGATGGAAGTTCAAATATTGATATCAATTCACTCATTGGTACCATTTTTTCTATCCATAAAGCCAAACCTGACTTAGATGCGACAGACCCTGATCAATTCAAACAATCAGGTGATGAACAAGTTTGTGCTGGTTACGTACTTTATGGACCATCTACCATGTTAGTGATGACCACAGGTAAAGGTACTCATTTTTATGTATTAGATCGCACCCATGGTGGTTTCTTATTAGTTGAACGGAATGTAACTGTACCTGTCGATACTCAAGAATTTGCAATTAACATGTCCAATCAGCGCTTTTGGCATGAACCAATGCAAAACTACATTAACGATTTGCTTGCTGGTGAAACAGGACCAAGAGAAAAAGACTTTAATATGCGTTGGATTGCGGCCATGGTCGGTGATATACATCGTGTATTAACCCGCGGTGGTATTTTTACCTATCCCGCAGATACTAAAGATGCCAACAAACCCCATAAACTTCGTTTAATGTATGAAGCTAATCCAATGAGCTTCTTAATCGAACAAGCAGGTGGGCTGGCAGTAACCAGTGAAGGCCGCATTATGGATATTCAACCTAACGATATTCATCAGCGTGTTGAAGTGATCATGGGTTCGAAAAACGAAGTTAAAAAGTGTTTATCTTACTATAAGTAAGTTCTCCTTCTTCCCTATCTAAAGTATGTTTAAGCCTGTTAGCTAAATAGTTATCAGGCTTTTTTATTGACCCTTCTTTTATTTCTGCACTCATTTCAAAAAAATATAGGGAAATTGTATTGACTTAGATCAATAAAAGTTTACAATTTTCAGAAATTACTGAAAGTTCAAAAACAACTGTAATGAGAGCACTATGAAAATAACACCGATGCAACAATCTTTAATTTCTCATTTTGGTGAAATGGGGTCTCGCTGGGGTTTGAATCGAACACTAGGTCAGATGTATGCCTTGATCGTATTAACAGAAGAACCCCTTAATGCGGATCAAATCAGTGATGCGTTATTAATTTCTCGTTCAAATGTCAGTATGGGTTTAAAAGAATTAAAATCATGGAATTTAATTAAGCTACATCATATTCCTGGAGATCGAAAAGAATATTTTTCAGCACCTAAAGATATTTGGGAAATTGCCCGTACATTAATTATTGAACGAAGAAAGCGAGAGCTTGATCCGACACTGACAACCTTCCGTAATGCGCTATTAGAAAAGCCTTCCAATCATGCAGACAAGTATACACAACAACGTGTTCAAGAGATGCACGACTTAATGGAAATGGTCACTATTTGGAGTACAGAACTTCAAAATATGTCTTCAGAAAAACTATCCACCTTATTAAAACTTGGCTCAGGTATTGGAAAAATAATTGACGCTAAAGAAAAATTTCTTAAAAAATAACGGAGTACTACTGCCATGCTCGATCTTGCTGCGGGTCCAAATGACTTAGGCTTTATGCTATCTCGAATTCAATTTGCTTTAAATATTAGTGTTCACATTCTATTCCCTACTATCAACATTGCACTTTGCTGGATGTTGGTGTTTTTTAAAGTACGTTTTAACAAAACCCAAGATGAAACTTGGATGCGTATTTACAGGTTTTGGGTACGTATTTTTGCTCTGTCATTTGCCATAGGTGTTGTGACGGGAATTACCATGTCCTTTCAATTTGGGACGAATTGGCCTGGATACATGGAAACCGTGGGAAATATTGCCGGTCCATTACTGGGTTATGAAGTATTAACTGCATTCTTTTTAGAAGCATCATTTTTATCGATTATGCTCTTTGGGGGCGAACGAGTATCGCAACGGGTACATACAATAGCCACATTACTCGTTGCTATTGGCACAAGTATTTCCGCTTTTTGGATCATTTCACTTAACTCATGGATGCAAACACCTCAGGGTTATGAAATGATTGATGGGGTTGCTTATGTAACAAGCTGGTTCGACGTTATATTTAACCCCTCAATGCCCTATCGTGTAATACATATGCTGTTAGCCTCAGGTCTTACTGCCGCATTTTTTGTTGCTGGCGTATCAGCCTATCGCGTTTATAAAGGCGACAACAAATCATCCGCTAAAATTTCGTTGAAATTTGGGGTAACCGTTGCCGCTTGTATTATTCCGTTGCAAATTTTTGTTGGTGATCTACATGGTTTAAATACTTTAAAACACCAGCCCGCTAAAATCGCTGCAATGGAAGGCGCATGGCATACTGAGAAAGGCTTACCCTTATTATTATTTGCTATACCCGATGAAAGCAAACGGGAAAATCACTTTGAAATAGCACTGCCTAATATGGCAAGTTTAATTTTAACTCACGATATTAATGGTGAAGTAAAAGGACTTAATGAATTTGAAGGTGAACATCCTCCTGTTGCACCACTGTTTTTTAGCTTTCGTATCATGATTGGTGTTGGTGTATTGATGCTTCTCACCGCTTGGTTAGGCTGTTACTTTTTCATTTATAAAAAACAATATCCGTCTTGGTTACTTAAAAGCACAATTGCAATGACCTTTTCAGGCTGGATTGCCACATTAGCAGGTTGGTACGTGACAGAAATAGGCAGACAACCTTACCTTGTCACAGGGTTACTCAGAACCAAAGATGCAGTTACCAGTACGCCACCGGAAAATATCGCCATTTCATTAGCCATTTATGCCGTGGTCTATGCTTTTTTACTATTTTCTTATATCAGTACTCTATTTGTTATGGCACATCGTGCCATTAATTTAGAACAAAAAGATTTAGCTCGCTCTGATATGCAAAACGACCACTTACTTGATGAACTTTAACTTACACAAACAAGGACTGCCCCATGAACATTCCTGATAACGATTGGTTGCCTGCGGTATTTCTCGGACTTATGGCCTTATCATTCTTAGTTTATGCCATATTAGATGGCTATGATTTAGGTGTTGGCGTACTACTTCCAAAAGATACACCACAGCATAATAATCAGCACCATCGTGATATGATGATTTATTCTATTGGTCCTTTTTGGGATGCTAATGAAACCTGGTTAGTTATGGCCATTGGTTTATTATTTATTGCCTTTCCAAAAGCCCATTCAATTATTTTACAGGCTTTATATTTGCCAACAGCGTTAATGGTAGTTGGTCTTATTTTGCGAGGTGTCTCTTTTGACTTTCGAACTAAAGCGCCCAGTAAAAATAAAAGAAAGTGGGATCTAACCTTTAAAGCAGGCTCCTTATTGGCAACCCTCAGCCAAGGGTACATGTTAGGTCGTTACGTCACAGGATTTGAAAATACCACCTTTGCCTATAGCTTTTCAGTACTTGCTAGTATCTGTGTTACCGCTGGCTACTGTTTTATTGGCGCAGCTTGGTTAGTCATGCGCACGGAGGGTGAGTTACAAGTGAAAGCAGCCCGCTGGGCAAAGTATTGTAATATATTGATGGCATTAGGCATTTTAGCGGTAAGTGTGACTAACTTATTAATGAATGAAGCAATCATGAACAAATGGTTCAGTTTCCCACAAATAATTATTGTTATCCCTATTAGTTTCTTATTTATCTTTTTGTTTAGCTCCGTCCATTTATATCTGACTAAAGTCCCTATGAAAAATGATGTTGGCTGCTGGTATCCTTTTTTATGTGCGACATTGATCTTTATTTTGTGTTTTCTTGGTTTAGCTTACAGCTTTTATCCTTATATTGTTTGGCAGCAAATCACCATATGGGAAGCCGCTAGCGCACGTAACTCGTTAATGTTTATTTTTGTCGGCGCAGTCGTGGTACTACCCACAATTTTTGCCTACACCATTTTTTCATATCGGGTTTTTTGGGGGAAAACAACGAAACTGAATTATTAATGCTGCAGCTATCAACTAAAAAATAGCATAAAAAGAGAAGGTTATTTTTTACCTTCTCGCTAAGTTTTTGCTAGAATAACGGCAAATTAAGAGAGAGATACCTGATATGCCTAATTATGTTGTTGGACACAAAACGCCTGACTCAGATTCTATTTGTTCAGCGATAGCCCTTTCATACCTAAAAACTACTTTAGGAGAAGAAACGGTTCCTGCCCGTTTAGGTGAATTATCACCTGAAACGTTATTTATTTTAGACAAGTTTGGTTTTGAACAACCTGAACTTAAAACTAGCTATGCCGGTGAAAGCTTGTATATAGTTGACCATTCAGATCGTGTTCAAGGACCGGATGATATTGATGATGCCACTATTTTAGGCATTATTGATCATCACAAGCTTGGTGATATTACCACATCAACCCCTTTAGAAATTTGGGTACGCCCTGTTGGTTGTACTAATACTATTATCAAAATGATGTACGACTTTCATAATGTTGAAATTCCGAAAAACATTGCTGGTGCCATGATGTGTGCAATTTTAAGTGATACCGTCATTTTTAAATCTCCTACTTGTACAACTGCCGATATTAAATGTGTTGAAGCATTAGCAGAAATTGCCGGTATTGAGGACTACAAAGGCTTAGGCATGGAAATGTTTAAAGTTAAGTCAGCCGTTGAAGGTACACCAGTACGCGATCTCGTTTTACGTGATTTTAAAGATTTTAAAATGAATGGTAAATTAGTGGGCATTGGTCAACTAGAAGTCATTGATTTAAGTATTTTTGACGACATGAAAGCCGATTTAGAAGCTGATATTGCGGCTTTAAAAGTTGAAGGTAACTACCATAGCGTTATCTTATTGCTGACGGATATCATGAAAGAAGGCTCAGAGTTTTTAGTGGTTAGTGATAATGATGACTTAACTCAAAAAGCTTATGGTAAACCGACAGTTAATGGTCGCGTTTGGATTGATGGCGTTCTGTCACGAAAAAAACAAGTCGTACCGCAATTACAAGACTCATTAACCTAAAGTTCTTCCGTTATCTATAAACGAAAGCGCTGTATTTTACGGTGCTTTCGCTTTAATCTATTAATACCATCTATCAAAAATATCCTCATATGAAAATAGCTAACTCTGCTCGATTATCGTATCGGTTAATGAATGAACATGATGCAGATAAATTATTCCAACTCGATCAAGACCCTGCTGTTATGCACTTTATCAATGGTGGCACTCCCTCTTCGATGAATGATATTAACACCATTTTACTTCCTCGAATGAACGCCTACCGAGATGAAGATAAAGGCTGGGGAATTTGGCAGGTAAATAATACGGCAACAACAGAATATCTTGGCTGGATATTAGTACGCCCAATGCACTTTTTTTCAGAAAAACCTGAATTTGATAATATAGAACTCGGTTGGCGGTTCTTCCAATCAACTTGGGGGAAAGGCTATGCCAGTGAAGCGGCTGAGCATATTAAACAACATTTTAGTCATGATAAACGTATTCAATCTTTTTGTGCTATTGCCGATGAAGCCAATATTGCTTCGGTTAAAGTCATGAAAAAAATTGGTATGGAATACGTAAAAACCTATCACCACATCGACCCGTTATTTGAAACCTATGTGGTTTATTATCAAATAAAAAATAATAACGTATAAATAATTTTAATCGACTACAGTCCCTTACATAAAAAAAGCCAACATACGTTGGCTTTTCTAATGCTCATAGAGTCATTATATTAATGGCGATGCATGCGCTGACGCTCTAAATATACTGTTTAACAACATAATATTTAAACCATCGAGGTACGCTCGAGTGGTTGGTTCTTGGGTAAAACCAATAACCATACCTTTCCCTATCGGCTGATGAATTAAATAAGGCTTATAAGCCAATTGTTTTTTATTTTCTTCCCATAGGTAGCCACTAGCTAACACCTTGTCTGCACTTGAGAACCAAGCTAAATTTTTACCAGACGCTAACTTTATTGGCGTATAAATATCATTACCATAAGCAATCGCCACAAGATTTTTATGCACGCCTGCAGTTAACCAATGCTCTTGATCCACTTCTATATTCGCTAATACACCAGCAACAAAGTCAGGTTTCTCTTTAGCATTTTCACTTGCTGCCACTAAATCAGCTTTTGATGTGAATAGTTGCCCCTCAACCAAAGGTTCCTTTTTATCATCTTCACTTGCTGCCTTTGCTGTGGCCTTTTTATCTTTAAACGCTTGCTCTCGTTGCACATCTAACAAGGCAATAGTTGGGTCTGCCGCAAATTTAGTCGCACTACCAAAAGTAATTAAAACGCCTCCTTTTTTCACCCATTGTTTTATATTATCTGCACCCGACTTACCTAAAACATTGTTGTAATTACCTGAGGGGAGAATTAACACCTGATAATTAGATAAATCAGCACTTTTAAGCATAGGTGTACGTATTGCAGTCACTGGATAATTAAACTGTCGTTCAATAACAAAACGAGAATTACCAGCACTCAATGAACTAACAGGCGTATCCCAAGCCATTGCAATTTTCGGTGCTTTCATCACAACGGTGTTATCACTACCAAAGCTAGGGCCTTCTGTTACCCAGCTAGTATTTACACCAACAACTTGAGCTCCAGACATCTTAGCAGTACTTTCAATTTTATCCGCTAATCCCTCTGGATTAGTGCGTTTCTCAATAATGAGTGAACCTGCACTAAAGTGATGTTTATTATCCACCACAAAGGCTTTATCAGCGCTTTTCACTGAAATATTTTGCATTAACGCGGCCGTTAAAAATCGACCGGCTGCCATATCACCCCAAGGCACAATATACGCAACGGTCGCATTCAGGTTAGCCACATGCCCCATTAATAAATCATCTTTTGTTACTATCTCTGAAGCTACATTTATGGCTTTACCACAATGATCAACATCGACATCAAACATTAGAGGTAATGACCAGCCCGTTATATCATAAATTTCGTCATCTAACTTACGGCTACGACGACGTTCTTGCTCTTTAATAAAATGACTGTCCATATCAATTTGCTGCTTAAAGGTTGTTGTCACAAATCGACCTTTAGGTTGCGCTGTATCAATAATATAAGCACCAGGCTGATATTTTTTTCCACAACTTTTAAACGCTTCAGTCGCTCTTTCAACCTTAACATCATGTTGCGCCATTAGTGTGGCAAGTCGATGTGCGCCCGCAACATTACGCTTATTAGGCATGATATAAATACGTTCTTTATTATTTTTACCTGTGTTTATCGCATCTATTTGATACTGGTAATAATCTTTCAATAACTTTTCATGATTTTCAGCTACCGCTTCCGCAGTGGACATTGAAGCGACAAAATGTCGATGAATAGTATTTAAATAGGTTAACGTTTCCCCAGTACTTTTTGTAAAAACCTCTCCTCGTGATGAAGAAACTTCATACGTTGATGCAGATGCGCCATAAAATGTTGGCCAGCTATCCCCATAACCAGGATAAAAAGCATCAAATATTTCACGAGTGAAATAATCAAAACCAAATTGATCAAAGTGCTTTCCGTTATTTTTACCAATAATCGAAATGTTCTCGATCTGTGTTTTTGTCATTTGTGGATTAAATGGTTGTGCTGCGGGAGCAAAATAATAACTTTGATCTCCCCCCATTTCATGCAAATCAATAACGACCAGAGGACGATAATGATTCATGGCATTAATTCGACCCGCAGTTTCAGGTTGAGTTATCGCTAACCAATCTCGATTCATATCAAAAAGATAATGATTAGAACGTCCTCCTGGCCATGGTTCATTATGCTCAGCACTTAATCGGTCGCCACTGTGCTGCATACCAACCGTAGCATAATATTGACTGGTGAAGCGGGTTCTTCCATCGGGGTTCTGTAACGGGTCAATAAATACAAGGGTATTGTCTAATATTTTTTTATTGATAGGGTTATTCGGAGCAGCCAATAGATGATAGGCCATCATCATTGCGGCTTCCGTGCTACTGATTTCATTACCATGGACACCATAACCTAGCCAAACAGATGCCGGTAACTGGGCAATCAATTTTTTTGCCGTACTTTTATCTGTTTTGTTCGGATCTGATAATTGCTGCATTTTGTCAGCAAAACCATCAAGGTTAGCAATATTTTGATTATTGCCTATTGCCGCATATATCAGCTTGCGCCCTTCCCATGTACGTCCGTATTCTATAATTTTTATTTGTGAAGGTTTGGCCTTTTCTAACGATTCAAAATAACGAAGCATATCGCTATGATTAGTAATACGCTCACCAATATCATAGCCCAATACTTGCTTTAAGGTTGGTACGGTCGAATCGTATTGAGTACCCGGCCACATGGTTGAACTATTGCTAGTAGGAGTGCTATTGGCCAGTGATACAGCAGAAAAAAATAACGCACTAACAAATAAATAAACGAGGTTTTGATATTTAAACGTCATGTTGGTCTTGATCCAAAAAAATTAACTGCCATTAACCTACCGTTAAGTCTATTTTTAATCAACCAAAAAAACACCTAAGCTTCAACTAAACAAGTCTCGTTAGCTTTTCCAAATAGCTAGATAGCACCCTAGAACATTTCATTACATCGACAACAAAACTGGATATATAAACAGTATTAATTTACACTAGTATTAAATGAAATTACTCCCTATTTGCCATGAATTTATACATTGCTGAAAAACCCAGTTTGGGTCGAGCAATAGCGGATGCTTTACCTAAGCCCCATAAAAAACAACAAGGTTATATTGAAGTCGGTAACGGTGATGTTGTCACTTGGTGTATTGGCCATATTTTAGAACAAGTTGAACCTGATGCTTACGATATTAAGTATAAAAAATGGCAGTTAGATCACCTTCCGATAATTCCAACACAATGGCAATTAAAACCTAAATATAAAACCAAGGGCCAATTAGCGGTTATCCGTAGTCTTGTAAAAAAAGCGACACAATTAATTCACGCGGGAGATCCTGATAGAGAAGGTCAATTACTCGTTGATGAAGTTATTGATTATTTGAAAGTAAGTGACACCAAAAAGAAAAACATTCAACGCCTATTAGTGAGTGATTTAAATGTTTCAGCAGTAAAACGGTCATTAACGCAGTTGAAATCAAATCAAGCATTTATCCCGCTTTCGGTGTCTGCATTAGCTCGTAGTCGTGCCGACTGGTTATACGGTATTAATTTAACTCGCGCTTATACTATTCAAGGTGGCAAAGTCGGTTATCAAGGCGTACTTTCTGTTGGTCGGGTACAAACACCAATTTTAGGTTTAGTCGTAGCGCGGGATCTTGAAATCGAAAATTTTGTCGCTAAGTCTTATTATCAAGTTAGTGCTGATATTATCACTCCAAATAATGAAACCTTTAACGCCCTATGGCACCCAAGCGAAGCATGCCAACCTTATATGGACGAAGAAGGTCGTGTAGTCGTTAAAAGCTTGGCTGAAAATGTTATTGGTAGAATTAGCGATCAACCCGCACTTGTTAACCAAGTGAAAAACGAAGATAAAAAACAGCAACCTCCGTTACCCTTTAATTTATCGTCTTTACAAATTGAAGCCGCAAAGCGCTTTTCAATGAACGCAAAATTGGTGCTAGATGTTTGTCAATCGCTATACGAAAAACATAAGCTGATCACTTACCCTCGCTCTGACTGTCGATATTTACCTAAAGAGCAACATAAGCAAGCCGCAACGATTATTGCTCATATTGCCAATTCTGATTCACCATTGGCAGAGGCGGCAGAAAATGCAGATGCTACATTAAAGAGCTTTGCTTGGAATGATAAAAAAATTACTGCGCATCACGCAATTATTCCCACTGAAAAATCATCCAGCAATGTAAATTTAAATAGCTTCGAAAGTAATATTTATCAGCTGGTCACTCGACAATATCTTGCTCAGTTCTACCCGGTTTATCGCTACGCACATCGTAAAATATCGTTAACTATTGCCGGCGGATTTTTTAGCGCCAGCGCCAATGTGCCAACACAATTGGGGTGGAAATGCTTATTCAAGTTTTCATCAAACAAGTCCTCAGCGAATTCAAGTCAGGCACAAGAAGGCGACGAACAACAACATTTACCTGATGTGAAACAAGGGGATACTCTACATTGCTTAAAAGGTAATTTACTCGATAAACTAACCCAATGTCCTGCCGCGTTTACCGATGCTACTTTACTTGCTGCCATGACAGGCATTAACCGTTTTGTCACCGATAAAGCCCTAAAAGCAGTATTAAAAGACACTGATGGTTTAGGTACAGAAGCAACCCGGGCCGGTATTATCGACTTATTATTTAAGCGAGGTTATTTGCAACGCCAAGGTAAAAAAATTAGTGCCACCGATGTAGGTAAAGGCTTGATAAACGCACTACCTGAACAATGTACTAAGCCCGATATGACCGCTCAATGGGAAGCTACACTTAATGCCATTGGTGAACAACGTGCGAGCTATCAGCAATTTATGTCACCACTCGAGGATACACTGACACAATTAATTGCTAGCGCTTCAAGTCAGTTGCCAACCAGTTTACAAGGGGTTAAGTCAACGCAGAAACCGGCTTTTAAAAGACGTAGAAAGGTAACGAAAAAGTAAGTAATCTGAATCTAGAATAACTTGTAGATCAATAATCAAATCCCTTGCTGAACAAGTTCATTTAATGCGGCTAATGCTAGTTCTGCATCTTTAGCCGCAACAAATACATGATCATGATAATAAGCGGCCACCACGTTAGCGCTAATATTGACTTGAGTTAGCTTAGTTGCCACCGCTGCCGTTAAACCAACCGCATCAAGACTTGAATGTACATTCAAGGTAATACAGTTAAAGACACCTGAATAGGCTATGTTTGTTTCATCCGCTTTTACTTTACTGATAATAACGGTTAAGCCTTCTTTTTCTTTAAAAGTACTGATCGGTTGTAAATTGGCTAGTTGTATAAAATCGTAGCTTTCAAGTGTGCCAAAAACATAGTCAGTTTTATCTAACACAGGTGTCATTGACGCAATAAGTGTCGCTAAGTCTTTTTCTCCAGCCATATTCTTTCCTCTTTTTACTCAGTACTAATTTAGTACTTTCAAACCGACAACGCCAATAAAGATCAAACCAAAACAGAGTAAATGTTGTGCTGAAAGTGGTTGCTCAAAAAAGTAATGATTAATAACAGCAATTGATGATGCACCCACTGCCAACCACACTAAATACGCATGACTGATAGGGATATCTTTTATCGCTATTGAAAACAACACTAGACTTAGCGTCATCGAAAAAACAGCAAAGATTACATAAGGAATGTTGGTAAATGAATCGGATTTTTGAATACCAACTAGCCAGCCAGCTTCTAAAATACCTGCAATAAATAAGATTAACCAAGACATAGTTTACTCTATTAATAGTAGGGGTCGTCCCCTGATAAAATAGAGCGGTGAGGTCGTCCTCACATCAGTATTGATTTGGTTAAGCACTTAACTAGAAATCAACTAAGTATTTAACCGAATGTCAGTTTAGCAAATATCAATAAAAAGGCCAATCAGATTTCTCTGATTGACCTATAGCACTATTTATAATAGTAATTTTGTCGATAAATACTTTTATCTAAAAATTAAACACGCTCTATAACAGTTGCTATACCTTGGCCTAAACCAATACACATAGTTGCAAGACCGATATTTACATCTTTGCTTTCCATGATATTAAGTAGTGTTGTAGTAATACGTGAACCTGAACAACCTAATGGATGACCTAATGCGATAGCACCACCGTTAAGGTTAATCATGTCGTCCATCTTATCTTCAATGCCAAAATGACGCACACATGAAATAGCTTGTGCTGCAAATGCTTCATTAAATTCAGCCATTTCAATATCATCAATGGTTAAACCCGCACGTTTAAGTGCTTTTTTAGTAGCAGGAACTGGACCAAATCCCATAGTAGAAGGATCACAACCAGCAACACCCATACCACGAATTCTTGCGCGAGCAGTTAAGCCAAGTTCTTTGGCTCTATCAGCCGACATCACTAGCATTGCAGACGCACCATCTGATAATGCAGATGATGTTCCCGCGGTGACGGTACCATTTACCGGATCAAATACAGGACGTAATGCAGCAAGACCTTCAACCGTTGTTTCCGGGCGAATAACTTCATCATTTTCAATCAGTTTTAACGCACCCATGGCATCATGACCGAGCGTAGGCACAATTTCATTAGCCCAACGTCCTTCAAGCATTGCTTGATAAGCACGTTGATGAGAACGTGCACCAAAAGCATCTTGCTGTTCACGTGTAACACCGTGTTGTTTACCTAATAATTCGGCAGTTAATCCCATATTACCAGCGGCACGTGAGATATGTTTGCTAAGCTCTGGAGCAAAATCAACATCATACATCATAGGCACATGTCCCATGTGTTCAACACCACCAATCATAAAAATGTCACCTTGACCTGACATAATATTTGTTGATGCATCGTGTAATGCTTGCATTGATGAACCACATAAACGGTTTACTGTTACTGCGCCAACATGCTTTGGAATATTAGTTAATAACTGAGCATTTCGGGCAATATTAAAACCTTGTTCTTTAGTTTGTTTTACATTTCCCCAAATAATATCTTCAATTAACGCAGGGTCTAAATTAGGGTTGCGCGCTAATAATGATTCCATTAAATGTGCAGATAATACTTCTGCTCTGACATTTCTGAAAACGCCCGCTTTGGAGCGTCCCATTGGTGTACGAATACAATCGACAATTACGACTTCTTTCATGGTTTTCTCCTCGTCTTAAGCTGTTTTAACATCAGTAGTGAAATACGATTTACCTGATTTAGCCATTTCGCGTAAGCCATCAGTTACCTGATAAATTTCACCTAAGTGAGCATATTTATCTGCCATCGCAATAAAATTGTCTAAGCCTAATGTTTCTAAATAGCGAATTGCACCACCTCTAAATGGAGGGAAACCAAGACCATAAATTAATCCCATATCGGCTTCGGCTGCGGTATCAACTACACCTTCTTCTAAACAACGTACCACTTCATTTACCATAGGTATCATCAAGCGAGCGATAATTTCATCGGCTTCAAATGCTTTAGGTTCAACAGGGAACAGATCATAAGCAGCTTTTGCTGCCACTTTCGTAGGCTTACCACGCTTGTCTTTACCATAATCGTAAAAACCGGTTCCATTTTTTTGACCAAAACGTTTCGCATTATATAAAGCGCTTACTGGATCGTTTTCGAGTTTAGCCATACGAGTAGGGAAACCATCAGACATAACACCTGTACAATGATCTGCAGTATCAATACCGACTACATCAAGTAAAAATGCTGGGCCCATAGGCCAACCAAACTGTTTTTCCATAATTTTATCAACGGCAGTAAAATCAGCCCCTTCAAGGACTAACTGACTAAAACCAGCAAAATATGGGAACAATACACGATTAATATAAAAACCAGGACAGTCGTTGACAACAATAGGTGATTTACCCATTTTAGCCGCATAAGCAACAACAGCAGCAACAGTTTCTTCTGAGGTATCTTTACCACGAATAACTTCCACTAATGGCATTTTATGAACCGGGTTGAAAAAATGCATACCACAAAATTTATCTTTACGTTTAATGCTTTGTGCTAATAAGTCGATTGAAATCGTTGAAGTATTTGAGGTTAAAATAGTATCTTCACTGACATGGCTTTCTACTTCAGCCAGTACAGCAGCTTTAACTTTAGGATTTTCTACAACCGCTTCAACAACAATATCAACATCTTTAACACTGTCATAAGTTAATGTTGGCGTAATGTTATTTAACACACTCGCCATTTTTTTCCCGGTTATACGACCACGATCAGCAAGTTTAGTTAAAATACCCGCCGCAGTGCTTAAACCAAGATCTAACGCAGGATCATTAATATCTTTCATAATAATAGGCGTGCCTTTATAGGCCGATTGGTAAGCAATACCACCACCCATAATGCCAGCACCTAATACCGCAGCTTTATTTACTGCTTTAGTGGCAAGTTTTCCTGCTTTCTTCGCTTTGCCTTTGACAACTTGGTCAGCTAAAAATAAACCAATTTGTGCAGTTGCCGCATCAGTTTTTGCCAGTTTAGCAAAACCTTTATTTTCACATGCCATTGCGCCTGCACGGTCAAGTGTTGAAGCAGCTTCTATTGTTTTAACCATTACCATAGGTGCTGGATAATGCTTGCCTGCTTTTGCTGCGATCATACCTTTACATGTAGTAAATGTCATAATGCTTTCAACGGGACTCAGCTGTAAAGGTTCAAGCTTTGCTTGACGCTTAGTACGCCAATCTAATTTATTCGCAATAGCGTCATTAAGCATATTTAATGCAGCTTCACGTAAGTTTTCTGGTGCAACTACTGCATCTAAAACACCCACAGCTAATGCTTGTTCTGGTTTATGAGCTTTACCTGTCGACATCCACTCAACTGCATTATCAGCGCCGATAATACGCGGTAAACGTACAGTTCCACCAAAACCAGGCATTAAACCTAATTTCACTTCGGGTAAACCAATTGAGCATGTGGTATCAGCAATACGGTAATCGCAGGCAAGTGTCATTTCACAACCACCACCTAATGCAAAACCATTAATTGCAGCAATAGTTGGCATATTAAGATCTTCAAATGCATCAAATACGTCAGAGCCATCTTTAATCCAAGGAATTAAAGTTTCTTCTGGTTGTTTAAAAATTTCGATGAATTCAGTGATATCTGCGCCAACAATAAAGTTAGACTTGCCTGAAGTAACCAAAACACCTTTAGCGTCAGTACATTGGTTGATAGCTGCGATTGCAGCTTTGTAATCTTGAAATGTTGCTTGATCAAATTTATTCACTGAACCTTCAGCGTCAAATTTAAACTCTACGATGCCATTTTCCAATAACTCGGCGGAAAGGCTTTTACCCTGAAATAACATGCCTAATCTCCTCACATTTAATTTTAGGAATATATCTTTGCTACTAATAATAGTTGATTGAGTGTGCCTTGAAAGAAATATAAATGCAAATTTTTTAAACAAGTGTTTTAATTGGGTGTCTTAAAAAAACAAGCCAACAAAATAAAAGTTAAACATAAAGCATACATATCATAACCTTAAGGATATAAAACCGCCTGAACAGCCTATTAAATAAATCTATTTAATAGGCTCGTTCATACGACGACATGGTAGTAAACAATGTAACTAAGTGTGAATTAGAATGAATATTAAATGAAATCAGAACTCTAGGATATTCCCGTGTAGAAACGACAAACCCTGCGCTAAAATAGAGTAAGACATATACAATAGCAGTGAATGTTGGCAAGCCTGTATATAGTTCAATAGCCTTATCGGGCTGGTTACCAGAAGAATCTACTGATGAACTTGTATCCGTACTTAGAGAGAAAGCACTAGAAATTATTAAAGAGTAGTATGGTTATAGCTATCATCTAACTTAGATTAAACACTCGTATTGCTTTGTATAAATGATATTTGTAGTGTCCATTAGGTCTTCCATTCTTTTTCCATTTGTAGGTATAAAAAAGAGGCCGACCAAGTAATCAATATCAATCCTAATAAAGACTCTACCCCTGTGAGAAACCTTATACTGCCAAGGGGTACAACATCTCCAAATCCTACAGTACTGTATACGGTAAAAGAAAAATAACCGCAATCCAGTAAACTTCCGTCAAAATTTCCTTGTAACTCCCCCCAGCCAGAAGCTTTATTCATAAAGTAATAAGCAACAGCAAAAAGCCAAACTTCCATAACATGAGCAATAAATGTTCCGAATACACAAATTACAATTCTAAAACGATGCTTCATCTTCATTTCAGGGATATACAGAGATAACCTATAAAGGATCTCATAATGAACAACTACTGCAATAGCAACAATTAAACTATTAATAAAAAAGGCATAAATCATTAATGCTTCTCTGTTTCACCCCTCTATTAAAACTCATTGTGAGGTTAATCACTTTGTAGTGCATCAATGGGGTCAAGTTTTGATGCTTTAATAGCAGGATATACGCCAAAAATTAAACCTACCATAGCACAAATGCTAAAAGATAAGATAATCGCACTAATTGACCATGAAACTGCCCATTCAGAGTACATTGCAATTAACTCTGATAATAAAATACCAAAAACCACACCTAGTATGCCTCCCATAATGGAAATGGTAAAACTCTCAGCAATAAACTGTATCTGAATATCTTTTTGTGTTGCTCCTACCGCTCTTAACAAACCAATTTCTTTAGTTCGTTCAAGCACTGTCGCCAACATAATATTCATTATCCCTATACCTCCAACCAATAGTGAAATACCCGCTACACATGACATCACAATATTAAATATTTGTTGTGTTTGTTTCTGCTGAGCAAGCAGTGCTGCAGGCACAATAATATTATAATCATCAACGTCATTATGGCGTCGGTCTAAAAGATGGCCAATAGCAACTGCCGCTTGAATAGGGTCGACATTGTCATCTACTTTTAATTTTAAGCTACTGACTTCACTTGCTAATTTCTTACTGGCATATTTATGAATGGCTGTTTTTAAAGGAATAAATACTTGGTTTTGATCACCGCCTAATTTAATTCCTTGAAATTCATCTTTTTTCAGAAATGGTGGCGCTAACACACCAACAACGTTAAACCAAAGGTGGTTGATTTTAATATTTTTGCCGATGGCATCTCCTAGAGGAAATAATTGTTTCGCCGTTGATGAACCTAATAAAGCCACCTGTGAAAATACCGCATCATCTTGCTCACTCAATACACGGCCATGGGCTAAGTTAAACTTCGAAAGTTCAAAGTAACTTGGGCTCACGCCTACAGCTTCGCCATCACTCTTACCAAAGGCACTAAAAATGGCATAGGTTTCAATCTTTTTTTGCGCACTAAAATCAACCACAAACGGCAAAGATTTAGTACTAATTTCACCATCTCGAATCGTTAAGCCTCTTGAGTGTTTCCGTTGCTCTTTTAACTCTTTTTCTGCAAAGCTTTTACTTTCAATGATTAGGTTTTGCAGCCCCATGGTATTGATCATTTTCAATGCCTCTCGTTCTGCCCCTTCACCAATGTTAAGCATAGCAATAACAGCTCCCACACCAAAAATCATACCTAATAAAGTAAGTAATGTTCGCAATTTATGCTGTAAAAGCTCATCAAAGGTATCGATAATTAACGCAAGATACTTCATTAAATTTTCTCCTGCTCAATTAGGGATATTTTATCTCCAATGGATAATCCGGCTGTCACTTCAATATGACTTAAACTCGATTGCCCTGTTTCAACTTTCGTTTTTATAAATTTTCCAGACCGGTATAGATAAACAAATGATTGGTTTTGACCTGAAAAAACGGATTGTTTAGGTACAATCAATTTATTGGCATTTTTCGTAATTTCAATATCAGCCTCAACTTTTTGGCCTGGTACGAATAAGGCTGTATTTTGTTGATCCAATTGGGCAATAACTTCAAAATATTTTTGCGGGTCTCCTTTGCGAATCGTTTTAGGAAAAGGCGCTACAGATTCTACTTTCCCATAAAACACATGACCAGCATCAGCATTTAAACGTATGCTCACTTTTTTATCTTTAGCAAGATCAATAGCTTCATCTTCTATAACCCATAACTTTACTTTCATCAGGCTAGTATCAGGTAATTCAGCAATTTTTTGACCGGGCCACATAGTTTGCCCCGTACGTGCTTTTTCTCCTCGCCAGTTAATGCTATAGGCAAGAAGACCATCATGAGGGGCTTTAACTTCTAATTGCGATAAGCTTTCAGAGAGTTGATCTATTTTGGTTTGATGAAGTTGTTGTTTCATTTCTAATAACCCCATATCACCTTTAGCGCTCTCACTAAAACTTTCATTTTTCCAATTCAAATAGTTTTGTTTTGTGCCTAAATATTCTGCGTTTTGAAGGGACTCAATAATTTCTAATTTAGAACGAATGCGTTCATCTTCAATTGAAAACTGTTCGGCAAAAAGCTTCTCTTCATTAACCATGGTAATATCTTTATTAATGCCACTGAGCTCTTTATTTAACTCACCACTTTTTTCCAACATGTCTTGTTGCGTTTTTGCTAGTTCATTACGTCTGTTTTTACTCTGAACTGTCATTGATTCACCATCAAAACGGATGATTACATCACCTTTTTTTACGTGTGAATATTCTGGTGCTAACCAAGAGATCACTTGAACACCGTTACGCGACATTGGTGTACTAATCACTGTAGCTTTGGCAGCAAACAACTCTCCCTTAGCAGGGATAATGACATCAAAGGGCATTTCCTTCACTGAATACAGTAAGGGCGTTGACTCTTGTTCTGAACAGCCAATTAATATCAATACAGCAAGCATACTTATTATTTTTTTCATAATGCGACAACGTCCCCTTGTCGTAAGCCTTGTGCAACAATAACTTTATTACCTGCTATTTCTGATATTTCAATGTTAATTTTCGACTGACCTAAGGTGTCAATCCGTTCAACAAAGTAGCCTTCTGAATCTTTGTGAATAGCTGTAGATGGCAAGGTCAACACTTCGCTAAAGGTCTTAGCTATTACTTCTACACGTGCTGTCATCCCTGGTCGCATTATTTTGCGATCAACCTGATCAAACTCAATTATGGCATCAAAAATACGTTTTCTATCTTGATTAGTTTTATCTCTGAATACTTTCCCTAAAGCAGCCACTTTTCCCCAAGTAACAAGTTCTTGTGTGCCATCTAAGGTGATTTTTACACGCTGCCCAACCGCTATGCGTCCACTATCAGGTTCAAGAATTTGGGCTTTAAGTTGCATCTTATCTAATACGGCTAATTCGATAACTGGCTGACCGAAGTTCACGGTTTCACCCTCAGCGGGCTTTTCTCCATTCCAATTACTACGATAAATCACCATACCGTCGATGGGCGCCTTAACCTTGAGACTGTTAATATCTCTAATTAAGTTTGCTACTTTAACATCGAGTCGTTTCACTTTTCTTTCTGCGAGTTTTAAATTTAGCTCGGTATTTTTACGATGATAAGCTAATTTTTCCTTAGCCAGCACCCAGTCATTATTAGCAATGGTAAAATCAATTTCTCTTTTTTTTCGTTCATTCTCAGAGCGACTATTGTCAACTATTTCAGCGATACGCTTAGCTTTGTCGTATTGCATTTTTCGTTCTGCCAAACTAAGGATTAACTCTTGTTCTTTTTCCGTTTCTTTAATTTTTTTATTCGCTAATTCTTTTTGAGCTTGTTCAAGCTCACCTTGTTTTTCGACTAATTTTTCTGCTATTTTTTTATCATCAAAAGAAACTAATACCTGACCTTTTTTTACTTTCGTATTTTCAGGAATAAGCTTTTTAATTTGATATTGCCACATTCGAGAAACTGAAGGTGGAGCTATTAACGCAGTATTTTTTGACTCAAGCTCGCCGCTTGCTTTAATAAGAATATCCACATTTTCTCGTTTCACTTCTACCGAAGGAACAGGCTCACAAGCGATTAAGCAGAAGGCAAGAACAACAAGTAAATATTTATTCATCACTATCCCCTTCAAACTCTAACTGTGCACTCATACCGGGTAATAAGGTCACTTGATTATCAACGTTAAAATCCACGATAGCGCGATAATACACATCGTCTCCCCAAAGCATTCTAGCTTCAGGTTGTGTTGAAATTTCTTTTACTTTAGCAGTATAAGTATTCTCAGGGTAAGCATCTAAAACCAATTTAGCCTTATCATTAACCGCAATTTTTTTATAATCAACTTCATGAATCCATGTTTCAATATACAAACCATTCATTGATGGTATTTCAGCTATTTTCCATGCAGGCTGTACTGTCATACCAACGAAAATCTTCTCCCCACTCCAAGGGTGATTAGCATATAACACAGGTCCAGTTCGTTGTGCATATAAGCTCATTTTTGCGAGCTTATTGCGATTATAATCAAGATCGAACTGATATTTACTAATGGTTAATTCTTGTTTTTTAATATTCACATTATTAGTGACTATTTGTTGCTCTACCTCTTCTTTCGCTTTGGCATTAGCCAGCAATGCTTTTTCTAAATCTAATTGATATTTCTCGTAATCATATTGGCTTAGATGTTGAACAGGGATGGAGGCATCAATTTTAGCTTTTGCTAACAATAATTCAGTCCGTTTCTGAGCAAACTCCTTTTCCATCAACTGTTGTTTAGCTTCACTTTTTTTTCGTTGAAGTTCTTCTTGGGCAGCATAAAAATTTACTTCAGTTTGTTCTATTGTACTTTGTATAGCACCACTATCGAATACGACCACCAAATCGCCCTTCTGCGCAATTTCACCTTCGGGTAGTAACCATTGTAATTGCACTCGCCAATTATCCGTTTTAGGTGAATAAAAGGTTTGATTATCAGCGGCCTTAATTTCACCAGACAAAAGTAATACATTCTTAGAAAAACAAGGTGTTGATAGACAACAAATGAGTATAAACGACATTATTTTGAGCATGCAGTATCTCCAATAATCTCACCATCTTTCATCCGGATAACCCGTTGAGCATAGGCAGCAATATCCTCTTCGTGGGTTACCATCACAATCGTTTGTCCTTGTTGATGTAATTCACATAATAAATTCATTATTTCAAACGATGTTTTTGAATCAAGGTTACCGGTTGGTTCATCAGCAAAAATGACTTTAGGATTATTAACCAGTGCTCGAGCAATAGCGACCCGTTGTCGCTGTCCACCTGACATTTCAAAAGGTTTATGATGTGCGCGTGATGACAAGCCGACTTTATCAAGCATGACATTACCGCGTGATTCAGCTTCAACTTGCTCTACATTACTATATCTTAAGGGTAAAATAACATTATGTAATGCTGTTAATCGGGGTAGTAAATGAAAGGTTTGGAAGATAAACCCTATCTTGCTATTGCGTATTTTAGATAAGTTCTCATCATCAATATTTTTTATAGATTCACCTGATAAGTAATATTCACCTGATGAGGGTGTATCTAAACAACCTAATATATTCATTAAGGTTGATTTACCAGATCCTGACGTGCCCATAATGGCAACAAATTCATTCTCTTTTATAGTAAGTGTCACGTTTTTTAACGCATTAACTTCCGACTCTCCACTTCCGTATGTACGATTAATATTTTCGACCCTGATCATTCGGGGGGTTCCTAATTACGCGGCTATTGATGAACTAATCATTTTTATTTAAACAGGAATCAATATACGCGTTAGAAAATTTTAATACAAACGCAAATATGTAATCAAACTTTTCCTTGTTATCTTCTAGGTATAGCCTTTCATTCATCGTATAATCATTCACTTAAGCCATTACCATTGACTGTTAAATGTCACTCATCAAGCGAATTAACAAACCAGAAAACCTTTTACTAGCTATGGCATTTATTATGCCCTTAGTCTTTTCAGTCTGGATGGTGCTACTTAATAACTTCGTTATTGAAAAAGCCCAATTTACAGGGAAAGAAATAGGTATTTTACAGAGCTTACGTGAAATACCAGGATTTTTAGCCTTTACTGTCATTTATTTATTACTGTTTATTAAAGAACAAAAACTAGCCATCCTTTCATTAGTTTTAACCGCCTTGGGTGTTGGGCTTACTGGCTATTTCCCTACCACTTACGGTTTGTATATAACGACTATAGTGATGTCGGTAGGGTTTCATTATTTTGAAACGGTTAATCAATCCCTCACATTGCAGTGGATAGATAAAGATAAAGCCGCACATTTTATGGGGAAAATGCTGTCAGTAAAATCAGTCGCCTCGTTATTAGCTTTTAGCAGTGTTTGGTTAGTGATGGAAAAATTTTCTTGGAGCTATCAAAGCACTTATGCCTTGTTTGGTGGTCTCGCATTATTATTCACCTTAGCACTAATTCTTACCTTTAAAGAATTTCCCCAACACACGAAACAAAATAAAACATTGGTACTACGTAAACAATACTGGTTATTTTATGCCCTGACTTTTTTTAGTGGGGCAAGACGACAAATTTTCGTCGTGTTTGCCGGCTTCTTAATGGTTGAAAAATTTGGCTACAGCGTTTCACAAATCAGTGGGCTATTTCTTATTAACTATGTTTTTAATTGGCTATTTGCTGCCAAGATAGGAAAAATAATTGGAATTCTTGGCGAAAGAAAAGTACTTAAATTTGAATATATCGGTTTAATACTTTTATTCGTTGCTTATGGTTTAGTTGAAAATAGTAATGTAGCCGCTGTTTTATATGTAGTAGATCATCTATTTTTTGCGTTAGCGATAGCAATAAAAACTTACTTTCAAAAAATTGCCAAACCAGAAGATATCGCATCCAGTGCAGGCGTGAGTTTTTCAATTAATCATATTGCCGCAGTAGTTATCCCTGCATTGTTAGGCATTGTTTGGATTATTAACTCATCGTGGGTATTTTATATTGGCGCAATGTTTGCGTGTTGCTCATTAATACTCTCTCATTTAATTCCCACTCAACCAGCGTTAGGTATGGAATTTAAGTATTTAGAGACTAAAACGAAAAAGGGATTAATCTAAATGATTAACCCCTTTAATTAGCACTATGACTTTATTAATGGAAGATGAAACGTTAGCTATTTTCTTTCAAAAAAGCTAAAAACTCATCTTCAGGCATTGGTTTAGCATAAAAGAAACCTTGCACCTCATCACAACCCAATGATTTTAAATGTTCTTGTTGAGCCTCATCTTCAATACCTTCAGCAATTACAGTTAAATCCATTTGTTTACCTAAATTAATAATGGTTTCAGCAATAATCGATTTTCCAGGCTCAATAATATGTGTAATGAATGAACGATCCACTTTCAAACGATCTAACGGCAATTGTTGTAAATAGCTCATAGACGAATAACCAGTACCAAAGTCATCTAACGCGATACTAATACCTTCTTTTTTCAGTTGAACTAAAGCCTCAATGACAACTTGAGGTTCATCCATCAAAATATTTTCAGTGATTTCTAGTTCTAATTTATTCGGTGGTATCTGATGTTCCTTTGTTGCTTTAATTATATTATCAACAAAATCATCTTTTCTAAATTGTGGAATAGACACATTAACCGAAATACCTACTTGGCTAAAGTTCTTCTGTTCAAGCGTTTTAATTGTTTGGCAGGCCTGATTAATGACCCAATCCCCAATATCTATAATTAACCCTGAATATTCAGCTAAAGGAATAAATACGGCTGGTGAAATAAAACTACCATCTGAAGTACGCCATCTTAATAAGGCTTCTGCACCAATCACCTTACCCGTTGATAGATTCAATTGTGGTTGATACCAAAGCTCTAAACGATTATCGGCAAAATCTGTACGTAACTGACGAATCATCCCTAGTCGCCAAAGCGTTTTTTCTTCCATTTCAGGCTGGTAATAAACAAAGTGAACTTTGTTACTTTTTTTCGCTAAATTCAACGCAATATTAATTTGGTTTAACACCTTAACACCACGAGAGCCAGCATCTTCCTTCAGGCACAAGCCAAAGCTCGCTTTCACTGGTAAAAATTGTTCACCTGCAGAAAATGGTTCAACGAACATCTCGTTTAGCTTTTCAGGATTAATAAGATCTTGTGGACCTATAATGCCAAATACATCGGCACCAACTCGCGCTACTAAACAGCGATCACTAAGTATTTTCATTC
Source organism: Thalassotalea piscium (assembly GCA_049347715.1). GTDB lineage: Bacteria > Pseudomonadota > Gammaproteobacteria > Enterobacterales > Alteromonadaceae > Thalassotalea_B > Thalassotalea_B piscium_A. The sequence goes on along the minus strand of CP186339.1, from coordinate 374,801 downwards.
TGGCGGAAACCGCCATTAAGAGTTGATTACCCAGATCTTGCCCTAAACCATCATTAATATCACTAAACTGATTGAGATCAATAAGTGCTGCCACCCGATTGTTATCACTACTTTGAGCAAAATCATCAAGTAGATTCAAAAATTCTAAACGATTAGGTAGTTCAGTTAACCAGTCTTTATAAGCTGCATTACGTAGTTTTTGGAAAAGATGAACATTTTCATAACCTATCGCGATATTGGTGAAAAACACCTCAATAAGCTGTTGATTAATTTGAGATAATGGCTCTGTAAACTCTACATAAATAACGGCTCGACAAACACCGCTTGAAAGATAAAAGCATGAACCTTGCTCGTCTTGCTGATGTTGTTTTTGCTGAAAACAGATTTGAATTAACTGCTCAATTCGAGCGTCTTTCAGCGCCGAAATTTTTTGATTAACTAACCCTTTACTAAGTCCTGATTGCCCAAGAACATATAAACTGAGATCATCCGCAGAACTTACGATTCCTTGACCGCGAGCACAAAAAACACCTTTTTCTAACTCGGAAAAAAGCATTAACTGGTTTAATACACCATCGGCATATTTGTGAATGGAATGTAATTCAAGTAATTCCGCCGCCGCTGCAATGATTTTTTCTAATCCTTGGCGGTTTTGAGTCACAGTATCTATTTGCTGATAAGATCGAATGGCCGCATAAACGGTAGTGACCAATTTACGGCGAGTTAACTCAGTTTTGGTTTTGTAATCATTAATATCATAATCTTTGATGACACTTTCTTCAGGCGCATAACCGGGTTGCCCTGTTCTAAGAACAATGCGTATGTCTTGTCGATTGAGCTTTTCTCTAATATGCTTGACCACATTCAAGCCAGCGTCATCTGTTTCCATGACAACGTCAAGAAGCACAAGAACGACATCACTATCTTGCTCAATCAATTTGCAAGCATCACGTCCCGAGTAGGCATGGATGTATTCTAAGCGTTTTCCTAGAACAACCAAATCAGATAATGCTAATTGTGTTACCGAATGAATTTCAGGATCGTCATCAACGATCAATACTTTCCATGTACCATTACTGGAGTCATCAAGAATTTCATCTTCATCACTATCATCGATAAACAAAAAATCATCGTTAATATCTTCAGATGCCCGCATACTACCCTCAAATAACTAACTGCAACGAGTTAGTTAGTTTTGCAAAAATGCCTATTTAAATATTATAGAAATATTTAATCTTATCTACATCATAAAAGTCAGCTGAAGAATATTCAACAAACTATTTCAATTATAATAGCTCTTTATAGCTAAATGTCGATATCAGCTAAGTTTAGATAATAATTTTAACCTTTACACTTTTTTTATTCGCTTTTTTTCATTAAATTAATCTATGATAAGTTTTTAGTCTTTAATAATTTGCTTTATGCTGTTAATTAACTAATTTTTAACAAATATTGGATGGTTCTATGAAAATTTCAACAACTTCGGTTAATTCGGTCACACCAGTGACAGAAGTTAAAAGTACGTCCGTTGTTGAAACAGAAGCACCAAAACAGTCAACAGAAAATAAAGCAGCAAAACCGGGAGCATCATCTCAAAAACAATTATTAAATTTAGCCAAGCAATTTGTTGTTGATGGCGCACTAATCTCGACTGGAAAACAAATCCCCCTAGAAGAAAGAACTCAAAAAAGAGAACGTTTTCTTCGTTTAAGGAAACAGCAAAATCTCGAAATCATTATTCAAAAAGCCATACAGTATTGTTCAGACAACGAAATAACTGACCGTGCCGATGTTGATTGGTTTAACTGCTTTACCGAACTTGCAGAAGGTATTAGTAATCCAACGATGCAAGAATTATGGGCAAAAATTTTAGCGTTTGAAGTAACTAAACCAGGATCTTTTTCATTAAAAACCCTGCAAGCATTTAGAACCATGAGTATCGGAGAAGCTAAATTATTTGCGAAAGCTTGCTCACTTGCAGTAAAAGATAGTACGCGAAAAAACCTTAGAATCATATCAGGCTCATCATTACTTCCTGGCATGTTTAATTTTTTTAGTAAAAAACGTCTACAAAAAATCAACTTAAGCAAATTTGGCCTATCTTATACTGAGCTATTATCACTAGCTGATAACCATTTACTTTTTATTCAAGAAACTGAAACCACGCCTGTTGCTATAGGGGAAAGTATTCACTTTTATATCAACAACGCACCACTGACATTAACCTCGGTAAAAAACAATTCCATTTTAAGTTTCTATAAATTCACCCCTATTGGTGCTGAATTAGCGAATTTAATCAGTGATTCTATTGATGAAAATTACTTACAATTAGTAAAAGACTCACTGTCTTCACACTTTCATATTCATTAAGGTAATTTCAGCACTACCTTAATGACACTTAATAGTAAGTTAAATTAAATCCCATCCCCGTCGGTATGCAATCCACATTCTCTTTGCATGCCACTGAAACGAGTTTCACTTTCATCCATACCTAAAGTTAATGGTCGTGTACTATGCACATCACCCACAGAAACATAACCTTGATCCCATAATGGATGATAAGGCAAATTATGTTTAGTTAAATACTGATGAATATCTTTATTTGTCCAGTCTATAATTGGGTGAACTTTAAATCGGCCTCGCAAAATACTCACTACAGACAGAGATTCTCGATGAGCTGATTGCTGTCTTCTAACACCAGAAAACCAAGTACCTGCATTTAATTGATCAAGTCCTCTTTCTAGCGGTTCCACTTTATTCCTACGATTATAGGCTTTTAATGACACCTCATCTTTCGACCATTCTTCACCATACTTTGCCATTTGCCATGCCGCACTTTCTTTAGCACTGAACACATGTAAATTTAATTTCAGCCGCTCTGATAATGTTTCAATAAACTGATAGGTTTCAGGGAACAAATGTCCAGTATCTGTTAATAATACTGGAATATGTTCATCCACCTGAGTCAGCATATGCAACATAACTGCTGATTGAATACCAAAACTTGAAGAAAGCACAAATTGTGAAGGCAAATTTTCCATCGCCCACTCAACACGTTCTACCGCACTTTGATTCTCTAATAATTCGTTCCATTGACTTAACCAAGGTTTTGGCAATGATGCTGGAAATCGATTATTAATGGCTACTCTAGTCATAGAAGTCTCGTTTACTCACTTTCACTTCAGCAATTATTCCATTGCGGATAACAAAATCACCAAAGGCTTCATTTGTATTTCTTTGTTTAACCCATTGAGAAACTAGATTGTCGATTTCTGACAATATGTCTTGCTCCCCTAAGTTTTCTTTATACATTTTAGGGACTCTAGTACCGGCAACATTACCACCCAAATGCATGTTATATTTACCAGGACCTTTACCCACCAATCCAATTTCGGCGAGCATCGCGCGACCACAGCCGTTAGGACAGCCAGTCACTCTTAAAATTATACTTTCATTACTTACTTTATGTTTAGCCAAAATACCTTCAACATCAGTCACCAATGAAGGCAAATAACGTTCAGCTTCTGCCATTGCTAAAGGACACGTAGGAAAAGCAACACAAGCCATAGAGTTTTTACGTTGCTCACTAATAGAGGCGTCCATTAATCCATACTTGATAGCAATACTTTCTATTTCGGCTTTTTGCTCTGCTGGTACACCAGCAACAATTAAATTTTGGTTTGCGGTAATTCGAAAATCACCTTGGTGGACCTTTGCTAACTCAGCCATGCCTGTTTTTAATGGCAGATCCGGGAAGTCTTTAATTCGTCCGTTTTGAATAAACAATGCCAGATAGTGTTTACCATCAATACCTTCTGACCAACCAATACGGTCACCGCGTTCGGTAAACTCATACGGACGGCTTACTTCAAATTGACTCCCTGCGCGTTTTTCAACTTCAGCTTTAAATACCTCTTTACCCACACGATCTAAGGTATATTTGGTTTTCGCATTTTTACGATTAACTCGATTGCCCCAATCACGTTGAGTTGTCACTACCGCTTCTGCGAAAGCTAAGGTTTTTTCTACAGGTATATAACCAAAATCATCTGCTTTACGAGGATAGGTCGACTTATCACCATGTGTCATAGCAAGTCCACCACCGACTAAGACATTAAATCCTATCAGCTTGCCATTTTCTTGAATCGCGATGAAGTTAAGATCATTACCATGAACATCTACGTCATTCAAAGGCGGAATAGCCACTGTTGTTTTAAACTTACGAGGTAAGTAAGTACTTCCTAAAATTGGCTCTTCTTCATCAACGGTACTATCTACTTTATCCGCATCTAACCAAACTTCAGCATAGCCTCGCGTTTGTGGAAGAAAATGCTCACTAATTTTCTTAGCCCATTCGTATGCTTCTTGATGCACTTCTGATTGATAGGGGTTTGCTGTACAAAGCACATTTCGATTCATATCTGCAGCCGTAGCGATTGAGTCTATACCTATGCTATTTAATGCTTTATGCACCGTTTTAATATTCGGTTTTAAAATGCCATGATATTGAAATGTTTGACGTGTTGTTAAACGAATACTGCCATACAAGGTATGCTCACTAGCCCACTTATCGACACCTAACCATTGTTCAGGAGTGATAATTCCGCCAGGTAAACGTGCCCGCAGCATTAGGGTATGCAGAGGCTCTAATTTTTGTTTTGCCCGTTCGGCACGTATGTCTCGGTCATCTTGTTGATACATGCCATGGAAACGAATTAACTGAAAATTATCGCCTGTCATACCACCCGTAGTTTGGTTGTTTAAATCTTCAGAGATCGTGCCTCGTAAAAAATTACTTTCTGCTTTAAGTCGCTCATTATCTGAAAGTTTTCCTTCAACAATGAGAGGTCCTGACGGTGATATTTGTTCAGCGTTATTGTTAGTACTCATTAATAAACATCCTTCTGATAACGCTTAGCGTTACGTAATTCTTTTAAATAATCTTGTGCTTGTTGTTCTGATTTTTTGCCTTGAGTCGAAATAATATCTACTAATGTAGATTCCACATCTTTAGCCATACGACTCATATCACCACAAATATACAAGTGTGCACCTCGTTCTAACCATTCAAATACGGTTTGTGCGTTTTCTCTAAGCCTATCTTGAACGTAGATTTTTTCAGCTTGATCTCTTGAGAAAGCAAGATCAAGACGTGTTAATAAGCCAGATTTAAGATAGCCTTGCCATTCCACCTGATACAAGAAGTCTTGGGTAAATGTTTGATCGCCAAACAGTAACCAGTTTTCCCCTTCAGCTTCTTGCGCTTCACGCTCTTGCATAAAAGCTCTAAAAGGTGCGACACCAGTACCAGGTCCAATCATAATAACGGGAGTGTTGCTATCTTCAGGTAACCTAAAATTGTCGTTATGCTCAATAAAAACCTTTACTGTTCCACCTTCTTCTAAGCGATGTGACAAAAAGCCAGAAGTAGCGCCAGTTCGCTTTTGACCATTTTCGTTGTATTCAACCACACCAACAGTTAAGTGAACTTCATCTTCAACCTCAGATTGACTAGAGGCGATGGAATATAAACGAGGTGTCAATTTACGTAATGAATCAACAAATTGTTGGGCGCTTACTTTTGCAGGAGTAGCTTTAACCACATCAACAATTTGATGCTTTGATGCATAGTCACGTACTAGATCTTTATCTTCAATCAACTCGAGTAAACTTTTGCTCTTACTAACTTCAGCCCAGAATAAAACAAAATTGACGCTAGTTTGTGTGATCTCATAGCGAGTAATTAATGCCTCTTTTATCGCTAAGGTTTCATCTTTGACTTTAACGGTTTCACTTCCATCAATTTCTAGTAATGCCAGTAATTCATCGACAAGTTGTGCATCATTTTCAAACCACACACCAAGTGCATCACCTGGCTGGTAATGGATGCCCGAGTCAAGTAAATCAATTTCAATGTGCCTAACATCTTTCGCAGAATCTCTGCCGGTGATTTTTTGACTTAAACTTAATTCAGCGGCAAAGGGATTTTGTTTGCTATAAGCATTATCACTGGTGGATGTTTGAATATTTACCACTTCAGCACTTGCTGATGTTCCAAGTAGTGGGCTTGTTTTTTCTATTATCGTTTTAGACCAAGCTTCAGCTGTCTCTTCATAATCGACATCGCAGTCAATTCTTGGTGATATTTGCTTAGCCCCAAGCGCTATTAAAAACTCATCAAAGTCTTTACCCGTTTTGCAGAAATATTCGTAACTGGTATCACCTAAAGCTAATACACTATAATGCAGGTCTGTTAGTTTGGGAGCTTTTTTAGAAGACAAAAATTCATGCAACGCGATAGCATCATCAGGTGGTTCACCCTCACCATTAGTACTTGTCACAATTAATAGATGAGTTAAGTTTTTAATGGACTTAGGTTTAAACTCTCCCATATTAATTAGGTCAACATTTAAACCATTTGCTTTAGCTTGTGTCGCTAACGTACTCGCAACCCCTTTTGCATTGCCCGTTTGCGATCCATAAAGAATAGTTAATGTTGGACTAACTTGTTTCTGAGGGGAAGTTGCTAAACTAACAGTAGACGAACCTTCTGCTTTTGCAGCTAAATAACCACTTGCCCAAGCGCATTGTATAGGAGTGTAACTCCCTACTGTTTTCTGAAACGCTAATAACTGCTCGCTAGTTAGCATCGTTTGGTTTAAATTTTGTTGTTCTGGCAACATAAGATCAATTCGCCTATCTAAAATAATAGAGGAAGTTTAGTCTTTGCTAGTTCAATTGAAAAAGAATAGAAATCGATTTTTTATTCCATAATGGAATATAAAAATAAAATTTAAGGTGTAAAAAGATGAATACCTCAGATTACGAGATGTATGACAGTCATAGATACGCTATTTATTGGCTATCAACGTTATAATATTTAAAATTTTCTAAAACTATTTATCCATGCTCAGAACTTTATTAAGTAATATACCCGGCTACGCATTTTGGTTTGCTAATGGTCTTTTTTGGATAATATTAAATACCATCTCATCTGCCCATGCCTACCGTATCGAAAGCCAACGTAGCGAAAACCCCGGCGTTTTTTTTGATCTTTGGTTACACTATTTACCTTGGTGGGGAAACTGGATATTTATCGCGCCACTAATTATTGCAACTACTGCGACTATTTCATTAGATAAACTTTCAATTAGAAGTTTTATTATTAAAAATATACTTTTTGCTCTGGCGATTTTTTCCCTTTATTGGGGAGTAACTATGCTAGAAGTCATTTTAATTAAAGGCAACACGATAAATTCAGCTTCTATTGGTAGGGCGTTTCAATCTTTGCTTAATAGCCCATTATATATGGATTTTCTTGTTTACCTTGCCATCTTTGGTGTTGGCTACGCTATGTCGTATCATCAAAAGGCGCAGAATCAGCAAGTGGCTAATCAAGAGTTATCAAAACAATTACTTGAAACTGAACTAAATTCGCTGAAATCTCAACTAAACCCTCATTTCCTATTTAATACACTCAATACGATTTCCAGCCTTGTACGCCTAGAACAAAATAAGATTGCGGTTAAAGCGATTGATGAACTCAGTAAAATGCTACGAAAAGTATTAGAAAATCATAATAAACAAGTAACTTCTCTAGCAGATGAAATTGAATTTATTAAGAGTTATTTAGTTATACAGCAACTGAGATTCGAAGATAAACTTAGGTTCGAAATTAATGTCGCGAATGAGTGTTTAACTTATGAAATACCTTTTATGTTACTGCAGACTTTAGTTGAAAATGCCGTACAGCATGGTTCACAACTTGAGAGTAACGGCAACAGTGTTACCTTAGATATTAATTGCGATAATCAAAAACTATTTATTCGATTAAAAAATAAATCTCCTGAAACAGACCTGCATAAAGGTTTTGGCATCGGTATAGATAACTGTAGACAACGTATAGAAAAGCTATATAAAGATCAGTCTTCACTAACATTGAATCAACTTGAAGAAGGTTATTTTGAAACAGAACTTACCCTACCATTAAAGCAATTTAACTTTGATAAATAGAATGTCAGTAATTTAAATATAAAAAGCAGCACGAATGCTGCTTTTTAATTGCAATGATAAAGCTATTTTTTACTCTTTGTTCGACTCATAAAGAATAAGCCTAAAGCAAATAGAGCAATCATATTCGGCTCAGGCACAGTAGTTGAAGTCAGCGCAGGAGTTCCTTCAATTTTTAAAGTAGCACTTGATAAATTAAAGCTATTTGAGAACCAGGCTTCATCACCAAGCCAGAAAGCAAATTGCTTCCGCACTAAAATATCATTAAAGACACTAGCTTTAGTATTTGAACCATTGAATATAAAATCCTGTGAGGACATACCGCTAACACGATCGATATCTTGCATATTATCTTTATCTGCATTACTGCCTGAAGATGCTGCCATCACACGCCAATCTTCAAGTGGGAACCAACTCCCTCTATTAGTATCAGAAAAAGTAAGGGAGAGTGTAAAGCTATCAATAGAATCATAATCGACATTGGATAGATCAAAATAATCATAAAAACGATTACAATCCTTTTTATCTGTTACAGTAATCCAATCTGCGGAAATGGTATTACAACCAGAAGAGCCATCAACACCACCAGCTGGTAGGATTTTACCGACATCAGTACCGAAATCATGGGTAATTTCTGTTATTAAAGTTGCTTGAGATACGTTAGCAAAAAGGCATAATGCCAACGTTGCGATAAATTTTGTCATTTTACTATTTTTCATACTACTTCCTATAAATATATAATACAGCCGAACTTTATATATCGACAATCTAACCCTATCACCTTATGCATATACCTTGCCAACTCCGGATAATAAACATAACACATTGATTAAAAATGACTTTAATGATTGGTAGTATGCAATAACACTCACAACTAAGTACACCACTGTAAAGAAATATGACACTTTTATTTATCCGTCCTAAACATGGGATTGAAAATGTTGTAGGTTGGGCTTCAGCCCGACAACCTAAATGTATTACTCCTCTGTGTTAAACAATGATCTCTTTTTGTCGGCATAAATACCGACCTACACCTACGGTTCTATTCGTTTTAACCTTGGATAGATGTGTTGTAGGTTAGGCTTTAGCCCAACAACCAAAGCGTATTACACCTCTGTGTTAAACAATGACCTCTTATCTGTCGGCATGAATACCGACCGACTAAAGGCTCTCCACGTTTTAACATGGAATTGAATATGTTGTAGGTTGGGCTTTAGCCCAACAATCAAAATGGATTACATCTGTGAATTTAACCTATACCTCTGATCCGTCGGCATAAATACCGACCTACAAAAGGCTCTATAGGTTTTAACATGGGAATGGGAGTTGTTGTAGATTGGGCTTTAGCCCAACAATCAAAATGGATTACATCTGTGAATTTAACCTCTATCGCTATTTGTCGGCATAAATACCGACCTACACAAGGCTTTCTAAGTTTTAACATTTAATAGAATATGTTGTAGGTTGGGCTTTAGCCCAACAACCGAAATGGATTATATCTGTGAATTTGACCTCTATCGCTATTTTTCGGCATAAATACCGACCTACACAAGGCTCTCTACGTTTTAACATGGAATTGAATATGTTGTAGGTTGGGCTTTAGCCCAACAACCAAAGCGTATTACACCTCTGTGTTAAACAATGACCTCTTATCTGTCGGCATGAATACCGACCTACACAAGGCTCTCCACGTTTTAACATGGGATTAAATATGTTGTAGGTCGGGCTTTAGCCCGACAACCGAAATGGATTATATCTGTGAATTTGACCTCTATCGCTATTTGTCGGCATAAATACCGACCTACAAAAGGCTTTCTACGTTTTAACCTTGGATAGAATGTGTTGTAGGTTGGGCTTTAGCCCAACAACAATGGTTGTTGATAAAATGCAGATAGCAAAAAGCCCGTCACAAATGTAACGGGCTTTTCTAAAGAGAAGTCTAGCAATGTCCTACTCTCACATGGGAACTCCCACACTACCATCGGCGCAACTGCGTTTCACTTCTGAGTTCGGAATGGGATCAGGTGGTACCACAGTGCTATTGTCGCTAGACAAAAAAAGTTAATTTGAAAAGCCAATGTGCTTGCGCACTCGGTCAATACACCCTCGAGCATATTAACGCTAAATACCTTAATCTAATTCATTCAGTAACAGAGTACGTGTCTCTATCAAACTTCATACAAACCACTTGGGTGTTGTATGGTTAAGCCTCACGGGCAATTAGTATCAGTTAGCTCAATGCCTCGCAGCACTTCCACACCTGACCTATCAACGTTGTAGTCTCCAACGACCCTTTAGGGAGATTAAATCTCCAGTGAGAACTCATCTCAAAGCCTGCTTCCCGCTTAGATGCTTTCAGCGGTTATCAGTTCCGAACGTAGCTACCGGGCAATGCCATTGGCATGACAACCCGAACACCAGTGGTTCGTCCACTCCGGTCCTCTCGTACTAGGAGCAGCCCTCTTCAATTCTCAAACGCCCACGGCAGATAGGGACCGAACTGTCTCACGACGTTCTAAACCCAGCTCGCGTACCACTTTAAATGGCGAACAGCCATACCCTTGGGACCGACTTCAGCCCCAGGATGTGATGAGCCGACATCGAGGTGCCAAACACCGCCGTCGATATGAACTCTTGGGCGGTATCAGCCTGTTATCCCCGGAGTACCTTTTATCCGTTGAGCGATGGCCCTTCCATACAGAACCACCGGATCACTATGACTACTTTCGTACCTGCTCGACGTGTCTGTCTCGCAGTTAAGCTGGCTTATGCCATTGCACTAACCGTATGATGTCCGACCATACTTAGCCAACCTTCGTGCTCCTCCGTTACTCTTTGGGAGGAGACCGCCCCAGTCAAACTACCCACCAGACAGTGTCCCCAAGCCCGATAAGGGCCCTAGGTTAGAACATCACGCATACAAGGGTGGTATTTCAAGGTTGGCTCCACAACATCTAGCGACGCTGCTTCAAAGCCTCCCACCTATCCTACACATGTAGGAGCAATGTTCACTGTCAAGCTATAGTAAAGGTTCACGGGGTCTTTCCGTCTAGCCGCGGGTATACGGCATCTTAACCGCAATTTCAATTTCACTGAGTCTCGGGTGGAGACAGTGTGGCCATGATTACGCCATTCGTGCAGGTCGGAACTTACCCGACAAGGAATTTCGCTACCTTAGGACCGTTATAGTTACGGCCGCCGTTTACCGGGGCTTCGATCATGAGCTTCGTCGTCCGAGGACTAACCCAATCAATTAACCTTCCGGCACCGGGCAGGCGTCACACCGTATACGTCATCTTTCGATTTTGCACAGTGCTGTGTTTTTAATAAACAGTTCCAGCCACCTGGTTACTTCGACTCCCCTGTGCTTATGCAGTAAATGCTTCACACTAGGGAGCGTACCTTCTCCCGAAGTTACGGTTACGGTACTATTTTGCCTAGTTCCTTCACCCGAGTTCTCTCAAGCGCCTTAGTATTCTCTACCTAACCACCTGTGTCGGTTTGGGGTACGGTTCCTATATATCTGAAGCTTAGAAGCTTTTCCTGGAAGCATGGCATCAATGACTTCAAATTCGTAAATTCTCGTCTCGTATCTCAGTGTTGAATGAAAGTCCGGATTTACCTAAACTAACCACCTACATACTTTCACACGGACTACCAACGCCGTGCTCACCTAGCCTACTCCGTCCCTCCTTCGCAATATATAGAAGTACAGAAATATAATCTGTTTCCCATCGACTACGCGTTTCCGCCTCGCCTTAGGGGCCGACTTACCCTGCCCTGATTAACATGGGACAGGAAACCTTGGTCTTTCGGCGGGGGAGTTTTTCACTCCCCTTATCGTTACTCATGTCAGCATTCGCACTTCTGATACCTCCAGCAAGCTTTACAACTCACCTTCAACGGCTTACAGAACGCTCCCCTACCACTCATCCTAAGATGAATCCGCAGCTTCGGTGCATAGTTTAGCCCCGTTACATCTTCCGCGCAGACCGACTCGACTAGTGAGCTATTACGCTTTCTTTAAAGGGTGGCTGCTTCTAAGCCAACCTCCTAGCTGTCTGGGCCTTTCCACATCGTTTCCCACTTAACTATGACTTTGGGACCTTAGCTGGCGGTCTGGGTTGTTTCCCTCTTCACAACGGACGTTAGCACCCGCAGTGTGTCTCCCGCATATCACTCATTGGTATTCGGAGTTTGCAAAGGGTTGGTAAGTCGGGATGACCCCCTAGCCTTAACAGTGCTCTACCCCCAATGGTGTTCGTGCGAGGCTCTACCTAAATAGATTTCGGGGAGAACCAGCTATCTCCCGGCTTGATTAGCCTTTCACTCCGACCCACAAGTCATCACCGCATTTTTCAACATACGTGTGTTCGGTCCTCCAGTTGATGTTACTCAACCTTCAACCTGCCCATGGGTAGATCGCCGGGTTTCGGGTCTATACCTTGCAACTAAACGCGCAGTTAACACTCGCTTTCGCTACGGCTCCCCTATTCGGTTAACCTTGCTACAAAATATAAGTCGCTGACCCATTATACAAAAGGTACGCAGTCACCCCGAAGGGCTTCCACTGCTTGTACGTATACGGTTTCAGGTTCTATTTCACTCCCCTCACAGGGGTTCTTTTCGCCTTTCCCTCACGGTACTGGTTCACTATCGGTCAGTTAGGAGTATTTAGCCTTGGAGGATGGTCCCCCCATGTTCAGTCAGTCAACATTTCACGTGTGCCGACCTACTCGATTTCATGATAAGTTTATTTTCGTGTACGGGGCTATCACCCTGTATCGCTGTCCTTTCCAGAACATTCCACTAACTTACAAACCACTTAAGGGCTAATTCCCGTTCGCTCGCCGCTACTAAGGAAATCTCGGTTGATTTCTTTTCCTCGGGGTACTTAGATGTTTCAGTTCTCCCGGTTCGCCTCTTTATGCTATGTATTCACATAAAGATACTTGCTTATGCAAGTGGGTTTCCCCATTCGGATATCTCAGTCTGTAACGGTTTTTATCACCTTAACTGAGCTTTTCGCAGATTAACACGTCCTTCATCGCCTCTAACTGCCAAGGCATCCACCATATACGCTTAGTCACTTAACCATACAACCCCAAATGGTCTTTCGACAATTTAGTACGCCGTGGTGACTAAACCACAGCAATTGTAAAGTCTGACATTTTCACGCACTCATAGAGTTACTTGAATTAGATTTTCGTTAATAAGTTACCTTATTAACCAGCTTGTTCGATGACCGATAAAATCATCTTACTCGCTGTTGGTATCTATCATTATATGTTTGACGCGCGACACGCCATTCACCTAATAAATACCGGTATTTATATCAGCTTTCCAAATTGTTAAAGAGTGCAATCTAAGACGCATTCGCTTAAATCGTGGTTTAAAAAACCAAACGTAAATTATTCATTTGAATACCTTAAGTTTGGTTTCTATTTCTTTTAGAAGAAGTGGTGGAGCTAAGCAGGATCGAACTGCTGACCTCCTGCGTGCAAGGCAGGCGCTCTCCCAGCTGAGCTATAGCCCCTCTTTATACTCAAAGAGAGTGGGTAACACATAATTAAAGCAACTTTATTACACAGTAACTGCGTAACTTGGTAGGTCTGGGCAGACTTGAACTGCCGACCTCACCCTTATCAGGGGTGCGCTCTAACCAGCTGAGCTACAGACCTATATAAATTGCCCGAAGCTTACATGTTAGGACTTCTTCTTTACTTTTAGTTATCACTGCAATTTGTGTAGACACTCATGAAACTCGAAAGTTTCCATTGAGCCGTTTTACTTCAAGATAAGGAGGTGATCCAACCCCAGGTTCCCCTAGGGTTACCTTGTTACGACTTCACCCCAGTCATGAATCACAAAGTGGTGACCGTCCTCCCGAAGGTTAAACTAGCCACTTCTTTTGCAACCCACTCCCATGGTGTGACGGGCGGTGTGTACAAGGCCCGGGAACGTATTCACCGTAGCATTCTGATCTACGATTACTAGCGATTCCGACTTCACGGAGTCGAGTTGCAGACTCCGATCCGGACTACGACGTACTTTGTGTGATTCGCTCCACCTCGCGGTATTGCAGCACTCTGTATACGCCATTGTAGCACGTGTGTAGCCCATCCCGTAAGGGCCATGATGACTTGACGTCGTCCCCACCTTCCTCCGGTTTATCACCGGCAGTCTCCTTAGAGTTCCCGACTTAACTCGCTGGCAAATAAGGATAGGGGTTGCGCTCGTTGCGGGACTTAACCCAACATTTCACAACACGAGCTGACGACAGCCATGCAGCACCTGTCTCACAGTTCCCGAAGGCACAATTCTATCTCTAGAAAATTCTGTGGATGTCAAGGGATGGTAAGGTTCTTCGCGTTGCATCGAATTAAACCACATGCTCCACCGCTTGTGCGGGCCCCCGTCAATTCATTTGAGTTTTAACCTTGCGGCCGTACTCCCCAGGCGGTCAACTTAGCGCGTTAGCTACGCTACCCACGGATCAAGTCCACAGACAGCTAGTTGACATCGTTTACGGCGTGGACTACCAGGGTATCTAATCCTGTTTGCTCCCCACGCTTTCGTGCCTCAGCGTCAGTATCTGTCCAGGTGGCCGCCTTCGCCACTGATGTTCCTTCCAATCTCTACGCATTTCACCGCTACACTGGAAATTCCACCACCCTCTACAGTACTCTAGTTAACCAGTTTCAAATGCAGTTCCGAGGTTGAGCCCCGGGATTTCACATCTGACTTAATTAACCGCCTACGCACGCTTTACGCCCAGTAATTCCGATTAACGCTCGCACCCTCCGTATTACCGCGGCTGCTGGCACGGAGTTAGCCGGTGCTTCTTCTGTTGCTAACGTCACAGTGCAAAGGTATTAACCTTACACCTTTCCTCACAACTGAAAGTGCTTTACAACCCGAAGGCCTTCTTCACACACGCGGCATGGCTGCATCAGGGTTTCCCCCATTGTGCAATATTCCCCACTGCTGCCTCCCGTAGGAGTCTGGGCCGTGTCTCAGTCCCAGTGTGGCTGATCATCCTCTCAAACCAGCTAGAGATCGTCGCCATGGTAAGCCATTACCTTACCATCTAGCTAATCTCACTTGGGCTAATCTAAAGGCGAAAGGTGCCGAAGCATCCCCTCCTTTGGTCCGTAGACATTATGCGGTATTAGCAGTCGTTTCCAACTGTTGTCCCCCACCTAAAGGCATATTCCCAAGCATTACTCACCCGTCCGCCGCTCGTCAGCAGATAGCAAGCTATCTCTGTTACCGCTCGACTTGCATGTGTTAAGCCTGCCGCCAGCGTTCAATCTGAGCCATGATCAAACTCTTCAATTAAAAAATCGTTTGTGTAGGAACAAGTCCTACTGCTCAATGAATTCTGTCGTGTTACCTACCGAAGTAGATAACTACATAAAACGTACTAATTTATCTCCTAAGAGAAAATTAATACTTATTTGTGTGACATCTTCATTGCGCTGTTTTTGCTACCTAAGTAGCTGGTAAAATCAACATCAATGTGAGTGTCCACACAAATTGCATGATAACTAATTGTTAAAGAAATTCTTCGACTTACGTGAAGTGAAGAAAAAGTTAAATCGCATTCGTTTAACTTTATCGCTGTAGGCCTTGCCTTAAGCGAGATGCGCATTCTACGCACCTGAGTTTTAATGTCAATAGTTTTTTTAAAAAAGTTTTAAAATTTAAAACCGTTTTCAAACGCTATCAACGCGTTTACTAAAGTATTCCCTTTACTAAACGTATTAAAACTCTCACTTGGTCATCCTATTTAAGTGAACTAAGTATTTCCTTTACTTAGTAGCTTCTCAAGTTTCCCTGAAGAAGTGGAGCGCATTCTAACGACTTTACGCAAAGGATCAAGATCTTTTTTAACTTTATTGTTCGTTCGATGGTTTTTAACACAATTCGTTTATTTTAAAGGCTAAACCGCCCTATTTAACCACTCTTATTAACAACCCCCACTATTTGTTTGCTTATATATGATTATTTTTTACACTTTGGCTTGCACATTATTAAAAGCTGGGTAACATAGAATTCGCATTTTTTGATTTTAAAATAATAATTAGGTATTCCGTATGAATTCTTCTCTACTTTTAACATTCGGTGTTGCTTTTGTTCTAGCTATTGTTTCTTATGTAATAGCAGGTCAAGTTGAGTTAACACCATTATTAGTTTCCGCGATCGCTTTTGTCAGTGCGATTATTTTTCCTTTGTTTTTTAATAAAACTAACAACCCTACCTCTTCAATTGAAGTTAAGACACTTTATGTAGGTAACTTACCTTACCGTGCAAATGAAGGTTCTGTACGCGCTTTATTTTCTGAGTTTGGTCAAGTACATTCTGTTAGATTAATGAAAGATAAACAAACAGGTAAAAGACGTGGCTTTGGTTTCGTTGAAATTTCAGCTGATGATGCTAATGAAGCTATCGAGAAATTAAACGATTCAGAGTTTCAACAACGTACACTTAAAGTACGTGAAGCAAAAGAACGTCCAGAAAAAAGTGATACTGAGCAATAATGGTATTCACCATAATGTAATTTCAGATGCCATTCCTTAAAACGAATGGCATTTTTATTTCAGCTTTCTTCCTTTAACTAGCACACTCATTTACCTGACCTATCTCCTGCCGCAACAATTCAACAAGTAACCCAGCCGGCTCTATTATTCTTGGCTGATTTAAGTAGACTAAATGCCAGTAAATTTTAAGTCCTTCTACTCCCAGTGGAATAATCTTAATATTATGGTGTTTTAAATAAGGTGTAATTTGACGCTTCGAAAATATCGACATACCTAAATTGGCATTAACTAATTCGATAATGGCTTCTTTAAAACCAACTTGGAGTGTTTTCCTTGGTATCGTACTTGCCGGTTTAAAAAAGAGTTCATACTCCCGATCTTTTTCAGCAATAGTGGAGTTGGTGACGTAAGTTTCGTCAAGAAAATCATTAGCGGTTAAATATGCTTTGTTTGCACTTTTATGATGACATGAAACGCAAGCCACAAGTTCATCTTCAATGACAAAATCGGATTGGTAATATTTTTGATCTAATACTAATTGTAAATTTCCTGAAGAAAACATCGCCATATCGATATTAGCACTTTGCAATGCAGTCAATGGTTGTATTGCAGCTTGCGCAGTAATTTCGAGTTCAATGGATGGAAACTCATCATTCATTGCTTCTATTACCTTAGGTAACCAAGTAAAAGAAGCGTAATGAGGAACACCTATTCGTAACACCTGCTCTACACCATCTGAAAACCTTTCTATATCGTATTCAGCTCGAGCGAGCTCTTCTAAAATTTTTTTCGCTGATACTAATAGACGTTGACCAGCATTAGACATTACTAACTTTCGGCCACGGCGAATGAATAGTGCGGTATTTAATCGACGTTCTGCTTCTCGTATACGATTAGTGAGTGCCGGTTGCGATATATACAACGCTTGAGCCGCTTCTTTTACAGTTGTGTTGCGTTCAAGTTCACACATCATTTTCAAATGGCTAATACTTAATTGGCTTTTCGCTATATCCATAAACAAAGGTGTCGATCAAATGGTAAAATGATAATAGCAAATTGCCCCTCTTATTACCTAATCAAGGTGATAAAAGACCTACCAGCCCCAAGTAACTTTAATTCTAGTAATTATAAATGTGTTCTTAATGCAAATAACTCAGGAAAGAAACTGATATCCAATGCTTTTTTCAAAAAACTTACTCCTGAAGAACCACCTGTTCCCATTTTATTACCGATAATCCTTTGGACTGTGTACATATGTTTAAAACGCCATTGTTGAAAGGCATCTTCTATATCTATCAACTTTTCTGCAAGTTCATACAAGTCAAAGTATTGTTCGGCATTTTGATAAACCGTTATCCAAGCATTCAACACAGATGTATTAGTTTGATACGGTTGACTAAAATCTCGGTTAAGCGCAAGGTCATCAATAGGTAATCCCCTCGTTGCCAACACTTTAATCACTTCATCATATAAACTAGGTTGATTTAAGACATCCGTTAGCTCTTGATGAACGGCGGCATTAGATTGGTGTACTTTAAGTAATTTTGCATTTTTATTGCCAAGTAAAAATTCAAGTTTGCGATAACTATGTGACTGAAAACCTGAAGAGTGACCTAGTGCATCCCGAAACTTAAGATAATCTACAGGTGTTAAGGTTGATAAAATATTCCAAGATTGAGTCAGCTGTAAAAAAATTTGCTTAACCCGAGATATCACTTTGAAAGCATGGCCAAAGTCAGCATGTTGAATATTAGCAATTGCTTCTGTTAACTCATGACCTGCAAGCTTTAACCATAGTTCACTACTTTGATGAATTGTAATGAATAGCATCTCATCATGCTGACTTGATAAAGGCTGTTGGGCAGAAAGTATTTGCTCAAGACATAAATAATCGCTATATGACATATCCTCTTGAAAGTCAGTATGAATACTATCTTCCATTTCACGATAATTAGGGTTATGTGGGCAGCTCATTATTTTTGCTCCAATTTTTTGATCGCCAACTCATAAATACGATTGTAGATAGAATCATCATTCCATATTTTTTCTATATTGGGGGTTAACATAATTTGATCCATAATCTCTTTCTGAATATCACCTATAGCAAGAGCTTCGCTATAAGGAATGTCTGGAGAAAATGTCACCATTGAATACAGTGGCACCCAAAGTTGAGGATGTAATTGATTAAACTTAGCTTCGATTTTTTTACGTAACAAAAAGCTTTTATCCCCAGCTAGATCGCTCATTTCAATAAAGTTACGTTGTGCGAGTTCTGTAATAGCATCGCAATTAGGTTTACGCGCTGCTTGATAGGCTGACAAAACCTCTGGCCAATTTCCCTCTCTCGCATCAACCAACTCACTTAATATACGACAATCTTCAAAGCCTGAATTCATACCTTGTCCATAAAAAGGTACCATGGCGTGAGCAGAATCACCGATTAAAGCAACTTGATCATTCACTAGCCATGGATAGATATGGACTAAACATAATGGTGATGCCGCTTTAGCTAAGAAATCTACCACAGGCGATTCTAATATTGGCATTGCATCAGTAAAGTATTCTTCAAAAAAAGCAGTCACTTTTTCAGTACTATTTAACGTATCAAATGATAATTCCCCTTCCTGATTCATAAACAAAGTACAAGTAAAAGAACCATCAACATTAGGTAAAGCGATTAGCATAAAGTTTTTACGCGGCCAAATATGCAAAGCATTTTTCTCAAGTTTATGACTACCATCTTCGTTCGCAGCAATGGAAAGCTCAATATAACTTTGTGGCATATAGTTTAAGCTATAGCTAATACGCTGCTTGGGGAGTTCTTGCATTAACCTTCTAACTTTTGAAAAAGCACCATCTGCACCAAATACTAAATCACTTTGATGAGTAACTACTTGCTGATTACTATCTAAATAAACGGCAGTATTATCATCAAAATTAAGCTGGGTTAAACGATGAGAAAAATAAATATCAATTAATGGATGCTCTTCAGCTTGCGAAATTAACTGCTCATTTATACCCGAGCGAGAAACAGACCATATAGCTTGATTTTCTTTTCCATAAGCTTGCTGAGTTAAATTGCCATTAATGTCATGCATTACCCTACGGTACATGGGAATTGCTTGTTGCCGAATTTCTTGGTCAATCCCTACAGCTTGTAATGCAAGCCACCCTCGATCAGACAAGGCTAAATTAATTGACTTACCTTGGTAAATACTGGTTTTTCGTGAATCAGGACGAGACTCGAACAAGTTAACTTTATAGCCTTTTTTTGCCATCATCAAAGCGAATAATGCGCCCACTGGGCCAGCACCAACAATTGCTATATTTTCTTTTTCTTCTGCCATAACTAATTCCACGTATTTAATAAATGGGTCAGTGTTTCACCAAAACAAAAAACATCCTCGAAGCTGTTATATAAAGGTGTAGGCGCCAATCGAATAACATTCGGCTCCCTAAAATCAGCAGTGACACCAGCATCTGTCAGCGCTTGAAAAAAACGTTTATCTGTACCTTCTAATTTCACTGAGAGCTGACAACCTCGTTGAGTGGGATCGCTTGGAGTAATAATCGATAAATGAATATCTGGAAATTGTGCAGTAACATGATTAAATACAAACTCTAAGTAAGCTGTTAGCTTGACACTTTTTTCTCGTAACTTTTCCATACCTATTTCTTGAAAAATATCCAGTGAAGATCTGAGTATTGCCATCCCCATAACCGGCGCATTACTCAACTGCCAACCTTCAGCTCCCGTCATAGGCTCAAAATGGTTCTCCATTAAAAAGCGACGCTCTTTGTTGTGTCCCCACCATCCACCAAACCTTGGTATATCGGTATTTTCACCATGACGTTCATGTACAAAAATAGCACCTACATTACCTGCGCTTCCATTTAAATATTTGTAAGTACACCAAGCCGCAAAATCGACATTCCAGTCATGTAATTTCATCGGTACATTACCTGCTGCATGTGCAAGGTCAAATCCAGCCAATGCTCCTACCTGATGAGCCGCATCGGTGAGCTTTTCCATATTGAAAAGCTGGCCAGTAAAATAATTGACTCCTCCAAAAAAGACTAAAGCGACCTCATCACCATGGGCTGCTATTGCTTCGAGTATATCTTCTTCACGTATCAACTCTTCACCAGCGCGCGGAGCTACTTCAATAATGGCATCATCTGGCTCAAAGCCATGATGTTGTACTTGTGTTTCAAGTAAATAACGATCTGAAGGAAACATTTTAGCTTCACTAATAATTTTAAAGCGTTGTTTCGTCGGGCGATAAAAGGAGACAAAAAGCAAATGTAAGTTAGTCGTCAGCGAGTTCATACAAACTACCTCAGATGCTTTAGCGCCAACAATCATTGCAGAGGCCGGTGTTAATATTTCGTGATAACTCACCCAAGGATTTTTCGCATGAAAATGCCCTTCAACCCCCCACTTTGCCCAATCATCAAGTTCATCATTAACATATTTCTTTGCGGCTTTTGGCTGTAAACCTAACGAGTTTCCTGTGAAATAAAGAACTTCTTTATTATTAATAATGGGATGAAAAAACTGTTCACGATAACTTGAGAGAGGATCGTGTTTATCTTGTTGTTGTGCAAAGGCTAAGGTGTATTCAAAGTTCATGAGGTACTCATTAATTCTAATAGATGATAAAAATTAATTAGGTAAGGCAAAGAATTGCTCTGCATTACTCGCTAAAAGTTTCTGTTTTTCAGGATCATTCAAACTCGGTGCCGTTTTTATTAACTGCCCCATTTGCTGCTCACCTAATGGAAAAGGATAATCAGTGCCAAACATCAAGCGCTCTACACCCATTTTACTCACCAATAGCTGTAACGCGTCATGGTCAAACACTGCGGTATCTAAGAAAAAGCGGTCGAGATAATAACTAGGTGGGTAAGCAGACTTTCCACGTGCAATATCACGATGATGCCAAGCATTTTCAAGACGTCCAAGTAAGAAGGTAAATGCACCACCACCATGAGCAAAACAAATTTTAAGATCTTTACTTACCCGATCAAAGCCACCACCAAGAATCATTGAAACAATCGAAAGTTGTGTTTCTGCTGGCATGCCAACCGTCCAGCCCATCATATAATCTTTTGTGCGCTCTGCCGCCATCATGTCCCACGGGTGAACAAAGACAGGAATATTTTCACTGGCACAATGTTGTAAAAACGTAATCACACCTTCATCATCCATATTTTTTAAACCAACATGATTACCAATTTGTATACCAACATGCCCTGAATTTTTAGCGCGACTTGCTTCAATACATGCGGCATCTATGTTTTGCAAAGGTACTTGTGCCATAGCAAACAAACGTTGATTATCTTCTTGGCAAATAGTTAATGCGGCGTCATTAAAGAGTTGGGCACAATACAAAGACTGTTCAACAGGTTTGTCATAGGCAAATAAAATAGGTGTTGCCGAAATGATTTGCTTAGATACACCGTGTTTATCCATTTCTTCGAGTCGCACCTTAGGATCCCAACACGCGGAATAAATGGGTCGAAAGGCTTTATCCCCCTTCATTAACATTGCCTTCTCAATCCCTGTACCATCACTTGGGAGATGACGAAGCCATGGCCAGTCGTCACCACCAAAACGTTTTTGTAAACTAGGCCATGATTTAGGAAAAAAGTGAGAATGAATATCTACAACTTTCATGGTATTACTCCCCCTCGCCTAAAGTAACCCACCCTTCGGGAGGATGCTTACCTGGGTGAACTTCGCCACAACTAGGACAAGTTCTTGCAGCTAGGTCTTGATAGAAGGATTGATATAGTGGCGGAAGATCATCAACAATCGAGGTCAAAGTAACCTCTGTACGATGTACTAAGCTATTACAGTTAAAGCAATACCATTCAAAAGCGTCTTTTTCTCCTGCCGGACGTTTAGGCTCAATCACTAAACCAATACTACCTGCCATAGGGCGTTGTGGTGAATGGCGCACATGAGCAGGTAAAAAGAAAATATCTCCTTCGCGAATAAACACATCCTTACAGTGACCATCCTCTATCACTTTTAAGACCATATCTCCTTCGATCTGATAGAAGAACTCTTCTACAGGGTCATCATGAAAATCGGTACGTTGATTAGGACCGCCAACTACAGTCACCATCATGTCTGCGTCTTCCCATATTTGTACATTACCCACAGGAGGCTTCAGTAAGTGTCTATGTTCTTCAATCCACTTTTGAAAATTAAACGCGCTTAGCTTTGCTTTCATCCGTCACTCCTTAAATAAACTTATCTGTTAACGTAATATCAGTTAACAAAAGTGGTTTGTATGCCACCGCCTTACATTCAATTAATAAGTGTGGATGAGGCAACTGGTGAACAGCAACAGTTGTGCGTGTTGGGCCATCAAAATCAAAATATTCACTATAGATTTGGTTATAACCTGCAAAATCATTCATATTGACTAAAAAGGTACTAATTTCAACTAAGTCAGATAACTCAGCATCCATTGAATGCAAAATATCACGAATATTTTCAATCACTGCACGGGTTTGCGTTTTAATACATAAGCAAGTTGTACCAAACTCATCCACCTCTACCCCAGCAAAACTGTTATCAGCGAGTCTTGAGCTTGTTCCTGAGATATAAATAAAATCGCCGGCACGCTTTACATGGGGAAACTTACCTCGCGGTGTTGCTTTACCTGCAACTACTTTACTTTCAGTGGTCATGATTCTTCCTAGGTTAGTCTATTTTGATACAAATATTGATCGGTTCACTATAAAAGCCCATAGAATGTTGGCCGCCTTCGCGTCCAATACCTGATAGTTTCACGCCACCAAAAGGTGTACGAAGATCACGTAAAAACCAAGTATTTACCCAAACAATACCAACATCTAATTGTGGTGAAACACGATGCGCACGTGATAAACTTTCTGTCCAAAGCGCAGTAGCTAACCCATAATGGGTATCGTTCACCCGATGAATAACTTCGTCTTCGTCATCAAATATTGAAATATGACAAATAGGGCCGAAAATTTCTTCTTGATTTACTCGAGCACCATCATCAAGCCCTGTAATAATTGTAGGTTCAATATAGCAACCATTATCACGTTCATCGCCAAAATGTGGCACTGCCCCACCATAAATAAACTCAGCACCTTCGGTTTTGGCCAACTGGTAATACGACAATACTTTTTCTTGATGCGCTTTAGACACTAGCGGGCCTAAAAAAACCCCTTCTTCTTTTGGATAGCCTATTTTAATCTCACCTGCAGCTTGTTTCAGGCCTTCAATAAACTCGGGGGCTATATCTCGATGTACAAAAACTTTTTCTGTACATAAGCACACTTGACCACAATTAGTAAAAGTTGAACGAGCAACACCAGCAATAGCGTTATCCAAATTTGCGTCATTAAAAACAATGGCGGAATTTTTACCGCCAAGTTCAAAAGAGATAGGTTTAACCCCTTGAGCAACCGAACGCATAATATGCCTGCCTGTTGTTGAGGCTCCGGTAAAAGTCACAGCATCAACCCCTTGGTGGGCGGTTAAATAATCTCCGATGATAGTTCCGCGCCCTAAAACAAGGTTAAATACCCCTTTAGGTACACCAACTTCATCCATGACTTGTGCCAGTAAAGTCGCTGTTGATGAAGTTTCCTCCGATGGTTTTAAAATAACGCAGTTACCACAAGCTAATGCTGGTGCAACCTTCCAAGTTGCCAACAACAAAGGTAAGTTCCAAGGAGAAATCACAGCAACAACACCAAGCGGCTTATTCACACTATAGTTCAGTGCTTTTTCACCATTAGCTGTTTCAGTAATAAAGGTTTCACCATGGTGAAATTTCACCATATCAGCAAATGTCTTAAAGTTAGCCGCACCTCGAGGTATATCAATAGTTTCAACTTGGAAAAGTGATTTCCCGGTATCGCTAATTTCAGCTTCAATAAATTCCTCTTGACGTTCAATCATACGATCAGCGACTTTATGAAGTAGCTCACAACGTTGATTAACAGACATTTTCCCCCACGTTCCTTTTAAGGCAATGTTTGCACTTGCTACCGCTTGATCAATCAACTGAGGGCTTGCTTCACATAATTTTGAAATAACTTGACCGTTAACGGGATTAATATTGTCAACATACTGCTGGCTATCAATAAACACACCATCAATATAGCAACGTAATAAATTGTCGAGTGCCATGGAAAAGCCCTTTGAGTAATTGTTTCAAAAGCATAGTTATAAATTGACTTTATCGCCTTTATATTAATAATAAAAATTACTTTAATTACATTAATTGATTCAAAAATATTATCTATTAGGATTATTTGTTGATCAAAATACAGCAAGTGCACTTACTAAAATAAATTTACCTTTTGTTAACATGAAATTTCGTTCAAACTAAAGCTGAATCATTGCTGGCTATCACTACGAGATTAGCTACCTTTAGGAAACATAAAAATGAATATAAAAAATAGCCTCAAGGCTACTACACTATGCGCCTGTGTTTTTTTAGTCAGTTGTAGCGACAGTACGACCACTTCATCAGAGCCTGCACCAACGAAGTCGACTATAAACAATAAAGATACCAACGCTGAATCGACAACTAATTTAAACATCGCATATGAGAAATTTACCCTAGACAATGGTCTTCAAGTTATTTTTCATATTGACCGTTCTGATCCCGTAGTTGCTGTCGCATTAACCGCACATGTCGGATCGGCAAGAGAATTACCGGGAAAAACCGGATTCGCCCATCTATTTGAGCATTTACTTTTCCTAGAATCAGAAAATTTAGGTAAAGGTGGTTTAGATAAAATGAGTGCAAGAATTGGAGGCTCTGGAGCTAATGGTTCCACTAGCCGAGATAGAACCAATTACTTCCAAACCGTACCGAAAAATGCCCTAGAAAAAATGATTTGGGCTGAAGCAGACAAGCTTGGCTACTTTATTAATACCGTCACAGAGCCTGTATTAGCAAAAGAAAAACAAGTGGTTAAAAACGAAAAACGCCAAAGTAATGATAATCGTCCTTACGGGCATACTCAGTATGTTATTGATAAAAACCTATATCCAGAAGGTCATCCCTACAGTTGGCAAGTAATTGGTTCACTCGATGATCTTCAAGGTGCCACGTTACAAGATGTTAAAGACTTTTTTAATCGTTGGTATGTGCCTAATAATGTCACCTTAGTGGTATCTGGCGATTTTGATGAAGCACAAGCCAAACAATGGATTGATAAATACTTTAATGAAATCCCTAAAGGTAAAGCCATTGAACAAAATAAAAAACAAGCGGCAGTACTAAAAGAAAGTAAACGACTCTATTATGAAGACAACTTTGCCAAAGCCCCTCAACTAACCATTACTTGGCCAACAGTACCGCTTTATAGTAAAGATAGTTATGCCCTTGAAGTACTCAGAGATTTGCTCAGCGATGGCAAAGATGCTGCTATGAACAAAATCTTAATTGATAAGTTAAAATTAACCAGCTCAGTTAACATGGGTGCTTATGACTCTGAACTTGCAGGACAAACATCAATCAGAGTAACAGCATTCGACAATACTAATCTGAACACCGTTTTTGCTGCAATCAATGAGGCATTTGCTTTATTTGAACAAGATAAATTTTCTGAAGACGACCTCAATCGAATTAAAGCCACCCAAGAAACTAACTTTTATCAAGGCCTTTCAAGTGCATTAGGAAAAGGCTTTCAGTTAGCACAATACAACATCTATACCGGAGAGCCTGGTTTTATCAACCAAGATGTTAAAAATATTCTTTCCGTCACTAGTGAAGATGTTTGGCGCGTATATAATAAATACATTAAAGATCAACATTATGTTGCAACTAGCTTTGTGCCAAAAGGTCAAAAAGCATTAGCACTTGCAAACTCAACTGCAGCTAATATTGTTGAAGAAAAAATTGTTGTTGGCGCTGAAGAACAATTTGATGCATCACAAACAGCAAGTTATGAGCGAACGCCTTCCAGTTTTGACCGAAGTATTGAACCACCTTATGCTAAGTCACCACTTGTGATAAAAGCCCCTGATGTGTGGCAAAGTGCATTACCTAATGGCTTAAAAATTTTTGGTATTGAAAATAATGAAGTACCTTTAGTTACCTTTAATATCGACATTGCTGGCGGGATGCTATTTGATCAACCCAATAAAATTGGTGTCGCTCATCTTACTGCCGAGTTAATGAATAAAGGCACACAAAACAAAAACCGTTCTGAGCTTGAAGATGCTATTAAAAAATTAGGAGCTCAAATTTATATAAGTGCTGATAAAGAAAGCATTTCAATTAGCGCAACAACTCTTGCTAAAAATTACGCGAAAACAATGGCTGTGGTTAAAGAAATGTTACTTAAACCTCGCTGGGATGAAGCTGAATTTGCCTTAGCCAAACAAGCAACAATTAACGCCATTAAACAAATGGCGGCTAACCCAAATGCTATTGCTATCAGTGAGTTTGATAAGCTTCTTTATGGCACAGATCATTTGCTGGCCAATAACCTGCTAGGTACGCAAGCATCTGTAGCAAGTATTACCTTAGCCGATGTTAAAAACTATTATGAACATTCTTTATCACCCAATTTAAGCAGTTTTCAAATTGTTGGAGATATTAGCGCCCAAGCAGTTAAAGACTCACTTGATGACTTAGTTACTGCCTGGCCGAGCAAGTCACTTAAATTGCCACAATTAGTCATGCCGAAAATGCCTGAAAAAGCACGTGTTTATTTTTATGACGTACCTAACGCCAAACAATCAATGATTGTTATTGGTAATCCTGCTTTAAAAGCCACTGATCCAGACTATTATTCTGCACAAGTGATGAATTACCGTTTAGGCGGAGGAAGTTTTGCTTCGCAACTGACGCAACAACTAAGAGAATCTAAAGGTTATACTTATGGTATACGTTCAGGGTTTTCAGGTAATCAATTTGAAGGACGCTTCACTATATCTAGTGGCGTAAGAGCAAATATCACCTTAGAAGCTGTCGCACTTATTCGAGATATCTTGAAAGATTATGAACAAGGGTTCAACGATAAAGACTTAGACGTAACTAAAGGTTATTTTTTGAAAAGTAATGCACGACGTTTTGAAACTCCAGATGCCAAACTTGCTGTATTAAGTAATATGAGTGACTACGGCTTACCAGCTGATTATGTTCAACAACGAGCTAGCGCCTTAGAGAGTTTGACCTTAACCGACTTAAAAGCATTAGCACATCAATACATTCAACCAGATAACATGATTTATTTGATTGTTGGCGATGCGAAAACGCAATTTGAACGATTAAATGCTTTAGGCTTAGGTGAACCTGTATTACTCAACCCTAAAAATTAAAAAATTACAACATGGACATTAAAAAAGGCATCTTAGATGCCTTTTTTTTATAAATGCCTCCAAAGAGTTAAGCACTTATTTTAAATCGAATACGGCTTTAAACCTAGGCTCATTATGGCGCGATAAGTAATAAATAAATTGTGCATTTTTTTTATCTAAAGTAAGTGACCAGACATTCGTTTTACCTTTAGGGACTAATTGCTTAGTTTCTGCATCTGCGGGAAAATGTTGTTCAAACGCTGAACCCGAACCGTCTGAGTAACCACCATACATAGTTAATTTATCTGGCGAGCCATCTTCAAGCCGATGGTCATGTTTAAATAATAAACCTTTTTCAGTTAAGGTTAAAATCCAAGTACGAGAATGATCTTCACCAACACTAAATGGAATTCTCATTTCAGTCTCCGTACATGAGGCTACTTTCATCACTAATGTTTTCCCATAAAAGGCGTCTTCTTTACTCACAGGAAAAACACTTTTCCCTACCATTGTTTGACCACAATACGCCTTTAGGTTTTGAAAAAATTGTTGGCTGGGTGAAGTAGCCAATGCCACACTAGAAAACATCATAGTGAGAATAAGAAGTAAAATATTAATATACATTATTAGGTGAACCTCATCGATTTAGTATTATTTCATCAGAAATTGATGCTTTCATATAAGATAGCAATTAAAAAGTGACTACACCATGTACAAAAAACAGACTAAATACATGACGACTACTCTCATCGTTATTGCATGCGCCAAACTAATAGCTGATTATTTGCAGGCATTTTAATATCAGCCTCAAATACAAATCCAGCAGCTTTAGCTAACTCGTTTACCCATTCAAAATCACGAATACCACTTAATGGATCTCTGTCTTGTAACCATTGCTGAAATTTTTCATTACTCTCGCTGGTATACTGCCCTTGATAGTTAAAAGGTCCATATATCACTAACAAGGTATTTGAATCACAAACTTTCGGTAAGTGTTGAAATAAGCTTTGTACATGTTCGGCTGACATGATGTGCAACGTATTAGCTGAATATACGGCATTGAATGTTTTCGTGGGCCAATGTTCCTCATTCGCAACATCAAGTGCGATTGGCGCGAATACATTAGCAAGTTTAGCTTGTGCATGATTATGCGTTAAGGCTTCAAGTGTGACGGGGCGATCTGACAGTTGCCAGCTTAAATGAGGCAGTTGTTGAGCAAAATAAAATGCGTGTTGTCCTGAATGACTCCCTAGTTCTAAAACTGAATGGCAATCTGTAAAAAGTGGTGATAACGCCTCCAATATTGGGCGTTTATTACGTTCACAAGCGTCTGAAAAATTTAACATGAGAAATCAATTAAGTAAGCTAAAGTATGTGTAGCCTACTTAAAAATTACGGCAATGCCAAATGAATAAAACCCTTAGGTTAGTTTACCACTAAGCTACGACCCGCACGTTTACCATCGGCACTCCTTGCTCGCACTTTTACTGGCAACGTTACTATTATAGGTTGTGAGTAAACTTGCCATTTATCAGTGCTGGTTTGATATTCTAACGGTAAACCAAGTAATGAGCTGTTAAGGTGCAACTGACCATCAATAATTTTTGCCCCCACAGTAGGCACTCGATAAAACACATTGAATAGGTCGAGTTTAATTAATTCTTTTTGTGCCATAGTATTACTAAAAAATTGCCATTGCTGATCCCGCATTTTTTTTAACTTAGCTGTAAAAATATGAGTATTTTGATCATAACGTGCACCTTGGTAATTATAGGGCACATACCAACTAGGCGATGACCATGCTTTTTCGGCAAAAGCTAACAGTCGAGGAAATATCATATATTGTGCTTGCCGCTCACTGCGTACTGTTTCACTCCACAACTGACCTTGAATGCCTGCTATTTGATAATTAGTCGGTAATGGCAGATGCGTAGTCTCTCCTGCTGAGTTTTTCTTCACTCTGTCATCAATTTCAAAAGGCTGTGCCAATGTATTTACACGAAACTCAGCATTAATGGGTAAGTTGTCAGGCATAAAATTAAAAATATTTCGCGAATCTACACGTCTAGCCCCCCAATGATATCCTCGCTCTTTAGGGTCAACTTCGTAAGAAAAATCAAAATAAAATACATCCGGAAGGGATAATACCACTTGCCATCCACGACGGGCTTGTTCACTCACTTGTTGATGAGCGCCCCAAGGCAAGGTTCCCCAAATATAGGAATAAATGTCTTTCGGCATGTTTTGTACATTGGTTTCACTGAGGCCATCATTCCAACCACCTACTACAATCCCTTTTGCAGCAATCATATTGGATACTCGCTCAATGAAATGAGCACCTAAATGCTTCGCATCATTAACAGCATTGGTTTTATCATTGATTAGCGCTTGGCACTGTGGTGAGTCAACCCAAGCACCCGCCGTTTCATCCGCGCCAATATGGTAAAGTTGTAAGGGATGATCCGCCTGTTTATGTAAATTAATCAAATCATCTAAGACCTGATTAATAAAACGGTAAGACGACTCCATGCACACATTAATAGTGTTATCTTGGTAATTTTGAATAGAATGATATTCGGTAGTATCTGCAAAATCGGACAATAAATAGCGCTTTGCCTCAGTTTCATTTCCTTGTTCGATATAATCTTTATACCTTTTTTCCATAGCTTTCACTGCGGCACGGGAATGTCCTGGCATGTCTAACGATGGAATCACCTGAATGTGATGTCGCTTAGCGTATTGTAGAATTTCAATATAATCTTCCGCGCTAAAATAACCATCTCGATCACTTGCCCCAGCCGCACCTAGTTGCGGCTGTAAACATGCTTCATCCGTTAACGACATACAACGCTTAGCACTAATGTCAGTTAACTCAGGAAAGCTTGGTATAGCAATACGCCAGCCTTCATCATCAGCTAAATGTAAATGTAGTTTATTTAATTTATAAGCAGCCATTTGCTCAATTATGCGTAATACGAGTGTTTTATCATGAAAATTTCGACCCACATCTAGATGTTGCCCTCGATATTGGTAGTGTGGTTGATCATTAATCTCGACATAAGGCACAGACAAAGAAGATAAGGTTAATAAACCCGCAACACTTTCCACACCATAAAAAGCTCCCACGGTATCGGATGCGAGAATAGTAATACCCTGATCATTGATCGTCAGTTGATAACTTTCAGCTGGCATAGATAAGGTTTTGTCTAACGTTACCGTAAACCTTATTCCATGAGTTTGTTGGCTAACCCCTAATTTAGCTAACCGCATTAAAGCAGCATCTACTTCTGTAAGTTTAATATTTTTTAAAGAGATATTAATCCCTTCCGCTAAAGATAAACGCTTATTTTTATCGATAATTTTTATTGATTTAGGCGTTGGAATTAACGCAAAGGGTAAATGTTCAGAGGTTAGATTTACATCAGCATTATGCTCATAAAGCCAGTTAGCAGAGGCATACTCGTTATTGTCATCAGGGGTCGATTTAATTTGCTGTGCGATCGGCGTTAGCCATTGTACATAAGGTTGTTGTTCCAAATGTGTTTCAGGGTCTATCGTCGTTTTAGTGCTTTTAATCACCGCTGGCGTGAGATTATTAGCACTAATCCAATAATTGGGCATTAATTCACTATTATTAACCGCAGAATTAACCACCCACAATTTAATCGTTACCTCTTGATCCGCTTTAAAACCATTAAATTGAGCTGTAGGTGAAATTTGATGTATATCTCCATTGATATGCTTTAACGATAATTGTTCAGATTTAGCCGCATACACAGGATAAACCTGTGAGTAATTAATTTGCCACTGAGAAACAAGAACATCAATCGGTGCAATCATTTTAATCACGGCGCTAAAACAATGTGCAACCTTTTTCCCTGCTTTGTCAGGACAGTCTGTCTCAATATTACTTATCGCTTGGTATTGAATAAGTAAATTGTCAGCTAAATAATTAAGTTGCGTTTGGTTAACCGTTGCCAGAGGCGCCACAAGCCCCTCTTGATTCATTTCTCTTATTGGCGAACATGCCGCTAAAACACTAACAACTAAGGTCAGTATTAAAAAATTTAATTTATACACAAACTTCCTTAAATAACGCGCTTATTTATGTAATATCACTGTTATATGTGATAAAACTAGTCCCCTAATAATAAAAAAACTAAAAATAATAATAAAAGGCGTTATGGGTAATCGTTCAAAAGTAATACGCCATACAAGTTTAACTACCATAGCTAATTTGGCTCATGCTGCAAGCCAATGGCTGTTATTAGTAATTATTGTTAAGCAATTTGACGAGTTAATTTTAGGATCACTGGTGTTAACTTTGTCAGTTGTCTCGCCAATTTTTTTATTATTTAGCTTTAAATTACGCTCATTAATTGTCACTGATTTTCATAATAAGCATACCTTTGAACAATACGTGAATGCACGCATCTTCGCACAGTTATTTATTGTGCTTTTACTCTGCGTTATCGCGCCAAGCCTACTACCCAATGTACCTTTAGTTATAATTATCAGTGTAATTACTTTTAAAGTTTTCGATGGTATTTCAGAATTGTGCTATAGCTATTTACATAAGAAACAAGAGTTTAGCCGAGCAGCATTATCACAAACATTACGTTCTGCATGCACCATTTTAGCATTAATTGTCTCTACAAGCTTATCGCAAGACATTAGCTTCACCTTCTCAGTATGGTCAGCCGTTACATGTTTGTTCGCCTTAATTGATTTGGCTATAGTTGCCGGTGTTATTAAAAATTCAGAACAACGCCGGTTTGCTTTGCAACGGATCTTTTTCTCCTTACAAACTATTCAAATATCATTAAGCCTTTATAAAAAATATTGGCCTATTGGCATATCCATCGCTTTTGGCGCTATGTTTGTTTATATTCCCAATTATATTTTAGAGAGTTATCACGGCACAAAAGCCGTGGGTCAATTTGCTGCCATTAGCTATTTTCTTGTCGCCGGTGGTATTTTAATTAATAGTTTATCGCAAGCGGCAACACCCAAACTTTCTACTGCGTTTAATTTAGGTCAGCATCAAGTGTTTATTCGAGGCTTACTGAAGCTAATGCTATTCGGTATATTAATTGGCGTTATTGGTCTTATTATCGCGTCAACGATGGGCACTTGGTTACTCTCACTTATTTATAACGATTCTATAGCTCAATTAACAACTGAACTTCAGTTAATCATTTTCGCTAGTTTAATTCGTTATAGTTATATCTTTTTAGGTGCGGGATTGAATGTACTTCACTGTTTTAATCAGCAAACTATCGTCTATGGCATAGGAACAGCAGGATTAACCTGTGCATGTTTACTCTTAGTACCCACTTACGGCACTTTAGGTGCAAGTATTGCTATGGTTATCGCCTGTACGTTAGAGCTGTTAGTCATGAGTGTTATTTTTATCAAAAATTGGCAACGTATTACTCAACAACATAATACGACTGAGAGTACTGCCCTATGACAAAAAAAATTCTTCATATTTTCGGTATTATGAATCGAGGTGGTGCTGAGTTAAGAACCCTTGACACTCTAGTCCCACTCTCCAATAAAAATATAGCGCTTGAATTTTGTGCCTTAACGGGTCAAGCAGGCGTACTAGATGAAATGATAGTTGCTCAAAAGAGTAAGGTTCATTACTGCCGCTTAGGATTATTTTTTCCAATACGTTTTTACTTATTATTAAAGAGAAATAACTTCGATGCTGTTCACAGCCATGTGGCAGATGTTTCTGGCGTTATTTTATTTATTGCTTGGCTCGCTGGTGTTAAACAACGGATTGCTCATTATCGAAGCACTCAAGTTGCCGCTCAAACACCATTAATTAAAAAGATCAGAAATTCCTTTTTTAAAAAACTTATTGATTGGTTCGCCACGGATATCATTGGCGTATGTAAAGCAGCATTAAATGCTTTCTGGTTTAAGTATTGGGAACAAGATAAAAGATGCCGTGTAATTTATAACGGCTTAAAACGCCATCAAGCATTACCTAAAATCCCAGACTTTTGGCATCAATTTCAGTTAAACGAACACATTCCCGTTATCATCAATATTGCACGAATGGATCCACCTAAAAACCATTCATTTATGCTTAAAGTCTTTATTGATGCCTTTAAAAAACAGCCTTGTTATTTAGTGTTGATAGGTAAAGAAAGCCCTCTCGTTAAAGAGAAATTACTTAATTACCTTACAGATGCTCAATTAACGCAATACGTTTACTTTGCCGGTGAACAAGCCGACGTTTATCCATTTATCCAAAATGCCGATGCTATGCTTTTTCCTTCACTTTGGGAAGGGTTACCTGGTGCTGTTATTGAAGCCTCATCCCTTGGTTTACCTGTTATTTCAAGTGCATTACCTGGAGTATCAGAAATTGCAGAATATCTCCCGAGTATTAAACAACTTTCATTGCAAGCACCAGTAAGTCAATGGGGTGACGCATTAACTGAGGCGTTTAAACAAAGCCCTGAAGACAAAAAGTTAGCTCAAGTTGCTTTCAGCCAAAGCCCATTTAATCTAGACCTGTGTGTTGAAGCTTTATATGCGCTATATCAATAATATCAACCCATTTTATAAACTTTTATACGTTATTGTATTAGCCGTCATTGGCTTTATCTTAATTCCTATTCACTTTAATCTTGTACAAGTTACCAGAGATACGTTAGAACTCATCACCTTGTTTAATTGGCTGACTATAAGCGCTATTTTAGTCTATTCAATACCTAAAGGAATTTGGTCGATTAGTTTCTTTTTCTTTTTCACTTTTAGTATCTTTCATGGCGGCTTAATATTCATTTCCGCGCTAGGAATGATCACAGATCAAGCTATTTTACACGCGATACGACATTGGTATTACTTACAAGAAACAAACTTAGCTATCTATCTATTTAATTACACTATGGTGCTTTATGCCATCACAGTGATTGTCATGTCTAAGGCACCTTTACCCTCTAAAGAATCCATACATATTAAATTAATCAAACGACTACACCATATTGGTGGTTTAATGTTAATTTTTATGGTGTTAGTTTTTTTCGCGATAGGTTTAGCAACGGGAGCCTTAAGTTCATATGGGGCTTATTTGGAAATTGTTAAAAAGTCGCCCTTAATTACCCTGTTATTTGTCTATATTTATCTCTTTATCGGTATGGCCATCGTCTTTGTTGCTGCGTCTTATCGTGAAGGCTTTGGTTATACCTACTTTATTGTTTTTGCTATTTGGGGAATTATTGCATTTAAAGTAGGATTACGTGGGGAAGTTATGTTTCCTACCGCAGTAACCGCCGCCATCTTAGGCCGAAGACAAATACCATTGAAAACCCATAAACTATTTATTGCCGTTACTGTCATGCTATTTGCAACCATCATAGTAAAAAATGCTAGAATTTCAGGTGATTATTCTTCAGTAGACAATATCAACCCACTCAACGCCATCGCAGAAATGGGCAGTAGTCTACGAGCAATAGAAGAAGTCATAACTTGGCGAAATACCGGCTTTGAATTATTAAATGGTGAAAGCTATTGGGCCCCCATAGAGCGGCAACTTGCACTATTTTTACCTATTGAAAGACTCCCCTCACTTCAAGATAAACGACTACTAAACGTAGTAGTGATGGAAAAGGCAGGCCCTATAGGTTTCTCACCGGTTGCCGAAGCATATGCCAACTTTGGTGAAAAAGGCGTTATTCTCATTGCCCTTATTCTAGGGAGTTTATTTGCTAAATTAGATCGAATTGCCTCAACACTTCGTACCGATATTTTTATTGGCGTTGCTATCATCCCCTTGTTTGTCATGATCAGGAATAGTTTTGCATTTATTCCTGTACAAATAGTTATAGGGTTAGTCGTTGCGTTTATTATTTTACAGCTCGCTAAAGTTAAAATGGAATCTTAATCATTATGAATATACTCGTTTGCTGTGAATTTCATTTTTACCAAACACCTGATAATCAAGTTTGGACGACATCATCATTTAGTTATGATTTTTGGCAGCGTTATTTAAACTGCTTTGAGAATGTTATTGTGATAGCTCGCGTTCAAAATGTGCTGGCGGCGCAACCAGAGTGGACAAAATCAAGTGGTCAGTCTGTTTCCTTTTTTAATTTACCTGAGTACCAAGGATTGTTTGGCTTAGTCAAAACACTTCCTAAACTCATATCTCGCTTATATTCAGCCACTAAACTTGATGGTTTGTTTTTATTCAGAGTGCCCTCTCAATCAGCCAATATTCTTACGAGTTTGTTACCCCGCAATCGAAAATATGCTCTAGAGGTGGTTGGCGATCCAGAGGATGTTTTTGCTTCCGGTGTTGGGGGAAAACTACTTGCGCCAATTTTACAATTTTTAAGTACTCGTGCATTACGAAAGCAGTGCCATAATGCTGCCGGAGTTAGCTATGTGACTAAAAACTATTTACAAACAAAGTATCCGAGTAATAGCAAAGCAGTCACCAGCTATTATTCATCATTACAGTTAAATGAAAAATATTTTAGTGCAACGCCACGCATATATAACACGCCGGCACGACGCTTAGTTTTTATTGGTTCTCTTAACCAACTTTATAAAGCACCCGATATATTACTGAAAGCCTTTGCCCAATTAGTTGCTGAAGACTCAAACTTTCAACTGACGATTATAGGCACAGGTATTCATCAAAACATGCTTGAACAGCTTGCCGAAGAATTAAACGTAACAGCCAATATTAGTTTCACTGGAGAAATTAATCATGAACAGGTACTTAAACATTTACAGGCTGCAGAACTCTTTGTACTACCTTCTCGTACTGAAGGTTTACCTCGCGCGATGATAGAAGCAATGGCACAAGCTCTTCCCTGTATAGGTAGCAATGCCGGTGGTATACCCGAACTATTAGCACCAAACTTTTGTGTACCTATTAACGATATTGATGCATTCTATAACGCACTAAAAACATTATGTAACGACACAATATTATTGTCACAACAATCGAAAATAAACCTCGCGGCTTCATATGATTACCAAGAAAATGTGTTAACCAAAAGAAGAACTGACTTTTATTTAACATTAAAAGAACTTAATTCATGAAAGTATTACATTTACTCAAAACATCCACAGGGGCAACTTGGGCGTTAAGACAATTACGAGAATTGGTTAAATTAGGTGTAGAAGTCCATGTTGCTTTGCCTGATGGCCCATTAATTGACGCTTACCAAGACGTTGGTGTTCACACTCATCTATTACAAACCGCTATTCATGTCAAAAAGCCTTGGAAAAATATCGGGTTGTTTAGAGAATTCCGTCAGCTTATTAACGACATCCAGCCTGATAT
Source organism: Thalassotalea piscium (assembly GCA_049347715.1). Classification (GTDB taxonomy): domain Bacteria; phylum Pseudomonadota; class Gammaproteobacteria; order Enterobacterales; family Alteromonadaceae; genus Thalassotalea_B; species Thalassotalea_B piscium_A. The sequence continues at coordinate 337,621 of CP186339.1, read as the reverse complement.
TATTCATAGTCATTTTGTAGCAACCACCCTCACTATGCGCTTAGCATTAGGTAAAAACCATCCAATTAAGCGTATCTTTCATGTACCAGGACCTCTGCATTTAGAGCACAAATTGTTTAGGAATGTTGAGTTACTTACAGCTGGGAGTGCCGATTTCTGGTTAGCCTCTTGTGTCTGGACAGCAGAGGCTTATCAGCGTTTTGGTATCAACAAAAAAAGAATTGGCTTAGTCTATTATGGTGTAGATATTAACGAGTTCGAAACAGGCCTCAGTGCCAACTTACATCACGAGCTTAATCTTGCATCTGAAACAAAAATAATAGGTAATGTTGCATACTTTTACGCACCTAAAAAACATTTAGGTCAAAAGCGTGGTCTAAAAGGTCATGAAGATTTAATTGATGCCATCGATATAGTATCAAAAACCCATAAAGATGTTGTTGGCGTTTTTGTTGGCGGTCCTTGGGCTGGATGCCAACAATATATGGATGAAGTGATCCAATATGCTAACAACAAACCTTACGGTCGCTATTACTTTTTAGGATTACGAAGAGATATTCAACACCTTTATGGTGATTTCACACTTGCTGTTCACCCTTCACACTCTGAAAATGTCGGTGGCGCAGTTGAATCTTTATTTTGCCAATGCCCTACTATTTCAAGTGACGTTGGCGGATTTCCTGACTTAGTTAAACCCAATGTCACCGGCTGGCTAACACCGGCTAAAAATCCTGAAAAATTAGCAAAAACATTAATAATGGCACTCGAAGATGAAGATCAAAGAGCGCTATTTGCTCAACAAGGTAGAGCACTCGCACAGGAAATGTTTGATGTGCGAAATAATGCTCAAGATGTCTATTATTATTATAATAAACTGCTCACAGATAATGAGTTAGGTATCAAACATGATTAAACGACTCTTCGATATTGCTTGTGCATTATCACTCATCATCATTTTATTCCCTTTAATGATGATAACTGCGATTATCTTATTTGTTTACGATTGCCGCCCTGTACTTTATACACAAGCAAGGCCAGGGCAATATGGCCGAATTTTTCACATGATAAAATTTCGTTCCATGACTGACGAAAAAGATTCAAACGGACACTTATTACCTGATAGTGAACGACTGACATCCTTTGGAAAATTCATCAGAAAAACAAGCATTGATGAGCTACCCGGTCTATGGAATGTTCTCGTCGGCAATATGAGTTTAGTTGGACCACGTCCCTTACTCGTTGAATATTTACCTTTATATTCCCCCGAACAAGCCAAACGCCATAATGTCAAACCTGGGATCACAGGCTGGGCGCAGGTAAATGGTCGAAATGCCATTAGTTGGGAGGAAAAATTTACCCTAGATGTATGGTATGTTAATAATCAGAGCTTTTGGCTAGATATAAAAATTCTTTTTTTAACCGTCAAAAAAGTTTTTACTCAAGCCGATATTAGTGCTGAGGGTGAGGCAACCATGACAAAATTTACAGGTTCTACATATGAGTAAACTCATTATTATTGGTGCAGGCGGTCATGGTCGTGTTGTTGCCGACTGCGCATTAGCTACTGGAGAATATCAAGAGATTGTCTTTTTAGATGATTGCTACCCACAAAGGAAAAGCAACGCTATCTGGCCAATTATTGGTACCATAAACGATTTTAGCCAATATCTCGATAAGGCATTTTTTATTGTTGCCTTTGGTAATAATCAATTACGCCAAAACATTCAAACGCGATTAAAAATAGCCCAAGCTAATATTGTTTCAGTTGTACATCCTCAAGCCTTTGTTAGTGAACATGCCCAAATAGGCTCTGGTGTTGTTATTTGCGCCAATGCCACTATTAATATTGGTGCCCAAATTAATGATGGATGCATTATCAATACTGGCTCAACCATTGATCATGATTGCATGATTAATGATTTTGTTCATATTTCCCCTAATGCAACACTCGCAGGTGGCATTACCGTTGGAGAATTATCTTGGCTTGGCATCAACTCAACGGTAATTGAATGTTTAACCCTCGCAGACAATACACAACTCGGTGCAGGAGCGGTTGTCATAAGTAATACCGAAAAAAATTCACTTTATGTTGGCATTCCAGCTAAACGTATCAGACCCATTTAATAGGAACACAATGTGCTAAATACTCAATTATCTCCATGGCCTTGTTTCTCAGAACAAGAAATAGACGCTGTCAGTGCCGTATTACGTTCAAATAAAGTTAATTACTGGACGGGACAAGAAGGACGCCAATTTGAACAAGAGTTTGCCAAATTTACTGACTGTAAATATGCCATTGCAGTAGCCAACGGCACCCTAGCACTCGATTTAGCACTTTATGGTTTAGGCATAGGTAAAGGTGATGAAGTCATAGTAACCTCACGCACCTTTATTGCCAGTATCAGTACCATTATCAATGCAGGTGCCATACCTGTCTTTGCAGATGTAGAATTAGACAGCCAGAATATTAGTGCCGCAACAATTAAATCTGTCATTACCGATAAAACAAAAGCCATTATTTGTGTTCATTTAGCAGGTTGGCCATGTGAAATGGACGAGATTATGGCATTAGCTCAATCTCACAACCTCTATGTAGTAGAAGACTGTGCGCAAGCACATGGAGCCAAATATAAAGGCCGTTCAGTAGGAAGTATTGGGCACGTTGCTGCTTGGTCTTTTTGCCAAGATAAAATTATGACCACTGGCGGCGAAGGTGGCATGCTAACCACTAATGATGAAGCACTTTGGCGTAAAGCTTGGGCCTTTAAAGATCATGGTAAATCTTATGCGGCCGTTTATGAAAAAGATCACCCTCCTGGATACCGTTGGTTACATGAATCTTTTGGTACTAACTGGCGTTTAACCGAAATGCAATCTGCTATTGGCCGCATTCAGCTGACACGAATGCCGCTATGGTTTAAAACACGAAACAGTTACGCTCAGCAGATATTTGACAGCTGTAATGACGTTAACTTTATCCATGTACCCATGGTGCCTGAGTATATTGAACACGCATTTTACAAATGCTATGTGTTTGTTGAACCTGAAAAGCTCCCTAAAGCTTGGACTCGTGACAAAATAATAAATACCCTCAATGAACAAGGTGTCCCGTGCTTTTCAGGCAGTTGCTCTGAAGTCTATTTAGAAAAAGCGTTTGATAACCAAGAATTTAAACCTGAAAAATCCTTAAAAAATGCCAAAACATTAGGCGAAACAAGTTTGATGTTTTTAGTTCATCCGAGTCTAGAACAAACTGAGATGGATAATGTTTGCAATAAAATTGGTCAATTGTTCAAACAAATACAGACAACCGCATAAAAACTGATAGTATATAACGATAAATGTAACAAAATATTAATACCAATAATAATTAGAACCTCTAAAAGGCACACAGTATGATCAGCAAAATCGATTTGATCCCACGTTCATTGAAACTGTTCGTGGCTCTTACTTATGACTTATGTTCACTTGGGGTAGCTTTCTTTCTTGCTTACTTTATCCGCTTAGGTGTTTCAAATTTTGAGTTTCATCAAGCGGAATGGGAAGTATTGCTAACCGTTACCTTAAGTACCATTTTATTGTTCTATTTCTTTGGTACTTATCGTAGTGTTATTCGTTATTTCAATGCAGAATCAACACTAAAAACATTATTTTTGCTAGGGATAGCAACCGTAACATTTTACTTAAGTGAAATATTATATGGTGCTTTTGTTCCCCGCTCTGTTCCTATTGTTTTTTTCGTCATCAGTAGTCTATTAATTACTGGCGCACGTGCAGCCTTAGGTTTAATGCTGAGTAACCAATGGTTTGATAAGCGTACGGCAGTGGTTATCTATGGTGCAGGTAAAACAGGGCAACAACTTGCAAACTCTCTTTCTTCTGGCAGTATCTATCAACCTGTCGCTTTTATTGATGAAAAAAGCCGTTATCATGGCAGGGAATTACATGGCATCAAAGTTTATTCAACCACCGATATTGAAAAATTAGTCCAACGCTATGGTGAATTTAAGGTATTAATAGCGCTATCCCATGTCGGTCCGGTACGCATGAAAGAAATTATTGCCACCTTTGAACCTCATGCCATTGAATTATTATCAATACCTAGCATGGCAGACATTGTTTCAGGAAAACAAAAAATTGATCAACTCCGTGAAGTTTCAGTTGATGAGTTACTTGGACGCGAGCCAGTAACTCCTGTTCCTGAACTTATGCATGCCAACATAAAAGACAAAATTGTTATGGTGTCTGGTGCTGGTGGTTCTATTGGCAAAGAACTTTGTCGGCAAATCATCAAACAAGGTCCGTCGAAATTAGTACTGCTTGATGTTAGTGAAGCTTTTCTATATGAAATAAACCAAGAATTAACTGTCTATATTAATGAACTGAACGTCAATATCCCCTTAATCCCTCTCATTGGTAATGTTCAAAATGGCATGTTAATGAGTTCAATTTTCCATACTCACAGTGTTCAAACTATTTATCATGCCGCTGCCTATAAACACGTTCCTTTAGTTGAGGGTAATGTCATTGCCGGTATCTCTAACAATATTATGGGCACATATGAAATAGCCCAAGCGGCGATTTATTGTGAAGTAGAAACCTTTGTACTTATTTCGACCGATAAAGCAGTACGGCCAACCAATGTCATGGGGGCGACAAAACGAATGGCTGAGTTAGTTTTACAATCCCTAGCGCCAAGAGATCATAATACTCGATTTGTCATGGTTCGCTTTGGTAATGTACTAGGCTCATCAGGTTCAGTTGTACCTTTATTTAAAAGGCAGATCAAAAAAGGGGGACCTATCACAGTTACCCACCCCGATATTATTCGTTATTTTATGACCATCCCTGAAGCGGCTCAGCTAGTCATTCAAGCTGGTGCTATGGGGAAAGGGGGAGATGTTTTTGTCCTCGATATGGGCAAACCGGTTAAGATAGTTGATTTAGCTAAAAAAATGACGCATTTAATGGGGCTTACAGTTAAAAATGAAACTAACCCTGATGGGGATATTGAGATTAACTATAGCGGTTTGCGCCCTGGTGAAAAGCTCTATGAAGAACTACTGATTGACGACAATGCCCAATCCACCGTTCATAAGCGTATTCTTACAGCTAATGAAAGATCAATCTCTTGGCCTGATGTACAAGTTATTCTCAATAAATTAAATGATGCTATGCGAGCTGAAGATGTCGATCTACTTAAGCAAATTCTGTTAGAGGCACCTTTAGAATATCAACCTGAGTCCAAGCCAAAGCCATCAGTAGAGACTCATCAAGCAGTAAAAGCGCCGATATTAGATAATACGCTTGAACTACTTTCAGTAACTTAATCAATAACCATCCATTCTTATACATGAATGGATGGGCACCTTAAAATAGCAAACGACTCATCAACTATTTTTTTAATAACAACCATGCACTTGCGTAATCAGGCAGGTGTTTATTGGCTTGATAATAATCATCCCAACCATAGTAACTACCTTTTAACCAATCAAGTTGAAATAAATTATTATCAAATGCCCCACCTTGATCTGCTAATACACCAAGCTGACCTTGAACTTCACCATTCGTTAAATAATTAACTAAAAATAACTTCCCTAAGCCTAATGTTTTAACATTTCCGGCAAACGCTACTTCTGGTTCTATGGCAATTTTACTTGCCAGTGTTTTGCCATAACCCAGTACACTTGGTACTTCGGCAAAATACCAATATCTGGCTTGTTCCCTTTTGCCTAGTGTGTAGTCATAGGCAATACCATTGTTTCTATGTACGTTAAAGTAACGTATTTTACCGTCCACATTCACAACACCTGTGCCTTGTAAAAGCACATCATGCAAAGCTTCTTCAGTTAGCCAAATAAGTGGTTGAGCAAGATGTTTTTCAAGTAATGCCCCTTCAATGATCTCTTGACGAGTGAATTTAAACCGTGTTAATTCATTACGTTTTAATTCAGCTTCTGCCAGCGTTAACCCTTGCTCATCCTCAGGTAAAGCATAAAGCGCCTGATTATATTTGTCAGTGGGTTGGTTACTCGCCTTTAATAATTTAGTGTAATACTTAGTCAGAAATATTTGATTGTCAGGAATATTATTTAACAATCGAGATTTCACCTCATTATTACTTTGTTTGGCTAATTTGGTTGCTTGTTTTTTATCAGGATACCAGCGATAAAAGTCAAAATTATCAAGTAAAAATGTACGCTGATTAAGTTGTTGTTGGCTCACTGAACTACAAATAAAAGCTAATGTTTCTTCAACACGCGCTAAGCTTAACTTTGTAATAATATTATTACCGGCATGAACTGCAAACTTATCATCCGGATGTTCAGATAAGTAGCCTTGCGTGTTGTTAGCTACTCGGCACAAGGCTTTGGCATCAATATGCATATTGCTGCTTATCTTGGGTTGTTTCACTAATACAAATTCAGCAGAAACAGAGCCGACAATACTACATAAACAAAAAACCAACCCAAAGATAAACCAACGCATAGTGTTATGCATTAACTTAGATTGTAAGGTGCGAGTCGTTAAATCGAAATTTTTATGGCTGAGTTTAAACACAATTAAATACTACTTTTATGGTTATTAATTAAGGTTTCTAGTGCCTCGATAAACTGAGGATCATCAGGACTTGTTGCTGGACTATAAGCGCTTACCTTATCACCCTTACCATCAATGAGATATTTGTAAAAATTCCACTTAGGCGATGATGAGTTATTCCCTAAAAACTTAAATACGCTATTAACTTCACTGCCTCTAACACTCGTTGGCGCTAACATGGTAAAAGTAACACCGTAATTTACAAAGCAGACCTTAGCAGTATTCTTTTCAGCGCTTTCCTCTTGGAAAAAGTCATTGGAAGGGAAACCAATTACCACTAGACCCTGTTTTTGATATTTTTCATGGATTGCTTCTAAACTTTTAAAGTGAGGTGTATACCCACAATTACTCGCAGTATTCACTATCAATACCGGGTTATTCTCAGCCAGATCACATAAATTAATTTGCTCTGAAGAATGTAACTTTTTCAAGGTTACGTTTAAATAGTCTGGACAATCAGCCGCATACACAGGAAGTATCGACACCAGTAACAAAGTAAATATACTTATTAATTTTTTCATGCGAATCCTAAATATTGAGACGAGTATTTTATATAATCACTACTTTTTATCGAATAATACCCCGATATGATATACATTACTGTCAATTCGTCGTCAATTTAACTAAATGATAACTTTATGTTCAAACTATTATCTGTTTTATTAAGTACTCTTTTATACGTTTCTTCTTCAGTATCGGTTCAAAGTGCCCCTTTTACTACCCCAGAAATTAGTCAACTTGTTAACCATTATTTACAAGCGATTGCCGATCCTAAAACAGGGATAGGCGCTAGACCAGCTGGAACAGCCAAAGAACAAGAAACGATTAAATACCTAGAAAAAAACTTTCAGTCAATGGGCTTAAGCGTGCGTGTACAACCTTTCCCGTTTGGTAAGAAAAAATTAAGCTCGGCTAATGTCATTGCCGATCTTAATAAAGATAAAGAAACAACATTAATACTTGCTGCTCATTTAGATTCTACTGGCGAAAAATTTGGCTCACAAGGAGCAATTGATAATGCCACTGGACTCGCCACTATGCTTACCGTTGCGAAAAAAATGGCGACTATTAAAAACTTACCTTACAACGTCCGTTTTATCGCTTTTGGTGCCGAAGAAATAGGTACATTAGGCTCCAAATATTATGTAAAAACTCTGCTTAAAGAAAAAGGTGCTACCGATAATATTGCTGCAATGATCAACTTAGATACAGTTGCTGGTGGCGACTTCCTGTATGTGCATAGCGCCCATTCAACCCCTTATCGATGTCGTGATGTCGCTGATAAATATAATAGCGACACTCATGTAAGAGATGCCTTATTTACTATTGCTAAAAAACGCCTAACACCAGCACTACAATACATTATTCACCCTGCCTATGAAGGCTACCCTGAAGGTGAAACCGGACAATGGTCAGATCATGCAGCTTTTGCTTGTGCTGGCGTACCAATTGCTTATATAGAATCAACAAATTTCACCCTAAATGGTAAAGATGGCTATGACGGTTATTCTCAAAGCGAAAATAAAGCGTTATGGGACTGTTTTGATCAAAAAACACACTCGGCTTGTCAGCGTAAAAAAGAAAAACAATGGGGTCATATTTGGCATACTAAAGCGGATCAATTAACGGTAATGGAACAATTATTTTCTGGCAGAATTTCGCAACAATTAACAGCAAATGTTGAAGTATTAGTGGCATTCCTTAGTCATTACGAACCTAAAGCTAAAAAGTAAAATTCACATTAATCTAAAAAGGCTATACAGCCGTTTATGTATCTTAGCTCATACAGAATAAACAGGTATAAATAATAAAAAACGCCAGCGACTTTAGCTGGCGTTTATCTAGAGAGAGTAAAAACCCTCAGTCATTAAATATTAAAGAAATGTTCTTGATACACTTTTAATTCCGCAATAGATTCACGAATATCATCTAATGCCAAATGCACACCTTTTTTAACCACTTTATCTAATACTTCAGGCTTCCAACGACGGGCAAGTTCTTTAACGGTACTGACATCTAAATTTCTGTAATGAAAGTAATCTTCAAATTCAGCCATATATTTATTAATAAATCGACGATCTTGACCTATGCTATTGCCACACATAGGAGAACACCCTTTAGGAACATATTTTTCAAAAAAAGCAAGCGATTCCGCGCTAGCCCTAGCTAAATCAACGTCACTTTCACGGCAACGCTGTGTTAATCCAGACTTACCATGAACATCAATACACCATTGACTCATATTATTTAATACAGAATCAGACTGGTGAATGGCAAAAACAGGGCCTTCTGCAAGGATATTTAACTGACTATCTGTCACTATACTGGCAATTTCTAAAATAACATCATGCTCAGGTTCTAAACCTGTCATTTCTAGATCTAACCAAATTAAGTTTGTCTCACTGCAAGACATAAGCTTCCCTTTTTTATAGTACTTAGCTCTAAAATATCAGACTTTATTGACAAAAAATGAGATATAGAGACAAGTATTAGATGAAACATCATTTTATCAGTATAATACGTGATTATTAACTTTCTATAAAATACTTTGTCAGTATCGCTATTCGATATTATTTAACTATTATGAAAAAAACACGTGGCAAAAGCTAAAAAACTAACTAAAGGTCAAGTCAGACGTATTAAAGCTAATCAAACAAAAAAATTGGCTAGCAATATCGATGACTCTCAATGGCAAGATGACGAACTAGGTGAATTACAAACAGGCACCGTGATCAGTCGTTTTGGACAACATGCAGACGTTGAAAACACGGCAGGTGAGTGTGTCCGATGCAATTTAAGACGAAGTATAAAATCACTCGTTTGTGGTGATAAAGTGTTATGGCGCGAAAGTAAGGCCAATGATCACAGTGTCTCAGGAATTATTGAAGCCGTACATGAACGTGAATCTGTATTAGCTCGCCCTGATGTTTATGACGGTGTAAAACCTATCGCTGCGAATATTAGTCAAATTATTATTGTATCCAGCGTTTTACCGGCATTTAACAGTGATATTATTGATCGTTACATAGTTGCAGCCGAAGAAACCGGTATTAAGCCTATTATTGTATTGAACAAAATTGATTTATTAACACCTGAATTAACGCAAACAATTGAACACCAACTCGCTATTTACCGCGATATTGGCTATCAAGTATTGTATGTCAGCAATCATACCGAGGATGGCTTAGTTCAATTAAAGCAACAGCTTAATAACGAAACGAGTATTTTTGTTGGCCAATCTGGCGTAGGTAAATCAACATTAACCAATAGTTTAATGCCAGAACTTGGTATTTTAACGAAAGATGTTTCACAAAATTCTGGTCTTGGTCAGCATACAACAACTGTTGCTCGATTATATCATTTCAAAGAAGGCGGGGATTTAATCGATTCTCCTGGGATTCGCGAATTTGGTTTGTGGCATTTAACCCCTGAACAAGTGTGTCATGGCTTTATTGATTTTGCTGATTATATTGGTACTTGTAAATTTAGAGATTGCAAACATCAAAAAGATCCTGGCTGTGCATTAATTAATGCCGTAGAGAATAAAAAAATACATCCTGAGCGTTTAGCAAGCTTCCAACGTATTCTTGCTAGCTTAAATGAGAATACCCTCACCTCAAGATTCAACTAACAATGAAAACTATTAAAAATTTAAAATAGCAAGGAAACGTCTGTGTCGTTAGATAAATTAAAAATCACATTACAATATATGATGCCTAAACATGCCTTATCTCGATTGGTAGGTAAATTTGCGGCCGCAGAAGCTGGTTGGTTGACCACAAAAGCTATTAGCTCATTTATCAAGTCCTATGGAATCAATATGGACGAAGCCAAATTCAAAAATGCGAGTGACTTTAAAACCTTTAATGATTTTTTTACTCGCGAGCTTGAAGAAGGCGCTCGAGTGATCAACCCAGATCCTAAAGTAATTTGTTATCCTGTAGATGGTGCCATTAGTCAACAAGGTGATATTAATCATGGTCAACTTATTCAAGCGAAAGGGTTCGACTATAGCCTAGTAACATTACTTGGTGGAGATGAAACAACCGCACAACCTTTTCAAAATGGTAAATTCTCATGCATCTATCTCGCACCTAAAGATTACCATCGTATTCATATGCCAATGACAGGTACATTAAGAGAAATGATTTATGTTCCTGGCGACTTATTTTCAGTAAACCCGTTAACCGCAAATAATGTGCCTAACTTGTTTGCCCGCAATGAACGTGTGGTAACTATTTTTGATACGGAGCACGGACCAATGTCAATGACACTAGTCGGTGCGACTATTGTTGCAAGTATCGAAACAACTTGGGCAGGCACTATCACGCCACCAGCAGGTAAAGATGTCTTCCGTTGGCAATATCCAGCATCAGGTGCTGGGGCAATAACCCTTCAGAAGGGAGAAGAAATGGGACGATTTAAACTTGGTTCTACTGTAATTACTACTTTTGCCCCTAACATGGTGAATTTTAATTCAGACGCTGGCACTGGCACAGTTACACGACTGGGTGAACATTACGCTGATTTAATAGACGCTTTAGAGAACTAATTTTGATGCTAGTGATTGCTCACAGAGGTGCGAGTGGTGAATATCCTGAAAACTCACTACTAGCATGTAAAAAAGCGTTGGAACAAGGAGCTCATGGTATTGAAATTGACGTTCAGTATCATCAAGACAGCGGTAAATTTATTGTTTTTCACGACTATTCATTAAAACGATTAACCGGAAAAACAGGTAATATCAATAATTATCCGTTAGCAACCTTATTAACAACCTCTATTGGGCATGAGCAGTATATTATTACCCTAGAACAAGTTATCGCGCTTATACCTAGCTCAATATTTCTCAATATTGAGCTAAAAGTAGATGCAGATAGCCAAATACAGCTAGTGACGATAATACATAAACTACAGCAACTATTAATTGAGGCTGTAACCCAACAACAGATCACTTGGACACAATTATATATTTCGTCTTTTAATCATCAATTAATTCAGTTAGGACAACAACAGTTACCTCATGCTAATTTCGCCGCATTAATTACACAAAGTGCATTAGACTTAGCCGTTTCTACTGAAAAAATGTCATTAGCAGGTGTTAATCCAGACATAAAATGTTTAAATCAAAAATTAGTTAGTGATATTCATCAGCGGGGTTTATCATGTTGGGTATTTACTATTGATAGCGTTGAAGATATTAAAAAATGTATCTCGTATAATGTTGATGCTATTTTTACCAATTTCCCCCGTCGAACAAGAGAATTAATCGAATCTATGGGATAACAATCTTATTTGGATTTGAATTTTTAAAAATAAAAGTTGCTCATTTATTCACCGCAGTATACGATTATATTCGTATAACATGAAAAAAGTATCAACTATATTGAATTTTTATTGCATATTAAGGAATTTCGATGGCTCGAGATAATGAACGTATCAGGCCGACAGAAGCAGAACTTTCGCTGCTTAATGTCTTATGGAAAATAGGTCCTGCCACAGTCAGACAAGTACATGATGCAATTAGTGCCACCCAAACAACAGGGTACACTACTGTATTGAAAATATTACAAATAATGCACGAAAAAACACTGGTTATTCGCGATGAGAGTAATCGCGCACATGTTTATGCTCCAGCAAATAGCGAAAGATTTACACAATCATCATTATTGAAAGATCTTGCCAGTAAAGCCTTTGGTGGTTCAACATCCAAATTGGTTATGCGAGCATTAGACGAATCAACAAGTAAAGAAGAGATTGCCGATATTCGTCAATTATTAAATAAACTTGATCAAGAAGATTAAATAACGTTGCATATATGCCTGAGAACTTATTAGACAGTCCAATACTTTATAGCCTTGCAATTACCTTGCTACACTTTTTGTGGCAGGGTTGTTTAGTTGCGTTGGTATTAAAGTGTTTACTTGCTAGTACGTCCTACAAAAAGCCCCAATTACGGTATTTTTGGTCCACTACAGCATTGTTAACCTGCCTAATTTTACCCGTAGTAACCTTTAGTATTATTTATACCCCTGATTATTACTTAAAGATAGGTGAACAAGGGTTAAGCGCAATCGCGCCTCTTGATTCAGGACAAGCGAGTACAGTTATCAATTCTGATTGGTATCAGATTCTTATTGATAGCCTACCTTTTTTATCACTTGCTTGGGTGTTGACTGTTTTAATTTCATCTATAAAGCTAATATTTGTCTTAAAACAAGTTGGACACCTTTCAAATACTGCGACTATCGCGGTCAATGACTCGCTGCAATCACGTTTTGATGAACTTGTTAAACCATTTAATTTATGGCGTAAACCTCAGTTATTAATATCATTAAAAACTGAAGTGCCTATGGCAATAGGTTGGCTAAAACCTGTAGTTTTATTACCTGCCGCCATGATGTCAGGACTGTCTTCAGCTCAGTTAGAAATGCTAATTTTGCACGAACTAGCACATATTAGACGTCATGATTACCTAGTGAATTTTTTACAAACCTTAGTTGAAATATTATTATTTTTTCATCCAGGTGTTCGTTGGATATCTAAGCAAATGCGCTTCGAGCGCGAGTATTGTAGCGATGATATTGCCGTTAAACACTGCGGCAATGCCATCGCGTATGCCCACACCCTAGCAGACACCGCAAGTCTATGTCATAAACACAGACACAGTACTATCCCTGCAATGGCAATGGCCGCTTCAGGTGGTGACTTAAAGCAACGCGTTGTTCGCTTAGTTGATCAAGAACATACATGTACCGCAGAAAATGATTCTGGCAAGCTACTCGCTTCTATTGTCATTTTATTTGCAATTTTAAGCGTGTTTGCCAAACCCTTTGTTGATAATAGTATTATAGATTGGGGGTCAGGACGTATTTCATTAATGCAATCGGCGGGAGAGTTGATTCAACATAGAGTGAACATCAACGAGCAAGAATTGCCAGAAAACACTTTAGCGCAACAATTGGTACAACAAAACGTTGTTACACCTAAAATAGTTGAGGTTAATGAGGATATTTTGACAAAAAGGGAACAACCTAAGCTTGTCAATGTGAAGAAAAGTCCTATTATTCAAAAACAACTACCTGTTATTGACAAGCCTAAGCAGCAAGAAAAAATAACCATCAGTCATACTGATCACGTCATGAGTGAGAGTAAAGAGAATCCACTTGAATTAAATCATGTAGTCGCACTCAATACTGCAGCTAAAAGCCAAGCACATAATAAAATTGTCGAAACAAGTAACGAAGTAAGACCTGAGCCTGAAAAATCTATTTCAGATCTTGCCTTTGAACGCACTGACTCTCAACAAGCACAATCGCAGTTTAAAAATCCCTATGCCAATCAAGTGGCGTCTTTATCAGATGAGCCTTTGCCATCAACTATGGGGCTAGCGGAGTTTTCTAATGCTTACAAACAAATTTTACCGCCTGCAAAAACGAGCAATCACAGCCAAGAACTAAATCAGCATAAAGTAACGCAAAGTGTTTCCGCTAAAATTATTTCTTCAGTGGAACCAAGATATCCTTCTGTAGCCAAACGTAAAGGCATTGAAATAGATGTACTGGTTAAATTTGTGATTAATAAAGATGGTCGTGTTTCAGATATTGAATTTGAAGACAGAAATAAAGTAAATTACTTTCGAAATGCTATTCGTACAGCAATGAATAAGTGGCGATTTATTCCCGCTAAAATGAACGATAAGCCAATAAAAAGCCAAATGGCGAAGATTTTTTCTTTTAGTTTAATTAAAAATTAGGTGAAAGCGTTAGTGTATTGCTAACCCTTTCACCCAGTATCATGATGATTTAATCTTAAGATCTCTTAGATTTACCTTTTTTACCTCTTTTTTCTTTCATTTTTTTCGCTTTTTCTTTCTGTTCCGGCGTTAAGAGTTGCATCATTTGATGTTTATTTTTGGCTCTTAACATTGCTGCTTCAGCAAAAGTATCTTGATATGAGGTATGTAATTGTTTGAATGCAACTTCATCGAATACATCTGCTTCCATCAATACTTTTACTTGTGCTTTATAGCTTTTCATATTATCTTTAAGAGAGTTTCTCGCTTCTTTAGCTTGCTCTTTTAATGTTTTAAATTCTTGTTTTTGTTCATCTGTTAACTCTAAATATTTAGCCATACGTTTAAACTGGCGATGATCTTTCTTAGCCATGTGATGACCTTTTTCATTCAGCCCATCATGAGCATTTGCTGCGTTAGAAAAGCTCATACTTGATACAGATAATGTAAAAACAACGACAGTAACAATACTTGATATAATTGGTTTCATTTGAAAGTCCTCTTTAATTGATTCGAGTTAATCATAGCAATTACAATGCAAAGAAACGCAAACGAATGTAAAGGTTATGTAAAGAGTAGTGTAAGCCATTATTGTTGGTATATGATGAACACATCAACCAAAGCTATACTCTTGAATATGACAAAAAATAAAATATTAATTATTGATGATGATAAAGAACTCGCCGAACTCTTAGTTGAATATTTAACTTTTGAAGGGTTTGCTGTTGAGTGTTGTTATGATGGTATTTCAGGCTTAGCGCGTGCTTACGACAATAGTTTTTCGCTGATACTACTTGATGTCATGATGCCCGGCTTAAACGGATTTGAATTATTAAAAGCTTTAGGGGGAAAACATCAAACCCCGATACTGATGTTAACTGCAAAAGGTGATGATGCTGATCGTATTCTTGGCTTAGAACTCGGTGCTGACGACTATCTAGCTAAGCCGTTTCAACATAAAGAACTATTAGCAAGAATCAACGCGATATTACGTCGTATTGAGATTGTTCAAAATAGTAAAAAAAGCACCAATAAATTAGAAATCAACCATGTGCTTCTCGACAATGCTACCCGGGAAGTATATTGCCATGAACATAAAGTGGAATTAACAGGTACTGAATATCAAATCCTTGAATTACTTATGAATCAGCACGGAAAAATTGTCAGTAAAGAGCAAATATCAGAGCAAGTACTCAACCGACGACTCAGCGCATTTGACCGTAGTATTGATATGCACGTTAGTAATATTCGCCGGAAACTACAAACCAATACCAGCCATGAAAAATTAAAAACAATACGTGGTGCCGGTTATCTCTTTTTATCAGGAGAGCCATCTTAATGCTCAAAAGGCTCACTAAATCTTTATCATCTACTGCTTTTAAGCTGTTCATTGCTTTTTGGTTATTTGCTATTTTATCTATGGTACTAACCCGTGTAATTTCTTCACAACTCGCTGAAGAAAGTATTCTAATGCCTTTGCATAAAAAGGATATATCTAAGCTTTCACGTGTCATAAAACGCATCGAAAAATCCAGAAAACTGACTCTGAATAACTTAGTCGCTAAAAGCCCATCTTTTAAAGGCGAAGCAATTTTAATTAAAGCAATAGATACCAATAAAGTCTATGCTAGTAAAAAGCCTTTTTTAACACCTTTAATTCCTTATATTGAGAAAAACAGTTTTCATAACCCGTCGACCATACAGTTTGCTAATGCGCGGATCACAGGCCCGTTAAATACCACCATTGAAAACACTCAATACCAACTTTATATTGTCGTCCCAAGTGGTAGTCCGCATTTTCGCTCATATGTTTTGCAGCTACCTGCTTGGGCACGTATTGGGATCCCAATTATAGTCAGTATGTTATTGTCGTGGTTATTAGCGCGTTCTCTGAGTAATCCATTACTCAAAATCAAGTCAGCCGCAGCAAAAATAGGTAATGGACAACTGACAACGCGTGTTGATACAAAAACAACCAAACGCAATGATGAACTCGGTGATCTCGGCCGTAGCTTTAACCAAATGGCAGAAAAGCTTGAGCAAAATATTACAGCGCATCAACGTTTATTAGGTGATGTCTCCCACGAATTAAGATCGCCAATGACCCGCCTACAAATGGCCATAGGTTTATCACTCCAATCTATTGATAATAAAGAGGCATTAACCACTCATTTAGCGCGTTGTGAACTTGAAGTCAGTCGATTAGATGAGATGATTGCTGAAGTATTATCTTTATCTCGTTTGGAAAATACCATTCAATATCTCACTTTACAGTCTTGTGATCTTTGTGCCCTACTAACCTCATCTATCACGGATTGTCAGTATGTAGCCAATGATAGAGCCATTACTATAAATGCAACGATGCCAGAAAAATGTATCGTCCAAGCGGACAATAATCTCATCATTAGCGCCATCACAAATATTCTTTCTAATGCTGTCAAATATAGTCATTCCAACTCAAAAATTGAAGTCACTATGTCATGCTATGAAGATAGAATAACTATTGCTTTCAGTGATACCGGACCGGGAGTTCCTGAAGAGTCTATTGATCGGTTATTCCAACCTTTTTACCGTGTGGAAAACGCTAGGGATCGTACTACTGGTGGTACTGGACTTGGTTTAGCTATCGCACAACAAGCAATATTAGCGCATAATGGTAAAATATTTGCTAAAAACAATCCGTCGATAGGTTTAACTGTCGAAATTGAACTGCCGCGATGACAAACTCATTAAATTTATGTTTGTGCTACTAAAACAGATATTTTGTATAATAATACTGCTATGGAATATACAGGCGAGCCTAGCAATGACTCAAAACTCACAATTACCAATTGCTAGCGCTTCTAAAGCGTTAGCTACATTTTGGCAGCAAGGTAATTTCTCAACCTTCAATGGTATTGATAATATCAAGATACACTTTGCTACATTTACTAATCAAACGAACCACCAATGCTTAGTCATCTCACCCGGTCGAGTAGAAAGTTATATTAAGTACCAAGAACTGGCTTTCGAACTTTATCAGCACGGTTACAACATTTTCATTATAGATCATCGTGGGCAAGGCTTATCCCAGCGGATGACCACTAACCCCCATAAAGGCTATGTAAAACGCTTTGATGATTATGCAGATGATCTAGCCACCTTTATAACCGGGCATGTTAATCCATCTTGCTTACCCGGTACTAAACCATTACTCCTTGCTCATTCAATGGGGGGTGCTATAGGCACAAGGGTTTTACAGTTACATCCTAACTTAGTGAAGGCAGCAGTATTATCTTCCCCTATGTTTGCCATTAACAGTGGCGGAATACCATTATGGCTAGCCAAAAATCTCATACATTCTGGGGCTTTTTTAAATAACGTCTTATCAAGTGAGCCATGGTACTTCTTAGGTCAAAATGATTATAAAGCTAAAGAGTTTGCCGATAATATTCTCACGCACTCACCCTCTCGCTATCAAACCTTTATCAAACGTTATCAACAGCACCAGCATGTACAACTTGGAGGCGTGACTTTTCAGTGGTTATCCCAAGCCTTACAAACCAATAAAGATATTTTTAACGATATTGATAAAATCAAAACACCCGTGCTTATTTTACAAGCAGGTGAAGACAGTATCGTAGACAGCGCCACTCAGGATGATTTTTGTCATGCCTTATATCAACGTAATACACAATTATGCAGCAGTCATAAACCTTATAAAATTAATGGCGCCTATCATGAATTATTCTTTGAAGACGACACGTATCGCCAACAAGCACTTAACAAAACCCTCAACTGGCTAAAACAGCACCATTAAACGGTTTCATTAATAGTGACAGGGTCATGGTGAATAATCACCTCACAAGGAGACAACTCACTTTCTATTTCCGCTTCTATCATTTCACCAATTCTATGTGCCTCAAGTAAGCTCAACCTATCATCAAGCTCTAAATGCAATTGAATAAAACGAATATTACCTGACTGACGAGTACGTAAATCATGTAATCCTTTAGCTTGTTTATGTTTTTCAACGATTTGGTTAATTTTAAGAATGTCGGCCTGTTCAAGTTCGTGATCCATCAAATGATTAACACTTAACCATACTATTTTTGAAGCCCCCAAAAGTAAGTATGCACCAACTAACACTGTAAATACTCCGTCAGCTCTTAACCAATAACCTTGGCTTAAAAACAAGGCCACAAGTACCCCAAAGTTTAATAATAAGTCCGACTGATAATGCAAAGCATCAGCACTAATCGCCACAGAAGCGGTATGTTTTATTACATAGCGCTGTACTAATACGAGTAGCAAGGTCATTACAATCGCAATAATGCTAATGATGATCCCGACTTCTGATTGCACAATCGCTTTAGGTGTAATAATACGATCAACACCATTTACAATAAGCAGTAGTGCTGAGCCTAAAACAAAAGCAGACTGAACCAATCCAGCTAAACTTTCTGCTTTCCCATGGCCAAATTTATGCTCTGAATCTGGTGGCGCGAGGGCAAAACGTAAAATAATCACATTCATCAATGACGCAAAAACATCGAGTAATGAATCGGTGGCGGAAGCAAGCATGGCACTTGCATCAGTAGCAAACCAAGCATAAAGCTTTAAAATTAATAGTATTAAAGCAGTGGCTGTTGCCATAAAAGCAGCCAATCGAACTAAATAGTTATAATCATGTGGCTTAGGGTGTTTTTCTTCAATCATAAAATCTTTATTCACTGTTTAACTAGGCAAGGTATAATGTAACTGACTTATACTAAACCAAGAGAGCTTATATATGTTAGATGTTGTGCTATTTCAGCCACAAATTCCACCTAACACCGGAAATATTATTCGACTTTGTGCTAATACAGGCTTTAGATTACACCTTATTGAACCATTAGGCTTTGATTTAGAAGATAAGAAACTAAGAAGAGCTGGTCTTGATTATCACGAATTTGCAGCGATAAAACGTTACAAAAATTTTCAAGCATTTATCGAATCAGAACAACCTGCCCGCATACTGGCAGTTACCACGAAAACATCCCACTATTACGGCGATGTTGAATTTAAGTTAGGTGATTATTTACTTTTTGGTTCAGAAACCGCAGGACTACCTGAAGATGTCCGTCAGCAGATACCTGACGAAGATAAAATAAGAATACCAATGTTAAAAGATAGCCGCAGTATGAATTTATCAAATGCCACGGCTGTTATTATCTTTGAAGCCTGGCGTCAGCTAGGATTTACTAACGCAGTTTAAATATTTAACGAGACAAATTATTCGTGTTTACGCTCACGAGAAAGTAAATCGTAAGCGGCTAACTTGGCCGCTTTACCTTGATATAACACTTGGTAGACTTGGTCGACAATAGGCATTTCAACTTTCATGCGGTGTGCCAGCATATAGACTTCTTTGGTATTACGATAACCTTCAACCACTTGACCAATTTCAGTCATGGCTTCTTGTACACCTTTCCCCTGCCCTAATGCTAAACCAAAACGACGATTTCTTGATTGGTTATCAGTACAGGTTAAAACTAAATCACCTAACCCTGCCATACCCATAAAAGTACTAGGTTCAGCATTTAGCGCTATACCTAATCGAGTCATTTCAGCTAAACCACGTGTGATAAGTGCGGTTCGAGCATTCGCGCCAAAGCCTATACCATCAGCCATACCTGCACCAATAGCAATAACATTCTTAACAGCTCCGCCTAACTGAACACCAATAAAGTCATTATTAGGGTAAACCCTAAATGATTTTTCACAATGGAGTAAATCAGACAGATCTTTGGAAAAGTCTTCATCTGTAGAAGAAAGTGAGATTGCCGTGGCTAAACCTGCTGCCATTTCTTTAGCAAAAGTAGGGCCTGATAAGACAGCTAGCGGAATAGCATCACCTAAAATATCACGCGCTACATCTTGCAATAATCGACCGGTTTCGTGATCAAGGCCTTTCGTTGCCCACGCTAAGCGCGCATCATTTTTTAACCAAGGTTTAATTTCTTTTAGTATATCGCCAAAGGCATGGCTAGGCACAACAACCAGTATATTACGGCTTGATTGGACTACTGTTTCTAAATCAGATTCCACTTCTAATGTGGGTGGAAACTTAATACCCGGTAGATACTTTTCATTCGACAATGACTGCTTCATCTGTTGAATATGGTCAGCATTGCGCCCCCACAAAAGGGTTTTATGACCATTTCTTGCTAAACAAATAGCAAGAGCGGTTCCGTAAGAACCTGCTCCTAATACACAAATATCAGCCATTATATTACCGAATTAATGAGTTTCTGTTGCGGCTTGTGCTGCTTGTACTTCTGCAGCCTTTTGCTGTACATACGAAGCAAATAAAGCTTCAAAATTTACTGGTGCTAAGTTAATTTGTGGGAATGAACCACGGTTAACTAAACTTGCCACTGCTTCACGAGCATATGGGAATAATGTAGTTGGACAAAAAGCGCCAATGGTATGTGCCAATTGAGCTTCAGGTAAGTTACCAATAGTAAATATACCCGCTTGTTGTACTTCAGCTAAAAAGGCTGTTTGCCCTTCAACTGTGGCCGTTACAGTTAAAGCTAAAACCACTTCATAAGTATCATCTGATAACTTGTTAGAACGTGTATCTAAGTCTAATTTAAGCTCTGGTTTCCATTCTTTCTGAAAAATCGCTGGAGAGTTAGGTGTTTCAAAAGATAAATCTTTAGTATAAACACGTTGAATTGCAAATTGTGGTGCTGCTTCTGTAGTGCCTTCTGCGCCGTTTTGTATTTCATCAGCCATTCTTTTATTTCCTATGCTATAAGCAAGTACATAGTTGCACTTACTAATTTATTTTAATTTATGATTTATTGACCCGCTAACAACGCATCAAGTTTATTTTGTCCATGTAATGCAAATAATTCATCACATCCGCCAATGGGCTGATTATTGATAAAAATTTGAGGTACAGTGTAACCACCATGACTTCGCTCAATCATCTCATTGCGAAGCGCATTATCGCCATCTATTTTGATTTCACGAAACTCAACATTCTTTTGCTCAAGTAATGCTTTTGCTCTCATGCAATAACCACAGGTAACTTTGGTATATATTTCTACTGTCATGTTTACGACCTTATTAGTTACTTTTGAACCGGTAAGCTTGCATTTATCCATGCATTCATACCACCTTTAAGTAAGCTAGTTTTGCTGTAACCCGCTTTAAATAACTTCGATGCTACTGTAGATGCGGTAATACCTGCAGCACATACTACAATGATGGGTTTGTCTTTATATTTTTCAAGGGCACCTAATTCATTTTTGTTAATTTTCTCTACCGTTAGATGCATGGCATCAAGAATATGACCAGCTTTAAAATCCTTATCTGAACGAATATCTAAAACCACACCGTCTTCTTTGTTGACCGCAAAGGTTAACTCTTGCGGGCTTAATTGCTTAATAGGAGAAAACTGAATTCTAATTGTCATGACAACAATTGCTACTAGTATCCCAACCCATGCAGCACTTAACATTGGATGAGCTGTTAAAAAGGTGATAAATTGATCCATAAAAATTCACATATTGTAGATAAATAAAATTGCCGTCAGTATACAGATTACTAGCATTTTTTACAGCGTATTTACGCGATTTACTACTCAGATAGGACATTTTTTTGCCTATTTTATTAATTTAGTACACTCAAGCTTTATTCAAGTTCTTCAATAGAACATTTTTATCTAGTTATTCTAAAGAATTTGAGCATTTTGCTTGATATACTAATGAAAAATCTATTAACAATAAGAAATGAGGATGATCATGCCAAACAAAAAATCGACCGTTTTATTAATTCTTGATGGTTGGGGTTATCGTGAAGAGACTGAATCGAATGCAATTTTCCATGCAAATACACCAGTCCTCGATAATTTAAAGGCAAATTATCCTAATATGTTAATACAAACCTCAGGTATGGCAGTAGGGCTACCCGATGGTCAAATGGGTAACTCTGAAGTTGGTCATGTTAATTTGGGTGCTGGTCGTATTGTCTATCAAGACTTTACTCGAATAACAAAATCAATTGCTGACGGTGAATTTCAACATAACAAGGCCTTATGTACCGCAGTGGATAAAGCTATTGCCGCAGATGGCGCAGTACACATCTTTGGTTTACTCTCACCTGGTGGTGTACACAGTCATGAAGACCATATGTTTGCCATGATTGAACTTGCCAATGCAAGAGGTGCTAAAAAAGTCTATTTGCATGCTTTTCTCGATGGTAGAGACACCCCGCCACGTAGCGCAAAAAATTCAATCATAAAAGCACAGAACAAATTTAACGAATTAGGCTGTGGTCAAGTAGCATCGATTATTGGCCGTTATTTTGCCATGGATAGAGACCAACGTTGGGACCGTGTCGAAAGTGCGTATAACTTAATGACGGCAGGTAAAGCAGAATTTAAGTTTGATAATGCTGAAGAGGCATTAGCCGCAGCATACCAACGAGATGAAAATGACGAGTTTGTACAAGCAAGTGCAATTACTAATGCTCAGGGCGAAACCATAGGGATAAACGATGGAGATTCATTAATTTTTATGAATTTCCGTGCAGATCGCGCTCGCCAATTTACTCGTTGTTTTACGGACGAAAACTTTGATGGTTTCCAACGAGAAAAACAACCTAAGCTTTCTGACTTTGTTATGTTGACTGAATATGCTGCTGATATCAAAACTAGCTGTGCGTTTCCACCTACAGCATTACATAATGTGCTTGGCGAATGGCTTGAAAAGAATAACAAAACCCAGCTACGGATCTCCGAAACAGAAAAGTATGCTCATGTAACTTTTTTCTTCAGTGGTGGCAGAGAAAATGAATTTGTGGGTGAACAACGTATATTAGTTCCCTCTCCACATGTAGCTACCTATGATTTACAACCTGAAATGAATTCAGCATTACTAACCGATAAACTTGTTGCGGCAATTGAAAGTGGTGAACACGACTTCATTGTATGTAATTACCCAAATGGTGACATGGTAGGTCATACAGGTAAATTTGATGCTGCTGTCAAAGCATGCGAAGCCATTGATACCTGTATTGGTCGCGTAATTAACGCCTTAGAAAAAACAGGTGGCGAGTGTTTAATTACCGCCGATCATGGTAATGCAGAGCAAATGGTTGATAACAAGTCAGGGCAAGCACATACTGCTCATACCTGCGGACCTGTTCCTTTAATTTATTACGGTCGCCCAGCACAAGCTGCGAAAGAAGGTGCTTTAAGTGATATAGCACCGACAATCTTACGTTTAATGGCGCTAGAGCAACCAGAAGAAATGACCGGCACCCCGTTAATGACCTTAAGTTAATTGTTGTGATTAAATGAGTAAATGGTTTTCTCTCTTTGCCATACTAGGGTTAGGCTGTATTAGCAGTCTAACCTTTAATGTATTGCCTTTAAATGCAGCACCATTCCTACAAGATAATGGCGCTGACCAAAAGCTTGATCAAATTAAACAGCAAATTGATCAACAAAAATCCACTATCAAACAAGTTAATACGCAAAGAGCCAAATTAGAACAACAACTCAAACAAAGTGATTTAGCTATATCATCAGTTGTAAATCAATTAGCAAAAACCCAGCAAAACTTAGTAGAAACACAAACTAAACTATCCGCTTTAGAACAACAACAAATCAAGTTGATACAACAGAAAAACCAGCAGGAACAGCTACTCGCGAAACAATTAAGAGCGGCATATTCATCAGGTAATCATGACTATATCAAGTTGTTATTGAACCAAGAAAACCCAGCAAGAGTGCAACGAAGCGTCACCTATTATCAATATTTAAATCAAGCGCGCATCAAAGAAATAGAACAATTTCAAAGCACTATTACTCAGCTTCATCAGGTTAAAGTGGATCAACTGACGCAGATTGAAAAACTAAAAAGCCTTAAAGCAGAGCAAACCTCACAACGTCAACAACTTAGCCAAGAAAAAACTCAACGAGAACAAACCATAGCCAAATTAAGTAAACAACTACTTAACAGCCAACAAACATTAGAAAAATTAACCCAAGAAGAAAAAAACTTAAGAGCAGCATTAGCACGTATAGCAAAGCTTAGTCAGCAAGAGGCAAATTTAAAAGGGCTAAGCCGGTTAAAACGTAAGTTGTCATGGCCTGTCAAAGGTAAAATCCGTCGAAGTTTTGGGTCAAGAAAACAAGGGTATTTAAAATGGAAAGGTGTACTTTTATCAGCACCTACGGGTAGACAAGTTACCACCATACATAACGGTACAGTGCTTTTTTCTGACTGGCTTAAAGGATATGGTTTAGTGACTGTAGTTGATCACGGGGATGGCTATATGAGCTTATATGGGCACAATCAAGCCTTACTTAAGTCTGTGGGTGACCGAGTAGAAACTGGTGAGCCAATCGCATTGGTAGGCCAAAGTGGCGGGCAAAATCAATCTGGCTTGTATTTCGAAATTAGGCACAATGGTAAAGCCGTTAACCCTAAACTATGGTGTCGCTAAAGAAAAATGCATTCACTTATCGATTTCATTGTACATTACTGCTAATCTAGCATTTCATTTTACGCTTACAATAATAATAATACGCCGTGAGAATACTGCTAGCTTTACTACTCATCAACTTTGTTTCGATATGCTCAGCAGAGCAAGCAGAAGTCGCCATTATCATTGATGATATAGGCTATCGAAAAACGGATGTAGCAACTCTAACTCTCCCTGGTAATATCACTTTTGCAGTACTTCCGCATACCCCATACGGCAAATCATTAGCGGAAATTGCCTACCATAGTGATCATGACGTCATCATTCATATTCCGATGGAATCAAATAATCAAGATAAACTGTTAGGCCCTGGTGCGTTAACAAGTGACATGGATGAAACAACAATCAGAGCAACACTAGCAAGTGCTTTTGATGAAATTCCTTTTGCCATAGGCATTAATAATCATATGGGTAGTTACTTAACAACACAATATAGCCCTATGGCGTGGACTATGCGCTACCTAAAAGAACAAAATATGATTTTTGTTGATAGTGTTACCACCAGTAAAAGTAAAGCGAGAAGAGTTGCACGTCGCTTTGGTGTACCCAACATAGGTAGACGTATTTTCTTAGATAATAACTTAGACAAAGACTATATTACCAAACAGTTTGAATCATTAATCAAGTACGCACTTCGAAATAAAAAAGCGGTAGCAATCGCCCATCCTCATCCTGAGACGGTTGCCGCATTAATGACGTTAATCCCGTTACTTGAAAAGAATAATGTAAAACTTGTCCCTATATCTGAGCTACTCCCAGCAGCATCAACACACCAAACAAGCGTCCTTGCAGACGAATAGAATAAGTTGCCACTCGCTACCATTTCACATTATTTTCTTTTAATAACTCAAATAGATGCTTAATTGGAATCGCGTAAGTGATACCACTTGGATTAGTGATCACCGCCTCTTTCGTTTGTTGCACAAAAACTTTATTAATCACACCAACGACTTCGCCCGTTTTAATATTATATAAAGCACTGCCACTATTACCTGGGTATGCCGTTGCATCAAGTTGATAAACGAGATAGGGATCACGTAAGCGTTTTAACATAGCGATATTAATTGACCCTGCATTTTCCACAGGAATAATGGTTGGGGTAATACTGGCAATAATCCCTCTGTGAGTAACCGGATATAATCCTAATACCGCACCAATAGGAAAGCCTGTAAAAGCAACATGACTACCTTCTCGTAAAAAAGCGTCACCAGCCAGTTTTACTGCAGGTAATGGACTACCTTCTATTTTCAATAACGCTAAGTCATATTTTGCCGACGTACCAACTAAGCGTGCTTTTCTCACCTTTGACGCTTTGCCCGTACCAACAAACACCGCCATTTGCTGCAGCAAATTTACGTCTAATTCTTTAGGCACCACATGATAATTAGTCACTACATATTGACCATTACCAACTACAAACCCTGTACCATTAAGACGATTTTGTGGCCTCCCTGTTGGCGTGTGTATTCCAATCCCTACTACAGAGGGCTTTATTTTTTCTACCGTATCAGCAAGTTCTGCATTAGCGACGAAGTTAATCAATAAAGCCAAAACAGCGAACAATCCTGTTTGGCGAAAATAGTTAGCCATAAAAATTCCACATGAGCGATCAATAAAGAGTTGCCTTAGTGTAGCAAAGATTTTTTTACAATTACGCAAATTTACGAATATTAACCATACTCATAGTAAGTGCACTAAATAATGTGGTGTCAATTTTATCGACAATAATGAGTATGTGAAAAGATGATAACAAAAAAAATAGTACCTATTTTTGCTGGTGGTGGCACACGTTTACCAGCTCATGTCGGTATATTGCAATCATTGCAAGAATTCAACATTGAATTTGATCATTTAGTAGGGGTTTCTGGAGGGAGTATCATCAGCAGTTTATACGCATCAGGACTAACCTTAGCAGAAATAAAGCATATCGCTCTAAATACTGATTACAACCAGTTCCGTGAATTTTCATTAATTAAATTGATTCGCAGCGGAGGTTTAAGCTCAGGAGATGTCTTTGAAAAATGGATGGACAAATTACTCAACGGTAAAACGTTCGCTGAACTCGATTATAACCTACACATTGTTGCAACAGACGTTGCCCGAGGGCAACCCGTAATTTTTGATAAAGCACACACTCCGGATGTAAAAGTGTCTTTGGCTGTCAGGTTTTCTATGTCAATCCCATTAGTATTTAGTTTTAAAACCTTTGGTAAACACCTCATGGTAGATGGCAGCATACTCTCTGAAGATGCATTACACCGCGATTGGGCCGGCGATGATACCCCCGTGATTTGTTTTCGTTTAAAAGGAGAATATGAATACGATGAAATCAAAGTCAAAGGAATTTTCCCTATTGTGCAATACATCAGTTTATTGATCAGAACCTTTATGACGACTATTTCAAGGGAGTATATAAATAATCAGTTTTGGCATAATACTGTAGTGGTTAATACCGGTTTATCATCCGCGGTAGACTTTAATATGACCCCTGATCAAAAAGAAGCGCTTTTTTTTAAAGGATATTATACCGCTAACAAAATATTGCCGATGAAAGTAAAAGCATTAGGCATTTAAGAATATACTGAATCATCCT
Organism: Thalassotalea piscium; assembly: GCA_049347715.1. Lineage (GTDB taxonomy): Bacteria > Pseudomonadota > Gammaproteobacteria > Enterobacterales > Alteromonadaceae > Thalassotalea_B > Thalassotalea_B piscium_A. The sequence continues at coordinate 310,109 of CP186339.1, read as the reverse complement.
TTGTATTCATAAATAATTAATAAAAAAGAATACGTATTTTGGTTAAATAAACAATAGCAAGCATTGCCATTGGACACTGAGTCATTTATTGTTGTATATCAATAAAATGCGTGTGACATAATGACTAAAATCGTAGGTCTTTAAAGTTGGGGTTATTTCTTTAATATTTACTGACGTATATCAAATAAATATCAATAAAAACGAGGTGAAACAATTTATAACTGTTATATTTAAAGATACATAATATAACCGTTGAAATTGCAAACGAACAATGACTCAATATTCAATTGCGGAAAACTTTAATCAATTTTTCAGAATACGATTTGCTGATACGAAAGAACTCAGACAAGAAGCATTCAAAATTAGATATGGTGTCTATAGTTCTGAGTTAGGCTGGGAGCCCGAAAACGAGCAAGAAATGGAATCTGATGAATGCGACGACTACGCATATCATTGCTTATTAGAACATAGACGCACAGGCGTCTTTGCGGGGTGTATTCGCTTAATAATCCCCCCAACAGATGATCCTAACAAACCATTACCTTTTGAAGCGAATTGTCTACACAGCGCTAGAAAAGAAGTGTTTGATACTAGCACCCTACCTCGCGGTAGTTTTGGTGAAATATCACGCTTAGCTGTACTTGCTTCGTTTAGACGTCGTGAAAAAGAAAAAAATGTACCTTATGTACTTAATAACATCAATCCACAAACTATCTATTCAGAAGAGGAACGTCGTAACTTTCCTAATATCGCCATGGGGTTGTACTTAGGCGGCATTGCATTAGCAAGTTTATGTCAACACCAAGGTATGGTGGTCATGATGGAGCCAAGACTGAATAGACGCTTGAAGCGTTTCGGACTGCCTTTCCAACAAATTGGTGATGAAACAGATTATCATGGCCAACGCGCCATGTTCTATTTAGCTGAAGATGACTTTCATAAAGATCTCACTGAACAACTTGAAGAGCTATATGCCATTATTTATAAAGAAATGGCCGAGCAAATAGAACTAAAACAATATAATAACGAACCCTTTAAAATTCCAAGTACAGATGTAACTGATAGATAGAGAGCCCTATAATGAGCGACGCTTTTAGCTATGACCTTGCCTTTTCTCGAAATATTGGCTGGTTTACTGAAGATGAACAAGCAATCCTAAAAACCAAAAGAATAGCCATAGCAGGAATGGGTGGAGTGGGTGGTTCACATTTACTCACCTTAGTTCGCGTAGGTATTTCAAAATTTAACCTGTCTGATTTTGATGAATTTGGTTGTGAAAATACCAATCGACAAGCCGGCGCAAATACCAACACTTACGATAGAAAAAAACTAGATGTTATGGTCGAAATGGCCAAATCTATTAATCCTGACGTTGAAATTAACGTATTTCCGGAAGGCATTAATCACGAAAATACCGATGCCTTTTTAGATGATGTTGATTGCTACGTTGACTCATTAGACTTTTTTGCTATCGAAGCCAGAAAACATGTGTTTAAACTATGTGCTGAAAAAGGTATTCCAGCTACAACTGCTGCCCCTATAGGTATGGGGACTGCCTATTTAAACTTTCTTCCTGGAAAAATGACCTTTGAAGAGTATTTTCGTTTAGAAGGTTACACTGAAAATGAACAATACTTACGCTTTTTCCTCGGTTTAACACCCGCAGCATTACAACAAGCTTATTTAGTAGATCCTACGCGATTAGATCTTGGTAACAAAAAAGGCCCTTCTACCATGATGGGTTGTCAATTAGCATCAGGTGTTGCTGGCACACAAGTAGTTAAAATATTACTTAATCGCGGCAAAGTACTAAATGTGCCATGGGGACTACATTTTGACCCCTATACCAATCGATTCAAAAAAACATGGCGCCCCGGCGGAAATAATAACCTTATTCAACGTATCGCATTTGCTATTGGTAAAAAGAAATTACTTAGCAAGCTGCCAACAACTCCACAGCAAGAACCAGTAGAACTGACGCCTATAGAGAAAATCCTCGATTATGCACGTTGGGCACCCAGTGGCGATAACATGCAAACATGGCAGTTTGAAATTATCAACGATACATCCTTTATTATCCATGGTACAGATACCAGAGAACACTGTGTTTATGATCTAGACGGCCACTCAAGCCATTTAGCACATGGGATATTACTTGAAACTGTTGCCATTGCCGCGGCCCAATTTGGTTTTGCCATTGAAACAACCAACGATTTTAGTGATGACAAACACATTAAAATAACAGTTAACCTCACTGAAGATGACACAGTAAAAACCAGTGACTTATTTCCGTTTATAAAAATCAGAGCCGTTCAACGACGAGCTATGGGTACAAGAGCTCTAACCAGTAGTGAAAAAACAGAATTAGAAAGTGCCTTGCCAGAAGGCTATCGCCTAACATGGTTTGAATCGTTTGATGACCGTTTGAAATTAGCAAAACTTAATTTTTGCAATGCCAAAACTCGCTTAACCATGAAAGAAGCCTTTTATACCCACAGAGAAATTATTGATTGGCATAAACAGTTTAGTGAAACTAAAATCCCTGAAAAAGCACTTGGTGTAGACTGGGCAACAGCTAGATTAATGCAATGGTTATTTAAAGGCTGGGATCGCATTGAGTTTATGAATAAGTATTTTGCTGGAACGGTTTTACCTCGCATCCAATTAGATTTTATTCCTAGTTTAAAAAGTTGTGCTCACTTTGCCATACAAGCGGACAACGAAGCGAAATCAGTTGAAGACTATGTTACAGCTGGACGAGCGCTACAACGTTTTTGGTTAACTACAGCAAAACTCGGTCTTGGCTTTCAACCCGAACAAACACCGGTAATTTTTTCTAAATATTTAAGACAAGATATTAAATTTACAGAAAATGAAGCGGTTGTTCGTAATGCAGAAAAAGGTCGAGCTATGTTTGAGGATTTATTACCGAATACTGAGAACACCTTATTTTTAGGTCGATTAGGAAGAGGTCAATTACCTACGTCTCGTTCAATAAGAAAACCTCTAAAAGATTTAATGCTCAAACCATAAGTCTTTTCTGTCGGCATAAATACCGACCTACATTCATGGCTATCAATCGATAATCGTTGTAGGTTGGGCTTTAGCCCTACAAACATTTAAATGATTGGTCGAGATTAATATCAAACCACAATACCTTTTGTCGGCATAAATACCGACCTACATATATGGCTATCAATCGATATTCGCTGTAGGTTGGGCTTTAAATTGATAATCGTTGTAGGTTGGGCTTTAGCCCTACAAACATTTAAATGATTGGTCGAGATTAATATCAAACCACAATACTTTTTGTCGGCATAAATACCGACCTACATTCATAGCTATCAATCGATAATCGCTGTAGGTTGGGCTTTAGCCCAACAAGAATTTAAATGATTAGTCAGGATAAATATCAAACCACAATACCTTTTGTCAGCATAAATACCAACCTACAAAACCTATTACAATATCTCCTTGTCGGCATAAATACCGACCTACAATTCCTATTACAATATCTCCTTGTCGGCATAAATACCGACCTACAAAACCTATTACAATATCTCCTTGTCGGCATAAATACCGACCTACAAATCCTATTGCAACATCTCCTTGTCGGCATAAATACCCACCTACATTCATGGCTATCAATCGATAATCATTGTAGGTTGGGCTTTAGTCCAACAAGAATTTAAATGATTAGTCAGGATAAATATCAAACCACAATACCTTTTGTCAGCATAAATACCAACCTACATTCATAGCTATCAATCGATAATCGTTGTAGGTTGGGCTTTAGCCCAACAAGAATTTAAATGATTGGTCGAGATTAATATCAAACCACAATACCTTTTGTCGGCATAAATACCGACCTAAAAAACCTATTACAATATCTCCTTGTCAGCATAAATACCGACCTACAATTCCTATTACAATATCTCCTTGTCGGCATAAATACCGACCTACAAAACCTATTACAATATCTCCTTGTCGGCATAAATACCGACCTACAAATCCTATTGCAACATCTCCTTGTCAGCATAAATACCGACCTACATTCATGGCTGTCGATTGATAATCATTGTAGGTTGGGCTTTAGCCCAACAAGAACAATTCAAAATAATTTACTTATATGAATACCCGTCTACAAGGTTTTACTCAAATTTCAGGCATAAAAAAACCGAGTGACATCACTCGGTTCTTAAAATATATATTTAGTGATTAGCTACGACGACGTGTACCAGCTAAACCTAAAAGACCTAAGCCTAAAATCGCAATTGAAGTTGGCTCTGGAACATTAATGCTCATGTTTGCATCATGTGTAATAGTAAAGTCTTGAGTAGCAGCACCATTGTAGTTGTAGTTAAGGCCATTAAACTTCTGAACTGTAGCAGTATAATCTACAGTTACAGGAGAAACTAATGTGCTTAAATCTTGACCCCAAGCTGAATAAAAGTTACCAGCAGCAAAGTTACCAGCTAAGTTCAAACCACAAGATGAGTTTTGAGAATTAACGCTTACGTTACCAGTACCAGCATCTATAGAAGATTCAATGTTACAGCTACCTTGATTTAACATAAAGTTAGCTAAGCTTACACGTGTTTCACGACCAGAAGTACCAGTTGTGTTATCAGCATCAGCATCCCAATATAAATAAAGTTCAGCATTAACAACATTTGTAAAGTTAACTACAGTTTCTGCACCAGTGTTAGTCGCCATACCTTGAATATTATAATCAAAGAAAAGCACCATGTCTGATTCAAATCCCGGAGTACTATCAAATGAAGTATTATAGTATGGAACACCAACGTTATTTAATGTAAGGCTAACAACACTTGTTAAACCAGATTCTTGAAAACCGTCGTTACCGCTTAAATCACCGCTTGTATCATCTGTTTGAGTTACGTTTGCTGTTTCAGGCAAAAAGTCAATCAAGTCGAATGTAACGTCAAAGCCACCGTATTGTGAACCTTTAAAGTCAATTTCACTTGCATTAACCGCTGAAGTAGCACCTGCTAAAACTAAAGCTAGTATTGTATTTCTTAATTTCATTTTCAAATCCTTTAAATGTACCAATTAGTTATCTGTCACTAATAATGCATACGCTGTGCCAACTACAAAAAACACTTTAAAAACAACACCATAGTAACTCGTGGGAATTTTATAAGATCAAAACTGTAAAAGATCCTGACAGTTATATTCACCCGTTAATTACCCTTTACCGAATTCTGAACCTCTAAATAATGTGATTTAATTTCCTGATTATTAGGTGCTAAGTTATATGCTTGGCGAAGATACTCTAATGCCTCATCAGTTTCACCTTTTGCATAAGCTATCCAACCAACCGTATCCAATACATTAGGATCTTTTGGAGACACAGCTAAAGCTTTCAACGCGTATTCTTTTGCTAATGTGTAGTCTTTTAACTTAAAGGTTTTCAAGGCTAAATTATTTAAGGCAATAAAGCTCTTTGGTTGTTTCGCTATAATCTTTTGATAATAGGTAATCGCTTTTTCAATTTGATTAGTTGCTGAAAAAAAGCTAGCTACTGTAAATAATCCTTTCAGCGTTCCCCGTTTACTTTCAAATTCTTGTTCAAGCAAATCACTAGCACTTTTTAGTTTGCCATTTTTAGCCAATGCAAAGGCTAATAACTCGGCTGATTCCAAATCTGGGTACTGCGTATAATACTTACTCAGTAAATTTTCAGCTTTCTGATAATCCCCTTTACTTAATGCTAATTGCCCTTCAAATCTATCTAACATATCAACATCAATTTTTTGTGCTTTAATTAAATTTAAAGTATCGTCAGCTTCAGTTAATAACCCTAATTTTGTTTGATAATTTAATTTCAATAACGTCATTTGCGGATGTGTTCCATAATTTTTCTCCGCAAGTAAAATCAAATCTAATGCTTTTTGATTTTGATTAGAAATGTCTAATATCAATAACTCTTTTAACCATGCTTTTAAATCAAGAGGGTAAGTCATACGCCATTGTTGAAATGAGGCATAGGCTCCTCTGATATCCTTTAACTTAAGTTGATTGTCGCCAAGCAGTAACCAGCCTTCTGGCGTTAACCTTTGCTTTTCAGCTGACAATAAGTCAACAACATCTTGGGGTTGATTTAAAAATTGATAGACAAGCGCTCTCGCAATTTTCGGAGCTAATAACGTTGGATGTTTTAAAATTACGTCATCAATAAATACCTGGGCTTGATCCAATTGTTTTGATTGGTTAAACATCCCAATCAATAGATCCATCGACTTCAAGCTATTAGGATTTTCGTTAATCAAAGCCTTGGTTGATTCAACTGCCGCAGCACTGTCTCCAGACAGCATTTGAGCACGAGCCAAGTTAAACTTAGCCCCAAAATTAGTCTCATCGGCTGTTATGGCTTTTTGTAACGCGTCTTTGGCTTTATCATAGTCTTTAAGGCGAATATAAATAATCCCCTTTAACGCTAAACCATCACTAGCACTCACCTTTTGCCACTCTTCAGCAGCAGATAGCGCTTTATCAACATCATTATTTTGAAGATGGCTTAACGCAACGGTAAACCAAGCACTACTTAATTTATCATCAGCTTTAATCGCAGCTTTGATGTCTTCAACACCAGATATATCAGCCGTTTGTAATTTCAACATACCACCTTGAAAAAGACTAATCGCATTAGCTTCTCCAAGGTCATTTGCTTTGCTAAACATATTTTTGGCTTGTTCAATATTGCCCGAACGAGCGAGTTGCATGCCTGCTGCAGCAAATAAGCTAGTATCAAATACAGTTTCGCTGTTCAAATTATTAAGGGTATCGCTAGCATCAGAAATTAACCCTAATTTAAGTTGCACAAAGGTGTATAACCGTTGAATTTCAGGATAGCTAGCGAATTCGTTTACTATTTTAACTAAGTGTTGATGTGCACGTTCATAGCTATTTAGTTTAAACGCACTCACACCAGCAATTAACCGAGTATATTTAAAATCTAAGCCTTCATTAATTGCGCTGTCAGCAAACTCTATTGCTTTCTCATAATCTTCTTTGAGAAAACTTATTTGTGCTTTATAAAATTTCGCTAGTGTTGCCTGCTTATTTGCTGCAAGTATTTTATCCACTTTACTTTGCGCTTCATCTAACTCACCAGCGCCAATTAAGCTATTAATTTCAAGTAAACGCACATAACCATCTTGTGGATGCTTACTGATAAAGGTGTTAAATGCAGCACTTGCCTCTACATATTCTGCTTTTTCGCTATGTAAATAACCTTTTAGAATATAGGCGTCTACAACTTCCGGGGAATTCGTGATAATCTCATCAGCAATTTTAATACCTTGATCGTACTCTTTATCAATATAAGCAAGATAACCCTGAGACAATAAACTGTATGGTGACTCTACACCTGTATTAACCGCTTGTTTAAGAAAGTCTTTCGCTTTATCTAGTTTGCTTTCATTAATGGCTGTAATACCACCATAAGCTAAAATAGTGACAAAGTTTTCATCACTTACCGAACCACTTTCATCAATCAACCGATAAACTTCGTCAAAATCATTTAATTTTGAATACACTTGTACTAATTGAGTAACCACACTATTGATATCTATGCCTAACTCAACCGCTTTTGATAATTCTTTCTCTGCGCTATTGTACGCACCTTGCTCTAAATATGACTGACCTAGTAGTAACCTTGCATTGCCGTCGCTTGGTGATAATCTAACGGCATTTTTCAATTCAACAATAGCTTTTGAAAAATCGTTATTATCAATGTAAGTTTTCCCTTGGGTTATATATTCTTCTGCCGACTTATTATCCCCACAAGCCGATAACCCTAAAGTTAGCAGTAACACACTACTAATAAGTGACTTCTTAAAAATATGATTCATTCTGAGTTATCCTTTATAACTGACTTATCAATTTGTTTTTTTTATTTTTTTGAGCACTAGACTTGGGTTCTATATTAGCAAGAAGTTTTTTAGCCTCATTATTACGACTATTAATAATTAAAATTTCAACGTAATTTAACGCTATATCGATATCTTTACCTTTAGACAATTCGTAAGCTTCTTTAGATTTTAATAAGGCTTCTCTTTTTTGATCCCTTTTCAATAAGATCTGACTATAAGTATCAACCACATTGGCTACTTGTGGTGCCACTTTATATCCAGTTTGTACATATTCAAGCGCTTTATCTAAATCGCCTTGCTCCATAGTCAACCAAGCAAGATTATTTAAAATAATAATATTTTTGCTTTGTGTTTTAAGCAATGTTTCATATTCAACAATGGCTTTAGCCGGTTCACTGACAATATAACCATTAGCTAAAATCAATCGAACGCGATCATCTTTACTATTTTTTACCAGATGATCCGTTAATACTTTTCGTGCTAGATCATTATCATTATTATTTTTATACGCAAGTGATAATAATATTGCGTTCTGACTTGTTGGGAAGGCTTGATAGAAAGGCGTTAGTTTTTTTGCTGCTTTAGCAAAGTCTTTCTCAAGAAATGCAATACGCCCTTCAAGTCCTGATTTAAGTGCTGGATTAATATCCGCAAATTGTGGGTCTTCAAAAAATGTTTTCGCTTCATAAAGCTTAGCATTGTCTAACAGTAGTTGAATTTTAACTATTTTGAGTGCCAAGTTATCTTTGTGATGATCAGATAACGCCTTATCAAGATATTGCAACGCTTTGTCTGCTTGTCTTTGTTTAACATAATAATCTGAAATCATTAAGATGGGTTCAATATGATAAGGGTTCACTTGCAACCACTTTTCGATGCTTGTTAACATTTGAAGTTGATTATTTTGTCTACGATAAATAGCTATACGTTGTAACCAAGCTTTCTTCGGTGTTTTAACGCTAGTCTCCATCGCATTTGAAACAATTAATGCTTGGTCTAAGTCGCCAGAGTTAATTAAGGCATCTACATATAACAAACTTAAATCTATATTATCGCTATTTTTTTTATAAGCTTGTTGGATTTTTGCTAGTGCCTCTTTATCATTTTTGGCCGCATAATAATAGCGTAAAGCTTTAGGGTTATCCGGATACTTATCAACCGCCGTTTGCGCGTATTTTCTCGCTTCTTCCTTATTACCTTCAGAAAAATACAACTTAGCTAATTCAGTTAAAGCAAATATATTATCAACTTCTTTAGTTAAACTTGTTTGTAATGCTTCTTTTGCTAAATCAACTTTATTTTGGGCCATATAAACAGCAGAAAGCATGTTATAACTTCCAGCAAGTTCTGGATGTTTATCTTGCCATTTTTTGGCTACAGTTAAGGCTTTATCATAATCACCTGACTGTAACGCAGCATAAGCAATAGCAAGTTCGGCACCTTCTAAATCAGGATTTTCTTCTAACGCAGATTCTATGTTTTCGATACCTGTCGGATCATTCATCATTAACTTCAAAATACCCTGACGTGCATCATCAATAGGCACCCCTTCAGCACTTTTTTCTGTTTTTTCAGCTAATGCTCTTGCTTCTTTTGTTGCACCTACTGAATATAAACTGAAACTTAACTTCGAAAGAAACTGTTCATCTTCTTTGCTTTTAGGGGAAAATGAATCTAGCGAATCGGTCAATTCATCTATTAGCCCAAGTTGAAACTGACTAATAATATACATTTTTCTTGCCGGATGTTCTGGCGCCAGCAAATCAGAAATATATGATAAATGATTATGTGCCTGTTCAAAATGACCTAAATAATATGACGCAGCTCCGGCAATCAATCGAACGTGAGGTGTTAGGTATTTCCCTTGAATAGCTTTTTCTGCATACTCAACAGCGGGTTGGTAATCTTTTTCAATGAAACGAACAGCAGCTTTAACATAATTAGCTAAAGGTTGATTAGGTAATGATTTTAAAATAGCATCCGCATATTTTTCCGCCTCCTCATATCGTTCCGCTTTTAATAAACTATCTGCAATAAGTAAATATACAATACGTGCATTCGGCTGTTGTTTTTCATACCGTTTATACTGTTGACTGGCTTTTACATAATCTTGATTTGCGGTTGCAACTTGTGCCTCAAGCATAGTTGCTTCTGGTATGTCATCACGAATACTTCTAATTTTAGAAACTATTGCATCAGCTTTTTCAATCTCATTATGGGCCAGTTCAATATAAGCCTGTGAAAGCATACTAAAGACATTAGCAGGTAATAAAGACACCGCTTCTTCCGATGTTTTTTCGGCTAAATCCAGTTGCTGAGTACGAATAGCCGCTAATGTTTTATAGGCCAAATACTGTACTTTATCGTCGTCAGCTAAAGTGTCGGTATCTTCTATTGCTAAAATACTTTCATCATCATTTGCAATTAAATAAGCACGTGCTAATAAAGGTAATAATTTTTTACTTTTATATTTTAACTCTCGTGCTTTCTCTAATTCTTTTACTGCATCTAAGGCGCTACCTAAGGTTAAATAAGCTTGTCCCAATAAAAACCTAACTTCGCCATTCTTAGGGGCTAATTTCACGGCATTTTTTAGAGAAACGATTGATTCTTTATATTGGCTTTCATTTGAATACTTCTGTGCTTGTGCAATATACGTTTCAGCACTTTCTTGCTCACCACAAGCGGTAAGTGCTAATGCAACAGACAAACAAAGCGTTATTTTTTTATTTTTTATATTCATTTTATATCCTATAGATTCAAACAAAATCCGTCTGAAGTTAACCTAGAGCAAATAAGGTTCAAATTTATCCGCGAGTATTTAACAAAGGTATACCCAATTTAATATCACTATAACAAGTGTGATCTGTCACTAATATTACCGCATCAGCCCACACTTCCATTTCTGCGATTGACTCTACTCTAGGGCAATCCCAAGTAGGTACAAACGGGTCATGATATTTCACTTCAATTCCCAATCGCTTAAAATATGCCAATATTGCATCTGCAGGTGTTTCGCGACAATCATCAACATTAGGTTTATAAGCAACCCCTAAAATGCCAATTTTATTGCCATTAGCTTGTTTCAATAAAGCAACAGCTTGCTCAGCGACAATGGCTGGGCGTTGATCATTTATCTTACGTGCTAACCGAACAAACTCACCTGATTTTGTATTTTCCACTAAAAACCAAGGGTCAATAGGAATACAATGACCTCCAACACCAGGTCCCGGCGTTAATACATTAACACGCGGATGACGATTCGCAAGTCGAATTACTTCATAAACATCTACATGTAACTCTGAACAAATTTCCGCCAGCTCATTCGCAAAAGCAATTCCTACATCGCGCGAGGTATTTTCCACTAACTTGATACACTCAGCGGTGGTTAAATCAGTTAAAAATACTTCACCATTAACAAAGCTTTGATAAATACGCTTAACTTTTTGTTGAGCCTCTTGATTTGAAGCACCAATAATGCGGTCATTATTAACTAATTCGTGTAATGTTTGCCCAGGAATAGCACGTTCAGGACAATGCACTACGTCTACCTTCAAGCCTTTATCAGCAAGTCGTTGCTCTACTGCAAGACTGGTTTGTGGGGAAATGGTCGACTCAATAATTACGGTTTGGCCATTTTGGGCAACTTTAGCGATAGCATCTACAGCGCTAAACACATAACTGCGATCACAACTATTATTTTTATGTGGTGTAGGCACTGCCACTAAATAGGTATCGCTTGAAGGAATTTCTGTAGAGGCTTTTAAAAAACCTTGAGAAACCACCTTTTTAATAAGTTCAGGCATGCCAACTTCATCAAATGGACACTCACCTCTATTAATAGAGTCAACTTTCTCTTGGCTTAAATCAACACCAGTAACTGAATAGCCAGCTTGCGCAATTAAGCTCGAAATAGGTAACCCCATGTAGCCCATACCAATTACAGCTAATGACTCATTTTTTGCGACAATTTTTTCTTCATCTTCAATGTTGCGAGTATTAGTAATAATATCGAGAATCAACTCAGCAACATGACCATCGCCAAATGGATTGTCCCATGTATAATCTTCACGACTTAACCACTGTTTGGCAGCCTTAACGGCTTTTTCTGCATTACGCCCAACAAGCTCACTTGCACCTACTTCAACAGCTTCTGGTCGCTCTGTATTTTCTCTTAGTGTTAAACTTGGTACCCCTAATAAACAGGCTTCTTCTTGAATACCGCCCGAATCAGTTAAAATTAACTTGGCATGTTTTTGTAATTGAATAAAATCCAAGTAACCAACAGGAGGAATAAGCTGTAAATAATCAGGTAGTTCTATATTAAATTCTTTCAGTTTTGACTGTGTTCTAGGATGAATAGGCCAAACAATAGTACCTGTATAATTTACATGCATCTCATCAAGTAAATGTAATAACTCCATAAGATTTGAAGCTATATCTACGTTTGATGCACGGTGGGCTGTCACCAAAAAGTATTCACCTGCGGTTAAATCAAGATCTTTTAAAATTGTACTTTTTAATGCTGATATTTCTAGATGTTGAAAAAGTGAATCTGAAACAGTATTACCAACCGTATGTATTTTATTTTGGTCAATACCTTCTTTCGACAAAATGGTATGTTGATTTGGCCCTACTGCAAATAAGTAATCACTAATATGATCAGTCATTATGCGGTTGGTTTCTTCAGGCATAGTACGATCGTAACTACGTAATCCTGCCTCAATATGCCCTACTTTAATGCCTAATTTAGACGCAGCTAACGCGCCAGCAAGAACCGTATTCGTATCACCTTGCACTAATACTACATCAGGTTTTTCATCGACTAATATCGGTTCCATTTTAATTAAAATGTTACCGGTTTGATTACTGTGTAACCCCGAACCAACGCCTAAATTATAATGAGGGTGTGGTAGTTCTAGTTCTTTAAAGAAAATGCTATCCATTTCTTCAGAGTAGTGCTGATTAGAATGGATAATAAAATAAGGAATCCCACGATTTTGACATTCTCGAATGACAGGCGCCATTTTAATAATTTCAGGACGAGTACCAACGACAATCCCAATTTTCATTTAACCTTCCTTCTACAGCTTTAACTCAAAATAAGCATACTGTAGTTATTGATTTTTAAGTTAATTAAATTGTCTCATAGTAAGGACCTTTCATAAAGATAAGGCAACAATATTTTTAAAGCTCTTAGCAGGTTTACGCTAAATTATTGGTAAGTTTAATTAACTATTGGTAAAGTAACCTCAACTATATCAGGGCATCATTAAATAAACATCACAAAACGGACTAACCATTTTATAGCGTGCTAATTTGTAGACACTACTCCAATGGCCCCAAGGATAATAAAGTAACTAATTCAATGACTAATAATAAAAACGAAAAATCGCCACCGCATTCTCTTATCTCTTTTTTCAGCATTATTATACTATTTGCTGCATTAGGACTTTTTAATTTACCCATAATCGACACCTTGATTCGACACAGCTTTGATGATGGAACCTACTCACACGCCTATTTAATTCCGTTTATTGTTGTTTATCTTTTTTATCAGCTTGCACGTAGTGGTAAATTAATTTTTCGAGAAAAGTTATCTAAACGCTCAATAGGTATCCTCATTTTAAGTGCGTTACTTCTATTCGTTACTAGCAATGCGCAAATTAGTCTTGGTTATTGGGTGGCTATTTTAGCGCTTACCTGCTCAAGTCTTATTGTCTTATTCAATTTCAGTTGGGTAACACTTTTTCCTGCAGTATTTTTAATATTTATTTTCCCTTTTTGGGGGTTATTAGTGCCTTTCTTACAGAATCTTTCTGTAGCCGCTGTCACTTTTATAATGGGATTTACCGGTATACCAACTTTTGTAGAAGCTGAGTTTATTACAATTCCAGCAGGTGTATTTGAAATAGCTGACGGCTGTTCAGGGTTGCGTTACTTCATTGTATCCCTTGCTATCAGTTCACTTTTTATCTTTTTATATATAAAAAGCCTAAAACGCGCTGCGTTATTTTTTGGTGTAGCTATTTTAGGCGCGCTAATAACCAACTGGATTAGAATAACGCTACTTATCATGATTGGAGAATATACCAATATGGAAAGTAGTTTGATGGAAGATCATAATGCGTTCGGTTGGTATATTTATATACCTTTTATGATATTACTATTTAAGTGGGGCAACAGCCTAGTTGATACTGATATTTTCGAAAATAACAGTCTTTTAACAACCAATGCTAAGCCAAAATTTCCCGTAGTATTTATATTACTCGCCACTATCGTATTATCTTCTACAACAATAAAGTCGTTTTTAAACAATACTTCGACAGTGCAAACAACAAATTTGGTTCAAACCGATAGCATACTACCTTCGGTTTCTTTCTACTCAGGCATAATAAAACAACCATTAAATATCCCTGATGGTATCTATCAAATATATCAATTTGATGGCAGTGACCTTGATGGAAAACCTAGCTTTTATGATAACGATATGCTGCCTAAAAATCATAGAGTCATCAGTTCGAAAGTAATCAATAATTGGAATGTCCAATTTGTGCAAACAGTTTCTACTAATGCTGTCATTTTATTCAAATACGAAATTGATAATATTGCCTATTCCAATATCAGTGCATTTAAACTGGCTAGACTTAAGAAAGCACTAATGAATGTAAACAACACGAAACTGCATTGGGTTTACTTACCTTGCCAACGTGATTGTGACCGAATCATGAATAACTTTATTAAACGTGATAAATAATACTAAAACTCTAGGAAACTTTAGCATGAGAAAAGGAATAATTTTAGCTGGCGGAAGTGGAACACGCCTTTATCCTTTAACCAAGGTGGTTAGTAAACAGTTAATGCCTGTCTACGATAAGCCAATGATTTATTATCCCCTAGCAACATTAATGCAGGCTGATATTAATGAAATTTTAATTATTTCAACGCCTGAGGAAATTGATCGATTTAAAGATCTACTCGGTAATGGTGATAATTTTGGTATTAAACTTTCCTACGAAATACAAGCAAGCCCTGATGGTCTAGCTCAAGCATTTATTATTGCTGAAGAATTTTTAAATGGTAGCTCTGCGGCTTTAGTCCTTGGCGATAATATGTTTTATGGCCACGACTTAGTAAAATCATTAAAAAATGCCAATATTCAAACATCTGGCGGTACAGTCTTTGGCTATCACGTATCAAATCCTAAATCTTATGGTGTAGTTGAATTTGATAAAAATGGTGTCGCTATTTCAATTGAAGAAAAACCCACAGAACCTAAATCAAACTACGCCGTACCTGGTATTTATTTTTTCGACGAACGTGTCGTAGAATTTGCTAAAAAGGTTACACCATCAGCGCGTGGAGAATTAGAAATAACCGACGTTATTGACCAATACTTAAAAGCAGGTGAACTGCGTGTTGAAATTATGGGTCGAGGTACAGCATGGCTCGATACTGGTACACATGATGACCTACTTGCAGCTGCCCAATTTATTGCCACCATAGATAAACGCCAAGGTTTGAAAGTAAATTGTCCTGAAGAAGTTGCTTATAGAAATGGTTGGATTAGCGAACAAAAACTTAGAGAAATTGCAGCGCCCTTACGTAAAAGTGGTTATGGCGAATATTTATTAAAACTAATTGATGAGACTATTTTTTAATGAAGGTTATCGAAACAAACATTCCTGACGTAAAAATACTAGAACCCAAAGTATTTGGAGATGAACGAGGTTTCTTTATGGAAACTTATCGAGATGATGTTTTTAATCAGTTATGTGCCACTCGCAAATTTGTACAAGACAACCATAGTAAATCGTCTCAAGGTATTCTCAGAGGTTTACATTATCAATTAGAGCAAACACAAGGCAAGCTGGTAAGAGTAACTGCCGGAGAAGTTTATGATGTGGCCGTTGATATGAGAGCTTCATCATCTACTTATGGGCAACATGTTGGTGTTATATTATCAGCTGATAACAAACGACAATTGTGGGTGCCAGAAGGTTTCGCTCATGGATTTTATGTTATAAGTGAATCGGCAGAATTTGTTTATAAATGTACTGATTATTATGCACCAGAGTACGAAATATCTATGTTATGGAATGACCCAGACTTAGCTATTCAATGGCCCTTAGTTAATAATACGGCTCCTCAATTGTCAGAAAAAGATAAAAACGGTTTATCTTTCTCAAGTGCGCCCAACTTCAAATAACATGATATTTTTATCAAGGATAATAAAATGAAAATTGTTGTTATTGGAAAAAATGGTCAACTTGCTACCGAATTACAACAACTTAATAGCGATACCAATGAAATAACCTGTTTAAGTAGAGATGACATTGATCTTCTAGACAAGTCAAATATCGAAAAAACATTGTTAAATTTAAAACCGGATGCTGTCATAAATGCTGCAGCTTATACCGCGGTTGATCTTGCTGAAAAAGAAGCAGAAAAAGCAAAACAAATTAATGGTTATTCAGTAGGTTATTTAGCTGAAATATGCCAGTTACTATCAATACACCTTGTTCATGTATCTACCGACTTTGTTTTTGATGGCAGTCAATCAACACCTTATCTAACCGAAGATAAACGCGCGCCCATTAACATGTATGGTGAGAGTAAAGCCATTGGTGAGGAATTACTATTACAACAATTGCCTAAACATAGTTGTATCATCAGAACTTCTTGGGTGTATTCTACTCACGGTAATAATTTTGTGAAAACAATGCTTTCATTAATGGAAAGCAAACCTGAATTAGGTATTATCAGTGATCAAATTGGTACTCCTACATATGCTAAAACCCTTGCACAAGCATGTTTATATGCTGCGGTTGAAAAGCTCACAGGTATTTATCATTGGACAGACCAAGGCGTGGCAAGTTGGTATGATTTTGCAGTTGCTATTCAAGAGTTAGCACTAGCTAAAAAGTTAATAAACAAGAATATCCCAATAAAAGCAATTTCAACGACTGACTATCCAACGCCAGCCAAAAGACCTCACTTTAGCGTGCTAGACAAGTCAAAAAACGTTAATGTTTTTCCGTCAGACTTAATTAAACACTGGCGACAACAACTAGATTGCATGTTAAGTGATTTAAAAAAATAGAGAATATTAATTTTATGAAAAAACTACTCGTAACTGGTGGCGCCGGCTTTATAGGGGCTAATTTCGTTCATTATTGGATGAAACAATACCCGTTAGATAATGTTGTCGTCATTGATGCCCTAACGTACGCTGGTAATATTGCCAATTTAGCTTCAGTAAAAGATAAAGCCAATTTTACTTTTATTCATGGTGATATTTGTGACGACGCATTAATTGAATCAATCTTACAAGAACACGATATTGACACTTTGATACATTTTGCAGCTGAATCACATGTTGACCGTTCAATTACTGGTCCTGATGCCTTTATCGAAACCAATATTCTCGGCACTTATGCGCTATTAAAAGCGGCTAAAAAAGTTTGGTTAGATAGTGATACACCTAAAGAAAACCATCGTTTTCATCATGTTTCTACCGATGAAGTGTATGGCACCTTATCTCCAACGGATCCGCCATTTACTGAAGAAACTGCTTATGCGCCAAACTCGCCTTATTCGGCTAGTAAAGCTGCCAGTGATCATCTAGTACGTGCATATCACCATACATATGGACTAAATGTCACTACGAGTAATTGTTCAAACAATTATGGCCCTTATCACTTTCCTGAAAAATTAATACCTTTAGTGATCACCAATATTCTTCATAACAAAGCATTACCCATATATGGGGATGGCCAACAAATTAGAGATTGGCTTTATGTAGAAGACCATGCCTATGGTATCGACTTAGTGATACAAAATGGTCGAATAGGTGAAAACTATAATATTGGTGGAAATAATGAATGGGCAAACATCGATATAGTGAAAGAAATTTCATTACTCGTTGAACAAGCATTTGCCAGCGACAACTCATTACAACAACGTTTTCCTAATGCGTTAGCCGCTATTAACGCCAATACTGAATCACTCATTACCTATGTAAAAGATAGACCCGGCCACGACCGTCGTTATGCGATAGATGCAACAAAAACGGAAAACGAATTAGGCTATCACCCCAAAGAATCATTTCAAACGGGTATAGCAAAAACCGTACAGTGGTATTTAAATAATGAAGCTTGGTGGCAAAGTGTGATGGACGGAAGTTACCAGAATTGGATCGCAGAGCAATACGCTTAATTTAATCACTAACGAACAGTCAATAATAACTGTTCGTTAGTGTTTCTGTCACAATACTTCTAATGAAATGTCATCCACTAGCACACTTCCTTCATAATAGTTTATATGAGGCTCTCCTAGCATAAAGTATTCTGGATAAGCACTTTGTGCTGGCCAAGCAACAAAGTCTTTATCTAATATTTTCTGTGCGCGATTATCAACACAACCAGCAGATAGCTCCTCTATTGTTTGATTATAATGATAGACACAATTTTTACGGATATTTATACGATCTGTAAACGTTTTTTGTCCTGCATTTTTAAACACCCCAGAAATAGAAAATTCATAAAATAACGGGGTACGAGTAAATGACACTTCATACCATTCATTTTGTAAATAATAGTCAACCGGTACATCAGAAATTCTTTTCCATTGGTCATCAACATAACTAATAAATTGTTTACCAAAGGTAGAGTCTGTTTGAGTCTTTCCATCCAAAGCAATAACATTCACCGTTTGGTTAAAGCCACTTCTATTCCAACTATCAATAACAAACTTACGATGATGGTGTATCCACACATTGTTATGTGGTTTCGGCTCGCTATCTAATATCGATAACCAATAAAAACCATTATGACCCACACTAGAGAGATTACGCCATGGTGTTGCTTTTTCATTGCCATCGTCATACCCATTTAAAGGCGTGTTGTTACCATATTGAGCAAAACCAATTTTCAATTTAATACGGTATTTGGGAGGTAGCGCTTTTTTAGAACGAAGTACAACACCATCTGTATGTTTTGGAGTAGAAATTTTCAATACTTGATTATTTGGGTCTTGAGGGTCAGACACTACATCAAGGTAATCTAATAAAATAGGATCCTCTGTTCGTGTGTATAATTCAGCGGTAAGCCAATCCCCTTTACCTATATTAATTGAATTACGAAAAGCAGTTGGAGCAATAATATTTT
Organism: Thalassotalea piscium; assembly: GCA_049347715.1. Lineage (GTDB taxonomy): Bacteria > Pseudomonadota > Gammaproteobacteria > Enterobacterales > Alteromonadaceae > Thalassotalea_B > Thalassotalea_B piscium_A. The sequence goes on along the minus strand of CP186339.1, from coordinate 291,043 downwards.
GCGCTTGATAATACTCACCTGACTCCGAATATGGGCCGTCATAGGTTTGTGGATCTATCCGCCAGTCATTAATTTGAGTAAAGGGAAACTGAGAGAAATCTTCTTTGTGAAGCCTCGTTTGTTTCTTTTGAGGTTCATACACTACTTCATTATTTGGCTCTGAACATCCACCGATAAGAAATAAAAGTATAATGGGAATAAAAGTGTTTGTGTTCATATTGTTAACTATAACCAGCCAATTATAATGCATACTGACCGATTAATAATTAATAATCAAACTAGTTTTCTAGCAAACGCCCCACTAACCAAGGCAAATCACTTGTTGAAGAATACATCCAACCAAAACGACGAGGTGGCATTAATGGCCAATATTCGGTCGCCTTTTTTTCAGTGATAAGTTTATGATATGAACCTTTACATTGTTTAACTAATGAACGAAACAATTCTTTCACCAAAAAAGCATCCTCGTTTTTTAGCGTTTTTATATACACCGACTTACCTAATAAAGCCCCCACATCACAAGCATGTTGAGGATCACTCCACTGATTCAGTTCTTCCTGCTCTTGATTATCAATCGATACAATATATTTTGGGATCACAATATTGTGAACGCGTTTATCACCAAAATAAATGCCATGATTTAAAATAAAATCGCCAAACGCGTCGAGTAAAGAAGCCGATTTCTCATCTCCTGTTAATCGATAATATCGCCATAAGGCATCACCCAGTAATGCCATCATCCAAGGTGAGCATGCAGCAGTATCATCACCCCAACCTTCATGTGACTTAAAACCATGTTGAGGACACCCTCTTACCGGCCAGTCACTTTCAGGATTAAATGTCATTGCAACTGTCGCATTGATAATGTCATTAATGCGATTTAACGCTTGCTTATCATTGGTTAATTCCCAGTAAGTTACCGCTACATTTAAAGCCGCAGCTTGATTACGCTCAGTCCAGAAACCTCGTGACAAACTATATTCTTCATCCCAGCCTAAGGAAGACTTAAAGATTTTTTTCAATGTCGTCAATGATGTTGCGTCTGCATTCAATAAATACTGGTAAGCCAAACCTTTTGGCATTAAATACTTAGGATCAAAACGTTTAGTTAAATCAAATTGACCATTTTCATCAATATGCTGTTTATAGAAATCAGTTAACTCATTCCCTTTATTAAGCCATTGCTTATCTTCTGTCATAATAAACAATTGATAAATAGCCTGTGGTCGATCATATAACCATTGAGCTGTCTTTTCAGGTGGATAGCCTTTTTGTAAAAGCGTTGCTTTATTAGTGACAAAATGCGCATATTTTTGCTGAGGTAAAACATACCAATCAGTCTCATAGCGCTGATTCAAGGGATGCAATAGCAAGCTCTGTCTCAACCAAGGCTGTGAGGGATACACTAAACGAGGCTTTCGAGTGTTAGTTTTTGTTAACAATCGTAGTTGTTCAACAGATAACAAGTTCGAATTTTTCACGTTTTTACTGGGCATATTTTTATTGGGCGTAGTAGACCAAACAAATAACAATTGTCCGGTAAAACCCTTTAAATCGGCAGCATCAATTAAAAGGGTTCGAATATATGATTCACCATCAGTAGTTGGCCAAAGTGTAACCAGATGAAATTTTGCATTAATAACAATATCTTTATATTTAATACGCAAATTTGAATGCAATGGAATAGTATTATTTGGCACAGGTAAAAGTAATAAAGAAGCGTCGGTATCGCCTACCGCCTCAATAGAAAGAGAAATTGTATTATTCGCGGCGAAAGCAGACGACGAATAAATAATCAAAAAGCATAGAATACACGCAATAAATTTCGCACAGTTAAGGTTCATGTTTTAAGCTTAATGTTGATACTACTGGCCGATGGTCTCCTGTTATAGCGTCCAAAACCTTCGACTCTTTTAATGTAAAGTTATCAGAAAATAAAAGGTGGTCAATACGTACACCATGCCACGAGGTTCTTTTCGTATAGTTCAAACCAAAGCTTGCTTGACCTAACGCATTATTCATTGACGAAAAATATTTTTGATAAATATTTTCATCTTCAAGCATATTAAAATCACCAACCACAATTGAATTTTTTTGAGCTTGCTGCCACGAAGAGATTAATAAAGCTTCGTACTGACGGTCACTATCGGTTTTATTCGCTAAAGATTGATCCCAATATCGATGTAAAAAACCCATAATTACCGACCTAGGGGTTTCTAAATGTACATTAGCTAATGAAAATTCACGCCCGCCTACCTTGATTTTATAGAGCATGGCAAAGTTACCCCAGCCATTGATCAATTTCCGATTTAATTCGCCAACCTCTTCAAACTCTAATTTACTCACAATACAAAGCCCTCCCTTACAACTTGTACGATATTCAGCAGAAACCCATTGAGTAAATTTAATGTTTTTAGCTTCTTGCAATAATAAAATATCCGGTTGTTCATCTTGTACCATGAGTTTTATTTCGTACATTGAAGCGCCACCACCAATATTCGCTTGAATAATTTTAATAGGATGACTAACGTCAGGCGACGGCTGAACATAATGAGTAACTGAGGGTAATTGAAAATCTAAATAATTAAATACACCGATGAAAAGTACAGGTAGAAATAAACGCTGTTTTTTTCCTAAATATGACCAAAAAACAAAAATAAAGAGGCTAACTAATAATAACCACCATCGAGGGCCAAACAACAGCACATATTTAGGAATTATTAACCCTTGATAAAAAGGCCACCAAGGGGAAAGAGTTACAGCAATAACCGCAAATACTAAAAAGTAAAAATATAAAAAGGCGAATATCTTAAGCTTACGCTTGATAAAGTTCGGCATATTTTTTAGCTGTTGCTTCCAATGAAAACTGCTCTTTAATATAAGCAAAGGCTTGTTCGCCAAGATCATTAATGGATTGTTTATGAGCAGAAAATGCTTCTAAAAGCTGAGCGAGCTTTACATCATCATTATAATCAAATAAATATCCTGTTTTATTATCAATAACCAATTTAGGGTTACCACCAACATCCGTCGCTACTACCGGAATGTAATTCGCCATCGCTTCAATAATTACCATAGACAAACCTTCTGTTTCAGAAGTAACCGCTAATACATCAAAACTTGAATAAATAACATTTCTGTCGTTAACCATGCCATGAAAAAACACCTTAACCGGCCAATCTTGTTGACTATTATATTCCTGTAAAGCTGCCATACATTCACCATCACCAAAATAATGAATTTCCAAGTTTTCCTGCACAGACAAAGGTAATAATGACGCAGAACGTAACAACGCAATTTGATTTTTTAATGGGATCATACGGCCAACAGAGCCAATGCGTAGTCCAACACTTTCAGATGCACTTTTCTCAATGGGCTGAATCAGAACACCATTGTCAATTACATAGCTTGGTACATTATGCCAGTGATGTGTTCTTTGAAAGATATCTTTCCCTTCTTGAGAGACAAAAGTAATCGAATCAATATATGGCATTACTTTTTGATGCAGTTTTATCCAATGAGGAGAGGCTAAAGGTGCAGCTCCATGTCGTGTATAAATGATTTTAGCTTTTAATAAAGGCAAGATTGGGCTAAGAAAATTTAAAGCATGAGGTGTATGAATATGAATAACATTACACTTTAGTAATTGATAAAAGACCTTAACTAACTTAACTATCAGTGAGTTATTATAGCTATAAAAAGCCGTACTTAATTGATGACATTCCTGCTCTAAAGCTTCACCTGGTTGTCCTAGTGAAATAACAAATGGTTGTTCACCGTTGTTTTTTTGTACCTCACATAAATCAATAACAAAACGCTCTGCGCCACCAATTTTTAAACTACCTACAACATGTGCAACTTTTATCACTTCAAATTCATCCGTCACTAACTTTTCTTTTTGGGTAAAAAAGCTATGTTCTAACCACTCAATTTAAAGCTATAATAATTGAGTTTCGTTATGATTGATACGTAGAAAATAAACATATATATCCAAAATCAAGGAAGTAGTATGACCTCTCAACCTCAATTGAGAATTTTAGAAGTAGTACAGAGCTTAGAAAAAGGAGGTCGAACTAAACGATTTTCAGACACAGTCTCTGGTTTACGTCATCATAAGCAATACGTTACACCACTGTGTTTATCACAACCTGAGTCATGGGTTGAAATTCCCCAATTAGAAATTATTGAGCGTAAGCGCCTTTCAGCCTTTCAATTAGTTAAGAAAATCAGAGCGTTAATAAAAAAAGAGAATATTCAAGTAATTCACGCCCATTGTGAACTAAGTCAACTGTATGCCGGAATTGCAGGTTTTACTTGTGGAGTGCCTATAATAGGCACTTTTCATCGCTCTGACTTAAGTAAGTATCAACCAAGTAAAGTAAATACATTACTCAAATTTCTACTTTCCCATTACATTGCCGTATCGCATGATCGATTATCTTTATTAACCAAAAACTTAGCATTGCCACCGAAAAAATGTCATGTAGTACATGGTGGTTCTATTATCGAAGATAAACCAACCACCTTATCAATTACAGAAGCGCGTATCGCTTTAAAACTACCTGAAACACAAACAGTACTTTTAAGTATTGGACACCTTGGCGAAATAAAAGGTCATCAAGACACGATTACCGCTCTAGCTTCCCTTATTGAGGCATACCCATCTATTCACTTATACATTGCAGGTGATGGCAGTGAACAAGAAAAAAGTAAATTACTCGGCTTAGTCGAACAATTACAATTGCAAACCTCTATTACCTTTTTAGGACAAATAAATAACGCCCCACAATGGCTTGAAGCCTGCGACATATTTATTCAACCCTCAATAGAAGAAGCCTTTGGCTTAGTATTTGCCGAAGCGGGCGCTAAAGGTAAACCAGCCATCGCGACCAAAGTGGGTGGTATAAAAGAAATTATTGTTGATGGAGAAACGGGCTATTTAGTACCGCCAGCCTCGCCAGAAAACCTAGCACAAGCGCTACAAAAGTTGTTAGAATCAGAAGATGAACGGACGTTACTAGGTGATAATGCTTATCAGCGCATAGCCACTCAATTTTCAATTGATAACATGGTCAATAAGTACCTATCAATTTTTAGCAAAGTAGTTAAATAATTATTAAATGGATATAAAAATGGATGATGTACAAGTCACAGTAGTCATTACCCCTAGAGACAGGTATTCAGGTGTAATTGAATGTATAGAGAATTTATATAAGGTTACAGAGCAGCCTTTTTTATTAAAAGTGTTAGATCTTGATTACCCCAATGTAATAAAACAGCAATTAATTAAACTACTTGCCACCAAAGATAACGCTGAACTTATCGAAATGGGACTAATTATTCCCATGGAAGCCATGCGTAATGTAAGAGACCAAATTACAACGCCATATGTTATGTTTCTTGATAACGACTCTAATGTTACCGAAAATTGGTTGCCACCATTACTTGAAGTTGCACAAGGTGAAAACGTTGCCGTTGTAAACCCATTAACCTTAGAAAAAGCGGGGGTAGATGTAGGCGCGCCATTACGTAATCACTTATTTACCAATGAAATTACCTTTTTAACTATCGAAGGTGAAGACTATCTTATTGAGAAAAAACACCTTCGGCGCGCATTACCTAAAGACATTCCAACCGAAGTAACTCCATCTGAAATGTTTGAACTACATGGTGTACTTTTTAATACTGAAGTATTAAAAAAAATAGAAATACCGCAAATGGTAATTAGAGAACACATTGACATTGCCATGCAATTAAAAAAAATGGGACTTAAAATATTCTCGCAACCTAAATCTGTTGTAATTTTTGATAATTTAGGCACACGCATGGAATATGCTGATATGCGTTTTTTCTTTTTCCGCTGGCAAAAAAGCTTAACCTGGCAAGCTTCGCGTTTATTTGAACAACGCTGGGGTTATAACTTTTATGCCGAACAAGCCATGTACCACTGGGTATTTCGTCGCCGTATTTTCTTATATTGTCGTTGGTTACATATTCCAATTCCCGCAGCAAATTTTATTACACGAATAGCAGCTAAAATTAAAACAATGATCAAACCTGTATGGGACCCAGTTAAAGATCCTGAAGGTGAATCAATAAACTTTTATGCTAATAAGGAATTTTAGGTGAGCTTGTCTATAAGCGTCGTTATCCCGTTTTATTATGCTGAAGAGTTTTTTAAAGAATCACTTAACTCTGTTTTAAATCAAACAGTCACTGTAAATGAAATAATTGTTGTTAACGACGGTTGTGGTCAATCTACAGAGGATTATTTAGCCAAATTCCCTGAGATAAACGTGATTAATCTTCCTGACAATCAAGGTCCATCAATTGCCCGTAATACAGGTATTAAAGCGGCAAAAGGTGAATGGATTGCTTTTCTTGATGCTGATGACCTATGGGAACCAAATAAACTCGAATTGCAAATTCAATTTTTGGAACAAAACCCACAATTTACAGCTTGCCATACAGGCATTGAAACATTTAACAATAAAGGTGCTATACGCCAGTTTACCGATAAACCATTTGACCTAACCATTGAAGACTTACTTGTTTCTAGCCATGTTACACCACCATCACTTATGATCAAAAAAACAACCCTTGAAAGTGTTAACTTTTTTGATCAAACCATTAAGTGCTCTGAAGATCATGATTTAAGTATGAGATTAATTTTGGCTGGGCACAAAATTGGCTTTTTAGACCAAGTGCTTACAAAAGTAAGGCGCATGAATCACGGTAATATTTCGTCAAATGGTCGAAGAATATTTATTGGTCATGGACAGTTAATCAAAAAGCACCGCGATATATTTAACGCTCACCCTAAATTAAAACATTTGTTCATATATAAAAATTATATGACCGCAGGTAATAAAAGCCTTGGTTTAGAAAAAAAATATTACTATTTTTTAGGCTACCTCATTCAGAAAGCTTATAAAATAGAGATCTAACAATTTACTTCCTCTGAAGATATACCTATGAGCATTTCGGGAACTATGGCTGCACAATTACCCGTAATAGCAACTAATGTAGGCGGAATACCACAAGTAGTAAAAAACAATGAAACTGGAATATTAGTTGAAGATAAAGATAAGAAAGGTTTAATTACTGCTATTGAATGGATGATGGATAACCCAATACAATCACAAAAATTAGGAAAAGCAGGTCGTTTAATCTTAGAAAAAAACTACTCCATTAAGCAAGCAATTGAACAATATGAACATTTATATATAGCTTAAAAAGCTCTCAACCAAAAGGAATAGGGATGTTTGGTACTTTAAGAACGCTTTGGGCAACTATGGTTGTAATAGGTCATATCTTCTGGTTAGGTGACTTTGGCCGCTTTGCTGTATTTGGATTTTACATATTAAGTGGTTATTTAATGACTTATGTAATGCATAACAGCTATGGCTACTCAGCAATTGGCACAAAAAAGTTTGCAACAAACCGCTTTCTCAGGTTGTATCCCGCTTTTTGGGTAGCGGGTCTCTGCAGTTTAATTCTCATTTATTTTTGGGGTTGGCATACAAACAAAATATCACTGCCCAATAGCTTTTACTCACTTTTTGGCAATATAACAATGGTATATCCCCATTGGATGCCTAACCAAATATTACCAAGGTTATCACCCGCCACGTGGGCGTTAACTGTAGAATTGTTTTTTTATGTCGCAATAGCTTTGGGCATTTCAAAAACGTTACGTCGTACATATATTTGGTTGGGTTTATCTATTGCCTATGTAATAATGTCATATTGGCTAAACTTATTTTGGCATGCACGTTATTTTTCTATACCTGCGGGTTCTCTTCCTTTTTCATTAGGCGCATTAATTTTCTTTCTCTCTCAGAAAAAAGAAACAAGCTTTATTCCCAAAGTTATTTTAGACGCTCCCTTTACGTTATTTATCATATCTCTTTCAATTGCAGTAATAACGACAATAGCAATAAATAAAAACATTCCTTTTTGGTTAATGGAATGTAGCTTTTATTTGTGTATGCTCATTAATTTTTTACTTGTTTTATCTTTAGCAACAGGAAAAGAGTTTATTAAAGGTTTGTCAAAGAGATTAGATAAAAAAATAGGTGATTATTCTTATCCTTTTTACCTTTTACATTATCAAGCAGCGGCATTTGCAGGCATAATACTGTTTAATCAACCTATATCGTTAAAAGAAAACGCTACTATTGATACATTGCTACTCACTTTTGTAATTCTTATTTTTATTTCGTTAGCAATTATCACTATTATAGATAAGCCAATAGAAACTATTAGGCGAAAAGTGCGACCCAAAAAATAATTAGCATAAGAGCGGAACAACACAATGAAATGGCATTTAATCACGAGTATTGATAAATTCAATGAGCTCAGCTCGTCAATAAATGCTTTAAGCAGTAAATCATCTAATTCACAGTTGTTTAACTCCTTTGCTTGGTACCATCAGTGGCTTGAAACCTTTTGGCAAGAAGAATGGCAACTTCAGGTTTACATTGCCTTTGACAATACTAAACCAATAGCGCTGTTACCCTTTTACCTACAGAAGCCTCAAGGACTGTTTCAATTAACTACGTTACTCCCTTTAGGGCAAGGCGAACCTGAAAAGAGCGAGGTTGCATCAGAATACACAGATATTTACATCGCTGAGGGTTACGAAGTAGAGGTAATAAAAGAATTTGCTAACAAATTACAAACATTCAACATTGATCAAGTTATATGGCGTGCCTCATTAGAAAATAGCTACATTAGTCAGTTATTAAAAGAAACCTTCAACTACCAAACAATAGCCACGCATGCCCGTTATATAATAGACAGGCCTACATGGTCATTAGCGAATTTAAGCAAAAATACGCGCTCTCGTTATAAACGTTCGGTCAATCAACTTAATAAAATTGAGGCTCAATTTGAGTGGGTTAACCACAATGATTATGACAAATTCACTCAAATACTGGCGGAGTTTCATCAAACGCGTTGGACAAATAAAGGTAGTGCAGGTGCCTTTGCTGAAGAAAAATTTAACATTTTTCATCAATGTTTTAGAAATAACAATAATGACAACATACGTATTAGCGCCATAATAGTTAACCACAAACCTATTGCAATAAATTACTACTTAGCAGACGAAACTACCTTATATTTTTATCAATGTGGCTGGGATGAAATTAATTATGCAAACTTATCCCCTGGTTTTGCTTTGCATTTGTGGAGTATTGAACAATGCCCGCTCAAATATTACGACTTTATGATGGGGGGTATGAACGACAGCTATAAAGCTAAGTTTGGTTGTAAAAAAACACTTATGGTGAGTAACCATGTCATAATAAATTCATGGAAGTATCTCCTTAACAAAATTATCAATAAGTTACGAATATATGTTAATAAACAAGAAAGCTAGCACTCTATTTTCTTTTCAGTGATAATTAACCACTCTTGGTTGAATTTAGATCACATAAATATATTGATAAAGGCATCTAGTATATGGCTCGGCAATTTCCTAAAAAAATAAATAATGATTCAACCATCGCTTTTTTCTTTTTATTTCTATATACAGCATCTGTCCTGATTCGTCCTCATGAAATGTTTAGAACTAGTGTCGAATGGATCACCATTAAAATATTTATTATTTGTGCTTTTATTTTTACCCTTGCCGCTCAAAGACCAATAAAGATACTCCCTCAGCATTGGATGCTTTTAGCATTAGTCCCTTTAATTATAATGTCTGGTTTTTTAAATGGTTCCGGCATGATAGGTATTGAACAATCACAGCGATTATTTATTAGCGCAATAATTCCCTTATTTTTATTTACTAACTGTACTACTACAATTAAACGCCAACATATATTAATGATTATCTGTATAGTCGCCGCTCTGTTGATGGTTCATAATGGTCATGTGCAACAAACCGCCTACCAAGGCTTTGGCTGGGCACTAGATACCCATTCAGTAGGTTATATTAATTTAGGTGAACGCCGAATTACTTATCTTGGCTTTTTTAATGACCCGAATGATATTGGTATGTTTCTAGTAATGAACCTCCCTTTTACCATCTATTTTTACAAAAAAGGTAATGCACTAACTAAATTATTAATGCTTGCTGTGCTTGCCGCTCTTTTGTACGGAGTCTATTTAACAGGTTCCCGCGGAACGGCTTTAGGCGCAGGTGCATTAATTGGTGTTTATCTAGTTGTAATGAATGCCGGACCTAAATTATTTTTAGCCATTGTTGCGCTAGCCCCTATTGCTGCTACCGTTATTTCGTCTCTACAAAGTAATATTGATGAGTCGGCTGATGGGCGTTTAGAAGCTTGGTATGCCGGAATTTTAATGTTGATGTCTAACCCTGTTTTCGGCGTAGGTATGGGGCGTTTTTTCGAGGAACATGGCTTAGTTGCGCACAATTCTTTTATTCATGTGGCAGGCGAATTAGGTGTTCCCGGGTATTCACTTTGGGGCGGTGCTCTTGTGTTTACCGTATTAACCGGCTATTTGATTATTCGAGATCAAATTAGAAATAATAAGCTTGAGGCAGCTGATAAAGTTATACGAAATACTGAAGAGGCTGACGAATTATTGCTCAATAAAACTTTATTCTTTTCAATGATTGGTTTTATGATCACCGGCTTTTTTATTAGCCGAATGTTTACTTTACTGTTATTTATTTTTATGGGGATGACAATAGCTTCTCACCTCAGGTTAATAAAAATAAATCCGGCTTATGGCGTTCACTTTACAAAACAATTGGCACTTAAATCAATGCTCTATTGCTGGTCCATTATTGTTGCTGTTTATATTGCATTAAAGTTAGGACTTTAAATTGAATTTACAAACTAAAGTGTCACTAAATAGCGTAATTGACAGTAAAAATAATAATTTTAATTTAATTAGAATGATTGCTGCTCTTGCCGTTATTGTTAGCCACAGTTATGCCCTCTCCCTAGGGGATAAGAATCTAGGGGGCATTAAGAATCTTCTAGGGATTAGTTTAGGAACGATAGCAGTTGATGTTTTTTTTATCACGAGCGGTTTATTAGTCACTCGTAGCTTATTAGTGCGAACCGATTTAAAGTTTTTTGTTGTTTCACGAATATTACGCATATTTCCTGCGTTAATTATTTGTGTATTTTTCTGCGCAACTTTAGGGGCTTATTTATCAAGCTTTTCACTCATAAATTATTTACAAGACCCAGAGCTAGTAAATTTTATATTCTATAATTCAACAATTATCTTAACTGATTATCAAGAGCTCCCTGGCGTTTTTTATAATGCGCCATTCGACAGAAGCGTTAATGGCTCGTTATGGACATTACCTTGGGAACTACGCATGTATGTGGTACTGATAGGTATTGGTGTTGTAACTTATCTATTAAATAAAACAAAAGTTACCTTTCCCTATGCTCAAGTCTTTATTATCTGTATTGCTGTATGCAGTACCGCTTTATATTTTTACTTTCATTTCAGTGAAAACTATCATTGGTTTTACTATAAATTTTTCAGGTTTTCCTCCGCCTTTTTCATCGGTGGCGGTTTATATGTATTACGAAAATATATTACCCTCACTTTACCAAGTGTTTTAATTGCTGTTTCGCTAATGCTATTGGCCCTTTATCTAAGTAAAACGACATTTTTTGTTGCATACATTTTTATGCTGCCCTATATCGTATTATGTGCAGCTTATCTTCCTACGGGCAAAATACTTAACTATAATAAACTCGGTGACTTTTCTTATGGTACATACATATATGCTTGGCCGATACAGCAGACACTTGCAGTAACAATAAGTCCTATTACACCTTATGAAATGATGTTCTTGGCATCTATCGTAACTATTTTATTGGCTGTAATGTCATGGCATATTATCGAAAAACCAACTATGGCACTTAAAAAATATTTCTAAGTGCCGCCTAAATTTTTATTCTCGAATAATTAAATACTTAGGCTTTTATTCTATTTAGATTCAACGGATTCAACAAAGTTATTAAACGACTCAATAGCAATTATTCCAGCTTGTTTTTGAGCATTTATAAACTTATCTTTATTAATTTCAGGAGCAGATAGAAATTCTTCAAGTAACAATAATAGCTTTTCATTCTCTTTTATCAGTGATTGTAAACTTAATGAGTATTTGCTCAAACCTAGCATCTCCATCATCGCCTGCATTTTATGTTCATAACTTAAACACAAAACTGGGGTGTGATTATTAATTGAAAATATAACTTGATGTAGCCGTGCAGATATCGAGAAATCAGCTCTTTTTAAAATAGCTTGGTAATCATCTGTATCTAACTGATCATCTACAATAATACAGTTACTTTTAAATCTATCTTCAATCAACGTTTCAAAATAATAACGGTCATCTCTGTTAACTCCCCTACCGTAAGTATGAGGGAGCATTACCACTGTTTTCCCTTTATTGATTACCATTGATATGATACTTCGATAAAGTTTATCTAAAAGAGCTTGAGACTCATCATTAAAATCTGGGTGCCAATTATCAAATTTAGACGGTACAAAGACTACATAATCATCCACCACACCTTTAATTAGTTCACTATTAAAATCTTTTTCTGGTATGTAACTATATACAACATCAATAGCTGGGAAATAATTCAAGCCTAACATTGAAGCTAATTCCTGGCTTTTTCTTTCTCTTAATCCATTAAATTTAGATCCTTTTAAGTATTTAATAGCAAATTTAATAAAAAGTTGATCATCTTTAGTTTCATTTACAAACTTACCAATTGATCTTGAATATATAGCATATTTTACGCCAAAAGCATCGGCTAAAGCTAAACTCCAAAGAACACGCCAGTCTTGATATGCTCCTATCTCTAAGCCACCAGGGGCAAGTACAGCGATATCAGCACTCTTTATATGCTTAGTATATCCGCTATAACCGGGAAGAAACTGGAGTAACTTAAATAAAAATGGATACTTTAGACAAGTTTTTGTTAATCTCCATAAATTAGGTAAGTCAAAATCTATGCAATTAACATTTTCAACTCTATCAAACAAAAGATCATGATCTTTTGTTGTAAATATACATTCAATAATAGCTGAGGGATATTTCTTGCTGATAAGGCTTACAAGGGCCTTAAAAGCAGCTAAATCACCTTTGTTTTTGGTTGGTTGATTTAAAATAACAAATTTCATTAATCTTTATATCCCTTCTTTCTCTGTTTAATTATGTAATACATAAAATATTATAAATAGTTTTTAACTTACTCATATAAAGCTTCTCATTTAGATTTTAATAATAATTTAATTTCTAATATTGAGTTTTTATCAAAAATATATAATGCGATTAAATAGGTGAAACCACCTATAGCAATCTGACAACCAAGGTTAATAAGCACCCCGCTTATCGAAAAATATTTAACTGCATAGACACTGGATAACATAGCAATCCCACTCAATGTTGGTGCTACAAATAATTTACCGATAGAAGATAATTTCATATTGAATAAAGTGCTATTACGCTTTAAAACTATAATAAAAGCGATAGGAAAACCTATAGCCCACGCGTATGCTAAACCGACAGCACCATACTGAACACTATATAAAATACAACCAAGCATTATTACAATCAAAATCAATATGTTCTTCACCATATGGGACACTTTACCTAAACTTTTTAGTGCTGGAACAAAAAGTTCTTCACTAAACCTAAGAGGCATAACAAGTAGGACAATCATGGTCGGGATAATGGCATCTAGCCATTTTTCCCCTAAGACTAAAGGAATAATAATATCAACTACAGAAGCTAACCCCCAAAAAATAGGAATAGTTATGAGTAAACTTAGCTTTTGCGCTTTAATAATATAACTTGCTATCCTTTCAGGTTGATCTTGTATTTTAGAAAAAGCGGGAAAAGCAACCTGGCGAATAATGGGGAGTATTTTTTTTTGTGGCATAAGTGCAAATTGTAAACCTATTGCAAATAATCCAATTTCTACTGGAGACATATACCTACCAGCTATCGCTACATCCATATGAAGGAAAATATAGACTAATATAGTATTAAAAGATAAAAAGCCTCCAAACTTTAAAATATGTTTAATTTCATTTATTTTGAAACTTGGTAAAAAGTTAATTGGTTTTAACAAAAGTGTTGCAAATGCCCTTATTCCAATTGAGATAATTTCACCATATATCAATGACCAAAAACCATAACCTAAATAAGCTAAACCTAAAGTGGATATAGCCGCCACAATATTAGAAATGGCTGAAATTATTGAAACTTGCTTGAATTGCATTTCTTTTGCTAACAATGATGACGGTATAATTTCCAAAGCTAAAATCAAAAAGCACCAAGCATTTACTTTTAAAATTTGAGGAACTATATCCGATTGATAATAGGCACCGATTGAATCAGCTAATAAAATTTGTGCTACAAACAAAGTAGAATATACAACAATAATCATTCCAAATGTTTGTTTTAAAGCTGTTTTTGTTAAATCTCTATTTTGAATAAGACCTGGAGCGAAAAGTGAACCTACGATTAAAGTCAAAAAGCCAAAAAAGACATCAGCCATAGCCACTACACCGTAGTCTTCAGGCATTAACAGCCTTATCACCCAGAAAGTCATTAACCAACGAATGATCTGGGTGGCCACTTTACCTAATGCTACCCATTTTAATGAATGCATTACTTGCTGTTTTAGTTGTGTTGAGTCAGTCATATTTTGTTACTGAGTGGCAAATTTACGTTTGGTTTTTTGAATGATATTCCAAACAAAGTTGGGTATAAGTTTAAACATCCAGCCTTTTAATAATGTAGGGATATGCGTTTTGGTTTGATGTGCCCGAATAAAAGTGTTTCCCGCTAAGTTATACAACCCTGAAAAGATATATGATTTAGCATAGCGTATATGCAATTGTTGTTTTATTAACGGCCAATTGGCACTTTTGTGATAAGTAGCAGCTATAGTTTCAATTTTATTCAAACATACAATTTCTGCTTCATGCATTTTTTCGTCATTTAATGAATAATTATCGCCATGAAATACATGAATTGCGAGATGTTCAGGCACAAAATCAAATTCACACACAAGTGCTAATTTTAACCAAAGATGCCAATCGTCAACGCCCATTAACGCGAGGTCGTCGTCAAAGCCACCGACTTCTTTCAAAAAGCTTTTTCTTACCATGGCTGTACAGCAGGTAAACATATTTTGTTGAGTTAATTTCTCAAAAACATTACCTCGGAATTTACTGTCAAAATTAGGTTTTGATTGTTTGCCATATAATACATAATCGGCAATAGCCCCCGTATATACTAGGCCTATCTTATCATTAGAAAATAATGGTAATTGTTTAGATAACTTAGTCGGCAACCATAAATCGTCTTGGTCACAGAACGCAATAAAGTCGCCCTGTGCCTGCTCCACACCAAAATTTCGTGCATTGGCCACACCACCATTAGCTTTCGTAAAAGCTTTAATTCGAGTGTCTTTTTCTGCTAACGCTTCAATAAGCTCTTTTGAATTATCACTTGAACCATCATTAATTAAAAGTAGCTCTAGTTCGTCATGATCTTGAGCTAAAATTGATTCAACCGTTTTAGTTAAGTATTCAGCTCCGTTATAAACAGGTACAACAACTGAGATAAGCTTTGACACAAAAATCCTTTAGCAATGCAGTAAATAGTAATCAATTGAACCGTATTATCGCCTGCTGAGCAAAAATAACAACGACTTAATTGAGTTAATAAAAAAACAATTTCACGTTACCAACCACAAACTTCTTACCTTAGTTGCGGAAATTTGTTAAATTCTTTGGTCTTAGTCCCCTTCTCACTATGTTAAATGGAGTTATTAGTTAATGTACGCTCAATTTTTACGACGCATACTTATGCCGTTATACGAAGCGATTAAAGGTAAGAACCTTTTACAAAATATTAATGAATATCAACGCCATTTAGCATGGACACCAGAGCAATTAAAAGATCATCAATGGAGTGAATTAAAAAAACTCCTTAATCATGCCTTTGAAAACACCTCGTTTTATCCTGAAATATGGGCAAAAGCAGGTTTTCATTCTGTAGATGATATTAAGAGTATGGCAGATTTTGAAAAACTCCCTTTTGTTACCAAAGACGATATTGCTACACACTATCAAGATTTAGTGGCTAAAAATTATTCGAATAATATTAAAAAAGCTACAGGTGGCTCAACGGGGCAACCATTTAGGTTTGAATTAAACCTCGACAGCAATACTCGTAGAGAAGCCATTATGTGGCGTGGCTATGGTTGGTTAGGTGCAGGGCTTGGTGAAAAAACACTTTATTTATGGGGTGCCGACATTGGTCAACCAACCAAGTTAAAAGCACTAAAAAACAATTTATATCATGCCTTCTATAACAGAAAAATGCTTAATTCGTTTGCAATGAATTCAAGCAACATGCATGAATACGTTGATGATATAAATAATTACCGCCCAAAAGCCTTAGTGTCTTATGTAAATCCTTTATACGAATTAGCCCAATATATACTTGATAATAAGCTTACAGTTTTTTCTCCTAAAACCATTCTAACGGGAGCAGAACCTTTGCATGACTTCCAGCGAGAAGTTATCGAAAAAGCCTTTAATTGTAATGTTTACAATACCTTTGGTTGTCGTGAGTTCATGTTAATGTCAGCGGAATGTAAAGAGCATAAAAACCTCCATATTAATATGGATCATTTAGTTGTTGAAACTATTTCAGATAATGGCACTCCTGTTGTTGATGAAAGTGGTGATCTCGTGGTTACTGACTTATACAATTATGGCATGCCGTTAATTCGCTATCTTAATGGTGATAGAGCAACCTTAGTTAATGAAGCCTGTGGCTGTAATAACCCATTACCAATAATGAAAAGTATTGACGGTCGTAAACTCGACATTATTAAAACACCTTCAGGTAAAAAAATTCCTGGTGAGTTATTTCCGCATTTATTTAAAGAATTTGAAAACATAGCTCGCTTTCAAGTTAAACAAAGTAAAATTGATGAGTTAGCTATTGCAATGATTGTGAAACAAGCATTATCGGCTAACGAAGAACAGAAAATTAAAGATGAAATCAATAAGTATGCTGATGGTGAACTCACCTTACACTTAAACTTTGTGGATGATATTCCATTAACCATCAGTGGCAAGCATAGAGTAACTATTTGTGAGCTAGCCCCCAAGGAAAATATTTAAACATGGAATATAGAAAGGATATTGATGGTTTAAGAACCATTGCTGTTGCACTAGTCATATTAAACCATGCAGGGTTCACTTTTTTTTCGGGTGGTTTTATTGGTGTAGATGTATTTTTTGTTTTATCTGGTTTTCTTATCACTTCAATTATTTACCCTAAAATTCAAAATAACACGTTTGAATTTGGTTGGTTTTTAAGTCGTAGAATTCGCAGGCTTATGCCTGTACTATTTGTTGTCATGGGCGTATCAGCCCTTGTTTTTACCTTTATATTACTTCCCACTGATCTCGTCCTCTTCTATAAAAGCCTTATTTCTATTTCCTTATATCTTGGTAATTTTTTCTTTTGGATAGAGCATGGTGGTTATTTTGCAGGCACCACTCAAGAGGTGCCATTACTTCACACTTGGTCGTTAGCTGTAGAAGAACAATATTATTTTATTTGGCCTTTGGCGCTCATCCTATTATCAAAAATATTTAATGCGAATAAAACGGTTATTATTTCTATCATTGGTTTGGGGTTTTCAATATGGTTTTCACAATGGGCAACTGATGTAACTGTGGGAGCAGCATATTATCTTCTTCCTACCCGTTTCTTTGAATTATTAGCAGGCTCTTGTTTAGCGATGGTTTGGCATAAATGCCAAATTAATCATAATCCCACCCATCATCTGCTTTCGATCACGGGTATTTCTTTAATATTATTCGGCGCATTTACATTAAATGAATATAGTTCATTCCCTGGCTATAACGCATTATACCCTGTAATAGGTACTATACTTTTAATTTTATCAAGCAAAGGCATTGTTAATAATGTGCTTTCTATTAAACCTATTGTATATTTAGGCGCTATTTCATATTCCCTCTATCTCTGGCATTGGCCAATCTTAGTTTTTGCCAGATATACAGCTATTGATATGACGTTATTAACTAAAGTAACTTGTATTATTTTAACTATTATTTTATCTGTATTTTCATATCATTATGTTGAACAAAAATTTAGATTTTCTGCAAGCCACTCTTTTAAATCTGCATTTGTTAAAATGTATTTGATTCCAACTTGTTTGTTTATTGCTATTGCCACTATAGGAATTACCAATGGAGGGTTTCCACAACGTTTCTCAAAAGCACTTACTGAACAAGAAGCTGCTCTGCACACTTTTGCTAGTGAATCGAGAAAGGGTTGCCATTCATCGCTAAGAGAAAGAGAAGTTCTTCCTTCAGATGCTTGTGCTTTTGCCGCCCCACTAAATAATACAAACAATCGTTTTTTTATTTTTGGTGACTCTCATGCCAATCATTTAGTGCCTTTTTTCGAAACCTTAGCGATTGAAGCAAATACCACAGGTATAGATTATACCTTAGATCGTTGTTTACCCTTGTTTAACTTTAACTGGGGCTCAAATACTTACAAAGCTAACGAATGTAAAATGAGAAATAACCAAGCTCGAACCTACATTGAATCAAAGCACTTTGATTATGTGGTTTTAGCTGCTTCATGGCCGGGTATATCGACTAAAAGAATATTTGATGATCAAGAAAGAATCACTAAGCCAGACGAAGTTAAGGCAATATTTACTCGTCAACTAGTCGAAACCCTTAAGATAATTGAAAGCACTGGTGCTACACCTGTAATTTCTTACGACACACCAACACTAAAAGAGAAAAGTCCAAACTGTACAATCAAAAGAGCCCTTTATAATTCATCATTGGACTGTTCCATTAAGCCAAATGATAATGCTTTTTTGAAAGAGATTGTCAAACAGGTTAAAAATCAATTTCCACGTTTAATTGAAATTGATGTACAAAAAATCATTTGCCGTGATGACTATTGTCCAATGGAACTTAATGGCGTCCCCTTGTTTAGAGATGAAGACCATTTAAATGAAGTAGGCGCAAAAACTATTGCTCAAGAATATAGTAAACGCCTGCAAAATCCTTTTTTAAAAGCAAAAATTAATTAGGCAATTAAATTGAACAAGCAGTCATTAACCGTTATTACTAATTTATATCCGCTTCCATGGGAACCCAATAGAGCTACCTTTAACAAACAGCAGTTTGAACTTTTAAAAGATGATTACCAGTTAAGTATATTAATCCCTATCGCCTTCCCTGATTGGTTTAAACACAGAAAACAAATTAAGCAAAGCGCTACAATGCGTTATGTACCTTATTTTTACTTACCTAAATTTGGTCGACGTTTCTACAGCGTGACTATGTTTTTATCTATTTTATTGCATAGTGGCTTTTGGCTTAAAAAACGCAGTCCTAGCACTATTTTAGCCAGTTGGGCATTTCCTGAAGCGGTAGCGGCTAGCTGGTTAAGCCGTTTATATCACACAAAATTCTTTTTTAAAGTTCATGGCAGCGATATTAATTTGCACGGTAAAATTCCTGCTCGTGCTAAACAAATTTTATCTGCCGCTAAAAAAGCACAAGGCATATTGTCGGTTTCAAAGGCGTTAGCTAATGAGCTTTATGCTATGGGTGTTGAACAAGAGAAGGTGCATGTGATTTATAATGGTGTAAACCATGATAAATTTGGTCAACATTATCCAGCTAAAGAGCAAAATAATTATATTCTTTATATTGGTAATCTTAAGCACGACAAAGGTGTGATGGAGCTCATAGAAGGTTTTAACCAAATTAAAGACCAACACCCTAGTTTACAACTTGTATTCGCAGGTTCTGGCGCTATGCTCAGCAAACTTACTGAGTATGTAAACACTAACAACCTAACGGAAAAAGTTACTTTTCTTGGTAATGTTGCCCATGATCAATTACCTGCCTGGGTGTCGAATGCTAAAGCACTGTGCTTACCCAGCTATAATGAAGGTGTGCCTAATGTGGTATTAGAGTCAATGGCTGCAGGAACCCCAGTACTAGCAACAACGGTTGGTGGTATCCCCGAAGTGGTTGATGAAAGTATTTGTGGTAAATTAATTCCTCCCAAAGATGCCAATGCAGTCGCTAATGGTTTGAATGCACTACTCTCTCGTCAATTTTCATCTGATAAAATCAAACAACATGCCTCACAATTTACCTGGCAAAAAAACAAAGAACAGCTAATTGGCATGCTAAAAGCTAATGAGCATTCATAAGTTGAACAGTAATAAACAACTAGGTTTTGCATCTGATTATTAACTTATTTTTCATTTGTAGGTCGGCATTTATGCCGTCAAATTCCAACTTAACCAATAATAATTGATAGAAGAGTGTTGGGCTAAAGCCCAACCTACAAGAATATTATTTTACTTAAAATTCTTGGACCAAAGCCCAACCTACAAAAATATTATTTTACTTAAAGCCTAACCGATAAATAAACACTTAAACACAAAATTGCTTTGTTCGACGCACATTTTTGCTACACTGCATTAAATAACACTTATATTTAAAATGATAATTGGATTTTCATTTAATGATTCAAAAAGTTAAGCTTTTTATTCGCTCTTATTTGTTACCTGACAGTTTATTTTTATATGCTAAAACGCGTCGTAAAAAAGCCCTGTATTTAACATTTGATGATGGCCCGGTTACTAAGGTTACCGATGCATTGTTAGATTTATTAAAAAAGTATAACGCACAAGCCACATTTTTTATTATTGGTACGCGAGCAGAAAGAGAACCGTCATTAATGTCTCGCATTCACAATGAGGGGCATACTATTGCCAATCATTCGTACAATCATCCAAACTTCAATAATATTAGTGTGCAAGATCAACAAGAACAAATTATAAAAACTAACCAAATTATTGAACAAACAACTACTGTCTCATGCCAATTATTTAGAGCGCCCCAAGGTCGCTGGAATTTAAAGTTGCTATATTTTTTATGGAAAGAAAAAATTACCGCAATACATTGGAGCCGAGATTCAATGGATTTTAAAAAAGAATCGGCAGAGGTAATAATTAACCGTTTTAAACAAGATACGATTAATGCTGGGGATATTATTTTGTTCCATGATGATAATAACCTGTGCATTTCGGTCTTAGAACAATTGATTCCTTACTGGCAATCACAAGGATACACTATGGATAAATTAGTGGGTAAAAACTAATATGAATATACTTTTTCATCATAGAACACGTGGCCGTGGCGCTGAAGGTGTGCATATAAGAGGGGTTGTAAAAGGACTCCGTGAACTTAACCATAAGGTTTTTATCTTATCTTTACCTGGTGCCGATCCCGAAGAAGAAGAATTGGCTGTTCCTAAACAAGTAGCAGTTAAAGCACCTGAAAAAACTGAAGCAAAAGAAGAGAAAAAAAGCTTTTTATCCAAATTAACTAATTTAACTCAATATCTACCTGAGTTTGTTTTTGAATGGATTGAGCTGTTTTTCAACGTCATTTCATATTTTCGCTTACGTCGTGAAGTTAAACAACATCAAATAGACTGCATTTATGAACGCTATTCATTATTCCTTTTTGCCAGTGTTTGGTGGGCAAAAAGAAATGGTGTACCCATAGTATTAGAAATTAACGATTCTTGCTTAGTTCACCGTGTAAGACATCTTACCTTTAGAGGGCTAGCACGTAAAATTGAAGAATGGATCTTTAGTAATGCCACTGGATTAGTTTTTATTTCAAGTCATTTTCAACGTGTGGCAACTGATGCTTACCCTAATATTGCGCCGTCTGTGGTCTCGCCAAATGCCGCTGATTTAGACAAATTTATTATTGATAGAGACGCTGGTATTGCATTGCGTGAACAGCTAAACATTAATGATAAAGTTGTGCTGGGTTATGTGGGTGCCTTTGTGCATTGGCATGGAATAGACTGGTTTGTTGAAATGATTGTGGATCAATTAAAAGCTCATCCAAAACTTGTTTTATTATTAGTGGGTGACGGTGTTTGTTTTGAACCTATTAAAAAACTCACCCAAGAGGCGGGTGTTGGCTCTCAGATTATCCTCCCTGGTAGAGTAGAGCATGCGCAAATTCCTGCTTATTTGTCGGCGATGGATATGGGGATTTTACCTGATTCAAATGACTACGGTTCGCCGATGAAATTGTTTGAATTTATGGCAATGGAAAAAGGCATGGTGGCTCCTGATTTTTCACCTATTGCCGAAGTTGTTAAGCACAATGAAACCAGCTGGCTTTTCCCTGCAAACAATCGCCAGGCCTGTATTGATTTAACCTTATCTTTGGTTGAACAGCAAGAGCAGCAGAAACAGGTGGGTTTAAATGCAAGAAGTTACATTGAAAAAGAACGTCAATGGCGTCACAATGCTGAACAAATCATTAATTTATTTAATCAAAAAGTGTAATTGCAAGGTAAATGGAATATTTAAAAGCAGATCTTAAACAGAAACAACGTATTTTTGCCGAAGACGGAGCACAAGTGGGCATGATACGTATAATGATGTCTGATGGTACTAGTGCCAACATTCTCTATAGAATTATGCGTTGGTTTGCAGAACATAATTTAGCCATAATTGCTTATGCCTTTCAATGGCTCAATAAGTTCCTCAATGGCTGTGTTATTGGTATAGGAGCCGAGTTTGACAAAGGTTTTGTGATAATGCATCCCGTTGGTATTATCATTAACTCTAAAGTAAGAGGCGGTCAAAACATCACGCTTGAGAGTGGTGTAGTTATCGGTGACGAAAAAGGCAAGTCGCCTATTTTTGGTCAAAATATTTTTATTGGTGCCGGTGCAAAAGTGATCGGTAAACTCACGGTTGAAGACAATGTTAAAATTGGTGCGAATGCCGTTTTAACCAAAAGTGCTCCTGCAGGTGCCACCATGTTAGGTATTCCTGCAAAACCTTATCAAAAACAAACAAGCAAGGATGTGTAGTCAATGGAAATAATTTTTTGGACTGCCATTACTCTGATTGTTTATAGTTATTTTATTTATCCATTATTTCTTATTCTTGTCAGTACAGCCAAACAAGTAATTACCGATAAAAACACAACTGACTTGCCACTTATCGCGGATGATGAACTGCCGAATGTGACTGTTATTATCGCCGCATACAATGAAGATTCTTGTATTCAAGCACGTGTAGAAAATTTACTGGCTCTTGATTACCCTCAAGACAAGCTAACGATACGCATTGGCTCTGATGGAAGCTCTGATAACACAGCTCAAATACTGGAAAGTATTAAAGCAGAAAATTTTCATGCACATATTTTCGAACAAAACCGTGGAAAAATGAGCGTGCTAAATGATTTAGTTGCAAGCGCTAGCGATGACATTTTAGTGATGTCTGATGCCAATACGCATTTTAACCCTGATGCTATCAATGCCTTAGTTAAACATTTTCAAAATGAATCTATTGGTGTTGTTTGTGGCGAATTAAAACTAGTTGATGCTGAATCTGGCATTAATAAAGACAGCATTTACTGGCGTTATGAACAAGTATTGAAATTTCATGAAGCGCAACTAGGTGCATTACTTGGCGCTAATGGTGCTATATATGCGATTAAAAAGTCTCTTTATACCCCTTTACCTGCCAATACCATTGTTGATGACTTTCAAATAGTCATGAATGTGTCTAAGCAAGGCTTTCAAACTATTTATGACCCTTCAGCTATCGCCATTGAGGAAGTAGCACCGAACTTAGCCGAAGAAGAAGGCAGAAGAGTACGTATTGGTTTAGGTAATTATCAAGCCTTCTTTAAAATGCCATGGGCTTTAAATCCATTATTAGGTTGGCGCTTTATCGCTTATGTCAGTCATAAGGTTTTTCGTTGGTTTGTTCCTCATTTTATGGTGATTGCATTGGTTTGTAATATTTTGCTGTTACAAGAACCTTTCTACCAATTCACTATGCTTGGCCAAGTAGCCTTTTATGGCATAGCCTATTGGGGAATTAAACAACAAAAACAAGAAGTAAAAATTAATACCTTAGCCTCGTTGATTGCTTTTTTTGTTTCGATGAATGTTGCGTTAATGCGAGGTTTTATCCGTTATTTTAATTCAAATGTACAAGGCAGCTGGCAAAGGACTTCACGATAATGCTTATTTCTATTCTTTTTATTCTTTTTATATGTGGCTTTGCCGCATTTCTTTTTATTTTAAAAAAGAAAAATATGCTTAATTGGATGCCTCAATATGTCAGCCAACACAGCAAACGAACAAAAAAACCAAAAGAAACCGTTCATCTGCTGTTTTCTATTGTGGACCATTATGAACCTCAATGGGGTAAACCTAACGACATTGAAGTAGAACGTTCTCGTGTTGACCGCTGGTTAAGCGACTATCCTAAAATGGCTAGCAAACACCAAGATGCCGACGGTTTTCATCCGCAACATACCTTCTTTTATCCTGAAGAAGAATATCGTTACGAACATTTGAATAAAATTGCAGATATATGTAAGCAAGGCTTTGGCGAAATAGAACTACATTTACATCATCATGATGATACTGAAGAAAATTTACGCCACCTGTTAACCACTTTTTGTCAAACACTCCACAATGAACATGGGGCACTAAGTAAAGATCCCGAAACTGGCGAACTTGTTTATGCTTTTATTCATGGGAATTGGGCATTAGATAACTGTGACCCTAGCGGCGCTAATTGTGGTATTAACAACGAATTATTAATCTTGAAAGAAACAGGTTGCTACGCTGACTTTACTTTTCCTTCAGCTCCTCATCCAACACAACCGTCTACTATCAACAGCATTTATTACGCGAAAGACGATCCTCTAGCCCCTAACTCTCATAACACAGGTGTTAGCGCTAAAGTTAAACAAAAACCATGGGGCGATTTACTTTTAATTAATGGCCCTTTAATGCTTAATTGGAAAAAACTCAAAAAAGGTATTTTCCCGCAAATAGAAAACTCTGATTTGAGAAGTGGCATGGAGCCGACTAATGATCGTGTAGATTTATGGGTTAAATCGAATATTCATGTTGAAGGTCGACCTGAATGGCGCTTTATCAAATTACATACCCATGGCACACAAGAAAAAGATATGGATGTTTTGCTAGGTAAACCAATTGATGATATGTTTACTTATCTAGAAAATACTTATAACGATGGAAAACACTACGTATTACATTACGTTAACTCGAGAGAGATGTATAACATCGTAAAAGCCGCAGAAGACGGTAAAGAGGGTAATCCTAATCAATATCGCGACTACATTTTACCGCGCCCAACATTCAAAGTTAGTTAACTATGTCATTTGAGTTGATTAAACGACGGGTTATCAAACAAGGTAGGTTAGCTAATATATTATGGCCACTACGCAGTAACGGCTTATATTGCTTTAACTTTCATCGTGTTGGTGATGTTAATAACACTCCTTTTGATCCCTGTGTTTACTCTTGTGATGCTGAAAACTTTCAACTTTATTTAGATTTCTTCCAATCTAATTTTAGAATTATTGACCTCAAAGAACTTTGTTCCATTATTCAAACAGGCACTCCCATCAAAGAAAAGCTTGCCTTAATCACCTTTGATGATGGCTATCTTGATAATTATGAGGTTGCTTTTCCCAGATTAAAAGCCATGGGTATTCCTGCTACATTTTTTGTTACTACCAGCTTAATTGGTTCCACTGTAGTCCCTTGGTGGGATGAAATAGCTTGGCATGTTAAACAATTTTCAGGTCAGTCTTTTAAGCTAAGTATATGGCCAGAAGCTATCTCTCTGCCAGAAAAGAGAAATGCGAGTGTTATCCGTAAGGTGTTAAGTCGTGTTAAGTCATTTCCTACTCAAATAGATTTACAGTTAAACGAGTTACGTGAGCTGACCAATAAAAAAATGCCGGTAGAGCTTACTGAGAATTTGTTTATGAAATGGGAACATTTATCTGAGTTAGAAAAGAATGGCATCAGCATTGGCGCTCATTCTCATACTCACCGTATTTTATCTTCATTAACCAATGAAGACCTTATTTATGAATTAACTGAGTCTAAAGAGCTGTTAGAGAAGTATTTAGGTAAGTCTGTTGCAAGTTTGTCTTACCCTGTGGGCGGAGAATCAAGCTACCATAGCAGCATGTTTAAGTTATTAGATGATATTGGTTATCAAGTAGGATTTACTTTTCGTAATTTAGTTAATCGTGAAACGAAGAACAAAAACTATGAAATTGGAAGGCTCTCAATTGATAGAGCCTTCGATGAAAAATTCTTGAAAGAAATGATCCTCTCTTCTCCCAAGTTATAAAGCAGTATTAACGCCCTTTACCAAACAAAACAATTTCAACTGTTCTGATAAGTATCAATAGATCCAACATAAAACTACGATGCTTAATGTAGTATAAGTCATACTTTAATTTTTCTAGTGAATCTTCTTCAGTTGCACCATAAGGGTATTTCAATTGTGCCCAGCCTGTAAGACCCGGTTTCACATTATGACGCTCGTTATAATATGGAATGTTCTTAATCAGTTGTTGCACAAATTCAGGACGTTCTGGACGTGGACCAACAAACCCCATATCACCGCGCATTACGTTATAAATTTGTGGTAACTCATCTACACGATACTTACGAATAAACTTTCCTATTTTTGTAGTACGGTCATCATTTTCTGACGCCATTTGCGCACCATTTTTTTCAGCATCGATACGCATACTACGAAACTTCATAATATTAAATGCTTGTCCGTCTAGGCCTACACGTTCTTGATAATAAAAGACCGGGGCTTTCATACCTTCGTCTAGCTTAATTAAAAGTGCAGTAATTAGCATGATTGGCCATGCGACTAAAAATAAAATAAATGCAATTGTGGCATTAAACACCCAATCTAGCGTGTTACGTAAATGGTTGGCAGAGGCAAAACCATTGGAATAGATAACCCAACTTGGATAAATTAAATTTACAGCAATTTGACCAGTTTCACGTTCAATAAAGTCTAAAATTTCGGTGATTTCAACGCCACGAATTTTACAGGCAAACAATTCATCAACGGGTAAATTATTTCTGCGTTCATCGCTAGCAACCACAATTTCGTCAATTTCATGCTCTAATGCATAGCTAACTAAAGAAGTATCTAGGGTAATTCTATTCTCGTTCACAATACCTTGTTCACCATCACCTTCCATGACAACAAAACCATGCATAGTAAACCCTTGTCTGTCGACATCTCGACGCATGCGTTTTTCAATAATAGATGCACGTTGCCCTGCCCCTAAAACTAAAACGGTACGTTTATTTAAGCCAAAGAAGTCAAACTGATGGATAATATATCTAAAAGTGGTAGCGACGATAAGTGTTAAAACTGACGCTAACGCGATTAATTCAACGGGTAAGGAGTTTTCACCGAAAAATGGATTAATTATTGTCATAATAAAAAATCCGATGGCAACTGATACAAGTAATCGCCTGATAATTCCGCGCATACTTTCACGCAATTTTGAATTATACAGCCCTAGTGCCAGCGACGATAATTGCACTATAAGCGCAAAAACTAGTGCATAGATAACAATAATATTTGTTGGTATTTTAATCGGCTCAACATAATTAAAAAATTGATTTAAATAGATAGTGAGCAGTAAGGCACCGGCAAAAAAAACTAATTCTACCAATACTAGAGATTTACTACCTGAAGATAGATCTCGAAACTTTGGACTAGACATAAATAAAGTAGCAATCCCTGAATAATTTATTTGCTAAATGCTTAGCGATTATTTAATTTTAAAAGTATTTATAATGTTAATACTTTTATCATATTGAAGTGTAAAGCTATGCGACCAAGTTTAACAGCTTTTTTATAGATATTAAATAATGTGCATCGATTGTAAAAATCAAATACAATCAGGTAGCTTAAAATAAAAACCATCGTAATTAAGAAGGTCACAACCATGGAAATTCGTATGATTAACAAGCTGAAAGTTATTATATTTTTAGCCATTAGCTATATTTTAGTGGGCTGTAGTGCAAATACACTGCCTCCTGCGTCATTACACCAGTCAACTACTGTTGATGTTAGCTCATATAAATACCTTATTGGTGCAGGGGATGCCGTCAATATTTTTGTTTGGCGAAACCCTGAAGTGTCAGGCACTTTTGTTGTTCGACCTGATGGTATGATCACAACATCGTTAGTGGAAGATATTCCTGTTTCAGGCAAAACACCAACGGAACTTGCCCGTGAAATAGAAAAAATATTAGCCACATACTTAAGAGAGCCAGTTGTCACAGTTACTGTTAATAATTTTGTAGGTCCTTTCAGCGAACAGGTTCGCGTGATTGGTGAAGCAGCCCAACCTCAATCTATTAGTTATGTACAAAACATGACCTTGCTTGATGTTATGATCAGTGTAGGCGGATTAACTGAATTTGCTGACGGTAATGATGCCAAATTAGTTCGTATTGAAAATGGCGCGCAAAAACAGTACGACATTTATATTGAAGACTTACTTAAAAATGGTGAAATTTCAGCAAACGTTGATGTTTTGCCTGGCGATATTATCGTAATTCCTGAAACATGGTTTTAATCAACATAAGTTTTTCGTTAGTTATCCCCTGTAACAGAGGTCAGGAATGCAAGAAATAATTGAACAGATAGTAGATTACCTTAAAGGGATTTGGATTAAGCGTCGTTATTTAATGATAGCGACGTGGTTGATCTGTCCAATTGGATGGTATGTTGTATCACAGCTAGATAATGTATATGAATCAGAAGCCACTGTGTTTGCTGATACCCAGTCAATTTTGGGTCCTTTATTAAAAGGGATCACCGTTTCAACGGATACGGAAAAACAAATTGAACTAATGGTACGAACATTATTAAGCCGTGACAATCTTGAGCGTATTTCACGAATGACCGACCTTGATGTAACGGCAGATACACCCGCTCAATATGAAATGCTTATCAGTGAACTGAAAGAAGATATCAGGATCCAGAAAACCGGTGGTCGTAAACAAAACATTTTTAAAATTACTTATGAACACCAAGACCCAGAAGTAGCTAAAAGTGTAGTGCAATCTGTTTTAACGGTATTTATTGAAAGTATGCTTGGGGAAAGTCGAAGTGATTCTGACTCTGCACAACGTTTTTTAGAATCACAAATTAAAGAGTATGAAAACAGACTAGCAACATCTGAAGCTAAACTTACTGATTTTAAGCAAAAATACAGTGGTATATTGCCTGACCAATATGGTGGTTATTATCAAAAACTGACTATAGCTAAAGAACAACTTAAAGCTATGGAATTGAATATTTTAGAAACAAAAACGCAATTAGAATCGGCTCGTGCTCAGCTACCAAAGAAAAATGATGAAGCTAATCAAGCACAGAATAATATTGTGGGTAAAAATACTATTCAAACCACATTTGATTCGCGCATTGAAGAGCTACAAGCGACTTTAGATAATTTATTGCTTCGTTATACTGAAAAACATCCTGATGTAGTAGAAGTAAAAAATCGTTTAGCTTTACTTTCAAAACAGCGAGAGAAAGAAATTGAAGAATTTTTAGACTCATCAAATAACGATGATAATTACAATTTATCTCAAAACCCTGTTACTCAAGGGATTATGATTCAAATAAACCAGCTTGAAAATCAAATAGCCTCAGCAACGGTTAGAGCCAACAGTTACCGCGAACAAGTAGCCGATTTAGAAAGTAAAATTCATATTCTTCCTGAAATAGAAGCTCAGTTAACCGCTCTAAATCGTGGTTATGAAATCACTAAAAATCAATATGAAAAATTATTGTCTCGTAAAGAAACGGCACAAATTGCTAAGCAGGCAGATGAGTCGACCAATAAAATTAATTTTAGAATTATAGATCCACCCAAAGCCCCAACTAAACCTTCTGGACCGAAAAGAATACTACTTTTCGTTGCAGTCTTAGTTGCTGGTTTAGGTGTTGGTACTGCACTGTCGTTATTTGTTAGCCAAATTAATCCGGTAGTGACCTCAGGAAGACAAGTAGCACAAGTGACAGGTATTCCTGTATTTGGTGTGGTTTCAGCTGCTGATAACTTAGGCTTACAGAAATGGCATAGAAGAAAAACACAGATATTTATTTTTTCTAACATGTTATTGTTATCAATATTATGCGCGCTGATCGCGTACTTCTTGTTTCCAGACGCCATTCAAGCGTTAATTAGAAGGGTAGTGTAACTAATGAATACAATTGAAAAAGCGCTACAAAAGCAAAAAGATAGTTCAAATAATGCGGCCACAGAAACAAGCTCGTTAGAAAAAGCCGTTGCTAAGCAGTCGAACGTTGATGCCCCGCAAAAAACTGAATCACCTAATGTGGCTAACAATACAAATTTAGTTCACATTGATAAAGACGCTCTTGCACACAAAGGTTATTTAGTCGACAACGGCACAAGAAAAAGCATTAAAGATGAATTTCGCCAAATTAAGCGAAAATTACTTAATAATGCTTTCGGTGCGGCAGCTAGAACATTAAAACATCCCAATCTTATTATGGTGAGTAGTTCTAAGCCTAATGAAGGTAAAACCTTTATTTCGATTAATTTGGCATTAAGTATTGCCTTAGAGCAAGATAAAACTGTGCTGTTAATTGATGCCGATGTTCTACGACCTAGTGTAAACCGAGAACTTGGGCTTACTGAAATGCCAGGGTTAATTGAATATCTACTCGGTGAAAAAGAAGATATTGGCGAGTCTATTTACAATAGTAATATTGATAAGCTTAAGATCATACCAGCGGGTAAACCTCATCATCTGTCTAATGAATTATTAGCTAGTGATAAAATGAATGCTTTGGCTGAAGAATTAGCTGAGCGCTACCCTGACCGAGTTGTTATTTTTGATTGCCCTCCTCTGATTGGTGTTTCGGAAACTATTGTATTATCAAGTTTTATGGGACAAGCAATACTCGTTGTTGAAGAGTCTAAAACACAATTGGCTGATATTGAAAAAGCAACTGAAAACCTTAGTGAAGACCTGGCCTTAGGCTTGGTTGTCAATAAAGCAATTAGATCTCATAAGGATATGTATGGCTACTATGGCTATGGATATGGTGCGAATTAAATCACTTTCAGTACTCTCGTTAGTATGCTTATTACCACAAATAAGCACGGCAGGTGAATGGGAATTTTCACCTGACCTTTTTGTGGATGAAATTTATACCGATAATGTTGAGCTAACCAAAGCAAACAAAATTGATAGTTTAGTAAGCCAAATAGGCTTAGCGCTAAACACTCACTATAAAGCACAATATTTGTCTTTCGATTTAAGCTCATCAAGTACTTATGCTATGTATAGTCATGACCATGAAATTGATGATGACTTTCACACCTTAAATAGCCAAGTTAACTATATGCTGTGGCCAAATGGCATCATATTCACAGCAAGTGCAGGTATTACAAATCAAAGTAGAAATGCTGCGAGAAATGGACTTGCAGATATTGTTAGCGGTAATACCGTGCAAATTGAAAATTATAATTCAGGCTTTGCATATAATGTTGCCAATAGTGACTTTACCATTGATAGTTCGATTCAATATCAAATAACTCAAAGTGAAGATAATATTGGAGAGCGAGAAGGTTATGTAGCATCTCTCGCTTCAAATAACGGAAAAAGTGCCAGAAATGTTTTTTGGAACATAACTGGCTCCTATCAAGATACCGAAAACAACAACCGAGACAGTACCTTTTATCAAACAGAAATAAAATTGGGCTGGATTTCAGGTGTTGGATTTAACCCTTTCATTCGATATTACGATGAAGATAATGAGGGTGCTAATCAAGGTCAACGGTCACTTGAGTCAAATTCAGTAGGTTTAGGAATACGCTGGTTAGCAACTCCGCGTTTATTTTTTGATATTTCATATAATAAACCTATTGGCGACGAGTTAACCATTGATGGCGAAGTTCAAGATAATTATTTCGACTATTCTATGAATTGGCAGCCTACTCAGCGAACAACTTTATCGGCTGGTTATTCACAACGTTTTTATGGCGACAGTTATCAACTGGCTTTAAAACATGAAAATAAACGCTTAACTAATACCATTAGTTATAGTGAGGCGGTACAAACCTTCACGCGTAATAATTTTGAAGCAGTTCTTCAAGGCATCTATTTATGTCCTACCGGAGAATTAAACGATTTCAGTGACTGTTACATAACTAACAACCAGAATATTGACCCAACTGATGTACGTATAATTCCAATTTATGATTTCGAATTAGTTGAAGATTACGGGCTTTCATTAAACAAAAGTTTGAGCTGGTCGAGCACCTTATCTTTACCAAGAACCACGTTTTCACTGAATATAAATGGTAATGAAAGGGAAAATCTTGAAACGAGGTTAATTGATACGACCAAATCAGCTAACTTCAATATCAGCCGAGATTTAAGTCCTAAATCAACCCTGAAACTGTCATTAAGCTATACTGAGCAAGAATTTGAATCTAACCTTACGGTAGATCGCTCTAACCAATATCGTCAGGCATCACTAGATTATAATCGCAAATTAAACGAACAGCTAAATGCTACCATTACCATTAGTAGTCTCAACAGAGATTCCGAACAACTCTACTTAAATTATGATGAAAATCGTATCTCGTTTAAAGTAACTAAAGGATTTTAATTAGATGTATGAAAGTTATTATGGTTTTAAGGAAAAACCATTTCAATTAAGCCCAGATCCTCGTTTCTTTTTTGCTTCAAGCCACCATCAGAGAGCAATGTCGTACCTGCAATATGGTTTAGATCAAGGTGAAGGTTTTATTGTCGTTACTGGCCCAATAGGCACAGGTAAAACAACTATTGCCCGTAACTTATTAAATAACATCGCTGATAACAGTATTGTTGCCGCACAATTAGTCACTACTAAGTTGAATCCTCAAGAACTATTGGCTTTAGTTGTTTCAGAGTTTCATATTAAAGCAAATGGTGAAAGTAAAGCGGACTTATTAAAAGCCATTGAAGAGTTTTTAATTAAGCTAAATAAGCAAGGTAAACGAGCTTTATTAATTGTGGATGAAGCGCAAAACTTGCCGTCTGAAACAGTTGAAGAATTACGTATGTTATCTAATTTTCAGTTAGATAATAAACCCTTAATTCAAAGTTTTTTATTAGGTCAAGAAGAGCTTAAACTCATTATTCAAGCGCCTGATATGGAACAGTTTAGACAGCGTATTATTGCCTCTGCTCATTTAAAACCCTTATCTGCTGAAGAAGTTAAAGAGTACATTAATTATCGCTTGAACCAGGCGGGTTGTATAAAAGAGCACCTTTTTACAGATGATGCTTTTAAGATTATTCATGAAAAAACCCTTGGTGTTCCACGAAAAATTAATATTTTTGTCGATCGTATTTTGTTGTTTGGTTTCTTAGAAGAATTAGACCAGATCTCTGTTGATGCTATTAGTAGTGTTGCAGAAGAAATGGAAGTTGAATTAACGGGTTCATTAAATAATTCCGTTTTGGAAAATAATGAGCCTAAAAGTCAGGTAATTGTTAATTCAACTGAGAATGTAGAAAACATTAAAGAAGTCCTCAGAGAAATTGAAGAAATTCTAGAAACAACAATTAAGCAAAAAGTAAAAATGGCACGGTATGTTGATAAATTACTTAAACATAAGAGTCGTCTTTTTGCTGAACAAAATATCGATCCGGAATAAATCATCTAACCAGCAGTGTACGCTTTTGTATGTCGGCATTTATGCCGACAGATGATGATGTTCATATCCACGTTCAAAACAACAAATCATTTCGAATTCTTATTGTTGGGCTAAAGCCCAACCTACAAAAGACATGTTGTAGGTCGGCATTTATGCCGACAGATGATGATGTTCATATCCGCGTTCAAAACAACAAATTATTTCGAATTCTTATTGTTGGGCTACAGCCCAACCTACAAAAGACATGTTGTAGGTCGGTATTTATGCCGACAGCAGAAAACGATATTGTAGGTCGGTATTTGTGTGGGAGGAGAATTTATTCTACATTCAATGGCAATTCATATTTTTCTACTAAAGAATATAACGTAGGTCGTGCAACCCCTAATAATTCAGCTGCTTTAGACATATTACCGTCTGATAATGCATAGGCTTTCTGTATCGCTAAACATTCGGCATCTTCTCTGACTTGTCGTAGGTTTAACGAAAGTTCTAAACTTTGATCTATGTGATCAAAAAAGCCCAAATCCATCGCGGTTACTTGTGTGCCCGGTGCCATAATAACAGAGCTTTTGACTTTATTTTGTAATTCACGAATGTTACCTGGCCAGCGATGATTTTTAATGGCACTAAGGGCATCATCAGAAAAGCCTTTAATATTTCTTTTATAATCAAGCGAGTAACGCTGTAGAAAATACTGCGCTAAAATTAGCACATCTTCATCACGATCTCTTAACGGTGGTATATTAAGGGTAATTTCACTAACACGATAAAACAAATCTTCACGAAAGGTTTTTGCGGCAACCATTTCTTCTAAATTTTGATTCGTTGCGCAAACTACTCGAACGTCTACTGGTATTTCTTGACGGCCGCCAAGACGTTCAATTGTTTTTTCTTGTAAAAATCTTAATAGCTTCGCTTGTAAGCTAAAAGGCATATCACCTATTTCATCTAAAAATAGCGTACCACCTTCCGCACATTCAATTTTACCTTTAGTTGTGCGATGGGCGCCTGTAAACGCTCCTTTTTCAAAACCAAACAATTCACTTTCTAATAAATTTTCAGGAATAGAAGCACAGTTAATTGCAACAAAAGGTTTTTTCTTACGGTCACTAGCAAGATGAACAGCGTTAGCTGTAACTTCTTTACCTGTACCACTTTCACCTAAGATTAATGCGGTGATTTCTGTAGGGGCGATGCGTTTTATCATCATGCGTAAACGATCGATACTTTCGCTATTGCCAATAATGCCGATATCACTACCTGCAACGGCTCGCATTCTTCTATTTTCTTCTTCGATTGTGGCTAAAGAAAAAGCACGAGAAACAATCACATTGATTACGTCTGAATCTATTGGTTTTTGGTAAAAGTCATAGGCGCCGGCCGCAATTGCTTTGAGTGCATTACTACGATCATCATTGCCGGTGATCACAATCACTTTAGTATGAGGAGCAATCGCTAATATCTCATCAAGCGCAGCTAAACCTTCTGAAGCATTAGTTTCATCAGGAGGAAGACCTAAATCAAGTGTGATAACTTTAGGCTCATGGCGTCGTACTGCGGCAATGGTGCTTTCTCTATTGTCGGCCAGAATCACTTCGTAGTCTGACAAACTCCATTTAAGCTGCTTTTGAATACCTTTATCATCATCGACGATTAACAACTTTTCCATTATAAACCCTTTGTATTATTCATTAAAAAACAGGTTTTATCGGCAATTCAATTTGAAAGGTTGTACCTTTGTCTACTTCACTGTCGACACTAAGTAACCCAGCAATACTTTCAATAAACTGCTTTGCTTCAAAAACACCGATTCCCATGCCTGCATTTCCTTTCGTTGTATCAAAAGGCTTAAACAGTCGGTTCTTTATAAATTCAGGTGACATTCCACATCCATTATCACTAATTTCAATAATAATGTCTTTATCTTCATGAACTAATGACACTTTAACCCATCCGTCAGGTTTTGTCGCTTCTTGTGCATTTTGAATTAAATGATTTAAAACCGAGTGTAATGTTTCACCATCAATTGCCATACTACAGCTACTGATTTGAGTAATGGTTACCTGAGGTTTTCTCACATTAGATTGTTCGACAACACTCTCAACAATTTTACTAATATCGGTTAAAGATGACTTCGATTGCGCTACTTGTTTATTACGTAATTGAGATAATACTTTCTCTAAGCGTTCAGTCGCAGACTCCACTGTTTCAAATACGTCATCGATAAATGCAGGATTATCTCTATGTTTAATTGCATTTTTGTTGATAAGTCCTAATTGTGCTTGGACGTTTTTTAAGTCATGCACTAAAAAGGCTGACATTCTATTAAATGCGTCAAACTGTTTAGATTCAGCCAGTTTATCATTGGCTTCATGTAACGAAACAAAATTACCTAACTGTTTTGAAATAGCAAAAAGTAAATCACGATCTTCCCAGTTTAATCGACCAGTCTCTTTACTGTCGCCAAGTAGGAAAAAGCCATAAAAAGCTTTGCCAATGAAAATGGGAACAACAATACGCAGGTTGTTTGAATTACAAATATCAACATCTATTGTTAATTCTGGATATAAGGTTGGTGTCCGTTGATACTCTTTAACATCGACTATCCACCCTTTTGACTGACAAAATCGGCTGATGCTACTGAGCTGTTGCTTAACTTCTTTATCTATTGCTAAGTCAGCACTATAAAGTACTTTAAACTGCGTATCGGTAATTTTTCTTATTATTGCGCCGCTTGACGTTTTCAGTGTCGACATCATAATTTGAGTCGCCATTTGATAATAATTGTCAGCCGTAGTCGTTTCTATTTTTTCAATTAAATTAAGCCACTCATCACGATACTCATATTTATTAGCAAAAAAGTTTTTGGCGATAAATACTTTTACATTTCGTCTTAACGATTCCGTGATCAGCAAAGCAACTAAAACAATTCCACTTAAAATAAGAAAAGCAATACTGACTAAATCACCCCACTTTCCTCCTAAATAATTAATTAAATAGCCCGCTAGTGCCATGACCAACAGATAAATACCGGCAATCATTAACATTGAGCTATAAAAAACAACATTCCGAGAAACAAAGATACGCACAGTACCATTACGGATTCTGCGCGTACTAATAAGTAATAGTGGTAAAACAAACACAGCAATATAGCCACGACTATACCAAAAATCGAAATCAATACTGCTAACCATAGTTGCTTGGGCATACATAACAAAATCGAAAATGGAGACACTAGCAATGGCAATAATTAACGGCCAAATTGCCCATCTAATTTGTTCATTTGCACTTCTAAACAACTGTTCAAGTAGTACTAACGCCCATAAATTAAGTACGATAAATAATAAAAACAGATATTCATAAGAGTAATTAAACGTGTGTGTTGCCAACCAACTAGACAACATCAACATTGCCCAAATACCCACATATTGTTGGATATAGCGGTTTTTAATTAACGATTTAAACGAGCGAGATTCAATGTTACATAAGAGGATAAGTATTGACCAACAGGCAATTTTAATACTGTCGGCTAACATAACAATTTGTAAACTAAAGCTCAGTTTGATTTGCAATGCTGCAACTATATTGGCACCTACAGTCACCAAGGCAGAAATTAAAATCCATTGAGCTAAAACTGTTTTGTTGCGCGCACCAAACAGGAGAAATGCAAAAAGCAAATAGCCAACGCCGGCAAGTCCGTATCCGAATAATCCGATGGTATTCATGTTTTATTTTTTACCAATGATTTCAATAAGTGTGATTATTTTATAAGGGGTATTACTTATACCAAGCGACATTGATTATACCAAGTGATATTTTTAATACTCTGCCAATGAATTTTCATTGTATAAATTATTTGCAGAGGTATGATAGTCACTAATTACTCAACTTTTGGTTATTTGTGTCTTTATTTCATTCTAAAACATTCACAGTATTGCTATTGTGTTTGGCCTTTATTGGTCAAGCTACGGCGTCTGCTGTTATGCCATATCATATGGTAAATATGATGGAAAAGAGTGACAAGACGCAATCTCAAAACATATCGAATATGGACCACCAAAACCATTCGATGATGAGTAATACGGATTCAAAACAAGCAACTAAAAAATGTTGTAGTAAAGTATGCGATTGCTTTACCGGAAGCTGCTCAACGACTGCAGTCTTAATTAAAGTCATTAATAATAACCTTCTCGTTAACGACTTTTCTCCTAGAATAGATTCCACATCAAGTTTGGCACTTAGCCAACCGCTCACATCCTTATACAGACCTCCAATAGTAAGCTAAATACAGACTAAGTGTGTCTGAAATTTAGCGCATTTAACTAATTACTCTTTGTCCTTAGTTTTTCTTGATCCAGATTTTTTGACCTTTATTTCGAGTCATTATCAATACATTGAGTTAACTAAACATTAATGATATCCCGTTGGAGAGATTATGTTTTTCAATCTATTTTTTTCAAAAAACCATGCTACATTTCTAGCACTTTGCCTAGCTATCAGCTTATTTAATAGCGATATAAAATCTAGGGAAGTTCTCTAATGGATATGCAGAACAAGTTGGCGCAGTTAGCTCAATTAACTACTACCATAATTTTATTTTCATTATATCCTGTAGTTGCTCAAGGGATAGTACAACCTGATAATGGCTTATCGTTTTATAAAGCGATCGCCACAGCACATAAAAATGACTCATGGCTTAAAGGTAATATTCATAAAGAAAACGCAATAGTATTAATGAGCAGCGCTGTAAGGACATTACCTGATCCTAAAATCACGTTAAGTTTGGCAAATTTACCAACCAATGGTTTTGACTTTGCCCAAGAAGGAATGACCCAAGCTAAAATTGGTATTGCACAGTCATTTCCTCGAGGGGATACGTTAGCGATTAAAAGCGAACAACTAAGAATTCAAGGTGAAGCCTTCCCTTTACAACGACAAGACAGACAAGCCAAACTTACAGTAGCAGTAGGCAGTTTATGGTTAGATGCCTATAGAATACAGCAGAGCATTTCTTTAATTAACAAAAACAGGTCTTTGTTTGAACAGCTCGTTGACATTGCACAAGCAAGTTATTCTTCTGCCTTAGGTCAAGCGCGCCAGCAAGACATAATTAGAGCGCAATTAGAGCTAACTCGCATAGAAGATCGCTTAGAACAATTAATTCAGCAAAAAAAACGTATTGATGGCTTGTTATTACCGTGGTTAACACAACTTTCAACGGAGTATTCATCAACACAAGCAAACACTTCCCTTTTAAACGACTCACAAGATTACGAGTATGGCCTTGCACTTAGTCAGCAACTGCCACAGATTGAATTATTAAACACTGATTTAATGCAAGCAAGTAACACCTTTTTACCTGAGCGATTAGTGAAGTATTTTTCAAATCATCCAAGTGTTGTTGCTATCGATAAAAAAGTTTCTTCCACTCAAAAAGCTATCGCACTAGCACAGCAAAAATACAAACCCGAATGGGGTGTAAGTGCAAGTTATGGTTATCGCGCAGACGATCCTATGGGGGGAAGTCGAGCAGATTTGTTTTCGATAGGTCTGTCTTTTGATTTACCTCTGTTTACTGCAAACAAACAAGATAAAGCGCTTAAATCTGCTATTTCTCAAACCGAAGCCGTTAAAACTGAAAAAACATTATTACTTAAACAATTACTTGGCGCCTATTCAAGCGCTAAAGGAAGACTCCAACACTTAAACAATAGACAAGAGTTATATCAGTCAAAATTATTACCTCAATTACATGATCAAGCAGATGCTTCTCTCAACGCATATACCAACGATGACGGTCATTTCATCAACGTTATTCGTGATCATATTGCTGTATTAAATGCCGAAATTGATGACTTAGCACTAAATGTAGAAAATCAGAAAATACACCTTGAATTAAATTATCTATTCGTGGGTAGTCATAGCACTCAAACAACCATAAAAATGACAAACCCTAGCCGATACTCTCCTAATTTTGAAGGCAAATAATGAACAGCAACGACTTGAATAAAAAGACTCAATTCTTTAATAAAAAGGTAACTCTCGGCATAATTGCTGGAGTTTTCATTGGCAGTATTATCACTCTTGCATTTACTGGCCTGATCTCACCTTCAAACACCTCAGAAAATTCAAATTCTATAGAGAAAAAACCGCTGTACTGGATTGCTCCTATGGATGAAAATTATAAAAGAAACAAGCCGGGCAAATCTCCTATGGGTATGGATTTAATCCCTGTCTATGAAACCCATAGCTACGACGACAACCAGAATTTAGGCCAAATTAGAATTTCAGCTAATGTCGTCAATAATTTAGGTGTGCGTACCGCTAAAGTAGCTTACCAAACACTGAATACACAAATTAACACTTTTGGATATATCACCTACAACGAAGATAAATTCATTGATGTACACCCAAGAGTTCAAGGATGGATTGAACAGCTCTATATAAAAGCCATCGGTGAGCCGATAAAAAAAGGGCAACCTTTGTATGACATTTATTCCCCAGAGTTAGTGAATGCTCAAGAAGAATTTTTGTTAGCGTTAGCGCGA
The DNA here is from genome assembly GCA_049347715.1 of Thalassotalea piscium. Lineage (GTDB taxonomy): Bacteria > Pseudomonadota > Gammaproteobacteria > Enterobacterales > Alteromonadaceae > Thalassotalea_B > Thalassotalea_B piscium_A. The sequence goes on along the minus strand of CP186339.1, from coordinate 250,811 downwards.
CAAAACAATCAACTTATTAATGCTGCGCTTAACCGTTTAGAAGCGTTACAACTATCTAAAGAAACAATTGCCCAATTGAAAAAAACAAGAAAACCTCAACAAAAAATTACTTTTTACGCATCACAAAGTGGCGTTGTTGAAAGTTTAGCTATTAGAGAAGGTTTCTTTGTTAAGCCTGAAACCCAAATGCTATCAATTGTCGATTTAAGCGAGGTATGGGTCAAAGCTGAAGTTTTTGAACGTCAATCCTCATTGTTGTCTGTGGGTAATGAGGTAGTTATGACCTTAGATTATTTACCGAATAAACAATGGCATGGAAAAATTGAACATATTCACCCTATGCTCAATCCAAAAACCAGAACGACAATAGTTCGATTACGATTTGATAATACTAATGGTGAACTTAAACCTAATATGTTTGCACAAATTGCAATTAATACGACAAGTAATAAACCAACATTGCTCATCCCTAAAGAGGCTTTGATCAGAACAGGTCGTCAAGATAGAGTCGTTCTCGCTTTAGGCGAAGGTAGATATAAATCTATTGCGGTTAAGATTGGTCGGTTCGACACTCATAACGTAGAGATAATTTCAGGTCTTAATGAAGGCGATGAAATTGTCAGCTCCGCGCAGTTTTTACTTGATTCAGAGTCGAGTAAAACCTCTGATTTCAAACGAATGAATCATGACAGTACTGAAGCTATGAGCCAGATAGACATGCCTCAAAACAGCCAAATAAATACCACACACTCAGTTCCACCCTCTGCTCAAGTTACTGGCACAATTAATTCATTAATGATTGAGCATGGCATGATTAATATAAGTCGCTCGGCTATCAAAAAATGGCATAGACCTGCTGCAACTATTGATTTTATCACTTCAGACAAAGTGAGTTTAGCCGGACTAAGTCAGGGTGATAAAGTGAATTTCACTTTTGAAATTCATGAAGGTAAGTTTGTTATTGTTGAAATTTCAAAACGCCAAAACCATGATACAGGAATTCAATAACCATGATCGCTTCTATTATTCGTTGGTCTGTTGGCCATCGCTTTTTTGTATTACTGATCACTCTCTTGATTGTTGGCGCAGGGCTTTATTCAATCAATAAAACCCCTATTGATGCACTACCCGACTTATCTGATGTACAAGTGATAATTAAAACAAATTATCCCGGACAATCACCGCAAGTGCTTGAAGACCAAGTAACTTACCCTATCACTACAGCAATGTTGTCGGTGCCAGGCGCAGTGACCGTACGAGGCTATTCTTTTTTTGGTGATTCCTACGTGTATGTCATCTTTGATGAAGAAACAGATTTATATTGGGCACGTTCACGCGTGCTTGAATATTTAAGCCAAGTGACTCCTAATTTACCTAGCGGTGCTAAACCGCAACTTGGCCCAGATGCGACCGGCGTTGGTTGGGTATACTTATATGCCTTAGTTGATAACAGCGGTAAGCACGATTTAAGTCAATTACGTAGCATTCAAGATTGGTTTTTAAAATATGAATTACAGACAGTGCCGGGTGTATCAGAGGTTGCGGTTCTTGGTGGTATGGTTAAACAATACCAAATAAAGGTAGATCCAAATAAACTACGAGCTTTTAGTATTCCACTATCACTTATTCAAACAGCGATTAAACAAGGTAATCAAGAAATAGGGGCTTCTGTTGTTGAAATGGCAGAAGCGGAATATATGGTCCGTGCCACCGGTTATATAAAAGGCGTAGCAGATTTGGCAAGCATACCGCTCGGTGTTAATAGTAATGGAACTCCGCTGCTACTAAAAGATGTCGCTGATATTAGTACCGGTCCACAAATGCGTAGAGGTGTGGCTGAACTTAACGGTGAAGGTGAAACCGTAGGTGGTATCGTGGTTATGCGCTATGGCCAAAACGCACAACAAGTTATTAATCGAGTAAAAGCTAAACTTGAACAACTTAAGAAAGGCTTGCCTGACGGAGTTGACATTGTTCCTGTATATGACCGTTCAGCCTTAATAGTACGTGCTGTTGATCATTTAACTTATAAGTTATTAGAAGAGTTTGCTGTTGTCGCCCTCGTTTGTATTATTTTTTTATTCCATGTTCGCTCCTCTCTGGTGGCTATCATTAGCCTGCCTATCGGTATTTTGACAGCGTTTATCGTGATGCATTTACAAGGATTGAACGCAAACATTATGTCTTTAGGCGGTATTGCGATCGCCATTGGTGCGATGATTGATTGTGCTATTGTCATGATAGAAAATATGCACAAACATATGGAACGTCTTACAGAACAAGGAAAAGCGCTTACTAATGAAAACCGTTGGCAAGTAGTGATTGAATCAGCCAGTGAGGTTGGGCCCGCGTTATTTTTTAGTTTATTAATTATCACCGTTAGCTTTATTCCTGTATTTACTTTAGAAGCACAAGAAGGTCGTATGTTTGCGCCTTTAGCTTTCACTAAAACCTACGCCATGGCAGCATCTGCCGCCTTAGCCATTACTTTAGTACCTGTTCTCATGGGATATTTTATTCGAGGAAAGGTATTACCCGAGCATAAAAATCCGGTTAATCGATTTCTAACCTTTATCTATTTGCCAATACTAAAAACAGTTTTAAACTTTCCTAAAAGCACCTTATTCGCTGTGCTTATAATACTTGCTATTGGCCTTTATCCACTGAATAAAATTGGCAGTGAATTTATCCCTCCACTTGATGAAGGTGATTTAATGTATATGCCCACTACCTACCCAGGTATATCGATAGGCAAAGCACGACAACTATTACAACAGACAGATAAGTTGATCAAAACAGTGCCAGAAGTAAAAACAGTTTTTGGGAAAGTAGGCAGAGCCGAAACTGCAACAGATCCTGCACCACTGACCATGATAGAAACTTTTATCCAGTTTAAGCCTCAAAACCAGTGGCGTGAAGGTGTAACCCCAGAAAGTTTGAAGAAAGAACTAGATGCTTTAGTCAAACTACCTGGTGTAACCAACGCTTGGGTGATGCCAATTAAAACGCGAATTGATATGCTTGCAACGGGTATTAAGACCCCCGTAGGTATAAAGATTTCAGGCCCTAAATTGGACGTTATTCAAGATATTGGCAAGCAAGTTGAAACCCTTTTATCCGATGTCCCCGGTACGCTGTCGGTATATTCAGAACGAGTTGCTGGAGGCCGTTATATAAAAATAGATATACAACGAGATCAAGCTGCCCGCTATGGTTTAAATATTGCTGAAATTCAACAGGTAATTGCTACAGCTATCGGTGGCATGCAGTTAACACAAACCGTTGAAGGTTTGGAACGCTACCCTGTCAACTTACGTTACCCACAAGATTACCGAGATTCGCCTGAACAACTTTCGCTATTACCTATTATTACGCCTGCCGGACAACATATTTCACTTAGTGATGTTGCCAATGTAATTATTGAAGACGGCCCGCCGGGGATAAAATCTGAAAATGCTCGATTAAATGGTTGGGCATTTATCGATATTGGAGAGGTTGATATAGGCACTTACGTTGCTACGGCACAAACAGTTATTGCAGACAAACTCAAACTACCTGTAGGCTATTCTATCGCCTGGGCAGGACAATATGAATATATGCAACGTGCCAAATCAAAATTAGTTTATGTAGTCCCATTAACTTTATTTATTATTGTTATTTTACTCTATTTAAATTTCAAAAATATAATCGAAGTGACAATCATTATGGGTACTTTACCATTAGCTATGGTTGGTAGTATTTGGTTAATGTATCTTGAAGGCTTTAACTTTTCAGTTGCCGTAGGGGTTGGTTTTATTGCACTAGCTGGAGTCGCAGTAGAAATAGGTGTGATCATGTTAGTTTATTTAAACCAAGCCTATCAGGCAATGCTTAACGAACATCACGACAAAGGAATCACGACAACGAGAGATGATGTATTTCAAGCTGTATTGCATGGAGCAGGCTTGCGAGTACGTCCTGTTATGATGACTGCAGCAGCTATTATTGTGGGGCTTCTACCTATTTTATATGGCTCTGGTACAGGTTCAGAAGTAATGAGTAGAATAGCCGCACCTATGGTGGGTGGTATGCTAAGTGCCATTATCTTAACCCTGTTAATTATACCTACACTGTTTTACCTTTGGCGTTCAGCGTTATTAAAAGCATAATCACTCATTATTTGACCTGTGCGCATTAGCCTCAGGTCAAATAATTATAAATGCGTATTCTGTATCATTCTAATATTAACAAACCTGTCCGCAAGCTATCCCCTGAGCCCAGCATGCTTGAAAATTATAGCCTCCCAACCATCCGGTCACATCAATGACTTCACCGATAAAATAAAGGTTAGGTACTTTTTTACTTTCAAAGGTTTTAGACGATAGTTCGTCGGTGTCTACTCCACCCAGTGTGACCTCAGCAGTTCTATAACCTTCCGTACCATTAGGTTTTATTTGCCAGTTATGTAGATAATTAGCAAGTGTAGCCACTTCGGTTTTACTTAGTTGATTAATGGTTTTATCGATTATTTCGTTTTGGCTAACCATAGCTTCAATAAAGCGCTTTGGTAGAATTATCGCCAGCATATTCTTAAGGGATTTTTGTCCGTTTGTTTCACGCCACTCATTAATAGTTTCGACAATACTTTGCTCAGGAAGTAAGTTAATACTCACCGACTGCCCAGCTTTCCAAAAAGAAGATATTTGTAAAATGGCCGGTCCTGATAATCCTCTATGGGTAAACAGTATATTTTCAGTGAAACACTTACCGTTTTCACTTGTGACCTGAGTCGGTATGCTAATACCAGACAAACCATCTAAACGTTCTTTGTCATGTTCATGCAAAGTAAATGGTACCAATGCTGCCGTAGTAGGCAATACATTCAAACTAAACTGTTCAGCAATTTTATAGCCTATGGGAGAGGCGCCAAGTTTAGGCATTGTTAAGCCACCAGAAGCAACAACAAGTGATTGACAATGGTATTCATCTTCTGTGGTTTGTACAACAAAGCCCTCTGCTTTTGGTGTCACTTTTAACACTTCATTTCTGAGTTTAAGCTCAACTCCTGCCCATTCACATTCAGTAACTAGAACATCTACAATATTTTGTGAGCTGTCATCACAAAAAAGTTGTCCTAGTGTTTTGTGATGATAGTCAACACCATGGCGTTCTACTAATTCAATAAAGTCTTGTGATGAATAACGACTTAAGGCCGATTTAATAAAATGAGGGTTTTTACATATGTAATTGTCTGGCGTTGCATTTTTATTGGTAAAATTACAGCGTCCACCGCCACTGATCAATATTTTACGGCCGGGTTTTTTCCCCATATCAACCACCGTGACTTTTTTACCACGATAACCCGCTGTTGCCGCACACATCAGTCCTGCTGCACCAGCACCAATTATTAAAACATCAGTTTGAATCACACTTTACCCCATAAAAACATTAGTGCTTTCATTATAAAAGCAGAATGACAAAGCACCTAACATTAACTGCTGTACTTTTTATTAACAAAAACTAAGAAACGCAAAGAAGTGTAAAGATAGGAACTAAACAATGACGTCTCACTCTATTTACACCGCCAGTTTAACAAAAATAACAGGCACTTTTTTGAAACAACTTTTTCTGAATAATAGACGTGGAATATAAATATGACGGTGTTTAAAGATTTTTTTAATACAAGTGATCTATCGAAATACTTACTTTGTGTTTTGTTAGTAGGACTTTATGGCTGTGGTTCTGGCAGTGACGATGATGACAATCAAGGCTATGTTAAATTTTACCATGTAGCTAAAAACGCACCTAAGATGTATTTAACCTTAGATGAAGACATAAGTAGTGATGAAGACGATGAGGTTGAGGTTACTTATGTTGGCATTAATTATGGAGAAGCAAGTAGTAGTAACTTAATTGCTACGAACGACTATACTTTTGAACTTGCATGGCAAGAAGATGATAGTACTTCAAGAGATGATTTATCAATCATTTATCAAAGTGACGTTTTAATTGAAGAAGATACTATCAAATTAATTGTTCTCAGTGATGACGTTAATTTACCCACAGTTAATGTGTACAACATTCCTGTTATTGACGATGAAGACGATACCGATAACGATCTCTTTAATATTAGAGCGCTTAACATGTATCCAGGCAGTGACACGCTTGATATGTATTATTCAGCTACTGATGAAACCTTTAACGAAGCGGTATTACTTAACCAAGTTACCTATCAAGAACTTTCTGATAACACTAAATTATCTGAAGATGAGTACATTTTTTATATAACGGCTCATGGAAGTGATGAAGTGCTTTTTCAGTCAGATGAAATTTCATTTCCGTATTCTAGTCAATATGTCATGGCAATCAGAGAAAATACAGGTGCAGGCAGCTCTCCATATATTATTGATCGCCTAGCCCCTTCCTCAATTGAAGAATATAGTGACTTTAACTCGGAAGCTAAAATTAGTGCTTATAATGCTATCCCTAGTAATGATTTAATTGAAAATTATCAAGAAAACTTATCCCTTGAAATTAATGGTATTAATGACTCATTAACCTTTGATTCACTCGATTATGGACAACTTAGCGCAACTCATACTATTGCACACGGCGACTATAGCTTAGATCTGATCAACAATGGTGATAACACTTATTTATTAAGTAACCACTTATTATCATTACCTGAAAACAGTAATAAAACCGTCTTTTTTTATGCCGATGAAGAAAGTGTAGATGAAGATGGTGACGGTGATGTAGACGAAAATGGCGACGGGATCATTGATGAAGTTGAAATTAATATTCATTCAATGGTACTAAACAATTATACCCTTGATAGTATTTATAATCATGAAGTGACTATGGTTAACCTTGTTGATAGCAACGACTTTCAAGTGGTGAATGTGTATTTTGTTCGAAACGATGAAACCATTGAATCGGCATTTAACCATAGATCTATTACCTTTGCCAATAGTGACACCATCACTCTCAATAACAACACTTACCAAGTATTTATCGTTGCACAAGACAATAGCAGTAATATTATTTTAAATGCCTTTGATCTTGTTTTAGACGAATCATCAACCGCTAAATACTTAATTATGGAAGCCGACTCAAGCACTCCATCAGGTTATAAAGCCACTCTCATTGATCAGGTAGTTGAGTAATCACTTAACTTTTGACAGTGGTAGTAAGGAGTTAAAAATGATGTCTGCTAACAAACAACAAGTATCTTACGAAATCAGCGGTTTGATGCTCAATACCAATACACGAGAAGTTTATTTAAATAACCAACTGATTGACGTAACAGGGCTCGAGTTTAGTTTATTACACTTACTCATGTCCTTGTCTCCTCAAATAGTAACAAGGGAGTTTATCGCCAACGAAATTTTTCAGTGTAGTTTAGCGTCTTGTAATAAACGTATTAGCATACATCTGCTTAATATTCGTAAAAAGCTTCATGAAATTACTAACAAGGAATTGATTAAAACGATAAGAGGACAGGGTTACAGCTTACTGTGGTATTAACACGGTGAAATTATTGGTCTTATCAAGGTAACTTGATAAGACCAAATACAATTAAGGATTCATCACGCTTGATGTACCGGTTTTCGCCATTTCAGCAAGGTCTTTATCAACAAAGAACAATGCGTGTCCGTCATGACCAACCAAACTAATTTTATCAAGCACACTTTTAAAGAGTGTTTCTTCTTCGTGCTGCTCGGCAACATACCATTGTAAAAAGTTAAACGTAGAATAATCTTGATTGGTAAATGCTTGGTGAGCCAAGGCATTAATTTGTTCGGTAATATGACATTCATGCTCATATGTTTTTTCAAAAACATCCGCAAGAGAACTAAACTCATGAGGAGGAGCATCAATAGCCCCTAAAATAGGTAGCGCGCCTGTTTCACTCACATAAGTGAAAAGTCGTGTCATATGGTCCATTTCTTCCAATGCGTGCTTGCGCATAAATACCGCAGCACCTTCAAATCCTTTTTCTTCACACCAAGCACTCATTTGTAAGTACAGATTGGAAGAGTAAAACTCTAGATTAATTTGTTGGTTTAACTGTTTAACCATTTCAGGTTTTAACATGGGAATTCCTCGCAGCAACATAAAGGTGAAGTCTGCCTAATTAATCAGTGTAATTCAAGGCAATAATCGCTTGAGACCAATAAAAATAAGGGAGTATTAATAATAACTATTTTTATTTATATCTACTAAAGTAAAGCTAACATAGCTTGAGCACTACTCACTTTAAATTCTTTTGGTTGTTCAACGTGTAAATGAGTCACTACACCATTATCAATGATCATTGCATAACGTTGAGATCTAACCCCACCAAAGTTACCCGTTTCCATTGCAAGTCCTAATGCTTGAGTATAACTACCATCACCATCGCCTAACATCATAATATTTTCAGCATTTTGCGACTCGCCCCATGCATGCATAACAAAAGCATCGTTTACCGACACACAAATAATACTATCAATACCTTTGGCTTTAAGTTCATCAGCTAAGACAACGTAGCTCGGTAGGTGGGCTTCAGAACATGTTGGCGTAAAAGCGCCTGGTACTGCAAACAATACCACTTTTTTATTCGCAAATAACGCATCGGTGTCATGCATGACCATACTGCCATCAACAAGTTGTTGTAATTGCCCTGCAGGCATTTTAGTATTTTCAGAAATCATTTTTTAACCTTCTCATATTTAAATAATGGGTAGTTTCACGGCTTTGCACAAAAAAACCTTGTCGTGTGCTGAGCGGGCGCAATCCTTACATGTATAACGTGGTTTATCAACAATACCAGCAAGTTCACTTAATTTTTTTTCAATGTCCTTTTTCTTCCACTTACAAAGTGTTTTAACCATGTGTTGATTACTCGAAGAAATTATCCGTTAAGAGGATATTAGCTGAATTAATCATATTACGCTGATTTTTCAGCTAACTTTTAAATAGTACGAAATTTATAGTGTGACAAATTTCAGGTTAACTTGCTTTCTTTAGTGTTAATCCGATATCGCTGACATGAGAGTTAACTTCTTTGGCAATACTTTCCGTCAAGGACTGAGATTGGCACACTTCACTATCAACATTTTGCATAGCTAGCTCAACGTTATTAAAATACGCTTGCTGCTTGGTAATTTGAGCTAAAGTGTCGCGTGCAACATTGGCAGATTGATGTGCTTGTTCGGTGACTTCTAGTGCGGTTATTTGTAGTTCATCCGCAATGTTTTTTTGATTTGCTGAGGCTTTTTCTATTTCAAAAATTGTTTTTTCAATTGAATTACTCGCACATTGTAGCTGGTTTAACCGCTCGCTTATTTGCTTTAAGGAGTCTTGGGTTTTTCCAGCAAGCTTTCTAACTTCGTCGGCAACCACTGAGAAACCACGTCCATGCACACCTGCCCTTGCCGCTTCTATTGCGGCATTCAATGCTAATAAATTAGTTTGGTCAGCAATAGCGCCAATCACATCAACAATGGAGGTTACACTTCCCACCGCTTGACACAATAAGGTAATTTCTTTCTTACTTTGTTGGGCAGCATAATTAGTTGATTCACTAGCATCTAACACCAATGCAACTCGAGACTGACTAGTTTCCATCGCTTTTTGTGTCGCGTGTGCATTTTCAACCACCTGGCTTGAAAGCGTATTAACATTTTCAGTTGCCTCTCCTAATGAAAGCATAATGCTTCGCGCCGCTTGAACATGTTCACTCGTACTTGTAGATGATTGATAAATATTTTTAACTTGTGTTTCCATTGTTGATAATGCTTTCGCGACTAGGTTAAGTTGTTGCGCTTTTTCAAAATCGTCTTTAGCCAGTTTAGTCACCATCTGATTAAAACTTTGTGATATTTCCCCTAGTTCGGTTTTTACATCAATACCTTCAATATTATCCACTTGTCCTTGTTCCACTAATTGCACAAAACTATCTCGTAATTTACGTAATGGATTTAAAATAACGCTACGTTGTAACCAATAATTGGCTGATAAGAAAACTAACAGAAACACTAACAACGCCATCACGATTTGAAATAACGTTTTATTTAACAGCGCTTGTTCTTGAGCTATTTTCTTTTCAGCATCGATGATAATAGTTTCTAAATTATCAACTTGCTGGGCTAATAAAATAAGACCATTTTGCTTTTGCTCCTGCAAACGTAACGTAGTGTTTAGCTCCTTAGAATAACGTCGACTGAGAGAAACTAATTCAGAAATTGCCGATTCACTTAAATCTTCTCGTTCGTCTTCCTCGTCAAAAAAATCATCCTCGTCTTCATCAACTTCAGGGTATATTTTCAGTAAAGGCAAAGAGGATAATTGAGCAACTTCTTGCTGTAATTCCTTTAACACTTGATTCAAGTGTGTTTGATTCATTGATATATCGCTAAATAATCTTTCTCTCTGGCTAATTAATGCGGCCAATGCGCTTGCTATACTGGCATTTAGCACTAAGTAGTCCTGTTTATTTTTGTCAGATAATGTCGTGCTTTCATTAATCACATAACGATTAAGTTCGCTGTTTATGGCTAACAAATCTCCCTCAACATTACGTAAAAGTACTAAGGGGTCGCCACTCATTTTGCCCATTGCTCGATATTTTGTATTAATATTATCACTGAGCTCTGTCGTTTCTTCATAAACGGCCTGGCGTAATGAGGCGATTCCTATCGCTTGGCTCAGTTGATTAATCGTCTTTAATTCAAGTTCAGCTTGATTCAATAAATTTGCATCACCTTGCTGTAAATATTGGCTAATAGTGCGATTAAATTGAATAGTAACGAGTGATTTAAGTGATTGATAACGTGTATTTTGAATTCTACTATCGGCAAGTGATTGCACAACTTGATACATAGTAGTTAAAAAGATAATTGCAAAAAGGCTAATCGCAATAACAGACAACCGAGAAAAAGTAGATACGCGCACTCAACATCACCTATAAATGATTATTAGAATTTACGCGGATTTTCCGTTAATAATGTGACAATCAGGTTACCTAAGTGTGTCTGTTTTATGACAGCGGTAAAGGCTCACTTTACCACAGCGTTTTCACTATAATTTGGGTATAGCTTTATTCACATAAACATCAAAGCGATTTTTTTTCATTTTAATGCTTGTTGCTGGTTTCAGTTCAGCAAGGGGCTCTGCGTATGAGGGGCGTTTAACCACCACTCGATATTTTGCCAGTTTCAATGCTGGTGCTAATAAAGCATCAGCATCTAAGTCTTCTCCAACTAATGCTTGGAATACTCGCATTTCTTTTTTTACCGCGGCAGATTTTTCTCGATGCGGATACATAGGATCTAAATAAATCACATCGGGGGGAGCAACTAGGTCCATATTCTCTATGGACGAACTAAATACGAGGGAAATACGTTCAACAATGTCACGCACTTCACTATTTAATGACGCCCGTTCCAAACCATTTTCAAGTAATGCGGCAACTACAGGCATACGTTCCATCATAGTAACCTGACACCCTAATGATGCCAGTACAAAAGCATCTCGTCCTAAACCGGCAGTGGCATCTAATACATGCGGAGTAAAGCCATGTTTTAAACCAATAGCTTTGGCAATGTCTTGTCCTCGCCCCCCGCCAAATTTTCGTCTGTGAGCAACAGCACCTTCAACAAAATCTACTCTTATTGCACCTAATTTAGGTTCATCAAGTTTAACCAGCTCTAATACCTGACAGTTCACTTGCAACAGGAATTTTAAAGCCTTGTTGTTTGCCACCGCAGCAACATCGCCTGCATAATGAAAATGCCATTTTTGGGCAATTTTTTTGGCTAAGTCACTATCCGTACTGTCTACATAACCAATGGCTATTTGTGCTAAATTCATTCCCATATTTACTCTGCTAATATGTGATTATCACCTGTCGAAAAAGCAACTAAGCGACTTAATTGACTCAATGATAAATCTGAGGACTCTTGCCAGTGATTAAAGCTTTGTTGAATGGCTTGTAAACTCCCTTTAGTTTGAATACCTCCGGAAATAATATCATGTGCACGAAAATAGGCTTCTACGTCTCGACTTAATAAAAAGGTATCTTTGCCTAAGGCACGCAATGCATATGGTCCCGTATTGCCGCCTAATCGTTGCCCGTGCTTTTTCAAATAATCCCACAACCCAATAATATTTTGTACAGGCCATGTAGCAATAAACTCGGCAAAACTATGCTGATTTTGCTGTTCTTCAAATATCATTTGAGCATTCGCTTTAATGGTTTTTACCTTATTAAAGTTACGAATAATACTAGGATCTGACGCTTTCTGTTCAAGCATTTCTTCGGGCATCATTAATATTTTTTCAATTGAAAAATTGAAAAAACTCCGTTCAAAATTTTCCCATTTATTTTCTACTACTCGCCAAACAAAGCCTGATTGAAACACTTTTTTGGTAAAGGCCGACAAAATCCTATCATCGCTAAGATGCATTAACGATTGATCATTGTTACCTTCGCCAAGTAAATACTGTAGAGCTTGCTCTCCACCTTTTCGATCTGCAGCACGTGCATAGAGCTTATCAATAGATTCCATAACATCCGTCTAATTCAATTTAATACCGCTTAATTAAGCTCATTGTTCTACTTTAATTAAACCCAAATATTAACGTTTAAAGGCAACAACTTTATTACGTCCGCTGCGTTTTGCTTCATACAAAGCAACATCTGCATTATTTACGCTGTAATCTATATCCTGGATCAGATCAACTTCAGCAACACCAAAGCTTGCTGAGACATTCAAAATATCACTGCCAACCTTAACCGCGAGTACATCTGTTGATAACCTTAACCTTTCAGCGGTCAGCAATGCATTGTCCAAATTAATTTGTGGCAATAATATAATAAATTCTTCACCGCCGATGCGAATAAAAACATCTTCTACGCGTAAACTCGCTTTAATATTACTTGAAAATTCAACCAGCACTTTATCACCGGCGGCATGGCCATAGGTGTCATTAATATTTTTAAATCTGTCGAGATCACATGCAATAACTGACAAGGGTGTATTACTGCGTTTAGCCAGTGAAATTAACTGTTTGGATATATCGATAAAATAATTTCTATTTTTTGCCCCGGTTAACCGGTCTGTGATCAGTTCTTTTCGTAACTTGCCTACCAGCGAGTAAATAATGCTTAAAGCAAAACCAAAAAACAAAATACAGACAAAACTCAATAACATAATAAAAGTCATTGTAATTGGTGCAAACAATGCATCTCTAAAAAACACACTAAAACAGAATATATAAAGAAGATAGAGCACGATAGTAATGAGTAATGAGCAATATAAAACCCGATCGCCTATCCGATGTTTTTTAAATTGGCAGTGACATTGACGCATAGTTAAAGCAAAGGGTAAGCCGATATTTAATAATGCATACACTGAACGCCAATAACCTAATGGCGTAATTTGATACAACGAATATAAACCGGTTAAAAATACCACTACATGAAATACGATTAATGGATATAAATATCGAGGCATATCGACGTCATATCGACTATATATCGCACACATTAATGCATACGCAATCAATAAAGTAAAAAGGTTACTTACAAGAATGGCAACAATCACTGAGTACTCAAATATGAACAAACTAGCCATCTGAGCTGCGATAACAAAAAGCAATAAAAGACGAAAAAAATAAGTAGATTTCGCCTTATTAGGGTTATCAGGCGTTGGTAAAAAATAAGTGAACGAAAATAACACCAGACAAACAATTGTCAATGCTGATAAATAAGCAAGTGCTATCTGGTATTCTGTCAAAATGTTTTCCAATGGCCAAAGGGCAAGGATTATAGTCTCTTATATAAGCCTAGTCTAAATTCAAAAAATTGGTCTGCTATCATGGATACACACTTTGGTAACAATAGATAAACACTTGTTAATTTTTCTTCCCTTTAATTATGACACAGTTAAATAATCAACCGATACCACTATGACGTAATAAAGCATCTATATTTGGCTCTCTACCTCTGAATGCCTTAAATAATTCACTAGGTTCTTTTGAGCCACCTTTTTCTAGGACATTAGTAAGAAAGTCATGTCCGACTGTTTGATTAAAAATACCTTCTTCTTCAAATCGAGAAAATGCATCAGCCGATAATACTTCAGCCCATTTATAGCTATAGTAGCCAGCCGCATAACCGCCACCAAAGATATGACCAAAGCTGTGCTGAAAACGATTGAACTTAGCGGTAGTTACTACAGCATATTGTGCTCGTACTTCATCAAGAATATTTTGAATATAATTGCTGTTGTCAGCATCCGGTTTAAAGTTTTGATGCATTTTGAAATCGAATAAACTGAACTCTAGTTGACGAAGCATCTGCATAGCTGATTGAAAATTCTTAGCCGCTAACATTTTATCTAACAAGGCTTTAGGTAACGTTTCATCTGTTTGATAGTGCCCTGAAATAAATGCTAATGCCTCAGGTTGCCAACACCAGTTTTCTAAAAATTGGCTTGGTAATTCAACGGCATCCCAAGGTACACCATTAATACCCGACACACCACTTGCGTTAATTTGTGTCAACATATGATGAATACCATGACCAAACTCATGAAATAAAGTAATCACTTCATCATGAGTAAATAGTGCAGGTTTATCTCCAACAGGCCCGTTAAAGTTACAAGTTAAATAAGCTACTGGGTATTGAATGTCTCCATTTGCTAACGCTCTACGTCCAACACAATCATCCATCCAAGCTCCACCTCGTTTATTTGCTCGTGCATATAAATCTAGGTAAAAACTTCCACGTAACGCATTGTTTTTATCGAATACTTGATAAAATTTAACATCTTTATGCCAAGTATCAATTCCCGAAACTTCTTTGATTGAAAGCCCGTACAAACGATGCACAACTTCAAACAGCCCATTAACCACCTTATTTTCAGGAAAGTAAGGACGTAATTCTTCGTCAGAAATGGCGTAACGGCTTTGTTTTAATTTTTCACTGTAGTAAGGAAGATCCCAAGGTTGAAGATCTGCTTGGTTAAATTCACTCTGCGCAAAAGCAATAACCTCATTAAGATCTTTTTGACCTTGGTCTTTTGATTTCACGGCAAGGTCTTCTAAAAAGCCAATAACTTCATCCGTAGAGCTTGCCATTTTGGTAGCGATTGATTTTTCAGCAAAATTTTCAAAGCCTAATAATTGAGAAATTTCGTGACGTAATTGCAATATTTCTAACATAATCGCACTGTTATCAAATTCGCCGGCATTAGGTCCTTGATCCGAAGCTCTAGTGACATATCCTCGGTAAAGTTGTTCACGCAACGCTTGATTATCGCAATACATCATTACCGGTAAATAACTGGGAATATCTAAAGTGAATAGCCAACCGGTTTTATCTTGTGAATTTGCGAGAGCCTGCGCGGCTTCTTTAGCACTATCAGGTAACCCAGATAAGTCCGACTCATCAGTAATATGCACTTGATAAGCCTGGGTGGCATCAAGCAAATTATTACTAAACGCTGAACTTAATTCTGATAGTCGAGTAGCAATTTCGCCATAGCGTTTTTTGTCATCATCATTCAATGCAATACCTGATAATTTAAAATCACGTAAGGCATTATCAATAACTTTTTTTTGTGCTTCATCTAAGCCTTTATACTCATCACTGTCAGCTAACTGTTGGTATGCTAAAAACAAAGCTTGATGCTGCCCTACAAATGTACTGTACTCTGATAATATTGGTAGACATGACTCATAAGCATTACGAAGCTCATCACTACTAATAACCGAGTTCATATGAGAAACAGGTGACCATAATTTACCTAATTGATCATCAGCTTCATCTAATGGCATCACTAAATTATCCCAAGTAAAGCCACTGGTATTAGCTAATACATTTTCTATGGTCTGTTTACAGTGACTAATAGCTTGTTCAACCGCAGGTTTAATATGTTCAGGTTTAATTTTAGAAAACTCAGGTAACTGACTTTGTGAAAGCAGAGGATTACTCATAATATAGGCTCTATATAACGTCGATAAAATTAGTGATTTGCTCTAAGATGTAGTGCCTAATCACAATAAATCAAGGGGCTGACCAGTAGACTATGTTAAGTTACTGTTATTTTATTGTAATAATTTAGCTTTATTTCATCTAGAATGACAAAACAGGTGTATTGTTTTTCAAAATTATATAATGATTAGCCTCAAATGGAGTAAGTAGCTCAGGTGATTTTTCAGGATAAGTTAATGCCCTTGTGTAAAAAAATAGTCTATTTTTTTGTAAGTCTATTATTCAGTGTGAGTTTTGTAGTAAGTGCTACGATTAATAATTTATCGCTAGTACCTTTATCTGTACAACACGGATTATCTCAAGGCACAATAAATACCATTATCCAAGATGACGAAGGCTATATTTGGATAGGCACTGAAAACGGCTTAAACTTATACGATGGTTACCATTTTAGAGCTTTACCTGGACCTGACAGTTCTCTGCTCAATTCAAACATCATGGACGTTATGCAGGGGCAAAATGGCATTATTTGGATTAACGCCGATGGAGAAGGGATTTATGCATATAATAAAAAAAATGATCAATACCATTTTATTTCAGCTAAAAGACTAGATGATAGAAATTACCATATTGCCGATATAGTAGAAGGTGACAATAACACTATTTATATTGCTACCGCTAAAACTCTCACTCAATATAACCCACAGACTCAGCAAAAACATTTACTACTCGATTTAAGTAACCAATTGAATGATAAGAAAAATATTAATTCAATTTTTTATCATGATAAGGTTATTTATATTGCGACTGAACTAGGGATTTACGCGCTTGATAGTCAAACCAAACAATGGAAAGCGCTCCCCATTATTGGTCAAGACACCTTAACTGATAAATTATTGGTTAATAGTGTAGAAACAGCTAAAACCTATCATTTACAAGTTTCCCCAAAAAACGCGTTATATATTGGTACAAATGATGGGATCTTCAAACTCGACATCAATAATATTAATGAGTTTATCCAAGGCGCCAAGGCGTTAAGTCATTATCAAACAATCATTGAACATTTACCTAGCTGGCAGTTTTATCTCGATGACAGTGAGCTATATATTGGTAGCCACCTTGGATTATCTAGAGTGTCTATGGACACAGATAAAGTCGAATATTTGTTTGGTTTTAATGACATTTTCGACCATTTAACCAGTAACCTTGTTCGGTCTATACTGAAAGACAAACAGGGAGTGTTCTGGTTAGGTTCCAATAACAATGGCATTTTTAAATGGGATCCTAAACTCAGTCTCATTCAAAACTACCGTTATAAAAAATCAAGCAAGGAAAGCTTAACTGATAATCTTGTTTGGACCATTATTGAAAATAAATCCGCCAAAAATGAAGTGTGGGTTGGTACTGCAAATGGGTTAAATTTAGTTAATTTAAAAGATAATTCAATCCAACAATTTTTAGCCCAAAAGCTCAAAAAAGTCATTTATACCGATTCATATATTTTTCAATTACAACAAGATAACGATGAGCATATCTGGATTCGTAATGCCAATAACATTCAATTGTTTGATATAAAGACAAAAAAAATTATCCCCATCCCGTTCCCGAAAGAAACCCTTGAACTATTAAAGCCAGAAAGCTGGTTATTTAATATCGATAGTGAAAATTATGCATGGTTAATTACAGAGGCAGGCTTAAACAGAATTAATCTCACTACCGGTGAATTCGACCCCATGGATGAAATTGATCAAACCATTGGCGATAAACAGATATTAAATGTATTGGGCTTTCTTCCCAACACTCGCGCTATGTTAATCTCCACTAATAAAAGCTTATGGCGTTTTGATCTTGATACCAGACAAGCAAAGAAACTCTATACGCACCCAGATATTTTACCAACTGAATGGTCGTTTATTGACAGTTGGACTATTGATAAAAACAATATCTTTTGGCTTGGTCTTGCTCCACAAGGGCTTGTAGGCTTAGATGCCACTACATTTGAACCCAAATACTTTTATGATAAAAGTAATTCCATCATTGATGAAAATCCATATGGCCTTGTCACAGATAAAGAAGGGGATATTTGGTTTTCGAGTCATAATGGCATATATATGATGGATGTAGACAGTCATCATTTTAGAAATTTTAATCTGCTCGATGGACTTGGTGCACGTGAATATAATAGCGGTGCTTCAATCAAACACAGTAATGGACTATTAGTTTATGGTTCAATTAATGGCTTTACTGTCTTTGACCCTTTAGTGTTAAAACAGAAGGCATATGAAACAGACCTTACAATAAAAATATCTAATATTGACGTACTCTCTCGCGATATTCATTTACCGTTTATACGCAATCAGCAACAACTCCTCAAACTCAACTATGATGACATAGGCATAAAAGTAGAGTTTTCACCGCTATTATATAGCCATCACCATAATATTACGTTCGAATACACGCTAATTTCTAACGAAAAAATTGTATATCCTGAAACACCAGATAATTACATTACCTTCGCTACGTTAGCTTCCGGTAATTATGAATTGCAAGTACGAGTCAGGTCGCCTATTACCGGTGAACTATCAGCGCCCACCAGCTTATTTATTCAAGTGAGTTATGCGCCATGGGCTTCACCCACCGCTTATGTTCTTTACGTTGTTATTTTTTTATCATTATTTATCTATTGGTTAAATACAAGAAAGAAACATACAAGGGAATTACTGCATATTAATGAAGAGGTGCAACGACGGGAGCAACGCTTAACCTTAGCATTACATGGCAGTAACAGCGAAGTATGGGACTGGCAAGCAGAAGATAATCTAATCTTTGCTAAACGAGCCTCTAAAGAACTAGGCTATCAAGAACTTGGTGAGTCGTACCCATTGTCTGAGCATTTAAAGCTCATTCACAATTCGGATAGAGAAGCTTTTACCCATCAATGGCATGAATTCATTCGTGAGGCAGATCTCAATGAAAGCTTTTCATGTTCTTACCGAATGCGAACACATGATGGCCAATGGTTATGGTTTAAAGATTTAGGGAAAATAGTCACTACCGATGAAGCCGGACACCCTACAAGAATTACCGGCTCTTATACTAATATTACTCAATCTCGGGCAGATGCTGAAAAAGCTCAATATTACGGCGAAGCCTTCGAGCAAACGAAAGATTGGGTATTTATTATTAGTAATAATTTTTCTCGTATCGTGGTTAACAAATCCTTGCAAGATGCTTTAGGCTGGCAAGGTGATGAGATTTCTTTTGACAACGATGTCTTCGGTTTAAGTAAAGAAAAACTCACCTTTTATCGACGTTTATTTTCCTCTTTAAAGGAGTTTGATCACTGGCGAGGCGAAGAATTAATTTATGCGAAAACAGGTGAAGAATATCATGTGTTATTAAATATTAATGTCAATCGTAATAAAGATACTAATTCGCTACACTTTGTTTGCATCGCTACCGACATTACTGCACAAAAAAAAGCAGAAAAAGAACTTCGTCATTTAGCCAATTATGATCATCTCACTGATTTGCCCAATCGTTCCTTATTATCAGAACGAATAAAACATGCAATGGATTATTCCGCCCGATTCAAAAGGTCTATCGCTTTATTTTTCATCGATTTAGATCGTTTTAAACAAGTAAATGATTCTCTCGGTCATGATCAAGGGGATATATTGCTTCAAGAGATAACCCGCAGATTAAAAACAACATTACGAGTAGATGATACTATTGCTCGTATCGGTGGTGATGAATTTGTTATCTTATTAGAATCCTTTAATAACAACAGCCAACTCAGTAAGATTGCCCATAAAGTTATTATCGAAATCAATAAGCCCATACAGCTAAAAGGTCAAGTTGTCTCCGTAGGTGCAAGTATAGGTATCTCCTTATATCCAGAAGATTCAACTAATTCTGACGAGTTATTGAAAAATGCCGATGTAGCTATGTACCATGCGAAACAAATAGGTCGAAATACCTTTCAATTTTTTACACCGAGAATGAATGTAGAAGCAAATCAGCGTTTTGCTATTGAAACAAGTATAAAAAATGCATTTGAGCAAGATAAATTTATTAACTATTACCAACCTATTATGAATTCCCTTACAGGTAAAGTAGTTGGTGTGGAGCTTTTACTTCGCTGGCAAAAAGATGAGCAACTAATTTTACCTGAAAAATTTATTTCGATTGCCGAAGAATTAGATTTAATTATCTCAATGACTGAAGCAGCTTTAAAACGTGGTTTTATCGACTTAACTACATGGCATCAAGAGCAAAAAGATTTATTTTTATCGGTGAATTTATCGGTACAGCACTTTGCAACTGATGATCTAATCAACAAGGTCAAATTGTTGTTAAATCAATACGAAATAGCTCCATCACAGCTGAAATTAGAAATTACAGAAAGTACATTTATTACAGATCCTCGAAAAATTATTCAAACAATGCGCGCACTTGCTGATTTTGGGGTTGAATTGGTACTCGACGATTTTGGTAGTGGTTATTCGTCTTTAAATTACTTGAAAACATTACCGCTACACTCGTTAAAAATTGACCAAAGCTTCATCAAAGGGATCGGCGTTAATTCACATGATGAAGCAATTGTTGACGCAATTTTAGTACTTACCAAAAACTTAAATATATACTGTATAGCAGAGGGCGTTGAAACGATTGAACAGCGCAACTTTTTAGCAGAAAGACAATGCTATGCTATTCAAGGTTTTTTCTACAGTAGAGCCCTTCCGGCTGATAAAATTGCACCATTTATAATTGACAATAAACAAGAAACACCCGCAATTTAATATTGTTACTTCGATAATATTAAAAACAAATGAATTAATGTGAACTTGAATGATGAAAGATCCGTTCTTATATTAAGGTATTCAAGTTCACTTTTTAACAAACAACTATTTAAGGTCTCTCATGACACAACATTTTGATTTTCTAGCAATAGGAGCAGGTAGTGGCGGTATTGCTTCTGCTAATAGAGCAGCTAAACTTGGTAAAAAAGCGGCAGTGATTGAAGCCAAGGTGATTGGGGGAACTTGTGTAAATGTTGGCTGTGTACCTAAAAAAGCCATGTGGTATGCCGGACAAATTGCAGATGCCTTACATTATGCGCCAGATTATGGTTTTGATGCCCCTTTACAAGGATTCGACTGGCAAAAATTAATTGCCAATCGAGAGGCATATATAGAGCGGATACATGCTGCTTATCACAGAGGTTTTGCAAGTAATGGTGTAACCCTTATTGAAGGCTTTGCCAAATTTATTAATAAAAATACTGTTGAAGTGAATGGCCAACACTATACCGCTGATCACATCTGTATCGCCACGGGTGGAAAGCCAACAATACCTGAGATTGAAGGCGCTGAATTTGGTATAAATTCAGATGGCTTTTTTGACTTAAAACAACAACCTAAAAGTGTTGCGGTTATTGGTGCTGGCTATATCGCCGTAGAACTTGCAGGTGTTTTACATGCATTAGGTAGCGATACCCATTTATTAGTAAGAAAAGATAAGCCCTTAAGAACATTCGACAATATGCTCACTGAAACCTTAGTTGAACAAATGGCTAAACATGGTCCAACCTTGCATTGTCACAGTGTTCCTGTGCGAATCGAAAAAAACGATGACTTACATACCATTCATTTGGAAAATGGCAAAACCATTGGTCCTGTTGAAACCGTTATTTGGGCAATTGGTCGAGAACCAGCAACAGAAAACATTAATCTTGATGCTGCTGGGGTAAATACTGATGAAAAAGGTTATATACCCACAGATAAATACCAAAATACTAATGTAAGCGGTATTTATGCCGTTGGTGATAACACAGGTCGGGTACAATTAACTCCTGTGGCTGTTGCTGCTGGACGTCGTCTTTGTGAACGTATTTTTAATAATAAACCTTACGAACATTTAGACTACAGTAACATTGCTACTGTGGTATTTAGCCATCCAGTAATTGGTACTGTTGGGCTTACAGAATTAGAAGCAAAGGAAAATTACGGTGAGGACCAAGTAAAAATCTATAACTCACAATTTACTGCTTTATATCAAGCCATGACTGAAGATTATCGAGATCCAACCCGGATGAAATTAGTCTGTGTCGGTAAGGAAGAAAAAATAGTAGGTATACACAGTATAGGTTTTGCTAGTGATGAATTACTCCAAGGCTTTGCTGTTGCTATGAAGATGGGGGCAACTAAAGCAGACTTTGATAATACCGTTGCGATACACCCGACTTCAGCTGAAGAATTTGTCACGCTTTAATCTTCCTCTATAGCGTTATTATTCAAAAATGAACTTTAACGCTATTAAACCTTTCTCTTTTTTGTTAATTTGATCAATATTACGAAGATAAGTGAATCTTATAAATAATGAGATTCACTTATTTTTGACCTAAAAGCTATAATATAAATAGCATAAAGTAATAATAAATTTATGAAAAAAAGTCTCATTTCGTCAAAAGAAAAATGGCAACACCATCTACATTTAGATAGCCTTACTGATGCTGATAATAAACGTCAGGTTTTATCTTTTGTCGCTATGCTCGTGATTGCTATTCTCTTTTTAATTGTCCTTATTTACAGCAATTACAACACATATCATCCTCTGTTACTGCTTACATTAATCTCGGCTCTGGTGGGATTATCTGTCGCATTAATTATCTATTTTAAAACCAAAGAGCTTGCCGCAATCACCCTGATACTTAGCAGTGTAATTGTCATGCTCACTATTTTACTGATTTATACCGGCGGTAAAGATAAAACTGCACTCTATTGGCTAATGTTTTCACCATTAGCCGCTTATGCCATTTTAGGGGTGCGCAAAGGCTCAATACTAACGTTTGGCTTAGTCATTTGTATTTTAACTTTATTATATGGGCCAGACATTGGCCAAACAGTATATGGTTCAACGGAGAAAAGCCGGTTTTTTGCTTCTTATTGTATTGTAATATTATTTGCCTTTATCAATGAATATTATCGAAATCAAAGCTTCGAAACGATCAGTTCAATATCGCTAGAGCAAAAACAAAAAGCGAATACAGATCCGTTAACTGGGTTAGCGAATAGACGCTTCCTTGATGCCCAATTATTGCCCCAAATTCAGCATAACTCCGAAAATTTTGAACCACTGTCAGTGATTATCGCTGACATTGATAACTTTAAACAGATTAATGATACTTTTGGTCACGATATTGGCGACTCAGGTATTATTCATGTGGCGAAACGTTTTAAAAACCAAGTTCGTAGTTCAGATGTAGTTATCCGATACGGTGGAGAAGAATTTTTAATTTTCTTACCTAAAGCCTCTCTTGTGCAAGCAATAGAAATTGCCAATAATATGCGATTAGATTTAGAAGAAAATGCGTTAATAACCAACCAACAATCAATGCCGCTAACATGTAGTTTTGGTGTTGCTGAAGTAACAGATATTAATGAGTTTGATCAAGCAATAAAAAATGCTGATTTACACTTATACAAAGCAAAAAAAACAGGGAAAAATAAAGTAGAGGGTTAAGGATAATGACTTTCAAAGATGTTTATTATGATAATACGGCACAACGGAAGAAACGTATTATTCAAGTATTTTGGTTGTGTGAAATTGGATTTCTTCTCGTTAGTTTTCACCCGCTTTTATCACTACATTGGTCTAATATAACACTCATAGCCATACTCGCTGCTCTCCTATGTTTCGTATATATTGAAGCACAAAAAAACCACTTAGATCGCGCCACGAATATTCTGCTGGCTATCATCAGTACAGCACTACTCCTTTTTGCTTGGTTAAATCAAGGGGTCAGAGATGAAGCGCTGCTAATATTTCCCGCTTTAATCACATTCGCTGTTTTAATTAGTTCCAAAAGAACCTTATATATTATGTTAGCCGTTATTATTGGCAATATTCTTCTGATGGGATACCTCAATGACCTTGGTCTATTTATGCATCCTCTCGATGGTACTGGGCTTAAATCAGCCATAGTGGTCAGTATTATGTTTGGTCTTATTGTTTACAGTATTAGAATTCTTGGTCTTGACCTTATTCAAGCCAACCAAGAATTAAAGCATCAACAAGATATTTTAGAAAACGAAGTAAAAGAACGTACCCAGACACTTGAATACACATTAGCTGAGTTTATCAAGACTAAAAATGATCTGGCTGAGGCTGACAAAATGGCGTCCCTCGGTCGACTTGTTGCTGGCATTGCCCACGAAGTAAATACTCCCATAGGGGTTGCAGTTACCGCCGCCAGTTTACTCAAGGATAAAAATGATAAGATCCTAGCGGCCTTCGAATCAAACACCCTTGCTCGAAATCAATTATCTAATTATTTAACGTCTTCAGAACAAAGTATGAACTTACTTAATGCCAATTTACAAAGAGCTTCAAATTTAATTTCTGATTTCAAAGAGGTTGCTGTCCTTAAGGAAGATGAACGCAAAAAAGTGTTTAAACTTTCAGATGAAATATCTAATGTTTTTGCTCATCTGCAACTTGAAACCGAAAAAGCATGTTTTCATATTCACATTGAATGCCCTAAAGAGATTAAGGTCTATCAAGATCCAGAAGTATTGACCCGTGTATTAATTAATTTATACCGTAATTCTATTAAACATGGTTTTGAAGGGAGAGAGGAAGGTCATATTCATGTCAGAGTGGCAAAAGCGAATGATGCCATCACACTCTCATATCAAGATGATGGCATAGGCATGTCAGAAAACACCATTAACCGAGTCTTCGAGCCTTTTTACACCACCAAACGTGGGCAAGGTGGTACAGGCTTAGGAATGCATATTGTTTTTAACTTAGTTACACAGTCACTCAACGGCACAATTCATTATGATCACCATTACAACAATGGGACTAAATTTGATATTACTTTTTGTCAAAATCTTGAGAATAGCCCCTAGCACTTATAAATAGTCGCTTATGTTTTTTTGTTATTTCGGGTGCTTTTTTACCCGTAAAAAATTTTAATAATAAACTAGTAATACTATAAAATTCTGGTAACCTCTTACGTCCTTGGTTCATTAATTCGTTTTGAATTTTTCATGAATCAAGTTTAGTGAATATTTTATCCACATATAAAAAAATAAAAATAAAATGTGCTTAAAAGGATTTTTTCTTACCTTTTTTTCATTTTAAACAAGAGCTTATAAAAAAATAATTCCTTGCTATTGTAAAATAACGAGTGGATTAATTGTGCTTTTCAACAAAGTTATCCACAATTTCATACTAAATTTACATTAATTTATTTTAATTGCTAGAGTGATAATCCGGATTGTGGCATCCTTAGCAGCAAATAAAGTAACAACACTGCACATCATGACAACAGCTTCACTATCACCATTAATTTTAGTCGACGGTTCTTCCTATTTATTCCGTGCCTACCATGTACCCTATTTACAAGCTTTATCAACCTCTGATGGCCAACCTACTGGTGCCATTACAGGTGTATTAAATATGATAAAAAGTCTCAAAAAAGACTATCCAAATGGGAATGTAGTGGTAGTTTTTGACGCCAAAGGCAAAACGTTTAGAAACGATATGTATCCTGAATACAAAGCCAATCGTCCGCCAATGCCTGATGAGCTTAGAACCCAAATTGCACCGCTACATGAAATTATTGAAGCTATGGGCTTACCTTTATTAGTAATTGAAGGGGTAGAAGCCGATGATGTTATCGGGACATTAGCACACCAAGCCACGCAAAAAGGTATTGAAACAGTAATATCTACTGGTGATAAGGATATGGCTCAACTAGTTAATCCCCATGTACGCCTTATCAATACTATGACTAATGTGGAATTAGACGTTGCAGGTGTTATTGAAAAATTTGGCGTTAGACCAGACCAAATCATTGATTACTTAGCTCTAATGGGAGATAAAGTTGATAATATCCCAGGTGTAGAAAAGTGTGGACCTAAAACTGCCGTCAAATGGCTACTTGAGCATGAAAGCCTTGATAATGTGATTGCCAATGCTGATTCAGTTAAAGGTAAAATTGGAGAGAACTTACGCGCTGCATTAGATCAACTACCACTTTCTTACCAATTGGCAACCATTAAACTCGATGTTGATTTAGCCTACACCGTAGAGCAATTACAGCCGACTCCAGCGAATGTCGACAAATTAACTAACCTTTATACCCGATTTGAACTTCGCAGACTTTTAGCAGAACTTAATTCATCACCTGCTGAGTCATCAAGTGACCTTGTGGATGAAGATGAAATTACCTTACCTGATGCCATTGATGCGCAATACGAGATAATTTTTGATCAAGCAAGCCTTGATGTTTGGATTGAAAAAATTAAAAGCGCAGGGCTCTTTGCTTTTGATACGGAAACGACCAGCCTTGATTACATGAAAGCCAAGCTAGTAGGTGTTTCTTTTGCTGTAGAGGCCGGTAAAGCCGCTTATATCCCTTTACAACATGATTATGACGATGCCCCTGAACAACTTGAACTAACTGATGTTTTAACACAACTAAAACCTATACTGGAAAGCACAAGTATTCAAAAAATAGGTCAAAACCTCAAATATGATGCAAATGTGTTAGCACAATACCAAATTAAAATGGCTGGGATTGCGTTCGATACAATGCTTGAGTCGTATTGTTTAAACAGTGTTGCTACTCGCCATAACATGGATGCATTAGCTGAAAAATATCTCGGTTATAAAACGGTACATTTTGCAGACATTGCAGGTAAAGGCGCTAAACAGTTAACCTTTAACCAGATTGACGTTGAAAAGGCAGGTCATTATGCCGCCGAAGATGCCGACATTACTTTAAGACTCCATCAAGCGATTTATGCTCAACTTGAAAAAAGCGCTAAACAGTTAGCGATTTTCCAAGAGGTAGAAATGCCACTACTTCCTGTGCTCGCGAAAATGGAACAACTGGGCGTATTAATTGACAGTGATTTATTAAATGAACAAAGTAATGAAATTGCTCCCCGACTACAACAGCTTGAAATTAAAGCCCATGATGTTGCCGGTCAATCATTTAATTTAAGTTCACCTAAACAATTACAACAAATTTTATTTGAAGAGTTAAAAATACCTGTTATTAAAAAAACCCCTAAAGGCGCACCTTCTACCGCGGTTGACGTGCTCGAAAAACTTGAGAAACAAGGTTATGAGTTACCAAGAATAATACTTGAACATCGTGGGCTGACTAAACTTAAATCAACCTATACTGATAAACTACCAATGATGGTTGATGCGAATGGTCGTGTGCATACCACTTATCAACAAGCCGTCGCCGCAACCGGGCGTTTATCATCAACTGATCCAAACTTACAAAATATTCCTATCCGCAGTGAAGAGGGTAGAAAAATACGCCATGCCTTTATCGCTAGCGAAGGCTATAAAATAGTGGCCATTGATTATTCTCAAATTGAATTACGTATTATGGCGCATTTATCTGATGATAAAGGCTTAGTGACCGCTTTTTCAGAAGGTAAAGATGTTCATAGAGCCACTGCAGCAGAAATTTTCGACGTTGAATTAGACGAAGTAACAACGGATCAACGTAGATCGGCCAAGGCGGTAAACTTCGGACTCATTTATGGTATGGGTGCGTTTGGTCTGGCTGAACAGTTATCAGTAGAACGCTATGTCGCTCAAGAATATATGGATAAATACTTTCAACGCTACCCCAGTGTATTAACATACATGGAGGAAACTCGACAAAAAACCAAAGAGCTTGGTTATGTTGAAACTGTCTTTGGCCGTCGTCTGTATCTACCGGAAATTAAATCTAAAAACGCCATGCGTAGAAAAGCCGCAGAACGAGAAGCGATTAATGCCCCAATGCAAGGTACTGCAGCTGATATCATCAAAAAAGCGATGTTAGCCGTTGATGCTTGGATTGAAGAGCAAAATAACACACATATTAAAATGACAATGCAAGTACACGATGAATTGGTTTTTGAAATACATCAAGATATTGTTGAAGAAACAACAGAAAAGCTAATCGATATTATGAATAATGTTGTCAGTTTAAGTGTTCCTTTAATTGCAGAGGCAGGAATTGGCGATAACTGGGAGCAAGCTCACTAGGTTAATGCAAATAATTTATTATGAGAAAGTATCGAAAAGTGTAAATTAAAAACACAAATGAAATATTATTACAAAAATACTTTACACAAATAGAGTCACTGCTCTATAATGTTTTTGTTCCTAACGCGAACACTTGTTGTAATAATTTGTATACTCTAGCTTTCCTCATAGCTAATAAGCCGATAGATATCTGTCGGCTTTTTTTTATCTGATTTTTGAGGAGATAATGTAATAAACTTTCAACAATGTATAAATAGTGTCATTTTATAACCTTTTCCGTGTTCAATTGATAAATGAAACGATTAAACAGAGTAACCTTGTTGTTTATTCAACTGAATAAAAAGGATAAAGCTAAGTAATTTAAAGTTTTTAGCCATTGATGAGCTCACTCAAGAAAATCCATACTATACTTAGCAATTGTATGATTAATCTTGGGCCTAACACCCATTAAATTTAGTATATATTTCAATTGATTAATAATTTTTAGAGATAAAGCATTCATAAAAAATTAATCACACACAATAACAAGGTTAAAATGAATAGCTTCTTATCTCATTTTTTTAAATTTTTAGCATTATGCTTATTATTTCAAAGCGCTAGTGTAAGCGCAGAGACCATCAATAATAACATTTTTGCCCCTTTTTCATCCTTATCTAAAACCATTGAAGGTAGGCATTTACTCCAGCTTATTGATACAGCAGAGTATGACCCAGGATTAGCTAAGCAACAGCTTAACGAATTAGCGAAGACGGGTATTGAAGCTAAAAACATTAACTACGAAGTCGTTCAACTTTTAGCCTATATCGCTGTACATAATGGTTTGTCTGAATTTGACATAACCGAAGACGCTCTCAATAAGCTTCAAGCGCTAGGCATAAAACTAGGCAACGAATGGATTCTTGGATGTTATTGGCAGCAGCGTGCTGTATTAGCTTTAAAGCAAGGACAATATCTAAAGGGTTTAGATTATACAAGTCAGGCATTAAAAATTGCTGAAGCGCTGAACTTCCAAGAATTAGTCGCTAGAGTTAAATCAATACGTGCGATTTTTTATAGTAAACAAGGAAAGAGCACTTTGGCATTAAAGGATTTTCAAGCAGCATTACTCTTATTCAAAACAATGGACGATAGCACTCGAGTAATCAAAGTTCACCTTAATTTAGTAAGCTTATATTTAGATAGACAAGAGTATAGCAAAGCACTGGTAGCTGCCGACACAGTTGCAGACATGTTATTAGCACAACCAAGAAAGAACATTCGTGCTATGGCCGCAAATTATATCAACCGAGCAATAGCATTAAGTTATCTCGGAGAAAAAGACAAAGAATTAGATGCTTACAAACTTGCTCAGGAATATGCGATAAGATCTAACAATGTAGAAACCTTAGCAGGTCTTTATGCCAACCTTTCAAACTATTATTTAAAAAATAAAGACGATATCAATGCCGAACATCAAGCAAAACGCTGTATTGAAACCGCCTTGCAGATAAAAAATCATAGTGTAGTAGCGATCTGTGAAATCAATCAAGGACTTGCAAGTATCCATACCGGTAAAACTGATATTGGCTTTACTTTGTTAAATAAAGCAATCGCCACGATGGAAACAAATAAAATGTTAAGCAGCTTGGCTGAAGGTTACTTAGCTATCGCTGAAGCCTATCAATATTTAAATGATTATAAATCAGCGCGTCCTTGGGTTGATAGCTACTATCAATTACTACTTACACAGGCCAATGAAGATAAGCGCGCATACTATTTTGAAGTAGAACGTAATTTGCAAGAAAGTGTCGCCGATAGAGATAACACTTATACGTTAGTAAAAAATCATATGCTTTCTAGTATTTTAACCCAGGATAACAAAATAAATAACATCTTACTCTGGCTTGGGTTGACGCTGCTTCTACTTTGCATTTCATTAGGTTTAAATATCTATTATCGTAAGAAATTAAAGAATAAATACACTTAAGTTTATCTAGTAATTTTTTCAATATTAACGACTTTTATCTGGGGATAGTGAAAATTCAATAGACTAAAGTGGGATTGAATCTAGGCTTTTTTAGCTTAATGTATAGTTTTTATATGATAAGGATAATCTGAGCATGTTCTTAAACTCATTTTTAAGTAAAGTAATAATTCATAGTATTATTATTGCTTTGGCCTACTTTATTTGCCACCAGCTTAGCGCATCGAGCTATGTAACAATAGCCAGCATTACCTTATGCGCAATATTAGCCAGTTATTTATTGTTTAAAAAAAACCATAATATAGAAAATCATTTATCTACATCAGCTAACAACGCCATTGAAAAAGAAAAAATCGCATCCGTTGGCAAAGCTATCGATGAGCAAGCAAGTAAATTAGCAATAAGCTCAGCGGAAATTAGTTATTTTTTACAACAGTTAACCGACGCCATTGAACAATCTAGCCTAGATGTTGATACATTAGCGACTTCAGCTGAATTATTGTCTTCAAACACACAACAAATTAACGATAATGCCCTGCTCTCATCAGAACAAGCCGCACAAGCAATGACAGCAACAGCAGAGGGCGCAGAGCAACTTATTAAAAATGTGAATGTTGTTGAGTTATTAAACCAAGGGGTTACTGATGCGTCAGATAAAATACACTCCTTATCACAAAAAACCCAAGAAATTCAAAATATTACTAATGTTATTGATGGTATTTCAGCGCAAACAAATTTATTAGCTTTAAACGCGGCCATTGAAGCCGCACGTGCTGGAGAGCAAGGACGAGGTTTTGCCGTTGTTGCCGATGAAGTTAGAGCCTTAGCATTGAAAACCGCAGAAGCTACCGATCAAATTGGCTCTATGTTATTTGAAGTAAATACTGAAACAGAAGCAACAACTAAAGTGATGTTAAATGTTGTGTCACAAACGCATGCCATTGTTGAGAGTATGAATAACCTTTCTCAAGCATTACAAGATGTTAATCAATTGATTTCGGAAACATCTAGTGCGAGTAATTCAATCAGCAATGCCTTACAAGATCAAAACACAGCAACCCTTGATATCTCTCAGTCGATAGCCAATTTGCATGATTTTTTAGTGACTAAAAGTGAACAAACTCAAGAAATATCAGTAAAAGCGGATGTTCTCTCCCAAACCACTGAATCAATATTCATAAAGCTTAGTCAGTTTGCAACACAATCATTAAATGATGTGATGTCTCAGCAAGCTATCCTCAACGCAACATTAATCGGTCAGCTTTTCGAACAAAAAATTGCCAATAACGAAATAACAACACAACAATTGTTTAATTTTACCTATCATAAAATTGCTAATACTAACCCACAAAAGTATCACACGGCGTTCGACACCTTTACCGATAAAGTGCTACCTCAAATACAAGAAAAGGTCTTAAATGAATTTAGCGAAGTCATATACGCTGGAGCTGTAGATATTAACGGTTATTTTCCAACACATAATTTATGTTTTTCACAACCACTAACGGGCAATAGTGATATTGATGTGATCAACAATAGAACCAAACGTTTATTTAACGATGCCACCGGTATTCGCAGCGCTAAAAATACAGACACGTTTTTATTACAAACCTATAAACGTGATACTGGTGAAGTCATGCATGATGTTTCTGCACCAATATTTGTCAATGGTAAGCATTGGGGGGGATTCAGAATGGGCTTTAAAGCGAAATAACAGTTAATGAATGCTGGAGATTTCTTTTTTTAATACCGTGATTCTCTCACCGTAAATATCTGGCAGTAGCTCAAGCTCAAGCGCTTGATATAATTTCTTAGCTTGTTGATACTGCCCTTGTCCAAGCTTACTTTTAATTAAATAAAACTGTGCTTGGTTAACTTTAGTAAAGTCTTTTCCCCGCTGTGAATACCCTTTAGATTCAAGTAAATAAGTTTCTGCTTCAGTGTAATTATCTAATGTTAAATACGCCATTCCTAAGTTTAACAGTACTGTGCCTATTTGCTGTAAGTTATTATACTCAAGGCTCCAAGGCAGCGTTTTTATCCAATACGCTAATGATTCTTCCGGTAAAGATAGAATCCTTGTTACATGGGCTAAATTTCCATAAAGCTCCATCATGAAATAAGCATTTTTACTTTGTTTATATTTAGTTTCTAATGCTTTTAAAACCTCATATGCAGACTCAGGTTCATCTAGATTCATTTGTAAGTTAGCCAGCATGATCAATCGCATAGGTGAAGGAAAAACCTGATTCAGTGCCAGGATTTTTTCTTTCGCCTTATATGCATATTGTTTAGCATCCGTAATGTTAGATGCTAAATAGCTGGTTTTTGAATAATAAATATAGACGGTAATTAAAAACGAATTCGGTAACTTTTTTTGATCTATCCAAGGGGTAATTTCTTCCTTTAATTGACGCATTTTTTGTAGGTCAAATAAAGCGTCAAATTTATGCTGTAGCAAATCATACCAAATATAGGTGTTCTTTGGTGTGCGGGCGAGTTCTCGTTCAACCAATGTAATACAATCAACCGGCGAAGATGAACAAGCGTCATTTACTTCATTGAGCCCTTTATGTACATGGTTAATTTGTGCTTTGGCTTGAATTTCAAAAACAAATACACCTATACAGCAAATTAGCACAGTAACTAGATGATTATATTTATTTACCAAAGCTGAACTCACTTGTTAATGGCCTGCAATATTTAATGTACTGATATAAAAGTTTGGATCTACCTCAATGTTTGCATTTTTATTTGGTAAATTTACCTCACTCCATTGAGTGGTGGGTGATAACCAAGTGGCTACTCCATCAATAAAGACACGCACTGGCATATCAAAAGCTTTAATCACATTACCCCAACGTACTTTCATTTTTTTATCAATAACCACATATTCAAGCATAGGAACACGAACATCCCTCAAATATTGGTCAAACACCTTACTTAAGTCTTTTTGTGCAACGTTTATTATATAAGCTTCAATTTGTGCTGATGTGACGGTTTGATGAAAAAATGTTTTATTCAAACCGCGCAAAATCTCTCGCCATTTATCGTCATTATCAATAATCTGACGAATGGTATGAAGCATATTACTGCCTTTATAATACATGTCGCTAGAACCTTCTTTATGCGCATTGTATTGCCCAATAATTGGCCCTTCATTTTGAATATTCGCACGTAATCCACGGATATATTGATAAGCGGTAGCTTTATCATAATGATATTCAAGAAATAAACTTTCCGAATAATTCGTAAACGACTCGTGAATCCACATGTCGGCAACATCAGCATTGGTGATATTATTAGCAAACCACTCATGGCCCGACTCATGAACAATAATAAAGTCAAATAACATACCTGGTCCCATGCCACTTAAATCGCGACCTAGATACCCATTTTTATAACCATTACCATAAGTGACTGAACTTTGATGTTCCATTCCTAAATAAGGTGCCTCTACTAATTTGTAACTATCTTCATAAAAAGGATAAGGTCCAAACCAATACTCAAAAGCTTCAATTGTTCGTTTCGCATCTTTAAACTGTTTTTTTGCTTTAGTTAAGTTATCTTTAAGCACCCAATAATCCATATCAAGCAAGCCATTCTCACCCTGATACTGCTCGCCAAAATGAACATAATCGCCAATATTAATATTAATGCCATAGTTGTTAATTGGATTTTTCACTTGCCAATGATAGGTTTTAGTATGTGCTTTTTTATTATGCTCTACGTTAATTAAACGACCATTAGACACATCAACTAATTTTTCAGGAACTTCAACGCTAATTAACACCCCTTGATCAGGTTCATCATAAGGGTGATCTTTATTCGGCCACCAAATACTTGCGCCAATTCCTTGATTAGACGAGGCAATAAAATCCACATTATTACTGTCTTTGCTCCATGTTATTCCACCATCCCAAGGTGCACGTTTGGCCGCATGAGGCTGGCCAGAAAAAAACAATACGACTTGATGTTCTGAGCCAATAGTTTGTTTTTCATTCAAGGTAATAAAATAGCTATAACCGTCTTTTTCAATGGTTAACGCTCGACCCTTTTGAGTCGCCTTTTCTAACTTCATTGGAGCTTGAAGCTCAATTTGAAATCGTTTTTGAGCAGATAACACACGATAACTCACCGTGTTGGTACCCGAAATAGTTTTAGTGAGCGGATCAACTTTCACTTTTAGGTGATAATGGCTTAAATCCCACCAAGCACGTTCTGGAGTAATAGAGCCTCGTAAAACATCTTGGCGAGTAACAGACTGAGTACTGTTATCAAAAATTTCTTCCGCTGAAGTTGAAGATGAAAGAAGAGTTAGTAAAATCAATGCGCAGGAAAACGCTCTCATATCTAAATTTCCAAGTTAAAATAAGTGAATAAGCAGTAGACATTAATACCATAAAATGACTTTTTGAAATAGTATTTAGCACTAGGATTGTTATTTCAATTTGGTTAGTTTTTGGAAATTTGTACAAATACGGGCATTATTTAAAGATAAATGCCCATATTTTAGAGACAAAATGACAATGCTAGCGCTATTTTGAAACCATCAAAGGCTGTAATTTTAAATAGGTAATTGAACGCCATAGCCACTCTAAAGGGCCAAAACGAAAATATGTTAGCCAGACTTTACAGAGCAAGACTTGCACAAACAAAATAAGCACAGCAATACCTATTTGCTCTACTCGTCCTATTTCACCAAACATTCCTCCCGCATACCCATAAAAAATTGACGTTAGAATAATAGAATGACTAATATAATTAGTTAAGGCCATTTTCCCCAATAAAGATAACCAAGAAAAACTTTTTATAAACCATGCTTTTTTCACTAATTTAACAAACAGCCCAATATACCCAAAACACAACACATATTCGCTATAGAAAAACAAATTAATAGTCACCATTTGAATATCATCAACCTCCTGCGCGGCGGGATGAAGCATAATCAAAACAGACGAAACATTTAAGATTATACCAAGCCCTAATCCCCCCCAACACAGCACATTAAAAAAACCAGTATGTTCTTCCGGCTTTGTTAAACGTTCACTCGCAACTAACCAGTAACCCATCATAAACAAGGGTAAACAGATAAAAAATGCCATACCGAAAGTATTAGCTAAACTGTCAAGTGTACTTTGATAGCGGTACTGAGTGGTTTCCCAAAAAGATGCTTCTTTAAAGACCTGACTCTCTTTTTCAATTTCAATCGCATGATTCTTCTTATATTCAAAGCGTTCTTCTACTTGTAGCGCAATAACTTCCTCAGGCGACAACTCCTCTTCAGTGTCATCAGTTACTTCACCGTTAAGTTCAGCCTTACTTTGCACGCTTTCCTGCTCAACAGTTTCCTCAAGTACCGCTTCGTTATTAACCAGCTCAGGAGTTTCATCTTTATATGAAATATCAAGAAAGGCTTGGCTTGCTTTAAACTCAGCTAGCAAACGATCAGAGGTTTCAACAACTTCAGCTCTTTGCTGCCACTTTGTAGTAACCTCTTCAGAACTACGTATACTTCCATACACAATTGCTGCTACTAACGAAATAACTAATGGTAATAATACTAGGGTAAAACCTACTTTAACGAATGTTCTTGGGTGATTGTATTTTGCTAATCGTTTAGTATTTAATAGTGCAACAAAACCTAATAAATACAATCCAGCGACAGCATAGTCATGGAGAATATCTCCCCCCCACAAAAACACCATATGCAACATGCCAAAAACAAATAATGCCAACATCCTACGTGTAAACCAAGCGCCAAATGGACGCCCTGCTTGCTGGGCATTTAGTAACATTACGGCAAAACCCATACCGAAGATAATAGAGAATAACTTATAAAACTTACCCTCAATAAACACTTTGACTAACCAACTTGCTGCCCAGTCACCCCCGGTTTGCGAGAAATCAAAACTAAGTAAGTCGGATACTGGGCGATTAAACCACTCAATATTCATGAAAATAATGCCAATTAATGCAAATCCCCTAAGCAAATCCATGACTTGGATTCTATTCTTGTCTGCTACAGGCTTGAGCACGTATTCCTTTTTTGGTTGTTCTTCTATGGTTTCCATACAAACCCTTTTATTATTTTAATTCATTTACTATCAGCTGATGATATGTCAATTTTTATCCAATTGATATTTTCAAACATGACAAGATTGAGGGTGAAAGGAAGGTTTTATAATGAAATTGACAAATAATTTATAATAAGATCAAATAGATGATTAGCAACCAGTAAATTACAGGCACAAAAAAAGCAGTGACAAACACTGCTTTTTTAATGATGAAAACGTTTTATTTCATTGCAGACACATATTGAGAAAGTGCGCTAATGTCTGCATCAGTTAATTTAGCTGCAATGTTACGCATCATGCCATTAGTGTCGTTGCCACGTGTACTTACACGGAATTTTTCAAGTTGCGATTTAATGTATGTAGCATTTTGGCCTGCAATTGAAGGGAAACCTGCTTTACCTAAACCTTTCCCGTTAACGCTATGACAAGCAACACATGCTGTAACACCACGAGCTGCATCACCACTAAGATAAAGTTTTTGTCCATGATCATCAGATTTACTTGCAGCAGGTCTTAATGTTTGTGCTGAGAAATAAGCCGCTAAGTTTTTAATATCTTCATCATTCAGTGGCGCAACCATTCCAGCCATCACAGGGTCAACACGACCGTCTTCATTGTTCGTGGCTACCGCTGTTTTAAAATCATGTAACTGTTTAGCTAGATAATGTTCGCTTTGACCAGCTAAAGAAGGATACATAGGTACAGCAGCATTTCCATCAGCACCATGACAAGCCGCACAAGTTGCCGCTTTTGCTTTACCCGCTTCAACATCTCCCACGAAAGATTTTACTACAGTCACTACTTGAGCATCACTCACATCGCCTACTGCGCTGGTATCTTTAAAATAAGCACCTAAGTTAACAATATCACCTTCTGTTAAGTTACCTGCAATTTGGTTCATTGAGGCATTAACACGTTGCTTGTCTTTAAATGCATGTAATTGTTTTTCTAAATACTCAGGATGCTGTTTAGCTAGATTAGGATTAATCAGTACATCGCTGGCACCATCTTTACCATGACATGCAATACAAGCCGTAATTCCACGGGCCTTATCACCGTTTTGATAAAGTGCTTTACCTGCTAACGCATCAGCAACAAGCTTTGGTGCTTCAGGAGCTGGTGCACTTACTGGAGCTGCGGCACTGGTTGTACTAGCTGCTTTTTTAGCGCCGTGAAAATAAGCGGCTACATCAGCCATGTCTTGCTCTGATAAAGGCATCGCCATTGGCGACATTACAGGGTCTTTTCGTGTTCCCGCTTGAAATGCCTTTAATTGTTTAACAATGTAGTCAGCATGTTGACCAGCTAAATTCGGATAAGTGTCAGCGACACTAATACCATTTGCCCCATGACATGCTGCACAAACGGCTGCTTTTGTTTTACCTGCTTGTGCATCGCCCTCAAACGCATGGGCTTGAGTTAGCATACTTAATCCGATAACGAACGAAAATATGACTTTTTTCATGGAGTGCTCTCTGTTTTTAAGGTTACTTGTTTTATTAAAAATGAAAAACAAAAGTGATAAACGATTAATTAACGAAGCATTTTACACGATATAGTGCATTATTTAATAGGGTAATTTAAAAAAATCATTAAAAAATGTAGGGGAATAGTAATTCATTTGCTTAAAAAAGAGATATAATGGCACTATATATACTGTTTTCGGAAAATCATCTTGTCTACTTCTGTTGTTCATTTAAGCAAAGCTACGTTCACTATTAGCGCTCCTGATATCCGCCGCCTACCTGAAGATACAGGAATTGAAGTGGCTTTTGCTGGCCGCTCAAATGCGGGTAAATCTAGCGCATTAAACACACTAACCAATCAAAAAAGTTTAGCCCGTATAAGTAAAACACCGGGAAGAACACAACTAATCAATGTTTTTGAAGTAAGTGAAAATCAACGCCTGATTGATTTGCCTGGATATGGTTTTGCTAAAGTTCCTTTAGAAATGAAGAAGAAATGGCAAAAAGCCTTGGGTGAATATCTTGAAAAACGCACCAGTCTTAAAGGGTTAGTGGTATTAATGGATATTCGCCATCCATTAAAAGACTTAGACCGCGATCTCATTCAATGGGCTGCAGAAAGTAACTTACCTGTATTAGCGTTATTAACTAAATCAGATAAGCTTTCACAAGGTAAAGCAAGTGCCGAAGTATTAAACGTTAAGAAAAGTCTTAGCGCATTAAATGCCGATATTCGTGTACAAGCTTTTTCTTCTTTAAAACGTACAGGATTTGACAGTGCTAATAAGATAATTTGTGATTGGTTAGCACAAGTTGATGAAAGCGACGAAATCACTGAAGAATAGGTAAAAAAAAACCGATGATTATAAAATCATCGGCCATATAGCTTGGGGAAGCTAGAATATAAAATTATTACAACAGGCGTCCGCTAAGGGAACAATTGAATTATAGAGTAAGTACTCCACAAAAGTAAAGTAGTTACTCTAAAAAAAGTCAAAAAAGGTCCGATGAGTTGTTTTTTTGTGTGTGGATCATCATAAATAATGAGAAATGCGTCACACGATGAGAAAATTTAACACTTAAGTGTGACTGCGCATAATATTTGAGACTAGCAATCACCAAATGAGATTAGCCTTATATGGTCTGTGACTGCGCATAATGTTTGAGACTAGCACTCACCAAATGAGATTGAGTCTTAATCTTAATGGTCACTTTTGCCACTTTCGAAACCTTCGCTAATGCTCTAAATCAGTATCAAAATGGTCTTCTCTGATACGAATATAGTTCCCCGCAGGTATAAATATGCATTGTTTGACTAAAAATATTATCAGTTAATCGAAAAACCTGACTGGCAAAAATGCCACCATAGCGGTCATAGAAGGTTTAAATTATAAAGTCCTCTTCTTAGGGAAAAGCAGTAAATAAGGTTTAATACTCTCTAGAATATTATGATAAACGAGCTAATTATCTTTACTATTCGATTGTACTTACGTAATCAATAATTAAGTGTTTTGTCAGCATTATTTTATGAAAATTGGCACTACATATTTTATTTATAGTGCCAATATTAAAGCCTAGATTATTTCAATAATTTAGGTTTAATGCCTGAAAGATCTATCCAAGGATTGCTCCCAAGTACTTCACTACCTTTAACACCAGGATCTTCATAGCGCATAACGAAATTCTTTGGGCCATGTGCATAAGCTACAACTAAGCCATAATCAGGCTCTAAGAAACCGCCATGAGGCACTAAGCCAGGGTAACTAATACGCCATGCTTTTCCACCAACATCAACATGTCCTAGCGTTAACTTTCCAGTAACATTATCTGGTAATGTGAAAAACCAAGTCCAATGACCGCCTGATACAATGGTCATCACTTCATCAATACCCATGCCATTTTCAGCACTGTTAACGTGTAATTTACCAAATTTTTCTTGAAGGTACTCCACAACGTCTAGTGTCATTGCTTTCATATCATACACTTTAGGGTATGGGGCTACACCAACTTCCGAAGTAGATAAGAAACCACCTCTATGCGCTTCAGGTTTGCGACCTGCTTTTTCAATTTGCTCAAGTAACTGGCCTCGATGTAATGAAAAAAGCGACATTAATTTAGCGCCTTCATCTTTTGTAAGTGCTCTTTTTTCCGACGTTTCAATAAGAGGAGTCGCAGCTTTAGGTAGAGGTAAGGTGCTGACTCTAACGCCAACGGTCATCAACGCAGCATTGACATCCTTTAGACCATTAGAGTCAGGTCTTCCGTCACTATATGACAAGGTTAACTGCCCTTTAGTAGAAGGAGTATTAACCGCAAAACTTTGCGATGTAGGTAGGATTATGATCGCAGCGGTAAGTGCTAGGCTAGCTAAATTTTTCATGACATGTGTCTCCTATATGTGACTGTCAAAACAATAAACTTTACGTTACGAATTTAAGTTTAGGTGATGACGGGTGATAGAAAAACATACCTTTAGTGGAATAACAGTTTACTGTAGGTTAACAATGTTTGTTATCGATGCTTCTTTTGATAGTACTAGAACCAGTATGCTATCTCAAAAGGATAAAATGATTGTCTATCTAATCATATTTACTTTTTACAGTTTACTTTGGGTAAATTATAAATTCACTAGGCTGATGTTTATCTACTTATTAAGCAAGCCTATGCTTAAAACTAATTATATAACACGTCAGTTAGCAACCAAGGCACTATTGTTAGTTTGCATAGGTAAGTTAATTTGACCGACAAATGAGGTGCAATATGGCCTACTTGAAATACCACTTATTAGCTATCCTAGTTACCTTGCTCGTCGCGGGTTCATTCATTTCATCAGGAAAGTTAGAAAAAAAAACAAGGACATCCATCCTTATTTGAAAAAACTGAATACCTCGGCTAGGATTAATATACTTATCAAAACAAAAGGATTTTGTTGATGACTACCCCTAGAAAGCAACTCATTAATTTAGTTGATACGCCTTATTACCATTGTATTTCCCGTTGTGTTCGTCGAGCATTTCTTTGCGGTGAAGACAACCACACAGGCCAAAGCTTTGAACACCGACGTGGTTGGGTTGAAGATAAATTATTAGCCTTAAGTCAAGTGTTTGCCATTGATGTTTGCGCATATGCCATCATGAGTAACCATACCCATCTGGTACTTTTTATTGATGAAGACACCGCTAAGTTATGGTCAGTTGACGAGGTATTACAACATTGGCATCTACTCTTCAAAGAAACGTTGTTAACGCAGCAATATTGTCGTGGTGATCAAATACCTGAATATTTACAACAAACCTTGAATGATACCGTGGAATGCTATCGAAACCGATTAATGGATATTAGTTGGTTTATGCGTTTACTGAACGAAAGTATCGCCAGAAAAGCCAATCAAGAAGATAATTGTACGGGTAGATTTTGGGAAGGACGTTTTAAATCACAAGCGTTACTGGATGAGGTTGCACTTGCTGCCTGTATGGCTTATGTTGATTTAAACCCCGTTAGAGCCGGTATTGCAAGTACCCCAGAAAGCTCAGCATATACCAGTGTTAAAACTCGCGTGGCTGAGGCACTAAAAGGAAAGCAGCCCGCGAACCTACTACCGTTTGTAGGAAGTCCCAGAAAAGACATGCCCAAAGGCTTACCATTTGAACTAACCGACTATCTTGAATTGATTGAGTTAACCGGTCGTTGCATTCGAGTGGATAAAGCCGGGTATATTACCGAGAATCAACCCGCACTATTGCACCGATTAAACATCAGTCCAGAGAATTGGTTAACGTTATCTAAAGGTTTTAGAAAACTCTTTCATGGTGCTGTTGGTAAAAGTGAAGCATTAACCGAATACTATGAAAACCATCACCTCAAACGACGACAAAATATGACCTGTTGTGAAAAGCTACTTGCGTAAGCCTTTTTTAGACAGTTAAATAAGTAAATTATTAAAAACTCATTCAGAAAGATACTGAAATTTGAGTGATTTTTTACACTGATAATCGACAGTTTCAACCAAACCTTATAAGTATAATTTCATTTATCATTGTTTATTTCTGTAGCTTTCAATTTTTTATTGAAATAAGACAATAATATTAAAATAGTGAGGCTAATTTTTTCGATAAATAAGGATGGATGTCCCGATATATTTGATTTTTTCGATAAATAAGGATGGATGTCCCGATATATTTCAGTGAGGCTAATTTTTTCGATAAATAAGGATGGATGTCCCGATATATTATTATTACTAAGTAGTCATTCAATAAAAATCCTTACAGTTTTTTTTTATATATTTCTAAATTGAATTTATTGCATGAATCAAGATTGGAGCAAGATTGCCTTTCAAGGTGATTTTTGCAATGTGTTTATTTTGTATGGAAGGGAAGATAAAAAGTAGAAATGACCAACAAACGCTGCCTTAATAGTTCAGCTAAAAAATTATAACTTTCTGCTGAGTACTATATTTAATCCGAAGCCTTTTAATCATAGCTACGCTCCTTTGTATTAAGGATAGCGTTGCATTCACCATTTGAACTCAAGGCTCTCAACGGACTATTACCACAATAAATTGAAAGGCGGCTTTGAGCTTACAGCAGCCCCTCAAACATGTATTTATTTTTGGTTGAAATTACCACTAATATGTTTATTATTTTACAAAAGCGAATGTCGGCTATTGGATAGCTATTGACCTAAAGAATGGGCGATAGCTAACGTCAGCAATGCGCACAAAGTAATCCTAAAAATTGCTGACTGAGTCTCAAGTATTATGATTGAAAACCCGTCTTTTTTATAAAAATTAATTTACGAGAGGCTTTTAAAAAAAACGACTGTAAATAAGATCAATCTCAAACATTATGCGCAGTCACATGTGTTTGGTTAATCTCGTCGAGAATGAGAATATTCTCGGTATTCTCATTTAGAAAAAATGCAAAATCAACTAATCATTCGTAAAGCTATACTTTCTAGTTCTTCGTTAGTTAATCTATCATTTGCCCATCCTTCAGCCAGTGGAATGGTACTAGATTTAGGTAGCTGATTTTCTTTTAAATCCCTTATACGGATCCTAGAAGGTAACGCTGCACCTTCACCAACAAATATTGCCTCTTAATGTGACAAAACAGCCAGAGCACCAACCATGCCAGATAAACCATCAGGTAAGAACCTAGCTACGTGTTGCTGATCAGCTGAATTTGTTAACCTTAATACAACCTAAGTCCCGCATTGAGAAATTACTGTGCTATCTACATCAGAAGGACGCTGACTAACAAGCATAAGACCTATCCCATATTTTCGACCTTCTCTTGCTATTCTTCGTATTGCATCTTGAGCAGCCGCATATTGGGCCTCACCTTTATCTGGAACATATCGATGTGCTTCTTCACAGACTATCAAAATAGGATCTTTTAATTTTTCTTCGTGAGTCGATAAACTTTATATTGAAATAACAGTCTTGATATAACGGCAGTTAAAGGCCCTGCTATGCCTATCAAAACTGAGTTTATTTCCGTCTTTATCTCTATTTATTTTATATTGAAATTCTACATCTTCGAATGAAGCCTTTTCTCCTTTCCATGATGCATTAACTTTTTTGTTATTCCGCACACCTATTAGCAGGTAAAGTTATAGCAGTGCTAGTTGTTCGTTAGCTTTCCAATAGTCTTCAGACTTTATCTGATTCATTCGTTTAATTCGTTGCATTGTCCGCGAATTGAATAAAAACCTTGGCTACTGTGTCGTTCAACTTCTGTATAACCTGAAGTACAATAATTGCTGATTGCTAATTCTTTTTCTAATGCTACTTCTAATTGAGTATAAAATTTACTGCTTTTATCTGTTCCTGTTGTTCCTGTCCGGTCACTATTGTGATTTCGTTCTCCACGCCCACCACCCCTTCTACCTTCACGACTCGAAGATTTTTGCTTGTTTCGTTCTTTAAACTCTTTAGAAATTGAAAATTGTTTAACGTTGTTTTGTGCAATATGAGTATTGAAGTAGTATTTATTATCATCTTTTTTGGCGTTTGATGAACACCCTAGCAATGAAAACAATAAAAGTGCTATTAAGTGATTTTTGTTCATTTGTTCATATCTCTTTATTGTAGAAGTCATAAAATGCTTACAAAGGTTTCTCATGTACTTTATTCGTGTCTTAATGCGTCAATGGGGGTTAAATCTGCTGCTTTTTTTGCAGGGTAATAACCAAAAAACACACCAGTAAAGGCGGAAAAAAGTAAGCTAAAGATAACAATGATAACTAACAATACCGAAATATATTTGTTTAATTACCTACCAAATAGCTGTGTTGCTATTATATTAAACACAATGAAATGAAACGTAAGTTTTTGGTAAAGATATGTAAATTTTATTGATGTTTGATTTGTCACTTTTTAGTAAACAAGGGAGAAGGTTTTTTGAATTCGTTGTTAATTTGTCTATACAATACTACCTAGGTTCATAATGCTATAGCGTCAAGAGGCTAAAAATAACATTCCCTACTAATAATTTGTTTGGATATGATGAAAGGATAAGCCTTTAGGGCCTTTGAATTTTCTTGCTTTTTATGACTTTTCTGAGCCATTAGCTGACAGTTTTGGATCAATTTTAATTACTGATTTTTTGATGGTATAGCTATCCTAACTGCAGCCACTATTATGTCAGCTATCTTCAAAGAAAGCTGACATTAGCATATATACGCTAAGGTGCTTCCGCCCCCATTGCGACTTACGAACCTACAAATTTGTGGCCAAATTCATTTAGCCACAACAATATTACCTTAGCTATTTACAGTCTTCAGAAAAGTAGAGTTATTTCTGAAAGCTACATAATGATGATTTGTAATTTCAGCACTATGGCTTTTTAGCCTTAATTGATTTTAATAAATTAATTTGACGAGTTTTATAGGCATTATTTTCAACGCTTTCGGAAATACTCTTCTTAATAACTAGGTTTCTCATTTCTAGAGCTTTATCTAATTCTCCATTAGCTTCATAACCATCTGCCAAGCTATCATATGCATCTGCTTTGTGAGGGTAGTTATCAACGTTTTCCTTAAAAATAGTTATTGCTGTTGTGAAGTCTTTTTCGCTTAACGCTTTGTATGCTACTTGATTAATTGCACCGTAGCTTGGCTTTATTTCATAACCGTAAATTTCAGATTGCCTTTTAAAGAACTCTTTGATTGCTGGAATACCTTTAGCAATAG
The DNA here is from genome assembly GCA_049347715.1 of Thalassotalea piscium. GTDB lineage: Bacteria > Pseudomonadota > Gammaproteobacteria > Enterobacterales > Alteromonadaceae > Thalassotalea_B > Thalassotalea_B piscium_A. The sequence continues at coordinate 206,081 of CP186339.1, read as the reverse complement.
TTTCTTGTGGCGGGTGCAATGAAGCATATAAATTTTGGTAAGCTAATGCATGTCCGGCAAGCGCCGTAGTATTGTGACTTTCAGATGTATCCAAATCAGAATTAAACTTAAATCCTTTACGATTATGTGCATTGAGTAACTCGGTATATTGTTCAAAACAACTAAGCATATTGCCGCCTTCATTTCCCATATTTATATAAAGATATGTATTTAATTGATCTGAGCTTTTCAAAAAGCTTTTCGCTTTTTCGAATATGGCTTGTTTATGCCACCATAGACTAGGGCTGAATGCGAAGTGAGCTTGAAATAATTCTGGTTTTGAATGCATGGCGTAGATAGAAAATAGCCCTCCCAAAGAGTGCCCTGAAATAATTTTGAAATTTTTAGCACGATAATTTTTATTGATATATGGAATAAGTTCTTTATCGATGAAATTGAGAAAGTTATCGGCACCACCTGAAAGTCCCCATTCGTTATAGCTTTCATCATAGGTAGGGGTTAAGTCTCTTGTACGATGTGTGTTCATTATGGCAACAACAATTATCTCTTCCGCCATATTGGACTGGTTAAGTAAATCTAAAGTGCCTACCGTATGAGCAAAGTTTCTTTGTCCATCCAACAAATAAAGCACCGGGTAATTAAGCATTTTATTTTGATTATAGTTATTGGGTAAATGTATTAATAAATCTCGCTGTTCTGACAAAACTGTTGAATACAAGCCGTCAGTTATTGAAGTACCACGTATACTCGCACTTACTTCTTCAGAGCCAATAAAAAGCACAAAGATGAACATAACTATCTGTTTAAACATAAAATGAATCCAGTATTTTAAAATTACTATTAGAGAATAAACAATATGACTAAGCTCCTGAAAAAAGTAATGAAGTTGTTGTGAAAAAAGGTGACAAAAAAGTGATTTATGGATAGTAGTAGGCAAATAAGGTACTTAGGTTTATTTATTTTTTAAATACAACTTTCTGTATGATATTGTTTAAAAAGGCTGACTAATTTTATTACTGTAGGTTATGATCAAATTTGGCGAGTATATACTCGATGTAGAACATGCTCGTTTACTAGATGCTAGTGGTAATTCTGAAATACTTATAGAGCCTAAACTATTTGAGTTATTACTGCTGTTCGTTGAGCGTCCAAATATTATTATCTCAAGGCAAGATATTCTTGATTACTTGTGGGCAGGCTCTCTAGTTACCGATAATGCCATTAATAAATTAATAGGTAACCTTCGTAAGTTACTAGGTGATGATGCTAAAAAACCAAGTTACATTCAAACTGTGCCTAAACGAGGATACCGTCTAGTTTGTGATGTTAATTTACTGAAAAACACCGCTTCAAACCAAAGTAATTCAAACTTAAATAATGATGAAAAAAAGCCTGAAGTGGCTTTACAAAGCTTTTGGGCGGGGAAATGGAATACTTATACTGGGATTTCTTTTGTTTTCATTTTGATCTTAGTTGTTAGCATTTTCATAACTCATAAACCTAGTAACAACAGCTCCTCAAATATTAGTTACTCTGTGGCATTAACACGAGATCAAGGTGCAGAACTGTCTCCTATAATGCACCCAGATAATACGCACATGTATTATTTAAAACAAAGTGATGACCATCCAAGTCATGAGCTATGGCTCAAAAATATTAGTACCTCCATCACTAAAAAAGTAAATGTAAATGGTAATATTAGCCAGATCATTGCTGTCGTAGAAGACGATAAAGCTAATCAAACTATCATTTTTTACCTTGATATATGGGCAAATAATTGTGGCGTTTATCAAGGTATATTACCAGCTCCTGAAAAGTCTAATCAGATAAGCCAAGTATCCAAAAAGTTATTCGATTGCAGTGATAAGAGAGTCAAAGATATAGATTATCATGTTGGTCAAAATGTCTTTTATTATGCAGCTCAACCCAAGAATTATTGGCCTAATCAAATTTATGCTTTTGATGTTAAAACTCAGGAACACAGAATAGTTACCCAAGCACAACCTAAAGGTTGGGGACACCATAGCCTTGATATATCTCCCAATGGAGAAAAGCTTTTAGTTATGAGTACAGATAGTGATTACAAAACGCAGTTACTTTCTCTAAACCTAGCGGATAATAAAGTTACAAAAGGCATTAAGTTTGAAATGCCAGTATATGAAGCAATATGGCACCATGATTCAGAACAAGTTTATTACTTTTCTTCTCCACCTACCCACAGAATCATTAGAAGCGATTTAAATGGCGAAAATGCTACTGAAATTATTAATGTATCAGAAGAAATATTACCCCAAATTTCAAGGCTACCTGATGGTAAAAACATAATATTTAGCACAGAGAAGAAAAACTATAGCAATCGCTGGTTAATTTCTTCCAATAAGAATGAGCCTATTGATAATTCATCAGTATTTGATATTTACCCTGCATTATTTCACAAAAACGGCCGGTACCTATTCGTTTCAAAACGAAGTGGAAAAATGCAATTGTATTTAGCAAACAGTCACTACAAGAAAGCCAAAATAGTCACTAATTTACTTAACTCTCATTGGCTCAAATACATTTCAATTTCTGATGATGATAAACATGTTTTATTAAATGTTGATAATAAGGTTTATCAGATCCCTGTAGGTGAACTTAACCAAAATGAACTTTTGACTGCTTTTAAACAAGAACATTTAATTTATGAAAGTAAAAATCCAATCATTTCTTTGGATTGGCTTACAAACCAAAGTGCGGCGATTACCACGGTAATTAATGGAACCCCTGAGTTGGTAGTAATCCAAGGTTATAACAAGAAAAAGCTAATATTTGACGGAAGGTGGGCTTATGGATTGAAGGATAGCGAACAACCAGAACTAATGTATTTTATTGAACAACAAAGTAACATATTATACAAAGCAGACTATTCACCTATTAAAGAAGATTCATCAACCCAACAGCTAGATCTTATCAATACTCATATATCTCTACCTACTGATTTTTATCATGTAAAAATAGATTCCAATATTTTGTATTACGTTAATACCGAAAGAGGAAATGAATACCTCTACGCAGTGCCCTTAAATAAAAAAAATGAAAGCAGTAAATTATTATTGAATGACTTTTCAAGCTATGACGTAAGCAAAGGCAATATAATAGTTAGTGATGTAGAGAGCATAGAAGGTGATGTTCATCGCACTATGTATTGAACGCCCGCTCACAGTTGACGAATATAAACGGCAGCTTTGAGCTTGAAGCATCAGTTAAAATATCTTAAGGCTTTTACCGATATAGCATAACAAAGTATTACTAATCTAATGTTGGTGCTTTACAGATGAAACAACCTACATGGCCAATCAGCAGATACAAAAAAACACCAATCATTACAATTGATGTTTTCTAGAATCAACTATTAAAAAACTATACTAAGATTGTTTCTTAAATCTACGTGATGCTAAACCAATTATTGCTAATGCAAGGATAGCAAGGGTAGAAGGCTCAGGAACGCGAACCTGGTAACCTGTAATATGTGAATTACCAAAACCTAAAGGGTCTAAATTAAGCTCTTGAGTGCTTCCTGTTGCAGTAAATCTACCGATAACAAATTGACCAAACTCACTTCCGTTAGCATTCAATTTAATGCTATTACCATTATTGTCATCAAAATACATATCACGAACATCCATGCCGCTTCTTAAATCAGTAAACCACAGTTGAATAGAGTAATTTACGCCAGCAACCAAGTTGCCGCCACCAATATTCAAAGAAGTAAGGTTTGCACCGTTGCCATAATTAAAACTATTCAGGAAGTTATCATAATTTGAATCACCTGTTGACAAGCTATTTAATGCGCCGATATAACCATTTTCAGATAATAAATTTGCAGCGTTATTAAATTGGATACCATTAACTGTAACGCTTCCTGAGTTAGACTTCGTGGCATTAATTGCTTCAACAGTATTACCGGAATTAAGCACATCAGTAAAGTCAGTGCTATTTTGCACTTCATCCCAAGTAATTATACCGGCATTAGCAGTGCTGCTAACGATCATTATCATTCCAGCTATTGCTGCATGTAAAAACTTAAATTTCATTTATTATTCCTTTTAATCCCTTTTGAGCAGTTTTCGTGGGATTTACACTTAAAGTGTGATTTATGTCTGTTACATTTAAGAATGCAAATAACAGACCATGTTTTAAAATCGCAGTGTTTTCAATACACTAATAGAGCTCATGTATTTGAATATAAGCATGCTGTAAAAGATCTCGACACGAAACAACTTATCAACCAGTTGTTTTTATTATAAAAATTTATCAAGCACATGTTTAATGTGATTTTACTGTAAGAAGAGTAAATTACCTTATAAAGCCTATTAGAAATAGCAGGTTCTATTAAGTTAACTGTATAAAAAACGTGCTTTAGTCGTATAATTTATTGAAGCCATTTAGAAAGGTAAGTGTATGTAATTCCACACAAAAGCACCAGCACACGATGGCAGTATCTTGAGTTAGGTGCATTCGCCCGCTAACATGTCAACATCAAGCGTTGTATTATTCTCACCTACCGCTTTCATACCCTTCACAGGTTTAGCATAACCACATAACCATGATATTGGACTTAATGGACTACCTTCGACAACTGAAGGTCTAAAAGTTAATATTTTACCCTGTAAAGGCTCTGGCACTTTATTACCTAACGTAATATGAAACGCACCATTAACAACGGTTACGCTGGTTATTTTATTAGAAATTAATTGAGTAGCAGACGGTAAGCCCGCTGCTTTATTATTCACAGGAAAACTTAAATGTTCGGCGTAATATTCAGTAATAGGCTGGCGTATATTACCTGCGTAATTATACGCTTCTACAACATGCGCTTTTATTGTATAAGCTTGATATTGAGGTAATGCTATCGCTGATAAAATACCAATAATAGACACTACTATCATCAATTCAATCAAGGTAAATCCTTTCACAGTTATCATTCGATAATTACTCCAATTTTAAAAATAGGGTCATAAATTTGTACTATGTAAAACGCAATGGCTATTGTCACTATGGTGTACATCACACTTACCATGCGTTTAGCTTTTTGCCATATAATAAATTCTAACTTTTCACTGTGGTGAACAAACAATAAACTTAATTCTAAAGCATCATCCAACCCCATCTGATGTAGTGCATCTATTTTTTTGTCAAAATCATCGCTAACCTTATATGTTTTGAAAGGTGTATTGATGATTTTATTCAGTTTTACCATTTCACTAACGGCTTTTTTAGGAGTAATAAACGTCATTAATTTGCTCGGCAGTCTAACAATTAATGTATCTAGGTTTTTTATGTATTTTCTGCATGAAAAAGTGCATAAGAGTGTCAGTGCGGCAATAATTATCCCCAATACCCACAGTGAAGGTAAGAAACTAAAAGTGCTATCAGCCATTTTGGGATATTGAGTTACCAAATCAAAAAATACTGGGTAGACAAATAGTTGGTAAATAGTAATAAAAACAACAAAGACAAGGGTAATAGTGTCTAAGTAAGCAAACTTATGTAGAATATTTTTATATCGGTTTGATGACGACAGGTTTTCAGAAAAATTAATTGATGAATAAAGAGCTAAGGCTCTCTTAGTCTCATTTATACTGGTCAGTTGCAGAATTTTATCAAAAAGTTCTTTTTGTGTTCCCGTTAACTTTTGATCTGAATATAACGTGTTTAAATCAGATGTTTCAAACAATTGGGCCGCTTGCTGTAGTGTTGAGCCTTCGTTTATTTTATGAAGAAAAAACCTACACTTAAAATGAAATTGTTTCCAGCTCATAAGTTCCTTTTTCTACCTTAAGTTCCAATCTTGAAACTATATAAAAATTAGTCCCTATTCGCAATTTTATTAGATGATAGATAAACCGAATACCACATTATTTCTACTGGTATAATTTACAATACTAAGTCTATTGATTTGATCAGAAAGTAAAAGCAAAGCCAGCTTAACTAACTGGCTCTTCATCTAGTCAGAGATTAGATCACTGAAAGTTCTACTGCTATGTTACCGCGAGTTGCGTTCGAGTATGGGCATACTTGATGCGCTTTTTCTACTAGCGCTTGAGCTTGTGCTTTATCTATACCTTCTAATGACACAGCCAGTTTTACTGCTATACCAAAACCATTTTCAATACCGCCAATAGACACTTCTGAATTAATGTAAGTGTTACTTGGTAAAGTTATTTTTGCTTGTCCAGCAACAACTTTTAGCGCACCAATAAAACATGCCGCGTAACCTGCTGCAAATAATTGCTCAGGATTAGTCCCCTGCCCATCATCTCCGCCTAACCCTTTAGGTGTTGATAATATTACATCTAAACGACCATCGTCTGATTTTGCCGAACCTTCACGACCACCAGTAGCTGTTGCTTTTGCCGTATATGCGATATTTTTTAATACATTCATCGTTATCTCCAAGTTCAATTCAAATTTATTTTGCATGCAAAATAATATACTCATTGAATATTGATTGCAAATACTTTGTATGCAAATTATTATTGCTTATGAGGTGCATTATGTCTTTTGAAAACTTAAAACTAAAAAATCAGTTATGCCATCGTTTATATATGGCATCAAATAATATCGCTAGAGCCTATCGTGAACCGCTATTAGGCTTGAATTTAACCTACCCACAATATGTAGTAATGATGGCGCTTTGGGAGGAAGATAAAATTACCATAGCGCAGCTTATTGAAAAAACGGCTATTGATGGTGGTGCGATGACACAAATTTTAAAAAAAATGTCAGACAAGCAGTTATTGACCGTCATAAAAGATCAGCAAGATAAGCGTAAACGCTTAATTGCCTTAAGCAAAGCGGGACAAGAATTAAAGAATCAAGCTGCTAATGTACCTGATAACGTTCGTTGCAAATTCTCTGGTATAACCGCTTCCCAAACACAGCAGCTAATGGATTTACTTGATTTGATTGTCAGTGACTAGCGACCCAGCCATTAGCTTAATGCTAATCTTAACCCGTGCGACATTTTGCTAGCTATTATATCCGTGCAACTTTCATAGTTGACCTTACCGCTTGAAAAGCATAAAGTCTTTCAAAAGTGAAACATGTCTAGTACGTTTATTTCAACCTAGCAATATGTATATATTCCAGTGTCACTTGCTAATACTATTCTAATAATATTGTGACAAATTACAGGATGTAATAATGAATCAAGAAGTTAAGGCGCTTCAATCAGAACTAGCGCTACTCAAACTTCAGTTTAGTGAAAGAGTTAACGCGGTAGAAGCTCGATTAAACCAATTAATTAAGCAGGAAAATCAGCAACTAGATCAAGGGAGTCATGCTTCCATTGAAATAGCTGACTATACGCCTGATCTCATTGAAACAGAAAAACCTGTAAAACAAGTGCTATCTCGTCAATCCGTTGATGTGCATGAAAAAATAAACAAACCGGTAAAAACTTCAGCCCCCATTAAACCCTCATTTATTACAACCATTTTCCACACTATTCTCGCTTCAATGTTTGATTGGTTTTCTCCCGTGACTAAAATGTATCAGTCATATAAAGCGCGCGGCATGCTTGGCATTTTTATCCTAACCATAGTCGGAATAGGCTTAACGTTAGCAGGTTTTGGCTATTTAATGCAGCTACTCATTGATCAACTGGGGGCTGGTTTTAAATCATTATTAATGTGTTTTGCCGCAATAATCGTGATGGCTGTAGGCATTGGTTTAAAGATCAAAACCCAATATGGTGAATTTGCCACAGCAATTGTGACTTTAGGCATATTGCTATCGTACAGCACAATATACTTTGCAGGCAGTGTCTACGGAATAATACCTAACACAGCGGTACTGCTCTTATACTTATTCATTGCTCTAGCCTGTCATGGTTTAGCGCTTTGGTTAGAGACTAAAATAGTAGCAAGTTTAGGTGTGATAGGTATTGCTACTATGCCTATTCTTTCTAATACACTTCAAATAGAACCTTTTTATTATTTAATGTCTTTGCTCTTTGTTTTCGCAAGTAGTTTAACCATAGCTTATAAACGAAATGAGCCTTGGCTAGCTAACATGAGTTTAGCTTTTGGTATCGTGGCATTAGAATGGACAATTGGTGTTGAATCAGTAGGTATTTCAGCTTGGATAGTTGATTGCTTTTACTTGTTATTTTTTGCCTATATCACATTCACTCTATTGAAAAATAAAGGTTCAAGTCAAAAAGTACTACAATTACTCGCTGCCCTAGTCGGCTCAACAGTATTATTGTTCTTTCAAACTAATGATATTTTCACCACTCAAGTCAGCATGAGTTTTGTAATAAATACCGCTGTTACGGCAAGTTTAGCTATTTTATTTTATAAGATCAGACACGCCCTCACACATTTTTTAATTTTATTATCCGCATTATGGGCAGTATTAGCAGTTGTTAGTGCAGTAAGTGACGCTTATTGGGGAATTGCCTGGGCGGTAGAAGGTATTTTATTAATATATATTGGTCGTCGATACCACATCACTTCGGTAATCAATCAAGGACAGTTTTTAACCGTACTAGCGCTTATTTACTCGTGGTCTGCATTAGCCCTATATTTTCCATTACCTGCGTTAAAAACAGTTGATGGCTGGGTATTATCAATCATCATCCTTGCCGTTATAAGTTGTTGGCAACGACTTATTAATCATTCCGATGCATTTGACCAACGAACACTCAATAAAATCAAACCCTTATTACAGCTTGTTGAAGTGATTTGGTTTTCTATTCTTTTAATTGCCAGTTTACATGTATGGTTAGGCGATTGGACAGGTGCTGTCGTCATTTTACTTCAATTGGCTTTATTATTTAGAGCAAGGCAATGCCAACAAGCATCAATAGAAGTTTTTTCTGCCGCGTTAATCATAGTCCCATTATACTACCTCTACAGTGGCACATTAATGGTTGATAGTTATCGCTTTATGATGTTGCCACTGTTTGCCAAACTTGCTGTTATTTCCGCTTTTGTTCAACTATGGCTTTGGTCAGCCTATTATCGAAAATATCAACCAGACAGCGCTATTAGAAATATTGCCGAAGCAGCAAGAATTGTATTTTATCTATTACTCCCTATTTGTTGGCTTGGTTCAGCCATTCGTCGATTAGATGAAAATGTTTTGATGGTACTGTGGTTATCACCTTTTGTGGCCTTATGCTTAGCAACAAAGGTCAAACACCACTTACTAGTAAAACAAACCAAAATACTGACTATCATAGCCAGTCTTGCTTTTATTTTTGTTGCCGGACAGTTGCAGATTACCTACAGCCTGATGACTTTAACTGGATTTATCGTTTTCTATGGCACTGCCTTCTATTTTTACAGTAAGGATTCTACCTCAGCGCTAAACAAATTTATTTGTAGTTGGGCATTAGTCTCACTAGGGTTATCAATACCCATTATTCTTTTATTTCAAAGTGAAAGTTTATTCCTTGGAGTTATGGTCGCATCAATTATCTGGATTTCCTATTTGGCAATGCTAAATTATTCTGATCACTTTAAAAGAAATGAAACTATGATCATTTTGATAAATGGAGCATTAATAATTGGCGCCTGGTGGTTAACATCATTAGATGCGATATATGTATCTATTCCCGTCATATTTTTAATTGCCGCTATTTCTCAAAAATCAGTTTTCTTCAAAAATACGGCTTTAGGCACTTCATTAGGTTTAAACAGTGATTTATTTCTCCACACTATTGCAGCCATCACTTATGTTGTTTTGTTCTCTACGATTGTAGGGTATCGCCTAGACTTAATCATAGCACCCGCTTTAGCGGTTCACGGCGCATTGATCCTTTTTATGAAAGACAGACGTATATTTACCGTTAAATATAGTTTTGGTTTGATTTTGTTAGGTATTACTAAATTAGCCTTGATAGATGCTGCCAATGCCTTACTCTGGCAAAAAGTAATGTTATTTATGGGCATAGGTGTATTTATTTTATTGGCCACGTTTTGGTATCAAAAGCTAGTTAAGCAAGCAAGCAAATGAAGAAACGATATAAATAACAAAGACTTTAGAGAATAATTTTATAGCTGATTTTCATTAAAAGAGGCTGATAAATTGCCCTTTATATAATCTTGAACTATCTTTGACTGTAACGGTTAAATAAGCCATTTATTTAACTTCACAATAATAAAAAATTTAACTGGGTAATAGTGAATGAAGTTCAATGAAAGCGTTCTTTTTATAGAGAACGATAAGGCTACCCGTAAAATTTATTCAGATTTTTTTCGTGGGATATTTAAAACTGTACTTGAGGCATCTAATGGTCGCGAAGGTATATCTAAGTTTATTACTCATAGACCAAGTTTAGTAATAACAGAAATTCAGTTACCAGAAATGAATGGGCCTGAATTAATACAAGAAATTCGAAAAACAGATAAAAAAACCCCTATTATTGTCCTTAGTGCCTATATTGATGAAGACTTTATTTTAGATACCATCAAAGAGCAGATTAATGGTTTTATTAGCAAACCGATAGAACATACGAAATTAGCACTCGTTATCGAACAGGTATTATCCAAGGGTATACATGAAGAATCTATTGGTAAAGTAAAAATACTTGGCGATAGTTTATCTACAAACAGTGAAACTGAAACAGAACGTGATCAGGACCCAAACAGTCTTATGGTCGTGGGGATAGGCTCGAGTGCAGGAGGGCTTGAAGCGCTTACGGCCTTAATAAAAGGCTTACCAAAAAACAATAATACTGCTTATCTTATTGCTCAACACTTAAGTCCTAAACATAATACTATGTTGGTTGAGTTACTTTCGAGAGAAAGCAACTTATTAATTAAGGAAGCGGAACATAATGAGACGCTTGAAAGTGATGTTTTCTATATAACACCTCCGAACAAGAATGTTGAGATTAATAGCAATAATCAAATCATTTTGTCTGCCCCAGAAAAACACTCTTTTTTACCTAAACCTTCTGTTAATCAGCTTTTTATCTCCATCGCTAAATATAAAAAAGAAAAATCGGTGGGTATTATCTTATCGGGAACAGGCTCTGATGGTTGCCAAGGTATGCGTGCCATCAACTCGGAAGGTGGAATCACCATAGTACAGGAGCCTAGTACGGCAAAATACGATGGTATGCCAATGGCTTCAATCAATGGCTCAGTTGTTGATATTTTAATTGAGGCCGACAAAATTGGTGAAGAGTTAGTTGCTTTAGCTAACTTCCCACGAAATAAAGTATTGAAAAAGCATCAAGTTACACCTGCTAATGATCATATCTCAATCATTTTTGCGTTACTGCATAAAATTAAGCATGTGGATTTTTCAGTCTACAAAAAGGCTACAATTGGCCGACGTATTGAACGCAGAATGGTTGCGCTTAAAGTGACCACATTGAGTGAATATGTCGCGTTAATTGAGAGAGATGAGCAAGAAGTTGAATTACTTTATAAAGATATTCTCATTGGCGTCACTAGTTTCTTTAGGGACAGAGACGCCTATGACTCACTGGAAAATCTCCTCGATAAATACCTTGATGAGCGTTCCGACGCAAAAGAATTAAGAATTTGGATGCCGGGGTCATCGACGGGTGAAGAAGCCTATTCTGTTGCTATTATTGTTAATGAGCTATTAAATGATCGACAGCATTCGCTTGATTTAAAGATTTTTGCTACCGACATTGATGAACATGCCTTAAAGATTGCTCGTCGAGGCATTTATAGCCAAGCCTCAATGACTGAAGTGTCTGATTCTTATATAAAAGATTATTTTACGATTACGGATAACGAATTTGAGGTTAAGAAAACCCTAAGGCAAAATATTGTTTTCTCTTACCATAATCTTTTATCTGATCCCCCTTTTAAAGACTTAGATCTCATTGTGTGTCGTAATCTACTGATTTATTTTAATCTAGATGCGCAAAAGTGGATTATGCCTGCATTTCATTATGCTCTTAAAGAAAATGCGCTACTTTTTCTCGGTAAATCTGAAAATGCGACTAATTTTGAACATCTGTTTGCTCCGGTTGATAAGCCTAATAAAATTTTCAAAACAGTGTCGTATTCGAAGAAAAACTATTCTGCCATTACGGTTAGACCACCAAAATATGTAAAGTATCCTGAAGAAGTGCAATCTAAAACCTCAGAGGATACCCCGTTACAAGAAACCATTATTAGCGAAGCAGCAAAGCTCTTAATGCCCAATATTATTGTGACTAATGAGCAGCTCGATGTAGTCTATAAAAAAGGCAATCTCGATTTTGTTTCGATTCCCGAAGGTTATGTTTCCTATAATTTGTATAAAATTGTCGACTCTCGGTTAGCCATTGATTTAAGAAAACTATTTAGTGAGAGTAAACGAGGGTCTGGCATTAATTCAAGTAGCTATATTCCCCTTCCACAAAAAGACGGAAAAGCGCGGCTGATTAAAGTTCACCTTGTGCCTATTTTAAATGGGCGCAACCAAATGTATCTATTTTATTTTCAGAGCATTTCGGTTCTAGACCTGCCTTTAATTAACACTAACTCAGATGATGTCGTGGTTTCCTCCACTACTCATGAACTTGAGTTTGAATTGCAACGTACGAAAGAACATATGCAGACGCTGGTTGAGGAATTAGAAACCTCAAATGAGGAGCTACAATCGTCAAATGAAGAGTTACAAAGTGCTAATGAAGAGCTACAGGCAACCAATGAAGAGATGGAAACCAGTAATGAAGAACTTCAGTCAACAAATGAAGAGCTTCAAACCGCATATGCGGAGCTCAAAGAGATGTTTAATGAGAATACCACCATTAAAGAGAAGCATGGTGCGCTTAATCGTCGTTATGAATCCGTTTTAGAAAATATACATGACGGCGTTATTATCACCAATCTACAAGGTATGATTCTTAAAACCAATCACGCGATGCAAACTTATACGGGGTTAACAAGAGAACAGCTGCTGGCTAAAAACTGGTTTGATCTTTACCCAGTTGAAGATAACAGGCGATTTCTCAATCGGCAGAAAGAGCTCACTGAAAAAGGTACATTTGGCCCTTATATCATCGAGCTGATAAATAATGATATAACCACTATCCTTGAAGTGGAAGATTACCTAAGTAGAGATGAGTTAGGTCATACACAAATATGGTCTTTTGCTTCAGATATCTCTAAAGAGAGACGCGCGCTAGCTGAACTATCACTCAGTCAGCAAAAATATAAAGCAACCTTCGATAATGCTAATATTGGTATTGGTCATGTGGCTTTAGATGGCACCTGGATTTCCGTCAACAGTGCGTTATCTCAAATGCTGGGATATACCCAGGAAGAATTATTAGCTCTCACTTTCCAAGACATTACTTATGCTGATGATTTAAAACAAGATTTATACCTTGTACAGGAACTTATCAATGGAAAGCGTAATTCCTACAAGATGGAAAAACGTTATTACAATAAAAATGGCGAACTTTTCTGGGCAATGCTCTACGTTGCTATTGTCAGGGATAAGAATAAACCTTTGTATTTCATCTCTGTAATTGAAGATATTAACAGTCAAAAACAGGCAACATTAGACAGTGCCCAAGCAAGAATGGTATTTAATACCACGCAAGAAAGTATTGCTGTAACCGATAAAGAGACGCGAATTATCAATGTTAACCCTGCCTTTGAAAGCATAACGGGTTATTCTCTCGCGGAAATAAAGGGTAAAAAAATTAGTCTATTAAAATCAGATCAACACGGCTCTGAGTTTTACAGTGAGATGGAGCGTTCATACAAACAGAGTGGTTTTTGGTCAGGAGAAGTAATTAATAAAGCTAAAAATGGCGATCTCTTCCCCGTTTTTCTTAATATTAGTGCCGTTAAAGATGCAAATGGTTATATTATTCAATATATTGCTGTGATAACCGACATCTCAGTTATCAAGCAATCTCAAGATAGAATTCAATATCTTGCCAATCATGACTCATTAACAGGTTTACCCAATCGAACACTATTTGCTGATCGACTTGAACATGCTTTACAAGAGTCTCGTCGCTCTAAAAAACAACTTGCTATATTATTTGTTGATTTGGACCGCTTTAAAATTGTCAACGATGGCTTAGGACATAGTGTTGGTGATGCAGTGTTGATTGAAGTATCCAAAAGATTTTCTAAGGTGCTTCGCTCAGGGGATACTATTGCCAGAGTTGGAGGCGATGAATTTGTTATTATTATTCAAGATTTAGATTCTGCATTAAATGCCTCCAAAATCGCACTGAATTTAATTCAGTCGGTTAAAGAAGAGATCGAGGTAGAAGATCATAAAATCACAGTAGGTGCTAGTATCGGTATTAGTATCTATCCTAATGATGGTCACTCTGCTGAGGAATTAATACGTCAAGCTGATATTGCCATGTATGATGCCAAAGAGAATGGCCGTAATATGTATCGATATATTTCACAAGAGCTTTCTTCATTTGCTTTTGAGAAAGCTTCAATGGAAAGTTCAATAAGAGAAGGCCTAAATAACGATGACTTTGAAGTTTATTTTCAACCGATAATTGACTTAGAAACCATGAAGGTCTCACACCTTGAAGCGTTAATCAGATGGAATCATCCTAAACTCGGGTTGGTTATGCCAAATAAGTTTATCCCTCTTGCTGAAGAATCAAATCTGATCACTGAAATTACCAAATATGTTGTGTTTAAAGTAATGACTACAATCGACAATTTAAACAAGTTAAACAAACTCCACTTCAAAGTTGCCATTAACTTCTCATTGAAAGATTTAGAATGTGATTCATTATTTTTTACCTTTAAAAAATATTTACGACAATTTCAAATTGATGGGGAATCTATCTCTATCGAAATTACCGAAAGAAAAGTGATATTGTCTAATGATAAAAACCAACTACTTTTAGATCGCTATAAAAAATTAAATGTGTCTTTTTCAATGGATGATTTTGGCACAGGTTATTCAAACTTAGGCTACCTTATCAATAAACCCTTTGATGTATTGAAAATTGATCGCTCTTTTATCTCAAGAATTGGTGAACAAGATAAATCAGAAGAGGTTGTTAAAGCCACTATTTCTATTGCCAAGGCATTAGGCTTAAAGACGATTGCTGAAGGGGTTGAAACAAAAGAACAATATGACTTTGTTGCTAGCCATAATTGTGATTATGTTCAAGGGTTTTATTTTCAAACACCTAAGCCAATTGAGAAATTACTTGATTATTTACAAACAAATGATAAAGAAATCACAAAGAAATAAATACTTTGTATGTAGTCATTATTGAAATACTTGTCTATGAAAAATAAGGGAAATTTATTTGGAGCTAAAGCAATGCCAAGTCTATTTCCCTATAAATGATCTCAAAAAAGATTGCGAATAAGTAATCTTCTTAGGTTATTTATTTCACGGGAGTGGTATCAAATGCTGGTATATTCTTTATTTCCTTAAGCCATGGCACAGCAGACCGAAACCAAATTTGGCTTTTAGGCACAAGTTGATCACGTTGTTCAAGACAACCGGCGCGAATGCCATAAACTCTATTGGTAGGCTCCTCTGAAGTCGCATATAAACTACTACCACATTGCTGACAAAATCCTTGGGCTCGTCGATTGCCACTTTCAGCCACTTTAATGTATTCTTTGGGCTTTCCTTTGGTAAAAACAATGCCGTCAGGTTCAGAAACAACCACACTTCTAAACGCTGTACCTGATATTTTTTGACAGTCATTGCAATGACATAACATTACTTTGTTTTCATCGACTTCAGCTTCAAAGGTTATTTCACCACAATGGCAACCACCATTAATATGTATCATTATTTTTTACTCTATTGACGTTTAGCCGCAATTTTAAAAGAGAGTAGTTATTTAAACTAGTATAACTACACATATTTTATCTTACTGATTCGTTAGCGACTCACCAATTCATGTAAGCGTTTTAATTCAGCTATTTGACTATCATTAGTTGACACTTAAGCAATAAATTTCCACCACAAAAAGAACACACTAAATAAAGTTAATACCGTCAAACAACACAGCGTATATACCTTGAACCAACCTTGTGGTTTTTGATCATCACTGACATCGGCACCCATCATCACTTTATAATTTAGCCAAGCGTATACTGGCGCATTAACAAAAGAAACCGTAGTGACAAAATCGAGTAAGGCTTTAATGTCAGCACTAAAATCACTAATAATCCACCAACTACCAACAACCAATAAGACCAAGGCTATCAAGTAGACTTTGTTCGCTTTATTTTTACTTTCGTCATTTTGTTCTTTATTCGCTAGTAGCGCAGCACGTTTCCATACCTGAGGAAAACCATCTGCGACTGCAAATGTTGTTGAAAATAAGGCAATAAAAGTCACCAATGCCATTAATAACCAGCTCCATTCTCCTAAGGCTTTACTATAGATACCCACTAATTGCCCAGCAAAAGCCGCGGCTGAACTAGCAAATCCTTCTCCTTGACCAAACATCAAAAGAGCCCCTAACCAAAGGAATATCACAGCAAGTAAAAAACTGGTGAAATAACCAATATTAAAATCAAGAGTGGCATTTTTTGCTGCGATTTTACCCGGTTTGTCTGCGCGTGAGGTCGTCCAAATAGAATGCCAGACAGAAACCTCGATGGCGGTAGGCATCCAACCAATAAGGGCCACAATAAAGGCAATGCTTGCCGCTGATGTTAATGATATTACAGGAGCTTGTCCTGAAGGTTGAAAACCTAAACGATTAACCGCAGTAAACCAGGCAATAATGCTGGAAATAACAAGAATGAGCATCATCCACTTGAGTAATGTACTCAGCAACTTGTAATGACCAATAATTAATACCGCACTCACAATAACCAGAATTAGTGCTGCCCATTGCGACAATGACAATACATCACCAAACAAATTCATGGCTAATGCAGCCGTAACAATAGTCACTCCGGATTGAACAAAAAACATGGTTGTAAGGGTGAGGAATAAAAATAAATAAAATGCCCAGTTGCCTACTCTTTTATAACCATCAAGCAAGCTTTTACCAGTGAGTCCAGCATATTTAGGGCCAAAGAGAAAGAAGGGGTACTTAATGACATGGGCAAGAATAATAAACCCTAAAAGAGCAAAACCAAAGTCTGCGCCAGCTCGCGTAGCTTGCACAATATGAGAAACCCCGATACTGGTTGCAGCCCAAACTATCCCTGGACCTAAAAGTGCAAATATTTTATTTATTTTCATAGAAACCACAAGATGAACTCATATTCACAATAACTTATAATCTATCCTGCTATTTTGCAAACTATTTTGGATATTTACACGTCAAAAAAGGCAACACAATTTTAGCAAGTTCATTGGAAAATTCTTCAGCATTACAGTCACTTGCAATAGCCGGTGTCAGCGAAGGATAAAGCACTTTATCAAACAAACTTGTAATCATAATAAAAATAACATTCTCCGCTGCTTTTTGGTGCTCTAGAACCGTAAATTCTGCTTTAAAATGCAATAACAGGTTCGCTAAGCGCTGGTAAATTGCTTTACGATCGACAAGTTTATCAGATGCTAATAAGGTTGAGTGCAATCGTGAATTTAAATGTAAGGTTCGTAAAACACTTTTACGAGCCATAGAAAATTGATAAATTCCTGCTGAAATTTTTTCTATCACATCTTGTAAACAGTGATATTCACTAAGCTCTAGATTATCAACCCAAATGGCAAGATCATTGCCAAAATCTTGATAAAGCAGTGGCAATAAAGATTCTTTGTCTTTAAATCGACGGTAAAAAGTGCCTACAGAAACCCCTGCATGGTCAGCTAATTCTTTTATAGAAATATGCTCGAAAAATTTATCTTGTAAGCATGAATGTAACGCCGCTAATAATTTTGTTTGTGTATCTTGGCTTCTTTGCTGCTTAGGTTTAAATACAGTTTCGCTTGGCATTGTACTAACTTCTACTTTTTCATAATACTAA
Source organism: Thalassotalea piscium (assembly GCA_049347715.1). GTDB lineage: Bacteria > Pseudomonadota > Gammaproteobacteria > Enterobacterales > Alteromonadaceae > Thalassotalea_B > Thalassotalea_B piscium_A. Next base: position 188,172 of record CP186339.1, on the reverse strand, counting down.
CCGAATGATGCAGTTTTTACTGAATAACAGCAATACAAAAATTCAATCACCTTGTTGGAAATTGAAACAAGATATATGAATAATTACATTGCTGTTAATGGTTTATTGACCTTTACCTTGTGACATATAATCTAATGTAAGTTGTGTTAATGCTCTCGTACCTGTTTTAAACGATGACTCGTCTGCGAAAAAATAAGGAGAGTGATTACTTGCTGCCATTTTAGGATCTTTATTTATTGGTGTACCCCCTAAAAAGATAAATAACCCAGGTACTTCTAGTGCATAAAATGAAAAGTCTTCTGCGCCTGTTATTTTAGGTAATATTTTCACTTTATCTTCGCCAGCAACATTGTTAAGTGTAGGTAACATTTGTTCGGTTAATTTGGGATCATTAATGGTGACCGGATAACCTTCATAAATTTCAACCTCAGCTTTTGCACCGGAAGCAGCAGCAATATGCGTAGCGGTAGTATTAATTTTTTCAAAGATTTTCTGGCGGTTATCCATGTCAAAATTACGAATAGTACCAATCATTTCCACCTTATCAGGTATGATATTATTACGAATACCGCCAGCAATTTTACCAAAAGAAATAATTGCGGGTTCTTTCGTAATATCAATTTGACGACTAATAATATGGTTAACACCTGTCACTATTTGCGCAGCGACGCTGATAGGATCAATCCCTGTCCATGGCGTAGAGCCATGGGTTTGTTTACCATCGACTGTTATTTCAAAACGATCAGCACTCGCCATAAAAGGACCGCTGCGATAACCGAGGTATCCTGATGGCAAACTAGACACAATATGAAGACCGAAAGCTACATCAGGCTTATACTTTTTAAAGATGCCTTGTTTTAACATCAGTTCTGCTCCCCCTTCTTCTTGGTCGGGAGCACCTTCTTCAGCAGGTTGAAATACGAACATAACATTGCCATATAATTCGTCTTTCATCCCTGTTAGAACTTCTGCGGCTCCCATAAGCATTGCCATGTGAGTATCATGACCACAAGCATGCATTATTCCTACATCAACGCCGCGATAGTTAGTTTTTTTCGTCGACTTAAATGGTAAATCTACTTGCTCTGTCACAGGTAAGGCATCCATATCAGCACGTAACATAACAGTTGGACCAGGTTTACCACCTTGCAAAAGACCCACTACTCCAGTGTAGGCAATGTCAGTTTCCACATCCATCCCTAACGCTTTTAAATGACTTGCTATTATTTTAGCCGTACGAGTTTCTCGATTACCTAATTCTGGGTTTTGATGAAAATCACGTCGCCATTTAATCACTTTATTTTCAACTTGTTTTAGTAATTCATCCGATTTTTCAATCGCATGAACACTTAACGATAAAAACAAACTCAGTACTAGACAATAAGGGACTATTAATATTTTCATGCTAATTCCTCTGTTATTATTTTTGTTCACTAAGATAATGACTAGTTATTAATGTAGTCCAACCACAGCTTTAGTGTTAGCTCGTATTTTTTTTGCGTTATAACCAATACCATTTTTAAAAACTATGGACATATTGCGAATAGCAGAAGTATCTTTTGATAAATCACCATCCACTAACACTACATTTGCCAGTTTACCGATTTCAATTGAACCCATTTCATTATCACGTTGTAGAAATTTAGCTCCATTTAATGTCGAAATTTCAACAGCCTGCTCAATATCAAAGCCAGCTTCTACCAATAATTCGATTACTCGTTGATTAGCAAATCCGGCAACAACACCACCAAAGCCAGTTGGGTCGGTTCCCGCTATTAATTTACCGCCGGCATCAACAAATTTCTTTTCAAGCTTCATCATTTTTTTAAATACGATCGGCCAAGTGGCATTATCTTGCTTAGCAACTTGTTGCCAACGTATTTCGTATTGCTCACGCACTTCTGGAATCAACGCCGCTAATGCTTCAGGGTATGCCTTTGGGCGTCCTTTTGTATACGTTTCAAAAACCGTTAAAGTTGATGTTAGCGTTACCCCTTTACTTATTAGAAAATCAATCAACTCATTAACGTCTTTACCATCGATATCAAGATTAACTAATGACTGATGAACTGATGTGGCCGTTGGACATTCATTTTTCACTTTGTTTTTTACAAAATCTGTCGCAGCAAAAAAACCATGCTCTAAATTGTCTATTCCAAGTTCAGCGGCCTCTCGGTAGGTTACCGAACATAAATGCCCAGTTACTTTTTGATTTTGTTGATGAGCCAAGGTTATTATTTTTTCAAGTTCATCTTGATGTATGTGCATGTACGCCTTGTAAGATGTGACTCCTTCAGAGATCCAGTAATTCATCATAGTTTCTGCATCATCAGCACCTCTGAGTGCCTTTATTTTTAATATAGGTAAACCGGGACCATTTAAATAAGGCGCTGTAACATCAATGTCTGGGCCAATTGATTTACCTGCATTAATCGCATCTCGTAACGCTAAATCAGCATAGGGAGAAAGAGTTCCCGCTGTTCTTGCTGCAGTCACTCCGCCTGCTAAATATAATTTTGGAAAGCTTGTAAGCATCTCGGTATAATTAGCCTTACCCGTAGGGTAAAACATATGCTCATGCATCATGACTAATCCAGGAATAAGTGTTTTTCCTTCTCCGTTTATCTTAGTGACATGCTTACCAATTTTAAAATGTGTTGCATTCCCCATCGCTACGATTTGATTACCATTAATAAGTACCGTCTGATGTGGTTTGACTGATGTCCCTGTGCCATCAATTACGCTTACATCGGTAATGGCAATATGCCCTTGCGGATATTCCACAAAACTTTCATCTGCTTGAGCATTTACCATAGAAATGCAGCCAGTCGAAACAATTAAAAATACTAATGATAACTGACTTCTTAATTTACGATATTTAGTCATAATTCTCTCGATTATTTTTTTTAAATATCATAAACACTCGCAAGTATAATGTAAATAGAGATTCACATTTGTTTAAAGTATCGCCACAACAAGCTCTCTTAATTATTGATTTGATTTACGTTTAATATTGAAAGAGACATCTTAATTTAACTCTTTTACCACTCGTCCTATTGAATGATTGCTGCACACTTTATTTTTATAAACTATGATAGTCTTTTAGCCTCATAAAAATTTACAGTAGGTCTTTGTTATGTATATCCCTTTAAGTACAGTTAAATGTAGCTCACTTACTCATAGTGCTAATGCTTATTTCCTGAGCCTACTCTGTGCGTTGTGCATCTTAATGCCTGCCCATGCCTCGGAGATTCGAGTACCACCTAATGAACAATTAATTTTGCGAGATATACAGCAAAAAATTAACCCTGATAGACTCCAAAAAGATATCACTAGGTTAGTGGGATTTGGCACTCGACATACATTATCTGATACAAAATCAAACACTCAGGGAATTGGTGCAGCACGTCGTTGGATTAAAGCTGAATTTGAGAAAATATCAGCACAATGTGGCGGTTGTTTAGAAGTTATTTATCAAAAACAGACTTTTTCTGGAGAGAAGCGTATTCCAGAGCCAACGGAAGTGGTTAATGTTATCGCGATACAACGAGGCCAACTCGATCCAAATCGTTATATCATCATGTCGGGAGATATAGATTCGAGAGTATCTGACCCTCTTGATTTTACCAGTATCTCGCCAGGCGCAAATGATAATGCATCAGGTGTAGCTGGCGTGATTGAAGCAGCCAGAGTACTGTCAACACATAAGTTTGCTGGGTCTATTGTTTATGCAGCGTTATCCGGTGAAGAACAAGGGTTGTTTGGCGGAAAAATCATGGCTGGTATTGCCAAAAAAGCAGGATGGCGGGTAGAAGCCGTGATTAACAATGACATGATTGGTAATATTTCTGGCATTAATGGCATCATTAACAACACAACCGCGAGAGTTTTTTCAGAAGGGACTCGTTTTGTTGAAACCCCTGAAGAAGCAAATAAACGTCGTTTCACGGGTGGTGAAGTGGATTCACCATCACGAAATGTTGCCCGTTATATTGATCAAATAGCTGACCAGTATATCCCTAACTTAGACGTAATGATGGTATATCGATTAGATCGGTTTGGCCGAGGAGGACATCATCGTCCATTTAATGCTGTTGGCTATCCAGCAGTACGTATTATGGAAACTAATGAACATTATGATCGTCAACACCAAGACTTACGCACTGAAGATGGACGTGTATTTGGTGATGTACTCTCAGGTGTTGATTTTGATTTTACGGCAAAATTAACCTCATTAAATGCCGTGACTATGGCGGCTATGGCTTGGGCTCCACCACCACCAGCAAATACTCAAATTTCAGGCGCGGTACAAGCATCAACGACGTTAACCTGGCAACGCCCTAAAGGAAGTATGGCGGCAAACTTAGCAGGTTATCGAGTACATTGGCGTTTAACTACTGAAGCGACATGGACACATAGTCAATATGTAGGTGATGTCAGCGAATTTGAGCTAAAAAACATTGTCATCGACAACTACTTTTTTGGTGTTAGCAGCGTCGCTAAAGACGGCTTTGAAAGCCCTGTCGTTTTTCCTGGCCCTGCGGGTTCTTTTGGTGGATATAAATAATCAGCGCTTTTTACTCCTGAAAGTAAACTTAAAAACGTAAACTTTCAAACATCCTCATTTCTTATTATCATTGAGTGAGGATGTACTTAGTCTTTTAGGTGCTCTAAATTGTTTATCTCTAGTAACAAATACTTGTTAATCGTGGAATCATCCATTCGCTAATTTATCGTCAAAGAAGAGCTAACTTATGAAGCTTGAGTGCTTCAATTATCAAATTGAAACGAGTCGGCAATGACTATTGGTACTTCATATTTCACCCTTAACGCATCTAAGGAATTGTTTGTTTGTAGCTGTAAAAAACTTTTTTTTAATTTTTCACCTGCAATATAGGAATGACTTTTCTTTGACACCTGAACCCAAGGAGTTCTTAAAGCAAGAAGTAATGGTTCATCAAAATAAATTATAATATTGTCTTTTTGTTCAAGTGCATTTGCGGCTCTTTTGATGGGGTGTAATGAACCGATAATGACGTCAGCTCTACCTGCAATCAACATTTTAATACCATGGAGATAATCAATAACTTGGTATTTATTTACAGTGTCAACTTGCTCAAATAATTCAGTAAATTTTGCCCCTCGTATGTAAATAATTGTTTTACCAGAAAGCTCCTTGATATGATTAAACCTATTCCCCTTCAAACTCATAGCCACGACTTTCTGTGGTTGTAGTGGTGCAATATAATCAACAAATTCATCTAAATCAGAGTTACGAAACATAATAGTAAGGTCTAAAGTTCCCAACTTGAGTTCTTTAACAATACGGGCATAAGGACGGATCATATTGTTTGAAGTATAACCTGCATTGGCAACGATCATATTTGCTAAATCATAATATAAGCCACTTAATCTACCTTGATCATTAATGCCATACGGAACAAAACCTATAGTTCCTATTTGAACAACACGTTCTGAAGCAAACACAGAAAAAGATGAGCATAATAAAAAGGCTAACACAGTTATTTTTCTTTGCAGTCGCATTATATTTCCAAAACGAAAAGGCTCACCCTTAAAGTAGTTTTTATTTGGGAAATAGCAAATTAATGCGAACGATAGCGCCTGCTCTTGAACATCAAAGTGTAATTTACAATGGTGCGATAGCTATAAGGAAATCAATAAACGCATGTATTGAGCCCCTTGAGCCGAAAGAAGCCAGCCTAGTAGGCTAGCATTAATAATCACGGTCAACCAAAAGACAATTCTGAAGTCTTTTTTTTGTGATTTATGACGTAAGCTTTGTTGGGCAAGAGCCGCTCCAGGCCAACCACCAAGAAGCGCTAAACAATGCATGGTGTTTTCTGATATACGCCATACCCCTCGTTTAGCTTTCCACTTATCCAAACCATAAACAATATACGTTACTATACTGGCGCCTAAATAAAGCAAAACGACACTGGCAGGAAGGTAATTCAAAACTAAGCCAACTAACAATCCCCCTAAGAAAATAACCGACAGATAAATGGAGAATACACCCGTCTTTTGCTTTTTTTTCTGGCTCAATTTTTCACCTGAAAAAGTCGCTTGCTGGGCACATGTTCTCCCCTGCTTATCTTTCGATAGAGAAAAAGTGACAACATCGGTGATTTTAGGACAACGCTTCCTATTAGCAAAAGCTGTTTTATGAATAAAAACATGATCTCCGCCACGGTTAGGGGCAATAAAACCAAAACCCTTGGCATCATCCCACTTTATTAACTTCCCTTTTAATCTCATACCCTTGTATTTTATCGACCTATTTCGACAAACCCTCGTTATTAATTGTATTGATAACAATATGCTTTAAGACTTAGCTCTCTCGTTTTGCCAAAAAACCTGTTTTTGCAAAAATAACCAGAGCTATACCACCCAGTACGAAAACAGACGAAATAAATAACCGTAACGTTATCGGCTCAGAGACAAAAATAACACCACCTAGTGCGGCTATAATAGGCACAGTCAACTGTAATACGGCCGCTTGGGTAGTAGCCAAGCTAGGTAAAACTAAATACCAAATGGCATAACCTACTCCAGAGGTGATAGCGCCAGAAAGTATCGCTAACAAAACCCCTTGATTAGTGAACTCAAGCTGATCATAAGTGAGCAAACATAAAATGAGAACAAAAGGTATTGTACGAACAAAATTATAACAAGTATCAATCAGGGGCCGCTTACTCCCTTGACCTACTAATGTATACATTCCCCAAGAAGCGCCAGAAACAACCATGAGTACAGCTCCAATCATGCTCGGTTGAGACATTAAAGGGAAAACTAAATAAACAAAACCAACAAAAGCAATAATAATCCCAAGCCATTCTAATAAATGAAATTTATCCCCTCGAAAGTAAGAAAAGAGTAAAATAGATAACTGAACTGCACCAAACAAAATCAACGCCCCAGTTGCCGTATCGAGTGATATATATGCATAAGAAAGTGTACACGCATATAGAAATAAAGTGATCCCCCCTAACCAAGAGCCTTTTTTAGCATGAGGCTTACCTTTCTTACCCAGTTTTACTAATATCAGCAAGGCAATGACGCCCGCCAATAAACGAATCATGGTATAACTTGCCGCATCAATGGAACCACCCCCTAATGCTAATCGACAGATCACCGAATTGGCAGCAAAGGTCACTAAGGCTACGAATGTAAAACTAACTACTTTAATTTTTCCCATATATTCCATCGTTATGATCTTTGTTTCGGCTGATTAGTATCTGTTTTTGCCAGTTATACTCTATTGTGCAGCAAGAACAAACACTAGCCATGACTTTTTATGTTATGAGCTATAACCCTTTCATCTTTAAGTAAAGACTGTCAGTTTTTTTTACAAACTTATTATTGGGCATAATTAAAAACATCTATTTATCTGAAAATAAAGGGTTTATTTTATCGGCATGGTAATTGCCTATTAACAATAGCAGTACACTATTGATGAATAAGAATGCCCTAATCAACAACAACGATAAATTTGGAGCAGAATATGTCACTTAAAAAAACATGTAATACCCTTTTAGCCTTGGTAACGTTAAGTTTTTCAATTAATGCAACGGCAAATATTATTAATTTTGATACATTTAAAATTCGTAATAATAACGGCACCACAACGTCACCATATGACGCTGACATAGTAATAACAGAGAATGCGGCTGGCGACGGTTTTTATGCCGAAACACCTTTAGGCGGTCAAAAAGTAGGCTATGGTACAAATGCTTTTGACGGGATGCAAATCAATCAATTTACTACCGTTAATTGGACAACCAACACTAGTGCAACAGGTGCACACCCTTATTTGAACATGTGGGTAACTGACGGTTCTAATTATGCAGTTATTGCCTCAGAAAATGCTTATATGGGAACAAATTTTCAAACACGTCAAGAATGGAAGATTTATGAATTTGGTCCAACTGGCAACTTTGATTGGTTGTTTGACTCTGGTACAGGTAGTAGAACCGCTGGATACTTACAACGAAATGGTATTAAAGTTACTCTCGCCGATTTTTCAAATAACATTACACTATATAGTGGCCCAGTAGGCACAACTTCTGGTGTTGGAGCAGGCGCTCCTCGTGGTGGCTATGGTTTTAATGTGCTTTTTGGCGATACTCAGTCAAATTTTATTGGTAGTTATTTCATTGAAAACTTAACCGTTGCTGTTGGTCAAACGGATTATGAAGCAGGTAACCTAACCACAGTACCTGAACCGACCACCCTTGCTATTTTTGCATTAGGTCTAATGGGCTTGAGCATTAGACGTATCAAAAAATAATTTTTACTTTTAGTTATTAATAAGCACCAATTTATTTGGTGCTTTTTTATTTATTACTTTGGTAAAGCACTATAATATACCCAGTTATCATCGCTTTTTAGGGTTATTTTTTTTGACTAAACACATTGCTTTTATTTTAAACATTATTGCTATCGCCTTATTTTTCCCCGGAATTTTATTACCCATGTTTTCATTAGATATGACAATGACAGCAGGGATTGGAGCCTCAGAATTAACCACTGATATTATTAATAAAGAGCTTTCGTTAATTGGCACTATTGAAGAGCTTTGGCAGGATCAACGGATTTTGGTTGCGACGTTAATATTTGTATTCTCTGTCTGCATCCCCGTATTGAAAAGTATCCTATTATTAATCGCTTATATTAAAAAGAATACACGTTTAGAGTATCGTTTAGTCAACTTCATCGCTGCTATTGGTAAATGGTCAATGGCAGATGTTTTTGTTATTGCAATATTCCTAGCTATTTTATCTACAAATCATGCTGAAACGGTTTCTGGACATCAGCTCAATATTTTTGGTTTTACTATTAATTTACAAATGAGTAGTGAGACGCTTTCAGCAGCGGGGCAAGGATTTTATTATTTTACTGCTTATTGCCTAATTTCACTTACGGCAAGCCAAGTCTACCAATGGAGTTTATCTCGCGTAAAAGTTAATGTTCCTACGCAATAATAGATATGACTAAATGAATAAAAAGAAGGGCTTTGCCTCGCCCTTCTTTACACTTCTTCAATTTAAGGTGTAGCTTGTAAAGTCAGCGTAACCCCAGAAGCTGCAGTATAGCCATAGATATCTAAATACCATGTGCCAGCCGCAGGATTTTGAAAATCACAGCTTTCATTGTTTCCACTTAAATACGGACGGCAATCATAACTAGAGGTAGTAGATTGTGACCCAAAGTTCACATAAAGATCTACATCACCACTGCCGCCAGAAGTGGCAACAGTCATACTGCTATAGCCGGCAGGCATAACATAGGTATATCGCGCCCAACTTCCTTGAGAAACAGATACATCAGCTGCAGAAACATTAATGGGATCTAAACCGCCACCCGTGCTTGCATCGAAACTCCCCGTTAAACTAACGCCGCTGATTTGATTCCATGCTTGTACCATGACGTGATAAGTACCCGCTTGCACATTTGCAATGCTACAGGTTTCATTACTATTCGCTGTGGTACTAGAACAATCAAAAGTATTTAATGACGGAGCACTACCAAACTTAACGTAAAGGTCAGCATCACCTGAACCACCTGTTGTAGTAAATACTAAATTAGTTGCTCCGGCTGGTACGTCTAACGTAAAGAATTTTTCCTCTTTAGCTGCTGCTGAAATACCGCTTTGCGCCACACCATTTTGTAATGTCTGACTACCGCCGCCAGTACCACTTCCCGGACAAGTGCCGACACCAACGGCACACCAAGCAGTTTCAACTGCTGTTTTTTCACCTGCACCATATAAGTCTTGTGCTGCCTGCGCCGTTGCACTTCTCGCGCCAGCAAAGTTAGTACTTTGGGTCATATAGGTTGTTAAAGCGCGATAAAAAATCTGCTCTGCTTTTAAAAGACCAATAGCGGGTACTTGTGCATTAGACATGTTGCGCGGATGAGTGCCACCATCTGATAGCAAGGCAAATGCTAAGTTAGCTATACCGGAATTACCGTGTACGCCACCTTGGTCATTTGAATTATTTGGATTACTAGTAAATGGAATGCGATCAGGCCACCAGTCTCTAGAATAATTATCTTGCGTAGGATTATTCATATAACGCATTGCATCACCACTAGTATTGGGGGTATAACTTTCTTCTGCTAGCAACCAATCCCCTTGTGTTGTGCCATCTCGATATGCTTTAGCGGCTACACCTAGAATATCAGACCATGCTTCGTTTAAGGCTCCAGATGCATTGTTATAAATTAACCCTGCGGTATATTGAGTGACACCATGTGTTAGCTCATGCCCTACGACATCAAAACTCAAGGTTAAATCATCAAGTACTTGACCATCACCATCACCATAAAGCATTTGACTCCCTGTCCAATAAGCATTAGCAACGTTATTTCCAAGATGTACACTCGATACCATAGTCAAGCCGTTTCCATTAATACTATCTCGATTAAAACGGTTTAAATAATAGTCATAGACAGTTGCTGCACCATCATGTGCTCGTTGAGCAGAGGCATCCCCACAACTTTGTGTATTAGTACAAAGTATGGTGCCTGGTGCATAGTTTTGCGCTTGATTTTGTAAATCATAGGTTTTCCATGATTTCGCCGAATGCACTTGTGCATGACGAGTGGCTAATTTTAATGAACTGACATCATAAAATAAAATATCACGGCCAAAATCATCGCCCCCATTATTCCACTCAACCTCGACTTTCCAAGCAAGTATTGTTTCTTCGCTTACAGGAAGATAAACATAAGCTTTTGTCGGGTTCGAAATAATGTTGCCATGTATTCTAGCAAGTCTTTTAATTTCATTTGTGTCATTCTTAGCTGACGTTAGTACTTGTTTTTTTGTTGATTGGGTTTTAGCCGTAGCAACGACACCCGTGATAGCATAGACATCACTTTCGCTAATCGAACGCTGTAAACCGCTTAATTTTAGCGATGAGTGGACAGTTAAGCTGGTGCCATAGACAGGTAATCCGTTGATTGTTTGGTTCAATCGTAGATGTTGTTTACCTAATTTATCAATCCATTGTTCTTTTACACTAAATCCTTCATTACCATTTAAAGCAAATTGGCTATTCCTGGCAAGTAGACCTTTTATTGCTAAAGCGCTTGGCGCTGCATTTATCTTCCCTAAATCACCCTTTATAAAATTAGGTGTACCTTTTTCTGTCGTTGCTTCGATGTTTATTTCACTAAACGAGAATGCGTTTAATGACATAGCACCTAACGAAACAGAAACAATATATTTTAGATATTTACTTTTCATATTTATCATTATTCTTCCTTGTTTTTGAGCTTTTATTAAAATTATTGTTTCCTGATCAGGAGAATTAACCATAGTATGATTTTTGAACTTTTAACAAAAATTAAACAAATATTTAATAAGAGGAATAATGACGATCCGTTAACATTTTGTTACATTTACAATTATGCAATTGAATTATAAAGAAATAAATTAACTTAAATGACTTATTGAAAAGAAATAATTAACGTGTTGTTAATTTAAAGTAAGAGTTGATGATTAATTTCTGTGAATTGATCAACCGAGTTGATTAATGACTGCGCGGTTAATTGATTAACCCCAAACACCTGAGTGGTAACCCCATATTTTTCACGAACTTTTTTCATTAACATGTCAAAGTCACCATCACCAGAGAGCAAAATAATTTTATCTACATCAGCAGCTGACTCTAAAACATCAATAGTGATACCCACATCCCAATCCCCTTTAGCAGAACCGTCTCTACGTTGAATAAAAGGTTTCAACTTAACATTAAACCCTATATGTTTTAATGCTTTCTGAAATTTATGCTGTTGATCATCACTACGTTCTATCGCGTATGCATTGGCAATAACGATATCACCTTCATAACTAATGTCTTGCCAGAATTGACGATAATTAAACTGTCTCGCAAACTGATCACGGGTAGTGTAGTAAATGTTTTGCACATCAACAAAAATTGCAATTTTAGTCATGGATAGTCATTCAATATAAAGTTAGAAAACACAGCTAAAGATAGCACGTTTTAGTTCAATCCCCTTACTCTTATGCGAGTTATTCATTAAGCCCCTTGGTATTATCTTCCGGTCAGAGTAAAATAGTGATAATAAAAATAATACTAAACTAAAGGCATATTAAATGTGGGAAAAATATTTAATAACTGCACTTTAATATCCTGATAATACTGAGCACACAAGATGTTACCTTTGAGAAAACTTTTTTATTTTTTGCTAATACTCCCTATTCGTTATTTAGTTAAATGCCGAATTGTGATTGATGAACATCTAAATACCGAAAACCATTCTCAAAAAAGCCCCATTTTTTATATTTTAAGAAACCACTCTGCCAGTGATTTATTATCCTTACAAAAAGCATGTAAAACATTAAAGCTTCCTGATCCTCTCGCACAAGTAAAAATAAATGGAAAAGATTTTAATCGCACTTTGTGTTTAGAAAAACCGACACCACTTTTTAAATGGCGAAAAGCGAGACAAACCCATGCCATTAAAGAGGGAACCGAAATACTCAATCAGCATCAACTCGATCCTGAAATTAATGCGCAATTAATTCCTGTGAATATTGTTTGGGGAAGAAAAGCCAATAAAGAAAAACGCAATGCTAACGTCGGAACTATCTTAGCTGACCAAGAATCTCCAACCTGGTTAAGAAAACTATTTATTGTGCTTTTTTTAGGTCGCAATACTATGGTTCGTTTTAGCGAAGGTGTTTCTTTTCGTTATATGGCTGATAAATATGGCGTTAGTACTAAAACCTCTAAAAAACTGTTGCGTGTGGCTCGTTTTCACTTTTATCGCCAAACAATCGCAGCGACCGGCCCTCGATTAATGCATCGTCAACAAATGTTTAAAACCTTGTTAGCTAATCCTTCCATCAAAAAATTACTTGAAGATGAATCTCAAGGCGATAAAGACAAATTAGCAAAAGTGAGAAAACAAGCTCTTTCAATTATGGATGAAATTGCCGGTGATTATCGAGAGTCGATGATACGTGTCGGCGAGCGCATTTTACATTGGCTATGGTATAGAATTTATAACGGTATTGAAGTTAGTAACGCCAAAACGCTACGAAACTTAGCTGATGACGGACATGAAATTATTTATGTTCCTTGCCATCGTAGCCATATGGATTACTTGTTATTAACTTATATTATTTACCAACAAGGGTTAGTAACGCCACGTATCGCTGCGGGTATTAACCTCAATTTTTGGCCTGCGGGGCCAATATTTAGAAAAGCCGGTGCCTTTTTTATTCGCCGAAGTTTTCGTGGCAATCGTTTATATTCCACCATTTTTCGAGAATACTTAGGATTGCTTTTTGAAAAAGGTTATTCAGTCAAATTTTATTCTGAAGGTGGACGTAGCCGTACCGGTAAATTATTAACGCCAAAAACAGGTATGTTGGCAATGAGCATACAAAGCTTACTTCGTGGCATAGACCGACCGCTCACTCTAGTGCCAGTATATTTGGGATATGAACATGTTATGGAAGTGGGGACTTATCACAAAGAGTTAAGCGGAAGTAAAAAGAAAAACGAGTCAATCTTCAGTGTGTTTAAAGCAATTAAAAATTTACGAAACTATGGTAAAGGTTATGTAAATTTTGGTGAACCCATTAATATTAATCAATTCCTTAATAATAATGTCCCTGAGTGGAAAAATGACATTGATCCTATTGACCCTCAAAAACCCAGTTGGCTCACACCAAAAGTTAATTTATTAGCCGATCAAGTCATGGTGGCAATTAATAAATGTGCTGCCTTAAATGGTGTCTCTTTGGTGGCATTAATACTTCATGCCACTGAGAATAAGGCAATGTCTCGTTGTGAATTAGAAACGCAATTGGACTTCTTTTTAGCTATCCAAAAGCTTGCTCCCTATAGTGACCAATTAACAATTCCTTCATGCAGTGGTACTTCATTATTAGCTGACGTTATCGCTTTAAATAAAGTAGATATTAATCAAGATAGTTTTGGTGAGATTATTTCACTTTCTGAATCTGCCATCTTAGAAATGCGTTATTATCGTAATAATATTCTCCATACCTTTATGCTACCGGCCTTGGTATGTCGCTTACTGCAACGTAACGCTAAAATCAGCGAAGACACTATATGTTTAGAAGTGAACCGCTTTATCAATGTTTTAAAAAATGATCTCTTTTTATGGCAAACTGAAGACGTTATTCATCAACAAATTAACCAGGTATTACTTGGGCTGAAAGAGTTGCATATAGTTAAAGACTCTAAAGCGGGGTTTTGGTCGATTATTAATAATGAAGATAATATGGCAAGCCTGGCCCTATTAAGTGAATGCGCAGATGAGTCACTACAACGTATCCTTATTATTTGCTCGTTAGTTAAACGTCTTGCTCCTACCAATAAATCTGAACTAGAGGATAAAGTGGTTTCAATCGCTAAACGTCTATCGGTACTCAATAATATTAATGCACCAGAGTTTATTGATAAAAAAGCTCAATCGGTTTTAATCCAAACAATGAGGCAACAAGCGTTTATTGGTATTGATGAAGATGGGAAGTTGATTGCTAACAGCACCTTAGATGCGCTTAAACGTTCAACAGCCAATTTAATTGATATTAGTGTATTACAAAGTATTGCTCGATAGGTTCTAGCAATACCCCGTTGACTAAAGTGAGAATACCAAGCAGTGTAAAAGCCGCTTGGTATTATAAATATTCCACCCAAATTCCAAAGAAAACAAAAAGCCCAACCCAATGGTTATTTAAAAACGCACGGAAACAGGCATCCCTTTCTCTGTTAACAATCAACATCTGTTGATAACAAAAAAAGCCTGCCGCGATAACTAAACTCAACTGAAAAGGCCAACCAAAGGCCATTAAATCACCGACAGTAAATAACAAGCCTAAGGTTAATAGTTGTAAAAAGCCAACCACTCGCTTATCGTGCTCGCCGAAAATAATGGCTGTAGATTTCACTCCGATATTTACATCATCATCACGATCAACCATGGCATAAATAGTATCGTAAGCCACGGTCCATATAACATTTGCGAAAAATAGTAACCAGGCTTCAAGAGGTACCTCACCCTGCTGCTCAGCAAAGGCCATTACTATACCCCAACTAAAAGCCGCTCCTAATACCACTTGAGGGTAATGAGTATAACGCTTCATAAAAGGATAAATAGCGGCTAAGGCTAATGCCCCCAAGGAAAAGAAAATGGTATACCAGGACAAGGTCATCACTAAGGCAAAAGCACTACCAATTAAGAAACCAAATAGACTCAGAGCTTGTTGAGGGGTCATTTGCCCACTCACTAAAGGTCTTTGCTCAGTACGTTTTACTTTTCCGTCAACTTCTCTGTCTGCATAATCATTGATCACACAGCCAGCACTACGCATTATGAGTACGCCAAGTGAAAATACGATCAAGAGTTTAAAACTTGGAAAACCATCTGATGCAACCCAAAGCCCCCAGTAGGTAGGCCAAAGTAATAAATAAGTACCTATCGGCTTATCTAAACGCGTTATTTGCTTAATCGCCTGCCACTTCATTCCAAACAATGTCATTATTTCTTCTCTTCATTATAAGCATAAGCACCAGGTAAAAAGACTTCCGCTACCATTAATGGTTTCTCCCCTAACATAAACACTGAACGTCTCCCCCATAGCTCTTTTTTATCAGGCAATTGATATGCTAAAACAAGAGAATAAACGGGACTGTGCTTATCAAACATCGAAATTTCGATATCTTTACGACATAATTGAGGCTGATTGAATAAAAACTGCCCTAATGATTGCTCTCCTAGATCAGCCAATTGACTATCAACTCCAGTTAAAGAGCGTAATGGTATTAATGTACGAGCAAAAACGTGCGGTTTATCATCACATAAAAGTAACACTTCACGGACCAATACCTTCTCGCCCGCCTTGATATCTTGGTTTGCTTCTTTGGGATGACAGGGCTCTATTTGTTGCCCAAGTAATTGCACGCGAAATTGTTGACAGCATTTTTTTAGCCGCGCAGTCAGTGAGTTTTCATCAAGCAACCAATTTGACAAATTTTCATCAAGTGCAAAAAAATCAGCGTTATACCACTGCGTTTGTAAATTAACAGGAAACATAAAATGATGATAATACTTAATAAACAATGACGGCATTATATCAAGTGACGTTATTAATTGCTCTTTTCACCAACAGATAAACGTATCAAACATTTATTTAATGTAAATTAATGGTGATAAACAGAAAGCCGGTAAAGTTTCACATGATAAATTTCGCATTATTTCAATTTCAGGTTATTATGAATATAATGATTAATAGCCCTTTAAATTGAGCCGATGAAAAAACTTTTCCTATTGTTTTCCTCTTTCATGATGTTGATTATTTCAACAACTTCTCATGCGTCTGATTATGTTTATTTTGGTTTTGAGCCAGAAATTGTCACTAATTATGTGGCTGTTAAGAAAAAGATGGGATATGTCAGACTTACAGTAGAACTCATGATTGAAGATTCATCTAATTATGAAGTTGTCGAACATCATGCTCCACTTTTAAGAGATGCCATTATTAATATTATTGGTCAGCAACCTGAAGCCAAAATAAAATCAATTAATGGTCGTTTTGAGATTCAAAAGCTTTGTGAAGAGAAAGTTAAAAGCCTCCTTAAAAAAGAAACAGGGCACTCATTAATTAAAAAATTGTTGTTTACCCAATGGTTAGATAACTAACCTTGATAAGCGAATTATTCTACACGCATTAGAATAATTCGCCTTAAGATGCTATTTAGCTTTTACTTTAAATCGCCACCACGCTAAGAAACACCCAACAACAAGCCCCAATAGATGCGCGGTATTAGCCATGTTAACTGGCATAAAATCGGTATAACCTAATAATAACCAAATAAGTAAAAATCCGATAATAGACTTAGATAAAGACAGGCCTTTTTCAGGAGCCAGCCACCCGGCCCACCAAACATAACCAACTAAAGCATAGACAACACCAGATAATCCGCCAAAATTTGGACCTGAAACAATATACTGCCCAATATTAGAAATAATGGCTGACAGCAAAAATAATTGGATCAACTCGCCTTTTCCAAAGGTCTTTTCTACGCTTCCTCCCAGTTGCCACCACCACATGGTATTAAACACAATATGTAACCATGAAAAATGGAATACCGCCGGACCAATTAAGCGCCAAGGTTCCGTTAATACAGCATCTAAACTTGTTGTTGAATAAAAATGGAGCCATTGAAAAACAGTGGTATGCCAACCTAAAATACTTAAAACAAAAACTAGCCAACAAACAACAAAGATTATTAAAGTAAAAATACCAGCATGATTTAAAAATTGTTGAACGATACTCGTAGTGGCTCCACTTCCTTGGACGTCAGTCACCTGAGCATTATCCCATGCTGCTTGCTGATATTTAGGATGATGAGGCTGTTGAATAAACTCTTCGAATAACGATTTAGATTGTGGTAAATAATCAGCGTCGACTAGCACAATAAATTTACCATCAATCGCTTTTACTTCAGCGATTATTGATTGGCTAATTAAATAATTACAAAAAAGTAGGGCAATACTATGCTGCCCTACTTCAACAAGAGGTTGCAGTATTTTAGCGTCCATTAATTCTCAATTTTCTCCGGATACAACAATGCCCACTGAGAGAATCCACCGTCAAGAGAATAAACTTCAGTAAAGTCCTGGCTAAAGAGAAATTGCGCAGCTTGCTGACTTGAAATACCGTGATAGCAACAAACTACTGTTGGTGTATCAAAGTCAGCATCTCTTAAAAAATCAGGTAATGATTCGTTGGTAAGATGTATTGCCCCAGGAATATGACTCTGTTGAAAAGAAGCCTGATCACGAATATCAACAACAACATAATCGCCCTTTTCTAGCCCTTGTTCCAGTTCATTACACTGTAAATGTTTAAATGTTTCACTAGTCATTAGTTTTCCCAGTTCAAGATTACTTTACCTGATTGTCCAGAGCGCATAATATCAAAGCCTTGTTGAAATTCATCTACCGAAAAATGATGCGTTATCATCGGAGACAAATCTAACCCTGACTGAATTAAACTTGCCATTTTGTACCAAGTTTCAAACATTTCACGGCCATAAATACCTTTAATCGTCAGACCTTTAAATATAATTTGGCTCCAATCAATCGCCATGTCTTTTCCCGGAATACCTAACATAGCAATTTTACCGCCGTTATTCATATTACTTAACATATCAGTGAACGCTACTGGAATTCCTGACATTTCAAGGCCTACATCAAAACCTTCAGTCATACCGAGTTCAAGCATGACATCAGACAGTTTATCTTTACTTACATTAACGGCACGGGTTGCCCCCATTTTTCTAGCTAAATCTAATCGGTATTCATTAATATCAGTAATCACCACATGGCGCGCACCAACATGTTTCGCGACTGCCGCTGCCATAATACCAATAGGGCCGGCACCTGTGATCAATACATCTTCACCCACTAAATCAAAAGATAATGCTGTATGAACTGCATTGCCAAAAGGGTCAAAAATAGCAGCTAAATCATCTGACACTTCCTCAGGAAGTTTAAAAGCATTATATGCAGGAATAACCAGATATTCAGCAAATGCCCCTGCTCTATCAACACCTACGCCTACAGTATTGCGGCATAAATGCGTGCGACCGCCTCGACAGTTTCGACAATGTCCACAAGTAATGTGGCCTTCACCAGAAACACGGTCTCCTAATGAAAAACCTTTGACTTCTTGTCCTATACCTACCACTTCGCCTGCATATTCATGTCCCACAACCATAGGCACAGGTATGGTTTTTTGTGACCACTCATCCCAGTTATAAATATGGATATCTGTCCCACAAATAGCGGTTTTTTTTATTTTAATCAGTAAATCATTGTGACCCATTTCCGGCTTTGCCGTTTCCGTCATCCAAATTCCTGGTTCTGCTTTTAACTTAGCTAAAGATTTCATTTTCATTCCTTAAATCACAGCCATTTCTTTACCAATACGAATAAACGCATCAATGGCTTTGTCTAATTGAGCTTTACTGTGTGCAGCAGAAATTTGAGTACGAATACGCGCCTGACCTTTGGGCACTACAGGGAAAGAAAAGCCAATAACATAGATACCTTCTTGTAACAGACGGTTGGACATGTCACTCGCCACTTTAGCATCACCTAACATAACAGGCACTATGGCATGATCAGCGCCAGCACAAGTAAAACCAGCCGCTTCCATTTTTGTTCTAAAATACTGAGCATTATCTTTTAATGTTTTGCGTAATTCATCGCCATCGGCTAATAATTCAAGTACTTTTATTGATGCATTAACAATAGCAGGAGCTAATGAATTGGAAAACAAATAGGGGCGTGAACGTTGGCGTAACCAGTTAATCACTTCTTTCTTGCCTGAGGTATAACCACCCGAGGCTCCCCCCATTGCTTTACCTAAGGTACCAGTAAGGATATCGACACGTCCCATCACCTGACAATATTCATGACTACCACGGCCTTTGTCACCAACAAAACCAACAGCATGTGAATCATCAACCATCACTAAAGCGCCATATTTATCAGCTAAGTCGCACACAGCTGATAAATTAGCAATCACCCCGTCCATAGAAAAAACACCATCCGTTGCAATCAATTTAAATCTTGCTCCGGCGTCGTTTGCTTCTTGTAAACGTGATTCTAATTCAGCCATATTATTATTCGCATAACGAAAACGTTTAGCTTTACATAAACGAACACCATCTATTATTGACGCATGATTTAACGCATCACTGATTATCGCATCTTCAGGTCCTAATAAAGTTTCAAATAACCCTGCATTAGCATCAAAGCATGACGAATATAAAATGGTATCTTCCATACCCAAAAACTCACTTAATTTCTGTTCAAGTGTTTTGTGTATATCTTGTGTTCCACAGATAAAACGTACAGATGCCATACCAAAACCATGTTCATCAAGCCCCTCTTTAGCCGCTTCGATCAAGGCAGGGTGATTAGCTAAACCAAGGTAATTATTAGCGCAAAAATTTACTACTTGTTCGCCTGTTGTAACAGCGATTTGAGCTTGTTGAGCAGTAGTAATAATACGTTCAGCTTTGTATAAGCCATCTTGTTTTACTTGTTCAAGTTCATTATTTAAATATGTATAAAAATTAGGTGTGCTGTTCGATGACATAAGCGCCTCAATCAATTAATAGTTTTATTTCAAGGTCAAAAATTGGCGATATTGTACGCGAATAATAATGACAACGCAGTTAGAAAAGTGGTTAAGTTAAAAATAATAGTGTAATCATTCATGTCCACTCTTCCTGATTAATGACATTCTAATCTCGAAAGACAACAAATATGGCGCTATTTTAATGATTCATTTAACCAAGTCGAAATATTGTTAATCAGATAAGAATTATTATAAAAGAGATTGTGTCCAAACCGATTACCCTTCAAGGTTTGTATAGTTGAGTGAGGGTCACCGTTCCATTCAAATAACTCTTTTGCAATTTGGTATGAATTGGCATGATGAACTGAACTAAGAAAATACACAGGAATATCAATTAAATTTTTGTATTTTTCTTTATCCATATAAGTAAAGGTTGGGGTGATCATAACAAAACTACTAACGCGTCGTTTTTCAGCTAAATATACTGCCTGCGGAGCTGTACAGCCGGTTGAAATCACCGAGATAGGCTGACCTTTACCAATTTTATTTTGCAGATAAGTATAAGCTGCCACTAAATCACTTTCCCAAAAAGAGGTGATACGCTCCATCTCACTTTGATACATAGTTAAATTTTTTGAGGTTTTTTTAATAATGTCGTGGGAATAAATAACACTTGCGCTATAGCCATAGCCGCGTAAATCTAAAGATAACGCATGCATACCTAATGCAGATAAAGCTTTCGCTAATGGCTCGTAGCTTGCTCCATCATGAGCACAATCATGTAAAAGTAAAACGCCTGACCCTTCCTTTGCCCCTGAAAAATAGTAACCTGCTAATAACAACTCATCTTGTGTTTTAAATTTAACTAAATGATCAGGCTCTTTAGTACTCTCCTCTTCGTAACTTAATGGTGCTTCTTCTCCATATCCAAGAGGTAAAAAACCTATAAGAGTAAGCAATAACAAAAGATAAAAAGAGGTGTTAATTTTCATTCAGGTAATTCGCTCATTCCTTGCTCAGTGAATATTGAGAGTAGCGCAATTAATCTTTGATCGCTAGCGGGAGTTTCTTCTAACAATCACAATCTAGTATACTGTTGATAATTCATCTTTATGGTTAATTTTCTGTGCTTCAATTTTTTGCTCTGTTATTTTATCGCGTATTTTTTTTATGCTTATTGCCATTGCTGTTAGTATTATTGTTTGTACGCTCAAAAAACAACCCTGATTACCGCAAACGTTTAATGGAACGGTTTGGTTTTATTAGCCCTACATTTAACAAAAATAGCATTGTCATTCATGCCGCTAGTGTTGGTGAAGTACTCGCGTTAAAACCGCTTGTCGAAAAATTACAGCAGCAACAACCTAAATTAGTAATTACCTTCACCACATTTACCCCTACAGGGTCAGCACAAGTGAAAAAATTATTTGGCGATCAAGTACAACATTGCTATTTACCTCTTGATCTCTGGCCATGTACTGCTTTATTTTTACACTCGTTACAACCGCAAGCCATCGTTTTTATGGAAACTGAAATATGGCCTAACTTATTAGCTCAATGTAGCCAACGAGACATCCAACTTTTATTAGTCAATGCTCGCTTGTCAGAAAAGTCAGTGAAAAGTTATCAAAAGTTGGCGTGGCTTATCCAACCCAGTTTAATCGCATTTAATTATATATATTGTCAAAGTGATGATAATTGCCAGCGTTTCTTGGCGCTAGGGGCAGATATCAACAAGACTAGCGTCTCAGGTAATTTAAAGTATGACATAGCCCTTGATGCCACCAATAAAATCAAACAAGACGAATTAGCACAATTTATAAACCCCTCTCGTGACATCTGGGTTGTTGCCAGTACTCATCCAGGTGATGAAGAAATTATATTAGCGGCTTTTAAAGAGATAAAAAAACAATATCCCGCGTTATTACTCGTTTTAGTGCCACGCCATCCTGAGCGATTTGATAACGTTGCTCGCTTATGTCAAATGTCTTTTAATACTATTCGACGTAGTTCAAAGGTAATGGTTGAGTCAACGACTGATATTTGGTTACTTGATAGTTTAGGTGAACTTTTAGCAACATTTGCGTTAGCCAACCTAGTTACTATGGGGGGAAGTTTCAGTGAAATAGGTGGGCATAATCCGTTAGAACCCGCCCTGTTTAAGTTACCTATCATTGTCGGGCCTGACATGCATAATTTTAATGATATCATGCAACAATTAGAGCAACACCAAGGTATCATTCAACTGAAAAATGAGCATAAGGTATCTGAACAATTATCGTTGGAAATCATCCGTTTACTCCAACACCCAACACTTGCTAGCCAGTATGGAGAAAAGGCACATCAAGTAGTATTAGCCAATCAGGGAGCCAGTCAGCGCTCTATCGATAAATTACTTGAATTAATGAACAGATAAACCGAGGTCAATATCACAGTAAATTAGCCTAGTGCTAGTTAGTCGCATAACGTTAGCTATCTGCCAAAGGAAGTCGAAGTCAGACAGCTAATTGTTAATAAGCATCTCTGGATAATGATCTGCCATCAATTGACGAATTTTATCTTTGACTTGCTCCACCGTAATAGCAATCATTAAATCCTTTCCTTTTGCGCGAACACCCCAAGGCAGGTCGGCTACTGACTTTTGATATTGTTGTTGGATCATTGATTGATAACAACTCACCATATAATCTTGATATAAATAAGGACCTGTTCGCAACGGGTTACTGTGAGCATATAAACCAATGACAGGTGTTGAGACAGTCACTGCCATATGTGCAGGACCTGTGTCTGGTGCGATAACCAATTGCGCTATTTTTAACACTGCGAGTAACTGCTTTAGGGTGGTTTTAGCCACTAAATTTGTCATCTGACAATCAGCGCGCGCGGTAATATCAGTCGCAAGAAGTGTTTCTTGTGTCGTTGGTCCACCACAAATAACTACACTAAATCCTAGCCCATTAAGGTGCTCTGCAATTTTAGCATATCCTTCACTATGCCAATTTCGCTCTGCTTTACTTGCAGCTGGGCTAATCACAGCTATGGGTTTATCTGTGGGAAGATTTTTTCTTGCCCAAAGCAAGTCTTCATCACTCAGTGGCATTTCCCATTTGGGTTCTGCTATAGGTACATTTAGCGCTTTAGCAAAGCCCATAAAACCATCAAGTACATGAGGGTGTTCTTGTGCGTCTATTCGCCTACCGGTAAATAACCACTGCCCTTCTTTGGCTCTTTTACGGTCAAATCCTATTTTTACTTTAGCGGGAATACATAAACTTGCTAAGCTTGCACGAAGCGCTACTTGCATATGAAGTAACACATCAAACTTTTGCCCCTTCAATTGTTGACGTAAATCGCTATAACCTTTCATGCCAGCCTTTTTATCAAAAAGCACAAACTGCACACCGGGCAATCCCTTTAATAACTGAGCTTCTACTTTGCCAATCACCCAAGTAATGTTAATTTCTGGATAAAAAGCTTGGATCGCTTGAACCATTGCGACGGCATGACAAACATCCCCGATTGCCGAAAGTCGTAAAATACATAAATTTTTTGGCGCAGTTAATTGACCTAGCATCGTTGAATCACCACAATATGGAGTTATAATTATTAAATTCGTTAATGGCGTATTATCTTGAACCCTTCGACAAATGTAAAACACTGTCATGAAAAAGTTTTTCAACAGGCAAATCATTATGCTGTTTATAATTCAGCATTAGTGACAAACTTTGATATTAATATGCTCACGCCACAATATTGGCAAAACCAGAATGCCATCATTGGCCAAGCACAAGGTCGAGGTATTACTTATTTTGTTGAGCACGAAAAACAACAGTGGGTATTAAGACATTATTATCGCGGAGGGTTAATCGGTAAATTCAATCATGATAGTTATTTTTTTACTGGCTATAACAACACACGTGCTGCAAAAGAATATCAATTATTACAACATTTAGCGACGTTAAACCTACCCGCCCCAACACCAATAGCCTACGCAATTGTGAAGAAAAATAGCTTTTATCATGCCGATATCTTAACTAGTCGCATTGAAAATTCACAAGACCTAGTAGCTCTCTTAACTAAAGGCCCGCTTTCAGCATCATTGTGGCTTGAGATTGGTCAATGCATTGCAAACTTTCATCATCATGGTATTTATCACCACGACCTTAACGCTCATAACATACTAATTGATGATAATAATAAAGCTTGGTTAATTGATTTTGATCAGGGGGAACAACGGGCTAAAGATCACCGCTGGCAACAAGACAATATTAAACGCTTATTACGTTCATTTAATAAAGAAAAACAAAAACTTCCAATATTTCATTGGCAGTTGTCTGATTGGCAACTGCTAATGGAAGGTTATTTAAGTATGGGATAATGCATCTTTGTAGCGATCACGGTACATTTGACGAGCATCTAAAAAATCACTCATGGCAGATTCTGTAATATACGGACGAATCATTACCAGAATTTTTAATACCCCTTCATAAAAAACAGAATCATTGATTTCTGAATTTTCATTTTGTGTTTGATAAAAACTCAGCCAGAAGGTATTAATTAATCGCAAAATACTAACAATATCAGCCAATTCTTCATCATCAAATGTCATCATTTGAGCATCGCGTAATGCTTTGAGCATCTCAGTTAAACGATTAGTAATTGTATGTTGCACTTCAACATACTTTTCATGCAAAAGCGGATTTTTTGCCAATAATACCGGTAGGTTGACATAGAAAAAACGAAACTTCATTAATGCTTGAAAGACAGCATCCATATATAAAATAACAGCGTCAAACGGTTTTATTTCAGGAGAAACTTGTGGAAAAGTATCAAGTAAGAGATTACGGGCATACTCTTCATAGATAGATAAGATGATGTCTTCTTTATTACGAAAATGATAATACAAATTACCCGGACTGATGTTCAGATGAGCAGCAATATGATTGGTAGTAACATTACGCTCGCCTTGTTCATTAAATAACTCGATACTTGCTTGAATGATTTTATCACGGGTTTTCATTTTACTACTATCCACCAATATCCACCAATTTAGAGTATTTATTCACTCATCATACTATCAAAAATCAGCTGAGGTAAATATTTTTGAGTAAATACTTTAGAATAGAATGGCTTTTCTTATCTCATTTAGTTCTCTCATAAAGACAATAATACTGTAAATGTAATGCGTAAGTTGTTATTCATCAGAATATATGACTACAATAACTATAATTTAACCTAACTCTTTTACTTATGACTATAAAAGCAATTTATCCAGGAACCTTCGATCCGGTAACGAATGGGCATACAGATCTCATTGAACGTGCCAGTAAATTATTTGGTGAAGTTGTTGTTGGCGTTGCAGCCAGCCCCAGCAAAAAACCTTGTTTTGATTTAGCCACACGTGTTCACATGATTGAACAAGTTACCGCTCACCTAGATAATGTAAAAGTTGTTGGCTTTAGCGGCCTATTAGTGAATTTTGCTACTTCGCTTAATGCCAATGTATTATTAAGAGGATTGCGCACTTCATCTGACTTTGAATATGAGTTTCAATTAACCAATATGAATCGCCGATTATCGCCAGATCTTGAAAGTGTCTTTTTAACACCCGCTGAACAGAACTCTTTTATTTCATCAACACTAGTCAAAGAAGTTGCCTTACATTATGGCGATGTTAGTCAATTTGTTCATCCTGTCGTTAAAGCGGCACTCATTGCCGCACTTCAAACAGGATGTAATAAAGAAAAATATTAGTAATCTTACAAGGAGAAAATAATGAGAACCTTCATAGTATTAATACTGATCATTTTAGTTAGTAGTTGTAGCCAAAAAAATAGCTTAACTTATGCTGAAAGAGACAACGCCTATTTTCAATATATTAAAGATAAGGCTTTAGTTAACGTAAAAAAAATTAACAGCTTCCGTTTTGATGGCTGGCAATCACTTTCTCGTAAGTTTCTAATTATTTCAACTTCAATTAAACGTAAATACCTTATTGAAGTCACACGTGATTGCAATAACTTAACCTATACTCAGCAGCTTATTCTCAATCAATCAACTAACGGCAGCTTATCTGCACGTTTCGACTCTATATCGTCAATTGAAGACAAAGATAGTGTGGGTTGTCGCATCCAAGCAATATACCCACTCACTGTCGAGCAAGCTAAAGAAATCGTCAACATTGGTGTTCCAACAAACGATGAGGCTAACGCTGACAGTTAGAACAAAATACTGAGCTGCGGTTAGATTGACGAATTTCTTCTAATATTGACTCACAGACCACACATTTTTTGCCCGCCCGCCCATAAACATTAAGTTCTTGGGCGAAATAGCCTGGTTTACCATCCGCTTGAGTAAAGTCTTTTAAGGTGGTTCCACCTTGCACAATGGCTGCGGCTAATACTTCTTTGATAATCTGAGTTAGCTTATCAAAGCGCTTCTTAGTTATTTGATTAACGGGGGTTGACGGTAAAATACCTGCTAGAAACAAAGCCTCGTTCGCATAAATATTACCTACACCAACCACTATATGGCTATTCATAATGAAAGCTTTTATTGGTACTTTTCTGTTTTTAGCTTTTTCAAACAAATAGCCCAAAGCAAAGTCTTCTGATAATGGCTCTGGACCTAACTTAGCTAGCAAGCCTTGTTGGTCAATATGTTGTTCAAACCATAAAATAGCGCCAAATCTGCGCGGATCATTAAATCTTAAACATTTGTTATTACTAAAGGTTAAGTCAAAATGGTCATGCTTTTTAATCTCAGGAAAACCGTCCAGTACTCGAATAGAGCCTGACATACCGAGGTGAATAACCAAGGTACCTTGACGAAACTTGAGTAATAAATATTTAGAACGACGATCTACAGAAATTAACTCGTCTCCAATAATGTTCTTCACTTCCGCAGGGATAGGCCAACGTAATTGTGTATGTCGCACAATCACATCAAGCACTTTATGACCACATAAATGAGGACTAATTCCTTGTCGACACACTTCAACTTCAGGTAATTCAGGCATATTAATCGCTATTATTTATAAGGTTATGTGTTGTATTCGATCGACAAACGCTTTTGCAAAACGTTTAGGAGAACCCTCATCCATATTAAAATATAACGACGGTTCAATCAGTTCTGCTTCCATGAGTGCAAATCCATCATCATAACGCACAAAATCGATTCGTGCGTACAAAGGAGTTTGGTGTAAACGAGTAATTGCATCCATCGTTTTTTGCCCATATTCGAGTAAGTTTTTTTCTGGTATCACCGCTTTCAACTGTCCACCATGCTCTTCTTGCACTCTAAAATCATCTTTTTTCGGGGTTTTTAATATGGCGTGACTGTAATCTCCATTGAAATAAAACAATGAATACTCTCCTTCGGCGATCACGCTTTCCATAAAAGGTTGCACCATAAAATCACGTGTTGAAAAAGCATCATTAATTTCATCAAGCCGCTGATGAATATTACTTTCCGTTAACCAAAAGGTATTATCTGAATTAGCACTGATACGAGGCTTAAGGACAATTTGTTTCTGCTTAAGCTGCGAAAAATAGTTCAAGATGTCACTCTCACTCAATCGCTGTTGGATTAAGCGGTCTTGCCAAATGGTCGGTACTATCTCTACATCTTGCTTTTGTAAATCTTGCAAATATTGTTTATCAATATTCCAGCGTACAATTGCTAAGCTATTTTCTAAATGCGCACTAGAAGCATCAATAGTTTCTAATACGTTTATAAATGCAGGGGCATCGTCTTGGTAGTCCCAAGGCGAACGAATAATAACGGCACTGTAATTAGTCCAATCAACATCAGGTTTACGCCATGAAACCAATTCAACCTGCCAGCCTAAATCAGCTAAGGGTGAATCGATTAAATAATCATAAACTTCAAAATCATCTAAACAGTCCATGGTAAGAATTGCGCATTTATTCATGTTTTACTCCATTTAGTAAATGAGGGTTAATCAGTAAAAACTGCATCGGGTAGAAGTTGAGGATATAACGCCAAAGGTAAAGAAAACCATAAATCAGTTTGCTCATTATACATAAGCAATTCTGTATCAGTCGCTAATAAATTTAGCTTTATAACCTGTGGTGAGCTTGCAATTTCTACTTGGATCACCAATGCCATTTTCAGGTCAATACCTTCAGGAGCCTGTATAACTTGTCCTTCAAGTAGTTGCCATGATCTCATCATTTGGTTAAGTGCTTGTCCAGAAAGTCGCTCAGGTGTTGCCCGCCAATTCCGCCCTACTCGTTCTATCGATATTTCATGATTGATTGTTAGTGTCAGTAAAACCGCATCAGCTCCCAATACCGCTTGTTCACTCGCTATTTCTTTGCGAGAAAAGACATTTTTATTGGTCACATTAATTAATAGTATAAACCCCATGACCGCAAAAATAATGACGTTATTCCAACCGGAACGAGATAATTTAATCATATTATATTCATTAGAAAAGAGTGACATAACGCTATGATAAAAGATTATTGAACGAATTGTTATTCGATTTCGCTCAACATGCTCTTCCTAATTAAAATAATGCAAAGGTATTGATAAAGAAGCAATAGACTTAACCAAGCTAAATTCATTACACTAATGGCCATTATTAATAATGGAGTTTCTAATGAAACTAATAAAAATAACCACTGTACTGGCCATATTTGTATTGATGGGCAGTCAAAATGCCTTTGCAAATAACGCACACACGAAATTCCAACAATTGTTAACTGAACATTGGAAAACAGCCAATAAAGAACAAATTTTCTTCCGTAAAGATCCCGATGCTTTTCGTATGAATGGGAAATTACCTGACATGTCAGAACAAGGAAGACATCGACGTGCCAACTATAATAAAACACTGTTAACGCGATTAAGTAAAATAAATGTTAGTGAGCTTACAGAAGCGGAGCAAGTAACTTATCGTCTATTTAAGTATGAGCGTGAAGCCGAAGATAAAAGCTATCAACAAATTGATCATTATTTTCCATTAACTTATTATTCTGGCTTTCATAGTTATTTTGCCGGTGCTCCGGCTAATATGTCGTTTTTGAATAAATCAGATTATGACAACTACTTAATAAGTTTGGCTGATTTTCCCCGTTACAATCAAGATCATATTACTGATATGTCGATTGCCATTCAAAAAGGCTATACCCAGTACTGTGAAAGTTTCAAAAACTATCACAAATCAATCAGTAAGCATTTAGTTGCTCAAGTTGAAAAGTCGACCTTTTGGGGACCTTTAACAACTATGCCCAGCAATTTTAGTGAAAAAGACAAAACTTATTATCGTCATGCCGCGAAACAATTGATTATGGAAAAAGTTATCCCTGCCTATCAAAAGTTTTATGATTTTTTCACTCAAGAATATATGCCTAACTGTAGAAAAACAGCTGGTATTAGCAGTGTTAATGGAGGCGACGCTTACTACAAATACCTCATTAATTATTACACGACTACCGACTTATCCGCTGAAGAAATCCATCAAATAGGGCTTGATGAGGTCAGTCGAATTCGCAAAGAAATGGAAGTCATCATCACTGAAATAGGTTTCAAAGGAGACTTTAAATCCTTTATTAACTATTTGCGCACCGATGATAAATTTTACACCAATTCACCTTTAGATTTACTTGAAAAAGCCAGCTATATCACTCGAAAAATGGCGGCACAATTACCTAAATGGTTTTCAGTATTGCCACGTTCTACTTTTGATATAAAATCAAGTCCTGATGGCGGCGCGTATTACGTCGCGTCTGATGGCAGTGGCACTACATCTGGTACCTATTTCTTGGATACCTTAGATTTAAAAAGCCAGCCTTTATATACCTTAGAAGCACTAACCTTTCATGAAGCGGAACCAGGACATCATTTTCAAAGTGCAATTGCACAAGAAGTTGATATGCCTGAATTTAGAAAAACACTCTATCATGCCGCTTATGGTGAAGGCTGGGGATTGTATTCAGAACGCCTTGGTAAAGAAATGGGGTTTTATAAAGATCCTATCAGTGACTTTGGTCGACTTACATACGAAGCATGGCGAGCATGTCGCTTAGTTGTCGACACAGGCATTCATGCGAAAGGTTGGACACGTCAACAAGCTATTGACTATTTAGCCCAAAATACAGCATTGAGCATGAGTGACGTCATTAGCCAAATAGACCGCTACATCAGTTGGCCTGGACAAGCACTTGCTTATAAAATTGGTGAAATCAAAATTCGTGAATTACGCCAGTTAGCCGAAAACGAATTAGGTGATAAATTTAATATTCGTTTATTCCATGATCAAATATTAAAAAATGGAAGCCTACCCATGGCATTGCTTGAAGAGTTAACCAAAGACTGGATAGCTTCACAAAAGTAGCATTACTTAACACTAAGCAATATTCGCTAGTCGCTATCCTGACCTCAGGTTAGCGACTAGCCATACAATCAAAATATTTACTTTCTCGCTTGATAATATGCTACAACTTTTGCTTCTTTGCTGATTTGTTGCAGATGTTTATTTAATTGTGGGGCAACCTTTTCCACTAAATCCATCGGGATATATTCTAGGCTACCAGAATTCAACCAACCAATAATAGGAAATATTTTTAGGTCAGCAATTGTTAAACGATGATCTGCAAAATAATCTCCACCTTGTAAAGCAAGTTTCGACTCGATAAATTTTAAATACTTGGCTAGATCTTCATCCACTAGTTTTTCTCGAGCCACTTTTAATTCATCGCCTTTGAATTGAAACGTGGATACGATTGAATTGATACAGTCTTCTGCGACATCCATAATCTCATCACATATCAAGGCTTGATATAAATCACTCGGGTATAACTCAGTTTGTTTACCCACATAGCGAAGAATAGCATTAGACTGGGTAACAGCTGTGCCATCAACATCAAGAACAGGTACTTGTCCTAACGGTGTCTTTTCCCTTTCTTCAAGAAAAGCACTATAAGGAAAACGATAATCTTCAAATTCAATACCGCCAATATGGAGTGCTAAGCGAATAGGTTCGCCACGACCACCATCTACATCAAAATAAGTTAATTTAAGTTGTGTCATTCTGTATCCTCTATGAATGTCGTTTAATAGCGACAATAACTAAGCCACATATTACTCATAATTATGATTAAAATCTAAATAATCAGACGAAGAGAGGAATAAAAAATAGGGTAAAAAAAAAGCCCAGCATTTGCTGAGCTTTTTTATATACTTGAGGCTAAACTTACTTAATTTTAGCTTCTTTATATATTACGTGTTGACGGATTCTAGGATCAAACTTTTTGATCTCCATCTTTTCAGGCATAGTCTTTTTATTCTTATCAGTAGTATAAAAATGACCTGTACCAGCACTTGATACTAAACGAATTTTATCACGCATGATGGTTCCTTAAATTTTTTCGCCACGGGCACGAATGTCAGTTAATACTGCATCGATACCTTTTTTATCGATAATACGCATTCCTTTCGGAGTTAAACGTAATTTAACGAAACGGTTTTCACTCTCAACCCAAAAACGGTGAGATTGAAGGTTTGGTAAGAAACGACGACGTGTTGCGTTTCTTGCGTGAGAACGGTTGTTCCCTACGACTGGCTTTTTGCCTGTTACTTGGCAAACTTTAGACATAATGAGTACTCCAAAATTAATTTCAGCTCGAGCTTTATTTCCCCAAGACCGTCGCCTCGGGATCCTGAAAAAGGTGGCATATTATAGAGAAACTGGTTTATTAAATCTAGCTTTTATCACTAATCTGTACTACAAGTTTAATAAAACCATAAATATCAGCTAGTTAAGGGTTGTTTTAAGGCGATAAAAGGGAGAGAAATTACATTTTTTGTTTCGAAACCAAACAAAATGTTTATATTTCACTCACTTTTAGTCTACATCTGATGCTAATAATTTATTTATTTTTTCTTGTTGCTCTTCGTTACAAAGTTCATCAATTAAAATCCGTATAATTCTAGATTTTGCTAAGTTACTACCCGCGGCAAGATCTTGTAGTTGATTTATAGCTTGCTCACTCAAAGTAAAGGTAGCATGACGAAACGGTTTAGCTTTTGCTTTTTGTCTTTCAGCACGCTGCTTAACTTCAAATTGTTTTGCTGCCGCAATGGCTTCTTTTAATCCTAAAGTTTGTGATTTGTCACCACTAACTATTTCAGGCGCCCCCTTTGCGTAGTTTTCAGCATCCTCAATAAATTCATCAACAGTGAACTGCTTTTTCGTTGTTTTACCTTGATTAGATTTTTTTAAATCACTTAAACTCATGAGAGTCGTCCGGTTTCATTGCTAATAGCTCTTCAGCTATCGCTTTCATTTCATCTGCCGCCTTACTTGTTGGATCACTTTCTAATACTGAAGATCCACTTTCTTCACTGTCATCATAAACATTTCTGTTATAGGTAACGGCTTCTAGAACATTAATGCCATATGAGCTACAGACTTCTTTCGCTTCACGAATTCTTCCGCCTTGAGTCGGTAGTGCTGGACATTGTGTGATCACAAATGAGGCAAGCATTTTAGGATTAACCATTTTACACGTACTTAACATGTCTTCCATGTGGGGTACCGTTTTTAAATCACGACGTTTAGGTCGTAATGGAATAATCACATGGTCTGCAACTGACATAGCAGCGCGTAACGCTAGGTTATCTTGGCCACCACAATCAACAATGACATAATCATAATGCTGATTTAAACTTAAAAGGTCATTACGGATTTTTCCGTATAACTGAATACAGTTTATTGAAGGTAATGTTGGATCGGAATTGCGTGCTTGAATCCAGTCAGAGGTTGTTCGTTGCGGATCACAATCAACCATTAATACTATTGCTTGTTTATCTCGAGCAAAATACACGGCAAGGTTTTGAGCCAGGCAGCTTTTACCACTACCACCTTTCTCTCCTCCCACTAAAATCATCATATAGCCATTTCCTTCTTTTACTACCTAAATATAATTGCAACGATCATTAACTATAGTTCATAAAATAACTATTTGCGTAAATCAACTAATCGTCAAGTTTTAATGCTATCTCGAACCAACCATTCTTTTGTTGAATACATCGAATGACTCGCCCAGTTAACTTTTGACTGCGTGGATCGGCAGCTTTAAATATTACGGTTACCGGTGTTTGTATTTCTATTGCTTGGTCACAATCTAACTTTAGACCACCACGTGAAAAATCTAAACAGGCTATTTTTTTTGCTGATTGTTGTCCGCTTTCATTCAGCCAAAGAATATCAACCAGCTCCTTTTCCATATCTAATCTAAAGAACTGTCTACGTTCTTCATTTATTTTTTCTTGATCAGCATCTGTCATCAATTGTCCTTACTTGCAAGTTCTACTCCTATAAAATTAACTGGCATTGTACTTAGTTGCAACTGTTTTCATTAAAGAATGCCATGCTCAGCAAATGAATAACAATGATGATGAGCAATAATCATATGATCTAGTACTCTGACATCAATTAAGGCTAATGCTTGTTTAAGTTGTTGAGTGATTTGTTTATCGGCTATGCTAGGTTCAGCAACGCCTGATGGATGATTATGTGCAAAAATAACAGCGCTGGCACCATGCTTTAATACCTGTTCAACCACTACTCGAGGATATACAGCTGCGGCATTAATAGTACCTTGAAAAAGCCTTTCAAAACTAATTACTTGATGCTGATTATTAAGTAATAGCATAGCAAAAACCTCGTGGGTTTCGTGTTTTAATTCAGCCATTAAATAATTTTTACTTACGTCCGATGATGTCAATTCATGTCCAAGCGTTAACTCTTCAGCTAAGTAACGCTTACTAAGTTCTAAGCATGCTTGTAATTGTACATATTTAGCGATACCTAAACCTTTTACTCGACAAAACTCACTTTCATCGGCGCGATAAATGGCGCCTATACTGCCAAAGGTTCTCAATAGTTTTCTCGCTAAATCAACTACATTACAACCTTTTATGCCTGTGCGAAGAAATATAGCAAGCAACTCGGCATCACTTAAACTTTGAGCACCAAATTGACGAAGCTTTTCACGAGGCTTTTCTTGATCAGGCCAATCTTTTAACATTGTCACTTCCTTGTTAATTCCCAATTCTCCAGACAATATTTTAGTCAGCATTTTTATTTTTTGCGAAATTGTCAGACTTTTCTAATCAGCTTATGTCTTTTACCCCTTGCGGTGAATTGGGTATTCAATTCAAATTATTGTTATTTGGTGGTATTGTATCGCCAAACATTAATAAGATTAGCAGTTAATGAGTATTCTTCAGGGAAAAAATTTAGTACTTGGCATTACCGGTGGAATTGCCGCTTACAAAACACCAGAACTTGTCAGACGATTAAAAGATCAAGGCGCAAATGTTAAAGTTGTGATGACTGAAGGTGCCAAAGCCTTTATTACACCTCTAACATTACAAGCGGTTTCAGCCAATGCGGTTGCAGATAGTTTACTTGATACCGAAGCTGAATTAGCTATGGGTCATATCGCTATAGCTAAATGGGCCGATTTAATTATTATTGCTCCTGCCACGGCGGATGCGATAGCTCGAATTTCTGTCGGTATGGCCAATGATTTACTCACAACCCTTTGTTTAGCTAGTGCCGCAAAAATAGCCATAGCACCCGCAATGAACCAACAAATGTGGCATGCTAAAATCACCCAAGAGAATGTCACCCGTTTAGCAGACCGTGATTTTGACATATGGGGACCAGGTAAAGGCGAGCAAGCATGTGGTGATGTTGGCTTAGGACGTATGCTTGAAGTAGATGAACTTGTTCAATTAGCTTGTGATTATTTTCAAACTGCGCAACAAAGCCAAACATTAATTGGCCAAGATTGGTTAATTACCGCAGGTCCTACTAGAGAAGCCATTGATCCCGTACGTTATATTTCCAACCATAGTTCAGGAAAAATGGGCTATGCTCTTGCCAAAGCTGCTGCAGATGCCGGCGCGAAGGTAACCTTAGTGTCAGGACCTGTTTCTCTCGATTGCCCCAATAAAGTTAATCGTATTGAGGTCATTAGCGCCGAAGATATGCATAAAGCAGTAATGACCCATGTTAACAGTGCAGATGTTTTTATCGCCTGTGCCGCAGTAGCTGACTATAAAATCGCAGAAGTTGCTACCGAGAAAATTAAAAAATCCAGCGATAACATGCAAATTAACTTAGTTAAAAATCCGGATATTGTTGCCGATGTCGCTGCATTAAAAAACAAGCCATTTACTGTCGGTTTTGCCGCAGAAACACAAGATTTAGCCCATTATGCTAAGGATAAGTTAACAAGAAAAAATCTTGACCTTATCGCAGCAAATAATGTCGCAAAAACTAATCAAGGCTTTAATAGCGATAATAATGCGTTAACTGTTTTTAGCCGAGAGCAACAATATGACCTCCCCTTAGCTAATAAGCAAAAAGTGGCTCAACAATTAGTTGACTTAATCGTCCAACAACGAGATGAAAGTCAATAAATAACAGGATATAATAAATATACTCAATTCTTATGTGCGTAAACTTTCGCTAAAATATTTACGTTAACTTGGATTGAGTATCTATAAAAACTGAGCTGACCCATCAGCCAATAACACGCATTAGAGAACACTATTTATGTCGGTTAATCAAAAGCCCAATCGTAAGCAACAAATTTTAGAATGTTTGGCACTGATGTTACAAAGCAGTCCCGGTGAACGTATAACAACAGCTAAATTAGCTGCTGAAGTTGGTGTTTCTGAAGCCGCTTTATATCGCCACTTTCCTTCAAAAGCACGTATGTTTGAAGGCTTAATTGAATTTATTGAAGAATCAACGTTTTCGCGTGTAAATTTAATACTCTCAGATCACA
This sequence comes from Thalassotalea piscium, assembly GCA_049347715.1. GTDB lineage: Bacteria > Pseudomonadota > Gammaproteobacteria > Enterobacterales > Alteromonadaceae > Thalassotalea_B > Thalassotalea_B piscium_A. The sequence goes on along the minus strand of CP186339.1, from coordinate 152,157 downwards.
AAGAAGCCTTGGTACGTTGCCATCATATTTTACATGTATTGTTAGTTTTTGCTGAACGTAACCCCGGCATGTGTCGTATTTTATCCGGCGATGCATTAATGGGTGAAAATGAACGTTTGCGCGCTAGAGTTAATCAATTTTTTGATAAATTAGAATCTCAGTTTAAACAAATTTTACGTGAACGTAAGTTACGCGAAGGTAAAAGTTTTTCTATTAGTGAGCAAGCCCTTGCTAATATATTAGTGGCTTTCGCTGAAGGAAAAATCAGCCAATATGTGCGGTCAGGTTTTAATAAAAAGCCAAGTGATAATTTTAATGAACAGTGGCAATTTTTAATGGCAAGTAAATAATCACCCTCTATTAACGCTATTCTTGTTAAGGATAGCGTACACTCTCTCTCGTTTAAATTTAACGATAAACATGCGTATAGCGATATATTTCGTTATTATATAAGCAGTAAATACGTTTTTAACCATTCAATAATAATAAAAATTACATTCATTAAAGGATCATTCTGTGAGCACTTTATCACAACTAAAACCTACACGTTTATGGCAACTTTTCGAACAAATTTGTGCCATTCCTCATCCATCAAAGCATGAACAAAAAATTTCTTTGTGGATTCAATCTTGGGCAAAAGACCTTGGATTAGACGTAAGTGAAGATAATGTAGGTAACATCCGCATAGCTAAACCGGCAACTGCAGGATACGAAAATCGTAAAGGTGTTATTTTACAAGCACATATGGATATGGTGCCGCAAAAGAACGCTTCTGTAACCCATGACTTTTTAACCGATCCTATCAAGCCTTATGTCGATGGCGATTGGGTAAAAGCAGAAGGAACAACCCTTGGTGCTGATAACGGTGTCGGACTCGCTTCTACTCTTGCTATTCTTGAAAGCAAAGACATTGTCCATGGCCCTTTAGAAGTGCTGATCACTATAGACGAAGAAGCGGGTATGACAGGCGCCTTTGGCTTAGCGCCTAATTGGTTTACCGGCGAAATATTAATTAATACCGATTCTGAACAAGAAGGTGAAGTTTATATGGGTTGTGCCGGAGGCATTGATGGCACAGCTAACTTTACTCTTGACTATCAAGACGTTCCTGAAAATTACCAAGCATTTAATTTAAATATTTCAGGATTAAAAGGCGGGCACTCTGGCGTTGATATCCACTTAGGCCGAGCAAATGCATGCTTATTACTTGTACGCTTTTTGTTATCTGCCTGTGAAAAATTTGATATGCATTTAACTGAGTTATCAGGAGGCAGTTTACGTAATGCTATTCCACGTGAAGCTGATACAAGTTTTGTTATCGCCCAACAAGACGTTGACGCATTCAAAGCACACTTAGACCAATATATTACCACCATAAAAACCAATTTACATACGGTAGAACCCGATATTGAGATGTTGCTAATTTCTCCAGAAACATTTGAAGAGTGTTGGACAAAAACATGTCAAATCAATATATTAAGAGCATTAAATGCTTGTCCTAATGGTGTGATTCGCATGAGTGATGATATAGAAGGTATTGTCGAATCATCACTTAATCTCGGGGTAATGCGTACTAAAGGTAAAAAATTCGAAGCCTTAACATTAATACGCAGTTTGCATGATGATGGCCGTCTTGCTACACAAACCATGGTGGATTCTGTCTTTAAACTAGCAAATGCTGATATTCAATTTTCTGGTGCATATCCCGGCTGGAAACCTGATATAAAATCTCCCATTATGGCTACAGTGCGTAATACCTACCAAACGCTTTTTGGCAAAATACCAGAAGTTATGGTCATTCATGCTGGCTTAGAATGTGGATTATTCAAAACCGCTTACCCTCATTGGGATATGGTGTCATTTGGTCCAACGATCAAATTTCCTCATTCTCCTGACGAAAAAATTGAAATTGCCACCGTTGCTCAGTATTGGGAACTACTGGTTGCTGTTCTCAAGGAAATCCCCGTCAAATAGCCCAAGAAGCCTCTCAGACATAATAAAAGTTCATTAGATTTTTCACTAGTGAACTTTTTGTTATTTTTTATGTATACTCTAGTCTGTTGGTAATTTTGAGGTTTAACATTATGATTCAGCCAGAAAAAATAATAATAGCTGATGATCATCCATTGTTTAGACAAGCACTACTTGATACGTTAAAGGTACAATTAACCCAAACCACTTGGGTTGAAGCACAAACCATTGAAGAATTAGAACAAAAGCTAACTCAGAATAATGACGCCGATCTTTTGTTGCTTGATCTGAATATACCCGGTGCTCATGGGTTTAATACCCTTATTCATGTTCGTAATCATTTTCCGCAAATACCTGTCGTCATTGTTTCTGCTCATGAAGATCAAGAAACCATCGCTAAGGCCATGGAATATGGTGCGGCGGGTTTTGTACCAAAATCAACTCCTGTCACTACCATCTTTACCGCTATTCAACATGTATTAGCGGGTGACACTTGGGTGCCAGAGCATTTTCAGTTACAGCGAGATGATTGCGAATACAGTGATATTGCCGAACGCGTAGCCAGTTTAACCCAACAACAATATAAAATATTAATGATGTTTGCTCAGGGTATGCTAAACAAACAAATCGCCTATGACTTAAATGTATCTGAAGCAACAATCAAAGCGCATGCTACGGCTATTTTTCGCAAACTTAATGTACGTAATCGAACACAGGCAGTTATCGCCATTGGGCAACTTGATATATCAGAATCAAGTTTTTCTAACGAGTAAAGATTAGCGTTAATTAAAATAAGTTAGATTAACAATTTACTTGGCCATTTTAATAAGACTTTAATGATCACACCTAGGTATTAACGCAAGAGCTTTGCTAGCAATGAGTACCAGCATGATTAATGTTTATCCGGCATATATTTAGCCTGTAATTTTTGTGCCAGCATTGCACTCATCATAGATCGCAAGGCTGCTGGTTTCACCAACTTGCGCATATACCCCACATCAGCATCATCTGTTTTTTCTTCAATATCCACATCTGTTGTCGCCGAAATTAAAATAGCAGGCAAATAGTGGTTACATTGCTCCCGCATTGACGCAATAAGATCTAAGCCATTGAGGTCATTTTCTAATTGATAATCCACTAACAAAATTTCAACCTCATCCACATGCTCAGCAAATATTGTTTGCGCATGACTAAATGAATCCGCTGATAACACATTGCATTGCCAGGCATTTAATAATTCAACCATACCTCTAAGCACATCGGTATCATTATCAATACACATAACAGTAACCCCTTTGAGCCCTTCTTTCGCTAATGGTTTATCTATCGCTAGTTTAAATTGAGGTTTAGTTTTTTCTACCGAAACACAAAATTTACACCCTTGATTATTTTCTGATTTTAGCCCTAATTGATGCCCTAACAGCTGGCTCAAACTTTGGGTAATATTTAAGCCAAGTCCTAAGCCACGACCATCGTTTACTGGCGTATTATTCAATTGAATAAACTGTTCAAAAACAATTTCCTGTTTGTCTACCGGAATACCTGGGCCATTATCAAGGACAAAAATATCCACCTTATTTTTAATGGCTCTTGATGCAACTAAAATAGTACCGGGGCTGGCGTAACGAAAAGCATTAGCGATCAAATTTTGTAAAATTCGTCGCAATAAACCACGGTCGGAAAGTATCCACGCCTTCGTTGGAACAACACGAAATTTCACTTGATTTTCAATTGCAGAGGCTGAAAACTCTTGTGCCAGCTCTTTGAGTAAATCATTTAATGAGAAAGCAGTAAAATGTGGTTTGATATTACCACTTTCAATACGGGCAATTTCTCCTAACTCAGATAACAAGTCATTAGCTACTTTTAACGATCGGTCAATATTTTCAACTTGCCGCTGTTGATCATCATTTAAATTATCTTGGCTTGATAAAGCAGATGTAAACAACCGCGCCGCTTCTAAGGGTTGCATTAAATCGTGTGAACATGCTTTTAAATATAAGCTTTTTTTAATATGTGCTTGTTCAGCCTTTTCTCGTGCAATAGCAAGTGCTTCATTAGTTTGTTCTAGCTTTTGTGTGCGTTCTTGTATGATAGTTTCAAGGTCAACATTCGTTTCTTTAAGCACTTGTTCTGCTTGTCGATAGGCGGTAATGTCTGAAAATAACATAACAAATCCACCACCTGGCAGCGGATTACCTTCTATTCGAATCACTTTACCGTCATCATGCACACGTTCGGAACTGTGCGGGCTACCGTTACGTAAGTAATGTAAACGCTTATTAACTTGTTGTTCTAAGTCGCCCTCTCCTACTAAACCACGTGCAATATTAAATCTGATCAATTTTTCTATCGGGCAACCCTTATAAATTAATTCTTTCGGGTACTTAAAAATATCAAGATATTTCTTATTCCAAGCAACAAGATTGAGATCATGGTCAACGATCGAAATACCCTCACTGGCATTTTCTATAGCACTTTGAAGTAAGCGTTCACTATACTGTAACCTCTGGCTTGATGCTTCTTCGACGAGCATAGCTATTTCATCAATAGCAATATCTCGACCATCTATCGCAGAAGATAATACTAAACGTGCACTCGATGATCCCATCACACTCGCTAAAGTATTCTCTGTATGCTGTAGCAACATTTGATTATAAGGTACATTGCCCAGTTGTTTTCTAATGGTACTACGCTGAAATTTGGCAAAACTACTACGTGCTTTTTTCACGCCAACAAAACGAGAAACTAACAATTCCAATTCACGATAATCAATATGACGATTAATTTGTGAGCTTAAAACATTAGGGGTTTGCCATTCTAAAAATAACGACGCCTGCACACGTTCCTGTACACTTTGTCGGCTAATTTGAGAAAGAGCCCACATAACAATAACATTGGCTAACAAACTTAATAGACTTGAAATACTTGTTGCCGGTAATAAGCCATCGTTAAAAGGTTGTTGGTATAAGCCAAATTGCGGTAAGAAATTCAATATCAGCCACAACATAAAGCCAACTAGTATACCTCCATATACACCCGTTAAGGTTGACCGTCGCCAGTAGAAGGCTGCAATCAAGGCGGGTGTTAACTGAGCAAACGCGCCAAACGCGACTTCACCAAGAGAACTTAAGGTATCAGGTGATGCCATTAAAAATACGCTATAACCAAGTAAAATAACGATTAAAACAAGAAACTTCCGAATATAAAGTAAACGGGAACGGAATTTTTCATAATCTGTATTTTTAGCCTTGTCTGAGCGAAACAGCATAGGAAAAACAATTTCATTACTGAGCATAGTACTAAGCGCAATTGACGAAATAATGACCATAGAACTTGCAGCTGATATGGCCCCAATAAAAGCGACCAGAGTTAACCAAGTTTGTTGTTGTGACCATGGTAAAAAAAGGACATAAGCATCTGCAGGCACCTTGCCACCTAACAACATATCGCCAGCTAAGCCTAGCGGTGCTGCAAATAAAGCAAACACTAATAAATAAATCGGGAATACGCGACGTCCTAACCAAGTATCTTTTTGATCTTTTAACTCAACAACCATCACTTGAAACTGACGAGGTAAAGACAAAAATGCTGCCATAACAATCACCAACATTGCCGACATAGATAAAATATTAGAGAGGTTGGTATTATGATAAAGCTGGCGATCAGCCCCTGATTGTTCCCAAATAACCATGGGTGAATCAAATAGAAAAAAGGTGACAAAAATACCGACAGCAAGAAACGCTAATAGTTTGACTAAGCTTTCAAACGCAATGGCTAACATAACACCTGGATGACGTTCGGTGACATCAATGTTGCGAATACCAAATACAATGGTAAATCCAGCTAAAATAAAACTAACAATTAAACCAAAGCGCCAAGTACTTATTTGTGTACCGGCTTGTAACTGTTGAAATGAATAGACAATAGATTTTAATTGTAAGGCCAGATATGGCAAGGTCCCGATTAAAGCCACAAGCGTCACTAAAATCGCTAAATTATGAGACTTACCAAATCGAGCAGCGAGTAAATCAGCAACAGAAGTTAAATTTAACTTCAGACTCACCCGAATAATTCGTTGTATAAAAGGCCATGCAAAAATAAAGAGTAAAATAGGCCCAAGATAAATAGGTACGTGAGACAGAAAGTTAGTAGATGCCTGCCCCGTTGTACCTAAAAAGCTCCAAGACGTACAATAAACACCCAGTGTTAATGCATAGATAATTGATTGGCTTTTTTTAACAATTTTATGGCGATACTTATCACCTAAATAGGCAATCAAAAATAATAAACATATGTAACCAATACTAATGATTGATAACTGCCAATTAGGGAACATGGGTGTCTCTTGTTAGTTCGTCAACCTATAAGATATCAAGCCTTATAGTGTTATAAAAGCCTATTTATTGCCATTTTAATCATGGGTAAATATATTATTTTGTTTTTGTCGTGAATTCGGCAATGTACTTACCCCCTTTAATTTCTGCAATTAAACGTAACTTATATTGCTCGCCACTATTAGCAACTAACTGACCTAAAGGGGTTTCACGTTTCCAATAATAAGGCGTGTCTTTCATACCTAACTGATAAAAAGAACTTTCATTATTAGCATCTACCAAAAATAAAGTCGCGGTATCTAAAGGATAAGTAGAATTAAAGGTGGTAATACCATTATCGTGAGTCACATTGACCTCAAACTCCCCTGATTTTAAAACGCAATGCTGATTAATAACGTCGCACTGCCCTTCTGTTGTGAGTTCAATTACTTTTGCAACATGCGCTTTATTTTCTAGGTACATATCTGACAAGATGTATCCACCAAGAATTAAAATAGGTGCTACATATAAAGCTGTTTTAGTATGACGATTCATTGATTTTCCTATCGCTCTTTTAAATGAAATTTACTTAATAATGATTACCTTAGTTTATTCATTATATACAAATAAACTAAGATAATAATTATTACGGTAATAAAATAAAGGCTCCATATTTAGGAGCCTTTATGTGTATCACGTATACACGTGTTATTTACTCAATTAATGGGCGTGAGCTTCAGCAACTTCACCATGAGGTGTACGGAAGTTAGTCACCATTTGTTGAATATGTGCTGGCGCTGGTCCAGTAAACATAAGTAATATAAATGCAACGGCAAAGTTAACCAGAGCACCTACCGCACCAAAGGCATTTGGAGAGATACCGAAGAACCAGTTTGCTCCCATATCACCTAAGAATGATGTACCAGGAATAAACATAATCCCTTTATGTTGGAATACATATAACATAGTTACACCTAGACCAGAACACATACCGGCTACTGCCGCTGTACCGCTCATTTTCTTAGAGAATATACCCATCATTAATGCAGGGAAGATACTAGAGGCAGCCAAACCAAAGGCGAGTGCCACCGTCCCTGCGGCAAATCCCGGCGGATTTAAACCTAGGTAACCCGCTACCCCCACAGATACTGTCATTACAATACGTCCAGCAAGTAGCTCATTCTTCTCAGATAAATCAGGTGTAAAGACCCCTTTCATTAAATCATGCGAAATAGAAGAGGATATTGCCAACAATAAACCTGCCGCTGTTGATAACGCAGCAGCTAAACCACCGGCGGCCACAAGTGCAATGACCCAATTAGGTAGATTTGCAATAGCAGGGTTAGCTAATACCATAATATCTTGGTCAACTTTTACCATTTCATTGGTTGCTTTATCCGCGGTGTATTGAACTTTACCGTCACCGTTCTTATCTTCAAATTTAAGTAGACCCGTAGTTTCCCAATCTTTAAACCATTGAGGACGTTCATCATAAACTAAGTTTTGACCTGCAGCTGGCTCAATCGTATTCATTAAATTGAAACGCGCCATCGCACCAACAGCTGGAGCTACCGTATAAAGTAAAGCAATAAAGACTAACGCATAACCGGCTGATTGACGTGCAGCTTTTACACTTGGAACCGTGAAAAAGCGCATAATAACGTGTGGTAAACCGGCAGTACCGATCATAAGAGACATAGTGTAAGCGAACATATCTAACGTGCCGCCCATGTTGTCAGTAGTATATTCTTTAAAACCTAAATCGGTAACAACCATGTCTAACTTATCAAGTAAGTAAACACCACTACCATCAGCAAGTGTAGACCCTAAACCTAATTGTGGGATTGGGTTACCTGTTAATTGCAATGAAATGAATATCGCTGGAATTGTATAAGCAAAAATCAGTACACAATATTGAGCAATTTGCGTATAGGTAATGCCCTTCATGCCACCTAATACTGCGTATACCCAAACAACGAACATTCCTATATAAAGCCCGGTATCGTATTCAACTTCTAAGAAACGAGAAAAAGCGACACCAACACCTTTCATTTGACCGATAATATAAGTTAAGGATGCAATAATTAAACAAACAACCGCGACGATTCTCGCGCTTTTTGAGTAATAACGATCCGCAATAAATTCAGGTACAGTAAATTTGCCATGTTTACGCATATATGGCGCTAAACACATTGCCAACAACACATAACCACCGGTCCAACCCATTAAGAATACAGAACCACCGTAACCTAAAAAGGCAATTAATCCTGCCATTGAAATGAATGATGCTGCACTCATCCAATCGGCACCAATTGCCATACCATTTTGCATTGGTGTAACACCGCCCCCGGCAACATAAAATTCGCTTGTAGAACCTGCTCTAGCCCACCACGCAATGGCAAAATAAAGAGCAAAAGAGCCGAAAACAGCAATATTTGTATAGAGTGTTAATTCATCCATTCTCTATTCCTCCACGTTGTATTTTTTATCAAGGTCATTCATTTTTTTGGTATACCAAAAAATTAAACCTACGAATGTGTAAATAGAGCCTTGTTGTGCAAACCAAAAACCTAGTTTGTACCCACCTAGACGAATCTCATTTAGCGGCTCAACTAAAAGCAAACCGAAACCAAATGACACTACGAACCAGATTACAAGACAGATGAATATTAGGCGAAGGTTCTCTTGCCAATATGTTTTATTGTCTTCCATTATTCTCTCCTAGCAATGTTACTAAATGAACATTTTGATCATTCAATAGAGCGTTTTATATTTATTAGTACGCTTATTTACCTGTTATTGTAATTAGCAAAATTCTCATTAGGTTACTGCCCATATAGAACAAAAATCCGTTGCGAATTTTAACTAATTTAAACACTAACAAGCTTTTATCTGACAAGGTATTAAACTTTAGTCTAGAGTAAAGTAATTAACATTGACTTAGGTTAGCTAAATAAACTACAAACAATATAACCTACCATCATGAATGGGATCATACTGACCCTAATCGCAGAGGTAACATTAATGGATAATGAATTAGCTGAAATCACCGCTTTTATACAAGCTATTCCACCTTTTGATCAATTACCTTCACAGGTGCTTATTCAAATAACTAAAGCAATAAATATCACCTATATTCGTAAAAACAACACGTTACCTGCGCAAGAAAGTGGTATAAAAACACTTTATATTATTCGCAAAGGGGCATTAGCCTACCATTCACCACAAGATGAATTATTAGGTAAATATGGTGAAGCCGATATCTGCACCGTATTTATTTCAACGGATAAATCCTTGGATATTAAAGTCTTAACCGAAGAAGATACCTTACTTTATTCACTTGATTATTCTACCCTCAATAACATTGTTTCTAATTACCCTAAAATTATTAGCTTTTTTGAAAACAGTGCAGAAGAGCGTCTAAATACACAAATGACGCAATTTAATGAAGACGCGATTCTCTCTTCTTCATTAATGGACACTTCCGTTAGCCAATTTTGTCACGGGCCTGTAGCAACAATTGATAGTGATAAAAGTATTCAACAAGCTGCTATTAAAATGACTGAACTCTGCTTTTCATGCTTAGTTGTCATGAATAAGCTAAAGGCTGTAGGGATTATTACCGATAAAGATATTCGTCGTCGTTGCGTCGCCCAAGGCTTACCTTTTGACCAACCGGTATCTTCAATAATGACAACCGAGATGATGACTCTCAATAGCAACGATCGGGCTTATGATGCCTTAATGTTGATGACGAGTAAGCGCATTCACCACTTACCTGTTACTGAAAATGGCCAATTAACAGCCATGGTAACCATTACTGATTTAATGAACAACGAAGGTCAAAATGCCATCAATATTACCAATATGATCCGTAGAGCAAATGACGTTGACGCTTTAAAGTCTATCAGTGCTCTATTACCTAAGTTGCAAGTGAAAATGGCAAAACTTGGCACCACAGCTGATCATATTGGCAAAAGTATTAGTGCTATTACCTCGGCTTTAACAATACGTTTAATTGAATTAGCCGAAGTAATTTATGGCCCGGCACCAGCGCCTTGGGCTTGGTTGGCAGCTGGGTCACAAGCGAGACAAGAACAATTTGCTCACTCAGATCAAGACAATGCTATTATCTTTTCAAACGATGTTATCGCTGAAGATAAAGCCTGGTTTAAAGACTTAGCGACCTTTGTATCAGATGGCCTAGCTAGCTGTGGATTTATTTATTGTCCTGGTAATATTATGGCAACCAATAGCAAATGGTGTCAGCCCCAATCAAGTTGGCATCAATATTTTGATCAATGGGTCAATACACCGAGACCACAGGCTTTGTTAAATAGCTGTGTTTTCTTTGATTTAGTCACTATTTATGGAGATGATAGCTTAGTCGAAGAAGTCCGTACTCAATTACTTCAGAAAACCAAAGGTAATAGCCTATTTTTAGCTCACCTTTCGCGTAATGCATTAGCATTAAGACCACCTCTGGGTTTTTTCAGAGATTTTGTGCTAATTTCTAATGGAAAAAATAAAGCCGCATTAGATTTAAAACATAATGGTATTGCGCCTATTGTTGATTTAGCTCGTATTTATGCACTATCAGAAGGCATTGCCGCAACAAACACTATAGAGCGGTTAAAATTAGCGGCAGGTACCCCTTCATTAACCAAAGCATCTGCTGCTAATTTAATTGATGCCTATGAATTTCTTGGTATTTTACGAATGAATCACCAAGCGAATAAGATACAAGCAGGTGAAGCACCTGATAATTATTTGGCGCCAAAAGATATCTCTAAACTTGAACGAGAACATTTAAAAGATGCCTTTAAAGTGATTAAAACCATGCAAGATAATAGACAGACCACCTTTTAGAGTAAAATATGTATAGTCATCACCCTTTACTACGCTGGTTAATCGGCTACGAAGCTCAACGAAAACGTGTTCTAGCACGTGCCCCTGAAGGGCCATTAAAACACTTTTTATCTCAACCATTCCCTTCACCTAATACGCCCTTGTCTGAAGTAAAAATACTTTCTGTAGACTTTGAAACAACAGGGCTTGATGCCATAAAGGATAAATTACTCAGTGTTGGCTATGTAGAAATGTGCCATCAGCAAATTAAGCTTAGCACTTGCTACCATAAAATAATCAACACTCAAAAAGCACTTTCGCCTGACAATGTCGCTATTCATCAAATAATGGATGAGCAAAAGTCACAAGGGGCGACCTTAAAAGAAGTCTTAGACAATCTATTAGAAGCATTGGCGGGAAAGGTAATGCTAGTACATTTTGCTCGTATTGAACGACAATTTTTACAACGAGCTTGTTTAGAGGTTTATGGTTTAGTACCACCATTAGCGATCATTGACACCTTAGTGTTAGCCAAACGACAGTTAGATAAACGTGATATAGCTTATGACCCTTCTCAACTGAGACTAAGTGCATTACGACACTCACACCAGCTACCTGAATATTTTGCTCATAACGCCTTAAATGATGCCATTGCCACTGCAGAGTTATTATTAGCACAACTCGCGACTATGCATGACTCTGTTACATTAGAAAGGGTACTCTTGTAGACATATAGCGTAAAACCTCATTACTTGATTGAAAATAGGCTAGACAATAAAGCATAGAGCACATTTCTTTCAATCGGCTTACCAATATGATCATCAAAACCAGAAGCAAGATAACGTTCAACATCTTCTTTCATCACATTGGCAGTTAATGCAATAATAGTTACATTCTTATCAATTTCCCTGATCTGCTGACATGCCTTAATACCATCCATGACCGGCATTTGAATATCCATAAAAATTAATTCTGGGTGATATTTTTCATAAGCGGCTATAGCTTCCTCGCCATTACCCACAATAATGACAGTAGCATTCGTTGAAGCTAACAGCTTATTGATAATGACCTGATTAACACGATTGTCTTCAGCAACTAAAATTGTTTTTTCACTTAAGTCACTCACTTGTGTTACATCAGTATTGTAGCTAAGGGGTTTATCCGCTTTGTTAAGTGATAATGTGAGTGTAAACGTACTACCTTGGCCAACTTCGCTTTCAACCTCGAGTGTACCTCCCATAAGGTCGACTAACGTTTTACAAATTGACATGCCTAAGCCAGTGCCTCCATACTTACGTGTAATAGAAGTATCTGCCTGACTAAATTTATCAAATAAAGTTGTTAATGCGGTTTCATCCATGCCAATACCAGTATCTCTAACAACAAAGATCAATTGAGAAGTCTCAGCATTACTTTTACAACTTAAATTGACATCGCCCTTTTCTGTAAACTTAAGTGAATTGGTAAGTAAGTTTAAAAGTACCTGTCTTAATCGAGTAGGATCACCCTCCCAAAATTGAGGGGTATGAGGGGCTATTTCTACAGTAAAAATTACACCTTTCCTCTCTTGATAAGATTTTAGTTGCAGGGTTATTTGATCAATAATTTCAAAGAGATCAAATACACAATATTCAAGTGTTAATTTACCTGCTTCAATTTTAGAAAAATCTAAAATATCATTGATAATGAACAACAAGCTTTGAGTAGATGATAAGGCATTATCAACGAAAACTTTAGCACTCTCATTAAGATTTTCTTGCTCGAGTATTTGCAAAGACCCATAAATACCATTCATAGGTGTACGAATTTCATGACTCATATTAGCTACAAAAAGACTTTTTGCTTGGCTTGCAACTTCAGCTAAATGTTTAGCTTCTTCAAGTTGTTGATTCCTCTCATCCAGTTTCTGTAAATGTTCTTTAAGTTCGCTATTGAGCTCATTTAATTTACCAGTTTTAATTTGAACTAATCGACGTAGTTGGTAGTTAAAGCCTAAGACGAAAAGCAATATCAATACAAAAGCAGCGATGGAAAAAATAACATAACGAATATTAATAGTGGTTTTTGGCAAGATATAATCAGCTAACACTAACCCTTGCAGTGAAGGATTTTCTTCAGCCAGACCTAATTCATAATACGTTTGTGCTATTTGAGAAAATCGCCCTTTGTAAGTAGTACCTATGGGGATCATATCTGAAATAATTAACGGTTTCATTTTTCGTGCTTCAAAGCGTAATTGTTCTTTATCTACAATTGGCTGATATTCTTTTAAAATAAAATCGATAAGCTCTTCTTGGTGACTGAGCGCATATTCCCATCCTCTAATACTCGCTTCTACAAATTTTTGCGCTTTATCAGGGTTTTCTTTGACATATTTTTGTGAGGTAAAAATGAGATCGCCGTAAAAATCAATGCCATAATCCGCTGGCTTAATTAAGGTTACATCAATATTTTTTCTTTGATAATAATGAGGTTGATTAATGCTATACACAGAAAGTGCATCGACTTCGCCATCTAACAATCGTTCATCATTAAAATTAAATGGCACAAATGTAAATTGGTCTTCAGAAATACCCATAGCTAAAAACATGGCAGAAAGAGAGGCACTATCCACATTTTTTTGATATGAAATTTTCTTGCCGATTAAATCTTCTGGCGTTCTAATTCCGGAAGAGGCCAACGTCATAAAGACTAGCGGACTATGTTGAAAAATAGCACTGAGCACCACGACGGGCTTATTTAACATGCGCTGTAATACTATAGTAGAATCAGTAATACCAAAGGTTGCAGCGCCAGTTAGCACATCATCTACTGGATTTGTTTGCTTATTTCTCGCTCTAATTTCAACATCAAACCCCGCAGCCTGATAATACCCTTGCTGTTTTGCGGCATAATAACCTGCAAATTGAAACTGATGTTGCCATTTTAATTGTAGAACGACTTGATCGTTAGCCTGACCAATAGTAGGTAAACACAGTAAGATTAAAGTCACAATTAAACATAACGGGTTATATCTAGGCACATTACTCACAATTTATTGAAAACTATATTTAATAGTATCCTAGATCTTGTTTTGTGCAACTAATCAAACAAAAACTCAATTAAAAGGACAATAACCATAAAATGTTAATGTCCTACTCATTTTTCTAGGTAATTAAAGCTGAGTTTTATGCTTCTTTTAACATAGCGAATAACTGATCTTTTAAATTTAACCGTTGTTTTTTCTTTTCTTCTAAATAATCATCAGAGGTATTTTCAACGCCTTGTTCAATACGATGCACTTCATGATCAAGCTCATGGTATTCTTTAAACAAGCGAGCAAAATGAGCATCCTCTGTTTTTAATTGATGAATTTTATCTTCGTATTCAGGAAACTCATGGTGTAAATCATGTTTATCAACTAGCATTTTCTTCTCCTATTGTGCGCAATTAATACATTTTTTTGTATAGGGTAAAGCTAATAAGCGCTCAGATGAAATATCACCCTCACATTCACTGCATTTACCATAAAGGCCATTTTCTAGACGCTGCAGCGCTTCATTAACTAATTGTAGTTCAACTTTAGCTTCGTGATGAATTTCATCTAACACTTCATCATTTTCACTTTCAGTGTTTTGTTCAGTAAAGTCTGCAGAACGTCCTTTTTTAAAGTCAGCTTCTATTGCATCAACCCGTTTGGTCAATTCTACTTTTTTGTCTTTTAACAGACCCGCTATTTGTTGCACGTTCATAACGATCTCCTTTGTTATATTGATAATAACGTGCTTACACTTATTAAAGTTTGATCTGGCACAATGAAGTGCGCTAGAACTAGGAGTAGTTAAAGGGTAAATAAACAATAAAAAAGGGAGCGAATGCTCCCTTATTACTATTGTATGCTGGTAATTATTTTTTAAGGCTAGTAAAAACAAACTCTTTTGGCGGCGTAAGCCCCATTAAATGAGTGACAAAATAATCCCAACGTTTACGTATCATAAAAGGTTCTCTCGCAAAACCATGATTACGATTAGGTAGCATGATCATATCAAAATCTTTATTGGCAGCAATCAAAGCTTCTGCTACTAATAATGTATTGTATGGTGGAACATTAGTATCAGTGGTACCGTGTACCAGCAATAATTTACCCTTTAAATTTTTAGCAATCAGTTGATTCGCTTGGCTATCATAATTGGTAGTACCATCTTCATTATTAACCAATAGCCCATGGAATTTTTCACCCCATTCATCCGCATAATTGCGGTTGTCATGGTTGCCAGCTTCAGACACAGCTACTTTATAAAAGTCTGGATAAGTAAGCATTGCACGGGTTGAAGCAAAACCACCACCAGAGTGTCCCCAAATACCAACACGACTGTCATCAATCCATGGATATCTTTTGGCTAATTGTTTAATAGCAGCAACTTGATCAGGAATACCGCTATCACCCATGTTGCCATAATAACCATCATGAAAACTTTTTGACCGCCCTGGTGTTCCTAAAGCATCAATTGCAACAACAATAAAACCTAACTCAGCTAGTGCATTATGATCACTTCGTGAAGCCTGAAAGTGACGACCTCGAATACTACCGACTTGTGGACCAGGATAAAGGTAATTGATCACAGGATAACTTTTATGCTCATCAAAATTAGACGGTTTAAAGTACAAGCCGTAAATATCTTGTTCTCCATTACGATCTTTAACCACAAAAGGCGTTGGCGCTTGCCAGCCTGACGCAACTAACTTACTGATATCCATTTTCTCAATCAAAAAACCTGAACGAGAGACAGTGCTACGTACAAAGGTTTCTGTCGGTATCGTCGGAGTAGACACACTATCAACAAAATACTGTCCATCATCACTTAAGGTAATGCGATGGTGTTTTTTCTCAGGAGTTAATAATGTTAACTCTGAACCGTCTTTATTAATGCTATATAAATAGTGGAAATAAGGGTCGCCACCTTCACGTCCTGCGCCAGTAAAGATAAGTTTTCCTGTCTTTTTATCAACGTGAAGAAGTTCTAATACTGTCCAATCACCTGTAGTGATAGGGTGCTTCACTTTTCCTGTTGTCGCATCAATTAAATATAAATGCCCCCAATTACTCCGTTGAGAAAACCAGATAACCTCATTGGTTTTTGGCAAATAGTGCCAACTAATACCGCTCACACCCGACTCAAAAAATGTTTTCTGCGTTTCAGTAAAAATAGTTTTAACTTTGCCTGTGTTCGCATCAGCAATGTTTAACGTCGCACTTTTATGATCTCTACTTGTTGAGACAAAAGCGAAACTTTTTCCATCTTCAGCCCAATCTATATCTAATAAACTACCATCGCGACCAGCAACATGATCAGTGATTGATGAACGATGTGCATCAGGTTGCATGTCGAGTTTAATAATCTCTCTAGATTCAACATCAATAACTACACGCTCTATGCTAAAAATATGTTCATCACCTGGTAACGGATATTTCCATACATCAATTTTAGGGTGTCCGACATTTGTCGATATAACCCCCATTTCACCAACTTTACGACTATCATGCTTGAAGGTTGTTAATTTTTTAGAATCTGGTGACCACTTTACGACAGGAGTATCTCTTCGAACCCAGCCAGCATTGTTAGTAGCATAGCCAAAGTCTTTTACACCATCAGTAGTGAGTTGTGTTTCCGTATTATTAACAAGGTTGCGCATCCATAAGTTATAGTCACGAATAAAGACTGCTTTTTTACCATTTGGCGCAAGTAATTCATTGCGCTGTTTAGCTTTTATGTCTTGCTTACACAAATAATCACGTAAATCACAGCGATAAGTTTTGCCTTTAACAGTCAATGCTAAGAATTTTTTGTTATCAATATCAATTTGATAGAAAGGTAATTTATTTGAGTCAATCTCACTTTCAGTGACTCGGGCTAACGATGCCGCAAGCTTACTATGATCAAAGGCAAGCACCTTTTTTTGTGTACTCGCATTAACAGTAAAAAAGCGGTTCCCTTGGTCAGTATAACTACGATAACTCAGTTCCCCATTACTCATCCAATGTGGATAATCAACCGTACCTGTAACTAATTTACTGGTTGTTTGTGATAAACGTTGTTCAGCACGTTTATAATCGTTTTCTGTTATTTGTTCTGCATTAGTTGCTAACGATATCAATGTTAACAAAGGAATAAATGAAAGATACTTCTTCATAAAACTCACCTTTTATTATAATTATCCCAATTGTAACAATTAGCCATCAAGAGGAAAGCAAAAAACGTTCAGTAGGTTTTTTCGTACGATATAATCAAGAAAAATCGTCATTCTCGACTAAAGTCTATACACAAATCCCCAAACTTTAGACTTAGGTCTAATTCCTAAAAAACCCAGAACACACTACCTTATAAGTTATCTATAAAAATAATATAAAAGATAAAGAATGCCGGAAAAATGAAATTGTTTTTCCATGGCTTAAAAACTAAAACGGGGAAATTAGAATGTTTAACAAAAAAAAACTATTGATAGCAACTGGACTGCTAGCTATGGCAGGTTCAGCAAATGCGGGATATACCGTAAAAATTAGCGACACTGACAGTATTAGTTTTGGTGGTTACCTCCAAGCCGATGTTCGTTACGTAGACGGCGATGTTAATTCTTATTTAGGTGATTTTTGGATTGGCAATGCCGCAAGTGGCGATGTTTCAAGTGTTAAGTTTTCAGCGGCCTCTTCACGCCTAAATACTAAATACGTTCATGGTGATATCACCGGTTTTGTTGAAATGGATTTTTATACCGGCACTGGTAACCAAGTGTTAACCAATTCTACAAGCCCGCGTTTACGCCACGCCTTTATTAAATATAAAAACTGGACCGTCGGTCAAACATGGTCTACTTTTATGAATACTAGTTCATTAGCTGAGTCGGTTGACTTTGGTGGTCCATTAGTGGCTACTGCCTTTGTTCGCCAATCACAAATTCGCTATACCACCGGCAACTTCCAAGTAGCAATTGAAAATCCTGAATCTTATGGTGGCGATACCTCTCAAGATTCTATGCCTGATGTTATCGGTAAATACACCTTTAATGGTGATTGGGGTAATGTGGCTATTTCAGCTGTTGCTCGCCAACTAAATACCTTAGGCGGAGAATCTGAATCAGCATTCGGTTACGGTATTTCAGGTAAAATTAAAACAGTTGGTGATGATGATTTTCGCTTTGCATTCCATGGAGGTAACACTGGTCGTTATGTAGGTGCTACAGCCGCTACCGATTTAGTAGGTGAAGAAGTTGAAGATGTTACTTCTATCATGGTTGCCTACCGCCATTTTTGGAGTGAATCATTACGTAGTAATGTTTTCTATGGTAATACTGAAACGGATGAATCAGATCGCGACCGTACACATTGGGGTGTAAACATCTTTAAAAGCGTAACTAAAGAACTTTCATACGGTTTCGAAATTGGTAACTATGAAGTTGCTGATATGGATATAGACTCTGACTATGCACAACTTTCAATAAAATATGTTTTATAACTTATTTTATTGAACACGCTCTTGCGTTAGTTAACCTCTTTGAGGTTACCTTTGGGGAAGTATTATACTTCCCCTTTTTTATGAAATTTTATAAACAAATTTTTTTCATCTAAAAAAATATATATTTAGGTGATATACTCCACACTCTTACAATGATAATTATCCAATAAAACAAACCATTACCATTAAATAGTGAGTCAACATGAGTAAAAACTTAACAGGGAAAGAAGTCACTTTCTCGATAGATGAGCAATTAATTTCAACGACCGATCTTAATGGTAATATCACCTACACAAATGATAATTTTTGTCGTATTGCTGGATATTCAAGAGAAGAATTACTTGGTCAACCTCATAATATGGTGCGCCATCCCGAGATGCCAAGGGCTGCATTTAACGATATGTGGCAAAAATTAAAGCGCGGTGATTCATGGCGAGGTTTGATCATGAATCGCTGTAAAAACGGTGACTTTTATTGGGTGGATGCTTACGTCACGCCAATATATGATCAAGATCGTATTATTGGCTATCAATCGGTGCGTGTTTTACCTACAAAAGAGCAGAAACAAGACGCATTAACCTTATATAAATCAGTTAATAATGGTAAAACTATTTATGAATTCTCCACTAATATAGCGCTTAAACGTCTATTAGCTAGTTTAATAATTGTTTGCAGCTTACTTTATACGTATATCAACCTAGGTCTTAGCGCAACTTTGCCATTATTAATGAGTGTTGCCCTACTCATCATTATTTTTTATGAGGAATTGATCAATTTACCAAAAGAAATGAGACAGGTTAAAACCGAGTCAGATAGCATTTCTCGATACCTTTTTGCCGGTAAAGGTATCATTGCATTACTTAGATATCCCTACCTTATACAAGTTGCAAAAGTTCGTACTATTCTAGGACGTAGTAAAGATTCAGGCGTAATTCTTGCCGGTTTAGCTGATGAACTAAGCCAATCGACACAACATACCTTAACGGGATTATTAGAAGAAAATCATCAGCTTAATCAATTAGCAACAGCAATCACACAAATGAGTGCCACAATCGCAGAGGTCAGCCAAAACACTACTGGGGCTTATGATAAAGTCACTGAAATTGTTAGTGAATGTGATCAGAGTATTTCAGCGATCACATCCACAGAAACTAAAATCACACACCTCTCAAAAGAAGTTGAAAAAGCCGCAAATACGGCCACTGCGCTGGTAGAAGATGCTAATAGTATTGCGACCATAATGAATGAAATTCAAGGGATTGCCGATCAAACTAACTTGTTAGCTCTAAATGCCGCAATTGAAGCGGCACGTGCAGGTGAGCAAGGGAGAGGATTTGCTGTTGTTGCTGATGAAGTTCGTACCCTTGCAAGCCGCACTCAAACAGCAACCGAACAAATACAAAAATCAGTGGTTGAGCTTCAAAATACGTTACAACAATGGAGCCAAGTGATGTTAACCAGTAGAGACGATGCCAATGTCTGTGTTCAAGACACACTCACGGCTAAGAATAGCATGGATACGATTAAAACCATGATCGACGACATTAGTGATATTACCGCTCAAATAGCCACAGCAACCGAAGAACAAACTGTTGTAGCGGAACAAGTGAATCAAAATATTCATACAATTGACAGCATTTCAAAAGACAACACCAATAGCGCAGAAAGAGTCACCGAAAGCAGCACTGTGTTAAAAAATAATGCAGACTCGTTAGAAGTATTAAGCTCGACCTTTAGATAATAAAGAGAGTGATTGAGATATAGTGGGGTAACAAACCCCACTATGTACTATTTTTTTAATTTCGCAAGCGCATCAGCAAAGGCATTACCCATAGCACCATTTGCTGGTGTTTTTTCTACTTTAGCTTTGGTCATTTTCTTGTGACCTACTTTCGTGGTGTTCTTTGGTGTTGCTAAATTCGGCCTTTCTTTATTCGGCTTAGCAGTCACACTTTCATCTAAGCGCATTGTCAAGCTGATGCGTTTACGTTGCGGGTCAACTTCTGTCACTTTAACTTTAACAATATCCCCTGCCTTGACTATTTCGCGAGGGTCACTGACAAATTTATTGGTTAATGATGAAATATGCACTAAACCATCTTGATGAACCCCGACATCTACAAAAGCACCAAAATTAGCAACATTAGAGATGACACCCTCTAGTATCATACCCACTTTAAGATCATTAATCGTGTTGATACCCTCCTGAAAGGTCGCTGTTTTAAACTCAGGTCGAGGGTCTCTTCCGGGCTTTTCTAACTCAGAAATAATATCTTTGATGGTGACTTCACCAAAACTTTCATTAACTAAACTTTCTATTTTAATTTCTTGTAGCTTATCCGTATTTCCAACAATATCAGTAACACTGGTATTGAGTTGTTTGATCATGTTCTCTATCACAGGATAAGTTTCAGGATGCACACCTGACGCGTCTAATATATTTTCGCCATCTCGAATCCGTAAAAAGCCTGCCGCTTGTTCGAACGCTTTAGGACCTAAGCGCGCCACTTTTTTAAATTCTTTACGGTTATTAAAACGACCATGTTCATCTCGATAATGTACAATATTCTGTGCCATGGTTTTATTTAAACCTGCAACACGTGTTAACAAGGCTGTAGAAGCACTATTAACATCAACCCCCACCGCATTCACACAATCTTCAATCACATTGTCTAACGACTGACTCAATTTACTCTGACTAACATCATGTTGGTATTGTCCAACACCAATGGCTTTGGGATCAATTTTCACTAGCTCTGCAAGGGGATCTTGTAATCGTCTAGCAATAGACACTGCCCCACGTAATGAAACATCAAGATCTGGAAATTCTTTTGCTGCTAATTCTGATGCTGAGTAAACCGATGCACCTGCTTCACTCACCACAATTTTAGTCGGTTTGTTCTGTTCAAGCTCTTGAATTGCTTCAGCAGCTAATTTATCACTTTCGCGAGAACCCGTACCATTACCAATCGCGATTAGAGCAACTTTATGTTGCTTACATAGGTTTACTATAGTGCGTTTGGATTTTTCCCAATTATTTTGCGGTGCATGAGGGAAAATAGTCACGGTTTGTAATAGTTTCCCGGTTTCATCGACAACAGCTAATTTACATCCGGTACGAATACCAGGATCTAACCCTAATGTAACTTTAGCCCCAGCTGGCGCAGCTAATAATAAATCTTTTAAGTTTTCAGCAAACACTTTAATCGAGTCTTGCTCTGCTCTTTCACGTAGTTGACCTAACAACTCAGTTTCTAAACTTAATGAAAATTTCAATTTCCATGCCCAACGAATCACTTTGGTAAGGAAGGCAGCACCGGCTTGTTGTGAAAGATTAAATCGATAATGATCATTAATAATTTGTTCTGCGCTTGAATAATGACTTGCTTCATTTTGCGGGTCAACATTAAGAGCTAATTGTAGAAAACCCTCATTTCGCCCTCTTAACATGGCTAATGCACGGTGAGAAGGAACCTTCTTAAGCAACTCGCTATGATCAAAATAATCACGGTATTTAGTTGCTTGTGATTGTTTATCTTTAATCACAGTACTTGTTAAATGAGCCTGATTTAATAAATGTCGACGTAGCTTTTGAAGTAAATCAGCATCCTCAATCATACGTTCAATTAATATATAACAAACACCATCAAGCACTTGTTTTTCATCACTAAAGCCTTCTTTCTCATTAATATAAACACTTGCCTCACCCTCTGGATCAAGCTGACAATTATCAAATAATTTGTCTGCTAAAGGTTCAAGCCCTGCGGTTATTGCCATTTGGCCTTTTGTTTTCCGTTTAGGACGATAAGGTAAGTATAAATCTTCAAGCCGCGTTTTGTTGTCAGCAGCCTGTATTTGTTGAGCTAGTTGCGGTGTGAGTTTATTTTGTTGCTCTATATTAGTTAAAATCACCTGACGACGATCATTTAACTCGCGTAAATAGGTTAGCCGTTGCTCTAAATGACGTAAATGATTGTCATCTAACCCTTGTGTAACTTCTTTACGATAACGGGCAATGAAAGGAACCGTAGCGCCATCATCGAGTAAATTAATGGCAGCGTTAATTTGTGAAGTTTTAACACCAAGTTCTTGAGCGATTTGCTCGGCAATACACGTCATCTAACTATTATCCCAATGCTAAAATTTGTTAATATTTTATCTAAATTATTGTTTGCTAATGCTAACTTTTCCTCGATAAGAGAAATAAACAGTAAAGATCATCAAACCCGAATATAATGTCGCATAGTATAACGCTTAATAAGTAAATTATTAGTAACTTTTTATATGAAAAAATCAAATTACATTACCCGCGAAGGTTGGGACAGACTCGATAGAGAACTTAAGTATCTGTAGAAAGAAGAACGTCCTCGAATAACCCGTTCATTCTCTGAAGCTGCCGCTTTAGGTAATCATAGCCAAAATGCTGATTAACTAAAATAACCCTTTAAATTTCATTGCGCTATAGAAAGTATCTGTTCGAAGTTTGTCAAAACCAGACGGAAAATTATCGGGAAACATGTTGTTTTCTTGGTTACCATTGATGATTGTAAGATACAATCTAAGGTGAGAAGGCTTAACGTATTTGTCACTTCTATTAGACGGATTCCTAAATTTATATTTCTAATTTAATCTGTCAATGTAAATAAATATTCGACTCTTTGCGATAAATAAATGACTTCAAGAATGCGCCATCTTGCAGACTAGGCAAAATAGTCCATAAAATCATTCTTTGTTTCATTAAATCCCCTTCATGCATATACAATTCTGCAAGTACAAGAAAACCCACAACTAATGAAAGTTTGGACGCATCATTGATTTGTTCTTTATTGTCGAAAAGCGTTTTTAAAATATAAGTTTGCAGCAACACTTTAAAATTTTCATTGCCATAAAGGCTTAAGGCCATCTTTTTTATTTCAGGGTTCACATACCTCTTTTTCTCAACATTCTCTGCCAAATTGGTTTCGGCCTCTATTATGGTCTCTATAAATTGATAAGCCTTAAATATTCCTTTGCTCCCTTTCTCTTCTATGGCACTTAATAATAGACTATTTGGACAATCAGGATTTACCTCAAAAAGAGGGAGTTCTCTACCTACAGCATCAGTACCAGGTAGCATTTTGACCAATAGGATAAAAATTGCATCATGACATTTAGCTCTAGGTGAAATGTCATCTACAACCTGCCTACTCATATTTACTAGCTCTACATCATTTAGGCGGTCTTGCATAGAAATCAACCTATAAAGCTCATCATAGTAGGGATTACGGTATTCTTTTATTAACAAAGGAATACTATGCTTTTTTTCAAATTTTATGGCGCCAACCTCAAAAGTAACACCACACATTACCACAAAGATAACTCTAATAAGTAATATGTACATAGCCCGCATCACATTACAACCTTGCTTTAAACCAGCCTACAACTCTATGTATCATTTCGCGCTCATTTACGCTGATGATATGCCCATCTTCCTTATAAATTTCAAGTTCATAAGGGTGCCCATGCTTTTCAAATAAGCTGGCTAAATCTGTCGCATTTCTAACAGAGACCTTTTCATCTTTGGCACCATGAATTAGCAAAACAGGAACATCTTTAGGCAAGTCATCTACCCAATAAACTACCGATCTATCCTTTAATTGGCTAACACCTTCTTGAACGTAATTAGGAATACGTTTAGAATAAACCTCCTCCATTTCAGGTCTTTCTTTTAAGTTAGCAATCAAATTCGTTGGCGCGGCTATAGTAGCAATAGCCTTGATCTTTTTCGTCTCAGCAAGCGCCCTTAACACTAAAAACGACTGCATTCCCCCTCGACTTGCGCCATACATTCCCACCCTAGCCTCATCTGCATGGGCAATAAGAGGCAATAGCTTTAACAGCGAAATAACATCGTCAACATCTTTACCCCCAAACTCATCTGTTCGCTCCTTTGAACCTCCAGCTACACCACTATACTGCGTACCTATCACCACAAAGCCTTCTGACGCAAAAGGAAATATATTTTTCATCTGAGAAATAAAGCTAACAGCACTAAAATTCCCGTTACCACCACGGTTATAGATTAATACCGGCAAGTCACCACTAACGTTCTTCGGGTAGGCATAATAACCCCTCACTTCCTTGCCATCGACTTCATAAGTAAAGTTAGCGCAATGTAATGTACTCAAATATCGGTTAAAGTCGCTTTTAGAAAACTTACTATCAAACCAATTCATTACCATTTTTTCTTTTTGTTCAGCATTTGGCCCCTTTGAATTCTTACCCCTTATGAACTCTCGCCAAGCATCATAACTAACAGTAACCCCATCAAAACAATTACTCTCATCCTTAAGCATTGTTGCTGCATTTACTACAGAAAGGTATTGTCCGAACAACAATACAAATAATAACGCTACCAATCTCATACTTTAACCTCTCCCTCTCTAAACATATTGACTAACTGTAGTGTTCAACTAATTTTGGCCATAGATTTTTATTCAAATTAGATTCAATTATGAGGCTGTTTTACTACTAGTTCTCAATAATGAGTTTTCGAAGAAGAACTAGAAAATAAAATCAGGCTTAATGTTATATAAGTCAATTACTTATAATTAATAGCGTTTATAGTCCAAATTTTTTCACCATTAGGGGTTTTGACAATGACTTCATCATCTACCGACTTTTTCAAACAAGCACGTGCCATAGGGGAGTCAATAGATGTGTAGTCATTTCGACCGTAAATTTCTTCAGGCCCAACGATACGAAATTTAAGGATTTCACCGTCATCATGTTCTAATTCAACCCATGCTCCAAAGAAGACTTTACCGTCTTGTTGAGGGTGATAATCAACTATACGAATTTCTTCCAAAGTTTTTGTTAAAAACCTGACACGCCTATCAATTTCTCGCAATTTTTTTTTATTTTCTTTATAGTCTGCATTCTCTGAACGATCACCAAGACTAGCAGCCCAAGCCACTTTTTGAGTAATCTCAGGTCGCTCTGTTTTCCATAAATAAGCAAGCTCTTCCTGTAATTTAGCGTAACCTTCTCTGGTAATAAGTTTAGTTTTCATTTAATTACGACCCTACAAATAACTTAATGTTGTTTTAGTGCATCTACGGCAGCAAGCTTCAATACTGTGTTTTTTCATCAATTAATGCACCAGTATCAGATGCTGATAAATACCACTTTTTTTGAATGAGTCTGATAATATATATTCAAGCACTCTTCTTTCTATAGACGTTAATTTATTATATTCATCTATAGACTTATTGTAATCATAAACATTAATAACAGTATGAGGAGGAATAATTTCATTCAACTTTTGTTTAGTCGTTGCTAATTCTGATGCTAACATTTGTACTAATGATCTATGCTTAGGACTTTCTATTTCATCAATCCAGTTTTCTTTTTTATTATACTTGGCTTTGTTGGTATGGTTTTCTGCAAAACTGGCAATTAATGCTCTATATTTCTCCCTGATTTATTACGAATACTTTGCGCTTTAACTCCTTTTTGATGACCAGCTCTATAAATTGTGGCTATGGAAAGTCATAAAGCTCCTGTTTTAACTGATCGTCACAGATATTAAAAATGGCATCAAGCGTTTCTTTAACTTTAGGGGTAGCGTTTAGCTTTAATTTTTCTAATAAGTTTACAGTTAGTATTTTAGGCGTGATTCACTTTTCAAGTAATGTTGAGCTAAGCACCTTAAATGAAAAATGATCAATCCTGATCCAGTACATAAAGCAGGTAACTCTAATGCCTTACCAACCTCTGAACACGCCTGAAGGTAATAAAGTATTTGATATTATGGCATAAGAAAGCGTTGTAACACTTCAATCACTTTATCTTTATTAATGGGTTTGGATAAGTAATCATCCATACCTGCTGCAATACATTTTTCTTGGTCGCCAACCATGGCATTTGCCGTCATCGCGACTATTGGGATACTGACGTAACGCTCCCCCGCTTTTGCCTGTCTAATTTCATTAGTTGCTTGGTAGCCATCCATTTCAGGCATTTGACAGTCCATAAAAATAAAAGAATAAGGTGCGTCATCTTCACTAGCATTGAGAATTGATAACGCTTCAACACCATTAACAGCCGTATCACATTTCAGCCCCAATTTTTGCAAAACACCTTGCGCAACCATCTGATTAACTCGATTATCTTCCACTAATAATATTTTTGTTTTTTCGGGCCAGCCATAAAGATGCCCTTTAACTTTATCTACAGCTACTTGAGGATGAGAAACTTGGTGGTCTTCACCGTTCGAATCTAAAACCTTCACGGCTAATTTTAAATCCGAGATAGTGGCTGGTTTAGTAAAATAATGGGCGACATCTAGCTCAACTAAATCTTTTTGTGCAACATTCGCTGACATGGGTGTCATTAATACAATTTTCGTTTCCACTTCGGAAAAATCAGATTTCTGTGAAGCAAATATTTTACGCCCACATGTAGCAAACATATCATAGCTGACAATGATCAAATCAAAAGGCTGATTAAGGCCTTTTTGCCTCTCATAAACTTGCAATGCTTCAGCTTCTGTTGACGCTAGTTTCACATTGAGTTGCCAGTGTTGTAATTGCCGTTGAATGATTTTTCCATTCGCCAAATGGCTATCAATCACTAAAATGTTGGCTTGGTGAACAATATCACTAAAAGATTCAATGGGTTCTCTAGACTCACCTACTTCAACTTTGTCAATAATCAGCTTACTAATAAAGTGGCTGCCTTTTGTCGTATCATTTTTTAATTCGATACTCCCAGACATACACTCACACAGTTTTTTTACAATCGCTAAACCTAAGCCAGTTCCACCATATTGCCGAGTTGTTGAAGCATCCAACTGACTAAATGCAGTAAACAATTTTCCCTGCTTATCTTTGCTAATACCAATACCGGAATCGATTACTTCGAGAGACAGCTGCCATTGATGTTGCGTAAAGGAGGCTAAGGATACGCGAAGAATAACTTCTCCTTTTTTCGTAAATTTAATGGCATTACTGACTAAGTTGGTCAGGATTTGTCGAATTCGGCTAGGATCACCTTTGACCATATTTTCTTTTACGTCGACTAAATCTAAGATCAGCTCCAAGCCTTTACTTTGGGCTTGTAAGGCAATAGCTTTGGAAAAATCCCCCACCATTTGAGTTAAATCAAACTCAATGTTTTCTAATTCTAGTTTATTGGCATCAATTTTAGAGAAATCAAGAATATCATTAATCAAAGCTAATAATGAATTGGCGCTTTCTTTCGCAATAACAACACGATGTGCTTGTTCATTAGTCAAGGTTGTCTCATTAAGTAGTGACAACATGCCAATAACACCATTCATTGGTGTACGTATTTCATGACTCATACTCGCTAAAAACTCATTTTTAGCTTTTACTGCCGATTCGGCTAATACTTTTGCCGATATCAAGGCCTGTTCATTTTCCACAAGAGAAGTCACATCATAATTAGTTCCTATAATGGAAATTGTTTTACCTTTAGTATTCTGAATCACAATGCCCGAAGCTTTAATATGACGAACCTCACCATTGGGCCATATGATGCGAAATTGAGTTTTAAACTTATTATTTTCAGCAATAGCTAATTGCAATCCCTCAATTGTCCTCACGAGATCATCAGGATGTATACCATTGGCCCATGTACTAATTTTTTGGTCAAAATCAGCAGGTTTAATACCATAAAGCTTACACAGCCAAGCATCCCATTTTAAAACATCGTTAATAATGTCATATTCCCAAATGCCGAAGCCTGCGTCATCCGCCGCAATTTTCATGCGTTGATTAGCTTGAATAATCTGCATTTCAGCTTCTTTTTGTTTGGTAATATCAATCATAGTACCAATCATGCGCTGTGGATTATGATTGTCATCAAACTCAACCGCTTTGCCGGTATTAAATACCCACACCCAGTGGCCCTTTTTATGTCTAATTCTAAATTCGCCTAGATAAAATTCATCATTACCCTGATAGTATTCTTGAAGCTTTTCATCAAGCAAAGGGATGTCTTCGGGATGTATGCGAGCAAGCCAACTCTTTTTTGTGACCGGCAATAACTCATCGAGGGTAAAACCTAGCATGTTTGCCCAACGTTCATTTATATCAACTGTATTGGTTGTCATCATCCAATCCCAAACACCTACGCCTGTTGACTGTAAAACAAGCTCTAAGCGGTCATTGGTATCATGAATAGTTTTCTGTGCTGAGACCCGATCAGTAATATCTTGAAATGAACCAAATAAACGAATACATTCGCCATGTTTAAGCTCTGCTTTACCTCGTGCAGACACCCATATTTCATTACCCTTTGCAGTAATTAATTGTAATTCTGTTTCATAGAACTCACCATCATCCATAGTCTTGGAGACTAATCGTTCAATTCGCGAGCGGTTTTCACCTTCCTTATAAAAATTAATTGCCGTGTCTAAACTGGGTTGATAATCATCTGAAACTTCATGAATCTCGCGCACCACTTTAGACCAATAAACATTTCCCGTAATTAAATTAACTTCCCATGCACCAATTCGTGCTTGTTCTCCCATATGCTGGAGTAATACTTGTTGTGATATTAATTCTTCTTGATGTTTCAAACGCATCAATTCCAAACTTAGCCAGTTAGCAAATAGTTGTACTAAATCTAACTCCCTTTCTGTATAAGGTTTTAGGCCAACATCTGGTCCAGAAAAATTCAAGGTACCAAAGCATTTACCGTCAACATACAGTGGCACTCCAATATAGCTTTCTAATCCGAAACCTTTATAGCAAGGATGATGACGTATACGACTTTGGCCTGCATGATGAAAAGCGATGGGTTCATTGGCGGTCAGTGTATGGACACAATAAGTATTTTCTAAATCAAAAGTATCGCCAGGGCTTATTCCATTATCAGGTACTTGGCAATATAAAACCTTATATTCAGACCCATTAACCTCACTAATGATAGCTAGAGGTAAATTGAACACTTGGCTGCCTAATTTCAACAGCTGTTGTATTTTTTCATCGATGCTTTTATCAACTTCAGAGGTAATTTGATGTAACTGGTTAAGTGCAAGCTCAGTCTGCTTTATGCCATTAATATCTGTTTGCATCACAATAAAAGACTCTATTCTATTATTGTCATCTTTTAACGGCACAATGGTCGTTTCAAACCAGAATTCTTGTCCGCCTTTAACCTTATTTATCGACTCTCCGCGCCAGTATTCATGTTTAACGCAGACTTTAAAAATGTCTTCATAGTCTTCTTTTTTATAACTGTCTGCACAAATTAAGAACACACTTTGATTAAGAGCTTCAGATTCTGAATAGTGATAAAAATCAATAAACTTCTGATTCACATAAGTTATATCACCATTAATATTAATACGGTAAACGATTGCATGCTGATTAATAGCAAATTTAAACTCCTCGTTAAGTTTCTGACTTGACAATAATTCAACGTAATTTTCTGCAATTTTTTGATTCATTGGTCTAAATAACCACCAATAAATCCCCCATAGCGATACAATCGCCCCGATCCAAATAATTAAACAAATTAGTTGTAACTCCGCGATTTTATCATGTGAGTCTTGTTCTAAAAATTGAACAACTGCATTCAAATCAACTAATAATTCTTCTACCCGTGTAGGAGCAAAAATAGAATTAATCATGGGAAGTGCTTCATTGACGCTTTTTGTTTGACTTAAACTTAATGCGGACTCACTGTAAATATTAACTTGTGAATTTAAATCCTCCGTCACTAACATAGGGGCAATATCTATTGCTAGAAGTCCATACTTATCTTGAATGGTCAGCAGTTGGAGTAAGTAGGTTTGATTATTTTTAAATGCGATAGCTGTTTGTGCTAATGACTGACTAACACCTTCATTAAAACTACCCGATTTAAGGGCTACTACATGGGATTGTGCCAACATAGCTATTTTCTGGGAGTACATTCTTTGGAGACCGGAAACATCAATAATTTCAGCAACTTTTTCTTGTTGATGAAACAAAGTCATTAATAAATAAAAGGATGCACTGATCAATATAGCGATTAAGGTAAGCGCTAGCCTATTTTTCTGTTTTACATTTTTTTGTAAATTTTTAACGATTGGCATAGCATCTTCGTTTGTGACAAACCTCTTTAACCATCTCACTAATAATAAGCGATCAATTAAAAAGAATAAGTAAATCCAACAACAAATTCGTTAGCATGAATGGTTTACGAAAAAAACATACCGTAAACTCTCTTAACTGTAGACTATTTTTCTTGAAAGTGCCCTTAAATATTGTCAAAAAAAAGGAGACTTATGTCTCCTTTTTAAACGGAAATTATTAAGCGATTTTTAAGTAATCTTTTATTATTTCTGCACCATTATCAGCCTGAATAGGTTTAAAAATAAACCCTGAAATACCATAATCTTGGCATTTGTCGATTAACCCTTTATCTGTCACCGATGACAACATGACTACAGGTACATTAGAGCCTGCGGCACGTATTTGTTGCAAAGCTTCATCACCATTAAGTTGCCCCATAACAACATCCATAAACATAAAATCAGGGGATTCTTCTGCAGCCATAGTAACTGCGGTGGAGCCATCGTCAGCTTCAATGATATTATTATAGCCCAGTTGAGCCAGATAGCGTTTCAGTGCTTTTCTGATCATAGCACTATCATCAACTAATAATATTTTACTTTCTTTGTCCAAAATATTGCTATGTGGATTTTCAATACCTCGACTTTCTTCTCGTTTAACTCCCACTTGCTGATAATCAACACTGCGCACAAGTAAATTAAAGTAATAACGACCTACTCCCTCAACGGTAATAGGTACAGTAACAACCTCTGTAACACCCGCTAGATATTGCGCCATATCACTAACATCATGAACAAAGTATGGACTAGAAAAGGTATACTCTAGGCTATATCGTCCATGTAAATCGGTAGACCGTCCAACAATAGTGTTACCCCATTCAGCAAGTGCATTACTGAGTTCTTCAGTAATTTCAGTATGCTCATATTTTTCATCAAACATTTTTTCACATACAGAATTACCAATCGCTATGGCTGTTTCAGGGTAATGGTGCATCATAATAACACCCTCTAAATTCCCCGTAACATCAGAACAAATTGCGTAACCTTTAAATCGAAAATCATCAATATTATCAATAAATGGGTCGCCTGCTACGCCTTGTAAATTGGTCATTGCTTTAAGACTTGCAATGGATTCTGTGATAAATGGATAGAGTATTACCTTGTATATAGTGTCTACTGACATAGCGTTACCTTAATTTTGTTATTGTTTACCCTCAAACTACTAAACCCAAATCTTTTATGCAAGCAACCAATGTCATTCCTTACTTTTTTCTGCAACAAATGTTGTTTTTTGTTAATGAAATAAAGCTAATGTGCAAATAACTCGCACAAATTTAATTATCCTATTACACTGACAGAATGAGTTTTTAGCAGGATGATTAATAAGGATTAAGTGTGGATTGGTTAGCGGAAGATAGTACAACTGTAATTGACTACAATTTGCCTCCATGGAAAGTAGTCATTGTTGATGACGATGATGAAATTCATAAAGTAACAAGAATGAGCCTTGATAGTTTTGAATTTGAGCATAAAAAACTTGAGTTTATTCACCTCTATAGTGGTAGTGCTGCAAAAAAATATTTTGCTGAGCACAATGATATTTCGTTAGTTTTTTTAGATGTTGTCATGGAGTCTGACCACGCAGGACTTGATGTAGTCAACTATATTAGAGACGAATTAGACAATCATTACACACGGATTATTTTGCGTACTGGCCAACCTGGCACAGCTCCCCAAAATGAAGTGATCAAAAACTATGATATTGATGGCTATAAAGAAAAAACTAAAACCACTATCACTAGCCTAAACCAATCGTTGCAAATCGCCTTACGCGCTTATAGAGATTTAACCCGTATTCAAAATCATCAACGAGGACTGGAAAGTCTTATTAATTCAATTAACAACACCACGCAAATGACAAGTGCTTTAGCGTTATCTAATACCATTTTACAACAAATTAAGAGCGTATTAGATGCTGAAAAAACACATTTTTTAATTAAAGATACTGCAGCATTTTCAATGATAAAATCTCATCAAAGTCACTGGAATATTGCAATTAATGAAACAAAAGCCAGTTTTATTAGTGAGCAAGATATTGCCCAAAACTCACTCCCCATTATTAAACAAGCTCAACAATGTTTTATCACTAAACAACACGTGATAGAACCACCGTATTATTGTTTTTATTCCCAGTCAAAACGCGGGACTGAAACGGCTTTTGTGATTAAGTGTTCAACCGCCTTAGATTCAATGTCTCATAAATTAATTAAACTGTTTTCAATGAATATCATTTTAACCATAGAAAATCTTTTGGTCGAAAAGGTCACACATTAAGGCAGGGGCTTTTAAAAACGGCTTATCATTAGTGAAATAACGAGTAATCAAACAGAAAGTCACATGATTAAATTTTCCATACTAAACACACCTGCTCTTTGGGTATTATGCTTATTTATTAGTGCTTGTAGTGATAATGCAGTCATTGATGATCCTGCACTTATCACTCAACATTATGCAACAGAGGTATTAAAAGCGGCTGATATTTCTCAAGATGGTCACTATTCCTTAGTCAGCAATAACCACCAAGTCTGTTTGTGGAATAATATGAACAACCAAAAAGTATACCCTTGTATTGATGGTCCAGAAGGACAATTAATTGAATTGGTTGGGATCTCAAAATCAAACAAATATTTCTACACTTCTAATCGTGTCAATGTTCATTTATACCAATTAGATACAGGTCGATTAATTACCGTATGGTCTGCGGGTGATAATATTATTAACGACATTGCTATGTCTGCAGATGATTCAACCATGATTTTAGGCTTTCGTAATGGTCAAGCGAGTATTGTGGGTGTACACAACAGTAAAATTAACACTTTTAGTGTGCACCGCCTTGATATCAATAGTGTTAACATATCCGATAACGGCTTGTTTGCCTTTACCGGTTCAAGCGATAAAAGCGCCAAGCTTTGGCAAACTCAAAATGGGAAAGTAGTTAACTCATTTAAACATAAAATGCGCGTAAATCATGTAACACTCAGCCCCGATGCAAAAGTTGCGTTTTCGTTAGATGCTGTCAGTGATCGTTTCTTTTGGTTATTACCCAGTGGACAATTATTTTCTAAATTAAAAAGTTCCGCACGTTTTATTGAATTTAATCAATCTCAATTTTCATCAAACAAACAATGGTTACTGACTGGAGGTCCAAAGCAAAAGTTGCAACTTTGGCGACTAACCACTGGTGAGCTCGTTAGCCAATGGCGCACATTTAAATCGCCAGACAAAATTCGCTCATCAGTCTTAAGTGTGAAATTTATCAATAATGAAACTATTGCCTCATTAACTAGTGATGGTGTTTATCAAACCTGGCAAATACCAACAACAAAATAACATTTTATATTTCCTCTTTTAAAAATGTATTGCTAATCCAGACACTTTGATAAGGCTGCAAAGTAAGCTCTTGCGTTAAGTCATTGATTTCAGTGTTACTAATTAACTCAAACCAAGTTTCTGTAATAATTAAATTTAATTCAGCCAAAGGTAAAAGTTGTGTCTGGTTCGTCACATTATTCACACAAAACATACTTTTTTTTCTGTCTAAACTTTGCCGCCAAAAGCCAAATAGCTGTAAACCTAAGTGCAGGGTAAATTGTATGGCATTTGGATGAAAAGCCGGTTGTTGAATACGAATATCCAATAACCTTTTCATACTTGTAAGTACCCGCTGATGGTGGAGACTATCATCTGCTAATGCTTCTTCTAATAATTGAGCTTGCCAGCGATGGCGATTAATTGAACGATTGTGATGAGTATGTTCTAGCTTTTGATAATCATTTTGTGTCCCTAGCATACTATGAATATAAATACCGGGGATCCCTTCTAGAGCAAACATAATGGCATGCGCGCATATAAATCGCTCGAAATTCCACTGATCCGCTCCGTCTACCGTGCCTTGTAGAGCATCGTAAAGCGAAATATTCATTTCATAGGGTTTTTGTTGACCTGTATCGGAAGTTCGCCAAGAAATTTTACCGCCAAAGTTTTGTATGGTTCTCGTCAATAGTTGTATTTCATCATCATTTAATAAACCTTCCGCAGGTCTGAGGCCGATACCATCATGCGAAGCAACAAAATTAAAGTAGGTAGTACCATTTTGTGCCGGAGGCATACTCATTAACCAGCGCTTTAAATACAAACAATTACCGGTGAGCAAGGTATTAATTAATAAAGGCGGTAATGAAAAGTTATAAATCGCATGTGCTTCATTAGCATTACCAAAATAAGTGAGATTTTGTGTATTAGGGATATTTGTTTCAGTGATAATAATTGCATCATTTCTCGCGTGTTCAATTAAGGTACGGAGCAAACGAACCACTTCATGTGTTTGTGGTAAATTGATACAAGGGGTGCCTACTTCTTTCCACAAAAAGGCAATCGCGTCGAAACGAAATATTTTAACGCCGGCATCTAAATATTGACGAATAATACTAACAAAACTTTTTAAAACTTCTGGATTTCTAAAGTCAAAATCAACTTGGTCTTCACTAAAAGTACACCAAACGTATTGTGTACCATTACCCGTTTCCACTTCCCGTAACAAAGGAGAAGTACGTGGACGAACTACTGCGGTTAAATCATCTTCCGGCAAAGCGGTAAAAAAATAATCCGCTCCCTGACCTTCCCCTTTGATAAAATTATCAAACCAGGCGCTTCGGCTAGAACAATGATTAATCACTAGATCTGACATTAAATGCCATTGCTGTGCAATCGTTTTAATCTCTTGCCAATTGCCAAGAGATTCATTCACTGAAGAGTAATCAATAACCGAGAAGCCATCATCAGAGCTATAAGGAAAAAAAGGTAAAATATGTACACTATTAATACTAGAACCGATTTTTTCATGTAAAAAGCAGTCTAATGTTTTCAATGGCGAAGTATGGTTTTCAATAATACTATCGCCATAAGTAATCAATACCGCATCTTGTTCAGACCAATGATTTGTATAAGGTTCAGGCGGTAAATTACTGTCATCTAATCGCATTAATGCAATTAATTCTGTTGCTACTTCTTCTATTGATTGATCAATATCAACACCTTGATAAATCGTAGTCAGCTGTTGCGCTAATTTCTGCGCAAGTACATTAACCGATGTCGTCATAAGCATTAACCCTTGGTTGAAAACTCTTTGTTATCTAACTCAACGGCTTCTTTCAATTCCGCTAATACATTTGGCATTGCACTAACAACCCTATTCCATGATGGAATGAATGGAGTTTCCATCGGTTGCTCTAAAAAGTTATGGCCTGCAGTTAAAATGTTTTGCGCAAACATTTCCACGGCTTTTTCTTCATTATGAATATCTAACGACAAACCGTTCATAATGGCATCATTATGATATGTTTCTACATAATCTAGCGCTATACGATAGTAAGTGGCTTTTAATGTTCTGAATTTTTCAGTGGTGAAGGTTTCACCTTGTGTTGCTAACTTACGGATCAGCGCTTTACTTATGTCTATCGACATTTTAGATAAACCACCGTTTTCATTATCTAATGAAAGATCTTGATGTTTATGATCATAAGTCGACGCAATATCCACCTGACAAAGGCGATTCGAGGAGTAGTTACGATGCATTTCAGATAGCACGCCAATCTCCAAGCCCCAGTCACTTGGGATACGTAAATCATTAAGCACATCTCTACGGAATGAAAATTCCCCTGCGAGAGGATATAAGAAACTATCCATATACTCTAAATAGTCACAATGCCCTACCGTTTTCTTTAAGGCTTTAATTAACGGTGTCACCAATAAGCGAGAAACTCGACCATTAATTTTTCCATCGGCAACCCGCGCATAAAATCCCTTGGAAAATTCATAATTAAAAAATGGATTAGCCACAGGATATAATAATCGGGCAAGTAGCTGTCGATCATAGGTCAAAATATCACAATCATGTAAGGCAACAGACTCCGCTTTACCCGATGCTAGGATATAACCCATGCAGTACCAAACATTACGGCCCTTACCTAACTCTTTCGGTGCCAAGCCTAGTTTTTGTAATTTCGCATCAAGTGCTTGTAAACGAGGACCATCATTCCACAGCACTTTATGGTGTTGAGGCAACTGACCAAAAAAGCTTAATGCATGGCGATACTGTGCTTCATCAGCACGATCTAAGCCGATGACGATTTCAGATAAGTATTCAACTTCTTTAATTTTACCAATGATATCAGGTAATGCTTTACCTTCTAATTCAGAGAATAAAGAAGGAAGAATTAAACCTAATGGCCTTACCTTAGAAAATTCTAACAATTCGGCCTCTAAACTTTCAGGCGTTCTCTGAGATAAATTATGTAATGTGGTGACCATGCCATTTTGATAAAAATCAGCCATAGTTATGTCCCTCTATTGGTAAGTTTTGATGATAAAAGTTGCTGTAAGCTTTCTGCCCAGCCCTGCGGCCCACATTCTTGTGTTTGGATTGTTGATATTTGTCTTTTTAAAATAGGGAAATCATTAACGGGTGAACGCACTTGTACTGCAATATTGGCGGCTTCAAGCATAGCAATATCATTATCGCCATCACCTAATGCGATCGTGACTATTTCACTACTTTCATAATGCTCTCTATAACACTCAGCCAACCAAATCATGGCTTGCCCCTTATCACAATAACCACTGACATGAAGAAAACGTCCCCCCTGAAGAACATTAACGCCTAAATCACACAGTAATTTAATAAAACGTTCTTTATCACTGTCACTTCCCTTCCAGTGTAAAGGCTCTCCAAACAAACGCGTTTTCGCCTGAACCGCTTTTTCTTTAGATAATCCTGTAAGCTCAACTAGTTGGCTAGCTGACAACTGTGAAAAGCCCACATAGCTTCCATAAAAGTCTTGGCAATGTTCAGCTAACACATCTAACCAATGTTGGCGTGGTAAACAAAATGACTTCACCCAATAATTGTCAATTTGAACCGTGTCTTCCGGTTGTGTTGAAAATGTACCGATAGGAATAAATACAGCAGCACCATTTTCAACAATAAAAGGTGTCTTAATACCTAATTCAGTTGTGATTTCATCTAGCTCAGCACGAGTCTTACTGGTATTTAAAATAACAGGGATATCGGCAGCATTAAGTTGCGCTAGCATGGGTTTTGCTGCGTCCGCCAGATAAGTATGATGATCTAATAAAGTGCCATCGAGATCACTAAATATAAGCACGCGACCTGTCATTAGCTTGTTTCTCCGTATGAAGAGTGCATAATTTGTCGTTGTGAATCTAACGTCAGAAGAATATCAGCTGACTGCCCCAACGTTGCTAAACCATGTTCGGTAAGCCGTTGAAAAAACTGTATGAAATCGTTAACTTGTTGCGCAGTCATAACCTTGCTCGTTGAAGCATTCTCTTGTAAATGTTTTGCTAGCTTTTCTTCTTGTTCTAACCGCCAGCGATACACACAGTCAAATGATGGTGCTTGCAATACCACCCAAAAATCAAAATATCGATACAAGGGTTGGTACTGATTGATTAATTGTGCGTTAACATACTGACGCCAAATGCCCTCGGCATCATACCTTTGTTCTAATGCATTTACGGGTGATTCCAACTCTGGCAAAGATTGAGCATTGATGCCCCAACACCAACCTTCGAATAACACAATATCAACCGTAGAATCAACATGTTGCCATTGAGATTTGTCACAAGGTTCATCTGCGGCTTTATTAAATCTAGGAATCACAAAATCACTTTGGTTAAGGGATAATTTTTTGAAAACCTCTGCCATTAACTTAGTGTCATGAGTGCCGGGCACCCCGCGAGTTGCTAATAAGGGATGTACTGTTTGTGCGAGTACTTGTCGTTTAGCTTGAGATAAATAAAAGTCATCCAATGACATCACCAGCACATTTAACTGGTGTTTTTCTGAAATGTAAGCCGCTAAAAAAGAAGCTAGAGTAGATTTTCCGCTGCCTTGACAACCATTTATACCGACAAATAGTGGCACTGATGACGTTTTAGCTTTATGGGTGATTTGCTCAGCAATCGGCAAATAATAATTGTTCGCCGTCTGTTCGAACACATCGGGTAAATGATGGTGTTTGATAAAGCTAGCTAGCATGAACAATCAACCTAAACTAAAAAGTAAGTAACTCTACCTTTTCAACTCTTGTGCCATTACCATAAACAATACCAATAAAAATTATAACGTACTGAAAATAAAATAAATAAAAACGAAATAACCGGTAAAGTTTTTTTACATTTTTATCGCTTTATGACCTGTATTTGCCATATACTTGTACGTCTGCACATTTATGGTGCAAGCGATCATTAACTTTTCAAGGGCGAATATCATGCGGACGTTTCATAAAACACTCGGTCTTTTTATGTTATTGCCATTTATAGCTTGGGCTGTCACTGGTATTTTTTTCTTTTTTAAACCTGGCTACCAAGAAGCCTATCAATCTCTTTCAGTGAAGCTCTATCCACTGAAACATCACATTCCCATGCCACAAACGTCTACTACTCATTGGTTAGCAATCAAACAATATAGAACTATACTCGGCGATCATCTATTAATTCAAAATGAACAAGGCTGGCAACAACTTAATCCTATTAATTTTGAAGTTATACCGTCAATCCCCGTTGAACAAGTTAAGCTTCTCGTTAATGATGCAATAAAAGAAAACCCTGATCGTTACGGTGAAATAGTGGCGATAGATAAATTTAAAATCACTACTTCAACAGATGTAAACATCACTCTTAATTGGCCTCAACTAACGTTAAGACAACAAGGTAAAGATACAGATTTGATTAATACCATCTATGATATTCATTATCTGCGTTGGACCGGAATAAAAGCACTTGATCGAGTACTCGGTGTTGTTGGATTACTATTAGTCGTATTACTCGCTGGAATAGGTACTTATCTAACCTTTACCAAAAGTAACCCAAAAGCATAATACGTACCCAATTTATATGAGATAAACCAGCACAACTAGCTACTTGATGAACTGCCTGCGGTAATCGTTGCGCTTGCCGCTAGCGTTTGTTGCATGGCAATTTGGCTTGCTATCACTGTAGCATTTTGATGTTCACTTGCTATGATGCAAGTGCCATAACCTAAGCCTTTAAGAGGATTTTCCCAAATAATAGCGCCATCTTTAGCCTTCAAACAAAATAAGTGTCCTCCTGAATAAGCAAAGATAAAGCCCTCTTCATAATAAATATTGGTGATCATAGAACTTTTTACTTTTGTTTTCCAAAGTTCATCACCCGTTTTTTTATTAATACAAACAACATGATTACTAATACCTAAAAATAACTTTTCCATTACTTTCTCTCCTTAACTCAAGCCCTATTACTTTATAAACGTTAATTAATCGTGATTAATTTACTCGCCTACTTTTTACTTCCGTTTGACAAATATCTAAAACCTGAGGTGGTTTTTTAAAGAAAAAAGCATTTTCACGTACTCTTCTTTTGGCTAACTTTTGCTGAAAATCTTTAGTATTTGTCATTTCAACTTCGATATTAATCCGCTCGCTTTTAGGAACATCGCTCATTAGCTGCATCGACACCATGGAAGTATAATCTGCGGGGTCTACTGGCGATTCACCTTCAATATTTTCAGTACGTGTAATGGCTTGTACGTGATTCATGCCATAAACCACTCGACCAAAAATCGTCATTAAACGATCTAAATATCGTGGTGCTTGCCCAATAGTAATATAAAAATGGCTGGTCGCTGTATCTGCGCCTGTTTCTCTTGCCATGGCGATAACGCCTGGGCAATGTAACATCCATGCTTTATGCGCTTTTGCTTCGTATCCCAAAGCGAACCCATCTTGAAAACCTGTTTGTTCAGCAAACAGATCATTTGTTTGCACTAGAGTGAAACTTAATGTTTTTTCAAAATCAAATTCGCCCTCTAAACGTAGAGGTGAAATTAATTGCTTACTGTCCTTATCATCAGCCGGTCCTCCTTGCGCTACAAAGCCGTCGATAACACGATAAAACTTAGCATCCTGGTAGTGATTTTTTCGCGCTAACTGAATAAATTGAGTTACATGATTAGGAGCAAACTGAGGTGCTAACTCAATAACCACTTTGCCTTGAGGTAAGGTGAGCAAAACCGTTTTATTCGGGTCAAGTACACGCCATTCAGTTGCCTGCGCTATCGTACTGAAAGTCAGGGCTATTACTAATAAACCTTTTATGATTTGCATACTCATTCGCTTTTGAGATCTGTGTATATCACAGTAAAACAAATCTAAGGCTCCCTTACTAGCAAATATTGATCAAAAGCAAATCCCTTAAGTTGTTGGCGAATACTCATAGGCTTGATAATATAACGCCAATTTTTTCAGCAATATAGAAGAACAATGAATAAAAGCTTTATTACTAATATTAGTGCGTTAATAGCCATGCTAGCGGGTTATTATTTAGATTATTCTGTTTTGTTTGCCGTAGGTTTATTTGCTTTATCAGGAGCAGTAACCAACTGGCTAGCTATACATATGCTTTTTGAAAAAATTCCCTTCTTATATGGTTCGGGAGTCATTCCTGCTCGCTTTGAAGATTTTAAAGCTGGAATTCGGGATTTAATGATGGAGCAATTTTTCACAGAAGAGAATATTGATAGATTCTTATCTGACAGTAAAGGTAGTGCCACTACGATTAATTTAGCTCCTGTTATTGACAAAATCGATCTCTCCCCAGCATTTGATAACTTAGTTAATGTCATTGAAACCTCATCCTTTGGCGGTATGTTAGCTATGGTTGGTGGTAAAGAAGCACTACAACCGCTCAGAGAACCTTTTATTGATAAAATGAAAGAAACCGTAACTGAAATTTCTCAAAGTGACACATTCAATACTTTATTACGCCAAGAATTAGAACAGCCAAATATTATTGCCGGTATGCGAGATAAAGTTAGCGATATTATTGAGAAACGTTTAAATGAGCTTACGCCACAATTAGTTAAAGAAATTATCCAAACCATGATTCGCCAACATTTAGGTTGGTTAGTTGTATGGGGTGGAGTCTTTGGTGGCTTGATTGGTTTAATTGCTGCAATTGCAGGTAGCTTTTAATCTTTAGCCATTTTGTTACCGTAAAAATAATACGGTTAAAAGTTTACCAAGCAACTTACAAAGTTTGTTTCGCCCTTTTGGCATATTAATTCTACGTTTTTTCGCTTAAATGCTTTAAAAATAACCGTAATGGAGCTATGCTTGCGCTTTCATCATAGGGAATTAATTCTACTGAAAGTGCGATGGCGTATTCTCAGTTAAATCCCGCTTTTTCATAAGGTATACGGAGAAATGTTTGGTAGCTTAAAGGCATTGCCTGCTGACCCAATTTTAGGCTTATTGGCAAAATATCGCGCAGATTCAAATCCAAATAAAATTGATTTGGGTGTTGGTGTATATAAAAACGAAGCTGGTCACACTGCAATTTTAGATTGTGTGAAAAAAGCTGAAAAATATCGTTTCGATACTGAAGATACCAAAGTTTATATTGGCCCAACCGGCTCACCACTATTTAACGAAGAAATGAGTAAATTAATTTTCGGTAATCACAAAGTGCTTATTGAAAATCGTGCTCGCACCGTTTCAACTCCCGGTGGTACAGGGGCATTACGCGTTGCCGCTGAATTTATTAAATCATGTAAGGCAGGTACTACCATTTGGGTAAGTAACCCAACATGGGCCAATCATACTGGCTTATTTCAGGCCGCAGGACTAACCGTAAAAACCTATCCATATTATGATTATGAAAATAAAACACTTGATTTTGACGGAATGTTAGCTGCATTAAAAGACGTAAGTGCAGATGATGCAGTGTTATTACATGCTTGTTGTCATAACCCAAGTGGAATGGATTTATCAAATGAGCAATGGCAACAAATTGCTGAAGTTGCCAAAAAACAATCATGGTTACCTGTAGTAGATATGGCCTATCAAGGTTTTGGTGACGGTTTAGACGAAGATGCTTATGGTTTACGCCTAGTTGCACAAAGCGTTGAAGAAATGATTGTTTGCAGCTCATGCTCTAAAAACTTTGGTTTATACCGCGAACGTATTGGTGGAACTACGATTATTGCAAGTTCTGCAGCTAATGCGGATATTGCAAACTCTGTACTTCTTTCCGTTGTCCGTTGTATTTATTCTATGCCCCCAGCACATGGTGCTGCAATCGTAGAGACCATTCTTCATTCTGATGAATTACGTCAACAATGGTATGGTGAATTAAAAGAAATGCGCGATCGCATTAATGGTAATCGTCAAATTCTTGTTGATAAGTTAGCCGAAATGGGAATTACACGTGATTTTAGTTTTATCACTCGTCAAAAAGGCATGTTCTCCTTTTTAGGTATTACGCCTGAGCAAGTTCAACGCTTGCAAGACGAATTCAGCATTTACATGGTTGGCTCAAGTCGTATGAGTATTGCAGGTATTGCTAAAAGCAATGTTGACTATTTAGCACAATCT
Organism: Thalassotalea piscium; assembly: GCA_049347715.1. GTDB lineage: Bacteria > Pseudomonadota > Gammaproteobacteria > Enterobacterales > Alteromonadaceae > Thalassotalea_B > Thalassotalea_B piscium_A. The sequence continues at coordinate 108,971 of CP186339.1, read as the reverse complement.
ATTGCAAAAGTACTTTAAACAAACCCTTTTGTTTTAACTACTTTATCAACATTAAGAGGCCAAGTGATTTAAATCTCTTGGCCTCTTTTTTATGCAAAGTACGCTACACTTAAACAACTTTATTTGGCACTGGTTCAATCAAGATATGAGTATTGAAATTAAACATTTTCCCACTCCATATAAAAACTTGCCAAACTAAAACACCAAAAGGAATGTAACCAAAATAACCCAATAATGGCATTTCTGAGAAAATATGGATGACATCAACATAAGGTATGTTATAGACCCAATAATTAGGATTGGTAATAGGCTCAGCATTAGGATGCATAGAACCATAATTCCACATTTCCCAAAACAAACCATTGAGCAATGAAGATACTCCGATTAACACTCCCGCAGTCCAATTACCTTTGGCTATATCAATAAACGGATTCCAAACATTAAATTTAAGTAAAATACCTGTCATAACAGCAAAAGGCCCAATCCATACCGCCCAAAATAATGCAAATGGCCAATACACCATAGCACCTATTAATACCGCGCCAATTAGGATCATAGTATTACCACTTAATACCATTTTAGGCCCATTTTGATAACGCGCATTCAGCTGGGGAAATGTTTTAAGTAAGTTATACCATTGAAAAATAACTGGGGTTACCGTGGAGTAAGTGATCAAAAACTCGATAGACAGTACTGTACTTGACCATGACATCTGATTGGCATTGGGATAATACCAATTACCTAAAACAAAATAATCATAATATTCAAAGTAGGCCCAGCCCAAAACTGACACCAAACCACTAATGATTAATGTAAATGGTTTTGTTGAAAACAAAGAAGCGCCGTTATTTCTCTTATAAACTATGCCATCTAGAAAAAATATAAACCCCCACCATAAAGGGGTAAAAGCCCAATAGACAAGATCTCCAAACGGTGTCACACGTGTCCACATTAACCACCAGAAAAAGCCCATGACAACACCGCCAACCCAGAACCACCAAGGTAGACTAACAGTAATGATGGGTCTAGATTTTACAGGAGCACCTTTAAAGCCAAAATACTGTGGCACAAGAATTAAACCGCCAATATATATCACGCCAGCAAGCATCACCAAAAAATAGGTTAAGCTAAATCCAGGAACGGCTCCGCCATAAGTGGGTGGAAACTCTCCAAATCCAGGGGGTAAATGAGTAGAGTATTTAAACCATGACACCACAAGTGGCACTAGCAGCGTCAGTAGAACCGGCCAAAGTAACTTCCATTTCATTGATTTAATCCTTTATAACGATGGCGAATTAATGCGCAACATCCTGAAGATAGTCCACATTAATACATTTGAAAAAAATCCGCTAGAAAAAACTTTGTCGTTAAAATTGATAATTTAAAGCTACACCTAACTGTCGCTTTTCACCTTTTAATTCGGTAACTGCACCTAAAGCAGCAATCGAATCAAACCTTAATTCAGCATACTCAGTATTCGTTAAGTTTTTCCCCCAGAGAGAGAGTAATAAAGCTTCACTCACCTGATAACTTACACTCCCATGGGCAATAAAAAACGCTTTTTGTTCAGTATAAGGATTTTCATTTTGATCAAAGAAAAAGTTTGACTGATAATCAAAACCCAACTGTGATGTCAGTAGTTTGCCTGCAAGTTGCATTTCATAACTCACCGCACCACTTACATTCCATTTTGATGAGAATGGTAAACGGTTATCTTCAACCGTGATATTGTCTTTTTGATAACGACCAATATTTGCTTTAGGTAAATACCCTAAATTAACATTAAATTGTAGTTGCGTCGTTGGTGTATATAAAAGCTCTACTTCAGCACCATAAATAGTTGAATCACCTGCATTTTTGAGCACATGATAAGGCACTTGATTATGAGGTACATTTACAAAGACTTGTTGATCATGATAATCATAATAGAATGCCGAAATATTCAATTGAAGATGTTCAATAAGGTTTTGAAACTTACTACCTATCTCATATGCATTTAGTTTTTCTGCCTGATAGTCAGAATCAAGCGCTTGTAATGGACTAGTAGAATACCCCGCATTATAACCACCGCTTTTATAACCTCTTGTAAAGCTGGCATAAAGACTATTGTGAGTTGATATTTTTTTAGTTAATGCCAACTTTCCAGACCATTCACTGTCCTCAACTTTACCATTTAAATCCCATAAACTTGGAATTAAACCAGCCACCGTATCTAGATCGGCTTTAGCATGATATTCCGTACTTTCATCGGTGTAACGCAAACCAGCCGTGAATATCATAGTATCGTTTAACTGATAATCTAATTGACTATAGATAGCGGTTGAACGATTTTTAAGTAAGTTATCATAAAAATACTCCGCAGCAATCCCTTCTAAACCAGGGACAGCTCTGAAATCACGGAACAGATCAAAACTGTTATCTTGTTGAGTTTCTTCATACAGATAAAAAAGACCCGTTTGCCAAAATAACTGTTCATCTTGGTAAGCAAGATTAATTTCATGGGTAACAAGCCGGTTATCTGTTCCCATAGCACCTTCAATGAAATTACCTGCACCATCAGAATCCCATAAATGCTCGCGATCTAAAGACCGTACCCCACTGATTAAATTTAAATTGAATGCTTCATTGATATGCCACTTCACATTGATACTGGCCCCCCAACTATCACTATTATGTAGCCTATCCGCGCTGTCGGCTTTTACATCCCAAAAATCATCTCCACCGACTTGATCACCAAACGCATCAACACAAAAGTTATCACCTAACTGTTCAGGTGAGCACATACCTGAGCCATCGCTTTTTAATATGCCATTACTTGCTATTGGTTTAGGTGTCCCGGACCAATCTTCTTGATGGTATTTAGCTAAAATAGTTACATCATCAAATTCTGATTTGACCATTAAACGAAAATTTTGTTGTTTTAAGCCTCCATCTGGAGAGCCTGCCATTAAATTATTACTAGAAAATTGATAGTCATCTTGATTAAACGCAAGGCGCATGGCCGTGCTATCGCTTAAGGGGATATTGATAGCACCATCGATATTATAAGTATCAAATTGTGCAATACTGGCATTAAGATACCCGCCAAATTCCCCTTCGGGTTCATTAGACATTATCAATATTGCACCACCAGTGGTATTACGACCAAATAATGTGCCTTGTGGTCCTCTTAACACTTCTACTTGTTGGATATCGAATAAATTGAGTGACAAATTATTCGCACTCCCACTGACAATACCATCATTATAAATAGCAATAGGTGACACAGTTGAAGTATTGTAATCAATCATTCCAACACCGCGAATATTAAATGCCGGTGGCGTACCTTCTCCGGCATTGTTAGTCATTTTAACATTCGGCACTAAGCCAGAAAGTTGTGTTGTATCTTTAATTTGCAAACGCTCAATATTATCACCGTCGATAGCTGTAACCGCTATGGCAACATCAATAATACTTTGCAGTCTTTTTTGCGAATAAACTTCAATCACTTCAACATCTGATGCGTTTTTATCTAATTCAAGAAGGTTTGCTTTAACTGGAGCCGCGCTGCTTACCACAAAAATTCCTGTCGCTAACGATAGGAATAGGCTATTGAACTTAAACATTAATACACCTTGATTGACAGTTTGCACTGATAAAGATAATTCTTTAAAAAATGCATAATATAAAAGATTATTCGCACACAGCTTAACCTCAGATAACTCAACAAACAGAACACTAAGAGAAAAATAAAATGAATTGAAGTAATCATTTGTAGATTGATAACGAAATAATATCTAACTTTTATCGCAAAAAGCTTGATATTAAATAAGTAAATACTAGTGTAGTTACATATACTAGTTTTTAAAAGTAAGATTTTCATAAAAGAAAATTGAAATATGAGTATTTAAAATACCATAACTAAAACCAGAAAGACGAATAAACTAATTAACGATTAATCTCGTTTTCAAACTACAGTACTGCTGATCAAATTACATAATCCATTGATAAGTAGAAAGAATAGTTACAATTAAGCTCATTAGCATTATCAAGGAATTATTATTTATATGCTCTCGTTTAAAAACTATAGCATCACCAAAGAATTAACAGCAATATCAGCTTCTATAAATGTTTATGTAGGACAAGATTCTGATGGGCACCAAGTTCTCATTAAACGATTGAAAAAAAATAATGATAAGCAATTAACAAACAAGTTTAAACAGGCCATTGCATTAGCTAATTCATATGAAATCAGTGCTGTTGTTCATACCTTAGCAATTGATGAAGATCCTTTTTATTGCTACGCGATTTATCCTTTTCAACAACAATACACTTTATTCGACTATAGCGAGCAATCTGACAACCTCAAAAACCAACTCACTATCGCTATCAACTTATGTACTTTAGTTAATCAACTTCATGATAAACATACCATCATGATTAATATTAACGCACTCAATGTGTTTGTTGATGAAAAATTAAATGTCTATGTCTTCGACTTAACTTTTGCCAGTCAATTTAGTTCTCTACATCTTAAACGTAGCAATAATGAATTTGAACTGACTCAACTAAAAACTATCTCACCTGAGGCAACAGGTAGAATGGATAAGCCTATTGAATATTACTCAGATGTCTATTCACTTGGCGCAACCTTATATAAATTATTTACCGGACAGTACCCTTTTGAATTAGATGATAATATTGAATTGATCCATGCTCATATGGCAATAGCACCAAAACTTGCCAATAATTACCAAGCCAAAATTCCCGGGCAAATCGCACACATAATAGATAAATCATTACAAAAAGATCCTGAGCAGCGTTATAAAAGCGTTTTGGGGTTTTTACAAGACTTCCAACAATGTCTATCTTTATTGACGACTGACAATCAAATTGCAGCTTTCGACATCGGTCAGAAAGATATTAGCCATAACTTGATTTTTTCCAATAAAATTTATGGTAGAAATCAAGAAATTAATACGCTATTCAATGCCTATAAAACAGTACAAAAACACCATACTAGCCAGCTCTGTGTTATCAGTGGCTATTCTGGGGTAGGTAAATCAAGATTAATTAAAGAAATCCATACACCTATTAACCAAGATAAAAGTTTTTTTGCTTCAGGTAAGTTTGAACAATATAAAAAAACAACGGCCTACTTTGCAGTTATAGATGCCTTAAAAGAACTCATTGAACATTTACTGGGTGAAAATGCAGAAGAGCTTGAAAAATGGCGAAGCATCATCCAACAAGAGCTTGCTGATAATGGACAGCTAATCACTCGTTTAATACCTGATTTAACACTTATTATTGGGGAGCAAAAACCCGTTGAATCAATAGGACCTAGTGAAAATAAAGTCCGTTTTGACAACGCTATTATTAGCTTATTTAAAGCTTTGGGTGCAAGACAACAGTCTATCACCTTATTTTTAGATGATATGCATTGGTCAGATCTCGCCACAATAAACTTGTTACAGAAAATAATTAAACATCCAGAAATAAAAAATTTCTTATTCATTATTGCTTATCGAGATAATGAAATAGACACTTTCCATGCATTAAATCATTTTATTAGTGTTATTGATGACTCTCCTGCGTTTCATAGCCACATAAAGTTGAAACCTCTAAAAACCAACGTACTCAGACAACTAATTGCTGATACTCTTAATTTAGACGAAGAATCTGTCACCCTTTTATGTAACGTACTTTTTAAAAAAACAGGGGGAAATCCGTTTTTCACCCTTGAGTTTATTAAAGCATTACAAGAAAAAAACATTTTATATCTTAATGATGAAAATCAATGGGAATGGGATTTAGCTGCAATTCAAGATCTATCGGTGACCGATAACGTTGTTGATTTAATGGTTAATCGAATAAAATTACTTTCTGAATTTCAACAAGATATTTTACATGTAACCGCATGTATTGGAGCAAGTGCGCACCTCAATATTATTGCAAAAATATTACAGAAAAACACTGATGTCATTATGCATCATTTAAACACTATGATAGAGCATGGCTTAATTAGCGCTTTTTCTATCGATAATAGTGACACCATTAAATCCATTAGTTTTGTACATGATAAAGTGCAACAGGCAGCCTATTCACTTGATAGACCGATACCTAAGTCTTCCATTCATTATCGTATTGCTGAATATTACTTAGCAATGTCAACTCAGCAGAATGACGCCAATGTATTTGATTATATCGACCATTTAAATAATGCAGCGCCACTTTTTATTGAGCAATCTAAAGAAGTATTACTTGTTAGCAAAAACATTGAAGCAGGACAAAAGGCTCTTGCAGCCAACGCCTATGGCAATGCCTATTATTATTTCGATCAAGCTGAACAATATTTAGATAATGATCCTTGGAAAAAATTTCAAATACACACCACACAAATTATTATAGGTAAGGCAAATGCCTGCTATTTAACCCAAGATTTTGAACAAATAAATAATCTTTTTCTAAAATATCATCAAGATATTCCCAATAAATTAGATAGTGTTACCTTAGCAAAAATACAAATACTTGCTTTAATTGCACAAAACAACATGCCAGTAGCCCTTGCTCTTGGCATACAAACCCTCTCTGAGCTGGGGTTTGATTTAGCGGCACAAAAAGTAAAGGCACAAGAGTATTTATCTTTAGAAGGTTATTACGAAAATAAACCCATTAGTCAATTTATCGATTTACCTACTATGACCGATGAAACCAAATTGGCCGCCCTAGATATTTTAAATGTAATCCAAACTCCAGCATATTTAACCAATCCTGACGATTATCTAGCAGTAGCCTATACATCAATGGATATCTGTCTCAGCTCTGGTATATCCGCTATTGCAAGCAAAGTTTTTGTAACCCATGCATTATTACTCTGTGGTGCCTTTAATAAATTTAAAGATGGCTTAGCTTTTGCTGATTTAGCCACTGATATCAGTAATAAATTCCCTCTGCCCTATCGAGAAATAGAGGTCGAATTTACCCGTAATGCTTCGGTTATTCATTGGAATAAACATATCAAAGAAACCCTTGCACCACTTGAGCACAATTTTTATCACGGTATAGATACAGGTAATATTGAGTATGCTTTTCACTCAATTTTATTTTATTGCCTACATCAACTTTTTTCAGGAGAATCTTTAGAAAAAGTTACAAAAAGCTATAAAAAATACAGCCAACTTATGGTCGAAAAAAAGCAGGCATATCAGTTAGGTTTAATGCAAGTGTGGCATCAATTTGCCTTAAACCTACAAGATGAGAAAAAAATAAACGTCGCATTTAACGGCGCTGCATTTGATGAAGAAAAAGCAGTCCCTTTTCTTCAGGAAACACATAATGTTACTACCTTATTTTCTTATCATAGTGCAAAAATGGCATTGGCATATTTGTTTGCAGATGACAAACAAGCAAATGAACAATTTAACCTCGCCGAACCATTATCCTCATCCGTCGTCTCCTTATATCACTTTGCTGAATTTTTTTACTATGGCGCCCTAGTACTAGCCAATAAATGCCGAACGATCGATCAAAATACGGAAACATTTAGTGACTCGTTTGAAAAATTGAAACAACACCATCAATTGTTAACCCTTTGGGCACAAAATGCCCCTGAAAATTATCAACACAAATCCCTATTAATCACGGCTGAAATCGCCCAAATAGAAAAGAAAGCGAATGCTTGGCAACTTTATGATGAAGCGATTGCCAGTGCAAGCCAACATGGATATCTTCAATATCAAGCTCAAGCCCAGGAATTAGCGGCTCAATATTGGTTAACTTTTGATAAACCTGAAGTCGCTATCAATTATTTACAAAATGCTTATGAGAATTTTTTGATGTGGGGAGCACATGCAAAAGCGAGACAATTAAAAAGGAAATATAAGTCTCTTGAACAATTTAAAAATGCACAAAAAACTCAAATAAGAACCAACCAGCCCCAAGGTTCATATAGCCAGTCTTTAGATCTTGCTTCTGTATTAAAGGCATCTGAAACACTCAGTGGTGAAGCCGATATACATGCTTTTTTACATCGAATGATGGTGATAATGATTGAAAATGCCGGCGCTCAAAAAGGTGCGTTATTATTACAAACTGACGGGATATTAAATGTTGAAATTGCTATTGGTCATTATGGCAAAAATGCATCCGAACACCAGTTACCCTATAGCTTAGTTAACTATGTTGCCCGTCGCCAACAAGCACGTATCATTGAAAATGCTATTAGTGAATCGCAATTTGCTAATGACCCTTATTTTGATAACAATCATCCCAAATCTGTCATTTGTATTCCAAGCATTGTTAAAGGGCATTTAATGGGGGTTATTTATTTAGAACATTACGCCATTGAGAACGCCTTTACACCTGAACGAGTGAATGTTTTACAGTTACTTGCCAATCAAACAGCAATTTCTTTTGATAATGCCAAGCTATACCAGCAAGTGCTTTCCTATAGCCGTAACCTTGAACAACAAATTCATGAAAGAACCAAAGAACTCGCTTCAGAAAAAATAAAGGCTGAGCAAGCAAGCCAAGCAAAATCAAGCTTTTTAGCCAATATGAGTCACGAAATCAGAACACCAATGAATGCTGTCATCGGTTTAAGTCAACTAGCGTTACGTACGCAATTAACAGATACACAAAAAGATTATTTAGATAAAATTCAAGACTCATCAAAGTCTTTGCTTGAATTAATAAACGACATTTTAGACTTTTCCAAAATTGAAGCACATAAAATGAGTTTAGAACGCGTTAAATTTTCATTAGCAGATATCTTGCAACGAGTGATCAATGTTTGTACCTACAAAATTTATGAGAAAGGCTTAGAGTTTGTTATTGATATTGATAGTAATGTCCCGAAAGACTTAATTGGTGACCCGCTGAGATTACAACAAATCATCATTAATTTAGCGAATAATGCCATAAAATTTACTGAGCAAGGCGCAATTCATGTCCGTATAGAAAAAATTAACAGTAATAAAATTATCACTGAGTTGAAATTTTCAATACATGATACTGGGATTGGAATGACAACAGAACAAACACAGCGTTTGTTTGGCTCTTTTTCTCAAGCTGACGATTCAGTTACCCGTAAATATGGCGGTACCGGATTAGGATTAGCCATTAGCAAGCAATTAACAGAATTAATGGATGGAAAAATATGGGTTGAGAGTGAAAAAAACAAAGGTTCTACGTTCAGCTTTACCGCAAAATTTGAGCAATGCACTCAAGAAGGTGAACAGCCGGCAACATTCAACCCTCTTGCCTTATCATCGTTACGCGTTTTAGTGGCTGATGATGTAGATATAGCACGTAAAGTACTATTAGATACCCTGTCGAATCTAAAGATACAAGCCGATGGTGTCAAAGACGGACAGCAAGCTCTGCAGCAAGTGCTTGCATCAGAAAAACGTGGCCAACCCTATGATCTCGTCTTAATGGACTGGAAAATGCCTGAAATGGACGGGATTGAAGCTGCGAGAAAAATTCAACAACAATCTCAAGGCAAACAACCACATATATTAATGGTTTCTGCCTATGACAAAGATGAAGCTAAACAACTTTCAAATGATATAGACATAGCCAATTTTCTAGAGAAACCAATTAACCCTTCAACCTTAGTTGATGCTGTCATTAATTTATTAAGTAAAAATCCGAAAAAACTGAGTATCACTGGCGTTACAAATGAAATCAGCATCCCAGATTTGAGTGCATACAAAGTATTGTTAGTCGAGGATAATCCCATTAACCAACAAGTAGCTATGGAGTTTTTAGCCGATACAGGTATCTCCATTGAATGTGCCGAAAATGGATTAATCGCATTAGAAAAATTGACTACTAGTACCTTTGATTTAGTACTCATGGATATCCAAATGCCGGAAATGGATGGATTAACTGCCACAAAAGAAATACGTAACACCCTGAGATTATCTGAAATACCGATTATTGCGATGACTGCCCACGCAATGGAAGGCGATGTGGAAAAAAGTATTATTTCTGGCATGAATCAACATTTAACTAAACCAATAGACCCTGAATTACTTTATCAGACCCTGAGCTATTATTTAGTAACCAATAGATTGTCTGCGCCTACTAAAGAAAGTCATAGTAAAATCAATGCTGACATTCAAATGTTACGACAACTGAAAGAGAATACTTGTTTACATGTAGATGAGGCGGTAAAAAAAGTTCAAGGTAAACACACCTTATATCTACAATTGGTAAAAGATTTTTGGCACAAATATCAAACCTTAGCTCAAGACTTTAGTGATATGTACAAAAACAATCAAAAGGAAACATTTGCCCGCTGCGCACATTCATTAAAATCAACCGCTCAGTACATTGGTGCCTATGAATTATCACAATCAACGACTATGCTTGAAAATGAGTTTAAAAAACAAGGTACGCTAGTTGAGTTAAAACTCAATGAAGTATGTACTCATATTGAATACTTAATTGCACAGTTAAATCGAGTTTATCAACAAGAGAAAAGTCCCGAACCGACAGAAACTCTCGATTATAATAAAGCGATAGCATTAGTCGCTCTGTTAAAACCTTTAGTGAAAAGTGCAGACATAATTGCTGAGGAAATATCTCAACAACTTTATAATTTAGCTGAAAATACTGAATATCATAATAAAATTGCCCATCTACATGCGCTAATCAATGATTATGATTTTAATGAGGCCATGGAGGCTTTAGTCACAATTGAAACATCCTTAAATAAGGGTAGGTAAATTAAAGAGACCAATATGAATCAAGGATCCGATAAAATAGGCCAACGACGAGCTGTTGATAAACACTTTACGTTATTATGTATTGATGACGAAAGCGTTAACTTGAAGATTCTAGCTTCAATATTTAAAGAGCATTACAAAGTTGTTGCTTGTAAAAGTGCCCAACAAGGATTCAAGATCGCTTTAGATATTATTCCTGATTTAATTTTACTCGACGTGTTAATGCCTGAAGAAAGTGGCTTTCAGCTCATTAAGAAATTTAAAGCTAACGCAGCACTGAGCCATATTCCAGTTATTTTTATTACTGGGTTGCAAAGTACAGAAGATGAAGAAAAAGGGTTAACTTTAGGGGCAGCTGATTATATCCAAAAGCCGTTTAATTATGGCATTGTCCGCGCACGCGTGAATACGCATCTAGAGATAATTCGTCAAAGAGCATTATTAGAGCGCTTTGCCCATTTTGACAGTTTAACCGAGTTACCCAACCGCCGAAAATGGGAAAAAGATATCCAAGAACACTGGCTATTTGCCATTGAAGCAAAGCAACCCATAGTAATAGGTATTGCTGATGTTGATTGCTTTAAACTCTACAATGATACTTATGGTCATCAAATGGGCGATATTGTGTTACGCAAAATTGCTAATGCGTTACGACGAGTACTTTTTGAACATAATGGTGATATCTATCGATGTGGTGGTGAAGAATTTTATTTTTACTTACCTGTCTTAAAAAATTTTAGTATTCAAAGTGTGCTAAACGAATGTCTTGAGCAAGTGAAAAAACTAAACATTCAACATTCAACATCTGTTGCTAGCACCCATATTTCTGTCAGCATTGGTGCTGCAGAAATAACCCCAACGTATGATGTAACGATTGAGTCATTAATAAAACATGCTGATGATAAATTATATCTAGTAAAAAATAGCTCTCGTAATGGAGTAGATTTCATCAATTTAGATCAAGAACCAAGTAAATAAGTTGATTGCAATAACACCACAGCGAATCCTTTTAAAGGATAGATTAAAAACATATCCCAGTAGTCAATAAAGCAAAATTTCAGTATAGTGCGCGCTTTATACCCTTCAATTTGATTTTAGGAGCAGTATTGTGACGACCCAAGGTAACTTATTTATTTTATCAGCTCCCAGCGGAGCCGGTAAATCGAGTTTAATTGCCGAGTTATTAAAACAACCAAGTAAACGTCGGTTACAAGTTTCAGTCTCTCATACTACAAGACCAGCCAGACCGGGTGAGATACACGGTGATCACTACCATTTTGTTACTGAAGAAACATTTAAACAACATATTGAAAAAGAACACTTTTATGAGTGGGCAAAAGTTTTTGGTAATTATTATGGCACCTCAGAAGTCACTATTGATGAACAACTAGCTCAGGGTATTGATGTCTTTCTTGATATAGATTGGCAAGGTGCACAGCAAGTACGAATGAAAAAACCTGACGTAACGACTATCTTTATCATGCCTCCTTCAAGAGAAGAGTTAGAAAAACGTTTACGTAGCCGAGGGCAAGATAGTGAAGAGGTCATTAAAGATCGTATGGCGCAAGCACAATCAGAATGCTCACACTTTCAAGAGTTTGACTACATCATTGTCAATGACAATTTCGAACAAGCATTAAGTGATTTGATCACTATTGTGGAGAATCAGCGGTTAAAACGTAGTCAACAAGTAGAAAATTATAAAGATTTATTCAAAGATCTATTGGCTAACGATTAAGCACATAGTAAACTACGCAACTATTTTATAAATATTGAAGTTGGAGTGACCAAATGGCTCGCGTAACTGTTGAAGATGCTGTAGATAAAGTCGGTAATCGTTTTGATTTGGTGTTAGTTGCATCTCGTCGTGCTCGTCAAATTGCAACGGGTGGTAAAGAACCATTGGTTGACCGAGAAAATGATAAACCAACTGTACTTGCATTAAGAGAAATTGAAGCAGGTTTAATGACATCTGCTGTAATGGATGTTTCAGATCGTCATGAGCAAGTGCAACACGAATCAGCAGAACTAGCTGCAGTTGCTGCTATTGTTGGTGGTAACAACCAATAATTAGGCATCACTAAGGCCGATGAACGCGTAATTTACCTTTCAGTAATTACGCGTTTTTTATTCTCTGATTTAAAATAATACGCATGAACTAACATTGAATATTTAAGTATTTAACTATTTATCTGACGGTTTAGTTTTAATTGTGATTAATTGCCTTGTTTAGTTATTGGCATTCTATTTAAATACACGTATTCTTTAACTAATATACTCTCATCAAGGAAATTCTGGTGTACCTTTTTGAACCATTAAAAGAAATTGTTTCAAGTTACTTGTCAAAAGTACAAGTAGACTTATTAAAACAAGCCTACATTGTGGCAAGAGATGCCCATGAAGGACAAATGCGTTCTAGCGGTGAACCATACATTACTCATCCCGTAGCCGTTGCTCATAACTTAGCAAAGATGAACCTTGACCATGAAACGTTAATGGCTGCATTGTTGCACGATGTCATTGAAGATACCCCGGTAACAAAAGATGAACTAGCTGAATTATTTGGTCATACCGTGGCCGAATTAGTTGAAGGCGTTAGCAAGCTCGACAAACTCAAGTTTGATAATAAAGAAGAGATGCAGGCGGAAAACTTTCGCAAAATGATCCTTGCCATGGTGCAGGACATACGAGTTATATTAATAAAACTGGCTGATCGCACTCACAATATGCGAACGTTAGAATCATTACGACCCGATAAACGCCGACGTATTGCCCGAGAAACTCTCGAAATCTATGCCCCGATAGCGAATCGCTTGGGTATTCACGATATCAAAAATGAGTTAGAAGTCCTCGGTTTTGAAGCTCTCTATCCCATGCGTTCTCGAGCATTGAAATCTGCCATTAAACAAGCCCGGGGAAATCGAAAAGAAATTATTAATAATATTCGTGATGAAGTTGAGTCACGGTTAAGTGAAATTGGTATTAAATCTCAAGTGATTGGCCGAGAAAAACACTTATTCTCTATTTATCGGAAAATGCTAAATAAAGAATTAATGTTTAACGAAGTTATGGATATTTATGCCTTTCGCGTCATAGTAGATAAAATTGATGATTGCTATCGCGCACTAGGCGCAGTACATAATCTATTTAAACCTATCGAGACTCGATTTAAAGATTATATTGCGATCCCTAAAACTAACGGCTATCAATCTTTACATACTTCACTTGTCGGTCCACACGGGATTCCCGTAGAAATTCAGATTCGTACTCATGATATGGATCAAATGGCTGACAAAGGTGTCGCTGCCCATTGGCTTTATAAACATGAAGGTGATGACAGCGGTACTACCGCACAAATGAAGGCTCGCCGTTGGATGCAAAGTTTATTGGAATTGCAACAAAGTGCCGGAAGTTCATTTGAGTTTATTGAAAATGTTAAGTCAGATCTCTTCCCTGAAGAAATCTATGTCTTTACTCCAGATGGTAGAATTATTGAACTCCCTATGGGAGCCACCTCGGTTGATTTTGCATATGCTGTACACACAGATGTAGGAAACTCATGTGTTGGCGTAAAAGTAGATCGCAAGCCCTTTCCATTAAATCAACCCATTGATTCTGGCCAAACAATTGAAGTTATTACGTCACCGGCAGCCCGACCCAATGCCACTTGGTTAAACTTTGTTGTAACCGCCAAGGCTCGTTTACAAATTCGTACTTATTTACGTTCACAAGAACAAAATGAGTCACTTGCTTTAGGCAAACGTTTATTAAGCCATGCTCTCGGCAAAGTAAAAATTGATGATATTAGCCAAGAAAAAATTGACCAAGTTGTTCGTGAAACCAGTAATAAATCCTTTGATGAACTACTGGTTAATATTGGTCTAGGTAATGCGTTAAGTATTGGTATTGCTCGTCGGTTAACCGATGAATTTACCGAAGATAGTGTGTTAAATCATTCCACGAGTAAAAATAAAATGCCGATAAAAGGCACCGAAGGAATGCTAGTCAGTTATGGTAAGTGCTGTAGACCAATTCCTGGTGATGCTATTTTAGCTTATTTAAGTCCAGGCAAAGGTTTAATGATACATCAGCAAGGATGTAGAAATATCAAAGGCCACCAAGAAGGACAGTTATTTCCAGTAAAATGGGATACTGATATCGAACGTGAATTTATTGCAAAACTACGCATTGAAATAGTCAATCACCAAGGCGCATTAGCTAAATTAACCAATGTAATTGCTAAAGCTGGCTCCAATGTACACACACTAAATTCTGGTGAGAAAGACTCAGGTATTTACGCTATCGATATGGAAATTACCTGTCAAAATCGAGTTCATTTGGCAGGAATTATTAGAAAAATTAAAGTTATGATCGACGTACAACGTGTCGTTCGTAATAAATAATTCATCATTTATTTAAAGTTTTAAGTAGGTCAGTATCATGAAAACAATTATTAAAACAGATAACGCACCAAGTGCTATCGGCACTTATAGCCAAGCGGTTAAAGTAACCAACACTGTGTATTTATCAGGTCAGATTCCATTAGTTCCTGAAACTATGGAAGTTATCGAAGGTGGCTTTGCAGCCCAAGCCGATCAAGTGTTTAAAAACCTAGTTGCCGTTTGTAATGCAGCTGGCGGCGACATCAATGATATGGTTAAAGTAAATATCTTTATGACCGATTTATCAAACTTTGCCACAGTTAACGAAATTATGAGTCAATATTTTAAAGAACCTTATCCAGCACGTGCTGCTATTCAAGTCTCTAAATTACCTAAAGATGTAGCTATAGAGATTGATGGCATCATGGAAGTTCCAAACGTAAGTTAAACTTATTGATTAACATAATCATCAACCGTAAAGCATAAAACCTAACGCTGTGAGCACCACAGCGTTTGTGCTAAACCTGTGTTCATCTCAACCATCAAGTGAAAAATTATGACTCCAGAACGACTTCAACGAATAAATGCTATGTTAGATCATCGTCAACCCGATCTAACGGTTTGTATGGAGGGTGTACATAAAACTCATAACCTTGCAGCAGTTGTTCGTACCGCTGATGCCATTGGTGTCAGTGATGTTCATGCTATTTGGAAAAATGAACAAATGCGCGTTTCTGGTGGCAGTGCTGCAGGAAGTCAAAACTGGATAGATGTTCACAATTACAGCAAAACCGAAGACGCCATCACGCAATTAAAAGCCCAGAATATGCAAGTGTTAGTGACTAACTTATCGGATACTGCGGTTGACTTTAGAGAAATTGATTATACTAAACCAACAGCAATTATCTTAGGACAAGAAAAATTTGGCGCCTCTGAAATAGCACTTGAAATGGCTGATCAAGATATTATTATTCCTATGGTGGGTATGGTGCAATCTCTCAATGTTTCCGTTGCCTGTTCAGTGGTTCTTTATGAAGCTCAGCGACAAAGACATTTAGCGGGTCTTTATAATCAACCGCGTATTAGCGAAGAACGCCGCCAACGATTTTTATTTGAAGGTGGTCATCCTATTTTTGCTCAGGCTTGTAAACGTAAAGGGTTACCCTATCCTCAAATTGATGCAGATGGACAAATTGTTGCATCTGAACAGTGGTGGCATAAAATGCAAATGACCAAAGAAACATGGCAAGCACTCGACAATTAACCTTGTTTTATTTTACCTAAGGAGCATCAGTGAACGAGCAACAAGGACTCAATAATCTCGCTCGTATTCCCATTTCCACACTGAAAGGGGTTGGCCCAAGTATGGGCTCTAAACTAGAGAAAGTAGGTTTGCATTCAGTCCAAGACTTACTTTTTCATCTCCCCTTACGCTATGAAGATCGTACTCGTATCACCACTATTAGAGATTGTGTTCCTGGTATTTTTACCAATATTATCGGTGAAATAACCAATAACCAAATCATTCAAGGTAAACGTCGCATGATGCTAGTTACCATTAATGATGGTACTGGCATTATCAATCTCCGCTTTTTTCATTTTTCTGCGGCACAACGCAATAACTTAGCCGTTGGCATGCATATTCGTTGCTATGGAGAAATCAATCGAGGCGCACGTAGTTTAGAAATTGTCCATCCCGAATATAAACCATTAGACCAAGACCAACCACTGACACCGGTAGAAGAAACTTTAACTCCCGTTTATTCGACTACGGAAGGTTTAAGACAAATTTCGTTGCGAAACTTGACTGAGCAAGCCTTAAATAAATTAGCCCGTGGAGATGTTGAAGAATTATTACCCAATGAACTCGTCCATGAAAGTTATTCACTTAAACAAGCATTAATCTTAATTCATCGCCCCCCGCCAGATACTTCGGTTATCCTACTTGAACAAGGTAGACATCCGGCACAACTGCGACTAATAAAAGAAGAATTAATCGCTCATAATTTAAGTATGCTTAAACTTCGTCAATCGAGTGATGTACATAAAGCAGTACCATTAGATGTTAATGAAACCCTCAATCAAACGTTTCTTTCTTCATTACCCTTTTCACCAACCAATGCGCAAAATCGTGTTGTCGCCGAAATTCGACATGACTTAGCAAAAAATATCCCAATGATGCGTTTGGTACAAGGTGATGTAGGATCTGGTAAAACCTTAGTCGCTGCATTAGCCGCCCTGACAGCGATTAGCCAAAATATGCAAGTTGCCTTAATGGCACCTACTGAAATTTTAGCTGAGCAACATGCAATTAACTTTCAGCAATGGTTTCAGCCACTTGGTATAAATGTGAACTGGTTAGCAGGAAAAACGAAAGCAAAAGCCCGTAATCTTGTACTAGAACAACTAGCTAATGGTGAAATTCAATTATTAGTGGGTACACATGCATTATTTCAAGAACAAGTCGCTTTTAAACACTTAGCCCTAATTATTATTGATGAGCAACATCGTTTTGGCGTACATCAGCGTTTGTCATTGCGAGAGAAAGGCGCTTTTGATGGAAATTACCCTCATCAACTCATCATGACAGCAACACCTATTCCAAGAACGTTAGCCATGACGGCGTATGCAGACTTAGATACCTCAACTATAGATGAACTTCCACCAGGAAGAACACCAATAACAACAATTGCCCTACCTGACAGTCGTCGTGATGAAGTTATTGCCCGTATTCACCAAAGCTGCTTAAGCGAACAACGCCAAGTCTATTGGGTGTGTACCTTAATTGAAGAATCTGAGGTATTGCAATGCCAAGCAGCAGAGGATGCCGCTATTTACTTACGGGAAAGTTTACCTGAACTTGCTATTGGTTTAGTCCATGGCAGAATGAAAGCAGCAGAAAAACAAAGTGTTATGGAGCAGTTTAAGTTAGGTAATTTACACTTACTCGTAGCAACAACCGTAATTGAAGTTGGGGTAGATGTACCCAACGCAAGTTTAATGGTCATTGAAAATCCCGAACGTTTGGGGCTTGCCCAATTACATCAATTACGAGGACGCGTTGGTAGAGGGTCTGTGGCTTCACACTGTGTGCTAATGTATAAAACGCCACTGTCTAAAACAGCAACTAAACGTTTAGCGGTTTTACGCGAAAGTAATGACGGTTTTGTGATAGCACAAAAAGATTTAGAAATTAGAGGTCCAGGTGAATTGCTCGGTACAAAACAAACGGGTTTAGCTGAGTTAAAAATAGCGGACTTAGTCAGAGATGCTGATCTAATTCCCCAAGTCCAACAATCAGCTTACTTATTATGGAAACAAAATCCAGAGCAAGCCACCAAACTCATTAATCGGTGGCTTGCTAATAAAGAGCACTATAGCAACGCTTAAGTATTTACTTTCTTAAGGGTAAAAACGCGTAAAAGCAATAAGCACAACAATGCGTAGATACCTATCGCCCCACCTGAGCTTGATGCTGGTTTAGGTTGACTAGTCACAGCTGCGCTAACGCTAAGACTGACAGAGGTTTCAACACTAACACCCTCGCCATCTGTCACCGATAACTTAACGCTATAGGTACCACTTTGGCTATAAGTATGACTTATCGATTGGCCTTGAGCAGTTGTATTATCTCCCAAATCCCATTGGTAAGTATAATTTTGATCTCCACCTGAGGCTGCCGCTTGCAAACTAACCGTTAAATTATTACGCGTTGAACTGATTGCAGCAGTTAACGGGTCAATAATTTCGATAGCCTTGGTTATAAACACACTGTTTTTTGTTTCATCAGTCACTATCAACTGAACATCATAGGTACCTTGTTGTTGATAAGTATAGCTTGGACTTGCGTCATCACTTGTACCTCGACCATCACCAAAGTCCCATTGATAAACAAACTCACCATAACCACCCATTAATGTCGTAGTAAACTCAACCTGCTTATCGGTGATATTGGCATTAACACTGCCACTGATGACTTGTGCAACAATGAGCTCTTTCTCTAACGTTTTTTCTTCCGAGCTTGTCATATAGGTAACAGTTATAGGTTTCTTACCTGCTTCACTATACAAATGCGTTACCGTCTTACCTGTAAGTTGGGTACCGTCTCCCATTGCCCACGTTATGTTACTATTTGCGCTTACTTTTTCATCGAGTAACGTTAATGTTACCGACAATCCAGTTTGCACACTTTCAATTCTGGCACTATCCTGATTCGAAAGTGTTACTGTAGCATTATTGCTGTCGACATTTTGTGAGATAACTTCCATCATAAAACCTAAGCTTGGTAGTTTAATACCTGACTCAGGTTGTGAAGGAGCCGAGTAATCATCTAAATCTGAAAACAGGGCATTATTAGTTAAGTGACCATCCCCTGATTTATATGATTGATCATATAAGCTAAAAGTTGCATCTCGAATTTGAGTGCTGGTACCACTGGTTATTATTCCTTGTTGAATCAAGTATTGGTCGGCATCAACAACACCAATAAACACTTCACCCGGATGATTATTCACTTGGTTGTCGCCAACGTTTTCGTCGCGATACCACAACAAGACACCAGGTTGATAGCCAATATTAGCTAACTTTGCATCTGTACCACTATAATCACGTAATTGAATATAGTAATTGTGACCTTTGCCTTCCACAGCGTCAGTTATACGACTAAAGCCCTCTAGTTGTAATTCATTTTCACTTTCGCCACCACTAAAAAAGAGCTCATTCCCGCCTGATTTCACTTGTAAATTATCAATAATAAAACCATCTTTTAATACCGCTTCATCAGTTTTATATCTTATTTCAATAGTGACATTTTGTCCGGCATAAGCCGCGAGATCGAAACTTAAATCTACCCAAGAAAGTGCTCCGTAACGCTCGGTTACCTCTTCAGAATTACCTGAAATATAATGAGTCACTGATGAATGAACCGCATTAGTCGCTTTAGTATGGCTACCTGCTATCGCAGTACCATTAACAAGGATCTGAGCGTAATCCCAATCTTCTTCAATATTCCAACGCGCGGCCATTGTTAAAGTAGCCGCTTCACTTGGTAAATTGAGTGAAAATAACAAACGATTATCTTGTTGATTCTCTTTACCGGAATAATACTGATAACTACCAGCAAGGGGGTCACCAAAGGCGATTTTTTTAGGTGGTAGGTTAACCTTCACTTGGTTAATACCGTTTTGATGATTATTGGCAGCAACTAAATTAATATCTTCAGTTTTTAATGTTGAGAAATCGACTTCTAATTGACTAATCCAATTACCTTGATATTTTTGGCTTAAATAATCTCGAGCGAGAGCACTAAATGTTGCAGGGCTTGTGCCGCTAGGCGATCCTAACCAACTTCCTGAAGCCATAACCGACCAATCACCAACAGGAGAGCCTAAAGCGCCATTATCAGTATCATATTCATCATCTAATCCTAAATCATGACCAAACTCATGGACCGTGACACCTGTTGCAGCGTCGATAGGATTAATAGTGTAACCAAACAGTCTCACAGAAGAGTCCGGAATAGACACACCATTTTGACGAGTATCGTCGCCATAAACAAAGAATCGATGTGACCAAATAGCATCCTCGGCTAATACACCGCCACCCGCTTCTTCACCAACACTTGAGTGGAAAATCATCACATGATCAATAATGCCATCTGGCTCATTAATCACACCATCATTATCGAAATCATAGGTATCAACTTGGTCATACTCAGTTAAATCAATTTTTAGTTCACTAACAGCCTTAGCGACTGCTTCCGTCACTAACGCTGGAACATTTTTATCATCATTATCATTATCTTCATCATTTCCACCATAATACTCAGCATCATGATCAGCAGTTACCCAACCGTGAGCTTCTCCTGTAAACATAAAAGTACCGCCAGACTCTTGCTGATAATACTGATAAGACGAAAGAATATTTTGTCCTGAAGGA
Source organism: Thalassotalea piscium (assembly GCA_049347715.1). GTDB lineage: Bacteria > Pseudomonadota > Gammaproteobacteria > Enterobacterales > Alteromonadaceae > Thalassotalea_B > Thalassotalea_B piscium_A. The sequence continues at coordinate 87,937 of CP186339.1, read as the reverse complement.
CCAGGATAACCAGTTTCTGAAAACAACAAATCATTATAATGTTGTACTGAATAATCACTATAATACATATTAGTATCGCTAGCAGATAACCCATTGGTATTATATTTTAGATCTGGAAAATCAATTAAAATAGCTAAAACTTTTACACGTGTTTCAACGTCATTATTAACTGTAGAAGAAGATAACGCAGAGACCTTATCGTACCCTTTAACCGTTACACGTGGTAAACGCTTGTTATCTTTTAAACGTAAGCGCTCAGCTTTTGCTAGTCTTTTACTTAGAACCTTTGGTAGAGTTTTTTTCTCGAAAGATTTTTTATTTAAATAAGCATCAATTGCACGCTTTTTCATTTGCTCATCGGCATTAAGAGGTAATTCTCCTCGTTTTGCTAGCCAGTATAAAATGCGTTCTTGATTAATTACTCCAGGATCAGAGGGAGAAGTCGTTTGCGAAAATGGTGTCGCAACTGTAGGACAGGCAACAGCAGACACAAGTAATAAAGAACATATCATCGAAAGTTTCATAAAGACCCTAAAAAATATTAACAAACTTGACTACAACTATTTAATTGCAGTTTTTACGTGGTTTTTGTTTTGCTCGAATAAAATCATTCACGATTTTATCTGCTTGTTCAGCTGTCATTTCCGCTGTAATTTTGCCAGATTTAAGTAACATTGCTTTGATTTTACTTTTATCCAGAACTGGTGGAGACTTTTTCAACGTATTTTTATTTATACAAGCAACATTAGTAGTCTCTGGCTTCAATGTGCCTTTTTCTTGTGTTGCATCTGTTTGCGCTATAGCACTATCAGCTATAGTTGGTTTATCTTGGCATGCAGTTAACAACAATATCATTAAAAATCCGATTAATATTCTCACCACCACTCCTTTTATGTAAAAAAAATGTTATATAATCTAAACAGTATAGCCGTGGCGTTTAAATAAACCTAGTGAGAATTGTTATTACTAACACCCCAACTTTATCTTGATATAAGCATAGTCGCCTTTCTATCGTACAGGTTACATACCGGTTTTTTATACCGAATTTAAATTGACACTACGCCATAGACCTACTTTTATAGACATAGCAGCTAGGTTTATTGATCTAATCATTTAATAATTCATTGAAAATGAGATAGACTACTATTAATTTCAAAGTTAAGTGAAAAAATCATGTCAGTGCAAGAAAATACCTCATCAACACAAGCCAACAATGACGAAAAAGAAACTACCCATTTTGGTTTCCAAACTGTTGAAAAAAAAGATAAAGAGTCAAAAGTTGCGAGTGTTTTTCATTCAGTAGCACAGCAATATGATGTCATGAATGATCTGATGTCGTTCGGTGTGCATCGTTTATGGAAACGATTTACTATTGACGCTAGTGGTGTAAGACCCGGCAATAGTGTACTTGACTTAGCTGGTGGTACTGGAGATTTAACGGCAAAATTTTCACGTCTTGTTGGACGTGAAGGTAAAGTGGTTTTAGCCGATATTAACAGTTCCATGCTAAACGTTGGTCGAGACAAACTGCGCGATAAAGGCCTAGTGCAAAATATTGAATATGTACAAGCAAACGCTCAATATTTACCCTTTGAAGATAACTCTTTTGATATTGTCACTATTGCTTTTGGTTTACGAAATGTTACTGATAAAGACATGGCATTACGTTCGATTTATCGTGTATTGAAACCTGGTGGGCGTTTATTAATTCTTGAATTTTCAAAACCTGAACATGACCTTTTAAATAAAGCATACGATTTTTATTCTTTTAATATTTTACCTAAAATGGGCGAGCTCGTCGCTAAAGACGGTGAGAGTTATCAGTATTTAGCAGAGTCGATACGTATGCATCCTGATCAGGAAACATTAAAAAGCATGATGGAAACTGCCGGTTTTGAACAAGCAAGTTATAAAAATTTAACTGGCGGTATTGTTGCCTTACACAAGGGATACAAGTTTTAGCCAATGAGTTTCTTTATGCCACAACAAGCCTTATCTATGGCGCTTGAATATATTATCAACCAAGCATTGACCATAAATAAAGCTAATAATAAAGCATTACAGACTTTAGAAGATAAAACACTTGTTTTACACTTATTGGAACTTAACTTTCCTTTATGCTTCACCTGTCACCAAGAAACATTTTTAGTCACAGGTAATACTAATGCCGCCGATTGCACTATCAGCACAAGCCTCAGCGCATTAAAAAAAATAAAAGAAAATCACGCACTCACTCAAGCAATTAAAGACGATTTACTCGATATAGACGGTGACTTAAAGGTTGCACAATTATTTATCGCCGTTGCAGAATCTATCGATATCGACTGGAAAAGTGAATTAGCAAAACATATTGGTGATATTCCTACTTACAAGCTAGAACAATTCGGTCACACCATCTCTGATAAAGTTAAATTTGCTTCAAAACAAATAAAAGCAGACATGAGTGAATGGTTAGTTCATGAAAAAAAACTCCTTGTTACCACAAGTGAATGCCAACACTTTATTCAGCAGGTAGACTGCATGAACGAACAAATGCAAAACTTGATACAACGAATAGACAATATTGAACAAAAATTAATAAAACCACAGGAAAAAACGTGAGTAATGTAAGAGTTTATAAAATTGTCAAAACCTTTCTAAACTATGGCTTAGACGAACTACTACCTAAAAAAAGTTTGCCTTGGTACATTAAACTCATTCGACCAAGCTTATTTTGGTTACGTAATAAACACAAAAATAAGCCTTTAGCCCAACGTTTTCGCCTAGCCATTGAATCCCTAGGACCTGTTTTCATTAAATTTGGTCAAATGTTATCAACACGTAAAGACTTACTCCCCGAAGATTTTTCCAAGGAACTGACCTTATTACAGGATCAGGTTTCAGCATTTGATGGAAAAATAGCAGAGCAAATCATTATTAACGCGATTGGTAATGACACTTTTAACGCTGTATTTAAAGATTTTGACTTGAAGCCTCTAGCCTCCGCGTCAATTGCACAAGTTCATACCGCCACAATGATTAAAGATAATGAAGAAAAAAATATTGTTATCAAAGTACTCAGACCCGGCATTGAAAAAACCATCAAAGCCGACTTAAAAGTAATGAGTCGCATGGCTGGTGTTGTCGCTAATTGGTTACCTGACGGTAAACGTTTAAGACCCAAAGAAGTGGTAGCAGAATATAGAAAAACCATTTTAGATGAGTTAAACCTTGACCGCGAAGCAGCTAATGCCATCCAACTAAAGCGCAATTTTTCTCAAGGACAAGCCATTGATAATGTTTTATATGTCCCTGAAATTTATAGTGAATACAGCCATAAAAACGTTTTAGTTATGGAGCGCATTTATGGCATTGGTGTTGGCGAAATTGAAACCCTTAATCAGTTAGGGGTAGATATGAAATTGCTCGCTGAACGTGGGGTTGATGTTTTTTTCACTCAAGTATTCAGAGACAGTTTTTTCCATGCAGATATGCATCCAGGCAATGTCTTTGTTAATGCCAGTAACCCTGAAGATCCCACTTGGATTGCTATTGATTGCGGTATTGTTGGCACCTTAAACCGTGAAGATAAACGCTATTTAGCTGAAAATTTTGTCGCTTTTTTTAATCGTGATTATCGAAAAGTAGCCCAATTACATGTTGATTCTGGCTGGGTACCTGCCAGTACTAATGTCGACGAATTTGAATTTGCAATACGTAACGTCTGCGAACCTATTTTCAACAAACCATTAGCCGAAATTTCGTTTGGACAAGTACTTGTTAATTTATTCAATACCGCTCGTCGCTTTAATATGGAAGTGCAACCCCAACTAGTATTATTACAAAAGACTTTACTTTATATTGAAGGACTCGGCCGCCAGCTCTATCCACAACTTGATTTGTGGCAAACCGCCAAACCTTACCTAGAAAACTGGGTAAAAGAACAAATGGGTGTTAAAGCGGTGTTCAATAAATTAAAAGAGAATTTACCTTTCTGGAATGAGAAGCTTCCTGAGATGCCAGACTTAATCTACGATTATTTGAAAAAAGACAAACAAATCGCTCATCAACAAAGAGAAATGTTCTCACTGTTACAAATACAGCAACAAAAACGTCATAAACAATTGCTACTATTGATAACATTAGCCTCTATTGCTATTTGCGGGGCGATTTTAGTCAGTTAATTTACTTAATACAAACCTATGATCAGCTTTGTCGTCATTATTCTTGTTAGTTTTTTTGCTTCACTATTAACCTTTTTTTCAGGGTTTGGTCTTGGCACATTATTAATGCCGATTGTCGCATTATTTTTCCCCATCGATATTGCTATTGCCATCACCGCTATTGTTCACTTTGCTAATAATGGTTTCAAATTTTTCATATTAAAAAATACTATTAACTTATCTATATTTTTACGCTTTGGTATCCCCGCCGTATTGATGGCCTTAGTTGGTGCTGGATTACTCACCCAAATAAGTGATTTTCATCAAACCCTTCAATATCATATTTTTGGATTTCAACGCCAGGTTACACCAGTTAATTTCTTTATTGGAATGGTCATTATCTTGATATTAGTCATCGAATTAACCCCTAAGGTAGCTTCACTTAGTTTCGATAAAAAATACCTGCCACTTGGTGGCATAATCAGTGGCTTTTTAGGGGGTTTTTCAGGTCATCAAGGGGCATTTCGTAGTATGTTTTTATTGAAGACCGGATTAAGTAATAAAGCTTATATTGCCACAGGGGTAGCAATTGCTCTCTTAGTAGATTTTGCCCGTTTATCAATTTATGGCATGCACTTCAGCGCTATTGATCAGATTAATTGGTTATTGGTATCAGCAGCGGCACTTGCCGCTTTTATTGGTGCTTTTGTTGGTAAAAAGATGCTCACTAAAGTAACGATTAGCTTCATTCAGCAATTAGTCTCACTACTTTTATTTTTAATTGCCTTAGCTTTAATCCTAGGTTTTATTTAACGTCCACTCCCACAAATGAAAGCGTTACCACTAATTTCGTAACATACAAATAAATGCGACACTTGTCCAACCAGTTAACAGTAGATTTACATAATCTTTATCTGCTATATTCATGATTATATTAAATAAAATCTAATCACGAGTTGTAGCATGAAAGAGCATGGCAGTTACACAATATCTGTAAAAGATAATTTAATAATTTCACATTTTTTTGGTGCTTGGAATATTGAAGAAACTGAGCTATATGCTGACCATGTCAAAGAGTTAGCCGCCCCATTGAGTAGTCAACCTTGGGCACGTATCATTGATTTAACCTCATGGGAAGGCGGTGGCGTTGAAATCATTTCACCGCTACGTATTTTACAACATTGGGCAGAAAACAATAACTGTCATCACGTCGTTTTTATTAGTCCTCCTCTGCTCCCTAAATACATGTTAGAAAAATACGGCGATCCATATGGTGACTATAAAATTTGTGAAAACCTTGATGAAGCCATTAATTGGGTGAAGCAAAAATTAAATTTGTTTTTAGTCAGGTAGCTAGGCACATTCAATCAGCACAACATGGGCAAAGAGGATCAAGGGTCACTTTAAAGTGTTTAAACGTCATTTTCCATGCGTCGTAAATCAACAATTCATTTAATTCACACTCTTGATTCAGAATTAATTTTATCGCTTGCGTTGCTTGTAAGCTCCCCATCACTCCAAGCAAGGGACTTAATACACCTAATTGACTACAATTTACAACAGCCTCTTCTTGATCAGGCACTAAACATTGATAACAGGGTGAGTTTTGTTTAGTAAAATCAAAGCTGATTAATTGCCCTTGTCCTTGAATAGCTGCCGCACTAACTAACTTCCTCTTGGCATATACACAAGCCTGATTAAGATAATGACGCGTATTAAGACTATCAGTACAATCTAACACCACATCAACAGAGGCTAACAAGTCTGCCAATGGCACATTAAAGACAGATTGATAATAAGACGTAATCGATAATTGAGCATTGATTAAGGCTAGTTTTTCTTTGGCAACAGCGACTTTAGGTAAATCAATGTCATCTTGATTAAATAAAATTTGTCGCTGTAAATTACTGCTTTCTATTTTGTCGTGATCAATTAACGTTAACTGACCAACCCCCGCCGCAGCTAAATATTGGGAAGCTGCGCAACCTAGACCTCCTAAACCAACAATCAAGATATGGGCTTTTTTTATCATTAGCTGACCTGATTCGCCTATCTGATCTAACATAACGTGACGACTATAACGTAAAAATTCTTGGTCTGTTAATGACATACAATTAACCGTTCAAAATCAGCGATAACTTGCTCAGGATTAAGCGCTTCAGTAATGGCGGTTACCACTGCAATACTACCAATACCCGTATTAAGTACTGCATCAGCATTAGCTAACGTTATTCCACCAATTGCTACCATGGGTATAGTCGTATTGAGTTTAACTAAACGTGCTAACGTGGACACACCTTGAATTTGGCCACTCATATCTTTCGTTTTAGTTGGAAAAATTGCACCTACAGCAATATAAGAAGGCTGATATTCTAATGCCTGTAGAAATTCATAGTAACCATGAGTACTTAGTCCTAAACGTAATCCAGCGGCTTTAATTTTAATTAAGTCGGCATTTACAATATCTTCTTGACCTAAGTGCACACCATAAGCGTTAAACTTTATAGCAAGTTGCCAATGATCATTAATAAATAATCGTGCCTTATGTTGCTGACCCAGTTTAACCACACGGGCGATTGCTAGAGCTAAGTTTTCTCCGGTTAATTGCTTTTCGCGATATTGCAGGGTTTTAACGCCTGCAGCTAATAAACGTTCTACCCACTCAACTGAAGAAACGACAGGATAAAGCCCTAAAGATTGTTCATTTGTTAATGCAAACTGGTTAGCAAATACCTGAGCGTTTTCATTATCGTCATTTAATTGCCATTCAAGCTCCGCGGCTAAAGCAGAATTCTCAACTAGTATTTTGGGAAAATATCTAGCTTCAGTCGGCCAACCCCCTTGCCACACCGCACCATATTGACCTTGATAGTTTTGCGACATAATCAATCCTTGATTAATATAGGCTTTAGCAATAGTGACCGCATCACGCAACAAATAGCCCTGCGCTAAACAGGCACTAATAGCTGAAGCATATGTGCAGCCAGTCCCATGATCATGTTTGCTGGTTATGCGTTTACTGGCTAACCAATAATGGTGCTCCCCATCAGTGCAATAGTCGACACAGTATTGCGAAGCAATATCTATGTGTCCGCCTTTTATCGCAACACTTCCAACGCCTAAATCTAAGAGTGCCTGCCCTGCGCGTTGTAAACATTGCCAAGAAAACACATATACACCTGACAATTTCTGTAACTCATTATTATTAGGCGTTAACACATCAACTAAAGGGAGTAATTTCGTTTTAATTGCGATTAAGATATCTTCTTCGGTTAAAAGATCTCCGCTAGAAGCAATAGCAACAGGGTCGTAAACAACAATAGGCGCTTGTAACCAACTTCTTTTATAAAAAGCTAATATTTCAGCTATTTTCTCAACTTGCTCAACGTTTGTCAGTAAACCTATTTTAATGACCTGAGCTGGCAACTCGGTTGAAAGCGCCTCAAGTTGGCTGGTCAACACGTCTGAACTGACCGTGTTTATTTCCATCACCCCTGACGAATTTTGAGCGGTTACCGCCGTTATAATTGTACAAGCTTGTACACCCAAATTATGGAGGGTCTTAATATCAGCTTGAATACCTGCGCCGCCAGTACAATCAGAGCCTGCGATGCTCCAAACAATTGAATTATTCATAAACTTTTCTTAGTCAGCATGTTTATCTTGATGCCAAAAAGGCATACCCATTATTGGTGTACTCGGATGTGCAACTTGTCGCTCCGGCATTCTCCCGGCTAAATAACCTTGTCTACCAGACTGACAAGCATGAGCAAATGCACTCGCCATCATGATAGGATCTGTCGCTTGTGCAATGGCAGAGTTCAGTAAAATAGCATCATAACCTAGTTCAAAAGCCTGCACAGCATGGGAAGGTAATCCCAAACCAGCATCAATCACTAATGTAGTATCAGGTAACCTATGGCGGATAGCCGCTAAGGCTTGCGGATTAGCCAATCCTTGTCCTGTTCCAATAGGAGATCCCCACGGCATAATGACTTCACAACCACTATCAGCTAACCGCCGACATAACACTAGATCATCAGTACAATAAGGCAATACTTTAAAACCCTCTTTTATTAAGATAGCGGCGGCGTTAACCAAATTCATTGGATCAGGCTGTAAGTTATATTCATCACCAATTAATTCGAGTTTTATCCAATTGGTTTCAAATAACTCTCGTGACATTTTTGCTAAATTAATAACTTCTTTAACACTATGACAACCTGCAGTATTTGGTAGTAAGGTTAGCCCTAATGATTTAATTTCTTGCCAGAAGACACTACCGCCCTTATTTTCAGGATTTTGTCTACGCAAAGAAACGGTAACGATTTCACTGCCACTTTTGAGTATGGCTGCTTTCATCACCTCAATCGAAGGATAAAGGGCGCTACCTATGAGTAAGCGACTGCTAAATGCTTGTCCATAAATAGTTAACTTATCATTTTTTACCACTATCAACCCCTTTCTTTATAACTACTATAGAACTTAAACATAAGGTCAAAATTAACCGCCAAATATAGGTGAGACAATATCGATAGAGTCACCAGGCGCTATTTGTCTGTTGGCATAGTGAGACTTAGCAACAAACTCACCATTGACCGCAACAGCAAAAGGCACCTTAGCCCCATATTGCACGAGAATATCCATTAAAATGTTGCTTTCTATGTTCAGCACTTCGTCATTTATCCTTATGCGCATACTTTATCTCCGGTGTTAAAAACACTCATTAGCCTATGATCTAGTGTGTTGTTTAATGAAGAAAAAATCTGCCAACGATCTGATAGCGGCGGATCAAGTGCACTCAAAAGTAGTAATACTTGCTCGAGTACATAAGGTACCAGCAAGTAACCGTGACGGTATAAGCCATTCACTTGTATTAGCTGGTTTTTAACCGTTATTGAAGGTTCATTATCAAGTAGTGTTGGCCTAAGTCCAGTTTGAATAGCTATTACTTCAGCTTCAGCAAACCCCGAATGGACACTGTAGGCAGCAGACAGTAATTCAAGTGCAGAGCGTACTGTTATTGCTTGTTCACTATCTGACTCAATTTCAGTTGCACCAATAACATATTGATCATTCCCTTTAGGTACAATATATATTGGATAGCGTGGATGCATAATACGAACTGGTCGCGATAGTTTTACCTGTGGCGCATTTACCCTAATAACTTCGCCTCGCACACCACGTAATAATGCATTTGAGTCTAACAACTGGTTTTTAGCTCCTAGTCCTCGACAATCAATAACCCAATCAAACGTCTGCTGTCTGCCATCTTGTTGCTGAACAGTGTTACCCTTAATTTCAACAGGTGAATGTTCAAATAAATGAATTCCACTGTCTTTAATCAACGCATCACTTTGCAGATACAATTGTTGGTTATTTACCTGGCCCTCTAACGGCAGAAAAAGTCCCTGTTGAAATTTACCCGCTAATTCAGGCTCTAGCCTTGCTAACTTAGCCGCGTTTATTTCACTACTCGTCTCCTGCCCGACTAATTCATCGCCTTGTTGCTTTAGTCGTTGTTTGAAATGGGTTAAATTTGACTGATCTTGTGGATGAGCCAATACAATAGTGCCTAACTGCCACCAAGATTTTTCAATCGCTAAACAAGAAAGTAACTCAGGCCACAGCGTCAATGAACGCAACCCCATCTTCATGACATGCTCGCTCGCTGATACTGATTCAGCAATAGGCGCAACCATAGCCGCAGCAATAAGCCCTGTACTGTTGGGCGACAGAAGCTTATTTTTTTCAAATAAGCTAACCTGGTTCACCACATGTTTATCTTGTTGGCTCAAGAGCAAAGCAAGTAATCTACCTACTAACCCTGCACCAACAACCGCAATATTAGCCATAATGAATCCTATTGTGCTGTGTGATAAAGCTCGCTGCCTTTCTCTCTAAATTCAGCTGACTTTTCTTGCATTCCTTGGTTCGCTCTCTGATCAAATTCAGCTTTAACATCCAGCATTTTAATATCAATATCACCTTCTTGCTTAGCAGCATACTCTCTAACTTCTTGGCTAATCTTCATTGAGCAAAACTTAGGGCCACACATTGAACAAAAATGGGCCACCTTTCCCGATTCTTGTGGCAAGGTTTCATCATGGTATTCTCTTGCCCGTTGTGGGTCTAAACCTAAGTTGAACTGGTCATGCCAACGAAATTCAAAACGTGCTTTAGACAAAGCATTATCTCTAATTTGAGCTCCAGGATGACCTTTAGCAAGATCGCCAGCATGTGCAGCAATTTTATAAGTAATTAAACCTTCTTTAACATCGTCTTTGTTTGGTAAGCCTAAATGCTCTTTCGGGGTAACATAACAAAGCATAGCGCAACCATACCAGCCAATATTAGCTGCCCCTATGCCAGAAGTAATATGATCATAACCCGGTGCGATATCAGTAGTCAGTGGACCTAAAGTATAAAAAGGAGCTTCATCGCAGTGTTCAAGTTGAACTTCCATGTTTTCTTTAATCATATGGAGAGGGACATGACCGGGTCCTTCGATCATTACTTGTACGTCATGTTGCCAAGCAATTTTGGTTAACTCACCTAAAGTACGCAGTTCACTAAACTGTGCTTCATCATTTGCATCGGCAATGGACCCTGGGCGCAAGCCATCACCTAGCGAAAACGAGATATCGTAAGCTTTACAAATTTCACAAATATCTTCAAAATGTGTGTATAAAAAATTCTCTTGATGGTGTGATAAACACCATTTCGCCATAATAGAACCACCTCTTGACACAATACCCGTCACCCGTTTGGCTGTCATTGGTACATAACGCAGCAACACACCTGCATGTATAGTGAAATAATCAACCCCTTGTTCCGCTTGTTCGATCAGGGTGTCTCGAAATATTTCCCATGTTAAATTTTCAGCAACACCATTGACCTTTTCCAGCGCTTGGTAAATAGGGACAGTGCCAATAGGCACAGGTGAATTTCTAATAACCCATTCCCGTGTTTCATGGATATAACGACCCGTTGATAAATCCATTACCGTATCAGCCCCCCAAAGTGTTGACCAAACAAGCTTTTCAACTTCCTCTTCTATTGAAGAGCTCACTGCTGAATTACCAATATTGGCATTTACTTTAATGAGAAAATTACGACCAATGATCATGGGCTCTGATTCAGGATGATTAATATTAGCAGGAATAATAGCTCGCCCAGCCGCCACTTCTTGACGCACAAACTCTGGCGTAATTTCTTGAGGTATATTGGCACCAAAGCTATGACCTTGATGTTGAAAATTCATTGACTCATCTTTAAACTGCTGATGCTTAAAATTTTCACGAATGGCAATATACTCCATCTCAGGGGTAATGATACCGCGTCGAGCATAATGCATTTGTGTCACATTTTTTCCTGCTTTAGCTCGACGTATTTTAGGTAGATTTTCAAAACGAATGTGTTCAAGCCCTTCATCCGCTAGCCGCTGCTGACTGTACCGAGAACTAATATTGGTCAGTTCATCAGTATCCTCACGTGCTTCAATCCAATGTTGACGTAATTTAGGTAAGCCATGTTGTACATTAACGTTCACATTAGGGTCAGTATATGGGCCTGACGTATCATAGACACGTATAGGTTCATTCGGCGTGAGTTTAGGCGTGTCTTTCGTGCCGCCAATAAGAGAATCGGATAATGAGATCTCTCTCATACCCACTTTTATTGGATGCAGTGTCCCCGCTACATACTTTTTTGCTGAATTAGGAAAACTTTGATTTGCACAATTTTCTAGGAAAACTTGTGCGGCTTGACGCGTTTCTTTACGAGTAGGTTTAGTCATTTTCTGCCTTTAAATATTATCAAGGCTATGCAAATGCATAGCAAAATATAAAAGACGGAGTGTAGATCTCAGGTAGAGTTACTTTTACCTTGTTTCCTTCGCAGATATTAGTCTGAATCAGGTTCTACGGATCCCGCTTACGCGATCTCAGCCATATGGCACTCCGACAAGAGCCTCAGATGGTAATATAGAACCTAGATCAATTCAATAACAGTGAAGAACAAAGCTCACAAAATTAATAATGAGCTTTTGAACATAAAATTTATTGCGCTATTTTTACTCTAATTCTGTTGTTAGCAACACGTGTTTCATGCAGGGCTTTTAATGCTGCCTTTGCTTCCTCTTCTTTTGGCATTTCGACAAAAGCAAAGCCTTTAGATTTACCTGTTGCTTGATCAAGGACTAAAGTACATTCATTCACAGAGCCATGCTCAGTAAATAAAATACGAATTTCTTGCTCTGTTGTAGAGCGAGATAGGTTACGAACTAAAAGTTTCATAATAAACCATAAAGAATAATTACAATCTTAATTATCTCATATATAGCTAAAGCGCCGCAAGCTGACAATAACTAGGGTTAACAAAAACAATTGATTTGCAATCAATAAGCTTTACAATGCAGTTCCTATTGTTTGAGATTGTCCATAAATCTCATAATTGTTGTTAGGTAGTATTTGTGAGTTCTTCAATGAATCTAGAGCAGCCGTGGATGATGGCGCTCCAAGACGCAGTTGGACTAACTAAGGATAGCAAGTCTAAAAAAATCAAATCTCAAATGAAAAAAAGTCACTGTCAAAGTACTTTTTCATCATTAGTGAATTCGCTTGATCACGCCGTTATTTTAACTGATGTCGATGGCTTTATTGTTGAAGTCAGTAACCAAGTTGCCACATTATTGCAATTTACTATTGAAGAACTTAAAGGTGAAAGTTTACAAAAACTCTACTGTTCACTCCACAATAAACAGTTTTTCAAAAATTCTTGGGCCCAAATAAAAACATCAGATCATAGTAAAACCGACCTATGGCATCAAAATAAACAAGGCCAATTAATTCCAATTACCCAAACTTCTATTCGCTTAGCAAATGCCGAAAATAATCTTTCTTATTTTATTCATGTGTTAGATGACTTGACTGCCAATATTGCCACCCATAGCAAAATGCAAAAATTAGCCCTGTTTGATCAGTTAACTCACTTACCAAACCAATTAACTATTTTTCAAAAGTTACGTGATGAAGTTGCGTTATTAAAAACCTCCTTACAACAGTGTGCTGTTATTTTTATAGATTTAGACGGATTTAAAAAAATAAATGACGTGTATGACCATGCTACTGGTGACCAACTTATGTTAGCGGGTGTTGAGCGAATGAAATCAGTTATCGGCGATACATTTTTAGGGCGCTTGGGCGGCGATGAATTCATCATTATTTACCCTTTCAATCACATCGATAGCTTAAATACGTTACTGGATAACATACTAATGAGTTTTGTTGATCCCTTTTCAGTCAATACTCATGAACTTTTCATTGGTATTAATATCGGTATTTCTATCGCACCTGATAATAGTTGTGAGCCTGAAGAATTAATAAATCAAGCCGATATGGCATTACATGCAATCAAAACCAGTGATAAAAATCGGCAATTTTACACTGATGATTTTTTACATTGCATGAAGCGTCAGTTAACAATAGAGCATAGCCTCAAAAATGCTATAGAAACAAAAGCATTAAAGGTGTTTTTTCAACCCAAATATGACTTATCCACTCATGCGATTGTTGGTTTAGAAGCACTGCTAAGATGGCACCATGATGAACTTGGATACATTTCACCTGACGAATTTATTGGTATAGCGGAAAAAGCGGGTCTAATTGTTAATATTGGTCGTTATGTTTTACAAGTTTGCGCGCAGTTAATACAAAAACAGCAAGCAGATAATAACGTTTGTGTGCCTATTGCCGTCAATATTTCTGGCCTACATTTTTCTCAAGCGAATGTATTTGATGATGTCCAAGAGCTTCTATCTCAATTTACCATTGCTCCCGAATTTATTGAAATAGAAGTCACCGAAAATGTCGTTATGATGGACTATAATATAGTTATCGACCAACTGACTCACCTTAAAGCATTAGGTGTACAAATTTCAATTGATGATTTTGGTACCGGCCATTCGTCTTTAGAACGTCTTGCAAAACTTCCTATCGATGCGTTAAAGATAGATCGTTCTTTTGTCTTAGATTTAAACGAACAAACCCAAGCGATTATCAAAGCGGTTTTATCATTGGCCTCAGCATTGGGCTTAAAATCTATTGCCGAGGGTATTGAAACACCAAGCCAAGAACAATTTTTACGTGACAATAAATGCACATTGGGTCAAGGATTTTTATTCGCAAAACCAATAAGTGAAGCAGAGATTATTACTTTATTAAACGCGGAAAAGCTTATCTGCTAAAGAGTTACTAAGGTATTCTCTTCTTAAAGGTCTAAACGATTTAATCCTGGGATGTCATCAAGATCAAAGTCATCTATTTGCTCTAACTTTGAAAATTTTCTGATATATTCTTCATATACTTTTGAATTGACAAAGACGTCAAATAGATCGCTATCGATATTGTTATTTTTGGCCATATTACCCATAATTTTTAAACATTCACTAACAGGTTTTGCTTTTTTATAAGGTCTGTCAGACGATGATAATGCCTCAAAAATATCTGCTACCGCCATAATTCTTGCAGGAATAGAAAGTTGCTCTTTCGTCAAACCTCTCGGGTAACCCTTACCATCCATTGTTTCATGATGTCCCAAGGCATATTCTGCTACATTACGCATATGTTTTGGAAAAGGTAGTGCCTCCAAAATATCCAAAGTGACATCCATATGTCTTTGAATAATAAGTCGTTCCTCAGCATTTAACGTACCACGTTTTATGCGTAAATTCATGACTTCATCATCAGTTAATAACGGTGTCTTCTGACCATTGACAGATATATTGTAGCGTTTTGCTATTTCCACTATCTGTTCATCTTGATAATCATTTAAAAATTCACCACCAATATTCACTTTTTGCAAAAATGCCCTGTCTAAGTTCAATTGTTTATGTGCAACGAGTCTTTCTCTTTCAATTTGTTGTACATCTATCGGCTTATTCTTCTTCAATGCCTTTATAATTTCTTCTTGATACTTGAGATCGATATCACGACTGGCTATTTCTAATTTTGCTAAAACGTATTCTATACGATCAAAAATAGTATGCAGTTTAGTGGATTTTTCCATAACATGATCAGGCGTTGCCACCTTGCCACAATCATGTAACCAGCCAGCTATCTCCAACTGATACATTTCACTTTCTGAAATAGAAAATGACGAAAACGGCCCTTTTTTTGCCTCATGTACTGCTTGTGCAAACATTAACGTAAGTTCAGGTACTCGTTTACAATGCTCTCCGGTATGTGGTGATTTTTCATCAATAATTCGCGCTAATGTTCGTATTAACGCAGTAAATAAATCTTCCAAATTATCAATTAAGGATTTATTTGTTAAAGCAATAGCCCCTAAAGAAGCAAATGAAAGACAATAATGTTCCACTTCTTTAGTGAAGGCGATAATGTCATCGCCCTCTTGAGCATTAATTAACTGAATCACGCCAACAATTTCATTTACATGGTCTTTTAATGGCAAGGTCAACATGGACTGAGTTCGATAACCAGTTTCTTTATCCATTTTACGGGCAGCGCTTAAATCAAAGGGTAATGAATCATATACATCGGTAATATTGATCACATTACCGCTATTCGCGGCATTAGCAACGACAGCTGTTGTATTAGGCTCACCATCAATAAACAAAGGTATACTCGCAAAGTTGACTGGATTGCCTGAGCTTCCGCCTAAATGCATATTTAATGTTTTATTGATTACAGTTTCAAACTGTAACCTTTTACCTTCTTTCACTAAATAAATAGTACCCGCATCTGCATTAGCAACATCAAGTACCGCTAATAGGATTTTTTCCATCAATAAATGAGTATCGTTTTCCCCATTCAGTTGAATACAGATATCGGCTAACTGATTACATACTGACCCTGCAATTTTTTGACTATTTTTCATGGTAAACCCGTTATTTTGTTTCATGGATAAAGACACCATCCCATGCTTCTTTTTGGTTCAGTCCTTTTAACGCATTAATTCTTTTAATATAAATATCATAAAGTTTAGTTGAAAATGCCGAAGTATTTTGCAACTGAGTAAAGATTGTTATTGCTAAATCCCAATCTTGGCTAAAGTAAGCCTTGATGCCCTTTTGATGCAGCGTAATGGCTGATATGACTTGCTCATTACATTTATCTGATAAACCGATGGGCTCATAGATAGTTACAGGTTTCTGTTTACCTTTAACCTTTATAGTATCTATTTGTCGACACACCATGCCATGGCTAGTGATCGCTTGATAGGTAATATCTGAAATTAATACACTGACGCCATAAAACTTAGTCAATGATTCAATTCTAGATCCTAAATTAACCTCATCACCAAGTACTGTATAGGCTTTTCGATAAATAGAGCCCATATCGCCAACAATCATATCACCAGTACTGACACCGACACCTATATTAACAGCTGGCCAACCACGTTGCTTAAAGGTATCTGTCATAGTCTTAGTTGATTTAACCATAGCTAATGCCGTTTGCACAGCATGGATTGCATGTTTTTCGTCATCTAAAGGGGCATTCCAAAATGCCATCACCATATCTCCAACATATTTATCAATGGTGCCCAAATTATCAAAAATAATACCTGTTGTTGTCGAAAGATAATCACTCATAAATTCACTTAACTCTTCAGGAGTAAAGTTTTCCGATAACTGAGTAAAATCACGAATATCCGCAAAAAGCACCGACATTTCTCGTCGCTCAGGTTTCAAAGAAACACCTTGTTTCGTATGAAGTAATTTATTGATATACGCCGGTGGTACGTATTGATTAAAGATCCCTTTAATATTTTTTCGTCGATAACTTTCAATAATAAAGCCTACACCGCCGTAATAAAGAGTTAACCAGATAATAAGTAACAGAAGTTGAAATTGTGGCAGACTTATTTTGAAATAGATCCATAAAGACCAATTAAGTATTAAATGAAAAATCAATGCGCCGGTACAAATATAAAATATCCGCATAGGTCCCTTTTTTGTCATTAAAAAAGACAAAGCACTGCCCGTTATCAATAATAAAATAAACTCTATCGCCAACTTAGTATCGGGTTCTGTAGGAATAACTTCTGGATGCATCAGTCCTTCAAACACATTGGCATGAACCTCAACGCCTGGATATTGAATACCAACAGAAGTAGCCCTAAGATCCGCTAGACCAATGGCTGATGTACCGACAAATGCAATAGCGCCATCAAGTTTTCCTTGTGGTAGTCGTTTTTCAAGCACATCTGTCGCTGAAATATATTCAAAGCTTTTACTAGGCCCCTTAAATGGGATAAGTATTTGTCCTTGTTCATTTGTTGGTATGCTTTGTTCTGAAAAGTTTAATCCTTGCAGCCAGTACTCATTGCGATTAAGACGATTTTTCGCCGTTATTGTTTCGCTCAGGCTATAAACTCTAGCCGCTTCTAAGGCAAGAGAGGGGTACAATTGACCATGACGCTGTATCACTAATGGTGCTTTGCGAATAAAGCCATCGCTCTCTGGGATCGAGTTAATAAACCCCGTACCAGAGGCTTGTTTTTCTAGTACCTGAATATTATTGAGCATAGATGAATATTCAGGAATATAGCTCGTACGCTGCTCTGCAGGAATATCTGATTTGACACTACTTGGAACTCTTTCTAGCTGACGTTTACCTTTAACAGAGTTTAACTCGCTATTTTCATCCATATGATGATCGAACATCATGCCAAGTACCACTTCCGCACGTGATAACGAAACCGCAAGCTCCTTATCGGCATCAACACTTTCTTTTAGCGACTGTATAGAAGCAAAAAGAGGAGAGGCTAGTTGTTGATTTTTTTCAATGATTAAATCTACTGGATTGTTTTCCGGCTCAGAAAAAACAATATCAAACGCAATAACAACTACACCCGCTTCATTCAAGTTATCGACTAATTGACTTATTTTAGAGCGACTCCAAGGGTAACGACCCTGCTCAGCAATACTCTTTTCATCAATATCAATGATGACCACTTTTTCATCAAAAGATCGCGTTTTATCAGGTAAGGTAATGAGTAATCGGGCATCATATAAAATACCTTCTACTCTTTGCAGGGTTTTCTGTACGCCTGCAAGCGAAATAAAACTAATACTGATAACCAATATCGTGATAAGCAACCCATTGATAAAGTGTCGATACCAGCTATTTTGCATTATATATCATCAGCTAAATCAACTTGTACACCTTCCCGAGCAAAGGCAATAACGAGTTTGTCTTTATATTTATTTTGCATCATAACTTCGATTGCTAGTAGTTCTTGATCTGTTCTTTCGGGATCATGGCTGATTAAATACAATTGTTTAACTTGTGCTTGAATAGCCAATTCTACTACTTGATCAACGGTACTATGTCCCCAACCTTGTTTACAAGGCATATCTTGTTCTATGTATTGAGCATCATGAATAAGCATATCCGCTCCGTTAATGAAATTAATCCACTCTTGCCAACTAGTCGTTAGAGGTAAAGGTGGAACTAACTCATTATCAGTAACATAAGCGACCTTATGACCATGGCTATGTAAGCAGTAGGCAGTGCCGCCATCGGGGTGGCATAAAGGCTGAGTAGTAATTTCAAAAGAAGACACAGAAAACGATTTCTGTTTTGATAACCTGGTATTAAGTGTGATTTTCGCCGGTAATTCTTGATATTTTACTGGGTGAGTAGCACCCGACATTTGCTTAAGAATAGCAGATTTATCATCATAATCGACATCACCCACAACTATTTCAATTTCGCGTTTTTCTTGATAAATAGGTTTAAAAAAGGGAAAACCTTGAATATGATCCCAATGATTATGGGTCAGCAAAATATGAATAGGGCCATCTTTGTTTATTAATGAATCACCTAAAGCAACAATGCCAGTTCCTGCATCTAAGATAATAGCATCGCCATTCGCTAATGTTACATACACACATGAAGTATGACCGCCAAAAATAAGTTTATCGGCCCCAGACACCGGCATTGAGCCACGTACACCATAAAAGCTTACTTTCATGCATTATCCATCACTAAATAAATAGCCTGATTGACTAACTTAAGATCCATTACTACCCCACTAACCCTACTAAAATCAAAGTCACGGTTGCTTGTGATGTTCCAAGCGTTGGATCATTTTCATCGTATATTTCATAAGTAAAACTATCCGTTCCTAAAAGGCCAAATCTTGGGGTATATTCAAATTTACCATTTGATTCTAGCTTTTTTAACACTCCATACTTTACGTCAACAATGGGCGTTTTATTGACCTTAACCTTTGCTTCCGAGGGGATAAAATCATTCTCAAGCACATTGCCTTTTACCGTTCCCCCTAAAGAAAAGACAATAAAACTATCATTTAATGCTTTCGGGGCAACAGATGTATTTTTTATGGTGATGGAAACAGTCGCTTGTGCAGTCGCACCGCTAGGATCAGATACTTTGTAAATAAATGAATCTGTTCCGTTATAGTTTGCTTTAGGCGTATAGGTAAAAGACCCATCACTTTTTAAATTAAGCACGCCATTTACAACGTTTGAAATAGGTGTTTTAGAGACAGTTAATACATCATCATCTGGATCTGTATCATTCACTAAAACCGTGCTTCCTTGTAAATTGCCATTTTCATCTAAAATATAGCTGTCATTAGCAGCAATAGGTGCATGATTGGTTGAATTAACAGTAATAGAAACCTTACCTTGCGCGCTTCCTCCGTGTCCATCATTCACTTGATAAATAAAACTATCCGAGCCATTAAATGAAGGTGTGGGTTTATAAACAAAACTGCCATCACTATTTAAGGTGAGGTTTCCATTTTGTACATCTAATACTGGCGTTGTCGAAATAGATAATGAGTCATTATCAGGGTCTGAATCATTAGACAATACATTAACATAACTTAAAGATGAATCTTCATTAACGGAGAAATAATCATCCTCGGCTATTGGCAAATCATTGATTGGATTAACATAAATAGTCACATAGTCTTGAGCAAAGCCCCCTCGCCCATCAGTGACGCTATAAACAAAGCTATCTGTCCCGTTAAAATTTGTTAGCGGTGTATAAACAAAGGTACCATCTGTTGAAAGGACTAATTTACCATGGCTGACATTAGTAATTGGCGTTGTTTGAACTGTAAGTGGGTCATTATCTGGATCATTGTCATTGATTAATACAGAATTGGCATTCAATATATTATCTTCATTAACACTATAGTAATCTTCATTTGGATTAGGTACGTTATTAGGGGTTCCTGTATTAGTGATTGTTACTAACAGTGTCCCTCTATCAGTCAAACCACCTAAATTCTCTATATAATATGTAATATTAGCAACACCGAAAAAATCGCTTTCGGGCTCATAAAATAATTTATTGTTAACTATAGCAACAGAGCCAGTATCGGCAACAGCACTTTGAATAGTGAGATTATCACCATCAATATTAATATCATTAGCTACCACGTCTATGGTTATTGAAACATTTTTTTCAGTGTTAGCAAAATCATTATTAGCCATTGGAGCATCAGGGCTACTTGTAATAGTTAATGATACGTGTGCTTGACTAGTCAATCCATTTTGATTAATTACTTGATAGGTAAATTGATCGGTTCCGTTATAGTTTGCACTAGGATGATATTCAAAAGCACCGTTTGATTGTAAAATAACACTACCGTTTTGAGGATCATTAATGAGATTTATATCAACACTTATAATTCCACCATCAGGATCAGTGTCATTTTTCAAAAGCCCATTAATCACATCAACAGATAGTGTTTGATCTTCAATTAATTGGTAACTATCGTTGACCGCATTAGGTTTTTTAGGTGATGCTAATTTGTCTATCGTAATATTCACAGTACCCAGAGCACTCCCCCCTTGCCCATCATTCACTTGATAGATAAAACTATCCGAGCCATTAAATGAAGGAGTGGGTTTGTAAACAAAACTGCCATCACTGTTTAAAGTAAGGTTTCCATTTTGTACATCTAATACTGGCGTTGTCGAAATAGATAACGAGTCATTATCAGGGTCTGAATCATTAAACAATACATTAACATTACTTAAAGTTGAATTTTCAGTAACAGAGACATAATCATCCTCGGCTATTGGCAAATCATTGATTGGATTAACATAAATAGTCACAGTGTCTTGAGCAAAGCCCCCTCGCCCATCAGTCACACTATAAACGAAGCGATCTGTCCCATTAAAATTTGTTTGTGGTGTATAAACAAAGGTACCATCTGTTGAAAGGACTAATTGACCATGGCTGACATTAGTAATTGGCGCTGTTTGAACTGTAAGTGGGTCATTATCTGCATCGTTGTCATTGATTAATACAGAATTGGCATTCAATATATTATCTTCATTAACACTGTAGTAATCTTCATTTGGATTAGGAATATTATTAGTATTACCAACATTAGTTATAGCAATAGTTACGGTCGCAGTATCTGCCAAACCACTGGAATTCTCGATACTATAAACAACAACGTCTACACCCGAAAACCCTGTCGCTGGCTGATAAACTAAGGTATTACTAACTATGCTAACACTACCTGAATTCGCAACAGCACTTTTAATGACTAAGTTCCCACCATCAATATTGATGTCATTAGTCAACACATCTATAGTTATTGCAGTATCTTGATCTGTATTAGCAAAGTCATCCATAGCAACAGGAGCGTCAGCACTCGCAATAACCGTTAGAGTAACTTGTCCCTGGCTCGTTAAGTTATAGACATTACTGATTTGATAAGTAAATTGGTCGATTCCATTAAAATTAGCATTCGGTATATATTCGAAACTGCCATCGGCAGCTAAATAAACACTACCTTTCTTTGGTGCTACCAAAACATTGGTACTGACCATCAGCGTGCTGCCATCAGGATCTATATCATTTTTCAACAAACCATTCGCGCTATCAACAAACAGAGTCTCATCTTCAGTTAGCTGATAATTATCATCGCCTGCATTCGGTGCATCAGGTTGGTCTAAAATAGTAATAGTCACCGTTGCCTGCGCACTTTTTAACGCCGAGTTGGTTATCTGATATTGAAATTGATCAATACCAACATAGTTACTATCAGGAATATAAGTAAAAGTACCATCTAACGATAAACTCAATTGCCCATGTGCGGGTTCTGTTAGTAATACGTTATCTAAGGTTATTTCATAACCATTGGAATCACTATCGTTTGCTAACACGCCATTATCAATACTATCGACAATCAGGGTAATATCTTCATTTGTTTGATAATAATCATTTTTAGCTTCCGGTGGTGCTATTTCTTCGCCGGCCTCAATAGTCACTATCGCTGAATGCGTTCCGCCATGACCATCATTAACTTGATAAACAAAATGATCACTTAAATCAAAATTACTGTTAGCTACATAGACAAAACTTCCATCGTTATTCACATCAACACTGCCAGACTCTGGCTGTGAAATTAAAGTGGCAACTACCTCTAAATTATCACCATCAATATCACTATCATTAGCAAGTATGCCTGGAGTATTAACAATCAAATTTCTATTTTCAGAAAGCGAATAAACATCATTCACCGCAAGTGGGATATCATTTACTGCCTCTATTGTTAATATCACTAGTGCTTCATCTTGTTGCCCTAGTTCATCAGTAATAATATAGCTAAATGAATCTTCTCCAAAAAAATTTGCGCTGGGTGTATAGGTAAAATCACCCGATTCTTGAAGTTCAAGGGTGCCATTATTGGGTTGTGTAATCACTGAGTGAATTTTTATTGCACTGCCTTCGGGATCACTATCATTGTCTAATATATTTGCAGTAACACTTTGATCTTCAGATAGTTGATATTGGTCAGAAAATGCAGTCGGTGGTAAATTAACGGGAGTATTGTTACTAGGTACCATAAGTGGTGATGACATACCACTTTCACCATCATTATTGATACCCGTAATCAAAATATAATAAGCTTTATCCTCATCCATATCGACTAGCTCAGTCGTTGTACCTTTGAAAGCAAGTTGTTGTGTACCATTTTCTAAAGACACAGCATTATTTTTCGTAAGCGTGGAATCAGTTGACGCATAGATATTAAAACGTTGAATTGATGACTCACCCGTCCAATTTAACGAAATAGTGCCATTCTCTCGGCTTATACTAACGGAAGAAATTTCTAGCGGTTGCCAATTAATATTAATTGCGTCAGCGATTGTTTGGTTATCAAGCATATCGCTAACAAGCAATTCAATTCGCAAATTACCGGCTTGTTCTCCTGCCAGTTGAGGATTGAACCCAGTTATAGTAATAAGAGAGTCTTCTGCACAATTGCCAGAGCAAAGATTAAAAATTCGATTGGTATTAGTGAGATATAACGCTATCGATTTTATACCTTCGGGATCTGTAGCCTTTACGCCTAAGGTTAAATTACCTGAGATACTTGCAGAGCCTATAGCACTTACAATTGCACCGGTTGCATTTGAAAAGCTATCATTGACAATGGCTCTTGATGTTACCGTTTTACCTGCAACTTTTATTTTATTTTTCTCAGTTTTCCCTGCGTCACTTAAGAGTGAAACAGCGTTAATTGAAGAAGGAGGTATGACAACAGGATCTTCAATAATAGGATTTTGTTCAACAACCTGAGAATCAGATGACTCGCCACATCCCAGTAAACTAGTTAACAGTGTGAGTGTAATAATACTTAATTTACGCATAAACAATATCTCTTTTTACTGGGTCTAATAATCAAGCTTAAGGCTTAATCTTATAGGTACCACCGGCATTAACCGTGGGATCATTAATTTCTGATAAGTTAAAATTACCTAAGATTTCATCAAGCCCATTAGCAAAAGCGGCTGAGATATTACCTTCGGCTTTATTATTTCCATGTGAAGCAAAATTAACCCCTAACTCAAGTTTATCTATATTAATCAGTCCAGAATATGCAGCAAACCACTGCCCTTGTTCATCTGAAAAAGTCAATGTCCCTCCCGGTACGGAGCCTTGATCAAAATCAACCACCATATTCATTGAAAAACCATTGGTTTCACCAACACTAGAAGTAATTGAACTTTGTGTTACTTGGTTATAGTTTAATGTCCCCGTTCGTTGGCTGATCAGTTCAGCAATAGAGTCATCACTTATGCCTTGTAAATCCGATTCATTATATAAACTTGCATCAACGACTAAACCCTCTACTGAGGCTTCCGAGTTTGTTAATGCAGTGCTCTCCTTCGTGATATCAACAAAACCTTTTGAAAAAATCTGAGGAGCTTGGGTCATTTGAGTAATTTTCCCTGCGGCATCAACAGAAGCAAAAGAAAAATCTTCGGTTACCCCTAGAGATAACACTTGGTTATTTTGCAAAGTCACATCAATATTGCCACTGTAGACACCAAAGACAACATTATCCCCGACAACTTGAACGGCAAAATGCGTCCCTCTAATACCAATACTGCCAACCGGCGTTTTTACTTGATAGTCTCCACCCGTTTTCTTGATTAAACCGCTAATTGAGCGTAATCCGCCACTAACTAATTCTAAAGTCGCTGAGCCTTTTTTTGTTTCTTTATTATATTGATAATCATTAATCAGAAGTTTAGAGTTTTCTTTTAACGTGATTAATCCCGCATCAGCCATATTAAATTGAGCTCTACTGAGTTTTCCCGTCGTGATTTCATCCACATTATAGATAACGGAACGTCGTTTAAGGGATCGAGTTTCACCACTTTTTTGATCCAACGCGATAACATCACCCTTAGCTAGAATAGTTTTGCCCGCCACACTCGCCTTTGTAGACAAACTCAATAACACTAGCGTTACCGTTGCCAATATCAAAAAACACGGTCGTATTCCCATTGTCGAATCGATATTTATTTTAGTTGTTAACATCAAAAGTCCCCTTAAAAACTCATCTGTGCAGACAAGCTAATTTCAGCTCTATCATAAGAAAATAAATCTAAATTACTGTCTTTATCTTGCATATTTATATTTAAACGATATGTAAGTAATTGAGAGAAAGTGTATTGTACAAAGGTAGAAAAAATCGAAATATTATCTTGTCGTTTTTGCAAATAAAAGGGATGATTTCCTTTATAGTCATGATCTTGAAAACTGAGGCTCGCGGAAGTAAGCCATTGCTGATTGAGCAACCATAAGCTATTTACTGAAATGGAATCTATGGTTCTACTATTACTGTCAAGCTCACCATCTTCGTCAAGGTGTTCGATATTCACTGAGTGGCGCCAATTACCTTGATAATAACTACTACCAAGACCAATTGAGTAATCGTTAGTATCTAAGCGCTTATTTTGATTGTTATTAGTTTTTCCTGCCATAAGTGAACCCGATAGAGTCCAGTTATCACTTAGCTTAGTTTTAATACCTGTAACTAATGCCGACTGCATACGGTAGTAGTGGCCATCAAACCAAAGTGGTGTAATTCGCCCACCAACATTCACATCAAAAGACGCTGCTTTAACACTGTAATCAACCCCTAATTGAGCAACTAAACGATTATAATCAGTTTCATTCATAAAACTGAGTGCATTCAATTGTGTAGTTACACTTAGTTTAGAAGTTTGGGTAAGTGCTGTACTCATATTAAATTGATAGTTTAATTGCGCAAACTCATCACTTTTTTCAGTACTTGCTTCATCTAAGTTGATGAAGTCATCAAGAATGGGTAAAAATATCCGCTCTTCTTGAGTCCCTGCATTAATATTTGAGTCATGCCCAAATGAGGCCTTGATGCCCTGTCTAAAGAAAGTAGATTGTCGTGCGAGTTTTTGATTAGCCTTTGAGCATAAATTAACAGCTAATGGATACAATTTATTACTACCATCAATGGTAGCGAGTATATTCTCACATTGTTCTATTGCTGATTGATAGTTAGCCGTATCAAAATACGCTTTAGCTAAATATAATTTGGCATCTTGCCATGTTGGCTTATTGTTCACAACTCGCTCTAAAGCAAAAACACTTAGGTCAACGCGATTACTTTCCAATGCCGCTACACCCAAGATAAAATCAAATTCTGGTTCGCCTAAATATTGATCACTATATTGATCAGTTAAAACCAATACAGCCGCATAATCTTTATTAGCAAGTTGAGTTTTTAATTCTTTAAGCAGGTTTGACTTAGTAAAATCATCAGCTAAAGACACAAAAGAAAGCGGTAAAAGCGCCGCTATTAGTAAACCATAATATCTCATTCATAACCCTGATTTTCATATGACATCAACAACTTAAGCTATTGATGCCATAAAAAAACACTCAATAACTGTCTACTATAAATATTTTGAACAATTTTTAAGTATACATGACAACTTGAATTTTGATAGAAAGTAAGCGACTTTTGTCAAAGAGTTAACTAATATGCGGGATATAAGAGGAAAGACAAAGCAAACATTAATGAAATATTCGCTTTGTCTAGATTAGAAAAAAAACTATATTATTGCTCTTTAATTTGCCATACAGCTACTGAGCCAGAAATTTCGTTACCCACAATCAGTAACGCTTCGTTCGTGGGACTTTGCTCAGCAGAAATAAACTTCATTCCTTCAGGTGCTAAGTCACCCGTAATATCTGCCCCAGCAACTAAACCTCGATTATAAAAATACTCAACGAAGCTAACATTATATGGATTTGTCACATCATAAACTAAGATGCCCCCCATACGCTCCAAGCCAATAAAAGCATACGTTTGACTTCCAATTTTACCAACGGCTAATGCTTCTGGCTCTG
The DNA here is from genome assembly GCA_049347715.1 of Thalassotalea piscium. Classification (GTDB taxonomy): domain Bacteria; phylum Pseudomonadota; class Gammaproteobacteria; order Enterobacterales; family Alteromonadaceae; genus Thalassotalea_B; species Thalassotalea_B piscium_A. The sequence goes on along the minus strand of CP186339.1, from coordinate 61,089 downwards.
GTCCTTTAGCATCTGAACGAGTATCACCTTCATTTTCATCTTCGTCATTATTAAAGGCAGCGCCATGAATTGAGGCTGTAATTCGTTCAATTTCATCGCCTGAATCAAATACTTTTAAACCATTGTTATCCCATATAGTAAAAGAACGAGCACCGTAGGCATATAAGTTACTGTATTCATTTTGCTCATTTTTACCTAATGCATTCGTTACCAGTAAACGACCTAAGCCATTTTTACCACCATTCGCTGCAATATAGGCTTCAAGGTCAGCACTCACAGTGCCGTAGTCGCTGAGATTCTTAACCCTGACTTCATCTGTATATGAGATACAAACCTCTTCACCATCTTCCCATTCATAAATCCCTTCGGGGAAGTCAGTTTCACATGCTACTTTGCCTTCATCTTCCACAGCATCACCAGAGAAAGCAATATATTCTCGGCCGTCTCCTTCATTAGCTGAAATTGCAAAATTAGCGTTTTTCCACGTGTAGCTAACAATAGTATCTGGTTGGTACATACCAAATAGATGCTGATAACTTGAGAAATTAATTCCACCATCTTTATCTGAAACATCAAGTTGATATTGACTCCAATCTTTAAATCCCAGTCCTTTGATTTGCATATTATTAGTTGCTAAATCAACAATAACCATAGCGTTGTTTTCTTGTAAAGTGACATAAGCAGTAGAATCATCATCTGAAATGGCAATATATTCAGGCTCTAGATCTTGGGCTACCGTATATTGTCTTATTTCACCCTTAATCATTTGTCCTGATGGATTTGAAAACTTAACCCCTTGCGTTTCTAGTTCGGTTTGCATCGAATTATATTGAGTAAAAACAAGTTGTTTTGCCGTATCAGAAGGAATACCTGCCTCGATATCGATCACTGAAATTGAACCTTCAGGGTCTATCACGTAATCACCTGCAGGTTCACCTTCATTGGCAACGAGCACTTTAGTACCCGCATGATTAAAAACCACATTATCGGGTAAATCACCGACAGTTACATTCTTCATAAAAATAGGTGAAGTGCCAGAAATATCAAAAAAAGCAATACTACCGTTAATTCCAGGACTACCTGAAGCTATTGCAACGGCCAGCAAGTCATTATTATTATCAATAGCAATACTATTAGCATCCCCATCTAATCCGGTCATTTCCATCAGATTAAGAGTAAAAACTGATGTTAAGTTTGTTCCCGTAACAACGCCTTCACTATCGACATCAAGAGCTTGACCATCAATACCATTAGCATCAAGTACCTCTACTACTGCGGGCTTAAGTGAACTATTAATGGCATAAATCCAGTTTTTTGATGTTTGGTAAGTGACAATTTCTGCAGCACCTTCTGGTGATTGAACATTAAGTACCGCACGCCCTACTAACGAAATAGCTAATCCAGTTGCTGCTTTCTCACCGTTTGTGCCATCAATACCATTTTGTCCATTGCTACCATCTTGACCATTTACTCCGGGGGTACCATCCTCGCCATCAAACGTACAAGCAGAGACAAACCCAACAAGAGACATTGCTATCAATAGTTTACTCAATTTCATTTTCATTACCCATTTAACCTATGCTAAATATTAAAAAATAGGCCACAGTCAAACAGGATCTTGTGATATTTTGATGACAAATATGTGTCGAAACGATGACAGCTAACTCAGCTGAACTAGTTAAAATGCCTTTTTTAGGTCGTTGTAAAGACTGTTGTCTTGTTCTACTATCAAATAACAAACACACCCACTGTTTATATTGTATTTAATAAACCAAGCGAGATAATTAGATGCTAGAAACCATTATCAGCCAAGTAAATGAATGGCTTTGGGGATCAGGACAAATCCTTATTTACCTCCTGGTTATTGCTGGGATATGGTTTTCTTTTCATTTGAAACTGATTCAGTTACGCCACTTTACACATATGTTTGGAGTGATGAAGGGAAGTAACAAACGCGACAAATCAGGTATTAGTTCCTTTCAAGCACTATGTACAGGGCTTTCTGCTCGTGTTGGTACGGGAAATTTAGCTGGCGTTTCCGTAGCCATCTCATTAGGTGGTAGTGGTGCTGTTTTCTGGATGTGGGTAATCGCCTTATTAGGCATGGCTACCGGTTTTGCTGAAAGTATTTTAGGGCAACTTTATAAAGTTCGTGATGACAATAATGAATTCCGAGGAGGTCCCGCTTATTATATACAAATGGGGTTAAATAATCGTCCGTTTGCCATAGTATTTGCCCTTTGTCTCTTTCTTGGATACGGTTTTAGTTTTAGCGCCATGCAAGCCAATACCATTACTGATGCATTAAATCATGCCTTTGATATCCCGACTTTTTATTCTGGTTTAATTATCACCGTGCTCGCAGGTAGTATTGTTGTTGGCGGTTTAAAAGGTATCGCTCGCTTTGCTGAATTAGTCGTACCTTTTATGGGAATCGCTTTTATTGCCACTACGCTCATTATTACCCTCATAAATATTAGTGCGGTACCAGCGATGTTGGCGGATATATTCAGTTCTGCTTTTGGCTTACAAGAAGCTGGCGCGGGGGCGCTTGGAGCGGCAATTAAAAATGGTATTCAACGAGGTTTATATTCAAATGAAGCTGGAGCAGGTAGTGTTCCTCATGCTTCGGCAAGTGCCTCTCCAAATCCTAATCATCCAGTAACGCAGGGTTATGTGCAAATGTTGGGTGTGTTTATAGATACTATGGTGTTATGTACGTGTACGGCTGTAGTCGTGTTGTTAGCAGATATGCCAATATCAGGAGAAATGGAAGGTATACGGCTCACCCAAGATGCAATGACAACTCATTTAGGCGCCGGCGGCGTATATTTTGTTGCTGCCGCTATTTCACTATTTGCCTTTACTTCCGTGGTAGCAAACTACGCCTATGCAGAAAGTAACTTACATTTATTTAAGCTCGATAACAAAGTGGGTCGCTCTCTATATACTTGTGCTTATTTAGCTATGGTGTTGTGGGGTTCTAGTGCCACCTTAAAACAAGTATGGGCAATGGCTGATATGGCATTAGGATTAATGACGTTAGTCAATATTACTGCCATCGTTTTATTAACACCCACGATAGTTGCCTTAACAAAAGATTATCAAAGTAAATTATCACATAAAAAATCACTGGAATTTAAGCAAACAGACATTAAGTATCAAGGTAAAATCGAAGAAGATATCTGGTAATGATTCATATGAATCTGTTGCTCAAACCATGAATTACCATACGACTTACCCTCCATCATAGGAATAATATAGTCGGCGTTAAAAAAATGTCCTTTGCCTGGTCTGACAAAAAGCTCTCCACTGAAAGGAAATTCTGGATTTTGTAAACCAAGCCAAGTAACGGGATCCTCACTATTGGCAAAATGTTCACAAAAAAGAGCTTCGGGTAACAGGCTACTTTTAAAGCCGGCACCAATGGTAATATAACGAATTCGAGAAAAATCTATTGTTTCTTCGCTATTTGCTAAATATTCTAATGCTGACGTTGCAATGATAGCTCCTTGTGAATAAGCGACTATCAGCAATTCTTCTTCACTTGTTAAATGAGTGGTTATTGCTGTTACCAAACGATGAGAAATATCAGTTAATATACCAGAGCGCCCTTGATTACATTCTAATAAATCGTGAATTAAACCATCCGTTTCGTTATATAACAAAGCAACACTTTCCCCAATCGCCTTACTTAAGATATTAGCCTCATGCTGCGCAATGGCATGAGGGGTAGCCATACCGTTAATAAATAATACCCGTGGTACTTTATTATTCTCATTCTCCACAGTACAGAGATGGTGCGAGGAAACCACAGACTTTACTTTATTTACAAACAGTTTTTTAGCAAAACTAATTTCACTATCAGGATGGCGAATGGTTTGCGTATTGATAAGATTTAATAAATTAACATTTTCACCAAAAATTAATCGTAAATCAGCAACTAAATCAGCCCCAAAATATTTGATCAGATATTTCTCAATTATCTTATTCATTTATATCTTCTCAATAAGATAATCCCCTATTTTCATAAGAAAACAAACAAATAACAAAACTAACATTTTCATCTCTTTACCTTATATTATTAAATTGAAATTACCTTACATAGAATCTTGATAGTTATAGCACAGTAATGACTAACATATACAAGTAAGCCCCTACTTTATATACTGCATACAATACCAAAAAAGCGTAATTTTTTATGAACGAAAATACAGAACTGGTTGATGACACTATTTGCCCTATCTGCCAAAATAAAAACCTTTGTCAGGCACATCAAGCAGAAACTTGTTGGTGCCATACAAGTAAAGTTCCTCAAGACTTAATCGCCAATGTCCCTACACAATTACAAGGTAAAAGCTGTATTTGCCAAACCTGTATTGAGCAATTTAATTTTGAATTAGCTACTAGGAAAATTTAATGAATCAACTCTACCCTGAAATATCCCCATTTAACCATTTCATGTTACCTGTTGATGAACATCATCAAATTTATGTTGAGCAATGTGGTAACCCGCAAGGTCAACCCGTATTGTTTATTCATGGTGGACCCGGAGCTGGTTGCTCAGCCAATGATCGTCGATTTTTCGATCCCAAAAAATATCATATTATATTATTTGACCAACGCGGTTGTGGCCGATCTTTACCCCATGGTAGTTTACAAAATAATGAGACAGCTTTCTTAGTTAGCGATATAGAACTGATTCGCCATAAATTAGCCATAACAAAATGGCATGTCTTCGGTGGTTCTTGGGGCTCAACTTTATCATTAGTCTATGCCCAAACCCATCCTCAACCTGTTCTTAGCTTAGTATTACGAGGCATTTTCTTAGCCCGCCCTGAAGATACTCAATGGACCTTCGCAAGTGGTGGTGGCACGCGTATTTTTGCCGATTATTGGCAAAATTATCTAAATGCGTTACCTGATGATGAACAGCAAACAAGTGTACAATCTGCCTACAACATCATGATTGGCGAAGATAAAGTTGCCGCACTAAAAGTGGCTCGAGCATGGGCTGAATGGGAAATCCGTTGTTGTACGCTTGAACCTAATGATGCCTTTGTTGAAGCCGCCACATCAGATCAATCCTGTTGGACCCTCGCTCGCCATGAAGCACATTATATGGCACACGATTGCTTTTTAACTGAAAACCAAATATTAGCTCAATGTGAACAAATAAAAGAGATTCCTACGATTATTGTACATGGTCGTTATGACATCGTTTGTCCATTCGATAACGCTTGGCTTTTACACCAACAATTACCTAAATCTAAACTTATTATCAGTAAAACAGCAGGTCACGCTTCTATCGAACCTGAAACTATGCATCATTTAATTAACGCTACCCAAGAAATGTCTATTCTTTATACGTAACACTATGATAAAAAACAAATATCATTAGGTTAGTTAAAATATACATTAAATTAACACCATCACAGACTCATTTGGCTAATCATTATTTGTCCCAATGCAAATAATGATTAGGTGTAATGCCTACTTGCTTTTTAAACATATAAATAAAGGCTGAACTCGACTCATACCCTAGCATTTTTGCAATGTCATTTATGCTATCACCCAGTACTATATGTTTGATGGCAACTTGAACATTCAAACGCTGTCGCCAATCACTGTAAGTCATGCCCGTTTCTTGCTTAAAACGGCGAGAAAGTGTTCGAGAGGACGCCTTAACAAATTTCCCCCAAGCGACTAAATCACTTTTAATAGCCGGATGTTTTTGTAACCGTTGGGTGATCAATATTAATCGTTCATCCTGCGGATAGGGTAATTGTGTATCAAGCCTAGCGGCACAATGAATACGATCCCTAACCAACCTTAATAATCGTCCATCACTGCTCTCCCAAAGATAGGTGTCAGAAATAATGCTGGCTTCATCAACGATGGCACTAAAAAAGTGATCACCTTGCAATGTCATACAGTCCATCGGAGCAGACTGACATTGTTTAGGTGCTAAATAAAAATGTATTAATTGAGTATCTGTCTTAGCAACAACTTCATGAGTTTGCTCCGGCGGAATCCAAATACCTTGATTAGGCGCTGCTATAAAACGTCCTTGGGGTGTAACTATCGCAATAACCCCTTTACGAACATACAATAACTGCCCACGTTTATGCGTATATAGCGGAATACCTGCCTTGGCAGATAATGCACGATTGATCACCACAATAGGCGGTTTTTTATCGTCTAAGTTCAGTACATCATCTTTTATAATGGTAGGTGTCATATTATCAATAATTATTTATTAAGTAGTGATATATAACCTTAAGTGTTAGCGAACATAAGTTAAAATTCAAGCTAGAATGATTATTTTTGCATTTCATCACTTTAACCTTTAAATTTAAGCATTAACTAATTGTTACAAATAGCCAATTTATATTAAGGTGTAATTCACTACACTAGTGAAGTTTACTCATCTCGCCTTAGGCCATAGCATAAACTCAAAATAAGTGAATATCGATGAAACCATTTAAACTTACCGCAATTTCTCTAGCTCTGCTCTTTTCCCTAGCCGCATGTGAAACCACGCCGAATTCAAGCAACTTATCCAATCAATCAATAAGTAGCGAAAAACTGATTAAAAGTCAGTCTGACCAACGTCAATATAAGTACATTACTTTAGAAAATGGCTTAAAAGTTTTAATGATTTCAGATCCAACAACTGAAAAGTCTGCAGCCGCAATGGATATTTCTGTCGGTGCATTCCACGCGCCTGAAGATCGAGCAGGACTATTGCATTTCCTTGAGCATATGTTGTTTTTAGGTACTGAAAAATACCCAGACGCTGGTGAATACAACAAATTTTTAGAAAAAAATGGCGGTTCATCAAATGCCTATACATCTTCGGAAGACACAAATTACTTTTTTGATGTAAAAAATGATGCCTTTGACGGTGCTTTAGATCGCTTCGCTCAATTTTTTATTGCACCAACCATGGACCGCAGCTTTGTAGAACGAGAAAAAAATGCGGTTGACTCAGAATACTCAGTCAAAATAAAAGAAGATGGAAGACGTATACGAGAAGCAAGTCGTCAAGCTGTCAACGCCGCACATCCTTATAGCAAATTCAGTGTTGGTAATCTAGATACGCTTGCTGACCGCAAAGATGACGACGTTTATGATGCCTTATTAAAAGTATATAAAGAACACTATTCAGCCAATCGTATGGCATTAGTAATATTAAGTAATAGTGCACTAAGTGATATGGAAAAAATGGTACAGAGTAAGTTCGCTGCCATTAAGAATAACGGCAAAGCTAAACCTAAATTAACTCATGAGTTATTAACAGACAAAGAGAAAGCGACGCGTGTAACTATTGAACCCTTACGCGAAATGCGCGTATTAACCTTAACCTTTCCAATCACTGACACTCATCAATATCGCACTAAAAAACCAATGGCGATAATTTCTCATTTATTAGGCCATGAGGGTGAAAATTCACTTTATTCACGCTTAAATCAACAAGGGTTAATAGAATCTCTTGCCGCTTATAAAAGTGATTCTGACGCTATGGATACATTTACGATTAGTGTTGAATTAACTCCTGACGGATTAAAAGATGTTGATGGAATTACTGAGCAAATCTTTCAATATATTAATTTAATCGACAAAAAAGGCGTTACGCAAGCCTATTATGATGAAATTAAAGACATTGCTAAACTTGATTTTACCTTCCAAGAAAAGGGTAATCCTATGTCAACGGTTTATCAGTTAGCACCCGTTTTACAAAATACACCAGCGATGAATATACTCAACACTGATTATCAATACCAAGGATTCGATGCTGAACTTACCCACAAATTTTTAGCACAGTTATCACCTTATAATATGCAACAAACCCTTGTAGCCCCTAATGTAAAAACGAATCTGCATGAACCCTTATATGACGTTGACTATGCTATTGAAAAAATAGCGCCAGCTAAGCTCAAACAATGGCAAGAAGCTACTGCTGATAATGAAATGCAATTGCCTAGTTTAAATCCTTTTATCGCTGAAGATATTTCGGTTAAAACAACTAACATTGACACTAAGCCTGAGATCATTGTCAAAGAACCCGGCTTAACCTTATGGCACTATCAAGATACAAGTTTCAATATGCCTAAATCTAGTGTTTATGTTCGTATTGAATCTCCTTATGCCGGTGATAGCACAAGTGATCGAGCCAAAATAGCTTTAGCTAATCGCCTTATTGACGATAATTTAAATGCTTATGGTTATAACGCTAAATTAGCCGGCTTAAGTTATAGTTTATTCAGCTCTTACAAAGGGCTAGGCTATCGTATTAACGGCTATAACGATAAACAAATTGAGCTTATTAAAGCGATCAACCACGCGATAATTGATTTTGATGTTAGCCAAGAAAAGTTTGAGATGATCAAAGAAAGTTTAATTAGAGATTGGAAAAATTCGGCATTAGACCGCCCTATTAATCAAGTATTTTCTCGCTCTCGCCAAGAGTTTGGTATGGACCCATTTTCAAACAATGCGTTAGCTAAAGCCTTAAAAACAGTAGATCTTTCGTCACTGCACGCATACATGAAAACTATGTTAAGTGACGTTTCCCTAAAAGTACTAACACATGGAAACAGCAGTAAAAATGAAGCTATTTCTATTGCCAATAATTTACGTACAAACTTCATTCGTGATAATAATATTGGTGAAGGATTTAACGCTAATATCCGTCAAATGAAACCTAATGAACACGATGTTGTTGAATTAGATATTGATCATGACGATTCTGCAATCGTTGTCACCTATCCTATGCCAAGTAGCATGCAAAACATTGCAACCACACAAATGCTGGGGCAAGTACTAGGTGCCGCATTTTTCAATGATTTACGCACAAAACAACAACTCGGTTATATCGTCGGCGCCTCTGGTAGCAGTACAGAAAATCTGCCAACCTTTAACTTTTATGTACAATCTTCCAAAGTAGGTCCAATTGAATTAGAAAAACGAATAAATACCTTTATTGAAACTCAATATAATGCCATTGCATCAATGAGCGAAGCGGATTTTGACAAAAATAAAGCCAGCTTATTAACTAATATTAATAAGAAAGATAAAAACCTCCTAAGTAAAACTTCACGCTTATGGGGCGAATTATCAACAGGTTATACTGAATTTAATAAACGCGAACTACTAACCAATGCCATTAATGTACTCACTAAAGAAGATTTAGTGAATGCCTATAAAGCATTACTTATGAATAACAAGACGCCACGTCTAATTACCAGAAATTTTGGTAAGGCTCATCGCGAACAAAATTATACTAACGCGTTGAAAAACACTAAAGTATGCCGTGATGATATTTGTTGGCATAAAAAATAAGTAATACTTAAGCATATATATTTAATGTGACCATCATAATGAAAAACCTGCTCAGGCAGGTTTTTTTTATGAATAAAGCCAATCTGGACATTAAACTTTATTGGTTACTCTTTTGTCTGTTATCTAATGAAAGTGCTCCTGCACCATGAATAACTATCACTAAAAAACCACCGGCTATCGCTACATTTTTCATAAAATTAATCATTTGCATCTGATCTGCAAAGTCAGCATGAAAAATCAAAGCAGAGACCAAACTAAAACCTGCCAATAAAAAGGCGGATATACGCGCTTGATACCCAAGAATGATTGAGATACCCGCCAATACTTCTAATGCAATAACAATAGGAAGTAAAAACCCTGGCACCCCCATCATATCCATATAAGCTTGCGTTCCTGAATATTGTGAGATCTTATTAATCCCTGACATAACAAAAATTAACGCAAGTAATATTCTCGCTAAAGGTGCCAATAGAAATGAGGCTTGTTGAGCATACCGCTCAGATTGTAAAGTTAAACTAGTCATAGCTAATTCCAAATTAATGTGTTGTTTATTTTGATAGAGGCAATATTAATAGTTGCTTTTAAATCAATAAACATTAAAAATATGAAATTATAATTCTCTTTTCGGAAACTATAGGCGGCATTAATGGGACAATTAGAAGATATGGCTATTTTTACACGTATCATCGAAGCCGGCAGTATAACCCTTGCCGCTGAACAATTAGGTTTAGCTAAGTCTGCAATAAGTAAACGCCTGTCCGCATTAGAGCAACAACTCGGCTTGAAACTAATAACCCGAACAACTCGAAAATCAAGTATTACCGAGGCAGGTAAGCGCTATTATCAACGTAGTAAACTTATTATTGATGAAGTAAATGAGCTCAATCACATTACATCTAGTGATACTCTAGCCCTATCAGGACCTCTGAAGATAACAGTGCCTTTATCTTTCGGTTTAATGTACCTATCTGAACCTCTTGATCGATTTATTCAACTGCATCCAGAAATACAGCTACAAGTAAACTTTTCAGATCATCGAATTGATTTAATTGAATCAGGTGTTGACCTTGCTGTACGAATTGGAGAGTTAGCCAATTCAAACTTACAAGCAAGAAGACTGATAGAAATTAAACAATTACTCTGTGCGAGCCCAGACTATTTAATCAAAAATGGACACCCTGAAAGTCCGCAAGACCTTAAACACCATAAATTATTAAAATATGAAAATAGCCCTTTTAATGGTGTAACCTTAAATGACAAGAACGGCAATATAATAACAGGTCACCCTAGAATACATTGTAGTGCTAATAATGGTGATTTTCTGAAAAGAATGGCTTTATCTGGTCATGGGATTATTCAATCCCCTAATTTTATCGTCTGGAAAAATATTGAAGACCATACGCTAACACCAATTTTGACTGACTATCATTTACCCAGCATGAACGCCTATGCCGTTTATCCTGCTAATCGACACTTGCCAACTAAAGTTAGAACCCTGATTGACTTTTTAATCCAACAATTAGCTAATCCGCCTTTTTAGGTATATTAATATGAGATAATCTCACTAGAAAACACCTTGATTTTGCAGTAACTAAAAAATGTATACAATTTTACTTGTATTCACTTACCAATAGTCACTACACTTTAACCCTTAAAAATTAATCATTTATTAGGATGGATAATGAGAAAGCTACTCACACTTTTCATACTTGCCATTAGCCCTTGCTCTTTTGCTGCTGATGAAACCTTATATAACGTTTCGTTTGATAATGCCGTGCATCATGAAGCACAGATTTCAGTGACATTTGGTAATATTCAAACCCCTGTACTCGAAGTTCAAATGAGTCGTTCTTCTCCAGGAAGGTATGCATTGCATGAATTTGCTAAAAACGTTTATAACGTAAGTGCCGTAGACAGCCAAGGACAGCCCTTAACCATTACACGTCCTAACCCATATCAATGGCATATTACCGGACACGATGGTGAAGCAACTATAACTTACACTTTGTTTGGCGATCGTGGCGATGGCACCTATGCTCAAATTGATCGCACTCATGCTCACTTAAATGCGCCAGCAACTTTTATGTGGGCAACAGGACATGAAAAAAGACCAATCATTGTAGAATTCACTCCTTACAATGCAAATTGGAAAGTTGCTACGCAATTACCTCAAGGCAAAAGTAAATATCAATTTACTTCACCCGATCTTGCATATTTCTTTGATAGCCCTATTGAACTGAGTAACCACCAAGTACGTTCATGGGAAGTAACTTCCGGCGGCCGAACTCAAACAATAAAACTTGCGGTTCATCATAACGGGATTGATGAAGACCTAGATAAGTTCACTGCAATGGCAAAAAATGTAGTTAATGAACATATTAAAGTATTTGGTGAATTACCACGCTTTGACTATGGTGAATATACCTTTATTGCTGATTATATGCCGCAAATAAATGGTGATGGTATGGAGCATAGAAACTCAACTATTATTACTAACAGCCGTTCATTAGATGAAGCAGAATATAGCCAATTAGGTACACTTTCACATGAATTCTTCCATGCATGGAATGTTGAACGGATACGACCTAAAGAATTAGAACCTTTTAATTATACTCGCGAAAATATGACGCCGAGCCTATGGTTTGCTGAGGGTTTCACTTCTTATTATGATGATTTACTTATTCGTAGAGCTCAAGAAATGTCAATTGATGAATATCTTGAATCAGCATCGAGTATTGTCAATCAGGCATATCAAGTACCCGGACGACTTTACTTTACGCCTGAAGGGGCAAGTATGTTAGCAACATTTACCGATGCTGGAACATCTATTGATACCACCAATTTCAGTAATATTTTCTTTAGCTATTACATCTATGGGCGCGCCCGTGCACTTGCATTAGATTTAACAATACGCGCTCAGTTTCCAGGAAAGTCTCTTGATGATTTAATGAAAGCAATGTGGCAAAAATTTGGTAAAACAGAACAGCCTTATAGTCGTGAAGATATACAAATGACGTTAGCAGAAGTGGTCAATGATAAAAAATTTGCTAAAGACTTTTTTAGTCAATATATTCAAGGCCAAGAAACACCTGATTACTATACCTTGTTGAAAAATGCCGGTTTACAAGCGAAGCAAATTGATGACACAAGCGCTTACTTAGGTCGAGTTCACTTTAATTTTAGAGGGCAAGACGCGTTAATTAGCAAGAACATTACTGTAAACAGTCCGCTATATAACGCAGGTATTGAACGTGGTGACCAAATCGTAAAGTTAGGTCGTAGAACCATTCGTTCACAAAACCTATGGAACAAAGCCTTATCACAATTTAAGGCGGGAGAAAGTACCACCATTGAATATATTCAGCGTGGTGAAACAGTGAAAAAATCAATTACCTTCATTACCGATCCTAAGCTCAGTGTTAGTTTATTAGATGATGATAAATTAACGCCCCAACAAAAAGCTTTTCTAGAAGCTTGGTTAGGTAAGGAAAAAGAAACTAGTGACAATTAATCTATCTAAAAAATCTACTATATAGATTTGATTAATTCACCTAAGGGCAAGTTTTACTTGCCCTTATTTAATTGCTATGTAACATTTAGCGCGAATTTAAACCAATAACACCATAAACATGACTTTTTCACAACAACAAATAGAACACTTTACTCAACCTATTAGACAAGCATTACGCAGTGATTTAGTGTGGCAGTGGGATGATAGATTATCCGTCCTTTTAACTGAGTTTGCTCAAAATAAATCACCCACGGTTGAACGAGTGTTAGATGATATGTTTGATCATGAGTGGGATAAAAAAAGTATTAAACAAGCCCCAAAAAACCTGAAACATCAACTAGGTGACCTTATCAAATTAAGTAAAAATCAAAAAATTTTTACGCTACCGGCAAAAGATGACTCGACCCCAACAATAGTCGCAATATGGTGGCCTTGGGGACATGGGGGAACCTATTCATTACGTTTAATGTTATTAAACGAGTCTTATGAATTTCATCTACCTCATAATGCCAGAGCAAATTTTATTCATTTATTTAAAGGCTGGTTTTCATAGCACTTTATTGAAAAACCAAATAACGTCCATTAAACCAGAGAATATCTCACTCATATCCAGCGCTTAAAAATAAATAAGGTTAATATTTAACTCCTACATAAACATCTACACTGATTTTTTCTTATCACTCGGTATAATACTTACGATAAATTAACTTTTTTATGTTGGAGTATGAATTGTGGCAAAGAAACAAATTCTCGTTTGGGATCTTCCTCTAAGACTTTTTCATTGGCTATTAGTTATCTGTTTAGTCGGTTCATGGTATACCAGTGAGGGAGATCGAGGATTAGTCGATATTCATATGTTGTTTGGATATGCTATTTTAACCTTAGTACTCTTTCGAATTTGTTGGGGATTTCTCGGCACTAAATATGCAAAATTCACTCAGTTTGTTCCAACCCCAAGATCAATAAAATCTTATATTAAACACACCAATAAGCCATATCTCGGACATAACCCTGTTGGTAGTTTGATGGTCTTTTTTATGTTGCTATTGTTATTATTACAAACAGTAAGTGGACTATTTATGACCGATGATATTTTTACCAATGGCCCTTATTATGATTCTGTGTCTAAAGCGACACAAAAGATCATGTCTGCTATACATCACAACGTCTTTGATATTATTCTTGTTACTTGTGCTCTACATATCGGTGCTATTTTCTTTTATTTAATCGTCAAGAAAGACAACCTAATAAAAGCGATGATCACAGGTAAAAAATGGGTAGAGGTTAAACTGTCTTCTTCCGGCATAATGAATTCAAAATTACTTATTGCTGTTATCTTATTAGCCTTAGTGTGTGCATTAGTTTATTGGTTAGTTGTATTAAATGTCCCTGTAGTTGAAGAATATTATTATTAACCTAATAAAAAGGCGCTACTCAACGAGCAGCGCCTTAAATAGTATTCTAGTAAGCTCTAATCTTTTTTGAAAATGTCGTGACAGCCACCACAAGTTTTACCAACACCACCAATCGCTTTCTTTATTGCACTCTCATCGCCAGATGCTGCAACTTTCTGCAATGTTGCTGAAGCCATAGTTAAATCAGTAATATGCTTTTCAAAATCGCTACGCTCTGTCCATACTTTTGGTAAAGCTTCAGTGTTTACATTGAAGCCTGAAGTATCTACTTGAGTATAATCATCAATCATTAAAGATAATTGATTAATGCGTGTCGCGTTTTTCTCAACGGTTTTAGCGTCAATTGGCACTTGTCCTTTTGCCATAGCCCCTAATACGCCCATATTAGAGCCTAATAAGGAAAATACAGATTGACGAAGCTCTGCTGAACGCGTTGCTTGTTTTTCGGATTTAGCCACATCAGCCATCGCTGAAGTCGTTGTTAAGGCAACTGAACAAGCCAAAACTAATGCTGTTAATTTTTTCATATGTGTTCCTTTATCAAATATCAAACCAAACTTTTTTACTTATTACGCTATTATTACTTTTACAATAACATTATTCCAGTTGATCTCTACAAATCAATTTTTCATTACTAGTATATATACCTGTAATGAAAATAAATCACCATTTAACCTATAAGGTGTTGGTTAACAATTACATCATATTATAGAGAACTTAACCTTTACTCTCCTTGAGAACTTCCACCTAATTTAGGCGCATGCTGAATAATTCTATCGGCTAAACGTGAAAATGGTAAACTTTGAATCCACACTTTACCATGACCGCTGAGTGTTGCCATAAAAAAGCCTTCACCACCAAAAAACATGCTTTTTAAGCCTGAAGTCATTTCAATGCTGTATTCAATGCCTTGGCTAAAGGCAACCAAACAACCGGTATCTAAACGTAAAGTTTCTCCGTTTAATTGTTTCTCAACAACCGTCCCCCCTGCATGTAAAAATGCTTTGCCATCGCCATGTAAACTTTGCAAGATAAAGCCTTCACCACCAAAAAAACCACTACCTAATCGTTTATTAAAAGCGATATCAACCTTTGTGCCCATTGCAGCACATAAAAAAGAGTCTTTTTGACAGGTAATTTGTCCACCTATTTGTGCTAAATCTACCGGAATAATTGAACCAGGAAAAGGGGCAGCAAAAGCCACTCTTTTTTTACCATATTGTTGATTGGTAAAATGGGTCAGGAAGACAGATTCACCCGTTAATGCGCGTTTACCTGCTGAAAATAATTTACCCATTAATCCTTGATTTTCATCTGAGCCGTCACCCATTTTTGTCTCAAAGTTAATACCATCTTCCATGTAGTTCATAGCGCCTGCTTCAGCAATAACCGTTTCACCTTGGTCTAACTCAATTTCAACCATTTGCATAGAATGGCCGATAATTTCATAGTCTATCTCATGACTCTGCATCACTGTTCTCCGAGAAAATATTATAATGATTAGCTTTTTATAACGTGATTTTAAGTGTAAGGCGAGAGTAATTAAGCAAAATTTAGTTTCACAAACCGATCCTTTAGGCTATCAGAAAACAAAGCATAGCCTTCTTCCTCGCAATATTTCGTTAGTAAAACCTGAGTTGGAAGGTAACAAGGTCGATTAAATTGTACATTGATCACCGTCTTATCCGCTAATTCCCGTGCACTTTGCTGAGTCAATAACCAATGCACGCCATACATACCATGAATAACTGAGGATTTCATGCCTAACAACTTTGCCAACCAAGGATGAAGATGAATAGGGTTAAAATCTCCGGATACACGTGCGTACTCTCGTGCGGTAGATGCGGTAAACGTTTTCCTGGTTAGTTCTTTTACATTCGGTAATATATTTCCTTTAATGACTTTATCATTACGATAAGCTAGATTTTTATCAAGAAATTGGTTCTCATTTATTAATGTAACTTGCCCTAACTGATAAAAATATGTCTGTAGTAAATAAGTAATGCCCTTCTCATTTTCACTACATTTTTCAATACGAACTTCTATATCGGTTGGCGCTAACCAATTATGGGGCTGCATAATTTGATAACGACTACTAATATGAATCATCCCCATTAATTTACTTGGTATTTTACTTGTTATCAGTAATTGTCCTAGATAACGAAAAGCGACAATAAACATATAACTTACAGGTAACTCGTCACAGCTAAACATAGCTTTAAATGCAATGATCTCTTTATTATTTGGCTGAACATCAGTAAAGCGTAATCCTATCGGTTCAAATTTATCTAGAGGCATACGTTGACGAAACAGCACCTTTTGTATGAGTTTAAAAAATGAATATCTTTGTGTGAGTATTGCCGATTGTTTCATAGAATATTTATAAGCCAAGAATAATTTACTAGATAACATACTTTATCAGAAAACGGTTTTTCTATTTAATATAAGAGAATAAATTATTAGCCGAACTGACAAACTTTCTTACATTTACATCGGAAATATTAACCTAGGAAACCGGTCATATCCCTTACAAACATTACCTATTCTCAAAAATGGTGATATTATCCACTTAATTAGATTACCCTTAATATAAGAGTGTTAACCCTATGAAAAAATATTTAGTTGCTTTATTTGCTACCGTTCTCCTTCCTTTAGCTGCCTCTGCAGCACAATGGGAAGAAGGAAAACATTACTCTGTTGCCCCAACACCAAAAACCAACAATGCAGAGGTTCGTGAATATTTTTCCTATTACTGCCCTGCATGTCGTGGCTTTGAAGCAAGTTTACCTGAAATTAAAAAAGCATTGCCTGATAACGCATCATTGAAAAAAACCCATGTAGACTTTATGGGTCATACATCACAAGAAATTCAATTTATGATCAGTACTGCACATACCGTTGCAGAAAAAACAGGTTTAGCAAAAGAATTCGCCTCTGCACTTTTTAGCCACATTCAAACAAAGCGTCAATCCATCGATAATCAAGATGATTTAAAAGCTATTTATGTTTCAGTAGGTGGTGACGGTGATAAATTTGATAAAGGAATGAAGAGTTTTTCTGTTGTTGGTGAAGCTAAACGCAATAAAAAATTACAAGATACACTTTCTAAAGGTCGTTATATCACTAGCGTACCTACTTTTGTTGTTAACGGTAAATATGTGATCAATAGTAAATCACTCGACAGAGATAATTTCATGGAAGAATATAAGCAATTAATGTCTTACTTATTAACATTAGACTAATCAATTTTTAATGATAAACGCAAACGAGCTCTTCGTTTGCGTTTATCATTAAAACCCACCTTAAACAATAAATCACGATCGTCTAGGACGCTTACCTCTTTGTCCTAATGCCTTTTCTCTTAATTTTTGTTTAGACATAGGTTTTCGTTGTGATTTAGGTGCTGTTTTTTTTGTTAAATCGGGCTCATAACCTGGTAGCCATTGTTGTAATAAACGCTCATCTAACACTTTTTCTACCGCGGTCAGTAACCATTCTTCATCGGGGCTCATTAACGACAAAGCCAAACCGGCTTTCCCTGCACGAGCAGTTCGTCCGATACGATGAACATAATCTTCGGCTACATAAGGCAATTCATAGTTAATGACATAATTTAAGTCAACAATATCAATTCCTCTTGCCGCTACATCTGTTGCAACTAATGCTCTTACTTTACCGGATTTAAAGTCGGCTAACGCTTTTTCTCTCGCCCCTTGAGATTTATCACCGTGGATAGATTGCGTTTTAATGCCATCTTTTGACATTTCTTTAGCTAACTCATCAGCACCTTGTTTAGTGCGTGTAAAAATGAGTACCTGCTGCCAATTCTTTGAACCAATTAAATAAGAAGTCAATTCACGTTTTCTATCGTTATCCACACAATAAACAACTTGTTCAACCTTAGACGCGGCAGCGTTACGCTCACCTATCTCTATAAGCTCAGGATCAGTTAACAAACTTTTACTAAGCTTAAAAATTTCATCGTCAAAAGTAGCTGAAAATAACAAGGTCTGTCTTATCGCTGGCGCTCTATTGAGTATACGATTAATTTCATCTTTAAAGCCTAAGTCCA
The DNA here is from genome assembly GCA_049347715.1 of Thalassotalea piscium. GTDB lineage: Bacteria > Pseudomonadota > Gammaproteobacteria > Enterobacterales > Alteromonadaceae > Thalassotalea_B > Thalassotalea_B piscium_A. The sequence goes on along the minus strand of CP186339.1, from coordinate 42,746 downwards.
ACATGCGATCAGCTTCATCAAACACTATAGTAGTAAGTTCAGTAAGAGATAATGATTCATTAATTAAATGATCTAATAAACGCCCTGGGGTTGCGACTAAAACGTCTATGCCTTTGTTAATTGCCGCGATCTGCGGATTAATACTAACACCACCATAAGCAACACCAATAGTTAAGTTAGTGTTTTCGGCATACAGTTTAAAGCTTTTATAAACCTGTTGAGCAAGTTCCCGTGTTGGCGTAAGCACTAAGGCACGTACTTGTGGTTTATCCATTTTGCTTTGAGACAAGGTATGTAATATTGGCAAAGCAAAAGCAGCTGTCTTTCCTGTACCTGTTTGGGCTCGTGCCATAACGTCTTTATTCGATAAAATCGCGGGGATTGCTCGCAGCTGTATTGCTGTAGGTTCACTATAGCCTAGCGCTGTTACTGCATCAATTAACGACTTATCTAACCCTAATGATAAAAAATCACTCATTTATTACCGCTCTTCTTTTGCAATTTCTTCAATATATTTTCTAATTCATCTGGCATATAAACCATACCTTGTTCTTCATCACTTGGAAAAACAACGATATCTATACCATCATCTATAAGGCCAGTAGTCCAACGGCTAAACCATTTATTTAGCGATATGGGCTCTGCTTTACATGATTGCCACTCTTTTGTTGCCCATAATTGAGCATATTCTTCATTTGGCCATACAGGTACGCAGTCTGCTTCCTCGGTATTTAACATCACACAACCATGTTCATCAGTCAGTATCCAGATCTTATTAGTTAAGACTGCTTCCTTAATAAAATAATCGGCTCTTTTTTCATCACTCGATATTCTTATTGACTGAAATTGATCTGAGGTGAGTTTATCATTCATGTAATTTCCTTAATTAACGAAAATTTGCATTTCATTACCAATTTGCTTACGCATTTCCATTAACTTAATAGCGGTATCATGCTGTTTTATATCTTCTTCCGTCTGAGGAATCCACTCAGGAACTTGCTCTGACTGTCCATTTTGGTCAACAGCAACCATGATAACAATGCAATGTGTCGTCTTGCGCCTAATCAAAGATTTAGGATCACAAGCATTAACTTCTAAAGCTATATGCATAGAGGTTGAACCGGTATAAATAACCTTAGCTTCAACTTCAACTAAACTACCTACATGAATGGGAGCTACAAACTTGATACCTCCAGCATATGCAGTAACACAATAGCGACCACTCCAACCTGCAGCACAAGCATAAGCAGCTAAATCAATCCATTTCATTACAGCTCCGCCGTGTACCTTACCACCAAAATTGACATCTTGGGGTTCAGCTAAAAATCTTAAAGTGATATCTCTTTGTGGTTTCATTTGATTCTCTATAGTTATATTTATTGTTTATTCGCTAACGGTAGTAAACCTAACCTTAATTTAACTAACGAATATAGATTTAATTTTGAGTTTAGTAACGATAATAAATTTTATACATGTCTTAAACGCCTTTTTACACCATAAAACACCTTATTACTCTTGAATTATTATTTTAGTGTTTAATAAATTTACTTTATAAAGTAGTGTAGCTTCAGTTTAAGATTAACATGTACAAAAGATAATAATTATGAAAATTTGGGTTGATGCAGATGCTTGCCCTGTCGTAATAAAAGAAATTTTATTCCGTGCAGCTGACCGCACACAAACAGAAATCACTTTAGTCGCCAATCATACTATTCGAATCCCGCCTTCTAAGTATATTAAATTCCAACAAGTCACCTCTGGCTTTGATGTTGCGGACAATGAAATTGTTAAACAATGCTCTGCCGATGATCTCGTTATCACTAGTGATATACCTCTGGCGGCGGAAGTTGTTGAAAAAGGAGCAACTGCCTTAAACCCTAGAGGGGAATTATATACAGAAAGTAATATTAAACAGCGCCTTAATATGCGTGATTTTATGGATACATTACGTTCTAGTGGTATACAAACTGGAGGCGTGCCACCTATTAGCCAAAGTGATCGGCAATCCTTTGCAAATAACTTAGATATATGGCTCTCTAAAAAGTAACACTCTTCCTCCAACTAGCCCTAAATTAGCGAGTAGCGGCGTAAGGATCACTATTATTCTGTTGCTTTGCTCTATCAGGATTAGGCTTTCTCGATGCAGGTTTATGCGTATTTTGTTTTTTACCTGCCACGTTATCTTGAGATGATACTTGATGACGTGTATTTTTACTTTTTGGCTTATGTCCGCGCGCATTTTCACCTGAACGCTGTCCATCTTTATGATCACCGCTTTGTTGTTTATTCTTTTTAGGTTTCTTCGCTTTAAATGGTTTAATAGCCCTCGAAGGTGGCAGTTCGTTTACTGGAATAAATGCTGATTCTACTTTGCGCTCTATGTGCTCTTGAATAACATATTCTATATCTTCAAGTAGATTATGTTCATCTGCTGAAACTAGAGAGACAGCAAAACCAGTGGCTCCAGCACGACCTGTTCTACCAATACGATGGACATAATCTTCTGGCACATTTGGTAGGTCAAAATTCACTACTTGAGGTAATTGATCTATATCTAAACCACGTGCCGCAATATCCGTTGCCACTAACACACTCACAGCACCAGATTTAAAATTAGCTAACGCTTTAGTTCTCGCCCCTTGGCTTTTATTGCCATGAATAGCTGCCGCATTAATACCCTGCGCTTCTAAGTCTTTTGTTAATCGATTAGCCCCATGTTTTGTTTTTGTAAAAACTAAGACTTGTTGCCAGTTATTTTCTTTTATTAAATGACAAAGTAATTTAGCTTTTCTTTTTTTATCACTTGGGATCACAGTTTGTTTAACAGTTTTAGCTGTTGAATTTTCTGGATTGACTGAAATTTCTACTGGATTTTTTACTAACCCTTTAGCAAGGGCCCTAATATCAGGTGAAAATGTTGCTGAAAACAGCAAATTTTGTCTTTGCGGGGGTAATGCCGAAATTATCTTTTTAATGTCTCTGATAAAACCCATATCAAGCATTCTATCTGCTTCATCTAATACTAGTATCTCAACTTGCGAAAACTTAACAGCATTTTGTTGGTACAAATCCATTAAACGACCTGGTGTAGCAACTAAAATATCAACACCTTGGCGTAACTTCATCATTTGAGGATTAATTTTAACACCACCAAAAACAACAGTAGAAGTAAGTGGTAACTGTTTTCCATAATCTGTCACACTCTCGGCAACTTGCGCTGCAAGCTCCCTGGTAGGCGTTAATATCAATGCTCTAATATGATTAGGTTTAGCTCTATCTCCGCGAGATAACAACTCTAATATTGGTAAAGTAAATCCTGCCGTTTTACCAGTTCCAGTTTGTGCAGCAGCCATAACATCTTTCCCTGCTAGTACCGCGGGAATGGCCTGCTCTTGAATTGGCGAGGGTTTTTCATAACCTTTCTCTGCGACGGCGGCTAAAATTTTGCTTGATAATGCTAAGGCAGAAAAATCCATGTAATGGTCTCTTTAATTAATTGAAATTATGATGCTAGGTATTAGCGGCGATGCAGCATACAGTATAGCCTATTTTAACTCAATATTTATAACTAAGTGTAAATGCACCCTCCAATTATTCTGTCTCTTTCGTCATTTTTTCTTACACAATAGTTTCTCTTTGTCATTAAGCGATAACCCTAAGTTGTGAACAAAGTTAAAGAATAACTAGTTGATATTTTATCAATTAAGTACAACACTAACTAACTACATCTTTTCATTAAACCCAAACTATAATGACATCCACTCGCGCTTATATTTTATTTACTAAAGGGAATTCATGGCAGAATTAGATTATAAAAATAAACGCTTTTTAGTTGTGGATAGCATCAAGCAGTCAAGGGATATGCTTAAAATTTTTTGTTACAGCTTAGGTGTGAAACAAGTAGATACCAGTCATTACTCTGGCGATATATTATCTCAATGTGAAGAAATAAATTATGACGTCATTCTACTCGGCTACGATCTTGGACATAATAAAAAAAATGGCCAGCAACTCTTAGAAGAACTCCGTGCAAAAAAATTAATTAACCGACAATGTATTGTCATCATGATCACAGCTGAAGTCTCACAGTCTATGGTATTAGCCGCTCTCGAACATAAACCCGATGAATACCTAACTAAACCTTACACCATGAAAGATTTAAGCACGCGTATATCACGTTGTTTTAATAAAAAAATGGATATGCAGGCTATTTACCATGCTATGGATCAAAAGGATTCTCCCCTAGTGATCCATTTATGTAACCGAGCTATTAATAATGACTCACTCTACAAAAACGAATGTTTAGGAATAAAATCACGACAATATTTTGATTTAAAACAGTATGATAAAGCTAAGGAAATTTATGATGCTTATTTAGGCTCTCCCAACTGTCAATGGGCAGCTTTAGGATTAGGAAAAATCGCGCTTATAGAACAAAATTATAATATTGCCGAACAGTATTTCACTGCCATCATTGAAGATAATGAATATTATTTAAGTGCTTATGATTGGTTAGCAAAATCTTATCAATTAACAAATGAAGCGAGCAAAGCAGAAGAAGTATTAGAAAACGCCTTATTAGTTTCCCCCAGATCAGTATCACGATTAAAGCAATATGCTCAGTTATGTATCGACAATAACCAGTTCGCAAAAGCAACTAAAGCCTTATCAAAAACCAATGAATTAGCACTCCATTCAGTACATAAAAATCCAGAGAATGCTTTATTATTTATTGAATCACTACTGGAATATTCGCAGACGCTTAATCTTGTAGAAGTAAAGCGTTTGAATATAAAGGCTTTTGATATGCTAGCTAAAATGCAGCGTGATTTTAATAATCAAGAAACTAAAGTCATAGCGCTTTTTTTAGCCGCTAGATTACACGATAAAGCCAAAGATGTTGCACTTACCCGATCCAGCTTAATCGAAGCAGAGCGTTTATTAGAGAAATTTAGAAAGCAAATATCGATTAGGGGCACATTCACTATAGCTAAAGCGTTAATTGCTTTACGCAGGGTGAGTAAGGCGGAAAACCTTTTAGCAGAATTGGCACAAGAAAATCCCGACGATATGGAAATTTTATCAGAAATCGTCGCCTTATCTGACCGGCCAATTAGTGATAAAGATAAAGCTGCTGCACAGACTGCTCTCGAAATAGGTGTAAGCTTATATCGTGCCGGACATTATGTGTTAGCTATAGATAAACTCAATCAGGCACTACATCATTTTCCACATCATATTGGCATCAAACTTAATCTATTACAGGTATTACTTATATCCTTTGAAAAAGATTCAAAACGGACTCAAGATTTAAATCAAGCTAAAGTGCTTGTAAAACAGTTTAATAATTTAAATGAAGACAATGAATCTTATAATCGTTTTTTGAAGCTGAAGACAAAATATGAATCATTAGCGACATTTACGTTAAAAAATAATGAGAAAATTTAATTAGATGGAATATCTAGATAGGTACTGTGGAGAAAAAATGGTGGAGGGAGGTGGATTCGAACCACCGAAGGCTGAGCCGTCAGATTTACAGTCTGATCCCTTTGGCCACTCGGGAACCCCTCCACAGGGCCAAAAAACCCGCTTTTAGCGGGTTTTTTTGAAGAGAAGTCTAGCAATGTCCTACTCTCACATGGGAACTCCCACACTACCATCGGCGCAACTGCGTTTCACTTCTGAGTTCGGAATGGGATCAGGTGGTACCACAGTGCTATTGTCGCTAGACAAAAAAAGTTAATTTGAAAAGCCAATGTGCTTGCGCACTCGGTCAATACACTCTCGAGCATATCAACGCTAAATACCTTAATCTAATTCATTCAGTAACAGAGTACGTGTCTCTATCAAACTTCATACAAACCACTTGGGTGTTGTATGGTTAAGCCTCACGGGCAATTAGTATCAGTTAGCTCAATGCCTCGCAGCACTTCCACACCTGACCTATCAACGTTGTAGTCTCCAACGACCCTTTAGGGAGATTAAATCTCCAGTGAGAACTCATCTCAAAGCCTGCTTCCCGCTTAGATGCTTTCAGCGGTTATCAGTTCCGAACGTAGCTACCGGGCAATGCCATTGGCATGACAACCCGAACACCAGTGGTTCGTCCACTCCGGTCCTCTCGTACTAGGAGCAGCCCTCTTCAATTCTCAAACGCCCACGGCAGATAGGGACCGAACTGTCTCACGACGTTCTAAACCCAGCTCGCGTACCACTTTAAATGGCGAACAGCCATACCCTTGGGACCGACTTCAGCCCCAGGATGTGATGAGCCGACATCGAGGTGCCAAACACCGCCGTCGATATGAACTCTTGGGCGGTATCAGCCTGTTATCCCCGGAGTACCTTTTATCCGTTGAGCGATGGCCCTTCCATACAGAACCACCGGATCACTATGACCTACTTTCGTACCTGCTCGACGTGTCTGTCTCGCAGTTAAGCTGGCTTATGCCATTGCACTAACCGTATGATGTCCGACCATACTTAGCCAACCTTCGTGCTCCTCCGTTACTCTTTGGGAGGAGACCGCCCCAGTCAAACTACCCACCAGACAGTGTCCCCAAGCCCGATAAGGGCCCTAGGTTAGAACATCACGCATACAAGGGGGTATTTCAAGGTTGGCTCCACAACATCTAGCGACGCTGCTTCAAAGCCTCCCACCTATCCTACACATGTAGGAGCAATGTTCACTGTCAAGCTATAGTAAAGGTTCACGGGGTCTTTCCGTCTAGCCGCGGGTATACGGCATCTTAACCGCAATTTCAATTTCACTGAGTCTCGGGTGGAGACAGTGTGGCCATGATTACGCCATTCGTGCAGGTCGGAACTTACCCGACAAGGAATTTCGCTACCTTAGGACCGTTATAGTTACGGCCGCCGTTTACCGGGGCTTCGATCATGAGCTTCGTCCGAAGACTAACCCAATCAATTAACCTTCCGGCACCGGGCAGGCGTCACACCGTATACGTCATCTTTCGATTTTGCACAGTGCTGTGTTTTTAATAAACAGTTCCAGCCACCTGGTTACTTCGACTCCCCTGTGCTTATGCAGTAAATGCTTCACACTAGGGAGCGTACCTTCTCCCGAAGTTACGGTACTATTTTGCCTAGTTCCTTCACCCGAGTTCTCTCAAGCGCCTTAGTATTCTCTACCTAACCACCTGTGTCGGTTTGGGGTACGGTTCCTATATATCTGAAGCTTAGAAGCTTTTCCTGGAAGCATGGCATCAATGACTTCAAATTCGTAAATTCTCGTCTCGTATCTCAGTGTTGAATGAAAGTCCGGATTTACCTAAACTAACCACCTACATACTTTCACACGGACTACCAACGCCGTGCTCACCTAGCCTACTCCGTCCCTCCTTCGCAATATATAGAAGTACAGAAATATTAATCTGTTTCCCATCGACTACGCGTTTCCGCCTCGCCTTAGGGGCCGACTTACCCTGCCCTGATTAACATGGGACAGGAAACCTTGGTCTTTCGGCGGGGGAGTTTTTCACTCCCCTTATCGTTACTCATGTCAGCATTCGCACTTCTGATACCTCCAGCAAGCTTTACAACTCACCTTCAACGGCTTACAGAACGCTCCCCTACCACTCATCCTAAGATGAATCCGCAGCTTCGGTGCATAGTTTAGCCCCGTTACATCTTCCGCGCAGACCGACTCGACTAGTGAGCTATTACGCTTTCTTTAAAGGGTGGCTGCTTCTAAGCCAACCTCCTAGCTGTCTGGGCCTTTCCACATCGTTTCCCACTTAACTATGACTTTGGGACCTTAGCTGGCGGTCTGGGTTGTTTCCCTCTTCACAACGGACGTTAGCACCCGCAGTGTGTCTCCCGCATATCACTCATTGGTATTCGGAGTTTGCAAAGGGTTGGTAAGTCGGGATGACCCCCTAGCCTTAACAGTGCTCTACCCCCAATGGTGTTCGTGCGAGGCTCTACCTAAATAGATTTCGGGGAGAACCAGCTATCTCCCGGCTTGATTAGCCTTTCACTCCGACCCACAAGTCATCACCGCATTTTTCAACATACGTGTGTTCGGTCCTCCAGTTGATGTTACTCAACCTTCAACCTGCCCATGGGTAGATCGCCGGGTTTCGGGTCTATACCTTGCAACTAAACGCGCAGTTAACACTCGCTTTCGCTACGGCTCCCCTATTCGGTTAACCTTGCTACAAAATATAAGTCGCTGACCCATTATACAAAAGGTACGCAGTCACCCCGAAGGGCTTCCACTGCTTGTACGTATACGGTTTCAGGTTCTATTTCACTCCCCTCACAGGGGTTCTTTTCGCCTTTCCCTCACGGTACTGGTTCACTATCGGTCAGTTAGGAGTATTTAGCCTTGGAGGATGGTCCCCCCATGTTCAGTCAACATTTCACGTGTGCCGACCTACTCGATTTCATGATAAGTTTATTTTCGTGTACGGGGCTATCACCCTGTATCGCTGTCCTTTCCAGAACATTCCACTAACTTACAAACCACTTAAGGGCTAATTCCCGTTCGCTCGCCGCTACTAAGGAAATCTCGGTTGATTTCTTTTCCTCGGGGTACTTAGATGTTTCAGTTCTCCCGGTTCGCCTCTTCATGCTATGTATTCACATAAAGATACTTGCTTATGCAAGTGGGTTTCCCCATTCGGATATCTCAGTCTGTAACGGTTTTTATCACCTTAACTGAGCTTTTCGCAGATTAACACGTCCTTCATCGCCTCTAACTGCCAAGGCATCCACCATATACGCTTAGTCACTTAACCATACAACCCCAAATGGTCTTTCGACAATTTAGTACGCCGTGGTGACTAAACCACAGCAATTGTAAAGTCTGACATTTTCACGCACTCATAGAGTTACTTGAATTAGATTTTCGTTAATAAGTTACCTTATTAACCAGCTTGTTCGATGACCGATAAAATCATCTTACTCGCTGTTGGTATCTATCATTATATGTTTGACGCGCGACACGCCATTCACCTAATAAATACCGGTATTTATATCAGCTTTCCAAATTGTTAAAGAGTGCAATCTAAGACGCATTCGCTTAAATCGTGGTTTAAAAAACCAAACGTAAATTATTCATTTGAATACCTTAAGTTTGGTTTCTATTTCTTTTAGAAGAAGTGGTGGAGCTAAGCAGGATCGAACTGCTGACCTCCTGCGTGCAAGGCAGGCGCTCTCCCAGCTGAGCTATAGCCCCTCTTTATACTCAAAGAGAGTGGGTAACACATAATTAAAGCAACTTTATTACACAGTAACTGCGTAACTTGGTAGGTCTGGGCAGACTTGAACTGCCGACCTCACCCTTATCAGGGGTGCGCTCTAACCAGCTGAGCTACAGACCTATATAAATTGCCCGAAGCTTACATGTTAGGACTTCTTCTTTACTTTAGTTATCACTGCAATTTGTGTAGACACTCATGAAACTCGAAAGTTTCCATTGAGCCGTTTTACTTCAAGATAAGGAGGTGATCCAACCCCAGGTTCCCCTAGGGTTACCTTGTTACGACTTCACCCCAGTCATGAATCACAAAGTGGTGACCGTCCTCCCGAAGGTTAAACTAGCCACTTCTTTTGCAACCCACTCCCATGGTGTGACGGGCGGTGTGTACAAGGCCCGGGAACGTATTCACCGTAGCATTCTGATCTACGATTACTAGCGATTCCGACTTCACGGAGTCGAGTTGCAGACTCCGATCCGGACTACGACGTACTTTGTGTGATTCGCTCCACCTCGCGGTATTGCAGCACTCTGTATACGCCATTGTAGCACGTGTGTAGCCCATCCCGTAAGGGCCATGATGACTTGACGTCGTCCCCACCTTCCTCCGGTTTATCACCGGCAGTCTCCTTAGAGTTCCCGACTTAACTCGCTGGCAAATAAGGATAGGGGTTGCGCTCGTTGCGGGACTTAACCCAACATTTCACAACACGAGCTGACGACAGCCATGCAGCACCTGTCTCACAGTTCCCGAAGGCACAATTCTATCTCTAGAAAATTCTGTGGATGTCAAGGGATGGTAAGGTTCTTCGCGTTGCATCGAATTAAACCACATGCTCCACCGCTTGTGCGGGCCCCCGTCAATTCATTTGAGTTTAACCTTGCGGCCGTACTCCCCAGGCGGTCAACTTAGCGCGTTAGCTACGCTACCCACGGATCAAGTCCACAGACAGCTAGTTGACATCGTTTACGGCGTGGACTACCAGGGTATCTAATCCTGTTTGCTCCCCACGCTTTCGTGCCTCAGCGTCAGTATCTGTCCAGGTGGCCGCCTTCGCCACTGATGTTCCTTCCAATCTCTACGCATTTCACCGCTACACTGGAAATTCCACCACCCTCTACAGTACTCTAGTTAACCAGTTTCAAATGCAGTTCCGAGGTTGAGCCCCGGGATTTCACATCTGACTTAATTAACCGCCTACGCACGCTTTACGCCCAGTAATTCCGATTAACGCTCGCACCCTCCGTATTACCGCGGCTGCTGGCACGGAGTTAGCCGGTGCTTCTTCTGTTGCTAACGTCACAGTGCAAAGGTATTAACCTTACACCTTTCCTCACAACTGAAAGTGCTTTACAACCCGAAGGCCTTCTTCACACACGCGGCATGGCTGCATCAGGGTTTCCCCCATTGTGCAATATTCCCCACTGCTGCCTCCCGTAGGAGTCTGGGCCGTGTCTCAGTCCCAGTGTGGCTGATCATCCTCTCAAACCAGCTAGAGATCGTCGCCATGGTAAGCCATTACCTTACCATCTAGCTAATCTCACTTGGGCTAATCTAAAGGCGAAAGGTGCCGAAGCATCCCCTCCTTTGGTCCGTAGACATTATGCGGTATTAGCAGTCGTTTCCAACTGTTGTCCCCCACCTAAAGGCATATTCCCAAGCATTACTCACCCGTCCGCCGCTCGTCAGCAGATAGCAAGCTATCTCTGTTACCGCTCGACTTGCATGTGTTAAGCCTGCCGCCAGCGTTCAATCTGAGCCATGATCAAACTCTTCAATTAAAAAATCGTTTGTGTAGGAACAAGTCCTACTGCTCAATGAATTCTGTCGTGTTACCTACCGAAGTAGATAACTACATAAAACGTACTAATTTATCTCCTAAGAGAAAATTAATACTTATTTGTGTGACATCTTCATTGCGCTGTTTTTGCTACCTAAGTAGCTGGTAAAATCAACATCAATGTGAGTGCCCACACAAATTGCATGATAACTAATTGTTAAAGAAATTCTTCGACTTACGTGAAGTGAAGAAAAAGTTAAATCGCATTCGTTTAACTTTATCGCTGCAGGCCTTGCCTTAAGCGAGATGCGCATTCTACGCACCTGAGTTTTAATGTCAATAGTTTTTTTTAAAAAGCTTTAAAATTTAAAACCGTTTTCAAACCCTACCAACGCGTTTACTAAAGTATTCTCTTTACTAAACGTATTAAAACTCTCACTTGGTCATCCTATTTAAGTGAACTAAGTATTTCCTTTACTTAGTAGCTTCTCAAGTTTCCCTGAAGAAGTGGAGCGCATTTTAGGGATTTCTGGCGCTGCGTCAACACTTAATTTAAGTTTTTATCGATTATTTTATCGTTTGTCTTTAAATCATACAAAGTGCTTTTTATGTGTTCTTATTTCGCTTTTTCTTCATACTGGTAAACAGATAGACTAAAGTTGACTGCCATAATGGTGTTTTCTTTATTATCCTAAGAGACTACATATTATTGACTAAATTCTATAACATCTGTGTTAACTAAAGAAAAAGGAATGAATCATGACAAAACATGTAAGAAGTTTTAAAGGTATTAATCCGAAAATTGATAACGGTGTTTATATTGACAGTTCTTCTGTCATCGTAGGTGATATTCACTTAGCCCAAGATGTAAGTATTTGGCCATTAGTTTCTGCTCGCGGTGACGTTAACATTATCAGGATTGGCGCTCGTACTAACATTCAAGATGGCACTGTATTGCATGTGACCCGTAAAGGTGAACATAACGCTGATGGCTTCCCTTTGATCATTGGTGATGATGTTACTGTTGGTCATAAATGTATGTTGCATGGTTGTACCTTAGGAAATCGTATCTTGGTCGGCATGGGTGCAATCATTATGGATGGTGTTGTTGTACAAGATGATGTATTTATTGGTGCCGGTTCCTTAGTCCCCCCCAATAAAACATTAGAGAGTGGTTATCTATATGTTGGTAACCCTGCTAAACAAGCTCGTCCATTAAAGGAAAGCGAAATTGCTTTCTTAAAACAATCAGCATTAAATTATGTTGAATTAAAAAATGAGTATTTAAAAGACTAACTCCCTATGAGAATGAATTAGAGATGAATGACACTTTCGTCATCTAATTCATTTTCTTCAAACCAGGCCTCAGCCATTTCTTCCCAATCAAACTTAGTCGTTTGCGTTATCTCTTTTGACTCGTCCGAGTCATCAACAATGAAAGTTATTAAACTTCCACTATTGATTGCTGTAAATATCCAAGCGTTAAATTGAGTATCAAAGTGAAAATCATCGTTAATGAGCAATTGTTGATTCATATTAAGACAGCTCAATTCTAAGTTGTTGCATAATGTCTTCCGTTTGAGGCTTTACTCTACGCCAAATGAAAAAGCTTTCTGCCGCTTGCCCCACTAACATCCCTAAACCATCAATCACTTTTTTTGCACCTAATGACTGAGCAAGTTGTAAAAAAGGTGTTAATGTTTTCCCATAAACCATATCGTAGCATACGGTGTTAGCTGTAATAGCTTGATCTGATATTGGTAATTTATCTCCGGTGAGCCCTGCTGATGTTGCATTGATAATGATGTCAAAATCAAATGCGCTGATTTCTTCAAACGAACATGATCGAATATTAGCTTGAGGATATTGATCCACAATTAATTGGGCTTTGGCTACCGTCCGATTTGCAATCACTAATAATTCAGGTTGTTGTGCTATTAATGATGCAACAACCCCTTTTGCGGCACCACCTGCACCGAGTAGTAATATGTTCTTATCTTTTAAGACTACTTGGTGAGAAAGAAGATCTTGAACCAAGCCAACACCATCGGTGTTATCACCGAAAATTTCATCCTTGTTAAAGGTGAGTGTATTAACAGCACCAGATAACTTGGCGCGCTCACTAAGTTGGGTACAAAGCTGACAGGCTTGCTCTTTAAAAGGAGCTGTGACATTTGCGCCTTTACCCCCTTTGTCGATAAAAGCTCTAACCGTTTGTTCAAATTCATCGGGTTGTACTAGCTCTTTTTCATAACAAATTTTTTGATTCGTCTGAATAGCAAAGGCTTGATGAATAATAGGAGATTTTGACTGTTGAATAGGATTGCCGTAAACGCGGTAGTGATCCATAAATGATTTCTAGCGAACTATGATTGCTTATAGGTTATCGAATAACATCGATTTTGCCAATGCTTGTTTCACCTGACACACAATAAAAAAAGGTTACATAACTATCTATGTAACCTTTAATGTTTGATTAACGCTTTCTATTAAAATTTGTAACCAACTAAAATTGAAAATACTGTTGGATCTACACTAATATCTGCTTTACCAATACTTTGACCACCTACATCAAATGTAGCTTCTGTATCAATATCGATATAACGCACAGATGTGTTGATATGCCATTTATCATTTAATTGAAAATCAACACCTGCTTGTACCGAAAGACCAAAAGAACCATCTAACTCTAAATTGCTTAAACCTAAACTTTTAGGTCCGTCTTCGAAAGACTCATCGAAAAACACAGTATAATTAAGTCCAAGGCCTAAATAAGGTTTTATATTCGTACTAGAATTAAAATAATATAATGCGCTTACTGTTGGTGGTAAGTGCGTAACTTCGGCAAGTTTTGCGCCATCTACATTTAATGCTGCATTAGGATCGTGAATAGTCACATCATGAGTGAATGGTGTTGCCGCAAGTACTTCAATTGCCCAGTTTTGATCATAAAAGTAGACAAAGTTTAAACCTAACTGTGAGTTATCATCAACAGTTAATGACATAGTTGAATCTGCACCACCTAACATTACGGCAGACTTATCACTATCTGGATTTACATTAGTAATGCCGCCACGAACGATAATATCACCGGCTTTATAATCGGCAGCATTAGAAGCAGAAATAACAGAGAGTAATGCGATAGCTAATAGACTTTTTTTCATGGGAAACGTCCTTTCAATTTGGGAGTATTTAAACTGTGGACTATTGTAGGGCGTTAATTTTAAAAAACTTTGACCTACCTCAAATAAACACACGGATTGTGAGGTTATTTCCAGTTTAACGTAGACACAATTGACGTATTAGCTAAAACAAGGTCAATATTTTTGAGATCCAGATGATAAGAAAATAAATAATAGCGACAAAAACAGCGGCGGAACCTATATCTTTTGCCCGACCACTTAATTCATGATGGTCTAAACTCACACGATCAACAGTCGCTTCTATCGCTGAATTAAGTAATTCCGTAATTAAAATAGCAAAAAGCCCCGACATTAGTAATCCGAATTCAACAAAACTCTCTGCTATATACAAGGCTAAGGGTGTCATTGCGATAGTAAGGAAAACTTCTTGTCGAAAAGCTAACTCATATTTATAAGCGGCTTTTAACCCTAAAATGCTGTTTTTAGTTGCTGGGCCGAAACGCTGAAAATGGCCATATTGATTTTTTTGTCTCATCTTTATACAGTTAGCCAATCTTGCGGAGTTAAATACGGCAATAAATTTGCTTCTTCACTACCATCTTCCGGTTGATAGTTATACTGCCATCGTGCAAGTGGCGGCATCGACATTAAAATGGATTCTGTTCGACCACCCGATTGCAAGCCAAACAAGGTGCCACGATCGAAAACTAAATTAAATTCAACGTAACGTCCTCGGCGATATAATTGAAATTGTCGATGAGACTCTTGGTAAGGAATGTCTTTTCTTTTATTAATAATAGGTACATATGCATCAATAAAACCTTGTCCCACTGCTTGTATATAATTTAAACATTGCTCGAATGACCAACAATTAAGATCATCAAAAAACAAGCCTCCAACACCACGGGTTTCATCCCGATGTTTTAAATAGAAGTAATCATCACACCATTTTTTATGTTCTTGATAAACAGATTCACCAAAAGGGTCACATAAACTTTTCGCTGTTTGATGCCAATGAATAACATCCTCTTTGAATGGATAAAATGGCGTTAAGTCAAAACCACCGCCAAACCACCAAACGGGATCTTCACCTTCTTTTTCAGCAATAAAGAAACGAACATTCGCATGAGACGTTGGGATAAAAGGATTTTTAGGATGAATAACCAAAGAAACACCACAAGCTTGCCAGCTTCGGCCAGCTAGTTCAGGACGATGAGCTGTTGCCGATGGGGGTAATTTATCACCTGAGACAAGAGAGAAATTCACTCCACCTTGTTCAATAACAGCACCATCAGTTAATACTCGCGTACGTCCTCCCCCACCTTCAGCACGGGTCCAATTGTCTTCGACAAATTTACCATGCCCATCAGCTAATTCTAACTCAGCACAAATACGGTCTTGTAGCTGTTTCAAAAATTCAATAACTTGTTCGATACTTACTTGGCTCATATACGTATTTTATCTCCTGTAATGGCATCTATAATTGTGGAAGGTTTTGAGTAACCCAAGGTATTACCTTTAATAATAAAATCCACTTCATTCACTAATTGTGTTTCTACTTCTTGCCATGTTTTTGCGGGTGGTTGTCCTGATAAATTAGCACTTGTTGAAATAATAGGTCTGTTTACGCTATTACATAAAGCTACCACATCAGGTTGATCCGTTATACGTACAGCAATAGTATTAAATACACCACTTATTAACGTCGACACTTTTGAGTTTTTATTAATGAGCTGGGTTATGCCATTTGGCCAACGAGAAAGTATTACAGCAAGTTGTTCACTGGAAATATTGCTATCGTCTAAATAAGGTTTAAGTTGAGTAAAACTTGAAGCTAAGAGAATAAGACCTTTGTCTTGAGAACGCTTTTTTATCGCTAATAAACGCCTAATGGCATCTAAGTTGTCTGGATCACAGCCTAATCCAAATACCGCTTCGGTTGGATAAGCAAGAATGCCACCTTTTAGAAAAATATCTTTCGCTGTAATCACAAGAACAAATAACTGAATTAATAGTGTTTTGGATTATACGAGGTTTTAATCGCTAATTCACATAATATCTAATACAAGTAAACAAGATAGATAAAAAAAGGTAGCGATGAATCGCTACCTTTGCCATTACAATAATTTTTGTTTAGTTATCAATTATTGCTTAAATTTTTAACAGTTTGACGAAGCACAAACTTTTGAATTTTACCTGTTGATGTTTTGGGTAAATCACTAAAAACAATTGTTTTAGGCGCTTTAAAGTTAGCCATATTATCACGACAAAAATCAATAAGTTCTTGTTCTGTTGCGTGTTGCCCTTCTTTTAAAGTAACGAAAGCGCATGGCGTTTCTCCCCATTTTTCATCTGCTTTTGCTACAACAGCGGCTTCCATAACCGCGTGATGTTTATACAAAACACCTTCAACTTCAACAGAAGAAATATTTTCTCCTCCAGAGATAATAATATCTTTTGATCTATCTCTGATTTCAATATAACCATCCGGGTGTTTGACCGCTAAGTCTCCTGAATGAAACCAACCAAATTTAAAGGCATCTTCTGTTGCTGTTTCATTTTTTAAATAGCCTTTCATCGTAGTGTTACCTCTAAACATAATTTCACCAATTGTTTCAGAGTCAGCTGGTACAGGTAACATTGTTTGTGGATCTAACACATCTACGTCTTCTTGGGTTGGATAACGAACACCTTGACGGGCTTTTAAAGCGGCACGTTCATCATCATTTAAGCTATTCCATTCTGGTTTCCATTCACTAACCACACAAGGACCATAAACTTCAGTTAAGCCATACCCTTGTGTAATTTCAATATTTAATGCTTCCATGCCTTTTATTACTGCCGCTGGTGGTGGCGCGCCAGCAGTCATGGCCTTAATTTTACTTGGAAGTTTAGCAAGTAATGTAGGGTCGGCATTCAGTATCATATTCAGCACTATAGGTGCGCCACAGAAGTGCGTGACTTTATTTTCAATAATAGAATTTACAATTGCTGAAACTTCTACATGGCGAAGGCAAACTTGTGTTCCTCCCATAGCAACAACAGTCCAAGGAAAGCACCAACCATTGCAATGAAATAACGGTAAAGTCCACAAATAAACTGCACTACCATCAAGTGGCCAAATCATATTGTTGCCTAGCGCATTTAAAAAGGCCCCTCGATGAGAATAAACAACGCCCTTAGGATTGCCCGTTGTCCCTGACGTATAATTTAACGCTAACGCTTGCCATTCATCATGGATCATATTTCCAGTAAAATTAGGGTCCCCTTCTTTTAATAGATCTTGATACTCTATTTGACCTAAACGCTCGCCTCCTTCACTCATAACATCATCAATATCTATAACTAGCGGCGTTCTAGAACAAAGTGCTAATGCTTTTTTTACCACTGGAGAGAAAGCAGTATCTGTTAATAAGACATCACATTCCGCATGATCAAGTATAAAGGCAATATTTTCAGCGTCTAAGCGAATGTTAATTGAATTGAGCACAGCCCCAGTTAAAGGTACACCATAGTGTGCATCTAAAAATGCGGGAATATTGGCAGCAATAATACTGACAGTATCACCTTCTTTAACACCTCTTTGAATCAATGCAGACGCTAAACAACGAACATTTTGTCGGTATTGTTGGTATGAAATTTTTGTCTCGCCATGAATAATTGCAGTTTTATCTGGGTATACGTCAGCAGTACGATTCAAAAAATTTATTGGGGATAACGGCATACTATTTGCCGCTACTTTATCTAAACCTTGGTGATAAATATTACTCATAACCTTTCCTCTTCAAACTTATTTATGGCTACATCGACCATATTTTATTTCTATTAGGAATATTGTACGTGAATATTTATGATTAAAAATTATCCTTTGGTCTAATACTGTCGACAATTTTTAATATAAAGCACCTGTTAGTGACATATTTTTTATAATTTAATAACAATTGTCTACATTAGGTGATTTTATATTAATTTATCTGAACTAAGCCAAAGTCGAACGAGGAGTCACAATAGTAATAAAAAAAGGCGAACCTAAGTTCGCCTTTTAAAAACTTTTTAGCATTAACAATTAAGAAAGCTTAGCTTGCATTGCTTCATCTTTTGCTAATAAAGCTTCAGCATTTGAAACACGCTCTGCTTTTACACTATCGGCAATAGCTTGGTCTGCAACACCTAAAATTTGCGCGGCTAAATAACCAGCATTCTTTGCGCCAGCTTTACCTATAGCAACAGTAGCAACAGGTATTCCACCAGGCATCATTACCGTTGACAATAAAGCATCATGCCCCTGAAGAGGACCATTATCAATAGGTACACCAATTACAGGTCGTGTTGTCATTCCAGCTACAGCACCGGCTAAGTGAGCTGCTAAACCTGCGGCACAAATAAACACTTTACAGCCTCGTTCTTCCGCATCTTTAACATATGCTTTTGCAGCTTCAGGCGTTCTATGCGCTGAACGAACACGAACTTCATGACGAATATTAAATTTCTTTAATATCTCGATAGTGGATTGCATTACAGGTAGATCAGAATCTGAACCCATTAAAATTGCAACAAATGTTGATGACATAAGGCCTCTCTCGATAGTGATTAGATATAATAATTATTCAGGATTATACAGATTTCCTTTTATAATCACATTTCTTTTCTGGACATATTATGACATTTCCACTGGACATTTTTCTTTCAACTAAGATAGTCCATTGGCATTTAGGGCATTTTTCTTGGATAGGACGATAATTAACAACATACTTACATTTGGGATACTGCTCACACGAATAAAATGTTTTACCAAAACGGTTGGTCCGTTCTATCAACTCGCTTTGTTTTCCTTGAGCAGCACATTGAGGGCAAGCAACACCTGCGTCTTCATGTTGATGTGTATCTTCAATATGATGGCATTCAGGAAAGTTACTACAACCAATAAACATGCCATATCGGCCTTGCTTAACAGCTAATTCATGGTGGCATTTGGGACACTCACTACCAACAAGTATTTTATCTTCAACACGTTCATGCTCAACCACAGGTCGAGTATATTGGCAGTTAGGATAAGATGAACAGCCATAAAATGAACCAGCTTTACTGTGTTTAATCACTAATTCACACCCACAAGACGGGCAAACATCATGCGCTTTTTCTAAGGCATGCTCGTGCTGAGTAAATAACTTATCGTCTGATTTTGGCATGTAAAAGGATATAGCTATAGTAAAAGAACACTATAGCTATTATGTCATAATTTAACTGGATTAACTTAGTATATTTAATCCCATAGAAACAACAACGAGTTAATGGGCTGGACCTTCTTGCTCATCAAAAATTAAATCTTCCATTTGTGAGTAAGCATTCTCTTTACCTGGCACATTAAATAGCACCATCAAAACAACCCATTTAAGATCATCAATAGTGAAAAATTTTGTATCAAGTTCCATAACCCTGTCAATAACCATTTCTCTGGTTGTAAAATCGAGTACATTCACTTGTTCTAGAAAAAGAAGAAATCCTCGACATTCTACATCAAGTATTTGCTTTTCTTCTGTGGTATATACTCTAAATGACTTTCTACCGACGCGAGTTAAATATGGGTACGCATCAGTGTCTTGTAACGCTGCGAGTTTTTCTAACCACGTTAGCGCTTTATATATTTCGTCTTGATGAAAACCCGCTCGGGTTAATTCATCGGTGAGTACGTCATGATCAACCATTACCTCGGCTTCACTATGAATATAGTTTTCAAAAAGGTACATCAAGATATCAAACATAACTAGCCCCTATTTAATTTTAAGGTAGCCTCCTGGTACCGCAGACACCAGACCTCTAAGCTCAAGTATTGTTAATCGAGTTAGCACTACATCTGTGGGTAGTTTACTCCGAGAAACCACTATATCTACGGGAGTGATTTCATATCCCACACTAGCTAACAATGCATCGTTACACAAGTCTTCAGTTGAACTTTTTTTTGACTCTTTTTCTTTCTCTTTGTTTATCTTTAAGTTTAGACTATTTTCTTGTAAAAACTCTATTTCTTCTTCTATATCGGCAACTTGATCAACTAATTTAGCTCCCTGCTTAATTAACCAATGACAACCTAAAGCATTTTGATGATATATACTTCCTGGAATAGCAAAAACTTCTCTATTTTGTTCCACAGCACTTCGTGCAGTAATTAAAGAACCGCTTTTTAATTCAGCTTCAACGACAAGTACAGCATGACTCATACCACTAATAATACGGTTACGTTTAGGAAAATGACCTGTTTTTGGCGGTGTTCCTGGTAAAAATTCACTGACAATAGTGCCATCAGACACTAATATTTTTTGGGCAAGCACCTTGTGACGCGACGGATACATTCTATCAATCCCTGTTGCCACAACGGCAATGGTAGGAGCCGATATTGCTAGCGCACCTTTATGAGCAGCAGCATCAATACCCAAAGCTAGTCCACTGGTAATAACTGCTCCTTGTTGTGCAAGCTCCTGTGCAAAGCGTTGTGCAGTTTCTCTTCCTTGGATGCTGGCATTTCGGCTACCCACTATAGCTATTTGATTTTTTATTAAATTATCAAGATTGCCTTTAACAAACAAAATAAGTGGGGGATCAAAAATTTGTTTCAACAAAGGCGGATAGTAACGACTTTCATAAGTAATGATATGCCCATCATTTTGATTCGCTTGTTCAATGATCGCGTCAATTCTAAACCAATCAGGGGAAGTAAAGCCCTCAACCTGCCCTTTTGTTAGGTTTAAATTTTGGTAGATTGAATGGTCGGTGAAAAGCGAAGTTAATCCGTACTCTAAAACTAAATTAAGTTTTTTCTGAACAGATAATCTGGGAATTAGTTTTAATGCAAGCCAGTAACGAGAATGTTCTCGTTGCTGGCTTAAGTTATCTTTTATGCTCACTTGCCTTCTCCTTAAGAACAAGCGTATTACATTGTATTTTTTAAAAGGTATCCTGAAGTTTTAACGGCTTTTCAGAGTTTAAAATCAAAGCTAGACTCACCTCATCAAACACTTTAAATACCATCATTTGACCAATACTCTCAGTAGGCATTTTATATTCAGAGCGATTGTCTGCTGCCATTTGAACCCAACGAGATGTATCTTTAATATATTCAGGGCCATTTTCCGTTTCAATAATTCCAGGACTTAACCGTTTAATTGTTAAAAGGTCGCCTTGCTTAATGTGGTCTTTAGCGCCTCGATTAAGATAAACCACTTCTAATTTACCAAATTCTCTTAATCCGCTAGAGGTTTCGATTATACTTCCACTCACACCGTCTTCAGGTGCTTGCATGGTAAATAACGATGGTAACAATTGCCCTTCATTAACGGGTTTTAAAATATCACTTGCTCTAATTTCGCGAGTTGCACCCTCAACAAATATAGTAGCAGGTTCTTTATTTTCTTTATTACCCTTGCGGAGAGCTTTGCCGGTACCAACTAATGTCGCATGATAAGAAATAACCGCTTCGGTTTCCGGATCAACAATCGCACGCCCTTTTTTATAAATGGCATAAGATTTACCTTCTTCTAAATCACCATTCACATAGGTTTTAAAGCCATCAATGTTAGATTTATAACCCTCTTCACCCCCAATAACATAAGGTGATGATTCAACATCCGACACAGATAAAATGGTGTTATATTTAATAAAAGGCGCAATCACATGAAGTGGTAAAGAAGAAACAGGGTTCTGTTCTTTCAAAGAAGTACGCGCTTGAGGTGACCATTTATACGTTGGCTTACCTTTAGGACTGTCCATTTTAGTAGCATCATCTACTTTAACCAACATAGGGACACCATTTTCATCATAAACCAAACTTAATTCATCCCCAGGATAAATTAAATGTGGATTTTCAATATCGGGATTTAATCGCCAAATCTTGGGCCATAACCACGGCTCTTCCAGAAAAATTCCTGAGATATCCCAAAGTGTATCTCCTTTCTTAACCACGTATTTACTCGGCGCGTTCTTGTTTAGTAAAACCTCATCCGCCAAGACAATATTCGGTAAAAGAAAGCAAATGCTCATTAATACTATTTTTTTTATCATGCGTACCTGCCTATTTTTTTTAGCATTTATCCTAAACCACTATTATTAATTTAATTTAATGGCTAAAATTGAAACATAACACTCTATGCGAAAATTCGCGAACTCTTTTATTAAATTATGGCTATATTACCTGTATTAAGATTCCCAGACCAACGTTTAAGAACAAAAGCGGCTCCTGTTAAAGAAGTTAATGACAACATAAGACGTATTGTAAACGATATGTTCGACACTATGTATGAAGAAAATGGTGTTGGTTTAGCGGCTACACAAGTTGATATCCATCAACAAATTGTTGTTATTGATGTTTCAGAAGACAAAGAACAAGCTTATGTTCTTATTAATCCTGAAATCATTAAACGTAATGATGAAACAATGATCAACGAAGAAGGCTGTTTATCCGTTCCTGGCTGTTATGCCAAAGTAGATAGGCACACAAAAGTTACAGTAAAGGCTTTAGATATTAATGGCGACCCCTTCGAGTTAGATGCAGAAGAGCTACTCAGTATTTGTATTCAGCATGAATTAGATCACCTAAAAGGTGTTTTGTTCGTTGACTACCTTTCACCATTAAAAAGAAACCGTATTCAAACAAAGTTAGAGAAAGAAGCTAAACTGGCTAACGATGATTAATACGAATAAAAAATTAAATAACTTGCTACAATAAATAATCTGAGACTTATTAAAAAACTATGTCAAAACCTTTGAACGTTATATTTGCGGGTACGCCCGACTTTGCAGCACAACATTTACAAGCATTAATAGCCTCTCAGCATAATGTAGTAGCCGTCTATTGCCCTCCAGACAAACCTGCTGGCCGTGGTAAAAAACTCACCGCATGTGCCACCAAACTACTAGCACTTGAGCACAACATACCTGTTGAACAACCTATAAACTTTAAAGAACAAGCAGATCAAAAATTACTCGCAAGTTATCAGGCAGATGTAATGGTTGTTGTAGCATATGGCTTATTACTTCCTGAAGTTATTTTAAATACACCAAGACTAGGTTGTATTAATGTTCATGGTTCACTTTTACCTAAGTGGCGAGGAGCAGCCCCTATTCAACGAGCTGTTGAAGCTGGCGATGAAAAAACGGGCGTTACCATTATGCAAATGGATAAAGGTCTAGATACGGGAGATATGATACTTACTGCTAGTTGTGATATTACTAAAAACGATACCAGTGCAAGTATTTATGAAGCGCTCGCTAAACTAGGACCTAAAGCCTTACTCGACACTCTAGCACTCATGTCAAATGGTGCATATGAACGCACGCCACAAAATAATGAAGATGCAACTTATGCTGCTAAATTAGATAAAAGTGAAGCTGAGCTCAATTGGCAACTTCCTGCAGTTGATTTACATAGAAAGCTTAGAGCTTATATTCCTTGGCCTGTTGCACAATTTACTTATACCGATAATAAACAAGCGCCACATAGAATTCGTGTATGGCAAGCCAGTGTTGAAGAAATTGCACATAACTATACCCCAGGAACCATAATTTCTGTTGATAAAAGCGGAATTGTTGTTGCTACATCTGAAAATGCCTTAAAACTTGAAATAATGCAGTTACCTGGTAAAAAAGCCCTGCCTTGCCAAGATATCTTAAATTCTCGAGCGCAATGGTTTCCCACAGGAAGCTCTATCAATGGTAAAACACAATAATGGCTATTAACATTAGAGCCTCCGCGGCTAAATGCATCTATGCAGTTATCGATAAAGGTCGTAGTTTAGCTGACGAGCTTCCCTTACAAATCAGTAAAATCGATCCTAAAGATAAAGGCTTGTTACAAGAGTGTTGTTATGGTGTTTTACGTGTTTTACCTGAATTAGAACATGAAGTACGCGCGTTAATGGATAAGCCATTAGTAGGTAAACAACGTGTTGCCCACTTTTTATTATTAGTAGGTTTATACCAACTTAAGTATATGCGGATACCTGACCATGCTTGTGTTGCTGAAACAGTGGCTGCATGCCCAGCCTTAAAGTGTAATCATCTAAAAGGTCTGGTGAATGCTATTTTACGTAATTTTTTACGAAAAAAAGTCTCCCACGAGACTGAAGAAAACCTACCTGATGCTATTAAATATAATCATCCAGGGTGGTTTATTAAAAAATTACAAGCTGGCTACCCCAATGATTGGGAAAGTATTCTCGCAGCTAACCAAATAAAACCGCCAATGTGGATCCGAGTAAATCGTCAACACCATAACGTTGAAGAATATTTATCTTTATTAGCGGAGACTGAAATAGAAGTTACCGCTGTAGATGAAAATTCAGGCGCTATTTTATTAGCTAAAGCCGTAGATGTGTATCAGTTACCCGGATTTGAATTAGGTCATGTTTCAATACAAGATGGCGCAGCCCAACAGGCTGCAATTTTACTCGACTGCAAAGCTAATGATAATGTGCTCGATTGTTGCGCGGCACCAGGCGGAAAAACCTGTCATATATTAGAGCTAACCCCCTCTATAGGTAAAATGACCGCTATTGATATTGAAGAAAAACGATTAACACGTGTTGAAGAAAACTTAACGCGACTCCATTTATCGGCAGAAGTCATTGCAGGCGATGCTTCTAAACAAGATTGGTGGAATGGTGAACAATTTGATCGCATTTTATTAGATGCGCCTTGTTCTGGTACCGGCGTTATCCGACGTCACCCTGATATAAAATGGTTACGTAAAGCTGCAGATATTGATGTTCTTACAAGCTTGCAACAACAAATACTCAAAAATTGTTGGTCTTTATTAAAACCCAATGGTACTTTGCTTTATGCGACATGCAGTATTTTACCCGAAGAAAACTGTCAACAAGTTCAACGTTTTATTGAAGAAAATTCAAATGCTGAACTCATTAATATAAAAAAAGAACAAAGCACTGGCTGGCAAATATTATCAGGACAAGACAATATGGACGGCTTTTATTACGCGCTAATTAAAAAGAATAACGACAGCAAATGAAAATAATCATCATAGGCGCAGGTCAAGTAGGTGGAACCTTAGCTGAAAACCTTGTCGGTGAAAATAATGACATTACGCTAATAGATACTAATAGCGAAACATTACGTGAACTCCAAGATAAAATGGATCTACAGGTCGTTACTGGCCAAGGTTCCCACCCAGATATTTTGAAAAAAGCGGGTGCCGAAGATGCAGAATTAGTAATTGCGGTTACCAGTGATGATGCCACTAATATGATCGCCTGCCAAATATGCTACTCCTTATTCCATACGGCAAATAAAATCGCGCGTATTCGTTCTTCCAAAATTTTAAAATATCAAGAACAGCTGTTTCAACCAGAAAATATCCCTGTTGATCATGTTATTGCACCTGAACAGTTAGTAACTCGAGATATCGCACGCTTAATTGACTACCCAGGCGCATTACAAGTATTAGAATTTGCCGAAGGTAAAGTCAGCTTAGTTGCGGTTAAAGCTTATTATGGTGGTTTGCTTGTTGGACATGCCCTGTCTACATTGCGTGAACATATTCCAAATATTGATACACGAGTAGCTGCTATATACAGAAATGGAAAACCCATTCGCCCTCTCGGTACAACTGTCATTGAAGCTGATGATGAAGTATTTTTTATTGCAGCAACGATTCATATACGAGCAGTCATGAATGAGCTACAAAAATTAGAACCTGCTTATAAAAAAATAATGATTGCCGGTGGAGGTAACATTGGTTCTGGTTTAGCTCGTTTATTAGAAAAAAATCATCAAGTTAAATTAATAGAACACTCACCTAAACGAGCAGCTTACTTAGCTTCAGAACTAAACGATACGTTAGTTTTTGTTGGCGATTCATCGGATCAAGAATTGTTAATGGAAGAACATATAGATCAATTTGATGTATTTATTGCTGTTACTAATGACGATGAAGCTAATATTATGTCATCGTTACTTGCTAAAAGACTTGGCGTGCGAAAAGCAATGGTATTAATTCAACGAAGTGCATATATTGATTTAGTCCATGGCAGTAAAATTGATATTGCAGTATCACCTCAACAAGCCACTATTTCAGCATTGTTAACTCATGTTCGACGCGGCAGTATAAACAATGTTTATAGTCTCCGTGGTGGTGCTGCAGAAGCTATTGAAATTGTAGCAAAAGGCAATGATAAATCTTCGAAGGTTGTTGGCAGAGCCATCTCTGCAATAAAATTACCTCCTGGAACAACTATTGGCGCTATTGTGAGAGATACAGAAGTGATCATTGCGCATTCAGATACCATTATTGAAGCAGAAGATCATGTAGTATTATTTTTAGTCAGTAAAAAATATATTTCTGACGTTGAAAAATTATTTTACGTGGACCCATTACAATTCTATTAAAGTCTATTTTAATCAAACACCTGAAACCCTATTTGTATTTTATAAAAACCAACGAGTATATAAAAAAGCGTTGGTTTTATTACACTAATGTTCTGAATTTATACCTTAGCACTTATTCTCTTAAAGGCCCGATGTACGTTCTTCAATATGGCTAAACCGTATTGACTAGAATAATAAGCTAAGAGGAAAATGTCTAAGAACGCCAAAAGGCAGGCGTAAAGAGCACTAATAAGGTAAATATTTCAAGTCGGCCAAACAACATAGCAATCACAAGTACCCATTTACTAAAATCATTAATATCAGCAAAATTAGCTGCAACAGCACCAAGTCCTGGACCTAAATTATTTAAACACGCAGCAACAGCAGTAAAGGCAGTTATATCATCAATACCTGTTGCCAGTAGTAATAACATACAAATAATAAATACAGCTGCATATGCAGAGAAGAATCCCCAGATAGCTTCAACCACACGATTAGGTAAAGCTTTATGACCAAGCTTGATAGTTAAGATTGCTTTAGGATGCACTAATTTATTTAACTCTCGTAATCCCTGTAAATAAAGTAAGGTGACACGAACAACCTTCATTCCTCCCCCAGTACTTCCTGCACATCCTCCGACAAAACTAGAAAAAATCAATAATATAGGTAATAAAGTTGGCCAATCAGCAAAAGATGTTGTTGTAAACCCAGCTGTTGTACTAATTGATACGGCTTGAAATAATGCCTGATCAAATGCTTCAAACCCAGTTACTGTCATACCACTGGCTAAAATAACAACAAAGCAAATGAGGGTGAGTACTAACTGGATTGAAAGAAACACCTTGAATTCAGGATCATAAAAATAATTGCGCAAAGACCGACTATGTAGAACCGTAAAATGGAGTGCAAAGTTAATACCTGCAATCAATAAGAAAAACACACAGATAAAATTTATTAATGGACTATTAAAATAGCCCATACTGGCATCATGAGTAGAAAAACCACCAATAGCTATTGTTGAAAAAGAATGACAAATAGCATCAAATAAGTTCATCCCAGCAGCCCAATAGCAGAATGCACAAGCGACCGTCAAAGCTAAGTAGATATACCAAAGATGCTTAGCCGTATCCGCTATTCGAGGTGTCATTTTTGAATCTTTCACCGGCCCAGGAGTTTCTGCACGGTATAACTGCATACCACCCACACCAAGCATAGGTAATACAGCAACAGCTAAAACAATGATTCCCATACCACCTAACCACTGTAACTGCTGACGATACCAAAGTAGAGCATGAGGTAAACCGTCAATTTTTGTTAAAATTGTGGCTCCTGTTGTCGTTAAGCCAGAAAATGATTCAAAAAATGCATCGGCAACTGATAAGTTTGGGCTTTCCAGTAGCATAAGAGGGATAGCAGAAAAACTGGCAAGTACGGTCCAGAAAAGAACTACAATTAAAAAACCTTCCCGAGCTCTTAGCTCACTCTTTTTATCTCGATATGGGTACCAAAATGAGATCCCAGCAACTAAACAAAAAACAAAAGAAGATAAAAACGCCACCCCACCACCATCTCGATACAATAAAGAGATTAAGGCAGGCGGGAGCATAGTTACACTAAGTAAAGTAACTAGTAGGCCTAAAATTCTTACAATGTTTTTGATTTGCACTGTGTTATTTCATCTTTATTCTATTTAATATCCTCAAGCACTAAAAAGCCTGAAGACAAAGTTTGTAATTGAGTGGTAAACGGTTCAATAACACTCACGGGTAACGCAATTTCTAAATGCACATCGATTTGATAGTCTTCAGAAACGACATGACCACCAAGTTTTTCAAGTACGTGAAGCACATCGTTTACGTGAGTATATTGACATGCTAACGTTTTGTGTACCATAGGTATTTTTGTTTTTGTTGAAAGCTTCGTTAGTGCTTGTCTAACACTCCCTCCATACGCTCTTTGTAATCCACCCGTCCCAAGTTTAGTACCGCCAAAATAGCGAACAACAACAGCACAAACCTCTCCAATCTCACTTCCCTGCAATGCAATTAACATAGGCTTACCTGCAGTACCAGAAGGCTCACCATCATCAGAAAAACCATAACTTTGACTATCTAATGGATGAGAGGTCACAAAGGCATAACAATGATGACTGGCTTGAGGATGTAATTGTTGTACTTCTTTTATGTACGATTTCGCCTCCTCGTTTGATTTACAAGGAGACAAATAACAGATAAAGCGACTACGACTTACAATCGTTTCATCTATTATTCGTTCTGCGGCAATTAAATACGGTGCTGACATGACAGACTATTAGTTGAGGTCTAGATCACGAGTCATATTTTCATTATGAGATTGATGAACAATAATATTATCTTCAATTCTGATACCGCCAAAAGGTCTAAAACTATCGACGACCTCCCAGTTCACTAGATCTGCCTTAGATGAATTTTTTAAATCATTCAATAATGAATCAATAAAATACAGGCCTGGTTCAATAGTAAAGACTTGGTTACTTTCAATCACCCTAGAGGTTCTTAAAAAAGCGTGCTCTTTAGGTGGTTTAACATGAGTACCACGCACATCAGCCATAAATCCACCTACATCATGTACTTGAAGGCCAAGATGATGCCCAAGTCCATGAGGGAAAAATGTACCGACAATACCCGCTTCCACTGCCGTGTCTGCGCTTACTTTAATAATATTAAACTCTTGAAGTACAGTGGCTATTTGTTGGTATGTCTCAATATGTAAATCTACGTAGCTTTTACCTGGTTTTAAGCCGTCAACTGCCGCTAACATTAATTGGTCCATTCGAGCAATTAGTTCAAAAAATTTATCACGCTTAAAAGAATAAGTACGTGTAATATCTGCCGCATAACCATGAAAATTAGCACCTGCGTCAATTAAAAACGAACGATGAACTTGTGGTGGATTTCGCTCAAGTGCAGTGTAATGCAAAATAGAAGTATTTTGGTTAAGTGCAACTATATTCCCGTAAGGTGTATCTGCTTCAGTATATTGAATCGCTTTAAGATAAGCCTGTTGGATATCATATTCACCCAACCCCTCAAGAAAAGCTAAACGTGCTGCTTTGTGACCAAACACAGCAAGCGCATTTGATTGTCTTAGACATGCTTGCTCATAAGGCGTTTTATAAGCTCTATAATAATGTAGGTAATTTAGTAATGGTTCAGAATTAATATTATCGAAACCTAGTACTTTGGCCACTTCAACATGAGCACCAATATAAGCAAACCCTTTTTTATCATAGGGTAATAGTTTTTCAACATCAGCAGCATTAGTTAACACTTTAATATCAAAATGCTCGTTCCAATAATTGTCAGTTAGCGGTGTAACTTTATGCCAAAAATCGACAGGCTGATAATAAATTAATACCGGTTTATCTTCCCCGTTGATCATTAACCAACAATTAGGAATATCGATTAAAGGTAACCAATGTTTGAAATGAGGGTTCACTTTAAAGGGATAAGAATTATCATCTAAAAAGATTTTAATTTCTTGTCCCGAATGGATAATTAAACCATCTAAGTTTTCACGTTTTAGCGCTTTTTTAGTGCGTTGTTGAAGTTCTTGAATATGTGCTGGATATAAAGTTGCTAAAGCTGTCATAAAATACACCAGTGAAAAATTTTTTGTATCATATCATAGCGGCTTTTTCAGTACAGTAATTGCATTACAACTGAGTAATGTTCTTACTTGTTATCTTGTCAAATAACTGTGTAGGTTTCCCTACTTTCGCTTGATATATTTGTTCATAAGCCATGACACTTTTGACATACTCGCGCGTTTCATAAAAAGGAATCGTTTCAATCCAAATATCCGCAGGTAAACTACTTGCCGACTTTAACCAACTTTTCACCCGATAAGGGCCCGCATTATAAGATGCAGTGGCTAATATCTGATTCCCTTGATGTTTATCTAATAATTTTTTTAAATACTTAGTACCTAAATTAATATTTTTACCAATATCAAATAAATAGTTATTACTAATACGTTTGCGTTTTGTAAGCTGTTTCGCCGTGGCAGGCATTAACTGCATCAGCCCTTTTGCACCAACGGGTGAGTTGGCGTCGCTCATAAATGAACTTTCTCGTCGTGCTATAGCAAAAGCCCAAGCGGGACTAATGGCATATTTACTAGCATGTAACGTAATTTCTTTGTTAAAAGCTAATGGAAATCTTAAATCGACATCATCTAAATATCCTACTTGTGATAATGCAAAAATAGCACGGTCATACCAACCAATTTCATTCGCGAGTTTTGATGCTACAAGCTTTTCACGATCACTTAATTGCTTCATCCAATAATTCCATTCCATTCTTGCATGGTAATAGCGTTTTAGATGAAATAATTCGAAAGCCCTTTTTCCAGCTAGATGTTTAAATAACTCTTTTCGTTCACTTTCTGTTACTAAAATAGGGTTATTTTGATAATTAATCGGTGCTTCAATTACGCTAGCAGCCAAAAAACCATAATAATGGCGTGTTTTAGCTAATTCAGTTAGTAATGCTACCCCTTTCTCTTTTTCACCCGTTTCTATCAAGCTTCGACCATACCAATATTTCCATTGACTGCTCTCTTGTTTGAAACTTGGTAAAGAGGCTAACTCTTTCTTTATTTCAGGCCAATCTTGTTGTCTTAGTACGTCGGCGATTTTCCACTGAATAATACGATTTGTTAACTTATCATCATCAACTTTTTGCAACCAATCTTGTGCTTTGTCATGATTTTTACTTGCAAGTGCTAATGCAAATTTTAATGCGATTTGCTGTTGTTGATCGTGGCTAAATTGAAATAACTGACTTGCAGCATCATACGTTTCTAATGCTCTCTTTTGATCCCGCCAAATTAACCGTTTAATACCATAACTAAAAATTTCAGCTTCTTTTTCATTTTTATTCGGGAATCTAGTTAATTTAGTGATTACCGATGGGTCTTTACGAACCCTATGCCATAATTTACCAAGATACTGTTCTTTAGCTGGTAACAAGCTAGTTAAATAAGGAATTAGTGTATGATTACCACCATTAGCTGCTTTTCCTAGACGCTGCCAAACTAATTCTTTTGTTAAGTACCCTTCTTTTTTCCATAATGAAAATAACGGATCACATATTTTTGGTTGAGACTTACCCACTACCCAAAGCGGAGTTATGTTAGGTAGAATTTCTTTACTTTTTGTACCTAACGCCAATTTGTATTGATAATACTGACACGTTAATTCAACATTTGAGGTAGGTTTAAAATATTCTACAAAAAGCAATTTACGCTTATGCTTCATTAAATAATCAAGCCACTTTTTTCTTAATGGCCAGTCTAAAGGTGTATTCTCATATTTTGTTAAAAATTGAGATATTTCATTGAGATTGGACAGTTTAATTTTATACATCAATCTTTTTTGATCCAAATACGGTTGTAATGGATAAAAGTGCAACTCGTTGTAGAGGGTTTTATATTCAGGTGAATCAGCATCCCAAACCAATTTATCAGCTTGTTCAAATTTATCTCTTAATATTGAGGCGTTTGGATTTGCTACAACAGAAAAAGTATTCATCATTGAGAGAGAAAGTAGCAAATAAACTAATTTTTTAGGCATATCATCACCGTGTTAAATTTATCCTATTAGGTTATGCACCACAGCTTTACAAAGCAACCTTAAATCAAACATATTTAGCCCTATTTGATTAAAATTCTAGTTAAATTCACCTGTTTGTTACCGCAATTATTTTTACTAGGTATAATATACAAAAAAGGCTTTTGCGCTGATGAAATTTAACTACTTAATCTCCTTGTTATTATTGCTAGCTTGTCCCTCTATTTTCGCCCAAAACACACATAATATTGGCCTATTCACACAACTAAATACTCAGCAATCTGGTAGCCCTGGTATTGCAGTTAGATATCAGTGGCAATTTTCGCCTTCATTCGCGGTTGAAAGCCAATATTTATCTAGCGGTGACATCAAAATCAAAAAAAATTTATCTAACATTGTTGGTGATCAATCAATACTCAGTATTGGTTCGCTATTTTTAAAACAATATTCACCGACTTTAGCTATTAAATTTTCTGGTGGGGTTAATTACGTGCTTTCATCTTCTCATGACTATTTTGTCGAATCCTCTAGTCTTTCTCCATACTTAAAAATTTCTCTTGAGTATAAAGTTAATAGGCACTTTACCATTGAAGCAGGACAATCAAGTTATTTCCAGAGCGAGCAACTCGGTAATAACCATAATTTCTTTATTGGATTTAATTACCTTCTTCCTTTCACTAAGGCCAATATCAAAAAATCAGCGCCAACAGTACAATCTATGGTGACATCCAATAAACAAATCGCTATTAAATTACCTAATACCTATACACACCAGTTGAAACCGCCACAAACTCAATGGGTATTACAAATAGCGGCTTACACTCATAAAGCTAATGCTGAAAAACGTCTGGCTCAATTAAAGCAAAAATCTATTTTCAATCAATACCACATTCTTCATTTTGATAATTATTATCGTATAGTATCAAAACCTTACCTTAATCATGACGATGTTATCTCACAGCATAAACAACTTTTACAACGTTATGGCGTTACTAATTTAGTAAAACAACTCCCTTAGATAACTTTTTCTCTCGCTTATTTCAGGTTAGAATCACCGTTTACTGAATCACCCACTTAATTTTTCGAGTATTCAATTTGAATAATACAGACCCTTTATTTGACCAAGCTGATCATCATTTAGATACACTTTCTTTACGTTGCCCTGAACCTGTAATGCTCATTCGAAAAAAAATAAGAGAAATTAACCAAGGCGAACTATTACTTGTTATTGCAGATGACCCTGCCACCACCCGAGACGTTCCAAGTTTTTGTCAATTTATGGATCATCACTTAGTTGCCAGTCAAATAGAGATTAAACCTTTCCATTATTTAATTAAAAAAGGCTTATAAAAAAAGAGAAGCGATGCTTCTCTTTTTATTTTCCATAAACAATTTATCTATTTTTGTAACACTGAAATATCTGCTATTGCTAAGAAACTATTCCTAATTTCATTAAGTAAGGTCAAGCGATTAATTTTAATTTTTTCATCTTCCGCCATAACCATTACTGTATCAAAAAATTCATCTATTGGCTTTTTGATCTCTGCTAATGTAGATAATGCCTCTTGATAATTTTTAGCAAGCATCATAGGTTTAACCTTAAGATTTAATTGATTAAATTTTTCAGCTAAATCCCCTTCCGCTGATTCTTCTATTAAGCTAGGGTCAAACGATGCATATAAATCACCATTAAATTTAGCTAATATATTACCCACACGCTTATTAGCCGCAGCTAAGGCTTCAGCAGCAGCCAAGGTTTTAAAATGACTGACCGCTAGTATTCTTTTTTCAAAGTCTAATGGCGCTGTAGGTGCATTTTCTAATACCGCTTGTATAACATCAATATCAATATTTTGTTCTTGGTAATGAGCTTTATAACGCGCTAGAACAAATTCCATAACTTGTTCTTTAGTATTTTCGTTACTTAATTTATCACCGTAACATTCAATACTCTTCTCAACCAATTCAGCTATATCTAGATCAAGCTGCTTTTCAATAATGATACGTATTAACCCTATCGCTGCTCGTCTTAACGCAAAGGGGTCTTTATCACCTTTAGGCGGTTGGTTAATACCAAAGATACCCACTAAGGTATCTATCTTATCGGCTATAGCAACAGCACAACCAATATTAGCTTTAGGTAAGCTATCGCCAGAAAAACGTGGTCTATATTGATCTTCTAATGCTTGCGCAACTTCAGTATCTTCACCATCGTGTTCAGCATAATATTTTCCCATGGTACCTTGTACTTGTGGAAACTCTAATACCATGTCCGACATTAAATCGGTTTTGCTCAACAATCCTGCACGATAAGCCTGATCTTGATTTTCATTTAGCGCTGCTGCGATAAATTTACTCATAAAAGCAATACGTTCAGATTTTGCTTTTACTGTCCCTAATTGCTTCTGGAACAGTACAGATTCCAAGCTATTCAATCTTGATTCAAGTGTCTGTTTTTTATCAGTATTAAAGAAAAATTCAGCATCAGCTAAACGTGGACGTATCACCTTTTCGTTACCTGATATCACTTGTTGTGGATCTTTACTTTCGATATTAGTTACAAATATGAACTGATTCAGTAAGTTACCCGCTTTATCATTTACCGGAAAGTATTTTTGATGATCTTTCATTGAATAAATCAATGGCTCTGCTGGTACTTGTAAAAAGTTCTTATCGAAACTCCCTACTAATACTACTGGCCATTCAACTAGCGATGTCACTTCTTCTAATAAGTCGTCATCAATAAGTGCCACACCATTAATTTTTTCAGCTGCCTTATTTATTTCACTAACAATTAAGGCTTGTCTTGCTTGATAATCTACTTGTACATAAGCCGCATTAAGTGCTTTTTCGTAATTATTAGCATCAGTAAGCGTAACTAAACCTGAATGGTGGAAACGATGACCTTGCACTAGGTTATTTGAACTTACCCCTAACAAATCACCAGGAATAACCTCTTTTCCATACATCATAGTCAATGTGTGTACAGGTCTAATAAATTGTATTCTTTCATTACCCCAACGCATTGGTTTAGGAATAGGTAATTTTTGCAAAGCATTATTTACCATTGCTGGTATTAATTCTTCTACTGATTTACCTGATTGCGTTGCTTTATGAAGCAGCCACTCCCCTTTATCAGTGATTAATCGATCTGCTTGTTCAATAGTAATACCGTTAGATTTAGCCCAACCGAGTGCCGCTTTACTTGGGTTACCATCATTGTCAAACGCTACATTTACAGCCGGACCGCGCTTTTCAACTTCTTTATCTTCTTGTTTTTCAACTAATTTTTCTACTTTAACTGCTAACCTTCTCGGTGTAGCAAACCACTCAATACCTTCATAGCCTAATCCAGCATCATCTAACTGAGTTTTGATTTGTTGATAAAATACAGTTGCTAAGGTTTTAAGTGATTTAGGTGGAAGTTCTTCCGTTCCCAATTCTATAAGTAATGTATTTGTTAACATAATTATTTAACCTCCGTGTTATTGGCACACAAAGGGAACCCTAATTTTTCTCTAGTATTATAATAGGCTTCTGCACATGCTTTCGATAAAGCACGCACTCTCAGTATATAACGCTGACGTTCAGTAACTGATATTGCATGACGAGCATCTAGCAAGTTAAACGCATGAGAGGCTTTCATTACTTGTTCATAGGCTGGTAATGCTAAGCCTGCTTCAATAAGCTTTTGGCTCTCTTTTTCGCATTGGTCAAAAGTACCAAATA
The DNA here is from genome assembly GCA_049347715.1 of Thalassotalea piscium. Classification (GTDB taxonomy): domain Bacteria; phylum Pseudomonadota; class Gammaproteobacteria; order Enterobacterales; family Alteromonadaceae; genus Thalassotalea_B; species Thalassotalea_B piscium_A. The sequence continues at coordinate 6,887 of CP186339.1, read as the reverse complement.
ATGCATCGACATCTGCGTATTCAAAGTTATAGGTAGATTGCTCAACCTCATTTTGATGGAAAACATCACCATATAATACTTTGCCCATAGGGCCGTCAGTCCACACTAAGTCATATATACTTTCAACGTTCTGTATATACATAGCTAATCGTTCAAGACCGTAAGTTATTTCTCCGGTAACCGGTGCACATTCTAAACCGCCTACTTGTTGAAAATAAGTAAACTGAGTTATTTCCATCCCGTTTAACCATATTTCCCAACCTAAGCCCCAAGCGCCTAACGTCGGAGATTCCCAATTGTCTTCAACAAAACGGATGTCATGAACTAAAGGATCAATACCTAACTCTTTAAGAGATGCTAAATAGAGCTCTTGAATATTTTTGGGAGATGGCTTTAACATTACTTGAAATTGGTAATAATGTTGTAACCTATTTGGATTTTCACCATAACGACCATCAGTAGGACGACGACATGGTTGAACATAAGCGCTACTCATAGGTTCTGGACCTATAGATCGCAAAAATGTCATTGGGTGAAAAGTACCCGCGCCAACTTCTAAATCTAATGGCTGTACTATCACACAGCCTTGTCTTGACCAATAATCTTGCAATTGCAAAATTAACCCTTGGAAGGTTTTTATATTAAACGTACTCATGGATGTCCGTACTATTTATGGTGTTAATCTAATATGCGCTAGTATAACGGTTGTTATTATTTAAGCCTAGTCACACAGCTTGGTTTTCTTTGTATTTACTCAATTTTCTTGCACTCTTTTAAACAAAAAACCCGCACATATGATGTCCGGGTATTTAATTTAATAAATGAGCTAACTAGATATCTAAGTTAGCTACTTTTAATGCATTTTCTTCAATAAAGGCTCTTCGTGGTTCAACATGGTCACCCATTAACGTTGTAAACAATTGATCCGCAGCAATTGCATCTTCAATTGTCACTTGCAACATACGTCGTGTTGCAGGGTCCATAGTAGTTTCCCACAACTGATTAGGATTCATTTCACCTAGTCCTTTATAGCGTTGTATGTATTGCCCACGCTTAGATTCTGCCATTAACCAATTTAAAGCTTCTTCAAATGACTCAACCGGCTTAACTTTATCGCCACGTTTAACATACGCCCCTTCTTCCATTAAGTCTTTTATAGCTGTGTTCAAGCTATTTATCGCTTCAAACTCTTTTGACTGAATAAAATCATAACTGCAATTATAAACGGTATCTATACCATGTTTACGTACATTGAAGCTTGCATAATATATATTTCTTTCTATATCGTGCTTAACGCTACCATAGTAGATTGAGCCATTTCCATCTTGGTTTTGAAGCTGGTTAACTAATTCTTCAGCCCATTCAGTAACCTTAGCTTCATTAGAGAAATCTTCTGGTTTAATCGTTAATCCGTAAACCATTTTTTCTAAAATATCAGCAGGGATTTGACGAGATAAACGTTTGATCATCGTCATAGTATCTCGATACTGATTCACTAAACCTTCTAACGCTATACCAGAAATTGCTGGTGCTGATTCATTTACATGTATTTCAGCTGACTCTAAAGCCAATGTAGTTAAATATTCAGTTAATGCTTCATCATCTTTTATATAGCGTTCTTGTTTACCTTTTTTCACTTTATATAACGGCGGCTGAGCTATATAAATATAACCTCTTTCCATTATTTCAGGCATTTGACGATAGAAAAAAGTTAGCAGTAACGTACGTATATGTGAACCATCCACATCCGCATCCGTCATAATAATAATGCTATGATATCTTAACTTATCAGGATCATATTCATCTCGACCAATGCCACAACCCAGTGCCGTAATTAAAGTTCCAACTTCCTGAGACGAAATCATTTTATCAAAACGTGCTTTTTCTACGTTTAATATTTTACCTTTTAATGGAAGTATTGCTTGGTTTTTACGATTTCTACCCTGCTTAGCAGAACCACCAGCAGAATCCCCTTCCACAATATAGAGTTCAGATAAAGCAGGATCTTTTTCCTGACAATCTGCTAACTTTCCAGGTAAACCTGCAATATCTAAAGCACCTTTACGTCGAGTCATTTCACGTGCCTTACGGGCAGCTTCACGCGCTCTAGCAGCATCAACAATCTTCATGATGATCGTTCTAGCTACGGCAGGTTTCTCAAGCAGATATTCACCTAACTTCTCACCCATTGCTTGTTCTACAGCAGTTTTAACTTCAGATGAAACGAGTTTATCTTTTGTTTGCGAAGAAAATTTAGGATCAGGAACTTTAACTGATATTACTGCAGTTAACCCTTCACGAGCATCATCACCAGAAGCACTTGTTTCTGTTGTTCCGCCTTTCTTAGTTTTGTTTAAACCTTCTTTCACCATGTAGCTATTTAGCGTTCTCGTAAGTGCTGTTCTAAATCCACTTAAATGAGTACCACCATCTTTCTGTGGAATATTGTTAGTAAAACAATGAATGTTTTCTTGGAAACCATCATTCCACTGCATTGCAACTTCAACAACAATGCCATCTTCTCTGGCTAAATCGAAATAAAATATTTCTTCATTAACAGGTGTTTTATTTGTATTTAAATAATCAACAAAGGCTTGAATACCACCATCAAAATGAAAATGATCTTCTTTACCTTCTTCACGCTCATCACTTAAGCGAATAGATACACCTGAATTTAGAAAAGATAATTCACGTATTCTTTTTACTAATAAGTCATAGTGAAATTCAACATCAGAAAAAGTATCTTCACTTGGCCAAAATCTTACTTCTGTACCATTGTGATCGCTTTCACCTACAACTTTCAGTGGTTCTTGTGGTACACCTACATGATAAATTTGTTCAAATAATTTACCTTCTCGGCGTATATTCAGTTTTAATTTGCTACTTAATGCATTAACAACTGAAATACCAACCCCATGTAAACCACCAGATACTTTATAGCCAGAATCATCACCACCAAATTTACCACCAGCATGTAACACTGTCATGATTACTTCAGCAGCTGAGACGCCTTCTTCTGGGTGAATTTCTGTAGGAATTCCTCGTCCATCATCTCGAACAGATACAGAACCATCTAAGTGTATTTTAACAACGATGTCGCTACAGTGACCTGCTAAGGCTTCATCAATGGAGTTATCTAGTACTTCAAAAACCATATGATGCAAACCAGTACCATCGTCTGTATCACCAATATACATACCTGGTCGTTTTCTTACTGCATCTAGACCTTTTAGTACTTTTATACTGGCCGAGTCATATTCATTTTCTACTGTCATAGCATTTAGCCTACTTACTTATTGCTGAAATTCTTCCATGTTTCACGTGAAACATATAATAATTATTATTTTTTGGAATAATAGGTTCCAAAACATCTTTATCAATTGCCGTTATAAATATCTGGCAATTAAGTTCATTAATTGACTGATAAAAAGCAGTCCTAGAGTTTATATCTAATTCTGCACCAATATCATCAATTAATAAAATTGGTTTTACTCGTTTAACTTGTTCAATAAGTTTTGCTTGCGCAAAAGTTAATGCGAGTAAAAACAACTTTTGTTGACCACGAGAGAGTAAATTTTCAATAGCTAATCCCTTGTATTGGAATCTAACATCAAACCTTTGAGCACCAAATAAACTATGCCCTTTTTCAAACTCACGATTAACATTTTGTTCCAATATCGCTAATAATGATTTTTTACTATTCCAACCTTGTAAATAAGTAATAGAAATATCATCAATGTACTCAGGTAATAAATACGTTAACCATTTATTCAATTCCACTTTAAGTTGGTTTAAATAATCTTTTCGTAAACTAGCTATATTGTTACAACTTTCACAAAATTTATCTGTCCAATATATGTATTGCTGACCACGTATATTATTCTTCAAACAGGCATTTCGTTGTTTAAGTATTTGTGAAAACTCTTTCCATTGTTCTGAAAAGATATGTTTCACGTGGAACATACCAAGATCTACAAATTTTCTTCTCTCTCTTGGCCCACCAAAAAATATTTTAAAGCTTTCTGGAGTAATAATCTGAACAGCTATATTTTGAGCTAGCTCAGAGAATTTATGATGTCTTAAACCATCAATTTTAATTTCAGTTGTTCCATTTGCTAAATTTCTTAATAAACCAAACCTTTTGTTATTCGCATCAAGAACACTTACAACAAAACTGTCTTTATCAAAAAGAACAACATTATCTACTTTTTGGGTCCTGAAAGATTTTCCATGACCTAAAAAGAAGATAGATTCTAATAAACTACTTTTACCACTTCCGTTCTCACCAACAAAAAAATTAAAATTTGGATGAAAACTAATTGAGTCATTTTGTAAATTACGAAAATTGTTAGTAGTTAATTTTACTATACTCATTCATCATAAACGCATTGGCATTACAACATATAATGCTTCGTTAGATTCTTCACCTTCAATAACAACAGAACTATTTGCATCTGCTAAAGTAAATTTAACATCTGATTCTTTGATAGCACTTAGCACATCAAGAACGTAGTTAACATTAAAACCAATTTCAACTTCATCATATGGGAAATCGATTTCTAAAATTTCTTCTGCTTGTTCTTGTTCAGGATTATTAGCTGTAATTTTTAAATCAGTTTTTGAAAAATTTAATCGAACACCTTTAAATTTTTCATTTGATAATATAGATGCACGCGAAAGAAGTTGACGTAAATTTTCCTTATTTGTATGTAGAAATTTATCTCCATTACGCGGGAGCACTCTACGATAGTCAGGAAAACGGCCATCAACTAATTTACTTGTGAAAGAAAACTCATCATCAATAATCCGGATATGATTAGAGCCAAGATAAACTTGAATTTCATCATCGACGGGATCGAGTAAGCGAATAATTTCTAGTATCCCTTTACGAGGGACAATAACTTGGCGAGTTGGCAAAGTTAAAGAACTGTTATTGATTTTACAAATAGCTAATCTATGACCATCAGTAGCCACTGAACGAATTTCAGTTCCTTCAGTTTCGATAGACATGCCATTAAGATAATATCTAACATCTTGGTTAGCCATTGAAAAATGAGTGCTTTCAATTAAACGAAGTAACTCAGATTTTAAAAGTTTGAATTCAACATCACCCTTCCATTCTTCAATATTTGGAAAGTCAGAAGCAGGTAAAGTAGATAATGAATACTTACTTCTATTAGAAGTGATTTTAATAATGTCATTCTCTGTTTCAAAACAGATTAACGCACCATCAGGTAACCCTTTACAGATATCAAGTAACTTCCTAGCCGGCACAGTTACTTTTCCATTCGCGCCTTGATTATCAACAACAGCATAAGACACCATTTCAAGTTCTAAATCAGTGGCAGTTAAAGTAAGTGACTGCTCACTAACTTCTAATAAAATATTACCAAGTATAGGTAAAGTACTTTTACGTTCTACTGCACCAGAAACAAGTAATAATGGTTTTAGTAATAATTCTCTATTAAGTGAAAACTTCATGATAAACCTATTTAAATATGCCTTTTAAACTATGATGAAAGCGTTCTTGTTAAATTTGAATAATCTTCTTTGATATCTAAAGATTCTTCACGTAAAGATTTAATTTTTCTACAAGCGTGTAATACTGTTGTATGGTCTCGACCACCAAAAGCGTCGCCAATCTCAGGTAAACTATGATTAGTTAATTCTTTTGATAATGCCATAGCAACTTGTCTTGGTCGAGCAACGGATCGGTTTCGACGTTTTGACAGTAAATCAGACACTTTAATTTTATAATATTCTGCTACTGTACGTTGAATATTATCTATAGTCACTAGTTTATCTTGTAAAGCTAATAAATCCCTAAGCGCTTCTTTAACAAATTCAATGGTAATAGCCCTTCCAGTAAAATTGGCATTAGCAATTACTCGGTTTAAAGCACCTTCTAATTCACGAACATTTGAGCGTAACCGCTTAGCAATAAAGAAAGCCACTTCATCAGCTAAGTTAATATGATTTTCTTGGGCTTTTCTTTTTAAAATAGCAACTCGGGTTTCAAGTTCTGGTGGTTCAATGGCAATAGTTAAACCCCAACCAAATCGGGATTTTAAACGATCTTCAACACCATCTATTTCTTTAGGATAACGATCACTGGTAAGAATGATCTGCTGGTTACCTTCGAGTAAAGCATTAAAAGTATGAAAAAACTCTTCTTGGGTTCGCTCTTTATTAGCAAAGAATTGAATATCATCAATAAGTAAGGCGTCTACTGAACGATAATATTGTTTAAATTTTTCTATGGCATTATTTTGCAGTGCTTTAACCATATCTTGAACAAAGCGCTCAGAATGCATATAAGCAATTTTTGCATTGGGTTTATTTAACAAAATCCCATTACCAACCGCATGTAATAAATGAGTTTTACCTAGACCCGTACCACCATAAATAAATAATGGGTTATAAGCAGTTCCAGGGTTATCCGATACTTGTGAGGCAGCAGCCCGAGCCAATTGATTAGATTTACCTTCAACAAAATTTTCAAAAGTATACTTACCTCTGACATTAGTTGTTTTAGGTAAGTTTGTTTCGGGTTCTTGTCTAACTTTATTAACAGGAGCAAACATAGAAGAAGTATTGGATGGTTCAACAGCTGCGGTATTCTTTGGGATACTACCTACATCAAATCTTAATAGAGGCGGATTACCAGCTTCATCTAAAGAAACTAACTCATTAATTCTATTAACATATTTATCCCTAACCCAATCTAAAACAAAGCGATTAGGTGCATATAGGGTCATAATGTTATCAGTAATAACGCATTGAAGAGGACGGATCCACATACTAAATTGCTGCGCTGGCAATTCTTCTTGTAATATAGAAAGGCAACGTTGCCAAAGTGAATGATCCAAGCAAAAGCTCCTAGCGAC